>NZ_OMOJ01000001.1 GCF_900302505.1 Pseudoprimorskyibacter insulae | reverse complement strand
CTCGGGCAAAATCATGCGCCGCATCCTGCGCAAAATCGCCGAAAACGACTACGGCGCTCTCGGAGACACCTCCACCCTCGCAGACCCTTCCGTCGTCGATGACCTCATCGATAACAGAATGAACCGCGCATAAGGGATTGATCTAATGGAGGATATGACCATGACCGCAGCCCCCGTACTGATCTTGCTTGGCCCCCCCGGGGCCGGCAAAGGCACCCAGGCCCGCATGCTGGAAGACAGCTTTGGGCTGGTGCAACTGTCGACCGGCGATCTGCTGCGCGCCGCAGTGGCCGCAGGCACCGAGGCCGGGAAGAAAGCCAAAGCCGTGATGGAAGCGGGCGATCTTGTCAGCGATGACATCGTGATCGCCATTCTGCGCGACCGTCTGGGCGACGCGGACACCGCCAAGGGCGTGATCCTTGACGGCTTCCCCCGCACAACCGTGCAGGCCAAAGCGCTGGACACGCTGCTGGGCGAAAGCGGGCAGAAGATCAACGCCGCCATCAGCCTTGATGTGGATGACGCGGCGATGGTGACGCGGATTTCGGGCCGCTACACCTGCGGCAACTGCGGCGAAGGCTATCACGATAGCTTTAAGAAGCCCGAACAGGACGGCGTTTGCGACAAATGCGGCCAGACCGAGTTCAAGCGCCGCGCCGACGACAATGCCGAAACCGTGGCCAGCCGTCTGGAGGCCTATCACGCCCAGACCGCGCCGCTGATCGACTATTACGCGACTAAGGGCGCCCTGAAGCGGATCGACGCAATGGGCGCTATCGAAGACATCGCCGCCGGGCTTGGCGCGATTGTATCGGAGGCCACGGCGTAAGCCGCGGCCTTTCCCCGCCTCCCCAAAAAGGGGGCTTTTCAGGAGGAAGAGGAGGACCCGCCATGGCGGACCAATCTTCGCACGACGATAAGGCCTATTGGGCCGCAAACGTGCGCATCATCATCATCAGCCTTGTGATCTGGGCTGTTGTTTCTTTCGGCTTCGGCATCCTGCTGCGCCCGGCCCTTTCCGGCATCGCAGTTGGCGGCACCGACCTGGGCTTCTGGTTTGCCCAGCAAGGGTCGATCATCGTCTTCCTGGCGCTGATCTTCTTCTACGCCTGGCGGATGAACAAGCTCGACAAAGAATACGGCGTCGACGACTGAGCGGAAAGAGAGACCAATGGATCAGTTTACACTTAACCTGCTGGTGGTCGGCGCGACTTTCGCCCTCTACATCGGCATCGCAATCTGGGCCCGTGCGGGCTCGACCTCGGAATTCTACGCAGCCGGCCGCGGCGTTCACCCCGTTCTGAACGGGATGGCAACCGGCGCGGACTGGATGTCGGCCGCATCGTTCATCTCGATGGCCGGTATCATCGCCTTTGGCGGCTACGACACTTCGGCCTATCTGATGGGCTGGACCGGTGGCTACGTGCTGCTGGCCATGCTGCTTGCGCCTTACCTGCGTAAGTTCGGCAAGTTCACCGTGCCTGAGTTTATCGGCGACCGTTTCTACAGCCAGACCGCCCGTACCGTGGCCGTTATCTGCCTGATCACCGCATCGCTGACCTATGTTATCGGTCAGATGACCGGTGTGGGCGTGGCCTTCTCGCGCTTCCTCGAAGTGGAAGTGTCGACCGGCCTGTTCATCGGCGCGGCCATCGTGTTCATGTACGCCGTTCTGGGCGGCATGAAGGGCATCACCTATACGCAGGTTGCTCAGTATGTCGTTCTGATCATCGCCTACACCATCCCGGCGATCTTCATTTCGCTGCAACTGACCGGCAACCCGCTGCCGCCGCTTGGTCTGTTCGCAGACGCCAAGTCGACCGGCGAGCCGCTGCTGACCACCCTGAACGGTCTGCTGAACGATCTGGGCTTTGCCGAGTACACCAAACAGAAAGACACGACCCTGAACATGTTCCTGTTCACCGTGTCGCTGATGATCGGTACTGCCGGCCTGCCCCACGTGATCGTGCGCTTCTTCACCGTTCCCAAGGTGTCGGACGCCCGTTCCTCGGCTGGTTGGGCGCTGGTCTTCATCGCGCTGCTGTACCTGACGGCTCCGGCTGTGGGCGCAATGGCCCGTCTGAACCTGATCGACACTGTCTACCCGAACGGCACCACCTCGGCTCCGCTGGCGTACGAAGCGCGTCCGGACTGGGTGAAGAACTGGGAACAGACCGGTCTGCTGAAGTTCGAAGACAAGAACGGCGACGGCCTGATCGACTATGTGGCTGACGGCGATAAGAACGAATTCGACGTGAACCGCGACATCATCACCCTGGCCAACCCGGAAATCGCACAGCTTCCCAGCTGGGTGATCGCCCTGGTCGCGGCTGGCGGTCTTGCGGCTGCTCTGTCGACGGCGGCTGGTCTGCTTATGGCAATCTCGTCTGCAGTATCGCACGACTTGATCAAATCGCAGATCAACCCAAGCATTTCGGAAAAAGGCGAACTTCTGTCTGCCCGTATTGCAATGGGTGTGGCGATTGCGGTGGCAACGTGGCTGGGTCTGAACCCACCCGGATTTGCCGCGCAAACCGTGGCGCTGGCCTTCGGACTTGCGGCATCGTCGATCTTCCCGGCGCTGATGATGGGCATCTTCTCGAAGCGCATCAACAACAAGGGCGCTGTGGCTGGCATGCTGGCCGGTCTGGGTGTGACGCTGGTCTATATCTTCCTGCACAAGGGCTGGTTCTTCGTGCCGGGCACCAACAGCTTCACCGATGCTGACCCGCTGCTGCTGTCGATCAAATCGACCTCGTTCGGTTCGATCGGTGCTCTGATCAACTTCGCCGTGGCCTACTTTGTCTCGAAGTCGTCGGAAGAGCCGCCGGCCGAGATTCAGGACCTGGTTGAAATGATCCGCGTTCCGCGTGGTGCCGGGGCCGCAGTCGATCACTAAGATCGGCGTTCGGGCCGCCACCTGCGACGGCCCGCCCTCTTAAATCGCGGTCCCGCCCGGTTCACACTGGTCGGGACCTTTTCTTTTCCTTTTGGAGCTTTCATGCCGATTTCATCCGAAGATCTGCGCCGTTTCCTGACCGCCGTGCACCCCTATGATGCGCTGGAGGCCGAAACGCTGGACGCGCTGGTGCCGCATTTCGTGGCCCGCGCCTTTGCCGCTGGCGATATGATCTACGATCTGGGAAGCCCGCTGGAAGGGTTGCATCTGATCCACACCGGCGAGGTTGAGGTCTGCGACGAAAACGATGTACCCGTATCGCTTTTGGGCCCGCGAAATTCATTCGGCGAACGCGGCCTGACCCGCGACGGCGTGGCCGCCACCTCGGCCCGCGCCATGGCCGATACCGTCATTCTGCTGCTGCCCAAGGCGCAGTTCTACGATCTGATCAAAACCCAAGACGCAGCCGCCAAGTTCTTTGACCGGTCGCGCAAGCCGCGCGAAAAGACCAATGATCTGGCCTCGACCCGCGTGGAAACGCTGATGGCGCAGAACATCCTGACCATCGCCCCCGGCGACAGCGTGCAGGCCGCCGCGCGGATGATGCGCGATGCGCGGATCTCGTCGCTATGTGTGACCGAAGCCGCCGAGCTGCGCGGCATCATAACCATCCGCGACCTGTCGGGCCGGGTTGTTGGCGATGGCCTGCCCCTAAGCACCCCCGTCGCCCGGATCATGACGGCCAACCCCTTTACCCTGCCCCCGTCGGCCATCGGCTCGGACGTGTTGCACGCGATGATGGAACACCGCATCGGCCACGTCCCCGTGACCGAGAACGGCATTCTGGTGGGCATCGTCACGCAAACCGACCTGACGCGCTTTCAGGCCGTATCCTCGGCCGAGCTGGTGTCGGAAATCGCCCATGCCAATGACGCCGAGGCGATGGCCCGCGTCACCGCCCGCATTCCCAAACTGCTGGTGCAACTTGTGGCAGGTGGTAGCCGGCATGAGGTCGTAACCCGCCTGATCACCGATATTGCCGATACTTGCACCCGTCGCCTGCTGGCCTTGGCCGAGGCGCAGTTCGGCGCGCCCCCTGTCCCGTATCTGTGGTTGGCCTGCGGCAGCCAAGGCCGCCAAGAGCAGACTGGTGTGTCGGACCAAGACAACTGTTTGATGCTGTCGGATGACGTCACGCCGGGCGACATGCCTTATTTCCGCAAGCTGGCGAAATTCGTCTGCGATGGCCTGAACACCTGTGGCTACGTCTATTGCCCCGGCGATATGATGGCGACCGCCGACCGCTGGTGCCAACCGGTGCGCGTTTGGCGTGACTATTTCGACCGCTGGATCAACAAGCCCGACCCCGAAGCGCAGATGCTGGCCTCGGTCATGTTTGACCTGCGTCCCATCGGCGGCGCGGTCGGCCTGTTTGAGGATTTGCAGGAAACCACGCTCAAGGCCGCGTCGAAAAACTCGATCTTCGTTGCGCATATGGTGGGAAATTCGCTGAAACACACGCCGCCTTTGGGGCTGCTGCGCGGCTTTGCCACGATCAAATCGGGCGAACACAAAAACCAGCTGGATCTGAAGCACAACGGCGTCGTGCCCGTCGTCGATCTGGGCCGGGTCTATGCGCTGCAAGGCCGCCTGACCGAGGTGAACACCCGCGCCCGCCTTGAGGCTGCGATCACCGCAGGTGTTCTAAGCACAACGGGCGGGCGTGATTTGCTGGATGCCTATGACTTGATCGCAGAGGCGCGATTGGAGCATCAAGCCACGCAAATCAAAGCTGGCAAAGCGCCTGACAATTACCTTGCGCCCGCAGACCTGTCAGATTTTGACAGAAGTCATCTGCGTGACGCTTTCGTCGTGGTAAAGACGCTGCAATCATCTATCGGCCACGGCCGAGGCATGCTTGGATAAGCAGGCCGAATAAGGGGGAGGAGGAAACATGCTGTTCGAATTGCTTGCGGTGGTCATCGCCGGGGTTGGCGCGGCTGGCATCGCCATTGGCCTGAACCGTCTGACGGGCCGCCGTTTGCCGCGCTGGGTGACGCCTGTCGCCGCCGGTTTAACCATGCTCGGCGTGACCGTGTTCAACGAATACGGCTGGTATGCCCGCGCTCAGGCGGCCCTGCCCGAAGGCACTGTCGTCGTGCATCCGGTGGAAAACCGCGCGATGTACCGCCCTTGGACCTATGTCTGGCCTTATGTCGACCGCTTCGTGGCGCAGGATCGGGCGAACACGCAGGCCCTGATGGGCAGCGCCGCAATCAAAGAGGTGCCGCTTTATTTGTATGACCGCTGGACCACTCCGAAATCGGTGATGATCCTGGTCAATTGCGAAACCGGCGAACGGGCTGAACCGGGCGAAACCAACGCCAAGCCGGTCTGGCAACAGGTGCCTGCCGATGACGCCATCGTCACCACCGCCTGCAAAGGGGGCGCGTGATGACACTGTCTAGCCTCAGCCTGCGCCTTCGCATCTTTTTGTTCTTCATCCTGCTGGCCGCCGGGTCGATCGTCGTGGTTTGGGCCGCGCTTTATGTGGGTCATGGCCGGGTGGCCGGATCGGGCGCGACCAATGGGTTTGTCTTTGCGGGCATCCTGTCCAGCTTTCTGATCGTCGGACTGACGGCGGGCATCTGGCTGTTGTTCGATGAAAACGTCGCCAAACCGATTGAGCGTTTGGCCTCGGAAATGCGGACCCGCGCCCATGCGCAGGTGGACAAATCGGTCAACACCCATGCCGCCCGCTACTTGGGCGATCTGGCCCCCGCCGCCGATGCGGTGGCGCGGCAATTGAACGAAAGCGCCATGTCGACCGCGCAGGTCGTTGCCACCGAAACCGCCCGGCTGGCGCGGGAAAAGGCGCAACTGACGGCGCTGCTGACGGAAATCCCCGTGGCCACTATATTGGTCAGCCAGAACGACCAGATCGTTCTGTACGATGGACAAGCCGCCGAGGTTCTGGCGCAGGTTCACGTACCGCGCCTAAACGCCTCAATCTACGACTATTTCAACGCCCAAAGCCTATCCGCTGCCCGCAGCAAAATGAACAAATCCGGGCTTGAGGTCAGCTTGGAAGCACAAAGCGCCGATGGCCGCCAAAGCTATTCCGCGCGACTAAAGCCGATGGATGGCGGTGGCTATCTGATGGTGATCGACGATGCCATGGCCCGGATCAGCCCCGATGCGGCCCGGCCCATCGTCTATGACTTCGACCTGCTGGATCAAAAACCCGGCCGCGCGCTAGAGGATACCCCCCTGCGCGACCTGAGCTATGTGGTCTTCGACACTGAAACCACAGGGCTTTTGCCGCATAAGGACGAAATCGTTCAGATCGGGGCCGTGCGGGTGATCAATGGCCGGATCGTGACTGGCGAAAGCATCGACCAACTGGTCGATCCCGGCATGCCGATCCCGCCCTCCAGCACTAAGGTGCATGGCGTGACCGATGCGATGGTCAAAGGCAAGCCGCGTATCGCTGAGGCCGGGATGAGCTTTCACATCTTTTCGCGAAATGCTGTCATTGTGGCCCATAACGCCCCGTTCGATATGGCTTTTCTACGCCGCCACGCCCGTGATATGGGTGTGGTCTGGGATCATCCGATCCTGGATACGGTGCTGTTGTCGGCGGTCCTGTTTGGCGCGTCGGAAACCCATACGCTGGATTCGCTTTGCGACCGGCTCGATATCACCATCCCGCCGCAGCTTCGCCATACCGCGCTGGGGGATGCGCAGGCCACCGCCGAAGTTCTGGTGCGCATGCTGCCCATGCTGGAAGCGCGCGGGATGAAAACCTTTGGCGATGTGCTTGTTCAAACACGCAAACATGGGCGTTTACTGGAAGATATGAACTAGATCCGAACGCCGTTTTTCCAGACGGCGTTCAGGCGAAAATCATTGGTCAGGTGCACCATATCGGCAGGTGCGCCTGCCATAAAACGCCCTGCCTTTGATCCGATCAAATCGCCGGGCACCGAGGTTGCCATTTGCAGCGCCTCCTCCAGCGGGCAGCCCACATCCTGCACCATGACTTGAAGCGCCCGGTCCATGCTTAAATCCGCCCCGGCCAAAGTGCCATCCGCCAGCGTCAGCCGCCCATCGCGGCGCAGGATGTCCCGCCCGCCGAGGGTGAATGCGGCGGCGTCCGTACCGGCGACTGCCATGCTATCGCTGACCAGAAACAGCCGCCCCGGCCCCTGTTTGGCCCGCAGCGCCAGCGCGATCATTGCCGGGTCCACATGCACCCCGTCGGCGATCAGCCCGGTATGCAAGCGCCCATCATTCAGCGCGGTTCCAACCAGCCCCGGCGCGCGACCAGTCATTTGTGACATAGCGTTGAACAGATGGGTCACGCAGCGCGCACCCGCCTGAACCAGCGCAGCGCAGGCCCCGGAATCGGCATCGCTATGGCCCAGCGACACAAGCGCGCCCGCCTTGGTCAGTGTGGCCACCTGATCGGGCCGCACGCTTTCCGGCGCGAGTGTGACCTTTAGCACCCGCAGCCGCTGCGCCGCATCGCATAGCGCGGTCAGGTCTTCATCCGTCATGGCGCGGATCAGCGCCCCGTCATGCGCGCCTTTGCGGGCGATCGACAGATGCGGGCCTTCCAGATGCGCGCCCGCAAAGCGCGGATCTTGGGCGGTCAACTCAATAGCGGCGTCCAGTACGGCGCGGGTGACCTCGGGCGTGTTGGTAATCAGCGTCGGCAGGATCGTCGTCGCGCCAAGCCCTGCATGGGTGTCGATCATCAACCGCAGCGCCGCGGCATCTGTTCGGTCGCCCAGCAGCACACCGCCCCCGCCGTTGACCTGTAGATCGACAAAGCCGGGGGCCAAAATGCCCGCGCCCAGATCCTGAACCGATGCGCCCTCAGGCGGCGCGTCATGTACGGCGACGACCTCATCCCCGGTCAGTTCGACCACGGCGCGGGGACGCAGCGATGTGCCGTCGAACACCTGATCTGCGGTTAGGAATAGGGTCATGCCGATGCGTGCTGCCGGGCCAAGGCCAATGCGCCTTCAACCGCCGGTCCATTGGCAGGCGTCACGCAGCCCTGCACCTCATCGCGCAGGAACGGCACATAGGCCGCACCCAGATCGCCGGGCAAAACCACCCGTCCGCCGGCTTGCCAGCCAAGCGCCCTAAGGCCGCGCCCGATCCAAGTTGCGCCCTCTTGCATCAGCGCCTTCGCAGTGCCATCCCCCGCCACAGCTGCGCCGGACAGGCCTTTGGCCAAACGCCCAAATTCGCGCGGGTGCGCTGTGCGGGCAAAGCGAACGATTGCCGCCGCGCCGCCAAATTCATCCAAGATCGCACGGGTCAGCGCGGTGTGCGGCAACAGCCCGTCCTGCGCCTGTAGACTGCGCGACAACAGCCCACGGCCCAGCCATGCCGCCGATGCCTCATCCCCAAGGATCAGGCCCCAGCCGCCGATGCCATCAATCCGCAAACCGGCGCGGCGCAGCACGAAAGACCCGGTACCAAGACCGACGACAAACCCGTCTTTGTCGCCCAGCGCCCCGACCGCCATGGCGCTCCGGTCGTCTTCGACCTTGCATCGGCGGAAGGGCAAGGCGCGGGACAACGCGGCGGCGTCTATGTCCGTCACGATCCCGGCAACGCCCAGATAGGCGTAGGCATCGCAGAGTTCGGAAAGGGCGATCCCGGCCTTGTCGGCCAGTCCCTGACAGGCTTCGACAATCGCCTCCGCGCAGCCATCGGGGTCGGTGGTGAAATTCGCCCCGTTGCCGATGTAGTCCACGCGCCGACCGGCCTTGGCATAGGCCACCCGGCAGTTCGTGCCACCGCAATCGATTCCCAGAAAACCTGTCTCGCTCATGCTATAGCAATAGCGCGATCAGCCTTGCGGGGCGAGAGGGGTTTGACGCAATCGCCCCGCCCCGATTGCACTGAGGCCCAGCATCACCGCAGCCACAGCCAGACACGCCGCAACCCCGCCGATTTGGTAGCTGAGACCAGACAGCACCGTGCCGAGCAGCCGCCCCGCCGCATTGGCCATGTAGTAGAACCCAACATCCATGCTGACCCGGTCCTCGCTGGTGAAGGCAAGGATCAGGTAGGAATGCAGCGATGAGTTCACGGCAAACAGCGCCCCGAACACCAAAAGCCCCGCAACCAGTGTGACCGTCAGCCAAAGCTGCGGCGCACCGGCCCACCAGACCAGCGCCGCCAGCAGCGCCGGAACCACGGCCAGCATCGCGGCCCAACGGCGGGCATCGGCGATGATCGCGCCTTCGGGACGTGATTTCGCGCCAAGGATGCGCGGGGCCATGCCCTGAACCAGCCCGTAAAGGATGATCCAGACGGCCATGAAGCTGCCGATCAGGAAAAAGGCCGCGCGGTTGCCCTCTTCCGTGCCGTCCGACAGCACGGCGTAGAAATAAACCGGAATGCCGACCACAAACCACACGTCCCGCGCGCCAAACAGAAACACCCGCGCAAAGCTCAGCCAGTTGATATTGGCGTTCTTGGAAAACACCTCGTGGAATTTGGCGTCTTTGCGTCCGGCAGGCAGGCCCGAAGGCATGCGCAGCGCGACGGCGATCAGGATCACCGCAAGCACGCCCGCCATGCCCAGAACTGCCGCGTTGAACCCGGCCAGCGCCAGCAGTGCCGCGCCCAGCAGAAAGCCAAGCCCCTTAACCGCGTTCTTCGATCCCGTCAGCACGGCCACCCATTTGAACAGCCCGCCCTGCCCCTTGGGGGCCAGCAGCTTGACCGCGCTTTTCGCGCTCATCTTGGCAAGGTCTTTGGCCACGCCCGACGCGCCCTGCACGACCATCACATATGCGACCGAGGCACCAATCGCCCATTCGGGGTCAAGCTGCGTCAGCGCCAACAGCGCCACCACTTGCAGCGATAGCCCCGCATAGAGCGTGCTGGTCAGGCCAAACCGCGCCGCGATCCAACCCGCCGACAGGTTGGTCAGAACGCCCGCGATTTCGTACAGCACAAACAGATAGGCCAGTTGCACCGCCGAATAGCCCAGCGTGTGGAAGTGCAGCAGCACCAGCATCCGCAAGGCGCCATCGGTCAGCATAAAGGCCCAATAGGCCGCTGTGACGGCGATGTAGGCCGCAAGGCCCTGAGGTTTGCTCACAGCGAGGCTCCGACCATGCGGGCCACGTCCACCAAGCGGTTGGCATAACCCCATTCGTTGTCATACCACGCATAGATTTTCGCCTGCGTGCCGTTGATCACCATGGTCGAGGGCGCATCAATGATCGTGCTGCGCGGGTCGTTTGTGTAATCGCAGGACACCAGCGGGCGGGTTTCATAGCCCAGAATGCCCCTCAGCGCCCCTTCCGAGGCGGCTTTGAATGCTTCGTTGATCTCTTCTGCTGTCGTCTCACGCTCCAGCTCGAACACGCAATCGGTCAGCGAGGCATTGAGCAACGGCACCCGCACCGCGTGGCCGTTCAGCTTGCCCTTGAGCTGCGGGTAAATCAACGTGATCGCCGTGGCCGAACCGGTCGTTGTCGGGATCAGCGAATTGAGGGCCGAGCGCGCGCGCCGCAGATCCTTGGCGGGACGGTCCACGATGGTTTGCGTGTTGGTCACGTCATGGATCGTGGTCATCGAGCCGTGCTTGATGCCGAAGGTTTCGATCAGCACCTTGACCACGGGCGCAAGGCAGTTGGTCGTGCAGGATGCCGCCGTGACAATGCGATGCTTGGCAGGATCGTAGGTATCGTCGTTGACCCCGTACACGATATTAGCAACCTCATCCTCCTTAACGGGGGCAGACACCACCACCTTCTTCACGCCCGCATCGAAATAGGGCTGAAGCTTTTCGGCGGTTTTGAATACGCCGGTACAGTCAATCACCACATCCACACCGTCCAGCGGCAGATCGGCAATCGACTTAGTCGTGCACACGGGGATACGCGTGCCGTCGATCAGGATATCATTGCCTTCGACGGCGAATTCGGCGGGCCAGCGGCCATGCACGGTGTCGAACTCCAGCAGATGCGCATGCATCGCGGCATCGCCCACTGCGTCGTTGATGAATTTCACCGTCGCGCCGCTTTCCAGCAGCGGGCGCAGCGCCAGCTTGCCCATCCGGCCAAGGCCGTTGAGTGCATATGTTGTCATGTCATGTCCCCTTTGCCCATATGGGCCAAATCATCGACCGCCGCTTGCAGCGAAATGCGGTCTAGCGTTTCGATTGGCAGGGCCGCAAAAGCCGCGATGCGGTTGCGCAGAACCCCGTAGGTGCGTTGAAAAACAAGGCTGATTTCGGCGTCCGACCCCGTGGCCTTGACCGGATCGGGCAGGCCCCAATGGGCGCTGATCGGCTGGCCATCCCAAGCCGGGCAATCTTCGTTGGCGGCCTGATCGCAGACGGTAAAGACGAAATCCATGTGCGGCGCGTCTGGCCCTTGGAACAGGGTGCTTTGCTTGGACGCCAGAAAGGATGTGTCATGCCCCTTGCCCTGCAACAGGGCGATGGTGCGTGGATTGGGCTGGCCAAACGGGTGGGTGCCAGCCGAATAGGCGCTGAATCGACCCCGCCCCAGATCGCGCAGCAGCGCCTCGGCCATGAGCGACCGGGCGGAGTTTCCGGTGCACAGAAACAGAACATTCCAATGGGTCTGGGCAGGCTTGGCCGGGCCAAGCAATGGCCGCCCTTTCCAGCAATCGGCGAACATATAGCGGGCCAGATCCTCGGACCCGGCCATGTCCATACGATAGAGCCGCGAGGTGCCGCTGCGCTGCGCCTCGATCAGCCCGGCCGAGGCCAAAGCCGACAGATGCATCGACAGGGTGCTGGGCTTGATCCCCAGTGCTGCCGCCAATTGCCCCGCAGCCACAGCATCGGGGTAGCGCCGCACCAGCAGGCGGAACACCGACATGCGCCCTTCGTGGGCCAAGGTGCTGAGTTTGGTCAGATGCGCGTCCACGGCAAACCTCTTGCGTCCTGCCGAATCCGGCATGGGCTCAGCTTAAGCGCCTTATTTCACAATTTCATGAAACTGTGAAATAATAATCAGCGCATCCCTGTAGGGTTAGAATTATCGCTTCGACACCAAACCTTTATGACATAAGATCAAACGTGCTCTGCCCCAGTTGCAGTAGGATTTGATCCTGCGCACCGCCATCGACCAAGGCCCAGACGACCCGCCCATCGGGTTTGTAGACGATGAACGCCTCTTGCGCCGCGCCGCCCGCATTGGCTGTGCTGGCCAGATTGATCTGGAACTGGTCGCGCGTCGCCGCCCCGCCAAATTGCAGCACATCACCTTGGGCCGCGTCGTAATCCTGCACCCAATCGGCCCCGTGCGCGGCCACGCCCAGATGATAGAAGGCATCGGCCCCGGCCCCGCCATTCACCCGATCAAAGCCAAACCCGCCGTTGATGAAATCGTCGCCATCGCCGCCAAAGATCAGGTCTGAAAACGCCTGCCCGGTCAGCGTGTCATTGCCGGTGCCGCCAATGATCGTGTCTTCGCCAAAGCCGCCCGTGATCTCATCCCGGCCCGCGTCGCCGCGTAGCTGGTCATTGCCATAGCCGCCGTCCAGCGTGTCATCGCCATTTCCGCCGTAGAGATCGTCGCGCAGATCGCCCGCTTCAGTGCCCCCGACCAGCAGGTCGTTGCCATCGCCGCCGATCATCGTGTCATAGCCCGCGTTGCCGTAAAGCGTATCGTTGCCCGCGCCGCCGGTCATGCTGTCATTGCCAGTGCCGCCCCCCGACATATGGTCGTTGCCTTCGCCGCCGTACATGGTGTCATTGCCCGCGCCGCCATCCAGCGTGTCGTTGCCATCCTGACCATAAAGCTCATCGCCCAGGTCATCTGGCCCGGAACCGCCGGTCAGGCGATCATGGCCGGTGCCGCCAATCAGCGTGTCCTGCCCGGCTCCGCCTTGCAGCACATCATCGCCCGCGTCTCCGCGCAATTCGTCATTGCCGTAGCTGCCATCCAGCGTGTCATTCCCCGCGCCGCCATACAGCACGTCGCGCAGATCCCCCGTACCATCGCCGCCATAAAGCTGATCGTCGCCATCACCGCCAATCAGCGTGTCAGACCAAGCATTGCCATAAAGCGTGTCATTGCCATCACCGCCGTCCAGATAATCTGACGTATCAACGCCGCCAGTGCGCTTGTCCTGCACCGTGACCGAGCCGAAGCCGGTCAGGGGCGCGGCGCCGGTGGCCGTTTGCTGGGCAAGTGTGTCGCCTTCGAACTGCCAGTTGGCCACCAAGCTATCGCCTGTGCCGCCGTTCAGCCATTGGGTGGTGATGATATCCACCTCGTTTCGGACACCATTGTACAGGCGGATATCGCCCATCGTGCCGGTAAAGGCCTGCGCGGCATCAAAACCGCCGCCGGGGGTGGTGCCGTCTTGATCCTGTCCGAAAATCAGCACCCCGCCCGAGGAGATTGGCCCAGTCGCATTGGCAAGCCCCGTGGCTGACCATTTCTTGTCACCGTCGAATTAAATGGCGATCAACCCCGACGAGGACCACGTGACCGACAGGCGATGCGGGCTGTCATAAAGATCAAAGAAGGACACCCCGGTCACGTTGGACTTGCCGTTGACGATCACCTCAAGCCAAGTGCGGCTTGGGTCTACTATAATCGTGAACTCATTTGTCGACCCGGCAACCGCATAGGACATCAACGTGTATTTCTGAACGGGCGGTTCGGCCTGAACCATCATTTCAACCGTCAGGGATTGGGTCGGCATCTGGTCGAAGGCATCGATCCGCAACCCGCTGAGCCCGCTGCTTTGGTCAATGCGCACCATGCGCGGCAGATCACTGATGCCGCCGCCGATCAGCAGGTCATCGCCCTCACCGCCCAGCAGGGTATCGCCACCGCCGAGGCCCCGCAGCGTGTCATCGCCAAGCCCGCCCGAGATCGTTTCGCTGTATTCCGATCCTTCGCCATCATCGTTGCCACGCGACAGGACGAAGCCTTCGATGCCGTCGAACGTGGTTGCGGCGATTTCGGTGACATAGGTGTAAATGCCAACGCCCGGCGCGACCTCATAGGCGGTGGTGACGGATCCTGTGATCTGCCCCATCAGACCGCGCAGCACGACATCGTCCATCGCGCCATCGGCCTGCAACGTGTCAAAGCCCGGACCGCCGAAAAATTGGTCATACCCGGTGCCCATTGCCAATACGTCATCGCCAATGCCGCCTTTGAGCGTGTCATCGCCCGCACCGGCAATCAACGTGTCGTGGCCCGAGCTTCCGTCAAGTGAATCGTCGCCACCGTGGCCGTCGAAATAGTCATTGGTGTAGGCGCCGATCATTGTGTCATCGCCCCAACCCCCGACGAACCGTTCGATCCGGGAATAGTTGACGCGATCACTGCCCGAGGTCAGCGAGGCAGTTCCAAGGTCCAGAAGCCAGTTTTCCGAGTTCCGCAGCGAGTCGCGCAAAGACACGCCCTGCCCGGCGATGTAATCCAACCGCCCGTGCAGCATCAGCGTATCGGTGCCCGGTCCGCCGTCGACGTAGCCGCTGCCCGGCCCCGGCGCGAGGATGTCATTGCCTTCACCGCCGAACAGCCGGTCGACTCCTTTGCCCGACACAAGGATGTCATTGCCGCCCGCGCCATACAGCGTGTCGTCGCCATCGCCGGTCTGGACGGCATCGGCATTGGCCGCGCCGCTGATCAGGGCGGTGGCATCGTGGATGATCACGCCCTCCATCCCGTCAAAGGCCCCGCCAAACCCGTTCAGATCATAGGTGCCATCGCCGATGAACACCTGAATGGCGTCGCTGCTGCCAAGGTAGAATTCACCGAAATCCTGCCCCGCGCCGCCGTGGAAATCGGTCAGCACACCGCTGTAGTTGCGGGCCGAGCTGCCGACGGTCAGGAAATCATTGCCGTCCCCGCCATAAAGGTGTTCGCGCTGAAGCGCCTGATTGGATTGGTTGCCATCGTTGCGCAGAAAGTCATTGCCGGCATCGCCATAGAGCGTGTCCACGCCCAGCCCGGCTGTAAAACTGTCGTCGCCCTGTCCGCCATGCGCCTCTAGATTGCCAAGCCCGCCGTTCAAGCCGGGCAGGATCGTGTCGCGCCCTTCGCCTGCCCAGAAGATCAGGTTGGTATCGCCATGCACCAGCCAATCGTTCATTGGGCCGGTCAGCACGGTCTCGACGCCAAAGAACCGGATCCGGTTGTCGGTCGCCCCAAAGGGCGCGATTCCATCCGGGCCGATGTAATCCTTGGACGTCGCCAACCCGTTCGGCATGTCAATCAGCCAGTAGCGCACCGCGTGTGACAGATCGAGCGTATCAACCCCATCATCGGCCAGCGCCCCGGCGTCGAAACTGCCTAGGGCGGTGGGGGCATAGACCATGCGGTCCAATTCGGCATCATAGGTGCCGGTCATCTGGCCAAAGCTGGTGGGTGCGTCGCCGCCAAAGAAGTATGACACCTGACGGTCATCGGTCGGGGCAGACAGATCAGACGGGGCGTCGCGATCCTCAAGAAACACATAGCGGTCATTGCCTGACCCGCCGACAAAGCTTTCTTCGGTCGTGTAGGTGGTGAACGTATCCGACCCCGCGCCGCCAAAGGCCCGAAGGCCCTCGGGCACATCCAAGCTATCGGGCGTGCGGTCACGCAGGTTGTAGGTGCTGCCGGTAAAGCTATCATGCCCCGCGCCGCCATCGAACAGCGCGAAATAGGGGCCAAGGGTGAAGGCATCATTCCGGTCCGTGCCAATGATATTGCCCGCGTTGGATTGTACGCTATCCGTCCCCACCAAGACGCCGGATTGGCTGTATTTCTTGACGGTTGCCGTAGCGGTCTGATTACCGGAATAGACGATGCGATACGGGATTTCGTTCGACGGATCGGCATTGGTCAAAGCCGAAAGCGACGTGGCCGACACACCGCCCAGCAAGGGCGTGTCGCGCAGCGCATAGAAGATCAGGTCCGCCGCGTTCTGGTCGCCAAAAACATAGCGATCGTTGCCCGTTCCCGCCAAGGCGCGGGTCTGGCCGAAAGCGGCCTCGATCGTATCGTGACCCGTGCCGCCGATGACATAGTTGGCATCCCCGCGTCCCAGCACCAGAACATCAGCACCCGCTTGCCCGGCAATGGTATCTGCGCCGCGCCCGCCATTCAGGCGGTTGTCTTGATGGTCGCCCACCAACAGGTCATCATATTGCGAGCCAAGCAGGTTTTCGATGCCGCTCAGTTCGTCCGACATATTGCCCAGACGTGCTTGATCGGCGGCGGACAGCGCCGCGCGCACCGCCCCGCCGGGATAGCCGCTATAGTCCACGGTATCGGTGCCGGACCCGCCATCCAATGTATCGCCCCCGGCCGAGGCAATCAGAATGTCATCGCCCCCAAGCCCGCGCAGAATATCCGCCTGATCGCCGCCGATTATCAGATCACCATCAGGCGTGCCGTTGCGTTCATTGGACTGGGCATAGTCAACCACCAGCGCGGTCGAAAGCTGATCGTAGGTCACAACGGTCTGGCCAAACACGAAACTTTCCACGTTCGAAATCGTGTCAGCGCCAAAATTCCCAAGGCCCAGAAGCCCGCCAAGATGGGTCAGATAAAGGATCTTTTCCTCGGTCGTGCCGCTGCCCTTGGTTTCGGCCTGAAAGCTGAATTCCGACAACGGGGCCAGCGTGAACAGCGCATCGAACCCAGCACCACCAAGGATGGAATCATCGCCGCTGGCATTGATGAAGATGTCGTCATTCAGACCGCCGGTCAGCGTGTCATCCCCGATCCCGGCAGACAGCACATCGCTGCCCGCGTTGCCCGACAGGTCAGACCGCCAAAAGATCAGGTCATTTCGGCCCAGCATCACATCGGTGCCGGTGTGCCCATCAGTGTTCAGTAGCTCGGCGATAAAGCCCTTTTCGCCAAACAGCCGCGAGGCCAGAAACGCCTTGGGATCGGTGCCGGGCAGATCGTCGCGCGCGCCATAGGCGGCTTTGATCCGTGTGGTCATCGGCTGTTCGAAATCCGGCTCAGACCCGAAGATCGTCGGAAAATCCGCCGACATGCCGTTCAGCGGATCCAGCAGCGCGATGTCAGGGAAGGCCCCACCGATCAGTTTATCAACATGGTCCAGCAGCTTATCAATGCCGATGGCATCCATGATCGGGTCCAGCACCGGGCCAACCACCGCGTCGATCACCGCATCGGCCTTGTCCAGAACCCAAAGCAGAGGGTCCAGCGCGTCGGTTACCTTGGACAGCGGATCGCCAATGCCCGACAACATGCCATTGACCGCGCCCAGCCCGCCCAGCACCTCCGACATCGACGCCGCCATGGCGCCATAAGGGGCCAGCGCGGTTTCCATGGACTGAACCGCCGATGTCGCCTCCTCCAAGGCTTGTTCGGGAAACTTGGCGATAAGTTCGGCAAAGACTGCCTCCATCGCGGCGATGCCTGCTTGCGTCTTCGGGTCCAGCCCGGCGGGGTCTTCGGCGATGGCGGCTTGCAGGTCTTTCAGGCTGGCCTCAGTCGCGTTCAGATCGCCCAGATCGTTCAGCACATCGGCCAGAAACCCTTGGGTCGTCAGCTTGGCCACGGATATCGCCTTGCCGAAGACATCCAGCTTGGTGCTATGCGATTTCAGCAGTTTCGAGATCTCATCCGCCTTATCGGCGACCTGATCCAACAACTTGTCCAGCGTTGTCCCCAGGGCTTTTGAGGGCGGGAACAGCTTCATGATCTTGGCGACATAGCGCAGATCATTGGCAACAAGCTTAACCTCGTCGGCATCCTTGGCCGCGCGTTTGACGGCATCGACGAAATTGCCCAGCACGCTCAGGCTGGATTTGACCGCCTCAAGCCCCTTTTTCTGGGTGCCAAGTTTGTCTTGCAAGACGTCGACCGACGCCACGTATAAATTGAGGTTCGGTGACATAATGACCTCGATAAAAATGCATTGAAAATCTATCGAATAGTCTGTGCCTGTGAAGGCGGTGGGTCAACCTTTGAATGCCGCTAAGGTTTTGGCCCTACGTGAAACGGGCGCCCATCGCGGGCGCCCGGTGTTTATCAGGCAAGCAAATCAAAGACCTGTCCCGCCGCCAGAACATTGATCTGGCTTTGGCCATCGCCGTCGATCAGCGCCCAAAGAATATCAGCCGTCGGGATATAGGTGACAAACACCTCTTGCACGGTGGCATCCCCGGCCCCGGCGGTGCTGGCGCGCTGGACGAGGAAATCATCCCTGGTTGCCGCGCCGCCGCCGAACATCAGCACATCGCCATCGGCGGCGCTATAGTCCTGAATCCAGTCGTCGCCATGTCCGATCACGCCTTGGTGGTAGAACTTATCGGCCCCCGATCCGCCGTTGACCCGGTCAAAGCCAAAACCGCCGTTGATGAAGTCATCGCCCGCGCCGCCGAACAGCGCGTCGCCCCATGCGCCGGCGGTCAGCACGTCATTGCCTGTGCCGCCGATCACCGTATCCGCGCCATATCCGCCCTCCAGCGTGTCGTTGCCCGCGTCCCCGCGCAATTCGTCATTGCCATAGCCGCCCAAGGCGCTGTCATTGCCGTCGCCGCCATAGATCACGTCGCGCAGGTCGTTCTCGCTCTCGCCGCCGATCAGCAGGTCATCACCGCCATTGCCGATCAAGGTATCCACGCCGTCTAGCCCGTTCAGAGTATCGCCCGCCTGCCCGCCAACCAGATAGTCCGCGCCGGGCGTGCCGGTCAGGGTCAGTGCCTGCGCCTGAACATCCGCCGTGGCGGCGCTGGTCAGGGTCTCAAGCGTGCCGATCCCGTCGACAAAGCTGACGCGGACAGAAATGGCCGTGCCGATATCGCCGGTGATGACCCCGTAAGTGTCCGAAATCTCGCCCGGAATATCGACGCCATCGCGCATCCATTGATAGCTGTACGATCCAACGCCATTGGCATCCGCCACGCCCGAGGTATCGGCAGTCAGGGTTTGGCCTTCGACCGGCGTTCCGGTCACCACCACCGCGCCAGTTGCAGCGGCGGCGGTCAGCGCGATCACCTGCTGTTGGGTCAAGGTGCCGTCGCTGAATTCAAAGAATTCAACCGTGCGGGCCACCGTATCCGTAACGCCGCCCGAGGTCAGGTAGATATTCTCGGAATCCATGGTGACATCGGTGTTTGACGGGGCAGCAAAGTCAAAGACAGCCGTATCAACCCCATCGTCCCCTTGCAGCGTATCGGCCCCATCGCCGCCGATCAGCCGGTCATCATCCGCGCCGCCCTGCAACAGGTCATCGCCTGCCCCGCCGGTCAGCGTGTCATTGCCAAGCCCGCCGGTCAGCGTGTCATCCCCCGCGCCGCCATCCCAAGCGTCGGCGGTGTCTGTTCCCTCAAGGCTGTCCGAACCCGAGCCGGCCATGATCTGAAAATTCTCAAAATTCTGCATTGAGACACTGTTGGCCGCATCATAGTAGGGGCCCATAAGATTGTCCGGGCTGGCCGATGGTCCGATCCACATCGTGATCCAGCCATCCTGACCGCCGAGACGGTACAGGTTCACCTGATCACTCGTCCAAGACCAATCGACGATTGCGGTGTCGGTGCCGTCATGGCCGTAGATTGTATCTTTGCCACCCGAACTGCGGATGGTGTCATCCCCTTCCCAACCGGCAACAAAGTCGTTGTTCTGACCATAGTCCGAGAACCAGTCGTCTAAAGTGCCCATCGACAGGTTTTTGGCGTATTCGATATTGGCCAGTTTCGTGCCATTGGGCAGGGTCACGCCGGCGGCTGTCGCGGCTTGGGCCATGTCGAGGTGCAGCGAAAAAGGCGACCGGATAAGTTCCCCGGTTTGCGGGTCGGTCGTCCGCAGCATTGTGAACGAAAATCCGTCTGTCCCCGCACCGCCATCAAAGCTGCCTTTGTTGATGTTAAAGGCGAACTGGTCATTGCCGCTGCCGCCGATGGCATAGACATGCTCAATTGCGTTGCCCATCACCTCTTTCTGAGAAGCCCCCCCGTCCGGGTCTACCAGATAGGCGAAGGTATTGAACCGGCTGTCGTCTTGAGAGCGCGGTGTCGTCAGAACCAGATCCAAGTTGCTTGCGCTGAAGTCCAAGTAGACGGCATCGGCATCCCCTGCCATGCCCTCTGATGCGATATCGGCATAGATCTGCACATGGTGGGCATTGGAGTCGGTCGGCATGGTGACATAAAAGCTGTCGTTACCACCCTTCCCCCAAAGGCCGGTATAGTAATTGCCTTCGATGTACTCATAGTAGTTGCCTGCAGTCAGGCTATCGTCACCTTCCGTTCCGATTACGGTCATCAAGCGATCAAATACGTAGACTGACATTTGCCCCTCCCAGTCATCAAACCGTGCTCCCGTTGAACACATTCCAATTTTACTAGGAGTCCCAAATTCTCATCATGATATGTGTCAATTCATTTTGGTTTTTCACAAACCTTGGGAATATCGGACACTTGAGCGCCCATATATTTAGGTTTCCCAAACACTTGCAAAATTGAAGCAGCTATCGTTGTAGGCGCAAGCGCACGCAAGTCCCGCAAGACACCAAGCGCGGAACGCAGCCCGCAGACACCGCCGAAAATAATTCGTAGCCGGTCCT
Organism: Pseudoprimorskyibacter insulae; assembly: GCF_900302505.1. GTDB lineage: Bacteria > Pseudomonadota > Alphaproteobacteria > Rhodobacterales > Rhodobacteraceae > Pseudoprimorskyibacter > Pseudoprimorskyibacter insulae. The sequence goes on along the minus strand of NZ_OMOJ01000001.1, from coordinate 1,080,472 downwards.
TGTTGCCCCTTCGTCGCACCCCCACGTGTGATCCAACAAGCCGGGCCCCGCTGACGACGCTGTGTCGTGATGTCGGCTTGTTCCGAGGGCGTCTCTGCCAACCGCCTCGGCACTCAAGGACTGATCTTCATGCCCGCCCATATGCGGACCAAAGACCTTGCATCCAGAGCGTCAGCTCGTATCACCAACGCGCTCTTTTCCTTTTCAACCCAATCAAACGCGACCGGGGCCTAAATGGACTATATTCTGATTGCCGCTGGCCTTGTTGGCCTGTTCCTAGGCGGCGAGGCGCTGGTGCGCGGCGCAATCGCCATCGCAGCGCGGCTGTGCCTGCCCCCGTTGCTGATTGGTCTGACGGTCGTCGGCTTTGGCACTTCGATGCCCGAGATGCTGGTCTCGGTCGATGCGGCCATGAAGGGCGTGCCGGACATTGCGGTTGGCAATATCGTCGGCTCCAACATCGGGAACATCCTGTTGATCGTCGGTGTCTCGGCCCTGATTTGGCCGATCCGCGTAGCGGCTGGCACCTTGGGGCGCGACACCACAGTGATGATGCTTGCGACCCTGGCACTGATCGTGCCGTTCTGGGCCGGGTCCATCGGGTTCATCTATGGCGTGGCGCTTCTGTCCGGGCTGGTCGCCTATCTGATCTGGGCTTACCGCAGCTCTGATAGCGAAGCCGCCGAGGACGTGGAAATCACCATTATGCCCCTGTGGCGCGCAGGTCTGTGGGTCGCGGGCGGGCTGTTGGCGTTGATGTTCGGCGCACGGTTTCTGGTCGACGGCGCCGTCAACATTGCCCGCGCGCATGGCGTTTCCGAGGCCTATATCGGCCTGACCATCGTCGCCATCGGCACCTCCCTGCCCGAGCTTGCAACCTCGCTCGTCGCCGCCCTGCGCCGCCAGTCCGAGATTGCCATCGGCAACATCGTCGGCTCGAACATCTTCAACATCCTTGGCATCCTTGGCGTCACAGCGATCCTGTCGCCAATCCCTGTGGCAAACCGCTTCCTGCGCTTTGACTTGCCGGTCTTGATCGTGGTGACCGCAACACTAACCGCCCTCCTGCTAACCCGCCCCACCATCGGCCGCAAAACGGGCATGGCGCTGTTGACCGGCTACGGGGCTTATCTGTGGCTGGCGCAAGGATAATGGGTAAACTGGCGGAAGCGGTGGGATTCGAACCCACGGTACGGTTTCCCGCACGCTGGTTTTCAAGACCAGAGCCTTAAACCACTCGGCCACACTTCCGCAGGCGGGCGACGCCCTGCCAGATGGTGAGGGTTCGTAGCGCGAGGCTGCGCAGGGTGCAAGGGCTGAAACTGCGCGGCCGCTGTCAAAGGATCAAAGATCGTAGAATTGAACCGAGCCGAGAAGCTCAGACGTGTTCAAACCTGTGGAGTAGAAATCGACCTCTTCCCAGAAGGTGTTGACCAGATAATCTGCCAATTCGTTCGGGGTTGCGACGGGCAGGTTGGCCATGGGGTCTCCTTTTCAAATGAATCCACGGCCTTGTCGGACGGTCGCAAGGCCCGGCCCGCAACAGTCTGCACCCCCAAGACAATCGGCACCGCGAAACGTGCCTAAATGCTAAGCCCCTGCAATCCCTGGCAAAGAGGCGGCAGAGGTTGCCGCTTCTGCCCAAAAGTGCGCGCGGCACCCATTTCCCGCCCCCAAAGGGATCTGATGACCAAATATGCTCATCCAACTGGCAAGACGCGGCGCACTGCGGGAAAATCCGCCGACGCGGTTGCGCAGGGTTTTCTTGTGCGCCGCAAGTGGATAAACTTCGCCGCAGTGATTGGGATGGCGCCGGACAAAACCGCAGGCAATCGGTCGCAAGGCCACGAATGACAAACAGGCCGGGCTGGCGCACAGGCAAGGGGCAAGCAATGAGCGGACAGGGCGAAGCTCTTTTCCGGGGCAGGATGGGTCAGAAACTGGCAGGAACGGCAATGGTTTGCCTTCTGCTGGCAGGCTGTCAGGGCATGGAAATGCCGGGCTTTTTGGCCAAGAAACCCGAAGTGTCCGAAGAGGGCGCAGCGGGGACTAGCAACGCATCGGCAGGCGAAGAACGCGATGTCGAAGCACCCGAGATTTTCGAAGCCAAGGAAAAAGGCCTATGGGACGGACGCCCGTCCTTGGGCGGTGTCTGGGTCGCGCACCCGGATGTCAAGGAACCTGAGCGCGTGATCGTGCGCAACGAAGGCAATGGCAAATACGTGATCGGTGCCTTGTTCCGCCGCGAACGCGAAACGCCGGGGCCGCGCATTCAGGTGTCATCGGATGCCGCCGCCGCGCTGGATATGCTGGCCGGTGCGCCCGCATCGCTGAGCGTGGTCGCGCTGCGCCGCGAGGTGGTGCAGGAAACGCCGCCCCCCGCCGCACCTGAACCGCAGCTGACCGGCGCGCTGGATGCGCCCAGCGATATTGAAACTGTCACGATTGATGATCTGGCGGCAACCGCTACGGCGGCACTGGACGCCCCGGCCCCCGCCGCGCCCAAACCGGCGGCCCCTGCCCCGGCCGCCAGCGGAAACGTAGCCAAGCCCTTTATTCAGATCGGCATTTTCAGCGTCGAACAGAACGCCAACAACACCGCCACGGCGATGCGTCAGGCGGGTATGGTGCCGACGGTGAAGAAACAGACGTCAAAGGGCAAAACCTTCTGGCGCGTTCTGGTCGGCCCCGCCCAGAGCAAATCTGAAGTGAACACCCTGATGAAGCAGGTCAAGGCGCAGGGCTTTGCCGACGCCTACACCGTTAGCAACTGATACAGGAAGGGATCCCAAAGCCATGGTCAAAACCGTCCTTCGCCCGTTCATCGCACTGCTGTTTACGGCGCTTTTGGCATCACATGCCGCAGCGTTCGACACCCGCGCCAAAGCGGCTTTTGTGATCGATGTGACGACGGGCACGGTGCTTTTGGCCAAGGACGCGGATGCACCCCTTCCGCCGGCGTCGATGTCCAAGCTGATGACGCTTTATGTGGCGTTTGAGGCGATCCGTGACGGGCGTCTGTCGCTTGAGGAACGTCTTCCGGTGTCCAGCCACGCCATGTCCTATGGCGGCTCGACCATGTTTTTGGATACGACCGACCGCGTGCGCGTGCAGGATCTGCTGCGCGGCATCATCGTTCTGTCGGGCAACGATGCCTGCGCGGTCATCGCCGAGGCCCTTAGCCCCGATGGCACCGAGGCCGGGTTTGCCGCGCTGATGACCCGCCGGGCGCAGCAAATGGGCATGACCAGTTCGCAATTCGCCAATTCCAACGGCTGGCCTGACCCCGGCCAACGCATGTCGATGCGCGATCTGGCCTTGTTGGCACGCCACCTGATCGAAGACTTCCCCGAATATTATTCGATGTTCTCGGAGAAAGAATTTCCATTTGATGGCCGCGCCCCGCAGAACGTGCGCAACCGCAACCCCTTGTTGGGATTGGGAATTGGCGCGGATGGGCTGAAAACCGGCCACACGCAGGAAGCGGGCTATGGTCTGGTTGGATCGGCCAAACAGGGCGACCGTCGGGTGATCTTTGCCTTCTCGGGTCTGCAAAGCCAACAGGCCCGCGCCGAAGAAGCCGAAGCCATCGTCAACTGGTCCTTCCGTCAGTTCAGCCAGAACACCGTTGCCAAGGCCGGGACGATCATCGCCAATGCCGAGGTCTGGATGGGGCAAAGCGCCAAGGTCGGGCTGACCACGGCGCAGGATCTTGTGGTTCTGCTGCCCGCGATGGGCGGTAGCCAGATCCAGGGCGAAGTGATCTACACCAGCCCCCTGCCCGCGCCGATCGCCAAGGGTCAAAAACTGGCCGATCTGGTGCTGCGCCCCGATGGCCTACCGGAACAGCGCTTTCCACTGGTGGCGGCGACCGATGTGGCCAAGGGCGGCTTTCTGAGCCGTGTCAGCACCGCCAGCAAAGTCTTGCTGCGCCGCCTTCAGGATGGCCCGGCTGAGGGCGCGTCGTGACCGGCACAGGCCTGTTCATCAGTTTCGAAGGCATCGACGGTTCCGGCAAATCCACGCAGGCCCGCCTTTTGGCCGAAGCGCTGCAAGCCGCCGGGCATGAGGTCGTTCTGACCCGCGAGCCGGGCGGCAGCGCCGGGGCCGAGGAAATCCGCGCGCTGGTCCTGCAAGGCGATCCCGACCGCTGGTCTGCGGAAACCGAATTGCTGCTGTTCACCGCCGCGCGGCGCGACCATCTGGAACGCACGATCCGCCCCGCCATCGCGGCAGGCAAGGTGGTGATCTGCGACCGCTTCGCCGATAGCACGCGCATGTATCAGGGCCTCAGCCGGGGCGATCTACGCGGTAAGGTGGACACGCTGCACAACCTGATGATCGGGCAGGAACCCGATCTGACGCTGCTGATCGACATGGACCCCGAAAAGGCGCTTGGCCGGGCCAAAGCCCGCCAGACCGCCGAAGAACGGTTCGAAGATTTCGGCCTTGGCCTTCAGCAGAAAATGCGGGCGGGCTTTCTGGCACTGGCTGAAGAATTCGCCAGTCGCTTCCGCGTGATCGACGGCGCACGCGCGCCCGAAGACGTCGCCGTCGACGTTCTGGCAACTGTGCAGGCTCATCTGGCATGAGCACGGACGATCTGCCCCAACCGGACCGCGTCGAAGGCGCGCCGCATCCGCGTGAAACCGCGCAACTGCTTGGCCAATCTGAGGCAGAACAGACGTTCTTGCAGGCCTATGCCTCGGACCGGCTGCACCATGGCTGGCTGATCGCGGGCCCGCGCGGGGTTGGCAAGGCCACGCTGGCATGGCGCATCGCGCGGTTTCTGCTGGCCACCCCGCTGATCGAAGATGACGGACTATTCGGCGCGCCGCCCCCGCCCACGACCCTGGATATTGACCCTGAACACCCCGTCGCCCGCCGCATGATGGCCGGGGCGGAACCGGGGCTTTTCGCGCTGCGCCGCCCCTATGACGAAAAGACCAAGCGCCTGAAAACCCAGATCACCGTCGAAGAGGTTCGCAAGCTCAAGGGCTTCTTTTCGCTCAGCGCCGCCGAAGGGGGGCGCAGGGTTGTCATCGTCGATACGACGGATGAGATGAACCCAAACGCAGCCAATGCTATTCTGAAACTGCTGGAAGAACCGCCCGCCCGGTCAACCCTGCTGCTGATCAGTCACCAACCCTCGCGCCTGTTGCCGACGATCCGGTCGCGCTGCCGGATGCTGCGCTTGGCCCCGCTTGGCGCCGAGGACATGGCCGCCGCGCTGGCCGCTGCCGATTGCACACCCGATCCCGCGCAGGCACGGGCCTTGGCGGAACTGTCCGGCGGATCTGTCGGCGAGGCGATCCGCATCAACAATCTGGACGGGCTACGCCTCTATTCCGCGCTGATCGACACGCTTGGCACCCTGCCCAACCTCGACCGCCCCCGCGCGCTGGCACTGGCCGAGATGACCGCCGGTCGCGGCAAAGAGGCCCAGTTCGATCTGCTGCTTGGCCTGATTGATGTGGCGCTGGCGCGGCTGGCCCGCACGGGCGTGACCGGCCACCCGCCACAGGTGCAGGCCGCCCCGCATGAAAGCACCGTAATGGCCCGTTTGGCCCCCAATCCGCAGCTTGGCCGCAAATGGGCCGAACTGGCGCAGTCCTCTGGCGACAAGCTGCGCCATGGTCAGGCGGTGAATGTCGATCCGGCAAGCCTGATTTTTGATGTCCTCAAAGCCTTTAGCCAAGCCACGGCCTAGCCTGCCTTGACGCTGCCCGCTGCATCCTAGATACCGGACGCACGCCCCGAATTTCGACTTTGCCAAGGGCCACGCATGACCAACGCCGTGATCACCGACAGCCATTGCCATCTGGATTTCCCCGACTTCGACGACGAACGCGCCGACGTGATTGCCCGCGCGGTTGCCGCAGGCGTCCACCGGATGGTCACCATCTGCACCAAGCTGCACCAGCTGGACACCGTCAAAGCCATCGCCGAGGCCCATGATCCGGTGTTCTTTGCCGCGGGCATCCACCCCATGAGCGCGGCCAAACATCCCCCCGTAACGGTGGACGATCTGGTCACCATGGCGCAGCACCCCAAATTCGTCGGGATCGGCGAAACCGGACTGGATTATCACTATACCGCCGATAGCGCCGAGGTGCAGAAAACCTCGCTGCGCATCCATATCGAGGCGGCGCAGGAAACCGGCCTGCCGCTGATCATCCATTCGCGCGCCGCCGATGACGATATGGCCCGCATCCTGACCGAAGGCTACAAGGCCAAGCCCTATTCCTGCGTGATGCATTGCTTCAGTTCATCGGCGGAACTGGCCCGCGCCGCGCTGGATCTGGGGTTCTACCTGTCGATGTCGGGCATTGCCGCCTTCCCCAAAAGCCAGGACCTGCGCGACATCTTCGCCGCCGCCCCGGTGGACCGCATCCTTGTCGAAACCGACAGCCCCTACCTTGCCCCGCCTCCCTATCGCGGCAAACGCAATGAGCCGGGCTATACCGTGCACACCGCCAAAGTCGGGGCCGAGGTGTTCGGCCTCAGCTATGAGGCCTTCGCCGCCCAGACCGAGGCGAATTTCGAACGGCTGTTTTCCAAGGTCACTCAGTACAAGGCGGCTGCATGAACGAACTGCGGTTCACCATTCTTGGCTGTGGCTCCTCCGGCGGTGTGCCCCGGATTGGTGGCCATTGGGGGGATTGTGACCCGACCAACCCCAAGAACCGCCGCCGCCGCTGCTCGCTTCTGATCGAACGGGAATCGGACACCGGCACCACCACGGTTCTGGTCGATACCGGCCCGGACATGCGTGAACAACTGATCGACGCGGGCGTGGGTCGGCTTGATGCGGTGGTCTACACTCATGGCCATGCCGACCATGTGCACGGTATCGACGATCTGCGCCAGATCGTGTTCAACATGCGCCAACGCCTGCCCGTCTGGGCCGATGGCGATACGCAAAACGATCTGCTGTCGCGCTTTGGCTATGCCTTCGTCCAGCCCGAAGACAGCCCCTACCCGCCAATCCTGAACCTGCACACCATTCGTGGCCCCTTCACCATCGACGGCGCGGGCGGCCCGATTGAGCTGACGCCATTTCGCGTCAACCACGGAAGCATCGACGCGCTGGGGTTCCGCGTGGCCAATCTGGCCTATCTGCCCGATGTGGTGAAAATCCCCGACGATGTCTGGCCTACGCTTCAGGGGCTGGACTGTTTCATCATCGACGCGCTGCGCCGCACCCCGCATCCAACCCACAGCCACCTCGCGCTGGCGCTGGAATGGATCGACCGGATCGCCTGCCGCCGCGCGGTGCTGACCAATATGCATATCGACCTCGATTATGACGCCGTGGCCGCCGAAACGCCCGACCATATCGTCCCAGCCTATGATGGGCTGACTGTGACTTACGCTTTGTGACCCACGTCGCAGGACCGGGCGCGGTTTCCTGCTTCTTCTCTTTTTTAAATACGCGCACACACCACCCGCCCGGAGAGCCGCCGCATGCAGGCCTTGCTGAACGTCATCCTTCCTGTCTTTTTGGTGATCGGCGCAGGCTATATCGCCGTTTGGCGTAGCTGGATGACCGATAGCGGCGTCGACGGGCTGATGAAGTTCAGCCAAAGCTTTGCCATGCCCTGCCTGCTGTTTCGGGCGTTGTGGCAGTTGGACCTTGGCCAGACCTTCGACTGGCCGATCCTCATCAGCTTTTATACCGGATCCGTGACCTGTTTCTCGCTCGGGATCATGGGGGCGCGGCTGCTGTTCAAACGCGACTGGGAAGACGCCATTGCCATCGGGTTCTGCTGCCTTTTCGCCAACTCGTTGATGCTGGGCCTGCCGATCACACAACGCGCCTTTGGCAGTTCCGAGGCCGCGCTGGCCGGCAACTATGCCATTGTCGCGATGCATTCGCCGTTTTGCTATGCGCTTGGCATCACCGCGATGGAGATCGCCCGCGCCAAAGGGCGCACCTCGCTCGGGCTGCTCATCACTGTGCCGCGTGCGATGTTCCGCAACGCGCTGGTGCTTGGGATCATTCTGGGCCTGTCCTTCAACCTGCTGCACATTGGCCTGCCGACCCCCGCGACAGATGCCATCGACATGATGATCCGCGCCGCGCTGCCGGCCGTTCTGTTTGGAATGGGCGGCGTGCTGTTCCGCTACCGCCCCGAGGGCGACGCCCGCACAATCGCAATGATCTGCGTCCTGGCGCTGTTGATCCATCCGGCCATCACCTGGACGCTAGGCAAAACGCTGGGCCTGTCCACCGACAACTTCCGGTCGGCGGTGACCACCGCCTCCATGGCACCGGGGATCAATTCCTACCTCTTTGCCAATATGTATGGCCGGGCCAAGCGGGTTGCGGCATCGTCGGTTTTGGTGGCAACCGCGCTTAGCACGCTGACCATCTGGGGCTGGCTAAGTATTCTCCCCTGAAAGAATTCGTGACTTGGCTTTTGCCACCGTTAGCGCAACACATGACATCCAAAGCCCTTTGACCGGATGGATTCATGACGCCTTTCCTAACGCCCCGCCTTGCCGTATCGGCGATGTTCTTTCTAAACGGGGCGCTGTTCGGGATCTGGGCCTCGCGCATTCCGACGATCAAAGACAGCCTTACCCTGAGTCACGGCCAACTGGGCCTGTGCCTTTTGTTCATGTCGCTTGGCGCTATGGTGGCCTTCCCGGTTGCGGGCCATCTGACCGACCGCAAAGGGGCCGCGACCGTCACCAAGCTGCTGGCCGTACTCTATGCGGTTGGATTGCTTCTGCTGCCATTGGCTGGAAACATGCCGATGCTGATGCTGCTGATCGTGTTCTTTGGCGCGACCCATGGCGGTATGGATGTGGCGATGAACGCTTGGGGCGCGGATGTGGAACGCAAGATGGGCAAGCCGATCATGACCAGCTTTCACGCCATGTTCAGCCTAGGGGCAGGGCTTGGTGCGGGGTCTGGCTATCTGGCGCTATCGGTGTCCATGCCGGTGCTGACGCATTTCGCGCTGGCAGGCACCATCACAACCGTCGCCTGTTTCGCGCTGGCCCGCGCCCCATGGAAAGACACGCCCGGCGCGGCGGGCGGTGCGGGGCCGGTCTTTGCCTTCCCCAAAGGCGCGCTGGTGCTGGTGGGGTTTGTCGCCTTCTGCAGTTCGATCGGCGAAGGCGCCATGGCCGACTGGAGCGCGGTGTACCTGACCGGCCCGGCAGACGTCAGTCAGCAAATGGCGGCGCTTGGCTATGCGTCTTTCTCGGTGACGATGGTGGCAATGCGCCTGATCGGCGACCGGGTGATCCAAGCCTTTGGGTCGGTCGCCACCGCCCGTTTCGGCGGGCTAAGCGCGGCCTGCGGCGCGGCGCTTGTCGCCTCGGTCCCGGCGTTTGGGCCGGCCTTGGCGGGGTTTGCGCTGATGGGCGTCGGCTATGCCGTCGTGGTGCCGCTGGCCTTTTCACGCGCGGCCAACGATCCAAACACCGCCCCCGGACGCGCCATCGCCAGCGTTGCGACGCTGGGCTATGGCGGCACATTGCTTGGCCCCGCGATCATCGGCTTTGTGGCCGAGCTGACATCGCTGCGGGTGTCCTTTGCTTTGCTGGCCGTACTGGCGCTGACATTGTCCAGCTTGGCCGGGGTGCTGCGCGTCCGCGATTAAGTCGGGAAACGCCCCTTTTCCATCATGCGCTGCACATGTCCGGCCGTATTGCGCAGGGCATCTTCGACCACATCGCGGATTTCTTCGAACCGGGTTGTCGGCACCGGAACCGAGATCGAATGCAGATCACCCGTCCAATCGGCAAAAGCAAAGCCAACGGCGCAAATGCCTTGGGTGTGTTCATCAAGGTCATAGGCCAGACCGGTTCTGCGAATGCGTTCCAGCTCGTTCAGCAGGCTTGCCTCATCGCCGGGGTGCCCCTGACGGGACCATTCTTCGCGGGCCAAGGCCATTGCGGCGTCGTTCTCCATCAGGGCCAAACAGGCGCGGCCATTCGCGGTTGAGGTCAGGGGGAACGCCTCACCGACCGATGACACGGTGCGCAGGCGGTGGGTGCCGGGAACCTGATCCAGGAAGATCATCGCTGATCCGCGCAGCACCGACAGGTCCGCCGTTTCGCCCGTGGCTTGTGCCAATTCGGTCAGCAGCAGCCGGCAGGTTTCCACGATATTGTACCGCGCCGCTTCGGCCAAAGCGCTGAGTTCCGGCCCTAGCCGGAGCCGTCCACCGTTCGATCCGGCAATCACCAGCCGCTCACTCTGCAATGCACCGACGATTCGTTGCACCGTAGAGCGGGGCAAATCCACCGCTTCGGCGATCTGTCCAAGGCTCATGCCCGATTGGTTGTCCTTCAAGGCCCGCAAGATTCGTGCAGCCCGTTCAATCACCTGAATGCCGTTGCGGCCCTTACCCAAGTCTTTGTCGCTCAAGGTTTTTGGTCTTTCTGTTCATGGTTTCGCGCTGCCATGGAACACTCTATGCGACCTTTGGCAAACCCACCATACGATACAGAAAACCCATAATGCAAATAAGTATTGACCGCATAGCGATGCACATGCATCATTATTCGGGACAGGAGGAGGAATCCTGACATTCTATTGCAACAAACACCGCCTCGGCGGTGAACAGGGGAGATTTGCCCGATGGTCAAAGTTCGCGGCATTGAGTTTGAGGGGAACCTCGACAACAGCATGGGGCTTGAGTTCTACAACCTCAGCCACCGTTTCGGGTTCCAGAACCCCAACTGGCCCTATTTCGAAGACACCAAGATCGAACGCATTCACTACATGGCGAAATCGGGTGTTCTGAGCCAGCGCATCACCACCACCATGCACGCCACCACCCACATCGACGCCCCCGCGCACGTGGTTCAAGGCACGCCTTTCATCGACGAAGTGCCGCTGCCGCATTTCTTCGGCTCGGGCATTGTTGTGTCGATGCCCAAGAAAAAGTGGGAGCCGATCACCTATGACGATCTGGAAGAGGCCTGTGGCAAGTCGATCCGCAAGGGCGACGTTCTGATCATCAACACCGGCTGGCACAAGCAGTACGAAGACGGTGACTATTTTGCCTATTGCCCCGGTTTCGTGAAATCGGCTGGCGAATGGATGGTTGAAAAAGGCGTGAAGGTTGTCGGCCACGACACCCAAGCCAACGACCACCCGCTGGCCACCGCCATTGGCCCGCAGCGCAACGGCCCTCTGCTGCCGCACCTTGAGCAAGAATACCTCGAATGGTCGGGCGGTATTCCGTGGGACGAAGCCTTCCCCGAGTGGGAACCGGTTCACAACATCCTGTTCAAGAACGGAATCATGGGCATCGAAAACGTGGGCGGCGATCTGGACGCTGTCACCGGCAAGCGCTGCACCTTCGCATTCTTCCCGTGGAACTGGGATCGCGGTGACGGCTGTATCGTTCGTCTGGTCGCCATGATCGACAAGTCCCAGAACTTCCGGATCGAGGCGGGCGACGCCTACTGATCTGAAGGGCGCCGTTCGCAATCCCTCCGCGGCGGCGCCCCTTTTTCCCAGCATCACACGACGGGAGGCGGACGATGCACCTAAAACGTTTTTCCGATGCGCAGCCTTATGAAGCGCCCAATCATTGGGACGTTGTCGGCCTGCGTCTGCAAGGCTTCGAAGACGGCGGCCCGACCAACCAGTGGGTTGGCCTGAGCCAGTTTCTGCCCGGTGCCGGCGCTGGCCCCGATAGCACCCCGTTCGAAAAAGTTTACGTGGTTCTTGAAGGCGAGATGACCGTGATCATCGACGGCCAAGAGACGGTTCTTGGCAAATACGACAGCTGCACCATTGCCCCCGGCGAAGTGCGCAAGATCGAAAACCGCTCGAACCACACCTGCACGATGCTTGTCGTGATCCCCTATCCGCCAAAGGCCTAAGATATGTCCCTGACCAACCCGCTTTCGATGTTTGATGTTTCGGGCAAAACCGCCCTGATTACAGGGGCTTCCGGTGCCTTTGGCATGGTTGCCGCCCGCGTTCTGGCTGGCGCTGGCTGCAAGCTTGTGCTGGCGGCCGGGTCTGCCGATGCGCTGAAGGACATCGCCGATGAGTGCCGCGAGATCGGCACAGACGTGACCGAGGTCAACGCCCGCCCCAGCGATGAAGCCGCCTGCGAGGCGATGGTGGCCGAAGTGGTCAAAGCCTATGGCGCGCTGGACATCCTTGTCGTTGCCAGCGGCATGAACAAGGTCGCCAAGATCGACGAAATGGCTCCCGAGACCTTCACCAGCGTCATGGATGCCAACGTCACGCAATCGTGGCTGCTTGCCCGCGCGGCCACCCGCCAGATGAAGGCGCAAGGCACCGGAGGCAAGATCGTGTTGGTGTCGAGCGCGCGCGGCCTTCTGGGCCATCCCGCGGGCTACACCGCCTATTGCGCCTCGAAGGCTGCGGTTGACGGGATCACCAAGGCGCTTGGTTGCGAGCTTGGCCCGACGGGCATCACCGTCAACGCCATCGCGCCCACCGTGTTCCGCAGCCCGCTGACAGCGTGGATGTTCGAAGACACCGATCAGGCCAAAACCGTCCGCGACGGGTTCCTGACCCGCGTGCCCAAAGGCCGCTTGGGCGAGCCTGAAGATCTGGCCGGACCACTGCTTTTCCTGTCGTCCAAAGCCAGCGATTTTTACACCGGGCATATTCTATATGCCGACGGTGGCTATACGGCGGGTTAAACCATGGTGGCCAAGAACCAACAGATGGCCGTGATCGGCGCAGGGCTTATGGGGCATGGCATTGCGCTGACCCTAGCCCGCGCCGGGCAATATGTGGCCATCACCGACCCCTTCCCCGAGGCCCGCGCCGCCGTGTCTGGCCGTATCCGCGACAGCCTGCGCCTGATGGGCGAAAGCGATGAACGGATTGCCAAGATCCTGAAAAAGGTCGAGATTTTCGACACGGTCGAAGGGACAGTCAAAAACGCTGCCGTGGTTTTTGAAGCCGCGCCGGAAAAAATGGCGCTGAAGCAGTCGATCTTTGCCGAGGTCGAGGCCCACGCGCCCGATACCTGCATTCTGGCCTCCAACACCTCGGTCATGCCGATCACCGAGATCATGAGCGGGCTGCGCCTGAAAGACCGCGCGCTTGGCACCCATTGGTGGAACCCGCCGCATATGATCCCGCTGGTTGAGGTGATCCGCACCGAATGGACCTCAGGCGCCGCAATGGACACGATGATGGCCCTATTGGCCGATGCGGGCAAAACGCCGGTGCGGGTGGAAAAGGACGTACCGGGCTTTATTGGCAACCGGATGCAGCACGCCCTTTGGCGTGAAGCGATCAGTCTGGTGGAGCGCGGCATTTGCGACGCGGAAGCCGTTGATACCGTGGTGAAATCCTGCTTTGGCCGCCGCCTTTCGGTGCTTGGTCCGTTGGAAAACGCCGATCTGGTCGGCACCGATCTGACGCTGGATATTCACAACACGGTTCTGGCCGATCTGGAGGATCGCCGCGGCCCCTCGCCCTATCTTGAGGCGCTGGTGGCAGATGGCAAGCTGGGCATGAAATCCGGCGAAGGATTCCGCACTTGGACGCCCGAAGAGGCTGCAAAAGTGCGCAATCGGGTGACAACGCACCTGACCAAACTCGAAGGCATCTTGAAGGACTGACGACCCCCGTGCCGGGGCACGGCACATCGTTCTGATTTTCGGAGGGAGGACCAAATGACGAAACAACCCTTGAACCGCCGCAGCTTTCTTGCGGGCACCAGCGCTTTGCTGGCGGCCCCGGCGATCTTGCACAGCAGCCGCGCCTATGCCGCGACGCCGACACTGAAAGTCGGCCATGTCAGCCCGCGCACCGGCCCGCTTGCCGGGTTTGCCGAGGCCGATGACTATGTGCTTGAGGCCATTCAAACCGCCTTTTCGGGCGGGATTGAAAACAACGGCAAGGCATGGAACATCGAGATCATCTCGAAGGACAGCCAGTCGAACCCGAACCGCGCTGCCGAAGTGGCCGCCGACCTGATCCTTGGCGATGAGGTGGATATCATCGTTGCCGCCTCGACCCCCGATACCGTCAACCCGGTGTCCGATCAGGCCGAAATCAACGAAGTACCCTGCATCACCACCGACTGCCCGTGGCAGCCCTATTTCTTTGGCCGCAATGGCGTGCCGGGTCAGGGGTTTGCCAGCACCTACCACTTCTTCTGGGGCCTAGAGGATGTGATCGGCGCGTTCCTTGATATGTGGGACAAGTCGGGCGTTGCCAAAAAGGTCGGCGGGTTGTTCCCGAACGACGCAGATGGCAATGCTTGGGGCCACCCCGAACTGGGCCTGCCCAAGCCGCTGGCGGCGGCAGGCTATGACCTGCTTGATCCGGGCCGCTATCAGCCGCTCACCGACGATTTTTCGAACTATATCAATGCGTTCAAGGACGCAGGCTGCGAAATCGTCACCGGCAATATGATCCCGCCGGACTTTGGCACCTTCTGGAGCCAAGCCGCCCAACAGGGCTTCAACCCCAAGGTCGTGACCATCGGCAAGGCGCTGCTGTTCCCGTCGGTGATTGAATCGCTAGGGGATCGCGGCAACGGGCTGTCGTCCGAGGTCTGGTGGTCGCCGAACCATCCGTTCAACTCGTCCCTGACCGGGGCCAGCGCCGCCGAACTGGCCAATGGTTACACCGCCGCGTCGGGCCGTCCGTGGACCCAGCCGATCGGCTTTAAACACGCGTTGTTCGAAGTCGTGGCCGATGTCATCGCCCGCGCCGAGGATCTGGAAGATCCAGAAGCCATCGTTTCGGCCATCGCCGCCACCAACGTCGAAACCATCGTTGGCCCGGTGAACTGGGCGAATGGGCCGATCAACAACGTGACCAAGACGCCGCTTGTTGCGGGTCAGTGGCAGAAAGAGGGCGACGCCTTCGATCTGAAAATCGTCGCCAATTCTTCGGCGCCGCATATTCCGCTGACAGGCGAATTGGCACTGCTGTGATGCAAACCGGCGGCGCCGCAACTGGCGCCGCCACGCCGACCACGGGGGCGAAATGAGCTCAATACTGAAATTAGATGGCCTGTCGCGGTCCTTCGGGGCGGTCACGGTGGCCGATAGCCTTAGCTATGAATTGGCCCAAGGCGAAGCGCTTGGCGTGATCGGGCCGAACGGGGCCGGCAAGACCTCGATGTTCAACCTGATCACCGGCACCTTGTCGCCGGACGCGGGCCGGGTGGAGTTTGCCGGGCGCGATGTGACCTCGCAGAGCGCGGCCAGCCGCAGCCGCATGGGCATTGCCCGCAGCTTTCAGGTGCCGCAGCCGTTTTCCGGTCTGACGGTGTTCGAAAACGCGATGATCGCGGCGACGCAATCGGCGGGCCTGACCGGGCATGAGGCCGAAACCCTGTGCCTGACCGTGCTGGACCAGACCGAGTTGTTGAACAAAGCCAATAAGTTGGCAGGCGGACTGACCCTGCTTGACCGCAAGCGGCTGGAACTGACGCGCGCGCTATGTGCGAAACCGAAACTGCTGTTGCTGGACGAAATCGCGGGCGGTCTGACCGAGGCCGAATGCAAATCCCTGGTGCAGACCATTCGCGACATTCACGCCAGCGGCGTGTCGATCATCTGGATCGAACATGTTGTGCATGCCCTGCTGGCCGTGGTCGAACGTCTGGTCGTGATCGACTTTGGCCGCAAGATCGCCGAGGGCGACCCGCATGAGGTGATGGACAGCCGCGAGGTCAAGGAAATCTATCTGGGGATCGAAGCCGATGCCTGAACCCATTCTAAACACCCGCGGCCTGACGGCATTTTACAAGGATTTCCAAGCCCTTTACGGGGTGGATCTGAGCGTCGATCAAGGCGAAGTTCTGGCCATCATCGGGGCCAATGGCGCGGGCAAATCCACGCTTTTGCGCTCCATTGCCGGGCTGATGCGCAACGGGGCCGATCAGATCGCCTTCAAAGGCCAGCCCATCGGGGCGCTGCGGGCCGATCAGGTCGCCGCGCTTGGCATCGCCTTGGTGCCCGAGGGGCGGCAATTGTTTCCCTCGCTTTCGGTCGAGGAAAACCTGCTGATCGGCGGGCGGATCAAACGCCCCGGCCCTTGGTCGCTTGAGGCGGTCTATAAGCTGTTCCCGATCCTCAAGGAACGCCGCAATCAGGCCAGCACGTCCCTGTCGGGCGGCCAACAACAGATGGTGGCGATTGGCCGGGCGCTGATGTCGAACCCGGATCTGATCCTGTTCGACGAAATCAGCCTTGGGCTGGCACCGATCATCATCAAAGACATCTACGACGCCCTGCCCGGCATCGTCGGCGGCGGCATGAGCGCGGTGATCGTGGAACAAGATATCAGCAAGGCGCTGTCGGTCTCATCGCGGGTCTACTGCCTGCAAGAAGGCCGCGTGTCGCTGGAAGGCGCAACGGGCGAAATTTCCCGCGAAGCGATTTCGCGCGCCTATTTCGGGGTAGAATAAGATGGATTGGCTAAACGCAATCGTACAAGGCACCTTGCTGGGCGGGCTTTATGCCCTGTTCGCGGCGGGGCTTAGCCTGATTTTCGGGGTCATGCGGCTGGTGAATATCGCCCATGGCGACCTGATCGTTCTGGCCGCCTATCTGGGGCTGACCACAACCGTCGCACTTGGGGTGCATCCGCTTTTGGCGCTGATTGTCGTGGTGCCTGCCATGGCGGCGATTGGCTATGCGCTGCAACGGGGCATTCTGAACCAGACGCTGGGCGACGATCTATTGCCGCCCCTGCTGGTGACTTTCGGGATCTCGGTGATCCTGCAAAACGCGCTGCTTGAAGTCTACACCGCCGATCCGCAGAAAATGAACGCAGGCGCACTGGAAACCGCCAGTTTCGATCTGGGGGGGCTGACGCTGGGCTGGTTGCCGGTTCTGACCATGCTTGTGGCCATAGCGGTGATCGCAGGCCTGCAATGGGTGTTCTACCGCACGCCCCTTGGCCGCGCCTTCCGTGCAACGTCAGACAACCAAGACATCGCCCAGTTGATGGGCCTGAACAAAGCGCATGTCTTCGGCCTTGCCATGGCGCTGGCGCTGGCAGTCACGGCGATTGCGGGGCTGTTCCTTGGCATCCGCACCAGCTTTGACCCGTCGATCGGCGGGGGCCGCCTGATCTTTGGCTTTGAGGCGGTGATCATCGGCGGCTTGGGCAACCTTTGGGGCACCTTGGCAGGCGGCGTGATCCTGGGCGTGGCCCAGACCATCGGCGCCAAGATTGATCCGGGCTGGCAGCTATTGGCCGGGCATATCGTGTTTCTTCTGATCCTGGCCGTGCGTCCCAATGGCCTGTTCCCGAGGGTAGCGGCATGAACCTGAACGATTATTCCGTCACGCGCACCACCCGCGAAGCCCGCATTGCCGCCCTGATCGGCGTTGTGGTGATGGCCGCCCTGATTGCCGCGCCCTGGTGGGCGGGCCGCGCCGATATGCGCCTGCTGAGCGAGCTGTTCCTCTATCTGGCGCTGGCCAGCCTGTGGAACCTGATGGCAGGCTATGCGGGGCTTGTTTCGGTCGGGCAGCAGGCCTTTGTTGGATTGGGCGGTTATATGCTGTTTGCCCTGACGATGTTCGCAGGCCTGCATCCCATCGTGGCGATTGGCCTGTCGGGGGTGATCGCAGCGGCGGTGTCGATCCCGGTGGCGGCGCTATTGTTCCGCCTGCGGGGCGCCTATTTCGCCATTGGCACATGGGTCATGGCCGAGGTGTTCCGTCTGGTCTTTGCCCAGATCAGCGCGCTTGGCGGCGGGTCGGGGTCATCCCTGCCGGTCGATATCGTCAAGTCGCTGGCCGCATCGCGCAGCGGACGCGAAGCCCTTAGCTATTGGCTGGCGCTAGCGGCGGCGGCTGGCGTGGTGGCAGCGGTCTATCTGTTCCTGCGGTCGCGCAAGGGGCTGGCCCTGACCGCCATCCGCGACAATGAACTGGCGGCCGGATCGCTGGGCATCGATATCCTGCGCGCCAAGTTTCTGGTCTATGTCGTCACAGCCGCGATGACCGCCATGGTCGGCGGGCTGATCTTTCTGCAAAAGCTGCGGATTTCGCCCGATGCCGCCTTCAGCGTCAATGACTGGACGGCTTTCGTGATCTTTATCGTCGTCATCGGCGGCATTGGCACCATCGAAGGGCCGATCATCGGCACCCTGATCTTCTTCGCCCTGCGTGAAACGCTGGCCGACCTTGGCACCACCTATCTGCTGGTGCTTGGGGCCGTGGCCATCGTCGTCATGCTGAAAGCGCCCAAAGGCGTCTGGGGCTTCATTCGCAACCGTTTTGATCTGCAACTTTTCCCGCTCGGATTTCGTGTCCGGTTCCCGGAAAAGCGCAAAGGAGACTAACCATGGCCAAACAAAAGACCGTCATCACCTGCGCGGTGACCGGGGCGATCCACACGCCCACCATGTCGGACGCCCTGCCCTATACCTATGACGATATCGCCACCCAGGCGATTGACGCCGCCGAAGCGGGCGCGTCGATCCTGCACCTGCATGCGCGCAACAATGAAACCGGCGCGCCCTCGGTCGATCCTGAGGATTTCAAGCCCTTCCTTGGCCGGATCAAGCAGGCCACTGATGCGGTGGTGAATATCTCGACCGGCGGGTCGCTGACCCTGTCCATTCAGGACCGGATCAACCCCGCCGCGACCTTCAGCGCCGAAATGTGTTCGATGAACATGGGTTCGATGAACTTCAGCTTTCATCCGCTGGCCAAACGCTATGACGATTGGAAGTTCGATTGGGAAAAGGACTATGTCGCCAATTCCGACGGCAACATCTTCCGCAACACCTTCCGCGATATCAAAGAGGCCGCAACCACGCTGGCCCCGCATGACATCAAGTTCGAACATGAATGCTATGACGTTGGGCATCTTTATAACCTGAAGTTCTGCGTAGATATCGGCCTGTTCAAAGCGCCGATCTTTATTCAGTTCGTCATGGGCATTCTTGGCGGCATCGGCGCGGATATCGAGAACCTGGTCTTCATGAAAAAGACCGCCGACAAACTGTTTGGCGACAGCTATCGCTGGTCGGTTCTGGCCGCAGGGTCGGCGCAGACCCCGCTGGCGGCGGCGGCGGCCCAGATGGGCGGCCATGTGCGCGTCGGGCTTGAGGACAGCCTGTTCATCAGCCGCGGCGTGCTGGCCGAAAGCAATGCGCAGCAGGTCGCGAAGGTGCGCAAGATCATTGAAGAACTGGGGTGTGAGGTCGCAACCCCAGACGAGGCCCGCGAGATTCTGGGCCTGAAGGGGGGCGACCGCGTCAACTTCTGACGCTCTGCCAATCGCGAATACCGAAACACCCGCGCGAAGGGGTTTGCGCGGGCATGGGTGGAGTTTGTCCACCGCCAAGGCGGCGTGACCGCCAATTCTGGGAGGAACTGAAATGACATTGAAATCAACCATCGCCGCAGCCGCGCTGATGACCGGCCTGATGGCCGGGGGCGCGTGGGCCGAAACGCTGAAGGTCACCACCTTCCTGCCGCCGGTCCACACCTTCGTGACCGCGATCAAGGAATGGGGCAACGAGCTGTCGGAAAAATCCGGCGGAGAGCTTCAGCTCGAAGTGTTCCCCGCCGCCCAGCTTGGCCCGCCGCCGCGCCAGTTTGATCTGGTCCGCTCGGGCGGTGCCGATATCGCGATCTTCCTGCACGCGCTGACGCCGGGACGGTTCCCGATGACCGAATTGGCGGGCCTGCCGTTGACGCACCCGGCCCAAGGCGATGCCAGCGCGATTTCCTCGCGTCGTCTGACGGAACTAGCGCCGGAATATCTGGCGGCGGAACATGGTGGCACGCGCATTCTGTGGATGGCCGTCACGCCGCCACTGAAGGTCAATCTGGCCAAGTCCGACCCCAGCAATCTGGACAACCTGAAGGGCCTGCGCATCCGCTATGCCGGGTCAACCTGGCAGCAGATCATCGAAGCGCTTGGCGCGGCCCCAGTGCCGGTTCCGCCTGCCGAAACTGCCGATGCCATGGGCAAAGGCGTGGTGGACGGTGCCACCTTCCCGTTCGAGGCCACCAAAGCCTTCGATCTGGGTCCGGTTACCGACTATTCGATGGAGCCGGGTCTGGCATCCGCGACCTTTGCCGTGGTCATGAGCGATGCCGCCTACAACCGCCTGTCGCCCGAGCTGCAAAAGCTGGTGGATGAAACCACCGGCCCCGACCGCGCCGCTTGGTTCGGATCGAAATGGGACGCAGGCGAAGCCGAAGGCCGTGCCTACATGGTCGAAGCAGGGGTGAACATCGTTCAACTGGATGACGCACAGATCGGAACGCTCAGGGAAGTATTCTCGTCCATTTCCGATGCTGCGTTGAAGACGGCGGGTGACGCCGGTGCAGGTTTCCTGAGCGCCTACACCAAGTGACCCACCAAGTGCCGGTCCGCTGCTGCGGCGGACCGGCACCCTTTCAAAAGGCCCAAACATGACACTCCGCCCCGCCAAACCCGATTTAATCACCCGTGCCGCCCATGGGCTGGCCTGCCTGTCGCTTGTGGTCATGATGCTGACCGTTGTGGGCGATGTGGTCTTGCGGGCCGTGTTCAACATGCCGCTGCAAGGCGCCTATGACATCGTCAGCATCGCCCTGCTGTTCATGACCTTTTTCGGCATCATCCCGGTGGTCGCCGCCCGAGGCGAGATCTTGATTGACCTGATCGACGCCGTCCTGCCCCCGCGCGGGTTGCAAGGGCTAGGCATCGTGGCCGCCCTGACCGGCGTTGTGCTGTTTGCCTTCCTGACGTGGTCGATGATCCAGCCCGCGCTGGACGCGTGGCAATGGGGCGAGCGTTCGCTAGAGCTGGGCATTCCCAAATGGCCGCTGTGGCTGGTCGCCTTTGCCGGGCTGATCGGCATCTTCTGGGCCTATGTTTTGCAATTGCGCAGCGCGTTTCAGCGCCCTGCCGCCACCCCCGACGAGGAGCACGCGCTATGAGCAGCTTTGCACTAGGACTTGGTGGTATCGGTGTCATGCTGGCGATGCTGTTCCTGCGCCAACCGGTCTGGCTGGCCTTGGGTGTGATCGGCATTGGCGGAAACTGGGCGCTGAACGGGCTGATGGCGTCGAAATTCGTGGCTGGCACCACCATGTTTGACGTGGCCTCAAACTATAACCTGTCGGTTATCCCGTTGTTCATTCTGATGGGTGAAATCGCCACCGGGTCACGCATGTCGGCTGAGCTGTTCAACGCCGCCCGCGTGATGCTGTCGGGGCTGCGCGGGGGATTGGGCATTGCCACACTGGCCGCATCGGGCGCCTTCGGTGCGATCTGCGGCAGTTCGGTTGCGACCGCCGCCAGCATGACGCGCATCGCCATGCCGGAAATGGGCCGCGCGGGCTATGACACCGGCTATTCGGCGGCAACCGTCGCTGCGGGCGGATCGCTTGGCATTCTGATCCCGCCGTCGATCATTCTGGTGATCTATGGCTCAATCACCGAAACCTCGGTGGCGCGGCTGTTCGCGGCCTCGATGCTGCCGGGCATCCTGCTGATGCTGCTATATGTGGCGGTCGCGATGATCGTGGCGGGCAAAGGCGGCGCGGCCCCGACCGAACGCCCCGCCAGCCTGCGTGAACGCCTTGCCGCGCTGCGCAAGCCCTGGCAATTCGGGCTGCTGTTCCTGCTGACCATCGGCGGCATCTACGCGGGTCTGTTCAGCCCGACCGAGGCCGCATCGATCGGCGCTTTCGGCGCAATCGTGCTCGGCGCATGGAAAGGCGGGCTGACGCTGGACGGGTTGGTGCAGGCGATCAAATCAAGCGTCGCCGTGTCCTGCGCCCTGTTCATGATCATCGTCGGCGCGACGCTGTTTTCCAACTTCGTGGTGCAAACCCGCCTGCCCGATACGCTGCTGGGCTTGGCCGAAAACGCCGGGATGTCGGCCTTTATGGTGATGACGCTGATCGTGGTGATCTACATCGTTCTGGGCTGTTTTCTGGAAGGCATCGGCATGGTGCTGATCACGGTTCCGGTCTTCCTGCCCATCGTCGTGGGCTATGGGTTTGACCCGATCTGGTTCGGCGTTCTGGTGGCGCTGTTGGTTGAGCTTGGGCTGATCACGCCGCCCGTCGGTATGAACCTGTTCATCATCCGCGCCCAAGTGCCGGACGTTCCGATGAAGGCGCTCTATTCGGCGATCCTGCCCTTTCTGGCCGCGCCGATTGTTCTGATCGTGCTGCTGTTCATCGCGCCTGCGATTGCGCTGTGGCTGCCGAACCTTCTGTACTGAGGTATGACATGAGCATTTTGATCTTTGACTCCGAAGCCGCGTTCTATGCCCGGCACATCACGGCGGCCCACCCGGATTTGACCATCCGCACCGCCACCACCGAGGATGAGGCGCTGGCCCATGCCGCTGACACCACGGCGATCATCGGGCTTGCGCCCTATCTGTCACCGCGCCTGCTGGATGCCGCGCCGGGGCTTGAGTGGGTACAGGCGCTGACCACGGGCGTTGACAATCTGCTGGGGCGCAAAGGGCTGGCGATCACCAATTGCCGGGGCATCCACGGGCCGCAAATGACCGAATTGGCGTTGATGCTGACGCTGGCCTGTCTGCGCGATCTGCCCGGCACACTGGCCAATCAGGCCGCCCATGTCTGGCAACGCAAGCCGCAATCGCTGCTATCGGGGAAAACCGTTTGCGTGCTAGGGCTTGGCGCGATTGCCGAACATATGGCGGGCGTGCTGAAAGCCATGGGCGTGCGCTTGACCGGCGTCTCTGGCGGGCGGACCGAGGCCCCCGGCTTTGACAAGATCTACGCCCGCGCGGATCTGGCCCAAGCCGCCGCCGAGGCCGATATTCTGATCGTGCTGACCCCCTATAGCGCCGCCACGCATCACATCGTAGACGCCGAGGTTTTGGCGGCAATGAAACCCAGCGCCTATTTGGTCAACATCGCCCGTGGCGGCTGTGTCGATGAGGACGCGCTGGCCGATGCGCTGCGGTCGGGCAGCATTGCGGGCGCGGCGCTGGATGTCTTTGCCCGCTCGCCCTTGAAGCCTGATGACCCGGTTTGGGATCTGCCGAACCTGATCATCACGCCCCATATCGGCGGCTTTGCCGATGTCTATCACGAACAGGCCCTACCGATCCTTCAGGCCCATGTGGCCGAATACGCCCGTGGCGGCGTGGCGGCTCTTACCGAAAGGCTGGATACATGACGAACTCTCCGATCTCTGATGCCGAGCTGGAACGGCGCTGGTCTGTCACGCGCAAGGTGATGGCCGATCTGGGGCTGGATGCCCTGATCTGCCAAGCGCGCGAAGACTGGATTGGCGGCTATGTGCGCTGGCTGACGGATGTGCCTGCCAACAATGGCTATCCGCGCACGGTGGTGTTTTTCCCCGACCGGCCCATGACCATCGTCGAAATGGGCGCCTTTGAAACGGATCGCCCTGCGGCGCCCGGTGACCGGGCCACGCGCGGGGTTGGGCGCACGCTTGGCACGCCGTCGTTCCATTCGGTCAGCTACACCATCGATTATGACACCGAATTGGTGGTTCAGGCGCTGAACGATGCCGGAGCAAAGCGGATTGGCCTGCTGTGCCCCGCCGCCCTGCCCCATGGGTTGATGACTGGCCTTTCGGCATTTGACTGCGTCGATGCGACCGAGGCGCTGGACATCGCCAAGGCCCCCAAAAGCCCCGAGGAAATCACGCTGATCCGCCAGACCGCCGCTTTGCAAGATCAGGTCTTTGCCGAGGTCTGCGACTTCATCCGCCCCGGCCTGACCGACCGGGATGTGGCGGCCTATGCCGAAGGTGTGGGGCGTAGGCTTGGGTCGGATCAGGGGATCTATCTTGGCCTGTCGGCTCCGATGGGATCGCCGTCGCGGTTCATGAACCGGCCCTTCCAGACCCGCAGCTTGCAGCAGGGCGATCATATGTCGATGCTGATCGAGGTGAACGGCCCCGGCGGTCTTTATCTGGAAATCGCCCGCACGATGGTTCTGGGCAAAGCCGATGATCACCTGTTGCAAGCCTTTGAAAACGTTCGCGCGGCGCAGGATCATACGCTATCGCTGATGCGCCCCGGCGCGATGCCTGCCGATATCGCCGCCGCCCATGATACGTGGATGATGGAGCATGGCCTGCCGCCCGAGACGCGCCTTTATGCCCATGGGCAGGGCTGCGAAATGGTCGAACGCCCGCTGATCCGCCGGGATGAAACCATGCCGCTGGCCGAAAACATGTGCCTAGCGGTGCACCCCGGATATGATGATGGCCGCGTCTTTGCCGTCATCTGCGACAACTACCTTGTGACAGAAAATGGCGTCAGCGATTGTCTGCACAAAACAGAAAAGAAAATCTTCGAACTATGAAGGACCGACACATGACCAAGACCCCGAAGATTGCTCTGGAAGAGCATTTCATGCATCCCGACTTCTTCGACTATTTCGGCAAGACCTCGGGCAATATCAGCCCGGCGCTGTTCGGCAAAGCCCGCGAGGCGCTGCTGGATTTCGGCGAACGTCGTCTGGCCGCGATGGATGTAATCGGCGTGGAAAAGTCGGTTCTGTCGCTGGCAGGCCCCGGCGTTCAGGCCGAAAAGCGCACCGAAACGGCGGTGAGTTTGGCCCGCAAGGCCAATGATTTTCTGGCCGAGGAAATGGCCAAACAGCCCAACCGTTACGGCGGCTTTGCGCATCTGGCCATGCAAGACCCGGCAGAGGCCGCGAATGAGTTGGAACGCTGCGTGCGCGATCTGGGCATGCAGGGCGCGATGATCAACGGGCAGACGGGCGGCACCTATCTGGATGATGACCGCTATGCCCCGTTCTGGGAACGCGCCTCGGATCTGGGGGTGCCGGTCTATATCCACCCCAACAACCCACCCGAACAGGTGCATATGTACAATGACCACCCCGAACTTTGGGGGCCGGTCTGGTCTTGGACGGTGGAAACCGCGACCCATGCGCTGCGGCTGGTGTTTTCCGGCACCTTTGACCGCTATCCCAACGCCAAACTGATCCTTGGGCACTTGGGCGAAACCCTGCCCTATCTGCTATGGCGTCTTGATAGCCGCTGGGAGATTTCGAACCGCGGCGAGATGCGCCTGAACAAGGCCCCGTCCGCCTATTTCCGCGAAAACGTCTGGATGACCACATCTGGCATGTGCGCAGATGCGCCGCTGCGCTGTGCGCTGGATATGGCAGGCGCGGACCGCGTTCTGTTTTCCGTAGACTACCCGTTCGAACGGCCCGAGGAAGCCGGCGAATGGATCGAAGCCGCCCCGCTTAGCGACGAAGAGCGTCGCATGGTCTGCTACGACAACGCGGCCAATTTGCTGGGGCTGTAACGCCTTCATATTGTCATAAGGAGGAATGACATGACGATGACGTCCAAGCTGGTCGCTGCGACCGGCCTCTTTTGGCTTGCCTGCACATCGGTTGGTGCGCAGGTGGCCAACACGCCCGAAATCGCGGCCAAACTGCCCGAACTGGGCAGCGAGTTGAGCCGCGAAATGGTTGGTGGCACCATGGGGCTGTATAAGCCCCTGCATGCCGCCGACACCGGTGCCGGTGTTACGGTGCTGGCCGATCAGACCTATGGCGAGCATGACCGCAACCGGCTTGATCTTTACCTGCCAGAAGGCGCAACCGGCCCTGTGCCGGTGGTGGTCTTTGTCCATGGCGGCGGGTTCGTGCGCGGCGACAAGGGCGATGTGTCCAACATCGGGCGCTATCTGGCCCGCGCGGGCTATGCGGCGGCGCTGATCAACTACCGCTTTGCGCCTGACAACCAGTGGCCCTCGGGCGCGCAGGATCTGGCGGCGGCGTTGGGCTGGTTGCAGGACAATGCCTCGGCCAATGGATTGGATGCGGGTCGCATTGTAATCGCGGGCAATTCCGCCGGATCGATGCATGTGGCCGACTACACTTTCCGCGAAGAGCTGCAAAATGTCGAAGACGGCGTGGTTGGTGCGATCCTGATCTCGCCGCCCACGGTGGACCTGACCGCCCGCGAGGTCGATCCGGCCCGCGACGCGCTGTACTATGGCACGGATGGAGACCGGTCGGCGCAATCAGTGGTGACGGCGGTGGACGGGCGTAAGATCCCTGTTCTGGTGGGCTATGCTCAGAACGAACCGGCGGTCATCAGCGACCAGACCCGCCTGTTGATCGAGGCGCTGAACACCCGCGATAGCCGCCTGCCCCTGATCGCGTCGGCCCCCGGTCACAACCACATTTCGATTGTCGAACATATCGGCACCGCCGACGAAACGCTTGGCCCGCAACTGCTGACATTCATTAGCGGCGTCACGCAGTAAACACAGACTATTCCCTGAACTGGCAGGCCCGCGCGGCCTGCCTTTTTATTTTCAGATCATAGGGTTGCGATGGGGTATAACACCCAAGCAGCGGGATAAACTTCCGAAAACCGCAGTGATTTTTTGAAAGGCACGTTTGCGCCAAAGGGACAAAGGCCAACAGGCCTGCCACGCCGCGCACCACAGAATGCGTAAAGGGTTCAAATTGTCTGGGATAGTTGGTGCGGTCGAGAAGACTCGAACTTCCACTCCGGTTAAGGAACAGCGACCTCAACGCTGCGCGTCTACCAATTCCGCCACGACCGCACTGTCTAGCGTGTGGGGCGTATACTGGCTGCCGCCAGCGATGAAAAGAGGAAAAATTCCGCTTGGTTCAAATTCCTTTACGGCTGCGCCACATCCCGGCGGGTTTGTAGAAAGCGCTGCGGGAAATGCAGCGAAATTCGGTCTGTTTGCCCTCGGCGGCGTGGCGTTCGATTTGCACGGCCTGGCCGGAAAGGATTAACAGGTTCAGGTCGTTGGGGTGCCCGCGCAGCCGCGATGACAGGCCGGTGCCCGCCTGCACCAACAAAACGCCACCCGCCGTGCGCACGGGCGAGACGCGCCAGACGTGCATGTGGCCGCATAGGATAATGTCCGTCCCACAATCGCGCAGCTGCATCAAGGCCGATGCTGCGCCAAGCATGGGCGTTTTTTGTGCCCCTTCGCCCTGTTCGGGTGGATGGTGCATGACGGCAATGGCCAGCCCTTGGCCGTCTGGGCGCTCAAAGGCGCGGGCAAGCCGGGCAAGGCTAGAGCTGCGCAAGGCCCCGCGCTGCCACGCCTTGGGATCGACGGTGTTCACCCCCACCACCGGGCCGCTGGCCACCTGCACCACCTGCTCTGTCGCCGGACTGATATGGCGCTTGAACGGCAAGAATGGATGCAGCAGCCGCATCAGCGGATTGAAGAACGGAATGTCATGATTGCCCGGAACGCATAAAAGCGGCGCTTCGATCCGGTCCAGAAACCGGCGGGCCTGCCTGAATTGGCGGGTGCGGGCGCGTTGGGTCAAATCCCCCGAGACCACCACCAAATCGGCCTTTAACCCGTTGATGTGTGACAACAAAGGCTCATGCAGTTCGGGCCGGTCGCGGCCGAAATGCAGGTCGGAGATATGGACGATCCGCGTCATGCACTGTTCAGCCGCGGCGCGATCACCTGAAGCCGGTTGCGGGCCACGCCAAACCGGAACGGGCCGCGCATCAACATGCGTTCGCCATCCATGGCGACGGTGCGTTCGCTGCGGCGGGTGGTGATTTCGACGTCATCGCCGCAGAATAGCATGAAATCGCGGGTTTCCTGCATCCCGTTGCCCGCCAGCCGCAAAGCCCGTGTCAGCAAGGCCGCACGCGACATCCTTGGCGCAACAAACACCGCCAGTTTCCCGTCGCGCACCTGGTCGGCCCCTGCCAGCCCGAAGGACTCCAATTGGTATGCGCTGCGGGCGACAAAGATCAGCGGGGTTTTCAAGTGATGCGTTTGACCATCGACCGTCAGATCCACGCGCATGGATTTGCGGAAGGTCAGAAAGGTGCGCAGCACGCTCCAATGCGCGGCAATCCGGCTGCGGCCCCAGCGTTTATACGTGCCCTCGCGCTGTTTCAGCACCTCAGGATAAAGCCCAAGGTTGGCGTTGTTCAAAAAGACCTGCCCGTTCACATGACCCACGGGAAAATCACGGGTGTGGCCTTCGGCGATCAGGTCAATCGCCCGATCTACATCCAGCGGGATACCAAGCCCCCGCGCCACATAGTTAAACGTGCCTTGCGGCAAGATGCCCATCGTGGCGCCCGTGCCCTGAAGCGCCGAGGCCACGCCGGTGATCGTGCCATCACCGCCAGCCGCGACCACCGTATCGAAAGACGCGCCCACGGCATCGGAAACGATCCGGCGCAGGTTGCTTCCCTGCTCCAAGACACGCAATTCAAACCGAATGCGATTGCTGCGGCTGGCGCGATCGACGGCCGCGCGAACCTGATCATGATTGGCCGTGCCGGATCGGCTGTTCAGAAGAACACACACATTCCGGTTCGGGCGGACTTTGGGAGAGTAGAACGTTTCCATATCTGAGAAACGCAATACGTCGCCTTCGGTTCCAAGGATTTTGCTGCAAACGCACTATTCCCCGAGGACAAAACCTGATAGCCCCAAGGCCCACAGACGCAATCGGATGTTTGGCATGGTGGAATGGATCACAACCGACGGGCTGACCTCGTATGAGGATGCCTTGCAGTTTATGGAAGACCGCGCCGCGAAAATCGCCGCAGGAGAAGCCGAAGAATGCATTTGGCTGATCGAACATCCCCCGCTTTACACCGCAGGCACCAGCGCCAAGCGCGAAGATCTGACCGACCCGGACCGGTTTCCGGTTTATGACACGCGGCGCGGCGGGCAATATACCTATCACGGGCCGGGCCAACGGGTGGTCTATGTCATGCTGGACGTGGGCAAGCGCGGCAAGGACGTGCGGCGCTTTGTTGAGATGCTAGAGGAATGGGTGATCGCCACATTGGGCGAATTCAACCTGAACGGCCATATCCGCGAAGGGCGCGTCGGCGTCTGGATCGAACGGCCCGACCGGCCTAAGACGATCACCGGGAAAGTGGCCGAGGATAAAATCGCCGCCATCGGCATTCGCCTGCGCAAATGGGTCAGCTTTCACGGCATTTCGATCAACGTCGAACCAGAGCTTGAGCATTTCACCGGCATCGTGCCCTGCGGGATTACGGAATATGGCGTAACGAGCCTTGTCGATCTGGGCCTGCCCGTCACCATGGATGATCTGGACGTCGCGCTGCGCCGCCAATTCGATGAGGTCTTTAATCAGGCCTGACGCCGCGCGCCGAAGACGTGGAACAGAATGTTTTCGCGGGCAATACCGCGGGCGGCGAGATCTGCATCGGACATGGCACGCAATCGCACGACCTCATTGGCCAAAGCCTGCTGGCGGTCATCAAAAGGCGTCTGAAGCAGCTTGGCAAAACGCTGGCGCAGGTTGCGGCGTTCCAGAAGGTAGCTTTGGTCAAAATAGGCCATCAGAGGTATCCTTTCGGCGAAAACCAGTGCAATCGTTATGTCTGCAACTTTCGCCGAGGCGGATTTGTTCCGCCAGTCTGGAAATAATGACCTTATCGCGGAAGATGAGCCTATGGTCGTAGAAATGGGCCACTTGCGGTGCGCTTTGGGCGGTTTGGACGGCAGACCGCATCCGCGCCGACACCGCAAAAGCACACGAAAATTCGACCTAACCCACTGTAAAAAAATACTTTAAATCGACACTGCGCGAAAACACCTTGGGCATTTTAACGCCCATTTCAAGTCCAGACGCGCCCGGCCACCCCGCCGAACACCAGCGTTTTGGCCGAGTTTTGCCGACGGACTGCGACAAAATTGTTTGATCTGCGTCAAATCCGGCCATTGCCCGCTAGTTAGTCACATTCTAAAACCGCATCAGGACATCAGGGGCGCAAGGGATTCCTTCTTGCGCCCTATCAGTATCACCAGCAGGAGGCAGATATGGCAGACGCCGCCATTCATGGCCACGAACATGAAGACAACCGCGGGTTCTTTACCCGTTGGTTCATGTCGACCAACCACAAAGACATCGGGATCCTTTACCTGATCGTCTCGGCCCTCGCGGGCCTCGTATCGGTGACGTTCACCGTTTACATGCGACTGGAGCTTATGGATCCGGGCGTGCAGTTCATGTGCCTTGAAGGTGCACGTCTGTTCAGCGCCGGTGCCGAGGGCTGTACCCCGAACGGCCACCTGTGGAACGTTCTGATCACCGGCCACGGCATCTTGATGATGTTCTTCGTGGTTATTCCCGCCCTGTTCGGCGGGTTCGGCAACTACTTCATGCCGCTTCAGATCGGCGCGCCGGACATGGCGTTCCCGCGTATGAACAACCTGTCGTTCTGGCTGTACTTCGCCGGCACCACGCTGGCCGTATGTTCGGTTCTGTCGCCGGGCGGCAACGACCAGCTTGGTTCGGGTGTGGGCTGGGTTCTGTACCCGCCGCTGTCGACCTCGGAAGGCGGCTACTCGATGGATCTGGCGATCTTCGCCGTTCACGTTTCGGGTGCTTCGTCGATCCTTGGCGCGATCAACATCATCACCACCTTCCTGAACATGCGCGCACCGGGCATGACCCTGTTCAAAGTGCCGCTGTTCGCTTGGTCGGTGTTCATCACCGCATGGCTGATCCTTCTGTCGCTGCCGGTTCTGGCTGGCGCCATCACCATGCTGCTGACCGACCGTAACTTCGGCACCACCTTCTTCCAGCCTGCTGGCGGCGGTGACCCGATCCTGTATCAGCACATCCTGTGGTTCTTCGGCCACCCCGAAGTGTACATCGTGATCCTGCCGGGCTTTGGCCTTGTCAGCCACGTGTTCTCGACCTTCTCGCGAAAGCCGGTCTTTGGCTACCTGCCGATGGTCTGGGCACTTATCGCGATCGGCGCACTTGGCTTTGTCGTGTGGGCGCACCACATGTACACCGTTGGCATGTCGCTGACCCAGCAATCCTACTTCATGCTGGCCACGATGGTCATCGCGGTTCCGACCGGCGTTAAGATCTTCTCGTGGATTGCGACCATGTGGGGCGGCTCGGTTGAGTTCAAAACCCCGATGCTGTTCGCCTTCGGCTTCCTGATCCTGTTCACCATCGGTGGTGTGACCGGTATCGTTCTGTCGCAGGCTGGCGTGGACCGCGCGTATCACGACACCTACTACGTCGTTGCGCACTTCCACTATACCATGTCGATGGGTGCCGCCTTTACCATCTTTGCGGGGATCTACTTCTACCTGCCAAAGATGACAGGCCGTATGTACAACGAAACCCTGGGCAAGCTGCACTTCTGGATGTTCTTCATCGGTGTAAACGTGACGTTCTTCCCGCAGCACTTCCTGGGCCGTCAGGGCATGCCGCGTCGTTACATCGACTATCCTGAGGCATTCTCGCTGTGGAACGAAGTATCGTCGTGGGGCGCCCTGCTCTCCTTCGCATCGTTCCTGCTGTTCTTCGGCATTGTAATCCACACCGTTCTGGCTGGCCGCAAAGAGACCCGTCCGAACCCGTGGAACGAGTATGCAGACACTCTTGAGTGGACCCTGCCCTCGCCGCCGCCGGAGCACACCTTCGAAATCCTGCCCAAGCAGGAAGAGTGGGACAACAAGCACGCGCACTAAGCCTTGCTTGATCTGAGACACCGAAAAGGCCCCGGCATCGTCCGGGGCCTTTTTGCATCCGGGGGCGGTGCGTTTTGCCTTGCCAGACCGGGGCTTGGTCGCGTTTCATACCCTCATGGACCGGATCGCTGTTATCGCTGACATTCATGGCAATGCCGACGCGCTGGACGCGGTTCTGCGCGACATCGCTTCGCGCGGGGTCGATGGGATGGTGAACCTAGGTGACTGCTTTAGCGGGCCGCTGGATGCCGGTCGCACCGCACGAATCCTGCGGGCCAATCCCATGCCCACCGTGCGCGGCAATCACGACCGGTATCTGATCGAACAATCGGCGCAGGACATGCACCCGTCCGACCGGGTTGCCCATGACCAGCTTGGCCTGTCCGATATGGAATGGCTGGCCACCCTGCCCCGCATTCAGCGGCTGGATGGGGACATCCTGCTGTGCCACGCGACCCCGACTTTGGATGAGGTCTATTGGCTTGAAACCGTCACGGCCGATGGCCACACGCGGCTGGCCACACCGGGCGAAATCACCGCCCGCACCAAGGGCGACTGGTCCGGCGTCAGCCTTGCGCTGTGCGGGCATAGCCATGTGCCGCGCGTGCTGCGCCATGGCAAGCTGTTGATCGTCAATCCCGGCAGCGTTGGCTGCCCGGCCTATAGCGATGACATGCCCACGCCGCACCGGGTCGAAACCGGATCGCCCGCCGCGCGCTATGCCATCGCCCAACGCAGCGCCCGCAGCTGGACGGTTGAGCAAATCGCCATCCCCTACGACCCAAGCCGCATGGCAGAAATGGCCCGCGCCAATGACCGCCCCGATTGGGCCCATGCGCTGGAATCTGGCCGCTTGCCTTAGGCCGATCTGAGGTTAAATATGCGAGGCGGAGCCACTTTCCGCAGTCAAGATTGTCAGGCACACCCTATGCCCTACCGTTGGACGCCCCCGGCCCCGGATGGTCAGACCAAGTTGACCCTCTGGCCCCACAACTCCCTGCCGCCCAAGGGGCTGGCGGCCTTTGTGCTGGCGACCTTTGTGATGCTGTTGGTCCCGCTGTCGGCGGTGCTGGGAACGGTGCTGCTTTGGGGGCTGTTGCCCTTTTTGCTGCTGGCCCTGTTCGGCATGTGGTACGCATTGGAAAAGAACGGCCGCGACCGGCAAATCCTTGAGGTTCTGACCCTCGACCCGACAGAGGCGCATTTGGTCCGCCGTGATCCGCGCGGGCCGGAAAGGCATTGGAACAGCAACACCTATTGGGTCAGCGTGTCCTTGCATGAAAACGGCGGCCCCGTTCCGTTCTACGTGACCCTAAAAGGCAGCGGGCGCGAGGTTGAGATCGGCGCGTTTTTGAGCGAAGACGAACGCAAAGCGCTATATGCAGATCTGAGCCAAAGGATCAGGCAGTTGGCGCGTCCCTGACCGCCACGAGGCCCGATATGAAGCAAATCCCCCCGGTCCCGAAACTGCGCCGCGCATTGCGGTTGGGGTTGGTGCGTGCTTTGGGGGCGAAGGCGGCGCTTGGGCTGGCGGGGCCTGCCGCGTCCGAACAGGCGGCGCTGCGGTTGCGACTGGCGGGCAAGGGCCGCGCCCTGCCCGCGCCGGAACGGGTGCGCTTTATCCTGCCCTTGGTTGCGCCGCATCACGTCCAGAACTGGCCCGAGATTCAGGCTCGTCTTTCCGCCACCCTGCAAAGTTTCCTGAACCAGTCCGACCCGCGGTGGGAGGCGGTGATCTGTAGCCAGACAATGCCCGACCTGCCCGACGATCCGCGCATCCGGTTTCTGCCTTTCACCGATCAGGTCGACGGCAACGACAAATGGCAAAAGCAAGGGGCGCTGTGCCGCGATCTGCGCGACACGCCCATGCCCTCGGGTTATGTGATGCCGTTTGACGCGGATGACCTGTTGCACCGCGATGCCGTGGCCGAGATGCTGACGCGGCAAGACCCCGGCGGCTATCTGTGTGTGCGGGGCTATGTGAACGATTTTGCATCCAACTGCATTGGCGTGACCGGTCCGCAAACCCTGACCAAACTGCGCCGCAAACCGTTCTGGAAGCTGTGCGGCAGTTGCGCCGCGATCCGCTATACCCCCGATCTGCCCGAGGCTGCGCAGTTCCTAGAGGCAATGACCGCGCATGAGCACCGCATGTTCCCCTATCTGGCCAAGCTGGCGGGCCTGCCCCTGACCCCGTTCCGCACCCCTGCGGTGATGTACATCCTGAACCATGGCGAAAACTTTACCGCGCGGCTGAATCAACTTTCGTCGCGCAGCCGCTTTGCCGAGCGTTTCCCCCTGACGGACAAAGATGAGATGAATTCACTACGGGATGTTTTTCCGACGCTTGCGCCGTAACTGCCGCTATTTTGGGCAGCATGTGGCCCCTCGAAAGGGGCCAGCAGGGTTCATCCGGCACAAAGGCGGTCTTTGACCATCGGTCCAACCGCACCAAAGTCCATTTGACCTGTGTATTTTGTCTTCAGAACGCCCATCACGCGGCCCATGTCGCGGATCGATTCTGCGCCCACTTCCTGCACAGCCTCGTCAACGGCTTCGGCCACTTCAGCGTCGGACAGTTTGCGTGGCAGGAATTCGGCGATGATCTCGATCTCGGCCTCTTCGCGTTCGGACAGATCCAAGCGGCCGCCTTCTTCGTAGGCACGGGCGCTTTCTTGGCGTTGCTTGGTCATTTTCCCAAGGATTGCCAACACTTCGCTGTCGTCTACCCCGTCTTCGCGACCTTCGCCGCGCGCCGCGATATCACGGTCTTTGATGGCCGCATTGATCAGACGCAACGTGGTCAGACGCACCTGCGCCTTATCCTTCATCGCTTGCTTGATAGCCGCATTCACACGGGCACGCAGTTCCATGTCCAATATCATCCCCATGGGTTTCGCAAATCGAGAACTTAGTCGAACTCGAATGATGGCGCAACCATGCGCGATGGCACAGGCAAATCCGTGCGTTTGGCGGTCTTGACCCTAGCGCCTTGCGGGCATAGGTTCCGCGAAATTTAGCCCCAGAACAAGAACAGAGTCGCGCCATGGCACAGAATACGCCCGCCACCCCAACCGCATGTCTTGCGCTTGCCGACGGCACCATCTTCTACGGTCAGGGCTTCGGCGCTACAGGTGACACCGTGGCCGAGCTTTGCTTCAACACAGCCATGTCTGGCTACCAGGAAATCATGACCGACCCGTCCTATGCGGGCCAGATCGTGACCTTCACCTTCCCGCATATCGGCAACGTCGGCGTGAACGCCGATGATGATGAAACCGGCGATCCGGTGGCCGCTGGCATGGTGGTGAAATGGATGCCGACCGAAAGCTCGAACTGGCGCGCGACGCAGGAACTGGGCGATTGGCTGGCCGCGCGTGGCCGCATCGCGATTGGCGGCATTGACACCCGCCGCCTGACCCGCGCCATTCGTCAGCAAGGCGCACCGCATGCCGCGCTGGCCCACAACCCCGATGGCAAGTTCGACACCGAGGCACTGGTTGCCAAGGCGCGTGGCTTCTCGGGTCTGGAAGGGCTGGATCTGGCCAAGGATGTGACCTGTGCACAATCCTATCACTGGGACGAAATGCGTTGGGCCTGGCCGGATGGCTATGCCCGTCAGACCGAAGCCAAGCACAAGGTTGTCGCCGTAGACTACGGTGCCAAGCGCAACATTCTGCGCTGTCTGGCCTCGGCTGGCTGCGACGTGACCGTTCTGCCCGCGACCGCCACAGCAGAAGACGTGATGGCGCACAATCCCGATGGTCTGTTCCTGTCGAACGGCCCCGGCGATCCTGCGGCGACGGGCGTTTATGCCGTGCCAATGATCCGCGATATCCTCGCCAAGACCGACATCCCGGTGTTCGGCATTTGCCTTGGTCACCAGATGCTGGCGCTGGCGCTTGGCGCACGCACCATCAAAATGAACCACGGCCACCACGGTGCGAACCACCCGGTCAAGGAAATCGCCACCGGCAAGGTTGAGATCACCTCGATGAACCACGGCTTTGCGGTTGATGCCCAAAGCCTGCCCGAGGGCGTGGAAGAAACCCATGTGTCGCTGTTCGACGGGTCGAACTGCGGCATCCGCATCAAAGACCGCCCGGTCTTTTCGGTGCAACACCACCCCGAAGCCAGCCCCGGCCCGCAGGACAGCTTCTACCTGTTCGAGCGTTTCGCCGAATCCATGGCGAAATCGGCTTAACAAACTACCAAGATTAACTTGATCTTAACTTAAGCGGCGTCCTCTAAGCACAGACTTGGGGGGCGCCGATGCCTTTGCACGCAACGAATTCAGGGACGCATCAGCCGCCGATTGGCCGGTTGCTGATGGAACGCGGGGGAATTGGGCCCGCCCAGCTGCGCCGCGCCTTGGGCGAATCCGCGCTAACCGGCGCGTCGCTGATGGATACGGCGCAACGGATCGGGGCCATCAGCCCGGTGCAGCGGCTGGACATGCTGACCCGCTATACCGGCGCAACGGTCTTTTCGCTTGATCGGTCGACGCCCGATGCCGGGCTGATGCAGCGGCTTGGCCAGGATTTTTGCCTTCAGAACTGCGTTTTGCCTTGGGGGCATATGGGGCCTGCGACGTGGGTCGCCACCTCGCAGCCAGACACGTTCGACGCGCTTCGGCCTACGCTTGAGGCGCGGCTTGGTCCGATCATCATGGCGCTATGCAGCGAACAGGACATACACAATTTCATCGCCGCCACCTGCGCCGAGGATATGGCGCAACAGGCCGAAACTTGGGTGCCCGACGATGAAAGCTGCCGTGATCTGAACCGCTGGACCCCGGCCCGTGCGGCGATTGGCGCGGGCCTTGGGCTCTGCGCAGTGGGGCTGCTGGCCTTAGCGCCGCAGGTGTTTTTCCTTGGCGTTCTGGCCCTCGCCACGATCAGCCTGTTGGCCGCACAGGTCGCAAAGGTGGCGGCTTGGGTCAATGTCCTGCGGATGCAGCGGCGACCGGCGATGAACCTGCCGATGCCCGACCGTTATCCGCTGGTGTCTATCCTCGTGCCGCTGTTCCGCGAAGGGGATATCGCCTCGGCCTTGGTCAATCGCCTTTCGCGCCTGACCTACCCCAAATCACGGCTGGATGTGGCCTTGGTGCTTGAAGCGGGGGACGATCAGACGCGCGGGGTGCTTGCGGGCTGCGAATTGCCCCAATGGATGCGGGTGATCGAAGTGCCGGGCGGGTCTATTCAGACCAAGCCGCGGGCGATGAACTATGCCATCCGCTATTGCCGGGGCGATATTATCGGGATCTACGACGCCGAAGATGCCCCCGCCCCCGATCAGTTGCATAAAGTTGTCGGCACCTTCCAACGCGCCCCCCCGCAGGTGGCCTGCGTGCAGGCGATCCTTGATTTCTACAACAGCAAGGCCAATTGGCTATCGCGTTGTTTTGCCGTGGAATATGCCACGTGGTTCCGCGTGATGCTGCCCGGCTATGCGCGGTTGGGCTTTGCTATTCCGCTGGGCGGCACATCGGTGTTTTTCCGGCGTGAAGCACTGATGAAGGTGCGCGGATGGGATGCCCATAACGTCACCGAAGACGCCGATCTGGGCCTGCGGCTGGCGCGGCACGGCTACAAAACCGCGCTGGTTCCCTCTGTCACGCGGGAAGAGGCGAACAACCGCGCTTGGCCCTGGGTCAAACAGCGCTCGCGCTGGCTAAAGGGGTATATGGTCACCTATCTGGTGCACATGCGCCGCCCCTTGCAGCTTTGGTCGGATCTGGGGGCGACCGGGTTTGCGGGCGTTCAGATCATGTTTCTGGCCGCACTGCTGCAATTCCTGCTGGCCCCGGCGCTTTGGTCCTTTTGGCTGATTTCGCTGTCCGGGCTTCTGCCGGTCACGGGCCTAACCTCTGGCCATGTCACCCAAATCGGCTGGCTGTTCCTCAGCACTGAGGCGTTTTGCGTATTGATCGGCCTGACCGCCGTTGCCCTCAGCCCGCACCGGCAGTTGTTCCCATGGGTGCCGACGATGATGCTCTATTTCCCGCTCGGGGTCTTGGCGGCCTATAAGGCGCTTTATGAACTGGTGGTTAAGCCATTTTATTGGGACAAGACCTCTCACGGGCATTCCGCCCCTGACGGCGATCTTGACCCGCAGGCTTAGGTTTCGTTGGATCGCGCGTCGGCCTTCAACCGGGTCACAAACGCCACCGAGATGTGATCCTTCAATGCACGATAGGCGGCCTCCTCATCGCGCTTGGCAATGGCTTCGACAATGGCCTCATGTTCGTTCATCGCCACCTCGCCCCGCCCTTCGGCGGCCAGTGACGTGGTTGCCATCAAGACCATGGACCGATGCACAAGGTCCAATTGCTGCACCAGATACCGGTTGTGCGAGGCCAGATGGATCTGCTTGTGAAACCGGCGGTTGGCGCGCGACAAGGCGGGCGGGTCATTGACCAAGGCGCGGTCCTCATCGACTTGATCGCGCAGCACGCGGATTTCCTCGGTCGTGGCATGACGTGCCGCCAGACGCGCCGCCAGCCCCTCCAACTCGGCCCGCACCACATAGAGTTCGGCCATCTGGTTATGATCCAGCGACGCGACGATCAAAGACCGCCCATCCCGCGCCAAAAGCGATTGCGTTTCAAGCCGTTGCAGCGCTTCACGGATGGGCGTGCGGGACACGCCAAACCGGTCCGCCAGATCGCTTTCGACCAGCCGGTCGCCCGGACGGAACGTGCCAACGTCAATCGCCTCAAGTATCAGCGTATAGGCGTCCTTGATCTGCGGCTTGCCCTGGCTCATGCATTTGTCCTCCCGGTCGCGGTCTGCGCAGGATAGCGCTCACGCTTTGACATGCAAGATGCCCATTGCCGCGCCCTGTGCCGCGCAATAGGGTGCCGCCATGCCGCGCGATCATTTCAAACATGTCACCCAGTGGGTGTTCGACCTCGATAACACCCTTTATCCGCCTGCTGTGCGTCTGTTCGACCAGATCGAACAGCGGATGACGCGCTTTGTGATGGACAGCCTCGGCGTGGCACGCGATCACGCCGATCACCTGCGCGGCCACTATTGGAAGACCTATGGCACCACGCTGGCCGGCTTGATGCGCGAACATAAGATCGACCCCGATGCCTATCTGCACGACGTCCACGACATCAATTTTGACGCGTTGCAGCCTGATCCGGCGCTGGCAGAATTGATCGCGGGCCTGCCCGGCCGCAAGATCGTCTATACCAACGGCAGCGCCCCCTATGCCGCGCAGGTGCTAAAGGCCCGCGGGCTGGACGCCGCCTTTGACGCGATCTACGGCGTTGAAAATGCAGGCTACCGGCCCAAACCCGAACGCGAAGCCTTCGAATCGATCTTCACGCAAGACGGGATTGACCCGGCCAAAGCTGCGATGTTCGAAGACGACCCGCGCAATCTGGCTGCCCCCTTTGCCATGGGCATGCGCACGGTTCATGTGGCCCCAACGCCGCATCAGGCCGACCACATCCAGCACCACACCGACGATCTGACCGCCTTTCTGGCGCGGCTGACCTGAAGGCACAAAACAGATGCGGCAATTCGCATCTGTTCCCCGCCGGGAAAACCCATATGTCTGCGGCATCATTTTGAACGGAGACATCCATGACCCAAGCCACCGGCATCGCCACCGCCCCCCTGTTCGGACCGCTTCTGCGCAAAGGCGCCATCAGCCGCGATGCCCGCATACTGCTGGCAATTTTGCTGTTCCTGGTGCTTTGGGGCCTGTCGGTGGCGACCTTTGGCATTGTCGCGCTGGCGATGGTGCCTCTGGCCTTGGTGCCGGTGGTCTATTCGGTGCTGATCCTGATCACCGTCGGCAAGTAAGCCGCATGGCCAAGGCCGCTGCTCTGCCCTACATAAGGGCCAAAGGAGCACGGCCATGGACTACGATATTCTGATCTCGGGCGGCGGCATCGCTGGATTGACGGCTGCCGCAGCTTTCGGTGCCAATGGGTTT
Organism: Pseudoprimorskyibacter insulae; assembly: GCF_900302505.1. Lineage (GTDB taxonomy): Bacteria > Pseudomonadota > Alphaproteobacteria > Rhodobacterales > Rhodobacteraceae > Pseudoprimorskyibacter > Pseudoprimorskyibacter insulae. The sequence continues at coordinate 1,041,062 of NZ_OMOJ01000001.1, read as the reverse complement.
AAAACCCTTTGCGTTGATCCCGCCCCGCCCGTCACCGATCAGAACGCCGAAGGGGCCGATCTGCGCACCACAGCCTTTTTGCAGCCATCCCAACAGCTTCTGGCCGATATCGGCCTGTGGGATCGCCTCGCCCCCTTTGCCATGCCGCTACAAGTGATGCGCATCGTCGATGCGGGCGGCGAACTGCCAGAGCCGCGCGTCGTCAAGGAATTCGACGCAGGCGATATCTCGGATCAACCCTTTGGCTGGAACCTGCCCAACTGGCTGCTGCGCCGCGAAATCGCCGCCCATTTGGACAACCTGCCCAATGTCACCTTCCGCCCCGGCACCGGCACCACCACGCTCTTTACCCGCACCGCCTATGCCAAGGTTGGCCTGACCGATGGCAGCACGGTCAAAACTCCGCTGGTCGTGGCCGCCGATGGCCGCGGCTCGCCCATGCGTGAGGCGGCAAGCATTGGCGCGCAGGTCATCCGCTTTGGCCAAAAGGCACTGGCCTTCGCCGTCACCCACCCGATCCCGCATAGTAATGTCTCAACCGAGATCCACCGCACTGGCGGCCCCTTCACCTTTGTCCCCCTCCCCGATCATGAGGGCCAACCCTGCTCGGCCATCGTCTGGATGGAGGAAGGCCCCAAAGCCGAAGCCCTGCTGCGCCTTGACCCGGCCGCCTTCGAAGAGGCAATGACCACGCGCTCCTGCCACCTGTTCGGCCCGCTGAAATTGGCCAGCCGTCGCACGCTCTGGCCGATCATCGCGCAACACGCGGACCGCCTCAGCGGCGAACGCCTCGCCCTGATCGCCGAGGCCGCCCATGTGGTGCCCCCCATCGGCGCGCAAGGCCTGAACATGAGCCTTCGGGATCTTAGCACCCTGCTTGACCTCGCCATCGCCCAACCGGACCAACTCGGCAGCGCCGCGATGCTCGACGCCTATCACCGCAAGCGCATGCCCGACATCCGCGCCCGCGTGGCCGGCATCACGGTGCTCAACCGCACCTCGATGCTGTCCAACCCGCTGCTGCGCGACGCCCGCGCCAAGGGCCTCGATGCGCTCTACGCCCTGAAACCGGTCCGCAAAACACTGATGCAACTGGGCCTTGGCGCCAAATAGCCACCGCCCTTCGGCCCAGCCCCACCAAACGCAACTCCAAAAACCAAAAAGGCGTGCCCGCAGGCCCGCCCCTTTCATCTTTCTATAAATCCTCCGGGGAGCGCGAGGGGCAGCGCCCTTCGCTTGGGTCGGCGGCGATCAGCCGTCGACCCAATCCAATCTCCCAAACCTAAATCAAAGCACCTCGTCCAGCACCGCACGCAACCGCGCCACCGTGCCATCGACGTCATAGAGCTTATCGAGCCCAAACAGACCCAGCCGGAAGGTGCTGAACCCCTCGCCCTCATCGCAAGCCAGCGGCACGCCCGCGGCAATCTGCATCCCGCGCGCGGCAAAGGCACGGCCCGATTGCACCTCGGGATCGCTGGTATAGCTGACCACCACGCCCGGCGCACCGAACCCATCGGCGGCCACAGACACAACGCCCTTGCTGGCCAAATAGGCCCGGACCTTGTCGCCCAGCTCCCACTGCGCTGATTTCAAACGCTTAAACCCATAGTCCCGCGTCTCGACCATCGCGTCGCGGAACATCAGCAACCCTTCGGTCGGCATTGTCGCGTGATAGGCATGGCCGCCGTTTTCATAGGCCTGCATGATCTGGTGCCATTTCTTCAGATCCACGGCAAAGCTGTTGGACGTGGTCTCAGCCATCCGGGCCAAAGCCCGCTCCGACAGCATCACCACACCGGCACAAGGCGTCGAGGACCAGCCCTTTTGCGGCGCTGAGATCAGCACATCCACACCGGTCGCCTTCATATCCACCCAGATGCACCCAGAAGCGATGCAATCCAACACCATCAGTGCGCCCACCTCATGGGCCGCCGCCGCCAGCGCTTTGATATAATCATCAGGCAGGATCACCCCCGCCGAGGTCTCCACATGCGGGGCAAAAACAATGCCCGGCTTCTTGTCGCGGATCGCGGCGACCACTTCGTCAATCGGCGCAGGCGCAAAGGGCGCGGTGGGCGTGTTCCCCGTCCGGCGGGCCTTCATCACCGTGGTGTCGCCCGCAAAGCCACCAGCGTCGAAAATCTGGCTCCAACGGAAGCTGAACCAGCCGTTGCGCACCACCAAAACATCGGTGTCTTGGGCAAACTGGCGGGCCACCGCCTCCATGCCGAAACTGCCGCCACCGGGCACCAGCGCCACGCCATCCGCGCCATAGACATCCTTCAGCATCGACGACAGGTCGCGCATCACCTGCTGGAACTTGGCCGACATGTGATTGAGCGAGCGGTCGGTGAACACGACCGAGAATTCTTCCAGACCTTCTGGGTCTACGGTTTCGAGAAGTGCAGCCATGTGATCCTCCTTGCCTTTGCAAGAATGGGTATCCTAGCTTTGGCCCACACGCAAACCCGATGAGACACCATGCCCCTGACGATCCTGAACACCTATGCCCTGCTAAGCACCCCCGAGGCCTTTACCGCCGCTATCGAGGCCCTCGCCGCCCGCGTTGAGACCGAGGGCCATCCCGGCATTCGCGGCTATCGGTTCTTCGTCAATGCAGGTGACAGCACGGCCCGCGCGGTGATTGATTATGACGACGCCGCCGCGTGGATCGGCCATCACGATATCGCCATGCCATGGCCCGAGATGAAGGCCCTGCACAGCGTGGCGCGCCTGACCGACGTGGTCTTCCTTGGCGATCTGACGCCCGAGATTCAGGCGTGGATCGATACCTCGACCCTGACTGCCACAATCCATAGCGGCAATGCGCCCACTGCGGGCTTTACCCGTTAAAGCGGGCCGGGCAAGCGCTCTTCGCTCAGCAATACGTTTGCCTCGACATTGCCCACACCGGGCAGCGTCATGATCCGGCGGCGCAGCACGCGTTCGAAATCGGGGATGTCGCGGGCAACAACGCGCAGACGGTAGTCATAAAGCCCAAGCACGTGCTCAACCGTCTGCACTTCGGGGATCGCGGACACCGCGCGTTCGAAATCTTCAAGGCTGACGCGGCCCTTGGTGGCCAGCTTGATGCCAAGGAACACCGTCACGCCAAATCCCAGCGCCTCGCGGTCCAGATCCAGTTTCACACGGGTGAACACCCCTGCCTCGCGCAGCCGCTTGATCCGACGCCACGCGGCGGGCTGGCTAAGGCCGAACTTGCGCCCCAGCGCCCCTGCACTTGCCCCCGCATCCTGCGCCAAAGCCCGCAGCAAGCCGCGGTCGATCTCGTCCATCTCGATCATAGCGGCAGGCTTTCGTCGGATTTCACGCGGGCCACATGCATCAGCGCCTCGATATCGGCAATATGCGGCAGGGGCAGCACCTGATCGCGGTAAACCTGCTGATAATGGCCCATGTCGCGGGCAATGACCGACAGACGCACATCGACCTGACCCAGAAAGGTCTGAATCTCGATCACCTCAGGCACGCGCCGCGCCGCTGCGATGAATTCGTCAAAGGCGCGCGGCTGCGTCTTGTCCAGCGTCACCCGCAGCGACACCTCAACCGCATAACCAAGCGCGGGCCAGTTCACCTCGCCGCGCACGCCGCGCAAGATCCCGGCGCTTTGCATCCGCTCCAGCCGCCGCGCCATGGTCGAGGCGGTCACCCCCGCCCGCTCGGCAATGACACTCGCCCCGGCCTCTGGGTCCGCTTGATACTGGCGAAGTATGCGCCGATCCGTGTCATCCAGCATGATTTCTCCAAATTTTCGCGCTATCGCGAATGATCTTTCACCTTTCTCGCAAATACTCATGAAAAACGCAAACACCATCACCGCACGGTGGCTATGTTGCCCCCAGAGAATAAGACAGACCGGAAGGAGAACGCCATGCGCGTTTACTATGATCGCGATTGCGACGTGAACATCATCAAAGACAAGAAAGTTGCGATTCTGGGCTACGGCTCGCAGGGCCACGCACACGCTCTGAACCTGCGCGATTCGGGTGCCAAGAACGTTGCCGTTGCGCTGCGCGAAGGCTCGCCCTCGGCCAAGAAAGCCGAAGGTGAAGGTCTGCAAGTGATGGGCATCGCCGAAGCCGCAGCTTGGTGTGACGTGATCATGTTCACCATGCCCGACGAACTTCAGGCCGAGACCTACAAAAAATACGTCAAAGACAACCTGAAGCCGGGGTCGGCCATTGCATTCGCACACGGTCTGAACGTGCACTTCGGCCTGATCGAAGTTCCCGAAGGCATCGACGTCATCATGATGGCGCCCAAAGGTCCGGGCCACACCGTGCGCGGCGAATACACCAAAGGCGGCGGCGTGCCCTGCCTCGTGGCTGTTCACCAGGACGCAACCGGCAAAGCGCTGGAAATCGGCCTGTCGTATTGCTCGGCCATCGGTGGCGGCCGTTCGGGCATCATCGAAACCAACTTCCGCGAAGAGTGTGAAACCGACCTGTTCGGCGAACAGGCTGTTCTGTGCGGCGGTCTGGTTGAGCTGATCCGTTGCGGCTTTGAAACGCTGGTTGAAGCCGGTTACGCACCGGAGATGGCCTATTTCGAATGTCTGCACGAAGTGAAGCTGATCGTTGACCTGATCTATGAAGGCGGCATCGCCAACATGGACTACTCGATCTCGAACACCGCAGAATACGGCCAGTACGTCACCGGCCCGCGCATACTGCCCTACGAGCAGACCAAGAAAGCCATGAAGGAAGTCCTGACCGACATCCAGCAGGGCAAATTCGTGCGCGACTTCATGCTTGAAAACGCCGTGGGCCAGCCGACCATCAAAGCGTCGCGCCGCGCCAACGACGAACACGGCATCGAAGCCACCGGCGCCAAGCTGCGCGGCATGATGCCGTGGATCTCGGCTGGCAAGATGGTCGACAAGTCGAAGAACTAAGTCTCTCCTGAGACACCTCGTGAAAGGCCCGTGGCATCTGCTGCGGGCCTTTTTCTTATTGTGCTGCCCTGCCCCCGGCGCTACGAACCGCGCTTTCAAAACAGGACTGAGTCATGGACGGATTGACCCTCGGAATTGATTTCGGCACCTCGAATTCCGCAGCAGCCGTGGTGCGAGATGGCCAGTTGCAGCGCCTGATGATCGAGGACGGGGCCGAGACCCTGCCAACGGCGGTGTTCTTTCCCAACGATCGCGGCGCGATGTTGATTGGCGAGGCGGCGGGTGAAGCCCTGATTGACGGCGAAGACGGGCGCTATATGCGGGCGCTGAAAAGCGTGCTTGGCACGTCGCTGTTCCATGAAAAGCGCCTGATCGGCGGCAAGCGCCGCACCTTGGCCGAGGTCGTGACGGCCTTCCTTGTGCGGATCAAATCCCGCGCCGAGGCGCAGACGGGCCAGACCGTGACCGGTGTCCTGTCGGGCCGACCGGTGCACTTTCACACCAAGGATCCCGCCCGCGATGCGCAGGCCGAGGCGGATTTGCGCGCTTGCTATCACGCCGCAGGCTTCACTGATGTCCGCTTCCTCAATGAACCCGAAGCCGCCGCCCGCGCCAGCCGCACCCAAGCGCGCGAGGGCGAGCTGGGCCTAGTGGTCGATATCGGCGGCGGTACGTCCGACTTTACCCTGTTCCGCAGCCAAGACAGCGGGATCGAGGTGCTGGCAAGCCATGGTGTGCGCCTTGGCGGGACGGATTTCGATCAGGCCGTTTCAATGGCCCATGCCATGCCGCTTCTTGGCCATGGTGGGCAGTTGAAGCGCGAAATGGGCGCGGGCCTGCTGCCGATGCCGGTGGCGATCTTTGCCGATCTGGCCACTTGGGCCAAGATCCCGTTCCTCTACACCGGCGACACCCGCCGTGCCGTGACAGCCCTGATCCGTGACGCGGTAGAGCCGCAACCGCTGAAACGGTTGGCCGAAGTGCTGGAGCATGAGTTGGGGCATGAGCTGGCCTTCGCCGTGGAGAAGGGCAAAATCCGCGCGAACGGGCTGACGGGCGGCACGGCGATGATCCGCATGACAATGATCGAGCGGGGGCTTGGGGCCGAAATCTCGCCCGGATCGCTGGATGCCGCGCTGACCAACGCGGGTGCGACGTTGATTGAGGCGGCACAGGACACGCTGACCATGGCGGGCCTGCCTCCAGAGGCGGTGCAAACGCTGATCTTTGTCGGCGGGTCCAGCAAGATGCGCATGGTGCAGGATGCCATGGCCGCGCTTTGCCCCGACGCGCGGATGGAAACCTCGGACGTGTTCACGGCTGTGGTCGATGGTCTGGCATGGACATTGGCCGACGAGGCGGCGCGGGCCTAAGACCCCCGGCCCCGCACAAATTTTATTGGCCGGTCAAATTCGGCCCGCGCGGGACTTGCGCCTTGCCGCCAACCGGGTCACACCGGACGGGCATAAATGAAAGCCTGTTTCATGTCCGACACCCCTGACATCACCGCCCGCAGTTGGATCATGCTATTCGCCTTGGCCATCGTCTGGGGGTCGACCTTTATGGTGATGGAACTGGCGCTGCGCGGCATCACGCCCATGTGGCTGGCTGCGGGCCGGATCGGCTTTGCCGCCGTTCTGGCGGGTGCGGTCTGGGCGGTGCGGGGCGGCAAGCTGTTTCTGACCGACGCGCGGGATTGGCCTGCCCTGTTCATCGCAACCAGCCTGACCACCGCCATTCCCTTCATGCTGCTGTGTTGGGGGCTGGAATATGTCACCTCGGGCTTTGCGGGGATTTCCATGGCCGCCGTGGTGCTGATGGTGCTGCCGCTGGCACATTTCTTTGTGCCGGGCGAAAAGATGACCACGCGCCGGACCATCGGCTTTGTCATCGGCTTCGCGGGCATCCTTGTTCTGGTTGGCCCCGGCGCCTTTGCCTCATCGGGTGAGGCGCTAGAGCTTTGGGGCCGTCTGGCCTGCCTTGGGGCCGCCGCCTGCTACGCGATCAGTTCGATCGTCGTGCGCCGCCTGCCACCGATTGACCCAGTGGGCCTGACCGCTGCGACCTTCATCCTTGGCTGTATCATTGTGATCCCCGTGGCCCTGATCACCGAAGGGCTGCCGCCTGCCGCCGATGGGATTACGCTGTTCTGGGTGGTTCTGCTGGGGATGCTGCCCACCGCCGCCGCCAACTTGCTGCGCATCGTGATCATCCGCAGCGCCGGGCCGGTGTTCATGGGGCTGGTCAACTATCAGGTGCCGATCCTGTCGATCATCCTTGGGGCCATCGTTCTGAACGAGCCGTTCCCCCCAAGCCTGAAATGGGCGCTGGTGCTGATCTTGGCGGGCATGGGCCTAAGCCAATACGGCGCGCTGACCCGCCTGTTTACAGGGGCCAAGCGCCGTTCTGAACCGCTTCCCAAAGGCTAAGGGCCTGCCTGGTTTCGCGCACGTCATGCACGCGCACCACCTGCACGCCCTGCGCCACCCCGGCCAGCGCCACCGAGACAGAGCCAAGCACCCGGTCTGACGGGGTGCTGACGCCGGAAATCGTGCCGATGAATTTCTTGCGGGATACGCCCAGCAGGATCGCGCAGCCCAGCGAATGGAACAGGCTCAGCCGGTTGAGCAGTTCCAAGTTATGGGCCTGCGTTTTGCCAAAACCGATGCCCGGATCGACCCAGACCCGGTCGCGCGGAATGCCGATGCCTTCCAGAAATACCAATTGCGCGGCCAGAAAATCATAGACGTCCAGCAAGACGCTATCGTAGCGCGGGTTTTCCTGCATTGTTTCGGGATCGCCCTGCGCATGCATCACGCAGACCGGCACTTTGGCCGAGGCACAGAACGGGCCAAGCGCCCGGTCATAGGAAAAGCCCGACACATCATTGACCAACGAGGCCCCAGCCTCATAGGCGGCCTCAGCCACCCGACCTTTGCGGGTGTCGATTGAGATCGGCACGGACATGGCATGGCGCAGCGCCCGGATCACCGGTTCCGTCCGGGCGATTTCCGCCGGGATCGAGATGGTCGTAGCACCGGGGCGCGTGCTTTCGCCGCCCACGTCGATCATATCCGCCCCGTCGCGCACCAGTTGAATGCCGCGCTGCACCGCTTGCGCCGGCACTTCGTGCTGGCCGCCGTCGGAAAAGCTATCGGGGGTGACATTCAGAATGCCCATGATGCGCGGACGATCCATCGACATCCCGGCCACGGCAGCCCTTGGCTGAGCGATGGAATCGCGAATATCGGCGGGCAAGTCCGACTGATGCAGGACAACCGTGTCCTCGGTTCGGCATAGCCGTTCTGCATGGGTAAACCAGCCCCAGCCGCCTGCAACAGGCAGCGCATCGGCGGGCCGAATAGAGTGAGACTGAACAAGCGCTCGGTAATAGTACGTCATATTTGGCTAATGCGCCAAACGACCCGCCTTTGGCAAGCACTCAGATTGTGGCGCTATCCAGTGGCACGGAACGCGCGGAAATTTGCCCGTCTTTGGGCGGTTCTGCGCCCACAATGACCAGTTCTCGTGCGGCCAATTCTTGACCGACCCACGCGGCCAAAGCCACCGATTCACGCGGCAGATTCGACGGCCCCTCGACCGAATCAAGGACCACTTTGGACGGGGCCCAGACCGAGATTTGACCGTGTTTCATCGCCCAATCCAGTTCTGTCCGGGTGGCCACGACCACACAGCGCGGATCGCGGGCGGCCAGAACCCATGCGTTTTGTTCAATCGCCAGAAGGTCAATCCGCCGCTGCGCCATGGGATGCCCCGCCTTGGGCGGGGCGACGTCGGGGCCGCCCACACATAGGATCACCGGCGCGTCCTGCGCCTGCAACCCATCCAGCCACTTGGGCAGGTTTTCAGAGGCCATCGCCGCATTGGACAGATACACCACACGCGGATGCGGCACATCCAGTTGATCTTCGGCCCTGCGACGGGCGGCATCACGCTCGGTGCGGACAATTTCAACGCCTAGCGCATAGGGGCCGCGATCCAGTTTTTCGATGCGAATAAAGACCCTTACGGCCTGAGGCTCATACAGAATGCGATCGGCGATCCGTTCCGCCAGCGTTTCCAGCAGGTTCAGCCGTTCGGCGGCCAGCTCATGCGCGATGGCTTCGGTGACGCGGTCATAGCTCAGGATGCGATCGACATCGTCGTTCAGATCCGCCGACAGTGGCTGCACCTCGACCACGATGTTAAAGCTAACGCGCTGGGTTTTACCACGCTCGGCCTGAAACGCGCCGATCTCAACCGCGACCACATGGTCCCGCACGGAAATCCGGTCCAAAGGCGCATCCCCGGCCGACGCAGCAGAACGCGCCTCAGGGTGTGCAAAAGCCTGATGGATTTCGGATGTCATGGTGCGCCCCTCGTCAGCACGGATCGGAGGCGCACCCTGCGACGGATGACTTCAGAGGTCAACCAGCACCGGTCAGTTCTGGCTGACGCGGGTCGCGGCGCGATAGAATTGATGCACGCCAATCGTCGCCGTTTTGGCAAAGCGGCTGGACCAGGACGGTTTGACCGCAGTGGTGTGATAGTAGGTTGCGCCTTTGGTCAACGGGCGCGGTGCGCCGGACAACATGACCATGGCAACCTTGCCAACCTGATCGAAGGCACCGGGTTCATTGATCACCTCGGCCCGGCCATCGCAGGTATAGGTGAACTGACAGGCGAATTTGCGCCCTGTTCCCTGATTGACCACACCGCAAACCGAATTGGGAAAGCGTTGGCTGTCCACCCGGTTCATGATCACCTCGGCCACGGCAAACTGCCCTTTGACCGTTTCGCCGCGCGCCTCGAAGTAGAGCGCTTCGGCAAGGCATTCCCATTCTCGTCCGCCTTGGGCCGACGGCAGCTCTTGCAGCCAATCGCGCGAGTAGTGCAGATCTTCGGGCCCAGTGCCCTTGGACAGCTTTTCGAGGCGCGAGGCGGATACGCCTTTCAAGCCCCATTGTTCCAGTTCGACCAAACGAGATGCGTCGTAGGACGGAAGCTCTGCCATCGACTGCGTGGCTGCCAACATGGCAACCAGAGTGACCGCGAAGACATTTCGCATCTTGAAGACCCTTTCATCAGACAACTTAACAACCCCCCGTACAGGGCTGGGGTCTAAGAAGAAAAAGTCCTTGGGTAAAGTTGCTGTGCCGCCACACAAGCGGATTTTTGCAAAGTTTCTATAATTTCATTCAATATTTTCCGGATTCCATCTTGTCGCGGATCGCCAGTTGCGCCGCCGAAAGCCGTGCGATTGGCACTCGAAACGGCGAACAAGACACATAATCCACCCCAACAGCCCGGCAAAACGCGATAGATTCGGGGTTGCCGCCGTGCTCTCCGCAGACGCTCATGGTGATGCCTTCGCGGCCCGCGCGGCCCCTTTGGACGCCCAGTTTGACCAGTTCTCCGACCCCATCGGTGTCCAGCACGTGGAACGGATCTTCGTTGAAGACGCCCAGTTTGACATAGTCCGACATAAAGCGCCCGGCGTCATCGCGGGACAGGCCGTAGGTCATCTGTGTCAGGTCATTTGTTCCGAAGGACAGGAAATGCGCGTGCTGGGCGATTTCCTCGGCCCGCAGACAGGCACGCGGCGTTTCGGCCATCACGCCGAGGCGGTAGGTGAAATCCTTGCCCCGTTCGTTGCGCACCGCCGCCGCGACCGCATCGATGCGGGTGCGCACGATCTCAACTTCGCGTTTGGCTGATACCAGCGGGATCATGATCTCAGGCACCACGGGCGCGCCGTCGCGGCTGGCGTCCAAAGTCGCCTCAAAGATCGCGCGGGCCTGCATGTCGTAGATCTCAGGGACCGTCACGCCAAGGCGCACGCCGCGCATCCCCAGCATCGGATTGTATTCGCCCATGGATTCGACCCGGCGCGTCACTTCGGACACAGGCATATCCAGCGCCTCGGCCATGTCGCGCAGCCCGGCGCGGTCATGCGGCAGGAATTCGTGCAAGGGTGGATCGAACAGGCGGATGCAGACGGGCTGGCCCTGCATAATGCGGAAAAGTTCCGTAAAGTCAGCGCGTTGCATCGGCAAAATCAAGGCAAGCGTGGCTTTGCGATCCTGAGCGCTATTGGCAAAGATCATCTCTCGCATTGGGGTCAGGCGGTCTTCTTCGAAGAACATATGTTCGGTCCGGCACAGCCCGATCCCCTGCGCGTCGAAGTTGCGGGCGGTTTGGGCGTCGGCGGGCGTGTCGGCATTCGCCCGAACGCCGATATCGCGTTCGGCATCGGCCCAAGACATCAAGGTGCGGAACACGTCATCCTGCGCTGCTTCGACCATTTTCGGCGCGCCAGCCAAGATCTGCCCAGATGTGCCGTCGATGGTGATGATGTCGCCTTCGCTGAGGCTGCGACCGTCCTCGCTGATCAATTTCTTGCGTTGGACGTGAAATTTCATCCGGGCCGCGCCCACGATGCATGGCAGGCCCATGCCCCGCCCGATCACCGCTGCGTGGCTGGTCATGCCGCCGCGTTCGGTCAGAATGGCGCTGGCAGCGTGCATGCCGCGAATGTCCTCGGGCGCGGTTTCGCGGCGCACCAGAATACACGCTTCGCCCCTCGCGGCGCTGGCCTGCGCATCGGCGGCGGTAAAAACAATCCTGCCGGTTGCAGCGCCGGGGCTGGCGGCAATCCCCGCCCCCAGAACATCGCGGTCGGCATCATCGGCCACCTGACGGTGCAGCAATTCGGTCAGCGCATGAGGATCGACCCGCAGCAGCGCCTCATGCCGGGGGATGATCCCATCTTCGGCCAAGGCCACAGAGATGCGCACTGCAGCTTGCGGGCTGCGCTTGGCCCGCACGCCGTCCAGAATGTGCAACTCACCGTTTTCAATGGTGAATTCGATCTGCATTTCCTCGCGCAGCCGCTGGCGCATCAGGGCGGCATGGGCGTTCAACTCGGCAAATGCCTCAGGTGCCAGTTCTTCCAGCGACGGGCCACGCGGATCGCGTTCCAGAAACAACGCACGTGTGCCGCCGTCCAAGGCTTCGCGCCCCTGACTTTGGCTAAGGTAACGCCCGGTGATCTGGTTTTCGCCCGTTCGGCTGTTGACCAGTTGCAAGACACCCGATCCGCATTCACCTTGACCCAGACCCAGCGCCATTTCCTGCACCACCAGCCCAAGGCCCGCATCCATCGGTGCACCTTTGGCCTGACGCAGCAGACGTGCGGTCGTGCCTTCCCAAGCCCGCGCCATGGATCGCAGCACCTCGGCCAATTGGCGGGCGGGCGATTGCGGAAAGCCTTCCTCGGCCTCGTCTTCATAGGCACGCAGCGATTGGCCCAGCCCGATCTGTCCATCATCGGCGATGTCGTCAAAGATATCCGGGTCGAGCCGCGCCACGTGGATTGCGTAGGTTTGCACAAACCGCTTGTAGATCTGGGCGGCTGCATCTGCGCCAATGCGGTCCGACAGTTCGACAAACCGCGCATCGTTCATCCCGATGTTCAGCACCGCCCCCGGCCCGCCCCAGTCGGGATCTTCGGACGATGGCCGCACACAGAGCAAGCACCCGTCCTTGAACCGTTGCAGAATCCCATCCACATCCGGCAAGACGCCGGTCGCGATCTGATGCACCGTAGAAAAGGACAGCGCCACGGTTTGCGGCACCGGCAGGTTCAGACGGACCAGTCGCTGCAAACATTTCGCCCGGCCGCCATGGGTGGGCGTTGCCACCGTGGCCGTCGGGGTGATCAGCGTGACGTCCGGGGTATCAAAGGGGGTATTCTGCACTGCGGCGCTCCTGCAAGGTTTGCGCAGAATACGCGCCTTCCCGCATCAAGCAAGCCCGCAGCTTGTCTCATGTCGCGTGCGACTTGACATGAGGCCGGCCAGTCCGGGCAATCCCCGGACCGGCCCCAGCCATTAGCCTTCGATCTTGGTCAGATCGGCAACGCTCAGACAGATCTGGCGAATGCGGCTGAGAAGGTTCAGACGGTTGCGGCGCAGCACTTCGTTGTCCGAATTGACCTGCACCGCCTCAAAGAAGGCATCGACCGCCGGGCGCAGACCCGCCATCGCCGACATTGCCGCTGCGAAATCCTCGGCCTTCATTGCCGGGGCGATTTCGGCCTCAGCCGCATCCAGCGCGGCAAACAAGGCCTTTTCGGCGTCGTCTTCGGCAAATTTCACATCCGCCCCGAACGAGTATTCGACCCCGTCTTTTTCCTCGGCTTGCGTCAGAATATTGTTGGCCCGCTTGAAGCCCTGCACAAGGTTCGTGCCATCCTCAGTGCCCAGCATATCCGACAGCGCGCGGGCGCGTTTGACCAGCTGCGTCAGATCATCCTTGCCCGGCATCGCCAGCGACGCGTCGATCACGTCGTGACGCACGCCTTCATCGCGCAGGAAGACCTTAAGACGGTCGTGGATGAACGCCAGCAGGTCGTCACTGGTGTCGGGCTTATGCTCGACAATCTGGCCAACCCATTCGGGCGCATCACCGTCCAAACGCTCTAGCACCGTGCGCACGGCTGCGCCGAACACGCCATGTTCGGCAATTTCGCGCAGCAGTTCTTCTTTCAGCGCCTCTTCGGCATCGCCATTGGCCGCGATCTGGTGGCGCAGCAGTTGCGCGTCGACAAAGCGGTCCAGATGCATGCGCAGATCATTCACCAGCACCAGCCGGATCACACCCAGCGCGGCGCGGCGCAGCGCGTAGGGGTCTTTGGACCCGGTCGGTTTTTCATCAATCGCCCAGAAGCCGGTCAGCGTATCCAGCTTGTCGGCCAAGGCCACGGTGGCAGACACCGGCGCGGTCGGGACATCGTCCGACGGGCCAAGCGGCGACCAGTGTTCCTGGCAGGCGTTCGCCACCTCGGCGGGCAGGCCCGCAGCTTCGGCGTAATAGCGGCCCATCAGGCCCTGAAGCTCGGGGAATTCGTAGACCATCTCCGACGATAGATCGGCCTTGGCCACGGTGGCGGCCTGCTTGGCCAGCGCCGCGTCGGCCCCGGTCACAGCCGCCAATTCGCCCGCCAGCGCGGTGAAGCGCGCGATACGGTCGCGCTGCGAGCCCATCTTATTGTGGAAGGTCACATTGGCAAGGCGATCAGTCCAGGCCTCAAGCCCCTGACGCTGCGCCACGCGCAAATCGTTTTCCCAGAAGAACTTAGCATCCGACAGACGCGCCGACAGAACCTTTTGGTTGCCCGCCAGAATGGTCGCCCCATTGTCACGGGTCTCGCGGTTGGCAACGGTGATAAAGCGCTCAATCCGGCCCGTTTTGGGGTTCTTGACGCTGAAGAACTTCTGATGCTCTTTCATCGAGGTTTGCAGCACCTCGGGCGGCAGGCCAAGAAACGCCTCGCCAATTTTGCCCATCAGCACCACGGGCCACTCCACCAGCCCCGCGACCTCGGCCAAAAGGCCGCGATCCTCGACCACTTCCAGACCATTGGCGAAAGCCTGATTGGTGGCCTCCTGCCAAATCATCTCGACGCGTTCCTCGGGGTTCAACACCACGAATGCGCGCTTCAGCTTGGCCTCATAGTCCTCAAAGCCGGACACAGTGATCGCGCCCGGCGCCATGAAACGATGGCCCTCGGTCTGGTTCCCGGCCTTGATGCCCTCAATCTCGAAGGGCACCACCTCGGCGCCGCCCTCATCGGACAGCACGCAGGTGATCCGGTGCAGCGGACGCACCCAACGAAGGCTGCTTGCCCCCCAGCGCATCGACTTGGGCCAGGGGAAGTTGCGGATGGTTGCATCCAGCACTTCGGCAATGATCTCAGCCGCCGGGCGACCCGGCTTTTCGATCACAGCGTAAAACACCTTGCCCTTTTTCTCATCCCGCTCTTCAAGCTGGTCGCGGGTCAGACCCGCACCGCGCAAAAAGCCCTCAATCGCCTTCTCGGGCGCATCGACACGCGGGCCTTTGCGCTCTTCGCGCAGGGTCGGGCTTTCGGCCAGCAGGCCCTGCACGGTCAGCGTCAGACGCCGCGGCGTCGAAAAGGCTGCGGCCCCGACATAGGTCAAACCCGCCTCAACCAGACCATCGGTCACGCGCTTTTTCAAATCCTCAGCCGCACGCGCCTGCATACGGGCCGGGATTTCCTCAGAGAACAGTTCGATCAGCAGGTCGGGCATCGTCTCACCACATCCATCCCCGAAAGGGGGTTCCAGTACACTGCGGGGGGATCAAGCTCAGGGCGCTCTGCGTTCAGCGCCCTGCCCTGTCGCGGCTGCCCCTTGGCGCGCCGCCAGACGGTCTATCCCGTCCCCCTGCTTCTTCTCTTTCCAAATACGCACCTGCCACACCCGCCACCGGACGCAGCGCTTATCGTTCTGGGCAATCCTCGCCCAAGGGCGTGCCGTCATAGGCCTTGTCGCCGCAGTCATTCACTTCTTCCCAGACATAGCCCCGCCCGTCGGCGGTGATGGCCGCCACCCGGTCAATGCCAAATTCGATGTTGCGAAGCACCGTAAAAGGCAGCGCCTCGCCGCTTTCCAGCGCCGCACCGACGGCTTCGGCGTCAAAGCACTCGAACCAGCCCGGCGCATTGCGCGGCACCGCGCCTTCATAGGCCTCATAGGTCTCGCTCAATGCGGCAAGGCTCATGGTCGTGGTAAAGCAGGCCCGATAGCGAATGGGCGAGCTGCCGGCGTCGATGGCCTGAAAATCGGCGTAGGGAATGGCCTCGGGCTGGCCGGTGGCCAGCGAGGTCAGCACGACATCGGTGCTGCCATTGGCGGGCACGGTGTCGTAGTAATAATAGACCTGCGTGTAATAAACGACCGCGCCGAATGTCAGCGCCGCGCCTATCACAATGGATCCAACCAGTTTGCCGTTCATCGCACCCCTGCCCGCTTACGCGGCCCAGCCCCCAGCTTCGGTCTGCACAAAAGCATCGGCGCACAGTTTCGCCAAGGCCCGCACACGGCCAATATAGCTTTGGCGTTCGGTGACCGAGATCACGCCCCGCGCGTCCAGCAGGTTGAAGATATGGCTGGCCTTGATGCACTGGTCATAGGCCGGGTGGGCCATGATAATGCGCTTGCCGGTCTTGGGGTCTTCTGCCGCGTTATCAAGGATACGGGCGCATTCGGCCTCGGCATCCTCAAAATGGCGCAGCAGCATTTCGGTGCTGGCGGCATCAAAGTTGTGTCGGCTGTATTCTTCTTCGGTCTGGCGGAACACGTCGCCATACTTCAGCGCAATCGGAGACTGAGGATCGTTGTAGGGCATGTCCATCACGTGATCGATGCCCAGCACATACATTGCCAGACGTTCTAGCCCATAGGTCAGCTCGCCCGAAACCGGGTGGCAATCATGCCCGCCGACCTGTTGGAAATAGGTGAACTGCGACACTTCCATGCCGTCACACCACACTTCCCAGCCTAGGCCCCACGCGCCCAGCGTCGGGCTTTCCCAGTCATCCTCGACAAAGCGGATGTCGTGCATGTCCATGTCGATGCCGATGGCCTCAAGGCTGCCAAGGTACAGCGCCTGAAGATCCGGCGGCGACGGTTTGATCAGCACTTGGTACTGATAGTAGTGCTGCAAACGGTTGGGGTTTTCGCCATAGCGCCCATCGGTCGGGCGGCGCGACGGCTGCACATAGGCTGCCGCCCACGGCTTCGAGCCGAGCGAACGCAGCGTGGTGGCCGGGTGGAAGGTGCCTGCGCCCACTTCCATGTCATAGGGCTGCATCACGGCACAGCCCTTGGCACCCCAGTAATTCTGCAAGCGCAGAATGATTTCCTGAAAGCTGCGCGGCTTGGTCGGTTTGTCGGTCATGATGTTTGCCCTGAACTTAGCTGCCGACTACCTATTCGGACACAGGTTCAGGGTCAATTGCAGTGATCGCCATAATTTGACGTGCAACCCGGTCTGGCTGTGTTACACATCGGCCCCACTAATCAGAAGACATGATAGGGCAAGGGCACCTTTCCAATGACGAAAAACCTATTTTACTGCTTAGCCGCATTCTTTTTCTTTGCGCGGGCAGCGGTTGCACAGGATGTCGCCTACATCCAGATCGAAGCGCAGCCCAGCCTGAACTTGGCCGAACAGCGGGCCCGCGATTATGCCGGGGCGCTGGAAGATGTGAATGGCTTCTCGCTTGGCGCGGGCTGGTATGGCATCGCGCTTGGGCCGTATAACCGCGAAGATGCGCTGCGCTATATGCGCGAATTGCGCGCCGCCGGGGCCATCCCCCGCGACAGCTATGTGGCCACCCCGTCCGAATATGACTCGCAGTTCTGGCCGATTGGCGCACAGATGCCCAATTTCGCGGCCTTGGCAGAGAACGCGGCAGAACCCCTGCCTGAGGCGACACCTGAGCCGCAGCCCGAGCAAGTGGCGCAGGCCGAAACAACGCCCGTGCAGCCGGAACCCGCCCCCGCGCCCGAGCCGGAACCCGATGAAACCCCACGTGAGGCACAGCGCAGTGAAGCGCAGCTAAGCCGGGACGAAAAGAAAGACCTTCAAATCGCGCTGCAATGGGCCGGTTTCTACAATTCGGCCATTGATGGTGCCTTTGGTCGGGGCACCCGCCGGTCGATGGGCGACTGGCAAGACGCCAACGGCTTTGAAAACACCGGCATTCTGACGACCCGCCAACGGGCCGAACTGCTGCGCCAGTACAACGCCGTTCTGGACGGAATGGGCCTGCGCCTGACCGCTGAGGCCCGCGCCGGGATCGAAATGAAACTGCCCTTGGGCGTGGTTGCCTTCGACAAATACGAAGCGCCGTTTGTGCATTACAAATCTACCAATGATCTGGGCTCGCGGGTTCTGCTGATCTCGCAGCCCGGCGATCAGGACACGCTTTATGGTCTGTATGAGATCATGCAGACGCTTGAGATTGTCCCGCTGGACGGTCCGCGCGAACGGGGCCGCAACGGCTTTACCCTGACCGGGGCGAATGACCGGATCGTGTCTTACACACAGGCCGAACTGTCGGGTGGCGCAATCAAGGGCTTTACCCTGATTTGGCCCGCGGGCGACGAAGAACGCCGCACCCGCGTTCTGGATGAAATGATCGCCAGCTTCCGCACCACCGGCGCGGTTCTTGACCCGGCTGCCGTGACCGATGCCGGTCAGACGGTTGATCTGGTGTCTGGCCTGACGATCCGCACGCCAAAACTGTCGCGCTCGGGCGTGTTTGTCAGCGGCAGCGGTCAGGTTGTCACCACGCTTGAGGCCGTTGAGGCCTGTCGCCGCATCACCCTGAACGAACAGTACAACGCCCGTGTGCAGGCCAGCGATGCTGCGCTTGGGCTGGCGGTTCTGAAGCCCGAAACCTCGCTTGCCCCGATGGGCGTTGCCAGCTTTGCCAGCGCACAGCCGCGCCTTTCCTCGGAAATCGCGGTGGCGGGCTATTCGTATGAAGGCGCGCTTGGCGCACCGACGCTAACCTTTGGCACCTTGGCCGATCTGCGCGGACTTCAGGGCGAAAGCACCCTATCCCGCCTTGAGGTCAGCACCCTGCCCGGCGATGAAGGCGGCCCCGTCTTTGACGCCAGCGGCGCGGTGATGGGTGTGCTTCAGTCCAAGACACAAAGCGCAGGCCGGGTTCTGCCCGACACGGTGGCTTTTGCCGCCAAGGCCGAGGCGCTGAAGCCGTTTCTGTCGCAGGCGGGGGTTTCCGTGCAAACCGCGCGCGGCACCGGTGTCATGGCGCCTGAGGATATGACCCATCTGGCCGCTGATATCACGGTGCTGGTCAGCTGCTGGGACTGACCGTCAACCACATAAACCAAACGCGGGGGGCCATGGTGCCCCCCGTTTTCGTTCGGCCTAGTCCCAGCCCAAATCGACCAGAACGGTGCGGGCCAGATCGCGGGTGATGTCCTTGCGCTGCGCAAGCGCGGCCCTGTCCAGCGCATCGACCAAAGTCTGGGCGGCGGCAAAGGCCCGCGGCATGCGCGGCACCAGATAGGGGATCAGCCCGACGCCCGGCGTGATCTGCCGGTCAAACAGCAGCTTGGCCAGAACGGCGGCCAGCAACTTATCGTCCGGGTCGCCCAGTTGGGTGACCTGCGTGCCCTGCATCCGGCTGGCCAGATCGGGCAAGGCGATGACCCATTGCGTTGGCGCGGTACGGGCTGTCACCAAGAGCGAATTGCCCTCGGCCAGCGTCAGGTTGTGCAAGTGGAACAGGGCGTTTTCGGCCTTGGCATCGCCAAACAGGCCCTCGATGTCCTCGACGCAGACGCAGCCCTGCGCCAAGGCCGGAATGTCTGCTTCTGCCAGTTCCGATGCAGTGATGATGGTCGCGCCGCTCAGGCTGGCCCAGACATGTGCCAGATGCGTCTTGCCCGACCCGGCTGGCCCGACCAGCGCCAGCTTGCGCCCGGCCCAGCCATTCCAACAGTCAATCATTGCCACGGCCAGCGCATTGCTGTCGCTGATGAAAAAGTCACCGCGACCAAGGGCATTCAATCGCTTGAATTCCAAAGGCAGAGCAAATTGTTCAGTGCTCACGTGCGGTCCTTCTCCGACAAGCCACGATACAGCCGCCCATCCTTATATTGATCCACGGCAAAGCGTGCCAGCACCCCCATCGAAGCGGCCACCGGCACGGCCACCAGCATCCCGACAAAGCCGAACAAGGTGCCGAAGACGCTCAAGGCAAGGATCAGCCAGACCGGATGCAGCCCGACCGAGTTGCCGACAAGACGCGGCGTCAGAATATTGCCCTCGATAACCTGACCGATCTGGAACACGACCGCCACTGCGACAATCCAATGCCATTCGCCCCAAAACTGGAACAGAGCAAGGCCGATCGCCAGCGCCCCGCCAACAATGGCCCCGACATAGGGAATAAACGTCAGCATCCCGGCCACAACGCCGACCACCATGCCAAATTGCAAGCCGATCAGCATAAGCGCGACGGCGTAATAGGCCCCAAGGATCAGGCAAACGGTGCCCATGCCACGAATGAACCCTGCCAAGGTCCGGTCCACATCCGCCGCAAGACGGCGCACCACCGGCGCATGATCGCGCGGCAAAAGCTCATCGACGCGGGCAACCATCTTGTCCCAGTCCAGCAGCATATAGACCGACACCACAGGCACGATCACCAACAACATCAGCACGTTGATGACTGACATGGCCGAGCTGAGGACCGAGTTCAGCAGTTCGCCTCCGCGCGACTTGATCGTCTCGCCAAAGCCGAGAAGCGTTTCGCGCACGGGGCTGTTTTCCACCATCAAGGACGGGAAACGGTCTGTCAGAAAGCTTTGCAGGTTCTTGAACAACTCGGGCGCGACATTGACCAATTGAATGGTCTGCTGCACCAGCGTCGGGATCACGGCCAGCGCCATGACGACGAATATCAGCACCGCCGCCATGGCAATCACCGCCGTCGATAGGGCACGCGACAGGCCCCAGCGCTCCAACCGGTCGGCCACAGGATCAAGGAAATAGGCAATCGCGCCGCCCAGAACGAAGGGCAACAAAACGTCGCCCAGATACCAAAGGACGACCGCAATGATAGCGGTCGCCACGCCCCAGTATTTCGCTTGTTCTTTAACTGGAAGTGCCATGCCTGCCCCGCGCTGTGTCTTGGTCTTACATCGCGCGTCTGGCCGCCCGTTTCAAGGCGGGCCAGGTCAATGTTGGTGATTGTGGCTCCAGACAACCCGCCAACGATGCACATTCGTCGCGACATAGGCCAACAGCGCGTAGGTAATCAGCACCATCGCTGAAATCGGCCGCTCGGGCACGATGATGGCAGCGTGAATGATGGCCCAACTTGCAGGCAAAGCCAGCAGCCATTCATTGCCGCCACGGCGCAGGGTGGTCAAAAAGCCCAGTGTCATCAGAACGATCACGCAAGGGATGCGAAACGCGGGATCAAGGACAGCGTCAGGATAGGCAAGTCGCGACAGGTAAAAGGCAAAGATCGCCCCGAACATCATCACCACGCCAAGCAGTCGGCGCGCACGGTCCGCCGGTTTGAGCCGGTCTTTATAAGCCACCCAGCCAAACACAGGCACTTGCAAAGCGGCCAAGAACGATGTCGCCAGAAAGGCCAAATCTTGGGATGCTATGAATGACGACATAGCTACGCCGCTGCCGATGGCCCAAAACCCTGCCATCACAGACATACCTACACGCAACAAAGGTCTACGAGGCATCACTGCCGCATATACCGGGACCGTCGCTGCGACGATCAAAGCCCACGATGTCATGGGAAAACTCCAAGCCGGCGCCGAGCTTAATGCTCGTCCACCGTGCGTTACACAAGTGACGCAAATGCGCCCTGCACATTCAATTATCAAGAGGCGTTTAAACATAAATCCAAACGCCTGCTTGCTTGCCCTGCTCATGGCCACTAAACCCGTCCACAATCAAGCCCAAAGGACCTAAAGATGCGTCTGTCCCGCTACTTTTTACCCGTAATGAAAGAAACGCCCGCCGATGCCCAGATCGTCAGCCACCAGCTGATGCTGCGCACGGGCATGATCAAACAGGCCTCAGCCGGTATCTATTCGTGGTTGCCGCTAGGGTACAAAGTGCTCCGCCGGGTCGAACAGATCGTCCACGAAGAGCAGCAGCGCGCGGGCCATATCCCGATGCTGATGCCGACGCTGCAATCGGCGGACCTGTGGCGCGAAAGCGGACGCTATGATGACTACGGTCAGGAAATGCTGCGCATCAAGGACCGCCATGACCGTGATATGCTCTATGGTCCGACCAACGAAGAGCTGATCACCGACGTCTTCCGCAGTTACGTCGGATCGTACAAAGACCTGCCGCTGACGCTCTATCACATCCAGTGGAAATTCCGTGACGAAATCCGCCCGCGTTTCGGCGTGATGCGTGGCCGCGAATTCCTGATGAAGGACGGCTATAACTTCGACTTGACCAAAGAGGATGCGCTGCACGCCTACAACCGCCATTTGGTCAGCTATCTGCGCACCTATGAACGTATGGGCCTGCAAGCCATCCCGATGCGCGCCGACGGCGGCCCGATTGGTGGCGATTACACCCATGAATTCCTTGTTCTGGCCGAAACCGGCGAATCTGAAGTGTTCTATGACAGCCAGATCACCGAACTGAAGTTCGGCGACCGCCAGATCGACTATGACTCGGTCGAACAGTGTCAGGGCGTGCTGGAAGAATTCACCAGCCGCTATGCCCGCACCGACGAAACCCACGACGGGATCATCTTCAACAACCAAGTCCCCGCAGAGCGCCAGCGCAGCGCACGCGGCATCGAGGTTGGCCAGATCTTCTACTTCGGCACCAAGTATTCCGAAGCGATGAACGCCGTGGTCGATGATGGCAAAGGCGGCAAGGTTCCTGTCCACATGGGCAGCCACGGCATCGGCGTCAGCCGCCTGCTGGGCGCGTTGATTGAGGCGAACCACGACGACAAAGGCATCATCTGGCCCGAAGGCGTGACCCCCTTCCATTGCGGCATCGTCAACCTCAAGCAAGGCGACGATGAGGCCGACGGCGCTTGCGAGGCGCTCTACAAATCGCTGACCGCCATGGGGCTAGAGCCGCTTTATGACGACCGCAGCGAACGCGCGGGCGCAAAATTCGCCACAATGGACCTGATCGGCCTGCCCTGGCGCATCACCGTCGGCCCGCGCGGGTTGAAGAACGGCGTGGTCGAACTCACCTCGCGCCGCACCGGCGAAAGCGAAGAACTGCCCCCCGAACAGGCGGTCGCCAAAATCGCCCAGATCTACGGCGTCGCCGCCGCGTAATCGGTTGGTTGGCAGATAAGGTTTTTAAAACACCCCGGGCCGGTCGGCGCGGGGTGTTTTTGTTTGGGGAACATGTTTTGTGGTGATGAAAGGGTCTGCATTCGGCCTGACCTCGGAGCGGTGTTCCAGCGTGTCGCCCAATTGATCTTCGCATTTTGCTATGATGCACGGCGCCAATCGCACCACAGGCCAAACAATGGCCCGCTTGACACCCCCCGCCCCCGCCGCGCAACTATAGCGCTAACAGTGGAGGGTATCATGACGCGCACGGCTTTGATTGTTTGGGGCGGATGGGAGGGGCATCACCCCTCGGCCGTTGCCGGGATTTTCCGAAAGATCCTTGAGGGGGACGGGGTCGCGGTGACGTCGGTCAACTCGCTTGAGCCATTTAACGATCTCGAAACGCTCTGTGCCTACGATGTGATCGTGCCGGTCTGGACGATGGATAAACTCCCGCTTGAGGCGGCGGCGAATGTCAGCGATGCGGTCGGGCGCGGCACCGGGCTTGCCGGGTGTCATGGGGGCATGTGCGATGCGTTCCGCGAAAACGTGCTGTGGCAGTTCATGACTGGTGCAAACTGGGTCGCGCATCCGGGTGGGGATGGGGTGAAGTACCGGGTGACGATGGGGCCAAATGCCTCGCCCCTGACCGAAGGGATCGGGGATTTCGATGTCGAATCCGAACAGTACTACCTACACGTCGACCCGGCGAATACGGTTCTGGCCACCACGCGCGTTCCGACGGTCAAATGGCTGCACTCGGCCAATCCGCCGGTGGATATGCCCGTCGCCTGGACGCGGCGTTGGGGCATGGGACGGGTGTACTACAACGCGCTTGGGCACCACCCCGACGTGATCGCCAGCGGCCCCGCCCACGAGATGCTGAAACGCGGGTTGATCTGGGCCAGCCACGGCCGCGCCGCCGCCCAACAGGCGGGTGAGCGATACGAGGATTACGTCACCGACGGCAACCACCTTTGAACGCAAAAGGCCCCGCGATTGGCGGGGCCTTTTCTGATTAATCTCAGCTTACTGAATGCGCTGGCCATTCACCAGGATATGCGCTTGGTCGTTGATTTCGACCTTGGATTTCAGGCTGTCCTCGGTGTCGCCGGGAACGGCGAACATACCGATCATCATGCGGGCACCCATGGCGTCTTGTTCCGGCACGAAGCCCAGTTGCACCAGTTTGTCGAGCAAGCCGTACCCCCCGATCAACGACAGGTCGACCGAGCCGATGGGGCGCGGCAGGCCGTCGAAGGTCTGGGTGTCGGTGTTGTCGAAGGTGAAGGCGCCGGTGCCGGTCAGGCTGGCGCCTGCGGCCTCAACCGTCAGGGTGTTCAGGACAAGGCTATCGATTTCGGCAGGCAGGGCGTCGGATGCGCCAGCGGCCTCCATCGCGGCCTCATCGAAGACATCCAGCAACAGGCGCACGGCCCCGGTGGCATTGACGGCGATGGTGGCCGGATCGCGGGGCAGAACCTGACCCGGATCGAAGATGTTCCACAGCAGGTCCGACATGGTGAACCCGCCCAAGGTCACGTCAAATTCGAACGGTTCGGGCGCGTCGCTCTGGGCCAGCGGCATCGAAATGGTTAGGCCCGCCTCTTCAAAGTTGGCCTGAATGGGCAGCGGGATTTCCGGGCTGAACAGATCCAGCGACATCCCGGTCGCACCAAGCGAATAGAGGAACGACTGCGCACTGACCGCGATATCAAAGAACCCGCCGTCTGAGCTGGTTTTGCCGTTGGTGGTCTGATCGTCTTCGGTGAAGGCAAACTCGGATTGGCCGCCCGCGTATTCAAATCCGCCGTCAAAGGCAAAGCCCTGACGGAACATATCCGCCGGATCGGTTTCGTCGAAGTCTTCGGGGATGGTGGTGGAACCTTCGAAGGCCAGATCCGAAATACTGCCTTTGAGCATGCCGCGGCCCGATCCTTCGGGGTCGGCAAAGGCCAGATCATAGGTCAGCCCGCCTGCGGTCATTACCTGATCCGACACTGTCATGCCATCGCCGGATTGCGTGGTTTCCGAGGCGAGGTCTGTCATGGTCATGTCCACACGCACCACGTCGCGGCCCACCTCTTCGCCCTCGACGATCAATTTCAGCAGGCTGGCGGTGACCGAGGCCGCCGATTGCGTGATCACGATGTCGCCCGGTGCGCCCGACACGATGGTTTCCATGTCCGTCATGGACAGGCCAACCTCAACATCCACCTCTTCGGAATCGGCGCCTTCGGTGCTGATGAGCATGGTGCTTTGCGATGCGATTTCGACCGATACGCTGCCATCGCCCAAATCCACCAGCGTCAAATCCGGCACGGTGACAGTGACCGTCCCTTGGTTTTCGGGCAGAACCGTCGCGATGGTGATGCCGGTGACACTCACGTCAGCGCCGCTGGCGGTTTCGGTGGCCGCGACGGTGTAGCCGAACCCTTCCAGATAGCCATGCAGTTCGTCCCAGACTTCGGCCGGGGTGATATCGGCGGCGGCGGATTGGGCCAGCAATAGCCCGGTCAGCGCGGTCGTGCTGAATATGCGCGACTTAACAAGCATTGGTATATCCTTCCTAGAATATCGTTTCCTTCAATGTCGGGCCAAGCCGGGCACGGGTCAAGGGGCTGGACCGGCTGGTTTTCACCCTTTACCACTTGGACAGAAATCACCAGTGGGGTCTTCATGCACTTGACAGGAAAAACCGTCCTGATCACCGGCGCAAGCCGTGGGATCGGAGCCGAGGCGGCGCGCGCCTTTGCCAATGCCGGGGCGAATGTTGCCCTGCTTGCCCGCAGCCACGATGAGATCGCGACACTGGCCGGAGAAATCGGTCAGTCCGCAATCGCCATCCCCTGCGATGTCAGCCGCTATTGGGAAATGGCCCAAGCGGTGCAGGCCACGGTGGATACTTTTGGATCGCTGGATGTGGTGATCAACAACGCAGGCGCGATCGAACCCATTGCCCGGATGGATGAAAGCGATCCCGAAGCATGGGGACAGGTGATCGATATCAACCTCAAGGGCGTCTATCACGGGATGCGCGCCGCCCTGCCGGTGATGCTGGCCCAAGGGGGCGGGACGATCCTGACCATCAGTTCCGGCGCGGCGCATGGCCCCGTTGAGGCATGGTCGCATTACTGCGCGTCCAAAGCCGGGGCGGCGATGCTGACCCGCAGCCTAGATAAGGAATACCGCGATCAGGGAATCCGCGCGATTGGCCTGTCACCGGGCACCGTGGCCACGCAAATGCAGCGCGACATCAAGGCCAGTGGCATCAACCCCGTCAGTCAGCTTGACTGGTCGGCGCATATCCCCGCCGATTGGCCCGCCAAGGCGCTGCTCTGGATGAGCGGCGAAGGTGCCGACGATTGGCTAGGCGATGAAATTTCGCTGCGCGACGACGCGATCCGCAAGAAAGTTGGACTGATATGATCCTAGAAGAACGCGATGGCGATCTGGCCATCATCACCCTGAACCGCCCTGACAAGGCCAATGCGCTGACCCGCGAAATGCTGGAGGCGCTGTGCATCGCCGTTGAAGACAGCGCCGATGCCAAGGCGCTGATCCTGACCGGCATCGGCAAGGCCTTTTCCGCCGGGATGGACCTTGAGGCGGCGGCCAGTGGGCTGGCGACCAGCCCGATCTGGGAACGCCTGTCAGGGGCGATTGCGCGATTTCAGGGCCTGTCGGTCTGTGCGCTGAACGGCACGCTGGCGGGCGGGGCGATGGGCATGGCGCTGGCCTGCGACCTACGGATCTGCGTGCCGCGTGCCAAGGTGTTCTATCCGGTGATGAAGCTGGGCTTTCTGCCGCAACCGTCCGATCCCCGCCGATTGCAGGCGCTGGTCGGCCCGTCGCGGGCGCGGATGGTGCTGATGGCTGGCCAAAAGATCGAGGCCCCCGAGGCGCTGACTTGGGGCTTGGTGGACCGCATCGTTGCGCCGGACGACCTGATGGACACGGCCAAAGACCTATGCGCCGATGTGCTGGGCGCGGAGGCGGCGCATATTCGCGGGATCAAGGCGCTGTTTTGAACGGTCCAATCTGCTAAGCTCGCCCAAAAAACCGGAGCGAGCAGTATGATCTTTCGTGCCCTCACCTTTGTCGCGGGCCTGACCGGCGCGGCAGGCCTGTCGCAATTCCCCGAGTTTTCACAGCAATACGCCCAACGTCTAGGCGGCGCCGTGGATGAGCTGACGCGGGTCGTTGCCGATTTCGACGCCGACGCCGCCAAGCTGGGCCTATCGCGCGCGGCGGCGTTGGTCGATATGGCGGGCAGCAATAGCCAGATGGCCGTATCACGCGCGCAGACCATGGCCCAGACGATTGACCGCCGTGACGCGCTGGCCGCCGATCTGGCGGCTTTGCAGGGCGCAGGCCCCTTTACCCGCGCCAGCCTGATGCAGCACATGACCGACCCGGAAATCGCCAGCCGTGCGCTTGAGGTCTATAAGCCCGCCCTGCCCCTGACCTTCGAAGGGCTCAGCTTTGGCGGGGTTGGTTTTGCCTTGGGGGCCATGGCCTTAGCCCTGCTGCGCCGAATGCTCGCCATGCCCGCGCACCTGCTGCGACGCAGAAAACCTACCCAAGCATAGGGTTTTGGGCATCTGTCTTCTTGACCCTTAACGGCGCCTCAGCCATTGTCGGGACGATACGACAGGGAAGACCATGGACGGACCCAACGAAGCTCGAACGCATAAATGGGACCCGTTTCAGGAGCCCGTTTTCGCCGACCCCAAAGCCCGTGCTCTGTCGCGGGTTGGTGTGATCGACATCGGTTCAAACTCGGTGCGATTGGTGGTCTTTGATGGCGCGGCCCGTTCGCCCGCCTATTTCTTCAACGAAAAGATCATGTGTGCCCTTGGCTCGGGCATGGCCGAAACCGGCCGCCTTAGCCCCGAAGGCCGCAAACGCGCCTTGGCCGCGCTGGCCCGGTTCGCGCAGCTGGCCAAGCACATGCAATTGCCCACCATGACCGCCGTCGCCACCGCCGCCGTGCGCGAGGCCGAGGACGGGCCAGATTTCTGCCGCGAGGTCGCGGAGAAGACCGGCCTGAAAATCTGGGTCATCGACGGCCCAGAGGAGGCACGCCTGTCCGCCCAAGGCGTGTTGCTGGGATGGCCGGGGGCCTATGGCCTGATCTGCGACATTGGCGGGTCGTCCATGGAATTGGCCGAAATTCACGACGGCAACGTCGGCAAGCGCGTGTCATCGCAGCTTGGCCCGCTGAAACTGCGGGATCTGCCGGGCGGCAAGAAGGGCCGCACCGCCCATATCAAAGAAGTCATCGAAGGTCTTTCGGCCCAGATGGGCCCGCAACACGACCGATTGTTCCTTGTTGGCGGGTCGTGGCGTGCGATTGCCCGGATCGACATGCACCGCCGGAACTATCCGCTGCATGTTCTGCACGAATACCGCATGTCGGTGAAATCGGTGCAGGAAACCGCCCGCTACATCGATGAATGCACCGATTTCGACGCCTTGCGAAAGGCTTGCGGGATTTCCTCGGCGCGTATGTCGCTGGTGCCGATCGCATCCGAAGTGCTGCGCCGTCTGGTGCATACTCTGCGCCCCAAGGACATCGCCGTGTCCAGCTATGGCATCCGCGAAGGGCTGCTGTACGAACAAATGGGCCAAGAGCTGCGCGACCGCGACCCGCTGATCGAAGCCTGCCGCTTTTCTGAATTCAAAGACGCACGCTTGGCCGGATTTGGCGGGCGGCTTTATGATTTCGTCCTGCCCCTGTTCAAAAGCGCCAAACCCGCCAAGAAGCGTCTGGTTCACGCCGCTTGCCTGCTGCACGACGTCAGCTGGCGTGCCCATCCCGACTATCGGGCGGAAACCTGTTTCGACAATGCCACCCGCGCCAACCTTGGCGGGCTAAAGCATTCAGAACGGATCTTTTTGGGCATGGCCCTGCTGCACCGCTACAAGAACAAGCGCGAAGGCACGCGGTTCGAAGATCTGTATGCGCTGCTGGAGCCGAAATATCAGACCGAGGCCGAAGTGCTGGGCAAGGCAATGCGCTTTGGGTCGATGCTGTGGATGGCCGAAGATAAAGCCGCCAGTGCCACCTTGGAATGGCAGCCGAAAAAGCGCGTTCTGAAACTGAAGCTTGGGCCTGATGCCGCGCCCTTGTTTGGCGAAGTAGCGCAGGCGCGGTTTGACTCTCTGGCGCAATCCTTGCAGGCCGAGACTGAGGTTAAATCCCTGTAATCAAAGCTCAATCTCTGGGGTGTCGCTTTGCGGCACCTCGGCTTTGGGCTGTTTGCGGCGCAGGATGATATCGCCATTGGGCAGCATTTCCAGCGGCTCATAGACCGACCAATCCTCGACCTCGGCCAACAAGTCCTTGAGCGCTGGTCCCATTGCGCGGCTGAATTCCAGCAGCGACGGGCCGATCTCATCGGCAAGGCCCTGCAATTCATCCAGCGCTGGTTCCATTTCCTGCATGATGCCCTTGAAGAACAGCTTGGCCCCTTCCTCCATCAAGGATGTGCCGCGCTCTTCCTCGGCATAGGCCGGAAGCGCAAGGCATAGGGTTGCAGCAGTGGCGAAAGCGATCTGTTTCATGCCGACAATATAGGCCCGAACGGCCTGTCTGATAAGGGTCAGAGATCAATATCCAGCGTGACCGGGAAATGGTCGGACGCGGTTAGCAGGGCCTGACACAGCTCGGGCGTGGTCCAGCAGACCGGGTCATCGAAGGGATGCCAGATACGCCAAGCCGGATCAAAGGCCCGCAGGTCGGGCGACACCATGACGTAATCCAGCAGCGCCTGAAGGTAACGCTTTTCATGGCTAAGGTAGAACCGCGCCGAGGTAGGCCGCGCCCCCAGCCGCGAGGTCAGCGCCTGCGCGGCGTGCGGGTCGTACATGGCCTGATCGCCCTCGCCCATCAGGATCTCAACCGAGGAGCGGCCAAACAGGTTTTCGTATTCGTCCAGCCCCGGACCGTCGTTCAGATCGCCCAGCAGGATGACGCTATCGCCCGCCGCGATGTCTTCGGACAGGCGTGCCCGCAGCCAGATCGCTTGGGCCAATTGTTTGCGCCGGTTGGCGATGGACAGGCGCATCACCTCGTCACGCGTGGTGGCCCCATGCGGCGCTTTGGATTTCAGATGCGCCCCGATCAGCCGCAGCCGCCGCCCCGACGCGGTGCGCAGCGCCACCTCAAACGGCGGTTTGGAAAAGCGCACTTTGTCTTCGGTGGCGTCGATATCCAGATCGATGCGGTAGGTACCGTCGAAGCGCGGCGCCCCCGGCCCCTGCCCGCCTACATCGGGGCCGCGCGGGTCGTGTTCGGCCTCTAGCACATCGGGGTCGAAGAGCAGCGCGATTTCCTGTTGGGTTTCGTTGGCAAAGCCCATCACCGCGCGGCGGGCCCGCAGACCAAAGGCATCGGCGAAGCGCTCCAGCGCACGCACCGTATCGCGGCGGCGGTTGCTGTCGGGGGCTTCGATCACCATCACCGCATCGGCATCCAGCGCGGTAAAGACGATCCCCAGCGCTTCGGTCTGCTGGGCGCGGGTCACGTCATGGCGTGCAGACCAGCCGCCATCGGCCAACAAATGCCCGTGGTCGTCAAACAACGCGTCGAACCATTCCACGTTGTAAGTGGCAATGCGCATCAAGCGTCGGCCCGTTCCGAGATATCGGCCCAAGCCCGGTTGATGTCGATCAGGCGGCGTTCAGACAGTTTCACCGCCTCTTCGGGGACGCCGCGGGCCATCATCACATCGGGATGGGATTCGCGCACCAAGCGTCGCCAGACCTTGCGGATCTCGGCCAAGGACATATCGGGGCGCACGCCCAGAACCGTGTAGGGGTCAGGTGTGGCATCGGGCACAAATCGGGCGCGAAGGGCCATGAAATCGGGCTGCGGCACGCCGAAGATATCGGCCACACGCTGCAAGAATTGGTCTTCCGCCGGATGATAATCCCCGTCCGCCATAGCGATATGGAACAGCCCTTCCATCAGGTCGCAATAGGTCGGGCTTTTGTCGCCGAACATCCGCTTGATTTGCCGCGCATATTCTTCGTAGCCCGCTACGTCTTTGCGGGCGAGATTGAACACCTTGGCCGCGCCCGCCTCATCTTGTGGGTCGATGCTGAACACTTCGCGGAAGGCTGTGACCTCATCTCGGGTGACCAGCCCGTCAGCCTTGGCCATCTTGGCCGAAAGCGCAATCACCGCGATGGTGAACGCCACAGACCGTTCAGGCGGGGTGCGCAGTTTTTCGAAAACAGCAGAAAGACCCTCGCCAGCGGCAAGGGCAGAGATGGCTTCAGAGATGCGGGTCCAGATTGACATAGGCACAGTTTACGCGACTGGGGCAGGTCTGTCAGTGCGGCATTCAGAGAATTTTCTGCATGAGCACAAGATCCATCCAACGCCCGAATTTGCACCCGACTTGCGGCATTCGGCCCACTGTTTCAAAGCCGATTGCGGCGTGAAATGCCTCACCAGCCGAGTTTTCGCCGCTGACGCCCGCCACCAGCACATGCACCCCGGCCTGTTTGGCGGCGCTTTCCAGTGCCGACATCAGCGCACGCCCCACACCGCGCCCATGGGCAGCAGGGGCTAGGATGATCGTATGTTCCATCGAATGGACATACCCCGGCCCGCCCCGGAACTGAAAACAGGTGGCAAAGCCAAGGATCTGCCCGTCCGCCTCGGCCACTTGGTACAGGGGACCGCGCGCCACGATATCCGCCCTTACGCCCTCTTCGGTCCGCAGAACGGTCGAAAAGGTCACAGCGGTGGTTTCGATCATCGGGTTCCAGAAGGCCACAATCTGCGCGGCATCATCGGCCCGCGCGGCGCGATAGATCACGTCAGCCATACATCCCCCTGCGGCGTGGCAAAACAAGCCGTGACGCGCGGGGTTTCCGCCGCCACGAACCGCACTTCGGGCACTTCAAGAATTGAGTCAAGCAAGCCCTGCAAGCGATTGATTTCAGGATGTTCCAGCCGGATTTCCCTAAGCTTCACGCCCGAGGATGGCAGCGATGATCCGGGCGCGACGCTGGTGCCCCAATCGATCAGGGCCGGGAACACCCCGTCAAACGGCATTTGCCCATTTGGTGGCACCGCGATGCGCCAACGCAAATGGTCCCGTGTCAGGTCAACGGCCTGTCCGGCCATGGGCAACCGCGCGATTGCGGCATCCAGATCGTCGACCCGGCACACCCATGTCAGCAGCTTGGGCTGCGACGGCGGATTGTCCAGCCCGAACCACCGTGCATCCGCAGGCGGCGTGGCCGCGGGATCAATGCCGATCGCCTCAAGGTAATGCCCGCCGCCAAGGCCCATCAAACGATTGTGCGTGCCATAGCGCGGATGCAGTCCGCCCGGCTGCATGACAACACCCAGTTCGGTTTCCACATGCGCGGCCGCCGCATCAAGGAAGCGGTCGGCGACGACCAAGTGATCGAGTTTCAGCATTCCGGCCCAACCTGTTGTCCAAAAGACAGATTACGGGGGAAATACGCCCCGTCAATGCCACACTTCAAGGCCTGTGCGGTTGACAGAGGTCGTTCGCGCTCCACTTCAGACATACATGTTTTTCAAAGAGAAGGAGACCTCCGTTGCTCGTGCGCGCGCTTGATCGTTTTTTCCGGCATGAGGCCGCAGGTGGAATATTGCTCATGGTGGCTGCAATTGCGGCCTTGATCGTGGCCAATTCCAGTCTGCACGGCAGTTATGACTCGGCCCTCAGCAGCTATTTCGCGGTGACGTTGAACGGAGAAGGCGTTGAGAAACCTCTGATCCTTTGGATCAACGACGGGCTTATGGCGGTGTTCTTCTTCATGGTCGGGCTGGAACTGAAGCGCGAAGTCATGGAAGGCAAGCTGAAGAACCCGCGCGACGTGGTCCTGCCGGGGATGGCAGCGGTTGGCGGCATGGTTGTGCCTGCGCTGATCTTTGTGGCCATCAACTTTGGCAATCCGGCCACCATCCACGGCTGGGCGATTCCCGCCGCCACCGACATCGCCTTTGCCCTTGGCATTCTGGCGCTGATTGGTGACCGTGTTCCATCATCGCTCAAGATCTTTCTGCTGACGCTGGCCATTCTGGATGACATGGGCGCCATCCTGATCATCGCCTTGTTCTATACGGCTGAGCTGAAGCTCGATTACCTGTACCTCGCGCTGATCCCGCTGTTGGCCATGCTGTACCTGAACAAGCAGCGCATCCACCCGATTGGGCCGTTCCTGCTGCTGGGCACGGTGATGTGGTTCTTCGTGCTGAAATCCGGCGTTCACGCCACGCTGGCCGGGGTTCTGACCGCCTTCATGATTCCGCTGAAAGACCGCTGGGGCAAAAGCCCGCTGCATTCGGTGGAACATGCGGTTACGCCCTATGTTCTTTACGTCATCGTGCCGATCTTTGCCTTTGCCAACGCTGGCGTCGTGCTGACCGGGCTGACATGGGACCAGGTCTTTGCCCCGATTCCGCTGGGCATCGCGGCAGGCCTGATTGTGGGCAAGCAAATCGGTGTGTTCGGGGTGACTTGGGTTCTGGTGAAAACCGGTGTGGCGCGTCTGCCCAATGGCGCAAACTGGCGGCACATCTACGGCATCGCCTGCCTTGCCGGGATTGGCTTTACCATGTCGCTGTTCATTGGCGGGCTAAGCTATACCGACCAGACCCTGATGAACGAAGTGCGCATCGGCGTGCTGGGCGGGTCGCTGATTTCGGGGCTCATGGGCTATTTGATCCTCGCCACCGCGCCTGCCGCCGAAAAGGACCGAGTCGCGCCAGAGGCCCCGGCAGAGGCGTGATCGAACACATGGCGGGCCACCCGGCCCGCCAAACACGACCAAGCACACACAGAAATTCCGTGCGGGCCCAAGCGTTTAGCGTTGTTTGGAAGATGGTACCGCCTCCCCGGTTCGAACGGGGGACCTCTAGATCCACAATCTAGCGCTCTAACCAACTGAGCTAAGGCGGCACTGAGGGGCGAGATACAAAAGCCCGGCGGGGGATGCAAGCCCCCTAAAATGAAATTTCCCAATTCTGTCGAACGACATCGGCGCCAAAGGCCTGCATCGGTTCGGACGCGACGCAATGCCAGCCCAGTTTTTCATAAAGCGCACAGGCCGCCGCGTGGCTTTCATGGGTCCATAGCACCATTTTGGCATAACCCGCCTCGCGGCCCCAATCCATGCAAGCCTCAATCAACTTGCGGCCAAGCCCCATTCCCCGCGCGTCCGGCAGCAACAGGAACAAACGCAACTGCGCCACCCCCTCGCCCGCCGCGACGGAAAACACACATCCCAGCGGCACCCCGTCCCGTTCGGCGATAAACGCCCGGTCACGGCCCGGCACGCGGCTTTGGTCAAATTCGGCCAGAACCTGCGCCACAAGCGCGACAAAGCTGTCATCGAACCCGTCGGAGTCGGCATAATGAATGCGGTGCGCGTCGGTGATCCAGGCGGCGTCATCGCTGCGCCAATCGCGTATTGTAATCTTGTCCATATCCGGACCTAATCACTGCAATGCTTGCAATTCAAGCGCACCGGGTCTACCTGCGGCAGACACCATTCAGGAGGCCGCCCAGATGGGGATCAACGACGAAAGCGAAATCGAAGCCAACCTGCAAATCGGCCCGACCGATCACGGCATGGTGCGCCTGTTCATCTATGGCAGCACGATTGAAATCCCGATGGATTTCGACCCGGACGAAGCCGATGAAATCGCGGATGAAATCAAGGCCGCGGCGGCAACTGCCCGCAAGGTAAAGCGCTAATAGTACCGCGTGGCGTCGGGGTCGCGCAGCCAGTGCAGCCGCCGTGCTGCATGGGTCGCGAACCGGCGCACAACGGCATTGCGCCGCGCCCCGGCCAGTTTTTCTTCGGGTGCCATGCGTATGATCTCGGCGTCATAGGCATCTGCAAAGATCAGTCCGGTATCTTCGGGCAATAGTTCGGTCGGGAAGTCCTGATCGACGGCCCAGAAATACCGGTCACACCACTGCAAATACCCCTGCCACTTGCCATCGGACATAAAGTCCGCGCGGCTTGATTTGCATTCAATCACCCAGATTTCCGCCTTCGGCCCCATGGCCATCACATCGACCCGGCGGCCGCGTTCCGGCGTGAATTCTTCGATCGTGACAAACCCGTGTGACGCCAGATGACGGCACACCCCCCGTGCCAGCAATTGGCCAGGCATCAGCGTTTCAATCTCAGAAGGCGCGGTGATGATCTCCATAGGTAAATTGTGAACAATTCGTGAACAAATGGCAAGCAGGAACCGCGCTTCCAGCCGTTTCTTGCCTAAAACGCCTTCGTCGCGGGAATGAATTGCTTCTGGGCCGATGCAGCTTAGGTATTTGGAAAGACTTTTTATGAGACACCAATGCCAGACACACAGCACCACACCCGCCGCCCGCCCACCCGAGCCGAGGCGCGCGGCATTCGCCATGCCCGCGAGTTGGAGCAACATCTAACATGGCTCGACACGTTTTCAGGCACGGCGCTTGGCGTGTTGTCGGTGGCGTCGGGCATTTACACCTATCTTGGCGTGTCGTCCTTGCTGGATGACAATGGGGCCATGTCGGTCTTTGCGGCGGTGGCCTATTCGGTGGCGGTCTCAGTGGGGATTTTCGTCTTTTGGTCCTACCTGATGCGCCTGTTCCCGGCCGTGCGCACGGCGCGGGCGCGGATTGGGCTGATGGCGGCGATGGGGCTTGGGTCGGTCGCGATCATTGCCATGTCGTCCTGGCTGAACGCCGCCGCCCTTGCTGGGTCCGCTGCGGTTGAACAGCACTTGGCCAAGACCGTGCAAGACTATCAGCAAGCGCTTGAACGCACGCATGAAATCGCGCTGTCGGGTCAGGCCTTGGAACGCGACGTGGCGCGGGTGCGGCAAAGCTTTGAGGATCTGTCGCAGCAAGAGGCCGAAGGATCGCTTTCGGGGCTGGCCGGGCGCGGCGCGGTGTTCCGGGTGCTGCGGCAGAAATCGGCAGAGCTTGCCGCGCTGGAACAACAAATCGCCGCCCAGACGCCGCTGGTCGAATCCGCCTTTTCCGACGGCAACCTGATCCTGTCGCGGATGCGCGCCTTGACGGTTGAGCCCGGCCCGGTTGAAGCCCGATCTGTCGAGTTTTCCGAAGCGGCGGTAGAGCTTCAGGGCTTGGTCACGCAAATGCGCCAACTGACGGTTGCCGATCTGGTGGTCCGGGCGGCGCAGGATCTGGCCGAATCCGTGGTCCTGCCAGAACTGGACGGGCGCACCGCCGAAACCCGCACCGATCAGGCGGCGACAATTACATCGGTGCTAGAGGTGCTGGCGCAGCGGGCCGCGACCTTGGAACGCGCCGCGCAATCGGTGCAGGCGCTTCAGCCCCCAGCCGAGGTGACCTATACGCCCATCTCCTCGGCGGACGCGGTGATCCTCTATGCGCGGAACTTTGTGCCAAGCTGGGCCGGTGCCATCGCGATTGACCTGCTGCCAGCCGTTCTGGTCTTCATCGTGGCGATCACGCAATCGGCCATCCGCGACGGGCGCGAAGGCGCAGCAGTTGAGGACACCTTGACCTTGGCCGAATTGCGCGGGGCTTTGGCGGCGCTGCGCGATGTGGAAAGCGCGATGCAATCCATGCCCACGGCCAGCGATGATGACGAAGCGCCCGAGGCCCCGCCTGCGCCGGAACCGGAGCCCAAGCCATGAGCCTGTTTACGGTTCCCAACGTCCTGCGCGGCGTTCTGGGGCTGCAACTGGTGATCGGTGCGGCGCTGGTGCTGGGCGATATGGGCGGCGGCGGGATAGGCCTGCCGCGCCTGTCGCCCGATGTGCCGCGCCTGAGCGAACCCGTGCGCCCCGGCGATCAGCGCCGCGTGTTCAACCCATCGCGCGATCATCCCAACGTCCAGCCCCTGCGCGATCCCGGCCCCCTGCCCGACCGGCTGGTGCTGACCCAGATCGAGGGCGGGCAATGGCGGCTTGAGGGCACGATTGCCGAGGGCGATGCCGACCGGATCGGCCCGCAACTGTCTGAGGCCGCGCCCGAGGTGCTGGTGCTGCAATCGCCCGGCGGGTCCGTGCAGGATGCGCTGATTTTGGGGCGTGATCTGCGGCGCCTGGGGATCGGCACCCAGATGCTGGACGGAGAGTTTTGCTATTCGGCTTGCCCCTATTTGCTGGCGGGCGGCGCGGAGCGAGATATTTCCGAGGTGGCCTCGGTCGGGGTTCATCAGCATTATTTCGGGGAAAACAGCCTGTTGCCAGCGTTCACGGCGGTGGAGGATATTCAGCGCGGGCAGGCCGAGGTGATGCGGTATCTGTCGGACATGGGGATTGATCCGCTGGTCATGCAGCCCGCCATGAGCACGCCGCCGGATGAGATCTACATCCTGTTGCCAGAAGAGTTGCGGCAGTACGGATTCGTTGACGGTGACGCCTGAGGATTTTCGGGCGATTGGGGGCGCTGCCCCCGGCGCTACGCGCCTCCCCCGGGATATTTTTGGTCAGAAAATACATGGGGTGAAAAGACAAGGGCAGGCGCGAAAGCGCACATCCGCGCGAGGGCTCGGGCGGGAATGGGTGGGACGCCCGAGCGCGGATGTCGATCCCCCCTTGCCAAAGCCCGCGCCGCATCCTACCTCAGTCAGTGGCGGGTTCTGCCCTTCCTGTGCACGGTTGCATTCCGGTGGCCTTAAGCAATTCCGAGGGAGCTGGCTCTGTTCGGGCCGTGGCCTGATTACCTGGCGCCCACCTGTATATACAGGTCCTCGGGAATGAGATAACCCCACGTTTGTGTGGTTCCCGCCGCAAACAAAAAGCCCCCGGTTTTGGCCGGGGGCTTTTGCTTTGAAAACTGGGGTTTAGAGGTGGCGTTTGCGGCGCGGCGCGGCCTCAACCCGGATCGGAATGGGCTGCATTTGGGCCGGGATGCGCGGGCCGCCAGCGCCGGGGCCGCGGTCTTCCATACGCATGATGGCAATGCCAAACTGCACGCCCGCAAACACGATGCCGTTGAACAGCCACAGCAGCGCAACCGCCAGCAGGCCCACGTCGGACGTGGTGACCAGATGCCATAGGTTGGCGACATTCATCCCCAGAAGCATGGCCACGAACGCCGCCGACAGGCCGAAGCCAATTGCGATTTGGGTGATGTACAGGCGAATGAGTTTGGGCATCAGACGACTCCTCTGTTGGAAATCAGAGTAGCCGCGCCCACATCCTGCGCAAGGGGAAAGCGCAGAGTTTCGCCAAAGACATTGAAAATTCAGAATGTATGCGCAAAAAAGCGCTTAAAAGGCCTCGGGGCGGGCTTCGCGGGCCATGTGATCCAGCACGGCATTGACGAATTTCGCCTCGCGCCCTTCAGGATAGAAGGCTTTGGCCACATCGACGAATTCCACGATCACCACTTTGGGCGGTGTTTGGCTGGCCACCAGTTCTGCCCCGGCGGCGCGGAACAGCGCCCGCAGCGTCGGGTCGATCCGGTCGATCGGCCATTTGGCCACCAGCGCGCGGTCGGTCATTTGGTCGATCTTGGCCTGCCAGTTGACAGCCTCAGTCACCAGCATGCGGAACAGGCCAAGATCACCATCGATCATTTCACCTTCTTCCAGCGTCTCGCCAAAGCGGAAGTTGTGGAATTCGGCCATGACGGCATCAATCGACAGGCTGGAATGCTCCATCTGAAACAGTGCCTGCACCGCATAAAGACGCGAGGCAGATTTCATCTTGCGTTTCATATTGCCCGAAGGGGCGGCAGGCACTTGGGTCATGCGGAGGGGTTGCC
Organism: Pseudoprimorskyibacter insulae; assembly: GCF_900302505.1. Classification (GTDB taxonomy): domain Bacteria; phylum Pseudomonadota; class Alphaproteobacteria; order Rhodobacterales; family Rhodobacteraceae; genus Pseudoprimorskyibacter; species Pseudoprimorskyibacter insulae. Next base: position 1,002,690 of record NZ_OMOJ01000001.1, on the reverse strand, counting down.
TTTGTTGTCGCCTGCAATCTGGTATTCATCGCGGGCAGGTTGGAATCCCACACCTTGGCGCGGGGCGCCCCATTTACGCGCCAATGCCACCAGATGCAAGGCCGCAGCGGCCGCGCCGCCGCCCTTGTTTTGACCGGTCACTTCAGCCCGCGCCTGGGCTTGGTCCATATTCTCAACGGTCAGGATGCCATTGCCGATGCACAGGCCCTGAAGCCCCAGCAGGGTGATCCCGCGCGAGCTGTCGTTGCAGACGGTGTCGTAATGGGTCGTCTCGCCGCGAATGACGCAGCCAAGCGCGACATAGCCGTCATAGTTCGACAGGCGTTCGGCCATGCCGATGGCGGTTGGCACCTCGAGTGCGCCGGGGACTTCGATCAGATCCCACGTCCCGCCCGAGGCGTCGATTTCGCCCTTTGCGCCTTCGATCATCTGGTCGGCAATGGCGCGGTAATAGGGCGCGACGACGATCAGGATCTTGACCGGGTTGTCGAACGCAGCGCGCGGCAGGGTGTAGTGTTCTTCACTGGCGGCCATGGCGGTTACTCCGAAATTTTGCGGGTGCCGATGATCTCAAGACCATAGGCGTCAAGGCCGATGACCGTGGGCGTCGGCGAATTGGTCAGCAGTGTCAGCTTGGACAGGCCAAGCGAAGACAGGATCTGCGCACCAAGACCATATTGGCGCAGCTTTTTCGGGCTGCCCCCGTCGGCGCCGATCTTCATCGAGGTATCGCGCAGCAAGACGACAACGCCGCGTCCTTCGGCGGCAACCGCCTGCATCGCATTGGAGAATTCCGAGGCTCGGCCCATGGGGCCTGCGCCGACCAGATCCAGCACCGGGTCAAGCGCGTGCATCCGCACCAGAACCGGGTCATCCCCCGACAAATCGCCCTTGGTCAGAACGATATGATCGTCGCCATGGGTGGTATCGGTGTAGATGCGCATGGTCCATTCGCCGCCAAATTCGGACTGAATGGTTTCTTCGCTGCGCACGCGCACAAGATTGTCGTGGCGGCGGCGATAGGCGATCAGGTCGGAAATCGTGCCAATCTTCAGGCCATGCTTTTGCGCAAAGGCCACCAATTCAGGCAGGCGCGACATGGTGCCATCTTCGTTCATGATCTCGCAGATCACGCCCGAGGGGTTCAGACCGGCAAGGCGGCTGACATCAACGGCGGCTTCGGTATGACCGGCACGCACCAGCACCCCGCCCTTTTTGGCGCGCAGCGGGAAGACGTGACCGGGGGTCGCGATATCCTGCGGGCCTTTGGAGGCGTCGATGGCCACGGCAATCGTCTTGGCGCGGTCGGCGGCGGAAATGCCGGTGCTGACGCCTTCGCGGGCTTCGATCGAGATGGTGAAGGCGGTCTCATGGCGCGACGAATTGTTCGTCGACATCAGTTGCAGACCCAGCGATTCAATGCGGTCCGGCGTCATCGACAGGCAGATCAGCCCGCGCCCATGGGTGGCCATGAAGTTGATCGCGTCGGGCGTGGCCCATTGTGCCGGGATCACCAGATCACCTTCGTTTTCGCGATCTTCATGATCGACCAGAATGAACATCCGGCCATTGCGGGCGTCTTCGATGATCTCTTCCACAGAAGAAATCGCGTCTTTCCAGTTTTCCTCAACCGGGCCCGGCGTTTCAAAGTCGGTCATGGTGCCTCCGAACAGATACCTGCCGGAGATACGCCAACCGGGTCAGATTGACCAGAGTGCAGAGGACAAGCTGTCATGCTTTTGCGCCTGCCCCGGTTGGGGCAAGCGCCTGTGCGGGGGCGTTAGGCCCAGAATTTCCAGAACGGCTTCTTGCCCGGTGCGGCCCCGGCGGTTGCCAGTTCCGGCTCGGGATAGGCTGCGCCCTTCATCACACCGGCCAGCGTGGTGTAGGCGACGGTCCAGGCTTCTTTGACTTCGGGCGTGAAATCATCGCCCAGGCCCTTTTCCAGCGTGCGCAGCAGGGAAGCCCCGACCGAATCGTAATCCTGCGCTTTGACGCCGTAATCCACGTGCTTGACCGCCAGTTGCTGGGCCACGGGTACGATCTTGTCCAGATCGCGCAACCCGTTGACCACCACGGCCAGCGTCGCCATCAGCTTGCTGCCTTGGTCCTTCATATCGGCATTGGCGAAATACGGCTTTACCGCCGGAGCCGTTTCAAACAGATCCGCATAAAAAATCTCGGCGGCGGCGTCCTTGATCGGCACGACCTTGGCGAAACTTTCCTGGATCAGCGTGATTTGTTTATCGTCCATCTGAGTGTCCCCTCAATTTGTCATTTGTTGGTGGTGTCTTGCGCGTATCCCAGCGCGGGTTCTGCCCCGCCGCTGGCCCAGATCATGAAGGCGACCGCCGCCTTCACATCAGCATCGCTTAGGTCGGCATTGCCGCCTTTTGCGGGCATCTCGGCGTATTTTGCGCCTAGAAATCCGTTGATTGCATGGTCAAACAGCACGTCCAGCCCCTGCGCGATGCGCGGGGACCAGTCGTCTGATGACGTGATTTTCGGTGCGCCGATGGCCTTGTTGCCCCCATGACAAGCCTGGCACGTACCGGCCCAGACCGCTTTGCCAGCGGCCAAGACCGGGTCTTTGGGATCGGGCAGTTTGCTGGCCCGAACAAATCCCTTCAGCCCCTTGGCCGAAACGATGCCATCCGGGATATCCCCAGATGACCCCGGCTCTGAGCTTGAGGCTGTCGCGGCAAGGATACCCGCCGCGACCAACAGGATCGACGCAGGACGCATCAGCCGTCCATCGGGATGCGGATAACGACACCGCCCATCACGTCGCCCAGTTCAAAGTCAGATTTGGGCGTGTCTTTGTGATCGTTGTGGCAGCTCACGCAGGCGCCCGCGACCGCCGGGTCGCCGTATACGGCGGTGAAATAGGTGGTGCCGCCCAGCTCTTCTTCGCCGTAGAACGGCTCACCGGGGTTATCGACCACGTATTGCAGGCCTTCTTTTTCCAGATCGGTGGTCGGCGCGTTCTGCTTGTTGATCGGCCAGAGCGACAACAGCGAATAGGTGAATTCATCCGTTTCTTCGGCGACCATTTCCGCCCCAAAGCGGAACATCTGCGCGGGCAGCACCAGCGCCTTTTCGTCCATGAAGTGCTCGGATGCTTTGATCACGCCCTCTTCGTTTTGCAGACGGTTCACGATCAGGCGGGTATAGACCGCGCGGTCCGAGGCCATGACAAGGTGCAGAAGATCCGAGACGGTTTCATAGTCCATGCCTTCGGCGTTGGCGGCCGGGGCCGTCAGACCGCCAAGGGCCATTGCGCCGCCGACAATTGCGGCTTTCATCCGGGTGGTAAACTGGGTCATACTGTTGGTCCTGTTGCTATCATTTGTGGTTGCAGGTGTGTGTTCCAGCCGGTCATTGGTTGGCGCCTTCGTCTGGCTGGTTCACACGGTTCACCGCCCAATCGATCCCCTCGATGTGGCGATTTGGTTGTCCCGAGAAATTGTTCGCCACCAGCGCCGGATCGGCCAGCGCGTCGATGGAGAAGGCCAGCCCGTGGCAGTTGAGGCAGGTCGGGCGGATCATTTTCTCGTTCGGGAATAGGGTGTCATTCTGGTTGTGGTTGGTTGTCACCACACCTTTGCGTTCGGTCTGCGGCATATGGCAGGTGGCGCAGGTCACGCCCGAGCCGGGCGGCAAGAGCCCTGCGGTTTCATCCTGCCACAGCTTGAAATGCGGGCTGTCCTCATAGGCCAGCGAATGATCGTCATTGTGGCAGGTCAGGCACGCGCCCACGGCGGCAAAGTCCAGGTCCTGTTCATGCGGGGCATGGCAGGTTGCGCAGGTCAGATCCTTGCCCAGCGCCTCGGGCCGGAGCGAGACGCGCGCGCGGTCGGTGGACATCACGGCTTCGGGCGCGGGATCGTCGCTGAGGTAGGTTTCGATCGCCGTCACCAGCGCTTCTGGCGGTTTCTTCATGCCCAGCGCCTTGAGCGTTTTCTTGGCGTCGCGCGGCTTGGCGATCTCGGGGTGGCGGCCCATGCCGTGACGGCCAAGGGCAAAGGTCTTGGCCTCGCCCTTATGGCAGGTGGCGCAAACCGCTTCGCCCGGTGCTTGGGTCCAATTCGCCTCCACCTCGTCAGCCGTTTCCGATTTCGGCGCATGGCACGTGGCGCAGGTGACATCGGCGGCGGCATGGGCGCTGGCGGCCCAATGCTGCATCGGATCGTCCAGCGCATAGGCGGCGGGCACCTCAAGCGAAGCCAGATAGACCGATACCTCATCCACTGAGGGCCGCGCACGGGTGCGGGCAATGGCGGCCACAGGATGCACGGGATCGGGGAACAGCGCAGGTTCGCCCGCGTGTTTCACCAGAAAATCCTCATATAGCGCGCGGTTGTCGTGGTAGTTGTGGCACCCCGACGAGGCGCAGGTATCAAAGGTCAGCCCCTCATGGCTGGGCCGGTTCACGCGCACGTCCTGTTCGCCCTCGGAATGGCAGGCAACGCAGTAATCGCCCGGCAGGGTCACAAGACCGGCCTGCGTGATCTCAGGCTCATGCTCGGAATGGCAGGTGGTGCAGAACCGCGCGTCGACCTTGTCCCAATAGGCGGCCATGCGGGGATTGGTGAATTTCTTGGTCGGGTGGCTGTCGTCGGCCTCTTTCAACTCATCCTTGTGGCAGGTGGTGCAGGTCTTGTTGATGTCCTTGCGAATCTTGGATTGCGAGGCAAAGGCAGACGAGGTGTGGCAGGTCTCGCACGCGATTTCCAACTGGTGATGCACGCCGTCGGTTTGGCCGGGTGTCAGAACAGTGCGGTCGCCTGCGATATACAGCCGTGCCAAACCCGCCCCCGCCAGAAACAGCGTCAGCGTAATCCACAGGATCCAGAGAAGGCGATTTCGTGTCATTCCGGCCCCTCAGAACGCATAGCTTGCAAGAACGTGGATCAGGATCAGCACCGGAAGCGGCCAGATCGCGATGATATGCAGCCACGTCGGCAGTTTGCGCGGCGGTTTGCGGCTTGTGCCGACCCCCCGCGCCCGCAATTCGTGATCCCCGCCTGTTGTCAGTCCCGCCACCGCGCCAAACACCAGCGTCGCGGCATAGCTGGCCCCAAGCCAAAGGTTCAGGTTGTTGCCAAGGCTAAACCCCGTGTGGGCGAACAGCGCCGCCACCGCCCCAAGGCCGATGACGATGTGGATCAGCCGCCAATAGTCATAGCCGCCCAAGCGGTCCATCAGCCGAATGCGCTTGCGCAGGCCAAGGATCATCGCGGCTAGCGTGATGCCCAGCAGGATAAACCCCGACCATTGCTTGACGATCCCATCGCGCCACAGCCATACGCGCAGACTTTCGGCGTCATAGCTGTCTGGCAGCGGCACGCGGCCAAACAGGATCGGGATCAGCGCACCAATCGCGGCCATGCCCGACAGTGCCAATAGCGGTTTCCACAGCTGCATGGGTTTCGGCGGGCCGCCTGCGGTCAGCAAATCCTCCAGCACCGGGCGGCAGGTGCCGCAGATCGTTCCAGCGCCCGTTGCCTGCCCCAGATCCGGCACGTCGCTGGCCCCAGAGGTGATCGCCGCACGCGCCTGCCCGTAGGTAACGCCGGTGCAATTGCACAGAATGGCGCTGGCGGGCATTTCAGCCGGTTCCAGATCCTGTTCCGTCCAGAGCAAACCCGTTTTCAAAAAGCGGTAGACCATCCACGGATAGACCGTGTCCCCATGCTGGGCCGCATCCTGCATTCGGCTGGCCTGCGACCACCCGCCAACCGCAACCGCACCGACCAGCGCGCCGCGTTCGATGAAGATCCGCCGATAGGCCCCCTGCCCGCGCCAGACATGGCTGCGCACATTGGCCCGCGCCTCAAGCTGTTCGATTTCCCCGACCGAGAACACCTCGGCCCCTATGACCTTGAGCTTGGTCGCCGGAATTGCCCCGGCGAACCGCGGGGCGCCGCCTGTCAGCGCCTCCGCAGCCACCTTGGCCTGCTCGTATCCCGGCCCGACAAGGCCATACATCCGCCCGCGATGTTCGCAGCATTCCCCCACCGCATAGATTAGCGGGTCAGAGGTCTGCATCTGGTCTCCCACGGTGATTCCGCGCGAAAAGGCAATCCCGGCTTGTTGCGCCAGATCGGTGTTCGCGCGGACGCCGGTGCAGATTATGACCGTGTCAAACTCTTCGCGGCTGCCGTCGGCGAATAAAATCCTGTCGACCCGGTGCGTTCCCGTGATTTCGCGCACCGCCCGGCCCGTCATCACATCGACGCCAAGCGCGCAGATGCGCTCGGCCAACTTGGACCCTGCCTCAAGATCCAATTGACGGGGCATCAGGTGGCTTTCGTGTTCAATCAGCGTGACATCGCAGCCCCGGCGGCGCATCCCCCGCGCAGCTTCAAGCCCCAGCAATCCGCCGCCGATCACCGCAATCCGGCGCGCCGAAAAGGACCGCGCCATCAGGGCCGAGGCATCATCCGCCGTGCGGAAGGTAAAGACACCCGGCAGGGTCGTCCCCGGAAAGCCCGGCACAAAGGCCCGCGATCCGGTGGCCAGAACCAGCTTGGAATAGGCCCAGACATCGCCGCTACGCGTGATGACCTGCCGGGCCTCGCGGTCAATGCGGGCAACTGTCTGACCCCAATGGCAGGTCAGAAGATCGGTTTCATCCGTCAGCGGCAGGGTGATTTCATCGAACTGAACATCGCCGCCCAGCAGCGGTGTCAGTTGGACCCGGTTGTAGGGCGCAAAGGCTTCGGCCGTCAGCACATGCACGGCTTGCCCGCGCTTTGCCAGCTCTTGTGCCGTGCGCATTCCCACCGGTCCCCCGCCGATGACAATCACCGGGTGTCGGGATGGCGAACTTGCAGAATATTTATAGTTCGTCGTCAGGGATTCAGCGTGGGACATGGTGCACAGTTCAAGGCAAGCCCCTGAATTCAGGGGATACTTTGGCCGGAGCACCGTTGCTCACAAGGACTGGATTTCAACCCTGCGAAGGGTTCAGGTCTGGCGCCATTGCTAGATCCTGAAGCAATCTCCGCAGAAAAGGTGATTTGGAGTCAAGCGCATTCCAGCGCGTTTGCTGCCGATTGCTGCAACTGCATAATCAATGCGCAATTGCCCGGTTGTTCCGCGCCCGGACGAGGCGGCTTGCCGAAAAAAGAGGCTTTGAATAAACCTTTAAACAGTCCGGTGATTATTTGGCGAACAGCGCATCATATTGCGCAAAGCCCTTCACCTCGATCGGATTCCCGGCCGGATCGCGAAAGAACATGGTCCATTGTTCGCCCGGCTCGCCTTCAAACCGGACCGAGGGCGGCAATTCAAACGCCACCGCCGCAGCCGTCAGACGGTCCGCCATGGCCCGCCATTGGTCCAGCGGCAGCACCACACCGAAATGCGGCATGGCAACCATGTGGTCCCCCACCTTCCCGGTGTTGGCCGTGCCGAAGGGCTGACCCAAATGCAGGCTGAGTTGATGGCCGAAGAAATCGAAATCAACCCAAGTGTCGGTGCTGCGCCCTTCCTCAGCGCCCAGCAAGCCACCGTAGAAGGCGCGGGCGTCGTCAAGGTCGGTCACGTGAATGGCAAGGTGGAATGGCGGTCTCATAGCCCACACATGACGTCAGCCCAGCGCGTTTGCCAATAGAAAATCGACAGAGCCGCTTTTTCGCGAAAATGCCCAACTAATACCGCTGCATCGTTGTGGCGTTGCGCAGGATGGCCTACTCCTTACGTCAACCACATCGTGAAGGGAGGAGTTTCACAATGTCTGACACACCCGGTTTCGGCTTTGATACCTTGCAAATCCACGCGGGCGCGCGCCCTGATTCGGCCACTGGCGCACGCCAGACGCCGATCTATCAGACGACGGCCTATGTGTTCCGCGATGCCGATCACGCCGCTGCGCTGTTCAACCTGCAAGAGGTCGGCTTTATCTACTCCCGCCTGACCAACCCGACGGTCGCGGTCCTTCAGGAACGTATGGCCACGCTTGAAGGCGGCGCCGGGGCGGTTTGCTGTTCCTCGGGCCACGCGGCGCAGATCATGGCACTGTTCCCGCTGATGGCGCCGGGGCTGAACATTGTCGCCTCTACCCGGCTATACGGCGGCACGATCACCCAGTTCAGCCAGACAATCAAACGCTTCGGCTGGTCCTGCACCTTTGTCGATTTCGACGATCTGGACGCTGTGCGCGCCGCGATCGACGAAAACACCCGCGCGGTGTTCTGCGAATCCATCGCCAACCCCGGCGGCTACATCACCGATCTGGATGCGATTGCCAAAATCGCAGATGACGCGCAGATCCCGCTGATCGTCGACAACACATCCGCTTCGCCCTACCTGTGCCGCCCGATCGAACATGGCGCGACGCTAGTGGTGCATTCGCTGACGAAATACCTGACCGGCAATGGCACCGTCACCGGCGGCGTTGTGGTGGATTCGGGCAAGTTCGATTGGTCCGCGACCGACAAGTTCCCCTCGCTCAGCGCGCCGGAACCGGCCTACCACGGCCTGAAGTTCCACGAAACCTTTGGCCCGCTGGCCTTTACCTTCCACGGCATCGCCATTGGCCTGCGCGATCTGGGCATGACCCTGAACCCGCAAGCGGCACATTACACGCTGATGGGCACTGAAACGCTCAGCCTGCGGATGCAGAAACACGTCGAGAACGCCCGCACCGTCGCGGCTTGGCTTGAAAACCACCCGGCGGTTGAGGCGGTCACCTATGCAGGCCTGCCGTCATCGCCCTATCACGACCGTATCGCCCGCATCTGCCCCAATGGCGCAGGTGCCTTGTTCACGGTCGCGCTGAAAGACGGCTATGAGGCCTGCATGAAACTGGTCGACTCGCTGGAAATCTTCAGCCACGTCGCCAACCTCGGCGATGCCCGCAGTCTGGTGATCCACTCGGCCTCGACCACGCACCGGCAGCTAACCGAAGCGCAACAAATCGCCGCCGGCGCGGCCCCGAATGTGGTGCGCATCTCGATCGGCATCGAAGATCCGAACGACCTGATCGCCGATTTGGACCAAGCGCTGGCCAAAGCCTCGGCCTGACGCCTGCGCCCAGATCATCGTGGTCTGAAAACACGTCCCCGTCGGAGCCTCCGGCGGGGATATTTTTGGTCAGAAAATACTGTGAAGCGCGCCCCTGTCATTTTCTGACGTCAAATATCCCGGGGAGTCCGCGCAACGCGCGGGCGGGGCAGAGCCCCATTTCGTCACTCACCAATCGCGAAAACGATGGTCACATTGGCGCTTGAGCTGATCTCGCCCGCAGCGACCGGAACATCGGCCACAGCTTCCTGCACGACGACGTCCTTCATGCTGCGCATGATCGGCATCGGGGCGCTGATCCCGCCTTCGTTGATCGACAGGATCGGGCCAAGCGCAACGCCCGCCGCATCGGCGTAGAGTTCAGCCTTGGCCAGTGCATCGGCCACCGCATCGCGGCGGGCCTGATTTTCAAGCGCATCGGTTTCGGATACGCCAAAGGACACGCCCGACAGCGTGTTCGCGCCATCCTCGACCATTACGGACAAAAGCCCGCCAAGCTGGCTCAGGTCGCGGACGCGGATCATCAGCATATTGCTAGCCACATAGCCGCGTGAGACGTCCACTTGTTTGTCGCGGTCCCAGATGCGGTCTTCGTTCAGCGACAGGCCGGATGTCTGGATATCCCGCGCCTCGATGCCGTTGTCTTTTAGACGGGCAATCATCGCCTCTAGCGCCGCCGATGTCTGGTTCAGCGCCTCGGCTGGGGTGGCGCCGCGCCCTTGTGCGCCGATCTGGATCGTGGCCATGTCGGGCGTGGCAAAAGCCACCGCCTCACCCGAGACGGTGATCTGGCCTGAAACGGCGCTGGATTGCGCCCAGACCGGAACGGCGGACAGGGCCAAGATGGGCAGGGCCAACAGGAAATTACGACGCATGAACAAAGCTCCTTGAAAGGGCGAAACCTGTGATCAAGGTGGGGGCGCAACTGCTTGGCGGCAAGGGGCTTTCGCTGATTGCGCTGACACGCGCTGATTTCCGCCAAACACGTGTCCGAGACGCAGATAAAGACTCCAATCAGGCACATTCGCATGGTAAAAGCCCGGCCATGGAACCGATTTATGCGCTCTCCTTATCGTTTGAGGGTATTGCCCTGCTGCGCAAAGCGCAGGCCGGGTGGGTTGTGCTTGGGGATGTGTCGCTTGAGGCGCCAGATCTGGCCGGAGCTTTGACCGCATTGCGGCAAAGTGCGGGTGCCGTGGCTGAGCAGGTCAAGCTGATCATTCCCAATGAACAGATTAAGTACTTATCCGTAAAAGACCGCGGCAGCAGCGGGCCTTTGCTGGACGCCCAGATTCAGGGCGCGCTTGATGGGGCGACGCCCTATGACGTGCTGGATCTGCGCTATGACCACAGCAAGGCGGATGGTCAGGTTTTGATCGCCGCCGTGGCCAAGGAAACGCTGGGTGAGGCAGAAGCCTTTGCCGTGGCCCACGGGTTTCAGCCGGTGGCCTATTGCGCCGTCGCCGCGCCCGGTGATTTTGTCGGCGAGGTGTTCTTTGGCGCAGGGACCGGCTGGACCGGCGAAGCACCGGTGCGCGCCGCCGAGGCACTGCGCATTGTCGCCGCCGCGATCATTGATGAGCCGCCCCGCACGGCGGCCCCGCAGCCTGCGCCGGAGGTGGAGCCTGCGCCGGTTGAGGCCGCCGAGCCGGTTGTCGAGATCGCCGTCGCAGAACCGGTTGCCGCCCCGAAGGTGGAGGCTCCCGCCCCTGTTGAAGCTGCGCCGGAGGTAGAGGCCGAAGCACCCGCTCCCCCTGCCCCCGCGCCGAAATCAAAGCCGAAGCCCAAGCCCGCCACCGCGACGATCAGTGCGCCCGCCATTCAAGACCCGGTGGAACCTGCGCCTGCCTTCACCTCGATCCGGGCGTCGCGCGGCGGGGATCAGGGCGCCGCGCCCAGCCTGTTGGGTGCGGATCGCGCCCCGGACCTTGCCGCCAATGGCCCAGCGGTCTCGCTGCCCAAGGCAAACGTAGAAAAGACAAGTCGCCCAGTCTTTGGCGCGGCCGCCAAACCCGCCGCCCCGGCCAATGATGAACAGCGCGGGCCAGCGGGCCGGACTTTGGGCTTTTTCAGCCGCCGGAAGTCCGACGCGCCGGAAACTGAGGCCGAGGTTCCGCCAGCCCCTGCCGCTCCGTCGCGCGGGCCGATGGCCGTGGCGACAAGCGCGCTGCGTCTGAAAACGGCAGCCGCACAGGCCGCACAGGATGAGGCCGAGGCGGAACGCACGAAAGAAGACATAGAGCGCGAGCGCCTGACGATCTTTGGCCAGCGCGAGCCGCAGAAGATCGGTGGCAAGCCGCGATTCCTTGGGCTGATGCTGACCGCTGCGCTGCTGCTGTTCTTGGCGGGCGTTGCGGCCTGGGCGTCGGTGTTCCTGGATACCGGCTTGGCGCGTCTGTTTACGCCGACCGGCACCGAAGAGATCCAGATCGGCGATGTGGAACTGCCCACCCCGGTTGAGGCGACCGAGATCCTGCCTGCCGAGGGCGTAGAGGTTGCCGCGCTGGACCCGAACTTTGACCCCGAACAGGTCGAAGGGCAGGAATCGACGGCAGATGTTGTCAGCATGGCAACCATGCCACAGATTCTGACCGCCGAAGAGGCCGAGGCCACCTATGCCGCCACTGGCATTTGGCAGCGCACGCCCGATGCGCCCGCCCTGCCGGTGATGATTGGTTTGGGCGAGGTCTATACCACCAACCTTGACCCCGCCGTGATCCAGTATGATGCCGTGGCCCTGCAAGCCCCGCGCGACCATGCCTCGGACTTGCCGTTTGCCGGTCTGTCTGATCCGGTATCGCCCGAAACCACCTTTGATCTGGACGATCGCGGGCTGGTCCGCGCCACGCCCGAAGGGGCGCTGAACCCCGAAGGCGTTCTGGTCTATCTGGGCAAGCCGCCGATTGTTGCCCCCAACCGCCCCGCTGAGGCGGCGCTGCTGGCCGAAGACCCCGAGGCGCTGGCCATACGCATTCGGATGAAATCTGTCCGTCCGCAATTGCGGCCCGAAGACGTGACAGACGGGAATGAGCGGGCGCGCTTTGGCGGGTTCACACAGGATGAACTCGCAAAACTGCGCCCGCAGGCCCGCCCCGATACCGGCAAAGAACTGGCTGAGGCCGACACCACCGCCACCGCGCAGGCCGTCGCCACATCGCGCCGTCCGATCACCCGGCCCCGCAACTTTGCCGCTACGGTGGCCGCTGCCGTCAAGAAACAAGAAACCACGCCCGCACCGGCGCCCGTGCAACAGGCCGCCGCAACGATCACGCCTAAGATCCCGTCCTCGGCCAGTGTCGCCAAACAAGCGACCGTCAAGAACGCTATCAACCTCAATAAGATCAACCTGATCGGGGTCTATGGCAAACCTTCTAGCCGCCGCGCTTTGGTCCGCCTGTCAAATGGGCGCTACAAGAAGGTGCAAGTGGGCGACAGCATCGACGGAGGCCGCGTCGCCGCTATTGGTGAGGGCGAATTGCGCTATGTGAAAAGCGGGCGCAATGTGGTGATCAAGCTGCCGCAGGGCTGATGCTTGCCGGGGCCGCCTTTGGGCCATGCCCAAAACCGCCTCACGAAAACTGCCAATCTTGAAACAATTTTAAAGGCTCGCTGCAAATGCAACATCTCGCATTGCATGCGGGCTGATGCGGCTCATATTGTATAGGGAACGTTCTTATTTGGTCCCCTATGCAAGAATTTCTGTTTCAGGCTTCTGTTTACCTGATGGCTGCGGTCATCGCTGTTCCCATCGCTTCGCGGCTTGGGCTTGGATCGGTCCTTGGCTACCTGTTGGCCGGGATTGTGATCGGCCCCGCGCTTGGGCTGGTGTCTCATACAACTGACCTTCAGCACTTTGCCGAATTCGGCGTGGTGATGATGCTTTTCATCATCGGGCTAGAGCTTGAACCGCGTGCCTTATGGGACATGCGGCACAAATTGCTGGGGCTGGGCGGTCTGCAAATCGTCGTGACGACCGTTCTTGTCATGTTCGCCGCCATGGCCTTGGGCTATGTGTGGCAGACGTCGCTGGCGGTTGGGTTTATCTTTGCGCTGTCCTCCACCGCGATCGTTCTGCAAACCCTCAGCGAAAAGGGCCTAATGCAAACCAGTGGCGGGCGGTCAGCCTTTTCGGTGCTGCTGACGCAGGATATCGCGGTGATCCCGATCTTGGTTCTGCTGCCGCTGCTGGCCGTTGCGCAGGGTCCGACGCTGGCGGCGGATGGATCGATTCAGCGCAACCTGCCCGAAGCGGATTCGCACGCCACCATGTCACTGGTCGAGGGTCTGCCAGGCTGGGGCGTGACTCTGGTGACGCTTGGCGCGATTGCGGCGATCATCCTTGCGGGGATTTACCTGTCGCGGCCCATTTTCCGCTATATCCACGCAGCCCACCTGCGCGAGATGTACACCGCGCTGGCGCTGCTGATCGTGCTGGGCATCGGATTTCTGATGTTGCTGGTCGGCCTGTCCCCGGCCCTTGGCACCTTTTTGGCGGGCGTGGTTCTGGCCAACAGCGAATTCCGGCACGAGCTGGAATCAGACATTGAACCCTTCAAGGGGCTGCTGCTGGGCCTGTTCTTTATCACCGTCGGCGCGGGCATTGATTTCAACGTCTTGCTGCGCAGCCCGGCCGAGATCATTGGCTTGGCCGTCGGGGTCATCTTGCTGAAATCGGCGGTGCTCTATGGGCTGGGCCGGGCCTTTGGTCTGCGCCGCCGCGATCAATGGCTATTCACCCTTGGCCTTGCGCAGGCTGGGGAATTTGGCTTTGTGCTGATCTCCTTTTCGCTGCAACTGCATGTCCTGCCCACGCCACTGGCCGAAAAGCTGCTGCTGGTGGTCGCGTTGTCGATGCTGATCACGCCGCTGCTGTTCATCCTGTACGACTGGCTGTCCAAGCGCATGAAAGACACATCCGAGGACAAAACCCCCGACGAGATCGACGAACAAGGCCCTGTCATCATCGCCGGGATTGGCCGCTTTGGTCAGATCGTCAACCGTATGGTGCGGTCTGCGGGCTTTAAGACCGTAGTTTTGGACCATGACCTGCGCACCATCCAGTTGATGCGCCGGTTCGGGGTCAAAGGGTTCTTCGGCGATCCCACGCGCCCTGAGCTGCTACATGCCGCCGGGTTGGAAACCGCGCGGGTGCTGGTCATCGCCCTGGACAACCCCGCCGCTGCCACCAAGCTATGCGGCTATGCGCGGCGACTGCGCCCGGATCTGCACATCATCGTGCGGGCCCGCGACCGTCAGCACGTGTATCAACTCTACAAAGTCGGGGCCGATGACATTGTCCGCGAACTTTTCGACAGCTCGCTGCGGGCGGGGCGCTATGTGCTGGAAAACATTGGCCTGAGCGAATGGGAAGCGGCGCAGGCGGAAAAGACCTTCTTCCACCACGACCGCTATGCCGTGCGCGAATTGGCCAAGGTCTGGGATCCGAACCGGGCCACCGGGGAAAACGACGCCTATGTGGCCCGCACGATTGAGTTGGAAAAGGAACTGGAGATCGCGCTGATGACGGCGCTGGACACCCAGAACGAAAGCCCATCATAAAAAAGGCCGCCCACTGGGCGGCCTTAAACGATCTGGCAGAGGCGCGGCTTAGGCGGCGCGCGAAATCAGCACATCGTCCACCTGCTTGGCGGCGGCCACTTCGTCGCCACCGGATACGGCGGCCACTTCGCGGGTCAAACGCTCAAGCGCGGCTTCATAAAGCTGGCGCTCCGAATAGCTTTGTTCGCGCTGATCGTCGCCACGGTGCAGGTCGCGGACGACTTCTGCGATGGCAATCAGATCGCCCGAGTTGATCTTCTGTTCATATTCCTGAGCGCGGCGCGACCACATCGCGCGCTTGACCTTGGCTTTGCCCTTCAGGGTTTTCATCGCCTGGCTGACCACATCGGGCGAGCTGAGCGAACGCATGCCAATTTCGGTGGCCTTATGCGTCGGAACGCGCAGGGTCATCTTGTCTTTTTCGAAGGAGATCACAAACAGTTCCAGCGTGATGCCGGCGATTTCCTGCTCCTCGATCGACATGATCTGACCGACGCCATGCGCCGGGTACACCACGTAATCGTTCGGGCGGAATTCGGATTTTTTCTTTGTCATTCAGTTTCTTCCTCGCAGCTCACCATTTCGGGGGCGACAAAAGGGACGTCGGAAATACCACGTATTCCCGTACATCCCTAGACCGTGTTCTGGTAAGCAACCCCCGGCAGCACGCCCGAACCTTCGGGCGCATGGTGTTCTATAGTGTAGGCCGAGTATAACACAAAACGCGGTTGACTTCCAGCGTCATCGCATGGCAGCCGCAGTTCCGCGCTAAAATTCAACGGTTTAACCCGTTTTCGATGGATTGCGGCCTGCCCTAGAACTGGCCAAGCCGCCTTTCACGAGCGAATCAGAGCTTATCCGCCTTCGCCAGGTGCTTCGGAGAAGTATTTATTCAGCTTGTCCGGTTCGCCATCGCGTTCTTCGGCTTCGGGCAACTGATCTTTCTTACTGATGATAACCGGCCACAGTTCCGAATACTTGCGGTTGAATTCCACCCATTTTTCCATGTCCGGCTCAGTGTCCGGACGGATCGCATCCGCAGGGCATTCCGGTTCGCACACACCACAGTCGATGCATTCATCAGGATGAATGACCAACATGTTTTCGCCTTCATAGAAGCAGTCTACGGGACACACCTCAACACAGTCGGTGTATTTACAGGCAATGCAGTTGTCGATGACGACATAGGTCATGGGTTCAATTTCCCTCTCAAGCGAGTCTGGGACTAGCTAGACCGTCCGGGCGGATCATTCAAGCGGTAGGGTGCGCGTTTCGTCCAGCTTACGACGTTCGCGCTTGGTCGGTCTGCCGCCGCCCTCATATTTGGGCGCTTGTGGCTGCGCTTCGCGCGGCTTTGGCGGATCCAGATCATCGTAAAGCGTGCGCGCTTCAGGCGCCGGGCCGCGCCGTTCACCAAGGGCCAAAACGCGGATCACCCGGACGTCATTGGCTTGGGCGAAAGTCAGAACATCGCCAGGCCCGACCGTGACGGCAGGCTTGGCGATGCGGTTTCCGTTGACGCGAACGTGTCCACCCGAAACGATCTTGGCGGCAAGGCTGCGCGTCTTGAAAAAACGCGCATGCCAGAGCCATTTGTCGATTCGGAGTTTGGACACCCCGTCAGACACTCAGAGCTTGCCCTTCAGCCCCATCAGCGCGGCAAACGGGTTGTCCGGGTCGATGGGCTTTTCCTTCTTGGGCGGGCGGGCCTCATAGGTTTTGGGGCCTTGATCGCGCGGTTTGCCCTTCGGCTTGCCGCCCTTGCCTTTGCCCTTAAAGCCACCACGGTCGCCGCGATCCCCACGCTCGCCGCGCGGTTGGTTGCGGTCGGCCTGACCGCCGCCGCGGCGCTGCTGGCCACCTTCGCCGCCCTGACGACGGTTGCCGCCGCGCTGGCCGCCACGGTTGCCACCCCATGTGAAGGTATAGAACGCCTCCATCTCGGGGCCGGCGATACCTGCATCGGGCGCGTCGCCCGGCAGCAGATCACCTTCTGCGGCCTCGGGGATATTGTCGTCCAAAGCGCCTTCGGGCTGGCTTTCGGCGATGGGGGCTGCGCCCGCATCCTCAATGCCTTCCACGCCTTCGGGAACATCCGCTGCCGCCGGGGCGTCAGCCACATCAGCCGAAGCGGCAGGCGTGTTTTCCACCTGCTGCGCCGCATCCATCACCGGGGCGTCCTGCGCCGGTTCCGACGTTTCGGTCACAACGGCGTCAACCGGGCGTACCTTCGCGCGTTCGCCCTTTTCGGCGCGATAGCCAAGGCCCTGCATCAGATCGGCGAACTGATCCAGCGTCATACCGGTGATCGACAGCATATCGGCCTTGGCCTCAAAGCCGCCACGGCTGTCTTCGCTGCGCAGCATGTCTGCCAGACGTTCCAGCATATCGATGCGGATCGCACGGGCCCCTGCCCCGCGATAGCCCGAAATCGTGTGATGCGCCGCAGGGGTGCCTTCGATGTTCGGAACCGTCACCAGACCCGGAGGCGGTGCTTCGGGGAATTCGTCCAGACCATTGGCCAGCGACCACAGCACGATGCGCAGACGCGTCGGAGCGGGTTTTAGCAGCAGCGGCATGAAAATGGTGAACTGACCGAAGCGCACGCCATGCTTGCGCAGCGCGCCGCGCGATTCCTGATCCAGCGATTTGACCTCATCGGCCACGTCAGCACGGGTCACGACGCCCATTGATTCGATCAGACGATAGCCAAAGCCACGCGCAAGGCCGGTCAGGGTTTCGTCTTTTTGGATGTTCAGCAGAGGTTCGAACAGCGATGCGATCTTGCGGTCGATGAAGTGCTGCAAACGGCGCTGCACCTTCTGAGCCACGTCCGCACCTGCTTCGTCATCGACAAAGGCCACAACGCGCGGCTTCAGCGGATCGTCGCCAGCAGCGAGCTTGCCCACCGCCTGTTCGCCCCACATCAGGCCGCCCTGTTCGGTGAAGTCGATTTCTGTGTCCGGCGCGTTGTAGAACTTATCCGCGCGCAGGTGGAAATGCGGTGCAAGCGCCTGAAGCGACGCTGTTTTCAGCGTCTTGGCCTCTTGCCCGGTTGCATCTTTGTCCTGGCGGAACCGGAACCCTTCAAGCCGACCGACGAATTCTCCTTCGACGGTCACCTCACCTTTGTCATTCACTTCGGCCAAAAGGGCCTCCTTCTGCTTCAACCGCCGCAACAGCACAGATGTGCGCCGGTCAACAAATCTCTGAGTCAAACGTTCATGCAGAGCGTCTGACAGCCTGTCTTCTACAGCGCGAGTCCTGTCGCGCCAATGCATTTCGTCGCCAACCCATCCTTTGCGCTGCGCGACATATGTCCACGTGCGAATATAGGCCAGACGTTTCGACAATGTGTCAATGTCGCCATCTGTCCTATCTATCCTTTGAACTTGCCGCGCCAAAAAGTCATCGGGAACCGTTCCCCTTTGATGCAGATGACCAAAGATCACCCCCACCAGTGCGGAATGTTCGCCGTGACTGATTCCCCGGAAATCGGGAATGCGGCAGGTGTCCCACAGCAATTGCACCGATGCGGGGCTAGAGGCGCGGGCCATGACCTCATGATCGCGCGACAGATCTTTCAGTGTCAGCAGGTCATCGGCATCCCGCGCCCGGACCAGAATGTCGTTCTGCGGCGATTGTTCCAACGAATGAATCAGCGTCTCGACCGACCCGAAGGACAGCGCCGCATTGCGCCAGTTCAGCTTTTTCAGCGGGGTAAAGCGGTGGTTGCAGATCGCATCGGCCACCTCATCGGGCAGCGGGCTTGCCTCACCGGTCACGCCGAAGGTGCCGTGTGACATGCCGCGCCCGGCCCGCCCGGCGATCTGGGCCAGCTCATTCGGGGCCAGCGGGCGCATCCGGCGTCCGTCGAACTTGGTCAGCGATGAAAAGGCCACGTGGTCGATATCAAGGTTCAGCCCCATGCCGATGGCATCGGTTGCGACCAGATAATCCACCTCGCCATTCTGATAGAGCGCGACCTGCGCGTTGCGCGTGCGCGGGCTAAGCGCGCCCATGACCACCGCCGCCCCACCTTTCTGGCGGCGCAGCAGTTCGGCAATGGCGTAGACATTATCCACCGAGAACCCAACGATTGCCGTTCGTGGCGGCAAACGGCTGATCTTTTTCGAGCCGGTATAGGCCAGTTGGCTCATGCGTTCGCGGCGCAGATATTCGACATTCGGCACCAGTGCCGAGATCGGGCCGCGCATTGTGTCGGACCCAAGAAACAGCGTTTCATGTGTGCCGCGCATCCGCAGCAGACGGTCGGTGAACACATGGCCGCGTTCAGGATCGGCGCAAAGCTGGATTTCATCGATTGCGACGAAATCGGTGCCCATGCCTTCGGGCATCGCCTCAACCGTGCAGACCCAATAGGCCGCGCGGGGCGGGACGATCCGTTCTTCGCCTGTCACCATCGCGACCACCGACGGGCCTTTGATGGCAACGATCTTGTCATAGACCTCGCGCGCCAGCAGCCGCAGCGGCAAGCCGATCATGCCGGTGCGATAACCTAGCATCCGCTCAATCGCGTAATGCGTCTTGCCAGTATTGGTCGGGCCAAGAACGGCCGCGATCCGCTTGGGTTGCACCATGGTGACCAATCCTTAGCCAGTCTGCCTAAAGCATCGTCCCACGGGCCAGCGGTTCGAGCCGTTTCACCGCCTCCAGAACGTCGGAATCGTGCGGGTGAATGTTCAGTACTAGCTGGTAGGCCCGGTATGCAAGTTCTGGCCGCCCCAGATGTTCATAGAGTGCACCAATGCCACGCAATGCGCCAAAATGGTTGGGATTGAGGGCCAGCGTATGTTCCAGCGCATCAAGGCAAGGGCCAAACAGTTCGGACTGAAAATAAGCCAGCGCCAGCCCGTGCCAGCCTTCGGCGAAATCCGGCGCATGATCGGTGAGCGCGGTGAAATGGTCGATGGCCGCGTCCAGATCCCGCACCTCAAGCGCATCGCGCCCGCGTTTGAGCAAAAGATCCATCGCGGCAGAGCCCGATTTGGACCATGCGTCCATCACCCGCCGTTCTATCCGGTCGGCCTGCGCTGCCTCAGAATTGCGCAATTCAGACAACAAATCTTCTACAGTCGCGCCCTGTTGGGCGCTGACGTTTCCCGGAAGTAGGGAAATCATGACTACCGTCAGGTGTGTCGCAACGGTACGTTTGAAAAAACGGGCTGTCGTCCTCATAACTTCAAATGTAGCGCACAAATGCGGAAATTCCAGCCGCATATATTTCTAAAGGAGAGCGCATATGAGTGAAGTTCTGAACGCAGCCGTGGCTGCCCTGAATGCAAAGCTGGGTGGCGACGGTTTCGACGGCAGCGCCAAATTTGAGATTGAAGGCGAAGGGTCCATCGTTGTCGACGGCAACGGCGCCCGAGCCGCAGATGATGAGACTGACGTGACCCTTTCTGCCGATGCCGAAACCTTCCAAGCGATGCTGGAAGGCGACTTGAACCCGACCGCAGCTTTCATGACCGGCAAACTGTCGGTTGATGGTGATATGGGAACCGCGATGAAATTGGGTGGCGTTCTGTCATGATTCTGTCCGACGCGCCCTTGTTTGCTGATTTGGCCGACGGTCCCGAAGGGGCCCGCGGATATTGGTTGCGCACCGAAGACGGTGTGCGGGTGCGCGTCGGTCACTTCCCATCCGCCACAGGGCGCGGGACGATCCTGCTGTTTCCGGGCCGGACGGAATACATCGAAAAATATGGCCGCAATGCCAAAGACTTCGCCGATCACGGCTATGACGTACTGGCGATTGACTGGCGTGGGCAAGGTCTGGCGGATCGCCTGACCTCGAACCGCAATGTCGGCCATGTCGAACATTTCATTGACTATCAGATGGACGTGGCCGCTATGGTCGCTGCCGCCCAGGCGCTGAACCTGCCGCGCCCGTGGTATCTGTTGGCGCATTCCATGGGCGGGGCCATCGGCCTGCGCGCCGCGATGGAAGGTCTGCCGGTCGAAGGCTGCATCTTCTCGGCACCGATGTGGGGCATTCAACTGCCGCAAGCACTGCGACCGGTGGCTTGGACGATCGGGCTGTGTGCCTCGCAAATCGGGTGCGGGTCGGCATTCGCCCCCAGCACCAAACCTGAAAGCCAACTGATCACCGAAGATTTCAGTGAAAACAAGCTAACGCGCGACCGCGACATGTATGACTACATGCGCAGTCACGTCTTGGCGCAGCCGGATCTTGGCCTTGGCGGGCCAAGCCTGCGCTGGCTGTATCAGGCCCTGTCCGATAGCAAGGCCCTGTCGCGCCGCCCCTCGCCCAATATGCCCTGCATCACATGGCTCGGCTCGGACGAAGCGATTGTCGATGCGGATCGCATTCGCGACCGGATGGCCCATTGGCCGGGCGGCACGCTGGAGCAGATCCCCGGCGGACGCCACGAAATGCTGATGGAGCATTAC
The DNA here is from genome assembly GCF_900302505.1 of Pseudoprimorskyibacter insulae. Taxonomy (GTDB): domain Bacteria; phylum Pseudomonadota; class Alphaproteobacteria; order Rhodobacterales; family Rhodobacteraceae; genus Pseudoprimorskyibacter; species Pseudoprimorskyibacter insulae. The sequence goes on along the minus strand of NZ_OMOJ01000001.1, from coordinate 981,663 downwards.
GACTTGCGCCGCGCGATGGTGGACCGCAGCCTCGGCTATCTTCAGGCCCAAGCCGCCCCCGCAAACGCACGCAGCGCCTGAATTCGCGCTGGCCGCGGCGAATTTCGGCGCTACCCTCAGCGCCATGCGTGATCCGGTCCTGACCTTTACCCCTAATGGCATCTATTGCCCTGCTGGCGATTTCCATATCGACCCATGGCGACCGGTGGACCGTGCCGTCATCACCCACGCCCATTCTGACCACGCCCGCGCGGGGCACCGCCGCTATCTGGCCACCCCCGGCACAGCACCGGTGATGCGCCACCGGTTGGGCGCGATTGATGTCCAGACGCTGGCCTATGGCGTGCCGCAGACCATTGGCGGCGCAACTGTGTCGTTTCATCCCGCAGGTCACCTGCCCGGCTCGGCTCAGGTTCGGGTTTCGGTGGGCGGGCAGGTCTGGGCCGTGTCCGGCGATTACAAACTGGGGCCGGATGGGCTGTCTGAACAGTTTGAACCCGTGCGCTGTCATGCCTTTATCACCGAATGCACCTTTGGCCTGCCCGTGTTCCGCTGGCGCCCGCAATCCGAGGTCGCGGATGAGATCAACGCATGGTGGGCCGCCAATGCCGCCCTTGGCCGGGTGTCGATGCTCGGGGCCTATTCGTTGGGCAAGGCGCAGCGGCTTCTGGCACTGCTTGATCCATCCATCGGCCCGATCCTGACCCATGGCGCGGTCGAAAACACCAATGCTGTTTTGCGCGCCCAAGGCCTGCCCCTTCCCGCAACCGAACTGGTCACCGATGCGCATTCGGCCAAAACCCACCCTCGCGCGATCGTCATCGCGCCGCCCTCAGCGCTGGGGTCAGCTTGGGCGCGACGGTTCGGGGCGGCCTCCACCGGCTTTGCCAGCGGCTGGATGCAAATCCGGGGCATCCGGCGGCGGCGGGCCATGGACCGGGGCTTTGTGCTGTCCGACCATGCCGATTTCACCGAACTGATGACCGCCATCCGCGAAACCGGGGCCGAACGGATTTTCCCGACCCACGGATATACCGACATTTTCACCCGTTGGCTGTCCGAGCAAGGCTATCAGGCCGAGGCCGTGCCGACCGAATTCGGCACTGAGGAGGAGGAGGCATGAAAGACTTTGCCGCCCTGTTCCAAGCTATTGACCAAAGCACCAAGACAACGGTCAAAACCGCCGCGTTGGCGGGTTACTTCCGCACCGCCAGCGACCCCGACAAACTTTGGACCATCGCGCTATTCTCGGGTCGCCGTCCGAAACGGGCGGTGACAACCACGCAGTTGCGCGAATGGGCCGCCGAGGCGGCGGGACTGCCCCTTTGGTTGCTTGAGGAAAGCTATCCCATTGTTGGCGATCTGGCCGAGACCATCGCCCTGATCCTGCCGCCCCCCAGTGCCATCGCCAACAAACCTCTGCACCAGTGGATCACAGACCTCAAGGCCCTGGCGTCTGAGGATCTGGACACGCGAAAGGCGCATATTCTGGCGGCGTGGGATCAGTTGGATACTGCCGAACGGTTCCTGTTCAACAAGCTGATCACAGGAGGGTTTCGCGTGGGTGTCAGCCAAAAACTGATGACCCGCGCGCTGGCCCAAGCCACGGGGCAGGAAGAGCCCGCAATCGCCCTGCGCCTGATGGGCAACTGGACTCCCGACACGACCACCTTCCACGCGTTGATCGAGGCACAGGATAACGGGGCCGACCTGTCGCGCCCCTATCCGTTCTATCTGGCCTATGGTCTGGAAACCGCCCCCGAGGAACTGGGCGACCCCGCCGACTGGCAAGCCGAATGGAAATGGGATGGCATCCGGGGGCAGTTGGTGCTGCGCGGCGGGCAGCATTTCGTTTGGTCGCGCGGCGAAGAACTGGTCACCGACCGGTTTCCCGAACTGATCGCCGCCCGTGATTTCCTGCCCCCCGGCTCCGTGCTGGACGGCGAGATTGTGGCTTGGGATGGCACCGCGCCCCTGCCGTTCAACACGCTGCAACAGCGGATCGGGCGCAAGACCGTGCCGAAAAAGCTGCTGCGCGACGCGCCGGTGGTGTTTTTGGCATATGACCTGCTGGAACTGGAGGGCCGAGACCTGCGCGATGCCCCGATGGCGGGCCGCCGCGCCGCGTTGGAGGCGCTTTTGGCCCCCTTGCCCAACACCGCACCCGTGCGCCTGTCGCCGGTCATTCCGTTCGACACATGGGCCGACCTGGCCGCGATCCGCGCCGCCGCCCGCGACGCGCGCGCCGAAGGGCTGATGCTCAAACGCCGGTCCAGCCCCTATCAGGTTGGCCGCAAAAAGGGCGACTGGTGGAAATGGAAGCTCGATCCGATGGTGATTGATGCGGTGATGATCTACGCCCAGTCGGGGCATGGCCGCCGCGCAAACCTGTTCACCGACTTCACCTTTGCCGTCTGGGATGGCGACACGCTGGTGCCCTTCACCAAGGCCTATTCCGGCCTGACCGACGAAGACTTCGGCAAGATCACCGCTTGGGTGCGCAAGAACACCCGCCAGCGGTTCGGCCCTGTACGTCAGGTCGCACCCGAGTTGGTGTTTGAAATTGCCTTCGAAGGCATCCACGAAAGCCCCCGCCACAAATCGGGGCTGGCGCTGCGCTTTCCGCGTATGTCGCGCTGGCGGCAGGACAAACCGGCATCGGAGGCGAACACAATCGACGATTTGCGCGCTCTTCTGACCGCTTACAGCTAGGCAATCCCCCGCCTGCCCCTTGCCCTGCCCCGCCTCGCGGCCCTATCTGTTGGTCAAACGAATTACAGGAGACTTCCATGCGCCACTTCCCCAAGCCCCCGGTTTTCGACGCCAATGCCTCTGCGGGGGGGAAGGATCTTGGCGATCTGCCGGAATGGGATCTGTCCGACCTTTACACCGCGCCCGACGCGCCCGAGGTCAAGCGCGATCTGGACTGGCTGGAAACGGCCTGTGCCAAGTTCGCCGAGGATTACGAAGGCAAGCTGGCCGATCTGGATGCGCCGGGCCTGTTGACCCTGATCCAGCGCCACGAAAAAATCGAAGGCGTCGCGGGGCGCATCATGTCCTATGCGGGCCTGCGCTATTACCAGCTGACCGTCGATGGCGAGCGCGCCAAGTTCATGGCCGATTGTCAGGAAAAGATCACCAATTTCACCACGCCGCTGGTGTTCTTCACGCTGGAACTGAACCGCCTGCCCGACGATCAGCTTGACGGCCTGTTTGCCGCCAATGCCGATCTGGCCCGCTACAAAAAGGCCTTTGACCGCATCCGCGCGATGAAGCCCTATCAGCTGTCCGACGAGATGGAGAAATTCCTGCACGATCTGGGCGTTGTGGGCGATGCGTGGGAACGCCTGTTCGATGAAACCATCGCGGGCCTGACCTTTGAGGTCGACGGCGAAGAGCATAACATCGAAGGCACGCTGAACTTCCTGACGGAGCAAGACCGCTCCAAGCGCGAAGCGGCGGCTCATGAACTGGCCCGCGTCTTTGGTGAAAACATCAAGATCTTTGCCCGCGTGCACAACACCCAAGCCAAGGAAAAGGAAATCCTTGACCGCTGGCGCGGGATGCCAACCGCGCAAACCGGCCGCCACCTGTCGAACGACGTAGAGCCCGAAGTGGTTGAGGCCCTGCGCAACGCCGTGGTAGCCGCCTATCCCAAGCTGTCACACCGCTATTACGCACTGAAAGCCAAGTGGTTGGGGCTTGAGACCATGCAGGTCTGGGATCGCAACGCGCCCCTGCCGATGGAATCCACCCGCACTGTCGGTTGGGAAGAAGCCCGCGCCACGGTGATGGACGCCTACAACGGCTTTGACCCACGCATGGGCGAGATTGCCGAGCCGTTCTTTACCAAAGGCTGGATCGATGCAGGCGTGAAACCGGGCAAGGCCCCCGGTGCCTTTGCTCATCCCACTGTCACCGATGTGCACCCCTATGTGATGCTCAACTACCTCGGCAAACCGCGCGATGTGATGACGCTGGCCCACGAACTGGGCCACGGCGTGCATCAGGTGCTGGCCGCAGGACAAGGCGAAATGCTGGCCTCAACCCCGCTGACGCTGGCCGAGACTGCGTCCGTGTTCGGCGAAATGCTGACCTTCCGCGCCATGCTGGCCAAAGCCAAAGACAAGGCCGAGCGTAAGGTGATGCTGGCCGGCAAGGTCGAGGATATGATCAACACGGTCGTCCGCCAGATTGCGTTTTATGACTTTGAGTGCAAACTCCACGACGCCCGCCGCGGCGGAGAGCTAACACCCGAAGACATCAACGCCCTATGGATGAGCGTTCAGGCCGAAAGCCTTGGCCCGGTGTTCGACTTCATGGAAGGCTATGAAACCTTCTGGGCCTATATCCCCCACTTCGTCCACTCGCCGTTCTATGTCTATGCCTACGCGTTTGGCGATGGTCTGGTGAACGCCCTTTACGCCGCCTATGAGGCCGCGCCCGAAGGCTTCCAGGACAAGTACTTCGACATGCTCAAAGCGGGCGGTTCGATGCATCACACCGATCTTCTGGCCCCCTTCGGCCTTGATGCGACCGATCCGGCCTTCTGGGACAAGGGCCTTAGCATGATCTCGGGCTTCATCGACGAACTGGAAGCGATGGAAGACTGAACCTTTCAAACCCACCCTGCCGCCGTAGGGTGGGTTTTGAACCCACCGCCCCCTGAAAAACAAAGGAACGCGGCCCAGATAGCGCCGCGTCCCCTGCGTCTCCTCTTGAATAAATACGCATCGCCAACGCCTGCCCAAAAGCGCGGCGCTGGCCAGCCGCGTCACAGCAGCAAATCGTAATCCAACGCATCGATGCACAGGGTCAGCGTCGACAGATCGCCCCCGTCGATCAGCGCCCGCCAGACCCGAAAGCGTGTCAGCGCCCGAGGTGCCTTTCAGCGTGTCGTTGTTTTTAGTACATTTGATAATAGCCATCGCTAAAAACCCTTTAAAATATGATCAAAGGGGCGCAAACGCGGCGCGGCATGTCAAATTCACTGGCCCGAAAAACTGCCTCAGCAGAATTCTGCTTATCGCAGGACCAAAGGCTGGCGCAGCCAATCGCGCAGGGCGGCGGTAAAGGCGCCAGATGCCTCCAGCATTGGCAAATCAGCGGCACCGGGAATTTCACGATATTCGCAATGGTGAAACAGATCGGCCATAAACCGATGACGTTTGCGCGCGCTATCCGTGGCTTCCGCCCCGCACAGCACCATTGCCGGAAGGCGGCAGCGACGCAGGGTGGCCTGTTGATCGCGGCGGCGTTGTTTGGCGCGCAACTGCCGGATCAGCGCATCACGGCCTTGGCTGCGGGCCATATCCATCATCAGATCGATGATATCCTGACGCGGCGCGGCCTCGGCGGTGTTGATCCCGGCCATAACCTGCAACATTGCGGCCTCTAGCCCATTGGCCTTGGCCTTAATGATGATCGGTTCACGTTCGGCCGAGACTTGCGGCGTTTCGGTCAGCGGATGCGCCCCGCTCAGGGCGATGCGCGATACCTTGTCAGGGGCGCGGCGCAGGATCTCCATGGCGACCAAGGCCCCCAGATCCCACCCCATCAGCGCAAAACGCGGCGGCAGTGCGGCAAGAATGTCTGTGGCGATTTCCTCTATCCGTTCGCCTTGGCCCAGCGGCGCGATGGTCACGCAGCGTTCCAGCCCCAAGGACACGACCTGCGGATAGAATTGCCGCGCATCGCACAGCAACCCCGGAATCAAGACCACAGGTTCAAGCATTGAATGTCCGTTATTTCCCGCCGCCGCGATTTAACCCGCGGCCGGCACCCCACCTATCGAAAGTATGTTAACAGACCAAACCCCAAGGGCCAGCACGAATTCAGACACTTAGTCGCCAAGGCCGGTATGGCGATGAATTTGCGCCCAAATCGCCAACGGGTCGTATAGCACCACATCGCGGCGCACCCCGTCCGGGCCGAATTCGGCTTGCGACAGGCCGGTGACGTGCACCGTTGCCCCGGTCGGTTCGCCAAAAGCGCCCCAGCCGTCGTGCCGCCCCTCCAGCCGCCAAAGAACGCTGGCGCGCGGGGGCATCAGGCGGTCTTCGCGGCCAATCGCCTGAAGGACGCGCAACCGCGCCGATGGGAAGGCCGCCCGCAATTGCACCCAATGGTCGGCCACATCGCGCCGCCCGTGGGCGCGGATCCCGCCCGGCGCATCCAGCAGGCAGGCCGGGTCATATTGCGCGTCGATGGTTGCGGGCCCGTCTGTCAGCAGGCTTTGGACGATTTCGCCCCAGACCTGCCCCCATTGTCCAGCAGCCCCGCCCGGCAAGGCCAGCTCCAGATCGGGCGGGCCTGCCGGGGGCAAATCGCCCACCAAGTGCCGTGCATAGTCGCAGGCGTCGATGCCGATCTGGGCCAATAGCGCCGCCTGATCCTGCACAACAAACGCCGCCGCCACCCGGCCACCGGTCAGCAAAGCCGCGGCCCCGGCCCGGAACCAAACCGCTTGGCCCGTCGGCACCCCCATCGGCCCCTCGCCATCGTGCCGACCGGACAGCAAAAATCGGGCCGCCACGCCGCCATCGGCGGGAAACAGATCTTCGGTCATCAAAGACAGGTCCGGCATGGCCTGTAACAGCGGCAGCAGGGCAAGTTCCGCTTCGCCGGGATCCGACACCATCCCCCAGTCTGAGGCCAAACGCGCCTCGGGGTGCGACAGCACTAACAGGCGTTGCCCCAGATCGCGCCGCAGCCATGTCTGCTCGATCCGAGCCAGCAGATCCTCGGTCGCCGTTCTTGTGCGGCCCATCCGCCCTCCGTTCATCGCCGTGCCAGTCGGCCCAAAATAGGAACGGGCGCGTGGCATCTGTTACCATCGACGGTAGCCGATGGCAGATAATTCAACCAATACGGTATTGTTTCAGCTTGAGGGTGTCCACCCACTCATGGGGTTTCAATGCCGCGAAACACCGGAAAATCGGCGTAGCGGGCTTTACGCGCCTCGGGCGCCTCATCGGGCGCGGTCCCGGCCCGCAAAAGGCAGCCTTTGGGCGCGATATAGCTGTCGATCCGGCGCATCGGCTCGGGCCGCCATGCCAGATTGAAGGCGCAAAGCTTTGGGAAAAAGAACATCTCGGAGTACGGCAGATGGTCATGCACCCACCACGCCAGATCACGCCAATCACGCCCGCGTTCATATTGGTCGGCAAACCACGGGATCACGATCGAGGCCCCGGCAACCGGCACTTCGGGCCGATCCCAGATGTGGCATTCCAACGGATAGTCATTGCGCGCGCAATTCAGCCCGTGTTCATTGCCAAAAGCGTTCAGCGCCGCGCTGCGATAGCCCGAGCGGACAAACACCCGCCCGAAGGTTTCTTGCAGGGGATCAAGCAGCGCTTCGCAAAAGGCTCGCCCCCGCTCAATCGCCAGATCGGGGATGTCGGGGATATTGGGCTGGGCGTGAAAATTGCCGATCTCGGAATACAGAAACTCGCGCATGTAGAAGTGACGCGACAGCCGCACACGGCCCAGCGTCTCAAGGCTCCACATGCTGCGAGGGCGCTGCATCAGTAGCCGTTCCAGCGGAACGCGCCGTCGTCACCCAAAGGCGAGAACGGGTTATAGGCGATTTCCCAGATATGGCCATCGGGATCGGCAAAGAACCCGTGATGCCCGCCCCAGAACACATCTTGTGCTGGCTTGAGGATCTTGGCCCCCGCGGCCTCGGCCTTGGCCAGAACGGCGGCCACATCGCCCTGTTCGCGCACGTTATAGGCATAGGTCGCAGCCCCATGGCCCAATGCCGCTGCGGGCAGGCCCAGATCCTCGGCCAGTTTGGCAATCGGATACAGGCCCAGCGTCTGGCCGATCAGGTCATAGGCAATCACCCCATCAGGTGACTCGACCCGCACCCAGCCCAGCGCATCGTAAAACGCCGCCGCGCGATCCATGTCGGCGACGCCCAAGGTTACAAGGCTAATCCGCTGGTCCATCTGAATTCCTTTCGCTTGAAATATGCGCCCAAGCTAAGGAACAAAGCGGAAACGCGCAAGCGTGGTGGTTAGCCCAGAACCTCGGTCAGCGCGGCCTCAATCGCCTTCAACTCGGACGGTTCTGACAGGCGGTGATCGGCGTCTTTGATAAGATTGAGGCGAACATCCGGCCCGTCGATGTGGCTCAGCAGGCGCAGGCCCACGTCCACCGAAACGGCGGTATCGCCGGTGCCCAGCACCAAGCGTACGGGATACGGCATGGGCAGCGAACTGCGCAGCACCAGTTGCTTGCGCCCGTCCTCGATCAGGCGGCGCGTGACGATGTAGGGATCGCCGTAGTCTGAAGGCAGCGCGGTTTGCCCCTGCTCCATCACCTCGGCCTTTTGGGTATCGGTGAAACCGTTCCAGAACCCGTCTTCGGTGAAATCGGGCGCAGCCGCGATGCCGACAAAGCCCACAACGCGGGCCAAACGGCGGGTCAGGATACAGCTGATCCAGCCGCCCATGGAGGATCCGACCAGAACCACGGGCCCCGTTGTTACCGCCTCGATGATATCCTGCGCGTCTTGCGCCCAATCACCGATGCAGCCCTCTTCGAACACGCCCGAGGAAATGCCGTGGCCCGAATAGTCCAACCGCAGGAACGCGCGGCCCTGCGCCTTGGCCCATGCCTCAAGATGCACGGCCTTGGTGCCCTCCATGTCGGATTTATAGCCCGACAGGAACACGATGGTCGGCCCCTGCCCGGCGGTATGGGCATAGGCAAGGCGGCGTCCGTGGGGGCTGTCGAGATACTGGATATCGGTCATGGGGTTTCCGGCTGTTGCTTTGGGCTGACCATAGCGCCCATGCCCCGCAGGCCAAGAGAAAAACGCCCAAAGCCCCGCCGCGCTTGACAGCGCATTCACACAGGGCCACAAGGCGCGCGAACCATATACCCGCAACCGGGCGTTCCGTGGGCGCCAAACTGACGAGGAAAGCCAAGATGGCACAGATTTCCCTCACATTCCCCGATGGCAATTCGCGCGAGTACGACGCAGGTATCACCCCTGCCGAGGTCGCAGCCTCCATCGCTCCGTCGTTGGCCAAAAAGGCCATTTCTGCCGCTGTGAACGGCGCGCATTGGGATCTGCAATGGCCGATCACCGAAGATGCGCAGGTTTCGATCTACACCATGCAGGACGATGAACCCGCGCTAGAGCTGATCCGTCACGATCTGGCCCACGTCATGGCCCGCGCCGTGCAAGAGATCTGGCCGGATGTCAAAGTCACCATTGGCCCGATCCGCGATCAGGGCTGGTTCTATGACTTCGACCGCGCCGAGCCGTTCACGCCCGAAGATCTGGGCCAGATCGAAGCCCGCATGAAGGACATCATCAACGCCCGTGACGCGGTGAAAACCGAGGTCTGGAAGCGCGAAGACGCCATCAAGTACTACGAAGAGGCAGGCGAGCCTTTCAAGGTGGAGCTGGTCAACCGCATCCCCGAGGGCGAAGATATCCGCATGTACTGGCACGGCGACTGGCAGGATCTGTGCCGTGGCCCGCACCTTCAGCACACCGGCCAATTGCCCGCCGACGCCTTCAAGCTGACCCATGTGGCCGGCGCCTATTTCCTTGGCGACAGCACGCGCCCGATGCTTCAGCGCATCTACGGCGTGGCGTTCAAGAACCGCAAGGATCTGAAGGCTTGGGAAATCATGATGGAAGAGGCCGCCAAGCGTGACCACCGCAAGCTGGGACGCGAAATGGACCTGTTCCACATGCAAGAAGAGGCCCCCGGCCAGATCTTCTGGCACCCGAACGGCTGGAAAATCTACACCACGCTGCAAGATTACATGCGCCGCCAGCAAGATCGCGACGGCTATGTCGAGGTGAACACCCCGCAGGTGGTGAACCGCAAACTGTGGGAAGCCTCGGGTCACTGGGAAAACTATCAGGAAAACATGTTCATCGTGGAAGTGGACGAAGACCACGCCCGCGAAAAGACTATCAACGCCCTGAAGCCAATGAACTGCCCTTGCCACGTGCAGGTGTTCAACCAAGGTCTGAAATCCTATCGCGATCTGCCGCTGCGCATGGCCGAGTTCGGCTCGTGCAACCGTTATGAGCCGTCAGGCGCGTTGCACGGCATTATGCGCGTGCGAGGCTTTACACAGGACGATGCGCATATTTTCTGCACCGACGATCAGATCGAGTTTGAGACGGCCAAGTTCATCACCTTCCTGTCGAAGATCTACGCCGATCTGGGCTTCCACAACTGGACGATCAAGCTCTCGACCCGGCCCGAAAAGCGGATCGGCAGCGAAGAAAGCTGGGATCGCGTCGAAGCCGCCCTTGGCAATGCCTGTAAGGCCGCAGGGTATGAGTATGAAATTCAGGAAGGCGAAGGCGCATTCTACGGTCCCAAACTGGAATTCACCCTGACCGACGCCATCGGCCGTCAGTGGCAGTGCGGCACGCTTCAGGTTGACCCGAACCTACCCGAGCGTCTTGACGCAACATTTGTTGGGGCCGATGGCGCCAAGCACCGCCCCGTGATGCTCCACCGTGCCGTTCTGGGCAGCTTTGAGCGCTTCATCGGCATCCTGATCGAAGAACACGCGGGCAAACTGCCCTTCTGGCTGGCTCCGCGTCAGGTGGTTGTGGCCTCGATCGTGTCGGAAGCCGATGACTATGTGGCCGAAGTCGTGGAAACGCTGCGCAAGGCTGGCGTCCGCGCCGAGGCCGACATCCGCAACGAGAAGATCAACTACAAGGTCCGTGAACATTCGCTGGGCAAAGTGCCGGTCATTCTGGCCATCGGTCACCGCGAAGTCGAAGAGCGCACCGTCACCGTCCGCCGCCTTGGCGAGAAACAGACGGCGGTCGCCACCCTTGACGAGATCGTCGCAAACCTCGCGGCGGAATCGACCCCGCCGGATATGCGCTGAAGCGTTTCAAGCAATGCGAAAAGGCGGCCCCAAGGGCCGCCTTTTTTGTTTAATCCGCTGCGGTTGCCTCAATCTCAAACATCAATCCGGGGATGGCCAATCGTGTGACGCCCAGCAAGGTCATCGGCGGCGCGGCGTTATGCGGGCCAAACCGCATTCCCAGCAGATCGAAGTTCTTCAGCGCCTCATCCACATCCGTGGCATAAACACCCAAGCGTGTGACGTTACTCAGGTCCATCCCGGCCTTGGCCAAAACCGCCTCAAGATTATCCAAGGCCAAAGCGATCTGACCACGCATATCGCCTGCGCATTGCGGCACCCCGTTTCCATCGACGGCGGTTTGCCCCGCGCAGGTCACCTGACGCTTGGCCCCCTCAATGATTTCGGCCTGATTGTATCCCAGCTTTAGCGACCAATCCCAAGGGTTTACTGCGGTCCGTTCCATTGTGCTGTCTCCTGTTTGACTGTGTTGAAATCGGTATAGGGACAAACAGTGCCAAAACTTGTCACCATTTGTGCTAGGCTGGTTTCATGAACATTCGTATCCGCCAAGACGCCATCGTCCGCAGCCTGCGCCGCGCTGGAACAACCACCGTTGAAGACCTTGCCCACGAGGTCGGCGCATCGCGCCGCACCGTCCTGCGCGATATTTGCGCCTTGCGGGATGAAGGCTATGTCATCCACTCGGACGTGGGGCGCGGCGGCGGGCTTCAGCTTGACCCACAGTCGATGCAAAAGGCCGCCCGCCTGACCGTGCCCGAGGTGTTCGCGCTGTTGATTGGCGTGGCGTCCATGCGCATCACGGGCAACCTGCCTTTTGCGGCCCTCGCAGACTCTGGCCTTGCCAAAATCGAAAAATCCTTGCCCGCCGATAAGGTCAAAGACCTTCGAGCGATGCTGGAATGCCTTCACATCGGGCATTTATCACCGCTGCAAGACCTGTCGAATATGGGGACCATGGACCCAGAGCTTCTACCGGCCTTCGAAGCGGCGTTTCTGCAAGGCCAGTTGTTCCAGTTCGACTATTCCGACGCGAAAGGGCGCAAAACCTCGCGCCGGGTTGAACCGCAGGCCATGCTGATCCTGCCCCCGCTTTGGTACTTGGTCGGATGGGATCCGATGCGGGATGATTTCCGCCATTTCCGAATGGACCGGATATCGGCCCCCATGGCGGTTGAGGGCACCAGTTTCCGCAAAAGGCGCGTCCCCTTCGAAGACGACGTGTGCCCGTTTAGTGAGATGACCGGGACGGCCTGACCTGAACCATCATACGAGGCAGTTTAGCGCAGCGGTTACCGCTTCCCTTCTCCCATCCCCCATGCAATGCATGTTCATCTATTTAACATATTCACTTCTGGGGCACCGATGGACATTCTTCTACGCATTCTCTCCGGCCCGCCGCTGTGGGTCTGGCCGCTTCTGGCCCTACTGATCGCCCTTGGTATCCTGTCTTCCCGCGACCGCGAAAGCGCGATTTGGCCGATGTTCTTGCTGCCGTTTCTGGCGTTCACCGGCCTGCCGAACCTGCTGGCCATGCCCGATCAGGCGACGACTTGGGCCAGCTTTGGCTTGGTCTACGGGTTGGGCGCGCTTGCCGGCGCCCGTAAGCAGCGAACAACGCTGGTCTGGAAGCGTGCAGGTCGTGTCAGCGTCAAGGGTGAATGGATGAGCATTGCCATGATGATGCTGATCTTCTGGACCAACTTCAGCGAAGGCATCCTGACCGCCGTTGCCCCGGATGCCATTGCAGTCCTGCCCGCCAAGGCACTGATCCCCGCGCTGAAAGGCATGGGGTCTGGCTTTTTCCTTGGGCGTGTGATCACCGTTCTTCGCGCCACGGACCATTCCGCGCCCGCCAAGGCAGCGTAACGAAACACTGGCGTTTGTAACAATTCCCTGCGGCGATCCAATGCCGCCAATTGGATTGTTACAACGCCGATGCTTGCCGCATTGCAGCACTGGTCGTTTTACGACCCAACTGACGGGCTTGTGATTTTTTCCCGCGAATTACGGCTGAAATTCTTCACGCGGGCATCACGTCCAATCACCGCCGTTGACGCACTTGTGAGGCACGGGCCTGTGAATGGCTTGCCGCCTGATTTGGCGTCAGGATCTGGTCATCGCCAACAAACAGCGATCCAAACATTCAGATCCGAAAGGAATTTCACATGTCCAAAACCCTGAACACCCTGGCCCTTCTGGGCGCCGTTGCAGCCTCGGTTGCAGGTCACACCACCGCCGCGAACGCCGCCGAGCAGGAAAAGTGCTTTGGTGTTTCGCTGGCCGGTCAGAATGACTGCGCCGCCGGCCCCGGCACCACCTGCGCTGGCACCTCGACCGTCGATTATCAGGGCAACGCCTGGACGCTGGTGGACGCAGGCACCTGCGCGTCGATTGAACTGCCCGCAATGGCAGACGGCAAGGCCCGCATGGGATCGCTCGAGGCCCTGACCCGCGACCTGCCGGCATAAGCCGGCTGTGGCTGGCCCTTGGGGCCAGCCACATCGCGCGGCATCGGCAGATGCCGCGCGCCCCCGCCCTGCCGTTCCCTAAGCCAGAGGCCGCCATGTTCGACAATCCGCCCCGTCCCCTGCCTTTTGCCGCTGGCGTAGGTTACAAACCCCAGCATTACGCCCAGATCCTGAGCGATGCAGGCCCCGTCCGCTGGCTCGAAATCCATGCCGAGAATTACATGGGGGCCGGTGGCCGCCCGCTCGCACAGTTGCGCCATCTGTCTGAACGCTTTGCCATTTCCGTCCATGGTGTCGGCCTGTCGATTGGGGGCGAGGCCCCGCTTGATGCAAACCATCTGGCCCGGTTGAAACATCTGATGGACTGGCTGAACCCAGCCAGCTTTTCCGAACATCTGGCATGGTCCACCCATGACAGCCATTTCCTGAATGACCTGCTGCCCCTGCCCTATACCGATGCCACGCTGGCCCGTATCTGCGCGCATATCGACCAAGTGCAAACGACGCTTGGCCGCCAGATGCTTCTGGAAAACCCCTCCAGCTATCTGGCCTTTGCCGAAAGCACTTGGAGCGAGCCGGATTTCCTGCGCGAGGTTGCGCGGCGCACGGGCTGCGGATTGCTGCTTGATGTGAACAATGTCTTTGTCTCGGCGACCAATCTGGGGTTCGACCCGCGCAGCTATGTCGATGCGTTCCCGACGGAATGCGTCGGCGAAATTCACCTTGGCGGTCATGACGAAGACCATGACGATCATGGCGCGCCCCTGCTGATTGACAGTCATGGGCGCGAGGTGGCCGATCCGGTTTGGGCCTTGCTGGCCCATGTTCTGGCGCAGACCGGCCCCAAGCCGACCCTGATCGAATGGGACACAGATGTGCCCGAATGGCCGGTGCTTCAGGCCGAAGCCGCCCGCGCGGATGCCGCGTTGCAGGTGCTGGCATGACCGGCCAGTCAGAGTTTCACGCCGCCTTGCTACAGGCGGACCAGCCGGTGCCAAGCGGGCTTACCGATGGGCAGGGCCGCCCCGCCGGTCGGCGGTTCGCCGTCTATCGCAACAATGTCGCCGTCAGCCTGACCGAAGCGCTGGAAACCGGGTTTCCGGCCATCCGCGCCCTACTGGGTGAGGAAAACTTCCGCGCGATTGCAGGGCTTTACCTGCGTGAGTCGCCCCCCACCTCGCCGGTTCTGTCGCTTTATGGCGCGGGATTTCCCGAGTTTCTGGCCAATCACCCGCCGTTGGCCCATTTGGGCTATTTGCCCGATGTCGCGCAGTTGGAACTGGCCTTGCGCCAATCCTACCACGCCGCCGATAGCACGCCGATTGACCCGGCCACGTTTCAGCGACTGACCGAGGATAATTTGTCCAAGGCCCGCCTGCGCCTTGCACCTGCGCTGCGGTTGGTTCGGTCGCCTTGGCCCGTGGTCGATCTGTGGCGCTATGCGACCCGCCCCGGATCGAAGCACCCGTCGGCCACGCCGCAAGATGCGCTGATCCTGCGGCCCGCCTTTGATCCCGAACCGCACGAACTGCCCGCCCATGGCGCATCTTTTCTGGCCGCCTTGGCCAAGGGCCTGCCCGTCGCGCAGGCGATTGAGGCCGCAGGCGACGACCATGACCTTGCCGCCACGCTAACCTTGCTTTTGCAAGGCGGCGGCATCACCGCGATTGATCTGGAGTGATTTGAATGACCCGTTTGTTTGCACTTTACGCCCTGCCAAACCGGGCTGACCCGCTGCTCCCACTGGTGGCGCGGTTTCTGTTTGCCGCTGTCTTGCTGCCGTATTTCTGGGCTTCGGGCCTGACCAAGATCGGCAGCGGGTTGTTCAGCCCCTCGCTTGGCGCCTATGCCCAGATTTTCCCCCGCCAGATGGAGGCGGTGGGCTATGACGCTTCGCAATTGGGCGCGTTTCAAACGTTGGTGGTTCTGGCAGGCACTTGGGCCGAATTCATCCTGCCTGCGCTGATCTTTTTGGGGCTGGTGACCCGTCTGGCGGCGCTTGGGATGATCGGGTTCATCTTTGTCCAAAGCCTGACCGACCTGTTCGGCCACGGCGCGATTGACCATCCCGGCACCTTGGGCGCGTGGTTCGACAAAGCGCCCGATGGGTTGATCCTAGATCAAAGGGCGCTTTGGGTGTTTATCCTGCTGACATTGGTCATCAAGGGCGGTGGTTTGCTGTCGGCAGACAGCATCGTGATCCGCCGCCTGTCGGGCCAATCGGCCTAGAAATGTGCCTTCGGCTCATCCGGTTTTCCGGCGGCAATAGCCAGCACCCCGCCTAGCCCGGCAAAGGCAATCGGGAACATGGTGAACACGTTAAAGCCAAAGGCCGCGTACATCCCCAAAGCCGAGAGCAGCAGCAGCCCGCCGCCCCAAAGCGCGCGGGCTTTCGCCATCGCCCCGCCCGCAATCGCCAGCAGCGGCGACAGAATCGACACCGCCCGCACCAATCCGGGCCGGTCGAACATACCGAATGCCTCTTCGACCTCGGAAAAACTGCGGGCCAGTTCGGTGTAGCCAAAGCCAAAAAACCCGACCAGCATCCCGAAACAGCCCGCGATGACCCCCAGAACCAGCGCCGCGTTACGCATCGGACGCACCCAAGGCCGCTTGGGTTGCCTTGGTCCAGCCAAGGTAGAACGTGCCGTCCTGTTCAATCAGCGGGCGTTTCATAAGTGTGGGATGGTCGGCCAACAGATCCAGCGCCGGGCGGGCCCGGTCTGCCTCCGATAGGCCGCGCCATGTGGTCGACCGAGTGTTCAGAAGATCCGCGCCAAGCGCCGCATAGGCCGCCGCCAGCACATCCTGCGGCACGCCATCATCGCGAACATCGACATAATCATGCTCTGGCAGGGCCTTGCGCGCCTTGCGGCAGGTGTCACAGGTCTTCAATCCGTACAGTTTCATAGCACCTCTCAGGTTTGTCCCCCGGAAATAAGCACAAAACACCCCATTTACGAGCGACTTCCCCTTGTTTTTTGCCCGCAACGTGCAACCCTTCCTTTGCGACCTTCGTCTTATTCGTGTCGGGCAACCCCGCATGCACTCCATGCTGGCCCGTCCAAGGCGACGGTGGCACAGCGTTCTGCCAGCAGAACAAAATGAGTGACTATGAAGGAGACACGGACATGCCGACTGGCACCGTGAAATGGTTTAACACCACCAAAGGCTACGGGTTTATCGCCCCTGATGACGGCGGCAAAGACGTTTTTGTACATATTTCAGCAGTCGAACGATCCGGCCTGACCGGGCTCGCCGACAATCAAAAGGTCGAATTCGAACTGAAAGAAGGCCGTGACGGCAGGGTCATGGCGTCTGATTTGAAACCGATCTGACCCTCAAAGCGACTGAAGTTTCTGGGCTTCGACCTTCGCGAGACGAATCAACTCTCGCATGAAGGGCTTTTCGACATCTTCACTTCGCGTGGCGGCGTAAAGTCGCCGCGTGATCCCTTTTTTCGTCAGTGGCCGGGTAATGTAATCGGACGAATACTTCACCTCTCGGACCACCCAATCGGGAAGCACCGCAACACCCCGGTTTGACGCGACAAGCAGCAAGATCACCGCCGTCAGCTCGACCTGACGGATCGATCCGGGTTCCACCTTGGCCGGAATCAGCAATTGGTTGAAGATATCCAGCCGCGCCCGGTCCACCGGATAGGTGATCAGCGTCTGACCGCGGAAATCCTCGGCCTCGATATAGGGTTTCGCCGCCAACGGATGGGATGAGGCCGCGACAAAAACCGGTTTATAGTCAAAGAGTTCGGTAAAGGTGACGCCTGGAATTTCCTCAGGATCTGAAGAAACGACCAAATCCACCTCTTCCTTTTGCAAGGCGGGCAGCGCGTCAAAGGCCAGACCGGGGCGAATGTCGACATCCACGTCCGGCCATGACTTGCGGAAGCCTTCCAGCACCGGGAACAGCCATTCGAAACAGGCGTGGCATTCAATGGCAATATGCATCCGGCCCGATGACCCGGCGCGCAGCCCGTCAAATTCGGCCTGAAGCGCCTCAACCTGCGGCAAAACCTGTTCAGCCAGCCGCAACAGGCGCATGCCAGCCGCCGACAGTTTCATCGGCTTGGATCGGCGCACGAAAAGCTCGACCCCGGCCTGATCCTCTAAGCCTTTGATCTGGTGTGATAATGCCGACTGCGTGATATTCAGCTGATCTGCCGCACGCGCAAGGCCGCCCAGTTCATGGATGGCTTTGATGGTCCGAAGATGACGAAATTCGATGTGCATCCTATCATCAGCCTCATGTTAGTGATGAAATTTATGAGTTTGTCTCACAATTCGATTCATGCGACAAGGGGACAACACAAAAGATGAGTACCTCCGATGACCACGCCTGAAATCAGCTTCGAATTTTTCCCGCCCAAGAATATCGAGGGCACCTTCCGTCTTTGGGACACGGTTCAGGTTCTGGCACCGATGGCACCGCGCTTTGTTTCCGTCACCTACGGCGCGGGTGGCACCACGCGCGAGTTGACGCGCGACGTTGTGGCGACCCTGCACAAGCATTCGGGCCTGCGCACCGCTGCGCACCTGACCTGCGTGAACGCGACACGCGAAGAAACGCTGGCCATTGCCCGTGATTTCGCCGCCGCTGGCGTGACCGACATCGTGGCGCTGCGTGGCGATCCGCCCAAAGGCCAAGACCGTTTCACCCCCACCCCGGACGGGTTCCAAAACTCGTGCGAATTGATCGAGGCGCTGAAAGCCACGGGCGATTTCACCATCCGCGTGGGCGCTTACCCCGACAAGCACCCCGAAGCGACCACTGAAACCGCCGACGTGGAATACCTCAAGCGCAAGTTCGACGCTGGCGCGGACGAAGCCCTGACGCAGTTCTTCTTTGAGGCCGAAACCTTCTTCCGGTTCCGCGATGCCTGCGAAAAGGCCGGGATTGATAAGCCTATCGTTCCGGGCATCCTGCCGATTGAAAACTGGAAAGGCGCACGCCGCTTTGCCGAATCCTGCGGCACCAAGATCCCCGCTTGGGTGATCGACGCCTTCGAAAAGGCCGAGCGCGATGGCCGCACCGATCTGCTGGCAACGGCGATCTGTTCGGAACTGTGCAGCGATCTGATGGATGGTGGCGTGGACAAGCTGCACTTCTACACGCTGAACCGCCCCGAACTGACGCGCGATGTGTGCCATGCCATCGGCGTGACCCCGTCGGTCAAACTGGAAAACGTCGCCTAAGCGCGTCAAATCCTGCGAAACATTCGGCCCCTGCCCCACCAAGGCGGGGGCTTTTTCTTGGGCAGCAAGGACTTGCGAAAAAATCCTGATTTCGCCGCACTTTCCTCTTGCAGCCATCGCCGGGAAACTCTAAATCGCTCCCACACCAACGGAGTGCGGGCGTAGCTCAGGGGTAGAGCATAACCTTGCCAAGGTTAGGGTCGGGCGTTCGAATCGCCTCGCCCGCTCCAGTTGGAAACGTTTTGATGCGGGCGTAGCTCAGGGGTAGAGCATAACCTTGCCAAGGTTAGGGTCGGGCGTTCGAATCGCCTCGCCCGCTCCAAAACGTCTCAGGAACCAGCCCTGAAGGTTCCTCGACTAGCCGCCTTCGGGCGGCTTTCGTCGTTTAGGGGCCCTGCCCCGCCATGGCCTGTGAAGGCCCCGAAAGGATGGACACATGGACTATTCGAAATCCGGTGGCGTGAAACAGCGCCGCAACACTCCGCGCCACAGCGAACACAATCAGCGCGGTTCCGAAAAAACGCCCTACGGCGCCAAGAACCCCAAGGCCGAGCTGCTGGCCCGGATGAAGGCCGCCGCCAAGGACAAGGCTGACAAGAAGTAAGCCTTGCCTCAGGCCCCAAAGAAAAACGCACCGGCGGCTTCCCGTCCGGTGCGTTTTCTTTTGGTTTGCTGCCTGCCTCAGCGCACTTTCAGCGTGGCCAGACCAACGATCGCCAGGATCAGAGAGATGATCCAGAAGCGGATCACGATGGTCGGCTCGGCCCAGCCCTTTTTCTCATAGTGGTGGTGGATCGGGGCCATCAGGAACACGCGTTTGCCCGTGCGCTTAAAGTAGAGCACCTGAATGATCACCGACAGTGCCTCAACCACAAACAGGCCGCCGACGATGCCCAGAACGATCTCGTGCTTGGTGGCCACGGCAATCGCGCCCAAAGCCCCGCCAAGCGCCAGCGATCCGGTGTCGCCCATGAACACGGCGGCAGGCGGTGCGTTGTACCACAAAAAGCCAAGCCCCCCGCCAGCGATCCCGGCGGTAAAGATCAGGATTTCGCCCGTGCCGGGCACGTAATGCACGTCCAGATATTCGGTAAAGTCGACGCGGCCCACGGCATAGGCGATGATGCCCAGCGTGCTGGCGGCGATCATCACCGGCATGATGGCCAGCCCGTCCAAACCGTCCGTCAGGTTCACCGCATTGGCCGACCCGACGATCACGAACATCGCAAAGGGAATGAACAGAATGCCCAGATCGATCAGGGTGTTCTTCAGAACCGGCAGGGCAAGCTGCCCTTGCAATTCAACCGGGTGATATGCGCTGGCCCAGAAAGCCGCGATGCCCGCAATCAAAAAACCCAACAAAAGCCGTACCTTGCCGGGAACGCCCTTGGTGTTTTGCTTGGACACTTTGGCATAGTCATCGGCAAAGCCAATGGCCGCAAATGACATGGTGACGAACAGCACGATCCAGACATAGGCGTTGTCCAGCCGCGCCCAAAGCAAGGTCGAGGTCAGCAACGCGCCCACGATCAGCAACCCGCCCATGGTCGGCGTGCCTGCCTTGACGAAATGCCCTTCGGGGCCATCGCTGCGGATCGGTTGGCCCTTGCCCTGTTTTCGGCGCAGAACGTTGATCAGCGGCAGACCAAACACAAAGCCGAACACCAAAGCCGTCAGAAACGCGCCACCGGCGCGAAAGGTGATATAGCGGAACAAATTGAAAAAATCGCCGCCATCGGACAGCTCGGTCAGCCAGTAAAGCATAGTCAGTTCCCGTCTTGATCGGATGGTGCGGGGCCTTCGCCCATTTTGCGAATGGCGTCAACCACACGCGCAAGACCCATGGACAATGAGCCTTTGGCAAGCACGATATCGCCGACGCGCAGGTCAGCGGCGACGCCTTTGGCCATTTCATCTGCGGTATCGCAGCACCGGCCGCGCTTGGCTTCGGGCAAAGCGGCATGCAGGTGGCGCATCAGCGGCCCGACGCAATGGACAACATCGATGCCCTCCATCGCGGGCAAATGCGCGATACCTGCATGCAGGGCCACCTCGGTCACGCCCAGTTCCTTCATATCGCCCAAATAGGCCACCTTGCGGCCCGTGCCTTGAGCGGCGGCCAGAACCTCTAGCGATGCGCCAAGCGATGCCGGGTTGGCGTTGTATGCATCGTCAATCAGCTCTAGCTGGCCGCCGTCAATCGCAATGGCCTGTCGCGCGCCGCGCCCTTCCACCGGCGACCAATTGGCCAGATCGGCAATCGCCTGCGCCCGGTCCAGACCAAAGGCCTGCGCCGCAGCCAGAACTGCCAGCGCGTTGACCGCGAAATGGCGACCCGGCGCGGAGAGCGTATAGGTCAGGGGCGTGCGCCACGCGCGGGCCTCGACCTGCGTCGTCTCATCGCCGATGGTAATTTTGGTGGCGCGGGTGTGCGTGCCGCGGCTTTCGCCAAACGGCACCAGCTTGGCCCCTTTGGCCTTCGCCGCCGTCCGCAGCACGGGCGAGACTGGCAGATCGCCGTTATAGATTGCCACGCCGCCCTTTTTCAGCCCGTCAAAGATCGCCGCTTTTTCACGGGCGATGCCCTCAAGACTTTCGAAGGCCGCCAGATGCGCGGGCGCGACGATGGTCACAACCGCCACGTCTGGCTGCGCCATCTGCGCGAGGGGCGAGATTTCGCCGGGGTGATTCATGCCAATCTCGATCACCGCGAATTCGGTATCTTCGGGCATCCGCGCCAGCGTCAGCGGCACGCCCCAATGGTTGTTATAGCTGGCGACGGACGCATGAACCTTGCCCTGCCCGCCCAGAACCGTGCGCAGCATTTCCTTGGTCGAGGTTTTGCCGACCGATCCGGTGACCGCCACAACCTGCCCAGTCATCCGGGCGCGGGCGGCGCGGCCCAGATCCTCTAGCGCGGTGAGGACGTCCTGCACCATCAGAAGCGGCGCATCGCCCTTCACGCCGGTTGGGAACCGGCTGACCAAGGCGGCGGCGGCCCCTTTTTCAAAGGCTTGGGCCACAAAGTCATGCCCGTCCCGCGCCGCTTGCAGGGCAACGAACAGATCGCCCGGCTGAATGGTGCGCGTGTCGATGGAAATGCCGGTTACTTCGAAATGGCCGGTGATCTTGCCACCGGTGGCGCGTACTGCCTCTTTTGAGGTCCAAAGCGTCATTGCACAGTCCCGTCCAGAACGGCCACCGCAAGGCTGGCCTGTTCAGCGTCGTCAAATGGGAAGACGTCATCACCGATGATCTGCCCGGTTTCATGGCCTTTGCCGCAGATCAGCAGCGCATCGCCCGCGCCCAGCCGATCAACGCCGCGCAGGATCGCTTCGGCCCGGTCGCCAACTTCCAATGCGCCGGGTGCCCCGTCCAGCACCGCCGCCCGGATCGAGGCCGGGTCTTCGCTGCGTGGGTTGTCATCGGTCACGATCACGATATCAGCAGATTGATGCGCCGCCTGCCCCATCAAGGGCCGTTTACCTGCGTCCCGGTCGCCGCCTGCGCCGACGATGGCAATCAGGCGGCCCATCACATGCGGGCGCAGCGCGTTGATCGCGGTCTGAACGGCGTCGGGCGTGTGTGCGTAATCGACAAAGACCGCCGCGCCGTTCTGGCGCGTGGCGACCAGTTGCATCCGGCCCCGGACGGTGCCCAGATCGCCGAAAGTGTCAAACACGTCCTCGGCATCCGCGCCGCAAGCGATGGCCAGACCCGCCGCCAATAGCACGTTTTCCGCCTGAAACCCGCCGATCAGCGGCAACCGCGCCTGATAGGCATCCCCCGCCCATTCAAAGCGGATGTCCTGCCCCGTGGCATCAAACCGTTGCCCGATCAGCGCCAAATCGGCCCCTTCTTCGCGGCCCACGGTGATCAGCTTTTGGCCCCGCGCCGTTGCAATCGCCGCCATATCGACGCCGCGCGCGTCATGGATATTAACCACCGCCGTGCCGGTTTCGGGCAGCACGCGGGCAAACAGCCCTGCCTTGGCGGCAAAGTAGTCGTCAAAGGTGGCGTGGTAATCCAGATGGTCTTGCGTGAAGTTGGTAAACGCCGCCGCCGTCAGTTCGACCCCGTCCAGACGGCGCTGTTCCAGCCCATGCGACGATGCCTCCATCGCGGCATGGGTGATCCCGGCTTCAGCCGCCTGCGCCAGCACGCGGTGCAGCGTCACCGGCTCGGGCGTTGTATGGTTCAGCGGTGCGGTCCAATCGCCCTCAACCCCGGTGGTGCCAAGGTTGATCGCGGGCAGATCCAGCGCTTGCCAGATCTGACGCAGAAAGGTCGCCACGGATGTCTTGCCATTGGTGCCGGTCACCGCCGCCACGGTGGCGGGCTGGCCGCCGAACCACAAAGCGCAGGTATAGGCCAAGGTCTGGCGCGGATCTTCGGCAATGACCAAAGCGGCACCCGAGGCGGCAATCGCCTCAGCGGCCAGCGCCGCACCTTCGGTATCGGTCAGGATGGCGACCGCGCCAAGCTCTAACGCTTTGGGAATAAAGGTCGCGCCATGGACGCGCGTGCCGGGCATTGCGGCAAACAATGTGCCCGGTTTGACAAGGCGGCTGTCCACAGCCACCCCCGAGATCCGAGCGTCTTTTCCGCCCCGTGCGGTCAGCCCAAGTTCGGCCAGCGATTTTGTCCGCTCTGACACGGTTGCCCCCTGTATTGAAACCCGCTTGGGGGGCGACGCCCCCTATTGCGATGCCAGCGTTATACCAGCCAATTGGACGGGTTCAATGTCAGGCCGCAGCCCAAGCAACGGGGCGACGCGGCTAATGATCTCGGCGGCGACAGGCACGGCTGTCCAGCCCGCGGTACGGCGCGCTTCGCCGCCGGTGTTTTCTTCAGGCTCGTCCAGGGTCACGACCAGAACATATTTGGGATCATGGGCGGGGAACATGCTGGCGAAGGTGGCAATGACCTTGTCTTCATAGTAGCCGCCGCCGTTTTCCTTGGGCTTGTCGGCGGTGCCGGTCTTGCCGCCCACAGCGTAGCCTGGAACCTCGGCCAAACTGGCAGTGCCTTCTTCATGCGACACTACAAGGCGCAGCATGGCGCGGGCGCGGGCCGCCGTTTCCGCCGACATCACGCGCGGGCCTTTTTGCGGCGATCCCTGTTTCAGCAACGTCGGCTTGATAAAGGTGCCGCCATTGGCGATGGCCGCATATCCCGCTGCCAGATGCATCGGCGTCGTGGAAATGCCGTGGCCATAGGAAATGGTCATCGCGCTAAGTTCAGACCAGTTCTGCGGCAACAATGGCTTGCCGGTGCGGGCCTCGACCATTTCAATCGACGTGGGATCAAACATGCCGATGGATTTCAGGAATTCCTGCTGGCGGGTCGCGCCGACCATCTTGGCCAGACGCGCCGTGCCAATGTTCGAGGATTTAACAAGAACCTTGGTCGTCGACAGCTCCTTACCATAGTAGTGGAAGTCGCGAATGCGGTGCTTGCCCCATTTCAGCGGGCCGCGAATGTCGATCATGGTGTTGGCATTGACCAAGCCCAGATCCATCGCTTGCGCCACGGCGAAAATCTTGAACGTGGACCCCAGCTCATAGACGCCCTGTACCGCGCGGTTGAACAGCGGGCTGTCCGACGGGCTGCCGCTGACAGGCGGGCGCGGACGATCGTTGGGATCGAAATCCGGCAAAGACGCCATAGCGACAATTTCGCCCGTGTAGGGATCCATCAAAACCGCCGCCGCGCCCTTGGCGTTCAGCAGGTTCATACCGCCATACAGCACCCGTTCCATCGCCGACTGGATCGTCAGATCAATAGACAACTGCAACGGCGCACCTTCGCGGGTGGGGTCGCGCAATTGGTCGTCAAAGAACTTCTCAACCCCGGCCACACCGACGACTTCGGCCGAATGCACGCCTTCACGGCCAAAGCCCGAGCCGCCAAGGATGTGGCTGGCCAGTTTGCCGTTGGGATACAGCCGCATTTCGCGCGGGCCAAACAGCAAGCCCGGCTCGCCGATATCATGCACGGCCTGTTTCTGTTCGGGGCTGATTTTCTTCTTCACCCATACGAACTTACGCGCACCGGTGAAGTCTTTGGTCAAACGCGCCTCATCCAGATCAGGAAAGATCCCGGCCAGCGCCTTGGCGGCGCGTTCGGGTTCAATCATCTGCTTGGGATGGGCATAAAGCGAATGGGTTTCCATGTTGGTCGCAAGGATACGGCCCTTGCGATCTACGATATCGGCACGCTGCGCCGCGATAGAAGCCCCCTTGGCCTGCGCGCGTGGCTCCATCGGTTCGCTGCCGGCCAGATGGCCCATGCGAACGCCAATCACAGCGAAGGCGCAAAAGAACATCACGCCCATGACCAACAAACGCCCTTCGGCCCGCTGGCGGGCCTTGTCGCGCATCTGTTCGTGGCGAATTCGCAAGTTTTCACGCTCAATCGCGTCGGGGTTTTCACCGACCTGCCGGGCATGAAGGATACGCGCAAGAGGCCGAAGCGGAATGCGGTTCATGGCTCTTGCCCTCCGTTGCTGCTCAGCTCAACAGTGCCTTCGAATTCAAGCTCTTCGGTGACTTGGGTCATCTGCGGATAGGCGATCTGGTCGATCCGCCCGAACTGGTCGCTGCTGAAGGGCATCAGTTGCAGACGGTCATAGTTCAGATTGGCCAATTCGCGCAGCCGGTCGGGGCGGTTCAGATAGGCCCATTCGGCCCGCAAAACGCCTAGCCGTTCCCGCGCCGCGCCAATGTCTGATTGCAGCCGCCCCACTTCGGACAGGGCCGCCTGCGTTTCATAGTTTTCGCGGTAGGCCCAGAAGCCAAAGCCAATCATCGACAGGAAAGTCAGCCCATAGATCAGAAAACGCATCAGCGATGTCCTTTCAACTGCGGCATGGCAATGGTCTTGGCGTCAATCTCGCCCGAGGGGGCATCGGTGCGACGCGCCACCCGCAACTTGGCCGAGCGCGACCGGGGGTTCTGCGCCAGTTCGTCGTCATCGGGGCCAATGGCCTTACGAGAGATGAGGTCAAACTGCGGGGCCTCGGTGTCCATCTCCGGGGCATAACGGTTGGCGCGGCCTGTCTGGCCTGCGCGGCTTTGCAGGAAGCGTTTGACCATGCGATCCTCAACCGAATGAAAGGTCACAACGGCCAGCATCCCGCCGGGTTTGAGCACGCGTTCGGCGGCCATAAGCCCTTCCATCAACGCGATATATTCGTCGTTCACGGCGATGCGCAGCGCCTGAAAGCTGCGGGTTGCCGGATGCGACTGGCCGGGCTTGGCGCGCGGCAGACAACCCTCGATCAGCTGCGCTAGATCCAACGTGCGGGTGATTGGTGCCTCGGCGCGGGCCCTGACGATGGCCTTGGCAATCCGGCGCGAGGCGCGTTCTTCGCCAAAGATGAACAGGATTTCGGCCAGCGCGACCTCATCCAATTCATTCACCAGATCCGCCGCGCTTGGGCCGTCCTGGCTCATGCGCATATCGAGCGGGCCGTCTTTCATGAAGGAAAAGCCGCGTTCGGCCAGATCAAGCTGCATCGAAGACACGCCCAGATCCAGCACAACGCCGTCTACCGCCTCGGCCACGGTGTCCATCTTGGCGAAATTGGTCAGCTCCAGCCGGATGCGACCATTGTAGTCCGGCAGCCATTCGGCGGCCATTTGATGGGCCAGCGGATCACGGTCAATTCCGATCACCTCATCGGCGCCCGCCTCGATCAGGCCACGCGCATAGCCGCCAGCACCGAAGGTGCCGTCGATCCAGGTGCCCGAAACAGGTGCAACATTGGCCAGCAAAGGGCGCAGAAGAACCGGAATGTGAGGTGCGTCAGAAGAAGGGGAAGATGTGGCAGCCATCTGTTTCGCGTCCCCTTAAGGCAACAAGGACAGCGGATCGAAGTCTTCGCCGTATTCTTCGAGGATGTCGTCAAAGACCTCCTGCTCTTGCTCGGCGTAGCGATCGGCGTTCCAGATCTCAAAATATTCGCCCATGGCAACCATGGTGGCCTCGCCCTCAAGGCCGATGGCCTCGCGGCGTTCTTTGGGCAGAACGATGCGACCATCGCGGTCGATCTCGGCTTCCCATGTGCGGCTGAGAATCGTGCGGCTTGCGACTTCGCGCTGCTTGGATCCGCGCGGCAGCTGGCGGATACCCTCTTCGATCTCGCGCATGGCCTCAATCGTATAGGCATGCAGACAGCCCTTTTTCAGCACATGCGGGCCGAACAGGACAACGATACGGGGGTTGGCGTTTTCATCCGGGCACTTGGGATCGCCGTCTTTGAGCACAGAACGGAACTCGGAAGGCACGGACATCCGCCCCTTCGCATCAACCTTTTGGCTGAATGTTCCTTTAAAGCTCAGACCCACTGTCCCATCGGCCTCTTACCCCCCTTGTTTTGAATGAAAAACGGCGGGTTGATCTGCTGCCACTGATCAACCCGCCGCTCTTTCCCGCTTTGCGGGGTGTTCCGACTGCGCGCGCCACCTGGGGGGATGTCTGCTCGCCCGCGCGCCGGATACTTCTTTGGATGAAAAGCGGTGCCTGTATGAAACCTGCGTGTTTTTGCTTTTGTATTCGGTGTCGGGCTCTGCGTTGCCCTTATTTCCGTTTTTCATCTGATGAACATGGAATAGCATGGGAATTCATGGTCGCCAAGGACAAATTCGCGGGAAAAACCGGCCAGTCCGGCATTTGAGCCATCTCAGGCCGCGACATCTGCGGCGTAAATTTGTCCATTTGGAGAACTTGTAGAGGAAGCTTCTCAGCCAAACACTAGATCTAGGCTATCGAAAGATCTGAAAAGTCGGTGGCAGAATTTCCCAAAAAAGTTATCCACAGGTCATTTCAGGCTGCATTTACGCCTATTTTTGACGCTCACCAAGGGGAAAAGTGATTCGAATTCGCGGAATCCGCAGAAATCCGCGCGAAATCCCATGCCATGCCCAGACCGGGTGGGGGAATTTCCCATGGTCGGTGCCATGAAATCCCGGACCGGTGTCGGCCAATCCCAAAAAACCGGCCTGACGCTGCTAAATCCGCGCCGCACGCCGCCCCTGCGACCGGATGTGTCGCTTTGCACCCTTGATTAGTGCCGCGCCGCGCTCTACTCAGGCCGCAGCTTCGGTCCGGGCGTTTGTCCGGTGAATAGGGAACGAGGTGCAAACCCTCGACTGCCCCCGCAACTGTAAGCGGCGAGCGTGATCGGCACATGCCACTGGGATATCCCGGGAAGGCCCGAAACACGCGACGACCCGCAAGTCAGGAGACCTGCCGAAGCAGATCACCCTTCCGATGCGCGGGGCGCGCAGGCGGTAACGGTTCTCCGTAGTGGTGGCATCCTTCACCGTCTTCGGAGAGGATCCCCTTTCCGAAGACATCTCTGTACGACCCTCCCCGCCCGACCGCGGGCGGAGCAGCCTATGAAAGGGCTATCATGAAACGCATTATGGGGACCGTTTCCTTAATTGCACTGTCGGCATTGCCGGCCGTCGCTCAGGACGCATTCGATCTGGACACCATCACCATCTACGCCAACCAGACGCCGACCGCCCTGTCGCGCTCCGGCGCAACCGTTGAGGTTGTCACCGCCGATGATCTGGCCGTGTCGCCGCGCACCAAGCTGGCCGACTACCTGGACACCATTCCCGGCGTCGTCGTCAGCAGCAACGGCGGCCTTGGCGGCGTGACCACCGTTCGCGTGCGCGGCCTGTCGGGCGCTTATGTTCCGGTGCTGATCAACGGCATCGACGTCACCGACCCCTCCAGCACCCAGACTCAGTTCGACTGGACCCAATTGAACATGGGCGGCATCAGCCGGGTTGAACTGGTGAAAGGCTCGCAATCGGCGGTGCACGGCTCCGAAGCCGTTGGTGGCGTGATCAACATCACCACCAATGACAAGACCGCCCAAGGCACCGAAGGCGATGCGATGATCGAGGTTGGCTCCTACGGCACGCGCCGTGCCGCCGTAACCCTGCGCAGCGGCAACGAACGCGGCGGCGTGTCCTTTGGTCTGGCCTCGGTCAAGACCGACGGGTTCTCGGCCCGCGCTGGCACCACCGAAAAGGATGGCTATGACGGCAAGCAGCTGACCTTTGGCGCGGAATACGATCTGACCGACACGCTGACTGTTGGCTTTGACGCCTATGCGGTCGATGCCGAATACGAATACGACCCCTCGACCTTTGACGAGAACGGCAAAAGCACCAGCAACACCCGCGCGGCCCGCATCTATGCCGACCTGCAAACCGGCGCTGTGGATCACAACTTCTCGGTGTCGCGCTACACCATCGACCGGATGCTGACCGAAGGCGGATTTAGCGACCCCTATAAAGGCACGCGCAACCGTGTGGACTATAAGGCCACCTGGTCGCCCAGCGACAGCTACCGCCTGACCTTCGGCGCCGATTGGACCAAGGAAACCTTCCTGTCCACCGGCGGCATCTATGCCCCGCCGACTTGGGCACGCAGCGGCAGCACAACCTCGACCGGGGATGTGACCGTCAAGGGCATCTTCACCGAAGCGGCCTTTGCCCCCACCGATGCGCTGGACGTCACCGTATCGCTGCGCCGCGACGATCACTCGGACTTTGGCGCACATACCACGGGCCGCGTGGCCGTCGCCTACCGCCTGAGCGATGCCACCACCCTGCGCGCCTTGGCGTCGAACGGGTTCCGCGCACCGTCGCTCTATGAGCTGTATGACAGCCAGTACGGCAATGCGACGCTGAAGCCGGAAACCAGCCGCAATCTGGAATTCGGGATCGAGCACGCCTATGCCAATGGCGCAAACGTGTCGGCCACCGCCTTCTACACGGAAATCGACAACCTGATCCAATGGTCGGGCGGCGCTTATAACCAAGTCGCCGGCACCACCAAGACCAAGGGTCTTGAACTGGCCGCCACCTATGCGTTGTCGCCGATCGTGACCGCCAACTGGGGCTACACCTTCACCGACTCGCGCGATAGCGGCGGCAACCCGCAGCTGCGCATTCCGCGTCACGACCTGACGCTGGGCCTGACCGCTAACCTGACCGATGCTTTGGATGTGGGCGTTTCGGTGCAGCGCGTTCTGGATCGCCCGACCGAATTCGGCACCCCGCTGAAGGATTACACGCTGGTCAACGCAACGGCATCCTATGCGATCAACGACGGTATGGACGCCTATCTGCGCGTCGAAAACCTGACCGACAGCGATTACCAAACCGCTGCTGGCTACAACACCGCAGGCCGTTCGGCCTATTTCGGGATCCGTGCGTCGTTCTGATGTCATAGCCCTTGCCGCTGCGCTGGCCTTCACCGGCGCAGCGGCCCACGGCGCGCCTTCGCGTGTCGTCTCTCTGAACGTCTGCACCGATCAGATGGTGCTGATGCTGGCTGAGCCGGAACAGATCGCCTCGCTTTCGCTATTGGCCAAGGATGCTCGCACTTCGGTTTACGCTGACCGCGCCGCCCCCTACCCCACGAACACCGGCAAAGCCGAAGAGGTGGCCCTGCTGGCCCCCGATCTGGTGCTGGCTGGCACCTACACCACTCGCGCCACCGTGCAGATGCTGGAAAAGTTGGGTTACCGCCTTGAGATCTTCCCCCCGATCAATTCGCTGGCCGAGGCGCGGGCCAATATCCTGCGTATGGGCGACATTCTGGGCCAACCGGACCGCGCCGCCGATATCGTGGCCGCCATGGATGTTCGGCTGGATGCACTGACCGAAGAGGTCACGCACCGCCCGCTGACCGCCTTTTACCATGCGCGCGGCAACACCACCGGCACCGAAGGCCTTCAGGGCGAGATGATGACCGCCGCCGGGATGGAGAATATCGCCGCCATGCTTGACCTGCCCTACGGCGGTAGCCTGCCGCTGGAAAAGCTGGTGATGGAGACCCCCGACCTGATCCTGATCGGCCCGCCCTATAGTGGCCATTCGCAAGCCACCGAACTGCTAGAGCATCCCGTTCTGGTGAACTCGGGCAAACGCCATGTGCTGACCGCCGGGGCCGCGTGGGTTTGCGAAACCCCTGCCCTTTTGGATGCGCTGGCCGAGTTGGTCGCCACCCGCAAATCATGGGAGGCCGCACAATGAGGCTGTTCCTACCCCTCGCCACGCTTGTGGCGCTGCTGTTCATCGCTTCGCTGACCGTTGGTTCCACCGCCATTCCTGTGGGTGAGGCGCTGCGCGGCCTTTTCGGCGGCGATGGCGTGGTGCCGATGGTCATGCAAGAAATCCGCCTGCCCCGCGCCATTCTGGCCGCATCCTTGGGCGCGTCGTTGGGCCTGTCGGGCGCGGCGATGCAGGGCTATCTGCGCAACCCGCTGGCTGAACCCGGCCTGATCGGCGTGTCCGGATCGGCCGCTTTGGGCGCAGTTATTGCGCTGCAATACGGTATCGCGGGCCTGTTCGGCCTTGCCCTGCCGCTGATGGCGCTGCTGTTTGCCTTGCTGGCGGTGCTACTGATCCTTGGGCTGGCTGGCCCGCGCGGTGGATCGCTGACACTGATCCTTGCTGGAATCGCGATTAGCGCGTTGGCCGGGGCGCTGACTTCGCTGGCGCTGAACCTCAGCCAGAACCCCTATGCGGTCTATGAAATCCTGTTCTGGATGATGGGTTCCGTCGCGGATCGGTCGATGCATCATGTCGCCTTGGCGCTGCCGATTATGGCCATCGGCTGGGCGCTGCTGGCCACAACCGGGCGCGGGCTGGATGCGTTGACGCTGGGCGAAGATGCCGCCGAGGCGCTGGGGATCAACCTGCGCGCCCTGCGCCTGCGCCTGCTGATCGGCGTGGCCGCCGCTGTTGGCGCAGGCACCGCCGTTGCGGGGGCCGTGGGCTTTGTCGGGCTGGTCGTGCCGCATATCCTGCGGCCCATCACAGGCGCGAAACCGTCCACACTGCTCTGGGCTTCGGCGCTTGGCGGCGCGGCGCTGGTCATGGCGGCCGATATTCTGGTGCGGGTGATCCTGCCAACCAAAGATCTGAAGCTGGGCGTGGTCATGGCCCTGATCGGCGCGCCGCTGTTCCTGCACCTGATCTACAAGACTCGGAGGGAAATGAATTGAGCCTTCTGACGCTTGAAACCCTGACGGTCCGGCGCGGGCAATGCCCGGTAGTCGATGGCGTGTCGTTCCAGATCGGCAAGGGCGAATTGATCGGCCTGATCGGCCCCAATGGCGCGGGGAAAACCAGCCTTATGCGCGCCGCCCTTGGTCTTCTGGCGCATGAGGGGCGGTCGTCCCTCGCGCAGATGCGCGCCAGCGAGCGGGCCAAACTGGCCGCATGGATGCCGCAACAGCGCGAAATCGCATGGCCCGTGACGGTTGAAACCGTCGTGGCGCTGGGGCGGATGCCACACCGGCCCACGGGGGCCAAGCTATCGGCGCAGGATCAAGCGCAGGTCGATAAGGCGCTGGACCGCATGGGCCTGACCGGTTTCCGCGACCGCGCCGCCAACGCCCTGTCGGGGGGCGAACAAGCCCGCGTACTGATTGCCCGCGCCTTGGCGCAAGACACCCCGCTTCTGGTGGCGGATGAACCCATCGCCGGTCTAGACCCCGCCGCACAAATCGCCACCCTGCGCGTGTTCCGCGATCTGGCGGCCGAAGGGCATACGGTTCTGGTCTCGCTTCACGATCTGAGCCTTGCCGCGCGATACTGCGGACGGCTTCTGATGTTGGACAAAGGGCGGCTTGTGGCCGATGGCACACCCGCCGAGGTGCTGACCGAAGGCAACCTTGCCACCACCTTCCACATCCGCGCCCGCGTGATCGACACAGAACACGGCGCGTTGTTCCAGCCCATCGACGTGCTGCCATGAACGGGCCGCAACGCATCGTTTGCCTGACCGAAGAAACGGTCGAAACGCTGTACCTTCTGGGGCAAGAGCATCTGATCGTCGGCGTGACAGGCTATGCCGTCCGCCCTGCGCGGGTGCGTAAGGAAAAACCGCGCGTTGGGGCCTTTACCTCCGCCGATGTGCCAAAGATCATCGCGCTAAAGCCGGACCTTGTTCTGACGTTCTCGGACCTTCAGGCCGATATCGCCGCCGATCTGATCCGCGCAGGCATTCAGGTGCACGCCTTCAATCAGCGCGACCTGTCGGGCATTTTCAACATGATCCGCACGCTTGGCCGCCTGACCAATTGCGCCGAGGCCGCCGATGCACTGACCGATACGTTGATTGACCGCCTGAACGCCGTCCCAGAACCTGCCGCGCGTCCCCGCGTCTATTTCGAAGAATGGGATGAGCCGCTGATCACCGGCATTGGCTGGGTGTCTGAACTGATCGAGGCGGTGGGCGGCACCGATTGCTTTGCCCATCTGCGGTTTGAACAATCGGCCAAGGACCGCATCATCACCCCGCAAGACGTGATCGACGCCCAGCCCGATGTCATCATCGGCAGTTGGTGCGGCAAGAAGGTGCGCCCCGAAAAGATCGCCGCCCGCCCCGGCTGGGACCAGATCCCGGCCGTGCGCCATGGGCGCATTCACGAAATCAAGTCTCCCTTGATCCTGCAACCCGGCCCCGCCTGCCTGACAGACGGGCTTGATGCCCTGTTGCAAATCCTCAACCCATCGGAGGCCGCATGAGCGACGCTTTGATCGAAATGCTGAACAAGGGCGGCCCTGCCCTTTGGGCGATTGCGGCCCTGTCGGTCTGCACCCTTGCGCTGATCCTGTGGAAGATCTGGCAATTGATGCGCCTAGGGGCATGGGGCGGCAGACGGGCCAATTGCGCCGCCCAGATGTGGCTGACCGGCGACCGCTCGGCCGCGCTGGCACTGGCGCGAAACGGCAAAAGCCTGCGGCTGCGGGTCGTGGCCGCAGCCTTCGCCGCGCTGGGAAAGATGGAGCGCGATCAGGCCAAAGAGGAAACCGCCCGCGTCGCCCGCGCGGTGATGCGCGACGCCCGCCAAGGGCTACGCCCGCTGGAATTGGTGATGACCATCGCGCCGCTGATCGGTCTGCTGGGCACTGTTCTGGGCATGATCGACGCCTTTCAGGCCCTGCAAGACAGCGGCAACCGCGCCGACCCCGCCGCGCTGGCGGGTGGCATCTGGGAGGCGCTTTTGACCACCGCCGCCGGGATGGCGGTAGCTATTCCCGCGGGCATGGCGCTGACGTGGTTCGAGGCTTTGGCGGAGTCGGTCGCGCATGACCTCGAAGATCTGGCCACCCGGATTTTCAACGCCGAATGAGCCTGCTGTCCCTCGATACCCCGCGCCGGTCGCGCCGCCCCAGCCTGACGCCGATGATCGACGTGGTGTTTCTGCTGCTGGTGTTTTTCATGCTGGCCGCCCGCTTTGGCACGGACATGACGCTGAGCTTGGCCAGCGGCGCGGGCAGCAGCACCTATTCCGGCCCGCCGCGTCTGGTGACGGTGGCGGCGGATGGGCTGCGCCTGAATGGTGTGCCCGTGGCGGATGAATTGCCACAGGCCTTGGCCCCGTTGATGCAATCGCCCGGCGATCTGGTGGTTCTGCGCCCAGAAGGCACGGCAACCGTGCAGGATATGGTCGATGTGCTGGACATATTGCGCCGCGCCGGGCTGACCAATCTGGCGGTGGTGGACTAACCATGCTGCTGCGCCCTGCCCCTCGCCGCCCGATGCGCGAACAGATCGTTCCGATGATCAACGTGGTGTTCCTGCTGCTGATCTTCTTTCTTCTGTCCGCCGAAATCGCCCCGCCCGACCCGGTTGAGGTGATCCTGCCCGACGCCGAGGCGATGGACGAAGCGCGGGGAAACGCGCTTTATCTGGCCGCCGATGGCACGCTGGCCTTTCAGGATCTGCGCGGCGAGGCGGCTATGACGGCGGCGCTGCAAGGCGGGGTGGTTGAACTGCGGGCCGACCGGAACGCCGAAGCGCGGGCGCTGGCCCAGACCCTGGCCAAGCTAACCGCGCTTGGGGCGACTGACATCCGGCTTGTGACGGGGGCACGGCGATGAAGCTGGCCGAGGGCGCGATATTCCTAGGGCTGGCGACGGGGCTGCATCTGGCCGTCTTTGCCATCGCGCCCGGCGGCGGGCCTGCGGCGAGCGGAGAAGGCGGACAGGCGCAGGTGTCGCTGGCGGCGATGCCAGAACAGGTGCAATCCTTGGTCGCCGCGTGGGAGACCGCGCCGGAGGCTGCTCAGGATATCGCTCAGCCTGATGTTAACGCCGGCGATGTCGCGCCCGTCGTCGCCGATGCAGCGCCAGATCCTGCCCGCCGCGCCGCGTTGCCCCCACCAATCGCGCCGCAGTCGCCGCAGGATCAATCCCTTGCGCCAATGGCCGATCCGGGCCTGCCGCTGCCGCCTGCCCCGACCGCGCCCGAACCTGTCAGCGAAGCAATGGGCCTACCGCCTGCGCCGCCGCCTTTGGTCAATGACAAATTGCCCACGCAAGCGCTGGCGATGATGGCCGCGCCGCAGGCCAGCCCATATGCGCCCAGCATTGACACCAGCACAGCCGAGCCGCAGCCCGTGGCCGCGCCCGCCACATCGCCCCGCCCCGTGGCCCGCCCTGCGCCCAAGCCCAAGCCCGCGACCAAACCGGCACCCCAAAAGAACGCCACCAAGCCAAAGGCCAAACCCAGCGCCCCGCAGCCCGCTCAAAAGGCGACCGGCGCAGGCAAGACGGCCACGGCCAGCGCAGGCACAGCCAAAACCGCAGCCTCTGGCCCGTCCAAGGCCGAACGCCAAAATGCGATGGCCAAATGGGGCGGGCAGATCCGGTCGCGGATCGCACGGGCGCAGCGCTATCCCGGCGGCACTCGTGCCCAAGGCACAGTCAAGCTGCGCATCACCGTATCGCGCGGCGGCAAACTGATGGCGGCGACGATTACCGGATCGTCCGGCGACGCCGCCTTGGACAAAGCCGCGCTGAAAGCGGTCCGCGCCGCACGCCTGCCAGCCGCCCCCAAAGCGCTGAACAACGCGTCATATGACTTTAATCTGCCTCTGAAATTCTCGCGCTAGGCCGCATCATCTAGCGGAGGCAATTGGGTACTACCCAAAGCCTAGAGGCTGACCTATAGTGGCTGTGGATAAGTGGGGACCAACCCCACAGGCAGGTACAACAATGAACGAGGGGGACGGCGAATGCGCTGCCCGTTTTGCGGAAATATCGACACTCAAGTCAAAGATTCACGCCCGGCCGAAGACCATGTCTCAATCCGTCGGCGCCGGTTTTGCCCGGCCTGCGGGGGCCGGTTCACCACCTATGAACGCGTTCAGCTGCGTGATCTGGTCGTCATCAAAACCAGCGGACGCCGCGAAGATTTCGACCGGGACAAACTGGAACGGTCCATCCGTATCGCACTTCAGAAGCGGCCGATTGATCCCGAACGCATCGATCAGATGATCTCGGGGATCGTGCGCCGCCTGGAAAGCATGGGCGAGACGGACATCAACTCGAAACAGATCGGGGAAATCGTGATGGAAACGCTGGCACGGATCGATACCGTCGCCTACGTGCGATTTGCCAGCGTGTACAAGAACTTCCAGGCGGCTGATGACTTTGACAAGTTCGTCAGCGAATTGCGCCCGGACTCGCAGCCCGAGAAGTGAGCCAGCAAGACACGCGGCACATGGCCCATGCGCTTTCGCTGGGTCGCCGCGGCATGGGCCGGACTTGGCCCAACCCTGCGGTCGGCTGTGTCATCGTTCAGGGCGATGTGATCGT
Organism: Pseudoprimorskyibacter insulae; assembly: GCF_900302505.1. Taxonomy (GTDB): domain Bacteria; phylum Pseudomonadota; class Alphaproteobacteria; order Rhodobacterales; family Rhodobacteraceae; genus Pseudoprimorskyibacter; species Pseudoprimorskyibacter insulae. The sequence continues at coordinate 945,450 of NZ_OMOJ01000001.1, read as the reverse complement.
TGGCCGCGGCTGGACGCAGGCCGGCGGTCGCCCCCACGCCGAAACCGAGGCGCTGGCCATGGCGGGCGATCGGGCGCGTGGGGCCACCGCCTATGTCACGCTGGAACCCTGCGCCCATCACGGGCGCACGCCGCCCTGTGCGCAAGCGCTGATTGATGCGGGCGTGGCCCGTGTGGTTGCCGCCGTTCAAGACAGCGATCCGCGCGTGTCGGGCCAAGGCTTTGCCATGCTGCGGGATGCCGGGATCGAGGTGACCACCGGGGTCTTAAGCGAAGAGGCCGCCCGCGACCACGCCGGGTTCTTTCTGCGCACCGAACAGGGAAGGCCTTGGGTCACGCTCAAACTGGCGACCAGTTTCGACGGGCGCATTGCCACCGCAGCCGGTCACAGCAAATGGATCACCGGTCCCGAAGCCCGGCGAGAGGTGCACGCGATGCGCCTGCGTCATGATGCGGTTCTGGTGGGGGCTGGCACGGCGCGGGCGGATGACCCATCGTTGACCGTGCGCGATTTCGGCAATGTGCAGCAACCGGTGCGCGTTGTCGCCTCACGTCTGCTGGATGTCCCGTTGATGAGCCAGCTTGCCCAAACCGCCAAGGATGTGCCGGTCTGGATCTGCCACGGCCATGACGCGGCCCCTGCCCTGCGCGAAGCGTGGGACAGCGTCGGCGCAGCGCTGGTTCCGATTGAGACCGAGGCCGGGCAGCTTGACCCTGTGTCGCTGCTGCAACGGCTGGGCGAGCGCGGCTTGACGCGGGTGTTCTGCGAAGGTGGCGGATCGCTTGCGGCGTCGCTTCTGCTGGCGGATCTGGTGGATGAGCTGATCGGCTTTACCGCCGGGCTGGCCATTGGCGCCGAAGGGCAGCCTTCTGTGGGGGTGCTGGGCCTCAGCCGTTTGGACGAGGCCCCGCGCTATCGTCTGATTGAAACCCGCGCTTGCGGGCGGGATGTGATGCACCGCTGGGTGCGCAGCGCTTAGAGCGCCTCAAACCCCTGGCGGATCATCTGGCGCATGGGTTGCAAAATCTCGGGCCGGCCGGGGCCGACATAAACGTTGATCTTTTGCATATCGAGTTCGGGCAGCCCGATGCTGCGGTCCACATAGTCCAGATGCTGCGGCGCGTGGCCTTCAAGCATCGCCGTGACTGCCAGATCGGCGCTGACCGACGCCTCAACCGCGCGGTCGTTTTCGGATTCAACCGCCATTTCCCACTGAACATCGGCCTTTTCCAAGCTGCGCAGCGCGCCGGGGCGGAACCGGCACAGACGGCAGAAAGCCAGCCGCAGGGGCCGTTGCTTGACCGCGTTGCTGCCCGGCGCGGCCACCCAGCGCAGCGGCACCTCGGCCAAAGTCTCGCCGCCTTCAGACACCGTGCTTTCGGTGGTCAGAATCACATCCACCTCACCGCGCGAGAACTGTTTGACCAGTTGCGAGGTGTAGGACGAGATCAGCTGCACCTTCACGCGTGGGAATTCGGCGTTGAATCGCTGCATCACGCGGGGAATGACCGGATAAACGATGTCATGCGGCACCCCAAGGATCACTTCGCCTTCGTAGGTGTTGTCAGTCAGCCGCGAAAAGGCTTCGTCGTTCAGGGCCACCATCCGCTTGGCAAAGACCAACAGTTGTTCGCCCGCAGGGGTCAGCGCCACGGTGCGCCCGGCCCTTTCCAGCAGCTTCAGGTCAAGCAATTCTTCCAGACGCTTCAACTGCATAGAGACTGCGGATTGGGTCAAGTTCAGGAACCCGGCGGCGCGGGTCACCCCGCCAGATTCAGCGACGGCCACAAAGGACCGCAGGGTCGTCACATCAAGATTTCGCATTCATCAAGGCCTGTGATGTATTACACAAAAAACATTCGTTTTTAATATGACCCTACTTCACCATATAAATCAAGCAACGTCATACAAAATCACCAACCTATCAAAATATGAAAGGTATTCCGATGGCCTATATTTCGCTTCCCGCAATGCACGCCCCCCGTTCCGGCAATGCCGTATCGCGCTTTGCACGCCTGTTCACGGTGCACCAACAGCGCCGCCAACTTGCCGATCTGGATGATGCCGCATTGGCAGACATCGGCCTGACCCGCGCCCAAGCCAACGAAGAAGCCGCGCGCGGTTTCTGGGATGCCCCGATGGGCTGGCGCGAATAACGCAGTTTGTTCACATACAAACCTTGAAAAAAGATGTAACCTTTCCGATATTTCATAGGAACCGGGAAACCCCGGAATCTGTTTCTATCGGAGGGAAAAATGGCTGACTACAACACAATCCGGACGACAGCGGCAGGTGCCCGCGCCGCCCAGATTGACGAGGGTCTTCGGACTCATATGAACAAAGTCTATGGCACGATGTCGATCGGCACTTTGCTGACCTTCATCGTGGCATGGGCGGTCGGCTCCAGCCCGGAACTGCTTGGGATCTTCCGCGACCCGATGACCCTAAAGCCGAATATCCTTGGCTGGATCGTGATGTTCGCGCCGCTCATCATGGTGTTCGCCTTCAGTGCGGCCATCAACCGTTTGTCAGCAGCAGCCGCACAGTTGTTCTTCTACGCCTTCGCGGCCGTCATGGGCCTGTCGATGTCGTGGATCTTCGTGGCCTTCACCGGCATGTCGATCGCGTCCGTCTTCCTTGTGACCTCGATCGCCTTCGCGGGTCTTAGCCTCTACGGCTATGTCACCAAGAAGAACCTCAGCGGTATGGGCACCTTCTTGATGATGGGCTTGATCGGTCTGGTTGTGGCCTCGATCCTGAACATCTTCATCGCCTCGTCGGCGCTGCACTTCGCGATCACCATCGTTGGTCTGCTGATCTTCGCTGGCCTGACCGCCTATGACACGCAGTCGATCAAGAACGAATACATCGCCCACGCCCAGCACGGCGACAGCGAATGGCTTGGCAAGTCCGCAATCATGGGTGCCCTGCGCCTGTACCTGGACTTCATCAACATGTTCATGTTCCTGCTGCAACTGCTTGGCAATCGCGAATAACGCAAGCCTAGCGCGACAATTTGCAAAGCCCCGGCAGCCGCCGGGGCTTTTTCTTTGCGCAATCTTCAGTTGTCAGGTCGCATGACGCCGCTTAGCATCGCTCCAAACATTTAAAACAATCATTTGGGGGAGCTTAAATGACAACCTATTCCTTCAACGCCCGTTACGTGAATTACGGACCGGACGAAAAGGCCAGCGAATATCGCGATGCCACCATCAGCCTGATCGTCGGCGACGGTGCCACGTCCGTCACATATGGCTATGACACAGCCCCGGTGGGGTTCGGCCCCACCCCGGTCGAGCTTTTGGCCGATAACTTTATCAACCTGCTTTTGGATTGGGCCGTCGTGGACCCCGACGATCTGGTGTCTTGGGTGATGGAAGTGAAAACCGACACCACCACCAGCTATGTCTGGGGCGTTGACATTCGACTGGACGGGGTTGGCGAGTATTACATCCTGCTGGGCGGCGATGACCTGTTCGCCGGGCTTGATACCAAGGCCGATTTCGACACGCTGGAAACGTTGGTCACCTCGGTCGGGGATGCGCCAGCGGGCAGCGGGTTTGAGCCCGGCACGCAGATTTTGACCTACCCCCTGCCCGATGGCGTCAGCAGGTATGAGGATGACGCAATCTTTGGCACCCCCGGCAATGACAGCGCCAATGCCGGGATCGGCAATGACGTCTTCTTCCGCTCCGAAGGGCAGGACACGCTGGATGGCGGTGACGGCGAGGACGGCGCATCCTACCAAGGGCTGGACACCTTTATTCGCGCCAACCTGTCCGGCATGACCCAGCAGGGCATTCTGGCCAATACCGTGGTCACCGCCAATTACACCGATCAGGTGTTTGGCGTTGAAAACTTCTATGGCACCGCCCATGACGACATCATCATCATGGGCGATAGCACGGGCTATGTCTTTGACCGCGCGGGCAATGACAGCGTGACCGGCGGCGCCGGGGGGACAGCCTTCATGGCTGGCAGCGGCGATGACACCTATGTCGGCGTCGCAAGCAATGACCTGCTCAGCTATCGCGATGATGGCTGGGACAGCGCAGGCGACCCTGTGTTCGGCATTGTCGTATCGATGACAGGCCAAGGTACAGGCACCGTCGCCGATGGCTGGGGCTGGACGGACAGTTTCAGCGGAATTGAATTGATCGAAGGCGGCTATGGTGACGATCTGTTCTACGGCGGCAGCGGCAACGATGAATTTGCCGGTGGCGGGGGCGATGACCATTTGCGCGGGTTTGGCGGCGATGACCGGTTCTTTATGGACACAGGCGACGACACCTTTGACGGCGGCGATGGCTTTGACCTTCTGCTCATCGACCTGAGCGACGAAGACCCGAACGCCTATGATCTTGAGATCAATCTGGCGGGTCAATTTATTGGCAAGCTCGGCGAAACGGATCACCGCGACGAGGTGATCAGCGTTGAAAGCATCGAGCTGACTGGCGGGCTAGATGCGGTCTTTACCGGCACGGATGCCGATGAAAAATTGTACGGTGATACCGGCAGCGACACGCTAAACGGTGGCGGCGGCAATGACACACTGAAAGGTGGAGACAGCGCCGATACGCTGATTGGCGGCGCAGGCAATGACGTGCTGTTCGGAGGCGATACCGCCAACGACTTGCGCGACCAAGTCTATGGCGGTGATGGCAACGATTCCATCGACGGCGGCTACGGCAACGATGAGTTGCGCGGCGACGCCGGGGACGACAGCATCGAGGGCGGATTTGGCGTTGATACAGTCATTGGCGGCACGGGCAATGACGTTCTGACCGGCAGCGCCTGGTCTGACCTGATCTTTGGCGGGGATGGGGACGACTTCATCAACGGGGGCTTTGGCTTTGACCGGGTGAATGGCGGCACAGGCGCGGATAAGTTCTATCACACCAATGCGGCGGGTCATGGCAGCGACTGGATTCAGGACTTTGACGCCGCACAGGGCGACGTGCTGTTCTTCGGCGGCGGCGCGGCGACCAAATCTGATTTCCTTGTTCAGCGCGCCACCACGGCGAATGCAGGGGATGCCAGCGTGCAAGAAGTGTTTGTCACCCATGTCCCCTCAGGCAACCTGCTTTGGGCGCTGGTGGACGGGGACGCGCAGACCAGCCTGAATGTGCTTGCGGCCGGTCAGACCTTCGATCTGTTGGCGTAGAGGGCGTCAACGGGGCCAGATAAAGGGGGCCGTGATCGCCCCCGATTTCCTTTGACCGGGATGTGCGCTACGCCAGTGGCCCAAGGAGGCGGCGCAAACAACCGGCCCGCACAAATAGAAACACCGCGCTTCATACGAAGCGCGGTGCCTGTCCCGTCCCGGGTCAGAGAGGCAAGATTACTTGATCTTGCCTTCTTTGTATTCGACGTGCTTGCGAACAACCGGGTCGTATTTACGAACGGTCATTTTCTCGGTCATCGTACGCGCGTTCTTCTTGGTCACGTAGAAGTGGCCGGTGCCTGCGGTCGAGTTCAGGCGGATTTTGATGGTGGTCGGCTTCGCCATGGGTCGTCTCCTGCAGCGGACCTGCAGCGGCCCGTGAAATCCTATGAAGCCCGCCTTTTACCGACGCTTGGGCCGGAGTCAACCGGATTCAGAGAGGAAAGCATGGGTTTGAGGTGAAAAACTTATCCCGGGGGTTAGATTTTTGTAGCGGCACCGCCAACCGGGGGCATGCGAGGGGTGGATTCATTATTTGGCATGGGAGTCGCCTGCGTTGAAGGCAAGTGCGAGGGGCGCTGCCCCTCGCGCTCCCCGGAGGATTTGGGGAAAGATGAAGGGAGGGGGACGGGCCTGATATTGTTGGCGTTGGTCTATGCGCGGAGGGCCTGTAAGCCGGATTTTGTCCCCTTGCGGGGGATGACCATTCCTCTAGGGCGCGCATTGCTACGCGCCTCAAGCTGCCAACCCGGACCTCTGGGCTGAAGCGGCCCTGCGGCGATATCCCGAAGGATCATGCCCCGCGCGAGGTCCCTATTCGGCATTGCTCCCGGTGGGGCTTGCCATGCGGCCCCTGTTGCCAGCGGCCCGGTGGGCTCTTACCCCACCGTTTCACCCTGACCTTGGAAACCCAAGGCGGTTTGTTTTCTGTGGCGCTATCCGTCAGGTTGCCCTGCCCGGGCGTTACCCGGCACCGTTGCTTCAGGGAGTCCGGACTTTCCTCGCGTCTTTCGACCCGCGGCCATCCGGCCCTCCGCGCGAGAGGTTCGTTACGCTGATCCTTGGCCCCGGTCAACGGGGAAGCGTGCGGCGAGGGATTGGGCAATGGCAAGGTCGGCTTGGGTGGCGGGGCCGGTGGCCGCGCGATTGAAGCGGCTGCGGAAGGCGCTGAGGCGGGTGTCCAGCGGCACGTCGCAGGTGTAGCCGATGGCGGCCAACGCGGCCTCAAGCGGGCTGTCTGTGGCGCTATGGGCCAGGCTGTGCAGGGCGTCAGGCCAGACGGCCAGCCCTTGGCGGGCAAGGCGCTGCCAGTCGAAGCGCGGGCCGGGGTCGATTTTGCGGCCCGGTGCCATGTCGGAATGGCCGATGACTCGCTCGGGCGGGATGGTCCATCGAGCAAGAATGCCCTTGAGCAGGGATTCGAGCGCCGCCATTTGCGGTTCGGCAAAGGGGTGGGTGCCAAGGTTCGAAAGCTCGATCCCGATGGAGCGGGAATTGACGTCTGTGCAACTGCCCCACTGCCCTGCCCCGGCGTGCCAAGCGCGCGCGGCCTCATCCACAAGCTGCCAGATGCGGCCATCTTCGGCGATCACGTAATGAGCCGAGACCTGCGCTTCGGGGTTGCAGAGCCAATCGCGCGCGGCTTCGGCGCTTTTCATTGCGGTGTAGTGGATGACCACCATATCGGGCTCCGCGCCATCGCGGCGCGGGCCGAAATTGGGGGATGGGTGCCAGACCGGGGTCAGTTTTGACCTTGGCGGGCTGCTTGCCGCGCCAGTTGGAACGGGCGCGGGTTCCAATCGCAGGCGTAGCCGTCACCGTCGATATCGAGGGCAAGCCGGTCTTTCTGCGGGCCGCCCTTGGCCAAGAATTCCTCTTGGGCGCGGTCGGGCGACGGGTAGGACGCGCAGTTGCGCAGGTTCTTGGAGGCCAGATTGATGCCGACACGGCGGTAGATCGAATTGCCCATCGGGTTGGTCGAGTTCAGCGCATATTCCACGATGTTCGGACCATCCGAGCCAGAGCGGGACGGCAGCGCCGTGGGCTGAACCTGTTGATATTGCGCGCGATTCTGGGCGATGCGGTCCGCGTCGCTTTGGATGCTGCGAACATCTGACACGGCCGAGAAATCGTTCTCATTCGAAATGCCGCTGGAATTGGTCACGACCTGCGGCGCGGGGTTTGAGGGCGAGGCATTGACCGGTTCGACACCGGAATTGGCATCGCGCGCTTGCGAATTGGCTGCATCATCCAGCGTGGTTTCCGTCACACGGGCCGGGGCCGGAACGGAGACACGACCGCTCAGTGCCTCTTCGCGTTGGCGCTGACGTTCGCGGTAGCTGTCGTAATTGTCAAAGCCGACGCCTGCGGCGCTATCCGGTATTTGCGGATCGCAGGCCGCCACCATCAAGATGGCGACCGTTCCAAGAATTGCCCGTTTCATCTGCCCCTGAGCCTTTTGTGACACTTGTTGCGGACCTTACCACCACTTGGTCGGCTTGGAAACAAAGCCCGCGGCCTGTTCCAGCGCATAGGCGGTGTTCAGCAGATCGCCCTCTTCCCACGGGCGGCCAATCAGTTGCAGCCCCAGCGGCAGGCCCTGCGCATCGACGCCGGTGGGCACCGAAATACCGGGCAGGCCTGCCAGGTTGACGGTCACGGTGAATACGTCGTTGAGGTACATCTGAACCGGATCGGCCTCGGTCATTTCGCCCAAGCCAAAAGCGGCGGAGGGGGTGGCCGGGGTCAGGATCGCGTCAACGCCAGCGGCAAAGACATCTTCGAAGTCTTTCTTGATCAGCGTGCGGACCTTGCGGGCGCGGTTGTAATAGGCGTCATAAAAGCCAGCCGACAGCACATAGGTGCCAACCATCACGCGGCGCTGCACCTCGTGGCCGAAGCCTTCGGCGCGGGTTTTTTCGTACATCTCGGTGATGCCGTCACCCTGTGCCAACTTGGCGCGGTGACCATAGCGCACGCCGTCATAGCGCGCCAGGTTCGACGACGCCTCGGCAGGGGCGATGACGTAATAGGTCGGCAGCGCGTATTTGGTGTGCGGCAGGGAAATGTCGCGGATCTCGGCGCCAGCGGCCTTGAGCATCGCGATGCCATCGGCCCAAAGCTTTTCAATCTCGGCGGGCATACCATCAAGGCGGTATTCCTTGGGAATGCCGATGACCTTGCCGCGGATATCGCCGGTCAGCATCGCCTCAAAGTTCGGAACCGGCAGATCGGCGCTGGTCGAATCCTTGGCGTCCTGGCCGCACATCGCCTCAAGCACGATTGCCGCGTCGCGGACGTCTTTGGTCATCGGACCCGCCTGATCGAGCGAGCTGGCAAAGGCCACGATGCCCCAGCGCGAACAACGCCCGTAGGTCGGCTTGATGCCGGTGATGCCGGTGAAGGCAGCAGGCTGGCGGATCGAGCCGCCGGTATCAGTGCCGGTTGCCGCAAGGCACAGGTCAGCGGCCACAGCAGCAGCCGAGCCACCCGAAGAGCCGCCCGGCGTCAACAGCGCATCGTCATTGCCGCGACGCCACGGGTTCACCGCATCGCCATAGCAGGATGTTTCGTTCGAGCTGCCCATGGCGAATTCGTCCATGTTCAGCTTACCCAGCATCACGGTGCCCGCGTCAAACAGTTTGGTCGTGACGGTGGATTCATATTCCGGCTTGAAGCCTTCCAGAATGCGGCTGGCCGCTTGGCTGGGCACACCCTTGGTGCAGAACAGATCCTTGATACCCATCGGGATGCCGCACATGTCGGGCGCATCACCGGCCTGAATGCGGGCATCAGCGGCCTTGGCCTGATCAAGCGCGATTTCGGGGGTCTTGTGCACATAGGCGTTCAGCGCATCCGCGCCTTCGATCGCCGACAGAAGCGATTCCGTCAGTTGAACCGAGGTAACATCGCCCTTGCGCAGCGCATCGCGGGCCTCGGCCACTTTCATCTTGGTCAGATCGGTCATTATTCCACCACCTTCGGCACGGCAAAGAAGCCCTCGCGGGCGTCGGGCGCGTTCTTCAGCACTTTGTCCTGCTGGTTGCCATCGGTCACACCATCCACACGGCGCTTCAGACGCATCGGCGTCACCGACACCATCGGCTCAACGCCGTCTACGTCCACTTCCTGCAATTGCTCAATAAAGCCAAGGATGTTGTTAAACTCCTCAGCCAGAGCCGGAAGCGCATCGTCTTCGACCTTGATACGGGCCAGTTTTGCCACGCGGGCGGCGGTCTGTTTATCAATCGACATGGGGGCAACCTCATTGCGAATGCCTGTTGGCCCCAGCGTTTACCCCTGCACGTCGCGATGGGCAAGCATATGGCGGCGATAGGTGTGGATCAGCCAGCCCATTTCCAGCGCAATCAGGATATGCCACAGGAAATGCGTGCCATGCGGGAAGAACCCGCAATATTTCAGATCAAGCGACCGGATCGGCAAAGCCAGCAGCAGCCAAAGCCCGGCAACCGCCATCCGCCACGAGGTTTCGGGCGCATGCCCGCGCAGGATCAGGGCCAGCATGCCAAAGACCAACGCAAACGGCCCATAAATGACGGAAGATCGCGACATGCCCGGAATCATCTCAAACAGGGCCGACATGCCCCATGCGGCTGGCAGAGCAAGTACCGCCAACAGAATGGCGCCGGATACGGGCAGTTCCAAAATGCCGCGCCCAATTGCGTAGAACAAAACGACGATAAAGCCCAATCGCGCAATGTATAGGCTAATCGCACCATAGGCCGGAGCAAACAGATGATTGTTCGTAATCACGGCACCCAGTACGACCAATGCGATGATCATCACCCGCGCCAGCGGATATCCCTTGGTCGAGCGCCAAAGCAGGCCAGCCATCAAAAAGAAGACAAGGGATGTTGCGACGTTCAAAGGCTCTCCCGAATGGATTTGGCCCTGACTCTCGCAGTAATTCAGCTCTGGTAACATTGGCTGTCACTCTTATCGTTATAGTTGCGGCCCCTATAACTGATATATTTCACGGGATGCAAACAACTCTACGGAAGTGCGACTAAAGTGGCGCTCGCTCGCCTTAAAGGCGTCGAATCTGGCAGGACGGAAGCGCCGCGATCATCCATCCCAGCATGGCGGCGTTCAAACAATGCCACAGGAAATGCGTGCCAATTGGCAGCGCCCCGCACATCGGCATGTCCAGGGCCCGAAACCCGATCGACACACATAGCAGCCCCGCCCCAGTGGCCAAACGGCGGGCCGTATCGCGGTCTCGCCTCCAAAGAACACCGGCATAAATCGCGATCAACAGGGGCACCGGCGTATAGGCGGCTGAACTTTCCAGCCCCGGAATGCGCCCCAAAATCGGGGCCGTCAGCGCGGCAAACGGAAAGAAGGCCAACACGGCCGCCGCACTCACCCATTTGTTTTGCCCCAGAAAATCGCGCGTCGCGGCAAAGATATAGACAAGGATAAACAGCGCAATCGGCGCCACATCCAACACCCCGGCCCAAGGCTGCGCAAAGGTATGAAACAATAGCGACCCGGTTCCGATGGCAAACAGGATCGCACACAGCACCCGCGCCACACCCCGGCATTGCGGCCAAAGCCAGACCGCGACGGCGATAAAGGCCAGATTGGTCGCGGCATTCAAAGGCTCATCGAAAAGGCCCGGCCCTAGCCGTTCACAATAGCCGTCTACCGCCTCAGTCCAATTCATTGCGCCGGCCCTCCTGTAAAACGGATATGGCGCTTGTTCCCGAGAATGCTAGTCTTTGGCCAACAACAGGAGGGTTTCATGAACATCATTTGGCTTGGCCACGGCTCATTTCGAATCGAAATCGAAGATCAGGTATTGCTGATCGATCCTTGGCTGCACGGCAATCCGATGCTGCCCGAGGATCAGCATGAGGCCGCGATCGCCGGTGCCACACAGATCCTTGTGACCCACGGGCATTTTGACCACACCGCCGATGTGATCGAAGTGGCAGACCGCACCGGCGCGCCGATGGTGACGATGGTCGAACTGGCCAAAGTCCTGACCGGCAAGGGCGCAAAACAGGTCACCGGATTCAACAAGGGCGGCACGCTGCGCTTTGGGGTGGTTGAGGTGATCATGGTCCCCGCCTCGCATTCCAGCTCGATCGAGATTGACGGATCGCCCAAATACACCGGGGCCGAAGTCGGCTTCATCATCAAGGGCGAGGGCCACACGATCTATCATTCGGGCGACACCACGATCATGGCCGATATGGACTGGATCGGCGATTACCACAAACCCGACATCGGCATCCTTAGCGCGGGCGGGTTTTACACCATGGATATGGCCGGGGCCGCCTATGCGGCCAAACGCTATTTCAACTTCAAAACGGTGATCCCCGGCCATTACCGCACCTTCCCCGCGCTGGAACAATCGGCTGAGGCTTTGGCCGCCGCCCTGCCCGGCGTCGACGTCATAGAACCGCAGGTCATGACGCCCATCTTGATCGGCTAGCGCCCACCGCCCGGATCGGCAGCGCCGGTCCGGGCAATCAAAGCGAGCCTGCGCGGCGCGCGGGCTCACAATTGGATCACGCGCCTGCCAAAATTTTAAACAGTTTCAATTGTCATCTGGCTGTGCATTGCCCGCGCCCCTCGACCAATGGTATGGGACGCAACATATATATGTGACACAAGATTGATCGTCTTTTGGGCGCAGATCGCCACTGCGACCAACCGCGAATGCTTGATTGGGAAGTAAAATGCCGACTGGCCCCGCCACCGGACAATGCGTCAATATCCTGATCGTCGGTCAGCATGGCCGCCTGCAATATGAGGCCGCGCTGTTCGCCGCCTCTTTTGCGCGTCTGACCCATTCGCGCCCTTTCCGCCTGTTTGTCGCCGAACCGCAGCCTTCGCGGCTTTGGGATCAGAACCCGCGCATTTCTGACCATCAGGTCCGCGAATTGCTGAAAGACTGCGGTGCGACGATCCTACCGTTTGAAAACCGCCATTTCGGCGCATCCTATCCCCATGGCAACAAGATCGAGGCTCTGTTTGCCCTGCCCGCTGGCCAACCCTTCGTGTTCTTTGACAGTGACACGCTGGTCTTGGACGATCTGGGCCGTGTGCCGTTTGATTTTGATCGCCCTTCGGCCTCGCTGCGCTGCGAAGGCACCTGGCCCAAGCCCGAACTTTACGGCCCCGGCCTGACGCAGATCTGGAAATCGCTCTATGACCGCTTCGATCTGGATTTCGAAAGCTCACTCGACCTATCGCAGCCCGATGATTTCTGGCGGCGGTATCTCTATTTCAACGCCGGGTTCTTCTACTACCGCTGCCCGCAGATCTTTGGCGCGCAGTTTCTGGACATCGCCGTCGGCATCCTGAACGATCCGCCGCGCGAATTGCTGGGCCAGACGCTCGACCCATGGCTGGATCAGATCGCCCTGCCCCTGACCATCCATGCCCTTGGCGGCGGGCGCGATGCGCTGGCCCCCGGCTATCTGGATGGCGACACAACCTGCCACTACCGCCTAATGCCGCTGCTGTTCGCCCGCGAATCTGACCGGGTGGTCGACACGCTGCGCGCCACGGCGACCCCGAACAAGGTCAAGCGGGTGCTGAAAAACTACGACCCATTCAAGCGGATGATCTATCAAAACCGCGGCCAAAAGGTGCGCGACCTGTTCGACCAAGCCAACCTGCCCCGCCGCGAACAGGCGATCCGCAACCGGATCAAGCGCGAAGGGCTGTGGATTCGCTAGGCGTTAGTCGAAAATATCCTCAATCGCGTCAAAGGCTTCGTCCCAAAACCGCGAGGCAAAGGATTTGCGTTTCTTCGTCTTACCCTTGGACGGTTTGACCTTCTTTTCTTTGATAACCCCATGCACCACGCTTGGCTCCTCATGCTTGGCCGGTTTGTCGGTGCGCAGCATTTTCAGATCGTGCAGCGGTGCGCCGCAACTGGCGCAGGTCAGCTCGTGTCGGTCGTGGCCGCGCAGAACAAGCGCGGCGCGGGTGCCACAATAGGTGCAAGTGGCGACTTTGGTTCCTTTGGGCAAGGGCCTCTCCTTTTCGATGAGGCATATATTGGGTCCAAGGGCCGATGACGCAAGTTTCGGATGACCCGCGCACGCCATGGGTGTAGCCTGAAGGCCCATTGCCACAATACATTGCACCCATGCTGAAAATTCACATTCGCCCCACCGATTTACCCGGCACCAGCGCCGAAACCTTGATGCTGACCTATATGCACCGCGCAGTCGGGGCGGTGGCTTTGGCCCTGCCTTTGCTGATCGTACTGATCGGCGCGGTCACAAATGGCTGTATCCCGGCCTCGATCAGCCATAGCTATTTCGTGCCGGTGGCCAGCGATGTCTTCGCCGGGTGTTTGTTCTTCATCGGCATTTCGATGTGCTTTGTCTATCGGGCCGACCTGCGCGGCGCCCCGCAGTATGAAGCGTTCACCGCCACCGATTTCAGGCTGCTGTTTCTGGCCGGGATCTGCGCATTGGGAATCGCGATCTTTCCGACGGCGGGATCGGGCTGCATCTACGATTCGCAGGATCTGGCGCGGGTGTTTCTGGACAACCCTTCAGGCCATGACATGCTGATCTGGGATGAACATAGTGTCACAGGCACGCCCGCCTTTGACCTATGGATGCGCACCCGTAGCTATGACGGCGCGTCCTTCGATCCGCGCGATTACCTGCACAATCTGGCCGCTGTCACGATGTTCGGCATTCTGGGCTATGTGGTGCTGCGCGTTTTCACCCGGATCAATTCGCCCAAATCCATGGGCGTCATGGGGCAGGAGCCGACGAAACGCATTCGCAACGGGCTGTATATCGGGCTGGGAAGCGTGATTTGGCTGGCCGTTGTGGTGTTGGTGATCGAGTTTGCGATCCGCCGCCTGATGAGCATTCCGACCTTCGACATGACCGGCTGGGGCCGGTATTTCACACTGTTCTGGGAATGGATCGCGCTTTGGGCTTTTGGCGCGGCCTGGTTGATCAAAGGCCGCGCGCATGAGGCGTTGAAAGATCCCGGTGCCTGACCCTTAGGCGGGGCGGCTGGCATAAAGCGCCACCGCCGCCGCGTTGGACACGTTGAGCGAGCCGAAATCGCGTGCAAATTCAATGCGAACCAAGGCGTCGCAGGTGGCCTTGGTCTTTTCGCGCAGGCCCGGCCCTTCGGCCCCCAGCACCAGCGCGACGGGACGATCGCGACGGCCTTCCAGCGCTTGTTCGATGGACTGTTCCGCGGTGCCGTCCAGCCCCAGCAGGATATAGCCCATTTCGCGCAGCTTCTCCATTGTCTCGGCAAGGTTGCGTTCGCGCAGATAGGGCTGACGCTCCAACGCGCCCGAGGCGGTCTTGGCCAAAGCCCCGGTTTCCGGCGCGGAATGGTGCAGCGTTCCGATCACGGCATTCGCCCCGAACACCTCGGCAGATCGCAGAATCGCCCCGACGTTGTGCGGATCGGTGACCCGGTCCAGCAGAACAAGACGCGGGGCAGACAGATCGCCGCCAATCGCCACGTCATCCAACCGCCCCCAGTTCAGCGGTTTGACCTCAAGCGCGGCCCCTTGGTGCACAGATTGCGGATCAAGCGGCGCGGTGAATCTGCGTGGATCGGCCATTTCCGGTTCGATCCCGGCGTCGGCCACGGCATCGGCCAATTTGTCAGCGGCGTTCTTGGTCAGAATCAACCGCAGCTTTTCGCGCTTGGGATTCATCAGCGCATCGCGCACCGCATGTAGCCCGAACAGCCACACCGTTTCAGCGCTAGCGGCCTTCTTGGCCTGTTCTTTTTCAACGACCCACTTGGGCTTTTTCACCATCTTCCGACTCCTCGGCCTGCGAAGGCCGGACAATGCGCGGACCAAGCTGGACCCGCAAGCAATTTTCCTGTTGACGCCGCAAAAAGCCAACTGTAATCACCCCCCACGCTGCAACGGCGAAACGCTGTAGCAGAGAGTGGGCGACAGGCCGCAAGGTGTGGCAGGGGACTGTAACTCCCTCGCGGAGACGCACGCTTGGTTCGATTCCAAGGTCGCCCACCACTCTCTTCTCTTAGACAGTCAGGCAATGCCAGACCCGGTTTTGGGTTGACTTTCGGGGCGTTCGAACGCTCCCTTCAGGCACCACCTGAACGAGAGAGCCATGTCCGACCATCCCGATCTTCGCACCGCCGCGCATCAGCTGTTTCACGCCGCCGTCGCAGCGGCAGACCCGCATAAGGCGATGATCCGCGCGATGGAGGACGCCCCCTTGCCCGACGCGCCGGGCCGGACGTTTTTGATTGCAGTGGGCAAAGCCGCCCCCGCGATGATGCAGGCGGCGCTGGAACATGTCAGCGGCCCCCATGAGGCGCTGGTCGTCACGCATCACGAAAATCACGCAGACTGCCCCGGTGCCACCATCATGCACGCTGGCCACCCCGTCCCCGACGCGGGCGGCGAAGCAGCGGGTCAGGCGGTGATGGCGCTTTTGTCGATGGCCGGTCCGCATGACCGGGTTGTTGCGCTGATTTCGGGCGGCGGCTCGGCGCTGCTGCCCGCACCTGTGCCGGGGGTCAGTCTGGCCGACAAGGCCGCTGTGAACCGTCTTCTGCTGGAAAGCGGGCTGGACATCGTCAAGATGAACCTCGTGCGGCAACAGTTGTCGCAGCTTAAAGGCGGCGGGATGCTACGGCTTGCGGCCCCTGCCCCTGTCACTGCCTATATTCTGTCCGATGTGATCGGCGATGACCTGCGCGCCATTGCCAGCGGCCCGACCGTATCCCCCATCGGCACCGCCTCCGAGGCGCTGGCCCTGCTGGAACAGGTGGGCGTTGCGGACCGGCTGCCGCAGTCGGTGCGCGCCCATCTTGAGGCCGGGCATACGCCGCCCCCCGCCCCTGAGGCGCGCAACATCATCATCGGATCGAACGGCAAATCACTGGCCGCCATGGCCGAGGCCGCAGCGCAGCTTTGGTCGCCCGAGATCGTGTCTGACCATCTGACCGGCGATGTCGAGGATGCAGCGAATGAGGTTCTGGCCACGCTCAAACGTCCCGACGGACCGAAGGTCTGGCTGTTTGGCGGGGAAACCACTGTGCGGCTGAAAGGCACCGGGCTGGGCGGGCGCAATCAGGAATTGGCGTTGCGTGTCGCCCGGATGGCCCCGGCGGTTGATTTTGACTGGTGCTTCCTGTCAGGCGGCACCGATGGCCGCGACGGGCCAACCGATGCGGCGGGGGCGATTGTGGACGCAGGCACAGTGGCGCGGATTGCGGCGGCTGGCCAAGACGTGGATGCGCTGCTGGCCAACAATGACAGCTATGCCGCCTTGAAGGCCGCAGGCGATCTGCTGGTGACCGAGGCGACGGGCACCAATGTGGCCGATGTGCAAGCGCTGATTGCTGTCCCTTCCAAGGGTTGAACTTTCTGCCAAATCGGACAAGCGTGCGCCTAAGAACGGAGGGGCGCTATGCGGATTGCCATCAACGGATTCGGACGGATTGGCCGCAGCGTGCTGCGCCAGCTGATGACCACGCGAAAAGACACGCCGCTTCAGGTCGTGGCGATCAACGACATCGCGCCGCTGGATGCTTTGGCGTATTTGCTGCGCTATGACAGCGTCTTCGGCCCCTACCCCGGCCAGATCGACACCGATGGCGACACACTGGTCGTCGATGGCCACCGGATCAAGGTCACGCAAACCGCAGATCAGGGCGAATTGGACCTGACCGGGATCGACCTGCTGATGGAATGCACCGGCAAGGTCAAATCGCGCGAGGACGTATCGCGGGGATTGGAGGCTGGCGCGGGCAAGGTTCTGGTCTCTGGCCCGTGCGAGGGCGATGTGCCGACCGTGGTGCTTGGCGCAAACGAAGACATCATGGGAAATGCGCGGGTGATTTCAAACGCGTCCTGTACCACCAATGCCATGGCCCCTTTGCTGGCGGTGATCGACCGCACCGTCGGGATTGAGACCGGACATATGACCACCGTCCATTGCTATACCAACAGCCAGCCCATGGTGGACGGCCCGCGCGGCGATTTCGCCCGATCGCGGGCCGGGGCCGTGTCGATGGTACCGACTACCACCTCGGCGACCAAGCTGGTAGACCGGGTGCTGCCGCAACTGGCAGGTCGCCTTAGCGGCGCGGCCATTCGCGTGCCGACGCCGTCGGTGTCTTGCGTGGATATGGTGCTGCAAACCCGGCGCGACCTGCCCAGCGACGCGGTGCGCTGGCTTCGGGATTTGGCGCAGGACAGCCCGGTCTTGGGCGTGACCGATGATCCTGTCGTGTCGGCGGATATGCGGATGCGGCCCGAAAGTCTGGTGATCGCCCTGCCCGAAACGCAATGCGTCGGCACACGGCAAATCCGCATCTTTGGCTGGTATGACAATGAATGGGGCTTTTCGGCGCGGATGATCGATATGGCGCTGCGCATGGGCGGGAAGGCTTGATTCGACGCGGCCTGTCGCGGGATGACATCACGCGAACGGAATGCGACAGAACCATGAAACCGCTTTGCTTTTTGGCGAGCATCCGGCGAATTCGCCTAGAAGCCGCCATAGTTCCACGCAGCAGTCATCTGTTGCGGGCATGTGCGCCACAGAGTCGAAGCATTGCCCGCGCCGGTTGCGCTAACAGCTTGTGGCCCCTCTGCCGACTGGTCTAAGCCTCAGTCAGATTATTCGCAAAGGATCCCCACATGAGCGCCCCTTCCATTTTCGACGACCGTATGCTTTCGCTTGGACTGGCCCGCGTGGCCGAGCAGGCCGCAATCGCCTCTGCCAAGCTGGTGGGCCGCGGCGACGAAAAGGCCGCCGACCAAGCCGCCGTGAACGCGATGCGCGAACAGTTGAACCTACTGGACATCGCCGGTGTCGTGGTGATCGGTGAAGGCGAACGCGACGAAGCGCCGATGCTGTACATCGGCGAAGAGGTCGGCACCGGCAACGGCCCGGCCGTGGATATCGCGCTGGACCCGCTGGAAGGCACCACGCTGACCGCCAAGGACATGCCCAACGCGCTGACCGTGATTTCGATGGGTCCGCGCGGCTCGATGCTGCACGCCCCGGACGTCTATATGGACAAGCTGGCCATTGGCCCCGGCTTTGAAGAAGGCGTCGTATCGCTGGAAATGACCCCGCGCGAACGGGTTGAAGCGCTGGCCAAGGCCAAGGGCTGTAACCCCGACGATATCACGGTTTGTATCCTCGAGCGTCCGCGCCACGAGGAAATGATCGGTCAAGTGCGCGAAACCGGTGCGGCGATCCGCCTGATCACCGATGGTGACGTGGCAGGTGTCATGCACTGCGCCGAAGCACACCTGACCGGTATCGACATGTACATGGGTTCGGGCGGTGCACCCGAGGGCGTTCTGGCGGCTTCGGCGCTGAAATGCATGGGCGGCCAGATTCAGGGCCGCCTGTTGTTCCGCAACGATGACGAACGTGGCCGCGCCGCCAAGGCGGGTATCACCGATCTGGACAAGATCTATACCCGCGATGAAATGGTCACCGAACACGTGATCTTTGCCGCGACCGGCGTGACTGGCGGCACCCTGCTGCCCGGCATCAAGCGCGAAGTCGGCTATCTGACCACCGAAACGTTGCTGATGCGGTCGAAAACCGGATCGGTGCGCCGCATGATCTATCGCAACCCGACCAAGCCGCGCGGCTGATCGCGTTTCGAGAATTGATAAAAGGCCCCGGTGCTGCGTGCACCGGGGCTTTTTCTATGCTTGGCTTTGAACCTTTGGGCGTTGCACTGTATGGCCGGGCATGGGACGCCTTCGGCGGGGAGTATTTATCGGAAAGATGAAAGGCAGGCTGTGGTGAGTTATTTGGGCGTGGATCACTCGTTGACCGGGCGTCGCTGGATCGGCCCCTCGGTTGAGGTGGAGCGGATGGGCGAAGCCATGGCGCAGCGCACCGGCATGGCCCGCCCCCTGTGCCAGACGCTGGCGCGGCTTGGTGTGCCAGCCGAAGAGGCGGCGGGCTATCTGGAGCCGACCTTGCGCGATTTGCTGCCCGACCCGCGTAGTCTGCGCGATATGGAACCGGCGGCGGCGCGGCTGCTGGCGGCGCTGAAGGCGCGGCAGCGGATTGCGATCTTTGCCGATTACGATGTGGATGGCGGCACCTCGGCGGCGCTGCTGCTGGATTGGTTGCGGCAGATGGGTCATGACGCCACGCTGTACGTGCCGGACCGGATTGATGAGGGCTATGGGCCAAACGTGCCTGCGATGCAGGATCTGGCCGTCCGGCATGATCTGATCGTCTGCGTCGATTGCGGCACGCTGAGCCATGAGCCGATTGCGGCGGCCAAGGGGGCGGATGTTGTGGTGCTGGATCACCACTTAGGGGGCGAGACCCTGCCGCCTGCGCTGGCGGTGGTGAACCCGAACCGGCAGGATGAAGACGGCGCGCTTGCGCATCTTTGTGCAGCGGCGGTGGTGTTTCTGGTTCTGGTCGAATGCGGGCGGCAATTGCGTGAGGCCGGTGCGCGTGGCCCTGACCTGATGGGGATGTTGGACCTGGTGGCGCTGGCGACCGTGGCCGATGTCGCCCCGCTGAAGGGCGTAAACCGGGCGCTGGTCCGGCAAGGGCTGGTGGTGATGGGCCGCCGTGCGCGGCCCGGTTTGGTGGCGCTTTCGGATGTGGCGCGGCTGGATACGGCGCCATCGTCCTATCATTTGGGCTTTGTGCTGGGGCCGCGCGTGAATGCGGGCGGGCGGATCGGTCAGGCGGATCTGGGCGCGCGGCTATTGGCCTCAACCAACCCGCATGAAGCCTCGGCCATGGCCGAACGGCTGGACCAGCTGAACAGTGAACGGCGCGATATTGAGGCCTCGGTCCGGGCCGCCGCGCTGGAACAGGCCGAGGAACGCGGGCTGGATGCACCGCTTGTCTGGGCGGCGGGCGAAGGCTGGCACCCCGGCGTTGTGGGCATCGTTGCCTCGCGGATCAAGGAACTGACCAACCGCCCCGCGATTGTGATCGGGCTGGATGGCGATGAGGGCAAAGGCTCGGGCCGCTCGGTCTCGGGTGTTGATCTGGGCGCGTCGATCCAGCGGTTGGCCAGCGAGGGGCTGCTGATCAAGGGCGGCGGGCACAAGATGGCCGCCGGTTTGACCGTCGAACGCGGCAAGCTGGAGGAAGCGATGGCGCGCCTGTCGGACTTGCTGGCCAAGCAGGGCGCGGGCGAAGGCGGCGCGGCGGATCTGAAGCTGGACGGGATGTTGATGCCCGGCGCGGCGACGCCAGAACTGATTGAATTGCTCGAAAAGGCTGGGCCTTTCGGGTCGGGGGCCCCTGCCCCGCGCTTTGTGTTTCCCGATTGCCAAATCGGCTTTTGCCGCCGCGTTGGTGACAGCCACCTGAAGGTCAGTTTTGGCGATGGCATGGGCAAGAAGATCGACGCGATTTGCTTTGGTGCCTATGACGGGCCCATTGGCCCTGCCATCGAACAACACGGCGGCAAACGCTTTCATCTGGCGGGCAAATTGGAAATCAACGAATGGGGTGGCCGCCGCCAAGTGCAATTGCGCCTTGAGGATGCGGCCCCCGCGTGATCGCACAGGATAGACGCCGCGCCACCACCGGCCTATAAGGCCCTGAGCCTAACGGAGAAAGCCCATGCGCACCGCCAAAGTTGCCCGCAGCACCGCCGAGACGGAAATCAGCGTCGAGATCAACCTCGACGGGACCGGCGTTTACGACAACCAAACCGGTGTTGGCTTTTTCGATCACATGCTGGACCAGCTGTCGCGGCATTCGTTGATTGATTTTACGATCCGCGCCAAGGGCGATTATCACATCGACGATCACCACACGGTCGAAGACACAGGCATTGCCTTGGGTCAGGCGCTGGTCAAGGCGCTTGGCGATAAGAAGGGCATCCGCCGCTATGGGTCTTGCCTGCTGGCGATGGACGATGCCCAGATCCGCTGCGCGCTGGATCTGTCGGCCCGCCCCTATTTCATCTGGAACGTCGAGTATCAAACGCCGAAGATCGGCACGTTTGACGTCGAGTTGGTGTGCGAATTCTTCCAAGCCCTCAGCACCCACGGCGGCATTACGCTGCACATCGACAAGATCCACGGGTTCAACAGCCACCACGTTGCCGAGGCCACGTTCAAATCGGTGGCGCGGGCCCTGCGCGAAGCGGTTGAAACCGATCCGCGCAAGGCCGACGCCATTCCCTCGACCAAAGGGGCGCTTTGACGCCTAGAACCCGTGCCCCAGCGCCGATAGCAACTGTCGGCGCATCTCGGGCGGGAGGGATTGGAAATCGGCCAGGGTTGCATTGTCCGGCTCGCTTTGGCGAACGTGGCTGACCTGGAACCGCGCCATTGCGTTTTCCATGGCTTCGACACTGCGGCGGGCTTGGCTGGACCGGCCTGCCAGCTCATCGCACTGACCAGAGTTTTCTACGCCCGTTTTGGACATTTCCGTCAGCGCCATGTTGATCTGACCAACCCCGCGCGACTGTTCGGCGCTGGCCTGTTCGATCTCTTCGGTGATGGCATCGAACTGCGAAATTTCTTCCTCGATCTTCTGAAGCGAGGTCATCGTGCGTTCGGCCGATTGCACACCATCCCCGATCCGGGTGGTCGATTGGGTGATCAGGTCCGAAGTTTCACGGGCCGCATCAGCCGACCGTGCCGCGAGGTTGCGCACCTCTTGGGCCACAACGGCAAAGCCGCGGCCATGTTCGCCAGCGCGGGCCGCTTCGACAGCGGCATTCAGGGCCAAAAGGTTGGTCTGGAACGCGATGCCATCGATCACCTTGATAATGCGGGAAATCTGGTTTGAAGATTCATCGATCAAGGACATGCAGTTCATCATCTCCTTGGCCTTGACCATGCCATCAGTCGAAATGTCGGTCGCATTGGCCGCACGGGTGCGCGCCTTGGATGCGCCAGCCAGGTTCGACCGGACCATGTTTTCGGTTTCTTCCGCCGAGGATGAGATTTCCTCGATGGCGGCCGATTGTTCGGATGTGTTGGCGGCCAGCACATCGGCGGCTTCGGACACATCGCGCACGATTTCCGCGATGGATCCCACCTCGGACTTCAGGTTGGCGACCGTCTGATCAAGGAACGAATAAGCGTCCTTGAAGCCGCTCATCAATTCCTTGAATTCGCCCGGAAATTCATCGGGGTTGATATTGCGATCAAGGCGGCCATCCAGAATGGATTTGGACAATTCCCCGATCTCTTGGAAAATCCCCTTAAAGCTGTCACGCACACCGTCCATCGCGTCATTCAGAAACTTGCGTTCGCCGGACAGCGGCTCCAACCGGTAGTTGAAGTCGCCCTCGGCATAGGCGTTGGCACAAGCGACGATCTTTTTCTTGGTGTTGATGTGGCCCTGCACCATAGAATTGACCAGATCGGCGACGCGGGCATATTTTTCGTCCATGCCTTCGATCTCGACCATATGGCTGATGATCCCTTCCTCATGCGCCTCGCCCATGGCGATAATGCGGGACAGCAGCATCTGAACTTGGTCGCGGGCCCGGTTGATCTCGGTCCGGTCTTCCCATTCAACAATTACACCACAAAAGGCCCCTTTGTCGTCTTGTCGCGGTGTGGCGTTGAAGGCCAGATCATGCCCGCCCAAGGTGAATTTGCCCCGCATCGGTTTTTGCAAACCGGTCATCATGCCTCGTTGTCGGTCCGGGGATTTGTGGAATGCATCCATCGGCAAACCAACGATTTTTCGCGCATCAAAGCGCGGCAATTCCTGCCGGATATCATCGGCGAGTTCGTCAAAAATTTTGAACGCGGAGGGATTGATGTAGTCAATCACCAAGTCCATGTCCGTGGTCATAATGGGGTTGGTCAGGTGGTCCATCACAACTTTGGCGTCGGTATAGGACGACGGCTTGATAGTGCCTTTTTCGATCATTGGGCCAATCCGTATCTAATGGGGCTATGAACAAGCGAACGGCAAGCCCCGTGCCGAATTTAAGTTAAAGAGCGACCGCACCTTTAGAAAAACACCAACCGGTTGAAATCAATTCGCATTTTATTTTCGCGGCATTTGGTACCATTTGAATATATCTATTCAGGATAACTATACATCTGCGTGTATTGTGCAGGTGCGGCACAATCGCATTCTGCAGGTGCACGCAGGGTTGACCTTGGGCGGACTTCGGGCCACCACGCGTATATCAAGATCGGAGCCCGCCATGCTGACAGCCATCATCGACTATGAATCCGGTAACCTGCACTCGGCCGAGAAAGCCTTCCAGAAAATGGCACGTGACCATGACCTGGGAACGGTCGTTATCACCTCGGATGCGGATGTGGTGGCCAAGGCCGACCGGCTGGTGCTGCCCGGCGATGGCGCCTTCCCGGCCTGCCAAAAGGCTCTGACCGGGGCCAGCGGCATCTATGACGCCATGGTCGAAGCTGTCGAACAAAAGGGCCGCCCCTTCCTTGGCATCTGCGTGGGCATGCAGCTGATGGCGCGTGTGGGCCACGAATACGAAGAAACCCCCGGCCTTGGCTGGATCGACGGCGAGGTGCAGCGTATCACACCAGCCGACGCATCGCTGAAGGTGCCGCACATGGGTTGGAACGATCTGGTGATCGATACCGCGCACCCGGTTTTGGACGGGATCGAGACCGGCCAGCACGCCTATTTCGTCCACTCCTACCAAATGCGGGTTTGCGCCCCAGCGCAGCGCCTGGCGCATGTGGATTACGGCGGTGATGTCACGGCCATCGTGGCACGCGACACGATGATCGGGTTTCAGTTCCACCCCGAGAAAAGCGCCGACGCGGGCCTGCGGATGATTGCCAACTTCCTTGGCTGGAAGCCGTGACCGCCCCCCGCGCTGTCCTTAGCTGGTCCTCGGGCAAGGATTGCTGCCATGCGCTGCATATCTGCCGGCGGGACGGGATTGCCGACATTCAGGCGCTGCTGACCACGGTGAACGAGGAATTCAACCGCGTGGCCATGCATGGCACCCGGCAGACGCTGCTTGAGGCGCAGGCCCGCGCGGTTGGCTTGCCCCTGATTGAGGTCGCTCTGCCTTGGCCCTGCACGAACGACGAATACGAGGCACGGATGGCCAAGGCCTGCGCCGATATCGTGGCGCAGGGCATCACTCATATCGTGTTTGGTGATCTGTTCTTGGAAGACGTGCGCGATTATCGCATCGAAAAGCTGAAAGGCACCGGCCTGACGCCGATCTTTCCGCTGTTTGGCAGCGACACAACCGCATTGGCGCATGAAATGTTCGCCAGCGGCCTAAAGGCCCGCATCGTGACCTGCGATCCGCGCAAAGTGCCTGAGGCCACCGCTGGCCGTCTGTTTGACTCCGACCTACTGGCCGATTTGCCCGACGGCGTGGACCCCTGCGGCGAAAACGGTGAATTTCACAGCGCCGTGTTTGACAGTCCAGAATTTGCAGCACCCATCGCGCATGAGGTCGGCCAGACCGTCACGCGCGACGGGTTTGTTTATGCGGATATGATCCCGGTCTGACGGTTACTTAACCCGCGACCAAGTCTGCTTGGAGCAAATCAGGCCGCCCGCCACGCAGCCGCGCATGGTCAGAACGTTCCCCGACAGGGACATCTTCCCAAGATAGACCTTGTTGTTGGACGGGCGCCAAACCTTGCCTTCGTACTTGTTGCCACCCTGTGGCACCATGTCGTAGACCAGCTTTTTGTTGTGGTTCGCCGACTTGAATTCTTTGCCATCGCGGAACGACTTGCTGATCAAGCCGCAAAACTTGTCGCCGCAAGGGGCCAGCGTGATATGCGCAAAGGCCCCGTCATCAGGCTGGGTTTGCCAGACGCCCTCAATCGGGTCTTGGGCCACGGCAATCCCCGCCGATAGGGTTAGCGCGACAAGCGCCAGTGTGAGTGTTTTTTTCATTGGTCTCCATCCTCCGTGGATAAATCCTTGCGTCAGTGTCCCGCGCCGATCAAGCCTGACGCGGGGTCGCGTTGCATCCCGCGACGTAACGTGCAAAAGCCGTGCAAACCGTTTTGACCCCGGAGCCTTCGATGATCCTCTACCCCGCTATCGACCTAAAAGACGGCCAGGCCGTGCGCCTTCTGCGCGGCGATATGGACAAATCCACCGTGTTCAATGACAACCCCGCCGCCCAAGCCATGGCCTTTGTCGAAGCGGGCTGCGATTGGTTGCATCTGGTGGATCTGAACGGGGCCTTCGCAGGCGAGCCGGTGAACGCCGCCGCAGTAGAGGCGATCCTGTCGCAAACCAAGGTTCCGGCGCAGCTGGGCGGCGGTATCCGCGATATGGCCACGATTGCCCGCTGGATCGAAAAAGGTTTGGCCCGCGTGATCCTTGGCACAGTGGCGGTGGAGAACCCCGATCTGGTGCGCGAAGCGGCACGCGAATTTCCCGGCAAGGTCGCCGTTGGCATCGACGCCCGCAATGGCCGCGTGGCCACCAAGGGCTGGGCCGAGGAAACCGACGTTATGGTGACCGATCTGGCCAAGTCCTTTGAGGACGCTGGCGTGGCCGCGATCATCTACACCGACATCAACCGTGATGGCGCAATGCAGGGCCCGAACATCGAGGCAACCGCCGATCTCGCCCGCGCCGTGTCGATCCCGGTCATCGCCTCGGGCGGGGTGTCGTCGCTGGAAGATCTGATCGCGCTGCGCGACTGCGGCGCATCGCTGAATGGCGCGATTTCGGGCCGGGCGCTCTATGATGGGGCGATTGACCTCAAGGCGGCGCTGGCAGCCCTGAAGGCCTGAGCCTTTCATCTGATCGATATGCGAAAGGCCCGGAAATTCCGGGCCTTTTTTTTGTTGTGTGTGGGGGGGTGGGGGCGCTGCCCCCTCTTGGCCCTTCGGGCCAAGTCACCCCCGGCGGTATTTATCAAAGAGAAGAAGCAGGAGGACGCGCCCCAGTTCTTTGACCTTCGATTGGCGTTAGGCGGCGTTGCGCGCCGCGAGCCAAGCCGACATGGCCTGCAATTTGGTGCGGCTGTCTGCGCAGAATTCCATCGCGCGCATGTAGCCGTGGATCAGGCCTTCGCCGTGATCGACCTCAACAGCCACACCTGCCGCTGACAGGGCCTCGGCATAGGCGATGCCGCTATCGCGCAGCGGGTCGTTCTGCGCCACGGCCACAAAGGCCGGCGGAAGGCCGGAATGATCCTTGGCGACCAAGGGGGCGACGCGTGGATCGGTGCTCAGAAGGTCGGTCTGGCCGCCGGTGTACATGCGGTTGACCCCATCCATGCCGCGCGTCTGAAGCAAGGGCGCTTCGGCGTTTTCGATCATCGACGGGCGATCCGGCTCAAAATCGCAGGCCGGGTAGATCAGCAGCTGGCCGATCAACGGCACCTCGCCGCGCAGCTCCAATGCCGCCGCTGCGGCCAAGTTGCCGCCCGCGCTATCGCCGCCAATGGCGATGCGGTCTGCGTCAATGCCCAGATCGGCCGCATTCGCCCGGCACCAGCGCACCACGTCGCAAACCTGCGTGAAGCCTTCGGGGAAGGGATGCTCGGGGGCCAGCGCGTAATCGACACTGATGACGGTCTGGCGGTTCCACGATGCGATGCGCGCGGTGATATCACCGTGGGTTTCCGGGCTGCCCTGCATCCAGGCGCCGCCGTGCATATAAATCAGAACCGGCTGCACGCCGCCGCTGGTGTGACGATAGACGCGCACGCGCACGGGCGATGCGGCGCCTTCGACCCAATGCACGGTGTCGCAATCCACATCTTCCGGCACCGGCAGCGCCATGTTCTTGGCCACCACCTCAAAATGGGCGCGGCGGTCGGCGGGGGTGGCCCCCTGTTTCAGGCTGGCCCATTCGGCGGTCCAGCGTTCCATGAATGTATTGATCTCAGGATTGATCATCTTGGTCCTCTGATGTGGCGCGAACATCGGCAAGGATCATCGCAACGGCGCGGTCGCGAAGGGCTGCCTGACCGTCATTGGAATAAAGATCTTTGCCAAAAATCGCAGAAAATGTCGGTTGATTGGAGACGTTGAAAAAGCTCATGGCCGAGATCTGCCAGTGCAGCGCAACCGGGTCGATGCCACGGCGGAAGTCGCCGCTTGCCTCGCCCCGTGCAATCAGCGCGCGCAGTTGGTTGATCGCGCCAAGGTTCAGATCGCGGATCACCTGAGAGCTGCGCATATGCGCGGCGTGGTGAATGTTCTCGATCATGACCATGCGGATGAAATCAGGATTGCGACGATGGTGGTCGAAGGTAAAGGCCACCAGACGGGCCAGCCCTTCGGTCGGGGCATAGTCGGCCAGATCAAGGTTCACCTCGCCTTTACGGACCTTGGCATAGGCCGCTTCGAGCGCGTGGCGGTAGAGCCCTTCTTTATCGTCAAAGTAGTAGTAGATCATCCTCTTTGAGGTCTCGGTCTTGGCGGCGATATCGTCGATTTTCGCACCTGAAAGACCGCTCTTGGCGAACTCTGACATGGCTGCACGCAGGATATCCTGCTTCACCCTCTCGGGGTTTTGCTTCCAGCTTGATTTCGATTTCTCTTTATTTTCCTTAGCCTTGGTCATTACCGCCTCCTCTCCTCACACTGGGATACCACGCATGTAATTAAACGGGAAGTACAAAACCGTTTGACAAAATGTACTGCCAATTACAATTTGCTGACACTTCGGGCGACTCGCCCGTGACGGGAGGATTATTTCACATGCCTTCAGCGCAGGTTTTCGACGGCACGCCGCCATCCGCCGTGGCACCACGCCAATTGCGCGTGGGTTTGGTGGGCCGGGGCATTCAGCTTTCGCGCACACCGCGCATGCATGTCGAAGAAGGCGCCGCCCTTGGATTGGCCTATCGCTATGATCTGATCGACCCCGACACTATGGCCGAAGATCTGCCGCTGGCCAGCTTGATCGCGCAGGCCGAAGCCGATGGATTTGCCGGGTTGAACGTCACCTTTCCGTTTAAGCGCGACGTGATGGGCCTGCTGGATGAGGTGTCAGATGCCGCCCGCAAGGTGGGCGCGGTGAACACCGTTGTGTTCCGCGATGGCAAACGGTTTGGCCACAATTCGGACTATTGGGGCTTTGCCGAAAGCCTGCGGCGCGGTCTGCCGGACGCCAAGCGCGACGCTGTTCTGCTGCTTGGCGCGGGCGGGGCTGGCGGGGCTGTGGCCCATGCGCTGAAAGATTTCGGCGTTCAGGATCTGATGATTTACGACCGCGATCCGGTCGCCGCCGAGGCGCTGGCGCTGGATGTGGGTGCGACCGCCGTGACCTGCCGCACGACCGCAGCCGCCAAGGCCGATGGTCTGGTCAATGCCACACCGATGGGCATGGCCAAACTGCCGGGAATGGCGGTCGAGCCGCCGCATATCGCCCCCCGCCATTGGGTTGCCGATATCGTTTATTTCCCGCGCGAGACTGAATTTCTGGCCACCGCGCGGGCCAAAGGATGCCAAGTGCTGGATGGCAGCGGCATGGCCGTGTTTCAGGCCGTCCGCGCATTCGAGCTGTTCTCGGGCATTTCGCCCGACCCGGACCGGATGCGAGCGACCTTCGAGTCGTTCGATCCAAATACCTAAACGCTAAAGGGAGGATTACCATGCGTTTGACCACCACTCTGTCCATTCTGGCGATTGTCGCCGCAGGCGCGGCCTCGGCCGCTGACAAGGTCGAGCTGATCTATTCGGACACCGTGCCGGAAAACGATCCGCGCTCGGTCATTCTGAAAGAAGCCTTTGGCGCCTGCCTTGGCGACGGCTTTGATTTCCAAGCCTACCACGGTGCCACCCTGTTCAAGCAGGGCACCGAACTGACCGCCATGCAGCGCGGCAACCTCGATATGGGCAACCTGGCCATTTTCGACTTCTACAATCAGGTTCCGTCGACTTCGGTTCTGGGCACCCCGTTCCTGTTCCGTGACTATGACCACATGCGCGCCGTCTATGACAGCACCGTGCTGGCCGATCTGGAAGCCGAGATCGAAGAAAAAGCCGACGTCAAAATCCTCGCCTACCCCTACATTGGCGCACGCCACCTGGGCTACAAGGGCGACAAGGAAATCATGACCCCCGCCGATCTGGCAGGCGTCAAGCTGCGCATGCCTCCGGGCGAAGGTTGGCAGTTTGTTGGCACCGCAATGGGCGCAACCCCGGTTCCGGTTCCCTTCACCGAAGTCTACACCGCCATGCAGACCGGCGCGATTGACGGTCAGGACAACGGCTTCCCGGCGACCTACAGCATGAAGTTCCACGAAGTGATGACCCACATGGGCACCACCTCGCACCTGATTGCCGCCAACGAGCTGACCATTGGTCTGGAAAAGTGGAACTCGATGACTGCTGACCAGCAGGCCAAAGTCCAGGAATGCGCCGATAACTTCGAAGCGGCGCTGGATGCAGAAACGCTGAAGCTGGAAAAAGACCTGCGCGCCAAGATCGAAGAATCGGGCGTGAACGTCTACATGCCGGACAACGCGGCGTTCCAAAGCCATGTTCTGGGCGTCTACAAAGACTCCAAGTTCTCGGCTGATTGGCCCGAAGGTCTGGTCGACGCAATCGTCGCCATCGGTCAGTAACTCAGACCACTGACGTTTCGGGCAGGCGATACATTCGCCTGCCCTTTTTGAAACGGGAGGGATCATGTCGCTATTCACATCAATTCTTGGCTGCCTGGGGCGCCGGGCCGAAAACATTCTGGCGGTCCTGCTGGCCAGCATGTTCTTTACCTTCCTGCTTCAGATCGTATTTCGGTATTTTCTGAACCTTCCCGTCGGCTGGACCGTGGAATGGGTCACCATCGCCTGGCTTTGGGGCATCCTGTTTGGCTTTGCCTTCGTGGTTCGCGAAACCGACATCATTCGCATCGATGTCATCTACAGCATGGTGCCACGCGGCTGGCGCCGGGCGATGGATGTGGTCACCGGGCTGACGCTGGCCGGGGTGTTTCTCTACACCCTGCCCGCCAGCTGGGACTACATCGATTTCATGATGCGCGAACGCACCGCCTATATCCGCGTGCCCTATTTCTGGGTGTTCCTTGTCTATGTGCCCTTTGCCCTGTCGGTCGCTGTGCGCGGATTGATGAACGCGTGGGCCGGCATCACCGGCAGCGGCCCCACCTTCAACACCGAAGCCAGCGCGGAGACGCATGACTATGACTGATCCCTTTACGCTGACGCTGATCCTGATCGTCGCGCTTTCGCTGTTTGGCGCATCGGTCGGCCTGTCGATGATGGCGGGCAGCTTTGTCTATCTGATCCTCAAGGGCTTTGATCCGTCCATTGCGTCGGAAACCATGCTTCAGGGCCTGTTCAACAACTACACCCTGCTGGCCATTCCCCTGTTCATTCTGGCCGCCGACATCATGAACATCGGCTCGCTCGCTGACCGTTTGCTGCGCTTTGCCCAAGCACTGGTGGGCCGATTCCGCGGCGGGCTTGGCCATGTGAACGTGGTTTCCTCGCTGATCTTCTCGGGCATGTCCGGCTCGGCCGTGGCCGATGCAGTGGGCATGGGCAAAATCATCATCAATATGATGACCCGCGACGGCAAATACACCCACAGCTATGCCGCCGCGATTACCGCCGCCACCGCCACCGTCGGCCCGATCATTCCGCCGTCGATCCCGATGGTGCTCTATGCCATCGTGGCCGACCAATCGGTGGGCTTCCTGTTCGCCGCTGGCATGTTGCCGGGGCTGCTGATGGCACTGGCCATGGGCATCATGAACTATGTCATCGCCCGCAAACGCAACTTCCCGGTCGACGAAGTCGTGCCCGTGCGCGAATTGCCCCGCATCACATGGCAGGCCATGCCCGCGCTGATGCTTCCGGTCATCCTGCTGGGCGGGATCTATGGCGGGATCATGACCCCGACCGAAGCCGCCGCCGTGGCCGCCGCCTATGCGCTGCTGATCTCGGTCGTGTTCTACCGCTCGGTCAGCTTCAGCGAATTCTACCAAGCGCTGCTCGGCTCGGCCCGTTCCACCGCCAGCGTTGGCGTTCTGGTGGCCGGGGCGATCACGTTCAACTATGTGATCACCCGCGAACAGCTGCCAATCTCAATCGCCGAATTCGTGGGCCAGTTTGAGCTGTCGACCACGGGCTTCCTGATCCTGATCAACGTGCTGTTCCTCGTGCTTGGCATGGTGCTGGAGGGCGGCGCGATCCTGCTGATCGTCGTTCCGATCCTGGTGCCGTCGGTACAGGCCATGGGCATCGATCTGGTGCATTTCGGCGTGATCGTCGTGGTCAACGCGATGTTGGGCCTGATCACCCCGCCCTATGGGCTGCTGCTGTTCATCACCGCCAACATCACGGGCGAGCCGTTGATGCGCATCGTCAAGGACATCTGGCCGTTTATTCTGGCCCTGATCGGCGCGCTGATCGTGATCACGTTTGTGCCGGATTTCGTGCTCTTCCTGCCGCGACTTCTGGGCTACCAAGGATAAGAAAACCAAATCGAGCAAATGAAACGCCGGGCCAATCGTCCGGCGTTTTTCTTTGGGTCTATCTGCGGAAAGGAAGGGAGCGCTGCCCCCTCTTGGGCCTTCAGCCCAATTCACCCCCGGCGGTATTTAGGAAAGAGAAGAAGCAGGAAGGCAGATCTTTTGAGTGCCCACGCATTGCAATTCACGCGGCGCGGAACACCCCTTCACCGCCCGCAGCCGCGAAAGCGCCAATCCCCTGTATTCACCTTTCTCATAAATACTCGGGGGAGCGCGAGGGGGCAAAGCCCCCTCGCCCCAGTCGGATCGCGCAAGCGATCCGAACCCACTTCAAACTGTCGGATTGCGCCAGCAATCCGAACCCAATGCAAACCTGCCGGATCGCTGCGGCGATCCGACACTTTCTTAGCTACGCGCTTCGCGGATCAAGCGCAGGATGTCTTTTGCCGCTTCCGGGATGTTCGTGCCGGGGCCAAAGATCGCCTTCACGCCCGCCTTGAACAGATAGTCGTAATCCTGCTGCGGAATGACCCCGCCACAGATCACGATGATATCCCCGGCACCCGCCTTTTTCAGCTCGTCCACCAGCTGTGGCGCCAGCGTTTTGTGCCCTGCCGCTTGCGAAGAGATACCAACCACATGCACGTCGTTGTCCACCGCGTCTTGCGCGGCTTCCTCGGGCGTCTGAAACAGCGGGCCTACGTCCACGTCAAAGCCGATATCGGCAAAGGCCGTGGCGATGACCTTCGCGCCCCTGTCGTGGCCGTCCTGGCCCATTTTCACCACCAGCATACGCGGGCGGCGGCCTTCGACCTCGGCGAAGTCTTCGACCGATTTCTGAATGGCGGCAAAGCCTTCGTCGCCTTCATAGGCCGCACCGTACACACCGGCGAGGGTCTTCACTTCGGCGCGGTGGCGGCCGAACTCTTTCTCCATTGCCATGCTGATCTCTCCGACAGAGGCCCGGGCGCGTGCTGCCTCGACAGCCGCCTCAAGCAGGTTACCCCCCTCTTTGGCGCGGCGGGTGACTTCGTCCAGCGCCGCCGTGCAGGCCGCCTCATCGCGGGTCGCACGGATCTTTCCGAGGCGCGCGATCTGGCTTTCACGCACGGCCACGTTGTCGACATCCAGAATGTCGATCGGGTCTTCCTTGTCCTTGCGGTACTTGTTGACGCCAACGATGACTTCATCGCCGCGGTCGATCTGTGCCTGACGGGTCGCGGCGGTTTCTTCGATCCGCAGCTTCGGCATGCCCGAGGCCACGGCCTTGGTCATCCCGCCCATTTCCTCGACCTCTTCGATCAGCTTCCACGCGTCTTCGGCCAATTGATGCGTCAGCGTTTCCACATAGTACGAACCCGCCAGCGGATCGACGACGTTGCACACGCCGGTTTCTTCCTGAAGGATCAGCTGCGTGTTGCGCGCGATCCGGGCCGAGAATTCGGTCGGCAGGGCAATCGCTTCGTCCAGCGCGTTGGTGTGCAGCGACTGGGTGCCGCCCAGAACCGCGCTCATCGCCTCATAGGCGGTGCGGATCACGTTGTTATAGGGGTCTTGTTCCTGCAGGCTCACGCCCGAGGTCTGGCAGTGTGTGCGCAGCATTTTCGACCGGTCGGATTTCGCGCCGAGGTCTGTCATGATGCGGTGCCACAGCATCCGCGCGGCGCGCAGTTTGGCGGCTTCCATGAAAAAGTTCATGCCGATCGCAAAGAAGAAGCTGAGGCGCCCTGCGAACTTGTCGATGTCCATGCCAGCGGCCATGGCGGCGCGCACGTATTCGCGCCCGTCGGCCAGCGTATAGGCCAGCTCTTGGACAAGGTTCGCGCCCGCCTCTTGCATGTGATAGCCCGAGATCGAGATCGAGTTGAACTTGGGCATCTCGTTCGAGGTGTATTCGATAATGTCCGAGATGATCCGCATCGAGGGTTCGGGCGGATAGATATAGGTGTTGCGGACCATGAACTCTTTCAGAATGTCGTTCTGAATGGTTCCGGCCAGCAGCGCCTTGTCATGCCCCTGCTCTTCCCCCGCCACGATAAAGTTCGCGAGGATCGGAATAACCGCGCCGTTCATCGTCATCGAAACGCTGACCTTATCGAGCGGGATACCGTCGAACAGGATCTTCATATCCTCGACGCTGTCGATGGCCACACCGGCCTTGCCCACATCGCCCACAACGCGCGGGTGGTCGCTATCGTAGCCCCGGTGCGTGGCCAGATCGAAGGCGACCGAGACGCCCTGTTGACCGGCGGCCAGGTTCTTGCGGTAAAAGGCGTTCGATTCCTCAGCCGTCGAGAAACCCGCATATTGGCGGATCGTCCAGGGGCGGCCTGCGTACATCGTCGCTTTCACGCCGCGCGTGAAGGGGCCAAAACCCGGCAGCGTGCCAAGGTGCGGCAGCCCGGCGGTGTCGTCTTCGGTGTAGACCGGCTTGACCGGAATGCCTTCCAGCGTGTTCCAGGTCAGATCATCCAGCGCCCGGCCGCGCAATTCCTTTTCGGCCAGGGCCTTCCAGTCGTCCAATTTGGCTGTCATTGGCTCAGTCCTTTCGTGGTTGGAACGCGCGGGTGAAGCATCGCGCCTCCGGTTTTGGTCTGTCCGGGGGTGACCCGGCGAAATGCTGCGGCGTGGGCCTTCGCATGGCGGCCCTGCGCCCCTATATAGAAGGTCATGAAGACCCGATTTGCTTTTGTTGTCGCCCTATTGCTCGGCATGCCTGCGCTAGCGGCGGATGCCCCTGATGCGCTGATACGCCCTGTGGGCGATGCCGTGCTGGACCAGTTCGCTTGGGTCGCGCGGCCTGTCATCGTCTTTGCCGATAGCGCCGCCGATCCCCGGTACATCCGGCAGATCGAATTGCTAGAGGCCGAAGAACAGGCCCTGCGCGATCGCGACGTGGTGGTCTTGACCGATACCGATCCTGCCGCCCGCTCTGCCGTGCGCCAAGCGCTGCGCCCGCGCGGGTTTGCGCTGGTGCTGGTGGGCAAAGACGGCAAGGTCGCGCTGCGCAAGCCCACACCGTGGCATGTGCGCGAACTGACTCGCGTCATCGACAAAATGCCGCTGCGCCAGCAAGAGCTGCGCGAGGCGCGAGAGGCCGAATAATCCGCCCCCCCGAAAATTGCCGCATTGCGCATGCCACAGGCGCGTGTGGCTGACAGCGTCAGCAACACCGAGCCGGAGGCCCCTCGATGGGGCCGACGGCTCGCCCGCCCCAACGGGTTATGCGCAACGCGCTGCATTGAATCACTCGAACTCGATGATCACTTCGTCCACGGCAAGGCTGTCGCCGGGGGCTGCGTTGATCTTCGACACGATGGCCTTTTTCTCGGCGCGCAGGATGTTTTCCATCTTCATCGCTTCGATGGTGCAGAGCGCTTGTCCTTCCTGCACCTCGTCGCCGACCTCGACGTTGATCTTCACCACCAGACCCGGCATCGGGCAGAGCAGCAGCTTTGAGGTATCCGGCGGAAGCTTTTCGGGCATCAGGCGGGCCAGTTCGGCCTGACGCGGGGTGCGCACGTGCACTTTCAGGTCGGCGCCGCGGCTGCGGATGCGGAACCCGCCCGAGATTTTGCCAACCTTCAGAACCAGCGGCGCGCCATCGACCATCATCGTGGCCAGCTGATCGCCCGGCGTCCAATCACCCGCCACACGCAGCGTTGCGCCATCGGCAAAGGTCACGTTCGAGCCGTCATGATCGGCGTCGATGGTCACGTCATAGCTTTCGCCCTGAACGGCCACGTTCCATTCGGTGCCAACGCGGCGTTCGTGGTTGTCCATCCGGCCCGACACGCGGGTGCGGCGGATTTCAGCGACGCGGTGCATGGCAGCACAGGCAGCAGCGATGCGGCGCAGGGCGGCATCTGCCAACGTCACACCGTCGAACCCTTCGGGGTATTCTTCGGCGATGAAGGCCGTGGTCATATCGCCCGAAATGAATTTCGGATGGTCCATCACGGCGGCCACGAAGGGCAGGTTGTGACCGATGCCCTCAACCTCGAACGTGTCCAGCGCGTTGCGCATGGTCTCAATCGCTTCGCCGCGGGTCGGGGCCCAGGTGCACAGTTTGGCGATCATCGGGTCGTAATACATGCTGATCTCGCCGCCTTCGTAGACGCCGGTGTCATTGCGCACGATGCCCTCGCCCAGCGGGCCTTCTGCGGGCGGGCGATAGCGGGTCAGACGGCCAATCGACGGCAGGAAGTTGCGATAGGGATCTTCGGCATAAAGACGGTTTTCAATCGCCCAGCCGTTGATCTTGACATCGTCCTGCGTGATCGACAGCGGCTCGCCATTGGCGACGCGGACCATCTGCTCAACAAGGTCCACACCGGTGATAAGCTCGGTCACGGGGTGTTCCACCTGAAGGCGGGTGTTCATTTCGAGGAAGTAGAAGTTCCGGTCGCCATCAACGATGAATTCCACAGTGCCCGCGCTGGCGTAGCCCACCGCCTTGGCAAGCGCGACCGACTGTTCGCCCATGGCCTTACGGGTGGCCTCGTCCAAAAAGGGCGACGGCGCTTCTTCGACAACTTTCTGGTTCCGGCGCTGGATCGAGCATTCACGCTCGTTCAGATAGATGCCGTTGCCATGCGCATCGCAGAGCACCTGAATTTCGATGTGGCGCGGCTGGGTCACGAACTTTTCGATAAAGATCCGGTCATCCCCAAAGCTGTTGGCCGCTTCGTTCTTCGACGACTGAAAACCTTCGCGGGCTTCTTCGTCGTTCCACGCGATGCGCATGCCTTTACCGCCGCCACCGGCAGAGGCTTTGATCATCACCGGATAACCGATCTGGTTCGAGATCTTGACCGCCTCATCGGCGTCTTCGATCAGGCCCATATAGCCCGGAACGGTGTTCACACCGGCCTCTTGGGCGATCTTCTTTGAGGTGATCTTGTCGCCCATGGCTTCAATGGCTTTCACCGGCGGCCCAATAAATGCGACGCCAGCGGCTTCCAGCGCTTCGGCGAATTTCGGGTTTTCGGACAAGAAACCATAGCCGGGGTGCACAGCCTGCGCGCCGGTCTGTTTGATCGCGTCCATCACCTTGTCGATGACGATATAGGACTGGTTCGCCGGGGGCGGACCAATGTGAACGGCTTCATCGGCCATTTCCACGTGCAGCGCGTTCTTGTCTGCGTCCGAATAGATGGCAACCGTCTTGATCCCCATTTTGCGCGCGGTCTTGATGACCCGGCAGGCGATCTCGCCGCGGTTGGCGATCAGGATCTTATCGAACATTCCTCGTCCCTTCCTTAATGTACGCGCGGCTCAGGCCGCGATCGTTCAGCAACAAAAAACCACCGGGGCCCGGACGGCTCCGATGGTTTCAAAATGGTCATCCGGCGCGAATGCGCCGACGTCATACGCGGGTTAACAGCGCGACGGGTATTTGCGGCAATAGGCAACGTTGGCAGCGGCACCGACAACGGCCCCCGTGACAGGATCGCCATTGGTGACAACGGCGCCGGCTGTGCCCGCCCCTGCCCCAAGAATGGCCTGTTCGCCAAGCGTGTCGCCGCACGCGCCAAGCGCTGTGAGCGCGATGAGTACTGTTCCGATCCGCAGGCTGCGCATGGTGAAAGCTCCTTATTTTTGGCCGCTGGGGCACTGTTAAGGGTCAAACGCGCCTGGGGGGTGACCGGTTCCATGCGCGCGGAGAATTTCCGCGTTGCACACCGATCCGATCCGGCAAGAAAAACGGCGGGCCGCGCCGAAAGGGATGAACGGCCAAGCCCGCCAAGGAAAGGGTAACGGTGAAATTTGGATGCCGAGAAACCAAGAGCATCCAAACGCAACACCGCAATGGTGCCAGCCTTCACGCCCGCTGCATAGCGCGGGTTTTGGCCCGCGCCGCAATCGGCTTTATTCTGCGCAAAAGGAACCAGCACCGGCAAAATCATGCCCAGTCATCCTCCTCGAAGGCATCGGGGAAGGCAGCGCGGGCGGCCTGTTCATCGATGACCAGAAGGGCTTCATAGCTTTCGGGGTCGAAGTCATCGCCATAGGGCAGCACTTCGCGGCCAAACAGCCACGACAACCGCCCTGCATCCAGGTTGCCACGCTCAAACGGCTCTGTGCCAAAATGGTCCCACAGGGCCTTCAAGAAGGCCGTATCAACGCGCCGATCCATCGGTTTGCGGTCCTTGAACCGTTCACGACGTGTCAGCGGTGTCACCCCGCGCGGATTGGCACGGCGGATCACGAATTGATAATCAGAGCTGGGATAGCGTCCGGGGAAGCCGCGATGTTTCAGCATGCCGCGCCCTCCGAACAAGGGGCGCAGACCGTGCGCGGGGTCGGAACGGACCCAAAGGCCCGTTCCGTACAAGCATTACTTGTACTTGCCGGTGTAAACCGGTTCGATCGAGATCGGCTCAGGGTCGACCACGACGAATTCTTCCTGGACTTGCTTTTCGGCGCAGGCTGCAACGAATGCAGCGAGGCCAAGAGCGATGACGACTTTGATGCTCTTCGACATTTCTTTCTCCTGCCATGTTCGACGACGCGGTTGTGTTCAAAACGAACGCCCCACTCGTCTTTCGAGGTATCGGCTGCTTGGGTGCAACCGAGGCGCAGGATAGCGGATTGCCGGGCGAAAAAGTATCCAGGCATTGAAATCAGGCTGTGCTGTGATGCGAAAGCCGCAACTTGGCCTTCGGATGAGCATTCAGCCGCAAGATATTGTGGAGTCATCAGAAAACCTCCCAGATGCAGCGACCGTTTTCGACGCTGTATGCCTCGAAAAACTGGACAATATCCGGGTCGGCCTGACCGAACTCAAGCGGTGCGCTCGACAGGCTGATGACAATCTGGGACGGCTGCGGGCCGGTTTCGGCCACACGCGGCAACGCGTATTGGTTGCACAGAAATTCCAGGTCACCGGCCACGTCAGAGAATTCACGCCCTTGCTGCCCGATTTCGGGGGCAACAAAACGATAGCGGTAAAACAGACCCGGTCCCGGCTGATCCCAGATCATATCAAGGAATTCAACCGGCTGCCCGGACGGCACCGTAACGGGATCTGCACACAGCGGCGCGGATACAACAGACGCAATGATAAATGCAGCGATGGTGTGGAATTTGACGCGACCCCAGCCCCGTTTCCAGGCTCCTCCTGCCGGGGTCGCGCGGTTACGGAGCGGCTCCATAACCTTTAAACCTTGTGTCGCGGGGCCTGTCATGCGGCCCTCCGCGTCTTGGCCCACGCGAGCCACCGTAGCCTATGCTGCGGGTCTTGCAAGAGTGTTTGAATTTGAGACTCTATCTCTTTGGGATAGGTTTGCGCAACCATCGAGCGCCCACCCGCGCGAACGATCAAGCCGCCTTCCGTTGCGGAAACTTGCACAACCGGAGAGAATCCGCGCAGGCGCTGCAGCAAGCGCCAGAGGTCTTGCCGGATCTGCTGGGCAAGCCGTGCGGGATCGGCCGGCGGAAAGATGGCCTCGGCCACCACATCAAAGCGCGGCGGCAGATGGCGAGCCAGCGTATAGCGCCCCGGCTCCGACAGGATATGCCAGCGGGCGCGGCTCATTCCGGGGCCTCTTCGGCCTGGGTGGCAAATTCGGCGGGGCTGGTGATTTCGATCAGCTCCATGTCGTCGGAATGACGGCATTCGCGGTGCAGGATGCCCGGAGGCTGAAGCACGCAAGATCCTTCGCGCAGGATATGTTCGCCCTGCCCTTCGTATTCGAACACCACCCAGCCCTTGGTGACATAGACCATCTGGAAGTCCAGATCATGACTGTGCCATGCGCCGGGGCTTTCCATACCGGGAACGGCGCGGATCACATGGGCGCCGAATTTGCCTTGGGTGGCTTCGGCAATGCCAAGCTGGCGGTATTCAAAAAACGCACGTAGGCCCTGCCCCTCAAACTTGCCATCATCGGCATGGGCAATGGTGAAAGCCTGATTTTTCCAGAGTTTGGGCATGGCGGGCGCTTTTGTTTGGAGCGGACCGCCGGTGGCCAATCGGGGCCTCCGGCGGGGATATTTTTGGTCAGAAAATGACAGGTCCGCTTAGAGCGGGATGTTGTCGTGCTTCTTCCACGGGTTTTCCAACCGCTTGTTGCGCAGGCTGGCAAAGGCGCGGCTGACACGGCGGCGGGTCGACTTGGGCTGAATGACTTCATCGATGAAGCCGCGTTCGGCTGCGACAAAGGGATTGGCGAAGCGGTCTTCGTAATCCTTGGTGTGCTGGGCCAGCTTTTCGGCATTGCCCAGATCGGCACGGTGGATGATCTCGGTCGCGCCCTTGGCACCCATTACCGCGATTTCCGCCGTCGGCCAGGCGTAGTTGAAATCGCCGCGCAGGTGCTTGGAGGCCATAACGTCATAAGCGCCGCCATAGGCTTTGCGGGTGATGACCGTGACTTTGGGAACGGTGGCTTCGCCGTAAGCGAACAGCAGTTTCGCGCCGTGCTTGATGACGCCGCCGTATTCCTGGCTGGTGCCGGGCAGGAAGCCCGGCACGTCGACCAAGGTCAGGATCGGGATCTCAAAACAGTCGCAGAAGCGGACAAAACGCGCGGCTTTGCGGCTGCTGTCGATATCTAGGCAGCCCGCCAGAACCATCGGCTGGTTCGCCACAACGCCGACCGTCTGGCCTTCGAGGCGGATAAAGCCGGTGATGATGTTCTTGGCGTAGTCTTCCTGAATTTCGTAGAAATCGCCTTCGTCCGCGACTTTCAGGATCAGTTCCTTCATGTCGTAAGGGGTGTTCGGGTTTTCCGGCACCAGCGTATCGAGGCTGGCCTCAACCCGGCCCGGTTCGTCAAAGAAGGGGCGAACGGGCGGCTTTTCGCGGTTGTTCAGCGGCAGGAAATCCACCAAGCGGCGCACTTCAGCCAGCGCTTCGACGTCGTTTTCAAACGCGCCATCGGCCACGCTGGATTTCTTGGTGTGGGTGCTTGCGCCGCCCAGTTCCTCGGCGGTGACGACCTCGTTTGTCACGGTCTTCACAACGTCGGGGCCGGTGACGAACATATAGCTGCTGTCTTTCACCATGAAGATGAAGTCGGTCATCGCGGGCGAATAGACCGCGCCGCCGGCGCAGGGGCCCATGATCACCGAAATCTGCGGCACCACACCCGAGGCCATGATGTTGCGCTGG
Organism: Pseudoprimorskyibacter insulae; assembly: GCF_900302505.1. Lineage (GTDB taxonomy): Bacteria > Pseudomonadota > Alphaproteobacteria > Rhodobacterales > Rhodobacteraceae > Pseudoprimorskyibacter > Pseudoprimorskyibacter insulae. The sequence continues at coordinate 904,805 of NZ_OMOJ01000001.1, read as the reverse complement.
AATACATCTGCATATCCCGCCAGCGAGGCAACACCTTCCTGAATACGTGCACCGCCCGAGTCGTTCAGGCCGATGACAGGTGCGCCGTTCTGGATGGCCATATCCATGATCTTACAGATCTTCTGGGCGTGGGTTTCCGACAGCGAGCCGCCGAAGACGGTGAAATCCTGACTGAACACATAGACCATACGGCCATTGATCGTGCCCCAGCCGGTGACAACGCCGTCGCCTTTGGGCTTTTGCTGTTCCATCCCGAAGTCGGTGCAGCGATGCGTGACGAACATGTCGAATTCTTCGAACGAGTCTTCGTCGAGCAGCAGGTCGATCCGTTCACGCGCCGTCAGCTTGCCCTTGGCGTGCTGAGCATCAATCCGGCGCTGACCGCCCCCAAGGCGGGCTTCTTCGCGGCGATCGTGGAGTTCCTGGAGAATATCTTTCATGAGCTATCCCTTCCCTTTGCGCGGACAATACAGTGCCGCCCGAGTGCCTCAAGGGAAATTGCGCAAATTTGCAAAGTTTGGAAAACACCATCGCTGCAAAATGCAAAGTGGCAACCACACCACCAATTCATGAATTTCAGTGATGTTTCAGCAAACTGACTGGACAAGACCGACCTAGGTCGTACCCATTATCGCATGACCAACTCGCCGAAGATCGCATTTCTCGATCGTACCACACCGCCACATATTGTCACACTGATCATGATGTCGGGGCTTTCAGCCCTGGTCATGAACATTTTCCTGCCGTCGCTGCCCGCGATGACGGAATATTTCGACACGTCCTACCGCCTGCTTCAGCTGTCGGTGGCGGTGTATCTTGGCGTCAATGCGGTGCTGCAAATCCTGATCGGGCCGCTGTCGGATAAATTCGGGCGCAGGCCGGTCATTCTGTGGGGGGCGGTGATCTTTTGCCTTGCCACCATTGGCTGCCTTTTCTCGACCAACGCCTATGTGTTCTTGCTGTTCCGCATGTGTCAGGCGGCGATTGTAACGTCGATGGTCCTAAGCCGGGCCGTGGTGCGCGACATCTATCCGGCCAACCAAGCCGCCTCGATGATCGGCTATGTGACCATGGGCATGTCGGTCGTTCCTATGGTCGGCCCGGTGATCGGCGGCATGTTGGGCGACGCGTTTGGCTGGAAGGCCAACTTTGTGCTGCTGTTGGTTCTTGGGATCGCTCTGATCGGGCTGGTCTGGAAGGATCTGGGCGAAACCAAATCGCGCAGTTCCCTGTCGTTGCGGCAGCAGTTTCTTGAGTACCCCGAGCTTTTGGCCTCGCCGCGGTTCTGGGGCTATGCCCTTTCGGCGGCGCTGTCGTCTGGATCGTTCTTTGCCTATATGGGCGGCGCGCCGTTTATTGGCACGGATGTCTTTGGTCTGTCGCCGACGGAACTGGGGCTGTATTTCGGCGCGCCCGCCGTTGGATATTTCTTCGGCAATTGGGCATCGGGCAAGTATTCGGCCCGCGTCGGCATTGACCGAATGGTGTTGATCGGAGCTTTGGTGGTGGCGCTCGGGCTTATTGTTCTGGCAGGCATTTTCGCACTGGGGGCCGGGTCGGCCTTGGCCTTCTTTGGCCTGATGACCACCGTTGGCCTTGGCAACGGGCTGACCATTCCGAATGCCACCACCGGCGCACTATCGGTGCGGCCCAAGCTGGCGGGTACCGCCTCTGGCCTTGCAGGCGCCATTATGATTGGCGGCGGCGCGGCCCTGTCGGCGCTGGCTGGCTTGATGCTGCATCCCGGTACCGGGGCTTGGCCGCTGATCTGGATCATGCTGATCACGTCGCTCTGCGGGATCTTGGCAATCTTGATGGTGATGGTGCGCAGCAAGCGCCTTGGGGGGCTGGACGCCGCCGACTGAATTTTGCAAAACTGCGTCATTCGTGATGCAAAGGTGCAAAATGGCGGTCCAGAAACTCTATGCCGGTGCGAAACTTCGGGAAATCCGCAGCCGTCTTGGCCTGACGCAAAAGGACTTTGCGGCCAAGCTGGGGGTGTCGCTGCCCTATCTGAACCAGATGGAGAACAACAACCGGCCGGTCTCGACCACGGTTGTTCTGGCCCTCGCGCAAGAGTTCGGCCAAGACGTAACCGAACTGGGCCATTCCGACGCCGAACGCCTTGTCACCGATATGCGCGAAGCCTTGGCCGACCCGGTCTTTGCCGATGGTGCGCCGCCCTTGGCCGATTTGCGCCTGACCGCGTCCAACGCCCCTGCCCTGGCCCGCGCCTTTCTGGAACTGCACCGCGCCTACCGCCAAACCCATGAACGGCTTGCCTCGCTGGATGAGGCGCTTGGCCGCGAAGGGGCGCAGCTTCAGCCAAGCCCGTGGGAAGAGGTGCGCGACTTTTTCCACTATTGTGACAACTACATCGACGCCGTGGACCGGGCCGCCGAACATTTCGCCGCCCAGCTTGGCCGGGGCGATCCGCGCAGCGCCATGACGCGGTTTCTGGAAAGCTCTGGTATTACGCTGCGCCTTGCCCGGACCGATGTGCTGCGCCATTTCGACAGCGATGCGCGTATTCTGACCCTGTCGTCACTGGTGCCCGCGGAAACCCAAACCTTTCAGATGATGCTACAGGTCGCGCTGCTGCATCAGGATGCGCTGCTTGAGGCGACGCTTGATCTGGCGAGGTTCCAGTCGGATGCCGCACGGTCTATCGCCAAGATCGGCCTTGCCAATTATTTCGCCGGGGCCGCGCTCATGCCGTACCGCGCGTTTCTGGAAACCGCGCAGGACACGCGCCACGATCTGGAGCTGTTGGCGGGCCGGTTCGGCACCTCGATTGAGCAGGTCGCCCACCGTCTATCCACGCTGCAACGGCCCGGCGCGAAGGGCATTCCGTTCTTCTTTGTCCGCGTCGATCAGGCCGGAACGATCACCAAGCGCCACTCGGCCACGCGGTTGCAATTTGCCCGTTTCGGCGGAGCCTGCCCGCTGTGGAACGTGCACCGGGCGTTTGAAACGCCGGGCCGGTTCCTGCGCCAATTGGCCGAAACCCCGGACGGTGTGCGCTACATCAGCCTTGCACGGGATGTCTCAAAACCCGGCGGGCATTTCGATGCGCCCGTGCGCCGCTATGCCATTGCACTGGGGTGTGAGGTGCGCCACGCGGCGGCGCTGGTCTATGCCGACGGTCTTGACGTATCGCGCGACAGCGCGTTTGAGCCGATTGGCATTTCCTGCCGCATCTGCGACCGGCCCAATTGCCATCAACGCTCTGTCCCGCCGCTGGAACGCCGCCTGACCATTGCCCCCAACCATCGCGGGGTTCTGCCGTATCAGGTGGACTGACGCAACCAAGGGTTGACGGATACGCCGGAATCGCCCCACGCTGACGATACGTCAACGAAGGAGGCACCATGCGATACCTCATCATCGCGGCAGCGTTGATTGCGGCGGCCCATCCGGCAGCGGCCTGCGACATTGATCCAGTGACCGGAGACTTGGTCGGCTGCCCGGATATGCCCGAAATTATCGGCATCAACACGCACCCGACCTTTCCCGATTACGTGCGCGAAAAGCTGAGCACCTTGACGCCCGCGCAGATTGACCAACTTGTGAACTCTGTCACACGGCCTGCGCAATGACCGCATTTTCCAAACAGTTCGACATTTTCCTGCATCACGCCACAGTGGCGCTGTTCAATGGCGCCCTGCCCAGCCTGATTATCGCGGGCTGCATCTGGATCGTGCTGCGCCTGATGTTCCGCACCAAATCCATGGCGGCCACCGGGTTTCTATTCGCGCTGGTCGGGTCGCTGATCGGTGTCTTGCTTGGCTCTAGCCGCGAACCTGCGGTTCAGGCGATTGTGCCCGCGCTGGTCACGCTGATCACCGGCTATCTTGGCTGGACCCTGCGGCAAGAGGCGCATGAGGACGGCAATGGCTGGTCGCGGATGCTGGCCCAGACGGACGAGCGCGAGGATATGCCGAAACTGGTGACCAAGCTGGTTTACGTGGCGGTTGCCGCGCTGATGTTGTCCACGGCGACGGCCAGTATGTGGGGCGCATCGATGCGGCTGACCAAGGAACAGTCGGACCGCGAATATGAGAAGTGGAAAATCACCTACGAGACAAAGCAGTTGCCGATTGAGACCGAAATTCTGCGCCGCAAGGCCAAGCTGCCGCCGTTTGACGAATGAAAATGGCGCCCGCTTGGGGCGCCATCCAGACCGTTATGCCGGAGTGGTCAACATCCGGTAAATCTCATCCTTGAGCGCCCCGCGCTGCTTGCGCAGCTCGCCCTCGGCCAAGCCTTCTATCGGCTCAACATTGGTTTCGGCGCGGTGGATGCGGCGGTTGATCTCGTGATATTCCTCGGCCAGACGGGCGAAATGGGCATCTGCCTGCTTCAGATCGCTGATCTTTTCGGCCAGTTCGGGAAATTCTTCGTGCAGTTCATGGGGTGTATGCGACATGCGCGCCTCCTGTTCTTGAGTGTTGAAGTCAGAATAGGCGCGGCGCGGAATCGCGACTTTGATTAAGGTCAATCCTGCATCAGATCTGCGCTTTTTTCAGCGCATGGCGCGGCGCCACCCGGCGGCCCGCGCATCAGCCTCAGAACAGAACCAACGTTCGCCGTTTTCGGTGCGAATGCTTGTGCGGGCATAGTCCCGTTGGCCGGGCATGTGATAGATCCGGTTGCCCTTGCCCGAGATATTGCCCTTGATCGGACAGGCCGCATCGGGCGCGTCGGTTGATGCCACGGCGTTGCGCTGCTGGGCGCGGTATTGGCTGGGCGGCATGACGTCATGCGCATGCAGCCCACGCCGGGCAATGGCCGCGCCTTTTTCATCCAGATCATAGGCCATCGAGTATTGCCGAAACGCAAAGGCGATTCCGTTCTGCACCAGCACCTGCCCCATGTCCTGCCCATCGACGCGGCATGTGGCGACGATTCGGCCATAGCGATCCACGTCCCGCGTGGTGCAGGTGGCGGATTTGCCGCCAAACCGGCGCTCCGCCTCTTGCGCGGCCCAACTGCCGCAGCGCCAAACCGTGCCATCGGCGCGCGCACAGGTCTGCGCCAGTTCGGGCGCATCGACGCCGTGCAGGCGCACGGTAACCTGACCCACATGGATCGTGTCGCCATCCACAACATCAACCCGGCCCGAAGGATCAGCCATCGCGGCACTGCACAGCAGAATAAATAGGGAACAGAGTCTTAACATGCGGTTAATCTGGCCACTCATCAGGAAGTTTCAAGCAAAAAGGCACACCCCAAAAGGTGTGCCTGTAAATCCCGTAGCGCCGCGCCAGTCGTGCCTGTCCGAAGCGCGCCGCGTAGGTATAGGTGTGCCGTCTTACGCGGTCATCAGCCCCAGAAGTTCATTACGGGGCAGCTTGGCCACTTCGACGCCAAAGGGCGTACTGCGAAGGTTGTAGCCATATCCACGCGCGCGGAACCGCCATTCGGTATCGGATAGTGCCTTGGCCCGCTCGCCCTGCAAAAAGGCCGCGACTTGGTTGAAATCATTTGTAAAATTATCGTTGGCAAACATTTCCTGCTCTCCTTGAAAAATGCCATAGACATAGTTTCGATAGGAAATGCGGCTTCAATTGGGTGCCAATCATGGCATTTGTGCGAAAAGCGAAACAATGCGACCTAAAATTTAGCGGCATTCATCGGCGGCATGATCTTGCGGTTCAACACCGACTCGCGCCAGGCGATGAACGTCGCCGCCGACAGGATCACGATACCACCCAGAATCACCCAGTAATCTATGGCCTCGTGGAAGAAGACCGCGCCAATCCCGACCGACCAGATCAGTTGCAGGAAGGTGATGGGCTGGGTCACCGTCACCGGGGCCGAGGCAAAAGCCTTGGTCATGGTGAAATGCCCCGCTGTTGCGAAACAGGCAATACCGGCCAGCAAGACCAGATCCCAAAGGTTTGGCGCGACCCAATCCATCACCGCCATCGGCGCAAGGCCGACCGAGACCGTGATCGACAATAGCGCCACCACCATCGAGGCCGGAAGCTCGCCCGATTGGATCTTGGCCAACAGGTAGGACACCGAGAAAAACAGAGCCGTGCCAAGCATGGCAAAATGGCCCCCGTCCAAGGTCCGGAAACCGGGCCGCAGGATGATCAGCACCCCGATCAGCGCCGCCAGCATCGCCAGAATGCGCCGGATTGCCAAACGTTCACCAAGGAAGACCACCGCCAGAAGCGACACATAGACCGGCGTCATATAGTTCATCGCCGTGACCTCGGCCATGGGCAGGCGTGTCATCGCATAAAACCACAGCACAACGCCCAGCGTGTGCACCGCTCCGCGGCCCGCCGCCAGCCCCCATTGGCGGCGCGTCAGGCGCATCGCCGCAAGGTCGCGCCACATCGGAATAAGGAACACCAATCCGATCAGGTAGCGCAGAAAGGCCGCCTCGCCCGCCGGGATACGACTGCCAAGCAATTTGACGAATGCTGTCATGCCGACAAAGCACAGCCCGGTGACCACCATCCACGCCATGCCCACCAGCGGGTTTTGCGGTGTCTGTGTCGGCATGGAAATCTCCGGGAGTTGTCAGTGCAACACACCTACCGCGCGGGCCGGGAAAGGCAAGGGCTAGCCGCGTTCTAGAACCAAGGACGCAGCGATTGCCCACATTGTAATGCCGATCAACACGTCCAGAACCTGCCAAGCCTTGGGCCGCGCAAACAGTGGTGCCAGAACCCGAGCGCCATATCCCAGCGAAAAGAAGAACACCGCAGATCCCAGCGCCGCACCGATCCCGAAAGCCAGCGTATTGTCATACCGGGCCGAGATCGAGCCAAGCAGCAGCACCGTATCCAGATAGACATGCGGGTTCAGCCAAGTCAGCGCCAAGGCCGTCAGCAAGGTCGGCAGCAAGGGGCGTGTTTCGCCCGCTGCGGCCTTGAGCGCCGCACCGCCCGTCCAGGCGGACCAGAAGTTTCGCGCCCCGTACCAGAGCAAAAACGCCGCCCCGCCCCAGCGCACGGTCATTTCCAGCCACGTCAGCCGCGCCACCATGGCCCCCATGCCGGTCACACCCGCCGTAATCAGCACCGCATCGCTAAATGCGCACAGGGCGCAGACCGCAAAGACATGTTCTTGGCGCAGACCTTGGCGCAACACGAAGGCATTTTGCGCACCAATCGCCATGATCAGCGACACGGATAAGGCAAAGCCGGACAGTAGGGTGAACATAGACGCTCCTATCAGTGGTTGGCCCGACATATCGATCTGTGTTGCATCACGCAAATTCAACTATATTATTATGGATAAGCATTTCTTATCTGAGGCCGCATGCCCCTGCCCGCCCTTCCCATGCGACTGGACCCGGACCAGTTGGCCGCCCTGAGTGCGATCCTGCGCTTTGGCAGTTTTGAGGCCGCCGCCCGTGCGCTCAATGTGACGTCGCCCGCGATTTCGCAGCGGATCAAAGCGTTAGAAGACCGTGTCGGCGCGCCGTTGATATTGCGCGGATCGCCTTGCACCGCCACCGAGGCCGGACGCCATGTTACCCGCCACGCCGATCAGGTTGCTCAGCTAGAGGCACATCTGGCCCGCGAACTGGGCCACCGCCCCGAAGCACGCCCCATTCGAATTGCCTTGAATGCCGACAGTCTAGCCACATGGTTCCCTGCGGCCTTGGCCCGCACCGATGGGATGCTGTTTGACCTTGAGGTCGACGACCAAGCCCATTCCGACACATGGCTGCGCGAAGGGGCGGTGTCGGCCGCCGTGACCGCCCGTTCGACGCCGGTGCAGGGTTGCGATTGCTATCCGCTCGGCGCGCTGATGTATGTGGCCACCGCCAGCCCCGGCTTTGCCGCGCGATGGTTCCCGGACGGGGTGACAGCGCAGGCTTTGGCGCAGGCCCCGATGTTGGTCTTCAACCAAAAGGACCGCTTGCAGCACGAATGGATGGCGCAGTTTTGCGAAGCCTCGCCCGCGACGCCCATTCACCGGATCCCGTCAACGACCGGATTTGTCGAAGCCGCCCTGCACGGGCTTGGCTGGGGCCTGAACCCGGCGGAGCTGGTGGAGCCATTGATCAAGAGCGGCGCTTTGGTGGCGATCGGTGGCGAGGCCGCACGGATGGGCACGCCGCTGCACTGGCAGGTGTCGCGCCTTTTGGCCCCGGCGTTGGAGCCACTGACCCGCGCGATCCGGGCCCAGGCGCGGCTGCGGTTGCGCGGTTTGTGAGGGGGACTCGGGGGCTCTGCCCCCGGCGCTGCGCGCCTCCCCCGGGATATTTTTGGTCAGAAAATACTGTGGGGGCGGTGCGTGGCTTGCGGCGTGGGGCTGAAATGTTAATGGCCGCCCACGGGTGGGGCGGCCATTGTTCCGAATGATCGGCGATCAGAGCTGCGCCATGACCTCATCGGAGGCTTCGAAGTTGGCGGTGACGCGCTGCACGTCATCGTCATCTTCCAGGGCGTCGATCAGCTTCATCAGCTTTTGCATGCCGTCCAGATCCAGTTCTGTCGTGGTGGTCGGCTTCCAGATCAGCTTGGTCGAGTCCGATTCGCCCAGCTCGGCTTCCAGCGCGCTGGAGACTTCGTTCAGATCGGTATCGGCGCAGTAAATCGTGTGACCTTCATCCGAGGATTCGACATCCTCAGCGCCCGCTTCCAGAGCAGCCATCATGATGGTGTCGGCATCGCCCGCATCGGCGGAGTAGGTCACTTCGCCCTTGCGTTCGAACATGAACCCGACCGAGCCGGTTTCGCCAAGGTTGCCGCCGTTCTTCGAGAAGGTCGAGCGCACGTTCGAGGCGGTGCGGTTGCGGTTGTCGGTCATCGCTTCGACGATCACGGCCACGCCATTGGGGCCGTAGCCTTCGTAGCGGATTTCTTCGTATTCGTCGCCTTCGCCCTGCACCGATTTCTTGATCGCGCGCTCGATGTTGTCCTTCGGCATCGAGTTGGACTTGGCTTCCTTCACCGCGAGGCGCAGGCGCGGGTTCTTGTCGGGATCGGGATCGCCCATCTTGGCGGCGATGGTGATTTCTTTGGAGAGTTTCGAGAACAGCTTCGCGCGGACCGCGTCCTGACGGCCTTTGCGATGCTGGATGTTTGCCCATTTACTATGGCCGGCCATGGTTGCCCCTGTCTGTCAGGTTGTCTGAATTGGGCTGTCTATATGGCATCGGGCGCGGTTTGGGCAAGAGCGGGGCTTGGCGATTGTGCGTCTGCGCGGTAATCGAAAGGCATGACACGTTTTTTGATCCTGCAATTGCGCCCCGAGGCCGAGGCTTCGGATGACGAATACGCCGCATTTCTGGCCAAGGGCGGGTTTCAGCCCGATCAGGTGCATCGCATCCGGCTGGATTGCGAAGATCTGCCCGAGGGGCTGGATCCAGCGGCCTATTCGGGCGTGATCGTTGGCGGTGGCCCCGGCTGTGTAAGCGATGATCCGGCGACCAAAGACCCTGTTGAGGCGCGAATTGAGCGGCAGATCCTATCGCTCATGCCGCGGATCACCGATCAGGACGTGCCGTTCTTGGGCTGTTGCTATGGGATTGGGATTCTGGGGGCGCATTTGGGGGCCGAGGTCAGCAAACGGCGCTATGGTGAAGGTGTGGGCGCGGTGCCTTGCCGCGTGACGGATGATGGTGCACAGGATGCCTTGCTGAACGGTCTGCCCGAGGTGTTCAACGCCTTCGTCGGCCATAAAGAGGCCTTGCAGGAATTGCCAAAGCATTCGGTGCAGCTGTTGGCAGGCGATGCCTGCCCGTTCCAGATGGTCCGGCACAAGACCAACATCTATGCCACCCAATTCCACCCCGAGGCAGATGCCAGCGGGTTTGAGACCCGAATTCGGATCTACAAGAACAAAGGCTATTTCCCGCCCGAGGACGCAGATGCGCTGATCGCCATGTGCCGCGCCAGCGATGTTGAATGGCCGGCTGCGATCCTGAAGAACTTCGTTAAACGCTACGGCTAAGGCCGCCTTATTTGGCGAACGCAGGAAGGGGGCGCTGCCCCCTCTTGACCCTTTGGGCCAATTCACCCCCGGCGGTATTTATCAAAGAGAAGAAGCAGGGGACAGCTCGGCTCGACCCCGGCGAACCCGCATTTACGTGCGAATAAACTGTTCCGCCCGCCACCAATGCGGCCCACATTTATCACCGCACCGGTCCTGTTCTTCTTCTCTTTGGCAAATACGCGGGGGAGCGCGAGGGGGCAAAGCCCCCTCGCCCCGGTCGGATCGCGCAAGCGATCCGATCCAAAATCAAACATGTCGGATTGCGCAAGCAATTCGAACCCCATCAAACCTGACGAATTGCCACGCAATTCGGCCTTTTGACTAGGCTTAGAATGACCAGAACACCGGCACCAACAGCGCTGTCAGGACGCCCATCGCCAGGTTCAACGGAATGCCCACCTTCATGAAGTCGCTGAACCGATAGCCGCCAGGACCGTAGACCAGCGTGTTGGTCTGATACCCGATGGGCGTCGCGAAACTGGCCGAGGCCGAGATCATCACCGCGATGACCAACGGGCGCGGGTCGATCCCCAAGGCTTGGGCCAGCCCGATCGCGATCGGGGTCATGACCACGGCGACCGCATTGTTCGACACAAGCTCTGTCAGGATGGATGTCAGCAGGTAGATCGCCCAAATGATCAAAGGCGCAGGCAGGTGGGTAAAGACGGGCGCCACGGCCGAGACGATCAGGCCGACTGCCCCCGAGGCTTGAAGCGCGGCCCCGATGGCCAGCATGGAAAAGATCAGCGCCAGGAGGCGGCCTTCGATAAAGCTGAAGGCCTCATCGGCATCAATGCAGCGGGTCAGCAGCACGATGGCCACCGCCAGCACAGACAGCAGCAGGATCGGGGCCAGCCCGAACGCCGCCAGTGCCACCACGCCAAGCAGCGCACCGATAGCAATGGGGGCGTGGCTGCGACGGAAGGCGCGGGCCGAGGGGGTCGAGACGTCGACCATGTCCATTTCCTGCGCCAGTCGTTGGATGTCGGCCTGCGCGCCTTCCAGCAGCAGCGTATCGCCGACCCGAACAACCAGATCGTCCAATTGGCGACCGATATTCTGGTTCCGGCGGTGCACCGCCAGAACATAAACACCGAACCGGCGACGCAGACGCAGCGAGCCAAGTGCGCGGCCAATCATCTTGCAACCCGGAGTGATCAGCACTTCGACGGTGGTGGTTTCGACCGCGCCCACCTGATCGAGCCGTTTGAGCGATTTGTTGCGCTGAAGGCTCAGAAGTTCGGTGATCTGGGTGCGCAGCACGACGCGGTCGCCCACTTGCAGCGTCACATCATTGAGGTTGCGGCGCAGCGAGGCATCGCCGCGGATCACGTCGATCAGGCGCACGCCTTCGCGTTTGAACAGCTGAACGCTCAGAACATCGCGGCCAACAAGGTTGCTTTCGGGGGGAATGACGGCCTCGGTGAAGAACTTCATCCGCGACCGGTCAGACAGAAGGTTCGCCATGCTGTCCCGCTCAGGCAGCAGCACCGGCCCAAGGAAATAGAGATACGCCATGCCGAAGACCACCAGAATGGCCGCCAGCGGTGTGACTTCGAAGATCGAGAACGCCTCCATCCCGTTGGCGCGGGCAACACCGTCCACCAGCAGGTTGGTCGAGGTGCCGATCAGGGTCAGCGTACCGCCCAAGATTGCGCCATAGCTGAGTGGAATCAAAAGCTTGGATGCCGATATATCCATCGTCCGGGCCAATTGCACAAAGACCGGGATCATGACGACGACCACTGGCGTGTTTGACACGATGGCCGAGGCGATGACGACAAAGCTCATCAATAGAAAGATCGCCAGTCTGGGGCTGCTTTTGGCCTTGCGATCCGCCAATTGGGTAAAGGCGTCCAAGGCCCCGGTCCGCACCAAGGCCCCCATCACGATGAACATCGCGGCAATGGTCCAGGGCGCGGGATTGGACAGCACCCGCAGCGCGTCATCATAGGGCAACGTGCCCGAGGCCAACAGAACCGCGACCCCGCCCATGGCCACGACCTCGGTCGGGTAGGTTTCGCGCAGGAACATGACGAACATGCCGATCACAATGGTCAAAGCCAGAAGCGCGTGGCCGGTTGGGCCAATTTCCAGAAACTGTGTCAACATCTAAGGTCTTTGCCTATCAAGACTAAGGGCGATATGCACCCGTCAGTTTGCCGGGGCGCATAGATTGGTACAAGTGCGGCAAATCAGCGGCTCGCCATTTCGTTGCAAGGGTTGTGCCCGCGCCTACGGCCCCGATTGCTCCAACCGCCCGCCTTGCCGAACCATGCAGACACGGGTCGCCTTGCCGGTGCGGTCGTCCGTTTCGACATAGACCCCGCTCAGGGTTGCCTCGCCCAAGGCGGGTTGGAACCGGCCTTTGGACATGCCGGTGATGAAACGGCGCATGGGTTCAGCCTTGTCCATGCCGATCACCGAATTATAGTCGCCGCACATCCCTGCATCAGACAGCAGCGCAGTGCCGCCCGGCAGGATTTGCGCATCGCCCGTCGGCACATGGGTATGCGTGCCGACCACAACGCTGGCACGGCCATCGCAGAAATGGCCCATGCCCATCTTTTCGGACGTGGCCTCGCAATGCACATCCAGCAGGATCGCCTGCGCCTGCCCGCCCAAGGGGTGACGGCGCAGCACCTCGTCCACGGCTGAGAACGGATCGTCAAAGGCGCGTTTCATGAACACCTGCCCCAGCACCTGCGCGACCAAGATCTTGCGGCCCCTCGCGTCCGAGAACAACCGGCACCCGTGGCCCGGTGCGCCTTTGGCATAGTTCAGCGGGCGCAAGATGCGCGGTTCGGATTCGATGAATGTCAGCATTTCGCGCTGGTCGAACGCGTGATCGCCAAGCGTGATGCAATCGGCCCCTGCGGCCAGCAGCCCCTTGGCATGATCCGCAGTCAGGCCAGCGCCGTTTGAGGCGTTCTCGCCGTTGACCACAACGAAATCGAGCTTCCATGCCTCGCGCAGGGCGGGCAAACGTTCGGTGATGGCATCGCGCCCGGCGCGGCCCACCACATCCCCAAGAAAGAGTATCTTCATGCAAGTGACCTACCCCGGAACCAAAGCCTTCGCCAAGAGGCAAAAGGCACGCCGCGTCAACCCGTGCCCCCATGCCGGCGCGTGATCGGGTTGACTGCTATGTCCAGCGGCGCATTTCACGCCACGGACGCACCGCTTGACCGTTTGCCCCCCCCAACCAATGGCCCGCGATCAGCGCCAAGGCGGCGACAATGTCCATCGTCATGACGGCGGGCGCTTTGCACAGGACCAGCCGCGCCGCGACCTCTCATCCGGGCATCGCCCGCTGGTCACATCGTGTCGTGGCAGACGCCATCAGGTATAGCGTCAGCCTCAGCCAGCGCCGCCCCGGCTTCTCAATCGACCATTCGCGAAAGACGCTGGCGTCCAGAGCGACGATCAACATCATCAACGGAAGAACGGGCGGGTAGAAATATTCGGGGAAACCCTGCTCTCCCGCAGAAACCGCTGTCCCGTGGGATCGCGCATCCAGTCTTGCAGACCTGAGATTTCGGGCATGGTATTGGGGGGCCAGCGCGCCCCGGTTCAGCAAGTCATGACCCAGCCCGGCGCCCGCATTACGTGTTGGGCGATAGAATGGCGGTTTCGGTAATGATCAGGTCCAGCGGTTGATCGGTGGGCTCAATCGGCAGGGCCTGCGCCTCTTGCGCGGCATAGGCAAAGCCGACAGCCAAAACCGGGCCTGATTGGCGCAGCAATTCCAACGTGCGGTCATAAAACCCCCCGCCGTATCCCAGCCGGTGACCATCCTTGGCGAAGGCGACCAACGGCACGATGACGATCTCAGGGCGGATCCATTCAAGCGTCGCGGGGATCTGCGCGCCGAACGCCCCGGCGACCACGGGCGCGTCCGGCTCCCACCGGGCAAAGCGCAGCGGCGTGGCCGCAGCCTCGATCACCGGAACGCCGACAGGGCCATAGGCTGCGGCCTCGGCCATGGCGGGCAGCGGGCTAATCTCGGTCCGAATGGGCATGTAGCCTGCCAAGGGCACCCCGCGATAGCCTGCCAGAAATTCGCTCAGCTTGGCCGCGCGGCCCGGCCCTGCGGTCTCATGCGCGGCCTTGCGGGCGGCAAAGGCGGATTTGCGGGCGGCGGCTTTGGCATCCAGCGTCATAGCAGCACCACGACGGCCAGCCCCAAAAAGGCAAAGAACCCAACCACATCCGTCACCGTGGTTACAAAGGCCCCCGAGGCCAGCGCCGGATCAACGCCGACCTTTTCCAGCAGCACCGGAATGGCCGTTCCGGCCAGTCCCGCGACGACCAAGTTGATGACCATCGCAGCCCCGATCACATAGCCAAGCTGCATCGAGCCGAACCATAAGACCCCGATGATCGACATCACCACGGCAAAGGCCAGCCCGTTGACCAGCCCAACCAGCACCTCGCGTCGGATAACCCTCCAGACGTTCGACCCGGTCAAGTCCTTGGTGGCCAGCGACCGCACCGCCACCGTCAGCGATTGCGTGCCTGCATTGCCGCCCATCGACGCCACAATCGGCATCAGAACCGCCAGCGCCACGACCTGCGTGATGGCCGCTTCGAATTGCGCAATCACCAACGAAGCCAGAACCGCCGTCACAAGGTTGACCGCCAGCCACGGGAACCGCTGGCGCGTGGTTTCGATCACCCGGTCAGACAGCGAGCCTTCGCCCACACCAGCAAGGCGCATGATGTCCTCTTCGTGTTCTTCGTCCAAAACCGCCATCGCGTCGTCGATGGTGATCACCCCGACCAGCCGATCGTTTTCATCGACCACCGGGGCCGAGATCAGGTGATACTGGTTGAACGCATAGGCCACATCGCCTTCGTCGCGGGTGGCGGGGATGATGTGGAACATCTCTTCGGTGATCGACTTCAGCGCCACATCCCGCCGCGACCGCATCAGCTTGCCCAGCGTGACATTGCCCACTGGCCGCAGGCGCGGATCGACCAGCACGACGTGGTAGAAATGTTCGGGCAAGTCTTCGGAACTGCGCAGATGGTCAATCGCCTCGCCCACATTCCAGTGGTCGGGGGCCATGACCACCTCGCGCTGCATCAAGCGGCCCGCCGAATATTCAGGGAAGTTCAGCGATTGTTCGACGGCGACCCGGTCGCTGTCTTCCAGCGCGTCCAGAATGGCCTCGTGCTGGCTGTCGTCCAGATCTTCCAGCAGGTCGACCACATCGTCCGAATCCAATTCCCGAACGGCGTCGGCCAGAACTTCGGGCTTCAGGATGCCGATCACATCCTCGCGGATGGACTCGTCCAGTTCGGACAGGATCTCGCCGTCGAATTCCTTGTCATAGAGCCGGATCAGACGCATCCGGTCATAGGCGTTGATCTGTTCCAGAAGGTCGGCGATGTCGGCCGCGTGCAGCGGCTCCATCAGATCGACCAGCTTTTCCCGGTCCGACACATCCACCGCATACAAAATCGCGGCGACCAAGCGACGGCTCAGCTCATAACCGTCTTCAGGGGCATCACCGGCGTCGATCATTTGCGGTTCGGTTTGCGTCATGGGCCCACCCTGGTCTGGTCGTTCGGCATCAGAATAGAAGATGAATTTGCCAAGCAACAGAGGACTGCGCCAATTTACCTTTCGCAATTGCAGAATTACTCTGATCCCGACGCGACAAAGGAACGCCCGATGCAAAACCCGGAACTGCTGACAGGACAAGTCCTTCTGACCCATGCCAACCCATTTGACGCCCCCGCAACCGAAGCCCTGACGGTGGAACGGCGCGGCGCGGTGCTGATCGACGGCGGGCGCATTGTTGCCACCGGCACGGCAGAGGCGTTGCGCAAGGAAAACCCGCAAGCAAAAACAACCGATTACGGCGACGCGCTGATCCTTCCCGGTTTCATTGACGCCCATGTGCATTATCCGCAGACCGGGATCATTGCCAGCTGGGGCAAGCGGCTGATCGACTGGCTGAACAGCTAC
This sequence comes from Pseudoprimorskyibacter insulae, assembly GCF_900302505.1. Taxonomy (GTDB): domain Bacteria; phylum Pseudomonadota; class Alphaproteobacteria; order Rhodobacterales; family Rhodobacteraceae; genus Pseudoprimorskyibacter; species Pseudoprimorskyibacter insulae. The sequence continues at coordinate 888,859 of NZ_OMOJ01000001.1, read as the reverse complement.
ACCTTCCCCGAGGAAATGCGCTTTGGCGATGCCGCTTATGCCCAGGGCGTGGCGGACCGCTACCTTGATCTGACGCTGGCCAATGGCACCACCACGGTTTGCAGCTATTGCACCATCCATCCGCAAAGCGTTGATGCTTTTTTCAGCGCCGCGATCGCGCGGGGCCTACGCGCCTATGCGGGCAAAACCTGCATGGATCGCAACGCGCCCGATGGGCTGCGCGACAGCCCACAATCGGCCTATGATGACAGCAAGGCGCTGCTGGAGCGTTGGCACGGACAGGACCGGCTGGAATATGTCATCACGCCCCGGTTCTCGCCGACCTCAACCCCTGACCAGTTGAACGCGCTGGGGGCGCTTTGGGCGGAACACCCCGATTGCCTGATGCAAACGCACCTAAGCGAACAGGTCGACGAAATCGCTTGGGTGCGCGGGCTGTTCCCAAACGCCCGCGATTATCTTGATACCTACGAAACCCACGGCCTGTTAGGTGCACGCGGGCTCTATGGCCACGCCATCCACCTAGAGGCGCGCGAAAAGGACCGCCTTCGTGAGATCGGTGCCGGGCTGGTGCATTGCCCGACCTCCAACACTTTCATCGGGTCCGGCCTCTTTGACATGGCCGGGCTGATGGCGGCGGGTCAACCCATTGGCCTTGCCACCGATACCGGCGGCGGGTCGTCCTTCTCGATGCTGCGCACCATGGCCGCCGCCTATGAGATCGGCCAGCTGCGCGGCACGCCGCTGCACCCGGCGCAGCTGCTCTGGCTGGCCACCGCCGGATCGGCGCAAGTGCTTCATGCCTCGAATAAAATCGGCCGGATCGCACCGGGGTATGAGGCCGACCTTTGCATCCTCGATCTGGCTTCCACCCCGGCAATCGCCCAACGCGCCACCCGCGCCAAGGACATCTGGGAACAGGTCTTTCCTACGATCATGATGGGCGACGACCGCGCCATCATGGCAGTTTATGCAGGCGGCAAAAAACAGATCGGCACTTAAAGCCGCACGCCCGTCTGACCGCGCCGATCACCTGTCTTCACCTTTCTGATAAATACTCGGGGGAGCGCGAGGGGGCAAAGCCCCCTCGCCCCGGTCGGATTGCGCCAGCAATCCGATTCAAAAAATAAAACCGGTCGGATCGCGAAAGCAATCCGATCCAAAATCAAACCTGTCGGATCGCGCAAGCGATCCGATCCCGAACCACCCTTTACCCCGCCAGCCTCAACGCCAAGCGGTTCTGCATCGCAACCGTTGTGCCAAGGTCAATCGTCGTCACCTGCCCGTCGCGCACGATCTGGCGGCCCTCGACGAATAAGTGCTGCACGCGGGTCGGCCCGGCCAACAGCAGGGCGGCGGGATCCCAGCTGCCGGCGCTTTCGACACCGGCGATGTTCCACAGCGCCAGATCGGCGCGTTTGCCCAGCGCGATCTGTCCGCAATCGTCGCGGCCCAGCACCTCAGCCCCGCCGCGCGTGGCGATTTCCAGTGCCTCGCGGGCGCTCATGGCATCCGCGCCATTGGCCACCCGTTGCAGCAACATGGTCTGGCGCGCCTCAAGCATCAGATTGCCCGCGTCATTGCTGGCCGATCCATCGACCCCCAGCCCCACTGGCACGCCCGCATCGCGCATGGCCCGCACAGGCGCGATGCCGCTGCCAAGGCGGCAGTTCGAACAGGGACAATGCGCAACACCGGTTTTACTACGGGCAAACAGGTCAATTTCCCGCCCGTCCAGCTTGACGCAATGGGCATGCCAAACATCCGTTCCGGTCCAGCCCAGATCCTCGGCATATTGGCCAGGCCGGCAGCCGAAGGTCGCAAGGCTATAGGTGATATCTTCTTCGTTTTCAGCCAGATGAGTATGCAGCATGACGCCCTTATCACGGGCCAAAATCGCTGCATCGCGCATCAGCTCTCGGCTGACGGAAAAAGGCGAACAAGGCGCGATGCCAACACGGATCATCGCACCGGGGCGCGGGTCGTGATGGGCGTCTATGACCCGAATACAGTCGTTCAGAATCGCCTCTTCCCGCTCGACCAGATGGTCGGGGGGCAAACCGCCTGCGCTTTCGCCAATGCTCATCGCGCCGCGCGTGGGATGAAACCGCATGCCGATTTCCAGCGCCGCATCAATCGTATCGTCCAGCCGCGAGCCGTTGGGATAAAGGTACAAATGGTCCGAGGTCATGGTGCAGCCTGATAGGGCCAATTCGGCCAATCCGGTCAGGGCGGATATCCGCATCATCTCGGGCGTGAAGCGTGCCCAGATCGGATAGAGCGTTTTCAGCCAACCAAACAACAGCGCATCCTGCCCGCCCGGCACGGCCCGCGTCAGGGTTTGGTACAGGTGGTGATGGGTGTTTACCAAGCCCGGCGTTACAACACAGCCCGCAGCCTCGACCACCGCGCCAGAGGTGGTCAGCCCCTGCCCGATTTCGGCAATCACGCCGCCCCGGATCAAAATATCCGCGCCCCGAAGCTCGGCCCGGTGGTCGTTCATCGTCAGAATCGTATGGGCGTTGCGGATCAGGGTTTCGGACATGGGTTAACTTTCGTTCAAAAGCGCCATGGCGGCGGCGTGCACAGCGGGGTTGGCCGCCGCCAGCGCCCGCCCGCCTTGATGCGCGGGGCCGCCCTGCCAATCGGTGACTATGCCGCCAGCGGCTTCGATCACGGCAATCGGGCCTTGGATGTCATAGGCGTTCAGACCGGATTCGATCACCAGATCCACCTGCCCCGACGCCAGCAGAGCATAGGCGTAGCAGTCCATTCCGTAGCGCGTCAGCTTGGCCTTGGCCGCGACCCGGCGAAAGGCTTCGGCATCTTCGGGCGTGCCAACCTCGGGGAAGGTGGTGAACAGGATCGCGTCGTCCATCTTGCCGGAAGACCGAGTGCGCAGGGGACGGGTTCCATGGGGGCCGCGCAGTTCAGCAAGCCCAAACCCGCCGATGAACCGCTCGCCAATATAGGGCTGGTCGACAATGCCAAAGGCGGGACCATCATCGCCGCCCACGGCAATCAGAATACCCCATGTCGGGGTGCCGCTGATGAACCCACGCGTGCCGTCGATCGGGTCAAGCACCCATGTCAGCCCGGTTGATCCATCACTGCGCCCGTATTCTTCGCCAAGGATCGCATCATCGGGGCGGTGTTCGGCCAGAACGGCGCGCATCGCGCGTTCGGCGGCGCGGTCGGCTTCGGTCACCGGGTCAAAGCCGCCGGCCAGTTTGTTGTCCGTATCCAGACCAGTGCTGCGAAAAAATGGCAAAATGGCCGCGCGTGCAGCGTCGGCCATTTTTTCGGCAGTCATGATTAGACTGCGCTTTGTATCGTCCGTGAGTGTCATGGCGCCCTCATTCTGCGGTTGGCATGTGCTACCGCAGTGGGGCCGTTGCCTCAAGCGACGTCGGACAGAACGCGCGCCAATTCAAACAGGCGGCGGCGCTGATGTTCGGGGATCGCGTAGTAAGACCGGATCAGATCCAGTGCTTCCTTGTCACCCATGAGATCGGCAGGGATCGCTTCGGCAGCGGTTTCCTCGCCCGATTTCGACGCTTCCAGACCTTCAAAGAAGAAGCTGACCGGAACTTCAAGCGCGTCGGCAATGTCCCAAAGGCGGGACGCGCTTACGCGGTTGGCGCCAGTTTCATACTTTTGAATTTGCTGGAATTTGATTCCGACATGTTCGGCCAGCTGTTGTTGTGTCATCCCAACCAGCCAACGACGGTGGCGGATGCGCTTCCCGACATGCACGTCTACAGGGTGCGTCATATCCTATTATCCTTTTACAGTTTCCCTGGCCTTGGCCCGTAAGCCAACGCCGTCCGCTATACCCCGGCTGCGCACCCCTGCAGCTAGTACCATCTACCATTACTTGCATGCAGAAAGCAATATGCTTGGCTTCTGCGACGTGCGTTACCTGAAGGCTACTCGCCTCTGACGGGGTTTTTTATGACATTTTCTTGAAACGGACAATCCAGTATCGCCCGTTAACGCTAATACGTTGACTTTGAATGAAAATGGGGCTGATTGTGGCCGCAGGCAACCAGGAGGAGTATCATGCGGGCATATCAGGTGACGACTTTCGATAGCGCACCCGAAATGAAGATAGCCGACTTACCTTACGTCAGCGTCAACGAGATTCGTCTGCGGATAGAAGCCTGCGGTTTGAACTTCGCAGATCTGCTGATGATGGAGGGAACGTATCAGGATACACCCCCTGTGCCCTTCACGCTGGGGATGGAAGTGGCCGGAACGATTGACGAGGTCGGCCCCGAGGTTACGGGCTTCAAACCGGGCGACCGCGTGGCGGTGTTCGGTGGTTCCGGCGGTTTGGCGGAATATGGCTGCTATCCTGCGGATCGGGCCGTGCGCTTGCCCGACGGCATGAGCGCGGTCGATGCGGCTGCATTTCAAGTTGCTTATGGCACCAGCCATGTGGCGCTGGACTATCGCGCCCGTCTGCAACCGGGCGAGACGCTGTTGGTTCTGGGCGCGGCTGGCGGGGTTGGTCTGACGGCTGTGGAAATCGGTAAGCTGATGGGCGCAACCGTCATCGCCTGCGCGCGCGGGGCGGATAAGCTGGCAGTGGCCAAGGCGGCCGGGGCCGACCATCTGATCGACAGCGACACCGATGATCTGCGCGAGGCGGTGCTGGCCCTTGGCGGGGCTGATGTGGTGTATGATCCGGTGGGCGGCGATCTGTTCAAGGCCGCCTTCCGCGCCTGTAAGCCCGAGGCCCGCGTCATCCCCATCGGCTTTGCCAGCGGGGACGTCCCGCAGATCAAATCGAACCATTTGTTGGTTAAGAACATCACGGTGATCGGCCTTTATTGGGGTGGCTATCTGTCGTTCAAGCCCGAGGTCATAACCAATTCGATGAACCAGCTGTTCCAGTGGTACAGCGCGGGCGACCTGAAACCGCATGTCAGCCACACCTTCCCGCTAGACCGCGCGGGCGAAGGGCTAGAGGCGCTGCGCAGCCGCAAATCCACCGGCAAAGTGGTTATCACCATCTAAACGGGTTGCCCCGACCGCCAAGGCCGGGGCACCCAATCCTCAGGCCAGATGTTCCTTGAAGAACGCGATGGTCCGATCCCACGCCAGTTTCGCCGCCGCCTCGTCATAGCGGGGGGTCGAATCGTTGTGGAACCCGTGGTTCACGCCCGGATAGATATGGGCGGTGTGGGTCTTGCCATGTTCTTTCAGCGCGGCCTCATAGGCGGGCCAACCTTCGTTGATCCGCTCATCCAACTCGGCATATTGCAGCAGCAGCGGCGCTTGGATCTGCGGCACATCCGCAGCAGCGGCCTGACGGCCATAGAACGGCACCGAGGCGTTCAGCTCAGGGTAAGCCACGGCCAGCGCGTTGCACACGCCCCCGCCATAGCAAAAGCCCACACAGCCTGTCTTACGTGCACCAAGCGCATCGCCCGCGCCCTTGGACAGATGTTCGAACCCGGCAAAGAAGTCGTTCATCAGCTTGGCACCATCCACGGTGCGCTGAAGATCGCGCCCTTCGGCGTCATTGCCCGGATAGCCGCCGACCGAGGTCAGACCATCGGGGGCCAGCGCGACAAAACCCGCCTTGGCCACGCGCCGCGCCACGTCTTCGATATAGGGGTTCAGACCACGGTTTTCGTGCACCACCAGAACGGCGGGCGTGGTGTTCACATCCGCGCCCGCAGGCACCACACGATAGGCACGCACCTCGCCATGGCCATTGGGCGACGGGTAGGTCACATATTCGGGCAGAATGTCCGGGTCGGTAAAGCTGACCTGCTGGGCCAAGGCGTAATCCGGCGACAGCATGTTCAAAAGCGCCAAAGCCGTCACGCCACCAACGGCGAATTTGCCCGCCTTGTCGAGGAATTCGCGCTTGGTGATTTTGCCGTGGGCGTAAAAGTCATAAAGGTCGAGAAGTTCTTGATCGAAGTCTTTCGCGGTCATACGCCGCTTCGGTGTCATATCATTCATGCGATAGCCTCCTTGATCGCGCGGGGGGCCTTGCATCTGCCCCCCGACGCTTTGAGGATAGGGCTGAGCAATCATCCGGCCAGTCAGAAATTATGCAAACGACCTTCACTATTTCGACACGGGGCCAAGGCCTTTATGAATTTACGCGGGACGTGGCCAAATGGGTGCGCGGATCCGGCCTGCTGACGCTGATGGTGCGGCACACCTCGGCCAGCCTGGTCATACAGGAAAACGCCGATCCAGAAGTGCAGACCGACCTATTGGCCTATTTCCAACGCTTGGTGCCGCCAACGACCGATCCGTCGATGCGCTATCTGACCCACACCTACGAAGGGCCAGACGATATGCCCGCGCATATCAAAGCCGCCATCCTGCCGATCTCGTTGTCGATCCCGGTGCAGAATGGGCGGATGATGCTGGGCACATGGCAGGGCATCTATCTGTTTGAACACCGTGACAGGCCGCATGACCGGACGGTCGCGGCCTGTCTGATCGAAGGCTGATTACACCTCGCCCGCGAAGTGCTTAAGCACCATGCGGATCGGGTTCGGGGCTGCCTGCCCCAGCCCGCAGATTGAGGCATCGGCCATGGTCTGGCACAGCTCTTCCAGCAAGGGCGCGTTCCAATGCTCGGCCTGCATCAACTTGACCGCCTTTTCGCAGCCCGCCCGGCACGGCGTGCACTGGCCGCAGCTTTCGTCCTCAAAGAACCGCAGCATGTTCAGCGCCGCATCGCGCGCCTTGTCCTGATCTGACAGCACCACCACAGCGGCGGACCCGATAAAGGTGCCATGCGGTTGCAACGTGTCGAAATCCAGCGGGATGTCATTCATCGACGCGGGCAGCAGCCCCGAGGACGGCCCGCCCGGCTGATAGGCCTTGAACTGATGGCCTTCCACCATACCGCCCGCCGCCGCGATCACGTCGTCAATTGTTGATCCTGCAGGCAGCAGGTACACACCCGGCTTGGCCACGCGGCCCGACACCGAATAGGACCGCAGCCCTTTGCGGCCATTCAGCTCAACCGAGTTCAGCACCTCAGGGCCTTCGCGGCAGATCTTACAGACCCAATAGAGCGTTTCGATATTGTGTACCAAGGTCGGGCGACCAAAGACACCGACCTGCGCCACGAAGGGCGGACGGTGGCGCGGGATGCCGCGCTTGCCTTCGATGGATTCGATCATCGCGGATTCTTCGCCGCAGATATAGGCACCGGCCCCACGGCGCAGGTCGATATACCCCGGCTCGACGATTCCGGCCTGCTCCAACGCGGCAATTTCCTGCCGTAGCGCCTTGAGAATGCCGGGATATTCGTCGCGCATGTAGATAAAGCAACGCTCGGCCTCGACCGCCCAAGCGGCAATCAGCATTCCTTCAAGAAAGATATGCGGATGGCGTTCCAGATAATAGCGGTCCTTGAAGGTGCCCGGCTCGCCCTCATCCCCGTTCACCGCCAGATAACGCGGTCCGGGATTGGCGCGGACAAAGCCCCATTTCTTTCCCGACGGGAACCCGGCCCCGCCAAGGCCGCGCAGACCCGAGGCCAGAACCTCGGCCTGTACTTCTTCCCAATCGCCTTGGGCGCGCAGGGCTTTCAGGGTTTCATAGCCGTCACCCGCCACGTAATCGGCCAGCCCTTGGTGATCGGGCATAACCGGGTGCGTGTCCCCCGCCGCAATCGCCGCTTTGATCTTTGGCACATCGGCATGGCCCAGCGGCTTATGCCCCAAGGCCACCGCAGGCGCCACGTCGCATTGGCCCATGCAGGGCGCACGGACAACGCGCACCTCGGCGGGGTCCATGCCTTCCTCAAGCGCGGCCAAAAGCTGTTCTGCGCCCGCGAGTTCACAGGACAAGCTATCGCAGACGCGGATGGTCATCGCGGGGGGCGGTGTTTCGCCTTCTTTGACCACATCGAAATGGGCGTAGAACGTGGCGACCTCATAGACCTCGGCCATGGAGAGGCGCATTTCCTCGGCCAAGGCACGCAGATGCGCGGCGGACAGATGCCCGTATTCATCCTGAAGAAGGTGCAGAAATTCGATCAGCAGGTCGCGTGACCGCGCACGGTCCCCCAGTAGGGCCAGAACATCGGCATGGGCGGCATCCTCAAGCTGGCGTCCTTTGGGGGTCACACGGCCCTTGCCGCGGCCAGATTTCCAAACGCCCTTCTGGTCTTCCAACGCCATGATACATCCTCCCGTCGTCCACGCTGGCGCTAACTAACCGGCTTTCTTTGGGCAAAGCGATGCGAAAAGCGACCAAACCTGCACGCTGACCGGCCCCAAATGGTCCCTGTTTCGCCCGATGGGTGACGGAATTTTCCGATAGGCGTTATATGATCCATATTCCGCACCGGTGCCAAGATGATCCGATTTGCCACGATAACCCTGTCTGCCGCTGTATTTGTTCTGCTGGCCGCGCTGTTTGGCGGGATCTGGCCGGGGATTGCGCTGTTTTACATCACCGCCTTTTCCTTCTTCATGGATAAGCTGATCGCCGCGACCCCGGACGCGCCGGAAGGGTCCGAGTTTCCGGCTGGAAAGACGCTCTCTACCGTGTTGGGGCTTTTGCATTTTCCGGTGTTCTTTGGCGGTATTGTCGCGCTGGCCGTGCCGGGGCATTTGGACACCGTCAACAAGATCCTTCTGTTCATCGCGCTGAGCCTTTTTGTCGGACAGGTCAGCAATTCCAACGCGCATGAGCTGATCCACCGGTCCAGCCGCTGGGTGCGGCGGCTTGGGGCGGCGGTTTATACCTCGATCCTGTTCGGGCATCACACATCGGGGCATCTGCGGGTGCATCACGTGCAGGCCGCAACCTATCCCGACCCCAATTCCGCCCGCATGGGCGAGACGTTCTATCATTTCCTGTTCCGCGCCTGGATGGGCAGCTTCTGCATGGGCCGCGAGGCCGAGACCAAGCGCTATGGCCGCGACCTGAAGCGCCATCCCTACACATGGTACGTGCTGGGCGGGGCGGCGAGTGTGCTATTGGCTGCCCTGTTGGCGGGCTGGCAGGGCGCATTGTGGATGCTGGCGACCTCAACCTACGCACAAGTTCAATTATTGCTATCCGACTACATTCTTCACTACGGACTTCAGCGAAAATTATTGGAAAATGGAAAGTTTGAACCGGTCGGGCCGCGCCATAGCTGGAACACGCCACACTGGTTTTCGTCTGCTATCATGCTAAATGCCTCGCGCCATTCGGACCATCACGCCCACCCGACGCGCCCCTATACGCAACTGCGGCTGGACACCGACACCATGCCGATCCTGCCCTTCCCTATCCCCGCCATGGCGGTCATCGCCTTCTGGCCGAAACTTTGGTTCCGGGTGATGAACCGCCGCGCCAAGGCTTGGGCCGCCTGACGCGCCCATTGCAATACCGCTGACTTGTGGCAGACTGAGGCGATGAAAACCCTTGGTCTGATCCTTGCCCTTCTGGCCCCGGCCACGGCCCTGCCCGCGATGACGGGGGCAGAGTTTCAGGACTATGTGACCGGCAAGACGATCTACTTTGACCAAGCGGGCCAGCCCTATGGGGTAGAACAATATCTGCCGGGGAACCGGGTGCGCTGGTCGCTGCTGGACGGTAATTGCAAAGACGGAAGCTGGTACGAAGACGGCCCGCATATCTGCTTTGTCTATGACGACAACCCGACCCCGCAATGCTGGACTTTTGAACAGCGCCCCGACGGCATTCGGGCGATCTTTGCCAATGATCCGGACCGGCTGGTGCTCTATGAGGTCAGCCAGTCAGATAAGCCGATGCTGTGCCTGGGGCCGGAAGTCGGCGTCTAGAGCTTGGACGAAATCACGCCGGTGTTGAACCCGCCCATGCGCAATTCACCAAACAGGCGTTGATATTCGATCTTGGGACAGCGGTTCATGATCACATCCACGCCCCGCGCTTCGGCCTTTGCGGCCGCCTCGGCGTGTTCAACGCCGATCTGCATCCAGATGGTTTTGAGGTTTGGAAACACCTCAAGCGCCTCTTCCACGATGGGCGGCACGGCCTCGGACCGGCGGAAGATGTCGACCATATCCACGGGCGTGTCGATGTCGGACAGAGATGCGCGCACGGTCTGCCCGAACAGCAGCTTGCCCGCATGGCCGGGATTGACGGGGATCACCTTATAGCCCTTCAGCCCCAGATACCGCGCCACGTAATAGCTGGGCCGCACAGGGTTCAGCGATACACCGACCACGGCCACCGTCTTGGTGCGGGTCAGAATCGTTTTCAGATGATCGTCAGAATAGGTCATGCATCCACCCTACTGCCCTGCCGAAAAAGAAAAAAGCGCCCAAGTAAGTCTTGGGCGCTAGTACGGAACGAGGGACAGTGAAGGGTGTCGCGGGGTTCCGGCCCGCGATCCTACGCTATAAGTTAGGCTCATTTGTCACAGTTTAAAGGGGTATGTGTAAAAGTGGCGGATTTTTTCTTGACTATCCCGATATGCGTCGGCGGAGGTCCGCCGATTTCTACACAAAACCCACCTTGGGTGTCATTTCCCTTCACGACCCCGTGACCGGGACACCCGCTTTCGCCTTTTGTTTCAGACAGCTACGCTGACCATTCTGCCGAATCGGATGACGGCGGGGCCATCCCCCCCGCCCATCAGCATTATTCCGCCGCCGTCAGCATCTGCCAGACGCGATGGGGGGTGAAGGGCATATCCACCTGACGAATGCCGCGATCCCATAGCGCATCCTGCACCGCGTTGGCGACCGATGCCATGGATCCGACGGTCCCCGCCTCGCCGCAGCCCTTCATCCCCATGGGGTTGCGGGTGGACGGGACAGGTTCGGTGTCAAAGGCCACGAACGGCAGGTCGTTGGCGCGCGGCATGGCGTAATCCATGAAGGTCGCGGTCAAAAGCTGGCCGTCTTCGTCATAGACCACATGCTCGCTCAGCGCTTGGCCCGCGCCCTGCGCGACGCCGCCATGGACCTGACCTTCTGCCAGCATCGGGTTGATCATATTGCCGAAATCATCAACGACCGTGTATTTGTCCAGCGTGACCTTGCCCGTTTCGGGGTCGATCTCAACCTCGGCGATATGGGCACCGTTGGGATAGGACCGGCCCGGAATTTCATCGACCGCTTTGAACGACAGCAGGTCTTCGCGCTGATCGTCCCGCGCCATGGCCGCCACATCAAGCATGGACGGCGCCTCGTTCGAGCCTTCGATGCGGAACGTGTCGTCATCAAAGCTGATCTTATCCTCATCCACACCAAACTTATCGGCAAGATAGCCGGTATAGGCCGTCACAATGTCCGACACAGCCTTGAGCGTCACGTTGGTCTGCGTGGTGACAGACCGCGACCCGCCCGTGCCGCCGCCCTTGGCAATCAGGTCACTGTCGCCCTGAACAAAGCGGATCTTGTCGGCGGGAATGCCGGTCTGGTCGGCCAAGAACTGAGTAAAGACGGTTTCATGCCCCTGCCCGTTCGACTGGGTGCCGACATAGATGGCAACGCCGCCGTCCTCTTCGAAGTCGACCTGCACGCGTTCGTCGGGGTCGCCCAGAATGGATTCGATGTAATAGCACACGCCCATCCCGCGCAGCTTGCCCGCCGCCTCAGATGTGGCTTTGCGCCCGGCGTAGCCAGCCGTGTCACCCAGTTCCATCGCGCGGTCCAAAACGCGGTTGAAATCGCCCACATCGTAGTTTTCGCCGGTCACGGTCTGGTACGGGAACTTCGCCACAGGGATAAAGTTCTTGCGGCGCAGTTCAAGCGGATCAACGCCCAATTCACGCGCGGAACGGTCCATCATCCGCTCCAGCACATAGATCGCCTCGGGGCGGCCAGCGCCGCGATAGGCATCGACCTGCGTGGTGTTGGTGTAGACGCCCAGCACGTTCAGCCAAGCGGTTTGAATGTCATAGACGCCGGGCATGACGCGGGCGAACAGGAAGGATTGGATCATCTGCCCAAAGCCCGAGTTATAGGCCCCAAGATTGCTGATCGTCTTGATCCGATACGCGGTGATCCGGTGATCGGCGTCAAAGGCCAATTCGGCCAAGGATGTCAGGTCACGCCCGCCGTTGTCTGTCAGCATCGACTCGGTCCGGTCGGCGGTCCAGCGCACGGGTTTGCCCAATGCGCGGGCGGCGAAGCAGCAGACGAAATATTCAGGATAGGGGAAGGATTTCATCCCAAAGCCGCCACCTACATCGGGTTGGGTCACGCGGACGTTTTCGGGATCAAGCCCCAGCATACGCGCCACGTTGGTCTTGATGCCCCAGACGCCCTGTCCGCCCATGCACAGATGCATGCGGGAGCCATCCCATTCTGCGAAACAGGCGCGCGGCTCCATCGAGTTGACGATGATCCGGTTGTCCCCCACATCGAGCGAGACCACATGCGCCGCCTCGTCAAAGGCCTTCTGCGTGGCGTCTTCATCGCCGATGCCGTAATCATAGGCCAGGTTCTCGGCAACCTCGTCATGGACAAGCTGGCCGCCGGTGGCCAGGCCCAGATGCGCGGGCAGTTCGTCATAGTCGAACTCGATCAGTTCGGCTGCGTCTTTGGCTTGATCCATCGTTTCGGCAAAAATCATCGCAATCGGTTCGCCCACAAAGCGCACCTTGCCATGGGCCAGAACCGGGCGTTCCGGTTTGGCGCCGTGCGTGCCGTCGCGGTTGGGGGCTGCGGTGGAATCAAGCGTGATGTCCATCCCGCCGTCCAGCAGATCCTGCGCGGTTAGAACCAGATGCACCCCGTCGGCGCTGCGGGCGTCATCGACGTTCAATCCGGTGATCGTGGCATGCGCCACGGGCGATCGAAACATGTAAGCGAACAGCGCGCCTTCGGGCACGATATCATCGACATAGCGCCCCTGACCCGTCAGGAAACGTACATCCTCAACCCGCTTGACCGGCTGTGCCTTGCCAAATTTTTCCATGGTCTGATCCTCCCTGATGGCGCGTTGACTTGGACTTTAGTCGGCATACGCCGCATGTCCAGTGCTTGCGCAAACATCAGTGAGGTCAGGTTTTGTCGGCGCCTTCGGTGCCGTATTTCTGGATCAAGCCGCCTTGGGTCATGAAAAAGGCAAACAGTGCCGCTGTCAGGCCGAAGGTTTTGAAATAAACCCATGTTTCAGTGGTGAAAAAACGCCAGATCACTTCGTTCGCGATAGCCAATGCAAAGAAGAACATCGCCACGCGCTTGGTCAGGATCATCCAACCTTCGTGACGCAGCGGCATCGCGCCTTCCATCACATATTCCAGATAACTGCGCCCCTGAAGAATGCCCGCGCCCAAAATTGCGGCGAAGATCATGTAGATCAGCGTCGGCTTCATCTTGAAGAACCGCTCATCATTGAGCCAGACCGACAGCCCGCCGAACACGATGACCAGAACCACGGTCACGACCTGCATTTTCGACACTTTGCCCGACAGCCGCCACAGCAGCCCGGTGCAGGTCAACAACAGCGGGATAAAGGCCGCCGTGACGACGATAAACCCATCGTATTCCGTGCCGCCAATGACAAAGCTGCGATCCTTAAGCAGCAGGTACGCGGCGAAAAACGCCAGCACGGGGCCCAGCTCCAACGCGGATTTCAGCAGCGGATTGACTTGCTTGTCGTCCATAGACATTCCTTCCGGGTTGGGCCTTAGGCCCCCATTTCAACGATCACGGCGCCGATTGCAATCAATGCCATCAGCGAAATTCGACGTGGGCCCACACGCTCTTTCAAAAGCACGTAACCCACAAGCGCGGCAAAGACGGTCGACGTCTCGCGCAGAACGGCTGCCTCGCCCACCTTGTCAAGGCGGGTTGCCAGCATGATAGAGCCGAAGCTGAAGAATGCCACGATGGCACCTACAACACCCCGTCCAAGCAACGGCAATACAGCCGGGCGGTTTAACAATTGCTTCCAGCGCAACCCGGCGAGGATTGGCATCGCGATTCCGTCGATCGTGAAAAACCACGCTAGAAATGTAAATGGATCAGCGGTGGCGCGAATGCCATAGGCGTCATAGGTTGTATAAAGCGCAACGAACAACCCTGTTGCGACCGCCAGCCCCAAAGCGGCGGGCAAACTATCGCGCGCCGATGTCAGATATCGCAGGTTATAGACCGCAAGCCCAAAGATCCCCGACAGCAGCACCGCCACGCCAAGCCATTGGACCGGGGTGAACACCTCGCCGAAGATGAGGCCCGCACCGAAGACGGCGAACAAGGGACCTGTGCCGCGCACCACCGGATAGACCACATGGTAGGCGCCTTTGGTGTAGGCCATTGCCTGAAGCAGTTTATACGCCGTGTGGATGACAAAGGCCCCGGCGAAGATCGGCCACATATGCGGCTCGGGCCATGGGACCACAAAGAGCGCGATGGGCAGCGCCATCAGCCCGTAACTGATGTCAATCGCCCCGCGCGACAGCCACGGGTCATGCCGCCCTTTTTGCAGCGCCCCAAAGACCGCGTGCAGAAAGGCCGCCAGCAGGGCAAGTGCCAAGGCCAGATTGTGCCCTGTGGCCGTGCCTTCGATTGAGATCAGCCAATCGCTCATGTGTGGTGGGGGGCGGATCGGGTTCGGTGGCGCTGGCTGACGCCAGCGCGCGGGGGCTCTGCCCCCGGACCCCCGGGATATTTTCGGTCAGAAAATAGAGTGTGGGCGGTCATTTGGGGCCAAGGCCAGTGAGCGCGGCGGCGAAGTCTTCGGGATCGAAGGGGGCCAGATCATCGATCTGTTCGCCCACGCCGATGGCGTGGATCGGCAGGCCGAAGCGGTCAGCCAGGCTAACAAGGATGCCGCCTTTGGCGGTGCCGTCGAGTTTGGTCATCACAAGGCCCGATACATCCGACAGCTTCTGGAAGGTTTCCACCTGACTGATGGCGTTCTGGCCGGTGGTGGCGTCCAGCACCAACAGGGTGTTGTGCGGCGCGTCGGGGTCTTTTTTCTTGATGACGCGGACGATCTTGGCCAATTCCTCCATCAGGTCGGCGCGGTTTTGCAAGCGGCCTGCGGTATCGATTAACAGAAGGTCAGCGCCATCTGCCTGCGCGCGGGTCATGGCGTCAAAGGCCAGGCTGGCCGGGTCAGACCCTTCCGGCGCGGTCAGGACCGGCACGCCTGCCCGGTCGCCCCAGACCTGAAGCTGTTCGACAGCGGCGGCGCGGAAGGTATCGCCTGCGGCGATGACCACCTTTTTGCCAGCGGCGCGGAATTGGCTGGCCAATTTGCCGATGGTGGTGGTTTTGCCCGATCCGTTGACGCCGACCACCAGAACCACCTGCGGTTTCTTGGCGTAAAGCGGCAGCGGCTTGGCCACCGGTTCCATAATGCGGGCGACCTCTTGGGCCAGCAGTTCTTTGATTTCTTGGGTCGAGAGTTTCTTGCCGAACCGGCCCTCGGCCATATTGGCGGTGACGCGCAGGGCGGTATCGACGCCAAGGTCTGCGGCGATCAGCAATTCTTCGAGCTGTTCGAGCATGTCGTCATCCAGCGTGCGCTTGACGACGGTGCCGCCCTGTTGGCGCCCCAGAAGGCGGCCAAGGATACCGGCGTTTTCGGCAGGCGGGGGGCCGGTGGGGGTTGGCGCGGGATCAGGTTGGGCCGCTGGTTTGGGGGCCGGTGCCGGGGCGGTGGGCGTTTTGGCCACGGGCGGCGTAGGCGCGGGTTTCGCGGCTGGCGCTGGTGCAGGCGCTGGGTCTGGGTCTGGTGCGGCCTCGGGCTGCTGTTCTTCTGTGCCGCCGTCTTCGACGATCGCGTCCAGCCCTTCTTCGAGTTTCGAGGAGGACTTGAACAGCTTGTCTTTGAGCTTGCCGAAAAGGGACATGGGCACCCGGATCCTTTGCCTTGCGTTACATCCAAGTAATACGGGGCGCGGCGAAGGAAAAGTCCCGGTTGACGCCAGAGCCGCCGCAATGGCTATCTTAGCCCATGTTGCGACGCATTCTTTTGGCATTTTTGATGATGGCAGGACCTTTGGCCGCCGATCCTCCGTTTGAGGAGGGCACGCAGTGCAGTGCGGGCCGCTTTGGCCCGGTGCGCTGTATTCGCCCCAGCGCCTTTGCCGCCGACACTTGCGGTGCCATTGGGGCCTTTGCGGCGCAGAACCAGATTGATCCGGGCTTTTTCGCGCGGCTGATCTGGCAAGAAAGCCGGTTTGATCCCAATGCGGTCAGCCATGCCAATGCGCGCGGAATTGCGCAGTTCATCGATTCGACCGCCGCGCTGCGTGGGTTGACCGACAGTCACAACCCGGCTGAGGCGCTGGAACATTCCGCCGAGTACTTGGGCGAGCTGACCCGCCGCTATGGCAATCACGGTTTGGCGGCGGTGGCCTATAATGGCGGGGAAAAGCGAGCCGATGGTTTGGTGGCCAAGACTGGCGGGCTAGCACAAGAGACCATCGACTATGTGCAGATCATTACCGGGCTGACGGCTGAGGCGTGGCGCGATACCCCGCCCGAGGCGCATGATTTCCGGCTGGCGGGCGACACGCCCTTTCAAGCGGCCTGCGAAGATCTGGCCAAGAACCGTCGCATGTCCCCTTTTCCCAAGCCCAAACCCAAGCATAGCCCTTGGGGGGTGCAGGTGAGCTTTGCCGCATCGGAAAAGGCCGCGCGCACGGCGTTCAAGCAAAAAACCGCGTCGTGCCGGGGTGCGGCCAGCAAGCCCAAGCTGGATGTGATCTATGTTGAGAACCGGGTGGCGGGCAAAAAGGGGTATTATATGGCCCGTCTTGGCGCGAAGACGGTGAAAAGCGCCAATGCGCTTTGCACCTCTCTGCGCCAATCGGGTTGCACCTGTTCGGTCTATAAGAACCCGGCCTAGGCCATGCCGCCGTCAATCAGCCCCTGCGCCAGTTTGGCATAGGCCTGCGCCATGGGGCTGTCGCCTGCGGCCACTGGCGTGCCGGCATCTCCGGCCAGACGGGTATCCAGATCAATGGGCAACGCGGCCAGAAGCGGCAGGCCAAGACGCTCGGCCTCATGCTGAACGCCGCCATGACCGAAGATATGCGCCTCATGCCCGCAGTCCGGGCAGGTGAAGAAAGACATATTCTCAATCAGGCCCAGAATCGGGGTCTTGAGCATTTGGAACATGTCGATCGCCTTCTTGGCATCCAAGAGCGCCACGTCCTGCGGCGTGCTGACAACGATGGCCGCGTCGATCCCGCCTTTCTGGCATAGCGTCAGTTGAATATCGCCCGTGCCCGGAGGCAGATCGATGATCAGCGCGTCAAGCTCGCCCCAAGCGACCTGCCCCATCATCTGTTGCAGCGCGCCCATCAGCATCGGGCCGCGCCAGACCACCGCCTTATCGGGATCCAGCATCAAACCGATCGACATGAGCGTGACGCCATGCGCGGTGATCGGCTGAATCGTTTTGCCATCCGGGCTGGCGGGGCGGGTGTTGGTGCCCATCATGCGCGGCTGCGAGGGTCCATATATATCTGCATCCAGCAGCCCAACCTTGCGCCCCTTCTTGGCCAGCGCCACCGCCAAGTTCGACGACACGGTCGATTTGCCGACCCCGCCCTTGCCCGAGGCCACGCCGATCACAGTTTTGATTCCGGTCGGTTTCAGCGGGGCATTGGACGGTTTGGGATGGCCGCCCAGTTTCAGCGACGGCGCTGGATTTTGCTGCGCTGCGGCATGCTTTGTGGCAGAGGCATGGGCCGTCAAAACGACCGAAGCGCTTTTAACCCCGTCCATCGCCTCGACCGCGGCCTGAGCGGCGGCTCGGATCGGTTCCATCATCCGGGCAATCTCAGGTGTTGGTGCTTCGATGACAAAGCGAACGATGCCGCCCTCAACTGTTAGCGCTCGAATCAAATCACGAGAAACCAGATTCCCCCCGTCTGGCAAGGCGATGCCAGATAATGTTGACGTTACGGCAGTTTTGGTTGTGGTCATGGATTTCTTTCCCATAGGTCAACAATTTCGACGCCAATATCTGCAATTTTCAGCAAATTTCGCAAGATGGTGCATCAAATACACGCCTTTAGGGAGCGCCGCAGCGCATTTCACCTGTAAAACTATGCAATTTCTGCATGGCAGCATTGAGCGAGAGCGGGATTGTGCAGTTGCAGCAAATCCACCATCTTGGTCTCAAGACGAAACGCAAAGACGATACGGAAGATAGAAAATGGCTTATTCGACGGAACTTTCGCAGGCCCAAAGCGGTTTGACCGGTTGGATGGCATCGCTGGTAACCGCGCTGCGCATTCGCTTTGAAAAGCGCCGCGTGTACCGCACCACCCTGAACGAGCTCAGCAGCCTGAGCACCCGCGAACTGGCGGACCTGGGTCTGCACCGCAGCATGCTGCGCCGCGTGGCATGGCAAGCGGCCTACGAGGCCTAAGATAGAATTCGGCGGATCCTCTCCTCCCTTGGATCCGGCGCTACGACGACAACCCAACTCCTCCTCCCTGGGAAGTCGTCACTTAAACGGATCGTAAGATCCACTCATGACCGGCCTTTCTCCTCCTCCCTTGGGCCGGGATTGAACAGGCGGCAACTCTACTCCTCCTCCCGGAGTTGCCGCCAACCAGTTTCCGGGCCAACGGGCCCAACCAGATCGACCGCCCTCTCCTCCTCCCTCGGGCGTTCGTAAATCGGCGGTGACCCCTCTCCTCCTCCCTGGGGGCACCGCCAACAGTTTCCGGGCCAACGGGCCCAACCAGATCGGATGCCCGCCTCCTCCCTTGGGCATTCCGTAACCAGGCGGCAGCTCCACCTCCTCCCTAGGGGCGCCGCCACGGAATTCGGGCCAAATGGCCCAATACAGGATCGTTCGCCCTCTCCTCCTCCCCGGGCGCACGTGACCAGGCGGCAGCCCCTCCTCCTCCCTCGGGGCGCCGCCACGGAATTCGGGCCAAATGGCCCAAACAGTTCGGACGCCCTCCTCCTCCCTTGGGTGTTCGGTATCGGCGGTGGCTCCATCTCCTCCCTCGGGGTGCCGCCAAGACATCAGGACCGAATGGTCCAACCAGTTCGTGCGCCCCTCTCCTCCTCCCTGGGGCAAACGATACCCTGGCCGGAAGCGCACTCCTCCTCCCTAGCGCTTCCGGCCTTTTCTTTTCCGCCCCCGCTTTTCACGCCTTGGTGTCGCATTTTGCGCAGCCCCGCCTTTCCCTTGGCGCGGCGTTTCGTTAGACGGTTCCAGACGAAAATGGATCGACGGTCGCAGTGCGCGGCCAAGCAGGGGAAACACACCCATGGCGATGGAAAAGACATTCAACGCGGCCGAAGCCGAAGCCCGCCTTTACAAGGCTTGGGAAACCTCTGGCGCGTTCCGCGCAGGCGCGAACAAATCGCACGACGACAGCTTCTGCATCATGATCCCGCCGCCCAACGTCACGGGCGCGCTGCACGTGGGCCACGCCTTCAACAACACGCTTCAGGACATTCTGGTGCGCTGGCACCGGATGCGCGGCTTTGACACCCTGTGGCAGCCGGGCCAAGATCATGCGGGCATCGCAACCCAGCTTCAGGTCGAAAAGATGCTGGCCGCCAAGGGCGAACCGGGCCGCCGCGAGCTGGGCCGCGAAAAGTTCTTGGATAAGGTCTGGGAATGGAAGGGCCAGTACGGCGGCACCATCGTTGAACAGCTCAAACGCCTTGGCTGTTCGTGCGACTGGGACCGCAACGCCTTTACCATGGCTGGTGCCCCCGGCGATCCGCGCACGGGCCACGAAAATTCGCCCAACTTCCACGATGCCGTGATCAAGGTCTTCGTGGACATGTACAACAAGGGCCTGATCTATCGCGGCAAGCGCCTTGTGAACTGGGATCCGCATTTCGAAACCGCCATCTCGGATCTTGAGGTCGAGAATATCGAAACGCCCGGCCATATGTGGCATTTCAAGTACCCGCTGGCTGGCGGGGCGACTTATGAGTATTTGGAGAGAGATGAAGACGGGAACGTCACGTTCCGTGAAACGCGGGACTATATCTCAATCGCGACAACGCGCCCCGAAACCATGCTGGGCGATGGCGCGGTTGCCGTGCACCCCAGCGACGAACGTTATGCCTCGATCGTTGGCATGATGTGCGAAATCCCCGTTGGTCCGAAGGAACACCGCCGCCTGATCCCGATCATCACCGATGAATACCCCGATCCGACCTTCGGTTCGGGCGCGGTCAAGATCACCGGCGCGCATGATTTCAACGACCACGGCGTCGCAAACCGCAACAAGATCCCGCAGTACCGACTGATGGACACGCAGGCGCAGATGCGCGCTGATGGCGCCCCCTATGCCGACGAGGTGGCCAAAGCCGCCGAATACGCCAAGGGCAAAGCCTTTACCGTGCAGGACATCGACGCGATCAACCTTGTGCCCGATGAATACCGCGGCCTTGACCGCTATGAGGCCCGTGCAAAGGTGGTCGAGGCGATCACCGCCGAAGGTCTGGCCGTCATGACGATGTCGGACGATGCCCGCCTTGGCCCCAAGCCCAAGCTGAAAAAGGGCGAGGAAGAGCCGCCTGTCACCGAAGTGCCCTTGGTCGAGTCCAAACCGATCATGCAGCCCTTTGGCGACCGTTCCAAAGTGGTGATCGAGCCGATGCTGACCGACCAGTGGTTCGTCGATGCCGAAAAGGTCGTCGGCCCCGCGCTGGACGCGGTGCGCGAAGGCCGCACCAAGATCATCCCGGAATCGGGTGAGAAGACCTATTACCACTGGCTTGAGAACATCGAGCCCTGGTGCATCTCGCGCCAGCTGTGGTGGGGCCACCAGATCCCGGTTTGGTACGGGCCGGTAATGGATGGAATTTACAGAGAACTTGGCCCGCTTAAGGCTTTCTGCGCCTCCTCTGAAGAGGAAGCTGTAAAGGTAGCTTCTGAATACTATAGTTCGGTCTTCAAAGGCGAATTCGACATCCGCTTTGAAGAGGCCTGTGACCCGTCCTCGAGAATGGCAGAAGCTCAGATCGTTTCGGGTGATCCGAACGAGCCAGAGGCCCAGAAAACGACCTTTGTTCTCACCCGCGATCCCGACGTGCTCGATACGTGGTTCTCGTCAGGCCTGTGGCCCATCGGCACGCTTGGCTGGCCCGAGCAGACGGACGAGCTTGAGCGGTTCTTCCCCACCGATGTGCTGATCACCGGCTTCGACATCCTGTTCTTCTGGGTGGCGCGGATGATGATGATGCAACTGGCCGTGGTCGGCAAAGAGCCGTTCCACACCGTCTACCTGCACCAGCTCGTCCGCGATGAGAAGGGCAAGAAGATGTCGAAGACCACCGGCAACGTCATCGATCCGCTTGAAATCGTGGATGAATTCGGCGCCGACGCGCTGCGCTTTACCAATACCGCCATGGCCTCGATAGGCGGCGTGCTGAAGCTGTCCAAGGACCGCATCACCGGCTACCGCAATTTCGGCACCAAGCTGTGGAACGCCGCCCGCTTTGCCGAAATGAACGGCGCTCTGGGCAGTGACCTGACCGTGCCGCAAGCAGATGCCACCGTGAACCGCTGGATCATCGGCGAGACCGCCAAAGTCCGAGCCGAGGTGGACACCGCGCTTGACGCCTACCGCTTCAACGATGCGGCCAGCGCGCTATACGCCTTTGTCTGGGGCAAGGTCTGCGACTGGTATGTGGAGTTCTCCAAGCCGCTGCTGAACAGCGAAGACGAGGCGATCAAGGCCGAAACGCAGGCCACCATGGCTTGGGTCATCGACCAGTGCCTGATCCTGCTGCACCCGATCATGCCCTTCATCACAGAAGAGCTCTGGGGCAACACGGGCACCGACCGCGCCAAGATGCTCGTCCATGCCGATTGGCCGCCCTATGGCAGCGAATTGGTCAACGCCGATGCGGATCGCGAAATGAACTGGGTGATCTCGGTGATCGAGGGCATCCGGTCAACCCGCGCCCAGATGCACGTGCCTGCCGGCCTGCACATCCCCGTTGTCGTGTCGCAGTGGGGCGAAGCCGAACAGGCCGCTTGGGCCCGCAACGAGGTGATGATCCAACGTCTGGCGCGCGTCGAAAGCCTGACAGAGGTTGAAACCTTCCCCAAGGGCTGCGCCACCGTCCCCGTCGAAGGCGCTACCTTTGGCTTGCCGCTGGCGGACATCATCGATGTGGCCGAAGAAAAGGCGCGTTTGGAAAAGACACTTGGCAAGCTTGAGAAGGAAATCAAAGGTCTTGCCGGCCGTGTCAACAACCCCAAATTCGCCGAATCCGCCCCAGAAGACGTGGTCGAGGAAGCCCGCACCAATCTGGCCGCCCGCCAAGAAGAAGAGGCCAAACTGCACGAAGCATTGGCGCGTCTGGCCGAAATCGGCTGAGACCCGCGCAGGCCAAATTGAACAAGTAAGGGGGCCACTTGGCCCCCTTTTCTATTTGGACATCGCTCCCGACCAAGTACCGCGACAGCCTCCACCTTTCATCTTTCCATAAATCCTCCGGGGAGCGCGAGGGGCAGCGCCCCTCGCCTTTCGCGCCGCGAAGCGGCGCGCCTTCCTTGTCTCGGATTGCTTCGCAATCCGACCGAAGCGAGGGGCTCTGCCCCTCGCGCTCCCCGGGATATTTTGGGTCAGAAAATACTGTTTAGCCGCGCCAGAAGCGTGGGGTCAGGAGTGCGAAGACGGCCAAGAGTTCCAACCGGCCGCAGAGCATGCCAAACGCCAAGAGCCATTTTGCTGTCGGGTTGAGGCCCGCGAAATTGCCAGCCGGACCAATCTGATCACCAAGGCCGGGGCCGATATTGGCGATGGCGGTGGCCGCGCCCGAAAGTGCTGTGACAAAGTCGAGCCCTGTCATCCCCAAGAGCACCGCCAGCACACCCAGCGAGACGATGAAGAAGACGAAGAAGGCAATGACCGAGCCCATGACATCGGGCGTGACGGGACGGCCCTCGAAGCGCGGGGTGAAGACGCCATGGGGCGCTCCGATCCGTTGGAGCGCGACGCGGATCGAGGCAAAAAGGATCTGGTAGCGGAACACCTTGACCGAGCAGGCGGTCGAGCCCGCGCAGCCGCCAATCAACCCAATGAAAAAAAAGACCGAAATCAGGAACGGACCCCATTGCATGTAGTCTACGCTGGCGTAACCGGTGCCGGAAATGATCGAGGTGATGTTGAACAGCGCCTCGCGCACCGCCTGTTCAGGGTGATGCGGGAACTGCGCCAGAAGTGACACGCTGGTCGCGATCACCAGCACGAAGATGATGATCAGGAAAACGCGGATTTGCGAGTCTCGGAACAGCGGGTTTCGGTTGCCGTTTACGAATTGAACGTAGCGCACGAAGGGCAGCGCGGCGAGGATCATGAACACCGAGGCCACATATTCGGCAGTGCCGGAAAATGCTCCGAAAGACGCGTCGTAATTGGCAAAGCCCCCCGTCGAGACTGTCGTCAGCGCGTGCACCGTTGCGTCAAAGGCGTTCATGCCGGTCATCAGGTAGCAAATCGCACAAGCCAGCGTCAGCGTGACATAGATGGTCGAGATATTCGACGAGATCTGCGTCGCACGGGGCAGGATTTTCCCCATGGTGTCAAAGGCTTCGGACCGGAAAATCTGCATACCGCCGACCCGCAGTTCGGGCAGGAACACCATGGCGACTACAATGATGCCGATGCCGCCCAGCCATTGCAGCAAGCCGCGCCACAGCAGGATGCCCTTGGGCAGCGTATCAAGCCCGGTCACAACCGTTGATCCGGTGGTGGTCAGGCCGGACATGGCTTCGAAATAGGCGTCGGTAAAGCTGGCTTCCGACGCGCCCATCATGAAGGGGATGCCGCCAAACAGGGGCAGCACCGCCCAGACCCCAGTGGTTAGAAGAAAGGTCTGCTGGATCGACAGGCGGTCCGGCACGGCATTGGCGCAGGCCAGCGCCGCAAATCCACCTATGGAAATGGTGATAAGCGCGCTTTCAAGAAACACGTTCCATTCGCCGCGACCTTCGGCAATATCAATCGCCATCGGCAGCAGCATCGTGCAACCGAGGGCCGCCACAAGCAGGCCAATGACATAGACGACGGGGCGCAGATCAAACATGTGCGCAGCGTTGAACCCCTGCGCGACGGGTGTCAAGCGTCACTGTCCGGCGATGCCTTGGAGGCGCCGGTTCTGTGCCCGGCGCGGCGCGAAAATGGCGCAACCGATCAGACGCTGAACAGATCTTTCAGCACAAAAGGCACGATTTCTTCACGTGTCAGACCCAGCCGCGCCAGATCCCGGTCGCTTTTCGCACCCAGTTCGGCGATGCGCACAACGCTGTGCTTGTCCAGGCCAGACGGGTTCATCCCAAGTCCTACCTTGGCAAAGAAAGCGTCGATCAGACGCCGGGGGGATGGTTGGTTGAAGGCAATTTGTACGTTGTCGCGAACCATGATGGAAACCTTTGCTATCAACTTGGGTTTCCTCCCTGCTTGCATATTTGGGACCGAATGGTGTGAATTCCATGAATCAATGGTAGCAGGCACGCTCAAAGCCCATGGTTTTCATGATCGCCCATGGAAAAGGCGCCCACAGGTCTGTGAGCGCCCGTCTTTTCAGCAAATGGTGAACTTACCCGATATGAAACAGGGTCGAGAACAGCTTGGGGTCAAGGCTGTCTTGCGCGAACAGATCGCCTTCAGTCAGCACAGATACCGCATCATGGCTGTGCAGGCTTTCCTGATGGCTGGCCAACACGCGATAGTCGCCCACACGGTCATCGGCCTGAAGCTGTTCGGCAAAGAGGCGCGCGGCGTCTTCGACGAAGATCGGGTTGGCGGCGTTCAACTCGGCAAAGGCCTGTTCGTCTTCGCGTTTGACCATGACTTGCGTTTCCGTCGGTACGGCGCGGCGGCACATATCGATCAGATCTTCGAACCACAGGCGCTTGCCGTCTTTCAGCTCAGCCGAGATCCGCGCAACCGAGCGTTGCGAATGCGGCGTTGCCAGTTGCCCCCGTTCGCGGCGGGCATGTTCGCTGAGTTCGAGCGAGCACGGGCAGGTGCTGCTGTACACGTAGTCAAGGTGCATGATCCGGCGGCGCACGCCGGCCAGTTCCACCACCTCAAGCGCGATGTCGTAATATTGATACCCCGTCAGCCCCGACCGCAGGCTGTTCACCTTCATCGGGAAGGAGAAGCGCATATTGATGCGGGCATCAAAGCTTTCGAGATCGGATTTGTAATCGTCCAGCGCGTGTTCGATCACGTAGAAACTGAACGTCTTTTCGGCATGGGTATAGAACGAGCGCATGATGCGGCTCATGTTGATACCCTTCTTGTCGGCTTCAAGGCTGACGGTGCCGGTCACGCTGGTTTCCAAGTTCAGATCGCCGTTGTCGCGGGTGTGATAGCGGATCGGCAGGCGGAAATTCGAAATTCCCACATGCTGGATCGCCCGCTTTTCCCCACGGATCAGCGACGACGGGCCGTTTTGCAAATCGGGCAAGGTGGCGCGATAGGCAGCATCGGCGACAAAGTTGTGCGGATAGTTGCGCGACAAATCGGGATAGCCCGCGCCGCCGATCAGGGCCGTCAGGCCGGGGTCCAGCGATGCAATATCATCATCCGAGGCACGCGCCGCCCATTGCCGCAAAAGATCGAGGGCGGTTTCCGCCTCGTCTCGGCTTGGCTCTGCTTTAATCCCAGGCATGTATACATTCATCGCTCAGACCTCTCGTCCGCGTATCTTTACAGTAGATAGGAAGTCCGTCCAAGAATTTCCAATCTGCAAAGGTATACGTCAGAGATAGCAATCCGGATGACTCCGGATTGCTAAAAAACGCCACTTAAAGTGTGTCGAGCGCCTGTTTCAGGTCCAAAATCAGGTCTTTCGTGCTTTCCAGACCCACAGAAAGGCGAACAAGCGCCCCGGTGATGCCCAGAATGTCCTTCTGATCCTGCGGAACACGCTGGTGCGTGGTGGTGGCCGGATGGGTCACGATAGATTTCGCATCGGCAAAATTGTTCGAGATCGTGAACACATTCAGCGCATTGAGGAACTTAAAGCACTCATCCTTGCCGCCCGCGATTTCAAACGCCACCACCGTGCCGCCCGATTCCGCTTGCCGCTTGGCCACCTCGTACTGCGGATGCGAGGGCAGCGTCGGATAGCTGACGCGCGCCACCTTGGGGTGGGCCTCAAGGAACGCGGCAATCTCAAGCGCACCCGCCGCTTGCGAGCGGACCCGCAGATCCAGCGTTTCCAGCGCCTTCAGTTGCACCCATGCGTGGAACGGGCTCATCGCGCCGCCGGTATGCTTGAGGTAGGTTTCAATCGGGCCACGGATCAAGTCGCGGCTGCCCACGATCATCCCGCCCAGAACACGCCCCTGCCCGTCCACATGTTTGGTGGTCGACAGCAGCACCAGATCCGCGCCGCAATCTTTGGCATAGCTGAAAATCGGCGTCGCCATCGCATCATCCACCAGAACCAGCGCACCGTTCGCATGGGCCAGATCGCACACATGCTTCAGGTCGATCACTTCCAGTGTGGGGTTCGACATGGACTCAAGGAACACCAGCGTGGTGTCAGGCGTGATCGCCGCGTCCCACGCCGCATTGTCGGTGCCGTCGACAAGAACGATCTCAACGCCAAAGCGGGCCAGAATGTTCTCCAGCACATAAAGACACGATCCAAACAGCGCGCGGCTCGACACCACGCGGTCGCCCGCCTTGGTCAGCGCCATCAGCGCGCCATTGACCGCCGCCATGCCGGACGCGCAGCCAAACGCGTCCTCATAGCCCAGAATGGCCGCGATACGATCTTCGAACATGCGCACGGTCGGGTTGCCATAGCGGGCATAGATGAACTCATCCTCGCCCAGGCTCTGGAACCGCTGCTCGGCCGCTTCGGCTGTCGGATAGACAAAGCCCTGCGTCAGGTACATCGCTTCGCTCACCTCGCCATATTGGCTGCGTCGGCTGCCTTTGTGGACCAGTTTCGTGCGGATATCCCAATCGTCGCTCATCTTGTATCTCCTTCAGGGGCCAGTCACGGCCCACAAAAAAACTCCCGTCTCGGCCAAGCGAAAGGGAGCTTTCGTCTGACCTCTTTAGCGGCATGTTTAACGTGGCCCGCAATCCGGTAACAAATCGCCACGATGGATTTGGATTAAAACGCAAGATGTCGCAGGTCAAGTCCGTCACACCCCTGTAACCGATCCGTCATGGCCACGTTGCACCACCTGGATAGTCCATAGGTATTCGGACCCGGAGGCCAAAATACCCCTGCTTCATGTGACGGATCACGACGGCGCGCCCACTACGCATGACGGCCAGCCCCTGACAGAGGCCCTGACCCATGCTCTGGCAATCCCCGGTCCTGTGGCGATCATGGTTCACGGGTACAAATATGCCCCCGGCCATGCCACCGCCTGCCCCCACCGCAGCCTGTTCGCCCCTAGGGACACCGCCCGCCACCTGCGCGGCCTCAGCTGGCCGCAACGGCTGGGCGACGGCAGCGAAGGCCAATTCGGCCCACTGATCGGTTTTGGCTGGCCCGCGCGCGGCAGCCTCAGACAGGCTCACGACCGCGCCGCCCTAGCTGGAACGGGGCTGGCCCGGCTGATTTCGCGCATCCAGCACCACGCCCCCGGCCGTCCCATTCGGATCCTGGGCCACTCGCTGGGGGCAAGGGTCGCCATCGGCGCGGCCCGGCAGGTGCCCGACGGCGCCATTTGCGGCCTCATCTTGCTGGCCGCCGCCGAATTCGGCACGCAGGCCATGGGCCTGCCCTGCCATATCTACAACGTCACCAGCGCCGAAAACGACCTGTTTGACCTGCTGGCCGAACGGCTTTTGCCCCGGCCGCAAAAGGGTGCGCGGATGCTCGGCGCAGGTCTGCACGGCCCTGGCAAGCTGACCTTGCGATTGGACGACGCCGCCACGCTTGATGCGCTCCGCGGGCTAGGCTACCCGCTGGCCGCGCCGGACCGCCGCATCTGTCATTGGTCGGTTTATCTGCGGGCGGGTGTCTTTCCGCTCTATGCTGCATTGCTTCAGGGCAGGCTCGGCTATTCCGCGCTTTCCAGCGCACTGCCAAACACGGCCGCCCCCAACACTGCCCGCCAAAGGTTTCGCCGCCAAGCCTCGGGGCCGCGCGCAGGGATCGCCTGACACGGCAGCGTCCCACGTCAAAATCCTTCGGGCCGTCCCCCTGCTTCTTCTCTTTCATAAATACGCCACACAACACCGGCCACCCGCGCTGCAACCTGCCAATAAAAGCAATACCAAGGCCCAAAGCCCCGCAGGCGCGGCCCTTGGGCCGCGCCTGCCCCCGGGGCGACGCGCAAGGCGCGGCGCAACACCTCATGACCAAGGATCAGAACGGAATGTCATCTGATGCAGACAAGAACCGCGCGACGACCTTTTTCGTACCGGCCTTCTCAAAGGCCACTTCCAGTTTATCGCCTTCAATGCCGATGATCGCGCCATAGCCGAACTTTTGGTGGAACACCCGCTCGCCCATGGTAAAGCTCGACACCGCCTCCAGATCTATGGCCGAGGCGCGGCTTTCGCGCGGCTGGCTGATAGGGCGCTGCTGGCTGCGTTCCTGTAGGCGTTTCCAGCCGGGCGAATTGTAGACATTCGCCTCTGCCGCGCGGGCCTCAACGCCTGACGACATGCCGCCCGACATCCCGCCACCCATACCCGCCGCGCCGTAGCCCCCGCCGTAAAGCCCCGGAGGCGTCAGCACCTCCACGTGCTCTTCGGGAAGCTCGTCAATGAACCGCGACGGCAGGGCCGATTGCCACTGGCCAAAGATCCGGCGGTTGCCGGCAAAGGAAATCGTGCAGACCTCTTCGGCACGGGTGATGCCGACATAAGCCAAGCGCCGTTCTTCCTCGAGGCCCTTCAGCCCGCTTTCATCCATCGACCGTTGCGACGGGAAAAGCCCGTCTTCCCAACCCGGTAGAAACACCACAGGGAATTCCAGGCCCTTGGCCGCGTGCAGCGTCATGATGCTGACCTTCGCGCCCTCATCGCCCTTGTCATTGTCCATGATCAACGCGACATGTTCGAGGAACCCTTGCAGATTCTCAAAACTTTCCAACGCCTTGACCAGTTCCTTAAGGTTCTCCAGCCGCCCCGGCGCCTCAGGCGTTTTGTCGTTCTGCCACATCTCGGTGTAGCCGGATTCGTCCAGAATGATCTGCGCCAGTTCGATATGGCTGACCTCGGGCGATCCCTCCATGGGGCGGGTTTCATCGTCAATAATGTCGTCGCTTTGCACCGGCACCACGGCACGCGTCATTCGCCGCCAGCGGGCCAGATCGGTCACCAGTTGCGCCAGCGCCTTAGCGCCTTTGCCCTTGATCTCGCCCATCTCAACGGCCAGCGCTGCGCCATCTACAAGGCTCACCCCATTGGCCCGCGCGATGCGCTGAATGGTCTGCTGCGCCTTGTCGCCAAGGCCACGTTTCGGGGTATTCACGATCCGCTCAAACGCCAGATCATCGTCGGGCGACACGACCAGCCGGAAATAGGCCATGGCATCACGAATCTCGAGCCGCTCATAGAAACGAGGGCCGCCGATGACCTTATAGGGCAAGCCGATGGTCAGGAACCGGTCCTCGAACGCGCGCATCTGGTGCGAGGCACGGACCAGAATGGCCATATCGTCCAGCGTATAGGGCCGCATCCCGCGGGTGCCGCGCTGAATGGCCTCGATCTCTTCGCCGATCCAGCGGGCCTCTTCCTCGCCGTCCCAATGGCCGATCAGGCGGACCTTTTCGCCATCCTGCGCTTCGGTCCAAAGCTCTTTGCCCAAACGGTCCGAGTTTCCGCGAATGACACCTGAGGCCGCCGCCAGAATGTGCGGGGTCGAGCGGTAGTTCTGTTCCAGCCGCACCACATGGGCGCCGGGAAAATCTTTTTCGAACCGCAGGATATTGCCCACCTCGGCCCCGCGCCAGCCATAGATTGACTGGTCGTCATCGCCGACGCAACAGATGTTCTTATGGGCCGAGGCCAGCAGGCGCAGCCATAGATATTGGGCGACGTTCGTATCCTGGTATTCGTCTACCAGGATAAAGCGGAACCAGCGCTGATATTGTTCCAGCACATCGGGGTGCTGCTGGAAGATCGTCACCATATGCAGCAGCAGATCGCCGAAATCGACGGCGTTCAACTCCCGCAGGCGGGTTTGATATTCTGCGTACAGGCGCGGCGCTTTGTGGTTATAGGCCCCGGCATCGGCTGTCGGCACACGCTCGGGCGTGATGGCGCGGTTTTTCCAATCATCGATGATCCCCGCCAATTGCCGCGCGGGCCAGCGTTTGTCATCAATCCCGGCGGCCTGCACCAATTGCTTGAGCAGGCGCAGCTGGTCGTCCGTATCGAGGATGGTGAAGTTGGATTTCAGCCCGACCAGCTCCGCATGGCGGCGCAGCAGCTTAACGCAGATCGAGTGGAACGTGCCGAGCCACGGCATCCCTTCGATCGGTTGGCCCAGCATACGGGCAACCCGTTCCTTCATTTCGCGCGCAGCCTTGTTGGTAAAGGTCACAGCGAGGATTTCGGGCGGGCGGGCGCGGCCTGTCATCAGCATGTGCACAATGCGCGAGGTCAGCGCCTTGGTCTTGCCCGTCCCCGCCCCGGCCAGCATCAGAACCGGGCCATCCATTGCCTCAACCGCCGCGCGTTGGGCGGGGTTCAACTCATCCAGATAGGGGGTCGGCCGCGCAGCCATCGCGCGAGAGGAAAGCGACGCCGCCTCAAAAGCGCCCACGTCATCAAAATCGTCAAAAGTGCTCATGGCGGATTGGTCCGATGCGTTGCGATCAGCGTGTTCGCCTTCCGTTCTATACGGTTCGGGACAGGCGTGCAATGTTGCGGGCTGGGTGCCAAGGGAGGGGGCGCTGCCCCCTCTTGGGCCTTCGGCCCAATTCACCCCCGGCGGTATTTTTCAAAGAGAAGAAGCAAGCGGTCAGGCGAAATCTTGCAAGCGGGCGACGTAGCGGGCCAGTGTGTCGATTTCCAGGTTGATCCGGTCGCCGGTTTTGGCGCTGCCCCAAGTGGTCACATCCTTGGTGTGCGGGATGATGTTGACGCCGAAGGTGCAGCCATCGACCTCGTTCACTGTCAGCGAGGTGCCATTGAGCGCGACCGAGCCTTTGGGGGCGATGTAGCGGGCCAGCGCTTCGGGCGCGCGGAAGGTAAAGCGCGTGCTGTCGCCGTCGTCCTGCATCGCCTCAATCGTGGCGACGCCGTCCACATGGCCGCTGACGATATGGCCGCCAAGTTCGTCTCCGACCTTCAAGGCCCGTTCAAGGTTCACGCGGCGGCCCACCGCCCATGCATCAAGGTTGGTTTTGCTGACGGTTTCGGCGCTGATTTCCACGTCATACCAGCCGGGCCCCGTAGCGATCACCGTCAAGCAGACACCATCCGAGGCGATCGAAGCGCCGATGTCGATGCCATCCGTGTCATAGGCGGTGCCAATGCGCGCACGCAAATCGCCGCGTTTTTCCAGCGATTTGATCTCTCCCATATCGGTGACGATTCCGGTAAACATGCGGCACGCTCCATTTCATGGGGCGCGGTCTGGCCCCAACAGCCTTAATTTCGACGAACTGACCCGGTATACGTAGCCCAAGGAATTTGCGAGTAAAAGCCGAGTATGCACGAGATTTCAGCACAAAAACGGGTGTTTCTGTTTCTGCAAGGTCCGCATGGGCCGTTCTTCGCGCGTTTGGGTCAGATGGTGGCCCGCGCCGGGGCAGATGTATGGCGTGTCGGCTTTAACGCGGGCGATCAGGCGTTCTGGCGCGATCGCGCAACCTATGTTCCCTATCTTGGCACGCCTGAGGATTGGCCCGCCCGGTTTGCGGATTTGGTTGAGGCGAAGGGCGTCACCGATATCGTGCTATATGGCGACACGCGGCCCATTCATGCCACCGCGATTGAGGCGGCACGCGCCCGCGGGCTGACGATCCATGTGTTTGAGGAAGGCTATCTGCGCCCCTATTGGGTGACCTATGAACGCGGCGGCGCCAATGGTCATTCGCGCCTGATGCATATGAGCGTCGCTGACATGCAAGAGGCGCTGCGCCTATCGGATATGGAGGCCCCCCTGCCGCCTGCGCAATGGGGCGACATGCGCCAGCATATGTTCTACGGCGCGGTCTATCATTGGTTCGTGATGTTCTGGAACCGCCGCTATGGCAATTTCCGCCCGCATCGGTCCATCTCGGTCGGGCGGGAGTTTCGGCTTTATCTGCGACGGCTGGCGACGCTGCCGCTGACATGGGCGGAACGGGTTTTGGCAACGGCGCGTATTCGGCGCGGGGGGTTTCCCTATCATCTGGTACTGATGCAGTTGGAACATGACAGCAGTTTCCAGAAGCATTCGCCTTTCGACACCATGCCCGATTTCCTGAAGCTGGTGATTGCGGGCTTTGCCAAAGGTGCGCCGCGCCATCACCATCTGGTGTTCAAGGCCCATCCGCTGGAAGATGGGCGGGTCGATATGCGCCGCGCGATCTTTGAAGCCGCGGCCGAACATGGGCTGGGCGACCGGGTGCATTACGTGCGCGGCGGCAAGCTGGCGCAATTGCTGAACGATGCGCGTAGCGCGGTGACGGTCAATTCCACCGCCGGGCAGCAGGTGCTTTGGCGGGGCATTCCGATCCGGGTCTTTGGCGATGCGGTTTATGCCAAGCCCGAGTTCGTGTCCGACCAGCCGCTAGAGGCGTTTTTCCAACGTGCCGCCCGCCCTGACAACCGCGCCTATAAGGATTACCGCCGGTTCCTACTTGAAACCAGCCAGTTGCCGGGCGGGTTCTATTCAGTCAAAGGGCGGCGGCAATTGCTGCGGCAGGTCGTGGACATGATGCTATCGCCGGATGATCCCTACGATGCGCTGATCCATGGGACCGCGGCCCCAAGGCAACAGTTGCGGGTCGTGACCTGAGGCAC
Source organism: Pseudoprimorskyibacter insulae (assembly GCF_900302505.1). Taxonomy (GTDB): domain Bacteria; phylum Pseudomonadota; class Alphaproteobacteria; order Rhodobacterales; family Rhodobacteraceae; genus Pseudoprimorskyibacter; species Pseudoprimorskyibacter insulae. The sequence continues at coordinate 856,035 of NZ_OMOJ01000001.1, read as the reverse complement.
ACAAGTCCTAGTACTGGCTTTTGCTGTCCAATTCCGGTATCTTACCCCAAAAACCTAAGGCAGAATAATAGGGTCGAGGAGACCGAGCAGTGAAAATGTCCCGTACGCCGTGGGCGCGATCCGTCGCCCTTTTGGCGGCTTTGGCCGTCGTGTCGTCTTGCGGTCTTCCGCGCGTCGGCCCCAGCAAGCGCGAAATCTACGAAGGATCGGTACAGCGCAAAGGCGATGCCTTTATCGTTGCGGTGAATGATCGTGTGACGCGGGCAACATCGGTTGTCCCCTCGCTTGGCTTTTCCGACCAATTCAAGAACGCCGGTCAGATCGGGTCGGATACGATCCGCGCGGGCGATACCCTTGGCCTGACGGTTTGGGAAAACGTGGACGATGGGCTTTTGGTGCCCACCACCGCCAATTCCACCATTCTGGACGAAGTTCAGGTGGATGGATCGGGCTTTATCTTTGTGCCCTACGCGGGCCGGATCAAAGCCGCAGGCAACACGCCCGAAGGCGTGCGCCGCATTATCACCGCCAAACTGGCAGACCAGACGCCCGACCCACAGGTCGAAGTGCGCCGCATCGCAGGCGACGGGTCGACCGTATCGCTGGTTGGTGCGATCGGCACGCAGGGCGTCTTTGCCATCGAACGCCCGACCCGCACCTTGTCGGCCATGCTGGCCCGCGCGGGCGGCATCGCGATCAAGCCGGATGTGGCGCAGGTCGTTGTCAACCGTGGCAGCGAAACCGGCAAGATCTGGTTCCAGGACCTCTATGACTACCCGGCGCTTGATATTGCTCTGCGCCCCGGTGACCGGATCCTTGTCGAAGAGGATCAGCGCTCGTTCACGGCGCTTGGGGCCACCGGCGCCCAGTCGCTGGTTGAATTCCAGACCCGCACCCTGTCCGCGCTTGAGGCGATTGCCCAGGTGGGCGGCCTTGCCCCGACCGCCGCAGACCCGACCGGCGTCTTTGTGTTCCGCAATGAACCGGCGGATATCGCCAACCGCGTGCTGGGCCGCGATGATCTGACCGGCGATCAGCGCCTTGTCTATGTGCTGGATCTGACCGAACCCAACGGCATGTTCATGGCGCGCGATTTTGCCATCCGCGACGATGACACGCTGTATGTGACCGAAGCGCCCTATGCGCAATGGAACAAGACGATTGCGGCTCTGACCGGCTCGCTCAGTGCGGTGAACACGCTGAACACCGCCGCGTCGACGGTCGGCATCGGAGGCTGACAATCGCCCCCGTCCAAACAATGTCAAAAGGCGCCGGCGGCCCATCGCCCCGGCGCCTTTTCGTATACAACGGCGGGTTTCTGACCCAGCCGCGGCTGCGGCGTATTCTGGCGCTGTCGGGCCTGCCAGTGCGGTTTGGCCTGCCAAAAGATGGCGATGCCGTGGGCGTTTGGGGCCAGTCGCCCTATGCCCACCGGGGCGAGGCGGTCGCCGCCAAACACGGCGCGCCGCTGATCCGCATTGAGGACGCCTTTCTACGGTCGGTCCATCCGGGCCGGGATGGGGAACCGCCGCTGGGTCTGCTGATTGACGAAACGGGGGTGCATTTCGATGCGCGAACCCCGTCGGATTTGGAAACGCTGCTGGCCACCCATCCGCTGGACGATGGGGCCGATCTGGCCCGCGCGCGCGATGCGATTGCCCGGATGCGGCGCACGCATCTGTCCAAGTACAACGCCTTTGACCCGGCGGCCCCAACGCCCGATCCGGGCTATGTTCTGGTGATAGACCAGACGCGCGGGGATGCCGCGCTAAAGGCCTGCGGCGCGGGCCGTGCGCGGTTCTTGGAAATGCTGACCATCGCGCGACAGGACCATCCCGGCACGCGCATTGTCATCAAAACCCACCCCGAGACCCAGACCGGCCACCGCCAAGGGCATTACACACCCGAAGACACCACCGATCTGGTTAGCCTGTGTGATGACGCCGTATCGCCTTGGGCGCTGCTGGATGGCGCCGTCGCGGTCTATACCGTGTCGTCCGGCATGGGGTTTGAGGCGATCTTGGCCGGGCACAAACCGCGCGTCTTTGGCACGCCCTTTTACGCCGGATGGGGCCTGACCGAGGACGACGCGCATTTCCCCCGCCGCAAACGCACCCTGACGCGCAACCAGTTGTTTCTGGGCGCAATGATCCATTACCCGACGTGGTACGACCCCTACCGCAATCAGCTTTGCCCGTTGGAACAGGCCCTCGACACGCTAGAGGCGCAGGTACGGGCGTGGCGCGATGACCGGCGCGGCTGGATCGCAAGCGGCATGCGCCTTTGGAAACGCGGGCCGCTGCAACGGGTCTTCGGCACGCTACATCGCATCCGGTTTGACGATGGCCCTGACGCTGCGGCCAAGGCCAAGGCAGCCGGGCGGCGGCATATGGCTTGGGCCTCGCATCCGCTGGCCGATCGGGCCGATGTGCGTTGCGAGGACGGGTTTCTGCGGTCGGCCGGGCTCGGCGCGGCACTGATCCCGCCGCTGTCCTTGGCCTGCGATGATTTAGGTATTTACTACGATCCGTCGCGCCCGTCCCGGCTTGAGGCGTTGATCGCCGCCAGCCCCAACCTGACCCAGTCAGACCTGCGCCGGGCCGAGGCGCTGCGGGGCATGCTGGTGGCGCGAAACCTGTCGAAATACAATCTGGGCGGCGCTTTGCCCGCCCTGCCAGATGGCCACCGCATCCTTGTTCCGGGACAGGTCGAGGACGACGCCTCGATCCGGCTTGGGGCACCGGGCATGACCAATGCCGAACTGCTGCGCCGCACGCGCGAGGCAAACCCGGACGCCATTATCCTCTACAAACCGCACCCCGATGTTGAGGCAGGCCTGCGTCTCGGCGCCGTTGACCGCCCCGAACAATGGGCCGATTACGTGCTGCACCGCGCCGATATGGCCCCGCTGCTGACGCAAGTGCATGAGGTTTGGACACTGACATCGCTGACGGGGTTTGAGGCGCTGCTGCGCGGGGTTGCGGTGACCACGCTGGGCCAGCCATTTTATGCCGGTTGGGGGCTGACCAAGGATCTTGGGCCAGCACTGACGCGGCGCGGGGGGCCGGTTACGCTTGATGGGCTGACCCATGCCACGCTGATTGGCTATCCGCGCTATCGCGATCCGGTCACCGGCCTGCCCTGCCCCGCCGAAGTGGTTGCCGAACGTCTGGCCAATGGTCAGGTGCCGCGCCCCGGACCGTTCAACCGGACACTGGCCAAGGCCCAAGGCCTGTTGGCCAGCCAATCCTGGATCTGGCGCTAAACCATTCGCGCCTACAGCGGCAACGGCGACGGAACCATCCAGCCGTTGTAGCGAACCAACAGCTCTTCCCATGGGGAATAGGCCGAAATATCAAACACGTAGCGCCCGGCCTCGTCCAGGGATTCGACCGATTCACTTTTCGGCGTCAGGGCATCTGGCAGGTTGATGCCAAAGGCAATCATCTTGTCGATGGAAATCTTCAAACGATCGCCATTGACCTCGGAATGCATCAACAGGCGAAACGGTCCGAACTTTTCGCACACATGGTCCCCCTCAAGCCACGCATGGGACACGCTTGTATGCAGCCCAAACTGACGCGTCCACTTAAAGACCCCGTCTTGTTCTTCGACATCCAACTGAAAGGGCAGATCGGCGGCAGCATCGGGAAAGCCGGCCAGCCGCGCCATGGTCCGGGCCAGCCAACTGCGGCCATGGATCACGCTAACCTGCCCGGTGTAGCGGGCCGGAATCGTTTCATGAAAGCTCCGCAAGACATCTGGCAAATCTTGCCGCCTGTCGCCCAGAAGTTTCCAAAACGGATCTTGTACCAATCGCAATCTCCACCACTCAGGACGCGTTCAGACGTCCGGGACCATACTATTTTCGAACCGGCACAATGCCTGGCTCCGGCGAAAAACCCTCGTGCGCCGAAACGTCCATCGCCGCCTCAGCATCCGCTTGATCTTGCCAAAACCACCCCGCCGGATGGCAATGGACGATCCAAGAACATTGGCGACCTAAAACTAATCCGTTTGCAAACGACGCACCTGCACCTAGATCAATTACATAAGAAAATTTGGAAATTTCGGGCCTTTAGCGAAATATGCGCCAAGGCCATAGTATAAAGCGCTCAGGAGCGCTTTCGGGTTAACGTGATCGCGCGATGCGCCAATTCTACCCAAACGAGTATATCAACAAAGAAAGACCCGCACAAGGCGGGTCTGTCACAATCTTATATTTTAGATCCTGCTTTACTGATCGAGGAAACTACGCAGCTTGCGCGACCGGCTTGGGTGCTTCAGCTTTCGCAGGGCCTTTGCCTCAATCTGGCGGATACGTTCGCGCGTCACGCTGAACTGCTGGCCCACCTCTTCGAGCGTGTGGTCGGTGTTCATGCCGATGCCAAAGCGCATCCGAAGAACGCGTTCTTCACGCGGCGTGAGCGAGGACAGAACCCGCGTCGTGGTTTCTTTGAGGTTGTCCTGAATGGCAGCATCGAGCGGCAGAACGGCGTTCTTGTCCTCGATGAAGTCGCCAAGCTGGCTGTCCTCTTCGTCGCCGATCGGCGTTTCCAGCGAAATCGGTTCCTTGGCGATCTTCATCACCTTGCGAACCTTTTCCAGCGGCATTTGCAGCTTTTCGGCCAGTTCTTCCGGCGTCGGTTCGCGGCCAATTTCGTGCAGCATCTGACGACCGGTGCGGACCAGCTTGTTGATCGTTTCGATCATGTGGACCGGAATACGGATCGTGCGGGCCTGATCCGCGATGGACCGGGTGATCGCCTGACGGATCCACCACGTCGCATAGGTCGAGAATTTATAGCCGCGGCGGTATTCGAACTTATCAACCGCCTTCATCAGGCCGATGTTGCCTTCCTGAATAAGGTCAAGGAATTGCAGGCCGCGGTTGGTGTATTTCTTGGCGATCGAGATCACCAGTCGCAGGTTCGCCTCGACCATTTCTTTCTTGGCCTGACGCGCCTCTTTTTCGCCCTTCTGCACCTGCTGAACGATGCGGCGGAATTCGCTGATGTCCAGACCGACGTATTGACCGACCTGCGCCATGTCGGCGCGCAGTTCTTCAACCTTGTCCGACGAACGCTCGATAAACGCCTGCCAAGCACGGCCCGATTTCTCAGCCATGTCGTCCAGCCAGTTCGGATCCAATTCGCGGCCCCGGTATTCGTCGATGAATTCACGGCGGTTGATGCGGGCTTGGTCGGCCAGCTTCACCATTGCGCCATCAATCGACATGATGCGCTTGTTGATGCCGTAAAGCTGGTCAATCAGTGCTTCGATACGGTTGTTGTGCAGGTGAAGTTCATTCACCAGCTTCACAATCTCAGAGCGCAGGATCTGATAGCGTTCTTCGTCATCGTCCGAGAACGAGCCGTCTTCGTTCAGGGTGGCCGAAATCCGGCTGTCCTGCATTTCAGACAGTTCTTCGTAATCTTGCGCGATGCGATCCAGCGTTTCCAGAACGCGCGGCTTCAGCGCGCTTTCCATCGCGGCCAGCGACATGTTGGCCTGTTCGTCATCATCGTCATCGTCTTCCGAGGCAATCGGATTGCCGTCGGCGTCCAGTTCCGGCTCGTTGCTGCGGGCCGGTTTGGCGGCGGAGACGTTCGAGGTATCGACGACCGGCTGATCCACTTCGCCATCTTCGCCAAGTTGGTTGCCGAAGGTGGTTTCAAGGTCGATCACGTCGCGCAGCAGAATTTCTTCGGACAGAAGTTCTTCGCGCCAGATGGTGATCGCCTGGAAGGTCAGAGGGCTTTCGCAAAGCCCAAGGATCATCGTGTTGCGGCCCGCTTCGATCCGCTTGGCGATGGCGATTTCGCCTTCGCGCGACAGCAACTCGACGCTGCCCATTTCGCGCAGGTACATGCGCACCGGGTCGTCTGTGCGGTCCAGCTTTTCGTTGTTGGACCCGGCAAGGGTGATTTCGCCCCGGCCACTGTTCGACACCAGCTCGGTCGAACCTTTGTTGCCGTCGCCGGAATCGTCGTCGTCGTTTTCTTCGTCGTCTTCGGTGACCTGGATGCCCATTTCGGACAGCATCGACATCACGTCCTCGATCTGGTCCGAACTGACCTGATCCGGCGGAAGCACCTGATTGAGCTGATCGTAGGTAATATAGCCGCGCTCACGCGCCTCCGCGATCATCTTCTTGACGGCGGCCTGGCTCATGTCGAGCGAGACTTCATCGTCCTGGTTGTCGGGCTTGGCGTCGTCGTTGTCTTTTGCGGCCATAAAGTGCTCCTATCCGGGACGGGCGATTCGATTGAAACGAATCAATAGCGAATTCTGCCGATTCGCAAACCCGTTTACACCGATTCCTTTACCAGTTTCTGCTGAAAACGCTGGTTATTTGCCAGTTTTGCCGTATCCGATCTGATTCAGCAGGGCATCCAGTGCGTTTCGTTCGTCTTTGTCGATGTGGGCGCCATTGGGCCCGCGGTCGTAGTCACGCTTGTCCTCACGTGCGCTGCGCTCTGCCATAGCGCGTGTCTGTGCGGCCTCTCCGAGGCGGAATGTCACCGCCTCATCGGCCAGATCCTCTAGGTCCAGTTCCGCCTCTGCGATCTCACGCGCGAGCCCCCGTTGAGCGGCCAATTTGGCCAGTTCATCGCGGACGGTCATCCGCGCCAGATCATCATGTCCCGGGGTGCGCACACTGGGCGTGATGGCCACATGGCGTGCAGACAGCAAGGTTTCAAGTGTTTGGGGCCCAATTATTTCTTCCAGCCGCTGCGAAATCTGATCGGTCGGGCAATGACCCAGCCGCACCAGCGCCTCGCGCACCTGTTCGACCAGATCGTCGGCGCAAGTCAGATCGGCCAGATCTTCCAACACCTCAGGCAGGATCGAAGGCGTACAGGCCACCGTGGCCACGATCACCGCCTCGCGCAGGCGGTCCTGCGCTTCATCCCCAGCCGAGACCAGCAGCGATGCCTTGGTGGCCGATCCGCTCATGCTCAGGCCCTTCCGGGTGTCGAACCGGCGTCCTGCGATGGGCCGCTGGCGGAACAGGCCCCAGCGCATATCTTTGAGTTCCTGCCCGTAATGCGCCCGAAGCGATGGGTCACGGATCAGCTTGATCTTTTCGCGCAGCGCCTTGTCCAGCGCGGCCTTGCGTTCGGGGCTGTCAAAGACCTTGCCTTCGGTTTCCCGCTGCCACAGCAGTTTGACCATGGGCAGCGCGCCATCCAGCACCTTCTGCACGCCCCCTGCCCCGTCGGACCGGATCACATCGTCAGGGTCTTTGCCATCGGGCATCAGGGCAAAGCGCAGGCCCTTGCCCGATTCCAGCACCGGCAGGGCCAGATCAATCACCCGGTAGGCGGCGCGAATGCCCGCCGTATCGCCATCCAGCGCGATGATCGGTTCGTCCGAGATGCGCCACAGCATGGCAAGCTGGTGTTCGGTGACGGCCGTGCCCAAGGGCGCGACCGCCGCGCCAAAGCCTGCCTCGCTCAGGGCGATGACATCCATGTAACCTTCGGCCACCAGCAACTGTTGCCCCTTGCCCGCCGCCTCACGCGCGGGGCCGTGGTTGTAGAGCGTGCGGCTTTTGTCGAACAGGTCCGTTTCGGGCGAGTTGAGGTATTTGGCGCTGTCATTGGGGTCCATCGCCCGCCCGCCAAAGGCGATCACCCGGCCACGCGGATCGCGGATAGGGAACATGATGCGGTTGCGGAACACGTCATAGGCCTGCCCGCCCTTCTGGGACGGCTTGGCCAGACCGGCGGCAAAGATCAGATCGGGGGCTACGCCCTTGCCTTGCAAATGCTCCAGCAAAGTGCGCCATGCATCGGGTGCAAAGCCCAAACCCAAACGCTGCTGCGCCTCGGCCTTCAGCCCGCGTTTGTCCAGATAAGCCCGCGCCGCCGCGCCGCCTGCCGTTTGCAATTGCAGGGCAAAGAATTTTTGCGCGGCTTCGCATAAGTCTATCAACTGGGTGCGGCGATCAGCCTTCTGCGCGGCTTTGGGATCACGGGCGGGCATCTGCATTCCGGCCTCTTGGGCCAGAATCTCAACCGCTTCCATGAACTCAACGTTTTCGGTTTCCTTGATAAAGGAAATCGCATCGCCCTTGGCGTGACAGCCAAAGCAATAGTAATAGCCCTTCCGGTCATCTACATGAAAAGACGCGGATTTTTCCTGATGGAAAGGGCAAGGTGCCCACATGTCGCCCTTGGCCTGATTGGATTTGCGGTTGTCCCACATGACTTTACGCCCCACGACCTGAGACAGGCTCGTGCGGGTGCGCAGTTCATCAAGGAAGCCGGGCGGTAGACTCATGGTCAGCTATATTGGCGCAAAGCCGGAAGGTGTCCAGACAGGGTTACTTCTGAACCGCCGCCAGACATTGCGTGCGCCAAACCTCGCCGACGTTTTCGTCGATCAGATTGGCAGGAACCTGTTCGTAGATATAGGCCACCAGGGTCGGGACGAAATCGGCGTATTTCGCCGCGTCTTCGGTCAGCCCGCCCGACACCAGACGCAGGGCCTTGCGCTGCGAGGTGCCTTTGCTGCGTTCATCCGCGACGGATTGGGCAAGCGCGCCCTGAACGGCGCATTCCTTTTCCATATCCGCAGCCATGGCCCCATTGGCCGACAACAGACAAACAGCGGTTGCCAGTGCGTATCTCATTCTCGGCCCTCCGGGTTGGTTGGCCCAGATGTAGCCCGCAGGCCGCCCCTTGTTAAGGGGGCAGCCGCGAAAAGCGGTGTTACAGCCCTTTGGCCTGATAGCTTTTGGCGATCTTTTCGATGGCCACCAGATAAGAGGCCGTCCGCAGATCGGCCACATCGCCCCGGCTGTGCCATACCTCGCGCATCGATTGATAGGCCGTTCGCATGGTGTCATCGAGACCCGAGCGGACAAGTTCCAATTCGCCAGCGCCTTGCATGTACTTTGTCTTGAAGTCCGGCGTCATGACCCAAGTATCGCCAAGCGCGGCATCCAAACGCTCCAACTCGCGGATGATCATCTCGTTGCGCGCCTCTTCCTGACGGCGCTGCATCCGGCCAAAGCGAATATGGCTGAGGTTCTTGACCCATTCGAAATACGACACCGTCACACCGCCCGCATTGGCATACATGTCGGGAATGATGACGACTCCGCGATCACGCAGGATGTCATCCGCCCCGGCGGTGATGGGGCCGTTCGCCGCCTCAATGATCAACGGGGCCTTCACGCGGGCCGCGTTCGACATGTTGATCACCCCTTCCAGCGCCGCAGGGATCAGAATGTCACAGTCTTCTTCCAGCAAGGTGCCGCCTTCGACCGTATGCGACGCATCGGGGAAGCCGGTCACGCCGCCATGTTTGACGATCCATTCGCGCACCGCGTCCACATCCAGACCGTCCGGGTTATACAGCGCCCCGTCACGTTCGATGATGCCGATGATCTTGGCGCCGTCTTCTTCGCGCAGGAATTTTGCGGCGTGATAGCCCACGTTGCCAAGGCCCTGCACAATCACGCGTTTGCCATCCAAGGTGCCTGTCAGGCCGGATTTTTCCACGTCCCGCGCATCGCGGAAGAATTCGCGCAAGGCGTATTGCACGCCGCGCCCCGTCGCCTCAACCCGGCCAGCGATCCCGCCCGCATGCAGCGGCTTGCCGGTGACACAAGCCTTTGCGTTGATGTCGGTGGTGTTCATCCGGGCGTATTGGTCGGCGATCCATGCCATTTCCCGTTCGCCCGTGCCCATGTCGGGGGCTGGCACGTTTTGCGCCGGGTTGATCATGTCGCGCTTGATCAGCTCATAGGCAAACCGGCGGGTGATCAGTTCAAGCTCATGCGGCTCCCACTCTCGCGGGTCAATGCACAAGCCCCCCTTGGAGCCGCCGAACGGCGCCTCCACCAAGGCGCATTTGTAGGTCATCAGCGCGGCCAGCGCCTCCACCTCGTCTTGATTGACGGTCGGCGCATAGCGGATACCGCCCTTGACCGGTTCCATATGTTCGGAATGGACCGACCGGTAACCGGTGAAAGTTTGGATCCGTCCCCGCAAGCGCACGCCAAAGCGAACGGTGTAGGTGGCGTTGCAGACGCGGATTTTCTCTTCCAGGCCAGCAGGAAGATCCATCAGCGCCACAGCGCGGTTGAACATCAAGTCAACACTTTCGCGGAAGCTGGGTTCGTGAATATTCACAGTCATGTCTCTCTCCTCCAGAGCCAAGCCGTATAAGGGCATCCTATTACTGGACGGTTTCCTTTTGGAAATTGATAGCGCTGACAGCCTTCAGGTATCGACAGACTTCGTCTTGAGTCGCATTCGTGTGAATGAAGCCTGTCTTTCGATAATTTTTGTGTCCTCATACGAAACAGACTCGCCCATGATGAAAAGATAGGCACATTTTTGCCTCATAATCACGCTGCACTGCCGCGAATTCGGCCCCAATTTAGCCAATTTCCCAAGCGATATATTTCCGGTCGCATTTTGCGCAGTTCGGAGTTTATGCCGCCCACGGCGGTATTGAGGTGGTATGATGGAGCTTGGTAGATTCGCCGCGCGTGCTTTTGGCGGTGACAGGCTTGATATGGTTAAGCAAGAACTGGGGCGTCGAACATCCCGGTTCTGGCATGATGAAGACGGCGCGCTGACCTATATTGCCGTGGCCGCCGCGCTGATGACCATTGCCGTCGGCGGTCTGGGGATCGACATGATCCATGCAGAACTGCGCCGCGCCAAAATCCAAGCCACCCTTGACCGTGCCGTGCTGGCCGCCGCCGACCTTGACAACACGCTTGTTCCTGACGACGTGGTCCATGACTACTTTGCCAAAATGGGCCTGTCTGACAGCCTGTCGAAGGTGAAAACCGAAAAAGGTCTGGGGTTTAAGCGGGTCCGTGCCGAAGGGGCCGCCAAGGTTGCGGGCAACTTTTCGTCAATGATTGGCGTGGACTATTTTGACATTGGCGGCGTGTCTGTCGCCGAAGAATACGTGCACAACGTCGAAGTGTCGCTTGTCTTGGATATCTCGGGCTCGATGGCCAAGAACAGCCGTCTGGTCAACATGAAGAACGCCGCCAAGACCTTTGTCGATACGGTGATTGACGAGCGTTACCCGAACCAGATCTCGATTTCGCTGGTGCCCTATTCGGAACATGTGAACCCAGGCCCCTATATCGGATCGCTGCTCAAGGTGAACTGGAAACACGGGATGACCCATTGTCTGGAAATCCCGGACGGTCATTTCAACCAGACCCAGTTGAACACCAGCCACACCTACGAACAGATGCAGTATTTCCAGTGGAACTACTACGGCGCGAACGAGATCGAAGACACCGTTTGCCCTCAGTATGACTACGAAGAAATCTCGGCGTTTCAGACCAACCGCACCGTTCTGAAAGACCAGATTGAAAAGTTCCAGCCCCGCGCCGGGACGTCGATTTTCATGGGCATGAAATGGGGCGTAGCCTTCCTTGATCCGTCGACCCAAAGCATCGCAACTGGCCTGATCACCCAAGGCAAGGCCCCTGCCGCGATGTCTGGCCGACCGTTTAGCTATGACTTCACCGACACGACGAAACATGTGGTGTTGATGACGGACGGAAAGCACGACAAATCCTTCCGCATCGCGAACTGGGCCTACAACGACGAAAGCGACATCCTGCACTGGTCCCAGAATAACCTGTGGTATTATCTGGATAATTTCGTCTACGATTCCTGGAGCTGGGATAGTTACTATTCCGAGCGCTACAACCTTTGGTACGGCGACGCCCTGCTTGACCGGATCTGCGACGCGGCCAAAGCCCAGAAGATCACCATCTGGTCGATCGCCTTTGAAACCGACAACCATGGCAAAAAGGTTATGAACCAATGCGCCAGTTCGCCCGCGCATTACTTTGACGCCGAAGGCACCGAACTGACCGACGTGTTCTATTCGATCGCCCGGTCGATCAACCAGCTGAGGCTGACGCAATGATCCGCCTGTCCACCCGCCTTCGCCGCTTTGCCCGCTGCGAGGATGGCTCGATGGTCATCCCCTTTGCGCTCTGGGCGCCGCTGTTCATGGTTCTGATGATCTCGGCCGTGGAACTGGGCCTTGTCACCATTCGCCACAGCGAATTGGAACGGGCGCTGGATCTGACGGTTCGTGATGTGCGCCTTGGCACCGGGACCGACTGGGACCACAAGACCCTGAAGGAATCGATCTGCGCCAATTCCAACCTGCTGCCCAACTGCGCCAAGACGCTGAACCTTGAAATGCTGCGCCTTGATATGCGCAACTTCAATGAACCCGATTACTATCCCGATTGCGCCGACATCGCCGCCGATACCCAAACACAGCGGAATTTCGAAAGCGGCGGCTCAAACGACGTGATCTTTCTGCGCGCCTGCTACAAGTACCAGCCGTTTTCGCCATCTGGCTATCTGAGCAGCTACATGATGGTGGACCGCAACGGCTTTACCGCGCTGATCAGCAGCTCTGCCTTTGTGCTGGAACCGGAGTGATCCAGATGTTCAAACGTTTTCGCAAGTTTAGCACCCGTTTCCTGACCGACACGCGCGGGTATGTGACCATCGAAGCGATGATCGCAATGCCGTTCATTTTCGTGCTGTTTGCCGCGGTCTGGGTCTATTTCGATGCGTTCCGCCAGCAAAGCATCAGCCAAAAGGCGAACTACACCATCGGCGATATGATCAGCCGCGAAACGATGCCGATTGATGACACCTACATCAACAGTATCCAGCGCCTGTTCTATATCTTGACCCGGACATGGGGCACGCTTGATAGCCAACTGCGCATCACCGAGGTCAAATACGACGCCGATGACGACGAATACACCGTCGAATGGTCCGAAGTGCGCGGCACCAGTGCCAAACTGACCGACGCCAATCTGGCCAGCAGCTATGAAAAACGCCTGCCCGTGATGGCCCATAACGACCGCCTGATCCTTGTGGAAACATGGGACAAGCACAGCCCGATCTGGGGTGTGGGGCTGGATGATATGAACATCACCACCTATTCCTTCACCCGCCCGCGTTACACGCCGTCGATCCCGCATACCGACAGTTCCAACAACGAAAACTGGGATCCCAAAAACTATGAGCCGAAGATCCCCAACACTGGGGGCGAAGGCAAATCCGAGGATGAGTGGGAAGATATCTTTGCCGAAGAGGCCAAAAAGGCCGAAGAAGAGGCGAAAAACAACAACGGCCAGAACAACACCGGTGGCGGCGGGAACTCTGGCAACAACGGAAACAACGGAAACTCGGGGAACAACGGGAATTCCGGCAATAACGGAAATTCCGGGAACAACGGCAACTCGGGCAATAGCGGCAACTCGGGCAACAACAGCGGATCAGGCTATACCCCACCTCCGCCGCCGCCGCCGCCTCCGCCGCAACCGCCCAACAGCCGCCTTTGATGCGGGTTAGCTTAGGCTAAACGGCTCTTGCCCGGACACGATGGCCGCCATGATGTCGGCCATCGGTTTCGTTTGCGACCCCGGCGTCACACCGCCCACGGCCACCATACGGCCCATGCGCCACCACATGCCCGGACGCCAAACCTTGGATTGGCGCGACTTGGTCTTGATCATGAACCCGTTGGACGGCTTGAACGCAAAGGCCCCACGGTTCACCGCCTCGACATCGTCCAGCGCCACCAATTGCCGCCCGTTTGAATCGCGCAGCTCGGTTTGGGTCAGTTCAAGCCGCAAGCCAGTGGTCTGCCACATGAACTGTGCGACAAACAGCGCCCCGCCCCCCATCACCAGCAGAAACAACCGCCAATGCAGCGCCGGAGCCGTTGCCAGCGCCAGATACAGCACCAAGCCACCAAGCCCGGCCATCGTGCCAACACCAATGAACCGCCGCGCAGCCGATGCGTGAACCGTCGCCAGGATTTCTTCGGACATGGATGTCTCCCTCATGTGTCTGCGTCCGCATAGCGCAGGTCGCGCCCAGATGCGAGGGGGCTTGCACCTGTGCATTTTTGAACAGATCCGGTGTGGCACTCAGAATTGCCTGATCGCGCCCCGCGCCCTACATCTGGATCACCCTCGAACAGGAGTTTCGCAATGTCACTGCGCCCCACACTGGAAACCCGCAAAGCCCGGCCCACAATGGAGGGCGCAGGCGTGCACCTGCACCGCGCCTTTGGCTTCCAAGACCCGACCGAGCTGGACCCGTTCCTGCTGTTCGACGACTTCCGCAACGAACGCCCCGAAGATTTCATTCGCGGCTTCCCATGGCACCCCCACCGCGGGATTGAAACGATCACCTATGTCCTGTCCGGCACGGTCGAACATGGCGACAGCCTTGGCAATACGGGCCGGCTTGGTGCAGGCGATGTGCAATGGATGACCGCAGGGTCGGGCATCCTTCATCAGGAAATGCCGCAGGGCAACGCCAATGGCCAGATGCACGGGTTTCAGCTTTGGGCCAACCTGCCCGCCTCGCTGAAAATGACCGCGCCGCGCTATCAGGACGTGCAAGGCAAAGACATCCCCGAAATCATCGACGATGACGGCACCTCGGTCAAAGTCATTATCGGCAGCTTCTGGGGCAAATCCGGCCCCGTGGACGGCATCGCGGCCGATCCGCAATACCTTGATATCTTCGTGCCCGCCGGCAAGCGCAAAACCTTCAAGATCGACACCTACCGCCGTGCCTTCGCCTATATCTTTGACGGCTCGGGCAAATTCCTGGATGCATCCACCCCGCAAGGCGTGCTGCTGGAAAAGGAATACAAGGGCGAAGAGCTAAACATCCGCGACCTGTCGGGCAACCGCACGCTGGTCCGTTTCGGCACCGGAGACGAGATCACGGTACAGGCCGGCCCGAACGGCATCCGCTTTTTGCTGATCTCGGGCGCACCGCTGCAAGAGCCGGTCGCTTGGCACGGTCCCATCGTTATGAACACCCAAGCCGAGCTGCAACAGGCCATGCGCGATCTGCGCAACGGCACCTTTATCAAACCGGCGCACTGACCGCAGTCTGCGGGACGCCTCCGGCGGGGGAGTATTTGAAAGAAAGATGAAAGCAGGGGCGCACTTTCCTTTCATCTTTCCGATAAATACCTCCGGGGGTGAATTGGCCGCAGGCCAAGAGGGGGCAGCGCCCCCTATCCCCCCACAGACTTGCGCACCATATCCCAATAGATCCCCTCAACCTCGCTCAGGCTCAGGCGTCCTTCATGGCGGTACCAGGTGTTCACCCCGGTCAGCATGGCGATCACCGCCATCGTGGCGATCTTCGGGTCAGGCACGTCAAACGCCCCCGTCTCGGCCCCGCTGCGCAGGATCTGTTCAAGCTGGTCCTCATAAGCCCCGCGCAAATCCTCGATCACCGCGAAATTCTCCGGCTCCAGATTGCGCAGTTCCATGTAGGAAATGAAAATCGCCTCGGGCGTCTTGACCGTGGATCGAATGTGGAATCGGGTAAACTGTTCAAGCCGGGCCAGCGCATCGCCCGCCTTCGGCTCGGCCTCCCATGCTGCCAAAAGGTCATCCATATGGCCTTTGAGCAGCGAAAACAGCAGGCTTTGCTTATCTGGCGTGTAATTATACAGCGCCCCGGCCTGCACGCCGACCTCTTTGGCGATTTGCCGCATCGAAACAGCGGCATAGCCGTGCCGCGCGAACAGCCGCAGCGCCGCGTCGCGGACCTTGGGTCCGGTGATATCTGAGTGAGAGCCTTGGGTACGCGCCATGCCCCTTGTTATCTGAACGCGCGTTCAGATCAAAGCCCCCGCTTGCCCTGATCGCGCGACTGCGGCATGACGGTGACAGAAGCAATGAGATCCTTGATGCGGTATTTTTTCATTCTGTCCCTTTTGGCCGCCTGTTCTACCGGCCCCAATCTGCCGCCGATCACGCAGGCCCCGGCAGAAGGCACAGGTGATTACCCGCGTCTTGTGCCGCTTGAAACGCTGCTCAATACCCCCGATCCGCAAATCACCCCGGATTTCACCGCCTCGATGCAATCGCGGGTCGCGGCGCTGAAGGCGCGGGCAGCCCGACTGCGCGCGATCCGAATGTAAAGCCCCAAGCCTTGTGCGCCGTTGCGCCCGTTACCCGAAGCGGGTACAGCACTGGCAAATTTTCTCATCACGACAGGAGAGCCACATGACCGAACCGTTGCGCCTTGGGATTGCCGGGTTGGGCACCGTGGGAACTGGCGTGGTCAAGATCGTCCGCCGCAAGGCCGCCCTGCTAGAGGCCCGCGCCGGTCGTCCGGTGGAAATCGTCGCCGTATCGGCCCGCAACCGCGACAAGGATCGCGGCGTATCGCTGTCCGACTACGCGTGGGAAGACGATCCGGTCGCGCTGGCCAAACGCGATGACGTGGACGTGTTTGTCGAACTGATGGGCGGCAGCGACGGCCCCGCCAAAGCCGCAACCGAGGCCGCGCTGGCCGCTGGCAAGGACGTGGTCACCGCCAACAAGGCGATGCTGGCCCATCACGGCACCGAACTGGCGCAACTGGCCGAAGATCACCAAGGCGTTCTGCGCTTTGAGGCGGCGGTCGCGGGCGGCATACCGGTCATCAAAGCCCTGACCGAAAGCCTTGCGGGCAATGAAATCACCCGCGTTCTGGGCGTGATGAACGGCACCTGCAACTACATCCTGACCCGGATGGAAAGCGCGGGCCTGCCCTATGACACTGTCTTCGAAGAGGCCAATCAGCTTGGCTATCTTGAGGCCGACCCGAACCTTGACGTGGGCGGCATCGACGCGGGCCACAAACTGTCGCTTCTGGCGTCGATCGCCTTTGGCACGCAGGTGGCCTTTGACGATGTGCAGCTGGAAGGCATCGGCTGCATCACCATCGAAGACATCCGCCAAGCCGCCGATATGGGCTATAAGATCAAGTTGCTGGGCGTGACCCAAATGACGGGCCGCGGGCTGGAACAGCGCATGACGCCCTGCCTTGTGCCCGACACCTCGCCCTTGGGCCAGTTGGACGGCGGCACCAATATGGTGGTGATCGAAGGCGATGAGGTCGGCCAGATCGTGCTGCGCGGGCCCGGCGCGGGCGAAGGCCCGACAGCCAGCGCCGTGATGGGCGACATCATGGACATCGCACGCGGCCTGCGCGTCAGCACCTTTGGCCGCCCTGCCGCATCGCTGGCCCCGGTGACAGCCGCGCTTGGCGCCACGCCTGCGCCCTATTACCTGCGCATGGCGCTGATGGACAAACCCGGCGCATTGGCCAAGATCGCCACCGTTCTGGGCGAGGCGGGCATTTCCATCAACCGGATGCGCCAATACGGCCACATCGAAGACGCGGCCCCCGTGCTGATCGTCACACACAAAACCACCCGCGCCGATCTGGACCGCGCCCTAGAGGCCATGTCCGGCACCGGCGTTCTGGCGAACGATCCTGTGGCCCTGCGGATTGAGGACGTGTGACCTTTTAAAAGGTAAATTTAAATAGAACATTTAAACGGCGCTTCAATTGAGGTGCCGTTTTTGTTTGGTCAAACGTCAAGGTATCAATTTTCGCAAAATCCTGTACAATTGGGTCAATTTTTACGCCCACTTTTCAGAGAACTTGCCATGACCGCTGCCCCCAAGACTGATCTGAGCTTTTATTTCGCAAGCCCCAAAAGCAATCCGAACCAAGTAACCAATGATATTGTTGATTGGGACACCAGTGCCGTCACGAACATGCGGCACATGTTTTCAGGTGTTAGCAAATTTAACTTGGACATTGGATCGTGGGACACGAGCTCGGTCACGAACATGCAGTTTATGTTCAACCAAGCAAGTTCATTCAACCAAGACATCGGCGATTGGAACACAAGCAACGTTGCAAACATGGCTGGCGTTTTCGAGGCGGCGTCCAACTTCAATCAAGACATCGGAAGATGGGACATCTCAAACGCCACCGTGACCGAAAGCATGTTCGCAAGAGCCACGAGTTTCAATCAGGACATCAGTGCGTGGAACACAAGCAAATCGACCGACATGTCATTTATGTTCTCCAGTGCCACGGCATTCAATCAAGATATCTCTGGATGGGACACAGGCAATGTCACGACAATGGAAGGGATGTTTAATGAAGCCGAGGCCTTCAACCAGCCTGTCGGTGGCTGGAACCTTAGCAAGGTCACAGATATCAGCAGAATGTTCAGCAGAGCTGTACTTTTCGACCAACCGATCGGATCTTGGGATGTCAGCAGTGTAACAGAAATGGATCGCACTTTCGCAGGTGCCTCCAAATTCAATCAAGATATCGGCAACTGGGACACCCGTCGTGTGACGAAAATGCGGGATACCTTCTCTGCCGCATTTGAATTCAATCAGGATATCGGCAACTGGGACACCAGCAACGTCACGCACTTTAGCGGTATGTTCGGAGGTGCGAAGAAATTCAATCAAGACTTGAGTTCCTGGAACACACAAAAGGTCTCCTACATGACCACCATGTTTCGGAACGCGGAAAATTTTGATCAGAGCCTTGGTGACTGGGACATCTCTTCGATCATCAAGATGCAGGGCATGTTGGACAATTCGGGCCTCAGCATTGCAAACTTCAATGCAACGTTGGAAGGATGGGCGCGCCTAGATCCAGGTGAAACGAAAATCCCGACAGGGATCACACTTGGGGCAGAGGGCCTATTGTATACCAACAAGGCCGCCTTTGAGACGCTTACGAAAACTTATGGCTGGACAATTCTAGGTGCCCGAGAGTCCATGGAATTGGGTCAGACCACAGGAGCTGATCTGATTGATGTCTCTGGCAATACCAGCCCCTTGATTGTGATCGCCTTGGCGGGCGACGACAGCGTAATCGGCTCCGCCCGCTCGGATCGGATCTTTGGGGATGATGGCAATGACACCATTTACGGCGGCGGCGGGCGCGATACGATCCATGGCGGCGATGGCGCGGATATGCTCTATGGCGGGACCGAGGCGGGTCTTCTGACGGACCTTGCCGACAGAATTTTCGCCGGTGCGGGCGATGACTTTGTGGACGGCGGCACAGGCAATGACGATCTTCGCGGCGACGGGGGCAATGACACGCTGGTCGGTGGGTTCGGGGCCGATCGGCTGTTTGGCGGCGACGGAAATGACGAACTGACGGGCGGCGCGTGGGGCGACGTTCTTTTTGGCGGCGCGGGGCATGATTTTATCAACGGCGGCTTCGGATTTGACCGGGTGAATGGCGGCGCAGGCGCGGATAAGTTTTATCACGCGGGCGTTGAAGGGCATGGGGCCGATTGGATTCAAGATTACAGCCGTGCCGAACACGACGTGCTGTTCTGGGGCGGCGGTGCGGCCAGCAAATCGCAATTCAAAGTGAATTTCGGCACAATCCCAACCGCGGGTGACAGCAACGTGCAAGAGGCTTTCGTGGTGTACACGCCCACCAACCAAGTCCTCTGGGCGCTGGTGGATGGCGCGGCGCAGAGCAGCCTGATGCTGAACCTGAACGGCACAGAATACGATCTGCTGATCTAAGTGCCGTAAAGCACGCCCCAGCGGTCCAGCAGGTCTTGCTGCAAAATGCGCGCGCGGCGGTTCCATTCGCGGCCGCCCGGCGGGCGTTCGCGTTCTTCCTTGGTCAGTGCGTTGCGCAGGTCAAGGTTCGCGCTGAAGATGGCAAAGGCCAGTTCGGTGCCGTCGGGCGCGTCCAGATACCCGGCCAAGCCGCTAACGAAATTGAGCGTTCCGGTCTTGGCCCGCACTGTCACAGGATGATCCTCGATCGCGCGGCGCTGCTCGTCCCGCATGGGCGTTTCCTTCAGCAGCGGCTTCAGTCCCAAGCCTGCCCGTGCGGCCACCAGAACGGCAATCATATCGGCGCTGGACATGCGCGATGCTGCGCCCAGCCCGGAATGGTCGACCATCGCAACGGCCGTCAGCCCCAGATCGCGGCGGGCCCAATCGCTCATGGCGCGGGCCGAGGCGACAAGGCTTTCGGGGCGGCCCTGCATCGCCTTGGTCGTCGCCAGCCCCACCGCTTCGGCGGTAAGGTTGGTCGAGTACTTCAGCATATCGGTCAGCACGTCGGACAAGGGCGCGCTTTCCATCCACAGGATGTCGTCTGCGGTATCTGGCAGGGCCTCAACCTCGGCAGGGTTGCGCAATTCGATGCCATGGGCGCGGGCGAAGGTCTGAAACACCTCGGCGGCATAAAGCGCCGGTCGGCGCACCGGCAGCCATCGCGCCCCGCCATTGCCCAGCGCATCGCGGGCAACGGTCCATTCATCCACGCCGCCCTTGTCATCATAGGTGTAGACGGGAATGGCCCGGTCGATCACCTTCATCGAGGCGACATGAACCTCAGGGCGGTATTTGTCGGACCGGGCGTCCATTGTCACCACATAGTCCTTGGCTTGCCGCTTCCATTCGAAATGCACGCGGTTGTAATTCAGGTTCAGGCTGGAAATCGCAGGATTATAGCCGACCTGATCGGGTTGGTCGGTGTCGATCAGGCGCTCTTGCGGGAAGGCATTGCCATAGACCAGAAATTTGCCCGACACGGCGTGAATGCCAGCGGCCTTAAGATCGGCGGCCATGGTGGCCAGCCCGTTGGTATCCAGCGTGGGATCACCGCCGCCAGCAAGGATCAGATCGCCGCGCAGGGTGCCGTTTTCCACCGGTCCAGTGCGCAACAATTTGGTTGCAAAGCGGAAATCCGGGCCAAGGTGGGCCAGCGCATAGGTCGCCGTCAGCGCCTTGGCCACGCTGGCGGGGGGCAGACCCAGACCGGGGTTGTGTTCCTCCAGCACCAGACCTGTATCGACATGGGCGACCGAGAAGGCCACATCGCCGCCAAGGTTGGCTTTTTGGATCAGCGCATCAATCGGGCGCAGCGATTGTTTGATAAGATCGGCGCCACGAGCCACCGGACGCAATGACCGCTCGGGGGCATTGGCCCAAACCGGCGTTGCACAAGAGGCAAGCGCCGCCGCAAGAAATCCACGTCTCGAAATCTGGTTCGTCATGCGCAAGATTTAAGCGCAGCAATGTGCAACGGACAAGCACCGGATATGGCATTGCGACGACAAACCAGAGGTTTTTTGTCGCCCTAGGCCCGCCTAGTCGCGGGGACCGTGCCGCCAGCGCCCGGATTTTCGGATCTGGGTTGAACTGGCATCGCTCATGGGGAGGTTGATAAAGCACCATGCGGGCGCGTCGGCCAAAGCCAGTCCGCGCGCATCGGACGCCGCCCAGCGGGCCGTCGAATAGATCCGGGCGGCCTTGCCGCAGCGCGCCTTCATCCGAACACCGGGCCGTGCCAGCACGCCGATCGGCACGGTTTCCATGATCTGCTGCCAGTCTTGCCATTGGCTGAACTGGCGCAGGTTGTCCGCCCCCATCAGCCAGACAAACCGAACGCCCGGATGGGCGCGGCGCAGGTTCGCGACCGTCTGCGCCGTATAGCGGGTGCCGGTGCGGGCCTCATAGTCGCTGATGATGACGCGCGGGTGCTGCATCACGGCCTTGGCGGCGGCGATCCGGTCGGCTATCGGGGCTGGGCCACGGTCCTTCAGCGGGTTGCCCGGCGAGACGAGCCAGACCACCCGGTCCAGCCCGAACCGGGTCAGCGCGGTGCGCGTGATATGCGCATGGCCTTCATGGGCCGGATCGAACGATCCGCCCAATAGCCCAACCCGCATACCCGGTCTTAGATGCCCTAGCCTCTCCATGCGTCAGCCATAGCCGCGCCTTGCGAAACGATCAATCCATCACGCTTGAGCGAGGATATCTTCGATGCTTTGCAACTCCTCGGACGTGAAATCCAACCGGTCAATCGCGCCGACGCAATCAGTGATCTGTTCGGGCCGCGACGCGCCGATCAGCGCCGAGGTCACACGGGCATCGCGCAGCGACCAGGCAATCGCCATCTGCGCCAGCGTCTGCCCCCTGCGCTGCGCCACATCGTTCAGCGCGTTCAACTGGGCAATGCGGGTGGCGTCGATCGCATTGCGGTCCAGCGATTTGCCCTGCGTGGCGCGGCTGCCATCGGGCACGCCGTTCAGGTATTTGCCCGTCAACTGCCCCTGCGCCAGCGGCATGAAAACGATGCAGCCCGTCCCGCTATCTTCCAGCGCGTCGAGCAGCCCCTCATCTTCGATCCAGCGGTTCAGCATGTTGTAGCTGGGCTGATGGATCACCAGCGGCACGCCCATGCCCGACAGAATGCGCGCGGCCTCGCGGCTTTGGGAAGCGTTGTAAGAGCTGATCCCGATATAGAGCGCCTTGCCCTGCCGCCAGATCGCCTCTAGCGCGGACATGGTTTCCTCAAGCGGCGTGTCCGGGTCGAAGCGGTGCGAATAGAAGATATCGACGTATTCCAGCCCCATCCGCTTGAGCGACTGATCGCAGGAGGCAATCAGGTACTTACGGCTGCCCCATTCGCCATATGGCCCCGGCCACATGTCATACCCGGCTTTGGAACTGACAATCAGCTCATCGCGATACCCGGCGAAATCGCTACGCAGGATCTCTCCGAACGCTGTTTCGGCGCTGCCGGGCGGAGGGCCGTAATTGTTGGCCAGATCGAAATGGGTGATCCCGGCGTCAAGGGCCGTCCGGCACATGGCGCGTTTGGTGTCATGGGGCGTGTCGCCGCCAAAATTGTGCCAAAGCCCAAGGCTAATGGCCGGCAGTTTCAGGCCCGACCGACCGCAGCGGCGGTACGGCATCGTGTCATAACGGGTGGTGGCAGGCGTGTAGGTCATCGTCTCCCCAGCGATGTAATCGTTTTCAAGGACGCTAGAACCTTACCTGACCAAAGTCAAATACCTCTTGCCAGACGAAGATAGCTGACATAAGTCAGATATCTGCAGATCACTGAGGCCGCACCATGACTTCCGATTCCATCGCCCGCATTCGCCGGTTCAACCGCGCTGTTACCACCGAAACCGGCGCGCTCGATAGTTCGTTCCTGGGGCGCGGCCGCCCGCTGGGCGTGGCGCGGGTGCTGAACGCCGTGGGGCATGGCATGACGGATGTCGCGGAAATCCGGGATTATCTAGGTTTGGACTCGGGCCTTCTCAGCCGCATTCTGCGCAGTCTTGAAGGCGAGGGTCTGATCACCACCGCCCCGTCTGCCGATGACGCCCGGCGCCGCGTGGCCACCCTGACCGAGGCCGGTGCGCAGGAATATCAAGCCTATGAAGACCTGTCAGACGCGCAGGCCCAGAACATCCTGAACCGCCACCCGAAACCGCAGGCGCTTTTGGCCGCGATGGATCTGGTGGCCAGCGCCCTTGGCCGCGACCGGATTGATATCCGCGAATGCGATCCGGCGGGCGAAGACGCGATCTATTGCTTCAACCTCTATTTCGCCGAACTGTCGCGCCGGTTCGAAGAAGGCTACGACGCGGTCAAAGCCGGTCCGCCCGATGCCGACCAGATGCGCCGCCCCAAGGGTGCGTTCTTTATCGCCTATTCCGATGGCCTGCCGATCGGCTGCGTGATTCTGAAGGGCTATGGCCGCGACTGGGCCGAGATCAAGCGCCTGTGGGTCGCCGACAGCGCGCGCGGCCTTGGCCTTGCGCATCGCCTGATGGCCGCCGCCGAAGACGCGGCCCTAAGCCTTGGGATCACGACGCTGCGGCTAGATACCAACCACCGCCTGCCCGAGGCGATTGCCATGTACCGCAAAACCGGCTGGTATGAGATCCCGCGCTTTAACGATGACCCCTACCCCGACCATTTCTTCGAGAAAAAGCTGGGGTAAGGGCCGAATGACTTAGCCTTCGATCATGTCCACACGGGTGGCGTGGCGGCCACCCTCGAACTCGGCGCCAAGGAAGGCATCGACGATCTCCATGGCAAGGCTCTCGCCCACAACGCGCGCCCCGATCGACAGGATCTGGGCGTTGTTATGTTCGCGGATCATGCGGGCCGAGAACGGCTCAGAACATACGCCGCAACGGATACCGGGCACCTTATTGGCCGCCATCATGATGCCCTGACCCGTGCCGCACAGGATAATGCCCAAGTCCGCCTCGCCCGCGACAACCTTCTGCGCCGCTGCCTGACCGTGCAGCGGGTAATGCGTGCTTTCGGTGGTCACTGGGCCGATATCCAGCACCTCATAGCCTTGGGCCAAGATATGTTTGGCAATGGCTTGGCGCAGGTCGATGGCGGCGTGGTCGCTGGACAGAACGATGCGTTTGGCAGTCATGGGTCGGTTCCTTGATGGGGCCATATCGGCACAATTTCCCGCGCGCATAGCAAACCTTTCCACTTTCGACCATAGAGCTTTTCCCGCTGGCACAGGACCACACCTCAGAGTAGAGAATCCGCATTGGTTTTAACTGGAGTTACCATGAAGCGGATTGCCCTTGGCCTTGTTGCCAGCCTTGCCCTCGCCGTCCCGGCACAGGCGGATCCAAAAGAAGATGCAGGTTACATCGTCTCGCAGATGATGACGCAAGAGAACCTCAGCGGCGCGATCCTATCGCAACAGCCATTGATCCGCGGCGCTTTGCAGAACCAATACGCGCAGATGGGGATCGAAATCTCGGACATGGATCTGTTCATGAAGATCTTCATGGAAGAATTCCTGGGATCCTTCACCGCCGCCGTCCAATCAGACATGATCGACCTGCACCTTGAGCAGTTCACGCCAGAGGAACTTGCAGACTATGCTGCCTTCCTGAAAACCCCGACGGGGCAAAAGCTGGCTCAGAACCAGCCGGTGCTAATGCAACGCGGCTCAGAGATCGGGCAATACCACGGTCAAATGACTGGCCAGAGCATCGGGCCAAAGCTGGCCGAACGGTTGAAAGAAGAAGGCGTGGTTGTCACACGCGACAAATCCATGATGGACCGGCTTCTGAACATTTTGTCGAAATAGCCCTCTGGCTTGAGTTAGGCGGCACTCCCAGATAGGACAGTCGCCAAACTCTCATCTTCGCAGGTATCATCATGGCAGCCTATCAGTACGTCTATCACATGCAGGGGGTCTCCAAGACCTATCCCGGCGGTAAGAAATGCTTTGAGAACATCCACCTGTCCTTCCTGCCCGGCGTGAAAATCGGTGTGGTCGGCGTCAACGGCGCGGGTAAATCGACCCTGCTGAAGATCATGGCCGGCATGGACAAGGACTTCTCGGGCGAGGCTTGGGCCGCTGAAGGCGCCAAAGTAGGCTATCTGCCGCAGGAGCCCAAGCTGGATGCATCGCTGACCGTTCGTGAAAACGTGATGCTGGGCGTGGCCAAGAAAAAGGCCATCCTCGACAAGTATAACGAACTGGCGATGAACTACAGCGACGAAACCGCTGATGAAATGGCCAAGCTGCAAGACCAGATCGACGCCGAGAACCTTTGGGATCTCGACAGCCAGATCGACGTGGCGATGGAAGCGCTGCGCTGCCCGGCCGATGACGCGATGCCCGCAAACCTTTCGGGCGGTGAGGCCCGCCGCGTGGCGCTGTGCAAGCTGCTGCTGGAAGCGCCTGACATGCTGCTGCTTGACGAACCGACCAACCACCTTGACGCCGAAACCATCGCGTGGCTGCAAAACCACCTGATCGAGTACAAGGGCACCATTCTGGTCGTCACCCACGACCGTTACTTCCTTGACGACATCACCGGCTGGATCCTCGAACTCGACCGTGGCCGCGGCATTCCCTATGAGGGCAACTATTCCAGCTGGCTGGAACAGAAAGCCAAGCGTCTTGAGCATGAGGCCAAGGAAGACAAGGCCAAGCAGAAAACGCTGGAACGCGAACTTGAGTGGATGCGTCAAGGTGCCAAGGCCCGTCAGGCCAAATCCAAGGCCCGTATCCAAGCCTATGAAGAACTGGCGAACCAGTCCGAGCGCGAAAAAATCGGACGCGCCCAGATCGTTATCCCGAACGGCCAGCGCCTTGGCTCGAAGGTCATCGAGGTCAATGGCCTGAAGAAAGCCATGGGCGATAAGCTGTTGATCGAAGGGCTTGATTTTTCGCTGCCGCCGGGTGGCATCGTGGGCGTGATCGGCCCGAACGGCGCCGGCAAATCGACGCTGTTCAAAATGCTGACCGGTCAGGAAAAGCCCGACGCGGGCACCGTGGAATACGGCGACACCGTGCAGCTGTCCTACGTGGACCAGTCGCGCGACGACCTGAAAGACGGCGAAAACGTCTGGGAAGCGATCACCGGCGGGGCCGAGATCATCCAACTGGGCGACGCGCAGATGAACAGCCGCGCCTATTGCTCGGCCTTCAACTTCAAAGGCAGCGACCAGCAGAAGAAGGTCTCGCTTCTGTCGGGCGGTGAGCGCAACCGCGTCCACATGGCCCGCCTGCTGAAAGAGGGCGGCAACGTTCTGCTGCTCGACGAACCGACGAACGATCTGGACGTCGAAACCCTCCGCGCGCTCGAAGACGCGCTGGTCGATTTCGCCGGCTGCGCCGTGGTCATCTCGCACGACCGTTTCTTCCTCGACCGGATCTGTACGCACATCCTGGCCTTCGAAGGCGAGGCCCATGTCGAGTGGTTCGAGGGCAACTTCGAGGACTACGAAGAAGACAAAAAACGCCGTCTGGGGGCAGATGCCCTTGAGCCGAAGCGCGTGAAGTTCAAGAAGTTCGTGCGGTAATTGCTCGGGGCAATTGAGTTACGGGAAAGCGGCCTTCGGGCCGCTTTTTTGTTGCGGACTAGCTAGTTGGCCGTGGGTCGAAAGGCCGTGGGTTGAAAACCCACCCTACGGCGTTTCTAGGTGTTCCACCCGCCCCATTTGGTGATCGCGGTGGATCGATGAATAGGGCCAATCAAACGGGTCGGCCACCAGCCCGTGTTTCACCGGGTTCAGCCAGCAATACCGCAGATGGGCCTCTAGATCGGCTTTGCCGCGAATGTGATGCTCCCAAAAACGGCGCTGCCATATCCCGGCGTCTTGTTTGGCGACTTTGCTGGCGCTGCGAGATGCGCGCAAACGTTCGACATCATTCCCACGCCGTAGGGTGGGTTTATAACCCACCGCGCCGCCCTGTTCTTCGCGCACCCGTTTGGAAAACCGCGCTTTGATCGCGCCCCAGCGGTCGGAGTAATTGCTGTCGTCCTCTGGCAAGGTCCAGATGGCGTGCATGTGGTCTGGCAGAACGACCCAAGCCTCGATCCCGAACGGGCGGCGGGCGCGGGTATAGGCCACCGCTTCGCGCAACACGTCAATCTCATCAACCAAGAGCCGCCCCTGCCGCTGCGCAAGGTTCACGGTGAAGAACACGGTCGCCCCGGCGACCTTTCGGCGGGTGTAGTTCGGCATGGCCCAAGCCTAGGCGCGGCTTGGTTAACAAATGTTCAAACCGCCAGCGCCACAGCCCACATACCCAGCGCGAACACCGTATGAGCGACCAGACCCATGGCGCGGCCTTTCCACGGGCGCGGGGTGCGGGACAGGAACCAGCCAAGCCCCATGCCGGGATGGAGCAGGCACCAGCCGCCGACGATGGTTAGAAGGCCCCAGATCCAGACGGGGAGGAAAGTTGGCTCAGCCAGCCAGCCCGGCCCGACCAGCAGAACGAAGACCACACCGTAGATGATGCCGACGAGGTAGTGGAAGGCCCAGCCAAGGGCCAGCTCGCCCGACACAGGCTCGGATCTGGCGATATCGTCGTGGAACACGCGGCCCCGGAACAGATGCGCGAACCAGCGGCCGGGGTTGGCCCAGTTGGGTTTGGGCTGGCCCGCCAGCTTATTGAGCACCATCGCCCAGACATCCATAGCCGCCGTGCCGCCGATGCCCATCAACACGCCCGTCCAAATCAAACCCATGTCGGCCCCCTATGTTTGCGCCAACATCGCGCAAAGCCGCCACTTTTGCAATTCTTTCAGAGGCTCCAAACTTTCGCTAGGCTTGCTCCGACTCACACAACCTGCCATATAACAGGCTGCAAGTTACCTTTATCGCCTACCTGTCTCCTTCTACGGCGCCAGTGCAACCGATACTGCTCTGACATCGCCGGGCCGCAGCAATTCCGCGTGCGGCAACAACTAGGAGACCACGGATATGGCCAATGGCACCGTGAAATGGTTCAACACCACCAAAGGCTACGGCTTCATCGCACCTGAAGACGGCGGCAAAGACGTTTTCGTACACATTTCTGCTGTTGAGCGTTCGGGCCTGACCGGTCTGGCTGACAACCAGAAAGTGACCTACGAACTGCGCTCGGGCCGTGATGGCCGCGAAAGCGCGGTAGATATCGCACTGGCCTAAGGGCAAGTGAAAATGGGCCGGGTTTTCCGGCCCATTGCTTTTGTGGCCTACCCGGCCCAGTTCACGATTGCAGCGGCCTGAACCGCGCCCGATTGGCGCTTGAGTTCCCGGCCCCCGGCAAATTTCACCATCGTCGGAATACCGCGAATGCCATAGGCGCTGCCTGCGGCCTGATGGTCTTCGGTGTTCAGCTTGACCAGCCGAACCGAACCGCCAAGCGTTTGCGCGGCCTTGGAAAATTCCGGTGCCATCATCCGGCATGGGCCGCACCAGGGTGCCCAGAAATCCACGACCAAAGGCACGTCATCATTGCGCGCCGCCTTTTGCAGCGTCGCAAAGTCAACCTCAACGGCTTTGCCGGGCATCAACGCCGCGCCGCAGGTGCCGCATTTCGGACCTGCGTTCAGCTTGTCTTCGGGGACGCGGTTGACCTGACCACAGTCAAGGCAGGTGATTTTCTTGCCAGCCATTGGCGGCTCCTTCATATTGCGATTTCAATATATATGGGAGCCGCGCAATATCTGACAAGAGCCTTAGGCCGCCAGTTTGACCGGACGCGGGGCCGACGGGCCGGTGGGCATCGGAACCACGTTGTCCAGTTTCGGACGACGGGCCGGAGCGACCAAGCGCGGAACGACCATGTAGATCACAACAGCAGCAACAGCGATTGAAGCCCAACCAAATACCGACTGGCCAGCGATATTGCCAAGGATACCGCGGAAGAAGAAACCAATCCCAAGCGGCGTCAGACAGGTGAACACCAGAGCGACAGTCGATGCCAATGCTTCGGATTTTGCCCATTTGGGCGGATTGGGTGAATTGAACACGCCATAGGCCCACGCATAAAGCAGCACCGCAGCGAGCGATGCGGACGAGGCCACCAAAAGATCCATGAAGGAGCTCCAAAAAACCGGCGCTGCGAACTTCGTTTTCCGACCTCGGGCAACATCATCTGAGTCGCGCGCCTCAAGCGGGATATTACGCCTTTGTGCGACATTCTGTCAGGGGGAATTCTGCGCCTATTCCAAAGATTGCGGACCGTCGCGCAGGATCACGGGGACGATCAAATCTTCCTCATCCGACAGGTGCCGTTCGAGAAATTTCCCAAAGGAAAGAACCTCTTCGCGGAAGGGGCCGAACTCGCCGCCCTTCAGGACCGCATTGGCCTGCTGGGTAAAGCGGCCAAGCAGCCCGTCCAAATCGTGATGATCACGATCCAAGATTTCAAACCCGCGTTCCAGTCGGGTATCGCGCTGCACCAGAACCGGGAAATAGTGGTGATCTTCGATTTGGTGGTGGCCGTGCAACTGCTGCACCAGCATATTGCCGAACCGGCCAAGCCGCGAGACATAGACATCCTGCGCCAGCTTGCCGTCCATCCGCTCCTCAACATCCTCAAGCAAGGCCGCAGACAAGCGCCGAAACATCAGATGCCGATCGAGCCAGAACGACACCAACCCCTGAAAATTGGGGTGGGATTGCCAGCCGTCACGCGGGTAATCTTGCAATAGCACGCGCAGGGCCTCGGGCAGGCCCTCACGCTCAGTCAGGGAAAGTGATGTGTCCATGGCTGGCAGATTGGCCCGCCGCCAGCCAAAGTCAATCACCGAAGCACATGCACCGCGCATTTGGCATGGCGCACGACCTGTGCCGCTGTCGATCCGATCAGGAAATCCTGCATACCGGGCCGATGCGAGGCAACGACGATGCAATCTGCGCCTTCACGCTCGGCCACGTCTATGATGGTCCGCGAGGCATGGCCTTCGACCAGAAGACCCCGCGCATTCGGCAGCCCGTCGGCCAAGTTGTCCAATTCGGCCTGAATGGCGGTGCGCGCCTCTTTCAGGTAATCCGTAGGCACATAGGACACGGCGAAGTTGGGAATGTCTTCAAAGACATGCAGGAACGTGATCTGCGCCCCCTTGGCCGAAAGCGCCTTGGCCACATCAAGGGCCGCGCCGACGGTTTTGCCTTCGTCAAACGCGACCGGGATTAGAATATTGTTGTACATGGTGGTCTCCTTCCATGGGGCAGTGTGCGCCCAAGAAGACAAGTCCACCTTGATCCGCGTCAGAAAACCGCCGCCACGTCATACATCACCGGCTCAAAACTGCGGCACAGTTCATTGATGACCCGATTGCGTTTGCGCATCTCATCCGACCGCAACATGGCTTGGTAATCTTCGCGCCGCTGCCATTGCGAATAGTTGGCAATCCGGGTTTGCGCGTCATTGACGTGCAGAGCGGCGGCGATAAATCCCGGCTGCTTTGAAATCACTTCAGTATAGGCGGCATTCAGCAGGTCCAGCAGATCCTGACAGGTGCCGGGCGTGGTTTCAAAGGTGGTCAGAACCGTCTGGGCAGAGCTTGGGCTTACGATTGTTGGCATGATGTCCTCCCTTTCGGGAAGTGTGACACAGGCCCGCGATTCCGCCAACGCTCACTTCTTTAGATTGGGTTCGCCCTGAAGCCCCAGCACCTTGCGAAACCCCGTCCAATAGCTGGGCAGGCGCGGCGCTTCGATCATACCGGCAATCGCCTCATCGGCCCAGCGCGGCATGGCGGATTTGGCAAAGCCGCGCCCCCAATCCAGATAGGCCTCGGCATCGTCGGGGCGCAACCGGCAGGCCGACCCGACCAGACCAACAAGTGTTTCAGGGGCAGAATACCATTCGTCCTGAATGCCTGTGACCTTCTTTTGCAAGAACGGCCCAACAAGCCGCATCAGGCGCTTGTCTGAATATTGTAGCAGCATTTTACCCACCTCGTCGCGGGTGTAGTGGATCAGCGGCGGGAAGCTGTCAAAGAACACGGCACCACCATCGACAATGGCGAAATTGCGGATCGACGGGTGAAAGCCGATGCGCGTGTCGAACTGGTCGGCATTGTTCCAGAAGGTGGCGATCACCTCGCCCGCCGCCTGCATCATGTCCAGTGTTTCGGCAAGGCTGGCGCTTTGCATCAGGGGGCGCATCATGGTGCCATCAGGCAGCGCTTCTTGGACGATCACCGGAATGCGCGCCCCGCCCATATCCATCAAGTGGATTTCGGTCAGCGGCATCGGAACCCCGGTTTTGACCAATGCCGCGACATAGTCATCGTGACATTGCGCCAAACGATCCAGCGCCGCGTTATCCGGCAAGCCACGGTAAATCTTGATGATCTTATCGGCCAGCGGGCCGCCACTTGGCCGAAAAGGCGCGCAGAAATAGCCAAGGCGCGATACCGGCGCAGTGCGGTAGGGGCTGTCTTCGCGCAGTAGGTCGCGCAGCGCGTCAAGATCGGTCATCAAGGCCTCCGGGCAAATCTGCGCCCCGTTTAGCCCGAACGAACGGGCGGCGCCACTCAGAACGCCGCCCTGCCCCAATCAGTCGTCACAGCGAACGGTCAAGGTGACCTCCCCCTTGACCGAAGACGGCCACGCTACATGCACCTCATTCTTGTTGCTGCCCTGTTCGGGGCGGACATAGGGCATGTCCCATTGTTTGACGTTGCTAGAGTTCTTGATCGCATCGGTCGGGGCAAAGCTTTCGACCTTTTGCAAATACCCGTCGAACGGCAAATGCGCGTCGGTCCCGATCTGCCAAGTGCTGGCCACGCTGGATTGAACATGTGTCAGGGTCAGCGGGTTCTGCGTGCCGCGCGTGACGTTCTGGAAGGTGTTCCCGGCAAAATCGATGTTGCGCATCTTGCCCATGTCCAGCCCGGCAAAGCTTGTGTCCACCCGCTCAATCCGATCAATCGACCCGCCGACGCTGCGGAAGGTGTTGCCCGAGACGTTCAACCCGTTGACGTATTGACCCGACCCGTAGGGCTTGACCACGACAAAGGCAAACCAGCTGGCAACGTGCGAACACAAGAACACGTTGCTGTTGATCGTCAGGCCCGAAAAGGCAAACCCGCCGGTAAAATCGGGACTGGTTTCGCGTTCGTTCGTCCACTCGACAAAGCAATTGTCCACGTAGTTGTGCGAGATCGTGACATTGCAGGCCCGCGACGCCAGAACGATCCCCGCTGTTCGCACCCCGTTCGAAGAACTGTCGCCCTGAAAGAAGTGGTTGCCGATGATCATCTGATACCCGCCGCTTAGAACGGCGAAGTGGCGGAACTGGGTCACGCGGTTGTTGCGCAGTTTGACGTCATTGGAATTGGCATTGAGCGCGATGGTATGGCGGTTCTGAACCAGTTCACCGTTTTCCTTGCTGATGAACTTGCAGCGGTCCACCAACATCCCCGCGCAGCCTTCCCCGATAGATGTCAGCCCGCGATGACCCGGCCGATTAAAGACCACATCACGCACATGCATGATCAGCCCGCTTTTGCCCAGCATCACGCCGCTGGCCAATTCGTTGCACTGAAGTTCAATGTTCGACAGCTCAAAATCCTGCAGCTTGTCAAAGCCGCTGAAATCCAAGATGTATTTGAACCGGGTGAAGGTATAGGTCTGCGTGCCTTCCGCATCATACAGCGGCTGCGACAATGTCAGTTCCTGCGCTGCGATATTGCGCGCCCGCACATAGACTTCGCGCCCCACGCCCGCGCCCGTCACCAGAGATCCAACCGGGATATTGGCGACATTGGTCACGTTCTTCAGACGGTACTGCGTGTTGGCCGAATAGCTGGCCTGACTGGTCACCACATCGGGCGTCCAATTGCCCGTATCCTCTGCTCGCAACTGACCATTGCGGATCACCCGGCGCTGCGCAAATTCAGTGCGGTTGTTGACCGCCGCCTGCATATCAATCGGTCCAGTCACCGAAATACGACGCCCGCCAAGATCAAGGCTTTCGTGGTCGGCATTGTTCAGAAGGGCCTGAAACGCCTTGCGAAAGGCTTGCTCTTCATCCCCGAACGCGTCGATATAGGTGGGCAGTTCAAAGCTTTTCGTCAGGGCCAGAACCGCGCTGTCCGGCATGCTCAGCGTGCCTTCGAACCGCACGCGATTGTCCAGCGTCACGCTGCTGTTCAACCGGTACACGCCCGCCGGCACCAGAATATCGCGCCCATCCGCTGCGGCATCTGCCGCCTCAAACGCCGCGCTGTCATCGGTCACGCCATTGCCGGCCGCGCCGAAATCTCGCACATCCACCCAATCCATCATCTTGCGATGGAAGGCGTGGGTGATGTCTTCGATCACCAGATCGTCGATACGCACAACGCCGCCCGTCGCCCCGGTCAGATCAAGGCCGAAATGGCCGTAGACCGGCTCTGTGCCCCACGGCAAATTAACGCCCGTGCGCGCGCCCGGCCCAACGATGGCCTTCACCTCAACCACCTCGCCATAGCCGGTCAGCGCCGTGCTCGGCCCGGCTTCAACCAAGCCAGACACATGCGCCCCGCCGCTTTTGCCCGCCCAACCGGCAATGCGCACCGATGGCAACGGCCCCGACACTGCCTTGACCCGCGCGGTGATCTGCAAATAGCACCCCGGCAGCATCGGGGTTTCGCCCATATACCGCAGCTTTTGCGTGGATTGTGTCTTCACCAGTTCCAGACACCCGCCGAAATCACCATCGCTGGGCACCAAAGCGGCATTGCCGTTATTTGCATAGGTGTCCGACCCCGGCGTTCCGTCGCCGCTCGACCATTGGCCCAGACCAAATGAAAATGCGGGCGGCATAAATACCACGCCCTCTGAAATTGCCTTGTTCATCGCATATCCTTTCCCACAGGCCGCCCCGGCCGCAGTCAGCGGGCCGATCGCACGTGGGAAAGCTACGGGCGCAAAGGTTAATCCGCGCTAAGACCTGCGAACGGTGTCACGCCCCCAGCCCCGCCGGAGGCACCACCCGCACGCCATTGATCCGCCAGCCATCGGCGGTCAAAACCATCGTGTATTCAAGGACATAAATCGCGTTATCCACCCCCGTCACCAAAACGGTCTGTATGGTGTCATCCCCTTTGGTGCGGCTACCGCCAAAGCGCAAGGCGCTGTGGTTCCACACCATCGGATAGCCCTGTTCGACCATCAATCCGAAATTGCCGGGCGTGCCGAACATGCCTTGGATTTGCGGGCTGGCAAATTCAAAGGCACGCGGCACATCGCCTGCCCCAAAGGCCTCAAACTGCTGTCGAATAACCGATTTGGCGTCACTATCGGCCATCGCTGCCATCGGCAGGAAAACCGACAAGGCAAAGGCCCGGATCAATAAACAAGGCACAGGCTACCCCCTCTGTTGGGATGGGATGGATGGAGAGGACGTAGCCTGTGCAAGTCGAAAGGCAAATTGCCTTCCAACGGGGATGATTGGTCGCGTCTACGCGATCTTTTTGTTGTCTGCGGTCCGCCGGTCGCGCGGATGGCGACCATTGCCCTGAGAGTCGTTCGACAGACCCTCCAAAATTTCCTGCGCGGTGCGTTGGCCTTGGCGAATGTCGGCCTCAACCTCATAGGGATAGAACCGTCCTTCGACCGAATGGGCCATGCGCACCGCCGCCAATAGCGCCTCTGTGACCTCGCGCACGGGCACGGCGGGTCGGTCTGCTCCGGCTGCGATTTCGACGGTCGCATCAGGCGCAAAAAGCGCGGCAACCACCCGCGCGCCGGCGGCCGCACTGGCAGCGTGGATGGTCGTATCATCCCGGAACGGCTGCAACATCTCGCCGGTCCGGCGCGGCATCATGGCAATCTGCTCAATCTCGAAAGGCGACCAACCACGTTGCAAGTCCCCCTCTCGCGAATACAGTGCAACGCCACAGTCGCCCACCGCGCGATTGTATGCGTCCACCGCATCCAACAGCTTTGGCAGGCCGTCGCGGATCGTTGCACAGGCTTCGGGCAGAAAAGGCAAATGCGGCGCGACGATCTGGCTTTGTCCAGACGGCACCAGTGTCAGCAAAGTGGCAAGTTCGCCGGGGCGCGGCAGCGACTTAGGGTTTGCGGCAACGCGGCGCGCCCGAAAGGTCGCCGTGCGCGCCCCATCCATGACCGCCTGCATCACGCGACCTGGCGTCAAAGCCACCCCAAGATCCGTTGCAACAGGAACCTTTTGTGAAAGACACCGCAGCGCCAATTCCACAAAGGGGCGCTCTGGTGCTTGGCCCAGCAAATGGCGCACCCAGTCTTGTGCGCAGCAAGGCTGCGCCGACTTGCGCCCCCCGCTGGCCGAGACATCCATGCCATAGGCCCGTTGCGCCCAATGGCCCCAATCGAACAGCGACCGATCCCCCCGAGGCACCGCCGCCATACGCCGCGCAAAGGACACAGCATCAATCCGCGCCTCTAGCCCGCCGATGGACGGATCTTGCGCACTCAGCGCGGCCACCTTTTCATAACGTCGAATTAGCGAACTGGCCCGCCCGCGCAACGTCATAATTTGCGACGCGAAATCAGGGTCATCCATATGCCGTTCGGCCAAATCCTCAACGAAGCGGCGGTATTCTTCGATCAAATCCGCAAGCTTTGCACCACCCGAATTGGCTAAGCGTGTTGATTTCCCAACCGACAGAAGGCTGACATCTCGCAGCAATCCGTTCAGCATCAATTCGGCAATTCCAAGAACGGCCATGGCCGTTTCACCAGTTAGCCCAAACGTGTCAGGACTTTCGGTTGTATCACTTTTCAAAAACATCCCTTGGTCCCTACTCTAACGCATTTTCCCGAACGAATTTTCCGCCCGGCAAATATTTGAATCTGCGTTCCCCATTGGCGGAAAAGTGCCGCCTAGGTTGAGTTTGCGGATGCGCCGTGAATGCTCCGTGATTTTTCCGAGATAAATCGCGCTCCATCGTGAATTTCTGCGATGCAGAGCGGATTTTTTTCGCCTCTTGCGTGAAAAATTCATGAAACGCCCCGTTCAACTTGACCAAAGGGCATCCTGCACGCTGTCCTAAGGTCATAAGTCACCGAACCGGAGACGAAAATGTCGACCCTTTGGACCGAACCGGAATCGCACACCGCCTGGGAGGCCTATATCGACTGGCCCCGTCACATCGCTTCGGTTTTGCCCAAACCGGCCAGCGACAGCTACCAACAGATCTTTCTACGGTTGAAGGGCACCGACCAAGGTCAGGCCCGGCTAGCGCTAAAAACGCTGATAGATGATCCGGCCGCTGGCTACTTGATGGCCCACGATGACTATGCCCGACTGACCAATCATACAGACGCGGGCCGGGTCTTTGCGGCATGGTGCCAGACCGGCACAAACCCCTTGGATCAGGGCGGCTTGTTCGACCTGCTGGACATGGGCCCGCCGATGGCCCGCATCCAAGCCCCAGCGCAGGCGCAGCCGACCGCGGTTGCTGCCGATTGGCAAAAAGATCAGCCGATTGTTGCCGCCATCGATGACGGTATTGGCTATCTGAATGCACGCTTCACCGGGATCGCGCCGGACACGGGCCAACAACAAACCCGCATTCGCGCGATTTGGCTGCAATCAGATGACATCGCGGCCCCGGACAGGTCGGGATTGGCCAGCTGCGGTAAGGTCTTGGTCGCGTCTGATTTGGACGCAATGCTCAAGAACGGGCAAGCCGACGAAGGCGCGATTTACAGTCAGGACAATCAACATATGGGCGGCACGCTGCGCCACCGCGCGACCGAGCTGTCGTCAACCCATGGAACGGCCATTCTGGACTTGGCTGGCGGGGCGGATCCGACCGACCAGACCAATCCCGCCCGCGATTGGCCACTGCTGGCGGTGCAACTGCCCCCCGCCGCCGTCGATGACACCAGCGGCATGGGGTTTGAGGCGCATCTGGTCCAAGGCGTGCGCTGGATCTTGCGCAATGCGCAGTCGATGTCCGCCACTGCCCCCATAATAATTAATATCTCAATGGGAAATTTGGCAGGACCGAAGGACGGCTCGGGCTTTGCGGAATTTCAAATAACGCAAGAGGCCGAAACATGGCAAGCCAGCACTGGGCAACCCGTCCGTATCGTCTGGGCTTTCGGCAATTCACGCGGCAGCCGCCAGGTTGCGCGGCTGTCGCTGCCAGAAATGGGCGCAACCTCTGGCATTGTCTGGCGCGTGCAACCAGACGACCTGACGCCCAGCTATCTTGAGCTTCGCAGCGATGCGGGGGCGTCGGCCTTGGCGCTTTCGGTCACACCGCCAGGGGCATCGCGGGCGGCCTTCATCAAGCTAAAACCCGGTCAAAGCACGTCACTGATGCAAAACGGCCAACCTATTGCCCGGACTTACCACATCCCCGAACGGAAGCTTTCCGCGGATGTCATTCGACCCGCGTTTCTGGCGGTCGCGCTCGCTCCGACGGGTGACATTGGCCCCGGCGCAGCATTGGCTCCTGCTGGATCATGGCGCATCGCATTGAAATCACATTCGGACAAGCCGCAAACCGCCACCTTGGAAATCCAACGTGACAGCACCTTACCTGGGTATCAGTCGCGCGGTCGACAATCCTATTTCGACGCGCCAGGCGCCCGCGCCGGGGGTCGCACCCAGCAAGATCAAACCGGCCTTTTCACCAATGCTGCCATCACCCGGCGCGGCACCCATAGTTCCATGGTCACAGCCACATCGCGCAATGTGTTCACGGTCGGGGCTGTTCAGGCCACGCAGGGCGGTGCGCGCCTGTCGCCCACCCATTACAGCGCTGAAGGCGCCGATTGGACGGTCCCCGGACCCAGCCTGTGCGCCATCGCCGAGGACGGCCTGTTCCTGTCCGGCGTATTGGCCTCTGGCACCCGGAGCGGGTCCGTCCGGCCCACAAATGGAACGTCAGCGGCGGCAGCGCGGATCACCCGCGCCTTGGCCCTGTCATCGGGCAGATTGAAGGCCAATCATCCGCCGCAAAATTCATCTCATATCGATGATTTTGACACGTCAAAATGTACCCTGCATCCTGTCTCCCCCGAACGCGTACAACGATTGGGCCGCGCAATCCTTGGGGCAGGTTCCGAAACACGGACCAGACGCCCCTAAAGACCGCCGCCCAATTTCGGGCGGCGGTTTATTCACGCGCAATTTACCATTCAGCCTGCGCTTCGGCCCAAAGACGCTCCAGCCAAGCCGGAACAGTCACCTGCACCGCCGCCTGCCCAGTTTCGATGACCGAAGGCAGGTTCAGCGTTTGGGCAAGGACGGTCAAATTGAAGTCGCCGGTATATCTGTCGCCGTGGAAGGTGCGGGTGGGAACGGTCTTTTCGCCATCCAAAACGCGGATCAGCGCCTGCCCCACCGTCATGCCCAAAACGGCCCCCGCCATACTATCGGTCGGAAAATGCACCCCCGCCACCGTCCGGTTCATCGCGATCCGCGCCGCGTGCCGCATCAATTCGTTCTGAGCCGTGACCGCGTTCACCGGATCGGTATCACCTTGATAAAACAGCCGGGTCAGAACCGTCGCGACGGCAAAGGATTCCGTCGCGTGACCGCTGGGCCAAGCCCCATGGCCGGGCGTGTGAATGATCGGCTGCACCGCATAGGACATCGAAATAGGCCGGGCCACATCAAACCCATGTTTCAGCGGCATTTCCAAATGCTTGCACAGCCGCACAACCGCCCCGGCAAGCGCGATCGTCCAAGGCGTGGCGGCGCGCGACAAATAGCCGACAGTTGCAAAAAAGCTCATGATATTGGCGGTTTGCACACGAATTTCGGCCAAACGATCCGCCCGTAAATCCGCAGCGGCCCGTAGATAGGCCAACTGGTGGCTGGCCAAAAATGTGTCCGACGGTTTGCGCAACGTGACCAGTTTCTTGCCCGCAAGCGTGGCATGGCCTTCGGTGTTCGCCGTGGCGTGATTGGCCAGATCCACCGAAAACCACCCTTGTATCGCATGATCGATAGTGGTGATCCGCGGCCCCTGCGCCATGGTGCGAAAGGCGTCCCAACTTGATCGGCCCGTGCTGTTGGGAATACGCGAGGCATCCCCAGCCCAGTAGCGCGCGGTTCCATCCCGCGCGCGTCCCAGAGCCGAGGACACCAGCGCCGATCCCCCTCCCCCGGCTTCAACCGCCTCAACGGCCTCCACGGCTTCCACCGCTTCAACGGCCTCAACGGCTTCCACCGCTTCCACCGCTTCAACGGCTTCCACCGCCTCCACGGCTTCAGTGCTCTCCGTACTCATATCGCAATGCCCTTTCCCCAAAATGTACCCCTCCCCAGTGGGTTCATTCCGCTAGGCACCTGTCAAAAGTTAATTTCCTGGAAACGGTGTATTAACGATCAATTCACGGTGGTTAGGAAATTCTTTCAAAACATGTTAATAATTTCACAACGCCACGACAAAAGCGTCAGCATCGAGCATCGAAATGGCAGATACTATAAATTATTTGGAATTCAGACTGATTGGACCCTTCGCTGTATTCAATCGGAACGGCGACAATATTACCCCGGTCGGTGCCAAACATCAGGCGCTTTTGGCGCTGCTGCTTCTTAGCCCCGATATGTCGCGATCCCGCCGCTGGCTCGAAGACAAACTCTGGAGCCGGTCTGGCGGCGATCAAGCCTCGACAAGCCTGCGCCAAGCCCTTTCAAAGCTAAGAAAATCCTCGCCCGAATTGTCCGAGATTTTGACGACCGACCGCGCGTCCGTGTCGCTGGACAGTGGTCGTGTGGCCCGCGATCTTGATGACCCGACGCGCGTCAGTGGCGCAGAGCTGGACCTGCTAGAAGGTTTGGACGCCCGCGATGTCGAATTTGAGGACTGGCTTCGGCAAGAACGGGCGACTTTCGCAAAACGCATATCTTCGGCACCACAAAGAAAATCACCCGGCCTTGGCATTTCTTGCGTCATCAACCTTCACAGTCCAGGTGCCGATGCGCTTGGCGGGGAAATTCTGGCCGATGCAATTGGCTCTGGCATCGCTGAACAAGTGCGCGCCTGGCGATCGAACAAAGCGTCAACGGATTTTCTGCCCGGCCTTCCCAGCGACATCGAGATTGCTTGCAATGTCTTGGAACGCGGTGGGAAAACAAATGTATATCTAAAAGTCATTTATTTGCCGACTGGGCGCATATTGCATTCGCGCCTGCATGAAATCGGCACTTTGTCCAATGTTCTCAATTCATCCGAACCTGTTGCCGCGCTGATCTTTGATGTCGCCGACCGCGTCGTCAGCCAGATCCCGCTGGTTATGGACAACAACCGCCCAGAGGTTCGGGCGACAGCAATGTCGCGCCTTGGCATGTACCGTTTGTTCAGCTTTGAGGCCGAAGGCATGGACGAGGCCGAGACCCTATTCCGGCAGGCCCATGAGATTGACCCAAACCCTGTTTATCTTGCGTGGCGCAGCTTCACGCATGTCGCCCAATTGATCGAACGCACCAATTCGGACTCGGATGCCGCGCGGGAACAATCCATCGAAACGGCCTATCGGGCTTTGGAACAGGGGCGCGAAAACTCGCTTGTTCTGTCCTTGATCGGCCAAGTGCGGATGATGGCCATGCAAGACACCGAAGGCGGGATGGAACTGGCCAAACAGGCGCTTTCCCTGAACCCGGCCAATGCATTCGCCTGGAGCACCTGCGCCTTCGCGCATATGCGCGCGGGCAATCTGGAAACGGCGCTGCGCTATTCGCAACTGGGCCGGCGCGTCGCCCGGTTCTCGCCGTTCCGCCAATGGTGGGAGGTCAATCATTGCGTCATCAGTCTGGCCTGCAACCGTCTGGACGATGCGATTATCGCAGGCGAAGCGGCGGCCCGAACTGCCCCTGCCTTGCGGCCTGCGCATCGGCATCTTGTCGCGCTCTATGCGCAAAAGGGGGATTTCGAGAAAGCCAAAGACTCGATTCGCGCTTTGGAGCGTGTTGAAACCGGCTTCTCGCTCGACCGGTTCCTGAACGATGACCGCTACCCGGTTGCCACGATCCGGGCGCATGGCCTTCTGAAACCGGCCCGATCACTTCTCTAGCGTCTGAATCCGGCAATTCGGCCTTCGCGGCGATTAAACTTCGATCGACGGGCCGCGAAATCGCCTATTCCCCGTTCAAAATCAGGTTTTGCCGCGAAATTGGCGCAGGCGTTGCACGATTTGCGTGCGAATTTAGGTGTTTCGCCTAAAAATTAAACACACCCTTCGGCAATTGCGCCAAAACGCCGCGAAAGGCTCGTGGGAATCCCATTCGGCAGATATTGAAGATGTCGCGGGAGGAACGCCCCCGCAGATGCCGCGCAAAGGGCCAATCCTGGCAGATACATCCCTTTGCACGACTGCAACAAAATTTGCTGCGGGCCCTATACGTAGCATTCTGGCCACCATTTTCAAAGGGGGCCAGAGGAACGGGCTTGCGGCGTAACCTTGGGGACACAAGTCTTATGAAATCCATGAAGAAATTGCTCGCCACGTCCGCTCTGACCCTTCTGGCCGGCACTGGCATTGCTGCGGCGGCAGACTGCCCGATTAAAGTCGGCGTGCTGCACTCCCTCTCCGGCACCATGGCAATCTCGGAAACCACTTTGAAAGACACCGTTCTGATGCTGGTGGACCAGCAGAACGAAAAAGGTGGCCTTCTGGGTTGTGAGCTGGAAGCCGTGGTCGTTGACCCTGCCTCTGACTGGCCGCTGTTCGCTGAAAAAGCCCGCGAACTGCTGACCGTTCACAACGTTGACGTGATCTTCGGCAACTGGACCTCGGTGTCGCGTAAATCGGTTCTGCCGGTCATCGAAGAACTGAACGGCCTGCTGTTCTACCCGGTTCAGTACGAAGGCGAAGAATCCTCGAAGAACGTATTTTACACCGGCGCCGCTCCGAACCAGCAGGCGATCCCGGCCACCGATTATTTCCTCGAAGAACTTGGTGTTGAGAAATTCGCTCTGCTCGGCACCGACTACGTATACCCGCGTACCACCAACAACATTCTGGAAGCCTACCTGAAATCGAAGGGCATTGCCGAAGAAGACATCTTCGTCAACTACACCCCCTTTGGTCATTCGGACTGGGCGACCATCGTTGCTGACGTTGTGGCCCTTGGCGCAGACGGCAAGCAGGTTGGCGTGATCTCGACCATCAACGGCGACGCAAACATCGGCTTCTACAAAGAACTGGCCGCCGCTGGCGTATCGGCGGACGACATCCCCGTCGTGGCCTTCTCGGTTGGTGAAGAAGAACTGTCGGGCCTGGATACCTCGAACCTTGTTGGTCACCTGGCAGCCTGGAACTACTTCCAGTCGGCTGACACCGAAGCCAACGCTGACTTCATCAAAACCTGGAAAGCCAAAATGGGCGAAGAGCGGGTCACAAACGACCCGATGGAAGCCCACTACATCGGCTTCAACATGTGGGTGAACGCGGTCACCGCCGCAGGCACCACCGATGTTGACGCGGTTGAGCAAGCGATGATCGGCCAGACCTTCCCGAACCTGACCGGCGGCACCGCCGAGATGCTGGCCAACCACCACCTGTCCAAGCCGGTTCTAATTGGCGAAATTCAGGCCGATGGTCAGTTCGATATTGTCAGCCAGACCACGGAAGTTCCGGGCGACGCATGGACCGACTTCCTGCCGGAATCCGCTGTCCTGATCTCGGACTGGAAAGACAAGAAATGCGGTATGTTCAACACCGAAACCAACACCTGCGTTCAGCTGAAGTCGAACTACTAATCTGAACTCCTCCTCGGGCGCGGTGTCTCCCTGCCGCGCCCGACCCTTTGCACCATTTTCCCAAACAGGCCTGACCATGCTCCGCGCGCTCCTCTTCGCTGCCGCGCTTTGCCTATGTTTGCCCGCGTCCAATGCGCTGGCCCAGCAAAGCGAGCTTCAGACCCTCCTCCAGAGCCATCAGGCCGACGTTGCCAAACCCAGCCGCAGTTCGGTCGATGCCGTTCTGGCCGATCTGGCCGCATCAAACCTGCCCGGCGTCGCCACCTTCCTTGAAAAATGGCAGTCCAAGGATGTCTGGGTCCGCGAAAGCGACGGCGTGTTCTTCTTTGGCCGTGAAACCAAAGACGGGATTGAGCTGACCAGCATCGCCACGGGCGAAGTTGTCGCCACCGTCGGCAAGAAAGAGGCCAGCCAAATCAAACCGAACGGCGGCGTGCGCAAACAGCTTGGCACCGCGCTGGTTCAGTTTCAGTTGTCTGACCCGGATATCACCCGCCGCACCGCCGCCGTCGACGCCATCGCCAAAAGCCCGGCCGCCGATCAGCTGGAACCGCTGCTGGCCGCGATCGAGGATGAGCCCGACGCGGCGCTCAAGGCCCGCAAGACCCGCCTTGCCGGACTTCTGGGCGCCCGCTTTGCCGATGATGAAGCCGAACGCATCGCCGCGATTGAGGCGCTCTCGGGCGAGCTGTCGTTGGATGTGCGGGCGGTCATGAACCAACTGCTAACCACGCAATCCAAAGTCGCCACCGCCCTGCCCGATGACGTCAACATCGCGCATGTCTACAATGTTGGCGACGATCTGACCGCTGATGCGGCCTATGCGCAACTGGTTGCTGCGAACCTCGCCCCTGCCAAGATTTCCGAGGCCGAGATCAAAACCGCGCTGGTCGCCAATGTGGCAAACGGATCAGCGGGCGGCATCCCGACCGGCCAACTTGGCGATATCGCCAAACGCCTGACCGCCTATGACGCCCTGGCCGCCGCAGGTACGGTTCCGGCCCGCGTCACCGATGCCGACGTTCAGTCAGCCCTGACCACACATGTGTTCTTTGACGTCTACGACGAACCCAGCGCCGCCATCACCGCCGCCGCGCTAGAGGCCCGCACCGAAATCCGTCAGCGTGTGGCCTTCAACCAAGCAGGCGATTTCGCGCTGGACGCGCTTTCGCTCGCCTCGATCTATTTTCTTGCCGCCATCGGCCTTGCCATCACCTTTGGCGTGATGGGCGTGATCAACATGGCCCATGGCGAGTTCATCATGATGGGCGCCTACACCGGCTACGTCGTGCAGCAGTTCATCCCAGATTACACGATCTCGATCCTCGTGGCCCTGCCGCTGGCCTTCGCCGTCACATTCGGCGCGGGCGTCGCTATGGAACGGTTGGTGATCCGCTGGCTCTACCACCGCCCGCTTGAAACCCTGCTGGCCACTTTCGGTATCTCGATTGCATTGCAACAGCTGGCCAAGAACATCTTCGGCACGCAGGCCCGCCCGCTGACTTCGCCCGCATGGCTGGATGGGGCGCTGGTGTTCAACGACGTCGTTTCAATCAGTTATATCCGCATCGCGATCTTCGTTTTGGCGGTGATCTTCCTTGGTCTGATCCTGTTCATCCTCAAGAAAACGCGCCTGGGGCTTGAAGTCCGCGCTGTGACGCAAAACCCCGGCATGGCCGCCTCCATGGGCATCAACCCCGACCGGATCAATATGCTGACCTTCGGGCTGGGGTCTGGCATCGCAGGCATCGCCGGCGTCGCCATCGGGCTTTACGCCAAAGTGACCTCGGAAATGGGCGCCGACTACATTGTCCAAAGTTTTATGACCGTGGTTGTCGGCGGCGTCGGCAACGTCTGGGGCACGCTGGCCGGGGCCACCA
The DNA here is from genome assembly GCF_900302505.1 of Pseudoprimorskyibacter insulae. Lineage (GTDB taxonomy): Bacteria > Pseudomonadota > Alphaproteobacteria > Rhodobacterales > Rhodobacteraceae > Pseudoprimorskyibacter > Pseudoprimorskyibacter insulae. The sequence goes on along the minus strand of NZ_OMOJ01000001.1, from coordinate 811,531 downwards.
TGATCGGCACTCTGCAGAAAGGCATCGAATGGCTGAACCCATCGAACACGCTTGCGGCGCAGACATATATGATCCTGTTCATTATCCTGTTTATCCAGTTCCGCCCCAAAGGCATCGTCGCCCTCAAGGGCCGAGCGGCGGGGGATTGATCATGAACCAAGGTCTTCAAACGAACACCAAGCTTCAGCGTAGGATTGCCTCCGGCGGGGATATTTTTGGTCAGAAAATACATGGGGCGCGCGCCCAATGGCAGACCGTCCCCTGCTTCTTCTCTTTGATAAATACCGCCGGGGGTGAATTGGCCCAACGGGCCAAGAGGGGGCAGCGCCCCCTTCCCACGGCGACGCGCGCAGCGCGGCGCAACACAATGAATAGAGGTGCCGCATGAAACAGGGCCTACTCTCTCGCAATCCGTCCATCCTTTGGTTTCTGGCCGCCCTTGGCCTGTTTACCCTTGGTATTACGGTTCTGTCCGAGGCCACAGGCACCGGCCTCATTTCAACCTCTTTCGTCAAGACTCTGGGCAAAACGCTCTGCCTGTGCCTGATTGCCATCGCGATGGATGTGGTTTGGGGCTATTGCGGCATCCTCAGCCTTGGGCATTTCGCCTTTTTCGGCATTGGCGGCTATGCCATCGGCATGTGGCTGATGTACGCGCGAACCGAGGCCATCGTGGCCGAAAGCCTTGCCGCCAGCCCGATCCCGCCCACCGCGCAGGAAATTATCGACGCGACCGGCACGCAGATTTTCGGCGTTGTCGGAAGCTCGGACTTCCCGTTGATTTGGGCGTTTTCCCATAGCTTGACGCTGCAACTCCTGATGGTTCTGCTGTTCCCCGGCCTTTTGGCGCTGGTCTTTGGCTGGCTGGCGTTCCGCAGCCGGGTGACTGGGGTTTACCTGTCGATCCTGACCCAAGCGATGACGCTGGCGCTGTCGCTGTACCTGTTCCAGAACGATAGCGGCCTGCGCGGCAACAACGGCCTGTCGGGCCTGCAAAACATCCCCGGATTTGAGGCCGTCCCGCAAAGCCAGATCTCGATCGCCTTCTTCTGGGCCTCGGCCTTGGCGCTTGGGCTTGGCTATGTGCTGTTTGCCTATGTCACCTCGGGCAAGATGGGCAGCGTGGTGCGCGGTATCCGCGACAACGAAGGCCGCGTGCGGTTTCTTGGCTATCACGTCGAAAGCTACAAGTTGTTCGTTTTCACCATCACCGCCATCGTCTCGGGCATTGCGGGGGCGCTGTATTATCCGCAGGCGGGCATCATCAACCCCGCCGAGATTGCGCCCATTGCCTCGATCTATCTGGCGGTCTGGGTCGCCATCGGGGGGCGCGGGCGGCTTTACGGCGCAGTCATCGGCGCGGCGTTTGTCTCGCTTCTGTCCAGCTGGTTCACCGGCGGCGGCGCGCCTGACATTCCGTTGGGCTTCTACACGATCCAATGGGTCGATTGGTGGTTGATCCTGCTGGGCCTCAGCTTTGTGGCCGTGACCCTGTTCTTCCCCAAAGGCATCGGCGGTTTGTTTGACTACCTGACCCACGTCAAAACCCCGTTCCGCGTGGGCGACTATGGCCCCGACAAAGGCGCGCTGCGTCAAGAAGAAGGACACGAGCAATGAGCACCCTTCTGGAAATGTCCGGCGTCTCGGTCAGCTTTGACGGGTTCAAGGCAATTAATAACCTCAGCTTTCGCATTGGTGAGCCGGAACTGCGCGCCATTATCGGGCCGAACGGTGCGGGCAAGACGACCTTCATGGACATCATCACCGGCAAGACCAAACCCGACGAGGGGCGCGTGCTTTACGGTGAAAAATCCCTGTCCCTCCTGAAGATGAGCGAAAGCCAGATCGCCCGCGTAGGCGTGGGCCGCAAGTTCCAGAAGCCCACGGTGTTTGAAGCGCAGACCGTGCGCGAAAACCTTGCCATGGCGCTGAAGAACCCGCGCGGGCCGTTTGACGTGCTGCTGTACAAGAAAACCGCCGAAGGCGCGGCGCGGATCGAAGCCTTGGCCGAAGAGATCGGCCTGACCGCTGAACTGACCCGCCCGGCGGGCGAACTCAGCCACGGGCAAAAGCAATGGTTGGAAATCGGTATGCTTCTGGCGCAGGAACCGCGCCTTCTGCTGGTGGATGAACCCGCCGCAGGCATGACACCGACCGAACGCGAACACACCACCGACCTTCTGCGCCGGGCTGCGGAAAAGCACGCGGTTGTGGTGGTGGAACATGACATGGAATTCGTCCGCCGCCTCGATTGCAAGGTGACGGTGCTGCACGAGGGCTCGGTTCTGGCCGAAGGCTCGCTCGACCATGTCACGCAGAACCAACAAGTGATCGACGTGTATTTGGGGCGCTGAACCATGCTGAGTGTAAATGACCTGACCCTTCACTATGGCCAGAGCCAGATCCTCAACGGTGTCTCGCTTGAGGCAAAACCCGGCGCTGTGACCGTTGTCATGGGCACCAATGGCGTTGGCAAAACCTCGCTGCTCAAGGCGATCTCGGGGCGGCACCCCTATTCGGGCGGCGCGGTCGCGGTGAATGGCACTGACCTAAACCACCCCACCGCGTTTCAGGCCGCTCGTGCCGGGATCGCCTATGTGCCTCAGGGGCGCGAGGTGTTTCCCCTGATGACCGTGCGCGAAAACCTGGAATCGGGCTTTGCATGTCTTCCCAAGGATCAGCACGTGATCCCCGAGAAGATTTTTGAGCTGTTCCCGATCCTCAAGGACTTTATGCACCGCCGTGGCGGCGACCTGTCTGGCGGGCAGCAGCAGCAATTGGCGATTGCCCGCGCGTTGATCACACAGCCCCGCGTGTTGTTGCTCGATGAGCCGACCGAGGGCATTCAGCCCAACATCATCCAGCAAATTGGCCGCGTGATCGAAACCCTGCGCGAAGAGGGCGAGATCGCGATTGTTCTGGTCGAACAGTATTTCGACTTTGCCTTCGGGTTGGCCGACCGTTTTGTGGTGATGAACCGCGGCGCAGTTACCGTGAATGCGCCTAAGGCCGAAGTGCAGCGCGATCAGATCCTATCGGCGGTTTCGATCTGACCTGCGGCGGCGCGCCCCTTTAAAGCCGCGCCGCGCATGCCTATCCTCTGGCACAAGAACCGGAGGAACCGATGCCCCAAGACGATATTCGCGCAGGCGAGGTGGCCGTTGAGGCCCCCGCCCCCAATGACGCCGCTTTGCGCTTTATTGGCCGCATTGAGACCCCCTATGCCACGCGGGCCGATTGCCCCCGACAAGGCAAAGAGGGTGACGCGATCTGCACGATCATTCTAGATGCACCGTGGGACAAGGCCCTGAAAGGGCTGGAAAAGTTCGAACGGGCCGATGTGCTCTATTGGCTGGATCAGGCGCGGCGCGACATGGTTCTGCAAAGCCCCAAGGATGACGGAAATACACGCGGCACGTTTTCGCTGCGCAGCCCGCTGCGCCCCAATCCCATTGGCCTGTCGAAGGTGAAAATCGACCGGATTGAGGGCAACCGCCTGTATGTGCGGGGGCTCGATTGCGTGTCGGGCACGCCTTTGCTCGATATCAAACCCGATATCTGCGCCTTTGCCGTTCAGGCCCGGATCAAAGACACTGCCCATTAGCGACGAAAGCCCCGTTGCGCCCCGCGCCCGCTTTTCCCATAGTCGGCAAACGCTTACCCCCTACGGATGCCCCATGCTTCGCGCCCTTGCCCTTGCTGCCCTGACCCTAGCCGCCGCCCCCGCGCAAGCGGAGCGGTTGACGGTCTTCGCCGCCGCCAGCACCAAGACCGCGCTGGATGCCATCGCGGGCCAGTGGCAGGCGCAGACCGGGCATCAGGTGTCACTGTCCTATGCGGGCAGTTCGGCGCTTGCGCGGCAGATCGAATTTGGCGCACCGGCGGACCTGTTCCTGTCGGCCAGCCCCGACTGGATGGATCAGCTTGAAACCAAGGGCCTGTTGGCCGCCGATACCCGCTTTGACCTGCTGGGCAATGACCTGGCGCTGATCGCGCATGGGACGCAGCCAACGATGGCGATTGCCGATCTGCCAGACCGGCTGGGCGATGATCGTCTGGCCATGGCGCATGTAGACGCCGTGCCTGCCGGGATCTACGGCAAAGCCGCGCTTGAAAACCTTGGCCTATGGGCCGCGCTTGCCCCGCATGTTGCGCAAACCGATAACGTGCGCGCGGCGCTGACCTTGGTGGCCACGGGCGAGGCGCCCTTTGGCATCACCTACACCACCGATGCCGCCGCCAGCGCCGATGTCAGCATTGTCTACACCTTTCCCGCAGACAGCCACCCGCCGATCACCTACCCCATCGCAGCCATTGCCGGTGGCAACACGCGCCTAGGCGCGGAATTCCTGAGCTACCTCAGAGGCCCAGAGGCCCGCGCCGCCTTCACCGCCGAAGGTTTTGAGGTTTTGGCCGAATGAGTGGTTGGCTTTCCCCAGAGGCACTGGAGGCAATCCGCCTCAGCCTGAAAGTCGCGCTTTGGGCAACGGTTCTCAGCCTGCCCGCCGGGATCTTCGTGGCCTATGCGCTGGCCCGTTGGCGCTTTCCGGGCAAGCAATTGCTGAACGGGTTGGTGCATCTGCCGCTGATCCTGCCGCCCGTGGTGACGGGTTATCTGCTGCTGCTGGCATTTGGACGCACCGGTTTGATTGGCCAGCCCTTGTACGATTGGTTCGGCATCACGCTGGCCTTCCGTTGGACCGGGGCCGTTCTGGCTGCCGCAATCATGGCCTTTCCGCTGTTGGTCCGGGCGATCCGACTGGCGCTGGAAGCGGTCGATCCGAAACTGGAAGAGGCCGCCAAGACCCTTGGCGCGTCGCGTCTGTTGGGGTTTGCAACCATCACCCTGCCGCTGATCCTGCCGGGGGTGATTGCCGGTGCCGTTCTGGCCTTTGCCAAGGCGATGGGTGAATTCGGCGCGACAATCACCTTTGTGTCGAACATCCCCGGCCAAACGCAAACCGTGCCTTCGGCCATTTACGCCTTTCTTCAGGTGCCCGGCGGTGAAGGCGCGGCGCTGCAATTGGTGGTGATCTCCGTGGGGCTGGCCCTTGGGGCCTTGCTGCTGTCCGAAGTTCTTTCGCGCCGCGTTGCCAAACGGATTTCAGGCCGATGACGCTGGATGTGACCCTGACCCACCAATTCGACGGCTTCGCCTGCGATGTCGAATTCAGCGCCCCGGCGGGGATCACCGCGCTGTTCGGGCACTCGGGATCGGGCAAGACGACCATCGTCAATGCTGTGGCCGGGCTGCTGCGCCCCGAGGCGGGGCGGATCGTGATGGACGGTCAGGTGTTGCTGGACACCGCTGCAGGCATCGACCTGCCGACCGCCCGCCGCCGCATCGGCTATGTCTTTCAAGAGGCGCGGCTTTTCCCGCATATGACCGTGCGCCAGAACATGCTGTACGGACGGTGGGCCAACCGGCTGCGCCGCGATACCGCCCATGAGGCGCAGGTGATTGACCTTCTGGGCCTTGGCCATCTGCTGACCCGTCTGCCGGGCCGGTTGTCGGGCGGCGAAAGCCAGCGGGTCGCGCTTGGGCGGGCCTTGCTGGCGCGGCCACGTATGTTGCTGATGGATGAACCGCTGGCCGCGCTGGACAGCGCCCGCAAGTCCGAAATCCTGCCCTATCTGGAACGGCTGCGCGATGATTTCGGCGTGCCAATCCTTTACGTCAGCCATTCCCTGTCTGAGGTCGCACGACTGGCCACCACCGTGGTTGTGGTCGAACGCGGCACAGTCCTGCGCAGCGGTCCCGCCGCTGAGGTTCTGTCCGACCCCGAAGCCGCGCCATCGCTTGGCATCCGTGAGGCCGGATCAATCTTGCAGGGCCGCCTTGTGGGCCACAGCGACGACGGCCTGTCCGAGATCGCCTTTTCCGGCGGGGCGCTTTGGTTGCCGAAGATCGCCGCCAATCCCGGCGAAGACCTGCGGGTGCGTATCGCAGCAGGCGGCGTCACCCTGTCACGGGATGAGCCGTTGAACACCTCGTCGCTGAACGTGCTGCACGGGGTGATCGACACCGTCCGCATTGGCCGCAGCGCGGGGGCAATGGTGCGAATCCGCGTGGGCGATGAGGTGATCCTATCGCGCATTTCGGCCCGCGCGGCGGCGCAAATGGCGCTTGAGGCAGGCCAGCCGATCTATGCCTGTCTCGCCTCAATCTCGGTTGCGCGAAGCGATATTGGCCAGACCCGCGTGTGATCGCGCATATTGAGAACGAAATGGGAACATGATAGCATTGGGCCATGTCTCATGCTGTCCTGACTCGTCATCAACACCGCCCGCAACCGGCACAACCGGTGGTGGGGGATATGGCATTGGCGCTTGGCCGGGTGCATGAATTTTGCGGCAGGGCGCGTCGCACGCTGGCGGTTCTGGCCGCAGGGCGCGTGCAGGGGCCGGTGTTCTGGATTGCGCCCTCTTGGGGGGCGGACCCGCTCAACCCCGACGGGATGCGGGAATTTGCGCCGCCGCAAAACGTGACCTTTCTGGCCCCGAACCGCCCCGAAGATCTGCTGTGGTGCATGGAGGAATGCCTGCGCAGCGGCGCGGTTGGGTTGGTGGTGGCCGATCTGCCCGGGCCGCCTGCCCTGACGCCGGTGCGGCGGCTGCATCTGGCCGCCGAAAGCGGCTGTCAGGCGGGGCCGCAATTGCCGCTGGGCCTGCTGCTCACCCCCGGCCATGGCGGGGCGCAGGGCGTCGAAAGCCGCTGGCAGCTAGAGCCTGCGCATCGTCCCGGCACCCGCGCCTGGGGGCTATCGCGCCTGCGCGCGCGCACCGATCCGGCCAAAGTCTGGCGAATGCAGCCGGGCAAAACCGGGTTGGAACTGGTCAGCCCATCCGCTTAATGCGGGCGGTCCTGATCGACAAGGCGTTCCATTTCTTCAAGCGCTTCAAGGGCTTCGTCTTCATCCTCGGACGGCAGTGCATAACTGCCGCTCAGCCATTTGGACAGGTCCACATCCGCGCAGCGTTTGGAGCAAAAGGGCCGGAACTTGGGATCGGTGTCGCCGGAACAGATCGGGCAACTCATGCCAGAACCTCGCTCAGCGCGATCCGATCCCGCTTGCGGTGCAATTCGTAGTGGCCAAGCCCCGTCCAGCCCACCAAGGTGGTTTCGGTCTGGTCATGCCGGAAGGCCGAGCGCAACGCGCCTTCGACCTGACGGCGGTCTTTCTTGGGCAAGGGGGCGAAATCAATCACGATCTGCCCGCCCAAACCGCGCAGACGCAGAAGGCGCGGCAGATCCCGCGCGGCGGCCAGATTGGCCTTCAGCCCTGCCGCGGGCGAGGTATCGCCGCCGGTGTTCACATCCACCGCCACAAGGGCGCGCGTCGCCTCAACCCAGACCGTGGCCGACCCGGCCAGAACGGAACAGGGGCTGCGCAGGTCTTCCAGCGCATCGGCAACGCCCAAGTTTTCAAACCCGTCCGGGTCTTCGACGATATCGGCGGCTTCGGTCCATTCGCGCCACGCCAGAACATGCGGGCCATCGCCTTCAACCAGCGTTTCCGCCTCGCCCGCCGTATCGGCGGTCACGGCTTCGGCCAATTGCCGCATGGCGGCAACATCATCGGCGATGTCGTCCTCATCCGCGCCCGCGCAGGCCGACCGAAGGATCAGACCAAAGGTCGAACCTTCCATAACCTCATGCGCGATTTCCAGGATCCGGTCACGCTCGCCCTCGTCTTTGACGCTGCGCGACACGTTCAGGCCCGGCGCTTCGGGCGTGACAATCGCGTAACGGCTTTTGAACAGAACCTTGGTGGTGACCGGGATCGCCTTGCCCGGTTCGGCATAGCCGGTGACCTGCACCAACAGAACCTGCCCCGGAGCCACCCCTTTGACCTGACGCACAAAGGCCGTGCCGTCGGGCGTGCGTAGGAACATCCCGCCCTGCCCCTTGACGGGACGGTCGGCAATGGCGCGGTAGATCGTGCCCGGACGCGGCAGATCCGTGTCCAGCAGCAGATCTTCCAGACGGCCATCGACCATCAAGGCCGCCGCTTCCTGTTCGCCGATTTGGCCCAGAACGATTGTCCGCCCCTTCATGTACGATCTCCAAAAATTGGGTAGCCCGCAGCTTGCAGCAAATTGGCGGTTTCCGCCACTGGCAAGCCGACGACGGCGGTAAAGCTGCCGCTGATCCAAGGGATAAACGCGCCCGCTGGCCCTTGAATGCCATAAGCGCCCGCTTTGCCCTGCCAATCATTGGTGGCGAGATAGGCGTTCAGTTCGACATCCGACAGGGATTTCATTTTGACCTGCGTGACCACGTCTTTTTGCCAAAGACGGTCGCCCCGGCGCACGGCCACAGCCGTAATCACCCGGTGGCGACGCCCGGACATGGCCAGCAGAAATTCCGCCGCCTGCCCTGCCGTTTCCGGTTTGCCCAGAATACGCCGTCCAAGGGCCACGGTGGTATCAGCGCTAAGAATGATGTCATCGGCATCGGCCTGCACGGCCAGCGCCTTTTCCCGCGCCATGCGCACGCAATAGGGGCGCGGCAATTCGGCCGGATGCGGGGTTTCGTCAATGTCGGGGGGGCGAATGTCGTCTGCCTCGACACCGATTTGTGCCAGCAGCTCGCGGCGACGCGGGCTGCCAGATCCCAAAATGAGCTTCACTTCGGGATCGGTTTACTTAAAGCGGTAGTTGATCCGACCCTTTGTCAGATCATACGGGGTCATTTCAACCTGAACCCGGTCGCCTGCCAGAACACGGATGCGGTTTTTGCGCATCTTGCCTGCCGTATGAGCGATGATTTCATGGCCGTTCTCAAGCTCGACCCGAAACGTCGCATTCGGCAGGAGTTCCTTCACGACACCGGGAAATTCGAGCGTATCTTCCTTGGCCATGGTCTCTCCTGAGGTAAAGTCCCGCCCAAATGCGGGACGCGCCCTTAAATGGGGTTAAATCGCCTTGAATTCAAGGGGCCAAATCAACTCAGCGCCACAAGTGGCGCGACTTGGTCACGACCGGCCTGTTCCAGCCAGTGCGTGCGGTTTAGGACAACGCCATCCTTGCGCACATTTCGGATGGTGTCCAGCGTGATATCTGCGCAGGTCCAGCCCGCCCGGTTGAGCGCCCCTTCGGCGATGATCCCTGTTGGCGGAAACCCGGTATCGGGCGGGGCAAAGATGCCGCCCATGCCGGTGTTTTCATCCACCGCTTCGGACCAATTGCACGCGCCAACGGTTGAAGACATAACTGCAACGCATTGGTTTTCCAGCGCCCGCGACATGGCGCCAATCCGCACGCGCGAATATCCCGCCAAGGCTTCGGTGCATGACGGGACCAGCAAAAGTTCGGCCTCGCTCAGGGCGCGGCCAAGCAGCGGAAATTCGGAATCGTAGCAGATCAGAATGCCGATCTTGCACAGGCTGGTTTCAAAGATCTGCAACGCGCCGCCCGACATGACGTTCCAGTCTTCGCGTTCGAACCGGGTCATGATTTGTTTGTCTTGCTGCCCCATCCCGCCACCGGGCGCGAACAGGCGGGCGCGATTGACCGGCCGTTCCCCGATCGAAGAATCAAATACCGGGGCCGAAGCGGCAAGGATGTGAACCCCAAACCGCGTGGCCAAATCGGAATGCAGCGCATCGGCGGCGGAGATGCGATCCGACACTGCGTGCAGCGATGCCTCAAGATCCCCGGCAACCGCGCGGCCTGCCAGCGTGGCCAATTCCATCGCGCCATATTCAGGAAACACCAGCAGCTGCGCCCCAGTGGCCGCCGCCTCTGACACCCACGAGGTCAGCTTTTCGACGTAGCAATCCCACGTATTGAGGAAATCCATCGGGTAGGCCGCTGTTGCAACACGGATCATGCCGCACCCCCAGTCAGGTCGCGCCCCCAGAACTGCAAGGGCTTTTCGCTTTGGCCAGCATCGCCCATATCGGTCCAATTGAACCGGGCAATCACGCCGTCCAAGGGCTGATACCCCCGCTTGCGCCAAAAGGGATCAAGCGGGGCATAGTCCGATGGGCGCGCCGGATGATCTGCGGGCCGCATGACCGAACAGAACGCCGAATATCGACGGCCCAAGCTGCGGGCGTGGGCCTCGCGGTGATCAAAGAACGCATGGCCAATCCCCCGCCCCCGATATTGCGGCAACAGGATGGATTCAGCGCAATAGAAGATCTGATCCATCGGCCAATCGGTCTGGGCGAAGGGCGTCAGGAAATCCTCCGCATGATCCTCCATCGGGGTGCCGGTTGAGGCCCCGACCAGCCGGTCGCCGTCAAACGCGCCAACCACAATCGCCGCCGCGCTACCGACATAGCTTTGCATATAGCGGCGTTCATAGTCCAAATCGCCATGGTAGAGATACGGCCAGTCGCGGAACACCTCGATCCGCAGCCCGGCGACATCGTCCAGCACATCCAACAGGGCCTGCCCGGTCAAAGGCGAGATCCGGATCATGAGACTTGCCGCACCCAGTCTGCCAAATTGTAATAGGTGACAACGCGGGTAATTTTGCCGCCTTCCAGCGACATGAACGACCCGGCAGGCAGGCGGTAGGTCTGGCCATTCGCTTCGGGCAGCCCGTCATCCGTTGCCAGATAGGTTCCGTTCACGATGAATTCCGCCGCCGCGCGGGTGCCGTCGTCGTTCACGAAGACCACAATATCGGTCAGGTTTTCTTGGTAGCAGCGGGTCATGTGATCGCAAAAGGCGCGGAATTTGTCCTTGCCGGTGCGGATTGCCCCTTCGTTGACGTGATGCGCAATGTCATCAGACAGGCAATCCAGCATGCCTTCGGTGTCGCCGCGATTGAACGCTGCGAAATAGGCGGTCACCACCTCGTTGGACATCAGTCCCCCCACTTATCCTGAATCTGTTTCAAGATTTGATCGCGCGTCTGGCGGTAAGCGTCAAGTTTTGCATCGCGCGTTTCGCCAAGGCCGGTCGGGTCCAGCACGGGCCAGTATTCCACCGTCAGATGGTAGTAGCGGGTCAAATCCAATGCGCGCCGCTGCGATGCGGGCGACATGGCGACAATTACGTCAAAGCCAGACAGCGCCTCGCCGTTTTCCTCTAGTTCTTGGAAATCGCGGGACCGATGGCGCGACAGCTCCACACCGATTTCTTCACAGGCGGCGATGGCAAAACCGTCGATCTCAAGGTCATTCACCACACCAACGGATTGCACGTAGATGTCAAAGCCAAACAGCTTTTTGGTGATCCCTTCGGCCATCGGAGACCGAACGGCGTTGTGATCGCAGCAAAAAAGGACAGACTGCGGCAATCCGGGCAAACGTCAGCCCCCGAAGTGCAGAACGCAAACAAGCGTGAAAAGGCGGCGGGCGGTATCATCGTCCACGGTGGCTTTTCCTTCCAGACGTTCCTGCAAGACTCGGGCCCCTTCATTATGGATGCCGCGACGCGCCATGTCGATGGTTTCGATCTGGCTGGGGGCCAAAGTCTTGACCGCGTCGAAATAGCTTTTGCAGATCTGGAAGTAGTCTTTGACCACTTGGCGGAACGGGCTGAGCGACAGGTGGAATTCGGCGGCCTGTTCGTGGTTTTCGGTGGCCACATCGAACACCAGACGCTTTTCACGAATAGACAACCCCACCCGATATGGGCCGGGCGGCACCACGCGGTCATCGCGCGCGGGTAGCGAAAAGCTGTTCTGCTCCATCAGATCGAACATCGCAACGCGGCGTTCTTGTTCGATTTCCGGCGTGGGCGGCGGCAGATTGGCGTCGTCCAACTCGATATGCGAAATGCGGCTCATGGGTTCGACTTTCTTAAAACACGCATGAAACCTACCCCTTTGGAACAAATGCGGCAATGCAGCGAAAGTCGCAGTCACGCAACGTTCTGCCGGGCGTGGCCAAAGTCACACGGTCATTCGTTCAGCGACTTTAGGCGCGCGGTGACAGAAAGGCCATGCGCCTCAAGGCTTTCGGATTGCGCCAACACTTCGGCCGCCGGGCCGATCGCCTTCAGCGATTGCAGCGTCATTTTCGACAAGGTGGTGCGCTTGACGAAATCCATCACCGACAAACCGGACGAGAATCGCGCCGACCGGGCGGTTGGCAGAACGTGGTTCGGCCCGCCGACATAGTCGCCGATGGCTTCGGGCGTCCATTTGCCAAGGAAGATCGCGCCCGCGTGGGTGATCTTATCGCAAAGCGCGTCTGGGTCCGCGACGCAAAGTTCCAAGTGTTCCGGCGCGATACGGTTCGACAGGGCCGCCGCCTCATCCAGATCGCGCACGGTGATCACCGCGCCATAGTCGCGCCAGCTGGCACCGGCAATCGCGCGGCGATCCAGCGTTTCAAGGCGTTTTTCCACGGCTTCGGCCACGGCGCGGCCAAAGGCTGCGTCCGTGGTGATCAGCAGCGATTGCGCGCTTTCATCGTGTTCGGCCTGGCTCATCAGATCCAGCGCGATCCAGTCGGGATCGTTGTCGCCGTCGGCAATCACCAGAATTTCCGACGGGCCTGCGATCATGTCGATGCCGACCTTGCCAAACACCCGGCGTTTGGCGGCGGCGACAAAGGCGTTGCCCGGCCCGGTGATTTTGTCCACCGGGGCGATGGTGCCCGTGCCATAGGCCAGCGCGGCCACCGCCTGCGCCCCGCCGATGCGGTAAATTTCGTCCACGCCCGAGATCCGCGCCGCCAGCAGAACCAGCGGGTTCACCACGCCACCGGGCGTCGGCACGGTAATCGCCAGACGCGGCACGCCCGCCACCTTGGCGGGAATGGCGTTCATCAATACCGAACTGGGATAAGAGGCCAGCCCGCCCGGCACATAAAGGCCCGCCGCAGACACCGGTGTCCAGCGCCAGCCCAGCGTTGCGCCGCTGGCGTCGGTCCAGCTTTCATCCTGCGGCAATTGCCGTTCGTGGTAGGCGCGGATGCGATCCGCCGCCAGTTGCAGCGCCTCACGCTCCGCCTCGGGGACATCGGCAATGATCCGGTCCACGTCTTCAGGCGAAAAGGACATTGTTTCGGGCGTCAGGTCCAGACGGTCGAATTTCGACGTCAGCTCAATCACCGCCGCATCGCCGCGATCCCGCACATCGGCAATGATGCCCGCAACGATATGATCGACGTCCGGGCTGTCTTCGCGCTTGGCGCCAAGCAAAGCCTTGAACTGCGTTTCAAACGCGTCGTCGGTCGTCGTCAGAAAAACGGGCATTGTGCACTCCTGCATGGGTTGCCGGTTCATAGCGGCCCATGCGCCGGGCCTCAATAGGGGTGGGGCTGACCATTGTAGGACAAAAAGCAGCCCGTGCTGTCCATGGACAAATCATCGAAGCAAGACATCAGGCCTTTGCAGCATTCCGCGACGGTGATGTCGGCCCCGGCCCCGCCCATGTCGGTCTGCACCCAGCCCGGATGATAAATGCCAACGGCGATATCCAGCGCCCGCAGATCCGTCGCCAGATTGCGCCCAAGGTTCAGCGCCGCCGCTTTGGACGACCGGTAGATATAGCTGCCGCCGGGTGCCCGTTCGTCAGACGCCATTTGCGAGCTGATGATCGCGATCTTGCCAGCCTTGGCCAATTGCAGGTTCGGCAACATCGCCTGAACGGTCAGGAAAACGCCCGTGACATTGGCGGCAAAGGTCTTGGCCCACAGATCGGCCTGATAGCCATCGGCAAGGCTGTGCCCTTTGTCCAAGTACACACCGGCATTACAGATCAGCAGGTCAATCGCCTGCCCTTCCAGCGTTTCCGCCAAAGCCGCGTGCGATGCGGGGTCCGTGACGTCCAGCGTCAGCGCCTCAGCGCCATTGCGCGAGGTGGCCAAAACCGTTTCGCCGCGTGCGCGATAGCTTTGGGCAAGTTCAGCGCCAATGCCGCGATTTGCTCCGGTAATCATCACTGTCATCGGGATACCTTAAGTCAGTTGGTTTTTCGGGTCGGCGTAAAGGGCAGCGGCATAACCGGAACGCCATCCTCCAGCAGTTTACGCGCCTCATCCCCGCGCGCTTCGCCGTGAATGGCACGCTGCGGCTGTTCGCCGTCATGCATTGCCCGCGCCTGCCGGACGAAATCATTGCCCACATAGTCCGAGTTCTTTTCGACCTCGGATTTCAGCTTGGCAACCGCCTGTTCATAGTCTCCGCTGGGTTCAGACAACTGGGCCTGCGGCTTGGGGGCTGGCGTGTTTCCAGTTTGATTGAGACGCGGCGACATGATCGCCTTTTCCACCTTGGACGATCCGCAAACGGAACATTCCACCATGCCCGCACCGGCCAGCTTGTCAAAAGCCGAGGCCGATTGAAACCAACTGTCGAACTGGTGGTCGTTGCTACATTTCAGCGAATACTGGATCATTCCAAAGCCCAAGATGAGACAGCCCAGTATCTACTGCTTTGTTCCCCGAGATCAAGGATCAGACGCGCTTGTTCCCTTTGGGATCGAAATTGCGCAAAAGCGCCGCCAGATCGGCTTCACGCACGGATTTCGCTGCCTTTTTTCGGCCCATCCATTTCAAACGGCGTTCGCCCGCTTCGGGGAATTTCTTGACCAAACGGCTGACTTTTAGCGGGAACAAATCCACATGGCAGGGCAAATCCGGTGCCTTGTCGCGCAGCTTCATATAGCTGTAGCACCCGATGGGGGCCACATCGACGCGCCCTTCGACGCCGGCCTCTTCCCAAGCTTCACGGGCCGCGCCTTCGGCATAGGTCAGGCCGTCATGTGGCCAGCCTTTTGGAACAATCCAACGCCCGGTATCGCGGCTGGTCAGCATCAAGATCTGCACCCGACCATTGCGAATGCGATAGCACAGAGCTGCAACCTGCTTGTGCAAGGGCGCGGTGCTTTCGATATCGTTTGGCATTTCGAGCGGGCTCAGGTCTGACATGGGGCTTTACTGTTGAAACGGGGATTATGTTGGATTCGGCACGCGGGTCTAGTGTACGCGCCCTCCTACGACGAAACGTTGAAACCGCTTATCGTTTCGGAAGAATTGCATCAAGCGTGACAAGCAATTCATTTGCTGAATGCGTTGCAGATATCGCCTTGTTTGCACAAATTCCAGTCATTCGCTGTTTTTCGGGGGCCTGCAACCCAAGCAACGCTTCGGCAAGTTCCTTGGAATCCTTGACGCACACCGCCGCATTGGCCTTGTGGAGCGCCGCATAGGCCGCCGCCTGATTGCTGGTATCGGGGCCATGCAGAATGGCTTGGGCGAAATAGGCTGGCTCATACGGGGTGTGCCCACCGACCGGAACGAAAGATCCGCCCATAAACACGCGGCCCGCCAAAGCATACCACAGCGGCATTTCGCCCATAGTGTCGACCAGATAGACCGCGCCCTGCTGCGGGGCATCGCCTTTGCTGCGCTGCGCCACTGCAAACCCGGCCTTGCGCAGAAGCGCCGCCACCTCATCGCCGCGCCGGGCATGGCGGGGGGCTAGGATCAGTTGCGCGGCGGGATTTTGGGCCAGATAGGCGCGATGCGCCTCGGCGATGATTTCCTCTTCGCCGGGGTGGGTTGAGGCGGCCAGCCAAGTTTGTGCCCGATCAAATGCCGCCTTTAGCGCGGCATCCGGCACCATATCCAAAGGCGGCTGATACTGGGCTTTAAGATCAAATTGCGGGGCCAATGCCGAAGGCCGAACACCGGCGGCCAGAAAATTCGCCTCAGACTTGGGGTCTTGCGCACTCAGCAACGCAATGCGCCCCATCGCCCGGCGGCCAAAGCCGCCCAGCCAGCGGAACCCTTTCAGCGTGCCATCAGACAAACGCCCGCCCACCACGACAACCGGCCCGTTGCAGGTCAGCATCCGGTTGGGCCAAATCTCGGACTCGACAGTCAAATGGGCCGTCACGCGAAACCGTTGATGCACGTTGCGCACGCACCATCGCAGGTCCAGCGGCGCAAGTTCGGCCTGAATGCGCCCCTGCCCCCAGCTTTGGGCCAAGGCAACACCAGTCTGCGAATTGCAGGTGATCAGCAGCCGGGCATTTTTATCCCGCGCCAACAGCCCATCGATGACCGCCCGAAGCGACATCAATTCACCGTTCGACGCGGCATGCAGCCATATATAAGGGGTGTCACTGGCAGGCCGCATACGCCCAAACCGCGCCCGCAGCCCCGCCCCATCGCGCCGGACTAGCAGCTTGATCGCCAGAACTAGCGCAAACACGGATATCAGAACGCGGTACAGGATCATTTCGCACCCATGGCCAACCTGTCACGGGCTTAGGCCGCAGCCGCTTTTGATGCAACCCTGCGCCAAGTCGCTACCTCAGGGCGCTGCCTTCAAGGAAATGCGCCGACAAAAGCGGCTGAAAGGCCGCGCCCAAGGCACCGGCTTCGCGGCCAAGGATACCTTCGATGATCTCAAAATCGTAAATGCCCTGCCGATCGATCCGCGCCACGGCCGCACGCGTTGCCAGAACCAGACGCGTGCGCACTGCGGGCGGCAAGCCGCCATCAATGACCACCGCCGGCAAATCAAGAATGGCGCAAACCGACACCGATGCAATCGCCAAGGCCTGCGCGGTGTCCGCAATCCAGCCTTCCACCGTTTCGGCGCAGCCGTTCCAGCCGTTCGGATCTTCGCGCAGGTTCACATCGCGGTTCATATTGTCTGACAAAAGCCGCTCTAGCCGGTAGGTCGAAGCTTGGTGGATCAACTGATGTTCGGGCCGCGCCACGTCGCCAATCGGGATTGACCCAAAGGCCCCCGCGTTGCCGCGCGCGCCTTGGAACACCTGACCATTCAGAACCAACCCGCCGCCGACGAAGCTGCCGACATAGAGATAGCCAAAGTCCGATAGCGTGGCCCCGACCCCGAACAGAAGCTCTCCGTTGCAGGCCATGTTGATGTCATTGGCCACGAAGACCGGCAGGTCGGTGAATTCGGCAAAGGCGGTTTCAAACGAATAGCCGCGCCACGCCTCGGCCTCTTGCCGGGATGCGCCCAAAGCGTCGATCCAATTCCAAAGTTCAAACGGTGCGCCCACACCAATCCCGGTGATCCGTGCGGCCTTTTCCGGCCCGATCACATCCGCCACCATGCGCAGCCCATCGCGCACGAACGCTTCAAGCCGCTTGGGCGATGGATAGCGGTAGGACACATCGAACCGTGCCCTTGGCTGGCCCAGCAGATCAAGCAGAATCAGGTCTGCTCCGCGCCGCCCAAAACGCAACCCTAGCGCGAATGCGCCATCGGGATTGAGGGCAATCGGCACCTGCGGCTTGCCAACCTTACCTTTGACCGGAGCCTCTTTGACGATCAGGTTTTCCGCCTCAAGCGCACGGGTCAGAACCGACGCCGTCTGCGCCGACACGCCAATCGCTTTTGCCAGCTCGGCACCCGACAACGGCCCTTGAGTCCGAAGGGATGTCAGGAAGGCACGTTCGTTATGGTTGCGCAGCTTTGAAGACGTCACTGCGGTCGGTGACGGTTTTGGCTGTCTGGCAAGATCGTCGTCTGTGTCCACGAAACGCCCTCCTGCGCCTCCGCTATACGATTGGGTCACGCTTGCACAGCCACATTAATAAATCAACGTGATTTATTTATTGACAGCCCGCCCCGAGTCGGGTCAATCCTTATGCACGCCGTGCAAATCGCACCGGGTGCTTTAGGGAGGAAACCATGCACAAACTCGTAGCCGCCACCGCCGTATCGCTGGTCGCACTGAGCAGCGCCGCCTTTGCGGGCAGCCATTCGTCTGTCAGCGCTTGCCTGATTACAAAAACCGACACCAACCCCTTCTTCGTCAAGATGCGCGAAGGCGCTGCCGCCAAGGCCGAAGAAATGGGCATCACCCTCAATTCCTATGCAGGCAAGGTCGACGGCGACAACGACTCGCAAGTCGCAGCCATTGAAACCTGCATCGCCAATGGCGTAAGCGGCATCCTGCTGACCGCTTCTTCGACCTCGGCCATTGTTCCTGCCGTTCAGCAAGCCCGCGACGCAGGCATTCTGGTCATCGCGCTGGACACCCCGCTGGAGCCGATGGACGCTGCCGACATGACCTTCGCCACCGACAACTTCCTGGCCGGTGAGCTGATTGGCAAATGGGCCGCCGCCAAGCTGGGCGACGCCGCAGCCGATGCCAAGATCGCCATGCTTGACCTCGATGTATCGCAGCCGACCGTTGGCGTTCTGCGCGATCAGGGCTTCCTGCAGGGCTTTGGCATCGATCTGGGCGACCCGAACAAGTGGGGCGATGAAACCGACGCCCGTATCGTTGGCAACGACGTAACGCAGGGCAATGAAGAAGGTGGCCGTAAGGCGATGGAAAACCTTCTGGCCAAAGACCCCTCGGTGAACGTGGTGTACACCATCAACGAACCTGCCGCAGCTGGTGCCTATGAAGCGCTGAAATCGGTTGGCCGTGAAAACGACGTGCTGATCGTGTCTGTTGACGGCGGCTGCCCCGGCGTTGCCAACGTCGAAGCCGGTGTGATCGGCGCGACCTCGCAGCAGTATCCGCTGCTGATGGCCTCCAAGGGCATCGAAGCCATCGCCGCATTCGCCAAGGACGGCACCAAGCCGGCCGCATCGGAAGGCAAGGCATTCTTTGACACCGGCGTCGCACTTGTGACCGGTGAGCCCGCCGATGGCGTCGAGTCGATCTCGATCGAAGAAGGCAAGAACCTCTGCTGGGGTTGATTTAACCACTAAACAGAACGAGCATGATTGGGGGCGGCCTTGGCCCGCCCCCTTTTCTTTTCCGGGCACCGCACAGCCCGCACATGAAGGAGGGGCCTATGTCCGCACCGGACAATTACGAAGCCGTCACCGCAGGCGCGTCGCAAGACGTGGCCAAGTTTGACGATGAAAAAAAGGGGCTGATTGGCCGCTTTCACCACGCCCTGCACACCACCCCGGCCCTTGTCCCGCTGATCGTGCTGGTCGCGGCGATCATCGTGTTCGGTCTGGTGCTGGGCAGCAAATTCTTTTCACCCTTTGCCTTGACGCTGATCCTGCAACAGGTTCAGATCGTTGGTGTTTTGGCCGCGGCACAGTCGCTTATCATCCTGACTGCGGGCATCGACCTTAGCGTTGGCGCCATCGCCGTGCTTTGTTCGGTCGTGATGGGGCAAGTCACCTTCCGCTACGGGGTTCCGCCGTTCTTTGCGGTGGCCTTCGGACTGGCCTTTGGCACCATGATCGGTGCGATCAACGGCTGGCTGGTCAGCCGGGTCAAGCTGCCGCCGTTTATCGTGACGCTGGGCATGTGGCAGATCGTGCTGGCGGCGAACTACCTTTATTCGGCCAACGAAACCATCCGGTCCCAAGACATCGAGGCGCAGGCCCCCTTCCTGCAATTCCTTGGCAACAAGCTCAAATTGGGCGGGGCCACCTTTACACTTGGCGTCGTGTTGATGCTGCTGCTGGTCGCCATTCTGGCCTATGTGCTGCGCTCGACCGCTTGGGGGCGTCACGTTTACGCCGTGGGCGATGACCCGGACGCCGCCGAATTGGCGGGCGTCGATGTGCACAAGACCCTGATGTCGGTCTACATGGTCGTCGGCTTTATCTGCGCGCTGGCGGGCTGGGTGATGATCGGGCGCTTTGGCTCTGTCTCGCCCTCGGCCACCACCGGCGTGATCGGCAATATTCAGGCCATTACGGCGGTTGTGATTGGCGGCATTTCCTTGTTCGGCGGGCGCGGATCCATCGTCGGGTCTTTCTTTGGCGCGATGATCGTGGGCGTGTTCGAATTGGGCCTGCGCATGGCTGGGGCCAACCCGCAATGGACGTTCCTGCTTATCGGCGTGCTGATCATTGCCGCCGTGGCCGTGGACCAGTGGATCAGAAAGGTATCGGCATGACACAACCCGTCCTGACAGCCCGTGGACTGACCAAGCGCTATGGTAAAGTCACCGCGCTGGACCGTTGCGACTTTGACCTGATGCCGGGCGAAATCCTCGCCGTGATTGGCGACAACGGCGCGGGCAAATCCACCTTGATCAAGGCCATTTCTGGCGCGGTCGTTCCCGATGAGGGCAAGATCGAGCTTGAGGGTGCCCCCGTGCGCTTCCAATCCCCGATTGAAGCGCGCGAGGCCGGGATTGAAACCGTCTATCAAACGCTCGCCATGTCCCCTGCCCTGTCGATTGCCGACAATATGTTCATGGGCCGCGAAATCCGCAAACCCGGTCTTGCGGGCAAGCTGTTCCGCAAACTTGACCGGCCCGAAATGGAGCGTATCGCCCGCGAAAAGCTGAATGAGCTGGGACTGATGACGATCCAGAACATCAATCAGGCGGTGGAGACCTTGTCGGGCGGTCAGCGTCAGGGGGTGGCGGTGGCGCGTGCGGCGGCCTTTGGATCGAAGGTGATCATCCTGGATGAACCGACCGCCGCGCTTGGCGTGAAGGAAAGCCGCAAGGTGCTGGAACTGATCCAGGACGTGAAATCGCGCGGCATTCCGATCATCCTGATCAGCCACAACATGCCCCATGTGTTCGAAGTGGCCGACCGCATCCACGTGCACCGCTTGGGCCGCCGCCTGTGTGTGATCGACCCCAAAGAGCATACGATGTCGGACGCCGTAGGGCTGATGACCGGCGCGATTGAGCCAGAGGCGGCCTAGCACGCCTTGCCCCTTGGGGCGCACACGCATAAGCTGATCCCAGCAGCAAGTCACAAAGGGCGCCCTGTGCGCCCTTTTCCTTTTGGCGATCCACGCCGCAATTGATTTGAGACCATTCATTCAGGCGATGCTGCCCTAAAGACGTAAAGAGTTCGTTATGACCATCCCTGCGCCCTCCACAAACCTAAACAGCTATTTCGCCTTATCTGCGGTTTCCGTTCCATACCCAGGCGAGCCATACAATCCCTTTACAGCGGAAGTCGTGGATTGGGACACAAGCGCAGTAACTGCGATGGTTCGAACCTTTTCAGGCACGCTGAATAATAATCCCGCTTTGCCGCCATATTTGAACCCATTCAACTTGGATATCAGCGGCTGGGATACGAGCAACGTCACGAGCATGGCTGGCATGTTTCGATTAACCAGTGCATTTGATCAGGACATTGGCGGCTGGGATACAAGCCAAGTCACGCGAATGGATAGCATGTTTTCTCGTGCTGCTGTGTTCAATCAAGATATTTCAAACTGGGATGTGAGCAGTGTAGAGTTGTTCCAGTCCATGTTCTTCGAAGCAGAAGCCTTTGATCAAAACCTTGGCGCATGGGATATTTCTTCTGCTCGGTCTCTTGGTGGCATCTTCAGTGACTCAGGTATGAGTTTGGCCAACTATGACGCCACGCTTGAGGGGTGGGCGCGGTTGGATGAAGGCGAGACGCAGATTCCTACCGGGCTGAGTTTAGGCGCAAATGGAGTGCTCTATTCCAACATTGACGCCCGTCAAACCTTAATTGAGGACTACGGTTGGATTGTCGGCGGAACTTACGCCTTCGCAGGCAGCAGCGATGCCGATACAATCGACGGCGCGGCGAGCCTGTATCGGATCGAGACAGATGGGCTGACGGGCGACGATCACATCATCGGCAGTGATTTTGGCGACCGGCTCGCAGGCGACGACGGGGCAGATACGCTCGAAGGTGGTCTTGGCCTCGATACGCTGATCGGTGGTGATGGCGATGATGTCATCTTTGGCGCGCGGCAGGGCGATGCTGCGGGCGATCTGGCCGACCGCCTGTTTGGCGGCGCGGGCAACGACAGCCTTGATGGCGGCTATGGCAATGATGAGCTGCGGGGGGATGCCGGGAACGACACGCTGATCGGCGGGTTCGGGGCGGATACACTGATCGGCGGCGCGGATGATGATGAGCTGTCAGGCAACGCGATGGGCGACGTTCTGTTCGGCGGGGGCGGCGATGATTTCCTGAACGGAGGCTTCGGCTTTGACCGGCTGAATGGCGGCGCGGGCGCGGATCGGTTTTTCCACACCGGCGCTGAAGGACATGGCACGGATTGGGTGCAGGATTACGATGCGTCCGAGGGCGATATGCTGATGTTCGGCAGCACCGCCACGACCGCAGATTTCATCGTCCAAACCGCCACCACCTCAGGCGCAGGAGGCACCGTGGCTGAGGCCTTTGTCACCCATAGTCCCAGCGGTCAGATCCTCTGGGCGCTTGTAGATGGTGCCGCGCAGGGGCAGATCTGGGTGCAGGCAAGCGGGACGAGCTTCGACCTGCTGGCCTAAGGGAGCAGGCGCGCCGGGGTGGCGCGCCGCTTTTTCTTATCCCAGACGGGCTTTGTGCCAGGCCAGATGCTCGGCCATGAAGGTCGAGATGAAGTAGTAGCTGTGGTCATAGCCCTCCTGCATGCGCAGGGTCAGGCTTTGGCCCGCATCGGCGCAGGCGGCTTCCAGCAGGTCGGGTTTGAGCTGACCTTCAAGGAAGTTGTCCGCCGTGCCTTGGTCCACCAGAATATCCGGCACGCGCGCGCCGTCTTCGATCAGGGCACAGGCGTCATAGTCGCGCCACGCGGCCTTATCGGCCCCAATGTACCCCGTCAGCGCCTTTTCACCCCAAGGGCAATTGAGCGGCGAGACGATGGGCGAGAAGGCCGAGATCGCCCTGAAGCGATCCGCGTTGCGCAGCCCGATGGTCAACGCGCCGTGGCCGCCCATGGAATGGCCCATGATCGACTGACGTGCCATATCGGCGGGAAATTCTGCGCCAATTAGCGCGGGCAGTTCTTCCTCGATGTAGCGGCGCATCTGGTAGTGCTGGGCAAAGGGCGCTTCGGTGGCATTCACGTAGAACCCCGCGCCAAGGCCAAAGTAATAGGCGCCTTCGGCATCATCGGCCACGCCCTCGCCGCGCGGCGAGGTGTCGGGGGCAACAAAGATCAGACCATGTTCAGCGCAGGCGGCGCGAAATTCGCCCTTTTCGGTGACGTTGGCATGGGTGCAGGTGAGGCCCGACAGATACCAGACCACGGGCAGTTTTGCCCCTTCGGCATGGTCAGGCACGAAGACCGAGAATGTCATCTCGGTCCCCGTTGCCGCAGAGGCGTGGCGATAAACGCCTTGAACGCCCCCGTGGCTGCGATTGGAGGAGACGATCTCCATCAGTAGATCACCACCGAGCGGATGGACTCGCCCTTGTGCATCAGGTCAAAGGCGTTGTTGATGTCTTCCAGCGGCATGGTGTGGGTGATCATCGGGTCGATCTCGATCTTGCCATCCATGTACCAGTCGACGAACTTCGGCACGTCGGTCCGGCCCTTGGCGCCGCCGAATGCCGTGCCTTTCCAGACGCGGCCGGTGACCAGCTGGAACGGACGGGTGCTGATTTCCGCGCCTGCGGGGGCCACGCCGATCACAACCGACACACCCCAGCCACGGTGCGAACATTCCAGCGCATCGCGCATGACCTGAACATTGCCGGTGGCGTCAAACGAATAGTCCACGCCGCCGATGTGGTCTTTTTCGGTCTGCGTCAGCTTGACGATTTCCTGAACCACGGTGCCTTCGATCTTCTTGGGGTTCACAAAGTGGGTCATGCCGAACTTGCGGGCCATTTCCTCTTTGTCATCGTTCAGATCGACGCCGATGATCATGTCGGCCCCGGCCATGCGCAGCCCCTGAATGACGTTCAGACCAATGCCGCCCAGACCGAAGACAGCGGCGGTCGAGCCGATCTCAACCCCGGCGGTGTTGATAACCGAACCGATGCCCGTGGTTACGCCGCAACCAATGTAGCAGATCTTATCAAACGGCGCGTCATCGCGCACCTTGGCCAGCGCGATCTCCGGCATGACGGTGTGGTTCGCGAAGGTCGAACAGCCCATGTAGTGATAGATCGGCGTGCCATCAAGCATGCTGAACCGCGTCGTGCCATCGGGCATCAGGCCCTGACCTTGGGTGTTGCGGATCGCGGTGCACAGGTTGGTTTTGCCCGACAGACACGAATAGCATTCGCCGCATTCGGGGGTATAAAGCGGGATCACGTGATCGCCCGGCTTCAGCGTGGTCACGCCCTCGCCCACTTCGATCACAACGCCCGCGCCTTCGTGGCCCAGAATGGACGGAAACAGGCCTTCGGGGTCGGCCCCGGACAGGGTGAATTCGTCCGTGTGGCAAACGCCGGTGGCTTTGATTTCAATCAGAACTTCGCCCTTCTTCGGGCCCTCAAGGTTCACTTCCATGATCTGAAGCGGTTTGCCGGCTTCGACGGCGACTGCGGCCTTGGTGCGCATGTGTATCCTCCCATTGGCCCGAGGGGCGGGCCTGTCAATAAAATCCTGCCTTGGCTGCCAGGTGCGGCATGCCCTGCGGCGACTAAGTGGGGTGCCTGCACGACCAAAGTCGCCCCCACCCGCTGGCCGCACGTTAGCGCGGTCCCCAAAGCCGCACCAGCGGACTGGTATGATTTTCAAACCTTTTTGAGTTGTTTTGTCAACGATCTGTTTCCGATAGGCGTCGGCGGGTTCAGATTTGTCGAACAGACACACATCTTAAGGTTGAATTTTCACGCCCAAAACGACGCGAAATGGAAAACCGCCGGATGAATTCACGGCCAGGTTCACAATCAGGTCAGGTATTCCAGCAAAAGCCGCCCCTGTCCAAAACCAGAGGTTGACGCAACGTCGATCATGCGAAACCCTTAAGTCAATTGGGGGGGCTTTTCCCAAATTTTGTGATGTTATTTTGAAGAAGGAGAGCTGATATGGCCTCTTATCGTTTCATTGGCGTGGACACTTCGACCACTGGCAATTCTTCTGGCAACCTCGGTTTTTCGACCCTTGTGCGCGATATTAACGGGGATGGAACGCTGGATTTCATCATCGGCGGGTCAGCCGATGTCAGCAGTTCCATCGGTGCGCAGGTCTATGTTCTGAACGGTCTGGATCTGGCAGCCGCCGATGCCGCAGACGGCGCCACAGACCAGGTCATTGATCTGTCGAATGTGCCTGCGCAATCGGGGTCATACCGGATCACCTATTCCAGCACGACATCGGGTTTCGGATCGTCACTGGCCTATATGGAAAGCGTGAATGGTCCAGACAGCACACAGCTTTTGGCCATTGGCGCCCCCCAAGACGACACGATCGCCAACAATGCAGGCGCGGTCTTCTTGTTTCAGGCGGCCAACCTTGCCGGATTGGACGCGCTGGATGGCGCAACCGACGGCGAGATTGACGCCGCCAATGCCACCTTCACCTTCTACGGTGACAAGCAGAACATCTTCTTGGGCCAGACCATTGCCGGGCTGGATGAAGATTTCACCCAGCTGGGCAATTACGACCGGATCGCCATCGCCGCCCCCTTCTCGGACCGCGGAAGCAATGTGAACGAAGGCTCGATCTGGTCAATCTTGGTTGAGGATCTGGACCGCCTCGATGTGCTTGATGGCACCGCCGACAACAAACTGACCCTGTCCGACGCCGTGGCGGATGCACATCCGATCAATGGCCAGAACCTGATCCGAGGCGGCACCTCGGGCGTGCGCATGGGCGAAGGGGTGGTCGATGTGGGCCCTGTCTTCAGCACTGCCAGCGGCTTCCATCAGATCATGGTGGGCGGCAGCGGTGACAATGGCGGCGCGGGCGTGGCCTACCTGGTCTCGGCCTCGGGCTTTGGGCTTGCCGACGCGGCCGATGGGCTGACGGATGGCATCATTGAAGCCGACCTGATGGACGGTGGCGGCGGCTATGCCTTCCACGGCGTACAAACCCCGAAAGAAGACCTGCTGGGATCTGCCCTTGGCACGACTGGTGACATTGACGGCGATGGTCTGAACGATCTGATTATCGGCGGGCGCGGGTCAGACGTGGGCGGCGACAATGCCGGGATCGTCTATGTGATGACCGCCCGGTCTCTGGATGCCGCCGACCGTCTGGATGGGCAGGATTCCAGCATCGACCTAAGCCTGATCTCAAACCTGACCGTGGGCGCAGGTATTGGGGCCTATCGCATCATTGGCAATCAACGACTTGGCGAATTCGGCTTTAACGTCAGCTATGCAGGTGATTTCGACGGCGACGGTGTGGGCGACTTTATGGCGCTGTCCCGGACCGGCAGCTCAGGCCCGACCGTCTACATGATCAGCGGGGCCTCGTTGAACGCAGGCGACGCGGCAGACGGCACGGTGGATGGCGAAATTCTGGTCAGCAATCTGATCGGGGCCAATGGCGGCTTTGCCCTGACATCCCCCGGCAAAGCCTCCTCCAAGCTTGGCAGCTCGCTGAACTTGATTGGCGATCTGGATGGCGATGGCCGGTCTGACATGCTGATCGGCGACACTGCCATGATGGAGGTCGGATCGACGGTCCCGCGCGGCGGCGCATATCTGGTGTCGGGCGGCAGCCTGCTATTTGCCGACGCGGTGGATGGCACGCAAGACGGCCAAGTCAGTGCCGAAAACCTATTGGACACCAGCACCGCAGTTGGCCTGACCGGTACGTCGGGCAACGATCTGCTGAAGGGCGGGTCCGGCAATGACACGATCAACGGGCTTGATGGCGACGACAGCATCTACGGCAATCTTGGCACCGACACGCTGATTGGCGGCGCGGGCGATGACTTTATCTTTGGCGGCCCCGGTTCGGGCGACCTGCGCGATGTGGTCTATGCGGGCGACGGCAATGACACCGTGGATGGCGGCTATGGCAATGACGAATTGCGCGGCGATGCGGGCGATGACCAGCTTTCTGGCAATTTTGGCGCAGACCTGCTGATTGGCGGCACCGGCAACGACATCCTCAGCGGCGGCGCGCTGTCAGACGCCCTGTTTGGCGGGGATGGCGATGACTTTATCAATGGCGGCTTTGGCTTTGACCGTCTGAACGGCAGCGGCGGCGGCGACAAGTTCTTCCACCAAGGCGCGGCCGGGCATGGCAGCGACTGGATTCAGGACTATTCGGCCGCTGAAGGAGACGTGCTGCAATATGGCGGCGCGACGGCCACCAAATCCGATTTCCTTGTGCAATACGCAACCACCCCCACCGCCGGGAATGCGAGCGTGCAAGAAGCTTTTGTCACCCACAAATCCACCGGCCAATTGCTTTGGGCCTTGGTGGATGGCGAAGCGCAAACTTCGATCAATGTTCAAAGTGGCGGAACGGTTTTCGATCTACTGGCGTAACCCAATTCACGGCAATAACGACATCAGAGTCTTTCAAAAATGACTTATACAACTGTTGCACCTTACAACACCGACCCGAATTTCATCGTCAACGGCAGCCGGACCTATTCCCGGCTGTTCCGCATTGATGACAACGCCGTCGTCGCAGATGGGGCCAATATTTCGGCCTACGACGATGAAGGTCAGGTGTTCACCGCCCGCAAATATGCCGATGACAGCGGGCTCGGTCTGGGCGAGCTGATCACCTACCACGTCTATGACAACGGCGATGGCACGATGAACGTCTACTACCAAGTGGGCGACGCAGATCCGCTGCCGAAGGTCTATACCAACTGGGTGGTCAAGCTGGACATCGAAACCGGGGCCGAAGTGGCGGCCCCTGTTCAAATCACCTCGGGCGCATTCAGCCGGACAGATCAGTCCATGCTGGATTTCTCCTACAACCTACCCGATGGCCGGATTGCGCTGATAAAAACGACCTCCTCGATGGCGGCGGCGGAATTTTCGATCGTCAATGCTGAAGGGGAGGTTCTGGCCTCAAACCCTGGGAGCTTGAACGGCCTTGGCCAATTGCCGGGGATCAGCCTGCACCAAGGCTATGACATCACCGTGGTCGGCGACAAAATCGCCGTGGCCTTCACCACCACCAACGGCGGTGCCCCGCGCCAGACCTACATGCAGTTCTTTGATGGCACGACCGCCGAAAAGGTCGGCAATCGCATTTCGGTCAGCCATGGCGAGTCCTCGAAATTCGGGGTCGCGCTGGGGGTTGAGGTTGAGACGCTGTCGAACGGCAATGTGGTTATCGCATGGGCCGATGCCGGATCGCAAAGCACCGATACCGATGGCGGGTCGGTCTGGTTCAAGATCTATGACGCCTCGGGCAATATCGTCGTGGATTCGACCATTGTGAATGAAAACACCGCCGGAACGCAGGACAAGCCCCGCCTTGTCGCCACCGAAAGCGGGTTCATCGTCGGCTTCCACGCCTTTGAATTCAGCCCGGCGTTCAAGAACGAAGGCCGGTTTCAGGAGTTCGACAACGACGGCGCGCGGCTTGGCACGGTTGAGGCCGGGCTTTCGACCAATGGTCAGTTCCTGCGCACCGACAACAACACCGCCCTGCTGATCGACTTTCAGGTCCGAGAGTTCGAATTAGAGGGTGCGGATACCACGCTGGATGTGGCCCGCCCGGTGACCCCGGTCAACAAGACCGGCACCGATGCCGCCGAGGAACTGGTCGGCACGTCGGCCTCCGATACGCTCAATGGTGCGGGCGGCAATGACACGCTGCGCGGTCTGGATGGGGCCGATACGCTGATCGGCGGCGCGGGCGATGACTTTATCTTTGGCGGCAGCACTGCCGACGACATCCGCGACGTGATCTATGGCGGCGATGGCAATGACAGCATCGACGGCGGCTACGGCAATGACGAACTGCGCGGGGATGCCGGGGATGACTCCATCGAAGGTGGCTATGGTGTGGACACGGTCATTGGCGGGGATGGCAACGACGTGCTGACCGGGTCGGCGTGGTCAGATCAGATCTTTGGCGGCAACGGGAACGACTTCATCAACGGCGGCTTTGGGTTTGACCGGGTGAACGGCGGACTGGGGGCTGATAAGTTCTATCACACCAACGCCGCCGGTCACGGCAGTGACTGGATTCAGGACTATAACGCAGCGGAAGGCGACGTGCTGTTCTTTGGCGGCGGCGCGGCCACCAAGGCCGATTTCCTTGTCCAGCGGGCCACCACGGCGAATGCCGGTGATGCGGGCGTGCAAGAGGTGTTCATCACCCACCTGCCCTCGGGCAACCTGCTTTGGGCGCTGGTGGATGGCGACGGGCAAAGCAGCTTGAACGTATTGGCCGCCGGTCAGACCTTCGATCTGCTGGCATAACCCTTTGGCGGGCCTCCGCCGGGGGCCCGCACCACGCCGCAAAAGGCTTGCCCGATCCCGCCGCACGCTTAAGATGAATGGCACTTTTCAGTCACTCATTGGATCAAGCATATGGCGCAGATTACGGGGACCACCGGAAATGACGACGGCGGCGCACTGGCCGCATTGATCGGCACCGATGACGGCGACAGCATCAGCGGGCTGCTCGGCGATGACCGGATCGAAGGCGGCGGCGGGAATGACACACTGTCGGGCGATCTGGGCATAGATACGGTTCTGGGCGGCGATGGCGACGACTGGATCCTGCACCGGTATCAAGCGACCGGCGACAGCCTTGATGGCGGCAGCGGCAATGACACGCTGTTTCTATATGTCGACACGGCCCAATCCGGCGACACCATCGACCTGACCGCCGGCAGCTACACGGGGTTTGAACACTTCGAGTTGGACACCTCGACTGCCACCGAGCTAATGCTGTTGGTCACCACGGAATTTCTGTCGCAGTTCACATCCTTCGGGCGCATGGATCAGTTGGTCATCGTTGACGGCGGCACGCTGGATTTCACCGGGGTCAGCTTTGCCGAAGGGACCACTGGGAAGATCTCTACGTTGTGGCACAATCTGCTGATCACCCATGACGATTACTTCGACTTCTCAGGGACGGGGATCGACTGGATTGTAGCGCCCGGGTTCGGTAGCGACACAGTGATCGGCGGCAGCGGCAATGACATCCTGAGTGGAAGCGGCGACAAAACACTCATCGGCAATGACGGTGACGATACAATCACTGTCGTAGTCAACGGATCTTTTATTGATGCCGGTGCCGGAAATGACGAAGTACTAGTCATCGGTTCCGGCAGCGAAACAACATCTGTCTTTCTTGGGGCCGGCGATGATTTGTTCAGAGGAGTCTATGTCGGTAGGGAGATACCAGCATTAGTTGTCGACGGTGGCGAAGGACGAGACGTCTTTAGCGTAACCGGAGAGTTGGAAAATTGGACAATCACCGAATTTGAGGTGCTTCAGTCAGACTATGTAAAGCTGACCACCGCCCAATTCGCGCAGTTCGACGAATTCAACGGAGCACGGGTTCTTGCCCAAGCCGACGCGGGCACAGTTGATTTGACCGGCAAAGTACAGAACGTAACAGCAACCAAGATCGACTACTCCGCCAGCGATGGCGCGGATGTCTTGCTTTGGAACGATGCGACGGTTGGTCTGAACGTGCTGATGGGCGGCGGCAATGACAGCGCCTACACCGGGCGAGGCAATGACACGGTGGCCGGCGGCGATGGCGATGACACGCTTGAGGCGGGCGACGGTGCCGATACGCTCAATGGCGACACTGGCAATGACGTGCTGATCGGCGGCAGTTCGGCGGATGACCTGCGCGATGTGTTCTACGCGGGCGACGGCAATGACTTTGGCGACGGCGGCTATGGCAACGACCTGTTCTATGGCGGCGCGGGCAATGACACCTTTGTCGGCGGGTTCGGCGCGGACGAAATCTTGGGCCAAGACGGCGACGACCAGTTGACCGGGCAGGCCCTGTCGGACCTGATCTTTGGCGGCACTGGGGATGACTTTATCAACGGTGGTTTCGGCTTTGACCGGCTGAACGGCGGCACCGGCGCGGATAAGTTCTTTCACCAAGGCGCGGCCGGGCATGGCAGCGACTGGATTCAGGATTACAACGCCGCCGAGGGCGATGTGCTGTTTTACGGCGGTGCGGCGACCAAGGATGATTTCCTTGTCCAGACCGCCAGCACAACCGGCGCAGGAAGTGCCGAGGTGGACGAGGTCTTTATCACGCATATCAACACCGGCGTGCTGCTTTGGGCGCTTGTGGATGGGGCGGATCAGGCATCATTGCTTGTCAAGGCAGGCAATTCTGAAATTGATCTGCTGGCTTGAATGTGTCCAAAATGGGGCAGTTGAAACCAATCCTTTCAGAGTCTCGCCATGTCCAGCCCGATTACCGCCACCCAAACCACTGGCAAATTTGACTATTACCAGTTTGACCTGTCCGGCTTTGTCCTGACCGTCCACCCGTCTACCGTTGTTCCGACGGCCAGCAACTGGCAATTCGCCATGTGGGATGACGCCGGGACCCAAGTTTTCGATTACAAGGACATTGGCGATAAGGCCGAGTTCAAAGACATCTCGGACCTGTGGCACGTGCGCGACGACGGCAATGGGGCCTTCACGCTGTTTTACCTCAGCGATCATCTGTCCAGCCGCACGCCGGTCATGCAGTCGTTCAATGCCAGCGGCGAGGCGCTGAGCACGACAACGATTTCCCTGCCGACGCGCATCCTTGATTTCGGCACGGTGCAGGTAGAACAGAAGATCCTAGAGGCCTTTGCCGATGCCGAGGATCTGGGCAATGGCCGTGTGGCGGCGTTCAACCACGATGGCGTGCTGGGGACGGAACATAACCTGGTGATCTACAACGCCGACGGCAGCATCGACAAACATATCATGTGGGATGCCACGGTCACCGGCACTGGCGCCGGGGCGGTCATTGGCAAGGATTTGGCCCTGTCGGGCAACAACCTGTTCGCCTTTCACATGAACACCGGCATCACCACGGACGAAGACTATGAGGTCTATGGCCGCGTCGTGGCCTCGGACGGCAATTTCGTCACCAGTGAATTCCGCGTCTCAAACGGCGAACATGTGCGCGGCACTTACGGCTTTGGCAGCGGCGATGTGGTTGCCGAAAAGCTGACCGATGGCAAGGTCGTGGTGGCTTGGGTCTCCAGCAAGACGGGCGTCAGCGAAACCGGCACCTTGGACATCTGGTACGCGATGTACAATGCCGACGGCACCCTGTTCGCCGGGGAACGCATGGCCAATATCGGCCAAGAGGCCCAGCAACAGGGCATGCCCAAGATCCATGCGCTGGCGGATGGCAGCTTTGCCATTACCTACAACAGCGACGACTATGTCACCTATGAAAACACCGGTGTCTTGCAGTGCTTTGACGCCAGCGGCGACCCGGTCGGCGATGCGATCAAGGCCCTGCCCCGCTTTACCATGGCCGACCGCAGCGTGATCTTTGAAAACGGATTTGGCTATATCGCCGATAGCGGCGGCCATCTTTACACGGTCGAACTGCCCGTATCGGGCGGCGGAACCGGTGGCGGCGTATCCACCACCCCCAGCGCGGGCGCGGACTCGCTCACTGGGACTGCCGGGAATGACAAGATCGACGGGCTTGCGGGCAATGACACGATCAACGGGCTGGATGGGTCCGATACGCTGATCGGCGGCGCGGGCGATGATTTCATCTTCGGCGGCAACTCGGCCAATGACCTGCGCGACGTGGTTTACGGTGGCGACGGGAACGACAGCATCGACGGCAGCTACGGCAACGATGAACTGCGCGGCGATGCGGGCGATGACACGATCGAAGGCGGCTTTGGCGTCGATCAGGTGATCGGCGGCGCGGGCAATGACGTGCTGACCGGCTCGGCCTATTCCGACCTGATCTTTGGCGGCGATGGGAATGACTTCATCAACGGCGGCTTTGGCTTTGACCGGGTGAATGGCGGGCTAGGTGCAGATAAGTTCTATCACATCGGCAATGTCGGCCACGGCAGCGACTGGATTCAGGACTACAACGCCGCCGAAGGCGACGTGCTGTTCTATGGCGGCGGGTCCGCCTCCAAGGCCGATTTCCTGTTGCAACGCGCCACCACCGCCAGCGCGGGCGCCGATGGGGTCAACGAGGTGTTCATCACCCACAAACCCAGCGGCGTCTTGCTCTGGGCGCTGGTGGATGGAGACGCCCAAAGCAGCCTGAATGTCAAAGTCGGCGCCAATATCTTCGACCTGCTGGCCTGATCCTACCGACCCAGCGCAAAGCTGATGCCCATCGCGGTTTCGGCCTTGCGCTTGCCATCGCTATAGGCGGTGCCCGTGCCGCCCAGATAGGCGGTGATGCCTTCGCCGGGCAGATCATGTTCCAGGCGCAGCCCCGCATAGCCAAGCTGCGCGGAATGGACCAAATCGGCAGGCACGTTCAGCACCGCCGATTGCACCCGCGCCTTGATCCGGGTGCGCGCAATCCCGCCCCCGCCCGACACCACAACCCGCGTCCGCCCGCGTTGCCATAGCCGGTGTTCAAGCCCCGCCCGCAGATCGGTGCCGCGGCTGTCAAACCCGATGGTCACCGGATCGACAAACACCCCAAGCCCCGCAGGCAGCTTGTAGACCGACCGCCCGGCGGAATAGCCGACCGAGGCCACCAAATCCGTGCGCGGCGCAACTGGTCGATGCATCGACAATGCCAGCGTTCGACGCCCAGATTCGACCAAATGAACCGGCTTTCCCGGCTTCGGTTCCAGCGCCTTGCCAGAAATGATCGAACTGCCACCAGATCCGCCACCGCCAAGAAATCCAATGCGTGCCGCATCCAATGCAGAGCCATGCAAAATTGATGTATCTGGTCCAAAATCCACCCTTGCGCGGAGCGCCTCATCGGCGCAGCCTGCAGTCAAAAGTAGAAATAGTAACCCTTTGATATGCAAAAACTTCAACCGGCGGACTCCTGCCATCTAATACGTTTCTCAGATTGCCAGCTACTACACATAGGGATAAGGTCTTCACCATTGTTAAAATCTGCTAATTTTAGGAGGCAGACATGAGCACCGTGACGCTAAATAACAGGCTCTTTACCGAAATGGCTACAGATCTGAATAACTTCAGTCTGTACAATCAATTGGACTATCAGACCCAATTGGATCAGGCAGGCCAGCTGCTGGACACTCTGGACATGTCCAGCCCGACCGCCATCAGCTCAACCGGCATCACTTGGCAGAACGGCGCATTGGTCTTGTCGCTGACGGGTCTGAACCTGACCCCCGTCGCCACCGCCCAAGAGTTCCTTGAAGCGATTGACAATGGTATCGCGACCGGCACGATCTCGAGCCTGAGCATGACGCTGAATGGCACGGAAATTCTGAATGCCAACCTTGGGATCACTGGTCTTTCGATCGACTCGGGCAATCAGAACCTGTCGTTCAACGGCACCCTGCCGACTTCGCTGGAGCAGCTGTTCGACCTGATCGGCATGCTGTTCGCGGTGAACGATTACTACCTGATGGACCAAAGCAGCCTCAGCGACCTGATCAACGGTCTGAGCGCGTATGGCCTCAGCTCCATCATCCTGTCGGAACTGGGCGAACATCTGGTGTCGCTGGAAATCGGCAACGGCAATTTCTTGCAGCTGTTTATGGACGGCTACACGCTGACCGCTGAGGGTGAGTTCAGTTCGAACCTTGGCACGATGCTGGACCTGATCAATCAGGTCGAAAAGGCCGGCTATGATGCGTCCGCCGTCAGCGGGATCGACCTGACCGGCTTCACCCTGACCAACGCAAGCGGCATCAGCCTGCTGGACGTTGACGGCAGCCCGCTGGAACCCGGTCTTGCTAGCCTGACCGGCACCGCGACCGATGGCGACGATTTGATCTATGTCGAAGACTTCGCAGCCATCATTTCGCTGTTTGACCCGGATCCGGGCGCACCGGCCATGCAGGCCAACCTAAGCGCGGGCGCAGGCAATGACGATGTCTACCTGACCGGCGAAGACGTCTACTGGTCGACCTTTGATTTCACCAACGATGGCGGGCTGATTGAGGCCGTGATCGACGGTGGCGCAGGCTATGACTTCTTCGGCTTCGAACAGTACGAAGACTTCTTCCTGACCGACAGCTATGTCAGCATCGACCTTGAAACCGGCTATGTCTTTCAGGCGGATGTCAGCAATCAAGAGCTGCTGATCGACTTCTACATTCAGAACTTCGAAGAAGTCGCTGTACGCGGGCACTTCGGCGTTGTTGACGTGGCGGGCACTTCTGGCGATGACGTGTTCGGCATTTCGACGTTCAACGACGCGTTTGGCAACTGCATCCCCCACGAAGTCTACTTTGACGGCGGCGAAGGCACGGACGTGTTCAGCCTGTTCGAAGCGGCCTTCTACTCGCCGATCTCGTCGGGCTTCATCACGCCTGCCCTGGCGTCGACGATGTTCGACATCTCGGTCAACAGCTTTGGCGAAGTCGTTCTGACCGATAGCAGCAACTGGGATCGTCCGGTGCAGATCTTCCTCAATGATGTGGAAGTCATCCGCCTGACTTCAGAAACCAACAATTCGCAATATGCCGATATCGCAGTTGCCGATCTGATCACCAGCACCCCGCTGGACGGCACCAGCTTTGGCGACACGCTGACCGGCACGCAGTTCGATGACACGATTGACGGTCTTGGCGGCGATGACTTCATCTACGGCTTTTCGGGCAATGACCGTCTGGATGGCGGCGATGACAATGACAGCATCGAAGGCGGCAATGGCGCCGACACGCTGATCGGCGGCAACGGCAATGACACCATCAAAGGTGGCGAAGACGAAGGCGATCTGCGCGACATCGTCTATGGCGGCAATGGCAATGACAGCATCGACGGCGGCTACGGCAACGATGAGCTGCGCGGCGATGGCGGCGATGACAGCATCGAAGGCGGCTATGGTGTGGATACCGTGATCGGCGGCGACGGCAACGACGTGCTGACCGGGTCGGCTTGGTCCGATCTGATCTTCGGCGGCAATGGCAACGATTTCATCAACGGGGGCTTCGGCTTTGACCGGGTGAACGGCGGCGCGGGTGCGGATAAGTTCTTCCACACCGGCAATGCAGGCCATGGGTCGGACTGGATTCAGGACTATGATGCCTCGCAAGGCGATGTGCTGTTCTACGGTGCAGCGGCGTCCAAGTCGGATTTCCTTGTCCAACGGGCGACCACAACCAGTGCCGGTTCCGACGCAGTGCAAGAGGTGTTCATCACCCACAAGGCGTCCAACGTCCTGCTTTGGGCGCTGGTCGATGGCGATGCCCAGACGAGCCTGAACGTGCAGGCAGGTGGACAGGTGTTCGACCTGCTGGCCTAATCGCTTCATTCGCGACAACCAAATCCAAGGGCAGCCCACGCGGCTGCCCTTTTACTTTGCCCTTGTCATCGCGGGGCCACGAAATATCATGGAATTCCTTACTTGCAGGACGCTAAGTCCGCCAAATAACACTAGTCGACCAGGTGCATTGTATTCGCGCCACCTTAGACCACGACACTTTATTCGATGCGCAGGAAACGGCGCCACATACGGAGATTTCAAATATGACCATCACTCCTGGTAGTGAATTCGTTCTCGGATCCATCCCCAGCATTCTGGGCAGCCTAGGAGCTTATCCCGTAGCGGCGACATTGAAAGACGGGACCGTCGCTTTGGTCTGGGCCGAGAACAACTGGTTCGACGGCGATCAGTTCGGCGACACCAGCCTTTGGGGCCGTATTCTGAACGCCGATGGCACCAGCAAGGTCGAACCGTTCCGTATTCAATCCGATGAAACTGGCGCCCAAGGCAAGGCCCATGTGGTCGCCCTGTCCGATGGCGGGTTCATGGTCAGCTGGGTGCGTGCGCATCTGATCGACGGGGGCGTCGACGAAGACGTGTTTGTCCGCAGCTTCGACGCCACAGGCGCCGCACGCGGGACGGAACAGACGTTTGCCTCGGTCGATCTGGAGGTTCCGGTGAATGCCGATCCGGGCACCTACAACGATCACGCGAACAACACCCTGCTTGGCCTGTCGGGCGGCGGCGCAATCGTCGGCTGGACCCATCGCGGCAGCGATACGACTTGGGCGCGGACCGTTGGCAATGATGGCGTAACGCTGGGCGAGCCGGTGCAAATTTTCAACACCGACCATGTCTCGTTGCAGTTTGCGCAGCTGACGAATGGCGATGTGGTGATGTTGCGCTATGCGGGCGACCGCACGGGCGTGCACATCCGCCTGTCTGGCCCGGATATCAGCAGCGCCCCGGCGGGTGTTGCAGGCGCAACCGGCCCGGTTGAGGTGTATAACGACCCTGCGGACGGCGATGCGGTCATTACATCGCAATACGTGACCGCCCTGCCCGGCGGCGGCTTTGCGGCGGTCTACAAATACGACCCCGACATTCGCTATGACGAAGCCGAATACATCAATGTCGACCGTTTCGACGCCACCGGCACCTTGGTCACCCGGTCGCAGATCGCGCTAGGTCACGACCAGATCACCAGCCCGACCTTCCACGTCGCGGGCCTGTCCGGCGACCGCGTGATGGTCGCTTGGCAAGAGGCCTCGGCCTATAAAGACATCGACCTTTTCGCGCAGATCGTGAATGCCGATGGCACCTTGGACAACAAGGTTCAGATCCACGATGCCGATACGGGCATCAAATACGTCGGCGGGCTGGCCGTGCTGGACAGCGGCGACGTGCTGGCGGTGTTCGCCGAAGGCTCAAACCAGCCCATCGACGGTAAGATCGACCTGCTTCATGGCCGTATCTTTGACATCTCGCCCGCCCCGGCCGATGCGCCTGTCTCGAAAACCGGGACCGACGGCAATGACGTGCTGCAAGGCGGGTCGGGCAATGACAACCTCAATGGCGCGGGCGGCAATGACACGATCCGCGGCATGGACGGGTCTGACACGCTGATCGGCGGCGCGGGCGATGACTTTATCTTTGGCGGCAGCACCGCCGACGACATCCGCGACGTTGTCTATGGCGGCGATGGCAATGACAGCATCGACGGCGGCTACGGCAATGACGAGCTGCGCGGGGATGCCGGGGATGACTCCATTGAAGGTGGCTATGGTGTGGACACGGTCATTGGCGGGGATGGCAACGACGTGCTGACCGGGTCGGCGTGGTCGGATCAGATCTTTGGCGGCAACGGGAATGACTTCATCAACGGTGGGTTTGGCTTTGACCGGGTGAACGGCGGCGCAGGCGCGGATAAGTTCTATCACACCAACGCCGCAGGCCACGGGTCAGACTGGATTCAGGACTATAACGCAGCCGAGGGCGACGTGCTGTTCTTTGGCGGCGGCGCGGCGACCAAGTCACAGTTCCTTGTTCAACGCGCCAGCACGGCCTCGGCCGGGGATGCGGGCGTGCAGGAGGTGTTCATCACCCATATCCCATCGGGCAACCTGCTTTGGGCGTTGGTGGATGGCGACGCACAAACCAGCCTGAACGTGCTTGCAGGCGGGCAGACCTTCGATCTGCTGGCGTAACAAAACAGGCCAAAGGGCGTGCGCAGCCCTTTGGCCATTGCCTATCATTTGGGCGAATAGAAAACTCCCTATTTGAGCTGAGAGCCGCACTTTTCCATGTGAAAATCGCCGGAATAATTGGTACGATTGACCAAATGATTTTACATATGGGGATTTTCGATGGCCGTTATCAACGGAACCACCGGCAATGATATACTAACCGGCACCAGCGGCGATGATACGATCACGCCGCTTTCCAACACCAGCTATGACCGGATCATCGGCAGCTTGGGCAATGACACAATTGACTTCACCGGGGCCAACTCCAACAGCTTTTATGAGCTCTATTACCACGATTTCGGCGCCGCTATTCAGGTCACCATCAACGATCTGACGAACACCGGCACCATCACATCGGGCGCGATGACGGATACACTGGTCAATGTGTCCGCCGCCTTGGTCGATGGGATCTATATTGAAGGCACGTCCTTTGGTGACACCTTTGATATGGTTTTGGGGAACAACGGCTATTTCAACCTCGTGCCCGGCGATGGCGTGGATTCCATCAGCTTTAACGCCGATGACAATGTGCGGATCAAGTACCGTGGCACGTCGCTGGAACAGGCCAATCAGGGGCTTGTCATCAATCTGGCGACGGGCGTTGTGTCGAACGACGGTTTCGGCAATGTCGAACAGCTGAATTATCGCGGTGGCACGGGCCAGGTCGAAATTCAGGCCACCGATTTCAACGACAGCATCCTTGGCAGCGACCGCGACGAAAGCTTTATCACCGAACGCGGCAATGACACGGTGGATGGCGCAGGCGGGTATGACCGCATCCGTTATGACCGCAGCGGATCAACGGGGATCGTGGCCGATCTGACCAAAGGCACGATTGAGAAAGTCTGGGACGGCCAGACATTTACCGATACCATTTCGAATATCGAGTATATCAACGGCTCAAACTTCAATGACACGATGATTGGGGATGGCACGACGACGCTGTTTGGCGATGGCGGCGACGACCTGATCCAATCTGGTGCCGGGCGCGAATTCTTATATGGCGGCAATGGCGATGACACCATTGACGCCTCGGCCGGGGACCGCACGACCGAAGGCATTGGCGATTATATTGCCCCCTACTACGGTACCGACGCCATCATCGGGAACGCCGATCTGTGGGCCTCGGGCAATGGGATTGATGTCACCTACTATCACATCTCGGGCGCGGGCGGTGTCACTGTCACGCGGGGGGCCAATGGCGGAACGACAACGGTCGTGTCTGGTACGAATGGCCTTATCAACGACACGATTACCTATCTGCACCAGATCACTGGCACAGCAGATGATGACACGTTCATCGGGTCCAGCACCGAAAGTTCCGGCATCTCGATCTGGGCGGGGTATAAGGGCAATGACACGATCACCGGCGGGTCGTGGTCAGATGGGATTTTCTACCGGTTCGACGATGTCCTGACCGGGATTGACGTCACCTTCACCGCGATTGGCACAGGCACGGCGCAAGATGGGTTCGGCGGCACCGATACCTTCACCGGGATCGAAGGCGTCGTTGGCAGCTACCTCGCCGATAAAGTCACCGGCTCTGACGGGGTTGAGCGGTTTTTGGGCGAAGACGGCAATGACACCCTGACCGGCAACGGCGGCAATGACACGCTGGAAGGCGGGCTTGGCGGCGACACGCTTGTGGGCGGCGACGGCGATGATTTCCTGTTCGGCGGCGAAATGGACGACGACCTGACCGACGACATCCGCGACGTGATCTATGGCGGCGATGGCAATGACAGCATCGACGGCGGTTATGGCAATGACGAACTGCGCGGGGATGCCGGGGATGACTCCATCGAAGGCGGCTATGGCGTCGACACGGTCATTGGCGGCGACGGCAACGACGTGCTGACCGGGTCGGCGTGGTCGGATCAGATCTTTGGCGGCAACGGCAACGACTTCATCAACGGTGGGTTTGGGTTTGACCGGGTGAACGGCGGGCTTGGCGCGGATAAGTTCTATCACACCAACGCAGCAGGCCACGGGTCCGACTGGATTCAGGACTACAACGCAGCCGAGGGCGACGTGCTGTTCTTTGGCGGCGGCGCGGCGACCAAGGCCGATTTCCTAGTTCAACGCGCCAGCACCCCCGACGCGGGCAGCGCAGCCGTGCAAGAGGTGTTCATCACCCACCTGCCCTCGGGCAACCTGCTTTGGGCGCTGGTGGATGGCGACGGGCAAAGCAGCTTGAACGTATTGGCCGCCGGTCAGACCTTCGATCTGCTGGCGTAGACAATAACCGCCGGGACTTTGTGATTGGACAGAATCCCGCAACTATGAGACCATTTCGGGGCGCTGCGGCATTTTCAGCGGCGCCCCAAATCAATTTTTGAACCCGTCATAACTAGGATCTGGTCATGCCTTGGACTGGTATTTTCTCTCGGAACACGTCTGATT
Source organism: Pseudoprimorskyibacter insulae (assembly GCF_900302505.1). GTDB lineage: Bacteria > Pseudomonadota > Alphaproteobacteria > Rhodobacterales > Rhodobacteraceae > Pseudoprimorskyibacter > Pseudoprimorskyibacter insulae. The sequence goes on along the minus strand of NZ_OMOJ01000001.1, from coordinate 771,055 downwards.
TCTTTCGCGCCCTCGAAGGGTATTTCTACGTCGAAAACGCCAACCTTGGCTTCTCGCGCCCGATCCGGGTTGTGTCGGCCACGGCCAACCAAATCGTGCTGCGCGACTTTGGCCTGCTGGGGGAATTGACGATCAATGGCGCGGGTCTGACCTTTACCTTGCGCGATGACCTTCCGGGCGGGGTCAAAGGGTTTCCGCAACTGACCGGCGGGACGATCACGTCATTCACGGTCAGGTTCAACGCCGAATTGGACATGCTGACTTCGGCACTGGCATTGGCCAACAACAATGCCGAACGGGCGCAAATCCAAAACGAAATCAACAAGGTACTGGCCGAAACCAATGCGCAATTGGCCGCAGAAGCAGCTGGCCAGACGCCAACGACAAACCACTTGGCCGCCAATGCGGTGGTCGTGCCGACCCAAGCCATTTCGGCGGCACAGCTGGGCACAGCGGCGGTCAGCAGTTTCATGACCGGTTCGAAAGTGCCAATGCGCGACTACCTGAACCAGTTCACCGTCAATTTCGCCGGCCCCGGCGCGCCGGGCGGGATCTTGGGGCAAGGGTTTGATCTGGTGGGCTTTGACGGCGCAGATACGCTGACCGGCGGGCCGGGCAATGACCTATTCGTCGGCAATGGCGGCAATGACACCATGGATGGCGGCGGCGGCGGCGTTGACATCTATGAGGGCGGCGCGGGCAATGATGTCTACATCTTGGGCGCAGGGCGCGATGCGGTCACCGACAGCGGCCCGGTCAACGAATTCGACATCATCTCATACCAGCGGGCGACATCGGGCGTTCAGGTCAAGCTGGAACAGGATGTCACCTTCCCCGGCACCGGTTTTGCCGCGCAGGATACCTTTGGCGGGATCGAGGGCGTGGTCGGGTCGGATTTCAACGACCTGATCCTTGGCCGCACCATCGTTATGGGCGATCTGTCGTCGGATTTTCTGTCCGGCGGCGCGGGTGATGACACCCTGCTGGGCGGTGAAGGCAGCGATACGCTTGTGGGCGGCCCCGGCTTTGACCTGCTGGACGGTGGCGGCAACCAATCCACGCTTGGCAACGCTGGCGCGGGGGATACGGCGGTCTATTCCGCCGGGCCGAATGACGTGCATTTCTTTAACTCGCAGAACGGGTTGCTGGTTGCCACCCCGCGCGGCGGCGTGGACCTTGTAACCGGGATCGAGCTGTTTAGCTTTGCGGGGCAGATTTTCACCCTGAACCAGTTGAGCCTGTCGAATGCCCTGTTGAACATCGGCACGGCGCAGGCCGATAGCCTTGGCGGGAACGCCGGGTTTGACCTGCTTTACGGGCGCGACGGCAATGACACCCTGCGCGGCGAAGGCGGCACAGATATCCTTGACGGCGGGCTGGGCGATGACAGCCTGAACGGCGGCGACGGGGTTGATACGCTGTCGGGCGGCGACGGGGCTGATACCATTGTCGGCGGCGGCGGGGATGATTTCATCTTCGGCGGCGACACCTCGCATGACCTGCGCGACGTGGTTTACGGCGGCGATGGCAATGACAGCATCGACGGTGGCTATGGCAATGACGAACTGCGGGGCGATGCCGGCGATGACAGCATTGAGGGCGGTTTTGGCGTCGATATCGTCATTGGCGGGGATGGCAATGATGTGCTGACCGGCAGCGCTTGGTCGGACCAGATCTTCGGTGGCAACGGCAATGACTTCATCAACGGCGGCTTTGGCTTTGACCGGGTGAACGGTGGACTAGGTGCCGATAAGTTCTATCACACCAATGCCGCAGGCCACGGGTCCGACTGGATTCAGGACTATAACGCCGGTGAAGGCGATGTTCTGTTCTATGGCGGCGGGGCTGCCAGTAAGGCCGATTTCCTTGTGCAACGCGCCAGCACCGCCAGCGCAGGCGACGCCCGCGTGCAAGAGGTGTTCATCACCCATAAGCCAAGCGGCAACCTGCTTTGGGCTTTGGTTGATGGCGACGGGCAAAGCAGCCTGAACGTACTGGCAGGCGGGCAGACCTTCGATCTGCTGGCATAGCCCAGGGGGCCGCGCAAAAGGTCATATAGTATTATTGATATGCGTCATGGCGCCAATTGGTCCGGTCGTGGGACAATAGTCCGCAACTGGAAAGGGCTGACTCATGACTATTCAATACAGCTTTGACGCACATCTCTTCATTCAGCGCATGAATGCAGACTGGTCCGAAGTGACCTTCGACTATCAAACTGGCACCGTTTCGGTGGACGTGCCAGACGATCAAACCTCGTTCACGATCATGCCCTATGGCGGGATTGATCAGGATGATCTGGACGGCGTCACCCTGAACTATCTGGATCGGTCCATCCCGATTGATCCCGGCTCGCCCATTGGGATTTACAAGGTCACCCATTCGGGCGGGCTGGTGACCGATGTCCTGTTTATGGACGTGCACCGCTATGACGGCGGCGGCAATCTGAACGGGTTCGATGATATCTACGTTGCAATCGGCGGCGACCCCCTGCCCGATTTCGCGGATGCCGACGCGTTCAACGCTTGGACCCAAAACTCCACCGGGTGGTGGACCCCGATCGAGACCGGGCCATATGCACCCGGCAGCACCGTGTCTTGGGAAGACTTCGATATTGATACGCCGATCTACGGCACCGATGGGGCCGACCGGCTGGAGGGCACCAACCAATCCGACACGATCTACGCACAAGATGGCGCAGATACGGTGATTGGCTTGGATGGTGATGACTTCATTTATGGCGGTCGCACCACAGAAGACCTGCGCGACGTGATCTACGGCGGCGCGGGCAATGACAGCATCGACGGCGGCTATGGCAATGACGAATTGCGCGGCGACGCTGGCGATGACAGCATCGAAGGCGGTTATGGCGTCGATCTGGTGATTGGCGGGGATGGCAACGATGTGCTGACCGGGTCTGCGTGGTCCGACCAGATCTTTGGCGGCAACGGCAATGACTTCATCAACGGTGGGTTTGGCTTTGACCGGGTGAACGGCGGGCTTGGTGCCGATAAGTTCTATCACACCGGCAATGTCGGCCACGGGTCGGACTGGATTCAGGATTATGACGCCGCGCAAGGCGACGTGCTGTTCTACGGGGCTGCGGCCACCAAGGGTGATTTCCTTGTTCAGCGGGCAACCACCGCGTCGGCGGGGGCGGCGGATGTCCAAGAGGTGTTCATCACCCACAAAGCCAGCGGCGTACTGCTTTGGGCGCTGATCGACGGGGATGCCCAAGCGTCGCTGAACGTGATGTCCAACGGGCTGACCTTCGACCTGCTGGCCTAACCCTAGTCTGCGTCTGGTCCCGCCCCATCGGCGGTTGGGGCCAGACGATCAATCAACAGCCCCATGACCCGAAAGAACGTGTCCTGATCCGCTTGGGGCACGCCTTCGAACAATTCGGCATGCACCACGTTAATATCGGCGCGAACTTGGGCAACCAGTGCCTCGCCCTCAGCGGTCAGGGTCAGCGCATTCAGTCGGCGGTCGCTGTCTTGGCGGCGACGTTCCAACAAACCGCGCGCCTCCAAGGCCTTAACCAGCTTTGTTACGGCGGATTTCTTCAGCGTGACAGAGGCGGCCAGATCGTTCTGCGACACGCCAGGGTTCAGCCAGATGATCGACATCACGCCAATCACCCCCGCCTCAACGTCCAGTTTATCGCGGATCGCCTGCCCTTTAGGCCGCAGCAAAGCCTGAAGGTTGCGCACCATGAACGGCAGATCCTGCGCCAGCGGACCCAGGCGGACACGTGCATCATTATCTTGGCTGGCTTGGCTCACACCGGATCCTTTGGTTCAGAGTTTTGCCAAGAATGGTTTCCACAATTAACGAAAATCAACCCCTAAGATGCAAAACATGATTGACAGAATCCGATATTAGTTAATCATGTGAACTATCAAGAGGCTCAGATTTGCCGGGGCCCCGGCAGTGAAAAGGCCCAGACCACCCCGGCAACGCCCGGCACAGTCATACCTTTAGGGAGGAGACCATGAAGGATTTCTTGAAAACCACCGCCATGGCGGCGCTGTTTGTTGGCGCGGCGGGCATGGCACTGGCAACCGAATTGCGCCTGTCGGTGGAAACACCGCCGGGCCATGTTCGCAACCTGGCCGCCGAAAAATGGGCCGAGGCGATTGCCACCCGCTCGGGCGGCGATATCACCGTCAACGTTTTCCCGGCGGCGCAACTTTATAAGTCGGCTGATGCGATCCGGGCGCTGGCCTCGGGTGCGCTGGATCTGTCGATCCAAGCCTCGCCGACCCTCAGCCGGTTTGAGCCGAACCTGAGCGTGATCACCCTGCCGATGTTCTTTGGCGCCACCCGCGACGATGTGCGCGGCATTCTGGACGGCCCCTTGGGCGATGAGCTGTGGGGCATGGTCGAAAAGAAAGGCATCGTTATTCCCGATGGCGGGCATTTCGAATTCGCGCCCAACAACTCGGCCTATACGGCGGGCAAAGTGGTGGCCACCTATGGCGATCTGGCAGGCGTGAAGCTGGCAACGCCACCGTCGCCCGTTGTGGTTGCCATCATGAAGGAACTGGGTGCCGCCCCGCAGGCAACGCCGCGGTCTGAAATCGTGCTGCAATTGACCCAAGGCCAAATTGACGGGCTGGGGTCGGTCACCGATCTGACAATCAAAGGCGGCAAGCTTTGGGAGGCCGGGATCGACAACGCCTTTGCCGATAACGCAGGCTGGGGCGTCTATATCCCGCTGGCCTCCAAGGCGGCGCTGGCCAAGCTGTCGGACGAAGACCGTGCAACCGTTCTGGCCGCATGGGGTGACGTGGTTGGCTGGGCGCGGGATTATTCCGCACAAGAGCTGGCCGATGCCCGTAAAGTCAACGAAGACAACGGCGTAACTTATCACGACCCGTCCGAAGATGACATCACGGCCATGCGGGCCAAGATGATCGCAGCGCAGGACAAGATCGTTGCCGATGGCGGCATGGATGCCGATTACGTGGCGCGCGTTTCGGCCGCGCTGAACGGAAACTGAACCCAAGGCGGGGCCGCCTTGGCCCCGCCGACACATTGGGCATGACATGATCTCGAAAATACAAACCTATTGGACCCGCCTGGAAACCTTTCTGGTGGGGGTGCTGATCCTTGGCGCGTTGCTGGTTTTTCTGGGCGGTGCGGCGGTGCGGGCCTTTGCCCCGATCTATGCCGTTGACTGGGCCGAAGAGGTGGCGCTTTACGGAATTATCTGGGCCACCGTCTTATGCGGATCGTCGCTCGTGGCGGAAGGCCGGCACATCTACACCGAGGTGTTTGTCGCAGCCCTGCCCGCCCCGGTCCGCAATGGTCTGGGCTGGGCGATGACCGCGCTGGCCGTAGGCTTTTGCGCCGCGATGCTATTTTACGGCAAGCAAGCCTTTGATTTCGCCCTGTTGCTGGATGAGCGGTCGGCCTCGTCGCTGCGGGTTCAGCAAGGCTATGCCGTGTTTCTTGCCCTGCCCGTTGGCATGGCGCTGATCTTGGGCCGCGTGGGCTTGATGCTGCTGGACGGGCAGCGCCCCTTCGGAAGCCCAACCGACGCCGAGGGGCACTGACATGGACGCACTTATCGGACTATTGGGCATGCTGGCGCTGATGGCGCTTGGTGCGCCGATCTTTGTCTCGCTCGGGGCCACCGCGCTGGTGATGATCGCCTTCGAGGGTCGCCCTCTGATGGATGCCGCCGCCCATTCGATCAACGGGATCAATTCAACCACCTTTCTGGCCGTGCCGTTCTTTGTTCTGGCCGCGACCTTCATGCAAAAGGGCGGCATCGCCCGCATTATCATCGAGGCCGCCGAGACTTGGGTCGGCCATATGCGCGGGGGGCTGGGGCTGGTCGCCGTGATCGCGACCACGCTGTTTGCCGCGATTTCCGGGTCATCGGTTGTCACCGCCATGGCCATGGGCACCTTCCTGATCCCGGCTATGGTGGCACGGGGCTATGACCGGCCCTTTGCGCTGGGTCTGGTGGGCGCATCGGGGACAATGGGCATCCTGATCCCGCCATCGCTGTCGATGATCCTTTACGGCCTGATTGCCGAACTGTCGGTACCGCGCCTGTTTCTGGCGGGGGTTCTGCCCGGCCTGCTACAGGCGGTGATGCTGGGCCTTTGGGTGATCTTCTATTCGCGCCGCAAGGGCTATGCCTCGGCCAACCGGGCCACCCGGTCTGAATTCATCTCAAAGAACCTGCGTGCGCTGCCTGCGGTGGCCATTCCGCTATCGGTCTTTGCCGGGATCTATTCGGGCTACACCACCGTGACCGAAAGCGCGGGCGTGGCCGCCGTGGCATCGGTTTTGGTGGCGATGTTGGTCTACCGCGAAGTGCGCCCGCAGGATCTGTTCAAAATGGCGACCGAGGGGATGAAATCGGCCAGTGCCGTGACCTTCATCGTCATGTTCGCCCTGCTGTTTGCCCATTGGATCACCGGATCGGGCATCCCGACGGCCTTGGTCAATCTGGCCATCGCACTGGACCTTGAAGCGTGGCAGTTCCTGCTGGCGCTGAACATCCTGATGATCATCCTTGGCATGTTTCTGGATGCCGTCGCGGTGATGCTGATCGTCACGCCCATCGTTCTGCCGGTGCTGTCACAGTTGAACATCGACCCTGTCCATTTTGGTATCGTGCTGATCGTCAATATGGAGATCGCCTTCCTGACGCCGCCAATCGGGCTGAACCTGTTCGTTCTGTCCTCGATCGCCAAGGCCCCAATGTCTGAGGCCGTGCGCGGGATGTTGCCCTTCGTGGCGCTGATGGCCGTGTTCTTGATCCTTATTACCTATATCCCGGAGATTTCGCTTTGGCTTCCGACATTACTGATGAACTGAAACCGGATTGGGATCCGATTGGCGATGCCGAACTGGCCGACTACCCCGCCGCGCATGAGCGCCTGCGCAGCGCGGCGCCGGTGGCTTGGTCAAACAGGTGGGGCGGGTTCTATACCCTGATGCGTTACGCCGATGTGGTGGCCGCAAGCCGCGACCCCGAAACCTTTACCGCAACGCGCATGACGGTCATCCCGTCCAGCCCGCGCAAAGGACTGCCGCGCCTGCCCTTGCAAAAAGACCCGCCCGAAAGCGACCGATATCGCAAGGGGCTGAACCTGTTTTTCAAGGAAAACAAGATCCGCACCTATGAGCCGGCCCTGCGCGCCCTGTCGGAGCGGCTGTTCGCGGATCTTCTGGCGCAGGACGGCCCGATTGATTTCGCCCGCCAGTTCGCCGAGCCGTTTACCCAAGGGGCCTTGGGCATTCTGATCGGGCTGGATGAGGCCGAGGCGCATGAGGTCGGACGCCTGAGCCACGAATACGTCGAGGCCGTACAATCCGAGGATCTGCCCCGCGCGGGTGGCCTCAGCCGTCAGGTCGACGAATTCGCCGTGCGCTTGGTGGAAAACCGCCAGACCGCGCCGCGCGACCCTGAGACCGATATCGTCACCGGTCTGATGGGCTATGAGGCCGAGGGCGGGCGTTATACCGCTGAGGAGCTGTCCGGCATGGTGCGGCTGATGCTGATCGGCGGACATGTGGTGCCGCGCAATTTCCTGTGCTCGGTCGCGTGGCACATGGCCACCCACCCCGATCACCTTGCCCGGCGGCGCGATGACCCCGCGCTGGAAAAACCGCTGATCGAAGAGCTGTTGCGGTTCTATTCCTCAAACCAAGCGTTGGTGCGGGTGGCGACCAAGGACACCGCGATTGGCGATACGCCCATTCACCAAGGCTGCCCGGTCGCGTTGAACTTTCTGTCGGCCAACCGCGATGCGGATGTGTTTGACGATCCCATGTCCTTTGTCCCCGACCGCAAGCCGAACCGGCACGTGGCCTTTGGCATCGGCCCGCATATGTGTCTGGGCGTGGCCATGGCCAAACTGCAAACGCGTATCACGCTGGACACGCTACTATCGGCGCCGAAATTGGCGCTGCATGGCGATGCGGTTTGGGCGCGTTGGACGGAATACGGGGTTACGTCGCTGCGTCTGACGCTGCGCTGACCGGTTCCACCGGGATCATATCGACCTGTTGCAAGGTGCTGTGCGATCCGGCGGATCGCATCGCGCCTTTCACCGGGGCCACGTCGGAATAATCGCGGCCATAGGCGACCACCACATGGTCGCCCGCCACGTCGATGGCGTTGGTTGGATCAAACTCATGCCAGCCTGCATCTTTCCCGCACCATGCCCGCACCCAAGCATGCATGGCATCGGCCCCTTCCAGTCGCGGTTGGCCTTCGGGCGGCTCGGTCCGCAGGAACCCCGACACATAGCCCGCCGGAATGCCCAGACTGCGCAGGGCGGCAATGGCCACATGCGTAAAGTCCTGACAAACGCCGCGCCGGGCCTCAAACGCCTCGGCCGGGGATGTGCTGACATCCGTCGCCTCGGCATCAAAGGCAAAGGCGTCATGAATGGCGTTGCTGACCGCCCGCGCGGCGTCCAGCGCGGACATATCCGGCTGCACCACCTCCTGCGCGAAACCGGCTATCGCCGGTTCATACGGGATGCGCGGCGAAGGCCCCAGAAAGTGATGCGGCGCGTCCGGCGACAGGCTGGCCACCGCCGCCACCTCTTGGCCGATGCCCTGCCACGGCCCGGACAGATCCAGCCCGCGATCCGCGATCAGCCGTTCAACCCGGCCTTTGAACTTGAATTCCACCTCGCTCAGCGCGTCTTGGTGGGCCATTTCGACCAGCGGATTGCCGTAGAAATCCAGCCTGTCACGTCGCGCGAACGGGACCGGGTTGCAGTCAATCAAGCCTTGAATCATGCGCTGATCCGGCGCTTGGCGGGGCTGCATCCGCAGGATGGTGCGGGCGCTGGCGGCTGGGGTGGCGTATCGGTAAATGATCCGAAGCGTGATATCGTACAGCATGGCGCCCTAGCTGAAATAGCGGCGCGTCAGCGCGTCTGAGATCTGGATCAAGGATTGGAAGATCGCAGCAAACCGATCCGCCGTCAGGTCTTGTGGCTGGGCCACGGCCAAATCGGTGCGTAGTTGCAGGATCAGTCGTGCGGCCTCATCCGCCGGGCGCTGAGCGTCCTCGCCTGCCAGCTTGGCCTCTTCATCTTGGATGCGCTGCACCTGAAACACCAAAGATCGCGGGTTGTCCAAATCCAGCGCCATAAGGTCGATCACGGTATTGCGGTTGGTTTCCACCGAATAGCGGCGGCGATGGGTCATGACGCTATCGCCCAGCTCTACCGCCACATCATAGCCGCCATAGGGGGCTTCGGGGGCGGCGAATACCTCGAGCAGCGATGTGATCTGCTGCGCCCGTTCCAAGGCGCGGCCAATGGTCAGGCAGCGCCACCCGTCCGAGCGGAACATGTTTTCATGCACCAAGCCCGAGAACCCGCCGATCTTACGCAGCAACACCCCCATGGCAGATGCCGCATCATCGCCGGGCTGGACACGGGTGGCGAAATCCTTGGCGGTATTTTCCAGATCTTTCAGCGCGTTCCAGCCATCTTGCGAAAACCGGTCACGCACCTTTCCGGCATTGTCGCGGGCCAGCGCGAACAGGTCAAGCAACCCGTCGGGCATGCCCTGATCGGGGGACAGGCCGCGCGGTTCCATATACTGGCGCAGGCTTTCAACCAGTGGCAGCGCGTCCGGCCCGAACGTATCCAACCGCCGGTGAAAGGCGCGGGCAAGGCGCACGCCCGCCTCGGCGCGTTCGACATTCCGGCCCAGCCAGAACAGATTGTCCGCCGCCCGCGCAGGCAAGGCACCCGGTTGGTGGCGAACGAATGCGCCCGTGGGCGGGGCATTGAGGGTGTCCATCTTGACCGGCCTGTCAGACACCACCCACACATCCGCGACCGACCCGCCCGACTGCATGGCCAAGGCCGTTGGATCTTCGGTCGCGCCGATGCGAGCATAGCCGCCGGGCATCACCGTCCAACCATCCGGCGTGCGGGCGGCATAGACCCGTAGCACCATCGGGCGCGGCGCAAGGCGGCCATCGACCATGGCGGGCGTGGTCGATAGCGACACGGCCTCTTGCCCGACAAGCTGCGGACCATTGCGCGACAGCCAGTCATCGACCGGCCCGGTTTGATCGTCCATCGCCCGCCCCCCCAGAACAGTGCCGGTGTCCATGTCAAAGGGCAACCGGGTGGATAGCGCGGGGCCAATCAACATCCGCTCCAAATTCTTGCGAACGTAATCCTGTTCCTTGGTCTGCCCGCACCACCATGTCGCGATATTGGGCAGGATCAGCGGCGCATCCATCAGCGCCTCGCAGATCTTGGGCAAAAAGGCCAACATCGCGCGGGTTTCCAGCACGCCCGAGCCAAGGCAATTGACCATGTTCAACGCCCCGGTGCGCAGCGCCGACACCATGCCGGGCGTTCCCAGCGCCGAGGTTTCATCCAGTTCCAGCGGATCGGCAAAGCGGCTGTCCAGACGCCGCCACAGCACGCTGATCGGCTCCGACCCGTCGGTGGTACGCACCTGCAATTGCCCATCGATGACCGACAGGTCTTCGCATTCCAGCAGCATGAACCCCAGATAGCTGGCGATATAGGCGTGTTCGAAATAGGTGTCCGTATGCTGGCCCGGCGTCAGAATGCCCACGCGCCCTTGCCCATTGGTGCGCAGCCCCAGCAGCGCATCGCGGAAATGCCGGAAAAATCCCGCCAGCCGCAGCACATTGGCATCGGACAACGCCTCTCGGAAGACGCGGGTGGCCGCGACCCGGTTTTCAAGCGCAAAGCCCGCGCCGGATGGGGCCTGCGTCCGGTCGCCCAGAACGAACCAGCTGCCATCCGGAGACCGGCCCAATTCCAACGCGATGAAATGCAGATGATGCCCCGATGGTGGCGTCACCCCCACCAAGGGGCGCAGCCATTCGGGATTTTGCGCGACCAATTCGGGCGGCAACAATCCCCGCTCGATCAAGGTGGCAGGCCCGTAAAGATCCGCCATGACCTTTTCCAGCAATTCGGCCCGTTGGACGATGCCTGCGGTCAGGTTGGCCCAGTCATTCGCGCCGATGATCACCGGGATATGGCTGAGGGGCCAATCCCGCTCGACCGAGCCTTCAGCGGAATATTTGCGGTAATACACGCCCTCGTCATGCAGGTATTGATCGCCTCGGGCAAAGGCTGCGTCCCGACCTTCGGGCGATTGCGCGGCCAGATGTTGCAAGAACCCCTGCCACACCGGGCGCAGCTGACCATTGGCCTGCAAAAGCTCATCGGCCACGCCCTTTGGGGGGGCGTAGCCATCAATCAAGGTCAGGACGGGGTCGTCCTGCGGGGTCGGTTCATTCTGAGACATGTCCCCACGGATCAAATCCCCTGCGCGCGTCGCAGGTCAAGGGTCATCGGGAATTCAGGATGCGTTTGTTCCGGTGCTGGCCAGTAGCTGCCGGCCGTGTGGCCCTGCTTTTCGAACCGCGCCAGACGGCGAGCGTCGGCTTCGTTGGTGTTGACCGGGAAGGTATCATAGCTGCGCCCGCCGGGATGCGCGACGTGATAGGTGCAGCCCCCCAGCGCCCGCCCCGACCATGTGTCGAAGATGTCAAAGGTCAGCGGAGCGTTCACGGGCAGCACCGGATGCAGCGCCTCGGCTGGTTGCCACGCCTTGAAGCGCACGCCGCCCACCCGGACGCCGGATTCCCCCGTTTTGGCCAATGGGACAGGCCGTTGATTACATGTCACGATGAAACGCTCCGGCTCTGTTGCGGTCAGCTGCACTTGCAGCCGTTCAACAGAACTATCGGTATGGCGAACGGTTCCACCGATTGCGCCGCGTTCGCCCATCACATGCCACGGCTCCAAAGCTTGGCGCAGTTCCAGATGCACGCCGTCATATTCAACCTCGCCCGCGAAGGGGAAGCGGAACTCTTTCTGCGCCTCGTACCAGTCTGGGCGGAAGGCAAAGCCGTGGTCCCCAAGATCGCGCAGCACATCCATGAAGTCCTGCCAGACGAAATAGGGCAGCATGAACCGGTCATGCAGGGTCGTGCCCCAACGCACGGGTTTGCCCTGCAGCGGCGACTTCCAGAACCGCGCCAGAAGCGCCCGGATCAGCACCTGCTGAGCAAGGCTCATCTTGGCGTCGGGCGGCATTTCAAAGCCGCGGAATTCGACCAGCCCAAGACGGCCGGTCGGCCCATCGGGCGAGAACATCTTGTCAATGCAGATTTCCGCTCGGTGGGTGTTGCCCGTCACATCAATCAGGATGTTGCGGAGCAAACGGTCCGTCAGCCATGGCTGGGGCGGTGTGCCCTCCTCGGGGCTGGGGATTTGGGATAGCGCAATTTCCAGCTCATAAAGCGTGTCATGTCGCGCCTCGTCGATGCGCGGGGCCTGCGAGGTGGGACCGATGAACAGGCCCGAGAACAGGTAAGACATCGACGGATGCCGCTGCCAATGCAGGATGATCGACTTGAGCAGATCGGGGCGGCGCAAGAACGGGCTGTCATCGGGCGTGAGGCCCCCAACAACCACGTGGTTGCCACCGCCGGTGCCGGTGTGGCGCCCGTCGATCATGAACTTATCGGCCCCAAGGCGCGTTTCCCGCGCGGCCTCGTAGACGCCTTTGGTGATCTCGACGCACTCATCCCAGTTCGACGCGGGATGAATGTTCACCTCGATCACACCGGGATCGGGCGCAACCTTGATGACGTTCAAGCGCCAGTCCTGCGGTGGGGAATACCCCTCGATATGGATCGGCAGGCCCAGTTCCTCGGCGCTGGCCTCGGCCACGGCCAGAAGTTCCAGGTAATCTTCAAGCGTTTCGGTCGGCGGCATGAACAGGCACAGATGGCCGTCGCGCGGCTCCATCGCGATGGCGGTGCGCACTTGCCCGCCTGCGGGGTCGACGCCCTGCTCCATCACGCGTTGGCGGCGCACCTGTTCGCCCTTTTCCTCGGCGGGTTGCGTATGGCCCGGAGTCACCTCGGGCAAGGTTGCGGCCTCTTCGGCGGCGATACGTTCCAACTCAGCCAAGATCGCCAGACGGCGCTTTTCGTTTTCAGCGTGAAAATCCGGCATGACCGCGCGCGGGATCGAAGGATCGGCGGGGTACAGATACGGGTAGGACGAGGCAGGAATATGGGGCAGCGACCCAAGCGGCAGGCGGAAACCAACAGGGCTATCGCCCGGAACCAAGAAAATATGCCCGCGCCGCGTGCGCCATTTTTCCGACCGCCATCCGCTTGACGCCTTCGACTGCCAGCGCTGGAGCGGCAGGATGAATCCCGCAGCCGTGTCAAGGCCCCGGTTGAACACACGGGCGATCCGCGCCCGCGCCTCGGGGTCTTTCAGGCGATTGTCCTCGGGGGTGACGTTGGCGGGCAAATCGGCCTCTTTGAGGATCCATTCGACCGGATCTTCATAAGCATCATGCACGAATTCGCCGCCTACGCCCAGATTGCGGGCAAAGGTCTGCATATATTTGCCGGCATCATCGGCCGTGACAGTGCCTTTGTTGTCCTCACGCGCGACCAGTTCGGCGTTCTTCCAAACCGGTTTCCCATCGCGCCGCCAATAGAGCGAGAAGGTCCAGCGCGGTAGCGTCTCGCCCGGATACCACTTGCCCTGCCCGTAATGCAGGAACCCGCCCGGCGCGAATTGGTTGCGCAGCTTGCGGATCAGCACATCGGCGCGGTCGCGCTTGGTGGGGCCAACGGCGGCGGTGTTCCATTCGTCAGACTGGAAATCGTCGATCGACACGAAGGTCGGCTCGCCGCCCATGGTCAGGCGCATATCCTGTTCGGTCAGCGCCTCATCGACCTTGCGGCCAAGCGCATCCAGCGCATCCCATGCCTCATCCGAGAAGGGTTTGGTGATGCGCGGATGTTCGGCAATCCGCGACACGGTCATCGCAAAGTCAAAGTCGATCTTGGTGTCCGGGTGGCCATTGTACCCGCCGACAATCGGCGCGGCGTTGCGGTAATGCGGCGTTGCGGCCAGCGGAATATGGCTTTCGCCCGTCAACAGCCCAGATGTCGGATCAAGCCCGATCCACCCCGCACCGGGCAGAAACACCTCGCACCAAGCGTGCAGGTCGGTGAAATCGTGATCGGTGCCCGCCGGACCATCAAGCGAGACCAGATCAGGCTTCAACTGGATCAGATAGCCAGACACGAACCGCGCCGCAAAGCCCAAGTGCCGCAAGACCTGCACCAGCAGCCACGATGTATCGCGGCACGAGCCCTTGCCGATGTGCAGCGTTTCCTCGGGCGTTTGCACCCCCGGTTCCAACCGGATCACATAGCCGATCCGCTGTTGCAGTTTCATGTTCAGATCGACAAGGAAATCGACCGTGCTTTCGGCCTTTTTAGCGACCCCGCGCAACAGTTCTTCCAACAGCGGCCCGGCCTCATCCGGGGTGCGGTAGATGCTGAGGTCTTCTTCGAAATCAAGCCCATAGTCGAAGGGGAAGGCCTTGGCCCGATCATCGACAAAGAAATCGAACGGGTTGTAGACGGTCATATCCGCCACAAGATCCACTTCGATCTTCAACTCGGTCACCGGTTCGGGAAAGACGAAGCGCGCCAGCCAGTTGCCATAGGGGTCTTGCTGATGGTTGACGAAATGCCCGCCGGGGCTGACCTTGAGCGAATGCGAAATAACCCGCGTGCGCGAATGTGGCGCGGGGCGCAACCGGATGATCTGAGGCCCCAACGTGACCGGACGGTCATATTTATAGTGGGTCAGGTGATGAATGCTCGCCGTGATCGCCATGGTCTTCCTTCGCGCCGCGTCTTTAAATTGTTTCAGCCGGAATTCACTCCGCCTGTAAACCAGTGGCCCCGCAACGCAAAGGATTCTGCACTCAATCCGTGCAGGTCTGCCAGATTTTTGGGCAGACCTAGGGCAGAAAGTCATCCCGGCGCGGGGTAAAGCAATCAATCAGCTGCCCGGCCTCTAGGCAATCGCAGCCATGTTCCGCCCCCGACGGGATCACGAAACTATCGCCCGCCGCAACCTCGAAACTGGTGCCATTGAGATAAAAGCGGAATTTGCCGCTGTGAACATAGGTCGATTGCACATGCGGGTGGCTGTGCAGGCTGCCTTGCCCGCCCTTTTGAAACCGGAAGGCCACCACCATCAATTCGGCAGAATCTGCCAAAACCTGACGCGTGACACCTTCGCCGCTGGCGACCTCTGGGAACTCAGTTTGCTGCATTGCGATCTCCTGCATTGGGCGGGCGCTTACCCTTTTGCCCTGAAATTTGATGAAAAATGGCCCGTTTTGCCGATGCTGACTTGACAGATACCATTTCTGTATAACAAGTAGTACAACATATCATACAGGTCGCGCAACCTGTTCCGTCCGGCCAGAATGAGGAGGCAAGCTGGCATGAAACGATTACCCCCCCGAGTGTCCGCAAGTTTGGGGCAACTTGGATCTATTCTTGTCACGCTGTTCGGCTTGCTGATCCTGACGTTTGTCATTGGCCGCATGATGCCGGTTGACCCGGTCCGCGCCATGGTTGGCGAAGAGGCCACAAAAGAAGTCTATGAGACGGTCTATCGTCAGCTTGGGCTGGACCGCCCCATGTGGGAACAGTTCTTCATCTATCTGTGGGACGTTCTGCGGCTGGATTTCGGCACCTCGATCCGCACTGGCCAGCCGGTGTTGCAGGACATCCTGCATGTGCTGCCCGCCACCATTGAACTGGCCACCTTCGCCATCATCTTTGGCGCGGGCATCGGCGTGCCCTTGGGCGTTCTGGCGGCGGTCAACAAGGATAAGCTGGCCGATCACATCATCCGTGTCTTTAGCCTGATGGGCCATTCCATGCCGATTTTCTGGACCGGGATGATTGGCCTTTTGATGTTCTACGCCGGGCTGGGCTGGGTCGGCGGCTCTGGCAGGATGAGCCAGTTCTACATCGGCCTAGTGCCGGAACGGACGAATTTCCTGTTGATCGACAGCGCCTTGGCTGGCGAATGGGAAGTGTTCCGCAGTGCCATCAACCATATCGTGCTGCCTGCCTCGCTGCTGGGCTATAGCTCTTCCGCGTATATCACCCGCATGACGCGCAGCTTCATGCTCGACCAGCTAAATCAGGAATATATCACCACCGCCCGCGTCAAGGGCCTTAGCCGCCGCCGCACTGTTTGGGGCCATGCCTTTGGCAATATTCGCGTGCAATTGGTGACCATCGTCGCGCTGGCCTATGGCGCATTGCTGGAAGGCGCGGTCTTGATCGAGACCGTCTTTGCATGGCCCGGATTTGGCCAATACCTGACCTCGAACCTGCTGATCGGCGACATGAATGCCGTGATGACCTGCGTGCTGATCGTCGGGCTGATCTTTGTCGGGCTGAACCTGCTGTCAGACCTGCTTTACCGCGTATTCGACCCAAGGACCCGTTGACCATGGACCAGAGCCAATCTCTTTCGTCTCAGACGGGGCGCACCCGCCCGCAATGGATGCAGGCCAGCCTGAACATCGTCACCTATCTGGCCCGCAAACCAACCTCGGCCTTTGGGCTGGTGGTGCTGGCGCTGTTGATCCTTGTGGCCTTGACCGCGCCAATCCTAGCGCCGCACTCGCCCTATGCGCAGGATTTGCAGAACACCCTACAACCGCCGTCCATGGGGCATCTGTTCGGCACGGATGAGCTGGGCCGCGATATCTTTAGCCGTCTGGTTTATGGGGCGCGGATCACCCTGACGATCATCTTCCTTGTAACGATCGTCGTGGGGCCAATCGGCCTGTTCGTTGGAACGGTCGCCGGGTATTTCGGTGGCCGGGTTGATATGATCCTGATGCGGATTACCGACATTTTCCTGTCGTTTCCGTCGCTTATCCTAAGCCTTGCCTTCGTCGCCGCGCTTGGGCCAAGCCTGAACAACGCCATCATCGCGATTTCGCTGACCGCTTGGCCGCCCATCGCCCGCCTTGCACGGGCCGAGACGATGACCTTCCGCAGCGCCGATTACATCGCCGCCGCACGTCTGCAAGGGGCCAGCCCCGCGCGGATCATCTGGCGGTCTATTGTGCCGATGTGCCTGCCTTCGGTTCTGATCCGTCTGACGCTGAACATGGCGACCGTGATCCTGACCGCCGCCGGGCTTGGCTTTCTGGGGCTGGGCGCGCAGCCGCCGATGCCCGAATGGGGCGCGATGATCGCCACGGGCCGCCGATACATGATCGACAGCTGGTGGCTGGTCACCTTCCCCGGCCTCGCCATTCTATGCGTCAGTCTGGCCTTCAATCTGCTGGGCGACGGTCTTCGCGATGCGCTGGACCCCAAACAAATGAACCGGAGGTAAGGCAATGAACCAATCCCCAATCTTGGACGTTCAAAACCTGACCGTGCATTATGGCGGCGCCCCTGCCCCGTCGGTGCAAGACGTCAGCTTTCAGCTTGGCCGCGAACGGCTGGGCATTGTTGGCGAAAGCGGGTCGGGCAAATCGACGGTGGGCCGCGCCTTGATGCGGCTTTTGCCCTCGGCCCGCGTGACCGCAGACCGGATGCAGTTCGAGGACGTGGACCTACTAGGCGCATCCGAACGGAAAATGCTTGCGGTGCGCGGGGCGCGGATGTCGATGATCCTGCAAGACCCGAAGTTTTCGCTCAACCCCATCCGGCGCTGTGGCGATCAGGTGGCCGAGGCGTATCGCACCCATGTCCGCGCATCCAAGGCCGAGGCCCGCGCCAAAGCCATTGCTATGCTGGACGCCGTTCAGATCCGTGAACCCGAGCGCGTATATGACCTGTATCCCCACGAAGTCTCGGGCGGGATGGGCCAGCGGATCATGATTGCCATGATGTTGCTGACCTCGCCCGATTTGGTGATCGCGGATGAGCCAACATCGGCGCTGGATGTCACGGTTCGCCTACAAGTCCTTAAAATTCTTGACGATCTGGTGCGCGAACAGGGCATTGGCCTGATCATGATTTCACACGATCTGAACTTGGTGCGCAATTTCTGTGACCGGGTTCTGATCATGTATGCAGGCCGCGTGGTCGAGGCGCTGAACGCCGCCGATCTGGACAAGGCCCAACACCCCTACACGCGTGGTCTGTTGGCCGCCCAGCCACGCATCGGCGGATCGCGCCAACCCCTGCCCGTTCTGGCCCGCGACCCATCCTGGACCCAGCCGCAAGGAGCCGCGCTATGAAGCCCGTCGTCATCCAAGACATGACAATCCGCTTTGGCGGCACGACCGTTCTGAACGATGTCAGCCTGAGCGTCGCCTCGGGCGAATGCTTTGGGCTGGTGGGGGAATCCGGGTCGGGCAAATCGACGATCCTGCGCTGCGCCTCGATGCTGTACAAAGGCTGGACGGGTGATGTGCTGATTGGCGGGCAAAGCGTGCGGTCGATGGACCCGATGGAGCGGTGCCGCGTGCTGCAAATGGTGTTTCAAGATCCCTACGGGTCGCTGCACCCGCGCCATTCGGTGCGCACCGTTCTGGCCGAACCGCTGCGCATTCACGGCATCGGCGAACAAGAGGCCCGCATGCGCCAAGCGCTGATTGATGTGGGCCTGCCGGTCGAATTTCTGGACCGCTACCCGCACCAACTGTCAGGCGGTCAGCGGCAGCGCGTCGCCATTGCCCGCGCCCTGATCCTTGAGCCGGATGTGTTGTTTCTGGACGAACCCACATCGGCGCTGGATGTGTCGGTTCAGGCCGAAATCCTGAACCTGCTGCAACGGCTGCGCGACGAAAAGGGGTTTACCTATCTGATGGTTAGCCATGATCTGGCAGTGATCGACCATATGTGCGACCGCTTTGCGGTGATGAAGACCGGCGACATTGTCGAGGTTCTGCCGCGCGATGCGATCTTGGACGGAACCGCCAAGGCCCCCTACGCGCAGGAACTGATCGGGGCCAGCCTGACCTATGAACAAGCGGCGATGTAGGGGCTCCCTGACCTGATATCGCGGCGCGTGCCCCCGGTGTTTCACCGGGGGCTTTTTGCTGCCGTCCGTTTCGATCCGCCGCCGTTGTCGACCCACCGCCAACGCAAAAAGGCGCGGCCCTTTCGGACCGCGCCTTGCCTGTCTTACCGGGTCGCTTAGCGCGACTTGGTTACATCTTCGAACCGCGACACCCACGGGTCAATGATGACGCCCGACACATCAGCCTGATAGGCCGCCGTCACCACCCGCTCCGAGAACGGCTGGATCGAGGTCACCTTGGCATCAATCAGGCGCTGGATCTCTTCGTATTGGGCCAGCTGCGCCTCGGGGTTGCGTTCGATCAGGGCCGCTTCGATCTTGGCGTTCAGTTCCACGTCCTGATAGCTGGTGCGCCAGCTTTGGTAGTTGGTCAGGCCCGCATCCTTGGAGTTGTCCGGGTTATAGACCAAAGCCCGCAGGTTGGAATCCGGGTGCGGCTGCTGACCGCCGCCGCCGCGACCGACCAACAGTTCGAATTCCCGTGCACGCATCGCGCCGTAGATCTGGCCGCCATCGCCGGTGATGATCTCGGCGTTGATGCCCGCCTGTGCCAGCGTGCCTTGAATGGCGGTTGCCGCGTCAAGGAATTGCTGGGTCGAGATTACGCGCAGCGTGGTGTCAAACCCATCGGGATAGCCCGCTTCGGCCAGCAGGGCCTTGGCCTTTTCGATGTCCAGCGTATAGCCCGGATCGGCAAGCGAGCTGAAGGCGCCGGTGTTGATCGGGCGCTGACGTTCGACCCCGAAGAACGGCATAATGGCCGAATTGATGCCCTTGTAATCAATCAGATAACGCAGCGCTTCACGCACCTTGTCATTGGCATAACGCTCGCCCTCCATCGACACGGAAAGGTAATAGAACCCCGCGCTGGGAACGGTGGTGACGGTGATCGCCTCATTGGCATCCAGCGCCCGAAGGTCGGCGGCTGCAAGGCTAAAACCGACGTCCAGATCGCCCTGTTCCAGCGCCAGACGCTGCGACTGCGATTCCGGCAGGTGGCGCATCAGCACGCGTTTCATGTCCGGTGCATCGCCCCAGAAACCATCATTGCGCGTCAGGATGATATATTCATTGGCGCGCCACTGGCCAAGGCTGAACGCCCCCGAGCCGGCGGAGTTGTTGGTCAGCCAAGCCTGCCCCATATCGCCATCGGTCTGGTTTTCCATGACCAGTGCGCTATCGAGGATCGAGCCGACACCAGCCTGCGCCAGATACATCAGGATCAGCTTCGGATCGTCCTGCTGCGGCAGGTTGAGTTGAAACGTGTGATCGTCCACCACAACGAAGTGCTGGTCGATCGCTTCGGCGGTAAAGCCTCGGCTTTTCAGACCAGAAGATTGCGCCTGACCAAGGGTCAGCAAACGGTCAAAGCTGAACTTCACATCCGCCGCCGTCACCGGGTTGCCCGAGGCAAATTTCGCCCCTTCCCGCAGCTTGAACGTCACCGACAGATTGTCGTCGGAAATGGTCCAGCTTTCGGCCATGCGCGGCTGAAGCGCTTTGGTGTCCGGGTCCAGATCGACCAGCGCGTCATAGACGTTGTTCAGCACCTGAACCGCTTCGCCGCCGGTGATTGCCGCCGGATCCATGGTCAGGATGTTGGTCATCGTGAAGCCGACAACCAATTGGTCGCCCGGCGTTTCGGCCATCACTGGCGCAGCCGTGGCCAGTAGCGCTGCAACAGCAGCGCCTGTCAGAAGATGTCTCATGGTCTCCTCCCGCTTTATGACATCTGGGGTATTCGGGCGCGTGGCCCCTTCGCGCAGCCGTCAAGCCACGCGGTTGTTCTCAATGTGATCGAAGTTGATATCCTCTCCCAATCCGGGGCGGTCCGGCACATGCACCCAGCCGTCGCGGTCCATCGGATCGGACAGCTGGTTCAGGTAGTCGAACCCGTCGTCATATTCGAGGAACGGATGCAGCAGCCCGCGTTCGTACCATTTGCAATTCTTGGTGGCGGCGACGACCTGTAGGTTCATCGCGGTGTTGCCATGAACTTCGCATTCCATCCCGAAGGCTTCGGCAAGGTGCATGGTCTTGAGCGCCGGGGTGATCCCGCCGACGTCGTTCACGCCGGTCCGCAGGATGTCGCAGGCCCCCGACTTGATCCATTCGGCGCGGTGCCAATGCTTGCCTGCCGCGCTTTCCGGCCCGACAACAGGAATGTCCAGATTTTCACTAAGCCACTGATAGGACGACATAGATTGTTCATCCATCGGCTCTTCGATCCAGGCGAAATCCAGCTTTTCCAAACCCCGGCCCAATTCCAACGCGTCGGATCGTTTGTACCAATGGAAGGCGTCGATCATCAGCGCGATATCGGGGCCAACAGCTTCGCGCACGGCGGCGCAGGCCTTTAGGTCCATTTTCACATCCGGTGCCCAAGACACCGGCGGCATCCATGTGTGCAGCTTGATCCCTTTGTAGCCGCGATTGACCAAGGCTTCGGCGAAACGGCCATAATCTTCGGGCGTGGCAAGCCCGCCTTCCTGCTCATCGCCGCACATGATCGAGCCATAGGCCCGCACCTTGTCGCGATAGCCGCCGATCAGCTTATAGACCGGCTGGCCAAGGCTGCGCCCGGCCAGATCCCACAGCGCGCAATCGACCACAGCCAGCGTCCGATCCGTCAGCTGCGCCGCCGACCCGCGCTGCCAATGCGCCAGATCCTGCCACAGACGTTCGCGGTCGCGGTGATCCTGCCCGATCAGCACCTTGCGGACGTACTTGTCCATGACATGCGGGCGGGCGACCTCGGGCGGGCAAAAGCTGTGGCCTTCGTGGCCGTCCTCGGTGCGGATGGTGACAATGGCCTGCTGCACCTGATGAACGGGGCCGGGATGCGCGTGGCCTGCGCTGTCGCTATGGCGGCGCGTGTTGTGGCTGAAAACCCGAACCGAAACATCCGTGATAATCAAAGTCTGTCCTCCCAAGGTGCCGGTTCGCACCAATCTTATCAACTTGTCTCACAAACCTGTATTACAGATTCTTGGATCGGTCAACTTTTCCTGCAAAATTTCGACGTGGTGTCAGACAAGTTTCCCCGAAACCGTGGAAAAGCGGCGGGAAACTCTTCTATTTTCTTGGAACACCTGTACAACAGACTGACCAGTGATCCGCAGACAGGCCCCGTATGACAGGCAGCACAGCCCCCCAGACCCCACCCGCGCGAACCCGCGCGATGATGATTGCGGATGCCCTGCGGCAGGACATCCAGTCCGGGCGGTTCCGTCCCGGCGACCGCCTGCCAAGCGAGGCAGAGCTGACGCGCCAGCATTCGGTCAGCCGCACCGTGGTGCGCGAAGCTTTGGGCAATCTGCGGTCGCAAGGCATGGTCGAGGCGCGCAAAGGCTCAGGCGTGTTTGTGCTGGAGCCGGGCCCCGAGGCCAACGCCAAGCCATTCTCAGATCTGGATATGGAGCGGATTTCCGGCGTGATCGAGATGTTCGAATTGCGCAGCGCCTTTGAAATCCGCGCGGCCGGTCTGGCGGCGATCCGGCGGTCCGCCGTGCAACTGGACGATATCGTGCGCACCAGCCGCGCCGTCGCCAGCAGCTTTGACCTTGGGGAATCCACCCGCTCTGCCGATTTCGATTTTCATATGGAGATCGCCAAGGCCACGCAGAACCGGCGGTTTCCCGAATTTCTGACGTTGATCCGGCAAGGGATCGTTCCAAGGGTCGAGCTTGAGGCGCATGACGGCAAACCCCGCGCCTATACCCCGAACCCCGATATCGTGAAGGAACATGACCGCATCGTCGATGCGATCATCAACGGTGACGGCCCCGCCGCCGAAGCCGCGATGGAACAGCACCTAGAGGGCAGCTTGGCCCGCTATCGCGCCTTGTTGAAAACCGGGGGCTGACCCCCGGCTTTTGCGTTATGCAGACACCTGCGCATTGACCACTTCGGCGAATTTATCAAAGAACTTGCCCGCCAGCTTCTTGGCCGTACTTTGGATCAGGCGGCTGCCCAATTGCGCCAGTTTGCCGCCGATTTCGGCCTTGGCCTGATAGGACAGCAACGTCTGATCGCCCTGCGCGGTCAGGGTCACATCCGCCCCGCCCTTGGCATGGCCCGCCGCACCGCCATTGCCCGACCCCGTCAGGGAAAAGGCATCCGGTGCGCCGGATTTGTCCAGCGTCACATTGCCCGAAAACTTGGCCTTAACCGGGCCAACTTTCAGCACGACCAACGCCTCAAGTTCGGTGTCGGAATGCTGGATCAATTCCTCACAGCCGGGGATGCATTGGCGCAGGATCTCGGGATCGTTCAGCGCGGCATAGACCCGGTCCTTGGGGGCATCGATCAGAATTTCGTCGTTCAGCTCCATTGGGTATCCTTTTCAACAACAGGGGAATTTTATCGTGGCCAATAGCTCGGCCTGATCTTTGGACAGACGCAGGCGGCGAAACCGGGCGAAAAAGCGCTTCATGACGCGGCCCGTTGCGCCGTGCGGCGCAGCTGCGTCAGTTCCGCCAGGATCGACAGGGCAATTTCGTCGGGCGTGACGGCACCAATGGCCAAACCCGCCGGTGCCTTGACGCGGGCCAGATCGTCATCGCTTGCGCCTGCCCCCCGCAGCCGATCCGACAGCGCCTGCCATTTGCGGTGGCTGGCGACAAAGCCGATGTAGCGGCAGGGCAAATCCATCGCTGCCTGAAGCGCGGCCAGATCGTCCTTGCCTTGGGTTGCCACGACCACCGCGCGGTCAACGCCCGGCACGATCTGGGCTGCGGCATCGGGCGCGACTTCACGCACCGACCATTGGAATTGTGCGGCCAGCGCCGCCAGCGCCTGCGACACCGGCGAAGAGCCAAAGATGCAAAGCTCGGGCATGGGCAGGACAGGTTCCACGAAAATCTCCAGTGATCCTTTGGATGGGCAGCCATTGCGGGCAAAGCGCACCCCATCCACCACATCGCCGGGGGCAACATGTCGGTCGCGAAGGGTTTCTTCGGGGGCCAGCGAAATGACCTGCGGCTGACCATCGGCCACCGCCTGTTTGGCCGCGCGGGCCAGCGCCGCACGCACACAGCCGCCGCCAATCCAGCCCTCAAGCAAGGTGCCATCGCGGTCCAGCAGCGCCTTGGCGCCGGGCTTGGCCGCCGTGGCCCCGTGCGTTCGGATCACGGTGGCAATGGCGAAGGGCTCGCCCTGTTGTTGCATCGTTTCGGCCAGCGATGTGACCGTCCGTTTGGGTGTCAGTGTCATCATAGGCGCATCAGCTCCGGTTCTAGTGCGGCCAGATCGGCCAGGGTGTTTGCAGGGCAAAACAGATCGACATGGGGCAGCGCAGCGGCCATGCCGCCCGCCACCGGGGCGTAATCGCGCCAGCCTTTCAACGGGTTAAGCCAGATCACCCGGCACCCGCGCCGCTTTAGCCGCTGCATTGCGGCTCCGATTGCCTCGTGCGGGTCGGTGTCATAGCCATCGGACAGGATCAGGACGACTGTCCGACCATCGACAAAGCGCCGCGCATAGGTCCGCGCGAACAGATCAAGCGAAGCACCAATCCGCGACCCGCCGCCAAACCCGTCGGCCATCAACGACATCCGCCCCATCGCCCGCATCGCATCCCGGTCGCGCAGGGCGTCGGTGATCCGCACCAATCGGGTGTGAAACAGATAGGCATCGGCGGTTGGATCGCACCGCATCAGCCCGGCGACGAACGCCAGATAGACCTGCGCGTATAGGCGCATCGAGCCTGAGACATCACACAGGCTGACCAGCTTCACAGGCCGGTCCGGGCGGCGACGTTTCAAGATGCGCATCGGCTCGCCGCCGGTGGCAAGGCTGTGGCGCATGATGCGACGGAAATCCGGTCGGTCACCCTTGGTCTTGGCGGCCTTGCGGCGGCGGGACCGGCGGTCGCGCAGCGCAGCGCCCAGACGCCGGGCCACGGCCTCGGCTTCGGCCACATCCTCGGGGGTGACCAGATCGCGCAGGTCCAGCTTGGCCCGCGACTGCCGGGTGATGGCGATCAAGCGGCCCTCACCATCGGCCTCGGCCTCGCCTTCGCCGTTGTCGGGGGCGGCGGCATCCCCACCACCGCCCGCCGATGCCTGCCCGTCCGGGGCAGTGCGGGATGAATGGACATGCGGGCTATTGGCGCCCACACGCGGCGCTGCGCCTGTCACAACGCGCCCTCCATTCATCCAATATCCGTCGAACAGATCGTCAAACCTTGCGGCATCCTCGGCGCACCCGGTCAGCACCGCGCGCAGGGCCAACCGCGCCTGCGCCGGATTGGCCGCCTGAACATGGGTCAGGGCCTGCAACGCCAATTCTGCCTCACCCACACCCAGACGCAGACCATTGCCGCGCAGATGTGCCATGAACCCCGCCATTCGCGCCGCAGGCCCCGGATCGCGGGTGGCAAAGCGTGTGACGCGTGTCATGCCGCCTGCCCCGCGATGCGCTGGATCACCTCTGTCGTGATATTGAAGCGGTCGCTTTCGGTTTTCAGCAGCGTCGCCATAGCAGCCTGCAAGGTGGCCGGGTTGCTGGTCAGATCGGCGATGCCAAGCCCGATCAGCGCGGCGGCGAAATCCAAGGTTTCGGCAATGCCCGGCACCTTGTCCAACGGCTCTTTGCGCAGGGTTTGGACAAAGCCCACGATCTGACCGGCCAGCGCGGCCGAGACCTGCGGGCAGCGGGCGTTCAGGATCTGCAATTCGGTCGCGCGGTCCGGGTAGCCGACATAGGCATAAAGGCAGCGCCGGCGCAGTGCGTCCGACAGATCCCGCGTGCCGTTGGCCGTCAGGATCACGATCGGGCGGCTGGTGGCGGTGATGGTGCCCAATTCGGGCACGGTCACCTGATAGTCTGACAACATTTCAAGTAGATAGGCTTCAAACTCTTCGTCGGCGCGGTCGATTTCATCCACCAGCAGAACCGGCGATTTGTCCTGACGGATCGCGGCAAGCAGCGGGCGTTCCAGCAGGAAATCCTCGGAAAAGATGCGGGCCTCGGCCCCTTCGGTTGCGCCACGATCCGCAGCGGCCCGGATCGACAAAAGCTGTTTTTGGTAGTTCCATTCGTAGATGGATTGCGCCGCGTCCAACCCTTCGTAGCATTGCAGGCGGATCAAACGGGTGTCTTGTTGGCGGGCCAGAACGCGGGCGACCTCGGTCTTGCCAACCCCTGCCGCCCCTTCGAGCAGCAACGGACGGCCGAGCGCCAGCGCCAGATGAATGGCCATCGCCAGATCATCCGAGGCGACATAGCCATGCCCCTTCAGGGCGGTTTGCAGCGCGATATGGTCCATGATCCCCCCTTTGCCGGTGCGGGCCGCCTTGGTTCAGGCGGCCCAGCCTTGTCTTAGTCGTGCAGGCCCAGACGGTTGGCCGTCTGCCAGATCCGCCAATGATCATGCGGCATATGCGTGTGACGCAGGCCAAAGGCCCGGAACGCATCGTTCACCGCATTAGAGAAGCACGGCACGCCGCCCACATGCGGGCTTTCGCCCACGCCCTTGGCGCCAATCGGGTGATGCGGCGACGGGGTGACGGTATGGTCGGTGATGTAGTTCGGCACTTCCCACGCGGTCGGCAGGAAGAAGTCCATGAAGGTGCCGGTCTTGACGTTGCCCATATCGTCATAGGCAATTTCCTGTCCCAGCGCGACGGCCAGCGCCTCGGTCAGACCGCCATGCACCTGGCCTTCGATGATCATCGGGTTGATACGGGTGCCGCAGTCATCCAACGCATAGAATTTGCGGATCTCCTGCACGCCGGTGTCAACGTCGATGTCCATCACACAGACATAGGCCCCGAAGGGATATGTCATGTTTGGCGGGTCATAGTAGCTGACCGCCTCAAGCCCCGGTTCGACGCCCGGAATGGCCTGATTGTAGGCGGCATAGGCGATTTCCTTCATCGTCTTGAAGCGCTCGGGCGCACCTTTGACAACAAAGCGATCCACGTCCCATTCCAGATCGTTGTCATGGACTTCCAGCAGGTAGGCCGCGATCATCTGGGCCTTGGCGCGGATCTTGCGCCCGGCCAGTGCCGTTGCCGCCCCCGCCACCGGGGTCGAACGTGACCCATAGGTGCCAAGGCCGTAGGGCGCGGTGTCGGTGTCGCCTTCCTCAATCGTGATGCTATCAGCGGAAATGCCGATCTCACTGGCAAGGATCTGCGCGAAGGTCGTGGCATGGCCTTGCCCCTGACTGATCGTGCCAAGCCGTGCAATCGCGCTGCCGGTGGGGTGAATGCGGATTTCGCAGCTGTCGAACATGCCCATCCCAAGGATGTCGCAGTTCTTGACCGGGCCCGCGCCCACGATTTCTGTAAAGAACGACAGACCCACGCCCATCAGCTTGCGGGTCTCGCCGCGCTTGAAGGCCTCGACCCGGTCGGCTTGTTCTTTGCGCAAGCCTTCGTAATCGACCGCCTTCAGGGCCTTGTCCCAAGCGGTGTGATAGTCGCCGCTATCATATTCCCAGCCCAAGGCGGACTGATACGGGAATTGTTCCTTCTTGATGAAGTTGATCCTGCGCAGCTCGGCCGCGTCCATGTTCAGCTCAATCGCCAGAACTTCGATCATCCGTTCGATGAAATAGGCCGCTTCCGTCACCCGGAAGGAACAGCGATAGGACACGCCACCCGGCGCCTTGTTGGTATAGACCCCGTCCACCGCCAGATAGGCGGTCGGAATGTCGTAAGACCCCGTGCAGATGTTCATGAACCCCGCCGGGAACTTGGTCGGGTCGGCACAGGCATCGAACGCGCCGTGATCGGCGGTCACATGGCAATGCAGGCCGGTGATCTTGCCCTCTTTCGTGGCCGAGATTTTGCCGGTCATCCAGTAGTCGCGGGCAAAGGCCGTAGACATCAGGTTTTCCATCCGGTCTTCGATCCATTTGACCGGAACGCCGGTCACGATGGACGCAACAATTGCGCAGACATAGCCGGGATAGACGCCGACCTTATTGCCAAAGCCGCCACCGATATCGGGGCTGACAACGCGGATATTATGCTCTTCGATCCCCGACAGAAGCGAGGCAACGGTGCGCACCACATGCGGGGCCTGGAACGTGCCCCAAACGGTCAGCTTGCCGTTGACCTTGTCCATGCTGGCCACTGCGCCGCAGGTTTCCAGCGGGCAAGGATGGGTGCGGTGATAGTAAACCGTTTCTTCGGCCACGACCTCGGCATCGCCCAGAACCTGTTCGGTGGCGTCCTTTTCGCCAACTTCCCACGTAAAAATATGGTTGTGATGCTTGCGCGGACCATGCGCGCCTTCGGTCTGGCCTGCCAGATCTTCGCGCAGAACCACATCCGATTGCAGCGCCTCGAACGGGTTTACGATGACGGGCAGTTCTTCGTACTCGACCTCGACCAGTTCCACCGCATCGGCGGCAATAAACCGGTCACGGGCGACGACAAAGGCGACCTCTTGGCCTTGGAACAGCACCTTGCCATCGGCCAGCACCATCTGTTTATCGCCCGCCAGCGTCGGCATCCAATGCAGCGACAGCGGCTCCAGATCCTTGGCGGTCAGAACGGCGACAACGCCATCCAGCGCCATTGCGGCATCGGTGTTGATCGACTTCACCCGCGCATGGGCATAGGGCGAGCGGACGAAATCACCGTGCAGCATGCCCGGCATCTTGATGTCGTCAACGTAGTTGCCCTTGCCTTGGGTAAAGCGGGCATCCTCGACCCGCTTGCGCGAACAGCCCAGCCCCTTGAGCCCAGCCGCGCGTTCCTGTTGCTCTTCGTTCAGGTCTTTCATTGTGCGGCCTCCTTGGCAGCATTCATTTCAGCTGCGGCGGCAAGAATGGATTTGACGATGTTCTGATAGCCCGTGCAGCGGCACATATTGCCTGCCATGCCAAACCGAACTTCTTCCTCGGTCGGGGTCGGGTTTTCCTCCAACAGCTTGGAGGCGCGGGTGATCATGCCCGGCGTGCAATAGCCGCACTGAAGCCCGTGATGTTCGCGGAATGCCTCTTGCAACACGTGCAGGCTATCGGGCGTGCCCAGCCCTTCGATGGTGGTCAGTTCGGCCCCGTCGGCTTGGGCGACGAACAGGGTGCAGGCCTTGACCGATTTGCCGTTCAGCGTGACGGTGCAAGCCCCGCAATGCGACGTTTCACAGCCGATATGCGGGCCGGTCACGTTCAGCCGTTCGCGCAGGGTGTAGATCAGCAATTCGCGCGGTTCGGCCAAAAACTCTTCAGCCTTGCCGTTCACGGTCATCTTGATGTGCATTTTGTTGGACATGGGTTCCTCCTTACGCGCGGTCCCAGGCGCGGGTGATCGCGCGTGTCAGAATGACGCCCGCCACATGGCGCTTGAACGCGACCGGGCCGCGGTTGTCTTCGGTCGGGTCGATATCGCCCAGCATCGCGGCAACGGCGGCCTTGATCGCCCCCGCATCGCAAGCCGTCCCGACCAGCGCCGCGCCTGCCGCTTCGGACCAAACGGGCGTGTCGCTGAGGTTGGTCATCGCGATGGACGCCGCCGCGACCGAGCCGCCAGATTTCTGGATCGTCACAGCGGCAGCAGCGGTGGCATAGTCGCCGATTTTACGCTTTTGCTTTTCGTAGGCGTACCCCCCCGGCTGCGCGTCAAAGCTGATGGCGGTCAGAACCTCATCATCTTCGCGGGCGGTCATATAGGCCGCCTCATAGTAGTCACGCGCTGCAATGCTGCGTTCACCGTCTGGCCCGATCAGGTGCAGTTGCGCATCAAGACACTGCATCAGCCCCGGCATGTCATTGCCCGGATCGCCATTGGCCACGTTGCCGCCAACGGTGCCCATATAGCGCACTTGCGGATCAGCGATTTGCAATGCGGTTTCCCGAAGGATCGGCGCGGCCGATGACAGCTCGGCGCTGTCGATCAGGTCATGCTGAGTGACCATTGCGCCGATAGTGACGCGGGTGCCGGTCACGTTGATGGCCCGCAGGCTGTCGATGCCTTGCAGGTCGATCAGATGCGGAACATCCGCCATCCGAAGTTTCATCATCGGGATCAGGCTATGGCCCCCCGCAAGCACGCGGGCCTCGTCGCCGTGTTCCTGAAGCAGGGCAATCACCCCGTCCAAGTCCGACGGCCTATAATAGTCGAATGGTGCTGGAATCATACTTGGCCCTCCCTGCCGTGCGATGTTCTGGCATCTCACGGTGCAACGGGGCGTCGCATCTGGCAGGGGCAGACTACCGAAATCAGAAGGTTATTTCACGAAATGCGAATAGCGCCGCACGAGTTGCGAAGGCTCAGACGCCCAATACCTCGCGCACGTCTTTCAGACGGGACCGGCTGACCGGCACCTTGGTCAGGTCTGGCAGGCCAAAGTAACACACGCCCGTATCCTTCAGCCGTTCAAAGCCCGAAACCATGGCCGGATTGACCAGATAGCTGCGGTGCGTCTGGATGAAATTGGCCCCGGCAAGGCGCTTTGCTGCCTCGGCGATGGACCAAGCACAGAAGAAGTGACCGGTGCGGGTGTAGATATAGGTGTAGTGCCCTTCGGCCCGGATTGCGGCCACAGACCCGGCATCCACAAAATGCGTGCGGCCATCATGTTCATACGGCACTTTGCCAGTGCCGGGCACCGGATCGGGGGTGCGGTCTGGTTCAGGTTGCGCCGCTGGCATAGCCGCGTCTGGCGCAGGCTGGGGCGCGGGCTTGGCCTCTGCGACAGGGTCGGCGGGCAGGAAGGTGGTGGTGGACAACAAGAAGGCCCCGCATAACGCAAAGCTGCTAAGGACCACGCCAATGGCCAGAGCTTCGTTGCCGATCAGCGGCCCCACCTGCGTTGTGGCCACCAGCGGTTCAAACCGCGTTCCGGCCACGGCAATGAAATGCACGGCAAAGACTGCCCCGCCAAACACCGCCGTTCCCAGCAGGATGTTGCGATGCTTTCGTTTGCCATAGGCGATGCCAAAGGCCACCACGCTCAGAACGACCGACGACAGGATCGACAAGGTCATCCCCAGCGGCGTGTAAACCGCGCGGCACATCTCTAGGGCGGACATGCCGATGTAA
Source organism: Pseudoprimorskyibacter insulae (assembly GCF_900302505.1). GTDB lineage: Bacteria > Pseudomonadota > Alphaproteobacteria > Rhodobacterales > Rhodobacteraceae > Pseudoprimorskyibacter > Pseudoprimorskyibacter insulae. Next base: position 740,160 of record NZ_OMOJ01000001.1, on the reverse strand, counting down.
TGCATGGCGATAATGCCCACACCCACAACGGCCCCGGCCAGAACCAGCTTTTGCCGGGTGCGCCGCCCGAAATGCAGCATCAACAGGGCCAGCCCGACCACCAAGATCGCCACCAAGGCCGAAGCCAGCGTGATCGCGGCGTCATAGTAGAACACAAACGGCAGTTGCAGCCCCAGCATGGCCACGAAATGCATCGACCAGATGCCGCCCCCCAAGGCGACAGCGGCAAAGGTGATGACCACCTTGCGATGCGCCGCAGATTGCGCCGACAGCCCTTTGGTCAGGCTAAGCCCGGTAAAGCCCGCCATAAGCGCCACGCATAGCGATGCCGCCACCAGCCAAAGATTATGAGTGAATGCAACAGGTTCCATGATGAGCGAATGCCAGCCTCCCTATTCTGACAATCACGCATGCCGTCGTTTGGTGCGGCATGTTGGCGTCACAATAGACAGATGACCGGCCCATTGTCCCGCCTTTTTTTGGCGGACGGCCCAAGCGCTAACGATACAAGGCCTGTTTCAGATCCGTTATCGCCGCCTGCGCCTTGACCGCGGCATGATCCAGACTTGCCGCGATTTCAGCAACCACCGGGTCGTCTGACTTACGCCGCAGCAAACGGGCGCTAGAGGCGCTGACACTGGCAATGTTGGACATCGCGTGCAAGGCTTCGCTCAGACCTTTAAGAACATCCAGGTTCAGGGCTTTGTCCTGCCCATCGTCCATCGCGGTCAAAGCGGTGATATTGGCCGACACCACAAGAACAGATGCGACCTCGCCCGCCACCCATTCCAACGGAAAGATTTCGACTTCCCAGGTCGTCGGAGTCGCGGTGCCGCTAAATTCAGCCGAGAAATGCGCGGGCGTGCCGGAAAAGGCCTTGGCAACCGCGTTTTCGGCTAAGGTTCGCGCGTCGCCATTCCAGAACGCCACCCACATTTGGCCGCATACATCGGTCCGATCGACGCCCAACAATTCCAGACCGCGCCCATTGATTGCAACGACTTCGCCGTCTGTGTTCAGAACCTTGGCGCATACGTTAGACCGCTGCGCCACATAGCCCAACATTGTCGAAATAGACTGCGCGCTAACGCTATCCTTGTTTAGAATCAATTCCATAGGCAACCCCTCGCAGAGGAGAGCCTATCACAAAGCGATCATGTGGCGCAAAAGGATATCTGCGGCATTCCTTTAGCGCCTGGCGCGACCTTTGGTGATGGCTTCGCGCAGCGCGGATTGCAGCGAATTGGCCGAAAACGGTTTTTGCACCACATCGCAGGGCGGATAGGCCGCCAAAAGATCAGGCGCGGACCCATATCCGGTTGCCAGCACAAAGGGCACGCCCTGCGCATGCAATCGCTCGGCGACGGACACGGATTGTTCATCGCCCAAGTTCACGTCCAACACGGCAAAATCAACTTCATGCCCGTCAAGATAGGTCATCGCAGATGCCACACTGGACGCGATATGCACATCGCGCGCGCCCATGTCCTCTAGGATGCCAGCCGCGTCCATCGCGATAATCAAGGTATCCTCCAGCACCAGGCCCTGCCCCCTGAGCGCGAAATCCTTGGCCTTCGGATCGGTTGCCTGAATTGGCGCGGGGCCCTTCTGGTCGCCGTTGTGTTCGATCACTTGGTCGATCGCGCGCGGCGGAATGCGGAAATGTGCTTCAATCCCGGCCAGTTTGTACGAAATCTCGGCATCGCCCTTCAGCTCATGCGGGATCGAGCTTTCGATGATAACCGATCCGAACCCACGTCGCTGCGGCGGGGCCACCGGCGGTCCGCCACGTTCGACCCAGTCTATCAGCAAGCCACCGCTGCCATCCATCCGCAAGGTAATGGCCACGCGGCCCGCCTGATCGCACAGTGCACCGTATTTGACCGAGTTCGTCGCCATTTCATGCAGAACAAGGGCCAAGGTGGTATAGGCCCCCGGCACAATCATCACATCCGGCCCGTCGATGGTCACACGGCGCGATTTTTCGTCGGCATAGGCATCAAATTCGCAGGAAATCAGCGCTCTGAGCGAGGCAGGTTCCCATTGTTCCGATGTCAACTGATCATGCGCCCGCGCCAATGCGTGTATGCGGCCATCCAGATTGGCGGTAAAATCCTCAAGCGTTTTGGCCGAGGATCGCGACTGGGCCAGCAACCCGCGCATCAGGTTCAGAATGTTGCGCACCCGGTGGTTCAATTCGGATATCAACAAGGCCTGTTGTTCCTGCGCGCGCTTGCGCTCCAGATAGGCGGCATCGGTGACCTTCAGGAAGACCTCAAGCAAAATGGTGCGCAGCAATTCCGCGGCGTGTCGTTCTTCGGGCGTCCATGGCCGGGCCCGGCCCAAAACGGTTTCGCGCCAGACCTCAAAGCTTTTGCGCGGTGTCAGCCGCGTACCATTGGGGCCAACGGTGACGGGCTTATTCGGATCGCCCGCCCAGTGGACCGTGTCTTCGACCTGTTGGCGCAACAGCACCAGATAATCGCGCGGACGTTTGGAAATCGGGATCGCCATCAGGCCAGCGGCGATTGTCGCATATTCGGTAGCCGGCTCGTGCAAGGCGCCAAGCGTATCTGTAGCAAACACCGATGACCCGATGGACCGGTCCAGCATACGCGCAATAGACCGGAACTGTTCTTCGGTGGGGGTGTCCCCGGCGAAATGGCAGGTTTCGTTTTCGTAAAGCACCAACCCGTCGTGCGGGATCACGTCTTTGAGGTCATGCGAGATTGCAAGCAGACTGTCAGACAGGGCGCGCCCGTTGGCCATATGGGCCATTAGCACCGTTTGCATGCGGTTCGCGTCTGCCTCGGCCCGTTTGCGTTTTACGTCCTCGTGCCGCGACAGTTCGTAGGAAAACAGATGGGCGAACATCTCGACGGCGGTGCGCCGTTCGTAATCGATGTATCGGGGCGTGTTGTGATGGCATGCGAACAGGCCCCACAATTCCCCATCGCGCATGATCGACACCGACATAGACGCCTGAACGCCCATGTTTCGCAAATATTCCAGATGGATTGGCGACACGGATCGCGTTACCGCCAGAGACAGATCAATCGGCTGGCCCGACGACGTGGAGCCGGGATGGATCGGGCTGCCGGGATCGTTGACATCTGCAATCAGGCGCAGCAAGGACCGTTTGTACAAGGCCCGCGCCTGCACCGGGATGTCCGAGGCCGGGAACATCATCCCGTTGTAGCGCTTGCGACCGTCAAGGCGCTGTTCCGCAATGACTTTGCCCGAATGGTCCTGCTGAAACTGATAGACCATGACGCTGTCGAATCCACAGATCGCCTGAAGCCCCCGCGCCGCATCGGCAGCCAATTGTTCGATTGTGCCATCGCGCCGGATCGATGCGATGACCGGATAGACATCGGCCATGACGTCGCGCCCGCGCGTCGCCATCTTCGGCTCAAACTCGATGACCAGATGCGCACCTGATTGATGCAGCGAGACATCGAATTCTTTGCCGTTTGACCGCAACGTCACCGCGAACAGCCGGACGGACCCGTCCTGCACCTCAAGGCTGCGCAGATTGGTGCGGATGCGGTCGAACCCATCTGACACGATCAGGTCGCTTAGGGGGCGACCAAGGGCCTCTTCGCAGGGAACCCCCAGAATTTCCCCCAAATTGCGCGAGGCATGTTGCACAATCCAATCCGAGGACAAGGCCAGCAAAGCCCCATAGGATTGAACGCGCCCCAACAAATGGATCGGTTCGCGGTCACAATTGGTCAGGTCTACAGGTTTTGCGCCAAGAGGATCGTTGGTCGTGTCAGTCAAATGTGGTCCCCTGGATGGTCGACTTGGGCCTGTGCGGCGTGCTCAAAGATATCGAATGCGGTGCGTGTGTCGCGCAAGATCGCCGACGCCCGAGCGCTGCCTGGGTCGATCAAGGCCAGATCATCGCACAGGGTCCGCCACAACTGCGGCTCAGGCCCGGTTTGAAAATAAAGCGGAATGGCATCGCCTGACTGGAACACCTGCCGGCGCAGGACTTCGGTTCCAAGGCGCGACCCTAAAATGATGTAATCAACCGCCAAAGGATCCAGCTCCTGTGCGGCCCTGACTGGGATCAGCGGACGATTGTGTACGATCAGGTCCGCATCCAGCCGGATCAACAGCCGCGCCCTCAGATCGGTCGACACCCCAATACCCGATGCTCGCAAAGCACCCAGCCCAGCCCGCTGAGACGCCAGAAACCAGCCCAGATTGCGCTTTGCATCGGCGCGGAACCGGGCAAAGGACAACTCGGCTTTGTCATGCGCGTGACGGGTCTTCGTGCGCAAGATCGTCCGAAATGACACCTGATCTTTGACTGGTGCGCTGCTGTCCAACATCTGGCGTGCCCCTGTTCGCTGTATGGCGGGTTACCCCCACCTTGGATCAGGTCAAACACTTGGCGGCCCAAAAGGTTCCAAGGTTTTTCGAATATTTTGAAAAGTTTTGGCCCGGCTTAATCGGCCGGGCCACTTGGCGTCACACGCGGGCGGCCCCAGAAGCCGAGAGCAGCTCATTGCGGTTTAAAACCTCGGCGCGGTATTCGCGCGGGCTGACGCCGAACCGTTTGCGGAAACTGCGCGAGAAATGCGACGCATCATTAAAGCCCCAACGGTAGGCGACTTGGCTGATGCCATCCTTGCCGTCCAGCTTGGCCAGATCGCGGCGGCACCGTTCCAGCCGTTCGGCCAGCACGTATTGCATCAGCGTCGTTTGGCTTTGCAGGAAGATCTTGTGCAGATAGCTGACCGTGATCCCCAGTGCCTCGGCCACGCCCAGCGGGTTCAGGTTGGGATCGTCGATATTGTCGTTCAGATAGGCCCTGACCCGTTGCAGCATCGCATAGGCCCCGAACGTCGCGGGCGAGCTGACCGCGTCCCGGCAGTCAAACAGCGTGGCCACCAGCAGGTTCAACAGCGCTTCGGCAAGGCTATCTTCCACCGCCTGCGGCGCATTCGGGTCCGAGGCAAGAATACCGCGCATCAGATTGGCAATCATCGACACCTTGGCCGGATCGTAATGCAGCGCCTCATCCAGATGGGTTTGCAGGTTCGACACCCGGTGACTGAGCAGCGATTTTGGCACCGCGATCACCAGACTCTCGGATTCGCCGGTGAAATCAAGCTCATATGCGTCGGACGCCTGATAGATCAGCATTGATCCCGAGGTGAATTCATGTTCCCGGCGGCCATTGAACCGGCAGTTCGTCGGGGCAAGTTGCAGGCTGACAAAGCACAGGTCTTTTTGTGGCTGGCGCCGAATGGCGCGGTGCGGCGTGCTGATGGCGATGTCATGCAAGGCCAGTTCGCCAATGACGCGCGTGTGCATCCGGCCCACGAAATCATCGGTGCTACAGACGATCTCAACCCCGTTGTGACGGTTGACCTGATCCTTCCAGAACGCCAATCGTTCGGCAGGCGCCACAGTGCAGCTATCCACCCAAGTTGGCATGTCGAATTGGTGCGCACAGACGGCGGTCGTGCCGACCCCTGCCCGCGTAAAGCTCTGCGTTCCCATTTTCGTCCTCCCAGTCTAGAAGGCTACCAGTCGCGGCAGAATGACGCAATGACCCGACTCTCGGATTAGGGTGCACAAGTGCTGTTCTGCCGCTCCGCGACAAATCGTCATCGATTCACAGTCAAGACCGGGCAGGCCGCGACGGTCACGATGTGCATCAACGCCGACAAGCGCGGCAATTTTGGATCAGGAGACCAGGTGTGGCAGGCAGTATTAGCGCGAATCTCGACGGTGGACCGACATGGCAAAGACGGCTGGATCGGATAACCGAAGGCGTTGCACGGCGCATCGCATCGGTGGCGGTGGCCGCCGTTCTGGGCATCGCTTTTGCCAATGTGCTGGACATCATCCTGCGCAATGGGTTCGGATCATCCCTGTATGGGCTGAATGAGATCAACGCCTATCTGGTGGCAATCGGCGCGGCCTGCTGTTTGCCATATGGGCTGCATGTGGGTGCGGTTCTGACCATCCGCGTGCTGGACAAAGCGGCGTCAGACACCGCCAAGCTGGCCATGGCGGTGCTGGCCGCGATGGGCACCATGGCGTTCTTTGCTGCTGTCGCGTGGCGGGTCTGGGATGTGGCGTCGAACATGGCCCGCACCAACCAAACCACGATCATGACCAATATCGCCACGGCGCCCTTCATCTTTTGCATGGCGGTCGCATTGGGATTTGCGGCCTTGGTGATGCTGGGCAAATTGGTCGACAGCTTTATCGCCGCCCAACGCATGGGCAAACCCGAGGCGCTTTTGGCCGTGGCGGGCAGCGCAGTGGTGATTGCCTATGTCCTGCTGGCGTTCCTAGGCTATTTGCCGACCGAACCGTTCAAGGTGCTGCGCCCATCCAACCCGCTGCTTCTGGCACTGTTCGTGTTTGCAGGTATGTGGGTCATCATCCTGTTGTCAGTGCCGATTGGCATCGCGATGGGGCTGGCCGGGATCGTCGGCACGGCGGCGCTTTTGTCGCCCAGTCTGGCGCTTGAGGTGCTTGGGTCCGAAATCACCGGCTTTGTCACGCAGGATTCGCTATCCGTGCTGCCACTGTTCCTGCTGATGGGGGCCTTTGCCTCGCTCGCGGGGATCGGCAGCGACCTTTACCGGCTTGCCTATGCGCTGGTCGGGCATATTCGCGGCGGGTTGGCCCATGCCTCGATCATCGCTTGCGCCCTGTTCGGCACGCTGACCGGGTCGTCGGTGGCCACACAGATGTCGATTGGCCGGATCGCCTTGGGCGAAATGCGCGAACGGAACTACTCGACCGAACTGGCCGCAGGCTCAATTGCGGCGGGCGGCACGTTGGGCCAGTTGATCCCGCCCTCATCGGCGCTGATCCTCTATGCCATCCTGACCGAGGAAAGCGTCGGCCAGTTGTTCATCGCCGCCGTTCTGCCCGGCGTTCTGGCGACCTGCATGTATATGACGGCGGTGATGGTCTGGCTGTTGCTGTTCCCGCACCATGCCGAACGCGGCCCGCGCGCCGCGACTGCGGAACTGATCGCCGCCGCCAAGGGCGCTTGGTCGGTTCTGGCCTTGCTGGGCGTGGTGCTGGGCGGGATCTATTTCGGCTTTTTCACGGAACTTGAGGCCGGATCGGTGGGCGCTGTCGGGGCTTTCCTGATTGCACTGGCACGCGGCAAGATCACCCCGTCCAGTTTCTGGCACACCATGGCCGACACCACGCGCACACTGGCGATGATGTATTCGCTGATTTTCGGCGTCACCATGCTAACCTTCTTCTTTGGCATCTCAAGCGTGCCGCAGGCCTTCGTGGATTTCGTCAATTCCTTTGGCTGGCCCCCGCTTGGCGTCGTGGTGGCGCTGGTGGTGTGCTATCTGGTGCTTGGCACCGCGATGGATGCCTTTGCGATGATGATCATCACCATCCCGATTTTCGTGCCGCTGGTGGAATCGCTGGGCTTTGATCCGATCTGGTGGGGCATCATGACCATCATGTGCGTCGAGGCGGGGATGATCTCGCCGCCGTTCGGGCTGAATATCTTTGTGATTTCGGCACTGGATCGGAACATTCCAATCGGCACCGTGTACAAAGGCTGCTGGCCGTTCTTTGCCTCGGCGGTGGTGAAGATCGCTATCTTGATCGCCTTCCCGGCCATCGTGACGTGGCTTCCGTCTACGATGTGACGACAATCATACACAATGCCAAAGGGCCGCGCGATTGCTGCGGCCCTTTTCTTTCCCGAACGACGACACGCCATAGAAAAAGCCCGCGGCGCGAACCGCAGGCTTTGGTTTTCAGGCGGCGCTTTGCTTAGAAGGCCAGTCCAGAATTGTCCCAGTTCAGGTGCAGCGCGTCCAGGCGATTGCCCAACTCGCGATAGCCCGCGTCGTGGTACAGAAGCGGTGCGCCATCGGCAAAGCGCAGCGCCTCGATCTGGCCGACAAAGACGAAATGCGTGCCGTGCTGTGCCTCGGACACAAGGCGGCAATCAAAGTTCACCACCGCCCCGTCCAGCAAGGGCTGCCCTGCCCCTTCCCCGTCGGTCCATTGGCCAAGGGCAAAGCGGTCTTCGGGTTCCAACCCCGGCAAGGCGCATTGGGTGGCCACATCAACCTGCTGGCAATGCACCAAGTTCACGGCAAAGGCCCCCGCCTTGCGGATCACCGCAGCCGGGCGCGCCATGTGGTGCACACAGATCAGCAGTTGCGGCGGCTCTGCCGAGAGCGAGGTCACCGCCGTGGCCGTCATGGCGATCCGCACGTCATCGGCCTTGGCCGAGATCACCGCCACCTGCGCCGGAAGCGCCCGCATCGCCCGTTTGAAATCGTTCAGCGAAACGCTCATTCCGGGGCCTTGTCGCGGCCAAGGTTGGCCATGGCCTCCATCTGAAGCGTATAGCCCAGATGGTCGAAGATCTTCTTGCGGAATTCCAACGTCATGATCTGGCGCGTGTTGCGCAGGTGCATGTCATTGTGGCGGGCCAGTTCACGCGCCCATTCCCACGCCCGGTCCATCAGTTGATCCTTTGGCAGAACCTCGTTCACCAAGCCCCAATCCTGCGCCTGCTGTGCCGAAAGCTTTTGCGAGGTCATCAGGAAATACCGCGCCCGGTTGTGCCCCATCAGCATGGGGTAAATCAGGTTCACCCCGTCGCCCGGCACCAACCCGCTTTCGAAATGGCCCGCGTCCTCGATCACCGTGGTGTCTGAGGCCAGAACGATATCCGACAGCAGCGGGATTTCCGAATGCCGGATACACGGCCCGTTGATGGCGCTGATGATCGGGGCCTGAATTTCCAGCAGGTTGGCCAGCAGGTGGCGCCCGTCGAATACGATCCGGTCCATATCGGCCACGGGTCGGGCATAGCGCGTGGCCGCAGGCGGGCGCGGGCCGGAAAATTCGTCGCCCGTGCCGGTCAGGATGATGACCCGGTTCTTGCGGTCCATGGCGATGTCATGAAAGGCATGCGGCCATTCTTCGTGCGGCAAGGCCCCCCAGCGCAGCGGGCCCCCATCGGTATGGGCGGTCAGCAGCAGAATGCCGTCGGCATCCCGTTCCATGGTCAGGGTTTTGTAGCTGTTTTTATAGTCATCAAATTCGCGCATATTCCATCTTCCTCATGACGTGCCGGGGGCCTGCCCCGCGTAGTGATCCATGCCGATCCAAAGCCGCTGAAACCGCCACAGCCCGTCCTCTGACAGGGCCAGGTCGGCGGTATAGGCGCAGCTGACGACGACCCCGATGCCATCGGCATTCGCAGCCGAGACGATGCCGTAAGCCCGCGCCGAGGCGCGGCCCGCATCCAATGGCGTGATCTCAAGATTGGTGACCGCATGGCGGCGCTGATCGGATTGCGTGGCGGTCACCCGCTCGAAATTGGCACAGATCACGTCGCGCCCCCGGTGGGTTTCAAAGACAGGTCCCGCCAGCGACACCTGAACCACCGCTTCCGGTGCGAACAGGTCGGCCATGGCAGGCACGTCCACTTCGTCATGGGCAATGCCGTAACGGGCAAACAGCTCGGAAATGGCGATCCGCGTGGCCAGATCCTCGGGGCGCACGGGTTGGCGGGCTGGCAGGGGCAAAAGCCCCGCCTTGGTCGCCCAGCCTTGAACAGCCGCGCCCGCCATCAAACAATCCCCCGGCCGCCGCCAACGACAATGTTCTGCGCGGTGATGAACTTGGCGTCATCCGACGCAAGGAACAGGATCGCCGCCGCCACATCCTCGGGCTGGCCGTAATGGCCCAGCGGGATGGTCGCCTCGACCCGTGCGCGGGTTTCGGGCGGATGTTTGGCCGTGGCAGGCGTTTCAATCGGCCCTGGCGACACGGCATTGACCGTCACCCCCTTGGGCGCGGTTTCGATGGCTAGAACACGGGTAAAGCCCACAACCCCCGCCTTGGCCGCCGCATAATCGCAAAAGCGCGGCGTCGGCATCAGCCACGCCACGGACGAGATATTGACCACGCGCCCATAGCCCCGGTCCCGCATACCCGGCACGATGTGTCGGCAGATCCGCATCGCCGACATCAGCGAAATGTCCAGCACCTCTTCCCAGTCTTCGGGGTTGCTGTCGCAAAACTCGCCCCCGCCCTTGACCACCGATGACCGGCCCACGCCGTTCACCAGAATGTCGGTCGGGCCCTGCGCGGCCTCGATATCGGTCAGCGTGGCGACAAGCGCTGCCTTGTCGGTCACATCCACCACCCAAGCCGTGGCGCGGCCCCCGGACTTGATGATTTCATCGGCCACATCTGCCACAGCGGGCGAGACGTCGACGCAGGCCACGGTTGCCCCTTCGGCGGCGGCGCGCAGTGCGGCGGCCCGGCAAATGCCCGAAGCAGCTGCGGTGATAATGGCGGTCTTTCCAGTAAATCGCATTGGTATCGTCCCCTTTTTTGGCAGTTTCGACAGGCCGAAAGGCGGCTGTCCAGCGTCCTTGGGCCCGCGAAGAGCAGGGCGCAAAAGACAGGCGACAACAGGTCAAACCGGACCGGTCGGACGCCCTGAAATCCGTGCGACCAAACGCAAAACGCCGCATCAAGGCGATGCGGCGTTCGGGGCGATTGCGGTCAAGTCAGCCGGTCAGGACGGCAGACCCGCCGCCTGCAATTCTTCCTCAAGCACCGGCAGGGCCAACATATGGGTCTGAATGCCCAGCAGCGCGATCATTTGCAGGATCGAGGTGATCTCGTCATCCGTGGCGCCATTGGCGCGGGCCTTGCGCATGTGCACGCGCGTGCCTTCCATATGCGTGTGCTGCGGCATCAGGTCGATGGCGATATAGACCAGTTCCTTGGTCTTGGGGCTAAGGTGATCGGTCGCCCATGGCACGCCCGAGAACCCGGCATAGGCCTCAACCAAGGACGGCACATAGTAAGTACAGGCCTGCCATGCGGGCGTCAGGAAGCCCCGCTTGGCCTCAAAGGCGGCATGCGCGGCCTCGGCCTTGGCTTTGCGATCAGGCGCAGCGGTGTCACGCACCTTGTCCAGCCCGCCTTCTTCTTCGGTCAGGATCAACACACCGGGAATGGTGCCGTGGATCCCCAGAACCGAGGTGAGCTGCAACACTTCGCGGATTTCACCCGCCGTGGCCCCGGCGGCCAGCGCCGCCCGGATATACGCGCGCACCATTTCGCCGTTCAGATGCACCACAGCCGAATTCAGCGCCAGCATGATCAACGCCTGATCCTTGACCGACAGCGCGTTCGAGGTTTTGACCGCCTGCGCCATTGCGGCGAATTGTTCAGCCAAGGGCGGATCCATCCGCGCGACCACCTCTAGCGAGGGATGGTCGAACCCCAGCGCATCTTTCAATTCGTTGGCGAGTGTGGCATCGGACATGGCTGTTGCTCCTGTTCATTCAGCAGGCGGATGCTACCGCAAGTCAGACACGGCGTTTTGAACCTAAGACGACGAATCCTTGAACCTTGTCTGCTTCCTGCCTGCCTGTCTTGCAGACCTCCAATTTTAGGCGACTGAGTGTCAAGACCGATCCATGCAGAACAAGGGATGCTTATGCCAGACGACCGCCCGAGGGCGAGTCGCATGACTAGGGAGGATATAGAATGACGCTATTTGGAAAGCTGTGCCTGAGTGCGGCACTGTCTTTGGGTTTGACGGGTGCGGCATCGGCTGCCGATTTTACAATGAAAATCGCCGCGGGCGCCGCGCCTGATGGCAACGTGTGCAAGAACTATCTCGATGTCTGGGCCGAAGAGGTGAAGGAAAAGTCCGGTGGCCGGATCGACTATCAGATGTTCTGCGGTGGCACGCTGGCCAAGATGGGCGATGCAGTGAACCGCGTGTCGCAGGGCGTGGCCGATGTGGCCTGGGATCTGCCGGGCTTTTACGGCGCACGTTTCGCCGGTCTGACGGCCATCGGCGTGCCGGGCCTTTACACCGACCCCGAGCCCGCCTCGGGCGCGCTGTGGAATGCCTATGCGGCCGGTGATCTGGGCACGATTGACGAGGTCAAAGTGCTCTGGGTGCAGGCGGTGAACAACAATTCGTTCTTCATGGCCAAACCGCTTGAGGATTACACCAACCTGAACGGCACCAAGATGGGCATGGGCAGCCAGATCCGCGCCAAGGTGCTTGAGGCGCTGAACGGCGTTCCGATTGCGATCAAGGTGCCGGAATATTACCAAGCCATGAGCAAAGGCGCGGTTGACGGGTTGATGACCACCGCCGGGGCGGTGTTCGACTTCGGGATCGAAGAACTGGTCAAGGAAATCTATGACGCGCCGTTTGGCGGCGGTTTGACCTTTGTCGTGATGAACAAGGATTTCTACAACAGCCTGCCCGACGATCTGAAGGCCGTGATTGACGAAACCACCGGCTATGACCGGTCGAAATGGGCCTCGGCCTATCTGCGCGACGAAGAGCACGGCACCGTAACGGCGGCGGGCATCAACATCCGCACCGCAACCGATGCCGAAGTCGAAGCGCTGCAACCGGCGATCACCAGCGGGCGCACGGCCTTCTTGGCCTCGGCCCCAGAGAATCCGGGCTTTGTCGCCGCGATTGAAGCGCAGCTGGCCAAGGAATAACCTTCCGCCAGCAAAGCACATCAGGGCCGGGCCATTGCGCCCGGCCTTGTTTTTACCGAAGAGGGCGATATGCGGTTTTCGAAACTGGACTATGATTCATTGGACGGCACAGCCAAGGATCTGGCCGACCGGGTGTTGAAAGTGTCTGCCGATGGGATTGGCGGGCCATTCAATATGCTGCTGAAATCACCCGGAAGCGGCGCGTTGATCGTCAATCTGCTGGACCACTTCAACGGCGGTGCATCGCATCTGGATGGGCTGACGCGGCGCTTGGCAGTGCTGATCCTGTCGCGGGCCACCTCGGCCCGGTATGCGTGGTGGACTCATTGCCGGCGGGCGCTCAAGGCGGGCGAATTCCGTCAGGACCAGTTGGACGCCCTGAACCAATTCCGCAGGCCCGACGACCTGACCCCACGTTTGGACGCGGTGTTTGACTATGTGACCGCCCTCGCCAAGGGCAGCCCGACCCCCGCGCCGGTTCTGACCGCGCTCAAGGCGCATCTGTCCGAGGCCGAGGTCGTGGACCTGATCCTGTTTTGCGGCACCTACACCACCGTCGCGATGATCCTGAACGAAGCCGATGTCGCCCTGCCCGAGGGCGAGGTGGACACGCTTATCCGCGACTGACCACGTTTTGCACCCATCGCGCAAAGCCTGCCGGGTCTTCAACATGCGGGGCGTGGGCGACATTGGGCAAAACCTGCGCCGATGCCATTGGCAACAGATGCGCAGCATGGGCCAGCATCACGGGCGTGAACAGCAGATCGTTTTGCCCAGTCGCTAAATGCACTGACGTGCACGCAGCCAGTTGCGCCAAATCCACTGGGCAAGGCTGCGGCGGCTCGCCCGCGCCGGACAGCCGCAAATGCGCGGCCTTTTCGGCCCAGCGCTTACCCTGATCCGTTTCACGAAATGCCGGTGACAATTCCCGCGCGGCGGCATCGCCTTCAGGGCGCGCCTCGCCCGTGGCGGCGCACCAGAAATCATGCGGCTGACCGATAAAGGAACAGGCCAGCCCCAAACCGGCCACCCTGTCCGGGTGGTGGATGACAAGGGCGGCGGCAACCGCCCCACCTGCGGCAATCCCGATCAGATGCAGGCGGTCTAGCCGCAGATGGTCCAGCAATGCGCATAGATCATCGGCCTGCGCCGGGCCGCCCGCGCCGCGACCGGAAGCCCCATAGCTGCGCCTGTCCCAGACCAAGGCAGGCCCGTCCCACAGATCCAGCAGCGCGTCAAAGCTGCCCATGTCTCCGGTGTGAGGATGGGCGAATGCCACCACCGGCCCCGCGCCGGGGCGCAGCCGGTAGGCCAATCGCGCCCCGTCTTCTGTGTCAAACCACGTCAGGGACAAAGCCAAACCCATCGCCATCCCGCACGATCCGCACCGCATGGGGCGCGCCAAAGTGGCAAGGCATTACCAATGCGCCAGTGTCGGCCATTTCCGCCAAGAACGTCATGCGGGTGGCCTGCGCCACCTCGGGCAAGACGTCGATGACCGTGTTGATATCGGGCCGCAAAATCTGAAGCGGTGAATGGAAGATATCGGCGCAGAAAACGCCCGCTTCGTCCGCGCAGGTCAGATCGGCGCGCATCATGCCCGGCGTGTGCCCATAGGCCGCTTTCATCGTCAGACCCGGCACAATTTCTTGCCCTTCGCCGTAGAACGTTACCTTGCCTGCCTCGACCAAAGGCATCACGCCATCGGTGAAGGCTTCGGTTTCGCCTATGCCCTTCGCCTCGTGGTAGCGGGGCAGCCAATAGTCATAGTCACGCTGCGGCATCCAGTAGCGGGCGTTGGGAAAGGCCGCAGTCCAACCATCGCCGGAGGCCACCGTATTGCCGCCCACATGATCGCCGTGCAGATGGGTGTTGATGACATGGGTCACCGCCTCGGGCGTGGCCCCAATGGCCGAGAGCCAGACAGGCGCAAGCGTATTGAGCCGGTCGAACCGTGGCAGCCCGCGCGGCTTACCGTTGCCGACGCCAGTGTCGATGACGATCACATCCTCGCCCAGCTTCACCACCCAGATCTGAATGCCGATGATCAGCTTGCCGGTCGCGGGCCAGAAATGGTCAGGCGTCAGCCTGTCCGCCACGTCCCGCAGCCCCTCGGGCCCCAAAGCAGGATAGAGCATCGCCGGATCATGGGTCGGGGCGATCATCTCGACGATGTTGAAAACCTCGGCGTCCCCGATCTTGCGGCGATACATCATGTGCGACTACTCCTGACCTGTTTGCCCGGCCAATCTGCCAGCCCGCCCTATCTGCGGTCTTGACCAAGGATCGACCGGCTCAAGCCCGGCGGTTCAAAACGGTCGAAAGGTGCTGGGCCATGTCCTGCGGCGGCGCTACGATCCGGCTTAATTCACAACAGGAGGTCGGTCCATGCGTTGGCGCCTATATTCTTCTTCCCGCTCGCCTTTTGTCCGCAAGGTGATGATCGCCGCCCATGAGCTGGGCCTTCAAGATCGCATCGAGCGCGTCGATGTGGTGACCACACCAATGACCCCCGCGCCCGAGGTACTGCCCTACAATCCCTTGGGCATGATCCCGGTTCTGGTAGATAGCGAGACCCCCTATTTCGACAGTCTGGTGATCCTTGAATTCCTGGATGCGCAGGCAGGCGGCGGGCTTTACCCCGATGCGGACCGCCATGACTGTACATTACGCCATTCGGTGGCCGATGGTGCGATGGAAAAGGCGGTCAAGCTGCTGGACGAAACCTTCCGCACGCAGAACAGCGATACTGAGGAGCACATCAAGGGCTTTGCCGCCTCGATCAAAGCGGCGATCCAATGGATGGAGCCACGGCTGAAGCCGGGCCGGTTCGATGCGGGCGATATCACCTATGCGGCGTTGATGGCCTATCTGGATATGCGGTTCCCGCAGTTTCTATGGGTGGATCAGGCCCCCAAGTCCGAGGCTTTCATGCAAAGCCTGATCGACCGGCCTTCGATGGTGCAAACCGCCTTTGGCACGCCGCCCTTTGTCTAGGCGGCGTCCAGCAGGATCGCGGCGACTTTGTCGGGGTCCTGCAAGGCCATAAAGTGGCTGCTGTCGATTTCCATGAACCGCGCACCCGGCACTTTGGCGGCCACTTGCGCCACCAGTGCGGGCGTGCGGGCGATGTCATGGCTGCCCGCAACAAAGGTCGCGCGGCATCGCAAGTTGGCCAGCGCTGGGGCTAGGTCTACATCTGCCAGCATCCTGTAAGTCGCGGCCAGCATAGACGGCGCGGCCGACAGCTGCGTTGCCAGAAACAGATCAAACCCGGCATCACGGGCAAATCGCGGCTGCGGCCATGCCTTGGGGATGGTGTCGCCTTCCAGAAACCCGCGAAGCCCATCGCGTTCTAGCATGTCGGCCAGCCCCAGCAATCCCGCGCGGCGTTCACGCGGCACGCCGGTGGCCGGGGCGAAGACGGTCAGCGCCTCGGCCCGGTCTTGCAATTCAGCTGCCACGGCAATCGCGATGCCGCCACCCACGGCACAGCCTGCCAAATGCACGGCACCAAGGCCCAAATGGTCGATCAGCCCGACAATATCGCCAACGTGATCGGCCAGTGAAATTGCCCCGGTGGGTTTTTCAGACAGGCCGAAGCCGCGCAGATCCATGCGCAGCACCGCCCGATCCCCCAGCAACGGCAGAACCAAATCCCAACTGTCCAGCGTGCCGCCCATTTCGTGCAGCAAGACCAGCGGCACGCCCGCGCCGGGGCGCCAGTCATACCGCAGGGAGACACCGTTTATCTGTGCAAAGCTCATTCTGCTACGATCGCGTTTTCCAGACGGCCCACGCCGTCGATCTCAACCACCACGGTTTTGCCCGGTTCTAGCAGAACCATCGGGCGGCGGGCAAACCCGACCCCGCCGGGCGTACCGGTGGCGATCACATCACCGGGGCGCAGTTCGACGAATTGCGAACAATGGGCGATCAGGGTTGGCAGATCGAACAGCAGGTGCTTGATCCAGCTTTCCTGCATCAATTCGCCATCCAGATACAGGCGAATGCCCGCCTCGGTGATGTCTGGCACCGCATCGGCCGTCACCATAACCGGACCCAATGGCCCGGACTTGGGAAAGTTCTTGCCCGGCCCCCATTGTTCGCTTTTGGTCTGCCATGTCCGCATGGAAATGTCGTTGAAACAGGCATAGCCCGCGATATGGCCCATGGCGTTTTCTTTGGCGATGTAGCGCCCGCCTTTGCCGATAATGACGGCCAATTCGGCCTCATAATCCATGACGGTTTCATTATGTGGCTTTGGCAGCGCCTCACCATGACCGGCAAGCGAAGTGGCAAAGCGGGGGAAAACCACAGGCGTTTCGGGGTAGGATTTGCGGGTCTCGGGCCGGGTTTCTTCGCGGTGGTCGCGGTAGTTCAGCCCTATGCACAGGATCTGCTGCGGGTCGGGCACCACGGGCGCATAGTCTGCCCCGGCCAGCGACACGGCGGGCACATCACGCAGACGCGCCGCCAGCGCCGCCAGATCCCCGCCCAGATGGGCGCGCAGCGTGTCACCTTCCGGGGCCAGGTGAATGCGGTCGCCATCAACCAGACCAAAGCACAGGGTATCCCCCTGACGAAGTGTTGCAAATTTCATCGGATTTCCTCAGATCTGGTCCAGCAGGTCCATGCCATAATCACCCCCTTCAGGATGACGTGTCAGCGTGTGCACATGGAACCGCGCGGGTTCGGAGTTGGTCAGGAACACCGCCTGATGATGGTCGAATTCGGCCAGTACCACGGGCGAGTGCAGCCGGAAATAGAACGGCGACCAGTCATCATGCCCGCCCATCCAACACAGCCAAGTGTCATCCAGATACGCCGCGATTTCGGCCAGACGCGCCTGTTTCGGCCCTTCGGGCAGCAGCAGAAAGAAGGTCTCGAACAATTCCATCAGGCGGGTCTTATCGCCATCCGTGAATTCCGCCGCGCAAACGCCTTCCAGCGGAATCACCCGGTTGTCCTGAAACGCGCCGCCAAGATGCAGGCTATCGGCCCAGTGGCGGCGGCCTTCTGGCACATCGGCGTTCAGGATGCTGTTCAAGGTCACGGCCTTGGCCCGCAGGTCCGGCGACAAAGCGCGGATCAGATCCAGCGCCCGGTCTTCGTTGTCAACAAAGGCGTTGATCCCGGCCATCGCGCCTTCGTCCACGACCGTGGGTTCGGCGGCCAGAAAGGTTGGTGTCAGGATGTAGGTATCGCCAATCAGGCGGCAGGACAGGCACAGGTGATGCCCATAGATCTGCCACCCCCACACCGCTTCACCGGGTTTCCCAAAGACCCCAACGGTGTAGCAGTGTTCATTGAGGTACTTTTCCCGGCCAATCAGCGCACCGGAAAAGCGGTTCACCTCCATCAGCTCAACCACATGGGCATAGCCCGCCTCGGACAGGGACGCGCGGATCAACCCGTGCATTGCCGCGCGCTCGGCTGCGTTCATTTCCTCAAGCCCGACCCCGTCGCGATCCCATTGCACGGGCATATTGTGCCAGCGCCGCCATTCCGGTGCGTTGGTGTCGAACAGGATCTGCGAAGCAATCTCAGGGCGCAGCACATCCAGCAAGGCCTGCGCTGCGGCCTCCATTTCCATTCGCGGTGCACCATTCGGGGCGGGCACGCGCGGCGCCGGGCGCAGGGTGCCATCGGTGGTGATGCCCTTGAACGGTTCGGCCATCATCGCGCCCCATAGGTCATGGGTGCTGCGGATCAGGTCGGTTGCCATCACCTCGGCGGTGCGGTCCTTTCGGGTGGAATTCAGCGCGGCGGGTGCTTTTTCCGCAGGCACAAAGGGGCGAAAATCACGTGGATGCGCCATGGCCCCAAAGGCCGCCTTCAGCTTTGCATCGGTCAAGGGCGTCAGCGTTTTGGAATGGCTCATGACTTGGCCTCCGGCATGTTCACGAAGGGCACCTCGTCCGAATATTGGATGTTCACCTTGTAGTCGAACTGCTGACCCTCTTCGGGTTCGGGGATCAGGATGGCCAGATGGTATTCATCCGCATCGCCTTCGTTCAGATTTGTGTGCACCAGACCGGCGGGCAGCATCACCAGATCACCGGGTTTGGCGATCATCTTGCGGTGGCCGACCTGGACCGTCAGCTCGCCGCCAAAAACATAGTAAAGCTGATCGAAGTCGTGAAAATGCAGCGCCGGGCCACCCGACCCCGGCGGCACCCGCGCCGCATAGACCCGCGCAAACTCTGACCCGTTTTCACGCCACGCAATATGCTGCGATGCGAACAGGCGGCCCATCTGATAGCCATCCTCGGTCAGTGGCGTGACATAGCGGGCGGCATCGGCGATTTCGGGCGCATCGCCTTCCCAGTATTCGATCAAGCGGCCTTCGGGTGGACGGGGGACCATCAATTCGAAATGCATTTCGTAATCGTCGGTTTCGTTCCAATTGCAATGCGGCGTGCCAGCGGGGAACCGCACCATCGCTGGCGCGGTCACCTTTAGCACCGTGGTGCCGATCTGAACCGTGGTTTCGCCCTGAAAGACGAAATAAAACTGATCCACCGGATGGGTGTGCAGGCGCGGCCCCTTGTGGCCGGGCGGCACGCGGCTGACCAGACAGTTGCAGCTTTCAAGACCGCCCGTCGGCCCGTTCAGCCAGAGCGATTTGAAGCTTTCGGGGAACTCCGCCTCGGGGTTGCGGGCAATGACCTTCATCTCAGGCCTCCGGGTTGATGAGGTCAGGGACAGTCCAGCCGTTCACGTCATATTCCGACATACATTTGTCAACGATGCCCAGCATCTGCTCGGCGGTGCCGTTCTGGAAACTGCGGACATATTGATCGACGCGGATCTGTTCCTGACTGCCGGAATAGTTGGATTCATAAAGTTCATGGCGCGAGGCAAATTCGCTGCCCACCGCATCCCAGCACAGTTTCAGGATCTTCGATCGGTTTTCCGACGAAATCCCGTGTGAGCCGCGCGCATATTGATCCAGCAGCGGCTTAACCTCGGGGTTGAGATAATCCTTGGCCGAGGACGGCAGATAGATCAGCCCCGAGGCCACATGGCGCAGAACCGACTGACGGATCTTGGAATACATATCCGCCGCTGTCACGCGGTAGGCATGGCCGTGCACGCGGTTCGGCATTTGATAGATGTCCTGCCACGGGTCGCTGTCGCGGGCCATCGCCTCCATGATCGCCCAGATGGTGTGACGGTAGGCAATGGCTTCGCCCACGGCGGCCTGAACCCCGCGGAAATCCTTGGTCCCGCCAACCTCGACCGCTTTCATGAACGCGCCGCACATGAAGTCGAGCTTGACCGCAAGGCGCACGCCCGCCTGAAGCAACCCGCGCGACGCTTGGCCCGGCACCATCATGAAGGTATTGGCCTTTTGCGCGTCATACATGATGACCTGTTCCCAAGGCACCAGAACCCGGTCGAGCACGAGGATGGAATCGTTTTCGTCCAAACGGCTGGACAGCGGCGCGTCAAAGGGTGTGGCCGTTCGGGCGGCATCGCCTTCGTAGGACCGGCGGCAGAACAGTTTCACGCCGGGGCGGTTCACATCCAGCACAAAGACCGGCGCGTATTTCTTGTCGGACACCGGAATAAAGTGGTGCGCGATCAGCAATTGCTGGGCAATCGCGGTGCCGGTGGCCACCACTTTGGCACCGGAAATCACCAGACCTTCGTCGGTTTCTTCCTCAACTCGGATCATGATGTCCTTGGCCGCTGCAGGGTCTTGGCGGTCAATCGGCGGGTTCACGATGGCATGACCGATGAACGGCACGCGGCGGGCCAGATCCCACCCGATGCGCTTGGCGTTTTCGCCGTATTCGCCGAAATACGCGCCCTCAAGCTGGAACGACGGGGCAAAGGCCGCGCCGATAAAGTCGGGCGACCGGCCCAGCCAGCCATAGCCAATCCGTGCCCATTCGGCATAAGCGTTCTTCTGTTGCAGGCTTTCTTCCAGCGAACGTGGCGCTTGGAACGCGCAATGCGTCCAGCCGGTTCCGTCATGCAGCGGCGCGCGCAGGTGGCCGTTTTCGTCGGCGTGCAGCGCATCGTAAAGACGCGCCACCATCCGCGCCGAATTGCGGAAAGCTGGATGCGTGGTCACATCCTTGACCCGCTGGCCATCGATCCAGACTTCCCTTCCATCGTCGCGGATGGACTCCAGGTATTCAGCCCCGGTTTGGGGGCGCGTTGCCGAATGGGTCGCAGTTTGCGGTTTCGGTTCAGTGGTGACGTTCATGATTTCATCCTCTTGGCGTGGACTGCCGCGCAGTTGCCTAAGTGTTTCGTGAAAGCATGGGCGCGGTCTTGACCAAGAGTCGCCGGGTTCTGGGCGTGCATGGGTGATCACAGAAAACCGGTGACTCTCAGTCAATCGCGGCGCGGTCCGGCGTGGCAATGATGGGGGAAATCGCGAAACTCCTCAGGACAGGATCCACCATGACCGACAGCACCGCCCCCGAAACCGTCGCAGATCGCATCGTCGCCGCGCTAAAGCGCCATGGCGTCGAATGCTTTTTCGGCCAAAGCCTGCCCTCGAAACTGGTTCTGGCCTGCGAGGCGGCGGGCATTCGCCAAATCTCGTACCGGCAGGAAAACATGGGCGGGGCGATGGCCGACGCCTATGCCCGCGTGTCCGGCAAGATCGGCATGGTGGTCGGTCAGAACGGACCGGCGGCCACCCTGTTGGTGCCCCCCATGGCCGAGGCGAAACAGGCCGGTATTCCGATGATCGCCTTCGTGCAAGAGGTCGAGACACCGACCATCGACCGCAACGCCTTTCAGGAACTTGACCACATGGCGCTGTTCCACGGCGTGTGCAAATTCGTGCGCAAAATCGACGACCCGACCCGCGTGGATGACTACATCGACATGGCCCTGACGGCGGCGAATACGGGCAAGCCGGGGCCGGTCGCGCTCTTGCTGCCGGCGGATGTGCTGCGCGGCCCGGCGGGCGAGCCGCCCTTTCCGCGCGCCGCTTCGCTGGGGCATTTCCCGCTGGATCGGCCCTGCGCATCGCAAGCGGCTGTGGCTGAGGCCGCCCGGCTGATCGCCGAGGCCAAGGCCCCCATCGTCATCGCCGGTGGCGGGGTGCATGTATCTGGCGCGACGCAGGCGCTGGCCGGGTTCATGGATACCGCGCATATACCTGTTTTCACAACGAATATGGGCAAAGGTGCAGTGGATGAAACCAATGCCTTGGCGGGCGGCGTTCAAGGCGCGCTGAACGGGCCGAATTCGCTGGCGCGGCACACGCAGCCCCTGCTGGATGAGGCCGATGTGGTGCTGTTGATCGGCACGCGCACCAACCAGAACGGCACCGACAATTGGAAGATCTACCCCAAAGGCGCACGGTTCATTCATCTGGACATCGACCCGATGGAGATTGGCCGCACCTATGAGGCCCTGCGCCTTCAGGGCGATGCCCGCGAAACCTTGGCCGCCCTGACCCGGGCCTTGGCCGATCTGGACCTGAGCGCCCGCAAGGCCGCCCGCCCCGCCGTCGAACAGCGCCTTACAGAAGCATGGGCCGCCTTCGAAGTGGACCGCGCCCCGCTGACCGGATCAAACGAAAGCCCGATCCGGCCCGAGCGCGTGATGGCCGAGCTTCAGCCCCTTCTGACCCCCGACACCATTGTCGTGGCCGACGCCTCTTATTCGTCGATGTGGATCGTCGGGCAGTTGAAGGCGCAGCAAGCCGGGCAGCGGATTATCGCGCCGCGCGGGCTGGCCGGTTTGGGCTGGGGGATGCCGATGGGCCTTGGCGCTGCGGTTGCACGTCCCGGCGCGCCGGTGATTGCGCTGGTGGGCGATGGCGGGTTCGCCCATAGCTGGGCCGAGCTTGAAACCGCCGTGCGGATGAACATCCCGCTGATAACCATCGTTTTGAACAACGGCATTCTGGGCTTCCAGAAACACGCCGAAACGGTCAAATTCGGCGAATGGACATCGGCGGTGCATTTCGACAGCGTCGATCACGCCGCCGTCGCCCGCGCCTGCGGCGTTCAGGCCACCCGTGTCGATGCGGTCGGCGATATCGGCCCCGCCCTGCAAGAGGCGTTGGCCTCGGGTCAGCCGCGCCTGATCGAAGTCATCACCACCCCCGAGGCTTATCCCGCGCTATCGCTGTTTGCCAACGGGGTCTGACCGCCGCGGCGGGCGGTCCAGGCCGCCCGCCCTGCACTTCCCTGCACTGCCGACAAAACATATCTGGAAGACCCGCATCAAAGGACCAACCGCATGACCCATCCCGCCTTCCCGCCCCGCGCCCTTGGCATGGTTTCGACCAAGCAATTCGAAGGCCCCTATTACTTTGCACCGCCCACGCGGCGGGACATTCGCGACGGGCAACCGGGCTTGCCGCTGGATCTGGCCATTCGGCTAACGGATGCGGCCACGGGCCAGCCCTTGGCCGGGTTCGATGTGGACATTTGGCATTGCGATGCACAGGGCCGCTATTCGGGCTGGGAACATGTGGACCCGAACCGCCCCCCGGAAGAGACCGCAGTGATCGACGATACCGGGATCGTAAAGGGCAGCGACGCCACCTTTCTGCGGGGCCGTCAAAAAACGGATGATGCAGGCGTTGTCCGCTTTATGACTGTCTTTCCGTCGTGGTATTTCGCGCGTGAGGTGCATATCCACGTCATGGTCTATCAAAACGGCGCGCCTTGGCTGATCACTCAGCTCTATTTCGACATGGACCTGATCCGGCAAGTGCTGGAGGTGACGGGCTACGAACGAGGGCGCGAACGGGCGTCACACTACGGCAACGACTGGGTGCGCTATGCCACCGGTTCGGATGAGGGCGAGCTGGTCAACGCGGTGCTATCGGGCGGCACCGTCTTCGGCGCCGCGTCCCTGTCGTTCAACCCAAAGGCCGCGCCAGAAGTCATAGAGGAGCGCCCTGCCCCAGAGTATATGGACGACATGCCCGATGAAATCGCGGTTTGGCGGACGTTTCGGGATTAAGCGGCACGCCTTGGGTCTAAACCGAGGCCCATCAAGGTTGAGGCCCTTTGCGCGCTGACACCGCATGTACTCATTGATACAACCCACAAGGGATAGTGTCAGTACTTTGCGCTGGATATAATGGTGCCCGGGGGCGGAATCGAACCACCGACACGAGGATTTTCAATTGGTCTGTTGATCCGCGCACGCCGTCTCAGGGGCGCTCAACCTGTAACGTAGCCGATTGAAAACCTTGATCTTTGTGAATGGCAGGCCGTCTCGCCCCATCTCACGTCTGAACATTCAAGCACGCTGCTCTTGCTACCCCACTGATACCCGCGATGGAACTTGCCGAAGTTCATCACTTCAGCGCGCGTGCTACTGAAGCCGAAAGACAGCCGCAGCTCAACTAGTTCTCAGACCTCGAAGACGTGCCGATTAGATACCTATCGGGAACTCGCTAACCGGCCGTACGTCGAGGTATTCGAACATGATTGGATGAACAACGATCTTGGTTTGGATATCGTGGTGTTCGTTGCCACCATCAGAATGATCGAAAGTTGTCAGGATTTCATACGGCTTTCTGTCGCTGAGGTGGTCAAAAACATAGAACACTGCTTCTGATTCTGATCTGTTGGATTTGGAAAGACAGCTTGACCCGATGGACCCCTTCAGTTGGTCCACAGCAAGTTTGCTTTGGGCGTGCAACTGTATGCCAATTATGCCAGCGCTCCACAGCTGATCAAAGGCTTTGAAAACGCCGTCTTTCTCATCTTCGCTGAGCAGATGCGACCACCGCCGTTTTTTCAGTTCGTTAAAATCAAACGGAACCGAGATTCCACGCAATGCCTCAATGTATCGACCAATCCCTGGAAATCTCCTGGATGCTTCAAGTACACGCTCGACAGATGTGTCAGCGCAGGCACGACGGATAGCAGCGTTGAAGCTTTTTTCCGTAACCTTCAAACCGCCTCTTCCACGTAATACCGTGTCAGTGTCGACCTCACGCTTCACAGCTTCAAACTCTACGGCCATTCGCGTCATCCGAAGGACATCGCGGACGCGATACTGTGAGTGACGAAGTACGTACTCGAAGGAATCTTCAGGCGTGCGGGTGACGCTGTTTCGAACGAACGGCTCGAACAAAAGGGACCAAGCATCCTGCGTACCCTTTTGAACGAAAGAACGCCCAACACGACGAAACTCCCACTCGATTCTCTTGTTTATGAATCCCTTGAGCGATGAAGGCGTCCACTTGAAACGACCAACAAAAGGCGTGAGCTTCTGCGGTTCTCCGACCTGATCACGCACGTAGCGGTGCCAAGGGATCGAAATTTCCACTCGAAGGAGCTGACGGTATGATGGCTGGAAATACTTATAGAACACATTCAGCAAACACGTCACCAGAGTCTGCGCCAGATCGGTTTCGTCCTCTATCCGTGAGTCTGGTGTTTCTATCGGCTCGATGGCAACAGATGGCTGGACCGGGTGGTCTTTTATATCTCGGAGACAGGCCTGAACGTTGTTCATCAAGCGCTGCGAACTTATCTCGCGCAGCCGATCCATCAGATTTTGCAGCGAGTTCTTTTTTTCACTAGCCGAGAAGGACCCAAAAAGCGCTGGAACCCACTCCCAAACGCTTGACGTCGTGGTTTTACCAAAGACACCGATTACTTCATCCCAGTGCGGTCCTGTGGGTCGTCCGTAGAAGTCGTAAAGGTGATACAGGCTCGCTACTGCGCACCTCAGAATCTCTGATTTCCATAGGTCCTCAAGCACACGTTTGACCAAGTGTTCATCGGCATTGCATAGCTCTTGAACGCGTTGCAGGGTTTGGAGCTGAATTCCTGTTTCGTCCAAATACCAGATACGATCTGAATTTGGATCGATATCACGCAACACGCGCGATAGTTTTGCGTTCCGATGAAGCAGTAGGCCGGTTTTCCCAGTTCCCCAACGCCCAACCAAAATCGGGTTGCCAACCGCAGTTCCTGGAGGTGGCACATAGCAGTCCTCCAGAAGATCGTCTGCGGCCGCATGCTCATTGCCAAACAATTGTCTGAACTGCATCTGCGCCTCCACCACGCTACTCGAACCTGAATGAGCATAGGCCGAACACTGGCAAATGTCATCCAAATAGTGACGATTTTTCGTTCATTTTCATAAATTTAGTGTGCCATTCGCGGCGCGTTTTTGTCCATATCTTCCCTGAGTGGCAAATTTGTCAGCTGGTAGGGGCTGGACTGATGAATTTGTCCACAGCCATCCAGACCGGCAACTCAGGGGAGCAAACATGTCGACTTGTCCGCAATGTTGTCCTAAACACCAAAAAGTTGTCTGTATGGGGGGGGCATGGACGAAAAGCAATTTGAACTCTTGAAAGGTTCTTGGCGCGATATTGTTGGATTCGTGCAAGCGCGAACTGCGGGAATGCCATCAAGTGACCGCTCGGAGTATTTTGACTTTTTGGCGTTCTATATTGGGACGAGCAGGAAGAGCGTTGATCGATGGTTTGCCAATGGACTCCCGAATACTCTTAAAAGAAACAGTGCCGGAGCTGACGCAATACGGAAACTTCATAATTTCGTTTCGCGTTCCGAGAGTGGAAATTGGCGGGTTGCCGAAGCCCTCGGTGGCGCCCTTGAAATGCGCAACGAAGCGTTTGGGCCGCTGGAGGACTACCGTGGCGACTATACGGTCTTCCGACGTGGGAAAGACGGACTAATTCAGGGGGGGGATAGTGATTTCGAATGATGGCGATGAACCTTGGATGCACTACCATGTCTCAATGCAGGACGGTGTTGAGTACTCCCACAAAGGTCCAATCTATATTGCCCATGGAAGCATTTATATGGTCGGTATCGGCGCAACGCGTTCTGAGAAATATTTTCGGCCCATGATTTTCAAAGCCGTCTATAACCCAAAAGAGTCTGTAACGTTTGGAATTCTTCTCACAGAATTGGCTGACACGTTTCTTCCACTTTCAGCAAAGGTCGCATTGGTGAGCAACGACGATCCTAGGGTGAGAGACAAAGAATTCTTGAAAGAATTGGAGAAGCGTTTGAGCATCGACTCGGTTGACAATGTCATCTATGGGGCTGGAACGACTCGACTTTGAGAAACAGGATGACAAGGTATTAGCTTTGGCGAGTTTTCGTAGCGTTCGAATACTGTCTGGATTGGCGATGGGAAAGCCAAGGCAGCCATGCTCAGCGTGACAAGCCGAGCAGACAGAGTTCGGCCCAAAACCTCTCAAACCCTCTAGGGTTGTCCCTGACGCAGCTCATCCACCCATTTTATCATGGGCGTATGAAACGCAAACTCACCGCCAAGTTCATCGAAGGCGTAAAGCCTGACCCGTCCAAGCGTCTCGAATTTCGGGACGAGTTGATGCCGGGCCTCGTCTTTCGCATCAGCACGTCCGGCACTAAGACATTCTGCCTGCACAAGCGCATCAACGGGAAGATGCGCCGCCTGACCATCGGACGGTTCCCTGTCTTATCGCTGGCCGAAGCGCGCAAACGGGTGCGACAGGTGCTCTATGATATCGAGACGGGTCGGTTTGAGGATCGCACGGGCTTGGAGGTCGAAGCAAAACCTACGCTCGGTGCGGTGATCCCTGACTACATGGAGAAGTACGTCATGGTTCACAACCGCGACTGGAAGCGAAAGCAAGCCTTGCTGGCGAAGTTCACGACCCTGCACGACAAACACATCGACCAGATCAAGCGTGCAGACGTGGTGAAAGCCTGCGACCTGATCCGCAAATCCGCGCCGACAAGCGCGAACCGGGCGCTGGCCCACCTAAAGCACCTGATGGGCTGGTGCGTCGAGCGCGGCATGATCGATGCCTCCCCCATCGCCGGGATGAAACCGCTGTCCAAGGAACGGTCGCGCGAGCGCGTCCTCACTGACGATGAGCTGGGCGCGCTGTGGACGGCCTGTGACGCCGAAGGCTATCCTTTCGGGGATTGCATGAAGCTGTTGATCCTCAGCGGCCAGAGACGCGCCGAGGTCGCCGAGATGCGTTGGTCGGAAATCGATCTCGAAAAACGCCTGTGGACCCTGCCTTCGCGGCGCGCGAAGAACGGCAGGCAGCATACGGTTCCGATCACCGCCGCGATGCTGGACGTGCTGCGCAGGGTGCCGAGGTTCCTCGGATCGGACTACGTGTTCACGACCACCGGCAAATCGCCCGTGTCGGGCTTCGGTCGCCTGAAAGACCGGCTCGACAAGGCGCTGCCCGAGGGCACGGAGCCGTGGATCATCCACGACCTGCGGCGCACGATGTCCACGAACATGGCGATGCTGGGCGTTCCACAGCCCGTCACCGAGGCGCTATTGAACCACAAGACGGGTGTGGTCTCGGGCGTGGCGGCTATCTACAATGTCTATTCATACGCGGACGAGAAGCGCGAGGCATTGGGCAAATGGAATGAGCGTATCGAAAAAATCACAGCGCCCAAGAATGATCAGAAAGCTGAAAGGCGACATCACGCCTGAGCGTTGGGTTGGTGAAGCCAGCAAGGACTTCCCTTGCGGTCATAATCCGTGGTCCGAAATCTACACCGATGACGCTGCGCTCAAGATTGCAGGCACGTTGAGGCTTGAGAACCCAGCCGACATCACTGCGTTGCGCCTTCAACTCGCCGCCACAGCCGAATACCTTCTGTCTGTTTTCAATTTCGCAGGTGGTGCCTCGACCCCGGCCCAAAAATATGCCTGGGCCGCAAAGATCGATACTACCTCCCGCCGCCTATTGGCAGAATTGGCCGAGTCCGACGACCTGTTATCGTCGGTGGTTGTCCGCTTTGGGCGGGACAACTCCCCGCGTTTCGTTCCTGCGTCCGAAATGCGGCAAAGGGTGCATGAGGCACGAAATGCCGTTTCGGCTCTTCAAGAATTGGTTCAGGCAGTTTCCGCCACACCCAAAGAAGACGGGGTTGCGACGGCATATGCCGAAACAATTCAAATGACTGTCGATGGAATGACAGAGGTTTTCATCGCCTTCAGGGGGATCGAAAACGTGAAACGTTCTGCATCTTCTGGCCATATCGACGGTGAATTTCCTGAGTTCATCCGAGCGTCAGCGCACCCACTTTTGGCCGCCTATTTTTCCAAATTCTCGAAAGATGCGAAGCGGTTCGAGAACCTCAATAGACAGATACAAACGGCTGTAGCTGCCTACCGCCTCTACGATTGAACAAAACGGCTTCAAATGGACCCATCCCGTTCATAGTGCCGAAATGACACGCCCTGAAATCCATGCGACTGCTTTGTCAGGAACCGGTTCCCTTTAGTCAGAAAGGGAAAATCATGACAGACGACAAAGCAAGTAAGATGCTCGCAACGCGCGACGACTTGAAGCGCATGGGCATCAAGGTATCCAACGTTACGCTGCTTCGCTGGGAAGCACGCGGACGGTTCCCGCGCAGAATCCGCATGGCCGGCACCACCGTCGCGTGGTTCATGGCCGAGATCGAGGACTGGCTAGCTGACCGCGCGGCCGAGCGCGCTCGCACCCATTACGCCGACTACTGACCGGCGACCACACCCCACCAAATAAAGCGACCTGCGCGCGCCCGAGGGTGTCCATCACCTGTGGCTGCCGGGTCGCATGTCGGAGACGATCATGACGAACAAGAAAACCTACGTGCCGAACAAGCACCCCAAGAACACGGCCCGGATCTTCAAAGACCTTGACGACGACGCCGATGTCACCCGCAGCCAGTACCAATTCTTCATGGATATTTGGGATTTCTGGGAGGTGCCGAAAGGGACAGTCTATACCTTCTTGGGTTTCAAGAGGGTTTCGGACGGGAAATGGATCGAGAAGGCCATCAAGATCAGGAACGGCGCGTTCTCGACAGAGCTGTTCGACCTCCTGACCCAATTCAATCGCTGGGATTACGATCAGTATTTCTGCCCGAACGCCTTCTCCAAGCCGCGCCGCAAGCGTCAGTATGCCCTGCCGACACGTTTCGGCTGGTGCGACATCGACGAGAGTGACCCCGACGCCTATGACCCGTGGCCGAGCTTGATCTGGGAGACTTCGCCGGATCGGTATCAGGCGCTTTGGTCATGGGATACGTACCACGAACCGGACGAGGCCGAGCGGTTTTCCAAGGCTCTGGCATACCGGCACGGTGGCGACCGGAACGGCTGGACGATTACGAAGATGCTGCGTCTCATGGGGTCGGTCAATCACAAGCCCCAGTACGACGAACCCTACGTCCACACGGTTGCATGTGACTGGACCGAAATCCGCGCTCGACCGCTCGCCTTGAAGCGAGATCGAGCGAAGCTGACGAGTCCTCTGCCCGAGGTAGATGTCGATCCGACCAAGTTCGACAAGGCCGAGGTCATCAGGAAATACCGAAAAGACCTTCACCCCAAGGCGCGAACGCTGATGGGGAACCGTAAGGCGTATGAGCCGAACCGCTCTGCCCAGATTTTCCACATGATCGCCGCGCTACACGAGGCAGGCGCGTGTCATGACGAAATCGCCAGCGTAATTTGGCCAAACCCCTATTTCGTGGAGAAGCACGGACACGACATCGGCAAGCTCAATGAGGAAATCGCCCGCGTGGTCGGCAAGCTGGGGGATGACGCATGAAGAAGCGATCCAATCCCAGCAGGCAGCGGCCTCAGCATCCGAAGAGCACGGCACGTCCAGCGAAACGGACGGGTCGCACCGCGAAATCCTCGAAGGAGACCCCGACAAAAGAAAGGCGACCCGATAAGGTCGTCGCGTTCAAGGCCGGGGGCCGAAACAGTGAACTGACCAAGATTGCCGGTTCGCTAAGATTTCGCGGACTGGCTGAGACCGCCATCGCGGGCGCGTTGCAGGCGATCAACGCGGCGGCGTGTAGCCCGCCGCTTGACGCCGATGAGGTCGAACGCATCGCCGCGAGCGTCAGCGAGTACGAGGCTGGGCATGAGGCAGCATTCGGCTGGTTGGGGGACGTGGAGGAAGATGATCCACAGTTCCTCGCATATCCCTATATCGTGAAGGGTGCCCTGACGGTTCTCGACGGGAACATGGGCCAAGGGAAATCCACCTTCACATGCGCAATCGCCGCCGCTGTCACGACAGGCAGGCCCCCGCCGTTCGTGGATGACATCGAAAATGGCTCGGTCCTGTTCATGTCCGCCGAGGATGACCCATCGCGCGTGCTAAAACCCCGCCTCATGAAGGCCGGGGCCGATGTCTCGAAGGTCCGATACCAGGAGAAACCGTTCACCTTGGATGAACGCGGCCTCACTCTCTTGCGGCTGGAACTCGCGGCAAACACGCCTGCGCTCGTGGTGATCGACCCCATCATTGCGTTCATGAAGGAAGGCACGGACGGGAACAAGGCAACCGAGACCATGCATTTCATGGTGCAGATTGATCAGTTGGCCCGCGAGTTCGACACGGCCATCCTGATCGTCCGGCACCTACGGAAAGCGCGGGCCGACCATGCTATGCACCAAGGTATCGGGTCGATTTCGATTTCGGCGCGCGTGCGCTCGGGCCTGATCCTCGCGCCGCATCCCGACGACCCGCGCAAGCGTGCCGTTGCACACGCCAAATCGAACTATGCCGAGCCGGGGCCGACCATCGTGTTCGAAATGCAGAGCACAGGCCCCCGATCCCATCCTCATGTGATCTGGCACCCTTGCGAACCGGAACTGACGGTGGGCGACCTGCTGGCACCGCCGGACTCGGAGCGTGGGCGGCCCCCCAAGGAACGGGAAACGGCCACGGGCTGGCTGGAAAGCGTCCTCCGCAAGGGGCCGGTCAAGAAGAAGGTGCTGGACGGCTGGGCCAAGGAGGAAGGGATTTCACTCCCGACCCTCCGGCGCGCGAGCGAAGCACTTGGCGTGGTGAAGTCGAAGGAGGGGAAAGCCTCCGTCTGGTCACTGCCCTAATCGGCGCCGCCACGATCACTTGCTCAGAAGTCACGCACGTGTGGGATTTTTGAGCAAGTGTTCATCCCCACCGAAAACCGCGCTGTCGAGCCTTGGCGGCCCAGGCGCTTCAAATATCAGAAGGAAATCCAAGATGACCAAGCACGACGAAATGCAGAAGCGCCTGAAATCAGCGATCCAGCAGGCAATTCTGAATGAGGGCAGGACAGAGGGGTCAGAAGAGATCAATCTGACCAACACCGATGTTGTCGAAGCCCTTCTAGAGGTGACCGGCCTCTATGCGTCGATCCACGGATTTGAGACCTATTCGCGGACCGACCTCGCGTTCAAACATGCGCTCACGATCATGGCGCACATCGAGAGATTTCAGGAGTTACGACGGAAGGGAAAACTGCCGTTCGATGTCATCCCCCGCACCAAGATCAACTGACGCGATGGGCGGCGGCTAGGGGCCGAAAACCTCGGCAGTATGCATGACCCCTTGTCCGCCCAAAGGGGGCGCGCCGATAAAAAAACATCTCCCCCCATCCCCCTGTGGTCGCCCTTTGACAGCGCTGCGTGGAACGCCTCGGACCGACCCGTTGACTATCTGTCAGTCTGTCGGGTACGAGCCGGAGCTAAATTGCCCAGCCTTTTCATGCGGTCCGCGTTCGCGCGGGGTTTTGGCATAGCGCGCCGGGTTCCACTCGGGTGGCAAACTGCTCGGGCGGTCATTCTTGCACCCATCCCTTGCGATGGTAGTGGCGCAGCACGATGGCGCGGTTGAACAGGGGGAAGCCGATCCACAGGCCGTTGGCCGTGATCAGCGACAAGATCGCCCACAGGAACATGCCCTTGAACAGGTAGTAGAACGGGCCGAACAGCAGGCACCACAGGCGTTGCCAATTGCCCAAGATGGTTTTCGTCTGGCCGTTGAAGGCCCATGTCGCGCGTATCGTCATGCCGATTTCCTCGCTGGCTGATTTCGATGCGAGCGCAATAAGATCAGGGACCATCGCCCGTCAGGGTAATTCCCGTCCCGGCGAGGAAGACCACAGAGGTAGCCATGCCGATGCGCCGCGCCCGTTCGGATGTCGGGATTTCCGCCGTGAGCGCGCCACACAGCGCGCCAGCCGGGATTGCGGCGGGATCACATGCCTGAGGCACGCCCCGGCGCTCCTGGCTCAATACAACGCCGCCACGCGCGCGTTTCGCTCTCGATCCTCGGGGTTAGTTGCAGGTCATTCCGAGTTGCACACCGGCAGCCCACCATGCGCCTCGACATGCTCCCAGATCAACCGTCGCTCGGCATAGGCGATGTAGGGGTGCAGGATTTCCGGCTTGGGGTCGATGCCGTCAGGCAGGTGCACCGAAACGAGCAAGCCAGTCGTGTCGCCGTCGAACACGCCGTGGAATGTGACGCCCCCGGCATGGCCCTTCTGCCCGGTGGTCGCCGACCTGTGGAACGTCCGTATCCTGTGGCGTATCCCCTTCGCGCCCCATGTTCGACCGATGTAGACAGTGTTACCTGGTTCGCCACGCGCAATCAGATACACGCCTGCGCGGTCAGGCAGGCTTGCACGGTCGGTCCACTCGACGGGATGGGACAGCGCCAGTTCCACCAAACCCCGATCTGCGAGCGCCCTCGCAATTGACTGGTGATCGGGGTGTTGGAAATCCGCTCTGACACGGACCCTGTGCCTTTAGCCGGGCGGCCTGTTGTATAACACAGGCACCCCGACCATAGGTCAAAGGTGTTCAGCCGGTTGCCCGGCCTAGTCAGAGAGGGGTTTCCACGCCCCAACACGGCTGCGTCTGCCGCGTCGAGATCAGTCATAGCAGCAGATCGAGAATAGCTAAAGATGTTCTGGGGTTATCCCTGACACGCTCTGGCCTTGCGTCTTATCGATCTTCATCAGCAACTTAGGAGATCGACATGACCGAAATTGTGACGCTCAAGGCCATCTGCGACGAACTGAAGATCGACTCGCGCGAGGCTCGCGAACGGCTGCGCGCCGCCGCCAGTGACGCCAAAGCGAACCCCGAACTGGCGAAGGCGAGGAAGCCCCGCGCGCCGTGGCAATGGGTGAAGGGGTCCGCTGCCGAGAAAGAAGCGCGGCGCGCTTTGCAGCCGAAGAAACCTGCGTAGGGCTAGCCAACACCTCAGTGAAGAACGAGAGGGGCGCACATCGCGCCCCTTTTCCTTGGTCAACACTGGGGTCCGAGCTGCGCACCGCATCGTTCCCGAACAGATCGGTGTGGCAGATGTCGTCAGCCAATCCTAACCTCACGACAGTTCGCTCGTGACTTTTGCGGCCAAGCCCGCTACACCCGCTGCATGTATGACTGCTGGGAAGATATTGTAAGCGACGTGCCTTCCAAGGCTCCATTTTGTGCAACTTTTGGGATGCTGGATCCTTGGAACCGACTTTTTCGAGCAAGCGCATGAGGGACTTGGCAACAGAACCCAAGAAAGCCTACCGTCACCTCGGAAGTGAAAACGGTCAGGCGTTCATCGGTTTGGTGGCGGATTTCAGGGCGGCGTTCTTTGCCGGTGACTTACCTATGGGACCGCTTTCGGCGACGAAAGTCGAAGGCACCTTTGAGCTGGACTGGTTCGTATCCACTGGCTGCACACTGAAGACGGTGATAGCTGCATCCGGCGTTGGAGACGAAGCGTGGAAAGATGCTCATCGAATCCACCTGAAAGCTATCGTAATTGAAGGGGAGGTGTTTGCTTGATGTTTGAACCAAACTGGGCTTCCCCACCGGGCGACACAATCGCACGGCTGGCTGCGGCTGGAAAAACATCAATTCACGATTTGGCCGAACGCATCGGGTTCGAAGAAGACTTGTTTTCTGGAATAATGGAAGGGCGCGTTGTGATTTCCGATGAAATCGCAGACGCCCTATCTTCGGAGCTTGGTGCATCACGCCAGTTCTGGATCGAACGCTATAACCAGTTTCTGGGCGATAGAGCGCGGCTTGCAGGTTCTGCGCCAACCGAAGAGCTGTCTAGGTGGGGGCAGTCGTTTCCAGTTCGAGCCCTCCGAGAACTCGGTTGGCTGCCGAAAGGCTCTCGCGGTGAGCGCCTATCCGAGGACATCCTGAGCTTTTTTGGATGCGATAGCATCAGCGGTTGGAACGAGCGGTACTCCGCTGGGATTGGCCAAGTTGCATTTCGAACATCTTTTGCCTTTGAGACCGACGAGATGGCGACTTTGGCTTGGCTGCGTATCGGAGAGATGCAAGCTGAAAACCTGACCTTGGCGAAGTTTTCCGCGAGCAATTTCAAGAAACGTCTAACTGAGTTGAAGAAGCTATGTGCGCTCAAGCGCCCCGAGTTATTCTTTCCAAAACTACAGCAAGCTTGCGCTGAGGAAGGTGTTGGTCTGGTAAGCTCGAAGGCCCCGAAAGGTTGTCGAGCAAGCGGTGCAACTTGGACATCCCCAAACGGCAACCCGATTATCTTGCTAAGCTTTCGCTATTTGAGTGAAGACCATTTCTGGTTCACTTTTTTCCACGAGGCCGCACACGTGGTTCTGCATGGCACTGACCACATTTCGGTGGATGGCGCTGATCCGTCACCGCTAGGCGCGTCTGTATTCGAAGATGAAGCTGACATTTTCGCTCAAGATACGCTTGTTCCGGCTGACTTGCGAGATGAGATGTTAAACGCAATGCCGACCCGTCCTCATGCACGGAGAATCGCTCGTAAAGCCGGGGTGACACCGGGCATCATTGTTGGACAGCTTCAAAAAGCTGGGGCGCTCCAGCCGCACCAATTTAATGATCTAAAGCGCCGTTACAAATGGGAAGGGAGCACTAAACTGCCGGTCCTTTCTCACCCTCGGAAATACTCGTAAACGTCAGGGCTTTTTTGCCAATTGCAGAGGCTGTCTTCGATCACCTGTTTTCCCACGCCAAGAACCCCGTCCAAGGCATCAACGCGAGGCTCCAAGGCTCTACCGGTAATGTGATGGTCGCGATCACCGAAAAACAGTAGCCGCGCCCCTGCAAGCGGTCCTGTTGCCTTATCCAAGTAGACGCTGCCTGGTGTAATCGGAGCAAGCTGAAGTTTGCCGAGCATCGTAAGGAAATCGAACCTTCCGAGGCGTCCTCCACCGAAGCCAAACACCCCCTTCATGGACTTGTAGAGAGCATCGAAAGCCGCTTGGGGTTCCTGACCGACACTTGCATGTGTCGCGATCATTCGATCACGAAATCCGCCGAACTCAGTCTGCCACTCATAGTACGTGCGAAACGTCTTCGCTATGGCTTGAGGTTTCTTGCTCTGAAATTTGCGGTGGTTAGAAAAACTACCCGAAATGCTGGCGTCCGCCAACCGGCCAGAGTTTGCGGCCAACATGTTCTCGAACCCTGCAGGGGCTGCAGCATACTGTGCGAACGTCCAAACTGGTCCCACGCCAAACGAACCATAGACATTTGCAGCCAGTTTCCATTCGTCTACCGCGTGTTTTCCGAAATGGGTGAGGACGAAAGTTAACCAGACCGCTTCGTCGAGCTGTCCGCTTCTCTGAAAGTGAAGTGCCCCTCGTACGGGGTCGAAAATACCAGAATGCGGATCACGCCTCGCCGCATTCACGCTACGCATCAACAAAGTGTCAGTATATGAAATTCGACGTAGGCTGGACACGATCTGTTGCGCCCAGCACTGTCTCCGTTGAGCAGTCGCGATTCCGGGAAGGGGGCCAAGCTGAGCGTCAAGCTGTTCAATTTTTCCAATGAACTCATTTAGTCTGTCTTTGTGGATGCCGTTCATGCCTTGCACCTTAACCTGCGTTCTCGAATAGGTCTCGAACGGGCGATTGCTTTCGCTGCAGCTTGTCGCGAATATATATTTCGTAGATCGGCGAAATTTCCTTCATTGTCTTCACAATTCGGCGCAACTCGGGCCTTTCAGTTGTAAGGTCATCGCTGCGTTTCCTCATGTCTTCAAACATCTTGTGAATTCTAAAAAGTTCAATGAAGTCCTTCCAGTACCGAGCGAGGTCTGTCGGCGCGACATATTCGATGTTTCCGCCCCTAATTTTCCGCTCGGCGATCTTCACCTGTTCGATGTCCGGCCAAGGGTTTCCCGAGGGCATCTCAGGCATTGGGCGAGATTCATGAAAGCCTTCTCGATAATAGGCCTCAGCACCGGAAGTTGAAGTGTTCGCAGGACGATCTTCCGTTGCTGCGCTGTCATGGTATAGATGTAAACTTGTCACTGAGTGCGTGTACCTTCCCAATCCGTAGCCAAGTTCACGAGCCGCAATCTCTTGCAGCATTGTAAATGTAAAAATGTCATGGGGAAGCCCGAAGAATGCATCATTGGAACGCATATGCGTGTGCATCAACAACTGCCCGTTCCTGACCGCGAACTGAATGGTGCAGGTGCATGGCTTGTCTCCGTTCTTCGGCTTTGAATCGGAGTTGGCGTAAATCTGGATAAGTGCGTTGCGCGAGCCTTCTCTTTCTCGGAGAGTGCGGATCACCCGATCCCACTGACTCGTTTCGTCTCTCTTTTCAGATGCCATATCGCCGAAAATTCGTGGTCCGTAGGCCCCATTCGCCGTTACTTCATCTTTGATCAGCTTCGGGTAATTGGGTATGTAGTGTTTGATGAACTCGACGCTATCACTGCCTGCCAAGTACCAAAATAACTCGCCAAGTGGACTGAAGGCTTTAGCTTTCGAGAACGACCTGCTCAGCCGCGCGCGTGGGTTCTTAAGCTCCA
Organism: Pseudoprimorskyibacter insulae; assembly: GCF_900302505.1. Lineage (GTDB taxonomy): Bacteria > Pseudomonadota > Alphaproteobacteria > Rhodobacterales > Rhodobacteraceae > Pseudoprimorskyibacter > Pseudoprimorskyibacter insulae. The sequence continues at coordinate 703,067 of NZ_OMOJ01000001.1, read as the reverse complement.
AGAGCGCGCCGAAGACCTCAGTGCTTCTACCCTTGCTAGAGTCGACCTCAAAATTCCCACGCCCTGTGAGCAGCTGCTTGAAGACAGCTCTCAGCAGGTCGTCTAGGCTATCCTCGCTCGCGTGAAACACTGTCGTTCAACCTCGTCTGTCGGTTGAATGTCTGCCTTCTAAGGTCCGCTTTCAAGAGAAGATCGACGTTAGATGCCGTTAGCAACATCTGCTTATTAGGTCATGCGCTGTACGCTTACTACTACACCCCGCTCTGAGACATTCTTGGATACCCTCTCAGCTCGTTCAAGTAGCCAATCAAATCCCACTACCTTCACCCGGTGGCGCGCGCCATTAAGCGAAGCCAAGACCTGCTTTTGTTCGGGAGATAGGGTTTCTTCCAAGCCAACCACAACCAAGCAGTCCGGATCAGAGAACCCTGCGAAGACATCCTTTACAGTTCCAATGTGACGCAACATGTAATTGCGATAATCTGTTACTTGATGTTCGGCGTGGGTGACGTCCGCAGAAGGGTGTCCCCCCTTCGTAATTAGTGTCTTCGCGGGGCATTCAATCTCAACGACAAGATAGCTTCCGTCCGAACGTTTTACAACGAAGTCGGGCTTCCGAGAGCCAAACAAGTTCGGTTCCGGCCATACTTCAATTGCCATTGGGTCCAAAAGCTGTGGATTGGCTCCTAAGAAACTTTGAAAGACAGGTTCGTCATTCGAATTATTGGCGATGAGTTTTCGAAATTCGTTTAACACCGTATCGCCAATAGCAAGCCATCGGCTCGAAGCGGCTCGAATGAGTTCAACGGCGGCGCCATCATCCCTGAACTGCTGTTTCTGAAGCACCCCGCCTATCAAGCCTGCAACCTCCTCAATTGCGTCGATTGATAGAACCAATTCGACCAGTGCTTTTCTTGCGGCCACTTGAACTGGTGTAGGCAGATTGCCGCCTTCTGTTAGCTGTGCCCAGACCTTTGAAGGCGCTCCCACAGATACTCGCATAGGGCCTTTCCCGGCAGCTGCAGCAGAAAGGATGTCGAAAGCAATCGTCCTATTGGCATAACTGTCGTTGTCGAAGAACGCACGCCTGATGTCTTCAATGCCATCATCTCCCCATGCCAGAAGTGCCATCCCCGCAGGTTCTTTGAATTCCCACTTGAAGGTATCGCCGTCGTAGTCATCGACAAACAACAGCCGAACATGATCACGTGCGATAGGGCTGGCGTCCCGCATACAAGCGACGAGGAATTCTTCATGGACATGCAAGTTCATCGGCGATGAACGGAGTTCTCGAAACGCTTCTTCTATCAAGTTGATCGTCCTATGCTCTTCGTTCTTTGTAACAGCACACGCGAGCGCATCTACTGAAAAGACCAGACGGCGGCGATCTCCATTGCACCATGCAATGCTACCCAAATGATACCCACACCAACCTGCGCGGCCTCACGAGACCGCAAATCATTGGCTAAAAAATTGATTTAATTGAGTTTTAGTGGTGCCCGGGGGCGGAATCGAACCACCGACACGAGGATTTTCAATCCACTGCTCTACCCCTGAGCTACCCGGGCACGGGGAACGCTGTTGCGTTCGGGTGCAGGCCTTCTAGGCGAGGTGTGGGGCGGTGTCCAGAGGCATTTTGACAAATTCGTCAAGAAATTCAGACGGTCCGGAATGGGCCTGTCGGAACACCTGAAATCAGCCCTGTCTGCCTGTGAAGGAGCACAGGGTAATCCCCGATTGCTCAAGCATTTCGCGGATCGCTCGGGCCATAGCGATGGCGGTATCCCCGTCGCCGTGCAGGCAAATTGTATCGACGGCAGCAGGACAGATCTGGCCGTCTTGGGTTTCGATGCCGCCCGCTTCGATCATGCGCAGCACGCGGCTGGCGGCGTCTGTGGGGTCGTGCAGGACGGCGCCGGGCTGGCCGCGCGGGACCAAGGTCAGATCGCTTTGATAGGCGCGGTCGGCAAAGACCTCTCCGGCCCAGGGCAAGCCAAGATCCTGGGCGGCCTGTTGCTGACAGGTTCCGGTGATGACCACAGCGATCACACCCGGCGCGGCCAATTTCGCCCCTTCCAGACAGGCGCGCGCCACCGCCAAATCGCGCGAGGCCATATTGGCCATCGCCCCGTGCAGCTTGACATGGCGGAGCTGTGCCCCGGCGGCCTCGGCCATGGCGCGGGCGGCACCGACTTGATAGCAGACCAGATTGCGCAAGCTGTCCACGGGCATGGCCATATCGCGGCGGCCAAAGCCTTGCAGATCGGGGAAACCGGGATGCGCCCCGACGCCAACACCATTTTCGGCGGCGGCGGCGATGGTCTTGGCCATCACATCCCAGTCGCCCGCATGCATCCCGCAGGCGATATTCGCCGAAGTCACGATCCCCAGCAGATCGGCGTCACGCCCCATGGGCCATGGGCCAAAGCTCTCGCCCAGATCGGCGTTCAGGTCGATGGTTGGCATGGGGCCTCCTTAGTCGTCGCCAGCAGTCACGCCGCCAATCAATTGGTAGGACAATAGGTCAGGAATGTCATGGGGATCGCGAATGCGCGCCCGGCACTGGCGCGGCAAAGCGGCCAGATGGGCGCGGTAGGCAGCATCGAGAGAGACCGCCTCGTCCAAAGTCACGAAAGCAAAGCTGAACATGGCCCCTGCCGGAGCCTGCGCCACGCGCGGCAGGTCGCAGGGCAGAACCGTGCCGATGCGCGGATAGCCTCCGGTGGTCTGGCATTCGTTCAGAAGGATAAAGGGTGTGCCGTCGCCGGTGATCTGGACATCACCGGGCACGACGATTTCGGACAAGACCGAGAGGCCCGACGCAGTGCCAAAGCCGTCACCATCGCCAATCAGACGGACGCCCATGCGGTTGGCCCGCACATCGCGGCGAAAGGCGGAGGAGGCAAAGCGGACTTGTTGGTCCTGTGGGAACAGCCCTGTCTGAAAACCGGGCAGGATGCGTAATGTGCCCCCGCCCCAGCGGTCTGCGGGATCAAGGGTCAAGCCACCCTTGGTGGTTTGTGTGCCAGCGTACAAAACCGCACCGGCGGTCAATGCCGGGAACAACCCGGTTGCGACATGCTGGCTGCGAGAGCCGAGCATTTGCGGGCCGTCGAAGCCTGCGCCGATATGCAGGTAGCCATAGGTGCCGCCCCGCGCGCCGCCGATCTCTAACACCGTACCTTGGCGCAGGTGGTGCGAAGCGTTCCACGCCAGCGCCGCCCCGTCGCAGGTGGCGGGCATCGACGCGCCGGTCAGGGCCACAACGATATCGCGCAGAACCTCAAACCGGCCCCCTGCCCCCGGCATTTCAAGCGCGGCGCAGCCCGGCGGTTGCGACAACAGCGCCGCGCCTTCGTGCAGGGCAATCAGGTCAGCCGCCCCGCTGCGCGACACGCCAAGCGCCATACCGCCGACCCGCCCCTGATCCTGAAGCGATGCGCCGGGCGCGATGGCCACAACTCGAAGCGCGGGGGATGTCATGCGATACCCCTCAGGGTCACGCCGCCCATCGGGTCGCGCTTTAGCTGGTCAAAGGCCTCTGGCGTGACGGCGTCAAACCGCACCTCATCGCCGGGGCGGAGCAGGAACGGATCGTCAGCCTCGGGCCGGAAGAGCGGCGCGGCGGTTTGACCCACATGTCGCCATCCGGTGGGCATGGCGACGGAAAACAGAACAAACTGGCGCAGGGCAACCACCAAGGCCCCGGCAGGCACCTGAGGCGTCAGGCCCGTTTGGCGGGGAATATCCCAATTGTCGGGCAAAGCGCCAAGATAGGGCTGCCCCGGCGCAAAACCGATTGTCTGCACCCGGACTTGAGTGCCGGACATTTGCGCGATGGCCTCTTGTGGCGTCACACCGGCGGCGGTGGCGGCCTCCTCAAGTTGCGGGGCAAGTGTGCTTCCGTAAGCAGTTGGAATTGTTACCAAACGTCGCCCGCCGGGCAATGCGGCATGGAACCAATCCTGTGCCCCAAGCAAACCAGCCAGCCGCTCGGCCATAGCCGTATGCGCCACGCCATGGGGATCAAACCGCACATAGACCGACACCAGCGACGACGAGGTCTCAATAACTTCAGACCACCCAGCCCGATCCACGGCCGCCCGAAAAGCCAGCGCCGCACGGTTGGCCGGCTCATTCAGCGCCCCGGCAAAGCGCACCAAGATCCCGTCCACGCCCATCGGCTGGATGCTGGGAAAATCAGATATCTGGGCAAGGCTCTGCATCGGCCAAGGAGTAACAGCAGTTTGCCCGCCGGGAAAAGGGGGTGGCTGGCGATGTTCACGATTTGCTAACCGCGCTTGCGCATTTTACCCGCAGTCAAAGCAGGACATGCCATGCGTGATTTCCCTTCTCCTCCGGCCAATGCTCGGACCCGCACGCGGGCGCAGCAGTTGCATGCCGATCTGGCCGGTCTGGTCGCCGACGGGCATATCCCCGCCGATTGCCGGATCAATGAAAACCGGCTGGCGGCGCAATTGGGGGCCTCGCGCACACCGCTGCGCGAAGCGTTGAACCGGCTGGCAGGCGAAGGGCTGATCCGGGCCATTCCCGGCGGTTTTGCAACCCTGCCCGACGATCCAACGGCGTTCACCCCACTGGCCCGCATTCGACAGGCGATCGAACTGGTCGCGCTGGACTTAACGCTCCATACCGCGCCACCGCACCAAATCGCGCAGTTCGTTGCGTGGCTGGAACACAACGATCCCTGTCCGGCGGATGTGCGCGGGGATGAAGCCTTTCATTTACGCCTATGCGATTTGGCGCAAGCGCCTGAACTGACCTGCCGCCTTCGACCCTTGCTTCTGCGCCTGCGTCCCTATCGCACGGCGCAGGGTGTCACTGCCGACCAAGCCCATCACCGCATTGCCTTGGCGCTGGCGCGGCAAGACAGGGCCGCCGCGCGGGCATTTCTAACCGCGCATCTGGCCCCCGCCCCCTTGGCTGAGGCGGCAACACCCGACTAACCCCAAAGAACAGCACCGGGATTCGCAGCTTTTGCTGCCCCAAACCGACCCGGCCCTGCCACCACACCCCGCAAACCACTGAAAACAAAAATTTCTTCGGGTTTGTGATTTTTTTTGAATTTTCCGCTTGCGCCCGAAAGCGGCTTTGCATAAACACCGCCTCACGCCAAGCAGCGGCGCACAACACACCGCAGCGAAGCACAGAGTGGCCCGTTCGTCTATCGGTTAGGACGCCAGGTTTTCAACCTGGAAAGAGGGGTTCGATTCCCCTACGGGCTGCCACTTTCCCCCAAATGCGAACGATTTTGTCCCTGTCATCAGGTATGATGTGCGCCTTTGTGATGCCCGCTGTCATTTTCCTGCTCGCCCGGCAGATTGCCGATGGCCGTTGACTTGATCCTGCCGCACCACCACATTCCGGTTATGACTCATTTCTGTCAGACACCTTGCGCTACGCGAATTATCGTCCCGGCCTGAACCGCCGGGCCGGATGATTGTTGTCTGACGTTTTCCGCGCAACTTGCGCAAATAAATGAGCTTTTCATGCCCCCAAACACCCCGACGCTGCACCTTTTGTGCGGCAAAGTCGCTGCTGGCAAATCAACGCTGGCGGCAAAGCTTGCCGATGCCGACCAGACCGTTCTGATCTCTGAGGATGACTGGCTGTCGAAACTCTACGGCGACCAGATGCAAAGCTTGCGCGATTACGTGCGCTTTAGCGCGGCGCTGCAGTCTGCCATGGCCCCGCATGTGACCGCCTTGCTGAAGGCAGGGGTTTCGGTCGTCCTGGACTTTCCGGCGAACACCTCTGAGACGCGCGTTTGGATGCGCGACATCCTAAGGGCCAGCGGTGCCCACCACGAGTTGCACCTTTTAACCCCGCCGGACAAGATCTGCATCGCCCGCATGCATGCGCGGAACGCGGGCGACGATCATCCGTTTTCCGTCACCGAAGAACAGTTCCATCGCATCTCGGCCTATTTTGAACCGCCCAGACCAGAGGAAGGGTTTCACATCGTGCACCATCAGGCCACCGACGGGGCCAAACCCTAGCTCCCGCACAATCCCATTGATCCGGCGACGAATCTGTGCGCCACTGCGGGCATTGAACTGCGAAGTACGATGACCCACGCTCGACCAGACTCGCTTTGGCAGGTCAGCTGCCTGGAACGGTTTACCGCACCTGTGTTCGCAGGTGATGCGGCGGCTGATCTGGTGATTATTGGCGGCGGGTACACCGGGTGTTCGGCGGCGCTTCATGCGGCTGAGTACGGGGCTTCTGTCTATGTGCTTGAGGGCCAGACTATTGGCCATGGCGGGTCTGGCCGCAATGTCGGGCTGTGCAATGCCGGGCTGTGGCTGCCGCCCGATGATATTGAGGCGCGTGTTGGACAAGAGGCAGGGGCGCATCTGGTCTCGGTCCTGTCGCAAGCGCCGGATCTGGTCTTTTCGCTGATTGAGTCGCATCAGATCGAATGCGAGGCGGTCCGCTCTGGCACGCTTCATTGCGGGCATGCGCCGGGCGCCATGTCGGACCTGCGCAAGCGGTACGACCAACTGCAGCGCCGGGGTGCGCCGGTGGAATTGCTGAACCGGGACGAGGCAGTTTTGCGCGTTGGCAGCCAATCGGTTCACGGCGCGCTGTTCGACCCGCGCGCCGGTACGATCCAGCCCCTTGCCTATGTACGCGGGCTGGCCCGTGCCGCCGTCGCGGCGGGGGCGCATCTGCACGAAAAATCCCCCGCCCTCAAAGTGGCCCGCAAAGGCAGCGCTTGGGTAGTGGAAACGGCCAAGGGGCGCATTCGGGCCAAGGCGATCTTACTGGCGACCAATGGCTACAACGTCCCGATCAAGGGCCTGCCCAACCCGGCCTTGGTGCCGGTGCATTATTTCCAAGGGGCCACCCCGCCCCTGCCCTCTGACGTACTGGACAGTATTCTGCCCGGTCTGGAAGGGTGCTGGGATACCGCGCTGGTCATGTCGTCTTGGCGGCGCGACGGGCGGGGGCGGCTGATTGTCGGCGCGATGGGCAACCCAGAACATCTGGCGGGCGGCGTCCACCGGGCTTGGCTGCAACGCAAGCTTGGGGCGTTGTTCCCCGAACTGGCCAAGACCGAGCTTGCGCCGATCTGGTCGGGGCGGATCGCGATGACCGCCGAATATATGCCCAAGATTTTGGAATTTGGGCCGAAAGCTATGGCCGTGTTTGGCTATTCGGGGCGCGGCATTGGGCCGGGAACGGTGTTTGGCAAGGCGGCGGCCCTATCGCTTATTGGCGACAAAACCGCTCTGCCCATTCCGCAGGTCACCGCGCATTCCCTGCCAATGGCCGGATTGCGCGGCGCTTATTATGAGACCGGCGCGGTACTGAACCACGCCTTTCGAAACCGGATCTGACGGTTACTTGCGGTCGCCGATCACCTCGGCCAGCATCGCGCGTTCTTCCTCGGTCAGGTCGGTCAAAGGGGACCGCACTGGCCCGGTGTCAAACCCGCGCAGGGCAACGCCCGCTTTGATCGCCGACACGGCATAACCCGACTTGCGGTCGCGCACCTTGGCGAAGGGGTAGTAGAATTCCTTCAGCAGGGCGTGGCAGGTGGCATCATCCCCGGCCTGAAACGCCGCATGGAAGGCCAGCGCGGTTTCGGGAACAAAGTTGAACACCGCCGAGGAATAGGTATCCACCCCCGCGCCGCGGAAGGCTTGGGCGAACAGCTCATGGGTGGGCATCCCGCCGATATAGGCCAGACGGTCGCCAAGGGTCACGGTGATGCGCTTGACCGTATCGATATCGCCCGTGCCATCCTTAAAGCCGATCAGGTTCGGGCAATCGGCGACCAGACGTTCCAACGTCGCCGCCGAACAGACCGATTGACCCCGGTTGTAGACGATCACGCCCATATTGGTAGAGTTGCAGACCGCGCGGATATGCGCCTCAATCCCATCTTGCGGCGCGCCGATCAGGTAATGCGGCAAAAGCAGGATACCGTCGCCGCCCGCCGCCTCGATCGCCTTTGCCAGATCGCAGGCCATGCGCGTGCCATAGCCGCAACCGGCAATCACCGGCTGGCCCGGCTGGACCGCGCGGGCGGTGCGCACTACTTCGACGATTTCTTCGGGCGAGAGCGAGAACATCTCGCCCGTGCCGCCTGCCACGATCAGACCCGCAATTTTATGCGGCGACAGCCATTCCAAGTGATCCGCAAACGCCTTGGTGTTCACGGCATCGTTCGCCGTGAAGGGCGTTACCGGAAAAGACAGCAGACCAGAGCGGATGACATCGCGTAGGTCGTTGGGGGCAATCATGGCAGGGCCTTTCGTAAATCAATCTTCGTCTTCGGGATGGATGCCATCGGCGGTAAACACACCGCCTTGATAGATGACATCAGGGGCGTCAGGGGCGGGTTGCGGCACCGTTTTCATCAGGTGGTCGCGGAACTTGTCCGAATTGTCCTTGGGCTGCCAGCCCAGATAGGCGGTTTGGGAATTGTCCCACCAAGACGTGCTGTTGTCAGACGCGCCATAGATGATCGGGCAACCCAAATGCGGCACGGTAAAGGCCCGTTCGATCAAGGACACGAAATCATCGGGGCTGAACCACGTGGCCAACATCCGATGCGTAACCGGCGCATCAAGGCAAGATCCGATGCGCACAATGGCCGTCTGCTGGCCGAATTTGTCGTAATACATACTGGCCATGGATTCGCCAAAGACCTTGGACACGCCGTATAACCCGTCAGGACGTGTCGTGGCCGAGGCATCCAGCCGCTCGGTCTGTTTGTGATAGCCAATCGCGTGGTTGGAGCTGGCAAAGATGATGCGCGGCATGCCGTGTTTGCGCGCCGCCTCATAAAGGTTCACGACGCCTTCGATGTTGGATTGGCGAATAACGCTCCATTTGTCTTCGATCGACCGGCCGCCCAGATGCACGATGGCATCGCAACCAGCCACCAAATCATCAACGGCGGCGGCATCATCCAGATTGCACTGGACCAATTCCTCATTCGCGGCGGCGGCGCCAAGATCGGCCACATCCGAAAGCCGCAGGATCGGTGCCAGATGCGCAAGGCGCTGGCGCATCATATTGCCAAGAAACCCGGCCGCGCCGGTGATAAGCAGTCGTTGCAAAGATCTGCCCCCTTAGTACGCCGCAGCCGAACAGGCCTGCCGCAGCAAGTTGCGAACTGATATATTAGCGTATCACTCGAAGGTCAACGTGCGCTTGTGACGCGTTCCTCGATGAATTGTGCCACGCGTGCCCGGTTGGTCTCATCGTCCCAAGTCCGGGCGTCAACAGCATTCGCGCGGATCTCAAGCACTGGCAAGCCCGCGTGTTCCAACGCCAGTTTGCACAATCTTGTCCCAAGCGATGCCATCCGGTCATTGACCGGCGTCAACATCACCGCCCCATCTGCACGGAAATCCCGCGCTTGCTTCAAAATCCATTCGGCCATCCATGGCGGCTGATGCAGCTGTTCGCTCATGGAAATATGCCGCGCAGCCAAGGCGCGAAGGGGATCACTGTCGTAATATTTGCGATACCCGTCGCTCAGAAAATCCGAATACATCGACCAGACAAACACCGTGTCATGCGATTGTTCGAAATAGCGGTAGAAGGCCGTGTTGAACCACAACCCGTTGTTAAGCCACAACAAACGGCGCTTTTCGCCCGTGCAGATGCCCTGCCCCGCAGCAACCCTATCGGCGATTTCATCGCGGTAGGCATTGGCATGGTCAATTGCCCATTGGCTGCCGCGCTGCCATGTGCAGGCCATGACATTGGTCAGTTGTTCCGCCAAGGGCACAGGGCAGAGCGGCGCCGAGGCGATCAGATCACGCGCTTCAGCGATCACCTCGCCCAAGCGGTTGATATTGGCCATGTCCCGTTCCAACCGGGACTGGCGAAACGGTTTGCCGGTCGCCTGTTCGGCGGTGTGGATCAGCGCCTTTAGCTGCTCGACCTGAAAATCCAGCCGGTGCGGCTCATACAGCGCCTCCCACCCGTGCTGCGCGGCCTCGGGCCATCCGGGGCGTAACTCGGTCTGGCCGGGCGCATCCATCAGAACCAACGGGCAGTCAAACGCCTCGGCCCAAAGCTCGCCCACGCGCTGCACATAGTCGGACCGCAGTCGTTCGAGGATCAGCGCAGGTTTCGGCAGCCCGCCATATGGCGCGCGGGCCGGATCGTTGTCCAAGGTGCTGATGTAGGGCAAAGTGCTGTAGCGCGGCAGACCGTCGTGGAAGCCCATGTTTTCCATCAAGGAAAAGTAATAGGGCGAAAGCTGCTTGGCACTGATGACCGCCGAATACCACGGGATCGGCACCACCGGCACATCCATCGCATGAAACACCTCATGCGGGGCGACGGCGGCGGCGATGGCATAGGGCTCACCCGCTTGCAAAACCCGGGCGCGGAATTCCTGAAACCACTGCTTTTGGTTTTCACGGGCCAACGCGGTGACGGACAGAGGCGGCAGATCAGACATGCGCGGCCTCCTGCGCCAATGCGATTGCCTGCGCGATTGTGGCCTTCAAAGCCCCGTCATCGGGGTCAAAATACCCCCGGCCCGTCAGCAAAACCGACGGGATACCAGCGGCTTGCAGCAGATCGCGCCGCCGCGGCCAATCCCACCCCAACGTGTCGTCCACATCCTCAAGCACACAGATGTGAACCTGCGCCCCTGCGTCTTGGCAGCGCTGGACGAACGCCTCGTCCAACGGGCGCTGCGGGGTTTGGCGCACCGATGGCGCATGCAATTGGTAGTATTCTGTCACGGCCTCAAACGGGTCCGTCTCGGGTTCAACCAATGGCCCACCCAAGCGATCCGCCGCAACATGATCATCGACCGCCAGAACCGCCCCGGCATCATCCAGCGCCTGATAAACCCTTGTATCGTCGCGCATGGATCCAGACAGCACGACGCGCAAGCCCGCCGTTTGCACGATGGATTGATCCGCGAGCCGCCCCGCCAAATCGGCATAGTCCGAGGCTGAGACCGCGCCGAACAAAGCGGCAAACCGGTGCGCATCGGCGGCCGTGATCCGCCCGGCGCTGCGCAGCGCGACCACCCGCCGAAGCGCCAACCGCATCGCGTTCACCTGCGCAATCGCCTGCGCCAAACCCTGCGCGGTAATCGGCTGGCCAAGCGTCCCAAGCCGCTGCGCCAAATTGTCAATCCGGTCGCGGTCATAGCGCGACGTGGCCCAAGCCGGGGTTTGCAGCAGATCGACCAAGGCAACGGGCGGCATATCAAGCTCCGGCTCCCAGCGCTGCGCCTCATCCAGATAGTATTTCAGATGCAGATGCTGTTCTGACGCGTGGGGCAATAGCGCCAGATCAAGACCGGCAAACCGCCCCTGCAAGAATTGATCGAACAGCGACCGAACCTCGCCATCCATTTCCGCCTCCATGTACCGGTCGGCCAATGTCGGCATGCGGTCCGTTTGCCCATAAAGCCGCACGGGACGCAGACCAGCAGCCAGCACCAGTTCAATCGGGGCAATTGGCGTGATCAGCCCGACGCCACCAGCCCGGCAGCAATGCCGCGCGGCATAGCGTGCATGCAGGTCAGCCAAGGCCGTCATAGACCGAAGCCATTGAATTTCGATGACATCCCCGCGCCTCCGGCAAGACAGAACAATTGACAGAAGACTAGGCGGATTCTACGACTTGTTTCAATCCGCAAATATTTGTTTCATTAGGTGAAACACATGCCCGCAACGACCGTCAACGTTCTGGACCGCGCCGTATCGCTTTTGCAGGCGTTTTCGGTGTCCCAGCCGCGTATGTCCTTGGCGGAATTGTCCCGCGCCACTGGCTTGCATCGGTCCACGGCGCTGCGGCTGCTGGGAACCTTGGTTCAAGCAGGCTTGGTCCAGCGCGACCCCGGCACCGGGCACTATGCCTTGGGCTATGAAACCATCGCGTTGGCCGAAACCGCGCGGGCGGGCACCGGGCTGATGGATTTGGCCCGCCCTGTCATGCAAGACATCAGCGCTCAGTTGGATGAAACGGCGGTTCTGTCCGTGCGGTCGGGCGACCACCGCGTGGATCTGGATCAGGTCGTCGCCGCCCAGCCGATCCGGCGGGTGGTCAGCCTTGGCCAGCACAAGCTGCTGACTTTTGGCGCGCCGTCGCTGGCCTTGATCTGCCATGACACGCCCGATGCCTTGGCCGGGTTGTTGACCCGCCAGCAAGACGCGACGCTTGCCCGCCATCCCGATTTTTCCGCCGAAGCGCTGGCCTTGGATCTGGCGCAACTGCGCAGCGATGGGTTTTACGAACAACGCCGCCAATATGGGCCTGGCAGCTATTCCGGCTCGGTCGGCATCGCTGGCCCGGTGCGGGATCGCCACGGATCTGTCGCCTGCGCCTTTGGCGTGACCGCACCGGCCAGCCGCGTCACCCCCGACCTGCGGGACAGGATGATCGCCGCCGTTCTGGACGGCTGCCGCGCCATCAGCGCCCGGCTTGGCGGCACACAGCACGATGATTGAGGAAAGGCCAGACCATGCCCCAACCCCTTGAAGGCCTGCGCATTCTTGACTTCACCCATGTCGTTGCCGGCCCATTGGCCACGCATCTTTTGCGCCTGCTGGGCGCCGAGGTCATCAAGGTTGAATCCCCAAGCGGCGACCCATTGCGCAACTATTCCCTGATCCCGTCAGAACGCGGCATGGCCCCGGCCTTTGTCGGCATCAACAGCGGCAAGAAATCCGTGGTGCTGGACTTGAAAAGCGACGGCGGCCTTGCCCACGCCCAGCGCCTGATGGCCTCAAGCGACGTGGTGATCGAAAACTTCCGCCCCGGCGTGATGGATCGCCTTGGCCTTGGGTTTCAGGCCGCCAAGGCGCTGCGACCGGGGATCGTCTATTGTTCTGTCTCGGGGTTTGGACAGGACAGCCCCTTGCGCGACCATCCGGCAATTGACCAGATCGTACAAAGCCTGTCGGGCCTGATGAACGTGTCAGGCCATGAAGGCGACGACCCGATCCGCATTGGTATTCCTATCGTAGATACCTTCACCGGGGTGATGGCGGCTTTGGCGACCCTGTCGGCGCTGCTGCAACGCGAACGGTTTGGCGGCGACGGGCAGATGGTCGATGTGGCGATGCTGGATACGACGCTTGTGATGATGCTGTCGGTGGTCAATCCGTTCCTGCTCAACGGCACGCGCCATGTGCGCACGGGCAACGGCGGCTTTTCCCGCGCCCCCACCGCCGACACCTTTCCGACCGCCAAGGGACAAATCACCATAGGCGCCGTGCAGGAAAAACAGGTTCAGGCGCTATTACAAGCGCTGGGTCTGGGGGGCTTGACCAGTGACCCGCGCTTTGCGGATCGCGATGCGCGGCAGGCCAATTCGGACGCGCTGCAAACACAGTTGCGCGATGCCTTTGCCGCTCGCCCCGCTGCCGAATGGGGGCCTTTGCTGGCCGCCGCTGGCGTGCCTGCCGGAGAAGTGCTGCAATTTGAGGATGTTTTTGCCCGTGGCTGGACCCAAGCCCGCGATCTGACGCTGTCTATCCCGTTCGGCGATGGAGAGGCCGAGATTTTGAACGCCGGTTTCACATTTGCCCATGGCGGCCCCGGCCATGCCGAAGGCCCGCCCACACTGGGCCAGCATACGTCAGAAATTCTTGGAGATTGATGCGATTTTTGCGACAGTGATGCCGCAAAGCAAGACACTCGGAACAATCAAGAAACAACAAACCCCAGCCCAATTGGGCGCAAGACCCCCAATTTCCTAAAGTTTCGCGCGCAATCCTTTGCGAATGCCAACGCACCCAGATTTTTCCCCTGCCGGACAGCGGCTTTGGCCAAGATGGTTTACCTTACGTCGCGGGTGGCATGATCTATGCTTGGCGAATGGGTCAGAAACGTCTGACATACACCCAAAGAAACGTCTGACATACACCCAATTTGCAAGCTTATTGCCACATTACGACCGAAAAGACGTCGCAGGTTACCTTAGGGCCGGAAGACAGGCGAAATGCCCCGGCAAGGTCCAAGACCGACGAAATGGAAGGAGGAGACCATGGCTGTCGTTGCCACCAATTCCCCGCCCGAAGGGAATGTCCTGATTACCGGGACGCACACACAAAACGAAACCCTGACCGCCGATACCAGCGCTATTAGCGATGCCGACGGGCTGAACCCATTCGCCTATCAATGGATGCGAAACGGCGCGGCCATCTCGGGTGCCAATAGTGAAACCTATACCCTTGGATTGGCCGATGTCGGCAATATCGTATCGGTTCAGGTCACCTATACTGATGGGCTTGGCGTGGGCGAGGCGCTTTTGTCCGAACCCACCGGGCTTGTCAGCCTGTCCACCGACCAACAGCTTTGCGACCTGGATCTAGGGGATTTCTACGACGATTACCTTGCTGTCCACACCATGACCACGGCCAGCGTGGATGGTGCGCCCAGCTTTGTGACCGAAAATATCAGCTCGTTGACCGAACTTGACGGCTCTATCGCCGCGCCGCCTGCGTGGTCGGCCAGCGGCTTGAAAGAAGTCAACGATTTCGCGGACGCGATTCGCGCCATGGCGACGACAACCTTTGGCGTGATCCTGCACACCTTTGAGGCCGAAGCGAACGGCAACTTCGCCGGCACTGGCCACAGCTACACCGCCGCTGCCGGAACCACTCATAGTACGGCCACCGGCACGATGCCTGATGGCACCGCCGACGGCACGCTGATTGTCGACGGGCTGATGTCCATCCATCTGTTCAACACCGGGAACGCGATCAATTCAAACCCCGCTGCATGGGGCGATGATCCGGGCGTTGCAACCAATCCCGGCAATGACGCCGATCGCGGCTACAACAAGACCGGTGGCGGCAATCAGTACCTAGAGGTTCTGCCCGGTGAACAGACCAGCGGCGGCGTGATGATCTGCTTTGATCAGGGCACAAGCCCGCCGGTCTGGGGCTTTGGCCTGAACCTGATGGGGCGCGAAGCCACCAAGCGCGACGTCTATTTGGATATCCATTTCTCGGACGGCAGCATCTATCGCACCTTGACCGATGCCAACCCGCTGAACACCGGCGGCGAACAGTTCTATTCCTACGTGCTGGACCCGTCCGAGGCGAAAACCGTTGCGGCGATTGTTCTGTATGAACCCCGGTCGCCCGAACAAGGGCCAGAACTGCGCGATATCTTTTCAATCGACGATCTGGCACTGGTCGTTTCGGGCAAGCAGGCTCAATTGACTGTCGATGAATACCTGGACGCCGTAGCACACAACAACGCGCCGACAGGCGATATTCTGGTGCAGGGCGATCTGACCGTGGGCACGGTTCTAACCGCCGATGTCACCGCCCTGTCGGATGCCGATGGGATTGGCCTGCTCAACTATCAATGGCTGCGGGACGGAGAGGCGATCACCGGCGCGACGGGTCCGAGCTACACTCTTGTCCCCGAAGACATCGACACCGGGATCAGCGTCAAGATCAGCTATCGCGATGGCAATGACACAGATGAGGTCGTCTCAAGCGGCATTCGCGGGCCGGTGATCGGCAGCACCCCGACGGGCCAAGCCCTGAATGGCACAGATGGGCCGGACAAGCTGACCGGGACCGCGTTCAACGACACGCTTTATGGCCTTGATGGATCGGACACTCTGATCGGGCTGGACGGCGATGACATCATCTTTGGCGGCACGACCGAGGCCGACCTGCGCGATGTCGTCTATGGCGGCAACGGCAATGATTCCATCGACGGCGGCTATGGCAATGATGAACTGCGCGGCGATGCAGGCAATGACACGCTGGAGGGAGGATATGGCGCGGATACGGTGATCGGCGGCACAGGCGATGACGTCCTGACCGGGTCGGCTTGGTCCGACCTGATTTTCGGCGGCGATGGCAACGATTTCATCAATGGCGGCTTCGGATATGACCGTGTGAACGGCGGCGCAGGCGCGGATAAGTTTTTCCACTCCGGCAATGCTGGCCACGGGTCCGATTGGATTCAGGATTACAACGCCGCTGAGGGCGATTTGCTGTTCTACGGCGGTTCAGCCGTGAAAGAGAATTTCCTGGTTCAGCGCGCCACCACAGCCAGCGCAGGCGATTCCGCCACGCAGGAAGTGTTCATCACCCACAAGGTCACCGGCGTAATGCTCTGGGCACTTGTGGATGGTGGCGCGCAATCTCAGTTGAACGTCAAAGTTGGCGCCGACGTGTTCGACCTATTGGCCTAATGGCATTGGGCGGCTTTCGGGCCGCCCATCCTGACCGGCCGGGTCGGGTTCTTTCCAAGATACAAGGCTTACTGAATACACCCGATGCCGCAACCGGCGCCGAGGGCGGCAAGCTGCCTGTCAGGCGGCCTGCGCAATCGCGGCTTCCATCCGTACCCCGTCAGCGTCAAAGAAATGCATGTCCGCAAGATCGAAGCCGACCTGAAGGGTATCCCCGACAACATGCTGGTCCGGTCCGGTGGCGTGGAACAGCAAGGTCTGGCCCGAGGGCAGGTCGATGTGGATCAGCCGCTCAGCGCCAAGGTATTCAACCAGCCGGATCGTTCCCGTCGCCTGCACCTCGCCACCATCAAGGTGGATGGCTTCAGGGCGGACACAGATCGTAATGTCGCGCGCGGCGGTCGATAGCGCGGGCAATGTGAACGCCGGAAAATCTGCCATCTTGGCAAGGGGCGCAGTGGCGTCGCCGTCCACCATGGCGGGCAGCATATTGATCTTGGGCGACCCGAGAAAGCCCGCGACGAACAGGTTGGCGGGCCGCGTGTACAGCTCCTCAGGGGTTCCGACCTGCTCGATCTTGCCTGCCCGCAAAACAACGATGCGGCTGGCCAGAGTCATCGCTTCGACCTGATCGTGGGTGACGTAGATCATCGTCGTCTTGAGCCGCCGGTAAAGCGCCGCGAGTTCGACCCGCATTTGCACACGCAATTCGGCGTCAAGGTTGGACAGCGGTTCATCGAACAGGAACAGGCCCGGTTCGCGGACGATGCAGCGCCCGATCGCGACGCGCTGTTTCTGCCCCCCCGACAACTGACGCGGCTTGCGGTCCATCAAAGGTTCGATCTGCAAGATCCGCGCGGCCTCGTCGACGCGGCGGTTGATCTCGTCCTTGGACATCGACAGGTTTTGCAGGCCAAAGGCCAGGTTCTTACGCACGGACATGTGCGGATACAGCGCGTAGGATTGGAACACCATCGACAGGTTGCGTTTCGAGGCGGGCAGATCATTCACGATCCGATCGTCAATGGCGATGGTGCCGTCGGTGATCTCTTCGAGACCGGCGATCATCCGCAAAAGCGTGGATTTGCCACAGCCCGAGGGCCCGACCAGCACGAGGAATTCGCCGTCGCGGATATCGAGGTTCAGACCCTTGATGATATCAAGCGCACCATAGGATTTACCGACATTGCGGAGTGTCAGAGCAGACATGGAGACTTCCTTATTTCATACCAGAGGTGGCGATGCCGCGAATGATCAGCTTCTGGAAAGCGACGAAGAACAGCAGCACCGGCACAAGGGACAAGACGGACATCGCGAACATCTGGCCAAAGGCGGATTGCCCTTCCTGATCGACGAACAGACGCAGGGCAAGCGGCACGGTGTAGCTGTTGATGTCATTGAGATAAATCAGCGGGGCGAGGAAATCTTCCCAGACCCAGATCAACGAAAAGATGGCGGCAGTGCCCATGGCGGGCAGCGACAGCGGCAGGATGATCGCCCAGTAGATCTTAAACGGGGAACAACCGTCGATCATCGCGGCCTCGTCCAGCTCGCGCGGGATCTGGCGGAAGAACTGCACCATCAGAAAGATAAAGAACCCATCGGCGGCCAGGAACCGCGGCACGATCAGCGGCAGGTAGGTGTCGACCCACCCAAGGTTCAGGAACAGCACGTATTGCGGGATCAGGACCACATGATACGGCAGCATCATGGTCATCATCATCAACGCAAAGAAAAAGGTCCGGCCATTGAAGGTCAGCCGGGCGAAGGCATAAGCCGCAAACGAACACGATAGCAGGTTGCCGATGACCGACAGCACCGTGACGATGGCCGAATTCGCGTAGAACACGGTGAAGGACACCGGCAGCGCGTTCCAGCCTTCGGTGTAATTCGACCACTGGAATTGCGAGGGCCACAGACCAAGATCGCCAAAGATCTCGTTTTCCGGCTTCAACGAGGACGCAAACAGCCAGAGCAGCGGATAGAGCATCACAAAGGACAACAGCATCAGAAAGGCGTGTTTGAGCAGGCGCGCACGTTTCTCGCGGGCTTTCTGGCGCAGTCTGATTTCATGCGCCAGATCGGCCTCCGGGTCAGCGACCGTGGAACGATCAATCACGTTCGTTTTCATAGTGTACCCAGTATTTCGAGGTTGCAAAGGCCAGCGCCGTAAAGACGGCGATGATGATCAACAGCACCCACGCCAGCGCCGATGCGTAGCCCATCCGGAAGAACTTGAACGCTTCGTTAAAGAGATAGACCGTATAGAACAGCAGGCTGTCGGCGGGCGCCCCCGTTCCGTTCGAGATGATAAACGCCGAGGTGAAAGTCTTGAACGCCTCGATGGTTTGGAGCACGAGATTGAAGAACACCACCGGCGCGAGCATCGGCAAAGTGATCCGCCAAAACTGCCGCCACTTCGATGTGCCGTCGATTTCAGCCGCTTCATACAGGTCGCGGGGGATACCGCGCAGCCCGGCCAAGAAGATCAACATAGGCGATCCGAACTGCCACATCGCAAGGATGACAATCGTATAGAGCGAGGTGTCGGGATCGGTGATCCACCCCCTGCCCTCGATGCCGATCATCGCCAGCGCGCCGTTCACCACCCCGTCGACGCCAAACATTTCACGCCACAGCAGCGCGATCGCGATGGACGCGCCCAGCAGCGACGGCAGGTAAAAGATCGCGCGATACAGTCCGATAGTCCGAAGCCCCTTGTCGAGCAGCATCGCCACCCCCAGCGCCATGGCCAGCCGCAACGGGACCGAAAACGCCACAAAGGTGAACGTGACCTGCAACGCCTTCCAGAAGCGGCGGTCGTGTTCGAACATATATTGATAATTGCCCAGACCGTCCCAGACCGGGGGCGACACCATGTCGTATCGAGTAAAGCTCATGTAGAGCGAGGCAAGGATCGGTCCCAGGGCTAGGAACACAAAGCCCACCAGCCACGGCGACAGGAAAACGTATCCGGCAGCGTTTCTGCGTAAAAAGCGGAACATAAGGTGTGTTGCTTTCGTGCGTGTGGGCCGGCCCCTGTACGCAAACCCGCCGGGCGCGCACAGGGACCGGCCATCGGTCTTAGCGGTTGGCGCGGATCAGGATGCTTTCGGCGTCCTGAATGAACTGACCGGCGGCCTCATCGGCGGGCATATTGCCCAGCACAACGTCAGTTCCCGTGCGCATGAAGGCGTCGCGAACCTCGCCAGCCCCTTTGGGGGTAGCGTTCGGAACCGGCCCGACCTGATCCTGCACGCCGCCAAAGAACGCGACGACGTTCTTATCGACGTCCGACAAGGTCGGTTCGATCGCATCGCGGCCCATCTGACTGGGCGGAATGCCACGGTCGATGCCCAGCGACTTGAGTGCTTCTGGGTTGTTGATCCAGAAATCGATATAGGCGTTGGCCGCATCGATATCGCCCACGTCGCGCGTCATGCACAGGAACATCGACGGCAGCACATAATGGCCGTTGCCGGTTCCGGGGCGTTGCGGAACCCGCGCCGCGCCGACGGGATCGGTCATCAGGCTTTGAACTGCTCCAACTTGGTTGGCATAGCGGAAGGTCATCGCGGTCGTGCCCTTGGTGATGCCAAGGTCGGCCATGCCCTTATCGAGGATCACGGTCGCGTCCTTGCCTTCGACAAAGCCCGCATCGCGCAAACCGCCCCAGAATTCCCAATAGGACTGCACATCCTCTGCGGTCATTTCCAGCTTGCCGTCTTCGGAATACAGGTCACGCCCGGTCGAGCGCACCCAGACTTCGAAGTTCTCAAGATACAGCGACAGATCCTCGGATCCGGTCATCGCGCCACCGGATTTTTCGGTGATCGCGGCGCAGGCGGCGGCGAGGTCTTCGGTGGTCCAGGCCAGCGTATCCACGTCGATCCCGGCGTCCTCAAATGCCCGAATGTTGTAGGGGATCGCCTGCGTGGTAGAGCCGATATTGATGCCGTACAGCTTGCCGTCGATGGTGCCGACATCGTTTGCGCCCGCATCGTAGTTCGACAGGTCAATGCCATTGCCGACGAATTCGTCCAACGGTTTAATCGCGCCGCGGCCGACATATTCGTGAATGAACGTGTGCGCCATCTGGATCACGTCCGCCATGTTGCCGCCGGCGGTTTGCGTGGCCATCTTGGTCCAGTAATCGCCCCAGCCGATGGTTTCGCCTGACACCTTGATGCCGGGGTTGGCGCCTTGGAACAGGTCGATCACATTAAAGGTGTTCTTGTCTCGGGTTGGGTTGCCCCACCAGAAATGCCGGATCGAGCGATCCTGGGCAAACGCCGGGAATGCGGGCAGAATGGTGGCTGCCGTTGCGGTGCCCATCGACCCAAGAAATAGTCTACGCGTCAGTTTCATGTCAGTTCCTCCACTGTTGTTGATCGGGCCGGGACCGTCCTCCACGGTCGTGTCCGTCCCGTTTGGCTCCATCCGAATGGGTTCAGATGTAGGTTTGCAAAAATTCGCTAAGGCACAGCATCGCCATGGCCTGGCCGTAAGGCATCGACGTCCGTCGGATGTCGCGGTAAAAATCGAGATCGTCGCCCATGGCTGTGCCAAAAGAGACCTGCATCAGCTCGCCCTCGGGGCTGATGTTGTCGACAACACCTTTGACGGCACGTTCGGCCACATTCAGATACTCTGGCGGCAGATAGCGTTTGCGGACCGATTTCAGCAGGCCATACGCAAAACCAGCCGTGGCCGAGGCTTCTAGGTAGCTGTCAGGATCGTCCAAAAGCGTATGCCACAGCCCAGACGCATCCTGCGTCGCCTTCAACGCTGCCGCCTGCCGCGCCAACAGCGACAACAGATGCCGCCGCAGCGGATCACCTTCGGGCAGATCCAGCAGATCAATGAATTCCGGGATGGCGATGGTGATCCAGCTGTTGCCCCGCGCCCAAAGTGCCCGAGCGAAATTGTGGTTTCCGTCGAAGGTCCAGCCATGGAACCACAGCCCCGAGGTCGTATCTGCGAGGTACTGGGAATGGATCAGGAACTGGTACTTGGCTTCCTCGACGAATTCGGGACGGTTCAGGACAAGGCCGATCTTGGCCAAGGGCATCACGCTCATCATCAGCGTGTCGTCCCACATCTGTTGGTCGTTGACGTTGTTGTAGACGATGTGCTGCAACCCACCTTCGCGGGTGCGCGGCATCTCATACATCACCCAATCCGCCCAGCGTTCCAGATAGGTGCGCCAGATCGGGTTCGGATCGCGTTCGTACAGGCAGGCCAGCGTCAAAAACGGGGCCACGGTATTGATGTTCTTGGTCGGCGTCCCCTCGGCGAGGCGATCATCGAACCATGTGGTGATGATCTCCATCGCGCGGGCGTCGCCTGTGGTTTCCCAATACTTGAACAGCCCGTACAACCCGATGCCGTGCGTCCATTCCCACCCGGCCCAGCCTTTGGTGTCGATCACACGCCCATCATCGAGCCGCAGCAGAAAATCGCCGGTCGTATCGTCGATATTGATCAGATTGGTCGTAAGGCGGTCGATCAGTTCACGCACGTCGTCCCGGACTAGCAGGTGCTGTTTCTGGCGCAAGAGTGGATGCATCGCTGTGTCGAGACCTCTAAACGTGTTGACTTTTTCGGAACCTAATTCCATTTTTAAAGAAACCACAATCCATTCCGTCTGGCAACAGAGTTTTATGAGCGGCCAAATAGATAATTAATCACGTAATTTCAGTGTGTTGCTGAAATTTTTGATTGCTCTGTTGACAATCCCGCTCAAGAAAAGCGGAATGCGGTTCCGAAAAGAGAAGAATGCAAACCATGTCTGATTCGCCCGTCAAAACTGAAAACGCCGCAGCGGTCCTCAAGGTCTTTGCTGTCTTCGAGACGCTGACCGATGCGAAAACGGCCAGCCTGAGTGACATTGCGCAGGCTGCCATGACATCCAAAACGACGGCGCACAGGTTGCTGAATACCCTCGTGGACCTCGGTTATGCCGAGCAGGACGCCGACACAGAGAAATATTCGCTGACACTGAAATTGTTCAGCCTCGCCGCCCGATCTTTGAGTGGCCGCGCGGATCTGCTCAAAGTCGCGGATCGCGTCATGGGAAAACTGTCCCGCGCGACGGGCGAGTCGATCAACCTCGGGGTCATGGACAGCCGCGAGCAGAAAGTGACCTACATCCACAAGTTCGATTCATTTTACAGCCTGTCTATGCAATCCACCCTCGGTTTGCGAAACCCGCTGCACTCCACATCGCTCGGGAAGGCGCTCTTGGCATGGTGTGACGCTGAAGAGATCGGTGAAAGAACCAGCGCCATGGCCTTTGACCCCATCGCCCCGCGCACCATTACCGACCCGGCTGAGTTTCGCGCCCAGCTCGAAACCGTCCGGCAACAGGGCTACGCCGAAGAAATCGAAGAGAGCGAAGCAGGCGTGCGATGCATGGCAACGCCAATCCTTGATCACATGGGCAAATCCGTGGCCGCGATCAGCATCGCTTTTCCCATCTTCCGTTTCGACGAAGCCAAAAAGCCCGAATACATCGCCCTGCTGCGCGAGGCGGGACAAGAGGCCTCGGCCGCTCTTGGTTTTCAGGGCGCGATTGCCGGTGCGAGGATCGGCGACTCCCTCATGGATAGCAGTCACAAATCATGAAAACGCTCCTTTGTTACGGCGACTCCAACACACATGGGTCTTCGCCCATGACACCGGATGCGAACTGGTTTCGCTACGGTCCTGATGTGCGCTGGCCCGGTCGACTGGCAACCCTGTTGGGCGATGATTGGCATGTGATCGAAGACGGACTGCCGGGTCGAACAACCTGCCATGACAACCCTTTCGATGGGCCGCACAAGAACGGCCTCACACATCTTCCCGTGGCCCTCGAATGCCATGCGCCTATTGATCTGATCATCGTGATGCTTGGCACAAATGATCTAAAAGCCCATCTGGGCCTATCCGCGCTGGACATTTCGAAAGGTCTGCGCGCGTTGCTACAGCGGATTGCCCGTAGCCCTTCCGGGCCCTCTGGCGCACCGCCTTCGGTCCTCGTGGTTGCACCGGTGCCCATCGAAGAAACCGGCCCAAGCGCCGAAAGCCTGACAGGCGGGGCAGAAAAATCGCGTCGCCTGTCCAATCTGTTCGCCTCTGTCGCAGCAGAATTCGGCGCGGCGTTTTTTGATGCGGGCACTGTGGCAACCGTGTCGCCCATAGACGGGGTTCACCTGTCGCCGGACGCTCACCTCGCAATCGCCGAGGCCATGGCAAAGCAGATTGAGTCGACTTATTAAACCGCTTCGACGTGCTGCCATCTAGTCGGCTCTTTAGCTTCATGTCTGTGGCGGCAGGCGTGTGACAAAGTAGGATCCCAAGAAATACAATTTCACTGCGGTTCTAGCAGATGCGATCGCTTTTGGCGTGCACGCTGCAAGCCGCGCAGGCCGCGGACAGCGCATGGACATGGTGGTTCTGACCCACATCAAGGAGCAATCACGACTGAGCTTGGGCAGCTATGGCCGGCACCGGATGACCGAATAACTGAAGGAGAGCGCATCGATGAGCGGCAAAGGCAGCTGCTATGATGGCGCCGCTGTCGGTACATTCTTCAATACCGTCAAGGCAGAACTTATATGGCGGCGCACTTGGGAGACCCGTCGCTAGGCTGAAGCCGCCATTTTCCAATACATCAACGGCTTCTACAATCCGCGGCGACGGCACTCAGTATTGGGCTGGAAAAGCCCGGTCGCATTCGAACGGAAAGTGCCCAAATGAGCACTTGCGGCGGCACAAATACGTGACAGGTCCAATCCGGGTCATGCGGTCGAGCACGAGGTCCCGGCAGATCAGCGCCTGCTCGCTGCTGGTGTAGTCTTTGAATTGTGCCTCAAGCATCTCGCCCGACCCCGTTTGTTGGGCGATCGAAAGCGAGCCGATCACCGAACCGGGCAGGAAATGAGTTCGTTTGCCGGAGCTCAGAAAAGGAAAGAGCCGGATGACCAAGCGTCATCCGGCTCTTTTCCATTCCATGCGCAAATTGCTGTCGGGCTTGCGCGCCGAGCGCCGCGCCGCGAGTCACCCGAAGGCGCGACCTGCCCCCCGGCGAAACGCCGAGTCAAGAACTATAGCCGCCGAATGGCAATCCGTTGTTATTGCATTTATTTTTGGAATTTTTGGCTGGGGTGGTAGGATTCTGTGCTAAGCAATTGATATCTAACGGTTAAATAGCAAACATTAGGATATGGTGTCAAGTCGAAATCGCGCAAAATGCTTACGGCACCCCGCTTCGAGTTTCCGACCAAATTTGTGCACGCGGACGCAGTTCACCTCAAGCGCAACATGGTGTCGTGGTCCCGGGCGCTCTCTGGAGGCGACCGACCAAAGACCAGGCACAAATCCGGAATTCTGAGTGCCCCACCTCGCTCTCGTGCGCGTCGTGCAGCAGCTTGCCGATGCGCAGTCCAATTTCAGCACCCTTCCCTGCCCATGGAGTGCGGCAGCGCATCGCGCGGCCTGACCACTTGAGGTTTCACTGCCCAGCCCGCGGTTTGAAGAATGCCGTGATCTCGCGGGCTATGTCGGCATCGTGTCCGAGCCAGATATGTCCGCCCTCTGGCCAGATCGTCAGGGTCGCGTCGGGAATGCGATCGGCCAGGCGCCGGGCGGTATCGGCGGTCCCGAACAGGTCGTCGTCGCACGACAGGATCAGGGTTGGCACCGTGATGTCCTCGTAGGCGGTCGGGGACGGGGTGCCAGCCCAGAAACCGTCGGTCCGCAGGCCATCTGCCTTGCGGCTGATCGGCATCAGCCCATCGAGGATCAGTTCGGCGCGCTGTCTCTCCTCCGGCGCCACCCGGGAAAGAAGCGATGGGTCGGTTGCAAGCAACGTGCGGATCATCTGGCCTTTTGCAAGCTTCGAAAGCGACCAGAAGGCCAGGTTCGAGTTCAGCACCATATTCACCGCCATCTGCTGCACGGCGGTGAACTCCACCGGGTCGCGCCCTGTCAGGTTGGCGGCCGGCACCAGCAGGACGAGATGCGAACACCTGTCCGGGTGCCGCAGCGCAAATTCGGCTGCGGTCAATGCCCCCGCAGATCCCCCCATAACAAGCAGGCGCTGGATACCAAGGTGATCGAGAAGCGCCACCAGGACGTCGGCCTGATGCGCGGGAGAAGCATCGTCGGGGAAGGCGCTGCGCAGATACCCGAAACGCGACGGGGCGACGATCTGGAAGCCACTGTCGCGGAGCGCGCTGGCGAACAGCAGGCCCTGGTCGAAACCGCCACCGGTGCCGTGGATCATCATTACGGGCGGCCCATCACCCGCCACGGCGTATTCGATCGGCCCGGCTTCTGTCTCGATCAGGCTGCTGCGGCGGGAGATTTGCGCATTCGCCGCTGCCAGTGCGGTCCGGTAAGCACCAGTTACATAGGCGCCACCCGCCAGCATCAGGCCGCCCAATCCTGCGAGAAGGGCACGACGAGACATCATCCGGACACCTCTGTGACCGCACCCGCCCGTGTGAACATGGTGTCACGGTTCCACCAGACCACGACCAAGGCCACGACGCACAGTATCCACGTGTCCCATGGCTGTGCGTCTGGCCAGAACGGGTTGATGAGTTGCCAGTGAAACAGCATCGGCCACAACAAGCTGCCCCCCGTCCGGTTGAGGATCGGTGTCACCAATATGGCCAGCACTACGTTGCCCACGAAGAAGGGCATGAAGTCCCAGCCGCCAAACACTGTGCCTGCAAGAAAGAAAGCCGGAAGATGCCAGAAACCCCAGATCGCACCGATCAGCATCCCCGCCCAGATTGGCGCGACGTAGCGCTGCAAAAGCGGCTGCAAGACACCGCGCCATCCGAATTCTTCGATCGGACCAAGGAAAAGCATCATCACCATGATTGCGAAGACAGGGCCCGCGCCCTCGGGCGGAAGCGGCGCCAGCACCGGGCCGCCCTTAATCAGCGATCCCGCAACGAAAACCAATGGCAGGACGATCAGGACAAAGGCCACCCATCCCGCCGGCGCCCGCCACAGCAACAGCCGCGACAGGAAACGCCGCAGGCCCGTCACGCCGGTGTAGCCAAGGATGAGAGCAAAAGCCGCGATGGCGGGGGCCCATGTCGCCAGGAAGAATAGCGGGTGCGCGCCACTGATCTCTCCGAACCAGGCCAAAGCCCTCTCGGGTGCCAGCAGGTAGAACCCGACAATCCCCCAGGTGATCAGGAAGGTAATGGCCAGGAAGGTCGGAATTGCGCGTGACGGCATCGGGCCTCGCTCACTTTTCCAAATGGAAGAGGCGTCCCCGCCCCCGGAAATCATCGGCGTGCAGGGAATCGTTATCCGATTCGCAAAACGGCAGCAGTGATGTGCATCAATTGAGTTCGGCCCGGTGTTTTCTGGGCTTGGAATGTGATGCTCGGAATTGGCCCGTTCGCCTCATCCCAGATCGACGGGCCAGATTTCTTGCGCTGCACACCCGCAAGGCCGCCTGCGTCCCCTTGCTGTTTGCCATCAGCCCGTAGGCGAAGGTCATCTTTTGCCTGGACCTAAAAACTTCAGGCGGCGGGGTTTCCGCGGGCTTGCTTCCATATCGGTTACCAAGGCCGGGTGCCTTGGCAACCGATGCACCGACCACGCCGCTGCGTTCCAAAAAGGGTGCATTCATGCCGTCGGCATTGCCTCTGTGTCCGAAGACCGAGTTAAAAGACTTGCGGGCGCGCTTGCGGCGCACGGCATCCTGTTTGTGCATGGCATCCAGAACGGCATCCATGCCGTAGTCCGGAATCCAGGAAACTCACCCGTTCGCCTCTGCTCCGGCTGGCCCCAGGGCGCACAATACCTCGACCTGCGACCCGAAGAGGTGTGCCAGCTGCGTCGAGACCTGAAGTGCGGGAACATCGAGGCTCACCGGATCGTCCGGGGCAAAAAGCCCGCTCAGCGGCACAAGGATATTCCGGATGTCCATCGGGGATCTCTTTTCGTGCCGGATGTTGGTGTTCCTGACAAATATTTGTGGCTCTTGCGTGGTAGTGCAATGTGACTGAAGCTACGGGGCAGAATTGACTTTTCGAGCCGTTTCAGCGGTTCAGCGCCCGCGAGACGGCAAGGCGGGACCCAGCAAGGGGAGGACGGCTCATGACCATAGCACGCCTGAGTTTTCATGGGGCCGCAGGGGCTGTCACGGGGTCCTGCTTTCGGCTCGGCACCCCGGCGGGGGACATCCTGGTGGATTGTGGCATGTTCCAAGGCGCGAAGTCCGAAAAGGAGCTGAACTATCGCCCCTTTCCTTTCGAGCCCGCCGACATCACCGCAGTGGTCCTGACACATGCCCACATCGACCATTCGGGGCTGTTGCCGAAACTCGTTCGCGAAGGCTTCAAGGGGCCGGTCTACGCCACCCCGGCAACCTACGACCTGTGCGCAGTGATGCTTCCGGACAGTGCGCACATCCAGGAATTCGAGGTCGAGCAGTTCAACCGGCGGGCAGACCAGCGCGGCCGCCGGCGCGTCAACGCGATTTATGATTCCACTGACGTCAAGAAGACCCTGAAAGCGATGCGGAATCAGGACTTCGACACCTGGTTTCCCGTCGCGAAAGGGGTGCGTGCGCGTTTCTGGAATGCGGGACACATGCTTGGATCGGCCACGGTCGAAATCGAAATCGACCAGCCGGATGGAAAGCCGATGAGGCTTTGTTTTTCCGGCGACATCGGCCCGGATCACAAGCTTTTGCATGCCGATCCCGAAGGGCCGGCCGACATCGATTACCTGGTCTGCGAGGCGACCTATGGCGACACGGACCGCATGGACAAGAGTTCCGAGGAGCGGCGCCGGCAGCTGTGTGACGAAGTCCTCAAGGCAATGCATCCGAAAGGCGCCCTGATCATACCGTCCTTCGCGGTGGAGCGTGCACAAGAACTGATTTCGGACCTCGGGCAACTGATCGCGGAGGGCAGGTTGCCGCCTGTCCCCATCTACCTGGACAGCCCCCTTGCCATTCGTGCCACCGAGGTCTTCGCCCGTCACAGAGGCGAACTTGAAGGGGGGGCGACCCTGGCCCAAAGCCTGGAAGCGCACTGGCTGCATTTCAGCCAGACCGGCGAACAAAGTCGTTCGCTGGACCACAAGCGCGACTTCCACATCGTCATAGCAGCAAGCGGCATGTGCGAGGCGGGCCGCGTGCGCCACAGGCTCAGGAACTGGCTTTGGCGTGATGAGGCAACAGTCCTTTTGGTCGGATACCAGGCGACGGGAACGCTGGGCCAGCTGTTGCAGAGCGGCGTGCGAACCGTGCGCATCCAGGGCGACGAAATCGCAGTGCGTGCGCGCATCCGGTCGCTTGATCTTTATTCCGGCCATGCCGACGGGCCGGAACTTGCGGAATGGGTTGCCGCGCGCCAGCCAGTCTCCGGCGGCGTGTTCCTTGTGCATGGCGAGCCACCCGCGCTTGACGGGTTGGCCAGGCGCATTGAAACCATTGTTCCAAGGGACCGCCTGGTCATTCCACGGCTGGACGCGTCCTACGAACTGAAGGCGGATGGTCCGTCGCCCGTCGGCGATACGCCGAAGCCACGGCTTGATCCCGAGCGCGTTGCCCGAATGGACTGGCACAACGACGTGTCGCGGCTGTTCCTGGACCTGAACGATGCCCTCAGCGCCGCTGCCTCGGACAAGGAACGTGGCGTTCTCATCCGGCGATTGCGGCGCGCGATCGAAGACGAGGGGTCAGACACCAAGCGATAATCGATGGGCTCAGCGCCTATTCCCGCGCCGGACCGTCAGCCGGATCTGTTTCTCGATTTCGATGGTCGCAAAGAACACCACGCAGATGCCCAGCTTGATCACCCCGTCCGCCAAGGATACGGCAGCGGTGCCCATGACCTTTTGGGCCAGCGGAACGTAGGTCACGATGAACTGCGCCGGGACAATCACCGCAAGGCTGATCCAGACCGCCCTTATCCCGCGGATCGCCTGTCAGGACAGGGATGCGCCATACATGTTGCGGATGATGAACAGGTGGAAGATCTCCAGGATCAACAGCATGTTCATGCACATGGTCTGCGCCAGGGCCGGCGGTGAACCGCGCCGTGTCTGCCGGAGGCTGGTTGCGGTTAGTTACGCGGCCAAGTCTTCACTTGCCAGCGACGCGTAGAAGTCTGTCTCTGCCTCGGCTGGCGGGATGTTCCCGATGTGCTCGAGGAGACGGCGGTTGTTGAACCAGTCGACCCACCCAAGCGTCGCGTATTCGACTGCCTCGAAGCTGCGCCATGGGCCGGGCCGATGGATGACCTCCGCTTTGAATAGGCCGTTGATGGTTTCGGCCAAGGCATTGTCGTAGCTGTCGCCATCGCTGCCGACCGAAGGTTTGATTTCGGCTGCACCCAGCCTTGCGGTGTCGCCATGGTTCGAGCCCGCCAAGATCTCAATGAGGTCGAGGCCATCTTGCGATGCTGGATTGGTGCAACGAGCGACGAGCGGCCGTGCCGTATCTGGCAAAAAGTTCGGTTTTGCGGAAATCCCTGAGTCGACAAGCCGCCACCCGATGGTTTCAACGTGCACCACTGCGTCTGATGGCCGGAATAGAAGGAACCCCACTGGGCTCACCATATGGCTCAATATGGGCCATCCGGGACATTGGAAGCTCTGGACAATGGAGATCCCTATGATCGTTGCTCTTGTAAGAGAGATTGATAAAAAATATTGGGCGGGCGTCTATGCTGCTCCAACCATCGAAAGGTTGCGCGAAATCGTTGCGGAAGTCTCTCACCCATCGGAATGCGAGTATACCTGTTTGACTGACTTCGGGTTGATCGTAGACAATGTTGGAACTCCGCCGACAATACCCCTCGGGGAGGATGATGCCGAAGAAGGTGATTTTGTCCCCAGTGACGAGGATCTCTGGCTACACAGTGACCGCTTGAATTTCACGATGGCACCATCAATGAGCCTGAAGCCGAAAGTCGAGCGGCCTGGACTCGAATGGAGCCCGCTCGACCCAGACTTCAAGCACTTTCGGAGCGAACTCCGAGTGCAGCTGTCGTCCCATGAAGGGCGCTTGGATTGGCTGGAATACTTAGAGTTCATGGAAGCGCATGACGAAGACTTTCCAAAGCGTGCCGTAGAATTCCGCATTCTCGTCGATGCCATAAAAGACGCTCCGAATGCGACTGAGATCGCTCACGTATTTTTCGATCTATGAGATCACGCGGCCGTCGATTTCCGCCGCTCGTCCGATAGTGACCCCATCGGACGAGCGATTCCTCGTCTGCTTTCATGGTCGAATTGGTGCCGCGACGCAAAGCAAAGTGTTGTGGTCTCCAATGGGATGAATATTCTCCCTGATATGCGCATTCTGCACGCCGCCGATCTTCACCTTGATTCTCCGCTGCGCTCGGTGGCGCTTCGTGATCCTGTTCTCGGGGAACGACTGCGCAACGCGTCGCGGGACGTCCTGCGGAAGATCGTCGATCTTGCGATCGAGCATCAGGTCGATGCGTTGGTCCTCGCCGGGGATGTGTTCGACAATGGCGTGCCGGATGTCTCCGCGCGAACGGTGCTATCGGTGGCGCTGTCGCGGTTAGGTTCTGCCGGCATCCCGACGATTCTGATCCGCGGCAACCACGACGGATTGCTGGATCATGCGCGATACGGTCCGCTCGGCGAAAACGTGATGCTCCTGGACCACGATCGTCCCACGGTCGATATCAGTGGGGTGAGCTTTCACGGGTTGTCGCACGGCGGCCAGCCCGAGACGCGGAGCTTCTTGCCCAGATATCCGGCGCCCGTGCCCGGACGGATCAACGTCGGCGTGATGCACTGCTCTCCGGACGGCACGAGCGGGCACGATCCCTATGCACCCTGTTCCGTGTCCGAGATGCTCGGGCACGGCTATGACTACTGGGCGCTGGGACACATCCACAAGCGGCAGGAGTGGCGCGGTGACAGCGTGCTCGCGGTCATGGCGGGCATTCCCCAGGGTCGGCACATTCGTGAGGTGGATGGTGGTTCGGTGACCCTGGTAGAAATCGACGGGCTGGGCGCGCGGGCCGAGGCGATCCCCGTTAGCCTGATCGCGTTCCGCGAGGTCGAACTGCCCATGCCGGCGGAGGAGGCGCAGGATGCCCGGACCGATCGGCTGCGGGCGGCTCTGGCCGTCGCCCGCGCGGGCGATGTCCCGACCGTCCTGCGGGTTGCACTTTCGGGACCCGGCGCGCAGCTCTTCTCGGCGCGGTCCGGCGAGGCGGCAAGCTATCTCGAGGTGCTGGTCGAGGATATTGAGGGCCTGCATCTCGATCGCGTGCTGGTGCGTGCCGGTCAAGCGCCGGACGTGCCCGCTCTCGTCGGTGACCTCGCGGCGGCGATGCGGGAAGAGGCCAAGAGCCCCGGCTTCAGGGATGAGGCGGAGCGGATGCTGACGGATCTCCGGGACGTTCTGCCGTCAGAACTGCGCGAGGTGCTGGACCCTGCTGAGCTCGACGACCTGATCGAGGAAGGTCTGGCCGCCGTCGCGGCGCGCTTGGCGCTGGCGGAGAGAACATGAGGCTGCGCCGACTGGATCTCGCGCGCTACGGTCGCTTCGAGGGGACTTCTCTGGATTTCGGGCCCGCGGGTGAGGCAACCGATGTCACTGTCATCTTCGGACCCAACGAGGCTGGCAAAAGCACCGCCTTCGCCGCCTGGCTCGATCTGCTCTACGGGTTCCAGAGGCAGGGCCATCCATATGCCTTCCGCTTCGAGCGCAAGGATCTACTCGTCGGTGCAGAGCTTGAAACGGCGGAGGGGCCGCTCGTGCTGCAACGCACTGCGCGCAACACCGGCTCCCTCACGGACGGCAGTGGGCGCGAGGTGGCCGAGCACCGCCTTGCGGCATTGCTCCATGGCCTCGACCGGGATGCCTACCGCACCCGCTTTTCGCTGGACGATGCCGTCTTGCGCGCCGGCGGTGAGGAGATCGCTGCCGCGAAAGGAGATCTCGGCCGTCTCCTCCATGCCGGCACGAGCGGGCTTTCTGGCCTGTCCCGCGCGCTGGACGAAGTCAGTGAGGAGGTGGACCGCTTTTACAAGAAAGGCGGTAGCGCGCAGGTGCTACCGGCCGCCAAGCGACGGCTGAGGGAATTGGAGACCCAGGTGCGCGAGCGGCGGCTCTCGCCGACACGCTTCGACGAACTCCACAGCGCCGTGACAGCCCGTGAGGCGGCAGCGCAGGACGCGCGCGACGCTGTGGCCGAGGCACGCCGTGCGGTCGCCTATGCGGATGCGGCGGCGCGGCGGCGGGAGTTGCGTGCTCGAAACGCGGATCTGACAACCGCGCTGGAGGGCTATCCCAAGGGGCCTGACATGGCGCAGGGCGTCGCGCACGAGGTGGTGCGCGTCGCCGCGGAAGCGCGAGAGGCCGCGGAACGAGAACGCCGCGCCACGGAGGACCATGCCGAAGCGGCCAAGCTGCTGTCGGAGGAGCTGATGCTCGATCCGGAAGGGCTCGATCTCGGCACATTGCTCGACGATCTGGATGGGCTGCGGTTCGACGACCAGCCGTTGCTGCTGCGCGTTGCGGGGGCCGAGGCGGATCTGGAAAAGCGGCACGCGGAGCGCGACCGGCTCGCGACAGCGGCTGGCGCGTTGGCGGCACGCTTGGGCGGCCCGGAGGCGGCGGCGGAAGACATGCGTCTCGCTCCGGCAACGCTGGATCTCCTGGAGTCGCAGCTTCAGGAGGTGAGGGACGCGGAGCACGATCTGCGCGGCGCGCAGGAGGCACTGGCCGACGCGGAGGATGGGCTGGGCGATGCGCCGCCTGCCCCACAGGGAGAAGCGGCGCTGGCCGAGGCGTGGGAACGCCTGAGCGCCGAGGCCCCGGACGTGGAGGCGCTTCGCGAAAGAGAGGCGGAGGCCGACTCGGCGACCAGGTTGGCGGCGGCGGGCCTTCCCGAAGGCTGGAAGACAGATCTGGAGCCGGAGGGCCTCCCGACCGAGGAGGAGGTCTCGTCGACGGTGCAGACCGCGGCGCGAACCGCCGATGCGCTGGCATTTGCAGAGGAGCAGCGAGCCGATGCGATTGCCGCGCGCGAGGCAGCCGAAGCGCGCCACACCGCCGCCGCGGCCAACCCTGCGGCGATGGACATCGCGGAAATCCAGCGCCGGAGGCGTGCGCGGGAACAGGCATGGTCCACGCACCGCGCGGCCCTTGATGCGGAAACAGCCGAGACATTCGAGGCCGCGATGCGCAGCGACGACGAGGCCACGGCAGCCCACGCGGAGGGGGCCGAGGCGCGCGCCTTGCTGTTGCGCCGGTCCGAGGAGCTTGAGGCGACCCGCGCCGAGGAGGTCGCCGCCGTGCGTTACGCCGTGGCTGCACGGGCAGCGAGCGAGGCCGCGAGTGACCGGCTTGCGGCGTTCGCGCCGCGTCTCTTGCTCGACTTGGGCACCCCGCCGGAAGCGTTTCTGCCGCGCCGCCGAGCGCTGGCGCTCGCGCTTGAGGCGGCGGAACGGCAGCGGGCCGCCACCGCGACACTCGCGCGGGCAGGGAAGCGAAAGGCAGAACTGCAACTCAAGGTTAGAGAGGCTCTGGAGGTGAGCAGTGCGTCTCTGGACGATACGCCCCTTGGGGTCGCCGCGAAGGCGCGACTGTCGGAGCTGCGCGAGGCCGGGACGGTCCTCGCGCGCTGGCAGACCAAAGAGGAACAGAGGGCCGGATTAGAGCGGAAGGTGAAGCGTGCGTGGGAGAGGCTCGCCGCGCGCAAGGCGGCTCTGGCCGAGGCGGCAGCCGGAAACTGGGCCGTGCGGATGGCGCCGGTCGCCCTGCGCGAGGCCCTGCCGGTGGCCGCCGAGCTTGCCAAGACCCTGGATCAAGTGTGCGAACTGGATCACCGGATCGGGCGCATGGAGCAGGCGCTGGAAATCTTCGAGGCGGTCGCATCGCGCATTCGCAAGGTGGTCGGGCCTGCCGCCACCGCCGAGCTGCTGGTGGGGGCAGCACGCCAGCGTCGGACCCAAGCGGAGCGCATTGCGGCGGAGATCGCCGCCGCGACCAAGCGGCGTGACGACGCTGCCACCGCGGTAGAAGACGCACGCGCCGCGCAGGAACTGGCGGCAAGGCGCATATCGGAATTACTGACCGGTCAGGAGCTGCCCGACGGCGTGCCGCCCGACCAACTTGTCTCCAGACTCGAGGAGCGAGACGACCTGCGTCGCGAGCGGCAACGCGCGGAAGCAGAGATCTCCGAGACCGGACGGGACCTCGATGCGGTGCGGCTCGACGAAGAAGAGGCGATCCTCGATCCGGTCCGACGTGCCGGACTCGCTGACGACCTGACACGCACCGAAGATGCGAGTGCTGCCGCGGACCGAGAAGCCGGCGCCGCGCAGCAGGAGCTTGCCTCCGCCCTGAAGGCTGGCGGCGGGGCGGCGGCCGATCAAGAGCGGGCCGCGATCCTGGAAGACCTGACCGGCGGCGCGCGCGAGGCGATAGTGCGCGCGATCGGCGCGGCAGCAGCGCGGACCGCTTTGCGGCGTCTCGGTGATAGCCGCCGGGGGCCGATGCTGGCTGACACCGAGGCTGCATTCCGCAGGTTAACCGGCGGCGTATGGTCCCGTCTCGACACTTGGGTGCAGGGGCAGGATGAAAGGCTTGTCGGGATTTCCGAGGGACGTTCGGTGCCGGCCGACGGCATGTCGACGGGAACGCGCGCGCAGCTCTATCTCGCGCTGCGCATCGGGGGCCACGCGGCCTTCGTGCGCGAGGCCGGACCTTTGCCATTCGTCACGGACGACATCCTCGAAAGCTTCGACGACCAGCGCGCCGGCGCTGCCCTCGAACTGACGGCAGAGTTGGGTAGCCGCGGACAGGCTATCCTGTTCACCCATCACGCCCATCTGGTAGAGATGGCGCGCGCGCGGATCAGCGGTGTGCGGGTGATCGAATTGCCCGGGAGGGATGTCGCTGCGGCGTGACCGGCGTCGCCTCCCGTGGGACAGTGCCCCGCTATGCGTCCTGTTGTGCGAGCCACTCCATGCAAGCGCTGAGATATTCCCGCGCGTCCTTACTGAGGCGTCCGATACCCAACAGTCTCGCCAAATCAAAGGTCGGTTCATCGGCAATCCACCAAGGCAGCAGGCCACTCTATGCATTTCAACTCACGCCCCCCTGCACGTCCCGAACCTTCAGCCCCAAGCGCCCAGCCTTTCCAACGAGCAGGTCATGTAGCAGCAGAACCTTCGCCGCATCGGCAGAAAGGGCTTCGATATAGCTGCGTCCAGCAAGGGTCGAGGTTGCCTGGCAAGCAAATTCAACTTCAGCATCCTCACGATGACATGCCGAAAAGGAAATTCTGGCCCAGGACGCCCAACGAGGCACGACAAGTTCACAAATCACATTGCACGCTTCTACGAAGTTACCCTTCATCGTCACGGGTGCTCCCAGATTGAAGGGCCGTGACTGAGCCGCAGAAAGGAAATCAGATGTGGCGATCTTCAGCACGCTCAGCTCATCACCGAAGGTCTCAATCAGGCTCATCGAAAAATGGTTTGACAGCATTGCCAGGCTTCCTTTTCAGTTCCAAATTGGGCGAAGAGACATTGGTCTCCCCGGTCGCGCTCCATCCTCTGATCGGATATTGGTCCAGCTCAAGCTCAGCCAAAACGCTACAAACTCCATCGCCAATCTGCGATCCACAGGCGGTTTCGAGGCGGCTCGCGACGCCGAACGCCCCCAATTCTATTTGATTCCCAGATTCTATTATTCAGAGGCGCAAAAACCTGAAACATCACAACACCTTGCGCCCACTCCGGACGCACATTTCCGGGGAAAGGTCGCAGCAATTCGGCGCAAGGACGCAGAAAGCCGGAATAAAGTCGCAAAATCCCGGAACAAGGTCTCATATTCCCAGCCTGCAAGCGCTCGCCTGAGGACGCCAAGCCGCCGCGCTCCCGGGCCGACCCAAAGCATGTTCTCCTTCGCAGGGTGACAAATGTTTTTCGCTTTGATCGCTGGCGACCAATATTCGTATCATGAAGCTTTCAGACGTTCATGCTCACTTGTCCGACTGTCGAATCTGCCCCACCGATTTGCCCGCGAGGAATGCGCTACCGTATCTCGCCGCGTTCTCGGTATTGACCAGAATTGAAGGCGTGCCACTGCTCGTTTACGACAATGCAGGCACCGCGTTCGCACAGTGTTTCCCCAAGACCTCGATGCCATCGTCTGCGACAGCGCACTTCGGTAGCGACGTCGCAGGCTACAACAGCTGGCGCAATCTGATACTGGATGCACTTCTGCTGTCAGCCGGAGCTCAGGTCGACACCGATGCTTGGGACGGACTTCGAAGAGTAGCTCGTATTTGCCGCGGGCGCGCTTTCGCGAACAGGCTGTATCACGTCAGCAGCCGCGTTCCTCAAGGCACGCCGCCAAGGAACCTCACTTCGCTCATCGCACTCGAGATTGACTCTTCATTGACCGGACAAGACAGCCGGAGCTTCAGACAAGGTCTGGGCGCGATCGACGCCCTTCAGGATGAGGCCTTGGCTCAAAAAATAGGCATTCTTCCGCCGGCCACGATTGGTAAATTGCCAAAGTTGACTGACCATTTGCGGCACTTTCCGCTTCCTCCAGCTCTCGCGGAGTTTTGGACGGGGGCAAGAAGCACGGACCAAAACGCGCTTTCATTCGTATGGCGCATAGCGAGATTGGCTTGTGTGTTCACGGATGCGGACAACCCTACGCCCGCTACATTCTTCGCCGACGGCCGCGACAAACACCTCGCCGATCTTGACCCGCAGGACTTTGGCCTGCGTCGTCCGTCACGGGGAACATATTGGACCTACCTAAGTCGCCTGAGTTGCCGCTTCAGATCACTGGGCGGAGTGGGCCTGCCCAAAGGTCTCACCGAGGTCGAGCGAAGATGGTCAGAGGTGAAGAGCCTCGCCTTGCAACATGCAGCGTTCTCCTCGGCCCGCGTGAGAAATTTGGCGGCAGTCTCTACTCCCGCGATCAACGAGGAACTTTCCCCATCCGAACTCGCCCCCGAATGGTTCAAGGGCAAGATTGCAACTCTGAGCGGCGCGAAACGAAGAGCGTTTCTGTCAGCCTGCTACTTGATCGACGAACTTCGTGCGGTTTCCGTTGATGAGCTGCATCTTTTTCCGCCTGAGGGAACTGGCGTGCAGCGCCAGCGCAAGCGCCAACAACAAGGGTAATCCCCCTATTCGGTCTCGGGCAAGCAAACCGGTGGCCTCATGCCCACAAGCCATCTCCCCCTCAGAACCTTCGTTTTTCCCCAATCGATTGTCGACCCATCTCCTGCCCAAGGAGATGACGATGCCAAAGAGAAAAACAGACAGACAAAACTTCAAGCAGCGCAAGCAAGGCTTTTTTAATCAATCCGAACTGGCGGCCTGGCTCGGAGTCAGCCCTAACTCCGTTGCCCTGATCGCGAAGCGCTTCAACCTGACTGACCTGGATGGGTCCTATCCAGAGGCCGCCGTCTGGCGAAAAGTCCTCGGGGTCATCCCTCGACATGAAGATGACCGCGCTTTGTTGCGACGCCCACTCAAGTGCAGCGCATGGTTCGCAAGCAAGACAGGTCTCCCGAGAAGCACCATCCGTAGGAAGATCAGGGCCGGCACTTTGGAGTATCCCGTTGGTGTTCAGTTGGCCGTCGAAAGCGAAGGCGGTTTCGCGCCGCGATCACGTCGGTGGATACCGTCTATCATCGAGGCTTTGGCAGAGGGCAAGGCGCCCCCTGCATTCGACCAAGTCGAGACAGAAAATGCGCGCTTGCCGTTGGCTCCTGCGGGTGATGTCGAGTCGCTCCCACCGCCCACAATCAACGTTTTTGAGCAAATCGTGCGCGGCGGCGTCGGCGGCACGCAGCAATGACCGAATTAACGACTGGTCGTTCGCTTTCGGGACTGGAAAACGAACGACCTTTCGTTACCGCATGCGCAGTAACGGCCATTCTTCCCAATAACGGCCAATCAAAGGAAGGGGAGCCCACCGATGATCACCCCTACGATACAAGATGCCATCGACCAGTGCCTCGCAGCTGAAAACGCCACTGTGAGGCAATACGGCCGGAACCTCGAGCGCGCGTGTGACCTCGTCGCTCGCCACCGGCATCATGACCTGCGCCAGGACATCGCAGACGTCTCTGCCTACAGAGATTGGATGCCGAGATTTGACAATCGATCCGCACCACTTCTCGAGCGCATCGCGAAAGCTGGTTTGTCTCAGTCGACCTACAAGCAGTATGCCGAGGATGGCCGACGTGCCATTGAGCATCTCACTGGAGACCTGCGCGCGCGCATCGAACGAAAGTCGAGGAGGGATGACTGGCATCATCTCATCGCAGACCTTGAGAGCCTGGTAGAAACCAAGCTTCTTGCACTTGGTAGGCTAAAATCCATCCGAAACCTTGCCGACATTTGCCGGTCCCAAAATCTCTCGTTGACCGGCCTGAATGGAACAGCGCTACTGGCCATACACAAAAATGTCCCGGCCGCGCATTGGTCGAAGGTCGTGAAGGGGGCCAATGCACTCGATTGGCTCAGGATGTATGACACTCTCTCCGAACGACTGCCCGAGCGTGCTCTGGCACTTGATACGATCAGCCTGAGAAGATCTCGATCCATCCCAGCGGGTATGTCCAGCGAGATCGCTGACTGGATACGTGTCGCCACTACGACCATTCCATCCAGCGCTGAAACGGAAGTTGCACAAAGCGTTCTTGCTGAAAGACATTCAGAGGGAGCCATTGGGGTCTTCTCTGCCGCCTTGGGGGCTTTTGTTTCGTCGATAGCACGGCGACAAGAAATCACGCACCTCAATACGATCAACGGCCTGTTTACTGACGAGAACATCGAAGCGGTCCTCATCGATTGGATTTCAGCACATCGCAAGGGCGAGAAGTCGGCTTTCTCTCCACGCACGATCTACCGCTATGCCGACTGTGTGAAACTCGCCTTGTTTCGCAATGGGCACCACAGCGCGGCAGACAAGATTGCCCGGTGCTGCAAGGATTGGCCAACGCTTCAGGAAGGGCGAAAAGCCAACGAATACATGTCCGCCGAAACCGAGGCATGGTGCCGAGGTCTGATTGGCGACCCCGCCAAGATGGCGGTTTTCGAGACGCAGCATGTCACATATTTCAAGGTCGCACTCCAAGCGTTGAACGAGGCGGAGGCTGCCAAACTCGACTTGCAGCACCTATCAGACCCCAAAAACATGGCCGAGCTTCCGAGAAGACTCAGGCGGACTGCAAAACGCCTATTGCGGCGCGTGCGGGTCTTCGGTGTAAGCGCGGCCTATGCCGCTATTGCCCTCGAGGGCGCGCCTTTCAGGAAAGCGAACATCTTGGGGCTTTCGCTGGGGGGCGCCCAACAGACGATGTTCGACAACCGAGGACTGCGGCAGGGTTTTACGATCCTGATTCCAAATGAACTTCTCAAGAACGGGAAAAGCCTGACGGATCGCGGCGCCACCATCCCGCCCGTGCCGCTATGCGGCAGGGAACCGGGGCAGAATGCCGAGGAGATCATCAGCTTCTATCTCAAGCGGATAAGGCCACTGTTTCCGGGAGCCAAGCAATCTCCCTACCTATTTTTGTCCCTTGTTTCTCAAGCTGATAGCATGGTCCACAAGACTTTCGACAACTGGTTGCTGGAGGCCTCCAATAGTCTTGGCATACCGATGACGTCACACAATTTCCGGCACGGATACTGCTCGATCGAAATCAAGCACGACCCGAACTGCATTGAGGACCTCGCGCACGTTCTGGGAGACCTGCCGGAAACAGTGCGCCGGTATTATGCTTTCGTGGACCGCGTCGCGACCCTGCGTCGCCACCAAGCCCTGCGGTCGGAACGTAGGTCTCAGTATCGCATTCGCGATGTGTCCGTCGATGAGGGCACGACATGAACCGTGCACAGATCCTGGCGAAAGGCCATTGGACCTACTTCCACGAAGTCGAAGGTTTGGACACCCTGTCTCTGATTGCGCTCTCGTGCATGGACTCGTTCCTCGAGTATGTAACGGCGCAAGGGGCGGCGGCCCCGTCCTCCGGCGACATAGTGCTCTGGGCAACACAGAGAGATGACCCAGTCTCAGCCGGCCAACACCTTCTTGATGCTCTGCGGGTCTGCATACCTGGTTTTGCCGAGGTCGGAGAAAAGGCCTTGGCTATGCTGAAAACGGCATCACCGAAAGCCGGTCCAAAGATGGCCCCTGAACAAGACAGCCGTTCTCGGGAAGCTCCAGTTCCCGCTCAAGCGAGTTTCTGGGACCCACTCGCAAGCCCAGCCCCTACCTACATGGGGCGACGCCGGATTTCGGTCTACCCCGAAGAACTGCCGGAGGCGTGGAAAGCAGCGTTGCTGAACGCTGCATTTGGCCGACCTGGCCATGGCGTGGTCTACAGTCGGGAGATCCTTCGTCGAACGAGAGAAAAGCTCTGTCAACTTGCCTGGTCATGCCGTTGCGCGGGCCATCCAATCGAAATTTCTGAAGTCACTGTCGATCGTTACCAGCAAGATGTCATCGCACGGAGAAAATCCGGAAAGAATGGCTTGAGGTGGGCCACTGTTCGCGCGTTAATTGAAGAAATCCATCGCTTTGCGCGTTTCATCGGGCTTCATGATACTCTGATCAGTTTCCTGGCGACACGCCTGCGATTATTGGAACGCCGAGAGCGACAGCAGAAGGCGTTAAAGCATTTCGAGCTGGCAAGGACGGGCAACACGACTAACCGCATACTCGACATGGCGGACGGCCTGCTTGGTGCAGTTCCTGCTATCGACTGCCCGAAAAAACGGCATCGCATGCGAAATGCCGCATGCATACTTGGCATTTATCCGATCGTTCCACTGCGAAATGCCTCGGCCAGCTTGGTGTTTGGTGAAAACCTGTTTTGGAACAACGGCGAATGGACAATCGATATGAAAATCCAAAAGACCCAAGCCCGATCCCCACACCATCTGGTAGTCCCGTTGCATGCCGATCACGGGAAATTCGTGGATGCTGTGCTGATAGGGGATGCCAACGTGGATCGGATCGCAGAGGCGCGTGCGAAAGCCCTGTCTGACAGGCAAACTTTGTTCGCTTTGCACGACGGCACCCCGGTTTCAGAAACCTACATCCCGCGCATCTTCAAGACTTTGACTGGCAATAATTTCACGACCACCCGCACAATGCTCCATACAGACGAAGCGATTGAGAATGGCGATGGCGGGACTTCCTATGCCATGGCATCGTGCCACCAAGTGGACTGGAAAATCAGGAAAAAATACCAGCTCGAAACATTGGCTCGGTCATCTGTGGAGCGGAGGCAGCAAGCTGGCCGCATCCGGCGAGCGAGATTGTCCGATCAGATACACGAGAATTGGCAACCTTTGCCAGCCCCAGCGGAGTGAGAACAATGGCGTGGGCCCGGTGCAAAATTGGACACAAAGGGCGTGGACTTGCCGTTCGCTGCGACGACCAAGAACGGCCCGAAGTCGCTGCCTACGAATATTCGTCGTAGGTCGCGACAATGGCATCGGGATCACTCTCTTTCAATATGTCATGAGCTTTTCTTTAGCTTAGCTTTGCCGTCACAGTCAGGGAACCGGACACAACCAAGAAATGCTCCATAGCGACCGCGCCGTTCGACAAGCCATCCTGCTTCGCAACTGGGGCAAGCCAGCTGGGTCTCCCCGCAATCAGTGCAAACCAGGTCACTGCTGGCCCGAGAACGGACCGGGAGGCCGATACCGCAGAATTCGTGAGTGACTGCGCCAAATGCGTTGTCATGAGGCTCAGCGACCATCATTGTCTTTCATATAGATATCAGGCTTGAAACGAGAAGCGCGGTGCAGCCATGTATATTAGCAAGATTGAGATTGAAAATTTTCGCGGTTTTGGCGAGGGAGAAAAAAAGTTTGTGCTTCCACTTTCGCCCGGCCTGACAGCTTTATTGGGGGAAAATGATGCAGGAAAGACGGCTGTCATCGATGCATTGCGGTTCATCTTCGGAACGCGCGATCAGGAATACTACCGCGTTCAGGATAGCGACTTTCACTGGCCTGCGGGCAGTGCTGAAAGACGAAATGAAATCCGCATTTGCTGTCGCCTCGATGATCTAAGCCCTAAAGAGCAAGGCGCGTTTGCAGAGTTCCTGACCTATTTGGATGAAGGCGAGAAGCCGGATGTAGCCTTATACGTCCACTGGACCGCCAAGGACAAAAGCGGTGCCCGTAGTGGCCGTAGGATGGTCTTTTCAGAGGTAAGGACTGGAAGAAAAGGTGATGGCCCGGCACTTGATGTAGAGGCGCGTGAACTGCTGCGCTCAACATACTTGCGGCCCCTTCGTGATGCCGAGCGTGCTCTATCTACAGGGCGCGGTTCAAGGCTGTCAGAGATTCTCAAGAGCACCAAGCAGGTCATTGAA
The DNA here is from genome assembly GCF_900302505.1 of Pseudoprimorskyibacter insulae. GTDB lineage: Bacteria > Pseudomonadota > Alphaproteobacteria > Rhodobacterales > Rhodobacteraceae > Pseudoprimorskyibacter > Pseudoprimorskyibacter insulae. The sequence continues at coordinate 660,497 of NZ_OMOJ01000001.1, read as the reverse complement.
GTGGGTGCAGACTATGACCCAGAAGCCAACCCCGCACCGAATGTAGCTGACCTCAGCCTTCTTGGGATCGGAGATTATTCAAGTGCATTGATCAGTGAGCATGAGGGCATTCGTCAGGCGCGGCAAACCCTGAACGAGACCTACCTGAAGCCACTTTCTTTTGCGGGTGATAGCCTCGAAGGCCAAATATCCGTGGGCAGGCAAGGCGACCGAGACGCAAGGCTTCGCCAGCTTCTCGAACGTCTGGAACTCGAGCTTAGAAGCGGCGCAACGCCGGAACTGCCTGCCAACCGGGGCCTTGGATCGAATAACCTGCTCTTTATGGCTTGCGAACTTTTGCTGCTTAACTCGGAGGCTGTCGGACTGCCCCTATTGCTCATTGAAGAACCTGAGGCGCATCTACACCCGCAAAGGCAGCTTCGCCTGATGCAGTTTTTGGCCGAACAATCCAGTGGATCGGGAGGTAATGGCCAGAACGAAATTCAAATCATTCTGACAACGCACAGTCCTAACCTGGCCTCGGCGATTCCTTTGGACAGCCTGGTTCTCATTCATGGCGGCAAAGCCTTCACTCTTGCGCGCGGTCACACGGAGCTAAGTCCCGACGATTACCGCTTCTTGCAGCGGTTCCTCGACGTGACCAAGGCAAACCTCTTCTTCGCGAGAGGCGTCATGATTGTGGAGGGCGATGCCGAGAACATCCTACTGCCAACGCTTGCGCGACTGATTGGGATGGATTTGGCGGCCCATGGCGTGTCGATCGTCAACGTGGGCGGCGTCGGGCTGCGCCGCTTCGCGAGAATATTTCAGCGCAAGGATGCCGAGGCCGACGGTTTGATAAAGGTGCCTGTCGCCTGCATCACCGATATGGATGTAATGCCGGATTGCGCACCTGTGATTGTCGGAAAGACGGAACCATTCCCGGCCCTTAAAGACCGTCGGTGGCGCATGAAAAGCGACTTTGCGGTTGGTGAGTTGGATACGCGCCGCGAGGCAATCCGCGCGAAAGCCAGCGGCCAGTTTGTCGAGACGTTCGTTTCCAATGATTGGACCCTGGAGTATGATCTCGCCCTCCATGGTCTGGCTGAAGATGTGTGGATTGCCGGAACGCTTGCGCGGCAAGATGAGAAGATCAACGAACCTGACAAAGCCGAGAACATCTTCCGTGCAACGCGCGCGGCCAAGGCAGAGTTCATAGAAAAACAGAAGGCGTGCGGTGACGCGGAAGAGTTGGCCGCACACGTCTATTCCCTGTTTACGAACTCCCCGAAGGCATCAAAATCAATCGCTGCCCAATACCTTTCGGAGATTCTGGAGTGGAAGGTTGCAAGGGGCAGATACGATGCTGAAGCCCTCGCGCGGCTTCTTCCACCTTACGTCACAATGGCCTTGCGCTACGCCACCGGGGGCGGCGTAGGTGAAGTGGCAAATGGCAACGGTGAAGGAGCAGCCGCCCCCAACGCAGAAGTTGCAGGTGGACCGGGATGATCGAGCTACCGGAAGTCAGCGACCAAGACGTGCAGTGGGCTTGCAAAGTCCTCGGGCTGCCTGAAACGGCGTTTTCTGGTCCGGACGGAGCGGACCCGCGCCTCGGCGTGCTGCGAGCAAATGCGACCTTGGATGTGGAAGCGTGCCCAGGAAGCGGAAAAACCACTCTGCTCGTCGCGAAGCTGGCAATTCTCGCCCGACATTGGAACGCAGCAGAGCGTGGCATCTGCGTCCTTTCGCATACCAATGCTGCGCGGCGCGAGATTGAAAAGAAACTTGGGGCAACCTCCGAAGGACAACGGCTGCTTTCTTACCCGCACTATGTGGGCACGATCCATGGCTTCGTGAACGAATACCTCGCCCTGCCTTGGCTCCGATCAAAAGGCATCAAGATCGAGGCTGTTGACGACGATGTTTGCCTGAAATGGAGATGGAGTAAGCTTCCATTCGTGACGAGGCGAGCACTTGAACAGAGGCAGGGGAGCTTACATCGGCTGCGCTACCTGAATTCTGACTTCGATCTTGGTGCCATCCCTTGGGGAAAGGGCGGAGTGCTTAATAGGGCGTCCGCAACCTATCAACACATGCAACGGGTCTGCCAGGACTCTTATAAAGCTGGACTGTTCTGCCATGACGAAATGTTCGTATGGGCTTCCGATCTGTTGGACCGGTATCCAGAGGTTACGCGGCATCTGAGACATCGTTTCCCGCTGCTAATGATCGATGAAGTGCAGGATAACAGCGAGGTTCAATCCCGATTGCTTCAGCGCATCTTTGTGGTCGGCGGTCATGCCGTAATGCGTCAGAGATTTGGCGACCAGAACCAAGCGATCTATAGCTATCAGGGCCAGGATGGCGCGGCGACCGACAGCTTCCCCATCGAGGATATCAAGCGGACCATTCCGAATAGTTATCGGTTCGGGAATAGCGTTGCCGCTCTGGCCGATCCGCTTGGAGTGTCACCTCATGGTTTGGTTGGGCAAGGAGGCGTCGGACGCAGTGGAGAACCAGAACTTGTCGGCCGTCACGCGATCTTTTTGCTCGATGACGATAGCGTCGAGCGCGTCATTGATGAATATGTCGCCTATCTCCGCCAAGAGTTTGGAGCGGCTGAGCTAAGTAGCGGCGACTTTACCGCTGTAGGAGCCGTTCACCGGGCCGACACTGACGACAAACTACCACGTTCGATAAGGCACTATTGGCCCGAGTATGATCCAGAGATATCGAGCGCAGAGCCGCAGCCAAACACTCTGCTCCAGTATTTAGCGGCAGGACGCCGCCTTGCTGAGTTGTCTGGAGAAACAAATGATCTTGTTGAAAAGCTCGCTGAAGGTGTTCTTAGGCTCGCGCGTCTAATGTCGCCTGAGACCGCGATCGGCAAAAGAAGGCGAAACCACCGCTACGTCATGGACCTTCTGGAGGGAAACGCGGACGCCCTGGAGACCTATTTATATTTGGTCCGAGCATTTGCGGTCTCGCGAGTATTCCCAACTCAAGATAGGTGGGAAGCGGACTATAGGGTGCTCTTCGAGTCAGTAGCCCATTCGCTAAGCGCGTCACATGCAACCAATTCGGCTGCGAATGGATTTCTTGCTTGGAGCGAGATCGGCAACGTTGATGCGGCGAAAGCCAAACGGAACAACGTTCTTTGGGACGAGACGCAGGCACCCGCAATCAAAGTGCGCGTTGGCTCTATTCACTCGGTCAAGGGCGAGACGCATACCGCTACATTGGTCTTAGAAACATTTTACTACAAACACCATTTGAAAGAATTAAAGCCATGGCTGTTAGGGCAAACCCAAGGTGGAAACGGGCGAACTGATCGAATAAAGCAGCGTCTCAGGCTTCACTACGTGGCAATGACAAGAGCTGCCAGATTACTTTGCCTTGCCATGCGGACGGATGCCTTCAATGAAGCCGAGATCGGTATCCTGCGGGAAAATGGGTGGCGCGTCGCTCGCGTCACGCAAGAAGGGGTCGAATGGTTTGAGTGATAAATTTTGGTCACCGGATGGCCAGCCGAACTGCGCAGAGCTTAGCGCCATGAGTGCTGCTTTCGCACCCGGCCCTCGCGCAACGTGCAAGAACCGCAAATCCTCAACCCGGCCGGGATGTTTACGATCTATCGAAAAGTGATCACTGACCCTCAAACCACGAACGCATCGAGTTGCTTGGCCGGGTCGAGACACAGTTCATAAGTGGATAGCGATGGCGATGACGGGAACCCGCTGGCTTTCAGTCCGTTGAGGTCCCCGGCTCCGACAACAATGCTGCATCAAGAAATGGAGAGGACGCGGACTTCACGCAGGTAGGAGCCTGCATTGTATTCGATATCGTCCCCGACGCGAGCGTCGATCAACGCCTGGCCGAGAGGAGTATGTGCCCCGACGAGCCCGTGGTCGGGATCGTTTCCGTTTTCGACGATGGTGATCTGGAGCTTGCCTCCACCATTCCCGATTTTTTCGAGGCGAACGGTGCTGCCGATACGAACGACCGCAGGAGATGGATTTCCATCCATGGCGCGCTCCAGGGCCTCAGCCGTCATATCATCTTCGCGGCCTCCATCACCTGCCGCTTCCTGCTGACGCTCCATGAAGCTGAAGAGGTCATCTCTCGCCGGCTCAGGTTTGACTTCGGCAGTTGCCGGGCGAGGTGTCGAGTTCTTGTCACCGAGAGCGGCTTCCGATGACGTTGTCACCGATGGCATCGAGGCACTCGGGACTTCCTGGTCAGCGGGAGCGTCTTCGCCGGTCTGTGCATCGACGACTACTGGGGGTGTATCGCCAGTTTCCGCGAGCATATCGACAACAACCGTTTCGGTGAAGCGTTCGTCGATCGTGATGGCCCCGATGGGATCGATCTTCATTCTGTCGAGCGTTTCGAGGAGATTCTTCCACCAGAACTCCTTCTGGGCACTCCACTGGCTGCCGAAGACACGCCAGAAGGTCCAGCCGGCGCGTTCGAGCGCGGCCTGGCGCGCCATGTCCCGGTCCCAGACTTCGGGCCCGTGATACTGGTCTCCGTCGAGTTCGATGGCGAGACGGCGATCTTCATGGCCTTCGACCACGAGGTCGATGGAGAATCCGCCGGCCTTGACCTGCGGGCGGACGCGGTAGTTCGCCTCGAGGAGCCGGCCCAGCACTTCGCGCTCGAAGCCGCTGTCGCAGCGGTCCATGAGGTCGGCGCTTTCGGTGCCCGTTGTGACCCGGCCATTCGGCATCGGGTCAACGAAGTGGTGAAGGATGTCCGCCTTGATATCGGTGGGCTTGAGATCCTCGAGGCCGACGGAACGAACGAGGTAGAGTCGGTCCCGGGCCCGGCTCATGGCCACGTTGATACGTTGCTGGTCGGGCTTGGAGCTTTGGGATGTAACCCGGCCAGGGGTTGCCACCATGGACAGGAAGACGATGGAGCGCTCCTGCCCCTGCATGGTGCGGGCGTCGCCATAGATGATCCGGCGTTCCTCGATCTTCTCCGGGCCGATGCGCTCGTCTTCGACCAGCATGCGGCCGATCTTTTCGGCCTGCTCTCCGCCGATCAGGGAGATCACGCCGATATCGCGCCCGTTATGGGCCGGGTCATCGATGATCTTGGCGATCTCGTCGACGATCCACCGGGCTTCATAGGGGTTGGTCTTGCCCTGGCGCGCGGCGCCGGGAATGTAGACATCCACCAGGGGCGGATCGAAGCGCTCGGAGGCCTTCGGCACCCGGAGCGGAACCAGGGCGTTGTTGTAGAAGCGGGTGGAGAACTGGATGATCGGCGCCACGCAGCGGAAATGCTCACGCAGCATGACGTGGCTCTCGGGGTGCATGCGCTTGGTCATCTCGAAGATCGAGGTGTTCTCGTCGATCAGCCCGGCATTGGGCAGCCCGTCGAGGAACTCGGCGCGCAGCGCATTGATCTTCTGAACGGAAATACCGACCGCGGTCGGCGAGACCTGCGCCTCGTCACCCACGACAAGGATCTTCTTGCCGCGCGCCAGCGCCGCGATCGCGGTGATGTCGCTCTGCGAGGCCTCGTCCAGAATGACCAGGTCGAAATCACCGAACTCAGGCGGCAGTTGTTCGGGGATCTTGTATTCGGGCATGATCCAGACCGGTGCCGCGGAAGAGGCCTGTCGTGCTGCCTCCTGTGCTGCCCGGATGAAACGGGGCGCTTTCTTGCCCTTGCCGGTTCCGATCTTGGAGATGGCCTGGGTGAAGGCTTCCATCGCCTGGCGCACGCGCGGCGTCATGCGCTTGGCAAGACCCAATAGGGTGCGGATACGGATCAGCTCTTCGAAGTGCTTGCGGCGCCGCTGCATCGCGTCGGCCTTGGCCTTACGGTATTCGTCGCCATTGCCGAGTTCGATGATGTGCTGGACGCGGGCTGTCATCATGGCCCAGCTCCAGGCGGCCTGCCATGTGTCGGGGATCAGGGAGGGCGCATTGAGGGGATCGTCTTTCAGGCGCTCTGCCCATTCCGGCGCACCGCAGTCGGAAAGCACTTTCAGATTCACGCCCAGCTCCTTGAGCCTGGGTGCGATTTCGGAGAGGCGGGTGATCTCCTTGGTGATCTCGCCGCGCAGGGTCACGATCTGATGAGGGTCGGTTTCCGGCTGGCCGATTGCGGCCGCGAGATCGCGTAAGGCGCCGAAGATCGGAAGGGTATTCTTGCCGGCAATCGCGGTCAGCGTGGTGATCGCCTGGGGTGTGCGGTGTGCATCCGGAAGGTTGGCACGTAGGGCGAAGAGTGCAGGCTGGCAATCGAGCACCTTGAACGGCCCGTCGATGTCGAGGCCATAAGGGAAGAGAGTGCGCAGAGCGGAGCGAATGGGGGTGAGGCGTCGTGCGATTTCCAGCGCACGGTCTGCTTCTGACTGCCTGTCTTTCAGGTATGTCGCGAGGTCCCAGGGGTCGAGGGGTAGAGACCCCATGACACCGAACTCGATGAAAGGCATGAGGGTGCTGTTGATGCTGTCCCGGCTTTTCTTCAGAAGGCAGGCGTCATGGACTGCGCGCCAGTCATCGGCACCCGATGGGGACTCGCCGTTGACGCGGGTGCTGGCGACGGCCTGCTTGAGAGCCCCGCCGAAAAGCGAGAAACCAACCGGCTTCTGACCGGCCGCACCGCGTTGCGCCGCGCCCTGGAAATCTTCCAGGCTGCATGCGTCGAGAGAGAAGCGGACGGAGGCGATCGCTTCAAGATTTTCTTGGCGGGCGAGGAAGTCCCGGGTCTTTTCGATCGCGGAGCAGTCGAGAGGTGCTTCATTCTGGATGGCGAGGATTGCGAGATCGCGTTCCGGCTCATCCAGTTCTTCGATCGCAGCAGCACAGGCCTCGAGCTCGTGAAGAACGTTGCGCGCCTGGCTCTCGGCGTCGGCACTGTCGAGGGCCATCTGAGGTGCGCCGGAGTAGTCGACCACCTCGCGGCAGTTCCAGGCAAGTTCCACATCGTGGGCGGCGATCAGGTCGGCTGTTGCGGGCAGTTCGTCCGGCCGCGGAAGATCCGCGCCGGCATAGATGATGTCTCCAGCGAGCTCGGGCAGGGCCTGCCTGAGGTATTGGAGAAGGTCCGGTAGCTGGGAGGGAGGGAGGTCCTTGGGCCTGTCGGTAAACCAGCCATGCTGTTCGGCATCGGCTTCGAGGATTTCGACGAGATCCATCGGTGGATGGGTTTTGCCCTGCCAGTCGAGAGGCGCCAGGTTGGTGCGGGCGATCTCTGCAAGCTTTAGGTCTGCCTGCGCAGCTTCGTTGTCGCAATCGACGATCTTCCGCTCAAGCATGGCTTTCGTGGCGAGGGCTTCGTCAGTGTTCAGCCCAACGACTTCATTCGACAGCTCCGTGACAGCATCCTGAAGCTGCTGCGCGCTCTCGCGGTCAGTGCCGACCGAGGCGATGACGAGGGGCTGGAGGCTCTTGGGAAGTTTCTCGCGCACTGCGGCGATGGCCTCCGGCGTCCGGGCGGTGACAAGAACGCGCTTTCCGGTCGCCATCTGGTGGCTGATGATGTTCGCGATGCTGTGGCTTTTCCCGGTGCCGGGAGGGCCTGAAACCGTTGCGACATGGAGCGACTTGTCGTCGATCATGTCCGAGATCTTGCCCTGTTCCTCGTTGAAGGGGAGAGGGAAGAAGTGCACCCGCCTGGAGTTCAGCTTTTCAGCCGCACCGCCCACGGGACTGGCCGATGGCTCCCGATCAGATGCTCCTGAGCCGGACGGGGCGCTCCATGTGTTTTCGCCTGCGCCAGCCAGGATGGTGCTGTCGATGCCCCAGTCGGAAACCGCGACATGGGCGGCATCGGAAGGTGGCTTCGCGAAGCCCCTGATGGAAGATGGCACGGAGGTGTTTTGATCCGCGATCCGCTTGCGCAGGGCCTCGAGGTCCTGGGAACGGGCCTCGTGAGATCTCGGCCGGCCGAAGATAGCCCAGGTCGAGGCGATCTTGAATTCGGAGCTTATGCGGGGAAGGGACTCGCCGGCATCGATGCGAACCCGGTCGATATGCTCACCGGTGCTCGAAAGGTTCGAGGCGGCGGTATCAAGAATGGGCTCAAGTGCGGTGGTGAAAGGGGAGATCTCCACGTCGCCCTGCATGATCTGGACAAGGCGATCTTGCAGGTCGCGCTGAAGCTTGGGGGAGCCATCGATCTCGATTTCGAGATAGGGCTTCAAAGAGAGGATTGGCGGAAGGTCGCGAGGATGGATGACGATCGCACCACCGTCTTCGACCTCGATATCCACCAACTGCTCGACGATCGGCATGTCGATCCTCTGGCCGGCATGCTCCCACCGGCCGATTCCGATACCCCAGACCAGCTCGGGCGGAGTAGATTCAGCCGTGTGGATGCTGGCGTGGATCTTGAAGAGGTCATTGTAGAAGGAGATCGATTTACGGATCGGCTTTTCATCTCGCGCCCAATCAGCCCAGGGGCCGCTGGTATAGCGCTCGAAATCCCGCTGCATTTCCTTGCAGTCTTCAGCAAGCAGGACAATCTTGACGTGGTTCTCAACCTCGACGCCATCGGCGACGATCGTCTTGACGTTTTCCGGCCGCAGAAGACCCGCCACTTCCAGGTCGGAGGCCTCCTCGATCGAAACCTCAATCGAGATCGCGCTTTTCATGACCGGCGGCTTGGCGGGATCGGTGGGGCGTGAGGTCAGGAATCTGGCTACGTAGTCGACTGGCTCTGGCGGTTTGGTTTCACGCTGTCTGTCGATGCGGAGCCAGGAGCCGTCATCGCAATCGAGATGCAGGCCAGAGAGTCCATGCATATCACCTTCATGGAAAACACCAAGTCCTGCGGACATGGTCATCTGGACCTTCTCGCGGGCGGTCAGGACACCCTGGGCAAAGCCAAGAAGGCCAGAAAGTTTCTGGCGGTCGTCAGGGGACAGCTCCTCATCCGGTTGGACCGTGTAGTTCTTGTTCATATTAGATCCCGGCCTCTGAATTCTTCGAGAAGCCCTAAGTTCGGTTGACCTCGACACAGGTGTGTTGGGTTTGGAATCGCGCTTCTGGTTGAAACTGACCTCAAACAAAACCCAAAGACGATCATTCTGATGTTGAAAGCAAATTTTGGTGAATTCAATATCGTGCTGAACCAATCTGAAACCAACTGTCGGCTATTGCAAGCCCCCAGAAAAGCCGAATGACGAAGGTGCTGTATCCAGTCTCGTGCTCACGATCTTATCTCCGTGTTCACGAAACCAGCAGCAGGTCACATCGCTGGGTCAGCTCTTCAGCATCGTCCATCTCCTCGTCTGGAGAACAGGCCAGCTTCAATCGGCGGACTTTTCAGGGAAGCAACTCACCCCTTCAAAAATCATTTCGCCGTTCTGAAAACGGCCAATCTTCCTTTTGACAGGCGTGCCACCCAAAGTTCCACGGCCAGCCTTCTGTCTGTTTTTCGGCGCGGTCCCGCCGAAGAGCAGGCCAGCGCGAGAGTCCTTCTAAACCGGCCTTTCAGCGCTCTTGACGCCGACGCGCAATCGTCGGCACCCAAGATGGAGACCAATATGTCGTTTCAACCGACACCCTTTCGCCTGCCAGCGTTCATGCTCACGCAGGCACCGACAGAGCTTCACCGCTTTGTTGGCGAAAACCTCCCTGCTCTGGCGTTCGCTGCGACGATCCTGGGCGGGTCATCCGGCCGGCAACTTCTGGCAAGGCTCGTTGAGGAGCTGCAATCCGAAACTATCGTGACATCTTCAGCACAGCGTTCTGCTGCGCAGCTGTCTCATGTGCTTGATCCCGATGGATCTGCATGGCGAGGACTGACGCAAACCCAAGGGATCGACGAGCAAGGCGCAGAGCTGACCGAAATGGAGCAATTGCTCCGCGTGTTCCACGAAACTCTGGCACAGATGTAGAAATGCAAACATCAGTGCCGTCCACCAGGTGATGCACAAAAGCTGGATGGACGGCCAAGACACCGGGAGCAGGTTTTTGCTCCCGGAACAACCTCGCACAAAAAAGCACGGATCAAGAGCAATGCCGACATTCATCACCCTCCCCTCGAAACCCAAGAGCACGAGCATGATAGAAGATTCGCGGGAACGGCTATGCGCCTCTTCACACGTGGGCATGTCCATTCCGCGTTGAAGGAGCCCCCAAGGATGACCACTGAATTCACGCTCAGAAGGCTTCACTCCGACATTGTCGCGACCCAGGTCTGGCTGCGGAACAAGTATGGGCCTGCGTTCAGGATGATCGTAATAGACAGGCACTATAGCTGCGCACCCGACGAAATCGCCTATGTTGTCGTCTATGCAGCTGATGACAACGCCCCGCTTCGGCGTGAAATGCGCGCGCATGCAACTCGCATCCTCGAGGCACGTGGGTGGCGCTTGAATCCTCAACCGGGCCGTGATGTGCGCGACTTTGAGGAGAGCGATCGCTGGCTGTCCAACCACGAACGCCTCGAAATACTTGGCCAGGTCGAAGAATGGCTCAAAAACAAATAGGAGGGACCAGACCAGAAGCGCCCAAACCGACTGCGTCAGTGTGACTGGTGTCTAAGCGCGCCGAGCCATGGTCGGGCAGATTGCCAGCCGAGGTTGCAAAATCGCCCGAACAAGAGTGCCCACACGCCGGCGCGCTCAGCCTATCGTCTTATCGTCGTTCAGGCGAAAGCGTCGGTCTGTCCGAACCGTCCCTGCCTCTCCCAAGACAACCGCGGGCTTCCATGAGTCCTCAGACTGCACCTATACGAACCCATCACCGGTTGCCTGTGCAAGGTGGCGAGAAACAGCATCCGCGTCTCGCTCTCGGACCGCATTGAGCAGCGTCCGTCCTCCCAGACCCTCGTCAGGGGCGAGGAGGATGTCGAGAACGACCCAGGGGTCGCTGTCCCTGAAAGCGTCAAGCACAGTCCGAATACCCGGCAGAACATCGTCATGCCCGAACTGGAAGGCCGGATAGAGCCAGTCGGACCCTGAACGCAGGCCAAGCAATTTGTGAGCTTTCCTGCGTTTATCGACCGCCTTGCGCTGGATGCCGAGCAGGTCTTCGACTTGTGAGCTCGTCAACATCTCACCCGCGAGTTCTCGCAGACGAAGACGATGGGCGATCGTCCTCCCGACGGCGCCGGACAGAGGGTCCGATGCCCGCATCGGATCGGAAACCCGAGGATCGCTCAATGCACGCGCGAAGGCCTCAAGATCCGACGGCGCGGCAAGCGCTGACAACAAAAGGTCGCCGGGCATGTCACGGACTATGTGGTTGAGCGCTCTCACCATCCGCAGAAGCAAGACCCGCCCTACTGGCTCAAGATCGCCAATCTTCTCAACTGACTGCACCAGCGCTTCGTCAGACATGTCCGGTCTTTCAGAAGAGATCAACGCCAGCAAATCTTCCGGAAGATCGGCGGCGATACGCCTGATCAGCTTCTCGGCCTGGTCGACGAAATGCTCTTGAACCGAGCCGCTCGGCAAGTCCGGGCCCGTAGAGGTCAGAGTTTCATCAGCCGGGTCAGCGGACATAGCGGCACCGTCGAGAGGGTTGCTTTGATATCATCTTAAAACTCATCTTTATCAAAGCAACCCTTGCCGCATGACCAACCAGGCTCCTGGCCATGGGAACATAGCCCCGGTGGCCCGCGCATCAAATCCAGCAGTGGGGATGGGCAGAAACCGGCTGCCAGCAACCAAACGATACCTGTGGCCCAATATCGATCACGTCAAATCTTCGGGGCTGAGGCTGAAACCTCGATCCACAGTCATCGCAAGTCCGCAATCTCCCAGAAAGGCCTGACCAACGGTCCCCCGCAGCCTGCGCACGATATCGCGGTCAGGCGGCCTGGTCGACCACGTCATCCTCGTCATCCTCAGCCGGCTTGTAGTCGCTTGTTGTTGCCGCCATGGCCATGAAGTGCTCAAGGGCAGACTTCAACTCATCGCTATCAGGTAGCGAAATCTGGTAGCGCCCAATCGTGTCAGCCACGGCTTCTGCCGCAACCGCAGAGCTAAGAACCTTTGCACCGCGCCAGGCCGGATGCGCCGGAAGATCGACGTTCTTCAGGATGACCGCCACGATCGTCTTTCCTGTCTCCTCGTCGATCAGGCGCAAGGCTCCGAGGTGGCCGGAAGAATCGAGCAGTATCTCCGGGCGCGCAGGTTTGCCGGACACCAGGGTGCAGTCCGCGACGACTGGGTGTTTGTGGGGCTTCGAAAAACCAACGACGATCCCGTGCCTGGCCCGATCAAGCAAGTCTTTCAGGTTCTTCATGTTGGCTTCGGTGTAATGACGACCGATGATCGTATCTGAGACGTGACCGATGATCATCTGGCGGGTTTCGATGTCCACGCCGCCATCCCACAGTGCCGAAGACAGAGACTTTCGCAATGCGTAGAGGTCTTCATTGTAGTTGGCGATGCCCAGCTTCTTGCGAACCGACAACATCCGCTTCGAGAAGACCCCCTGGGGGCTCGTGTTCTTGGCGGTGTGGACCTCCGGGAAGAGGAGGTCCTGGGGACGGGCGAAGCTCTTGATCCAATCGACGAAACCAAGGTCGATCAGTATCTGGGGAACCGGAACGATGCGGGTGCTTTCGACGGTCTTCCCTTCCTGATCCGCAGACCAGCAGAGCTGCAAGCAGAAGACCTCATCGCGGAAGATCAGATCGCCACGCTTGAGGCGAAGAACTTCGCTCGGCCGACAGCCCATCGTGATCAGGACGAGCGGCACCCAGTAGCGTGAATTCCTGTAAATATGCCTCCCGGGGTTCAATCGGTTAACGCTTGTGCAACCACTGTAGACGCCGGAAGTCAGCAGCTTTCGAATGCGGCCTCCGGCCCAACGCAAGCGCAGTTTCGGTTGCGTGACACGAAGAAACAGCGGGTTCTCCAGCTTCCGGCGTTCGCAATCCGCCTTGATCGCCTTGGACAGTGCGGAATAGGTCATCAACTTGGTCTTGCCGTTGAACCCGGCATTTTCGGCGGCGGTCCGCAGGATCTGGTGCAGCCTGTCGAGGTGCCGCTCGAGATTGGTGTGCGTCACGCGGATCGTCAGCAGCTCGGCAAGTTCCGCCCGCTTTTGCGCATCGGAGATGTCGGACCGGGAAGCATAGAGGGCGTAGAGCGAGGCGTCCTCCTGGTCTGCTTCATCGATTTCCTCCTGCTTTTTCGGCATCTCGCGCTCCTTGAGGAAGCGGTTGTTGCCATGGCATTTGCCGTGCAGCTTCGGAAGCCTGCTCATCCAGACCATGAGCTGCTTCGTCACGTCGCCAAGACGGTCGATCGGAATGTCTCCGGCGTATGCGATGACGAGTCCCGCTGTTGTGCGAAGCTTTTTTTTCATCTCCTCGGTTTGACCCTCTATGGCAATCTCGAGCGCCTCGGAGACGGTGAAGAACCTGGGCAACTGCCCGTCCACGACACGAATGTCATGCCGCTGGAGCAGGTCCCACCCTTTCACCAGCGGGTCTTCACTCTCTTCGAGGGCATCAATCTCGAGCTTCAGGAGCTGACGGAGCGTTGTGCAGACAAGACGTGCGAACTCGGCATGGAAATCCGGGTTGAAGGGAAGCTGGAGGCGCTCGCAGCACTGACGCACCTCTTCATTGGCCGCGCTGAAATCCCTGGAGCGGATCTGTTGCTTGATCTGCAACAGGTCATCTTCCAGGACGCCGATGCGCGTCTCCACGTCGATCTCGACGGAAACCGCGTCGGCCGCCATCCGGGTCATGCGGTCGAGCACGAGGTCCCGGCAGATCAGCGCCTGCTCGCTGCTGGTGTAGTCTTTGAATTGTGCCTCAAGCATCTCGCCCGACCCTGTTTCCTGGGCGATCGAAAGCGAGCCGATCACCGAACCGGGCAGGAAATGAGTTCGTTTGCCGGAGAGCAGAAAAGGAAAGAGCCGGATGACCAAGCGTCATCCGGCTCTTTTCCATTCCATGCGCAAATTGCTGTCGGGCTTGCGCGCCGAGCGCCGCGCCGCGAGTCACCCGAAGGCGCAGGCGGCCCTGGCTGGCACTATCCGGCCCCCGGCGAAACGCCGAGTCGCGGACTAAAGCCGCCAAATGGCAAGCCATTGTTATTACAGTGATTTTTGGCATTTTTGGCTGGGGTGGTAGGATTCGAACCTACGGTGCGCGGTACCAAAAACCGGTGCCTTACCACTTGGCTACACCCCAACTGTGGCGGCGTATGTACTTTGGGTTTTCGCAGGGTTCAAGACCTGATCTGAGAAAAATTCCATTATTCTTCCGGTGCATCCCGTTTCAGCAAGTCGTCCTTCTCAGTGTCCTGCCGCTCGTCCTCAACTATACGCTCCAACTGGGTTTCCATAGTGGCCGCAACGTCCTGAATATCGGTGATATCTGCGGGTTCAGGCGCGATATCCACGCTCGGGCGGTCGGATTGCGAAATGAGCCTGTACGTCGGCTCAGGCAAGGCGATGCCCTCTGCCTCAAGCGCCAGTTTTACTAGGCGAATCGCTTCACCGCGTGCGGCGACAAAGCTGGTCGTGTGCTGTTCGATCCATGCGGTCATGCGCATGGTCACCGTACTGTCGCCCAATTCTTCGATCCACACAGCGACCGCTGGTTCCTTGAGCACAAATGGCAGGTTCTTCAGCGTCGTCTCGGCAATTTCGCGGGCCTGAGCCAGATCCGCATCCGCCGCGACGCCGAAATCGAACATGAACCGGCGTTCATCATTGCGGGTGAAGTTGACGATTCGGCTTTTGAACACGGTCGCGTTGGGGATTCGGATGTGATTGCCATCAAAGCTCAGTAGAATGGTCGCCCGACTGGTTAGGCGGATCACTTTGCCGGTGTCCCCCCCAATCTCAATCGTGTCATTGGGGCGAAAAGGCTGTCGGATCGACAACATGATCGAGGCAATAAAGTTTTCGACCGTGTCTCGAACCGCGAAACCAATCGCAAGACCAATGATCCCCGCCGCGCCAAGGATCGTCGACAACAACGCCACCGCCCCAAGAATATCCAAGGCAACGACGATCCCGGCGACCAAAAACGCCAGCCGGATAATGACCCGCAAGATATCGGCGATAAAGGCATTTGGCGCGATTCGATCCCATGGCTGGCGCATCCGGGCCAGAATGATCCCAAGGAACAATACGATCAGGAAGGCAGCAAATGCCACGCCCGCAAGCGGCAAGAACGCGACAAGCTGATAGAACCGTTCAAAAAATCGTTCGACCGCCGGATTTAGGCGCTGCACCACATCGGTGGTTTCCTCCACCTCATTGCGGATCGCGACCACCCCTTCCACGCGTCCGACCAGCGTGTTCAGACGATCAGCGGTATCGCCGTCCAGCGTGGTACCCCGCAGGGTCACGATGCCTGAACTGACGGCGACGGTCACGTCCTCATACCCGTCCAGCCCAGCCAGAATTTCCCGGATTCGAACCGCGACAGCCGCATCATGTTCGGCGCTGTCTTCGACCTGAATGGTTCCGGTTGGTTGCGCCACAGTCTGAGCAAGGCCGGAAAACGGAATAACTAGCAGCAGCAAAGCAAAAATCAGGCGCATGGGATGTATCTGTTCATTGAAATCACTCCAACATGACCGCCCTTGCCCCCTCACTCAACCCTCAATCCCGGAAAGGGTATGCGCGAAAGCAAATTGCGCCCGCCCTGCCCGCTTGGAGGCGTAAAGTGCCCGATCCGCTTCTTCGATCATTTGGTCGATCCGGTAACCGGAATAGTCGCAAGACCGGGCGATGCCGATGCTGGCCGAAATCTGGCACGTCACTGTGCCAAAGGTGATCGGCACCTCCAATGCCGCAATCAGGCGACTGGCCAAGTCTGACAAACGGGCCTGATCCAGTAACCCATCGAAAATGAGCGTAAATTCATCGCCTCCAACGCGCGCGACGGTGTCTTCGTCGCGCGTTTCTGACAAAAGCCTGCGCGCCACTTCTTGCAAGACATGGTCCCCGGCCCCGTGGCCATGGGTGTCATTGACCTGTTTGAACAGATCCAGATCCAGCTGAACCAACGAGAAATTGCGCTGGACCGCGCCCATGCGGGATAGCACATGGTCCAAGGCCCGCCGGTTCGCCAGCCCGGTCAATGTATCGGTGAAGGCTTGGGTTTCGGCCGATATCCGCGCCACCTGCAACCGCTGGTTCAACGACCGAGAAGCATCCATCGCAGCCGTTTTCGCCTCTAGCAGATAGAGCATTTCGACCGTTAAATCAGTCGGTTCAAAGTCGGCACTGGTCAAACCATGGCTGCGAATGTCTTCGACCAATTGGATGCCGAAGGCCAGTTTCAAGATCAATCCGCCGTCTGGCAATGGTGCTAGAACGCCTCGAAACGTCTCTCCCGACTGACGATGACGCAGGCGCAGGCGGCGCTTTGACAAGGTTCGAAGCCCCGGCATATCTGTGGCCGACGCGGGCCGCAGACATTCGAACAGATCCAAAAGATGCCGCCCAAGACTATGCGGAAACACCTTCCGCGCAGTCGGACCCAGATGCACGATCATCCCGGTGCCGTCGGTTCGCATATGCATCGGGCACAAAATATCCAACGCATCCATCATCTATTCGGCAACCTTTTGATCGCCGGACACCTGACCGGCCAAGTCAAACGCCCTGCCGTCGGCGAAATTGGCATCGATCACCCGGATTGAAATCGTGTCCCGCCCCGCTTGACGTTCCAAATGCTCCAACAAGACCAAGGTGCCGTAATCATCGGCCATCGCCCTGATAATGCCGACAAAAACATGCCCGAACACATCATGCGGGCCAGTCAGATCAAGGGCGAAATGAAAGGGTTCCACATCCCGCAGACGCATCGTAGGCAGATCAAGATCTGGCACCGCCATGCGCGCGCGATCCGGCAAATCATCCAAGGAATGCAGAAAATCGGTAAAATCCGTACCGGCAAAGCGCAGCAAGCGCCGCAAGGCCTGCGTATTGGGATGCGACACCAAATAGATGCCCACATCTTCAAGAACCACATCGCGCGGTTTGCCCAATTGCTGCGTCACCGCCTGTAAAACATCAAAGGTTTTGCTGTCGGGATAGCTCAGCATCGCCTCAAACGTGGAAAAGCCCAGATTGGCCGCACTGACGACACGGTCCCAGCTTTCGGCCCCGTAGGAATCCCGAACAAAACACTCAATCGATCTATTAACCAAACCATGCATGACACCTAGGCCCAATTCCTCAAGCTGAGTGAGCCTAGACCGCAAAGTCTTAAGATCCCGGAAATACCCTCAGGCCGAATGTCAGAGCTGCGAAAGCCAGCCCGGCAGATGGCCGATATCGGGCAAAACCGCATCGGCATATCGCAGCAGCGAGGCCGCATTGGCGGGCCCGGTCAAAACGCCAACCGTTTGCATGCCCGCGGCCCGCCCCGCCATCAGATCATGCGTGCTATCGCCAACCATCACCACCCGTTCCGGCGCAAGGTCAAACCGGTCAGCAAAGGCCAACAGCGGCGCGGGATCGGGCTTGGCGCCGAAACCGCTATCGGCCCCGGCGATGAAATCGAACCGCGCGCCAACGCCAGCCGCCTCCAAATGGCTGACGGCGCCATGTTCGGTATCGTTGGTCATCACGCCCAGCCGCAAACCCATGTCGGCCAGACGGTCCAACAGCGGGGCAAGCGGTACGGCAGGGGCAAGCGGGGCTTGCGCCGAAGTGACGGACAAATAGCGATCCAGCCCATCGATGTCCCAGCCCGGCAAGTACGGCACCAAGCATTCTGCGGCCTGACGGTTTGTCCCGGCAATCACCGGGCTGTCGGGCAGGAACGTCCCGGTGGACAGATCAAACCGGACCGCACCGGCCAATTCGCCCAATCGGCTTGCCTGTCCTTCGGCCAGATCCTCAAGGACATGGCGCGCCCAGACATCCCAAGTGGCGCTGAAATCGAACAATGTGCCGTCCTTGTCGAACAGCACGCCATCCACCCGCGATGTGGTCATGTCCAATGTACTTGTTCTCCGCCCGGCAAATGCATTCGCGCCTGCATCACGTCCTCATAGGCGCAGCCATTGGCATCGGCAAAGCCGGTCAGCCAGGCATCGTCCATCAGTAGAAAATCCAGAACCGCGCCTTGCATGGCAGGGTCGGCCACGCCTTCGCGAATGTCATCCAAGCTGGCCCCGGTCGAGCCCAAAAAGATCGGCAATAATTCGTCGTTGCCAACAAGCCATGAAATCGCCTGAAGGCCGATCGTTTCGGCCGCGGTCTGAGAAATTGCCAAGGGACTGCCTCCGGAAACCTTTTGTTAACCACAAGTATAAAGACTGCACGGTGTTGAAATGCAAGGTAAGGCGCAATCAGCCATGGGCGGTACGATTCTGATTGCGCATCAGGTGGCGATAGAACGGATCCTGCTGCGCGAATTCCTCGATTCCTCGTTCTACGATGTGGTGTCTGCCGCGTCAGACCATGAAACGTTTGAACGATTGCAACGCGGCGATATCGACGTGGCACTGGTTCAGGCAGGCATGATCCCGCCGGACGCCATGCGGCAATGCTGCGTCTCGCCGCCCGCCATCGTGTCACTTGTTGGCCATTCACCCGAAGCGCGGGTTGCCGCGCTGACCGATGGGGCCAATGATGTGGTGACTTGGCCTGCCGATGCCCGCTATCTGCTGGCCCGCATCCGTACCCTGATCAAACACCGCAACGCCGAGGCAGAGGCGACGGCTCAGCGCATTGCCCGGCAAGCGATTGGCCTAGCGGAAGGGGCGGCCGGCTTCGCCCATGCCAAACGGATCGCGGTCGTGTCACCATCGGCCCCGCGCGGAACGACTTGGGCGAATGCCTTGGCGCGTCACATCCCCGATCAGGTGGTCACCCTGCCCGAAAGCGCCATCGCCGCAGCGTTGCAGAACGGTGGCCGGTACGATGCCTTTGTGCTGGACGGTCTGGCCGCAGACCGCACGACGCTGGCACTTTTGGCCAACCTGCGCACCCTGCCAAGCGCGGCGGATGCTGTTGTTCTGCCGGTGTTCGATCAGACCCCCAGCCTGTCGGCCAGAGCGCTCGATATGTCGGCCGATGATGTCTTGCCGCATGGGTTTGCGCCGGAAGAACTGGCCTTTCGGCTGACCCGTCAACTGCGCCTGCGCGATATGGCCAAGCGTCTGCGAACGGAGGCTGAAACAACCCTCGCCACGGCAATGCAGGACCCGGTTACCGGATTGCGCAGCCGTCAATTTGCCCTGCCGCAACTGGACCGGATCGCAGCGCAGGCACAGGCATCGCAAAGCCCATATTGCCTTGTGGTGATTGGCATTCGCCCAATCAGCCCTCTGCCCGGCATCGCGCCCGAGGAAGGCCAGCTTCGGCGCATTGCCAATGGGATTCTGACACATCTGCGCCCGACGGATCTGGCCACCCGCATAGGGGCCGATCAGTTTCTGATCGCCTTGCCGCACACCGGCCCGGCTGAGGCGCGTCGCATCGCGTTGCGCCTTAGGGGAAGTGTGGAACGACAGCGGCTAGGGGTGGCCGTGCAAACCGGCATGGCCATTGGCCAACCCGACGGGCAACCCGCCGAGGCGACCTTTCGAACGGCCGTGCTAAACTTGCACGCGGCAAGCCACGAAACCATCACGCAAGATTGGCCCGCGCCAGCGCTGCCCCCGCTGCGCGAAGCGATCTAGCGGCGATCCCCATCGGGGCGACGTTTGCCAAAGCTTTTCAGCTCGGCCTCAAGCCGGTCGGCATAGGCGCGGCGGTCCGCGTCCGACATCTGCGCGATATGTTCAGCCAAGGCACGTTGCCCAGCAACCAAGCGATTATTGGCACGTGTGGACTGACGAAGCATCAGTTCCTGAAAAGCGGCGGGGTCAAAGGGGCTGCTGCGCAACATCTCAACCGCCTCGCGGTATTCGCCAACCAAGGCTGTGCGGCGCGGACGTTCACCTTCAAATTCGCGCTGCATGCGTTTCCACAGATCGCGCTTTTGGCCCATATCCAGCGACTTGGTATAAGGTGCGGCGGCATCGCGCGGCGGCGGCGGCAGATGTGCACCATTGCGCCCAACCGCGGCAAATCCCACGACCAAACCAATCACCGCCAAGTTCAACGCCAGCGATGAAATCAGGACCAAACGCAGCGGCCAGCCCATGCGCGATTTCTTTTCCGTCTCAGCCATGGCTTATCCTTCGCTAAAGGCCAGATCGAACCCGCTGAGCGGATCTGCGAATGAACCTGAACTGTCATAAAGCCCCGCCGACACTCCGAAAAGGTCGGAAACGCTATCGCTCATGGCTTCGGGGGGAACGGCGCCAATCCAGACACCCGCGACAGTGGCCGCAGCCAAGCCCGCAATGGCGGGCCAGCCGCCGATGCCGGACAGGATTTGCTGCCACCAGCTTGGCGCGGGTGTGTCCACCTGCCGAACAGGCTGTTCGGCCAGCGCCATCGCCTGCATTCGGGCCATGAAATCGCCACTTGGCAACGGCGCGTCGTCCCGCGCGGCGGTGAAGTACGTGTCTAGCATGTCTTCGGTGCGCTTATCAGTCATCCGTATACCCCAGTTCGTCTTTTCGGCCCCGCAGGATTTCGGCCAAGGCGCGTTTGCCCCTGGCCACCAAACTTTCCACGGCACGAGGGCCTATGTCCATGATCGCCGCGATTTCCGGCGTTCCCAATTCTTCGATATGGCGCAGCACAACCGCCTGCCGTTGCCGGTCGGGCAAGTCGTGCAAGGCCGATTGCAGGGCATCGGCGCGGGCGCGTTCTTGCATTGCGCTATCTGCACCGGGGCCGTCATCTGCCATCTCTGGCATGTCTTCCATGCCAGAGGGCCGCTTGCGCCGCACCCGATCGGTGCACAGATTGGCCGTCACACGGTAAAGCCAGGTGCTGACCTTGGCCTCACCTTCGCGCCAGTTCGGTGCAATGCGCCAAAGCCGCAGCAAGGCCTCTTGTGTCACATCCTCGGCCTCGGCCCGGTCGCCAAGCAGGCGATAGGCATGCCCATAGACCCGTGGCGTCAGCCGCGCCGTCAAGGCACGCGCCGCCGCCGCATCGCCAGTGGCATAGCGCGCAAGCAATGCATCATCGGTTTCGTCGCTTGAGGCGTCGTAGGGCATGGTCATGTCCTGATCGGCGTACTCTTATTCCTGTGACCTGACAATCGTCAGATCGGAGGGGCCGCCATCAAGACGGCCCGCCCGAACCTGTTAGTGCGACTTCTTACCGAAGCCACGCTCGCCTTTGCCTTCACCGCGCGGACCGCGCATCTGCTTGGCGGCGTCCAGTTCGGCTTGCGACACGGCGCCATCGCCATCGGTGTCCAGACGTTCGATCATCGACTTTGCACGGTCAGCATCGTTGCCCGGCATTTCATCTGCGGTGATCTTGCCATCCTTGTTGGCGTCCAGACGGTCCAGCATGCGCTGGCCCATATTGGCGCGGCGCTCCGCTTCACGCTTCTCAGCGGCAGCGGCCAGTTCTTCGGCGCTCAGGGCACCGTCGCCATCGGTATCGGCCTCAGCGAACTTGGCGGCGCGATGTGCGTCGATTTCGGCTTGGGTGATCTTGCCATCGCCGTCTGCGTCGATGTCTTCAAACGGGGCCATCATGCCGCCGCGCATACCCTTGCCGCCCATTTGGCCGCCACTCTGGTGCGCCATTGCGGTGCCTGCCAGAAGTGCGAAACCGGTTGCCAAAGTCGTCGAGATAATCAAAGCGCGTTTCATAGGTGTCTCCTTCCTAGTGAAGTCATAAAAGCGTTGCCTCTTGTTCGCTTTCTGAAGACTAATACGCAGCGGCCCGCACCTTCCGTCGCTGGTTCTCAAAAAAACACATCACGCTTCTGTGATTTGCGACATCCAGCCGCAAGGACAGTTTGGACAGTTTATTTTACCGCAAACATCCTTGACCATCGGCCGATGGGAGCGATGAGGAAACCGTTTTGACCGACACGACACAAACCCTGGATGACCGCCCGACGATGCCGGCCATCTGGAAGGGATGGCGCCGGAAATGCCCGAACTGTGGCACTGGCCCACTGCTGAAAGGCTATTTGAAAGTCCGTGACACCTGTCAGGTGTGCCGCGAAGAACTGCACCACCAGCGGGCCGACGATGGGCCCGCCTATCTGACGATCTTGATCGTGGGGCATATTATGGCGCCCGCGCTTTTGGTCGTGTTTACAACTTGGCGGCCTGAGCCGCTGATCCTGTTCACGATTTTTGCAGTTGGCTGTATTGGTTTGTCGCTCTATCTTCTTCCAAGATTGAAAGGCGTTGTCGTTGCGATCCAATGGGCACGCAAGATGAACGGCTTCGGAAATAAGGCGGGTTAGCCGCCGTTTGGGGGGACATGCCGCAGAGTATCGACAAGACAGCCATTCGGGATGCCGCCACGGTGATCGTGCTGCGCGATTCCGAAACGCGTCCTCGTGTCCTGATGGGCCAGCGCGGCGCCAAGGCCGCCTTCATGCCCAACAAGTTCGTCTTTCCGGGCGGCGCGGTGGATCGCGCCGATGATGCCATTTCCCTGGTCGAACCTTTAAGCGAACTCTGCCGCAGACGGCTGTTCGAAGATTCGGATCATGACCGCAGCCATGCCTTGGGCGTGGCAGCAGTGCGCGAACTTTGGGAAGAAACCGGTCAGATCCTTGGCACCGAGGGCGACTGGAATGGCGATGTGCCGGACGATTGGACCGGCTTCGCCGAGAGTGGCCACCTGCCCACCGCCGCCCCGATGCAGTTCGTGTTCCGCGCCATCACCCCTCCGGGACGGCCCCGCCGCTTTGATGCACGGTTCTTTATGCTTCGGGCCGAAGATCTGGTCACCGATCTGGACGATTTCAGCGCCGCCACGGATGAACTGAGCCATTTGCAATGGATCCCCGTGGATGAGGTGCGCAACTTCGATCTGCCCTTTATCACTGAGGTGGTTCTGGCCGAAGTCGCAGCCCGTGCCAAAGACCCGCGCCCGCCCACCTCGGTGCCGTTTTTCCGCAATGACGATGAGGAAAGCCTGTTCCTGCGTCTCCGCGGATCGCCGATGCCGGACTAAGCCAGCAGCACCAGCACCACGATCGACACGCCCAGCAAAGCGATGCCGCCCAGTTCGCGCCGCGTTACCGTTTCGCGGAAGAACAGGACCGATGCGATCAGCGACAAGACCAGTTCGATCTGGCCCAAGGCCTGAACATAAGCGGCGGTTTGCAGCGTGAATGCCGTGAACCAGCCAAGGCTTCCCGCCATAGAAGTCAGCCCCAATAGCGCGGCGCGGCGTCGAGCTTTCCAAACGGCGGTGATCTGTCCCGGCTCGCGAAGCCGCAGCCAAATCGCCATGGCCAAAGCCTGCGACGTGGTCACACATAATAATGTCACGCCCGACCGCACGAACGGGTCGGCGCTTGCCAATTGCAGCGACGCGCCGCGATAGCCCACCGCCGAAAACGCAAAGAACAGCCCCGAGGCCAAGCCCAGTGCTACCGCCGGACTGGCAATCCGCGCCAGACCTTTTGATCCGGCGGCGGGCATATCCGACAAAAGCAAAACCCCGCCCAAGCCGATGAAAATCGCCAGCCAGCCGCCAGTGCTGACGGCTTCGCCCAAGATGATCAGGCCGACCAGCGCGGTCAGGATGACTTCGGTCTTTTTGAAGGTGATGCCGACGGCAAAGTTGCGCCGCCCGAACAGGGCCACAAC
Organism: Pseudoprimorskyibacter insulae; assembly: GCF_900302505.1. GTDB lineage: Bacteria > Pseudomonadota > Alphaproteobacteria > Rhodobacterales > Rhodobacteraceae > Pseudoprimorskyibacter > Pseudoprimorskyibacter insulae. The sequence goes on along the minus strand of NZ_OMOJ01000001.1, from coordinate 636,916 downwards.
GCAGATCGTCGCAAAGATCTGCGCCAGCGCCCCCATCATCGCATAGCCCCAAAAGGCCAGCGACAGATCGGGAATGCCCTGCCCGGTCGTCAGCAGATAGCCGCCAACACAGACCCATGCCGCCGGGGCGGCATAGGCAAAGCGTGCAAAGGTAGAACCCGTGGCGCTTAGCGCGCCCATGCTCAGCAACTTGTGAAGGATGAACCGCAGCGTTTGGAAAAACGCAGCGGCTAACGTCACAAGAACCCAAAGCTCTACCATAATGCGCGATCAGTACGGCATCGGGTGCGCTTTGTGCACCTCGTTCAAGGCGTCCATCACCTCATCCGACAGGCGCATGCCCGCCCCGTCCAAGATGCGCTTCAGTTGCGGGGTCGTGGTCGCGCCAAAGATCGACGAGGCCACGAACGGACGCTGCACCGAGAAGGCAATCGACATCTGCACCAGATCAAGGCCGAACTTATCGGCCACGGCCTGATAGGCGGCAACGGTTTCAAAGGCGCGGTCGGTGCGGCGACCACCCAGATCCCCAGTCCCGGCCATGCGCGACCCTTCGGGCACTTGGCCGTTCTGGTATTTTCCGGTCAGCAGCCCCGCCGCAAGCGGAGAATAGGGCAGCAGGCCCACATTTTCATTGCACAGAACCTCGGCCAGATCGATATCGGCCAGACGGCACATCAGCGAATATTCGTTCTGCACCGATTGCACGCGCGGCCCGCCCATCTGTTCGGCCACACGCAACCACATGGTCGTGCCCCAAGCGGATTCATTCGACAGACCGAAATGCCCGATGTTGCCTTTGTCCACTTGTTCTTGCAGCGCCTTCAGGCAGTCGGCCATGTGATCCATGGTGCGCTGGCGGTCCTGCGAAGACGGGTTATAGGCCCAGTTTTTGCGGAAGGCATAGCTGCCACGGTTGGGCCAGTGGAACTGATACAAGTCGATGTGATCTGTCTGAAGACGGCGCAGCGAGGCTTCGATCGTCCGGCCAATCGTCTCGCCCGAGATCGGCTCGCCGTCGCGGGCCAACGATCCGGCGCCGCTGTGTTTGGTGGCCAAAATCCAATCCTTGCGGCGGCCCGTTTTGGCAAACCATTTGCCGATCACTTCTTCGGTCAGGCCGACGGTTTCGGCCCGCACCGGATTGACCGGGTACATCTCGGCGGTGTCCATAAAGTTGATCCCGGCATCAAAGGCCAGTTCGATCTGTTCATGGGCATCCTCTAGCGCGGTCTGGTTGCCGTAGGTCATCGTGCCAAGGCAAAGTTCGCTGACCATCAGCCCGGATTGGCCAAGGGGGTTCATCTTCATTGCGTCTCTCCTGTTGGAATTGTCGCGATCCTAACGCCGCCGTCCCTGAGGACAAGACCTCAGCGGCGCAGCGATGCGACCAAAGTTGTGCCTAGGAAGATCAGCGCGGCGGCGGTGACTATGGTCGGGCCGGTAGGCGTGTCAAACTGAAACGCGCCCCAAAGGCCAGACAATGCCGACACAACGCCAATCCCTGCGGCCCAAGCAACCATTGCTTCGGGCGTGCGGGCCAAGGGCCGCGCGGCGGCGGCAGGCACCAACAGCAGCGCAGCGATCAGCAAGACCCCGACCACCTTAATGGCCACCGCAACAACAACCGCCAGCGCAAGTGTCAGGATCAGACCTTCGCGGCGCGGGTCGATGCCGCTGGCCTGCGCCAGATCAGGGCTAAGCGTTGCGGTCAGCCACGGCGACCAGCGCCACGCGATCAGTCCCGCGACCAAAGCCGCGCCAATCCAGATCGTAGTCAGGTCCGCCGGGGTCACGGCAAGAATGTCGCCAAACAGATAGGCCATCAGATCCAGCCGCACGCCCTGCACAAAGGACACCGCGACCAATCCAACCGCCAAGGCCGAATGCGCCAGAACGCCCAATAGCGTGTCCATCGCATGGCCGCGCTCGCTCAGCCAATAGACCGTCATGGCCATCATCAGCGCAATCGCCATCGCCCCGGTGAAGACCGGCAGATCCAAGGCCAAGGCCAGCGCCACACCCAAGACCGACGCATGGGCGGTCGCGTCACCGAAATAGACCATCCGCCGCCAGACCACGAAACAACCAAGCGGTGCTGCGGCCAGCGCAACCCCCACCCCGGCCAAGGCCGCGCGAAGAATGAAATCGTCGATCAATGCTCTGCCCCGTGCGAATGGTCGTGGTCGTGGTCATGGTCATGGTGGTGATCGTGGTCATGACGATAAAGCGCCAAGGCCCCCTTGGTGCCGGTGCCGAACAGCGCCCGGTACTCCGGGGCCGAGGCCACGATGTCGGGCGTGCCGTGACAACAGACATGACCGTTCAGGCAAACGACCCGATCCGACGCGCTCATGACCACGTGCAATTCGTGACTGACCATCAATACCGCGCAGCCCATGGTTTCACGCAGCTCTTCGATCAAGCGGTAGAAGGCGGCAGACCCCGGCTGGTCGAGACCCTGCGTCGCTTCATCCAGCACCAGAAGGTTTGGCCGCGTCAGCAAAGCCCGCGCCAGAAGAACGCGTTGGAATTGCCCGCCCGACAGGCCCGACATGGGACGTGCCGCCAGATCGGCCACACCAGTGCGGGCCAAAGCCTCCATCGCCAGGTCATGCGGCACGCGCTGCGGCAAAGACAGAAAGCGCAGCACCGGCATGGGCAGTGTCGGCTCGATATGCAGCTTTTGCGGAACATAGCCGATGCGCAGGTCCGGGCTGCGCCGGATCTGCCCCGCTTGCAACGGCGCGGCCCCTACCAAGGCGCGGACCAAGGTGGACTTGCCCGACCCGTTCGGCCCGACGATGGTCACGATCTCTCCGGCGTCGATGCTGAAGTCCACAGATTGCAAAACCGTGTGGTCCCCATGCCGGACAGTCAGTCCGGTGGCGTCGATCAAACTCATTCAGGGGTCTCCGTACAGCGCGGGCACAGGCCCTCGACCTCGACCACCGCGCGCTCGATGGTGAACTGCGCCTTTCGCGCCGCCTCGTCAATGCCGCTGTCGCGCAGATCGGCTTCGGTTTCGGCCACGGTCTTGCAGGTGTTGCAGATCAGGAACGCGGGCGAATGGGCGCGGCCCGGATGGGAACAGGCGACAAAGGCATTCAGCCGTTCAATCCGATGCGCAAACCCGTGGGTGACCAGAAACTCCAACGCGCGATAGGCCACCGGTGGCTGCGAGCCGAGCTTTTCTTCGCGCAGGATCTCCAGAACGTCATAGGCCCCCATCGCGCGATGCTGCTGCAACAGGATTTCCAGAACCCGACGCCGGACCGGGGTCAATTGCAACCGGTGTAGCGCACAATAGGCATTGGCCATGGCGACCGCACCGCTAATGCATTTGTCGTGGTTGTGATCGTGGAACTGATGGGCCATGGGGCCTCCGGCTGACTTTTCGACTTGATATGTTATAATATCACAGATAACAAGCGCTCGATTTTAAGAATGGATCTGACATGCGCCTGACCTCTCTCACCGCCCTCGCCCTTGCCCTGCCTCTGGCCGCGCACGCCACGCCGAAGGTGGTGACCGACATCGCCCCCATCCATTCGCTTGTCGCGCAGGTGATGGACGGGGTCGGAACGCCCGACCTGTTGGTCAGTGGAGCGGCATCGCCGCATGGGTTCGCGCTTCGCCCGTCGCAGGCGCGGTTGGTGTCATCGGCCGATCTGATTGTCATGGTCGCGCATGATCTGACCCCGTGGCTGGAAGAAGCCGCCGAGGCATTGGCCCCGAATGCCGAACATCTGGAACTGCTGGATGTGGACGGCACCGTGCATCATGACTTGCGCGAAGAGGCCGTGTTTGACGAACGTGATCACAAAGAACACGACCACGACCATGGCGAAGAAGGTGTCGACCCCCATGCATGGCTTGATCCGCAAAACGCGCAGGTCTGGCTATCCGCGATTGCGGCGCAGCTCTCGGCGCTCGACCCAGACAATGCCGCCCGCTACGCCAGCAATGCCGAAACCGCGCGGGCAGCGCTGCAATCGCTGGAACTTACACTGTACGCAAGGCTGGAACCGGCGCAAAATGCAGCGATCCTGCCGCTGCACGATGCGTACCAGTATTTCGAACAGCGGTTTGACCTGCATTCTGTCGGTGCGATTGCCGCCAGCGATGCGCAGGCCCCCGGCCCCAAACGCCTATCCGACCTGCAAAACGCGGCGGACAACGTGGATTGTGTGCTGATCGAACCGCAGCAATCGGCCAAGCTGGCGCAGTCGATTTACGGGGATGCGGTGCCGTTGGTGACGATTGACCCGCTTGGCGGCGGGTTCGAACCGGGACTTACACTGTACGTCGAGACGCTGTCGGCCATGGCCGACAGCATTCTGGATTGTACAAGCGATCACTGAACCGATCGGATCGCCGGATAGGCCGCGCGGAAGGCCGCGTGCGCTTCGGCCCATTGGGCCTGCGCGGCGGCATCCGGCTCAATCGTTTCCTTGACGGAAGGGGCGTGCATCACTTCATCCGGGGCAACGCCGGTGGCCGCCGTCAACCCAAGACGCGCAGCACCCAGCGCCGCGCCAAACTCACCACCGCCCGGCAAAGTCAGCGGCACGCCTAGAATGGTCGCGATCAAACGCAACCAGTAGCGCGATGCCGCGCCGCCGCCGATGGCCATCAGGCTATCAATCTGCGCACCAGTCGCGGACAGCGCATCGAAACTGTCGCGCAGACCAAAGGCCACGCCTTCCAGAACCGCCGCCGTCAGCTCATCGCGGCCCGTGTCCGACCCAAGGCCGGTAAAGCTCCCGCGGATCATCGCGTCATTGTGCGGCGTGCGTTCACCCGACAGATACGGCAAGAACCGCACCCGACCCGGATCGCGCAAGGTGGCGCCAAGCGCACCTGTCAACTCAGCCGGTTTCTGGCCGGTGATGCGCGACAACCAGTTCAGGCTATCGGTCGCCGACAGCATGACACCCATCTGATACCAACGCCCCGGCACCGCATGACAGAAAGTATGCACTGCCGTTTCCGGCGCAGGTGCATAGCCATCGCGGGCGGCCAGCATCACACCCGAAGTGCCGAGCGAGACAAACCCCTGCCCTTCTTGCAACGCACCGATCCCACACGCGGCCGCCGCGTTGTCACCCGCGCCGCCCGCAACGGCGACATCTGCACCAACGCCCCACTTGGCAGCCAGATCGCCGCGCAAGGTTCCGGCCTTGTCGCTGCCTTCGACCACGCGCGGCATCTGATCGGCCCGCATATGGCCCGCCGCCAAAAGCGTCGGCGACCAATCGCGCGCGCCAACGTCCAGCCAAGATGTGCCCGCCGCATCCGACATGTCGGACACATAGTCACCGGTCAGGTAATAGTTCAGGTAAGCCGCCGGCAGCAGCACCTTGGCCACGCGGGCATAGATCTCGGGCTCATGCTTGCGCACCCAATCCAGTTTCGGCGCGGTAAAGCCGGGAAAGACGATGTTCCCGCTCAGCTCGCGCACCTGATCTGTATGATCCAGCGCCGCCGCCTCGACATGCGCGCGGGTGTCGTTCCACAAAATGCACGGGCGCAGCACCGCCCCTGTCTCATCCAGCAAGGTCGCGCCATGCATGTGACCGGCCACGCCGATTCCACGCAGGTTCGCAAAGGCCGGGCATGTCTTGCGCAGCTCGTCGACCGCGCCATCCAGCGCCGCGACCCAATCCGCCGGGTTCTGTTCAGACCAACCGCCCTTGGGGTTGGACACACTATAATGCCTCTCGACCGCGCCAATCGGTGCGCCGTCTGCATCCATCAACAAGGCCCGAAGACCAGACGTGCCAAGATCAATCCCTAGAAAACTCATGCGGGCGCCTCCCATAATCATCCCTGCGGTCCAAAACCGCCAACATGAGCAAACGCCCATGCCGCGAACAAAGGCCCAAAAAACGCCGCTCTGTCAAGCTGATGGCGAAGGCCCTCTGCTTTGCTGGTGCCCGCGGCCGGATTCGAACCGGCACGGCCTAGGGCCTAGAGATTTTAAGTCTCCTGTGTCTACCGTTCCACCACGCGGGCCAGCGCCGCGACCATACCCAATGGGACACAGGTGTAAAGTGGGATACCACTTCGCTTTTGCTTGACCGCGTCCCTGTTTCGTCCAAGGTGAGCGCATGTTTCCAATACGTGATCACAATCCCTCGGGGCGCACGCCCTATGTTACCTACCTGCTGATCGCGGCGAACATCGCGATCTTCTTGTGGGCCTTGCCGCTTTACGACAACGCCCGCGCCCTCAGTCAGTTTTACTATGATTGGGGTTTTGTCCCGGCGCGGTTCTCGGCGGGGGAAAACCCGGCGGGGCTGATCACCTCGATGTTCCTACATGGCGGATGGATGCACCTGGCGGGCAATATGCTGTTCCTGTTCATCTTCGGCGACAATATCGAAGATGAGCTTGGCCACCTGCCCTTTGCCGCCTTTTACATCGCGTCCGGCATCGCCGCCGCGCTCGCCCAATATGCATCTGGCCCCATGTCGCCCGTGCCAACGGTTGGTGCATCGGGCGCCATTGCCGGACTGATGGGGGCCTACCTTCTGATGTTCCCAAAGGCCAAGGTCGATGTCTTGATCATCTTTGTGATCTTCTTCCGCATCTTCCCGATTCCGGCTTGGATCGTCCTGATGGTCTGGTTTGGAATGCAGCTGATCAACAGCGTCGGATCTTCGTCGCTGGATGGCGGCGTGGCCTATTGGGCCCACGCGGGCGGGTTTCTCGCGGGGCTGATCATCATGGTCCCGGTCTGGATCAAACGCGGCGCCACCCAATACTGGACTCGCACCGAAGGTCATCCGCCCCACCCCGAAGCCAAATACCCGATGGCCAAAACCTCTATTCCGAAAGTGACACGCCGCAAATGACCACACGCCACCTGACTTGCCACTGCGGCACCGTTGAGCTGACGCTGCTCATGCCGCCCGCCGATCTGACAACCATGCGCCGCTGCGATTGTTCGTTCTGTCGCCGTCGCGGCGCGGCAGCCGTCAGCGTTCCCTTGGCGGGGCTTGCCGTCACCAAAGGGGCCGAGAATCTGACGCTCTACCAATTCGGCACCAACACGGCGCGGCATTATTTCTGCAAAACCTGCGGGATCTACACGCACCATCAACGGCGATCGAACCCGCTGGAATATGGCGTGAACCTTGGCGCGCTCGAGGGCATCAACCCGCGCGACTACGATATTGGCTGGGTCGATGGCGTGAACCATCCGTCAGACCAAACGCCCTAATCTGGTATTTTCTGACCTAAAATATCCTGGGGAGGCCGCGCATCAGCGCGGCCGGGGCAAAGCCCCAATCAGGCGTTGCGGATGGTCTTGGCGAAGCTGCCGAAAATCTGGTTGTTCGCGCAAAGGATCGAACCGCTCTCCAGCGGATCCTGATCTTGGCGAACGCCCTCGATCAGCGCTCCGGCCTCCAGCGCGATAATGTAGCCCGCGGCCACATCCCAGATGTTCAGCTCACGTTCCCAATAGCCTTCATAGCGGCCAGCACCGACATAGGCCAAATCAAGCGCGGCTGAACCAAACCGACGCACGCCCGCGCATTCCGGCATCAAGGCCGCAAGGTCGCGCATCGTGGCAGGCAGGGTTTTCTTGGCGGCGAAAGGAACCCCCGTGGCAAAGATCGACTCGATCATGCGGTGACGGCCCGACACACGAATACGGCGCGAGTCGTTCAGCCAGGCACCTGCGCCCTTTTCGGCATAGAACATCTCGTCCTTGGCCGGGTCGAACACGACGCCCGCCACGATCTGGCCCTTGTGTTCCAGCGCGATGGAAATCGCCCAATGCGGCAGCCCGTGCAGGAAGTTGGTCGTGCCGTCCAGCGGATCGACAATCCAGCGGCGCGTCGGGTCTTGCCCGTCTTGCGAACCGCCCTCTTCGCCCAGCCAACCATAGGTCGGACGCGCACCCAGCAGTTCTTCTTTCAGAATACGTTCGGCCTCGATATCGGCACGGCTGACAAAGTCGCCCGCACCTTTCATCGACACCTGCAGGTTCTCGACTTCGCGGAAGTCCTTCACCAGCGAACGACCCGCCTTGCGGGCCGCCTTAATCATGATGTTGAGGTTTGCGCTGCCCTGCATGACCCGAGGCTCCTAAATACGATCAGGCCGCGCGTATACGCGGCCTGCCCCCGTTTGCCAAGCCCGAAGGAGGTTAGCGATAGATAACGCCTTTGACACCTTCCGGTGCATAGATGCGCGGTGCCGGGGCGCTATAGGTCTTTTTCTTGTACACGGCCTTGGGCGCGAGCGTGTGATCGCCATAGCCCGGCGCCGTCGGTGTGCCGCAGCAGATCACCCCGCCCACGACCACCGGCTGAAGGCCAGCGGGGCAGTAGTTGGCTTTGGTCGGATAGGCGTAAATCTGGCCGCTATTGGGGTTGTTCGTGCCATCGCCCATATAAATGTCGCCCCAAGCAAGGGCAGAGTTTGCGGACAAGGCCAAAGCGGCCGCGGCGAAAAAGGGCGTAAATCGCATCGTGGAACCCCCGATGATTGCGCAATGTGTTGTGTCTGTTGCTGTTAAAGCTACCACCCTTGCGGGCCAAGTCAATTTATTCACGGCAGATCAGGTGAAAAACCCAAACCTACGCCGGATCCTGTGGCAGTGCGGCCTCGCTCCAATGCTCGCCCATGGCGACGATGCAGGACCGGCCCGAGGCATAGGTCATGACCATCGTCCATTCGCCCTCCCCGTCGATCCAGACCTCAAGCACCTCATCGGGGCTGCGCAGCCCCATGGCGCGTTGCGTCGCGCCCATTTGGCGTGTCAGCTTTTGCTTCATGGCCTGCGTTTCAAAACAGATCGCGTCCGAGAAGGACGACCCGGCATAGGCCGGGGCGGCGAGGATCAGCAGAAGGGGAAGAATGACTCTCATACCCCTCAGTGTAACAGATTTATGACAATTTCCCCAACAGATTTGGCCGTGGCGCAAAAAATACGCGGCCCGAAAGGGCCGCGCGCTGGTTCATGTGGCACTTGGCCTAGTGGTGATCGGCCAGTTTGCTGAACTCATCCTCCAGCCGGTGGCGCAGCTTTTTCGCGGCGGCTTTGACGGCATGGGGGATGTCCGAGGCATCGGCATGGGCGGCATAGGGGCGCAGGCCCTCGGGGCGGGCCTCAACCGTGGCGCGAATATCCTCGCCACCCTTGGGGCCGCGTTCGTCCTTCAGATGCACCTCGACGCGGGTCAGGCGCTTGGACAGGGGGGCCATCACATCGCTGACGATCTGCTCGCACACCTCGGCGAGGCGCTCGTCCCCATGGATGTTGTGGTCGGTGTTGATCTGGATATGCATCTGAGCCTCCTTGTTTTTTTCAGGCTATACGAGAGTCAGCTATGCCGCGTTTGATCTGGCGCAAGGGGGGCAAGGTTTTTTGTTTTGGTGGGGGTTGGGGGTGCGGCGCGGGGTGCCGTCCGGCTATTCTTGCGCGCTTGGGAATACAAATTCACGCAATGTACGATAAGCACCAGTAGAACCCAGCCTTAACTCAACACGATACATTCCAGACTTTGCAAAATGCAGTTCAGTTTTATTAACAACAATAACCAAACTGCCTTGCGCCTCCTTCAATTCGACTTCGAAATCAGAAGCAACGCTTGAAGACATGTCTACAACGAAATCAGACTCCAAGATTGCCTTTGTATCTGCTTCATGAATCAGGCGCAAATCAACTGATCCGTTAAACAATCCATCCACAACTAGTTCGACATAGATAGCGATCCGAGCGACGTCGGTACCTGCCTTGTCGTCAACCTCTGGCCCTGAAGGCGTGACGCCAATAAGAATGGCCGCCCCGTGCGCTTCTCGCCTAACCTCCTCGCAAAGGATTACCGAGTATTGCACCAATTCAGTCATTGAATCTTCCTAGGCGGATATTGCTCAACGTAACTTGAGGACCGAGAGGCATAAACAGACTGGAAAAGAGAACCTCCCTTTAGGGTGTTCTCCACTACAGAGAACTTACCGCTCTTATCCTTGTTCATAAGATAAAGCATTGGGATTGGAGCCCATTCCGCCCGTTTGAGGCCTGAGGAGAAATCTGTGTGCCGTGTGAGAACTTGAGCAACAAGTTCATTTAGTGTTTTCCCACTTGCTTGAGCTTCTTCTTGAAGTCTTCTATGAACGTCTTCTCCAACACGAACATTGAACGCCCCTTTGAAGGGGCGGTCAGGCTCTCGTCCATCGCTCTTGCAATCCTCAAGGTAATCATCAACCGCCGACTGGAACTCAGCCGTTAGATCCTCAACCTTCTCCGCCTCGTAGGTAACCAAGTCCCTAATGTGAAGAAGCTTTCCCCAAACTACTCCGTCTTCGACCGAAACCTCGGTTGAGCCAATGTAGCCCTTATATTTCAACTGCGTCAAAGCAGACCCTCTTCTTGCAACTGATGGCGCACTAAGCGCAAAATGTAGAGTTTGACCGTTGGTTTCGGATGCGGTTCATGCAAACAAATATCCGCTCGCCCCGCGCAACGAAACTTTTTCCGGGATCCACTACCTTCCCGAACTTCGTAACCAAACCCCTGCAAAAGTTTCACCAGCTCTCGCCACTCATAGTCCTTAGGACAACTCAGGAACCGCTCAATAGACTTATCGCGCTTAGTCATCCAGACTCTCTTGTAACTAACAATAGTTACTGACTTCAAAATGGCAAGATTTCAACAAAAATGTGAAGAAGCGCCTGCCATTTTCACCCAATAACCCCCATAAACTCCCGCCACTCGCCTTTGGACATGCCGGAATTCTCCTGAGTGACCTCTTCACCTTTCAGCATCCGGCGGACACAATCAAGGGCGGTGAAGGACAAAGTCGCGCCACCCATGCGGTAGTCTTCGAAGGCTTTGAAGGCAAAGGGCACCCAGTCGGCGACGACCTCGCAGATCGCCTCGGCATAGACGCGGATTTCGTATTGAGCGTGGGCGTCGGCACGCAGGCGCAGGAAGTGCAGAAGGTTGTGCAGATCGACCTTCCAGTACCATTGGGTGTAGATGTTGGCGGGCAGGTTCATGCGGGCCAGTTCGCGGGCAAGGCCCTGCTGGCCGTCCTGCGAGATCATCTCTTCGTAGTGGTCGTAGGCGCGCATGGCGTCGTCGCGCAGGTAGCGCAGCACGCGGTCGGCCTCTTCGCCGCTCAGGGCCTCGCCGCGGCCTTGGTTGTTGACGACCGATTGCGCGGCCAGCGCCTCGGGTGCGGGAATGTAGAATTCGCGGTCAAGGATCGAGTAGCGCGCCGAGTATTCGTTGACGTTGGCGGTGCGGTGGCGGATCCACTGACGGGCAACGAAGACGGGCAGTTTGACGTGCAGCTTGATCTCGCACATCTCGAACGGGGTCGAGTGCCAGTGGCGCATGAGGTAGCGGATCAGGCCTTCGTCGTTCTGCACCGACTTGGTGCCCTTGCCGTAAGACACGCGGGCCGCCTGACAGATCGCGCTGTCGTCGCCCATATAGTCGATCACGCGGACAAAGCCATGATCCAGCACAGGAATCGCCGAATACAGGTGCTTTTCGATGCCCGGCACGGTGGCGCGCAGGGTCTGGCTGGTCTGGCTGCGAAGGGCGTCGATATCGGCCTGTTGCTCGGGCGTGATTGGCATGGCGAATCCTCTGGCACAAGATTGGAGCCCTTAAACTATATCCTGTTGAACCCCGTGACCACACCACCAGATCGGGTGGAGGTATTTTCGCCGCAAAGCCGCCAAATTCCTGAAGAGCTTACCGCTTTTTGTTGACTTTCCTGCCCCACCTGCGGATTTTCAGGAAAAATCACGAAAGATATTAGCAGGCATCGAGGCAGGATATGACCCGCACATTGGCTTTTTTTGCAGCGCTTGGCGTTCTGACCGCCTGTAGCGGGGGCAATCCGCTGAAAACCGCTGAAACCGCGACGACAACGACGACCGGCAGCACGACCACCAATTCGCCGATCACCACGACGCGCAACCTGCCGTCGGGCACAACGAACGCCTCCGCGAACTCGGCCATTGTCCGGTATGAAACCCAGACCGAGGACAGCACCGGCGGCTATGCGATGAACATCGCCTACAATAATGACCAAGGTCAGGACGAATTCAACGTCGACAACCTGCCCTTCGATGGCGACAACAGCTATGTGCGTGGCAATACGGCCGGGGCGCAGAACACCATCGGCCAGATCGGATCTTTCGCGGTCTATGAGGCCGACAACACCACGGTCGACCCGGTGACCGGCACGACGATCAATACTTTCACCTACCGCGCGATCTATGGCCGTTCGACAAGCGGGGCGTCGGAATTCGCGATCATCCGGTCGGGCAGCTATGCGGGCTACGGGTTCGGCGGGTTCATCTATCAGCGCAACGAATTTGATGACGCAGGCAATACGGTCAGGCTGGTGATGCCGACCGAGGGCGACGCCATCTATCGGGGCGATTATTCGGGCATCCGTGTCTACGATGGCGTGTCCGGGCTGCACTATGTCGATGGCGATGCGGAAATGCTGATCGACTTCAAAGACTTCAACGACGACCAGCAAGGTGTTGCCCTGTTCATCTCAAACCGTCGTTTGCTGGATATCAACGGCAATGACGTGACGGCAAATTATTACTCGGCCATTGATGCGGCAGGTTCGGCCGCAGCGGTGCGCCGCACCGATGGTAGCGGCAACCTCGTTCTGCCGACCGTCACGCCAGTGGTGACGCCGGGTGTCGCGGATGACAATGGGGAACTGTTGCAAGGGCTCGGCTCGCTTCTGGCCTTCACCGATGGGACCATCGCCACCGAAGGCGAAGGCACTTATTACGCCATTATGTCCGGCGACAATGCCGAAGAAATCGTCGGGATCGCAGTGACCGAGGGCGACAACTACTGGGTCGATGGCACCACCTATCAGGAAACCGGCGGGTTCATCGTCTATCGTCAGTAACAGGCGCCGGGGGGCACCATGCGTTTTGTTATCGCCGCCATCACCGCACTGGCCCTGACACAAGGGCCGGTTGCGGCGCAGCAGGGCACCACGCTTAGCGGCACGTTTACCGCAGATCAAATGCGCGCCATCGCCGCTGATGCGGTGAATGCCGGGTATACCGCACAGGCCGCCGCCATAACGCAGCGCCTGCTGGAACGTGACCCGAATGACCTGAATGCCCTGCTGATCGCATCCCGCGCCGCCAAGGAAATGGGCCGCGCCAAAGACTCCCAGACATTCGCCCGCCGCGCCTGGAAATTGGCCGATGAGGATGTCGAGAAATACGCGGCATCGCTGGCCATGGCGCAGGCGCTCGCTGCGCAGGAACGCCGATCGCTTGCACAGTTGTGGCTTCGCCGCGCCGCCCAGCACGCCCATTCGCCGCAAGCCAAGCAACGCGCCTTGCAAGATTTCCGTCTGGTGAAGTTCCAAAACCCATGGACGACGACCCTGTCGTTCAATGTCGCGCCGACCTCAAACCTGAACGGCGGGTCCAGCAACGCGACCTTTAAAATCGAAGGACTGCCGGAGTTTACCCTGCAAGGCACGGCGCTGGCCCTGTCGGGTACCGAAATTTCGGGCGGCGTGACAACACGCTTCAACTTTGCCGAAACACAAACCGCGCGCTGGGTCTTGTCGGCGGGCATTTCGCACCGAACCTATCAGCTGTCGTCCGAGGCAAAAAAAACTGCACCCACCGCCAAGGGCAGCGATTTTGCCAGCACCAGCCTGATCTTTGGCTTGAACCATGACCGGATCGTATCGGATGCCGGGGCCGAAATCGGCCTGTCGTCTGGCCTTGCCCAGACGTGGTACGCGGGCAAACCCCTAACCCGCAGCCTGACCCTTGGGCTCAATGGCACCCTGCCCCTGACGTCTGGCAACCGCGTGACTGGAAGCCTTGACCATCAATGGCAACAGGGCCTGAACGGGCGCAAAGACGCCCGCATTCTGACGTCCGAGGCTGGTTTTGTTACCAAGATCGGCCAAAACACGCTGCGCTATGCGCTGTCCGGCACGCGCAGCCGGTCCGATGCGTCCTTCATGGATTATTCGGATGTTGAGATCAGCGCCCGCCTGTCGCTGGGCAAGCCGATCAAATCCACCTACCTTTCGTTTGAAGCCGCGCGCGGCTATCGACACTACGACGCGACCCCCTATTCGGCGGGCCCGCGCGAAGATTTCCGCACGACATTTGGCGCCACGGCCACCATGGCGGGGATCGAATATTACGGTTTTGTGCCAAGCGTCACGCTGAAACACTCGGTCACCGATTCAAACATCGGGCTGTATAACAGCGACGAAACCGGCGTCTTCATGGGCATCCGATCCGCGTTCTAAGGCGGCTCGACTTTCCTGCTCCGCGCGGTACTGTGCGTCACAACGCAAGCGCTAACAGGAGGAGTTGCCAATGCCGGTTCGCTATCTACACACCATGGTCCGCGTCAAAGATCTGGACGCCTCGATCAAATTTTATGAACTGCTGGGCCTGCGCGAAACCCGCCGGATCGACAACGAAGGTGGCCGCTTTACCCTGCTGTTCATGGCCCCCGAAGGCCAAGAGGATTGCCCGGTTGAACTGACCTACAATTGGGACGGCGATGACGGCCTGCCGTCGGACAGCCGCCACTTTGGCCATTTGGCCTATTCGGTGCCGAATATTTACGAAACCTGCCAATTCCTGATGGACAACGGCGTGACCATCAACCGCCCACCGCGCGATGGGCGCATGGCTTTTGTCCGGTCGCCTGACAATGTGTCGATCGAACTGTTGCAGCAAGGCGATGCACTGGAGCCCGCGGAACCTTGGACCAGCATGGAAAACATCGGTCATTGGTAAGGGCTTTTGCCCTTGCCTTACCGCTTGGCCTAGTGGCCACATGGGCCGAGTCGGCCTGCCGTCTGGCGCTGTTATTGGCGCTGGACGTGTCGTCATCGGTCGATGCTGCGGAGCATCGGTTGCAGCGGGACGGGATCGCCGCCGCGCTGGCCACCCCCGAGGTGATCGCCGCCCTGCTGGACACAGGCCCGCCCGTCGCCATCGCCGCATATGAGTGGAGCGGGCGATACAAAGACAATGTCATTGTCGATTGGACCATGGTGCGCGGGCCCGATGACATCGCGGGAATTCAGCGCAGATTGGCCACCGCGCCCCGATCCTATGACGATTTCCCGACCGCAATGGGATACACCCTTGGCTTTGGCGCGACCTATTTGCGGGACGGCCCCCGCTGTGATCGGGCGGTGATTGATCTGTCCGGCGACGGTGTGACCAATGATGGTTTCGGCCCGACCGAAGCCTATCGCCATTACCCCTTTGCCGAGGTGACGGTAAACGGGCTGGCCGTGCTTGGCACCGACCCGCAGGTTCAGCGGTACTATCAACGCCAAGTCCTGCACGGCCCCGGTGCATTTCTGGAAACCGCGCAAGGCTATGCCGGGTATCGCGCGGCAATGACCCGCAAGCTGATCCGCGAAATCCGCCCGATGGTGCTGGGTGCCACAGGCCAGACGGAGTATCCGGGATGATCCTGCGCTTCGCCCAGACCGCCGCCCTTTGCGCCCTTGCCCTGCCCGCCCATGCAGCCTGCCGGCAGGCGCTGGCCATTGGGATGGATGTGTCGGGATCGGTGGACAGCACCGAATACCAGTTGCAACTGAACGGTATGGCCAATGCCTTGCAGCACCCAGATGTCGTTGCGGCGCTGCTGGCGGGGCCGGATGCCCCTGTGCGCCTGTCCCTGTTCGAATGGAGCGGCCCCGGCCTGCAACGGGTGATCGCCCCGTGGGCTGAGATTGCCACATTTGAGGATCTGGCCGCCCTGACCCAGATCATCCGCCAAACCCCGCGCCTGATTGGTGATCCGTCCACCGCCATAGGGGCCGCCATGACCTATGGCGTGGCACTGTTGGCATTGCAGCCCGATTGCCCCAAGCGCACGCTGGATCTGTCTGGCGACGGGCCTTCGAACACCGGGCCGCGCCCGCAAGATACACGCGGCCAAGCCGATGCCAATGGCATTACCATCAATGGCCTTGTCATTGGCGCCCCCGCGCGCCGCCGCAATGGGCCGGTGCAAGCCGGGTCCGAAGACCTTTGGTCCTATTACACCGCCTATGTCATCACCGGGCCCGAGGCCTTTGTCGAAGCGGCAAAGGGCTTTGACGATTTTGAGGCCGCGATGGTCCGCAAACTGCTGCGTGAATTGCAAGGCCCGCTGTTTTCGGCGCTGGATCAATAGATATAACGGATTTGATCCGTCCAATACCGTTCGACCCGGCGCAAAGACGCGGTAATATGATCCAGCCCGTCCAAATCCAGCACCGCCCGGCTTTCCAACCCGTCGGCGTGACGCGCGAACAGTTGTTCGACGATCTTGTGAATTTCCCGCCCCTTCGGCGTCAGACGCACCCGGACGGACCGGCGGTCAATTTCGCAGCGCTGGTGGTGCATATAGCCCATATCCACCAGCTTTTTCAGATTATAGCTGACGTTGCTGCCCTGATAGTAACCACGGGTCTTCAGTTCGCCCGCCGTCACTTCGTTGTCGCCGATATTGAACAACAACAGGGCCTGAACCGCGTTGATTTCAATAATTCCCAGTCGCTCAAACTCATCCTTGATGACGTCAAGCAACAGTCGATGCAACCGCTCTACCAAGGCAAGCGCCTCTAGGTAAGTGGTCATGTAGCCCTGTTCCGGGCTCCGCCCCATTGCGGAATGGATGCTCATGTCGATCTCCGCTGTTCCGATCACAGGCGACAGTCGGAGAAAACACAAAACAATCAGTTAAATACGAAGCAGCTAGATAAAATCCGCTCTATTTCGGGGAACAGGCCACCGCTTTGATGTCGTCAATCAAGGGCTTGTGCTGGGCGTCCGGTTCGATCTGGCCCGAAACCCATTGGTACAAATCCTGATCGTTTTCAGACAACAACGCC
Organism: Pseudoprimorskyibacter insulae; assembly: GCF_900302505.1. Taxonomy (GTDB): domain Bacteria; phylum Pseudomonadota; class Alphaproteobacteria; order Rhodobacterales; family Rhodobacteraceae; genus Pseudoprimorskyibacter; species Pseudoprimorskyibacter insulae. The sequence goes on along the minus strand of NZ_OMOJ01000001.1, from coordinate 620,018 downwards.
TCATAGCGGTCCATCTCTGCCTCGGACATTTCCGCCAGCTTCTGGTCGGCATAGCGCGATAGGATAATGTCCATTTCCTTGATCCCACGGCGCATGGACCGCATGGCAAGGCGTTTGATACGGATCTCTTTGGTCTCGGTCATTCTACCTGATCTTTCAATTTCATGCGCAGCGCCTTTTCCAAGCGGCCCAGCTTTTCCGCCGAGGCCCGGAACTGCGCGCGCAGATCGCGAATTTCTGAGAGGATTTCCAAAACGTCAGGCGTCAGTGCCCCCGCATCGTCCGGGGCATCAAGGCCCTCACCCTCGCCGTTTATCAACCACATGATCGAGACATTGAGAAGGCCCGCAATCGTCGAAAGGTGGTTGGCGCGGGGTTCGGACAGGTCGTTTTCCCAGCTGCGAATGGTCGCGGCCTTCACGCCCAGCCGCTTGGCCAGTTGCGCCTGCGTCATTGACGCCGCATCTCGGGCCGCCGCCAGTCGATCGCCGAAAGTGGCTGCCTCAGGGCTGAACCAGTCGCTGCCATCGCTATTCATATCAGGGTCCTTCCGCGTCATATCGCTTGATCCGATGTCGGGCGCACCCTAAGACATGCGGCGTTATACTTCAAACCGGTGACCCCATGGCCTTTCTGTCAGACACAATTGCGCGCATCAAACCCTCGCCCACGGTCGCAGTGACCACCTTGGCGCAGGAACTCAAGGCCGCCGGGCATGACGTGATCGGGCTTGGGGCCGGTGAGCCTGACTTTGACACGCCGGACCACATCAAGGCCGCTGCGATTGCGGCAATCAATGCGGGGAAAACGAAATACACCGCCCCCGATGGTATGCCGGAACTCAAGCGGGCCATCTGTGACAAGTTCCTGCGCGAAAATGGCCTGACCTACACGCCCAAGCAAGTCACGATCTCGGGCGGGGGCAAGCAGGTGCTGTTCAACGCGCTGATCGCCACGCTGAACGTCGGCGATGAGGTGATTATCCCCGCCCCTTATTGGGTCAGCTATCCCGATATGGTGCTGATGGCGGGCGGCACGCCTGTGCCGGTTCTGACCTCGGTCGCATCGCGGTTCAAGATGACCGCCGATCAGCTAGAGGCGGCGATCACCCCGAAAACCAAGTGGTTGATCTTCAACTCGCCCTCCAACCCAACAGGCGCGGGCTATACCCGAGACGAGCTGAAGGCCCTGACCGATGTTCTGATGCGTCACCCGCATGTCTGGGTGATGACGGATGATATGTACGAACATCTGGCCTATGACGGGTTCGAATTCTGCACGCCTGCGCAGATCGAACCGGGGTTGTATGACCGCACCCTGACCGTCAATGGCGTGTCCAAGGCCTATGCCATGACCGGCTGGCGCATCGGCTATGCGGGCGGGCCAGAACATCTGATCACCGGCATGCGCAAGGTTCAGTCGCAATCCACATCCAACCCCTGCACCATCAGCCAATGGGCCGCAGTTGAGGCGCTGAACGGCCCGCAAGGGTTCCTGAAAGACAACGTTACGCTGTTCCGCCGCCGCCGCGATCTGGTGGTTGAGCAGTTGAACGCCATCGAAGGTGTCACCTGCCCGGTGCCCGAAGGCGCGTTCTATGTGTACCCCGACATCTCGGGCCTGATTGGTAAAACCAGCCCCGGCGGCACGCTGATCGACACCGATGAAACCTTCGCCAAGGCCCTGCTGGAAGAAACCGGCGCGGCTGTCGTCTTTGGCGCGGCCTTCGGCCTTAGCCCGAACTTCCGCATCAGCTATGCCACCTCTGATGACCTTCTGGCCGAAGCCTGCCAGCGCATCCGCAAATTCTGCGCGGCGCTGACCTGAACTGCCGCGCCTGCCCCAAGGGGCGGGCCAGAAAGGATCAAAATGTCGAACGAATTGCCGGACTATTACTTCCGCATCCGCGAAAACGGCGCTGCTGTCTTCCGTGTCGGAACGGAAAACCGCCAACGCCGGATCGATTTGGATCAGATCGCCGTGGTCAATGTACGCAGCGGCGATATCAAACCGCATGGCAATACCGAACTGACCGATGACGACACCCGCGCCATCCGCAAGTGGATGCGCGACCGGCAAGACACCCTCGCCCAGCGGGAAGTGGACGACATTCTGCGCGCCGTCGATCACATGAACCTGACCGCCCAATGGGTGCAATCACGCGCCACCGAAGAACAGCTGGATGCGGTGACCGATCAGCTTTTGCTGGCCATGCACGACCTGCGCACGATTCTGGTGCGTAAAAAGGCAGACCGCCTGATCCAGAAGTAACGCGCCAGCCCCGGCAACACAGATTTCGGTTTGACGATTGGCCGTTCTGCCGCAAGCATGGCCCTGCGCCGGGGCCGATTACACAATTCCGTCACGACCCTGTCGCAAAATCTACCCGGACAACCGCTAAGGTTGCGCCAAGAATGTAAAACGGGGCCAATGTCGCCCCCAAGCGTTTGAATATTCCAACAAGGCAAGGGCGACAACGCCCGCCGCAAGACAGGAGCAGTCATGACCGTCACCACCGTTCAGACCCAGCCGATTGAAGGCCAAAAACCCGGCACCTCGGGCCTGCGCAAGAAAACCCCGGTGTTCATGCAGCCCCACTATCTGGAAAACTTCATCGAAGCGATTTGGATCGGCATTGGCGGCGTGGCTGGCAAAACGCTGGTTCTTGGGGGCGATGGCCGCTACTTCAACGACCGCGCAGCGCAGGTGATCCTACGCATGGCGGCGGCCTCGGGCGCGGCCAAGGTGATCGTCGGGCAGAACGCGCTGCTATCGACGCCTGCGGCCTCCAACGTGATCCGCAAGTACAAAACCGATGGCGGCATCATCATGTCGGCCAGCCACAACCCCGGCGGCCCCAAGGAAGATTTCGGCGTCAAGTTCAATATGGGCAACGGCGGCCCCGCCCCAGAAGGCGTGACCGACAAGATCTTTGCCGCCACCAAAACCCTGACCGAATACAAGATCCTTGAGGCGCAGGACGTGGATCTGTCGACCCTCGGCACAACCTTGCTTGGCGCGATGGAAATCGAAGTGATCGACCCCGTCGCCGACTACGCCGATCTGATGGCCGAAATCTTTGACTTCGACAAAATCCGTGCCTTGATCGCAGGCGGCTTTACCCTGCGCTTTGACGCCATGCATGCCGTCACGGGCCCCTATGCCAAAGCGATCCTCGAAGGCACTCTGGGCGCGCCCGAAGGGTCGGTCGTCAATGCTGTTCCGTCCCCTGACTTTGGCGGCGGCCACCCGGACCCGAACCCGATCTGGGCCAAGGATCTGATGGATGTGATGTTCGGCGCAAATGCACCCGATTTCGGCGCGGCATCCGATGGCGATGGCGACCGGAATATGATCGTCGGCAAAGGGGCCTATGTCACCCCCTCCGACAGCCTTGCCGTACTGGCCGCCAATGCGACGCTTGTGCCTGCCTATGCCAAAGGCCTCGCAGGCGTTGCCCGCTCCATGCCCACCAGCCAAGCGGTCGACCGCGTGGCCGCGAAACTGGGCATCGACGCATTCGAAACCCCAACGGGCTGGAAGTTCTTCGGCAACCTGCTGGACGCAGGCCGCTGCACCCTTTGCGGCGAAGAAAGCGCCGGCACTGGTTCGGACCATGTGCGCGAAAAGGATGGGCTCTGGGCGGTGCTGTTCTGGCTGAACGTTCTGGCCGAGCGTAAACAGTCTGTGGCCGAGATCTTGGCCGACCACTGGGCCGAATTTGGCCGCAACTACTATTCCCGCCACGACTATGAAGCCGTGGACAGCGCCGCCGCCAATGCCTTGGTCGCCGAATTGCGCGGCAAGCTCGCCAACTTGCCCGGCACCGAAACCAACGGGTTGACCGTCACGGCCGCGGATGAGTTCGCCTATGACGATCCCATCGACGGCTCGCGCAGTGAAGGTCAGGGCTTGCGGATCAGCACCTCGGGCGGGGGTCGCATCGTCATGCGCCTGTCCGGCACCGGCACCGAAGGCGCGACATTGCGCGTGTACCTGGAACGGGTCGAGGAAGACCCCGCCAAGATGCAGGACGACCCGCAAGAGGCGCTGGCCGATATCATCGCCGCCGCCGATGCGCTGGCCGGGATCGCCCGCCACACCGGCCGGTCTGACCCTGACGTGCGCACCTAAAGTCGGTCGCCGCTTTGGCGTCCAACGCTGGGGCCTCAGGGCGCTGGTCCCCTGCTTCTTCTCTTTCTTAAATACGCAAACGCGGCGTTTGCCCTAAGCGCCGCGTTTATTTTTTGAGTATTTATGGGAAAGATGAAGGGGACAGGAGGCGCTAGGTGCTGCGTGCCAGTGCCTTATTCCACGCAGTAGAAGGCGATGTGCACCGCGCCAGCAAGGCGGGCGCCAGTTGCGACAAAGACGCGTTTGTTGACCCAAGAATAATCCGGGTGGCTGGTCTCTAGCCGGGCAATGGTTCGCATGTAGTAGTCGGCGGGGTCCACATCCTCGCCTTTGGCGACGCGGGCCAGTACCTCGGCGGGGCCATTGCGGAAGCCACGATTGTCGATCTCAATCACTGCGCCGTCATCGGTTTCGACGGCATAGCGGGCGACCAGTTCGGCATTGCCATCGGCAAAGATTGTTTGCCAATCCGCGCCGACGTTCAGGATTTTACCTTTGATCTTTGGCCCCTTGGCGATGCCGCCGATTATGGGGATGATCCGGCGCAGGCCGGCGCGGCCTGGTCCCATCTCGATGATGGGATCCAGACACACTTCCAGCTCCATGATCAGCTCTAGCTTTGGTTCAGGCAGCATCGGCGACCTCAGTCACAAAGAGCGCTGCGGTTTTGGCGCGAATTGCGCCGCGTTTCAGGGCCATGGTGCCGACGCGGCGGATACGCTCGGGGTCGGGGTGGTTCTCGGCTTGCGCCACGATGCGGGTCCAAAGCGCCAGCAGCAGGCATTCAATCGTCAGCTGCATAAAGTCATGGGCCAGCGGCGTTGCGTCGGATTGGACCAGCACGGACTTACGGGTGTCATCCCAGAGGGTTGCGATGCCTTCGGGCGCTTCGGCGGCAAGGAAGGCGGCAAAGGCCTCAGCCTCGGGCCCCGGCAGTAGGCGCGTGACCAGCATACGGGCGTGGATGCCGTTTGCGCCTTCATAGATCGCGGTGATACGCACATCGCGGTAGGTTTGCTCCAGCCGGTATTCCTGCAAGAACCCGTAGCCGCCCAGCACCTGCACGCCCAGTTCGGCGGCTGTCATCCCGCCATCGGTGCAATAGACCTTGGCCACCGGCGTCAGAAATTCCAGCAGCGCCGGGTTGCTTTCGCCTTCCATCGTCACGAAGGACAAATGCGCCATGGCGCGACCACCAAGGGCAATCGCGTCGATCTCGTCGAGCATCCGGCGCACATCGGCGTGGTCGGTCAGCTTGGCGGGCGAGCCGTCATCCTTGCGGCCTTGCACACGGTCTTTGGCGTAGTTTGAGGCCACGTCATAAGCGCGCGAGGCATGGGCCACGCCTTGCAGTGCCACATCGGCGCGGGCGTGGTTCATCAGGGTGAACATCGCCATCAGGCCTTTGCCCTCTTGGCCGATCAGCTCGGCCTCGGCCCCGTCAAACGCCAATTGGCAGGTGGGCGAGGCGTGCAGGCCCATCTTTTCCTCGATCCGGGTGACGGTGACCGCGTTGCGCGTGCCATCGGCCTTTTCCGACCGGCACAGGAACAGGGACAAGCCCTTGATGCCGTTGTCTGATGTGCGGGCCAGAACCAAGTGCAGCACCTTGTCGCTCAGATCCTGATCGCCGCCCGAGATAAAGATTTTTTCGCCGGTGATGGCATAGCCGGTATCGGTGGGCACGGCGCGGCAGCGCACGCGGGCCAGATCAGACCCTGCGCCCGGCTCAGTCAAACACATGGTCGCCAGCGTGGAGCCATCGGTCAGCGGCGGTATATACGCGGCCTTTTGCGCCTCGGTTCCGAAGTTGAGGATGGTGCGGATTGCCCCCGGCACCAAGCCAACGACCATCTGAAAGCTGTGGTTCGCGCCCGACAGGATTTCCGAGGTCACGGCCATATTCAGCGCACCAAGCCCCTGCCCGCCGAAATCCTCGGGCGCGGTCAGACCTTGCCAGCCTTGTTCGACATAGGCGTCATAGGCGGCTTTGAACCCTTCGGGCATCACCACGCGGCCGTTCTGAAGCTGCGCACCGATGCGGTCGCCCGCCTCGTCCAGCGGAGCAATCTCACCTTCAGCGAAGGCCGCGAAGTGACCGGCGATTTCTTGCGTCAGTTCGGCGTCATATTCCCCGAGTGAGGGGGCGCCTGCCACATGGTTCAGAATGAAGAAAATATCGTCAAGCGGGGCGGCATACGGCTTCATAGCACTGGCTCCTGAAATGGGGAAACCGGCCCGGCGCGGTCGCCGGGCCAAGCGGCATCAATCCATCATGCCCAGCAAGCGGGCAGCGTTGTTCTTGATGATATCGGGGCGGATTTCGTCCTTGATGTTGATCTTTTCAAAATCCGACAGCCAACGTTCGGGCGTGATCATCGGCCAGTCCGACCCGAACAGAACCTTCTTCTTCAGGATCGAGTTGCAGTATTTCACTAGGATTTCCGGGAAATACTTCGGGCTCCAGCCGCTGAGGTCGATATAGACATTGGGCTTGTGCTGGGCCACGGCCAGCGCCTCTTCCTGCCATGGGAAGGACGGATGCGCGAGGATGATCGGCATGTCGGGGAAATCGACGGCCACATCGTCCATATACATCGGGTTGGAATACTTCAGGCGCATGCCGTTGCCGCCCTTCATGCCGCTGCCGACGCCGGTTTGGCCGGTGTGGAACAGGGCAATCGCGCCTTCTTCGGCGATGGCTTCATAAAGCGTATAGGCCATGCGGTCATTGGGATAGAACCCCTGCATGGTCGGATGGAACTTGAAGCCCTTTACGCCGAATTCGCGGACAAGGCGGCGGGCCTCACGTGCGCCCATCTTGCCCTTATGCGGGTCGATGCTGGCGAAGGGGATCAGAACGTCATCGTTTTCGGCGGCCAGTTCGGCCACTTCTTCGTTCTTGTAGCGGCGATAGCCGGTTTCGCGTTCCGCATCGACGGGGAAGATCACCGCCGCGATGTTTTGTTCGCGGTAATGCGCCGCCGTCTGCGGGACGGTGGGCGGGTGGCTCCATGGGGCGCCGAAATAGCTGGCCATCGTGGCTTGCAGATCGTCATAGCCGTCATCGGCATGGCAGCCGCAGGGTTCTTCGGCGTGGGTGTGAATGTCGATCGCGCGGATCTTGGTAAGGTCGACCATCGGGGCCTCCTGTTATGTTCGGATGGGGCCCCCGGCGCACCGGGGGCTTGGTCAATCAAAGGCGGGCAACGCCTGCGTCGTCGCTGTAAAGGCGCTCTAGCAAGTCGGCGCGGCGGGTTTGAACCTTGCGGTAGTTCAGGTTGCCTTTCGCCGTCATCTCGCCATCGGCAAGGCTGGGCGGTTCGGCCAAAACCAACGCACGGCTGACGCGGGTGGACGAGCCTGACACACGCCCTGCCCGTTCGTTCAGACGGTGGTGGATTTCGGCCAGCAATTGCTTGCACACCAGCGCGCCGTTGTCCTCTTCGTCTGAATAGCCTTCTGCGGCCAGCGCATCGCGGCTTGGGAAGATGAAGCAGCCTATTTCGTTCTTGTCCTGACCGGTGATGACAATCTCAGCCGCCAAGGGCGCCATGAGCGACAGGATCTCAACCCGCAGGGCTGCGGCGCGCACCCAAGTGCCGGTCAGCAGTTTGAAATCTTCCGAGATGCGACCATCAAAGCGCATGCCTTTGTTCGGCGCGTCGAAATCATTGAAGGCCATCGCATCGCCCGTGATGAAGAAGCCTTCATCGTCAAAGGCTTCGGCGGTCTTCTCGGGGTTTTCGTAATACCCCGGCATGATGTTCGGCCCCTTGGCACGCACTTCGCAGCGGTTTTCACTGTCGGGGATCAGCTTGAGCGTTACACCCGCCAGCGGCACGCCAATCACGCCCGACCGTTCCGTCGGCTCCTGCTGGATCATCGTGGCGGGTGCGGTTTCCGTCAGCCCCCAGGACGAGGTCATCAGCGGGATCTCGCCCTTGATCTCCATCGCCATCTGCTCAAAGCCCGACCAGACTTCCTGCGGTAGCGACGCGCCTGCGTAGAAGATCATGTCGAGGTCTTGGAAATAGCGGCGGCGCAGGGTTTCGTCCTTTTGCAGGGCACCAAGCAACATGCCAAAACCGACCGGCACATTGAACGACAGCGTCCCCGTCACCATCGACAGGTTTTCCAGCGTCCGGTCGAACAGGCCTTTCACCGGCTTGCCATCATCCACATAGAAGCTGCCGCCATTGGCCAGCATCATGTTGAAGTTATGCGAACCGCCAAAGACGTGGTTCCACGGCAGCCAATCAACCACACGCGGCGGGGTTTCACGCAGGAAGGGCAGCGAATCCGCAAATTGGGTCTGGTTGGTGCACATCATCTTATGCGTCGTCAGCACGCCCTTCGGGGCCGAGGTGCTGCCCGAGGTCATCAGGATCTTGACCACCGAGTCCGGCGTGACCTTGGCGTAGGCCGCGTCGATATCTATGCCTGCATCGCCCTTCATCAGATCGGCGAAGGGCGTTACGGCGTGACCATGCGGGCGGGTGGCGACGATCTCGATCCCGTCGAAACAATCCAGCGCCAGCGCCTCGGCGTATTGGTCGGCGTCGATGACATAGGCCATCTTGGGGCGCACCAGTTCGACCGCGTGGCGCAACCGGCCATGGGCACCGTGGATCAGCGAATACTGCTCGGCCACGGGCACAAGCGGCACGCCGACATATTGCGAGGCGAGCGCCAGAAGGCCGTGATCCACGCCGTTGCCCGACATCACCAGAATGGGCGTATCGGGGCCAAGGCCGCGCGCCAAAAGCGCTTGACCAATCGCACGCACCTGCTGCAAGGCGGCGGCGTAGGTTTCTTCGCGCCAGCCCGCGCCGCTGCGTTCGGCGATGAACACTCGGTCAGGGGCTTCATCCGCCCACTGGTGCAACCAATCGCCGGTTTTCTCGACCACCGGGCCAAGCGGGATGTTCGAGGTCAGAAGAAATGTGCCGTCTTCCCGCTGGGTGCGCGTGACGTCATGCGGCTGAAACCGCGAGGTCCGTTTCATGACGATGCCTCTGTTTTCATGTTCCAAATGGAATTCATCGCGTCCAACACTGTGGCGCGCTGTTCGGGGCTCATCCCCGCACAGAATTTGTCTTCGTGGTCTTGGACGGCCTTGGTTGCAGCATCATAAAGCGCCGCCCCCGCCTTGGTCACCCGCAGCGCATAGGCCCGGCGATCCACGGCGGACCGGTCCCGCACGATCAGATCGCGCTGCTCCAGCTCATCCACGATGACCACCAGATTGGGGCGCTCAATCGCCAACACATCGGCCAGCTGCGATTGCCGCAGGCCGGGGTTGTCGTGAATGATGACCAGTGCCGAATAGGTGACCAGCCGCAGCTCATAGGGTTTGAGCGCATTGACCAGATCCGACTGGATCACGTTATAGGCGCGTTTCATGTAGTACCCGATGAACTGGCGCAGCGTTTCATCACTGATCCGCCCCGGAGGCGTTCCGGGCAATTTGGCGATTTTGTCAGATCCGGCCATAGCGTTACCCGAAGCTGGGGGCGCGCTTTTCAAGGAAGGCAGCAAGCCCCTCGACCGCGTCCGGGCTGGTTTGCGTCAGGGCTGCGCACAGGCTTTCGGTGAACAGCCCATCCTTTTGGGACATGTCGCCAATGCGGCTGATCGCATGGATCATCACATAGTTCGACAGCGGCGCATTCTTGGCGATCTTGCGTGCCAGATCCTGCGCCAAGGCCAATGCCTCGCCCGCGCCCACGGAATAATGCGTCAGACCAAGGGCCAGCCCTTCGTCCGCGCCATACTTGCGGCCCGTCAGCATCATTTCAACCATCCGGTCCGGGCCAAGGATGCGGCCCACACGCACGGTTGCCCCGCCACCGACAAAGATACCACGACGGCCTTCGGGCAGTTGGAAAATGGTCGACGGTTCAGCAATCCGCACATGGGTCGAGGTGGCCAGTTCAAGCCCCCCGCCAATGACCGCGCCGAACATGGCCGACACGACAACCAGCCCGCCGAACTGGATCTTCTCCATCACGGCATGCCAGCCGCGCGAATGACGCATGGTGCCTTCTGCATCGCGCTGTTTGTGCTCGGACAGATCAAGGCCCGAACAGAAATGCCCTTCGACCCCGGTCAGAACCACCACTTTCACGCCCTCGGGCGGGTTCGAAAAGAACCCGTCGATAGCGTGCAGCAGCTCATCGCACATGGCGTTGCGCTTGCCGGGGCGGTTCATGGTCAGCGTGGCGATGGGGCCGTCAATTTCAATCTTAAGAATGTCGTCAGACATGGGTCGTCCTTAACGCGGAGGAAGGCGCACAGCGCCGTCCAGACGGATGGTGCCGCCGTTCAGGTAGGGGTTTTCGATGATTTGCTTGGCCAGCAGGCCGTATTCAGCCGCCTCACCCAGACGCGACGGGAACGGGATGTTGGCGGTGATCTTGGCGGTCACCTCGTCGGGCAGGCCCTTCATCATCGGGGTCATGAACAGACCCGGTGCAATCGCCATAACGCGGATACCATGCTGGGCGAATTCACGCGCGGCGGGCAAGCACATTGAGGCCACGCCGCCCTTCGACGCCGAATAGGCCGCTTGGCCCAACTGGCCGTCTTCATAGGCGACGGATGCTGTGTTGATGATCACGCCGCGCTCTGCGGTGTCTGTCGGGTCCAGTTCCACCATGCGCTTGGCCGCGTGGGTCATGACGTAATAGGTGCCGAACAGGTTGACCTTCAGCGTGCGTTCAAACACGTCAATCGAGTCCTTGCCTTCACGGCCAACGATCCGGCCCGCAAGGCCGATCCCGGCGCAAGACACGGCAATGCGCGGCACTTGGCCCATGGCCTCGGCGGCTTGGCCAATGACGGCATCCACCTGCGCGGCATCGGACACATCGACCTTGAAGGCATGGCCGCCGATTTCTTCGGCAACGGCTTCGGCCCCTTCGAGGTTGAAATCCAGAACAGTGACCTTGGCCCCTTCGGCGGCCAAACGGCGCGCGGTCGCGGCACCAAGGCCACTGCCCCCGCCGGTCACGATGGCTGCATTTCCTGCAATCTGCATAGTTTCCCTCCGGTTAACTGAGCGACGTAACTGTTATACGTCATATCTATACGCGTAAAAAAACGCGCGGTTTTTTGGGTCGGTGGCCCGGACGTACCGGGCCACCTAAGTGCCGTCAGTAGGACAGCAAGAACAAGGTAATCGACGGGAACAGCACCAAGATCACCACGCGGATCAGGTCGGATGTGACAAACCACATCACTGCTTTGTAGGTTTCCGTCATAGGTGTTGAGCGATCCATCGCGTTGATGATGAACAGGTTCATCCCAACCGGCGGCGTGATCAGGCCCACTTCGACCACGATCAGCACCAGAATGCCGAACCAGATGGCGATCTGTTCTGCTTCGATCCGGTTGGCCATGCCTTGGTTCATGCGGATGCCAAGCGCTTTCATCTGATCGCGCGTCAGTTCCGCACCGCTGGCAATGGCCGACTTGATCGAGGCAAGCATATCCGCCCCCATGCCATCTGGCACACCCAGCTTGAGCACCTCCATCGCCGCGTCGGCCTGCAATTGCGCAAGTTCGACAAAGCCAAAGTCCATGGAGGAAATCACCGGGAAGAAGATCGGGATCGTCAGCAGGATCATCGAAAGTGAATCCATCAGGCAGCCGAAGATCAGGTAGAAGATCAGGATCATCGCCAGAACGGTCCAGGCGCTAAAGCCTTGGCCCACAACCCAGTTCGACAGCTCCTGCGGAACTTGGCTCAGCGCCAGGAACGAGTTGTAGAAGCCCGCGCCCAAAACGATAAAGAAGATCATCGCGGTCGAGGTCGCGGTTGCGATGATCGACTCTTTGAACACCTGCCACGTCAGGTTGCCCGAGATCAGCGCCACAAGGCCCGTACCGGCCGCGCCAACGGCTGCGCCTTCGGTCGGGGTGAACCAACCAAGGTAGATGCCGCCAACAACCAGACCAAAGACCAAAATCACCGGCCACACGTCGAACAGCGCGCGGAACCGCTGCGCCATCGGCACCGCTTCGCGAACGCCAGCCGATTCCGGGTACATGCGCACATAGAGCGAAATGGTGATGATATAGCCAATGGCCGCCAAGATCCCCGGCAGGAAGGCCGCAAGGAACAGCTTGGCAATGTTCTGTTCGGTCAAAATGGCATAGATCACCAGAATGACCGACGGCGGGATCAGAATGCCCAGCGTGCCGCCAGCGGCCAGCGTCGCGGTCGAAAACCCGCCCGCATAGCCATAGCGGCGCAGTTCCGGCAGGGCCACGCGGCTCATGGTGGCGGCGGTGGCCAGCGACGATCCGCAGATCGACCCAAAGCCCGCGCAGGCGCCAACGGCGGCCATGGCAACACCGCCCTTGCGGTGACCCAGCCAGCTTTCGGCCGCTTTGAACAGCGCCGACGACATGCCCGACAGGGTCGCGAATTGGCCCATCAGCAGGAACATCGGAATGATCGAAAGCGAATAGCTGGAAAAGGTCGAGTAGGTTTCGGACTTCAGCTTGGCCATGAACATGGTGCTGTCACCCATCGCCACATAAAGACCGCCGAGCCCGCAAATCAACATGGCAAGCCCGATCGGGGCCCGCAGGAAGATCATCACCAACAGGACAGGGAAGGAGTAATACCCCAGTTCAAGCATGCTCAATGGGATGCTCCTTCGGAATAAGGCATGAGGGCACGGCCCGTCAGGAATTCGATGGTGCGGGCCGATGCGCAGTAGACTGCAACGATTGAGGCCACGACCGATGCCCCAAAGCTGAGCGCATAGGCCCACCAGATCGGGAATTGCAGCAAGAACGTCGTCTCGCCGTAGCGCAGTTTGTCTTCGAGACCGGCAAACAGGCGGACGGTGATCAGGATGATCGTCACTGACAGCAGGATTTCCCAGAACGCCATCAGGCCGCGGTTGATCCGGGGCGGCAAGGTCGAGGTGAACACGTCAACGGTGGCATGCGCCCCGTAAAGCTGTGCCAAAGGCAGGAAGGAAAACACGGTAAAGGCAACACCGGCCTCAACCAGTTCAAAGTCACCATTGACCGGCCCAACACCCGAGGCGACCAGACCATCGGCCAGCGACTTCGACAAACCAATCAGAAAATCAGAATGACCAAAGGTGTTCATCCCCCGGCCCAACACGCTGACACAAGTCAGCACGACCAGCGCCATCAGCACCAGCCCCCCTAAAATGGCCACGGTCCGGGCCATTTTGTCCATAAATTTCAAGATCACGCGGGTGTCTCCATAGGCATGCCCCTGCCCCGTCGCATTGGACGGGGCAAAGGCGGTTTCCTTGCCAGGTGTTTACTTCGGAGTCAGTTCGCTTGCACGTGCAATCAGAGCCGCGCCGTCGATGCCTTTTTCAGACATTTCGGCGATCCACTGATCCACGGTCGGGGCTGCGGCAGCTTCCCACTCGGCGGCCTGTTCGGGCGTCAGAGTGATGATGTTGTTGCCACGTTCGTCTGCGAAGGCACGCGGACCGGCATCGTCTGCCTGCATCTGGGTGCCTGCGAAGATCGAGAAGTTCAGGCCCGAGTTGTCGTCCAGAACCTTTTTCAGATCGTCCGGCAGCGCGTTGTACTTGTCCTTGTTCATCGCGAAGATGAAGGTGGTGGTGTACAGGGCGTTGCCCGGAAATTCGGTGTGGTTTTCAACCAGTTCGGCCACTTTCAGCGCGCCAACCACTTCCCATGGAATGATGGTCGCATCTACAACGCCCTTCGACAGCGCCTCGGGGATGGCCGGAACCGGCATGCCCACCGGGGTTGCGCCCAGGTTTTCGAACAGTTTGTTGGTCACGCGGGTCGGGGCGCGCAGCTTGACGCCGTTCAGATCGCCAACCGATTCAATCGGATCGGCCGAGTGGATAACGCCGGGGCCATGAACCCACAGACCCAGAACTTTGAAGTCCTTGAAGTCGTCGTCCATCATGGTTTCTTCGGCCAGTTTCCAATAGGCCTCGGACATTTTGCCAGCGTCGGTCATGGTGAAGGGCAGTTCGAACACTTCGGCGCGCGGGAAGCGGCCAGGAGTGTAGCCCGACACGGTCCAGACGATGTCGGCCACGCCGTCGATCACTTGGTCGATCAGCTGCGGCGGGGTGCCGCCCAGCTGCATTGCCGGGAAGTGCTGGATCTCAATCCGGCCACCGGATTCGGCCATGATCTTGTCAGCCCAAGGCTGCAGGATGTTTTTCGGAACGTTCGCGCCTGCCGGCAGGAACTGGTGCATCCGCAGCGTGACGTCAGCCGCCAACGCGCCGGTTGCCAGAATGCTTGCCAGCGCGGTTGCACCGGCAGCTTTCAGAAAAGTACGTTTTTTCATGTGGTAGTCTCCCCTTAGAATGGCCGGGGGTGCCACATGGCCCCCCGGTCCAAGCATTACTTGCCGTATTCGGCCATCAGCGCGCGGGCCTCATCGATCAGCGCTTGGCCGTCGATGCCGCGCGACTGCATATCCGCGATCCATGTGTCGTAGATCGGCTGAACCAGTTCGTGCCATTCACCGGTTTCCGATTCCGGAATGGTGATGATATTATTGCCACGATCCACAGCGATCTGACGCGCCGGACCATCGGCATCCGACTGCGTGCCGCCCGCAAAGACCGAGAACTCCAGCCCCGAGTTCGCATCCACAATGGCCTTCAGGTCATCGGGCAGCGAGTCGTACTTGGCCTTGTTCATCGCCAGAACGAAGGTCAGGTTGTACAGCGCCGGGCCTTCGAATTCGGTATGATTTTCAACCAGTTCCGGCACTTTCAGCGCGGTGGTCACTTCCCACGGAATGGTGGTGCCGTCGATCACGCCCTTGGACAGGCCTTCGGAGACTGCGGGAACAGGCATGCCAACCGGGGTTGCGCCCACCAGTTCCAGAAGCTGGTTCACCAAACGCGAGCCGCCACGAATCTTCATGCCATCCAGATCAGCCGGAGTTTCCACCGGGTCTTTGGTGTGGAACATGCCGGGTCCGTGCACCCAGGTGCCCAGAATGTGGACGTCCTTGAATTCGGTGTCCTTCATATGCGCTTCGAACATCTTCCAATAGGCGTAGGACGCGGCGCGCGCATCTTCAACCATGAAGGGCAGTTCGAACACTTCGGTCGACGGGAAACGGCCCGGTGTGTAGCCGACCACGGTCCAGACAATATCGGCCACGCCATCAATGGCTTGGTCCATCAGCTGCGGCGGGGTGCCGCCCAGTTGCATCGACGGAAATCGCTGGATTTCGATGCGGTCGTTCGAAGCCGCCTCGATCTTGTCGGCCCAGACGTCCAGAACCTGAACCGGCACGTTTGCCTGCGGCGGCAGGAATTGGTGCAGGCGCAGCGTGACATCGGCGGCCATGGCGCCAGTTGCCATTACGGTCGCCAGTGCGGTTCCACCAACGAATTTCATCAGAGTGCGTTTGTTAATCATTAAGTCCTCCCGTGGATTTTATGGGCCGGGGCGCTCCTCTCGCCCCGGCCCGCTTTGTTATTTGGCGGCGTCGTATTCCGCCATCAGCGCACGCGCTTCGTCGATCAAGGCCTGACCGTCGATCCCTTTGGTGGCGACATCGGCGATCCAGGCGTCATAAACGGGCTGGGCCAAGGTGCGCCATTCTTCGGTTTCCGCTTCGCTGACCGTGTAGATCTCGTTGCCGCGATCCACTGCGATCTGACGGGCGGGGCCATCTGCGGCCTCTTGCGTCTGTCCCGCGAAGATCGAGAATTCGAGGCCCGAGTTGTCTTCGACGATCTGCTTCAGATCATCGGGCAGCGCGTCGAACTTGGCTTTGTTCATCGCCAGAACGAAGGTGATGTTGTAGATCGAGTCGCCTTCGAATTCGGTGTGATAATCCACCAGTTCAGCCACTTTCAGGGCGGTGGTCACCTCCCACGGAATGGCCGCGCCGTCGATCACACCTTTGCTGAGCGCTTCGGGGATCTGGGTGACCGGCATACCGACCGAGGTCGCGCCGACGTGGTCCAGCATCTGGGTGACCATGCGCGATGCGCCGCGGATCTTCAGACCGTTCAGGTCAGCCGGGCTTTGGACCGGTTCCGAGGTGTGCAGCATGCCGGGGCCGTGAACCCAAGTACCAAGGATCTTCACGTCTTTGAAGTCGGTGTCTTCCATATGCTCTTTGAACATCTTCCAATAAGCATAGGAGGCCGCGCCAGCATCGTTGGTCATGAACGGCAGTTCAAACACCTCGGTGCGGGGGAAGCGGCCCGGCGTAAAGCCGTTCACGCCCCAGACGATATCGGCCACGCCATCAATGGCCTGATCAATCAGCTGCGGCGGGGTGCCGCCAAGCTGCATCGACGGGAAACGCTGGATTTCGATTCGGCCATCCGAGGCCGCTTCGATCTTGTCGGCCCAGACGTCCAGTACCAGCTTTGGCACGTTGGCCTGCGCCGGCAGGAATTGGTGCAAACGCAACGTTACGTCGGCAGCAAAGGCAGTTGTGCCCGACAGGGCAATTGCCGCAGCAGCGATCGCGCTGCCACAACGAAGAATAGTTCTGCGAGTAATGGTCATAGTCTCTCCTCCCAAATTGACCGACCGGACGGACGTTTAACATATCCTTAGGATTCTCGCTAGCCATTTAGCTAGCCATGTTAATAGTTATTGTCCATACCTAATTGTGCTGAAGATCGGACAACAAGCCATGTCTCAGGCCGTTCCCTCCAAACCGGTGTTGCCTTTCGGCGGTTCACCCGTGTCATACCAATCCCCTGCCGACTTGGCGCTTCATGTTCATTGGCGCAGTCAGCAAATTCGCCGTCCGCAACACCGATGTGAGAGCCAAAAGCCCGCAATTGCAACTGAATTCTTGGGTTTGCGCCAAAGGATCACAATTGCGAGAAATCGGGCTGAAACAATTCCTTGCCTGCCGGAAGGATCGTTGTCGGTCGGGGCGGACCTGTGGTGGCACGGGAACCACCACAAGCCCGCGAATGCTGAGGCCGGACAGGCCGGTCACAGCATCATTCCTCAGCGTCCGGCTGTTTGCCGGGGGCTGCATTTGCAAAGGCGGACAAGGCCTGGCAGGCCTCATACACCGCTGTCACGCGGGGCATAGCGGCCAGATCCACGCCAAACCGGCCTGCCGAAAACACCTGCGGCACCAGGCAGATATCCGCCAAACCGGGCGTTTCGCCAAAACAGAACGCACTGCCGTGGCTTTGCTTGGCCAACAGATCTTCGCAGGCCATTAGCCCATCAGTGATCCAGCGCTGGCACCACGCATCTTTGGCCGCCTGATCGGCCCCAAACTCATCGCCCAGATATTGCAAGACGCGCAGGTTTTGCAGCGGATGCACATCGCAGGCGATGATATTGGCAAAGGCCCGCACTTGCGCTCGCTTGTCTTTGTCGGCGGGCAGAATGGCGGGCTCTGGATAGGTGTCTTCCAGCCATTCCAAAATCGCCATCGACTGGATCAGCGTCAGATCCCCGTTCACCAGCGTCGGCACCAGCGCCTGCGGGTTCATCGCGCGGTATTCGGGTGTCTTCTGCTGCCCCCCACCCCGGCGCAGATGCACCGAGGTAAAGTCATACTCCAGCCCCTTCAGGTTAAACGCAATCCGGCAGCGATAGGCCGACGAGCTGCGGAAATACCCGTAGAACTGCATTATTCCGCCGCGCCGATGGTCAGGGCGATGCCATCAAGGCCATCAATCCCGCCTTCGATCACGTCGCCCGCCACAACCGGGCCAACGCCAGCGGGCGTGCCGGTCATGATGACGTCGCCGGGGGCGAGGTGATAATACTTGGACAGATCGGCCACAATCTCGGCGACGTTGTGGATCAGGTCCGACAAATGCGCGTCTTGCTTGGTTTCGCCGTTTACCGTCAGCCAAATGCGCTGCGGGCCAACCTCGCCAACTTCGGCGGCCTTGGTCAGCGGTGAGAACACGGCCGAGCCTTCAACGTCTTTACCCAGATCCCACGGGCGCTGTTTCGACCGGGCCACAAGTTGCAAATCGCGGCGCGTCATATCGAGAGAGCAGCCATAGGCATAGATCGCGTCCTTGGCCTCAGAAACCGAGGCACGGAACACCGGTTTGCCGATCACCAGCGTCAATTCCATCTCATAATGGAAATTTTCGGTTCCCGGCGGATAAGACAGCGTCGCGCCGGTCGCCAGATAGGTTTGCGGATTCTTGGTGAAATAGAACGGCGCTTCGCGGTCCACCTCGACGCCCATTTCGGCGGCATGGGCGGCATAGTTGCGACCCACACAGAAAATCCGGGTGATCGGATATTCCGCCGCCTCTCCCTTTACCGGAATCGACTGGGTCTTTGGTTCATCAAACAGGTAGGTGGTCATTTCGCGCGTTCCTCATAGTACCCTAGTTTTTCCTGCAACGGGCGGTCATGAACCCGCACAAGGAAGGCATCCTCGGACGCCTCGTGCCGAATGTCGGCAAAGACCAGGGCCGAGAACGTATCCTTCGGACCCCATTCAATTTGCTGACCGTTGATCGTGGTCACGCCGCGCCCTTTGACCACATGGAAGGCCGATGAGGCCGACCGCAGCGGCGGGCTCTCGACCTTGCCGCCCGGCACATACATGGCGGTAAAGCCCAAGGTCGGCAAAACATCGGTGCCGGTTTCGGGGTTCACGAAATCCAGCTCTCCGATCCCGTCATCGGCATAGGTCGCCAATTCGCGCAGCGCCGCTTCGGTCCGGGTCCAAGGATAGCGCACCATCGGATAGCGGCGGGCGGCATCGCCGCGCGTGCGGCTGGGCACCAGACCCGAGGACAGGTATTCCACTTGACCGGCATCCGGGCGGTTGCGTTGCGCCTGAAGCGGGCCTTCAACCGCGTAAGATCCCTCAAGATAATAGAAAACCGGCAGATCCAGCGCATCGAGCCAGACCACCGGGCCATCGCCTTCGTGGCCATGATCGTGCCAGTCGCCGCCGGGGGTCAGGACCAGATCGCCCTCCTCCATCGGCAGTTTCTCACCGTCAACCACGGTGAAGCCGCCCTTGCCTTCGACGATGATCCGCACAGCCGAGGGCGTGTGTACATGCGCAGGCGCAGTTTCGCCCGGTAGCAACAATTGCATCCCCAGATAGATCGATGCGGTGGCCTGCATGGCCCCTACCCCGCGACCGGGATCTGACAGCACCAGCACGCGGCGTTCGGCCTTCTCGACCGGGGTCAACTCACCCGCCCGCAGCAGCAAGGGCCGGATCGCGTCATAGGCCCAATGGCCGGACTTTGTGACCGGCGTTGGCGCGCCGTGCGGCAGCACATTGCGCATCATCGGCCACAGCGGCGCAACACCGGCGGCGGTCATGTCATCGCGGTAATCCTGCGGCAGCTCTTCCAGCGTTCCCAGCGTTTCGCCCATGGTCTCCTCCTAAAGTCCATCCGTTTCGCATTAGTATGCTTATCATAAGTATACTGTCAATTTTGATTTTGTAACTTTCGGCAGGCTGTTCTACACCCTTCCCGGACGAGGATGGGCAAAGACCATGGAAATCTACAACATGGCCGGGCATCTGGTGCGCCGGCTTCATCAGATCTCGGTTGCGGTGTTTGCTGACCGGATGACGGCGCTCGGGATTGACCTGACGCCGGTGCAATTTGCGGTTCTGCACGCCGTTCTTAGCAATCCGGGCATTGATCAGGCGTCGGTTGCGGGGTTGGTGGCCTATGACAAAGCCACGCTGGGCGGTGTGGTCGACCGGCTGGAAAACAAAGGCCTGCTGCGCCGCGAGGTCAGCCCGAAAGACCGCCGCGCCCGCTGCTTGTTCCTGACGGACACAGGCCGCGCCCTGTTTGAAAACGTGGTCCCAGAAGTCAAAGCCCTGCAATCAGACATCCTGTCCGGGCTTGATGCGGCGGAAACC
This sequence comes from Pseudoprimorskyibacter insulae, assembly GCF_900302505.1. Classification (GTDB taxonomy): domain Bacteria; phylum Pseudomonadota; class Alphaproteobacteria; order Rhodobacterales; family Rhodobacteraceae; genus Pseudoprimorskyibacter; species Pseudoprimorskyibacter insulae. The sequence goes on along the minus strand of NZ_OMOJ01000001.1, from coordinate 600,019 downwards.
AAGCAATTGCTGGCTCTGCTGCGCAAAACGACGGACGCCGGAAACCACCAAAGCCGCGCGCCGCTTAAACCGCTCCCGGAACCGGATGCAGACTAGCCTTCGCCTGATAGCGTGATAGCCTCTGCCGCGACGGCAGGAGTGGAGGACGGCGTGTCAGATCAGGAACAGGTGACAGCAGGCGGGGCGATTTTCCCGCGCCTGAAGGCGTTGGGCATCGATTATGTCTTTGCCAATTCCGGCACAGATTTCCCGCCCGTGATCGAAGGGCTGGCCGAAGCCGCCGCCAAGGGCATGGACCTGCCCAAAGCGCTGGTGATGCCGCATGAACATGCCGCGATGGGCATGGCGCATGGGTACTACCTGATGACTGGCAAGGCGCAGGCGGTGATGCTGCACACCAATGTCGGGCTGGCCAATGGGTCAATCGGGGCGATCAATGCGGCCTGCGAACATATCCCGATGATCCTGATGTCGGGCAAAACGCCAGTGACGGAATCCGATGTGTTCGGTACGCGCACGGTGCCCATCGCTTGGGGGCAGGAAATGCGCGATCAGGCGGCCTTGGTGCGCGAATCCTGCAAATGGGAAAACGAACTTCGCACGCCGGACCAGATCGGCCCGATGCTGGACCGCGCCCATGCGATTGCCACCTCAACACCCAAAGGCCCGGTCTATCTGTCCTTGCCCCGAGAGGTGCTGTGCGGATCGGTTGAGACCGCCGCCCTATCCGCCCCCGCCACCCAAATGTCCAGCGCCGCGCATCCAGACCCGGCAGCGATTGCGCAGGCGGCGCAGATGCTGGCCTCGGCCAAAGCGCCGCTGGTCATCGCGCAGCGCGGCGCGGGGGATGCCGCCAGCTTTGCCGCCTTCAGCGACTGGCTGGCCGATTGGGGCATTGCCGCTTGTTCGTGGTGGGCGACGCATCTGGCCGTTGCCACCGACCACCCTTGCCACATCGGCCCGAACCCGTCGCCCTATCTGGCGCAGGCGGATGTGGTCGTTGTGCTGGATTGCCTTGCGCCATGGTGGCCCGACAAACACAGCCAGAACCCCGATGCCAAGGTCATCCACATCGGCCCGGACCCGCTGTTCCACCGCTTCCCGACCCGCAGTTTCCCGTCGCATCTGACGATCACCGGCGAAACACGCGACGCCCTGCCCGCCCTGATCGCCGCAATGGAGGGGTTGCCCCGCGATGGCGTAGGCATTGCCGTGCGCCGGTCGAAACTGGCCGCAGCCTCCGCCACGGAACGCCAGACGAAACACGCCGCCGCCGAGGCGACCACCGCCCGCGGCATCACCAAGGCTTGGGTCAGCCGCTGCCTGTCGGACGCGCTGGAAGACGCGACCTCTTCGGTCTTTTCAGAACTGGGCTGTATTCTTGGCCAGTTGGAGCGGCGCGAGCCGAAAAGCTGGTTCCAAGAGCCGCATTCCGGCGGGCTTGGCTGGTCGTTCCCGGCAGCCTTGGGCGCAAAACTGGCCGAGCCTGACCGCGACTGCATCGCCACGCTGGGCGACGGCAGCTATATGTTCGCCAATCCAACCGCCTGCCACCAGATCGCCGAAGCCCTGAACCTGCCGGTTCTGGTGATCGTTCTGAACAACGGCGAATGGGGCGCGGTGCGCCAATCGGTCGGCGGGCTTTACCCCGATGGCGATGCGGCAAAGGCCAACACCATGCCGCTGACCTCGCTGGAACCGGTGCCGGATTTCACCAAAACCGCCGAGGCCAGCCGCGCTTGGGCGCGCACCGTCACATCGCCGGGCGAGGTGCGCAGCGCGATTGATGAGGCGCTATCCGCAACACGCGGTGGGCGCATGGCACTTTTGGACATCAAGATCATCCCGGATTGATCGCACGCCTCTGGCCCTTCGCGGCCAAAGGCGGCACAACTGCCGCAACACATTCGCCGAATACAGGAGAGCACGCATGAAAATGACGAAGATGGGCAAGAACGGTCCCGAGGTATCGGTTCTGGGCATCGGCGCCATGAGCTTTGCCGGGTTTTACGGCCCGACCACCGAACCCGAAGTGCATGCCCTGCTGGATGCTTCGCTGGAAATGGGCGTGACGCATCTGGACACCTCCAACATCTACGGCATGGGCAAGTCTGAAACGCTGATCGGCAGCTACATCAAGAAGACCGGCAAGCCCGACGCCTTCTACATCGCGACCAAGGCCGGGATCACCAAGGATGCCGATGGAAATCGCTGCTACGACAATTCGCTTGAGCATATTGAGGCCGAACTCGACGCATCGTTGAAGCGACTGAACCGCGATTACGTCGATCTGTTCTACATCCACCGCCGCGAAGCCAACCGCCCGATCGAAGAGGTGACGGAATCGCTGGCAAAGCTGGTTCAGAAGGGCAAGATCAAGGCGTTCGGTTTCTCCGAGATCGCGCCTGCCTCGCTCCGCCGGGCGAATGCGGTGGCCCATGTGGCGGCGGTTCAGTCCGAATATTCGCTGTCGACACGCGCACCAGAACTGGGCCTTGTCCAAACCTGCGCCGAACTTGGCACCGCGCTGGTCGCCTTTTCGCCTGTGGGCCGCGGCTTGTTGTCGGACACGCCGCCCGATGCCGCCAAGGCGCAATCGGTGGCCTTCATGAGGACCAACCCGCGCTTTATGGGCGACAACCTGACCAGAAACCTGGAATACGTGGCCAAGCTTCAGGCCCTTGCCGCCGAGATGGGCACCTCAACCGCTGCGCTGGCGATGGCTTGGGTGATTGCCAAGGGCGACCATATCCTGCCGATCCCCGGCACCCGCAGCATTGCGCATCTGCAACAACTGGTCGATGGCTGTGCGCTGACCCTGAGCGAGGCTGATATCGCCCGGATCGAAACGGTTCTGCCGGTTGGCTGGGCCTATGGCGACCGCTATTCCGACGATCAGTGGTACGGGCCTGAGCGGTTCTCGTAACCTAGGTTGCGGTCCGGCCACGCGCCGGGCCTAACAGCGATAAACGATATTTGCGGAACACCTTCCCCGAATAGATCGACTCGCCCACAAATTCGGCCCCCAACCGCTGCAAAGCCCCAAGGCTTCGGCGGGTGGGCGGCAATAAAAAAGTCACCTGTGTCAATCGCTTGGCGCGGGCAAAGGCAAAGGCCTGCCGGGTGATCCGTTGCCCCAGCCCAAAGGCGTCGGGCCGCAGCACCAAGCCATAATCCCATTCATCGCCTTCCTTCTGGAACCCGCCCCAGCCGACGTAATCGCCGTTGTGCAAAAAGGCCCAGTGCCCCAGCCCGTCCTGTTGCCAGCGTTTTTCCTTGGCGCCGACAAAGGCTCGGGCAGCGGCGTGGGTGAACTGGCCTTGCAACAAGGGCATATGTTCGGCGACCCGAGGGTCCGACATATGGTCAACAATCAAATCGGGGGAAATTTCAGTCAGACGGGCAAAGGAAATCATCAGCAGTCTCTTGTAGTCTCGCCCCGTCCATACCCGCCAAAGGTACAAAGCCCTAGCAGGAATTTGTCACGACCGCGTGTGGTCCTCCATTGAGGTTTTCAAACGACGCAGCATCGCCGCGACGATCACACGATGGGCAATCCCGACCGGAACCATATAGAGCCGGCCGAACCAGTTGTGCGTGATGACCGAAGAGGTCACGGTAAATTCCTGCCCTTCCGTTGAAATCGTCGTCATGACATCCAGATGCGTGTCGCGTTCGGTCATGACCAAAAGATTTGGGTCGATATGCTCGACCAGAAAGAAATCCAACTTGTCGCCAACCTGCACAGAGTCGGCCCGTTTGCCGGAAAAGCCGCTGATTTTCTTAACCCCGAACCGTGCCGATATCGCATCTCGGATTCGGAAGGCGGTCGCCATGAGCGGCAACGGTTTGGCCATCACCATGTTCCACCCTTCAAGCGCGGTGACTGATTTCGGCAGGATCACGGTGCGTGAATGATAGTATTGCAGGGCCTCGCGCGGGCCGAGTGTGTGGCTGGCGGTCTCTGACATACGCATCTCCTTCGACTACGCAGATCTTACCGCGTGCGCGAGCGGACAAAAGGTCAGCCTAAAGGTGCACATCGTCGCATTCGCAAACAAAAAACGCGCCCCGCAAGGCGCGTTTCATATCGTTTTCAGAGCGGGTTATTCCGCCGCAACAGCCGTCTGACGCTGGCGACCAAGGCCTTCGACCTCGATCTCCATCACATCGCCGGGCTTGAGGAAGCGCTGCGGCTTCATGCCCATGCCAACGCCCGACGGGGTGCCGGTGGCGATGATGTCGCCGGGAACCAGTTTCATGAACTGCGACAGGTGGCTGACGATCTGGCGGACGCTGAAAATCATGTCCGCTGTGTTCGAATCCTGAACCGTTTCGCCGTTCAGATCCAAGGTCACGCGCAGCGCTTGCGGATCTGCGACCTCATCGGCGGTGACCAGATAGGGGCCAATCGGCGCAAAGGTCGGGGCGGACTTGCCCTTCACCCACTGGCCGGACCGTTCGATCTGGAACTCACGCTCGGACATGTCGTTGATGGTGCAATAGCCTGCCACGTGGTCCAGCGCGTCCTCTTCGGACACATAAAGGGTGTCCTTGCCGATCACGACGCCCAGCTCGACTTCCCAGTCAGCTTTGGACGACTTGCGCGGGATGATGACATCATCAAACGGGCCAGACAGGGCCGAGGTCGCCTTGTTGAAGACAACCGGCTCTTTCGGGGGTTCCATGCCGCTTTCCTTGGCGTGCAGGGCGTAGTTCAGGCCGATGCAGAAAAAGTTCGGCACGCGGGTCAGACAGGCGCCAATGCGGCCCGGTTCTTCGACCACCGGCAGGGCGTCAATGTCCAGATCGCGCAGCTTGGCCAGCGCCTCAACCGAGACCGCATCGCCCGACAGATCGGCGACATGGGCGCTCAGATCGCGGACTTTGCCATCGCTGCCAAGCACGCCCGTCTTTTCGGCGCCCGCAGCGCCAAAACGCAACAGTTTCATGGGTTTCCTCTTCCTTTGTAGAATATGTGCGGCAGGCTCAGACCTTTTCGGTGGCCTCCGCCTCTTTGGCTTCTTGCTCAAACTTGTCTTGAATGTTCACCAGTAGGTGTTCCAGGTGGCTGTCCAAATGGGTGCGCACGTGATCGGGGTCACGTTTGGAAAGGCCTTCGACAATCGCCCAATGCTGGCGCAAAACCCGGTCCCGCGACCGGCGGCGCACAGCAGACAGATAGCGCGCGCGCCACAACCGCGCGAGATAGGCGCTATGCGTTTCGGCCAGCGATGGGTTGTGCGATGCCCGCGCGATGGCGATATGAAACTGCATATCCAACTCAAATAGATCAAGCGGATCCATCTGATCGTAAGACGTTTCCATCTTTTGCTGGAGCTTCTCGATCTCGGAGATTTCCTTGTCCGAGGCCCGTTCACAAGCCAGCTTGCCAGACAGCAATTCCAAAGCCCGCAACACTTCGATCCAGTCGGTCACATCCTGCAACGACGGGTTGGCGACGATCGGGCTACGGGAGGGGCGAAGAATCACCAGCCCCTCTCGGGCCAGCAGGCGAATCGCTTCGCGCATCGGTGTGCGACTCACCCCGATTTCGGCGGCGTTGTCGCGTTCCTTGATGGTCATGCCCGGTGCCAATTTCCCTCGCAGGATGTCACGCCGCAGTTGGCGGGCGATCTGATCGGGCAAGGTCTGTTCAACCATGGGCATTCCTTTTTATGCGGCACCGATAGATAGCATCATTAAACGAATGATCCACCTATCAAAACGCAACTTTCGGAAATTGGTATACCAAAACTTGTTGATTGTCGAGCGAGGTTTCGTTAGCGTTCCTGCAGGATGGTATACCATTCTGCTGCTCCGTAAGGAGCACTAGGAAAATCGCGGCGCAAGCCGCTAGGGAGGAAAAATGAAACTGACTTCTGTTCTCAAGTCGGCTGCGCTGGCTTCGGTTGTTGCTGTACCGGCAATGGCCGCAGACGTAACGCTGCGCATTCAAACGCACTACGCAACCGAGCACCCCTCGGGCAAGCTGGCCGCTCAGTACGCTGACGACGTGGAGACCATGTCGGGCGGCTCGATCGACATCGAAATGTTCTATTCTTCGTCCGTGGTTGCCACGACCGAGACCTGGGACGCCGCAGTCAACGGCATCCTGGACTGCGACATGACCGGTGGCGCTTACCAGACCGGTAAGAACCCGGCGTTCCAGTTCGTCGGCGACATCATGGGCGGCTACGACACCCCCTACCAGCAGCTGTCGTGGCTCTATTACGGCGGTGGCTATGATGCTGCTCAGGCGCTGTACAACGAATTCGGCATGCAGCTTGTTGGCTGGTGGATCTACGGCCAAGAATCCTTCGCATCGTCGCGTCCGATCGCAGGCCCCGAAGACTTCAAAGGCTGGAAGTTCCGTTCGCCTCCGGGTCTGGAAACCGAAATCTTCACCGAACTGGGCGCAACCCCGATCGTGATGGACTTCACCGAGATCTTCACCGCGCTGGAAACCGGCATCATCGACGGTGCAGACGCATCGGGTCTGGCCAACAACGTTGGTCTGGGTCTGTATGACATCGTTAAGCACGCCAACTATCCGGGCTTCCACTCGATGCCGTCGGACCACCTGGCCTGTAACAAAGAAGTTTGGGACAACCTGACCCCGGCACAGCAGCGCATCATGGACACCGCGATGCAGAAGCTGTCGCTGCACACCGCCATCTCGAACGAGAAGAAAAACGCCGAAGCCGCAGCCATGCTGAAAGAACAGGGCGTCACCCTGTACGCGTGGTCGGAAGAGGACAAGGCTGATTTCCGTGCCGCTGCACAGCGCGCATGGGATGGTTGGGCCGCTAAGACCCCTGAGGCAGCCGCACTGGTCGCAAGCCACCGCGCCTACCTTGGTCAGCTTGGCCTGATCGCCAAGTAATAAACGGCGCGTCACGCGCGCCTGAACAGATTGCGGCGGGCCGCCAATGGCCCGCCCTTTTTGTAAACACCCACCCGCGCGCACTTCTGCCCGCACTCACAGGGAGGCACCCATGGAACGCGAAAGCGTTTGGCTTGGCCAACTCAGAGCTCCTGTTCGCATGGCAATGATCGGATTTTCCGCATTGACCGGCGTTATTTTCCTGTGGCTGGTCATCAACCAGTTCATATCGTCCGATCCAATCGGCATGCATGACATGGTCCGCCCCGCAGGCAAGCCTCTGGTTTCGATCATGTTGTATAGTATTTTCGGCGCATTGCTGTTTGCTTCGATTTATCTGTCCGACACCATCGGCGCCATTGAACCGTGTCCCGACGGCCTATTCGACTATGTGTCGCTGGTATGCAGCCGTCTGGCGATGATCTCGATCGCGCTGATCGTGATCGTTATGTTCTACGAAGTGGTCGCCCGCTACGCCTTCAACCGCCCCACGCTTTGGGCGAATGAACTATCGCTTTGGATCGCGGCCTTCATTTTCCTGTTTGCTGGCCAATACGCCATGCAGCAGCGCAGCCATATCCGCATCTATGTCATCTATGACTTGATGCCCCGCTGGATGCAGAAGACTGCCGATGTCATTTCGGTTGGCCTGATCGTCATCTTCACCTTTGCCCTTGTCTGGGGCGGCTATCTGGACGCCGAAGCGCGTTTCATGCGGATGGAAACCTTCGGCACCGCGTGGGATCCGCCCATCCCCGGCACGGTCAAGCCTGCCATTCTGTTCATCATCGTTCTTGTCTGCATTCAGGCCGTGTCAAACCTGATCGCCGATTGGAACAAAGAACCCGAAGTCCACACGGACGAACCTGACGAGCACGAAATCGAAGCGCTCCGCCGCACGCTGGAGGAAAAATAACTATGGTCGATATCGGCACTCTCAGCTTGATCCTATTGCTGGCAATGTTCGCATTGCTGGCCATCGGGATGCCTCTCGGCTTTGCGTCGGCCTTTTTGGCCGTCGTGACGCTGGTCCTCAAATTCGACGTCGACATCCTGTTCAAGACCTTCGGCAAAGGCCCCTTCTCGGTTCTGGGACAGGCGGTCTATCGCCAGATGACGAACTACGTTCTTATATCGGTGCCACTGTTTATCTTTATGGCGGCCCTTCTGGAACGATCCGGCATTGCCCGCGATATGTATGCCTCGCTGAACCTGTGGCTCAGCCGGACGCGCGGCGGTATCGCCATCGTGACCTCGATCATGGCCGTTATCATGGCCGCCATGTCGGGCATCATTGGCGGCGAAGTGGTTCTGCTCGGCCTGATCGCGCTGCCGCAAATGCTGCGTCTGGGCTATAATCAGAACCTCGCAATCGGAACCATCTGTGCGTCGGGTTCGCTCGGCACGATGATCCCGCCGTCGATCGTTCTGATTTTCTACGGTCTGGTCACCGAAACCTCGATCAAGGCGCTGTTCACCGCGTCCTTCCTGCCCGGTTTCATGCTGGCGACGTTCTTCATTATCTACATCATCGTGGTGACGCGCCTTGACCCGTCCAAGGCACCGCTGCCCGAAGAAGACCCGGACGCCGCGCATGGGGTTGAAAAGTTCAAGATGTTCCTGGGCTTCCTCGCACGGTTTACCATGTGGATCACCGGCGTTCTGCTGCTGCGCAACCTGTTCTTTACGGTTTCTGGCATGAACACAGTGACCGAAGGCGTTGACCCGATCTTCCTCGGAATGGTGTCGGACATTCCCTACATCATTGGGGCCTTCGTACTCTCGGCGCTGCTGGTCTTCGTCATCATTGGCCGCGAAACCTCGGCCAAGGGTTGGGAAATGGGCAAGGGCCTGCTGGCACCGACCATCGTGATCGGCGTTGTGCTTGGCTCGATCTACGGCGGCATCACCGGCATCACCGAAGCGGCTGGTATGGGCGTTGTCGCGGTCTTCGTAATCGGCGCAATCCGCCGCGAGATGACCTTTGACATCGTCTGGGACAGCCTGATGCGCACGCTGAAGTCCACCGGCACGATCATCTGGGTGACCATCGGCGCTGCTGCACTGGCTGCCGCCTACACCCTTGCGGGCGGTCCGAACTACGTGGCCAACCTGATCGTCGGCGCGGAACTTCCGACCATGGGCATTATCCTTGTGATGATGGTGATCTTCCTGATCATGGGGATGTTCATGGACTGGGTCGGCATCGTTCTGCTGATCATGCCGGTGTTCCTGCCGATCGTTCTGCGCCTGCCCGCAGATGAAATCGGCTGGCTCGGCCATGTTGAGCCGCGCTACATTGCGGTCTGGTTCGGTGTGGTCTTCTGTATGAACATGCAGGTGTCCTTCCTCAGCCCGCCGTTCGGCCCCGCGGCCTTCTACCTGAAGTCCGTCGCCCCGGCGAATATCTCGCTGACCGACATCTTCCGCGGCTTCCTGCCCTTCATCGTCCTGCAATTGCTGGCGCTGTCGGTGCTGCTGATCTGGCCGCCGATCATCACGCTGTTCTTGTAACACAGCCCTGAGGGCCGGGGCGCAACGCTCCGGCCCTTTTCACTTACCCGTATTTTCTGACCGCAAATATCCCGGGGAGTCCGTGCCAAAGGCGCGGACGGGGCAGCGCCCCAATCCAAGGAAACCAATCATGCCGGCCATCGCCCATATCCAGACCGACCACTACCTGATCCCCCTGCCCCGCACGCTTGAGGATTCCATGCACGGACAAATGTCGGATTTCGAAGTGGTCACCGTTCGCATCACCGATCGCGACGGTGCGATGGGCACGGGCTATACCTTTACCTGCGGCGTCAATGGCGGTGCCATTGCCAATATCCTGAGCCGGGAAATGGGCCCGCATGTCACTGGCAAAGATGCCGACCTGATCGAGGCGATCTGGAAAGACCTGTGGTGGACCTTTCACTATGGCGGTCGCGGCGGCCCGACGGTTCTGGCCCTGTCAGCCCTTGATATGGCGCTGTGGGATCTGAAGGCAAAACGCGCCGGCCTGCCGCTTTGGCGGCTGCTCGGCGGGTATGATCCGCGCGTGCCCTGCTATGCCGGCGGGATCGACATTGACCTGTCGCCCGAAGAATTGGTCGCCCAAACCCATGCCAATTTCGAAAAGGGCCACCGCGCGATCAAGATGAAGGTCGGACGTGACCGTCTGTCCGAAGATGTGGCCAAAATGGCTGCAATGCGCGATGCTTTTGGCGCAGACATGCCGCTGATGGCCGATGCCAATATGAAATACACCGTGGCAGGCGCGATCCGCGCCGCCCGCGCCTTTGCGGATTTTGACCTGACATGGTTCGAAGAACCGATCCCGCCCGACGATCCTGCCGGTCACGCCCGCGTGCAGACCGAAGGCGGCATCCCAGTGGCGACGGGGGAAAACCTGCGCAGCCTATGGGACTTCAAGACCGTGATCGAAACCGGCGGTGTCAGCTTTCCGGAACCCGATGTCACCAATTGCGGCGGCGTCACGCCCTTTATGAAAATCGCCCGTCTGGCCGAAGCCCACCACCTGCCCGTCACCAGCCATGGCGCGCATGATATCACCGTTCAGCTATTGGCCGCCTGCCCGAACCGCAGCTATCTTGAGGCCCATGGCTTCGGGCTTGAGGCCTATGTTAAAACCCCGCTTCTAATCGAAAATGGCCACGCCATCGCCCCCGAAGGGCCGGGACATGGCGTGGCTTTCGATTGGGACAGACTTGAATCCCGCAGGGCCTGAAGGATTCCGCCATGTTCAGACAAAGCCAGATCAACCAGTTCAACACCCAAGGCTATCTCGGGATCGAAAATACGTTGTCGCCTGACGTCCTGACCGCCGTCAAAGCCGAATACCAAGGGCTGATCGACGGGCTTTACGCAGAATGGCAGGCCAACAGCAACGTGCCCCCCGCAGATGCCGCCCGCGCGCACAGCCCGCAGGCCCGCGAACTGCGTGAATGGCCAGTATGGAAAACCCTTCGGGACGTGGCCCGCACGCGCCTTGCGCCCCAAAACCATATCTCCATCCACTGTTGGACCTCCGTCCCCCCTGTTTGCGCCTGATAGACCCCCATTCAACCTACAAAAGACCGCACCCATGAAAACTGTTCGCCTGTCCGAAGCCGACAACGTCGTCACTGCAATTGCCCCGCTGGAAGTGGGCGATGAAGGCGCTACCCAGATGATCCCGCGCGGCCATAAGATGGCCACCGCCGATATCGCCAAGGGCGCTCCGGTGCTGAAATACGCGCAGCTGATCGGCTATGCCGCCGAGGATATCGCCAAGGGCGCGCATGTTCACACGCACAACCTTGAATTCCGCAATGTCGATATGACCTATGAGTTCTCGACCAATCTGCGCCCGGCCCCCGCGCCAGCCAAGCAGGACACCTTCATGGGCTATCGCCGCGACACGGGCCGCGTTGGTACACGCAACTACATCGCTATTCTGACCTCGGTGAACTGCTCGGCCACGGCCGCGCGGCGCATTGCGGAACATTTCACCGATGACAAGCTGGCCACCTATCCAAATGTGGATGGTGTAGTCGCCTTTGTGCATGGCACCGGCTGCGCCATGGGCGGCGATGGCACGGGCTTCGAATTCCTGCAACGCGTGCTGTGGGGCTATGCCCGCAACCCCAATGTGGGCGGCGTGTTGATGGCAGGTCTGGGCTGCGAGATGATGCAGATCGACTGGTTGGTTGAGGCATATGGCCTGAAAACCGGCCCGCTGTTCCAGCCGATGAACATTCAGGATGTGGGCGGGCTGCGAAAAACGGTCGAACACGGCATCAAGATGGTCGAGGCGATGCTGCCCGAGGTGAACAAAGCCACCCGCACCAAATGCCCTGCCTCTGACCTGATGGTCGGGCTGGAATGCGGCGGCTCGGACGCGTGGTCCGGCATCACCGCCAACCCCGCTGTCGGCTATGCTTGCGATCTGCTGGTGGCCCAAGGCGGCACCGGCGTTCTGTCTGAAACGCCCGAAGTTTATGGCGCCGAACACCTTCTGACCGCCCGCGCGACATCGCAGCAGGTGGGCGAAAAGCTGATCGACCTGATCCATTGGTGGGAAGATTACACCGCCCGCAACGGCGGCTCGATGGACAACAACCCCAGCCCCGGCAACAAAAAGGGCGGGTTGACGACGATCTTGGAAAAGTCGCTTGGCGCGGCGGCCAAGGGCGGCACTACCCCGCTGACCGGTGTCTACAAATACGCCGAACAGGTCACCGCCAAGGGCTTCACCTTTATGGACAGCCCCGGCTACGACCCCGCCAGCGTCACGGGCATGATCGCATCGGGCTGTAACCTTGTGTGCTTTACCACCGGGCGCGGGTCTGCCTTTGGATCCAAACCCAGCCCCTGCATGAAGGTCGCCTCAAACTCGGTCATGTATGAAAAGCAGACCGACGACATGGACGTGAACGCAGGCCGCATTCTGACCGAGGGCGCATCCGTCGAAGACGTGGGCCGCGAGATCTATGAGATGTGGCTGCGCATGGCCTCGGGCGAGAAAACCAAGTCTGAACTTGAGGGCTTGGGCGATTATGAATTTGTCCCATGGCTTGTTGGATCGGTGATGTAATGACGAAACTACCCCTTTGTGTGATTGGCGGCGGATCCATCGGGATGCGCCATATCGAGGTGTCGAACCTGTCAGACAAGGTCGATCTGACCGCCATCGTTGAACCGTTTGAAGCGCGCCGAAAGGAACTGGCAGGCATGGGCCTGCCGGTCGTCGCCTCGATTGACGAGGTGCCGGAACGCACCCGCGCCACGATCATCGCAACCCCAACGCAGGATCATTGCGCCAGCGGTCTTGCGGCCCTGTCGCGCGGGTGGGCGGTGATTGTCGAAAAGCCAACCGCAGGCACGCTGGATGATGCCCGCAAACTGGTGGCCGAGGCCGAGGCCAAGGGCATTCCGCTATTCACAGGGCACCATCGCCGCTGCCACCCGTTTTCCATCGCCGCGCGTGAGGCTTTGGGCCAGATCGGCGATCTGGTGGGCATTCAGGGGTTGTGGTCCCTGCGCAAGCACAACACCTATTACGATGCCGAATGGCGGCGGATGCCCGGCGCGGGCCCCCTGCTGACCAATCTGACCCATGAAATCGACCTGCTGCGCTTTTTCGTGGGCGAGATGAGCGAAGTCACCGCGATGCTGTCCTCGGCGCGCCGTGGCTTTGTGATCGAAGACACGGCCGCCATGGCCTTCCGGTTCGACAATGGCGCGTTGGGGTCTATCCTGATTTCGGACGCCGGTGCATCGCCTTGGAGTTTTGAGGCCGCCAGCGCCGAAAACCCGATCATTGCGGCCTCGGGTCAGGATTATATCCGCATCGTTGGCACCGAAGGCGCGCTTGAATTCCCGTCGCTGACGCTTTGGGGCCGGTCTGGTCCCGGCGAAATTGAATGGTCCAAGCCCCTGCTGCGCAACGATGCCCCCAGCTTTGCCAAGATCGACCCGCTTCTGGCGCAGGTCGAACGGTTCGCCGATGTGGTTGGCGGGGCCGAGGATAGCATCCTATGCACCGGCCATGACGGCATCGCCGCCATGGAGATGACGCTGGCCACCGCCCTTTCCGGCAAACAGGGCCGCCCGGTGAAGGCGTGCGACGTGCCGGGCGATTATACCGGGGTCTAAGACCCCGACGTTTGAAGAAGAAGGAACTGACATGAGACTGCAAGGCAAACGCGCCTTTATCACCGCCGCTGGCCAAGGCATCGGCCGCGCCATCGCGCAGGCCTATATCAACGAAGGCGCCATCGTCACCGCGACCGACCTGAAAGCCGAGTTGCTGGACGGGCTGGACTGCACCACCTTTGCGCTGGACGCCACCGACAAGGACGCGCTGCAAAAGGCCGTGGCCGAGGCCGCGCCCGATATTCTGGTCAACTGCGCGGGCTTTGTGCACGCAGGCACCATCCTTGAGGCCAAGGAAAACGAATTCGACTTTGCCTTCGATCTGAACGTGCGCGCGCAGTTCCACTCGATGCAGGCCGCGATCCCCGGCATGGTGGAACGTGGCGGCGGTGCTATCGTCAACGTCGCGTCGGTCGCCAGCTCGATCATCGCGGCACCGGGCCGCTTTGTGTATGGCGCCTCAAAGGCCGCTGTCATCGGTATGACCAAATCGGTCGCGGTGGATTTCGTGACCAAGGGTATCCGTTGCAACTGCATCTGCCCCGGCACAGTCGACAGCCCCAGCCTGCATGACCGCCTGCGCGCCACGGGTGATTATGAGGGCGCAATGAAAGCTTTCATCGCCCGCCAACCCATGGGCCGCATCGGCACGCCTGAGGAAATCGCGAACCTTGCCGTCTACCTTGGCTCGGACGAATCTGCGTTCACCACGGGTCAGGCCCATGTGATCGACGGTGGCTGGGCCGCCGCCTAATGGTCGTCGCCCCGCGACAAGACAAAACCGCCCTCGGCGTCTGGATCATGATCCTCGCCGTGGGCTTTTTCGTCTGCATCGATACATCGGCGAAATGGCTGTCGGCGGGCGGAATGGCGGCGATGCAGATCGTATTCTGCCGGTATTTCGTGCATTTTGCCCTGTCGCTGGCCGTCTACCTGCCCACCGAAGGGACGGAGGCGCTGAAATCCAACGCGCCGGTCAAACAGTTCCTGCGCTCGCTGTTCCTGTTGGGCAGCACCTCGTTCAACTTCCTTGCGCTGCAACATTTGCCGATCACCCTGACCACGACGATCATGTTCGCCGGGCCGATTGTGGTGACACTGGTGTCGATCCCATTGCTGGGCGAGCGGGTGGGCATTCACCGGATTTTCGCGGTCTGCGTCGGGTTTGGCGGCGTTCTGGTGGTGATGCAGCCATGGGGGGCCGAGTTTGACCCCGCTATGATCTATTCGCTGATCGCGCTGACCTCGGCCTCGCTTTATATGGTGATGACGCGGATGCTGGCGGGCGTTGAAAGCAACGCCACATCACAGCTTTGGTCCTCTGGCCTTGCCATGATCGCCGTTGCGCCCTTCGCCGCCAAGGTCTGGGTCTGGCCCGATGCGCCCTTCACCTATGGTATCATGGTCGCAATCGGTTGCTTTGGCGCAGTGGGCCACATCCTTGCCACCTATGCGCACCGGCTGGCCGAGGCGTCGATCCTTGCGCCCACCGTCTATGCGCAGCTGCTGTTCGCCGCCATCGCCGGGATCTTTGTGTTCGGCACATGGCCCACGCCTTGGACCTTTGGCGGCGGGCTGATCATCATGGCATCGGGCCTTTATATCTGGTGGCGCGAACGCACCAAAGGCCGTCCCGCCACGGTTCCCGATCCGCGCCGCGCGCCCCACGAATAAAAAGGGGCCGCCCAAGGGCGGCCCTTCCAGTCTTCGGGGAGTTTGGACGCAGTCACCCGCGCCCGATAAACGGCATAGCTGTCGCCATCACCGTCATGAATTGAACGTTTGCCTCAAGCGGCAGGTTCGCCATATGCAGCACCGAATTGGCCACGTTCGACACATCCATAACCGGCTCAATCGCGATGGACCCATCGGCCTGCGGCACGCCTTGGGTCATTTTGGCGGCCATATCGGTCAGCGTGTTGCCGATGTCGATCTGACCGCAAGCGATGTTGAACGGGCGGCCATCAAGGCTAATGGTGCGGGTCAGGCCGGTGATCGCATGTTTCGACGCAGTATAAGGCGCTGAGCCCCAGCGCGGCACATAGGCCGAGACCGACCCATTGTTGATGATGCGCCCGCCTTGCGGATCCTGACGGCGCATGATGCCAAAGGCAGCCCGCGCGGCGATGAAGCTGCCGGTCACGTTGATGTCGATCAGGTTGCGCCAATCGTCGACCGACAGCTCGTCAATCGGTGCGCCCTTCATCGACACGCCCGCGTTGTTGAACAGCGCGTCAAGATGGCCCCATTCGGCATAGGCTTTCTCAAACGCCGCTTCGACCGAGGCCTCATCGGTCACGTCGCAGGGCAGCGCCAATGCGCCCTCATGGGCTGCTGCCAGTTCTTCTAGCGGGGCAGCCGTGCGACCCACCAAACCCACACGCCAGCCTGCATCCAAGAATGCCAAAGCCGTCGCCTTGCCCACGCCGCGCCCGGCGCCGGTGATGATAATCGTCTTGCTCATCGCTCCTCCTGGGCCTTTTCTGACCCTAAATATCCCGGGGAGTCCCTGCCGTCAGGCAGGGGCGGGGCAGAGCCCCCCCCTTTTCAACGCTTAGTGGTTGTCGCGCGGCAGATCCTTGGCGACCTTCTGATAGGCCGTCGCCAGTTCCAGACAACCGCCATCCGACAATTGCCCCACATGGGTGCGATAGATTTCCTGCCACGGTGTCTGGCTGCGGATCTCGGGCGCTTCCCAGGCATCAATCCGCGCCTGCCATTCGGCATCATCGACCAGCGCATTCATCGTGCTGGCGTTCAGATCCAGCCGCACCGTGTCACCGGTTTTCAGATAGGCCAAGCCGCCTCCCACAACCGATTCCGGCGAAGCGTTCAGGATCGACGGGCTTTCCGAAGTGCCCGACTGGCGGCCATCGCCAACCGTCGGCAGGTGGTTGATCCCCTGTCTGATCAGCGCGTCCGGCGGCTGCATGTTCACCACCTCGGCCGAGCCGGGATAGCCGACACAGCCAACGTTGCGGATGAACAGGATGCAGTGTTCGTCGATGTTCAGCGACGGATCGTTGATCCGGTCGTGATAATCCTCGGGGCCTTCGAACACGATGGCCCGCGCCTCGTGGACGCCTTCCATCCCCGGCTTCGACAAGAAGCGTTTCTGGAAGTCGGCGGAAATCACGCTGGTCTTCATCAGCGCGCTGTCAAACAGGTTGCCGGACAGAACCTTGAAGCCCGCATTCACGCGCATCGGCTTGTCATAGGTCTTGATGACGGCCTCGTCCTCAGTGCCTTTGCCAGTGACGTTTTCGCCCATGGTTTTACCCGTGGCGGTCATCGCGCCTTCATGGATGCGGCCCGCCTTGCGCAGTTCTTCCATCACCGCAGGCACGCCGCCCGCCCGGAAGAAGCTTTCGCCAAGAAATTCGCCAGCGGGCTGCATGTTCAGTAGCAGCGGCACATCATAGCCAACCGTTTCCCAATCCTTCACGTTCAGCTCAACCCCGGCATGGCGGGCAATCGCCTGAAGGTGCGGTGGGGCGTTGGTGCTGCCGCCGATGGCGGCGTTGACCACAATCGCGTTCTCGAACGCTTCGCGGGTCAGAATGTCAGACGGTTTCAGATCTTCATAAACCATCTCGACGATGCGTTTGCCGGTCTCATAGGCCATGGCCATCCGTTCGCGGAACGGGGCCGGAATGGCCGAGTTGCCGGTCAGCGACATGCCCAGCGCTTCGGCCATGGCGTTCATCGTGCTGGCGGTGCCCATCGTGTTGCAATGGCCCAGCGACGGGGCAGATGAGCACACGCGGCTCATGAATTCTTCGTAGTCGATCTTTTCTTCGGCCAGCAGGCGGCGGCTTTCCCAGATGATCGTGCCCGATCCGGCGCGCTTGCCCTTCCACCAGCCGTCCAGCATGGGACCGCCGTTCAGCGCAATCGCGGGCAGATCTGCCGTCGCCGCGCCCATCAGCATCGCCGGAGTGGTTTTATCGCAGCCGGTGGTCAGCACCACGCCGTCAATCGGGTAGCCGTGCAGCACCTCGACCAGACCCAGATACGACAGGTTGCGATCAAGCGCAGCGGTGGGGCGCTTGCCGGTTTCCTGAATCGGATGCACCGGGAATTCCATCGGAATCCCGCCAGCGGCTCGGATGCCCGCCTTGATCCGGTCCATCAGGAACACGTGGATTTTGTTGCAAGGGGCCAGATCGCTGCCGGTGTTGGCAATGCCGATCACGGGCTTTCCGCCCTGAAGCTCGTCGCGGGTGTATTCTTGGTTCTGATAACGCTCCACATAAAGTGCCGTCATCCCCGGATTGTTGGGGTTGTCGAACCACTCTTGCGAGCGGAACCGCTTGTTCGCTCGGGTATCGCTCATTCTCTTCCTCGTTTCCTCCCAACGGAGTGTTCGCGCTAACCGCACGCGACTCCGGACTTGTGACAGCTTCGGCATTTGGTATACCAAATGCAAGAGCAAACCGCATCACCCCGCGTTGTCGCTCTGGGAGGAGACCGAATGACCGCAGTTTTCCGGGCCACGCTTGGCCTGTGCCTTTGCATGGCCACGCCGCTTTTCGCCGAAGTCGATTTGGCCGCGTATAACACCTGTATTGAGGCGCAAATCGCCGCGAACCAACCTGCCGCGCAATGCATGCAGCAACAGCACGCCTTCTGTGACAGCTATCCCGCGGACGATGCCCCCGCCGCCGCGACCCTGTGCTACATCGAGGCCAAAGACACTTGGTCCGGCGGGATTGCCGCGCGTCTGGACGCGATCCGCGCCAAGGGCAATGAAAAGATCACCGCCATTGCCGGGATCGAAGTGAAATACGACCTGCTGGCGAATCTGCTGCAATGCGACCGGATCGAAGAACTGGCGGGGCTTTCAGATCTACCGGCCGAGGCGATCACTTTGCAAAAGGCCCGCTGTCAGGCGGCGGCCGCCGGTCTGGCCTTGACCAAGCTGGCGATTCAGATGCGCGGGCAGGAATGACGCCCCGCGCGGCCTTCTGGTCGGGTTTTTGGGCCTGTGCGCCATTTGTGGTGATTGTGGTTCCCTATTCCACCCTGTTCGGCGTCGTGGCCCGTGATGCCGGGCTGGACGTGCTGCAAACCATGTCCATGTCAGTTCTGGTGATCGCCGGAGCATCGCAGTTTACCGCGCTGGCCCTGCTGCAAGACAACGCGCCGGTGTTCATCGCCCTGTTCACCGCCTTGGCCGTGAACCTGCGTATGGCGATGTATTCGGCGGCTCTGGTCCCGCACATCGGCCATGCGCGTCTGTCTGTCCGGGCATTGGCCGCCTATCTGATGGTCGATCAGGCCTTTGCCGTGGCCGTGCGCACCTATGAAGACCGCCCCGAGATGTCGCCCGCCGCAAAGCTGGCCTATTACTTCGGCGCGATGGCGATGATTTGCCCGTGGTGGTACGGCGGATCACTGGCCGGGGCGTTGGTGGGGCAAGCCATACCTGCCTCTTTCCACCTCGATTTCGCGGTGCCTGTCTGCTTCATCGCCCTGACCGCGCCGCTGATCCGCAGTTTGCCGCATCTGATCGCCGTCTTTGTGTCGATGGCCGGATCCGTTGCCTTTGGCTGGCTGCCGTGGAGCCTTGGCATCATCGTCGCCGCCGCGCTGGCAATGGTCGCTGGCGCTCAGGCCGAGCTGTACCTCAAGCGGAGGGCCTCATCATGATGGAGGCGCCCCTGATCGACAACGGAACCTTTTGGCTGGTAACAATTCTTCTGGGCATCGGCACATTCATCATTCGGTTTTCGTTTCTGGGCCTTTTCGGCGGGCGGCAATTGCCAGACTGGGCGCTGCTGCATCTGCGCTATGTGGGTGTGGCCGTGTTCCCGGCCCTCTTCACACCGCAAGTCCTTTGGCCCGCCGCCACCGATGGCATGTTCGACCCGATCCGCTTTGTCGCCGCCGCTGCGGCCTTTGTCGTGGGATTGCGCGTCAACGTGATCGGGGCCATCGTGGCCGGGATGGGCACGCTATACGCCCTGCAATTCATCGCATCACTGCTCTAGGGAGGAGCCGCAATGATCGAAGAACCGCCCCTGATCCGCATCAACACCAAACGCAATCGCCCGACCGCCGAACAGATCGCCGCCTTCCAGGGCGTGCCGACCAGCTTTGTCTGCGATGCGATGGACGGCAAAGGCGCGCTTGCGGGTCTTGCGCCCATCGGCTTTGGCCGTGATCTGAACTGCGTTGCGGCAGGCCCTGCCCTGACGGCGGAAAACGGCCCTGCCGATCTGCTGGCCACGCTCTGCGCGATCAAGTTCGTCGAAAAAGGCGATGTGATGATTTCCTCAGTCGCGGGGCATCAAGGCTGCGCGGCGGCGGGGGATCGCGTGTGCGGGTTCTTCCGCAATGCGGGGGCTGCCGGTTTTGTAACCGACGGCCCAATGCGTGATTACGCGGGCATTGTCGATGTGGGCCTGCCCGCGTGGTGCACTGGACTAAACCCCGCCTCGCCCTTTGGCAAAGGCCCCGGCACCGTGGGCTTTCCTGTTCAAATCGCGGGGCAAACCGTGGCCAGCGGTGATATGATCGTGGCCGACCGCGACGGCGTGGTCGTTGTGCCCTTCGCCAATATCGACGCCGTGATTGAACGGCTGAAGGCCGTGACCGCCGCCGAGATGGCGCTAGACGCCGAGGTGCGCGACGGTTTGGTTATTCCACCCAGCATCGAGGCGCTTTTGGCCTCGGATCAGGTGTCCTACGAATAACAAAAGGCCCGGCACATCGCCGGGCCTTTCACTTTACATGGCATAGACCGATTTCACGCCCGAGCTTTGCTGGGTCTTGAAGATCGAGGTGTTGTCCGGCGCGGGCGGCAACGGCAGGCGCACAGGCACCTGTTCGATGCGCGGTGTCAGACAAGGCGCGCCGGTCACGCAACGATCCTCCAGATCCTTCATAAAGTCATACTGGCTGAGACGGTGGAAATACGAGTTCGACCCGACCAAGGGCCACGCATCCGCAGCCGCCAGCTCATAGAACAGGATCTTACGCGCCCGGTCCGAGGTGTTCGGCGCCGAGCCGTGCAGCGTGCGGGCGTGGTGGATCGTCATGCTGCCCGCCTTGCCGGTCAGGGTCACGATCTTGTCGCGCTCAAACTCGGGGTCTTGCGGATCGACCGCGCCCGCGAAGACGCCGTTGCAATGGTGACTAAGCAGCGGACCCTTGTGCGAGCCGGGGATCACCTGAAGCGG
This sequence comes from Pseudoprimorskyibacter insulae, assembly GCF_900302505.1. Classification (GTDB taxonomy): domain Bacteria; phylum Pseudomonadota; class Alphaproteobacteria; order Rhodobacterales; family Rhodobacteraceae; genus Pseudoprimorskyibacter; species Pseudoprimorskyibacter insulae. Next base: position 579,307 of record NZ_OMOJ01000001.1, on the reverse strand, counting down.
GCCGTTCTCCAGCCCCACGTCCTCAAGCATCAGGCCAAAGGCCAGCAGGTTGTCATTGGTGTGCGGGTAAAAGGCCCAGTCCTGATGCCATTCCACCGCCGCGCCGCCGCCGGGGGCTTTGGTGTTCAGCTTTGAGGTCAGGATCATCGTGTCCGGCCCCAGCAGTTCGTTCAAAACCTTGGTCACGCCGGACTTGGTTAGGATTTCCCAGAAATACGGGTTTTGCTTGTGAGGCAGTTTGATCCGGGTCAGGCGCGGGGTTTCGGCGCTGTGCCCCTTGTCCAGATCGTAGACGTCATTGCTGGCCGTCACGCTGCGCGAGGCTTCGATATAATCGTTGGTGATCTGCTGCATCTTGGCCAGCTGTTCGGGCGTGACCACGTCCTCGACCATCAGATAGCCGTTCTCTTCCCAAAATTCCTTTTGCTCTTTCGTAAGCATTTTGCGCCTCCTCTCGCGTTTCCCGAGCCATGGTATCGATACCATGACTTGCTTGGTATCGATACCATCGGTATTTCAAACCCGTCAAGAAGGAATTGAGCCATGGCGCTAGAGAAGAAATGGGTGACGATGGGCGACGTGGCCCGCGAGGCCGGCGTTGGCACCATCACCGTCAGCCGCGTGATCCGCACGCCGACCAAGGTCAGCCAAACCACCCGAGACAAGGTGCAGGCCGCAATTGCCAAACTGGGCTATGTGCCCGATGAAACGGCCGGCGCGCTGTCGTCGCAACGCAGCCGTATGGTTGGCGCGCTTGTCTCAACGCTTGAGGCGTCGATCTTTGCCTCGACCATCGAAGGGCTATCGACCGGGCTCCGGGCCGAAGGGTATCAACTGCTGCTTGGCAACACCGAGTATGAGCCTGAGACCGAGGCCAGCCTTGCCGCCACCATGTTGGGCCGCCGCCCCGATGCGTTGGTCTTGACCAGCGATCAGCACACCGAGGCCGCCCGAACCCTGATGAACCGCGCAGGCGTGCCGGTGATTGAACTGTGGGAGCTGCCCGAAAGCCCGATCCACGCCGCCATCGGATTTTCCAACGCCGCAGCGGGCGAGGCGATCACCCGTCATCTGGTGGAAACAGGCCGCAAACGCATTGCCTTTATCGGCCCTGACCGCGCGAATGACCGGCGCGGACAATTGCGTCAAAGCGGTTACCTCCGAGCGATTGCCGGGCAAGAGCCGCGCGTTGCCCTGATGCCCGCCGATTTGAAAGGCGCAGGGATTGGTGCGGCGGGGCTGGCGCAAATCCTTGAGCGTTACCCCGACACCGATGCCGTGGTTTGCGTGTCCGACGCGATTGCCTTGGGCGCCTATTGCGAGGCGATGCGGCGCGGGCTGTCTGTTCCGCGCGATCTGGCGCTGACGGGGTTTGGTGATTTCGATCTGGCCTCTGATGCGGGGCTGGCGCTGACAACCCTGCGCATTGACGGCCACGCCATCGGGGCCAAGGCCGCAGACTTGATCCTGTCGGGAACCAAGGCCGCGCCTCTGCCCCCGACAGTCATTGATATGGGGTTCGAGTTGATCCGGCGCGGGACCAGTTAACCTTCGCCTTTCTTAACCTCTTCGGCCAGATCAAGCCCGTTGATCTCGGCGATGTGGTCGGCCAGCATTGGCACATAATGCCCGCCCTTGCCCACGGCCTCGGCGCTGGCAAAGCTGTTGCGGATGGCCGCACCGATCGGGTTCACAACGCCGTTTGCCATCGCCATATTCGCCGCATAGCGCACGTCCTTCGAGGCATTGGCGATGCTGAACAGATGCGCATTCTTATCGCGGCCCACGGCATAGCGCATGAAGGTTTCGAAGAAGCCGTTGTTCAACCGGCTGCCGCCAATCACCGTGTTCACCGTTTGCGGCGACAGGCCCGATTTCGCGGCCAGCGTCACCGCCTCAGCATACATGGCGGCATAGCCCATCGAGATGAAGTTCATGATCAGCTTCATCTTGTGGCCCGCGCCCACGGGGCCGACGTGGTTGATATTGCCGCCCCAGCATTCGATCACTGGAAGCACGCGGGCAAACACATCGGCATCTGCGCCAACCATCACATCCAGCGTTCCGGCCTCGGCCTCTTTGGGGGTACGGCCCAGCGGGGCGTCAACCATATGCATCCCAACCTCGGCCATCTCGGCGGCCAGCGCCTCGGTCGAAACGGGGTCTGCGGTGGTGGCGTCAATCACCACCAGCCCGGCCTTGCCCGAGGCCAGAATACCATCAGGCCCGCGCATGATGCCCTCGACCTGAGCCGAATTCGACAGGCAGATGTGGATGATATCGCAAGCCTCGGCCATTGCCTTCGGCGAGGCGACTTCGGTCGCGCCCATGCCCACAAGCCTTTCCACCGGCGTGCGGTTCCGGTTGCCCTTTACATACAGGGCATAGCCGTTCTGAATGATGTTCTTGGCCATGCCATGGCCCATATAGCCAAGGCCGATAAAGCCGATAACGGGTTTGTCCGACATGCGTCCCTCCTCCCAAAGGTGCGATTACAGGCAGGCAGTGATGCCGCCGTCAACGAATAGAGTGTGTCCATTTACAAAAGTCGAGGCATCGGACGATAGGAACACCGCCGCGCCCACCAGTTCCTCGATCTTGCCCCAACGGCCTGCGGGGGTGCGCTTTTCCAGCCAAGCGCTGAAATCGGCATCCGCCACCAGAGCGGCGTTTAGCGGCGTGTCGAAATAGCCCGGCGCAATGGCGTTGCAGTTCAGGCCCAGCGGAGCCCAATCGGTGGCCATGCCTTGGGTCAGGTTCGCAACCGCGCCCTTGGTCGCCGTGTAGGGCGCAATGCCGGGGCGGGCGAGTTTGGTCTGCACCGAGGCGATGTTGATGATCCGCCCCTTGCCGCGCCCGATCATATGACGCGCAACAGCTTGGCCCACGTTGAAAACCGAGGTCACGTTGGTCGCCAGCAGCTTTTCGAACATATCATGCGGGTAGTCCTGCAACGGCGTGCGGAACTGCATGCCTGCGTTGTTGATCAGGATATCAATCGCGCCTACTTCGGCCTCGAACCGGTCAATCGCGGCGCGCACACCGTCGTGGTCGGTCACATCGAACGCCAGTTCGTGCACGGTATGCCCTTCGGCCCGCAGCGCTGCGGCGGATTCTGCCAGACGTTCGGGATTGCGGGCGTTCATGACAATCGTCGCCCCCGCCTCGGCCAAGCCTTTGGCCAGCGCCTGCCCGATTCCCATCGACGAGCCGGTCACAAGGGCCATCCGGCCCGTCAAATCAAACAATGACATAAGTCCTCCTAGTGCGGCCGCACTCACCGCTTGCAAAAATGGTATACCATTTCTAGGGTAACGCAAAGCCGAGTCCAAGGGACCGGCATGGAGGAATTCGTATGAAAGCGCTTTATGCTCATGGGGCCCGCGATTTGCGGCTGGAACCCATGTCGGCCGAGGCCCCGGCAGCGGGTCATGTTACCGTGGCGATCAAACGCGGCGGGATCTGTGGATCTGACCTGCATTACTTCAACCACGGCGGCTTTGGCGATGTGCGCCTGAAGGAACCGATGGTGCTGGGCCATGAGGTTGCGGGCGAGATTACCGCCATTGGCGACGGCGTGGGCGAGCTGGCTGTGGGCGATCTGGTGGCGGTGTCGCCGTCGCGCCCTTGCGGGGCGTGCGAATACTGCCTGCGCGATGCGCCGAACCACTGCCTGAACATGCGCTTTTATGGCTCGGCCATGCCCTTCCCGCATATCCAAGGCGCGTTCCGCACCGAATTGACCGCAATGGCCAGCCAATGCGTCAAAGCCGACGGCCTGACCGCGGGCGAGGCCGCGATGGCCGAACCGCTGTCGGTGTGCCTGCACGCCGTGCGCCGCGCGGGGCCGATGCTGGGCAAGCGGGTGCTGGTCACGGGCTGCGGCCCAATTGGCGTGCTGGCGATCCTTGCCGCCCGCCGCGCCGGGGCCGAGGAGATCGTTGCCGTCGATATCGCCGAGCGTGCGCTTGGCTTTGCCAAGCAGGCGGGCGCGGATGTGGTGCTGAACACCAAAGACAACCCCGACGCGCTGGCCCCCTACAAGGCGGGCAAAGGCCAAGTCGATATCCTTATGGAATGTTCCGGCGCACAGCCCGCGCTGGTTGGCGCATTGGATGCGATGCGCCCGCGTGGGATCATCATCCAGCTTGGCCTTGGCGGCGATATGGCGATCCCGATGATGAAAATCACCGCGAAAGAGCTGGAAATGCGCGGATCATTCCGCTTCCACGAGGAATTCCGCACCGCTGTGAAATTCATGCAAGCCGGGTTGATCGACGTAAAACCGCTGGTCACGCACACATTTGCACTGGATGATTTCCAAACCGCCTTTGAGACCGCGAACGACAAGTCGCAATCCATGAAGGTCCAGTTGGAGTTCTGATATGCTGACCTTTGCCGTCGCCGTATTCCTGCTGATCGTCACCCCCGGACCGGGCGTTCTGACGACGGCAGGCGTTGGCGCGGCTTATGGGTTCCGGCCTGGTCTGTCCTATGTGACGGGTCTGTTCATCGGCACGAATATCGTCGGGCTGGCCGTCATCTCGGGGCTCGCGGCAATTGTCTTCAGCGTTCCTGTTGTGCGCACGGTGCTCATGGCGCTGTCGGTGGCCTACCTGCTGTATCTGGCCAGCAAGATCGCTTTTGCCGGGTCGAAGATCGCCTTTATCGAGGCCAAGAAAGCCCCCGGCCTGACCAACGGCATTCTGCTGCAAATCATCAACCCCAAGGCCTATGCGGTGAATACCGCGCTCTATACCGGCTTTGCCTTCTGGCCCGACAATCTGGTGGCCGAGACGGTTTCAAAGCTGATCATCGCCAATGCGATCTGGATTCCGATCCATCTGGCGTGGCTATGGGCGGGCGTCACGCTGCACCGTCTAGACCTGCCGCCAAGCCGCCAGCGCATGATCAATTACGGCATGGCCGCCGCGATGCTGGGCGTCGTGGTTTTGGCAATCCTTTCCGCGTTGAGGGCCGCGTGATGGCACTCCGCACACTGAACACCCACGGCGGCACCCTCCGCCACCTCACCCTGTACCGAAACACTGACGTGAGAGGGATCTCATGACCAAACCCTATACCGGCATCTGGCCGGTGGCCCCCACCCCCTTCCATGCCGATGGCAGCATCGACACCGAGGGTATGAAACGCGTTCTGGATTGCATGATCGACCAAGGCGTCGATGGCATCTGCATTCTGGCCAACTTCTCGGAACAGTTTTTGATATCTGACGAAGAACGCGCCATTCTGACCCGTGTTTGCCTTGAACATGTGGCCGGCCGCGTGCCGGTGATCGTGACGATCAGCCATTTCGCAACGCCCATCGTGGTGGAACGCGCCCAGTTCGCCAAAGGCCTTGGCGCCGATATCGTGATGATGATGCCGCCCTACCACGGCGCGCTTCTGAAAGGCACCGCCGAGCAAACGTTTGAGCAGTTCCGCCAAGTGGGCGAGGTCGGTATTCCGATCATGCTGCAAGACGCGCCCTTGTCGGGTGTTGATCTGCCTGTGCCCTTGCTGGTCAAGATGGCCCAAGAGATCGAGATGCTGAAGCTGTTCAAGATCGAATGCCCGCAGGCCGCCGCCAAGTTGCGCAGCCTGATTGCGGAGGGCGGCGATTTCATCGAAGGCCCGTTCGACGGCGAAGAGGCGATCACCCTGCTGGCCGATCTGGACGCAGGCTGCACCGGCACCATGACCAGTGCGATGATCCCCGATCTGATCGGCCCGATTGTTCGTGATTTCCTTGCTGGCAACCGCCAAGCCGCGATCGAAGGCTATGCACGCGTACTGCCCGCCGTGAACCATGAAAACCGCCAGTGCGGCTTCCGCTCTGCCAAGGCGGCGATGGTTGAAGGCGGTATCATCAAGTCCGAGTTCTGCCGCCATCCGATTGCGCCCTTGCACCCGGACACGCGGTCGCTGCTGATCGAGCTGCTGAGGCCGCTGGATCCGCTTGTCCTGCGCTGGGGGAAATAAGCCATGCTGCCAACCGATCCAAATGCAACCTTGGTGGGGCGCGTTTCGCGCCCCGGCATTGGCCCTGCTGTTGTGACCATTCGGGACGGCGCGGTGATCGACATCACCTCGCCCGCCTGCCCGACCATGCATGACCTGCTGGAAATGGACGCCCCCGCCGCCTATGTGCGCGGCGCGGAAGGCGAGGCCATCGGCTCGGTTGGCGATCTGGCGTCTGGGGCGCTGCACCTGTTGGCGCCCGCCGATTTTCAGGCGATCAAAGCCAGCGGCGTGACCTTCGCCCAGTCAATGGTCGAACGCGTGATCGAGGAAAAAGCCGCCGGAAACGCCGATCTGGCGCAGGAAATCCGCGCCAAGGTGCAATCGGTCATCGGCGATAGCCTGTCGGGCATCGAACCCGGTTCGCCCAAGGCGATGGAGGTCAAGCGCGTGCTGCAAGCCGAAGGCATGTGGTCGCAATACCTTGAGGTGGGCATTGGCCCCGACGCCGAGGTCTTTACCAAATGCCAGCCCATGGCCGCTGTCGGCTGGGGCGCGGATGTGGGCCTGCACCCGATTTCCAACTGGAACAACCCCGAGCCCGAGATCGTTCTGGCCGTCAATTCGCGCGGTCAGATCCTTGGCGCGACGCTGGGCAATGATGTGAACCTGCGCGATGTCGAGGGCCGCTCGGCCCTGCTGCTGGGTAAGGCGAAGGACAACAACGCCTCATGCTCCATCGGCCCGATGCTGCGCCTGTTCGACGACGGCTTTACCATGGATGACGTGGAAAACGCCGAACTGACCCTGACCGTAACCGGCGAGGATGGCTTTATCCTCAATGGTGCGTCGCTGATGAACAAAATCAGCCGCAAGCCCGCCGATCTGGTCAAGCAAACCATTGGCCGCCATCACCAATACCCTGACGGGTTCTTCCTGTTCCTTGGCACCCTGTTTGCGCCCATTCAGGACCGTGACACCGAAGGTCAGGGCTTTACCCACAAAGTCGGCGATGTGGTTGAGATTTCCGAGCCCAAGCTTGGCACCCTGCGCAACACCGTGCGCCTGTCGACCGAGTGCCCGGAATGGACCTTTGGCACCACCGCCTTGATGCGCAATCTGGCCCAGAGGGGGCTTTTGCAATGACCTTTTCCGTCTTTGACGACACCCAATGCAGCCTTGGCGAAGGGCCGATCTGGCACCCGGACCGGCAGACCTTTTTCTGGTTCGATATCAACAACTGCACCCTGTATGAAAAGGGCAACGGCGTGCACCGTCATTGGACGTTTGACGGCCATGTGTCCGCCGCCGGTCTGGTAGATGAAAACACGCTGATGATCGCCCATGAAAAGGCGCTTCTGAAATTCGATATAGAAACCGGGCAACATACAGTGCTGTGTGATCTGGAGGCCGACAACCCAATCACCCGCTCCAACGATGGGCGGGCCGACCCTTGGGGCGGGTTCTGGATTGGCACAATGGGCAAACAGGCCGAACCCGGTGCGGGCGCCTATTATCGCTATTACAAGGGCGAGCTGCGCAAACTTTACGGCGACTGGTCGATCCCCAACGCCACGTGTTTCGCCCCTGACCGCAGCTATACCTATTTTGCCGATACCCCGCGCGGTAAGATCTGGCGCGTGGCGCTTGATCCAGACACCGGCTGGCCCGCCGCCGAACGCGAGGTATTCCTTGATTTGGCGTCCGATCAATACCGCCCAGATGGGGCCGTGACCGATGCGCAGGGCAATATCTGGTGCACCCATTACGGGCTGGCGAAACTGACCTGCCATGCGCCGGATGGGTCCGAGCTGTCGTCGCAGCCCCTGGCGGCCAGGCAAACCACCTGCCCGGCCTTTGGCGGCGCGGATTTCACCCAAATGTACCTCAGCAGTGCCCGTCAAAACCTGACGGAGCCGACCGATTTCGATGGACAGACCTTTATCGGCACGGTCGGCGCCGTGGGCCTGCCCGAACCCAAGGTTCTTCTATGACCCGCAGCTTTCTGGCCCTTGGCGAATGCATGATCGAAATCGCCCCCGCAACTGATGGGCTTTGCCGCATGGGCTATGCGGGGGACACGTTCAACACCGCATGGTACGCCCGCCGCCTGCTGGGCGAGGATTGGACCGTTGCCTATGGCACCTGCGTTGGCACCGATGCAGCCAGCGACGGGATGCTGGGCTTTATCGCAGGCGAAGGGGTCGATACCTCGGCCATTCGGCGCGTTTCCGACCGCACGGTGGGGCTTTATACCATCGCGCTGAAAGACGGAGAGCGCAGCTTCTCCTATTGGCGCGGCCAATCAGCGGCCAAGACCATGGCCGATAATGAGGCTTGGCTGGAGGCCACGCTGACCGGGCGCGACGTGATCCACTTTTCCGGCATCACGCTGGCCATCCTTGCGCCTGATGCACGCCAGCGGTTCTGTGCGGCGGTTGCCAAGGCGCGGGCCAACGGGGCCTTTGTTTCGTTCGACACCAACCTGCGCCCCCGGCTTTGGGAAAGCGAACAGGCCATGAAGGACGGGCTGACCCTTGGCGCGTCTGTGGCCGATTGCGTGCTGCCCTCGTTCGACGAGGAGGAGGCGCTGTTTGGCGATGCCACGCCCGAAGCCACGATTGAGCGCTATCGCAAAGGCGGCGCGACCGTCATTGCGGTCAAGAACGGAGGCGGCGACGTCACCGTCTGGAGCGCCGAGACCGGAATTGAAACGACCCAGACGCTGAAAGTCACACAAGTCGACAGCACCGCAGCAGGCGACAGTTTCGGCGCAGGCTTTCTATGCGCACTGCGCACCGGGGCCCCGCCAAAGATTGCCGCGCAACAGGCCTGCGCATTGGCCGCTCAGGTCATCCAACACAAAGGCGCCATCGTCCGCGCCATCTTCGAGGGAGAGAAGGCATGAAAGTTCTGATTATCGGCGGCGGCGGCCTTGTCGGCCAGAAACTGGGCAAAGCGCTGGCCGCGCGCGGCCACCTGCGCGACACCGAGATCACCAGCCTTGTACTGGCCGATGTGGTCGATCCCGCGCCCATCGACGCGCCCTTCGCGGTCGAGCGTAAGACCTGTGATATCGCAGATCGCGCCAGCGTGGATAGCCTGATCGAAGCCGATACAGATGTCATCTACCTTCTGGCCGCCATCGTCTCGGGCCAGGCCGAGGAAGAGTTCGATCTGGGCTATGCCATCAACATGATGGGCACGCTGAACGTGCTGGAACGCGCCCGTGCGCTGGAAACCAAGCCCGTCGTAGTGTTCACCTCTTCCATCGCCGTGTACGGCGGCGAGGTGCCGGACCCGATTATCGACCACACCTTCCTGAACCCGCAAACATCTTATGGCGCACAGAAGGCCATTGGCGAGCTGCTGCTGAACGACTATTCGCGCAAAGGCTATGTGGACGGGCGCGGCTTCCGCCTGCCGACGATCTCGGTTCGCCCCGGCAAACCGAACCGCGCGGCCTCAAGCTTTATGTCGTCGATCCTGCGTGAGCCTCTGAACGGTCAAGAGGCGATCTGCCCGGTCGGCGAGGACTTCCCGCATTACTACCTAAGCCCCCGCAAATGCGTGGAGAACCTGATCAAAGGCGCGGAAATCCCGACCGAGGATCTGGGCATGAACCGCTGCATGATGATGCCGGGCCGTACCTGGACCATCCGCCAACTGGTCGATGCCATGACCGCCGTTGCAGGCCCCGAGGCCGCGAAGCTGATCAAGTGGGAAAGCCAACCCGAGATCGAGCGCATCGTGAACGGCTGGCGCTTTGACATGCGCCCGGAAAAGTCCATCGCACTGGGCCTGGAAGCCGATGAGAGCTTTGAGGACAATATCCGTTACTACCTCGAGGACGACAAACCCAAGCCCTGATCCAATTGCGCGCCTTTCGGCGCACCAGGTAAGCCCGCGCTTGGCAGCGCGGGCGGTATGGGGGCGCTGCCCCCGGCGCTGCGCGCCTCCCCCGGGATATTTGGGGTCAGAAAAGGCACAGTGTTCCCAGTATTTTCTGACCAAAAATATCCCCGCCGGAGGCTCCGACCTTTGGCGGGGATACTGATTTTTGGGATCTGGGCGCGATCAGTTGACCGGGGTCAAAAGCGCCGTGCCGTTCAGGAAATTGGCGATGTTGTCGCGCTGAAGCTGGCCCATGGCGGCGCGGGTTTCCACGGTTCCAGAGCCTTGGTGCGGTTGCAACGCGACGTTCTCCAAAGCGGCAAAGCGCGGGTCGATGTTCGGCTCATTCAGGAAGACATCAAGGCCTGCGCCGCCCAATGTGCCGTTTTGCAGCGCTTGGATCATTGCCTCTTCGTCGATGGTGGTCCCGCGTGAGATATTGACGATCACACCGCGCGGGCCGAGCGCCTCAAGCACCTGACGAGACACGAATTTTTCGGTCTCCTTGCCACCGACCAGCGCCACGACGAGGAAATCCACCGCCTCGGCCAAGGCCACCGGATCAGCGTGGAACGTCCAGCCGGGCGTGTCTTTTTCGGACCGGGCGTAATAGTGGATATCCATTTTGAACGCGGCCAGTCGATCGGCGATTTCGCGGCCAATGCGGCCCAGCCCGAGGATGCCGACTTTGCCGCCCGAGACTTTGCGGTTCAATGGCAGATCGCCTTTGGACCAGTTGCCGCTGCGCACCAGTTCTTCGCCTTGGCGCAGGGCGCGGCATTGCGACAGAAGCAGTGCGACGGCGGTGTCGGCCACGTCATCATTCAGCACGTCGGGCGTGTTGGTAACCTTGATGCCGCGCGGGGTCGCCGCCGAGACGTCAATCGCATCGTAGCCAACCCCGAAATTCGCGATCAGTTTGAGGTTTGGGAACAGATCCATCCGGTCACCGCCGAACGCGTGGTGCCCTTTGTAGGCGACAGCGACCACATTGGCGCGGTCATCGGTACTGAGGGCTGCAACGGCATCCCAGTTGGGCAGGATCTGGGCCTGCAAGTCCTCGGTCAAGGCAGTGGCATCGATGGGGGTATAGCTGCCGATGGCGAGCACTTTGGGCGAAGTCATTTCGGGCTCCTGTTTGGGGCGGTTCGAGTTCGACGCATATTGCACAAAAAGATTTGGTATACCAAATCTAAAAATTCTGCTCTGGTCAGAAAAATACTCTTCATGCATGTTGCCGGCGCTGAGTGATGCCACGCCAAGGGGTAAAGATGAGCGCGATAGATCTGATTGTTTTTGATTGTGACGGGGTTCTGATCGACAGCGAGGTGCTGTCTGCGGACGTTATGATCGACGAATTGGACAAGATCGGCGTGACGATCGACCGGCCCTACGTGCGCAAGCATTTTCTTGGGCGGAGCTTTCCGACCGTTGCCAAGACTTTGCGGTCTGGCGTGGCGCCGCATCTGCCCGCCGATTTCGAAACCCGGTATCGCGCGGCCCTGTTGAAGCGGTTTGAGACCGAGCTGCGCCCGACCCCCGGCCTGCCGGACGTGTTGGAACACTTGAATCTGCCGATCTGCGTGGCTACGTCCTCTAGCCCGACACGGGCCAGTCGCAGTTTGGAAATTTCAGGCCTTGCCAAGCACTTCGATGGGAATGTCTTTACTGCGTCGCAGGTGGAAAATGGCAAACCGGCCCCCGATCTGGTGTTGTTTGCCTGCCGTCAAATGGGGGTCAGCCCGCGGCGAGCCTTGGTGATCGAAGACAGCGCGCCGGGATTGGTCGCCGCTCGGTCCGCCGATGCGGTGGCGCTTGCCTATTGCGGTGGGTCGCACATGATGGGCAGCCAGCCTGACGTGCCGTTCTTCGTGCCAAGTTTTGACAATTGGGCCGATTTCCCGCACCTGTTCGAAAAGCTCCAAGGGGGGTCGGCCCTATGACCAAAGACCGTTTCATTGCCTCCAACAGCCGTTTGGACGATGCCGCCCGTGCCGGGTGGCTGTACTATGTGGCGGGCAATACACAGGACGAAATCGCACGGAAATTGGGGGTCAGCCGCCAATCCGCGCAGCGTTTGGTCGCCATGGCTGTGAGCGAGCGGTTGGTGAAGGTGCGGATCGATCACCCGATTGGCAATTGCATGGATCTGGCCGAACAGTTGAAGGATCGCTACGGGCTTCAGATCTGCGAGGTGGTGCCGACGGACCCGGATGCCCCTGACCTTTTGACGGGCGTGGCGATTGCGGCGGCGGCTGAGTTGGAAAAAATCCTCAAGCAACCGGATGAAAAGATCATCGCGCTTGGGACGGGCCGTGCGCTCAAGGCTTGCGTTCAGCAACTGACGCGGATGGATTGCCCGCAGCATCGGCTGGTGTCGCGCCTTGGGAACATGATGTCGGACGGGCTTGCCACGCCCTACAATGCGACGGTGCGCATGGCCGACCGGGTTGGCGCGCGCCACTACCCCTATCCTTTGCCGGTTCTGGCACCGACACAGGCGGAACGCAGCGTATTGCTGAAACAAGAAGCTGTGCGAAACACGATGGACCTCTGCGCCCGCGCGGATTTCACCTTGGTTGGCATCGGCCAGATGGACCGATCCGCCCCGCTGCATGTGGACGGGTTTGTCGCCGACGAGGAGATGGAAGAGCTAGAGCGGCTGGGCGCGGCGGGGGAGATCACCAGCTGGGTCTACGATTCGCAGGGCGAGATTCTGGACTGCGATTTCAACAGTCGCGTCGCCAGTGCGCCACTGTCCAAAGCCGGCGAGAATCCGGTGGTTGCTGTCGCGCTCGGCAAAAAGAAACGCCTCGCGATCCGGGCTGCCCTGAAGGGTAGGTTGGTCAATGGCTTGATCACAAGCGAGGCCACTGCCGAGGCGCTTCTGTCATAAAGGGCAGAAAATTATCTTTTGTTTCAATGAGCTGTCGCAAATTTTGCGGCAGTTTTTTAATGCCTGTTGACAGACTCAGCTTTTAATGTTGAATATTTGCCCACACTGTTAGCAATTGCCCACTGGGGGCGTTGCGGATAGGGAGGATAGCATGACCAACACAGTACGCGCCCTTTTGGGCGCAACGGCTCTGTGCACCTTTGCGGGTGTTGCATCGGCCGAAACCATCACCATCGCGACCGTAAACAACGGCGACATGATCCGTATGCAGGGCTATACGGACCAGTTCACCGCGCAAACCGGCGTGGAAGTTGAGTGGGTGACCCTGGAAGAAAACGTTCTTCGCCAGCGTGTGACCACCGACATTTCGACCAAGGGTGGTGCCTTCGACATCATGACCATCGGCATGTACGAAACCCCGATCTGGGGTGCGAACGGCTGGCTGGTTCCGCTGAACGATCTGTCGGCCGAATATGACGCCGCCGACATCCTGCCCGCAATGGCAGGCGGCCTGAGCTATGACGGCACGCTTTATGCGGCACCGTTCTACGGCGAAAGCTCGATGATCATGTACCGCACCGACCTGATGGAAAAAGCAGGTCTGGACATGCCGGACGCGCCGACCTGGACCTTCATTCGTGAAGCCGCGGCTGCCATGACCGACCGCGACAACGACATCAACGGTGTCTGCCTGCGCGGCAAGGCCGGTTGGGGCGAAGGTGGTGCATTCATCACCGCGATGTCCAACTCGTTCGGTGCGCAGTGGTTCGACATGAGCTGGGGCGCAACCTTTGACCAGAAGCCTTGGCTTGATACGCTGACCTTCTTCAAGGGCATGATGGATGAATCCGGCCCCGCCGGTTACGCCACCAACGGCTTCAACGAAAACCTGTCGCTGTTCCAGCAGGGCAAGTGCGGCATGTGGATCGACGCCACTGTGGCGGCGTCCTTCGTGACCAACCCCAAGGACTCGACCGTTGCTGACCACGTTGGCTTCGCTCTGGCACCTGACAATGGTCTGGGCAAGCGTTCGAACTGGCTGTGGGCATGGGCTCTGGCCATCCCGGCAGGCACCCAGAAAGAAGCGGCTGCAAAGCAGTTCATCGAATGGGCAACCTCGAAGTCGTACATTGAAACCGTTGCGGCCAACGAAGGCTGGGCAAACGTTCCTCCGGGTGCACGTACCTCGCTGTACGAAAACCCGAACTACATGGAAGTTCCGTTCGCTCAGAAAACGCTGGACTCGATCCTGTCGGCTGATCCGCTGAACGCCACCGTGAACGAAGCCCCCTATGTGGGTGTTCAGTTCGCGGCCATCCCGGAATTCGCGGGCATCGCAACCGATGTCAGCCAGGAGTTCTCGGCGGCATATGCAGGTCAACAGACCATCGAAGAAGCGCTGGCCAAGGCACAAGCCCTGACCAACGACGCAATGGAAGCAGCTGGCTACCGCTAAGCCTTCCTCCGGTACGGGGGGTAGCCATCGCGCTGCCCCCCGTTTCCGACAACTTTCCAGCACAACTCGCATTACGACGTAAGGTGGTGTCACCGCTGCCAACAGAGGACGTGTATTTATGGCAACCCAACACTCTCGTTCAGCGGCCCGCATCATGATCGCACCGGCGGTTATCTTGCTTCTGGGATGGATGCTCGTTCCGCTGGTGATGACGCTTTATTTCTCATTCAAGAAATACCTGCCCCTGCGTGGCGGTGATCTGGGATGGGTCGGTTTTGAAAACTATTCGCGCTTTGTCACCTCCAGTTCCTTCTGGCCCAGCATTGCAACGACCCTGACCCTGGTGGTCAGCGTTCTGGTCATCACGGTGGTTCTTGGCGTGCTGCTGGCGCTGCTTCTGGACCGCCCGATGTGGGGCCAAGGCATTGTCCGCATTCTGGTTATCGCGCCGTTCTTCGTCATGCCGACCGTTTCGGCGCTGATCTGGAAGAACATGTTCATGGACCCGATCAACGGCCTGCTGGCCCACCTGTGGCGCGCCTTCGGGGCCGAGCCGATCCAGTGGATGTCGCAAGCGTCAATGCCGTCGATCATTATTATCGTCAGCTGGCAGTGGCTGCCCTTTGCCACGCTGATCCTGCTGACCGCCATTCAATCGCTGGACGGCGAACAGCTTGAAGCCTCGGAAATGGATGGGGCACCGCCGGTAAAACGGTTCTGGTACATCATCCTGCCGCACCTCAGCCGCGCCATCACTGTTGTGGTTCTGATCCAGACCATCTTCCTGCTGGCCGTTTTCGCAGAAATCTTCGTCACCACGGGCGGTGCATTCGGCACCAAGACCCTGAGCTACCTGATCTTCCAGCGCGTGTTGGAAAGCCAGAACGTTGGCCTTGGCTCGGCCGGTGGTGTCTACGCAATCATCCTTGCCAATATCGTTGCCATGTTCCTCATGCGCATCGTCGGCAAGAACCTGGATTAATAGGGGGACGATCCATGGCACGTAGTGTTACGACCCGCGGCAAGGCCATCAATACCGCCATCGCTTGGGCAGTTGGTCTGCTGATCTTCTTTCCGATCCTTTGGACCATCCTGACCAGCTTCAAGACCGAAGGTCAGGCGATCGCAGCCCCGCCGGTGTTCCTGTTCTTTGACTGGACGCTGGAAAACTACGCGATCGTTCAGGAACGCTCGGACTATCTGCGGTATCTGACCAACTCGATCATCATTGCATGTGGGTCCACCGTACTGGGTATCATCGTGGCCATTCCGGCGGCTTGGTCGATGGCCTTTGTCCCCGGACGGCGCACCAAGGACATCCTGATGTGGATGCTGTCCACCAAGATGCTGCCGGCGGTTGGGGTGCTTTACCCGATCTACCTGCTGTTCATCAAACTGGGCCTTCTGGACAGCCGCGCCGGTCTGGTGATCGTACTGATGCTGATCAACCTGCCGATCATCGTCTGGATGCTGTACACCTATTTCCGCGAAATTCCGGGCGAAATTCTGGAAGCGGCGCGGATGGATGGGGCCAGCCTGAAGAACGAGATCATCTATGTTCTGACGCCGATGGCTGTGCCGGGCATCGCATCGACCATCTTGCTCAATATCATCCTGGCCTGGAACGAAGCGTTCTGGACCCTCAACCTGACCGCGGCCAAAGCCGCCCCGCTGACCGCCTTCATTGCCAGCTATTCCAGCCCTGAAGGCCTGTTCTATGCCAAGCTCTCTGCCGCCTCGACCATGGCCATTGCCCCGATCCTGATCATGGGGTGGTTCAGCCAGAAACAACTGGTGCGTGGCCTGACCTTTGGCGCAGTGAAATAAGGATTTCGACCTATGGGACGCATTACACTTGAAAACGTCACGAAAACCTTTGGCGATGTGACGGTCATCCCGCCGCTGAACCTGACCATCGAGGACGGAGAGTTTGTGGTATTCGTCGGCCCCTCGGGCTGCGGTAAATCCACCCTACTGCGCCTGATTGCCGGTCTGGAAGATGTCAGCGGTGGCCAGATTCGCATCGACGGCGAAGACGCAACCAATCTGGCCCCGGCCAAGCGCAAGCTGGCCATGGTGTTCCAGTCCTACGCGCTTTACCCGCATATGACCGTTCGCAAAAATATCGCCTTCCCGATGAAAATGGCTGGCATCGACCAAGCCGAACAGGACCGCCGGATCGAAGCCGCCGCCAAGGCGCTGAACTTGACGGACTACCTTGAGCGTCGCCCCGGCCAGCTGTCTGGTGGTCAGCGTCAGCGCGTGGCGATTGGCCGTGCCATTGTGCGCGAACCATCGGCCTTCTTGTTTGACGAACCGCTGTCGAACCTTGATGCCGCGCTGCGTGTGGGCATGCGGATGGAAATCTCTGAGCTTCACAAGAAACTCGCCACGACGATGGTTTATGTGACCCACGATCAGGTCGAAGCCATGACCATGGCCGACAAGATCGTCGTGCTTCAGGCTGGTGTGATCGAACAGGTCGGAAGCCCGCTGGACCTATACCGCGCGCCGCGCAACCGCTTTGTCGCAGGCTTCATCGGTTCGCCCAAGATGAACTTTATCGAAGGGGCCGAAGCGGCCAAACACGACGCACAGTGCATCGGCATCCGGCCCGAACATCTGACCGCATCGGCCAGCGATGGCCAGTGGAAAGGCGTGGTTGGCGTGTCCGAACATCTTGGATCTGACACCTTCCTGCATGTGCATGACACCGGATTGGCCGAGACCATGACAGTGCGTGTAGGCGGCGAATTTGCTCTGCACCATGGCGATACGGTCTATCTGACGCCCGAAGCCGACAAGATCCACAAGTTCGACGCACAAGGACTTCGTATCGAATGAAACGACTTGAGGGAAAAACCGCGCTGATCACCGGATCGGCGCGCGGCATCGGACTGGCTTTCGCGCATGCCTATGTGCGTGAAGGGGCACGCGTTGCCATTGCCGATATCAACATCGCCCGCGCGCGCGAAGCCGCCGCAGAACTGGGCGATGCGGCGATTGCGGTTGAAATGAACGTGACCGATCAAACCAGCATCGACGCCGCCGTTGCGGAAACGGCGGACAAACTGGGCCAGATCGACATTCTGATCAACAATGCCGCTCTGTTCACAGCCTCCCCCATCGTTGAGATCACGCGCGACGATTACAATCGCGTCTTTGACATCAATGTGGGCGGCACCCTGTTCACCATGCAGGCCGTGGCCAAGCACATGATCGAACGCGGCATCAAAGGCCGCATCATCAACATGGCCAGCCAAGCGGGCCGCCGGGGGGAATCCCTTGTCGCGGTCTATTGCGCCACCAAGGCCGCCGTCATTTCGCTGACGCAATCGGCAGGTCTGAACCTTATTCAACATGGCATCAATGTGAACGCCATCGCTCCGGGCGTGGTAGATGGCGAGCATTGGGACGGCGTCGACGCCTTCTTTGCCAAGTACGAAAACAAAGCGCCCGGCCAAAAGAAAAAAGAAGTCGGTGCAAGCGTTCCCTATGGCCGCATGGGTCGCGCCGAAGACCTGACTGGCATGGCGGTGTTTCTGGCCTCGGATGAGGCCGAATACATCGTTGCGCAGACTTATAACGTAGATGGCGGCCAGTGGATGAGCTGATGACGATTGCCCTGAATACCCAAAGTCTGGCCCAGTTGCCCCAGACGGTTGCGCACCCCAGCTATGATCGCGGTGCCCTGAAGGCTGGAATTGTGCATGTTGGCGTCGGGAACTTTCACCGTGCCCACATGGCTCATTATCTGGATCGACTGTTTGCCATGGGCGAAAGCCATGACTGGGCCATTCGCGGCGCCGGTGTTCGCGCAGGCGACGCGCGGATGCGCGATGCGCTGGCCGGGCAAGATTGGCTGACCACGGTGGTCGAGCTTGACCCAAATGGGCTAAGCGCCCGTGTCATCGGGTCGATGATTGATTTTACCGAGGTCGATCCAGCCAAGACAATCGCCGCCATGGCCAATCCCGAGGTGAAGATCGTATCGCTGACGATCACCGAAGGCGGTTATTTCGTCGATGCCAAGACCGACGGCTTTGATGCCGCCCACCCCGAGATCGCAGGCGATGCCGCAACGCCGGACGCGCCGCGCACTGTGTTTGGGATGATCCTTGCCGCCCTGCGCCAGCGCCGCGCAGCGGGGCTAGATCCGTTCACCGTGATGTCGTGCGACAACCTGCCGGAAAATGGCCATGTGGCCAAACGCACGGTTTGCGGGCTGGCCGCGCTGATTGATCCGGCCGAGGCAGACTGGGTCGCCGCCAATGTGGCCTTCCCCAGTTCGATGGTCGATTGCATCACCCCCGCCACATCGGACCGCGAACGCAATCTGGTGGCCGAAAAGTTCGGCATCACCGATGCCGCGCCGGTGGTGTGCGAACCCTTCCGCCAGTGGGTGCTAGAGGACAAGTTCCCGCAAGGCCGCCCTGCCCTTGAAAAGGTCGGCGCGGAATTCGTGGCCAATGTCGCCGAATACGAGCTGATGAAGCTGCGCATTCTGAACGGCGGGCACGCGGCGATTGCCTACCCTTCCGCGCTGATCGGGCATCACTTTGTGCATGACGCCATGGCCGATCCGCTGATCCGCGACTGGCTGATCGCGCTGGAAGAACGCGAAATCGTGCCGACCCTG
Organism: Pseudoprimorskyibacter insulae; assembly: GCF_900302505.1. Taxonomy (GTDB): domain Bacteria; phylum Pseudomonadota; class Alphaproteobacteria; order Rhodobacterales; family Rhodobacteraceae; genus Pseudoprimorskyibacter; species Pseudoprimorskyibacter insulae. Next base: position 560,461 of record NZ_OMOJ01000001.1, on the reverse strand, counting down.
TCGCCGATTGATGGTGTCAGCTATGCCGATTATCAGGCCTTGATCGTGGACCGTTTTTCGAACCCCGAAGTGGGCGACACGATCCCGCGCCTGTGTCTGGACGGGTCGAACCGCCAGCCCAAGTTCATCCTGCCGACGCTGTCGGATGCCTTGGCCTCGGGCAAGGCCTATGACGGTTTGGCGCTGGAAACCGCGCTGTGGTGCCGCTATTGCGCCGGGGTCGATGAGACTGGCAACGCGATTGCGCCGAACGATGACAACCACGCCGAGTTGAAGCAGCGCGCGCTGGAGGCCAAGGACCGCCCGCAGGCCTTCCTGGAGAACACCACCGTGTTCGGCACGCTTGGCCAGAACGCCGACTATAGCGCGGCGTTTGCGCGCCATCTGTCGGACCTGTGGAACAAGGGTGTGAAGGCGACCCTGACCGCCTATATCGCGGGCTAACCCGTAGCGAACCCAAACAAAAAAGGCGCGCCTTGCGGTGCGCCTTTTGCTTTTGTGGTTATTGCTTGGCCCACATCAGGGTCTGATTGCCGCCCAATTTGGAATAGGACATTGGCCGGTATGGTTCGGCCAGCGTATCCAGATTCGGGTCATTTGCGATGGTCAGGTAGGCCTCGATCCAGGCAAGGTGGAACCCTTCCAACGTGTCGGTCCCGTCGAAATAAGACTGCGGCTCGCCGACCTTGGCTTCGGTGATTTTGCCGTCATAGATGTCGGATTTGATAAAGCCCACCACCCGGCCAAGCGCATCATCGCAGCGGTCGCGGATGTCCACGCCCTGACGATACAGCAGCGCTGCGGCCACTGACAATGGCGCGGCGGCGTGCATTTGGTAGTGCAGCGCATATCTCCCGCGCGACATTTCCTGCGGCAGACTACCGTCCTCCTCGGCTGTACACAGCACATAGGTCGCCGACCAAGCCGACCAGCCGCGCACGACCGGATCTTCCAAGATGGCGGCGGCGGCGGCCCCGCCCAAAGCGGCCCAAGCCCGCAGGTTGCCGCGTTTGGCCCCATCGGGGGCGTCGGCCTCCCAGTACATCATCTGGCGTTGCATCAGATCGGCCAGCCAAGGGCGGATTGCGTCCAGATCGCGGTCGGTTGTGCGGAACGGCGCGGCTTGCAGCACGATCAAGCCAAGGCTCGCCAATCGTGACCCGATGGTCATCTTGGCATTGCCCGATTGCAGATGGGCCAATGCGCCAACAGTCGCCCAGTCAGCCACCTGCCCCAACACGCAATCGGCCACGGCACCTTGATCTGCGTCGGGCAGATAGACACCGTTTGCGATATTGGTCAGATCGCGCAGAAAATCGTCCACAGGGCCAAGCGCCTCGTCGACTTCGGCGCTTTTGGCGGCGTCGAGGTCGGAACGATTGACGCTGTCATCGGCATAGCGGCTACCGTAATCCAGCGTGAAAACAGGGTCCGGCGTCGCCGGGCAATCCTGAGCCATGGCAGTGGTACTCAGCAGCAGCGGCGCGGTGCCCAGCACCCATGCCAGACACCGCACCAAATTTCGTGTTGTCATTGACCAACCCCAAATTGGACAAGGCTAAGAAGCGCCGATGCCCGGTCATTGCCAGCCGACGAGGCCATTTCGAGCCATTGCGCGGCGGCTTGCGGATCACGTGGAACGCCGATGCCATAGGCCAGCGCATAGCCCACCTCGGTCATCGCAGCGACATGGCCGTTTTCAGCAGCTTCGCGCAGCCAACGGGCCGAATTGGCCAGATCGCCGGGCGAGCGTGCGTTTTCACGCAGGACCATGCCGTATTCATACTTGGCCTCGATGCTGCCTTCGTCGATCGCATTGACGTAAAGCCCGCCAATGTCGAACCGGCCTTGGATCGCGGCCTTCAGGTCTTCGTCTGCGGTGCGATAGCTGGACAGAACCCAGTTCACATCGGCCGCGTTGCGACTGTTGACCAGCGACATCATGTACCCGGCGGCGGCCTGCGGATCATAGGTTTCCAGATCCGGGTTGGCGGTCAGCAGGTAGAGACGGCGGTAGGCGGTCTGATCGCCTTCGTCCAGCAGACGTTGCAGCACCTCAACCTCGGTCGGGGCGGCACCGATGCGGTACATCTTCATCTGTTCGTTCGACAGGCGCAGTTTCGACAGGGTGTGCCCGCCATCAAAGAACAGACCGATATTGCGCCAATGGAACGACCCTTCGGGGATGCTGCGAATGGCGTAGACGTCGCCGATTTCATCCGCATCCTTGGTGCCGCACACCATCAGCGATACGGCCCGGTCCACGTAATCGTCGATCTTTGAATCCGCCACAAAGGGCAACGCGAACATCAGCGCCAAGAAGTCGCCGCGTTCTTCGATCACCTCTTCAAACTCCTGAAACACCTTGATAGCCGGAATTTCATTTGACTGAAGACGCGACAGCAACCGGATCGAAGCCCCTTCCCCGCGGTTCGCGGATTTGGTCAGCAACTCGATGATTTCATCCGCGATTTCGGGATTGCGGGCGTCGTGTTCGACCAAGGCAATCGCCAGATCCAGCGCCGAGGTCACACCGTTGTTCAGATAAACACGGCGGAACAGTTCGATGGCCAAACGGCGCTCGGCCGGGTTGGTGGCCAGTTCGAAATCAAGCTCGGCGAACACCTCAAGCGTTTGGTCAGACCGGTCGACCTTTTCGGCCCAAAGACGCAGCGCGCTATCGGGGGCGGTCGGGTCCACTTGCAGACGTTCGGCATAGTTGGCCGTCGATTGCACGCGGCCAGACACGGCCTGCGACTGGATGATCGCCAGCGGCTCAGGCTCTTTGAACGGGTCCAGAACCAGAAGGTCGGTCGCGCTGATGGGATAGGTTTCATACATCGACGCGCGATAGGCACGGGCCCAGCGTTCGGCCTGTTGCAGCATCGGCGCCTGATTCACCTGACAGCGGTAAAGCGAGTCGAGCTTCTCCATCGAGGTTTCCAGCCCGTGGCGTTCCACCGTTTCCGTCAGCAGGTCAACCACACGGTCCACAATCGCCGGATCATCGCGATAGCGCATCAGCTTTGCTGCCAGCATTTGCATGCCTTCGGGATCTTGGCGCGCGGCGGCCTCTTCCAGCAGGGCAATCGCCTCGCTTTCACCGGCCCAACGGCCCTTCCGGATCAACACTTGGTTGGCCAGTTCGGTGAAAATCCAGCCCGGCGCCGCAGGCAGTTGCGAAATCTCGCGCAGGTATTCGATATAGGTGCTTTCTTCGTCGGTGCGTTCACCGTCGATGTTCACCGCCAGTTCGAAGAACTTCGACAGCGACCCACGGGTGCGGCCATCGTCCTCGGAATAGTTGTAGCCAAGGATGCGTTGCAGTTCTTCCTCGTCGACATTGCCGGCGCTTTTGATCTGCGCAAGCTGGGCATCGTCCACGGTGATCCCGCGCTGAACCGCCATTTCCAGATAGCGGAGCATTTCCTTGTTGTCTTTGCGGTTGGCATCGGCGTTCAGGTGCAGTTCGACCACGCGCCATGCGCCAATGGCCCCGCCCAGATCGGCCGAGAACTTGTACCACGCGTAGGCCACGTCAAAATTGCGCGACACCACATCGCCGTTGATATATTCGCGGGCGATGCGTTCGGCACGCGAACAGACGTTTTCGTTCATCCGGCCCAGCAGGCCGCCAAAGGCCATGGTCACCGTCAGATCCAGCGGTGCATCCCAGCCAGTGACGGGGCGGCCTTCCAGATCGAAACGGGCAATCGACAGCAGCGCATTGGGGTTGCCGCCGTAGGCCGCATCCACGATCAGCTTGCGGGCGTAGTCTTCGTCCTTTTCGACGCCGATGCCGTTCAGGAAATACTGCGCCATAACCAGACGCTGGTTCGACGACATTTCGATTTCGCGCTGACGCAGACGGTTTACCAACCCGTCATCCATAAGTTGCTGATTGCGGCCGGCGTCGATGTACAGCTCAACCCGCGCGATCAGTTCGTCAATCCCAGCGAATTCGGCATCGACCTCGGCGCGGCGCGTGATCAGCTGGTTGATGAAATCAAACCACTTGTCCGGGTCATAAGTCTGAAGGCGGCGAATGTCGCGCGTCAGATAGCGGATGCGCAGAAAATCGGTCAGGTTGCCGTCTTCTTCGCCAATGGTCAGATCGTCCTCTTTTGCTTCACGCTCGGGCGAGCAGATGTTGCGCAGTTCGATCTTGGGCGGCATGAATGCCAAATCCACGGTTCGGGCCGTTCCTGCCTGCGGAAGGCTGGCAAGCAAGGCCGAAGCGATCAGGGAAAGTACCGGTCTCTTCATTGTGCCAACTCCTTAGTAGAAACATGCCGTGATGCGGGGCGTGCCGTTCATCGGCGCATTGAGGCGTACCTCAAGCGACCGGACGCCATCACTCCACAGGCCGGAAATGGGAACATAGAACCGCCCGGTTTTTTCCTGTTCGGTGCGGCGGCTAACGGATTTGGTGCGGGTGGCCCCGGTGCTGGAGGTAAAGACGAATTGCGCCAGCGACGCGTTCGACCCGCCTGTGTCCAGCATCAGCGTATAGTCCTGCATCGGGTCAAGCCCGCTTAGATCGGCGCGGATCGAATTGGCATCCATCGACCCCATGACAGGCACCGGCAAACGGCACCCTGCCCCGCCTGCGGCCATCAACTCGCGCATCGGCTGATCGCCGTATTTGGCCAGATTGTAATAGACCGGGTTTTCCCAGACCAGAAAACCGGGGCGCGCCTGCTGATAGCTGTCCGAGGTCAAAAACGCCGACATTGCACCAAAGGCACCGCCGCCGGGGATCGAAAGGTTGTTGACCGCAAAGCCAGTGGATTCTGACAGGAAGCCAGCGAAATTCAGCTTGGGATCGGCGGTGTATTCGGTGCCGACCAAAGCGACTTGGGCGAACTGGCCAAAGCCGCCGCCGGTCTGGGCCGGAGCGTTGTTGAAGACGCCGGTGTTGAAGTTGCCACCTTGGTTCGCGTTGCCAGCTTGGGTGAACCCGCCTGGGTTCCCTTGGTTAAAACCGCCATTGCCTTGGTTAAAGCCTTGGTTCCCCTGATTAAAGCCGCCGTTGTTGAACCCGGTATTGGCGGTGCCGCCGTTGCCGGTGTTCACCCCGCCGCTAAACCCGCTTGTGGTGCCAAAATTGCCGTTGCCACCGCCCGCGCGAGCCGTGGCAAAGGCATCCACTTCGGTTCTGGGCAGTTCGATCAGGCAGTGACGCTGCAGGATCCGGCGCATGTCGCTGTCGATCTCGATCTTGCCTTGCGCGACCGAGTTGAACGCCGCCCGCGGCGCACCAAAACCGCCGCCGGTCTGCTGCATTTCCTGCGCGACGGCCTGCGCCACGATCCGGGCGCCAAGCGTGTTCAGTCGGAAATCGGCCTTGAAATAGGGCGCGCCGTATTGGGCCGCCCCCACAACAAGCGCCCGGCGCAGGTTGACCGCACGCACGCCAACGGCCTGAAGCCGCTCGATCATGTCGTCATACAGCGTCGAGGCGATGTCGGGGTCAAACCCATAGTCAAAGGCCCGCTGCGGCAGGTTTTTGGTCATCACCATGCTTTTTGGCGGGATCGGCGCGTAGATCAGGGTCGTGCCGCTTTGCGCAAGCGACTGCGCGACACGGGCCAGATCTTCGACCGTTTCGTCAGAGAAAGGGTGGTGGTTATAGAGTTCCGGTTCGACCCGGAAGAAAAATCCTTCGGTGCCCTCAACGCTTGGCAGTTTGTGAAACCCATCCAGGTCGGTGCATCCGTATGTCGATTGTGCGCTGGCAGTCTGAGCCATGGCAAACGCCACGGCTGCCGCCGCTAGTCCTTTGGCCAGTCGCTTCATCTTAGCCCGTATCCTTAATTGTTTTGGGCCGCATTTCCGTAATGATTTGCGGCCAACTGCTCCAGTAGGTTCGCGGCTGTCGTTGCAACCGCTAGGTGGTCCGAATTTTGCGCCCGCTCCAGCAGGGTGCGTGCCGTGCCGAGTTCTGCCTCGGTCAATGTCGGCTTTCGGAGAATGTCGACGGCGCGCTGCAAGTCAAAGCGGCCCGCTGTCTGAGTTTCCAATTGTTCGTCAATCTTGGCTTTGGTCGCCGAGGACAAAGGCCCAAACAGGCGGCCTTCCCCGTTAAAGGACATAACCGCCTCTAGCGCCAGCGTATTTCCGGCCCAAGCATGCGGGTACAAAACCGAGATATACTTGTTCACCCGCGCTTTGGGTTCGGTCTTGGGGTCCAACATGTGCATGGCTTGCACCATTTCCGGCAAGGCCCAAACCCGGCCACCACCCACGGCGATTGCCGCGTAATAGGCCGTATCCGACGGGTTGTTTTCGATGCCGCGTGCCTTCAGCACATCGACAAAATGCAGCGCGGCCAGGGTATCGCCCCGGTCGGCCAGCGCTTTCAAATCGTCTGCATCGACGATCTGGTCGTTGAACATGGCTTGCCGCGCATCCTTCAGGTTTTGCGGCAGACGCGCCATGGATTTCAGCCCCTCGTCGGTGACCACGCTGATTTCGCGAGTGTCCCGATCATAGGGAATGGGCAGTGGCAAGGATGCCTCTTGCGCCCAGACTTGTGCCCCTAGCCCAAGGGCCAGAATTGCGACTGAAACGGTTTTAACTTGCCCCCAAGCCATATCAGTACTCACATCCCGCTGTTTGCGCCGCGCCCGTATAGACGCCGCCCGCCGTCAGAACGACCGGAACCGACCCATCCAGATTGGACGCGATCAGGCGGCCTTGCGGTGAAATATCCCCATCGACAAAGCGCGGGAATTGCTTGGTAAAATCATTGCCCATCAAAGCCAGAACTTCGCCCTGCGCCGTGGCAATGCCCGACCCGTTGGCGTTGACGTCATTGCCTTCGATATGGGTGATGACTTCTTTTTCCTGATCAGACACCCACAGCGCCGCAGAGCGGTTGCCGTAAATGCGGTTGCTGCGCACCGTCACGCCGGGGGTTGAGCGCACCTCGATCCCCTTTTGGCGGTTGTCCATCACGAGGTTGGCCTCAACCAAGCCGCAGCGCGATTTGGAAATGGTGATGCCACCCCCGCCCCGCGCCCAGACGATGTTGTTGCGAATGATCACGTTGTTGCTGTCGTTCTGAACAACGATCCCGGCGCGGTCACCTTCAAGAATGATGTTCCCCGCAATGATCCCACGGGCCGAGCCTTGCAGCAGTCGAATCCCGTTGGTCGGCGCGTTGCCAGAAATGAGGTTGCCCAGAAGCCGCGTCTCAATCGAGTGCGTCACCACAAGCGACGGACCGCGCGAATCCGATATACGGTTGTTGCGGATCACAACACCGTCGGCCATCGAGGTTGTCACGCTGACCAGATTGCGGAATGTGTTGTTTTCCAACACGTTACGGTCGCGTTTCACCATCAGCGGGTTCCGAACAAGGGAAAACCCGCCGAACTTGCCTTCGGACCCAAAGCCCAGACCGTCCACAACCGAATTGCGCAGTTCAACCGAGGCGCCGCCGGCGTTCACGACGAAGGGAATAAAGTCCGTGTTCTTAGGGTTCATCCCCCCGACTGTGGTGAATTCTGTGCCATTGGCCGTCATCCGGCCAAAGTTGGCCAGAAACGCCCCATGTTCGCGGCTCATGATCACGCGGTCTTGCGGGCCCAGTTCAATCGCGCCCTCGGCCCAGATGATGACCGGCACGCGAAGCACGCCATCCGCGCTATCGGCGGCACTTTGCAGGCCCGTGCGGTCAAGCTGACGGAAAATTTCGGCCAATGTGACCGTGCCGCGATTGATGACCAGCGCCTCACCCGAAGGGTTGGCCTGCGCTTCGATGATGTCGAGGTTGTCCTTAGCGCCATAGATCTGAGCGATCAGACCAAGCGCAAAACGCACGTCCATCGGACGCGCGTCAACCATACCGCCACGCTGCGGAGCAGCGGCGGCGATTTGCCCGGTCGGGCGGGCGATTGTCTGAAGATCGACGATGCCGGTCAGGCCAGAGGCCCCGATCAGCGCATCGGCCTGCACGCGGGTGTCTTGGGTATCGCCAACCGTAGCGGCAAAGCCCCGCAGCGCACTGCGCAGATCTTCAACTTCTTGGATCGTGGCCGCCCCGGACATCGCCGGGATTGCGCAGAAAACCATGCTGAAACAGGCCCCAAGGGCCTGTTTCGCGATATGCTTCAATCTGTCATGCATAATTCTTTAGTGACAGAACCTTGCTCGCGTCGTGTTCGACCGGCGCTTGCACGTTCAGGAACAAAAGCTCGGCCGTTTTGCCGGTCTTGTTCCGAAGCGTGCTTGCTTCGGTTTCACTCAGAGCAAAGCGCTGCCCTTCCTGATAGGTTTGGGCGGCGTCGTCACTTCCAAAGATCACCTGACCACGTACAACGATCACTTCACGTCCGTTGCCTTTGGCAATCTCCAGCGACTTGCCGGGCTGAATCTTGGCTTCGGCCACGTTCACATGATCGCTGGCGATCAGGCGGGTCAGACCGTCTTCGTGTTCTTTGCCGACGTGGCGCTCTGCTTCGAGACGCTTTTCCTCTTTGAGGAACTCGGCAACCTTCTTGACGCTTTGGCAATGGCCCACTTGGGTCACCAGCAGCGCGTCAGGCGTGTCGATCACGATGGTGTCTTTCATCCCGACCAACGTCACCAGACGGCGGCCATCCGAGCGCACCATCGAGTTTTGCGTTTCGACCGCAATCGCGTCGCCCTGAAGGACGTTGCCAAGGTGGTCGGTGTCCGAGATGCCGTACATGGCCGACCAGCTGCCCACGTCGGACCAGTCGATGTCCAGCGGTGCCAGCGAAATGCGGCTAGTCTTTTCGAACACGGCCTGTTCGGTCGGCAGGTTGCCGGCCTCGCTAAAGCGGATGGCGTTCAGCATCAGCCCGTCTTCGCGTTCATCGGCCAGTTCGACCGATTTGCGCACAGCTTCGACCGTTGCCGGGTCAAACTGGGTGTATTCTTCGATGATCGTCTTGGCCGAGAACATCGAAATGCCCGACGCCCAATAGGCGATATCGCTTTCAACCAACTGGCGCGCTTTGCGTGCCGGGGGCTTTTCGACAAAGCGTTCCACCATGCGCAGGCCGTTGTGGCCAACGATCGGTCCGTCATCGACGATATAGCCAAAGCCGGTTTCAGCAAAACGCGGCTTGATGCCGAAGGTGATGATATAACCGTCCAGGGCCGCACCGCGCATCGCGGTGATGGTCGTGTTCAGATCGCCGCGGATCACGTGGTCCGCCGGAAGCACCAGTAGAAGCGCATCGGGATCATCTGCGATCTTGGTCAAAGCAGCGGCAAGAACGGCCGGACCGGTATTGCGGCCCATGGGTTCAAGGATAACTTCGGCCTGCACGCCGATTTCATCCAGCTGCTCATGCACCACTTTGCGGTGGCGTACCGAGGTCACAACGATCGGGTCGGCGAAGTCTTCGCCGCGATGGCGCTCAACCGTGCTTTGGAAGAACGTCAGACTGTCGGCGTCGCCGACTTTCTGGAATTGTTTGGGGCTCTGGGTCCGCGAAATTGGCCAGAGCCGGGTGCCGTTGCCGCCGCAAATAATCAGCGGGTAGATCTTGGTCATAGCATTTCCTTCAGATCGAGGAGTGCACCACCTAAAATGGGTTTCGCCAGACGCACGCGCGCCGATTGGCCAATATCCCCTTCACCCAAGCTGCCCTCTTCAGCCACTAGGTCCACTGGTACGTACAATTCGCCACGAAGTGCTGACGCATTGGTTGCCGAGTTCACGACAACTTTTACCGGGATCGAGCGGCCATCTGCCATATCGAGATATACGCGTTCGCCGTCCATCGCCTTAGCCAGTCCTTCAACACTCATTTGAGTTCTCACTCTGAGTCCCATGCTAGAGTCGAAAAACGTCAGAATTGGGTCGATAGGAAGGACAGTTGCGCCCTCGACGGCACCCTCAGAAAGTGTGACTTCACAGTCACATGGCAGCTGGAAGTTGAGGACATCCCCGCTGTTGGAATTGATGGAGAACACCACGTCGCCTTCACGCGCGGTGGGGTTCAGATAGGTCAGCTGGCCCGCAGCCGTGGCCCGCATTTCGGTGCCCGCGCGTTCGATAAATACCGGGCGCGCCTCGAAACTTTGGGTGTAGCGGGTCAGAATCACGTTGGCCGCAGTCAGGATCAAGACACCGGACAAAACCGCCGCGCCAAGGCTGCGCAAACGACGGCGCGGATCCTCTGATGCGGCCTCTTTGGCCTTCTTCGGCTTCACCGGACCGGTGTAGCTGAGCATCGAGCCAAGCTGCACGAAGTCACCGGCAATAAAACTGTTCAGAATGTATCGCAATTGCGGCAAGTGCGGCCCGGTCGGGTCCATGAACTGCAACGCGATTTCACCGTCGTTGCGCGTTCCGGCAACCATGGCTTCGGGGAACAGGGCCACCGTGAAGCCTTCGAAATCGAACTGAAGACGGGTGATGAATTTGGTGCCAACCAAGCCGGGATCGAACGGGCCGGGCGCTTTGATGAAAGCCGCCGTGATCGAAAGACCCGCGCCTTCGAACTTCTGGTCGCCAATATGCACAGTAAAGGGAATCGGCAGTACCGGGTGCTCAGTGTCGTATACGAAGTCTACCGGGATGGAGGTGTGGGCTTCTGCTGCGATGTTGCTTTGCTCGGTCATTGTCAATCACTCGTCTCTTTTTGCCTGTAAAACCTGAAAAACCGGCCAACTTAAATGTTGGCCAGGAACAGGACGCCAATGGTCAGCCAGATGATGGCTAGTACGTGGTGGATGAAGGATTCTTGGGCCTTCTGCTTGTCGGACTTCGGAACTGCCGCGGCTTCTGTGGCCGTCTGCCGGGTCCATTTTTGCTTGTTAAGTCTGAACATCACGAAGGTTTTGATCGATGCGCCGACAACCTGACCGAAATACAGGATCGGCGGGTGTGTGATCGGGAACCATGTTCCACGGTTCAAGGCGATGATCACACAGAAGATGTAACGGGTCGCCATGACCCATGCGATGTACAGAGGGATAACCGTAAGCGTGTGGAAAGTGGCCGCGATGGCCACGGATAGCGGACCAACCAAGGTGGTCCAAGCCGACACACGCTGGTCGAGGATCGACCACCACGTGAAAAAACCAATTTTGCGCGGGCTCAGACGCAGGGCACGGCCATTCGTGCGCATCATGTTGCCGAACCAGCGCACCATAAGCGTCTTCGCGCTATCGAAGAAGGTGTCGCGCGGCTGCGCCTCGAACGACCAGGACCGGACGTCGGGCAGATAGGCCATTTCGTAGCCATGGCGCAGAAGCCAGTACCAGGTCGATTTGTCATCGCCCGTCAGGAAGGTCACACGGCCAAGGCGCCAATGGTCGATGAAGTCGTGATCGACGCCTTCGATGAATTCAGGGTTGGTCGCCAGATCCGCGCGGAAGACCGACATGCGGCCGGTCAGCGTCAGAACGTGGTTCGAGAGCCCCATCGAGCTCATCATCACTTGCCGCTGGTTAAAACGCAAAATGAACCAGTCACGATACAGGTTCTTGCGTTCGATCAGCGCGCCCTCATCCGTGGTCAAAGCCCCGATTTTGGGGTTGGTAAACCACGGGGCGGATTTTGCGTGAATGTCTTCCGGGGGGACCGTGTCGCCGTCCAGAAAAACGCAAATATCCCGATGAGTCGGGCTGAAGCTTCTTAAAATATCAAGGGCTTGCGCAATCGCGTCGCGTTTGCCCTTGGATTTGATCCGGTCGATGACCAGCCGCACGGATGACATATCCCGCGGCATGGTCTCGAAAATCTTGCGAATGAGACGCTCATCCGATCCATCCACAACCGAGGCCACGATTGTCGAGCCGTCTTTCGCATTGGCTGCGGCGTGGAACAGCTTGCGATAGACCTGCATGGTGACCGGCACTTCCATGCCGTAGGTGGTCACCATGAAGAAGCAGTGCGACACGATCTTGTCGTCACGGAACCGCTTGAACACCCGTGCCTTGCGCACCGGATACACGATCCGGCGGAAGATGATTGCACGGGTAAAGTTCAATGCAGCCCACGAATATCTCCAGGCTCCTAGGAACCCAAGGATGAAGATCGAGTTTTTCGCGGCCTCCAGCGATCCCAGTGCCCCTTGAGGCACTGAGGTGGCTAGTAGGATGATGACCGCGAAATAGGCCATGTGTGTCAGAAGCAGCATGAGCGCCCCTCGGGATACAAGATTACCAGCAAATGCCCTCGTAGGTGCCGTCCGAAACCAGCTCTTTGTTCAAGCGGGTCAGGTCGACAATCGGGCGCGACTTGGCAGACTTGGTCAGTGCTTCCACTGTTTCGGAATACAGGTTGCCAACGACCACAGCCCCAGTGTCGTTCAGCATTGCATTCAGATCGGTGGTGATACGCTCTGGCAGGTTCGGGATCACGTCATTGCCGCGGCCCGCACCCGGTGTTTCGGTTGCGTATGCTTCGGCAACGTAGGGGTCGTAGATCGACACCTCGATGCCCTTCTCAATCAGGCGGCCAGCCAAGGTTGCCAGCGGGCTTTCGCGCAGATCGTCGGTGCCCGGCTTGAACGCCACACCCACAAAGCCCACTTTCTTGGCACCAGACTTGGTCACCATGTCTTCTGCACGCTGAATCTGGGCCTCATTGGCCTCAAGCGTGGCTTCAAGCAGATGCGCCTTGATGCCCTTTTCACGGGCCAGGTGGCGCAGCGCACGGACGTCTTTCGGCAGGCAGGAACCACCGAATGCAAAGCCCGGACGCATGAAGTATTTCGAAACGATCGCCTTGTTGTCCGAAGTCAGGATTTCCATGACCTTCTGACCGTCCAGGCCGCAGGCCTTGGCGATGTTGCCGATTTCGTTGGCGTAGGTCACCTTTACGGCGCGCCAGGTATTCGAGCAGTACTTGACCATTTCGGCGGTGCGCAGATCAACAACGTTGATATCGCACGGCAGGTCTTTGTTCAGCTCGGTCAGGATATCTGCGGTCGGCTTGTCCATGGCGCCGAACACGATCAGACCCGGATCGTAGTAATCTTCGATCGCGGTCGATTCACGCAGGAATTCAGGGTAATAGCCCATGCCGAAGTCAACGCCGGCTTTTTTGCCCGACTCTTCTTCCAGCGTGGGGATACACGCGGTTTCGCACGACCCCGGAACGATGGTCGAACGAATGACAACCGAGTGCCAAGTATCTTTGTTTTTCAAGGCCTTGCCGATGTTTTTGCAAACGTCGGTCACATAGACCAGGCCGACCGAACCATCGGGGGCCGACGGGGTGCCAACAGCGACGAACGATGCGTCGGTGTTATCCACTGCGTATTGTACGTCGCTGGTCGCTTCAAGGCGGCCTTGCTTAACTGCGTCTGCGATAAGTTCATCCAGACCGTTTTCCACGATCGGGGACAGACCCGCATTGATCGATTTGATCTTGCCGGGGTCTACGTCTACTGCGATCACACTGTGACCATCACGGGCTAGGCATGCTGCTGCTACTACGCCAACATAGCCAATGCCGAAGACACTGATCTTTGCCATTTCTCTGCCTCTCAAGCTTCACAAAAGGTGAAGTCTTTATCTTTAGTTTTTATGGCTAAAATACGTTGGAAACGGTTCTGAACAAAGAAGAAACAATCTTAGTGTCCGGCCCGAAGGTCAAACGTGTCATTTGTGCATCAAAACACCAATTATGGTATCGCACCCCCTTAAAACAGGAAAGATATGGTTGATTATTGCGAAACCACTCCATCAGAGGTCAGTGGAATCGAGTTTCAAATCGAAACAATCTAAGACTTTATGGCAATTTGTGGCCATTTCGGCGTCGGTATCGCCATGCCACACCCGGTACAAGGTATATGCCCGATGCATGCGACTCTTAAAATTCTTCCAATTTTGCTGATTGCCGCCTGCGTTCCGGTGTCGAAAGTGTCCGACCAACTTTCGAGACTTCAGCCCAAACCGGCCGAAAAGGCCACACCAACCACGCTAGAGGAAATGGCGACCTTCGCGCCTGCCGGGTATGCGCGCCTTCTGAACGACCGCCCCTATGGGTTCCGCTTCTCGGTTCCGGGGGAACCCGTCCGACGCGGGCAGCGTAGCGAACGGTACGAAGTGCGCAGCGCGGATTGCGCGGGAACGGACTGCGGCAACCCCCGCTATCGGTCTGAAATTCGCAGCACCGGCGATGCCCGGACCTTCCTGCGCGATGACACTTGGTTCGGGTGGAGCTTTTATAACGCCAACATCCCCTCGTTCAGCCGCCGCGACGCGTTGAAAACGGTCTATGGTCAGTGGAAGTTGGATGGATCGATCCCCGCCGCGATCCGCGTCATTCAGATTGGTCAGGGCGAAGGCAATTGGACAACCTGCGATCCCGCGGTCTGTCAGCGTACCCAGGACGCCGGGCGCGACGTGGTGTTGCAACTGGATGACATGCGCCAAGCCAACAACTGGGGCGAGGCGCAGAACGACGGCTATATCTGTAAGCTGTTCAGCATGGAGGCCAGCCGCGGCACTTGGGTCGATCTGGTGATCAACAGCAATTTCGCGCCGGATCACACTGGATTTGTGCGCGCTTGGGTCAATGGTGATCTGGTCTGCAACTACCAAGGCGCCGTCGCCCCGACACAGCCCAAGACCCGCAGCGCCGATCCGAACCACCGTCGCGGCATCTATGTCAGCTATACAACCCGCTGGGACACCGCCCGCAAAGGCGCGCCGCGTCCGACCATGGTGGCCTATTATGATGAATACCTGTCAGGCACCAAACGCGAAGACGTGGACACCCGCCTGCGCATCGCGGCGAACAAACCGCCGGTCGATTGACCGGCGGCTAAGTCATTCGCCCTTCAGAAGCGCCACCACATGATCTGGCGCGGCGGGGCGGATGCCCTCGGGGTTTAGCGCCTTGATCGAATAATAGCCGCGCAGGATGTGATCCATATTCACCGTCTCGGCCACACCCGGCAGGGCCAGCATCCGGCGCAGCAACCCTGTCAGACGCGGGTAGTCCTTGATCTGACGGCGGTTGGTCTTGAACAGCCCATGATAGGCCGCATCGAACCGGATCAGGGTCACGAAGGCGCGAATGTCGGCCTCGGTCACCTTATTACCCAGTAGGAAATCGCCCTTCATTCCGGCTTCCAGCTCATCCAGCATGGCGAAAACGTCTTCGACCGCCTCATCATAGGCCCCTTGGGATGAGGCAAACCCGGCCCGATACACCCCGTTGTTCAGCTTTTCATAAAGCCGGGGCGACAATGCATCGATCTGATCGGCCAAATCGGCGGGGTACAGAACATGGTCCGACGGCGCGAGACCCGCGAAGGCCGTGTCAAACATGCGCAGGATATCGGCGCTTTCATTGTTCACCATGACATTGCGCTTCATGTCCCACAGCACCGGCACCGTCGCCCGCCCGGTATAGGCCGCATCGGCGCGGGTGTAGATCTGGTGCAGATGGGTCGCGCCGAACAGCGGATCTTCATCCGCACCCTCGGCCCCGCCAAATTCCCAGCCCTGATCGCCCAGCGTCGGATTGACCACGGTGACCGGGATCAGATCCTCTAGCCCTTTCAGTTTGCGGGCAATCAAAGTGCGCGACGCCCAAGGGCAAATCAGCGCCACATAAAGCCGGTAGCGCCCCGCCTCGGCCTCAAAGCCCTCTTGCCCGGTCGGGCCGGGCCGACCATCCGGCGTGATCCAATTGCGAAATTCGGACATTTGCCGGACGAAGCGCCCCTGCACATCGGCTTTCTGAACTGGTTGCCAGTCCGCCGCCCACTTTCCATTAACCAACATTTCGCGCTCCTTACGACGGGTGGAAGATGAACGACCGCATCGAGACCGACCCAAGGTCGATGGAGTCAGTCATAAAGGTCAGATCATCGCGTTTGTCCGATGCCCCAGCGATGGTCAGCGCAGGCAAGTAGTGGTCAACGCTCGGGTGCGCTTGGTACAGCAGGTTGCCCAGCTCCAGCGGATTGGACAGCGTGTCGAAGTCCCGCTCGGCCAGTTTGTCGGCGAATAGTGTGTCGAACTCGATGGCGAAATCCTGCGGCTTACCACCAAACCGAAGCGCCCGAAGGTTGTGCACCACGTTGCCCGACCCAAGGATCAGAACGCCGCGATCTCGCAGATCCGATAGCAATTGGCCAATCTCCAACTGCCATTCCAGACCCCGGCTCATGTCGATGGAGACTTGGAACACCGGCACATCAGCGTTGGGATAAAGGAACTTCAGAATGGTCCAGGCCCCGTGGTCCAGCCCCCAAGTGTCATCCACACCGCTTTTGTGACTGGCTAGCAGGGTCGCCACATCGCGGGCCAGATCGGGCGCGCCTTTGGCCGGATAGCGTTCTTGGTAAAGCGCGTCAGGAAAGCCATAGAAGTCATGGATTGTACGCGGCATTTTCGAAACATCCACAAGGGTGGTGCCATTGGTCATCCAATGCGCAGACACCACCAGAATGGCCTTGGGCTGTGGCAGGGATTGGCCCAGCGTCGTCCAAGCCCGGCTGAAGGGCGTGTCCTCGATGGCGTTCATCGGGCTGCCATGGCCCAAAAACACCACCGGCATACGATCCGACGGGGCGAACTGGTCTTTGATGGATTGAAGCGTGCGTGTCGTGGTCATGTCATCCTCCGATGAAACGGGGCCGCCACGCGGGCGACCCCTTATGGATCAGGCCAGTTTGCCAAGCCGTGTGTCCAACACTGGCAGGCGCAGCGCAAAGGCACCAGCGCCAAGCGCGATCAGGCTGGTTTGCACCACCGCCCAGAACACCGGGAATTCCCAGCCGCCACCTTGGGCCGAAAAGCTCCAGCCATTTGCCCAATGCGCCCAAGCCGCGCCCAGCAGGATCGGCACAAGGCCAAGGCTAACAAGGCGGGTCGCCACGCCAAGGATCAGCGCCAGACCGCCCGCCAATTCGGCGAAGATGGTCAGATAGGCCAGAACGCCCGGCAGTCCGAGGCTTTCGAAATAGCCGACGGTTCCGGGGATGGTGAAGACGCTGACCTTCATCCAGCCGTGGGCGATGAAAAGCGCGCCAGAGGTGACGCGAAGGGCGAAGGCGGCGTAGTCGTTCGAAGTTGGGTTGCTCATGTCTATGGTCCTTTCGGGGCCGATCGATGTGTCGGCGTTGATGTCTGAACCCAACTTAGGCCTTGACCCCATTCAACAAAATGGCGACTTTGTTGAATGACTATCCTCATTTTGTTCGCAAATCCCTGACATGGACCTGATTGACCAACTGCGTGCCTTCGTTGCCACCGCCCAGACCGGATCATTCACCGCAGCGGCCGAACAAATGGGCATCTCCAACCGGCTGACCTCAAAATACGTGGCCGAGCTGGAAACGCGCCTTGGCACGCGCCTGTTGCAACGCACCACGCGAAAGGTTGGCCTGACGCCCTCGGGCCAAGATCTGCTGGCCCGCGCCCCTGCCCTGCTGGACGATCTTGACGATGTGCTGTCCGAGGTGTCGGATGGCGTCAGCGGCTTTAGCGGCGTGATCCGCATTGCCGCCCCGGTGACCTTCGGCGAAATCTATGTGGCCGGAATGCTGGGCCGGTTTGCAGATAAGCACCCAAATCTGTCGCTGGATCTGCGCCTGAACGATCAATTCAGCGATCTAGCCGCCGAAGGCATCGACGTGGCTTTTCGCCTTGGCACAACCGACACACTATCGATTAAGTCCCGAAAATTAGGCACATTTCGCGCGATCCTGGCCGCCAGCCCCGACTATCTGGCCCGCGCTGGCACGCCGCAAACCCCCGAAGATCTGCAACGCCATGCGTGCATCGTAGACACCAACCGCAAGAACCCAAAACGCTGGGTGCTGCAAAAGGACGGCGCCGACCATGTCGCGCTGGTCACCGGGCAGCATCAGGTGAATTCGGCCCGCGCGGCCAGCGCTTTGGCCGTCGCGGGACACGGCATCATCTATGCCCCTAGCTTTGCAATCGCCCCTGAACTGGAAGCCGGTCGCCTGACGCCTGTTCTGCCCGATTTTGCCACAGCACAAAGCCCCGTGACGGCGGTTTACCTGGAAGGCCGCGTCCTGCCGCGCAAGGTTCGGGCGCTGATTGACTTTGCAGCGCAAGACATTCGCGACGCCGAAATTTGCAGCTAATCGCATAGATTTCCCCCTCGAATCTTAACGAAATGATTGGTGCCGAATCTGTCGATTTGGGCTAAGCTGCTCAGTACAGACGGTATTTTATCCGTCCACGGACGCAACACGCTGTCCAAGCTGGCCTAAGGGGCCAATTATTCCCGGCCCCTCGCCCCATTTCTCGGCGTGTGCTTCGCGACTTCATGGTCAGCCATGTGGCTGAAAATATTTCGTAAGACTGGTCAGGTATCCGGCTGCTCGGATGCTGCAATTGATGAAAAGAAGAATAACAAATGGCACATATCGCCCACCTCCCAGAGGACGATGCGCTGGCTGCCGACTACGCGCTTGGTCTTCTACCCAACGACAAACGCCGTGATGTTGACGGCCGCATGATCTCAGACGCTGAATTTCGGACCCGTGTGTTCCGATGGCACGCCCGCTTTACGCAAATGGGCGAAGGTCTGGCAGATCTCGGCACGCCCGACTGGATCAAGGCCTCGGCCATTTCGACGATTGTCCCCACCCCCGAACCGCAGCGCTATGGCGTGCGGGGCTGGCGTGCGGCGCTTGCCGGGCTGGCCGTAACCGGCGTTGCCAGCCTTCTGGTCGCCACCGCGATGCACTGACGGCGTAAGGGCTGTCAAAAGACAAGGCGGAACAAGCTTGCGCATTGCCGCGCGGGCGGGAATTGTGGCCCTTGATCGGAGGACCGCATGACAACTGGCGCCCGCCCCATCGGACCACTGCCAGATGCGCTGTGGCCCGCCGAAATCGATGATCTGCGCGACGGTTATGCCGGTGCGCTGAATGTCTATCGCACAATGGCAAACCACCCAGCGCTGACCCGCGCTTGGGCCAATTTGCGCCAGCATGTGGTCAAGGACACCTCGCTTGGGCTGGAACGGTCCGAGGTGGTGATCTTGCGAACCGGCGTGCGGCTTGAGTCAGACTATGAATGGGCGCATCACGTCAGTCGTGCCCGCGCTTTGGGCTTTTCCGACGCGCGCATCCGTGCCATTCGCGGCACGCCCGAGGGCGAAGACGGGCTATTGGTGCGGGGCGTGGATGCCATGTTCGACCAGCACCAAATGCCCCTCGCGCTTGAGGCCGAGTTGCGGGACGCCATTGGCACCCACGGCGTCTTCGACCTGATTGCAACGGTTGGGTTTTACAGCGTTCTGGGCACGATCCTGAAAACCTATGACGTGCCGATCGACGACGCGATTGTCGCTGAGTTACAGGCCGCGCCGATAGATCAGGCCTGAACCGCGGCCACGGCTTTTTCGGCCATCGCCAAGATCGCCTCGCGGGTCTGGGCGACCGCGATGAACCGGGCGTTGTGGCAGAACTTTGCGCCCGCAACGCCGCTCGCCGCTTCAAGATCGGCGTCGGTCAAACCGGCCCAAGCCTCGGGCAGATCGGCGCGGCTTTCGAAGGTATCGCCGCTTTTGCGGATCGTGGTCAGCGCCCAATCCCCATCGCGGGGATGGACGACGAACAGCATGTGATCGGCCCCCGCCTTCTCAATCGCCGCGCGAAAGGGCATGCCCTGCGGCAGCTCCAACACGGGCGACGCGCCGGCGGCGGCAATGGCTTCGGTCACTAGGGCATCGGCCCGGCGCTTGGCGGCCTTCACCTTCACCGACGCCTCAACAAAGGCGCGGGCGACGGTCAGCGCATCCCTGAAGGCGCGATCATCGGCATCGGGCGCGCGTTCATCAAACACCGGCTTCAGCGTTTCAAGCAGCACCGGCAGGGTCATCCCAGCCAAAGCGCCCGCCTCAGCCGGGGCAAGTGCGCCATTGTCCATCAGGTCAATCGGCAGAACAAAGCCCTGATCGAAATTGCTGTGAATGCTTTCGATATCTGCATCCGGCACATCCATGGCCCGCAGATAATCGCGGCCAAAGTGACGCCAGATCAGCCCGAAGGAACTGTAGGGCTGGCCATCCTCGCGGAGCGGGTTTGGCCGTTGATGATGGTCAAAGATCCCCGCCTCAGCGTCATAGCTACGGCCCACGTCGTAGATGATCTTGCCCGCGCCCGGCGTCGTCCAGCCCGCATCGCGCGTGCGGAGCAATTCGGCCCCCGGAAACAAGCGCGTCAGGATGACCGAGGACAGAAGTTCATCGGCATGAAATCCGCCGGAATGGGTGACAAGATGGGTGATGGTCATCGAAGGCTCCGGGCCGCTGGAAAGAAGAAGGGCGACCCAAGGCCGCCCAAACCGTCAGATTGTGATGCGCGTGCCGCTTAGTGCGTCCAAGGGCTGCGGCGGTCGTTGGCAAAGTTTTCGGCATAGCCGCGCTGGCGGATGTTCGGCTTGCGCTTGTTCGGCTCGGTCACGACGGCGTCAATGCCGTGTGCCTTGGCGTAGTCCTGTGCGGCCTCTTTGCTGTCGAAACGCATGCGCACCTGGCTTTGGGTGTCTGCGCTTGAGGTCCAGCCCATCAGCGGGTCGATGCTGCGCGCGTCGGCTTGCGCGTATTCCAGAACCCAATGCTTGGTTTTTGCCGTCCCCGAGGACATGGCGGTTTTCGCAGGCTGATAAATCCGTGCACGCATGGCTGAAACTCCTTGGCTTGAGCGGGTTATCGACCATTTGCGCGGCGCAGGCAAGACGCCAGTCGGCGTGATTTGTCACATCCCACCGCGCTTTTGCTGACAAAACCTGGCAGGGGACGGGGTTGCATCGGACCAAAATAGGAACAAATGTAACGCACAAGTCCCGGAGGCCCGAATGCCCTACACCCATTCCGACAAATCAGACGTCATCCTGCACGCCCCAGCCCCGGACGTGAAGACCCGCGAAAAGCTGGAAGGCGGGATTCGGTTCCGTATGCAGACCGAATTTGAACCGGCAGGCGATCAGCCGACGGCGATTGCGGAATTGTCGTCCGGCGTGCTGGAGGGTGAGCACGATCAGGTGCTGCTGGGTGCGACGGGCACGGGCAAGACCTTCACCATGGCCAAGATCATCGAGGAAACGCAGCGCCCGGCGATCATCCTTGCGCCCAACAAGACCTTGGCCGCGCAATTGTACGGCGAATTCAAAGGCTTCTTCCCCGACAACGCGGTAGAATACTTCGTATCCTATTACGACTATTACCAACCCGAAGCCTATGTGCCGCGCAGCGACACCTACATTGAGAAAGAAAGCCAGATCAACGAACAGATCGACCGCATGCGCCACTCGGCCACGCGGGCCCTGCTCGAACGGGACGATGTGATTATCGTCGCCTCGGTGTCGTGCATCTACGGTATCGGGTCGGTCGAAACCTACGGCGCGATGACGCAGGATTTGCATGTGGGCAAAGACTACGACCAACGCAAAGTCATCGCCGATCTGGTGGCCCAGCAATACCGCCGCAACGATCAGGGCTTTCAGCGCGGCGCTTTCCGCGTGCGCGGTGACAGTCTGGAGATTTGGCCCGCCCACCTAGAAGACCGGGCCTGGAAGCTGTCCTTCTTTGGCGAGGAATTGGAGGCGATCACCGAATTTGACCCACTGACCGGGCAAAAGACCGACTCGTTTGAACGCATCCGCATCTACGCCAACAGCCACTATGTGACGCCCAAGCCGACCATGCAGCAGGCCGTGATCGGGATCAAAAAGGAACTGCGCCAGCGCTTGGATCAATTGGTTGGCGAAAGCAAACTTCTTGAAGCGCAGCGGCTGGAGCAGCGCACAAACTTCGACCTTGAAATGCTTGAGGCGACGGGCGTTTGCAACGGGATTGAGAACTATTCGCGCTATTTGACGGGCCGCGCTCCGGGTGAACCACCCCCCACCCTGTTCGAATTCATTCCCGACAACGCGATTGTCTTTGCCGATGAAAGCCATGTGTCCGTGCCGCAGATCGGCGCGATGTACAAAGGCGACTTCCGGCGCAAGATGACGCTGGCCGAGCACGGGTTCCGCCTGCCGTCCTGTATGGACAACCGCCCGCTGAAGTTCGAGGAATGGGACGCCATGCGCCCGCAATCGGTCTTTGTGTCGGCCACCCCCGCCGCGTGGGAGCTGGAACAATCCGGCGGCGTCTTTGCAGAACAGGTCATTCGCCCCACTGGCCTTCTGGACCCTGTGATTGAAATCCGTCCGGTGGACACGCAGGTCGATGACCTGCTGGACGAAATTCGCAAAGTCACCGCCGATGGTTACCGCGTGCTGTGCACGACGCTGACCAAGCGCATGGCCGAGGATCTGACCGAATACCTGCATGAACAGGGCATCAAGGTCCGGTACATGCATTCGGACATCGACACGATTGAACGGATCGAAATCCTGCGCGATCTGCGGCTTGGGGCCTTTGATGTGCTGATCGGGATCAACCTGTTGCGCGAAGGTCTGGATATTCCTGAATGCGGGCTTGTGGCCATTCTGGACGCGGATAAGGAAGGCTTCTTGCGCTCCGAAACATCGCTCGTCCAGACGATTGGCCGCGCGGCACGGAACGCCGAAGGCCGCGTCATCATGTATGCCGACCGCGTCACCGGCAGCATGGAGCGCGCGATTGGCGAAACCAACCGCCGCCGCGAAAAGCAAATGGCCTATAACCTTGAACACGGGATCACCCCGGCGACGGTCAAGAAGAACGTCGATGACATTCTGGCCGGTCTGTACAAGGGCGATGTGGATATGAACCGCGTCACCGCCACGATTGATCCCAAGGCGCAAGGGTCCAACCTTAAGGCGGTGTTGGAAGGGCTGCGCAATGACATGCGCAAAGCCGCCGAGAACCTTGAGTTCGAAGAGGCCGCCCGCCTGCGGGATGAGGTCAAGCGACTGGAGGCGGTCGATCTGGCAGTGTCAGACGACCCATTGGCCCGCCAATCCGCAGTTGAGGCCGCGTCTGAGGCTGCGGTCAAATCGCGAGGCCGGTCCACTGCGGGCCGCCCCGGCCAGCGCGGCGGGAATGTGAAACGCCGAGGGCGCTAGGCGCAAATCAAACACATTGACCAAATTGGAAGGCCGCCCAACCGGGCGGCTTTTGCATTTCGACACTTTAGATTTACGTGACCCCCAAAGGTATATTTAAGATTTTCCAAATATTAATTTTTTGCACTAAAGTAGTGCACTCAAAGTCGCCCCACAAAACCCCTTTAAAATGACACCTTTTGAACGGAAAGAAGCGTCAAGTCATGAAATCGGCAATATCCCGACGAAACCAACCCAAACTCCACCTTCCAATTATCAAAATAAAAGAGTCCTTCTCCGCCTTCTATGGACATCACGGCAACATACCAGACCTACAATGGCGCCCTGCTGGCAGTGAACCTGTTCAGCAGCGCGACCACTATTTTCCTGGGCCAGTTCTCTTCGAAGGTGACAAGCACGCTCAGCGATGCCAGCGGAATGATGTACGTGGGCGAAACCGTCACGCTGGCCGGGCAAAGCTATACGATGGTTGGGTCAGGCACGGCACAGCCGGGGATCAACGTGCTGGGTCTGACGGTTCCAACAGGGTTCGCGCGCGATCTGGTCTTGCTTGAAAATGACACAACCGGCGATCTGGTCTTCGTCTATCCAGACGGCGCGCCAAGCGCGACAGGGATGATCGCCCTGGTCGTGAACTTGGATCCGGTCGGCTATAATGTCGGGACTTTGGCACCGCTGTGCTTTGCCAAAGGCACACATATCCTGACATCCGAAGGCCCGCGCCCGGTTCAAACCCTTGCGCCATGGGACACCGTCATCGATTGGTTCGGCGAGGCGCACCCGGTGTTGAACCTCTGCCACTGCACCCTGTCGGCGGATCGCGCCAAGGCCACCGGGCAAGCCCCTGTCAAAGTCGTCCGCGATGCAATCGCGCCGGGGGTTCCATATCGGTCGGTTATGTTATCGCCGAACCACAACATCTTTTTGACCAACCCGATGCCGGGCCGGTTGGTGCCGATCAAATCTTTGATCGATGGTGAAAAGGTGAAATCGCCCGATTTGACGGCCCCCATCGATTATTACCACCTTGTGCTGCCGGTCCATGCGGTGCTGGTGGCCAATGGCCTGCCTGCCGAAAGCCTGCTGATCAACGACCAAACACTGGCCAAGCTGCCGCCGGGTTTGCTGACGCGCCTTGACCGTTTACAAGGCCGCGTTCCCCATTTCCCGCTACACGGAATGCGCCCCGCCGCCCGCATTCTGACCCGCCGCGAGGTCGAAGAGACCGCCTTGTGGCTATAAGCCATCTAAAACTTTCCTTACGTAAGCCGTTTTGCCAAGAGATTGGCAACGGAGAAGCGCATGTCTCAGACCGGATTTCAGCCGCTGTATCAGCTTATGTACACAAGCCTTGCGGTACATGGCTTTGGCACCCGTCAGATGCGTGCGATGCTGCCTCATATCCGCTCCAATAACCTCAAGCATGACCTGTCGGGCATGCTTCTGTTCGCGGATGGTGAATTTTTCCAAGTGCTGGAAGGGCCAAGAAACGCAGTGAAGGCCGTCTTTGCCGCGATTGAGCTGGACGAACGTCACAGCTGCATCACCGTTCTGCGCGAAGGCATCATTGCCCGACGCGCCTTTACGGATTGGAGCATGGGTTTCGCCGAGATCTCGCCCGAGGATCTAAGCGGGGTCGACGGAATGAATGACTTTTATTTGGGCGGTACATGCTATTCCGAAATGAAACCGGGGTGGGAAAAAGTCATGATCACCTCGTTCATGCGGGGCAAATGGCCCGGCCTGAGCGAAAAAGCTGACGCAACGTCCGGTATTCCTGACTGACCCAACGTCGTTTTCAGCATTAAACCAGACACATAAGGCGGCGCCCTGTCGGGTTTACCCCTCCGCCTTTTGGTCCGACCATCCCCCGGACCAATCTCCCCGTACCGGACCCTTAGGGCCGGATTGCCCCCGCTTCGGCGGGGGCATTTTTTCGCCGAAGGGAACCATTTCGCGACAAAGGCGTTGGACTTGCAAGCATCACGACGCACCCAAATCGGAGAGTTTCCCATGGAATACGGTCTTTTCGGCCTGCTTATTCTGGCCTTGGATTTATACGCAATTTACCAAACGCTCACCTCGCCTGCCTCGACGGCGGCCAAGATCGTCTGGACACTGGCCATTCTGTTGTTGCCGGTCGTCGGCCTGATCGCATGGCTGATTTTCGGCCCGCGCGGCGCGGCGCGGACGGTTTAACCCAAGCCAATTGTACCCTGTCTGGCCGCCCCAATGTGGGCGGTCAATTTCGCCTTGGGCTGATGGCTCTGGGTCACATCCGCGTCATCCCTGCGCGGTATTCCGCCCAGCGGATTGAATTTTGTGGTATTCCACGCAAAGTAACGATGCTGCACGCTGTTTACTGACCGAGGATTCGATGATTACCCGACGCAATTTGCTGGCCACTTCGCTGGCCGCGACCGCCTTCCCCACCCTGTCGCATGCTTTTGAGGTCGATCCGATGTTTCGCCCGCAGAAAGTGCGGATGAAAGCCGATGTCGCGCCGGGACAGATCTTGGTTCTGCCGCGCGCGCATTTCCTATACTGGGTCACCGGCCCCGGCGAGGCTATGCGCTATGGCGTTGGCTTTGGCAAAGCGGGGCAAGCCATTAGCGGTGAATTCTATGTTGGCGGCAAACGCGAATGGCCGACCTGGCGCCCGACCGACGCGATGATTGAGCGGGACCCGGGTGCATATGGTAAGTTCATCGACAACGATTACGTTCAGCCCGGCGGCCCGGACAACCCGCTTGGGGCGCGTGCGCTCTATCTGTTCCGCGATGGGCGCTACACCTATAACGCGATCCACGGCACGACCTCGCCGCAGTCGATCGGCCATTCGGTTTCGAACGGGTGCGTGCGCATGATCAATGACCATGTGATAGACCTTTATCCGCGCGTTCCTGTCGGCACCAAGGTTACGGTTCTGTAAGACCCGTGCCCGCCTTTGATCTGATCGTTCTGGGGGCTGGCCCGGCTGGTAGCACCGCAGCTTTTGTTGCGGCGTCAAAGGGTCTGTCGGTGGCTTTGGTCGATAAGGCCAAGTTTCCGCGCGATAAATTATGCGGTGGCGGGTTCACGGGCCGTTCGACAAAATACTTCCGTGACGCCTTTGGGCAAGACGCACCAGATGTGCCAATGCGCCGGTTTCATCGCGTGTCCTTCCACGCCTTCGGGCAGAAACTTGGCACCTATGACGATATCCCGCCGCTGGATCTTCTGATGCGAACGGATCTGGATGCCGCCTTGGTGCAATTGGCCAAGGACGCCGGGGCCGCGTGCTATCTGGGCACCGCGCCGCAGGTGCAATCGCTGGATGCGCCCTGCGTGCGCGTGGGCGCCCAAACCCTGACCGCGCCCATCCTGATTGCCGCTGATGGGGCCAATAGCCAGACCGCGAAGGCCCTGTTTGGCGATGCGTTTGACCGCGATCAGATCGGTTTCGCGCTGGAATTGGAATATCCCGGCAACCACCCCGACGCCGAACTGCGGATTGACTTTGGCGCGGCGGATTGGGGCTATGGCTGGCACTTCCCCAAACAAGGCTCGATCACCGTGGGCGTGGGCGGCGTGATGCGCCGGAACCCCGACATGAAGGCGCATATGGCCCGTTATATGGACGATCTTGGCCTGAAAACAGGGGCAAAGGTCAAAGGGCAATTCCTACCGTTCGGCGGCTTCCGCGCCATGCCGGGCAAGGGGCGCGTTCTGCTGGCCGGGGATGCGGCTGGGCTTGTCGATCCGATCACCGGCGAAGGCATCGCTTTTGCCATTCGCAGCGGGCATATGGCGGCAAATGCCGTGATTGAGGCCGCGCATGAACCCGACCGCGCCTTGCGCCTCTATAAGCATGCGTTACGCCCCATTCACCGGGCCATCCGGCAGGCGCGCATGATCCGGCCGATTCTGTTCCTGCCGCAGTTTCAAGCGACGTTCATCAACAGGTTCCGCGCATCCCGCACGTTGCGCCGCGAATACCTGTATCTTTTGGCCGGTGAGCGCGAGTACGGAGAGATCACGCTGGCCCTTCTGGGACGTCTGCCAAGCTATTTTCTGCCAAGATCGCGCCAAAAGGCAGCCTCCTGACACCTCTGAGCCACATTCGCGCCCAATTCTCCCGTTTATATTTCATTAAACCTACGGTAGTATTCGTAAGGGAAGGAACGGATTATGGCGGCAATGGCTTTTATCTTCAGCAGCATCATCGGATTTATCGCCGCTATCGTCAGCAAATTCGCGCTGGACTATTCCACTCTGTCCGCCTTCGGCATCTACATGGGGCTTAGCGTTCTGTTGGCCATGATGATGATCGCCAAACGCGCATCCGGCCCGCATGGCCCCGCTGCCGCATCCGCAACCATGCGCGCGCCCGCCCCGGCCTTCACTCGCGCGGCCTAAATCCGGCGCTACTGCCCGGCTTTCTCAATCAAAGCTTCGACTGATGGGCCAATGGCCTCAACGATGCGCGTGACGCCCGCGCCATTGGGATGGATACCGTCGGCCTGCAAATAGGCCCCAAGATCCGCCAAATCGCCGCCTTCCGGCGCCAACCCGTCTAAGAAGCTCTCGAATAGCAAGGCGTCATAGGTGGCTGCCAAGTCTGGATAGATCGCCTCAAAGGTCGATTTATATTCGGCCCCATAGTTCCCCGGCACGTCGATCCCGACCAGCAGAACCTCAACCCCGCGCGTCTGCGCCTCGGTCATAATGCCATCCAGATTGGCCCGCGCCACCTCAGGCGCGATGCCGCGCAGCACGTCATTGCCGCCAAGCGCGACGATAATCGCATCAATGTCATCGCTCAGCGACCAGGCAATCCGGGCAAACCCGCCCGCCGTGGTATCGCCTGAAACGCCGCCATTGACGACCCGCACGTCATGGCCGCGCCCTGCCAGCCAGCCGCGCAATTGCGGCACGAACCCTTCTTGTTCGATCAAGCCGTAACCTTGTGTCAGACTGTCCCCGAAGGCCAGAATATCCACCCGTTCGTCCGCCACAGCCGGGGCCGCCAAAATCATCAGCGCCGCAAGGTTGTTCGTCAGGGCACGCGCCCCATATGTGAAACAGCGAAACATAATTGGAAGTCCTTTGATGCCTGCCCCATTGCTTGCCCTAGAAGATGTGACTTTACGCCTGAGAGGCAATGCCGGAATGGTCGAAATCCTGCACGGAATTTCGTTAAACGTCACCGCAGGGGAAACGCTGGGGCTGGTTGGCCCGTCCGGGTCGGGCAAATCATCGCTTCTGATGGTCATGGGCGGGCTAGAGCGGGCAACCTCGGGCAAGGTTTTGGCCTTGGGGCAGGATCTGACCCATATGAACGAAGACCAGCTTGCCCTGTTTCGCCGCGACCATATGGGCGTTGTGTTTCAATCCTTCCACCTGATCCCCACGATGACCGCCTTGGAGAACGTCGCCACGCCGTTGGAACTTGCCGGGGTAAAAGACGCCTTTGACCGCGCCGAGGCCGAGCTTGAGGCCGTGGGACTGGGCCACCGCGCCGGCCATTACCCGGCGCAGATGTCGGGGGGCGAACAACAGCGCGTCGCCCTGGCCCGCGCCGCCGTAACCCGCCCCAAGATCCTTTTGGCGGATGAACCTACGGGCAACCTTGATGGCGCAAATGGCGCGGCGATCATCGACTTGTTGTTCGGATTGCGCGACCGGCACGGCGCGACCTTGATCCTTGTGACCCACGCACCCGATCTTGCCGCGCGATGCGACCGCACGATCCGCCTGCACGATGGCCGGATCGCCCAAACCGCCGAGGCCGCGGAATGAGCCTGCGGACCGCCGCACGCTTTGCCCACCGCGAATTGCGCGGGGGGCTGGCCGGGTTTCGCATTCTGGTTGCCTGCCTTGCCCTTGGAGTGGCCGCGATTGCCGGGGTCGGATCGGTGCGATCGTCGATTGAGGCCGGGCTGACCGATCAGGGCGCTGTGCTGCTTGGCGGCGATGCCGAGGCGCGGTTCACCTATCGCTTTGCCAATGCCGATGAGCGGGCATGGTTAACGGACACCGGCACCGCCCTGTCCGAAGTGACCGATTTCCGGTCCATGGCGGTTGTCACGCGCGGCGATCAAACCGAACGCGCGCTGACGCAGGTGAAATCCGTCGATGATGCCTATCCTTTGCTTGGTCAGGTCACGCTTGACCCCGCGATGTCGATCAAGGCCGCGTTGGCGGGCCAAGGCGCGGTTATGGCCCCCGTACTGGCCGACCGTCTGGGCCTTACCGTCGGCGATGAATTTAAGCTTGGGGATCAGGTCTTTACCCTGACCGCCCGCCTTGTGACCGAACCCGACAGCGCCACGGGGGGCTTTGGCCTTGGCCCGCGCACCATTGTGCGGACAGATGCGCTGGCCGCATCCGGCCTGCTGCAACCCGGCACCCTTTTTGAGACGAATTACCGCCTGCTTTTGCCCAGCGGCAGCGATCTTGATGCCCTGGACGCCGAGGCCGAGACCCGGTTCCGCGATACCGGCATGCGCTGGCGCGACGCCCGCAACGGCGCCCCCGGCATTGCCCGGTTTGTCGACCGTTTGGGCGCATTTCTAGTGTTGGTTGGTCTGTCCGGTCTGGCCGTTGGCGGCATTGGTGTGTCCTCCGCCGTTCGCGCCTATCTGGCCCGCAAGACCCATGTCATCGCCACGCTGCGCACGCTTGGGGCAACGCGGGCGACGATCTTTCAAACCTATTTCCTTCAGATCGGCGCCCTCAGCCTGCTTGGCATTGGCATCGGGCTGATCCTTGGGGCTTTGGTGCCGATCCTGTTTGCGCCGCTGATCATTCAGGCCCTGCCCGTTCCGACCATCATCGCCCTGCACCCCGGCGCACTGGCCGAGGCTGCGCTCTACGGCATCCTGACCGCGCTTTTGTTCACCCTCTGGCCGCTGGCCCGCGCCGAAGAGGTCCGGGCCGCCACCCTGTTCCGCGATGCGCTGGATGGGGCCAAGGCCCTGCCCGCACGGGGATATCTGCTTTGGACGCTTGGTTTGCTGGCCCTGCTGCTGGCCGTCGCCACGGTATTTTCCGGCAACCCGCGCCTGACACTTTGGACGGCGGGCGGCATGCTTGGATCGCTTGTCCTTCTGTCCCTTGCCGCGCTGGCGGTGCATTGGCTGGCGGGCAAGGGCATGCGCCTGACCAAAGGCCGCCCCGCCCTGCGTTGGGCGCTTGGCGCGATATCCGGCCCGCGCGATGCGGCGATGTCTGTGGTGTTGTCGCTGGGTCTGGGACTGGCCGTTCTGGCCGCGATTGGCCAGATCGACGGCAATCTGCGCAACGCCATCGCGGGCGACCTGCCCGAGGTTGCGCCCTCTTACTTCTTTGTCGATATCCAAAAAGACCAGATGCCCGGCTTCATGGACCGCCTGAACAGCGATCCGGCCGTATCCCGCGTCGAAAGCGCCCCGATGCTGCGCGGCATCATCACCCGCATCAACGGCATTCCAGCGACCGAGGCCGTGGGCGAACACTGGGTTCTGCGCGGCGATCGCGGCGTGACCTATTCCGCCACCCCGACCGAACGGACGACGATCACCCGAGGCACTTGGTGGCCCGAAGATTACACCGGAGCGCCGCAAGTGTCCTTCGCTGCCGAAGAAGGCACGGAAATGGGCCTGAAACTGGGGGATGAACTAACCGTCAACATTCTGGGCCGCGACATCACCGCGACCATCACCTCTTTCCGCGAGGTGGATTTTTCCACCGCCGGGATCGGCTTTGTCATGTCGATGAACCCCGCCGCCCTGTCGGGTGCGCCGCATAGCTTTATCTCAACCGTCTATGCTGACCGCAGCGCCGAGGCGACGATCCTGCGCGATCTGTCCAACGCCTATCCCAATATCACCGCCATCAGCGTGCGCGACGCCATCGATCAGGTCAGCCTGCTGCTGTCCGGCATTGCCGATGCCACCCGCTGGGGGGCCGCCGCCACTTTGATCACCGGCTTTCTGGTGCTGATCGGGACCGCCGCCGCGGGCGAGCGCAACCGGACGTTTGAGGCGGCCGTGCTGAAAACCCTTGGCGCCACGCGCCGCCGCATCCTGTTCAGCTTCGCGCTCCGCTCGGCCATCCTTGGCGCGGCGGCGGGGCTGGTGGCGCTGGCCGCAGGTGTTTTGGGCGGCTGGGCCGTGACCCACTACGTGATGGAGGCCGATTTCATCGTGATCTGGGCCTCGGCCATTGGGGTGGTTGCGGGCGGAATTCTGGCAAGCCTTTTGGCCGGTCTGGCCTTCGCTTGGCGTCCGCTGGCGGCACGCCCTGCCAGCATCTTGCGCAACCGCGACTAGGGCTGCTGCGAACAATTCGTCACCTTGCACTTGGCGTCGGGGGCTGGCATCCCAAACCCGACCGCCGATTCCACCGGAGCTGTTTCATTGACTGACCAATTGCCTATCCCGATCACCGCCCCGCTGACCGCATCGCAACGCGCAAGTCTGGTCAATCTGGTTCGCCGCGCCGCCAAAACCGAAATTCTGCCGCGTTTCCGCGCACTTTCGCCGTCGCAGATCGACACCAAGACCAGTGCGCAGGATCTGGTCACGGATGCCGACCGCGAGTCCGAGAAAATGATCGCGCGCGGTTTGCTGCGCATGTTCCCCAACGCGTTGATCATCGGCGAAGAGGACATCTCGGAAAACCCGGGCACGCTCGATAAAATCCCCGAGGCAGAACTGGCCTTCACCATTGATCCGGTGGACGGCACATGGAACTTTGCCAACGGCCTGAGCACCTTTGGCGTCATCATCTCAATGCTGCGTTTTGGCCGCCCAGTGTTTGGTCTGCTCTATGATCCGGTCAATGATGACTACATCATCGCCGATGAAACCAGCGATGCCGAACTGGTCCGCCCCGGCAAACCGCCGCGCAAACTGACCGTCGCCAAGGGCGGCCCGATTGGCGATCTCGGCGGCTATATCACGGTAGATCTTTTCCCCGAAGACAAGCGCAAGCCCTTGGCCGCGCTGCTGCCCGACTTTGCCCGCGCCATGTCGCTCCGCTGCGCCTGCCATGAGGCCCGCACCTTCGCCCAAGGCAATGTCGATTTCCTACTGGCCACCAAGCTGACCCCATGGGATCACGCCGCGGGCGTTCTGATCGCGCAACGCGCCGGCGCTCATGTCGCCCTGCTGGATGGTAGCGACTATACCGCCGCCGCCCCGCGCACAGATATCCTGCTGATGGCCCCCGACGCCGCCACATGGGGCCGCATCCGCGACCACCTTACCGATACGCTGAAATAACGAAAAGGGGCCCGCCAAGGCCCCTCTCTTCTTCTCTTTTCTAAGTACGCGGGGTGAATTGGCCGCAGGCCAAGAGGGGCAAAGCCCCTCCCCCTTACTCTGCCGCGTCGGCGTAATCGCTCATCGGTGGGCAGACGCAGACCAGATGTCGATCCCCATAGACGTTGTCCACGCGGTTGACCGGCGGCCAATATTTATCGACCCGGAACGCGCCCGGCGGGAAACAGCCCTGTTCACGCGAATAGGGGCGATCCCAATCACGCACCAAGTCTTCCATCGTGTGCGGCGCGTTCTTCAGCGGGTTGTTGTCCGCGTCGATCTTGCCTTCCTCGATCGCGCGGATCTCGTCGCGGATCGCCAGCATCGCATCACAGAAGCGGTCCAGCTCGGCCTTGGTCTCGCTTTCGGTCGGCTCAATCATCAGCGTCCCTCCCACCGGCCAGCTCATGGTGGGGGCGTGGAAGCCGCAGTCGATCAGACGCTTGGCAATATCCTCAACCGTCACACCTGCGCTGTCGGCAAAGGGGCGCGTGTCGATGATGCACTCATGCGCCACACGGCCCTCTTCGCCGCGATAGAGCACCTCAAACGCGCCTTCGAGCCGCGTCGCGATGTAGTTGGCGTTCAGGATCGCCACGCGCGTAGCCTGCGTCAGGCCCGCGCCGCCCATCATCAGGCAGTAGGCCCACGAAATCGGCAACAACGAGGGTGAACCAAACGGCGCCGCGCTGACTGCACCCGAGCCCTTGCCGCCCAGCGGATGCTGCGGCAGATGCGGGATCAGATGCGCCTTCACACCAATCGGGCCCATGCCGGGGCCGCCCCCGCCATGGGGAATGCAGAAGGTCTTGTGCAGGTTCAGGTGGCTGACATCGCCGCCCAGATCGCCGGGGCGCGACAGGCCCACCATGGCGTTCATGTTCGCGCCGTCGATATACACCTGCCCGCCATGCTCATGCACAATCGCGCAGACCTCTTTCACGGCAGCTTCAAACACACCGTGGGTCGAGGGATAGGTGATCATGCAGGCGGCCAATGCGTCCGAGTGCTTCTCGGCCTTCTCGCGGAAATCATCGAGGTCAATATCGCCGCGCGCGTTGCACTTTACCGGCACCACTTTCCAGCCCACCATGCTGGCGGTGGCCGGGTTGGTGCCATGCGCGTTCACCGGGATCAGACATACATTGCGGTGCCCCTGCCCGCTGGCCTTGTGATAGGCGGCAATCGTCGAAAGCCCCGCATATTCGCCCTGAGCGCCCGAATTGGGTTGCATCGAAAACGCATCATAGCCCGTGATCTGACACAGCTTATCGGACAGATCCTTGATCAACTCGGAATAGCCCTGCGCCTGATCCTTCGGCACATAGGGGTGGATGAGCGAAAACTCTCCCCAGCTGACCGGCATCATTTCAGCGGCTGAGTTCAGCTTCATCGTGCACGACCCCAGCGGGATCATCGCCCGGTCCAAGGCCAGATCGCGGTCGGCCAAGCGGCGCATATAGCGCATCATCTCGGTCTCGGCGCGGTTCATGTGGAACACGTCATGTTGCAGGTAAGACGTCTGACGCACCAGCGCATCGGGCAAACGGTATTCCGGCGTGAAATCATCATCGCTGCGCAGCAAGCCAAAGGCCTTCCACACCGCTTCAATCGTAGCCGGGCGGGTGCGTTCGTCCAGCGTGATGCCCACCTTGGTCTTGCCGACCTTGCGCAGGTTGATCCCCTCACGGACAGCCGCTTGCAGAACGCCGCGTTGCAGCAGGCCCACATCCACGGTGATCGTATCAAAGAACGCTTTCGGCTCGACCTTGAAGCCCGCAGCCTCCAGCCCTTTGGCCAAACGAACGGTCTTGCGGTGAATGCGCTGCGCGATGGCCTTCAGCCCGTCCGGCCCGTGGAACACGGCATAGAACCCCGCCATCACGGCCAAAAGTGCCTGCGCCGTACACACGTTCGACGTCGCTTTTTCGCGGCGGATGTGCTGTTCGCGGGTTTGCAGGGCAAGGCGATAGGCCCGGTTGCCATGGCTGTCGATCGAGATGCCGACGATCCGCCCCGGCATCGAGCGCTTATAATCCTCGCGGCAAGCCATATAGGCGGCGTGCGGGCCACCATAGCCAACCGGCACGCCAAAGCGCTGGGTGCTGCCGACGGCAATATCGGCCCCCATCGCGCCCGGCTCTTTCAACAGGCACAGCGCCATCGGATCGGCACTCACCACGGCCACGGCCTTGGCCTCATGCAGCGCGGCGATCAGATCGGTGAAATCGCGCACATGCCCGTAGGTGCCCGGATACTGAAACAGCGCCCCGAAAACGGCGCTTGGGTCCAGGTCATCGGGCGCGCCTACAATCACCTCAATCCCCAGCGGCTCGGCGCGGGTTTTGACCACGGAGATGTTCTGCGGGTGGCAGTTTTCATCGACAAAAAACGCGCCCGCTTTCGACTTGGCCACGCGTTGCGCCATGGTCATCGCCTCGGCGCAGGCCGTTGCTTCATCCAGAAGCGAGGCGTTCGCCACCTCAAGCCCCGTCAGATCGCAGATCATCGTCTGGTAGTTCAGCAGCGCCTCAAGACGGCCCTGCGAAATCTCGGGCTGGTAGGGCGTATAGGCCGTGTACCACGCCGGGTTTTCAAAGATATTCCGCTGGATCGCGGGCGGCGTCACCGTGCCGTGATAGCCCATCCCGATCAGCGAGGTCAGAACCTGGTTCTTCGAAGACACCTCGCGCATGCGCCGCGTCAATTCGCGTTCCGAAAGCGCCTTGCCCCATTCCAGCGGCTCGGCCTGACGGATGCTCTCGGGCACGGTCTGCGCAATCAGCTGGTCCAGATCGGCCACGCCCAGAACCGCAAACATATCGGCCATCTCGGCAGGCGACGGGCCAATATGGCGACGGTTGGCAAAATCATACGGCAGGTAGTTGGTCGGTTCGAACACCATGTTTCATCCCCTCAGGAAAAGCCCAACGCCAGCAGGAAACGCGCGCGTCCCCTGCTTCTTCTCTTTCTTAAATACGCAAATGCGACAGCGGCCACCGGGCCACCCGCCGCCAATTGCGCCTTACCCGATGAACTTGCGATAGGCCGCTTCGTCCATATAGTCGTCCAGCTCGGACAGGTCTTCGATCTTCATCTTGAAGAACCAAGCCTCGCCTTCCGGGTCGTCGTTGACCTTGCCAGGCTCATCGACGATTGCGCCGTTCACTTCGACAATCTCGCCGTCCAGCGGGGCCAGAATATCGGATGCGGCCTTGACGCTTTCGATCACCACGACCTCATCGTCTTTGCTCACGGTCGTGCCTTCGTCGGGAAGCTCCACGAAAACCACATCGCCCAGTTGTTCGGCAGCATGTGCAGTGATGCCAACGACAACCACATCATCCTCGACGCGCAGCCATTCATGTTCTTCGGTGTATTTCATTCTCGTCTCTCCTGAAGGATTATTTCTTGTAGCGGGATTTGAAGGCGGGGGCGGCCAAGACGGTGACTGGCAGGCGTTTGCCGCGCACTTCACCGTAAAGCCTCTGATCTGGTTCGGCCAAGTCCCAAGACACATAGCCCATGGCAATTGGCCCTTCGACGGTCGGTCCAAATGCACCCGATGTCACGTATCCAATCGGCGTGTCTGATGTTTCATCCGCAAATATCTGCACACCTTCGCGCATCGGGGCGCGGCCTTCGGGTCGCAGGTTCACGCGGCGCATCGCCGCCCCGCCCGACAACTGCGCCAGAATCACATCTGCACCGGGGAAACCGCCCGCGCGGTCGCCACCTGCGCGGCGGATTTTCTGGATCGCCCAGGTCAAGGCACCGGCCACGGGCGTGACGTCGGGCGTCAGGTCATGACCGTACAGGCAAAGCCCCGCCTCAAGCCGCAACGAATCCCGCGCGCCAAGGCCGATGGGCTCGACCGCCTCATGGGCCAGAAGGGCGCGGGCCAGTGCCTCGACCGCGTCCGTTGGCACCGAAATCTCATACCCGTCTTCGCCGGTATAGCCCGACCGCGACACCCAGCAATCGGCCCCCACCAATTCAAGCGTGGCCACATCCATAAAACGCATTTCGCGGGCGGCGGGGTTCAGGCCGGCCAGCACGTCCTCGGCTTCGGGGCCTTGCAGCGCCAAAAGCGCGCGGTCTTCGATCACCTCGACCGTGACACCCGGTTCCAACGCGGCACGCATCAGTGCGACATCGGCCTCTTTGCAGGCGGCGTTGACCACGACGAACAGATGATCGCCGCGATTGGCGAACATCAGATCGTCTTCGATCCCGCCTTTGTCATTGGTGAAAAAACCATAGCGCTGACGCCCTTCGGCCAGACCGGCCACATCGACCGGCACCATGGTTTCAAACGCAGCCGCAACATCGGCCCCGCGCAGAATCACTTGGCCCATGTGGCTGACATCGAACAGACCCGCGCGGGCGCGGGTGTGCAGATGTTCTTTCATAACGCCAAGCGGGTATTGCACCGGCATGGCATAGCCCGCAAAGGGCACCATTTTGGCACCCAATTCGGCATGAAGATCAAACAGCGGTGTATGTTTCAAATCGTCCGACATGCGGCCTCCGGTCATAGCTGTCCGAAGCCATAGGCATGTCTTCGGCATTCGTGGCGCGCCATCCGCACCTTGAATGCCCCCTCTGTCCTTGTCGCCTGAGATCGTTATCCCTTCGGCGGACCCGATGAACGGGCCTCTCTCCAGAGTTTCGTATCCTGACGGTCCTTGGGCCTGAGAGTTTCCGGGGCGGTTGCTCCTTCGGCACCGGGTTTGCCCGGTTCTCCCATCAAGATGGGGAACCTCTAGCGGACCATTTAGCCTGTGACAAGCTCTGGTTTGGAGGTATCGCGCCCACAAGATCCATCCGGCCCAAGCAAGTTCAACAGTCCGACATTGTCGCAAATCAGCGCATCAAGCGTGATCGGATCAAGGGTGGCATAAAAGGCGTTGGCCGCATCGGTCAGCGCGGTGCGCAAGCGGCAGGAATTGGTCAACGGGCAGGTGTTGTCCACATCGGCAAAACATTCCGCCAGCGGCACAGGGGCTTCAAGCGCGCGGAAAATCTCTCCGATGACAATTTGATCTGCCGGGCGGCCAAGTTCCAGCCCGCCATTGCGGCCCCGCTGCGTGTGCAAAAAGCCCAGCTGAGCCAATTGGTTGATGACCTGCGCCAGATGGTTTTCCGAAGCGTTGCACTTTTTCGCGATCTCATGCTTGGTGACTAGGCGACCAGTGTTGGCAGCACAAAACATCAGCACTCGCATCGCAATATTGGTTCGTTTGGTAACTCGCACAGGTCACGCTCCATTCTGGGGGCCAGTTCATTATGCGGGTACAGTTGCACCAAACCGAAAAGATGTGTTTGACATAGGTCAAAAGTCAGGACACCGCGTGATGCCGGAACATTATTTCTTTGGATATGGGTCTTTGGTGAACCGCCGCACCCATGATTTCACCCGCAGCGCGGTGGCCACGGCCAAGGGATGGCGGCGGGCGTGGCGGTATACGCCGGATCGGCAAGTGGCTTTTCTGACGGCGATTCCCGACGCAGATTGCACGATTTCGGGCCTGATTGCCCATGTGCCGCACAATGACTGGGCCGCGCTGGATGTGCGCGAGGCCGCCTATGACCGCGTGCCCGCAACACATGTAGTAGATCACGGGGCGGACGGCGTTGACGACATCGCGATCTATGCCATTCATCCGGATCGAATGCGCCTGCCCGATGGGCAGCACCCGGTGCTGCTCAGTTATATTGACGTAGTGGTGCAGGGCTATCTGGCCGAGTTTGGCGCATCCGGGGCCGAGGCATTTTTTGCCACCACCACCGGCTGGGAAGCGCCTATCCTCAATGACCGCGCCAATCCGCGCTATCCCCGTGCGCAGCGCCTGCATGAAAGCGAACAGGGCGTCGTGGATGACGCCCTGCGCAAATTGGGATGTACCGTGATGGCAGACATGCCCGCGCTATAGGGCCTTAGCCCTTGGCGCGGATCACCTGCATCAGCTGCATGACATTGGACATATCCGGCCCGCTTTGCTGGCCGGTCACGGCCTTGCGCAGCGGCATGAACAGACCTTTGCCCTTGCGGCCCGTCGCATCCTTCACCGCAGTGGTCCAGTCTTTCCAGGTGTCCGGCGTATAGGGGCCGTCGGGCAACATGGTCATGGCCTGCGCGATGAAATCGCGGTCTTCATCTTCGATCACCGGCTCTGCCCCATCGCGGAACAGCGCCCACCACGGGGCCAGATCCTTGCGGGTGGTGATGTTTTCGCGCGTGACGGTCCAGAACAATTCGGCCTTGTCGGAAGGCACGCCGATTTCAGCGATTTGGTCTGCAACGGCCTCAAGCGGCAGGTCATGCAGTTTCTTGGCCGTCAGCGGATAAAGATCTTGGACGTCGAACTTGGTCGG
The DNA here is from genome assembly GCF_900302505.1 of Pseudoprimorskyibacter insulae. Lineage (GTDB taxonomy): Bacteria > Pseudomonadota > Alphaproteobacteria > Rhodobacterales > Rhodobacteraceae > Pseudoprimorskyibacter > Pseudoprimorskyibacter insulae. Next base: position 521,804 of record NZ_OMOJ01000001.1, on the reverse strand, counting down.
GGCCGACCCGAACTGCGACAGGTCGAACCCATCGGCGATTTCGTCCAGTGTCAGTCGCAGCTCAACCGGTTGGGACGATCCCAGACGCGCCATCAGGCTAAGAAGCGCCTCAGGCTCGATCCCGTTTTCACGCAGATCGCGCAGGGCCAAAGTGCCAAGACGTTTCGACAGCGCCTCACCCTGCGGGCCGGTCAGCAGCGAATGGTGCGCGAAGGCAGGCACAGTGCCACCCAGCGCTTGGATGATCTGAATCTGTGTCGCCGTGTTGGTGACGTGGTCCGAGCCGCGCACAACATGGGTGATGCCGAAATCGACGTCATCGCAGACAGACGCAAGCGTATAGAGGAACTGGCCATCTGCACGGATCAGAACCGGGTCTGAAACCGAGGCCGCATCGATCGAGATGTCGCCCAGAATGCCGTCGGTCCAGTCAATCCGCTGTTGATCCAGCTTGAACCGCCAAACGCCATCGCCACGTTCAGTGCGCAGTTTGGTCTTTTCGTCGTCGGACAGGGCCAATGCCGCGCGGTCATAGACCGGCGGTTTGCCCATGTTCAGCTGTTTTTTGCGCTTCAGGTCCAATTCGGTCGGCGTCTCGAACGCTTCATAGAACCGGCCCATGTCACGCAGCGATTGCGCGGCATCTTCGTAGCGCTCAAGGCGCTCGGACTGACGCTCAACACGGTCCCAGGTCAGGCCCAGCCATTCCAGATCTTGCTTGATGGCATCGACATATTCTTCTTTCGACCGCTCCGGGTCGGTATCGTCGATACGCAGAATGAATGTGCCGCCAGCTTTGCGGGCGATCAGATAGTTGAATAGCGCGGTGCGCAGGTTGCCAACGTGGATATAGCCGGTCGGCGACGGCGCGAAACGGGTAACGGTCATCGGAGTCTCCTGTTGGGCGCGACATTTCACAGAAGGCGCGATTTGTCCAGTTGCAAGGCCGATGAGGGCTTGGTCTGCTGGTCAGATTAAGGCACCCTTGCCCACCACAAGGACGGCCCATGACTGACATACTGACGATTACATTGAACCCTGCGCTGGATCTGTCCTGCGCTGCCCCATCCATCAGCCCCGGCCCCAAGCTGCGCTGCACCGCGCCAGTGGCCGAACCCGGCGGCGGCGGGATCAATGTGGCGCGTGCGGTGTCACATTTGGACGGCAAGGCGCGGGCATTGGTGGCCTTGGGCGGCGCGACCGGTGCGCAGCTTGGCGATTTGCTGAACGCAGGCGGGATCGAAACCGTTGCTTTCAACGCGCCCGGCGACACACGTCAAAGCCTTGCGGTGACGGATCAATCCACGGGCGGGCAGTACCGGTTCGTGATGCCGGGGCCGGTTTGGGCGCAATCCGACATCGACCGGCTGATCAACGCAGTCGCGGCACAAACCCGGCCCGGCGGTTTGGTTGTCATCAGCGGCAGCATGCCCCCCGGATGCCCAGCGGGTCTAATCGCTGACCTGTCCCGCAAGACCCGTGACGCAGGCGGGCGGGCGATCCTTGATACCTCGGGCGAGGCGCTGCGCATGGCCGCGACGCAGACAGACCGCGCGGCCTTTATTCTGCGCATGGATAGCGGCGAGGCGGAAGAGCTGGCAGGCCGTCCCCTGCCGGACCGTTTGGATAGCGCAGGCTTGGCGCGGGATTTGGTGACCAGTGGCGCGGCCGAGGCGGTTGTGATCGCACGCGGCGCAGACGGGTCGGTGATGGCCTGCGCGGATGGGCGTTGGCACACCATGGCCGCCGATGTTCCCGTTGTCAGCAAGGTCGGCGCGGGCGACAGTTTCGTGGGCGGCATGTCGCTGGCCTTGGCCCGCGGCGATACCTTGCCCGATGCCCTGCAATTCGGCGCTGCCGCCGCCAGTTCGGCGGTCATGACCCCCGGAACCGAACTCTGCCGCCGCGAGGACGCCGAGCGTTTGCGCCCGCTTTGTCATCTGACACAGCTTGAGGGGGCAACATGATCCGCAGCTTCATCGCCCTTGCCCTGCCTACCCCCATTCGCGAACAGGCGAAAGCCCTACAAACCAAAGCAGCCGGTTTGGGCATCCGCTGCGTTCCGCCGGAAAATCTGCACCTGACTTTGGCCTTCCTTGGCGATCAGCCGCAAACCGCGCTTGAAGATCTGCATCCGGGGCTAGACGCGATCAGCCTGCCGCCGGTCCCGCTTCAATCGGCGGGGGTGGTGCCGTTTTCGGCCAAGCATCAAACGGCAATCGCCCTGACCATCAAGGACACCCCCGAACTTTCGGCCCTGCACAAAGCCGTGGCCCGCGCGGTGCGCCATTCCGGAATCAGGCTCGAGCGGCGCAAGTTCCGCCCGCATGTGACGATTGCGCGAATGGCGTCATCGCAGATGGCCAGTTCGGCGGCGCAGACATTGTTGGCCGGGACACCCCCGCAGCCCATCGCGCCCGAAAGGACCGACAGCTTTGCGCTTTATGAGTCAGAGCTAACACCGCAAGGGGCGCGCTATACCCCCCTTGCGGATTACAGTTTGCGTTAATTGCCGGTTTCGGCCGGGGCTTCCTCGGCTGGGACGACATCTTGGGCCGGTTCGGTTGTCGGGGCCGGATCCGCGGTCGGGATGGCATCCGCAGCTGGTTCCGGTGCCTCAATCGCATCAAGCGCACCGTTCACCCACTCGCCCGAGGCTTCCTGACCCGATGCATAGCGCATGGTCCCCTGCCCTTGGCGCTTGCCGTTCACAAAACCGCCCTCATAGGTATCACCGTTGGAATAGACCGCGCGGCCTTGGCCTTCGATGGCGCCGTTCACCCAGTCGCCGGAATAGGTAAAGCCGTTGGGCATGGTGATATCGCCCTTGCCGTGGCGCTGACCCTTTTCGAATTGGCCGGTGTAAACGGTCCCATCCGCGAAGGTCGCCTTGCCGTCGCCGTGGCGCTGACCGTTGTCCCAGTTGCCTTCGTAGGTGTAGCCATCGGCATAGGACATCACGCCAAAGCCATGGTTGCGGGCATTCTTGAACCCGCCTTTATACGTCACACCGTTCGGATAGGTGGCCGTGCCTTCGCCTTCGATCACACCATCCACCCAGTCACCATCATAGGTCGACCCGTCGGCATAGACGATCTTGCCCTTACCGTTGGCCAAGTCGCCCGAGAACATGCCGGTGTATACCGACCCATCGGGGTAATGCACTTCGCCCTGACCTTCGATCTGGCCTTCAACCCAATTGCCGGTGTAGCGATACCCGTCCGAGCCCACAAATGTGCCCTGCCCGTGACGCTTGTCATCGGCAAAGGCTCCTTCATAGGTGTCGCCATTGGCATAGGTGACCTTGCCCTGACCTTGGCGGCGGCCTGCCACCAGATCACCATCATAGACATCGCCATTGGTTTGCGACAGCGTGCCTGCGCCCTCGATCTGGCCCGCGCGCCACATGCCTTCGTAGACAAGACCGTCCGCCATGGTCAGCTTGCCCTGACCATCGCGTTCACCCTCGGCGATGCGGCCCTCATAGATCGACCCATCGGGATAGGTGATCTTGCCGTTGCCTTCCTTGACGCCGTTGACCCAGTCGCCTTCGTAGACGTAACCGCCGGGGCTGGTCATCGTGCCGCGCCCGTGATGCAGCGCATTGCGGAAGCTGCCTTCATACCGGACGCCATTGCCGTAGACCATCACGCCTTGACCGGTGATCTTGCCATCCAGCCACGTGCCTTCGTAGAAACTGCCATCGGCAAAGATGATCTTGCCCACGCCATCGGGTTTGCCCTTGGCAAAGGTGCCGTCATAGACCGACCCGTTGGGGAATTTGGCAACGCCCTTGCCCTTGATTTCGCCATCGACCCATTCACCGCTATATTCATAGCCGTTGGGCAACATATAGGTGCCGTTGCCGTGCTGAAGCCCATCTTGGAATGTGCCTTCGTACACGCCGCCGTCATCATATTGTTTTGTGATAACTTCGTTGCTCTGAGCCCAGCCGGGCGCGGCTGTCATCGCAATCAGCGCCCCCATCGTCAGCGCCGAAGTGAACCTCCCAGTCATGTGCCAAGCCCCGCTTGTTATCCGTGGTCACGGTGTTCCCTGTTACCGCAAAAACTAATGGTGAACCTGCGACGGGGCAATCACTTTTGCCCAAGTCATCTTTTCCTCGCGCTGTGATCTGATACATGGGGCGTAAGTCCAAAAGAAAGGCCGACACATGAGCGATCGCTTTCGCCTGACACTTGCTCAGTTGAACCCAACCGTCGGAGATCTGGCCGGAAACGCCGATCGCGCCCATCAGGCGTGGCTGGAGGGCAAAGAGGCGGGTGCAGATCTGGTCGCCCTGCCCGAGATGTTCATCACTGGCTATCAATGTCAGGATCTGATCGTAAAACCGGCTTTCGTGGCCGCCGCCGTTGAGGCGATCAACGATTTGGCCACGCGCTGCGCCGATGGTCCGGCCTTGGCAATCGGTGGCCCCTGCCCCGAAGGCACCAAGCTGCACAACAGCTATTATGTGTTGCAGGGCGGCAAGATCAGCGCCGTAACGCATAAATACTATCTGCCCAACTATAATGTGTTCGACGAAGTGCGCGTGTTTTCCCGCGATGCACTTCAGGGGCCGGTGTCGGTCAATGGCGTGCGCATCGGCATGCCGATCTGCGAAGACGCATGGTATCCGGACGTGGTTGAGGCGATGGAGGAATCGGGGGCCGAGTTTTTCCTTGTTCCGAACGGATCGCCCTATTACCGCGACAAGTTCGAAACCCGCCTGAACAAGATGGTCGCCCGCGTGGTCGAAAGCGGCCTGCCGCTGATTTACCTGAACATGGTTGGCGGACAGGACGATCAGGTCTTTGACGGCGGGTCTTTCGTGCTCAACCCCCATGGCGCGCCCGCGGTGCAATTGCCGGTGTTCGAGGAGGTGATCTCGACCATCGACATGCTGCGCACCGATGACGGCTGGCGCGCACAGGACGGCGCATTCACCCAGCACCCCACCAGCATGGAGCAGGATTATCACGCGATGGTCCTGTCGTTGCGCGACTACCTGCGCAAAACCGGGTTCAAGAAAGTGCTGCTGGGCCTATCCGGCGGGATTGATTCCGCTATCGTCGCCACCATTGCAACCGACGCCATCGGCGCGGACAATGTGCGCTGTGTGATGCTGCCCTCCGAATACACCAGCCAAGGGTCGCTGGATGACGCCAAAGCCGTCGCCGAAAATCTGGGCTGCCGCTATGATTTCGTGCCGATTGCCGAAGGTCGCGGCGCAATCACCAATACGCTGGCCCCGCTGTTCGAAGGCACTTCGCCCGATCTGACCGAAGAAAACATCCAAAGCCGTTTGCGCGGGCTGCTTCTGATGGCACTGTCCAACAAGTTTGGCGAAATGCTGCTGACCACGGGCAACAAGTCCGAAGTCGCGGTGGGCTATGCCACGATCTATGGCGATATGAACGGCGGGTACAATCCGATCAAGGACATGTACAAGACCCGCGTGTTTGATTGCTGTCGTTGGCGCAATAACACTCACCGTGATTGGATGCTTGGCCCCAAAGGCGAGGTGATCCCGGTCTCGGTGATCGACAAACCCCCGTCGGCGGAACTGCGCGAGGACCAGAAGGACAGCGATAGCCTGCCCGACTACCCCGTGCTGGACGGCATTCTGGAAATCCTTGTGGATCTGGACGGCTCGATCGCGGATTGCGTCGCCGCTGGCTTCCCCGAGGCCGACGCGAAACGTGTTCAACACCTGCTCTACATCAGCGAATACAAACGCTTCCAATCGGCGCCCGGAACCCGGCTGTCGAAAAAGGCGTTTTGGCTGGATCGCCGCTATCCGATTGCCAACCGCTGGCGCGACAACGGGTAAATCCCTGCGAAAACCTGACGGATTGGCCATGCGGCCAATTCACAGCGCACCGCACGTAATGATATAACATTACGTGACAATTCGGTCAAAACGCGCCAAAACGCGGGAAGTTCCGTGCAATTTTGCACATTACAGATCAAAATTTTCAGAATAGCGCATTTTTGCAAAAAGCCTACATTCCTCCTCAAGACGCGACAACGCATCAGGAGGGTCCGATGACCAAACCGAAAATCGCAGTGTTATATTATTCCACTTATGGCACGAATTACGAAATCGCCAAGACCGCAGCCGAGGCCGCCGAGGCCGCAGGCGCCGAGGTTCGCCTGCGCAAAGTGCGTGAAACCGCACCGCAAGCGGTGATCGACGGGCAAGAGCCGTGGAAAGCGCAACAAGACAAGATGGCCGACATCCCCGAAGCCACGCCAGAAGATCTGGTCTGGGCGGATGGGTACTTCTTCTCGGCTCCGACGCGCTATGGCGTGGTCGCCAGCCAGATGCGCGCCTTCATCGACACGCTTGGCCCCGTCTGGAGCCAGGGCAGCCTTGCCAACAAGGCCGTGACAGCCACCACAAGCGCCGGGAACGCCCATGGTGGGCAGGAAACCACGCTGATTTCGCTCTATACCAGTTTCATGCACTGGGGCGCGGTTCTGGTGCCGCCGGGCTACACATCTGAGGCCGTCTCGAATTCGGGCGGCAACCCCTACGGCTATTCGGCCAAAGCAGGTGAATACGACGACGCAGGCAAAGCCGCCGTCAAACATCAAACCGAACGGCTGGTCACAATCACCAAAAAGCTCATGTCCTGAGCGTAGACAGGCGGTGCCCCCAATGCGCCGCCCGTTTTGCCTCTAGCCCTTCCAGAATGATGTTCAGGCCGAATTCGACGCTTTGAACGCCATTATGCGCCCCGCTCATCACGGCCTGAGACATGCCCGCCAGATAGGGGTATTTGTCTTCTGTGATAAGGGTTTGATAGCGCTGCGCGACCTCTGCGAACTCTTCGGGTTCAAACGGAAAGCTGATTTCCTTCAGGGTGAAGCCAAAGATGTGGCTATCCAGCGTATTCCACGCGTAATCGGCCATCTCATAGGTAAATCCAGCCGTCACCAGACAGCCGATCGTTGCATCGACATGGCGCAGCTGTGCGGGGCCGGTGTTGATGCGCGACACAAACGGAATGGGCGACCAACGGTGGCGCATCATCACCTGATGCATCGACACCGCGCGTTTGCGCATCTCTTCCTGCCAATCGCCATTCACATCCGGCACGACAAACCGCGCCGCCACACGGTCCACGATCCCGTCAATCAGGTCTTCTTTGTTTTTGATGTGATTATAGAGCGACATCGCCTCAGCCCCGACTCGGGCTGCGACCTTGCGCATCGAGACAGCCTGCAAACCGCCTTCATCCGCCAGTTCCAACGCAGCCTCCAGAATGGCTTCGCGGCTGAGCTTTTGTTTTTCTTGGGTATTTTCCATTACATGCCGTTTCCTCAGAAATTCCTTGCCAAACTTACAGCGTAAGCGTAAAAGGTCAAGCAATAACTTACAGTGTAAGCGCCAAAACTGCCTGAACAATTACAGTGTAAGTTTTCATAAGACACCGCCAACTTACAGCGTAAAAGCAAAATAGAATCAGGAATTTAGAAAAATGAAACATATCTGCATCATCGGTATCTCCGGAAAACTTGGCCGCTACATGCTTCAGCACGCGCTGGCGCGCGGGTACACTGTATCTGGCGTATGTCGGCCTGAAAGCGTGCACAAACTGGACGAATGGAAGGACAAGATCACCGTCTATCCCGGCCGAACCGACGATCACGCCGCTGTGTCCAAGGCCGTTGAGGGCGCGGACGCGGTTCTGACGGTTTTGGCCCCTTGGGGTGTCAAGGGATATTCGACCAACACCGCCAGCGCGGTGATGAAATACGCCAAACCCGATGCCCGTCTGGTCTTTTCCTGCGGCTGGCACATCACTCGCGATGGCCAAGACGTCTATTCGTGGAAACTGCGGGCGATCCTGGCGATCCTGATGCCCATCGTAAAGTTCTTCCGTCTGGTCGATATCAACGACCAGTACCGTGCCTGCGATATGATCTTTAACTCTGGCCGCGATTGGACGGTTGTGCGCGGCTGCAACCTTGAAGAAGGCGAAAGCGAAGGTTTGCCTGTTTGGTCCGAACATGTGGGCGATCCGATCTTGGCCAGCAATCTGGTGCGCCGAACGGATTTCGCGTTGTTCATGGTCGATGCCATCGACCGGCCCGAACTGTCGCAACAGGCCCCGGCGATTGTCGGCTGCAAATCGGAATCGGTACTGGCCCATCAGGGGCAAGCGGCCATGGCGTGATGCGCCTAAGGCATTGTTTCGAGCGGCCCGACACCATTCGGGCCGCCTATTTTGCGGTCAGATAGTCCAGATAAATGCGCACGGCGTCCTGAACATGGCGGAACCGGTCGCCGCCCAGATGCTTGCCGCCGTACCAGCGCGTGACGATTACGGCGTGATCTTGCAGGCCTTCACGTTCCAACATACGCAGAATAACCATGCCTGCGCCGCTTTCGCCGTCATCATTCTTGATTTGGGTGCCATTTGTGATCACACCCCAGCTATGATGGGTAGCTTTGGCGAATTTCTTCTTGCGCGTCAGTTCTTTAACCAGCGCCTTCGCCTCCTCTTCTGAGGTGCAGGGCCCGCCCGACACGGCGTATTTAGACCCCCGGTCCGTGATGATGTTTTCCAAAATGCGCATGTGCACGGTGTATCGCGCCCGCGCTGAAAGGAAAAGTCAGACAGGATCGCCATTTGACAGCGCGGTCAGAAAGGCTTCGGCCTCGTCCAGAATGACACGGCGTTTGCCTGCGTCCATTCGATCCCAAGTACGGTACATATTGCCCATGCGCGGATTGCCGGAAAATCTGTCGCGGTGACGGTCCAGAAAGGCCCAGTACATCAGGTTGAACGGACAGGCCCCCTGCCCTGTCTTGGTTTTGACGTCGTAATGGCAGGCCCGGCAATGGTCTGACATCCGGTCAATATAGGCCCCGCTGGACACATAGGGCTTGGAGGCGATGATCCCGCCGTCAGCAAACTGGCTCATTCCGACGGTGTTCGGTGCTTCGACCCATTCATAGGCGTCGGCATAGACCTCAAGATACCATTCATGTAGCGCGGTTGGGTTGATCCCGGCCAGAAGCCCGAAATTTCCCGTGATCATAAGGCGTTGGATGTGGTGGGCATAGGCCTCATCCCGAGTTTGTTCGACCGCTTTGGACAGACAGCGCATTTTCGTCGGACCGCCCCAATACAGCGCAGGCAAGGGGCGTTGGTGGCTCAGCGCGTTGCGGCGCGGATAGTCCGGCCCCTCAAGGAAATAGATCCCGCGCACATATTCGCGCCAGCCGATGATCTGGCGGATGAACCCTTCCACCGCATTCAACGGCGCATCCCCTGCCCGGTAGGCGTCTTCGGCGACGCGGCAGACCTCAAGCGGGCTCAGTAGGCCCGCATTGAGGTAGACCGAGATTACCGCGTGATAAAGGAACCGGTTCCCGTCAAGCATCGCGTCTTGGTAGTCGCCGAATTTCGGCAGGGCGTGTTTGATGAAATGCGTCAAGGCACGCCGCGCCTGTTCTTGGTCAGTTGCAAACCAAAAGGGCCGCGCGTGCCCGAAATGGTCGCCAAATTCGGCCTCAACCAGATCGAGCGCCGCCTCGACTGTGGCGTCAGGTGTGAATTGCATCGGGCCGCTATAGTCAACCTGATCCGGCGCGGGTTTGCGATTGTCGTGGTCATAATTCCACTGCCCGCCCTCGGGCTTGTCCCCGTCCATGAGCAAACCCGTCTTGCGCCGCATATCGCGATAGAAATACTCCATTCGCAGGGTCTTTCGCCCTTTGGCCCAAGACTCAAACTCTTGATGTGACGCAATAAATCGGTCGTCCGGCAGGATTGTCACGGGAACGGGCGCAGCATTCAACGCCTCAATCAAACGCCATTCGCCGGGTTCCGTTGCCAGCACCTCGGCTGCGCCGATCTCATCCGCGCGGCGCAGCAGTTCTCCGACGATCGAGCCCGCGTTATGCGTGTCGTCATATTCAGAATAGCGCACATCCCAGCCGTTATCCCGCAGACGGGCGGCGAATTTGCGCATGGCGGCAAAGCAAAAGGCGATTTTCTTGGGGTGGTGGCGGACATAGGTCGCCTCGTCCCGCACTTCGGCCATCACGACCACATCGCGCGCCTTATCCGCCTGCGCCAAGGCGGACAGATCGGGCGACAGTTGGTCCCCCAGTACCAAAACCAGCCTTACCATGGGACGCGCTTGCCCGCCCAATCATAGAACTGACCGGTATCGCCGGGGGTTAGCCCGGCAATCACCCGCAGCAGGTTTTCCGCAGCCTCGGCCGGTGGGACGGCAGGATGACGGCCCAGATATTTGCGCGTGAATTCGGTCTCGACGGTGCCGGGATGCAGCGCTACGCAGATCGCCTGTTTGTGGGTCCGCGCCAGTTCAATCGCGGCCCCGCGAATGCCTTGGTTCAGCGCGGCCTTGGCCATGCGATAGCTGTGCCAGCCACCAAGCCGGTTGTCACCGATGGACCCAACCCGCGCCGACAGCGTGGCAATCACCGCCCGCCGATCCCGCGCCAGCAGCGGCTGCGCCTGTTGCAGAACCATCATCGGCCCAATCGCATTGACCGCGAACTGATCCGCCATGGCCTTGGGCGTCAGGGCAGACAGGGCCTTTTCCGGCGCCGCGCCGTTAACCTCTAGGGCGCCTGTGGCGGTGAAAATCAGGTCATACCCCGGCGAGAGTGCGGCAAACCGGCGCGAAATTGCCGACGCATCCGTGATGTCCAAACCGTCGCCACGCCGCGACAGGCCTGTGACCTCGGCCCCGCGCGACGTCAAAGCGGTGACCAACGCCGCCCCGATCCCGCCTGTGCTACCGATAACAAGTGCCCGCATTTACGTCCCTTTTCACCCCTGACACGCCAGATAGCCGGGCGCGGCAAGAGGTCAAGACGAGGGGGTAATGTAACAAAAATTTGACACCTATCATATTGATATGTAACGATTTTATGAACCTTGCGCGACGTCAAAATCATCGTCAAAAGCGAATAAACGCCATGCGAAGAAAGGACCACTTATGCGCATTGCAGTTCTTGGCGGCGACGGATTTGTTGGCTGGCCGACCGTGCTTCACCTGTCTGATTTGGGACACGAGGTTCACATCATCGACAACCTATCGCGGCGTTGGATCGACACCGAGTTGGGGGTTCAATCGCTGACGCCAATGGATTCGATTCAGGAACGGTGCCGGATCTGGAAAGACGTCACTGGCCGCGCGCTTCAGTTTCATCTGCTGGATCTGGCCAAGGATTATGAACGCTTCAAGGCGTGGCTGCTGGAATACCGTCCTGACGCGCTGATCCATTTTGCCGAACAGCGGGCCGCGCCCTATTCAATGAAGACGGACCGCCACAAAACCTACACCGTCAACAACAACGTCAGTGCCACGCATAACGTTTTGGCGGCGATGGCCGAAACCGGCATCGACGCGCATCTGGTCCACCTCGGAACAATGGGCGTTTACGGCTATTCCAGCGTCGGCGCGGCCATCCCCGAAGGCTACTTGGATGTTGAGATTGAGAACCTTGAAGGCGAAAAGAAGGGACTTGAGATCCTCTATCCCACGCGCCCCGGCTCGGTCTATCACATGACCAAATCGCTCGATCAGATCCTGTTCCAGTTCTACGCCCAAAACGACAACCTGCGGATCACCGATCTGCATCAGGGCATCGTTTGGGGCACGCACACCGAGCAGACCCGCCGCCATGAGCAGTTGATCAACCGCTTCGACTATGACGGGGACTATGGCACGGTGTTGAACCGTTTCCTGATCCAAGCCGCGATTGACTATCCGCTGACCGTACATGGCACCGGCGGCCAGACCCGCGCGTTTATCCATCTTCAAGACTGCGTGCGCTGCATCGAACTGGCCCTGAACGACGCACCGAAAGCTGGCGAGCGTGTGAAGATCTTCAACCAGATGACCGAAACCCACCGCGTGCGCGATCTGGCCGAGATGATCGCAGGCTTGACCGGGGCCAAAGTGGCCTACCTGCCGAACCCGCGCAAAGAGGCCGCCGAGAACGATCTGATCGTCAAGAACGACCAGTTCCTGAGCCTTGGCCTGAACCCAATCACGCTGGCCGAAGGGCTGATGAGCGAAGTGGTTGATGTGGCGAAGAAATACGCCCACCGCATTGATCGCAAACGAGTGCCCGCCGTATCCGCCTGGACCAAGGAATTGGGCGAGCGGGTAGAGCGTGACCCGGAAGGCAAGCGCCTCAAGGCCGTTTCGTAAATGGCTGCACTGACTGCCAGCCGGCCCGCGCAGGGCCGGCACGCCTATGTTACGCTGGTCACGAATGCAGACTATGTGCTTGGGGCCACGGCCCTGATCCGGTCGATCCGCCACACGGGAACCCAGGCGGATTGCGTGGTGCTGTACACTGGCGGCGTGGATGAGGCACGTTTGGCCCCCTTGGAGTCGCTGGGCGCGCGGTTGGTTCTGGCCGAGTTTATGCCCGTCAGCCCGGCCTTCGCCGAGGCCCACGCCCGCGACAAGATCCACACGCTGGCCCCCTTCACCAAGGGCGGTAAGCCTGTGTTTCACACGCCTTTGGACAATTTCAGCAAACTGCGCCTGTGGCAGCTCGATTATGACAGCGTGGTATTTATCGACGCCGATGCGATCATGCTGAAATACTGTGATCGGCTGTTTGCCTACCCTGACTTTTCCGCCGCCCCAAACGTGTATGAAACCATGGCTGACTTTCATCGCCTGAACTCGGGCGTGTTCACCGCCCGCCCCGCGCAGGCGACGTTTGACGATATGCTGGCCAAGCTGGACGTGCCCGGGGCCTTTTGGCGGCGCACCGATCAGACGTTCTTGGAAAGCTACTTCCCCGACTGGCACGGCCTTCCAGTGTTCTACAACATGCTGCAATACGTCTGGTTCAACATGCCCGCGCTTTGGGATTGGAAGGCCATCCATGTGTTGCATTACCAGTACGAAAAGCCGTGGCAGACCGACCACCCCAAGCGCGCCCAACTCCTGCCATTGATAGAGCTATGGCAGCGGTTCGCCAATGGCGACGCAATCCCCGACATCGCCAGCCTTCCGGGGCCGCGCGCATGAAAATCGCAGTCACGGGCGGCAACGGGCTGGTCGGGCGCTTCTTCGTGGCCGAGGCTTTGGCTGCGGGCGATCAGGTGGTTTGCCTATCGCGCACACCATCCCCTGAGGTGCCGCACCTGCCCTATGATCTGAACGGCCCTGCCCCCGATCTGGCCGGGTTTGATGCGGTGATCCACTGCGCCTATTTGCACGAGCCGGGCAAATATCGCGGCGGCGAAGGCAATGACCCAGACGGGTTTCGCCGCGCCAATTTGGATGGCTCGCTCGCACTGATCCGCGCGGCCGAGGCGGCGGGCGTAAGGCGGTTTATCTTCCTGTCGTCCCGCGCCGTCTATGGCCAGCAAGCGCCCGGTGCCGTGTTGACCGAAGACATGCATTGCACCCCCGAAACGCTGTATGGGCAGGTCAAATTGCAGGTCGAACAGGCGCTCGCCACCTCCCGCCTCAAATCCACCAGCCTGCGCGCAACGGGTGTTTACGGCCCCGGCCCTGCGCATAAATGGCAAGGGCTGTTTGACGATTTCGCCGCGGGCCGCCGTATCGCCCCCCGTGTGGGCACCGAGGTTCATGGCGCGGACCTTGCCGCCGCTGGCCGCGTCGCCCTGACCCAAGACACGCCGCCGATCCTCAACGTGTCGGACCTGCTACTTGATCGCTCAGACCTGTTGGCGATGTATCTGGAGGCGAGCCACCGCAAAGGCCCGATCCCCGCCCGCGCCCGCTCAAAAGATTATTACGTGATGGACACATCCCGCCTGCGCGCCCTTGGCTGGCAGCCCGGTGGAATAGCCCGGCTAAAAGAGGCCCTGCGCGCAATGGTGTGAATGGCCAAGTCACTCTGCTTGAGCTAACTTTGGCCCAAAGAGGATTTCCCGATGACCAAACCCACTATTTACCACATCCCCGTTTGCCCCTTCTCGCAGCGCGTTGAGATCCTGCTCGAACTTAAGGGCCTGCGGGATCAGATCAATTTCGTCACGGTCGACATCTCCAAACCGCGCGATCCAGAGCTGCTGAAGAAATCGCGCGGCACCACCGCCCTGCCGATCATGGAGCTGGAGACCGGCGAGGTGATCAAGGAAAGCCTCGTGATCCTACGCTATGTCGAGGAACGCTTTGCCGACCGCCCCGTCGCCCAGACCGATGCGTACAAACGCAGCGTTGAACGGTTCTTGATCACCCGTCAGGGCGAGTTTGCCATGACGGGCTATAAGTTCGTGATGAACCGCGACCGCAGCAAAACCGATGAACTGCGCGAGGCGCATCTGGCCGAATACCGCTGGCTGAACAACGAATTGCAGCATTTTGCCCCCGATGGTCCATTCGTGTTTGATGACTTCGGGCTGGTCGAATGCGTCTATACCTCGATGTTCATGCGCTTCTGGTTTCTTGAGTATTACGAGGGTTTCACCCTGCCCGATACGCCGGACTATGCCCGCGTCGCCGCATGGCGCAGCGCCTGCATGGCCCATCCCGCCGCGCAGCAGGTCAGCCATGACGAGATCGTGAAACTGTATTACGACTACGCCATCGGCTGCGGGAACGGCGCACTGCCCGAGGGGCGAAGCAAATCAAGTTTCACCTTCGATCCCGATTGGCGCACCCGTCCCATGCCGCCGCGTGACAAATATGACCGGATCGCCAGCGATGCCGAATTGGGGCTGGTCTGAAATTCCCGCGAAAAAGGGCTTTTCATTCTGAAACCCGCGCGGCATAGTCCGCGGCATGATGATGAATGGCCATATCGCACCTGATGCACCGCAGCGTTCCGCGCTTGCGCTGGCCCTACGTCTAATCCTAACACGCCTCTGAGCGTGCCGTCACGGCGCGTCCGCTCAGAGGAGGCCTGCATCGCGCCGACGTGACACTGGATAAAGACAAAACAGAGACTTCAGACATGACCAACGATAAAGACCGCGTGCTCATTTTTGACACGACCCTCCGTGACGGCGAACAGTCCCCCGGCGCGACCATGACCCATGACGAAAAGCTCGAGATTGCCGAGCTGCTGGACGATATGGGCGTCGACATCATCGAGGCCGGGTTCCCGATCGCCTCGGAAGGCGATTTTGCCGCTGTGTCGGAAATCGCCAAACGCGCCAAGAACGCGTCGATCTGTGGGCTGGCCCGCGCGCAATTCCCTGACATCGAACGCTGCTGGGACGCGGTGAAGAACTGCGAAAAGCCGCGCATTCACACGTTTATCGGCACCTCGCCGCTGCACCGCGCCATTCCGAACCTGACGATGGATCAGATGGCCGACCGCATCCACGAAACGGTGACCCATGCCCGCAACCTCTGCCCTGATGTGCAGTGGTCGCCGATGGATGCAACGCGCACCGAGTGGGATTACCTCTGCCGTGTGATCGAGATTGCGATCAAGGCTGGCGCCACCACGATCAACATCCCCGACACCGTTGGCTATACCGCCCCGCGTGAGTCGGCTGACCTGATCAAACGCCTGATCGCCACCGTGCCCGGCGCGGATGAGGTGATCTTTGCCACCCACTGCCACAACGACCTTGGCATGGCGACGGCGAACGCGCTGGCCGCTGTTGAGGGCGGCGCACGCCAGATCGAATGCACGATCAATGGCCTTGGCGAACGCGCAGGCAACACCGCGTTGGAAGAGGTCGTTATGGCCCTGAAAGTGCGCGGCGATATCATGCCGTTCTACACCGGCGTTGAATCGAAAAAACTGATGCACATCTCGCGCCGGGTTGCCACGGCCTCGGGGTTCAACGTGCAGTTCAACAAGGCCATCGTCGGCAAGAACGCCTTCGCGCATGAATCCGGTATTCACCAAGACGGCATGCTGAAGAACAAGGAAACCTTCGAGATCATGCGCCCCGAGGACGTGGGCCTTGCCGGCACCTCGCTGCCGCTTGGCAAACATTCGGGCCGCGCCGCGCTTCGCGCCAAGCTGCGCGATCTGGGCTATGATGTCGGTGACAACCAGCTCAAAGACGTGTTCGTGCGCTTCAAGGCTTTGGCCGACCGCAAGAAAGAGGTTTATGACGACGACATCGTCGCGCTGATCACCGCCTCGGCCGAGGGCGACTATGACCGCCTTCAGGTTCTGTCGCTCAAGGTTGTCTGCGGCACCGGCGGCCCCGCCGAAGCCACGCTTGAGATGGAGATCGACGGCAAAGAGGCCACCGCCACCTGTCAGGGCGACGGCCCCGTGGATGCCACCTTCAAGGCCGTGCGCGAATTGCACCCGAACAAGGCGCGGCTTCAGCTGTACCAAGTGGCGGCAGTCACCGAAGGCACCGACGCCCAAGCCACCGTTTCGGTGCGCCTTGAGGAAGACGGCCTGATCGCCACCGGCCAGTCGGCAGACACTGACACGGTTGTCGCCTCGGCCCGCGCCTATGTGAACGCGCTCAACCGTCTGCTGGTGCGCCGCGAAAAGGCTGGCCCCGGCGCGGATGCCAAGGAAATCAGCTACAAGGACGCCTGATCCTGAAACGCCCGGCCCAGCGCCGGGCGTTTTGCTTATGCGCGGCGGGTTGAAAACCCACCCTACGGCGTTGCGCCCATGCCCCACGAAATCGACGACACATATGACAAAAGAGCCTTTTGCATCCCTTATTGATGCCCAGTGTTTTTTATTACTCCTTTATATCCGTTGTCGCTACGCTTTCCCCTGAGGCATGACCCAACCATGTTTCATAGGGAGGAAACCATGAAACTATTTACCCGCGCGGCGGCCATCGGGGCCGTGGTCGGTTCGCTTCTAGCCGCAGCGCCCGCATTCGCCGCCGACAAACTGGTGATCACGATGGACACGCCGCCGTCGCACCTGCGCACCCGGATGATCAATGAATTCGCGAACCGACTGGGCGAGCGGAGCAACGGATCGCTGACGTTTCAGATCTTTGACAGCAACCAATTGTTCAGCAGCCGCGATGCCATGAAGGCCGTGGCCCGCGGGGATGCAGGCATGGCCATTCTGGTAACGCCCTACCTGTCGCGCGTTGTGGCCGATTACAACGTGTTTGATCTGCCGATGCTGAATGGCATGAGCGATGAGGCCCGCGCCGCGATGCTGGACAACGGTCTTGGCGATGCGCTGTCGACGCAGTTTGAAAACAAGATGGGCGTCGTAGTCCCCGGAAAGTACTGGTCGATGGGCAAAGTGTTCCTGTTTTCGACCGAAAAACCGATGAAATCCTTCGCCGATCTGAAGAACATGCAGATCCGCATTCCGGGCGGCGCGGCGCTGGTCATGCGTTTGGACGCAATTGGCGCCTCGGCTGTGTCGATGCCGGGCAGCGATGTGCCGCTGGCCCTGCAACAAGGCGTGGTGGACGCGACCATGGGCGGGCCCGACTACATCTATGGCAACAAAATGTGGGACGCGGGCGTTCAGCACGGGTTCTGGGACGGCGGCATTATCGGCTTCCTGACGCCGATGGTGAACAAAGGCTATTGGGACAGCCTGACCGAAGACGAACAAGCCCTGTTCCGGTCCACGTGGGACGAAATCACCATGGAACAGCGCCAGAAGGTGCTTGAGGAAGAAGCCTCAAACATCGCCAAACTGGCAGAGCATGGCATCGTCACCGAAAACGCCACCGCCGAAGACATCGCCCAAGCGAATGAGGCCATGCTGGCGATCCAAGACGCGATGATCGAAAAGCTCGAAATCTCGGCTGAGATCGTCCAACTGGCGGCGGACGCAGCAAAGTGACCGCGCTGGATCGTTTTTTCGACGGTCTGGACACATTGATTGGCTGGGTCACGGCAACACTTCTTGCCGTGGCCTATGCCCTATCGGTGTTTGGCGTCGTCGAACGCTATCTCATCCCCGGATCCGGCACCGATTGGCTGATGGAGGTGGTCGTGTTCTCGATCATCTGGGCCGTCTTGCTGTCCGTGGCCCGCATCGAACACCGCCGCGCCCATATCCGCATGGACATCGTCTGGCGCACCTTTGGCGACAAGGGCAAGACCTACTCGGAATATGCGGTTTTGCTGCTTGGGCTGATGTTCAGTGTCATCCTCGTCTATTCGGGATGGCTGGTGGTGCAAGACGCGATAATGTGGGACGAACGCACCGACAGCTCGCTTCGCTTGCCATACTGGATCTATTACCTCTCGCTTGCCAGCGCCTTTAGCGTGCACATCCTGTTCGTGCTGCACCGCCTGACGCTGCTTGCCCGCAATGCTGTCGAATTCGATCACGGAGACCTTTCCGCCGAAATCGCACACAACGGGGACTATTCGGATTGACGCTTCTACTGCTTATTCTGGGCCTGATCGGTGTGTGTATCCTGCTGATCATTGGCGCCCCGATCTATCTTGTCTTGGGCACGGTTGCCGTCGTGCTGCTGCTGCATGAGGGCGTGTCGATGGCCGGTCTGGGCCAACACGCGCTGGATCACCTCAATTCGCCGGTTCTGATTGCGGTGCCGTTCTTCCTGCTGGCGGCGGTCACCATGCGCGGCGGCGGCGTGGCGCGGGTGCTGTTTGACGCGGCATTGACCTGGCTGGGCTGGATGCGCGGCGGTCTGGCGATTGCTGGCGTCGCGGCCACGGCGGTCTTTGCGGCGATCAACGGGTCGTCCATGGCGACGGCGCTGGCAATGGGCACGCTTCTGGTGCCGCTGATGATCGAAAACGGCTATCGTCCGTCCTTTGCGATGGGTCTGACGGCGGCGTCTGCCACACTGGGCATTCTGATTCCGCCGTCGCTGCCGATGCTGCTGATCGGGATCATTGGCGAAGAATCTGTGCCGCGCCTGTTCCTTGGCGGTGTGATGCCGGGGCTGTTGCAGGCCACGCTGTTCGGGATCTACATCTTCATCGTCGCCGAAAAGGTGGGCGGCAACCCAATGCCCATGGCCACCCGGCAAGAATTCATTGGCAAGAACACCTATGCCTTGGCCGCCTATGCCATTCCGGTGGTGGTGCTTGGCGGGATCTATGGCGGGTTCGTCACCCTGACCGAGGCCGCCGTTCTGGGCGCGACCGTGGCCATCGTTGCGGTGCTGCTGATCTATCGGACAGGGCGGCTGCGCGATGTGTTTAGCCTGTTTACCGAGGCCATCGACCGCACCGGCGTTGTGATCGTCAAAGTCATCGGCGCGCTGCTGCTGTCAGCTTGGGTGATCAAATCGGGCCTGCCGCAGAACCTTGCGCGAACCGTGTCGGAAATGGGCCTGGAGCCTTGGCAGTTCCTGACGGCGATGAACATCTTCCTGATCCTGATGGGGATGTTTCTGGAAGGCGCGGTTATCATCCTTGTGGTGCTGCCGATCGTGGCCCCCATCGTGCGCACGCTGGGCATCGACATGACGCATTTCGCGGTGGTGATGATCATCAACATCGAACTGGCGCTGCTGTCGCCGCCGATTGGCCTGAACCTGTTCATCATGGCCAATGTGACCCGCCGCCCTGTGGCCGAAGTGATCAAGGGCACGGTGCCGTTCTTCCTGATCATGCTGTGCCTGCTGATCCTGGTCACCTATGTGCCCGCAATCACCACATGGCTGCCGAACATGGTCTTTGGCAAAAGCTAACACTTAGTAAAAGCGAAAGAAAAGGCCCGACCCCAAAGAAGGGATCGGGCCTTTTTCTATCTGGCATTGCGCCTCAGATCGCGGCTTGCAGGAACTCCAGAACCATCGGGTTGAACACCTCGGCTTTTTCTTGCGCCACGCTATGGCCCACACCGTCGATGACTTCGAACCGGGCCTGCGGCATCACGCGTTCAATCCCTGTGATGATCGCCGTAAAGATCGGTGCAGTTTTCGCCCCCGTCATCAACAAAACCGGCGTCTTACACGCCGCCAGCGCCTGCGGATCGACCAGCGGGAATTCATCTGACGACAGCGCCACGCGGCGACCGGCCATGATGTTCTGACGGCGACGCTCCATCATTGGCTCAGGAATGTCACCGGGGGCGATATTGCGAATGCCGCCCGTCAGAAGAACCGCGCCCAGATCATCCTCGCCCCGTTCAAACGCGGCGCGGGACGGCACCACTGTCGCTTCGCGGAAGGCAGCGGCCACCGCGCCCGTATCCTCAAACATCTCGGCGTATTTCATCATCGGCGGCTCCACCGCTGCGACGGCCAGAACCCGGCCCGGATGATTGCCCAGCATTGTCATCGCGGCAAAGGCTCCGTAGGAGCTGGCGACCAGAATGGCCTTGTCGATCCCCAGCGCGTCCATGAAGGCGGCTATGTCATGGCCATCGGCCTCGGCGCTGTGGTCCGGGGCCTCCATCGTGTTGCCATTGGGATAGCTGAACCGGCAACTGATCGACAAACAATCGTAGTGCTTGGTAAAGGCCTCCCACTGCGGGGCCCAAGACCGATAGTCGCCCAAAACGCCATGGATCATAATCAACGGCACGCCCGCGCCTTCACGCACATAGGTGATCACAGCCCCATCGGGCAGCGCCACAGACGACAGCTCCAATTGCTCAAAAGACATAGATGTCCTCCCTCATTCCTTGGCAAATGTAGACAGCCGAGTCATTAGGCACTAATAATTTATGGGCGACCTTGATTAAGTTTCCCAATACCATGCACCCCGAGTCCGAAGCCATTTTTCGCCGTTTCATTGCCAAGGCAAAGTTCCGGCACATGCTGCTGCTCATCCATCTGTTTGAGCTGCGAAACATGAAACGCGCGGCCGAGGCGATGGGCATGTCACAGCCTGCGGTATCGCTGACCATCTCGGAATTGGAAAAGCTGCTGGGGGTAGACCTGTTTCAGCGTCACGCCCGCGGTGTCGATCCCACCGCGGTCACTACCGAACTGATCCCCGTGGCCCGGCGCATCATCGCGGCCATCGGTGACGGGTCCGAAGTGGTGGCCAATGTTGTCAATGAAAACGCCGGTTTCTTGCGGATCTCCTCGCCCCCCGGCGCCATCAGCAGCCTGCTTTTGCCGATGATCGCCGATTTTGGCCGCCGCCACCCCAAAGTGCATGTCGAGATTACCGAAACCTCGGCCTCCAATCCGTTGCACGCGATTTCGGACGGAATATGCGATATCCTGTTCATGCGCCGCGCGTCGATCATTCCCGAAGGTTGGGAATTTGTCGAATGCATCGAGGATCCGCTGGTCGTGGTCTGCGGTGCGCAAAACGCGCTGGCCAGAAAAGGGCATATTTCGCCCGAGGAACTGGCCCGCGCGAATTGGCTGGTGTCGCGGCGCGGATCAATCGCCCGGCAGCGGCTAGAAGAACTGGCGGAAGAGATCGACCTGCCCCCCGAGAATCGTTTTAGCGTGGTCACCCATGTGTCGATCCTGACCCTGAACTTCCTGACCACCAGCGACGTCTTAACGCTTATCCCGCGCGGCGTCGCCGCACCTTGGCTGCGCGACGGCCGCGTGGTGGAGCTGGACTGCATGGCGACCACGCCTCTGCCCCCCTTGGGCCTTTTGACCCGCAGCGATGACGCCCGTCAGGTCACGGGGCTGTTTATACGCGAACTCAAGACGCATCTGGGCCGCGCCCAATCCGGCAGAAACCCACACTAAAGGACTGGGCGCCCCGCCCCCTGCTTCTTCTCTTTCTTAAATACGCAACACAGCGCCAGCCCCATGCGACCGGCCAAAAGAAAAGGCGCGGGAACCCCCACGCCTATCCATCGCAGCACTTTGAACGTGCTTACAGCATGGCCGGAACCACCATATCCGGCGGGCGGTGGCCATCGTCGAAGGTCTTGATATTGATGATGACTTTCTCACCCATCTCGACCCGGCCTTCTTGTGTGGCCGACCCCATATGCGGCAGCATCACCACATTGGGCATATTGCACAGCTCAGGGTTTCCGCGCAGCCCGTGTTCATACACATCAAGCCCCGCACCGGCCAATTCGCCCGCTTTCAACATCCGCACCATGGCGTTTTCGTCGATCACCTCACCACGCGAGGTGTTGATGATCACCGCCGAGGGCTTCATCAGTTTCAGCCGCCGCGCGTTCAGCAGGTGGAAGGTCGAAGGCGTGTGCGGGCAGTTGACCGACAGCACGTCCATCCGCGCCACCATCTGATCAAGGCTTTCCCAATAGGTCGCATCCAGCGCGTCTTCGGCCTCGGGGCGCAGACGACGGCGATTGTGGTAATGCACCTGCATGCCAAAGGCACGGGCGCGACGCGCCACGGCTTGGCCGATCCGGCCCATGCCCAGAATGCCCAGACGCCGCCCGCCCAGACGCCCGCCAAGGAACCCCGTCGGGGACCATCCCTGCCATTCGCCCGATTGCATGGCCGCCAGCCCTTCAGGAATGCGGCGGGTCACGCCCAGCATCAGCGCCAAGACCATATCGGCGGTGTCTTCGGTCACCACGCCGGGGGTGTTGGACACCATGATCCCGTTGGTGCGGGCGGTATCAACGTCGATGTGGTCGACGCCTGCGCCGTAGTTGGCGATCAGCTTTAGATCGGGGCCAGCCTGCCCGATCATCCCGGCATCGATTCGATCCGTCAGGGTCGGAACCAGCACGTCGGCGGACTGCATCGCCGCGACAAGATCTTCGCGCGACATCGGTTCATCACTGTCGCGCAGCTTGGCGTTGAACAGTTCCGACAGCCGTGTCTCAACCACCTCTGGCAAGCGTCGCGTCACAACAACACTCAGGCGTTTTGATGGCATGTCCCGGTCTCCTATACTTTGCACTGACGCGCTTCTCTGCCACACTGTCCCAAGTCAGCACGGGGCACAAGAACCCCGCTGGAAAAACTCGGGCAGGATACAAATGAAACGCTATTCACTCAGGAAAACTGGGCTTTTCTTGCTGGCTATGGTGCTGGCGACTCCGGCGCTTGCGGTTGAAAAAGGGCCGGTTACGAACTTGCCTTTGCCGCGGTTTGTCTCGCTCAAAGCGGCCGAGGCGAACGTGCGGCGCGGCCCGTCCCTGACGCACCGGATTGACTGGGTGTTCAAGCACCGTGACATGCCGCTGATGATCACCGCCGAATATGAACATTGGCGCCGCGTGCATGACCGCGATGGCGCGGGCGGATGGGTGCATTATTCGCTTTTGTCTGGTCAGCGCACCGTTTTGATCGAAGAAGATATGCTTGGCCTCCGCACCCGTCCCGATGACAAGGCCCCGATCCGCGCACAGCTTGAAACCGGCGTGGTGGCCTATCTGGGAACCTGCGAAATCGACTGGTGCCAGATGGAGGCCCAAGGCTTCAAAGGCTGGGCGCGCAAGTCGGCGGTTTGGGGCGTGACCCCCGACGAGATCCGCGAATAACCCTAGGCCGCGTGCATCAGGATCGCGGCTTCGGGCCGCGACAGCACCCGCCGCGCGTGCCCGCCGTAAAGATACGGGTCTTCGACAACTCCGGGGAACAGATCGCATAGCGCGTGGCGGTTGCCCCGGCTCATCCCGGCGAAGGATGCATCGGCAGGGTGGAAGCTTTCGGTTTCGATGCCATTGGCAAACAGCACCTCATGGCGCGGCATCAACACATGAATATAGGTCACCGATTGCGCCGTCAGATCGCGCGACACCCCGCGCCCATCAACCAGATCCTTGGCCATGACCAGAATTTCGTCGGTGTTGAACAGCCGCTGCGCCGCGCGGCCCTGCACCAACAGGCGATGTTCCGGCGAGATGACAAGATCATGATCCGGGCGGCCAATGCCCAGCGTATTGGCCCGCAACCGGATCGGCCGCAGCGCTGGTTGGGCAAACAGATGTGCACCGCTATAGGTTTCGGACCCGACCCATTGCACCGGCTGCGCCCCATTGTCCTTGGTCTGAAGCCAATCGCCTTCGCGCAAATCCTCGACCAGTTTGATCCCCGTCGGGGTCAACATCCGCGTACCGGGGGCAAAACAGATCACCCCTTGCGGCGCATGCACAGGGCGGCGGGCCGGGGCGATGGTATCCACCACCCAAAGCTCTTGGCCGCGCGGCGGCAATTCGCCAAGGCACATCAATAGCGGCGCACGGCCCAGGCCAATGTCGATAATGGTGATGGTATAGGTCCGGGCACCGTTGGTGACGGCAAACCCTGCGTCGGTCAGGTCTTCGGCAATTGGCACAGCTTCCACGTCCGCTGGCTTCGCGGTGCGCATCAGCTTACGGACCGCTTTCGCGGCCCGACTGCGCCATTCGTCCTCTCCGATCGCATTTTCCAAGATCAGCGGCCCATTCGGCCCATCCACACGCGTGGTTGACCCGAACCATGACCAAACCGCGCCAACGCTCAGGGCGTCAATCGGCGCAGCTTCCAATCCATCGATTTCCGTTTGCGACCATGAGAAAACATGCGTGCCTTTACAGCGCGACGTCATTTCCCCAATTTGCCTGCTCTTTTTGTTATTTTGCTAACGATAACGCAGGAA
The DNA here is from genome assembly GCF_900302505.1 of Pseudoprimorskyibacter insulae. GTDB lineage: Bacteria > Pseudomonadota > Alphaproteobacteria > Rhodobacterales > Rhodobacteraceae > Pseudoprimorskyibacter > Pseudoprimorskyibacter insulae. The sequence continues at coordinate 497,432 of NZ_OMOJ01000001.1, read as the reverse complement.
GGACGTTTTTTCAAAGGCATATCACCCGTTGTGCATGTAAGTTCCGGGCCAAGGCCCGCAAACAGTTGCCAAGCCGCCACGAAACTCCCTCAAATGGCGAGTGACGCAACGTGAATTCGCGGCGACCATGCGCAATCGGCCTCTGGCTCTTTGGGCGCTTTGGGCTTAGAGAAAGCCCAAACAGGAACAGGGTTCGTCATGCAGCGCCATCTCATCACCTCTGCCATCCCGTACATCAATGGCATCAAGCATTTGGGCAATCTGGTCGGAAGCCAGCTACCGGCGGATCTGTTCGCCCGGTATCAGCGCGCCCGTGGCCGCGAGGTTCTGTTCCTTTGCGCGACCGATGAACACGGCACTCCTGCCGAACTGGCCGCCGCCAAGGCCGGCAAGCCGGTGGCCGAATACTGCGCCGAAATGCACGAGGTTCAGTCTGAGATCGCCAAGGGATTTCGCCTGTCCTTCGACCATTTTGGCCGCTCGTCCTCTGAGGCGAACCACAAGCTGACCCAGCACTTCGCTGGCCGTCTGGCCGATCAGGGCCTGATCCGCGAAGTGTCCGAGACGCAGATGTATTCCCATGCCGATGGCCGCTTCCTGCCCGACCGCTATATCGAAGGCACCTGCCCCAACTGCGGGTTCGATAGCGCGCGCGGCGACCAGTGCGACAACTGTACCAAGCAGCTGGACCCGGTTGACCTGATCAACCCGCATTCGACCATTTCGGGCAGCACCGAACTGGAAATGCGCGAAACCAAGCACCTTTATCTGTGCCAGAGCCAGATGAAGGACCAGCTTGAAGAATGGATCGACACCCGCGAGGGTTGGCCGGTTCTGACCACCTCGATCGCCAAGAAGTGGCTGAACGATGGTGACGGGCTGCAAGACCGCGGCATCACACGCGATCTTGACTGGGGTGTGCCGGTCCAGAAAGGCGATGAGCCGTGGCCGGGCATGGAAGGCAAGGTCTTCTACGTCTGGTTCGACGCGCCGATCGAATACATCGCCTGCGGCCAAGAATGGGTCGATGCGGGCAAAGGCACCGATTGGGAACGCTGGTGGCGCACCGACAAAGGCGCAGACGATGTGACCTACACCCAATTCATGGGCAAGGATAACGTGCCGTTCCACACCCTCAGCTTCCCCTCGACCATCCTCGGCTCGGCCGAGCCGTGGAAGCTGGTCGATTACATCAAGTCGTTCAACTACCTGAACTATGACGGCGGCCAGTTCAGCACCTCGCGCGGGCGCGGCGTGTTCATGGACCAAGCGCTGGAAATCCTGCCCGCCGACTATTGGCGCTGGTGGCTGCTGAGCCACGCCCCGGAATCGTCGGACTCCGAATTCACATGGGATAATTTCCAGACCAGCGTGAACAAGGATCTGGCCGACGTGCTGGGCAACTTCGCCAGCCGCGTGACCAAGTTCTGCCGCTCCAAGTTCACCGAGGCCGTGCCCGAGGGCGGCGCCTATACCGAACGCGAAACCCGTCTGATCGAAGAGCTGACCGCCAAGGTTCGCGACTATGAAGCGCAGATGGAGGCGATCGAGGTCCGCAAATCCGCCGCCACGCTGCGCGCGATCTGGGTTCTGGGCAATGAATACCTGCAAGAAGTGGCCCCGTGGTCGACCATCAAGGAAGATCCCGAAATGGCCGCCATGCAGATCCGCCTGGGCCTGAACCTGATCCGTCTTTATGCGATTCTGTCGGCCCCGTTCATCCCCGATGCTTCGGCACAACTGCTGACCGCGATGCACTCAGACACTGCCGATTGGCCCGAAGATGTCGCCGCCGCGCTAGAGGCCCTGCCCGCAGGCCACGCCTTCACCGTGCCAGAGGTGACTTTCCGCAAGATCACGGATGATGAACGCGCCGACTGGCAAGAACGCTTTGCTGGCGTGCGCACCTAAACTTGCGCCGCCCGAACATCCAAGCCCGCAGCCGCAACCAGCGCCTGCGGGCTTTTTGTTTGCCATAGGTCCGCATCAGGCTTTCAAGGCGAGCCGTTTCTGTCGACCTTTGATCGACCGGCGGCAAGGGGTGCAAAATCGGCATCATCTTTCATTCTCGCAATGTGGAACAACCGTCCAAGCAAGATGCGCGTGAATTTCCTTTGCAAACAGCCGCGATCCCAGCAACATGACTTCCATGAATGGAAGTGCGCCCTCTCTTGATGATCTGGAACTGCTGGCCGCCATCGCCGAAGCGGGCGGGCTGGCCGAAGCGGCCCGCCGCCTGAACATTCCCCTGCCCACAGCGTCGCGCAGAATGGCCAAGCTGGAACAGCAAATCGGCCGCCCTCTGTTTCTGCGCGGCAAAGCGGGCTACGCGCTAACGGCCCAAGGCCGTGCCTTTGTGGCCGAACTTGGTGATCTGCCCGCGCTCAGGCAACGCAGCAATCAATGGCTTGCCCGCGATCACGGACCGGCTCAGGTGCGTATTACGGCGGGTTTTCTGACCTCGCGCCATCTGGCCCGCACCCTCAGCCCGGCACTCTGCCAGTCGGGCAATTGGCTGCCCTGCTTCATCCCCTCCAATGCCAAGCTGGATCTGGCCCGGCGTGAAGCGGACATCGGCATCCGAAACGCCGCCCCGGATCACCCATGGCTGGCCCGTCAAAAGCTGCGGCAAGTGACATATGCGATCTACGGCCTGTCCGAGGCCGTCACGGGCTATGTCTCGCTCCCCGCAACCGGCCCACTGCCAAAATCACAGCGCTGGCTGCACGACACGCACGGCGGCCAAATCACCACAACCGCCAGCGACACGCGGCTGTGCCTTGATCTTGCTCTGTCGGGCTTCGGGCGCATCATCCTGCCCTGTTTCGCAGGCGATGCCGAACCGGGACTGACCCGCCTGACCGCCCCCATTGAGGCCCTGAGCCATGACGAATGGCTTGTCACCCATAATGACGCCCGCCATGACCCGGCCATCCGCACGGCGATCAAAGCGATCACGGGGCTTCTGGGGCGCGACGCGGTGGGTTGAAAACCCACCCTACGGCGTTGCCCCATCTAGGCAACCCGCACAGCAAGAGGCACCGTCCCCCTGCTTCTTCTCTTTGGTAAATACGCCCACGCAACGCCCCCAAGCCGCCAGACATCCGTCGAACGCACGCCGCCCGACAAACGCAAAAGCGGCCCCGAATGGGGCCGCTTTCGATCAAACCTGCGTGGCCGAAGGCCACACCGCTGGATCACGCGATTTCGACCATCTCGATGGCGAAGGTCAGGTCTTTACCGGCCAGCGGGTGGTTGGCGTCCAGCGTCACTTCGGCCTCGCTCACTTCGGCCACGACCACCGGGATCACCTGACCGCTCGGGGCTTGCATTTGCAGCGTGGTGCCAACCTCAAGCGGGATGTCCGCCGGAACCTGTTCGCGCGGGATGGCCTGACGGGCCTGCGGGTTCACGTCGCCATAAGCCTCGCCGCAGGGGACTTCGACGACTTTCTTGTCGCCAACGGCCATGCCGGGGATCGCTTGATCGAGGCCGGGAATGATCTGGCCCGAACCAACCTGAAACTGAAGCGGATCGCGGCCTTCGCTGCTGTCGAAGGTGGAGCCATCAGCCAGAGTGCCGGTGTAGTGGATCTTTACGGTATCGCCCGCTTTGGCTTGCGTCATTAGCTGTCCTAACTGTCGGAGAATTGATTTACGAGGCCGCGCCGCGCGCGGGTGCTCAAACGATGGCGGGGAAGGTAACCCGACGCGCGTCAGTTTGCAAACCACTGGCGGCTTTCCCTCTTTCGCAGGCGCAAAAGCCGTGTCAGTCTGCCCCGAAGGAGGAGCCCCATGCCCATTACCACCTGTGTTTTCGATGCCTATGGCACCCTGTTCGATGTGGCCGCTGCCGCCCGGCTTTTGGCAGACCGTCCCGGCTATGCGAAACTGGCCGAAGTCTGGCCGGTTCTGGCCGAGGATTGGCGCCAGAAACAGCTGCAATATTCGTGGCTTCGGGCAGTCACCGGCGAACACGTGCCGTTCTGGCAGGTGACCCAAGACGGGCTGGACTGGGCGCTGGAACGTCAGGGCATGGGGGATGATCCCGAATTGCGCGAAACGCTGCTGGCGCTTTACTGGGAACTGGCCGCCTACCGCGAGGTTCCCAAGATGCTGGCCACCCTAAAGGCCAAGGGCATGAACTGCGCGATCTTGTCGAACGGCAGCCCGGATATGCTGGCAGGTGCGGTCGATCATGCCTGCATCGGCGAATATCTGGATGCGGTGCTGTCAGTCGAAAGCGTCGGCATCTTCAAACCCGCGCCTCAGGTCTATGACCTTGTGGGCCACCGGTTTGGCTGTGCGCCGTCTGAAGTTTTGTTCGTGTCCTCCAACGGCTGGGACGCTGCCGCCGCCACGGGCTATGGGTTCACCACCGCATGGGTGAACCGCGCGGGCCTGCCGATGGACCGGCTGGCGCACAGACCCGCCCATGTTCTGTCTGATCTGACCACCATCCCGGAGCTTGTCGCCTGATGCCCAAGTTTACCACCCATGACGGCATTTCCCTGCATTACACCGACGAAGGCGAGGGCCTGCCGCTGCTGTGCCTGTCTGGCCTGACCCGCGACCACCGGGACTTTGACTATGTCGCCCCGCATCTGACTGGCGTGCGCCTGATCCGGTTGGATTATCGCGGGCGCGGGCAATCTGATTGGGCCGATTATCACACCTACACCATCCCGACTGAAGGGCAGGATGCGCTGGCCCTGCTGGATCACCTTGGCATTGCCAAGGCCGCGATCCTTGGCACCTCGCGCGGGGGGCTGATTGCCATGGCGTTGGCGGCAACGGTCAAAGACCGCCTGCTGGGCGCGGCACTAAATGACATCGGACCCGAGATTGCCGCCGATGGCCTGAAGGTGATCGAAGGCTATCTGGGCCGGAACCCCAAGTGGAAAACCGTGGATGAGGCGATTGCCAAACGCGCGGGCGTGATGGCGGGCTTTGCCAATGTCCCCGAAAGCCGCTGGCGCGAAGAGGTCGATCACCTTTACGTTGTCACCGACGATGGGCTCAAAATACCCTATGATCCCAAGCTGCGCGAGGCGGTGCTAGAGGCCGGCGCCCAGCCGATCCCCGATCTTTGGCCGCTGTTCGATGCGTTCAAGGGTCTGCCGCTGTGCACCATTCGCGGGGCAAATTCGGACCTTCTGTCGCCCGGCACTTTCGCCGAGATGAAGCGACGCCGCCCCGATATGATTGCCGCCGAAGTGCCTGACCGTGGTCATATCCCGTTTCTGGATGAGCCTGAGGCGCTGGACGCGTTGCAACGCTGGCTCAAAATGCTGAAAGTCCCGGCATGAACATCGACATGATCGAAGCCGCCGCCGCGCGGCTGTCTGGCCATATCCGCCGCACGCCCTTGCTGTCGTCACCGTTTCTGGATGATCTGGCCGGGCGGCGCGTTCTGGTCAAAGCCGAATGCTTGCAACACACAGGCAGCTTCAAGGCGCGGGGCGGGTGGTCGGCGGTGTCGGCCTTGGATGAGGCGACCCGCAAGCGCGGCGTCATCGCCTTTTCCAGCGGCAACCATGCCCAAGGCGTGGCCTATGCCGCGCGTCAACATGGGACATCCGCGGTGATCATCATGCCCGCCGACGCGCCCGCGCTAAAGATCAACAACACCCGCGATCTGGGGGCCGAGGTCGTGCTATACGACCGCGCCAATGAGGACCGCGACGAGATCGGCGCGCGTCTGGCATCGGAACGCGGGCTGACGCTGATCAAACCCTTTGATGAACCGCAAGTCATCGCCGGGCAAGCGACCTGCGGGCTTGAGATCGTCGAACAAGCCGCCGAAATCGGTGTGGACAAGGCCGATGTGATTGTCTGCTGCGGCGGCGGCGGGCTGACATCCGGTATCGCACTGGCGCTGGAGGCCAAGGCCCCCGGCCTGCGCGTGCGGCCAGCAGAGCCTGAGGGCTTTGATGATGTGGCGCGGTCGCTGGCCTCGGGCCGGATTGAGCGGAACGCTGTGACCTCGGGCGGGCTGTGCGATGCGATCATCACGCCGCACCCCGGCCAGATCACTTTTCCCATCATGCAACGGCTGTGCGGGCCGGGGCTGGTGGTCAGAGACGACCAAGTCAAGCGCGCGATGGTGCAGGCGTTCCTACGCTTGAAACTGGTGGCCGAACCCGGCGGCGCGGCGGCCTTGGCGGCGGCGCTGTTCTTGGGCGATCAGATCGACACTGATACCGTGATCGTGACCATTTCAGGCGGCAATGTCGATCCGGCACTGTTTGCCGAGGTTCTGACAACCCACGCAGGATAGGCCATGACCGACGTCACCATCGCCAGCTTCAACACCAAGAACCTGATCGGCCCCGATCAGGAGTATTACGAATTTCAGACCTATTCCCCCGAAGAATACGCATGGAAACAAAGCTGGCTGGCCGATCAGGTGCTGTCGCTGGATGCCGATATCATCGGCTTTCAGGAAATCTTTGACGAAGCCGCCTTGCGCGATGTGATCGCCGAGGCAGATGCGCGCGGGGCCGCGCTCAATGATGTGTCCTTGCCGGGCCGGGATAAGCCCTACCGCAAGAAGGCGATCTTTCGGCATTTGGCCTATACCCCCTACGGCGCGGCCAATCTGGCCTTTGCGCCAAATGCCGCCGACACGGGCCAGCCGGGCAAGCGCCGCCCCGGCGTGGCGATCCTGTCGCGCCTGCCGTTCGAGGACGCGCCCGAGGTCATCCAAGATCTGGCCGAACCGCTGGACATTCCGTTTCAGCCCCTGCGCGGCCTGCCTGACGATGACGCGGGCTATTTCCGGCTGCGCCGCCTGTCCCGCCCCATCCTGAAAGTGCGCATTCGCATGGGCAGCCACATCGTCACGGTGTTCAACTGCCATCTGAAATCCAAACTGGGCGAATTCCATCGCCCCGGCAGCGCCGCGTTCGCCCCCGAAGAAGACCTGACGCGCTACGATCCCGCAGGCCGCGCCATGGGCAGCCTGCGCGCCGCCATGCGCCGCACGGCTGAGGCATGGGTGCTGCGCCGCGCCATTCTGGACGAATTGGCCAAGGGCCGCCCGGTGATGGCCATGGGTGATTTCAACGACGGCGAACATGCCGTCAGTTCGGAAATCATCGCGGGCGAAGTGCCGTTCCGCAACTACGCGTGGATGCTGCGCCATGATGCCCAACACCGCGACGACCGTTATTCCAAGGAAGAGGCCAAGCAGATCACCGAAAACGTCGAACGGGTGCGCCTGCATTCGGCGGAAAAGCTGTTCGTACGCAAAAGCCTGCGCGACATGGTGTTCACCACGGCCTTTGGCGGCGTCTATGAAAGCATCGATCAGATTTATCTCAGCCGCCACTTCCACCCGGACTATGGCAAACGCATCGGCGAGATGACCTATTTCAGCGTGTTGAACGACCATCTGACCGATGGCAGCCACGCCGAAGCGCCCTATAACAAACTGGCCTCGGATCATGGGCAGATCATGGCGCATCTGCGCCTGAACGACTAAGGCCGCAACGGGAGAGAGACCATGCAGATCGCGCGTTTGAATGGAAATCTGGTGCATTACCGGGTCGATGGCGCCGAAGACGGCGCACCGGTGGTGTTTGCCAATTCGCTTGGTACCGATCTGCGGCTTTGGGACAAGATCGTACCCATGCTGCCCGCCGGGCTAAAGCTGGTCCGCTATGACAAACGCGGGCATGGCTTGTCGGGCGTCACGGCCGAACCCTATTCGATGGGCACTTTGGTCAGCGACGCTGAGGCGCTGATGGATCATCTGGGCCTAAAAGACGCGGTGTTCGTTGGCCTGTCGATCGGCGGGATGATCGCGCAGGGGCTGGCGGCCAAGCGGCTGGATCTGGTGCGGGCAATCGTTCTGTCGAACACAGGCGCCAAGATCGGCACGCGCGAGATCTGGAACGACCGCATCGCCGCCGCGCGGCAAGGCGGGGTTGAGGCGCTGGCCGATGCCACGATGGAGCGGTGGTTCACCGCCGCCTTCCGCGACAGTGATGAATTGGCCCTGTGGCGCAATATGTATGTGCGCCAACCGCTTGAGGGGTTCATCGGCTGTTCCGCCGCGATTTCCGGCACGGATTTTATCACCCCCACCTCCGGCCTGCGCCTGCCAACGTTGGGAATTGCGGGGAGCGATGATGGATCCACCCCGCCCGATCTGGTGCGCGAAACGGTGGATCTGGTGCCGGGGTCGGATTTTGCGCTGATCCGCAAGGCGGGCCATCTGCCTTGCGTCGAACAGCCCGAGGAATACGCCCGCATCCTGTCGGACTTTCTAGCGCGCGTGGGGCATGCAAATGGCTGATATCCTTTTGGTTCACGGCTCGGGCCACGGCGCCTGGTGCTGGCGCGATACGATCCCGGCGCTTGAGGCCTTGGGCCATACAGTACGGGCCATCGACCTGCCTTCACACGGCCAAGACACCACCCCGCCCGAAGATGTGACGCTGGACCTATACGCCCAGACCATTCTGGACGCTCTGAACGGGCCGACCATTGTGATGGGCCATTCCATGGGCGGCTATCCGATCAGCCGCGCCGCCGATCTGGACCCGACCCATTTCCAGCGGCTGATTTACCTATGCGCCTATGTGCCTTGGGATGATCATTCGCTGGTGGAAATGCGCCTGCGCGCCCCGCGCCAGCCGATCATGAAGGCCATCCAGAAATCCGAAGACCGCGTGACATTCTCAATCAAGCCGGAACACGCCAAAGAGGTGTTTTACCACGATTGCAGCGATGAACAGGTGGCCTATGCGCTGGCCCATGTGACGCCGCAGGCGATCCTGCCTCAGGCCACCAAGGTGACCTTGGGCGCGAAATACAAAACCGTCCCGCGCAGCTATATCGTCTGTCGCTACGACAGCGCGATCCCGCCCGAATTCCAAGACACCATGGCCGCCGATTTTGAGCCCGAAGACGTGTATGAAATGCCGACATCGCATTCGCCGTTCTTTTCGGACCCGGATGGGCTGGCTGCTTTGGTGACCCGTATTATTGGCTAACCCATGAATTTACCGTTCCTTTTCATCATTGCCACCGTGGCGATTGACGCCATGGGCATCGGGCTGATCTTCCCGGTCATGCCTGACCTGATCCAAGAGGTGACGGGCGACACCATTGGCAATGCAGCGGTCTGGGGCGGTATTCTGACCACGGCCTTTGCGGTGATGCAGTTCCTGTTCGGCCCGTTTCTGGGGGCGTTGTCGGACCGGTATGGGCGGCGGCCCGTGCTGTTGGTGGCTTTGGCGGTGATGGCCGCCGATTATCTGGTGATGGCGGTGGCCCATACGATGACGCTGCTGATCTTAGGGCGGATCGTGGCTGGGATCACCGCCGCCACCCATTCCACCGCCTTTGCCTATATGGCCGACATTTCGGACGCCAAACAAAAGGGCCGCAACTTTGGCTATCTGGGCGCGGCCTTTGGCTTAGGCTTTGTGCTTGGGCCGATCATCGGCGGGCTGATCGGGCAATTCGGCACCCGCGCGCCCTTCTATGCCGCGATGGCGCTGGCGCTGCTGAACCTTGGTCTTGGCACCTTTGTTCTGCGCGAAACCGTCACCGACAAAATCCGCCGGTCCTTTGAATGGAAGCGCGCCAACCCGCTGGGCGCGTTGCTGGCGCTGAACAAATTGCCGGGCGTTGGGCGCGGCATGGCGATCTTTTTCCTGATGGAGCTGTCGTTTTTCGTGTATCCCGCCGTCTGGGCCTATTTCGGCCATGCCCGGTTTGGCTGGGATGCGGGCATGATTGGCCTGTCACTTGGCCTTTACGGGGTGGCAATGGCCGCGGTGCAGGGCGGACTGGTCGCGCCGATGCACCGATTGCTGGGCGAACGCGGCACGATGATCTTTGGCCTGACCTTCAGCATTGCCGCCTTTGCCGCCATCAGCGTTGTGACCTCAGGCTTCTGGATCTTGATCCTGACGCCGCTGACCGCCTTGGGCGATGTGGCTCCGCCGACGCTGCAAGGCTTGCTCAGCCGAAATGCCCCTGACAACCAGCAGGGCGAATTGCAGGGCGGTCTGACCTCGCTCCGGGCGGTGGCGACGATCATCGCGCCCTTGGTTATGACCTCGGTCTTTGCCGTCTTCACCGCGCCCGATGCGGCGGTGTTCTTCCCCGGCGCGCCCTTCGTTCTGGCGATGGGGTTGATGGCCGTGGCACTGGGCCTCTACCTGTCATTTGGCCGCCGTTCCGTTGCGTAACATCACCGGGCGGGGCTTGCCCCCCCTGCCCGCGCCAAGCACCCTAGCCCCAAAGCAGGGAGACACCGAATGACCACCATCAAGGCCGCCGTCTGCACCGACTATGGTCAGCCGCTTCAGATCGAAACGCTGCACCTGCGCGCGCCGCTGTCCGGTGAGGTCGAAGTCTCGCTTGAGGCGGTGGCGATCTGCCATTCCGACATCAGCTATGCCGATGGCGCGTGGGGCGGCGACCTGCCTGCGGTCTTCGGGCATGAGGCGGCGGGCCGGGTCACCGCCATTGGTCCCGGCGTGACCGGGCTGAAGATGGGCGACAGGGTGGTTGTGACGCTGATCCGGTCCTGCGGGTCTTGCGTGCCTTGCGCCACCGGGCATCCAACCATCTGCCAAACCGCCTCGCCCCATGCCTCGCCCCTGCGCCGCGAGGATGGCACCGTGGTTCACCAATCCATGTACACCGGCGCGTTTGCCGAAAAGGTCGTGGTCGATCAAAGCCAGGTCGTCGCCCTGCCCGACACCATGCCCCCCGAAGCGGTGTGCCTTCTGGCTTGCGGCGTCATCACCGGTGTCGGTGCGGTTGTCAATGCGGGCAATCTACGCCCCGGTCAGGACGTGGTGGTGATCGGCGCGGGCGGCGTCGGTCTGAACGCCATTCAGGGCGCGCGTATCGCCGGGGCTCGCCGCATCGTCGCCGTTGATATGACTGAGGACAAGCTAGAGGTCGCCCGCAGCTTTGGCGCGACCGATGGTGTTCTGGCCACCGGCAAGGCCCCTTATCGCCAGGCGATGAAGCTTCTGGGGCGCGGGGCCGATCTGGTCATCGTCACCGTCGGCGCGATTCCGGCCTACAACGACGCGCCGCGCTATATGGGTTGGGGCGGCAAGGTCATCATGGTCGGCATGCCCCATTCCGGGCAAACCGCGCAGTATGAACCGGTCGTGATGGCCTTCACCGGCCAAGGGATGCAGGGGTCAAAGATGGGCGATGCCGTGATCCGTCGCGACATCCCTTGGATGGCGGACCTTTATACCCAAGGACGGTTGAAGCTGGATGAGTTGATTTCCGGCAGGTGGTCGCTTGACCAGATCAACGACGCCATTGCGGACACCCGCGCAGGCGGGGCCAAACGCAACGTCATCATGTTCTGAGTTTATCGCGGCGCGGCGACCATTTCGCAGAAGATGCAAGTCGGCCACAGCAAAGGCAGGCTGCCGTGTGGTCTGTCTTGTAATATGCGTCATTCCGGCACATATAGTGCGGATTATGAACCAGACCGCAGATCTCCACGCACCGGCACCGCCGGATGAAATGGCAAGCAACGCGCGCAACGCGGCGGCTTACCTAAAGACACTGGCCCACGAAGGCCGGCTTATGATCCTGTGCCATCTTGGCTCGGGCGAAAAGTCAGTGGGTGAATTGGAAGAACTGCTGGGCATGCGTCAGGCTGCGGTTAGCCAAATGCTGGCCCGACTGCGCGAAGAAAATCTGGTCGAAACGCGCCGCGACGGTAAGACGATTTTCTATTCGCTGGCCAACGAAGACACCAGCCGCGTGATCGGCCTGCTGTACGAAATTTTCTGCGCCGAAAAACCACTCTGCAAGGTGTAAACCTGTACCGCTGCCTGCCCCTCGCGCCCGCGCAACGCGCACGGGCGACTGAGGGCTTGGGCGGGCATCGGGTGGGACGCCCGAAGGCGCCCGTTCCCTTTATGCGCCTGTCACGTCCCACGGGCGGGTGAAAGCCCCCAGAACAGCCGTGATCTGATCTGCATCCGCGCCATTTGCCGCGACTTGCGCCACCAGACCGCGCTTTTTGTCCTCAACCACATCGACCACACGGGCTGGCACATCCGCCGCCTCAAGCGCTTGGTTGTAGATCCGGGTGATGGCCGATTTGCGCAGCGCAGGTTTGAACACCTTGCCCACAGCGGTTTTCGGCAGCTCGTCCAGAATGTCCACATGCTTTGGCTGGGCCGCGCGTTCGTGCACATGGACCTTGCAATAGGCAACCAGTTCTTCCGCCGTGACAGTGGCCCCTTTGACCAGCTCCACATAGGCGCAGGGCACCTCGCCGGAATGGGCGTCGGGCTGGCCGATGGCCCCGGCAAAGGCCACATCCTGATGGCCCAGCAGCGCCTCTTCGATCTCTGCCGGGTCGATGTTGTGACCCCCGCGAATGATCAGATCCTTGGCGCGGCCTGTGATCCACAAATACCCATCGGCATCCATCCGGCCCAGATCGCCGGTGCGCAGATGCGTGCCTTGGTGGAACAGATCGACGTTCTTGTCGGCCTCGGTATAGGTCTTGCCCGCGTAGACACCGGGGTTGGCAACGCAGATTTCACCGATTTCATCAACCGCGCATTCCGCGCCATTCTTGATGATCCGCACATCCGTATGTGGGAAGGGCACGCCGATGGAGCCGACCTTCTTCTGACCGCTCGGAGGGTTGCAGGACACAAGGCAGGTTGCCTCGGTCAGGCCGTAGCCTTCGACGATGGTCACGCCCGTGGCTTCCTCAAACCGGCGGAACAGTTCCAGCGGCAGCGGCGCCGAGCCCGAGAACGAGGTTTTCACGGTCGAGACATCCGCATCCACCGGGCGCTGCATCAGCGCCGAAATGGCGGTGGGAACGGTGATGATAAAGCTGATTTTCCAACGCTCGATCAGCTTCCAGAAGTTGTCGAACACGCCTTCGCCGCGATAACCCGCCGGGGTCGGGAAAACCACATGCGCCCCCGAACACAGCGATGCCATAAGGATCACGTGGCAGGCAAACACATGGAACAGAGGCAGCGGGCACATGATGTTGTCTTTTTCATCAAACAGCAGCCGCGAGCCCAGCCAGCCGTTGTAGATCATGCCGGAATAAAGGTGCTGCGCCACCTTGGGCATGCCCGTGGTGCCGCCAGTGTGGAAATAGGCCGCGACCCGGTCGCCCGCGCTATCGGCGAAATCCAGCGTCTTGTTCTGCTTGGCCAGTTCGCGGTTGAAGTTCAGGATATCGACGTGAACCTTGCCTTCGGTCTTGGGGCGGAGCAGCGGCACCAGCCACGACTTGGGCGGCGTCAGATAGCGGTTCAGGTCAATTTCCAAAACCGTCGTCACATGCGGCGCGTGGCGGCAGGCCTCTGCCACCTTTTGCGCGATGTCGGTCTTGGGGAAGGATTTCAGCGTCACAACGACTTTGGCGTTGGTTTCGCGCAGGATCGCGCCGATCTGTTCCGGCTCCAGCAGCGGGTTGATCGGGTTGGCGATGCCCGCGACCATCCCACCCAGAAGCGTATAGATCGTTTCGTTACAGTTGGGCAGAACATAGGCCACAACATCGTTTTCACCGATCCCCAGTCCGCGAAACAGGTTCGCCGCTTGCGTGACCTTGTCCTTCAGCTGGGACCAAGACACGGTTTCCGCCTTGGCGCCGGGGTCCGACAGCAATTGATAGCTGACCGCCGGGCGTTCCGGGAACGCGGCGGCTGTCTTGGACAACTGGCCATAAATGGTTGCTGGAACGTCGCGGGCCTCCCACGACATTTCCTGTTCAATCGCGTCGCGGTCTGCCTTGCTTGCAAAGCTCATGCGTTTCCCTCCCTTGCGCCCTTGTTGCGGGCATTCTTTGCGCCAGCATGATTGAGACGAAGGTCGCAGTCAAACCGGCAGAACGTTAGGGAAGACAGATTTTGACGCAGCGTTTCCGTAGGTTACTCTGCGGCAAGCCCTTCGGTGAACTGCAATTTGGCCAAACGCGCATAAAGACCACCTTCCGCGACCAGCGCATCATGCGTGCCTTGGGCGACGATTTCACCGTTTTCCATGACGATGATCCGGTCGGCCTTTTTGACCGTGGCCAGACGGTGCGCCACGATGATGGTGGTGCGGCCCTTGGCAACGGTTTCCACCGCCTGCTGCACCAAGCGTTCGCTTTCGGCATCAAGGGCGGATGTGGCCTCATCCAGCAACAGCACAGGCGCATCACGCAGGATCGCCCGCGCAATGGCGATGCGCTGTTTCTGACCGCCCGACAGCATCACGCCCCGTTCGCCGACATAGGTGTCATAGCCTTCGGGCAGCTTGGTGATGAACTCATGCGCGGCGGCGGCTTGGGCGGCGGCCTCTACCTCGGCATCTGTGGCCTCAGGTCGGCCAAAGCGGATGTTCTCGCGGGCGCTAGCGGCAAAGATCACCGGATCTTGCGGCACCAGCGCGATTTCGCGGCGGAACTGATCGCGGGTCATCGCCGCAAGCGGCATCCCGTCCAAACGCACTTGGCCCGAATTGGGATCATAGAACCGCTGGATCAGCTGAACGATAGTTGTCTTGCCCGCGCCGGACGGGCCGACCAAGGCGATGGTTTCGCCCGGCTGGATCGTCAGGTCGATGCCCGACAGCGCCGGGATATTGGGGCGGGCGGGATAGCTGAAATCCACCTTGTCAAAGGTGATTTCACCGCGCACCGGCTGCGGCACGGGCAAGGGGCTATCGGGGTCACGCACGCTGTCTTGCGCGCCAAGCAATTCGACCAGACGTTCGGTGGCCCCTGCGGCGCGTTGCAATTCGCCGAAAATTTCGGACAGCGCGCCAACGGCACCGGCCACCATGACCGAATAAATCACGAACTGAACCAGAACGCCCGCGCTCATGATGCCTTCGCGCACATCCGATGCGCCAACCCAAAGCACGCCAACCACGCCGCTGAACACTAGGAAAATGACAATCGCCGTCATCATCGCGCGGGTGCGGATGCGCTTGCGGGCGCTGTCATAGCTTTTTTCCGTCACCGCGGCGAAGTCGGCGCGCGAGATGTCTTCGTGGGTGAAGGCCTGAACCGTCTGCACGGACAGCAGCGCCTCAGAGGCATTTCCCGAGGATTCGGCAATCCAGTCTTGGTTTTCACGGCTGAGGCCGCGCAACCGGCGACCCATGACGAAAATCGGCACAATGACCACAGGCACAAGCAACAGAACCAGACCCGTCAGCTTGGCCGAGGTCAGCATCATCAGCACCAGACCACCAAGGAAGATCAGCGCATTGCGCAGGGCGATCGACACGGACGACCCGATCACCGACAGGATCAGCGTTGTATCGGTGGTGATACGGCTGATGACTTCGCCCGTCATGACATTGTCGAAAAAGCTGGGGCTCATCCCGATGACGCGGCCAAAAACGGCCTTTCGGATGTCGGCGACAACACGCTCGCCCAGACGGGTCACAAGCGCGTAGCGCAGCGCCGTCCCCACTGCCAAGAGCGCGGTGATCGCCAAAGCCGCGACAAAGTATTTGTCCAACAACAGCCCGTCTTCGGCATTGAAGTTGTCCACCACCCGGCGCACGGCAATCGGCATGATCAGCGACACGCAGGCCGTCAGGACCAGCGCCACCAGCGCAAGGCCCATCATCGCCTTATACGGGCGCATGAACGGCCAAAGCTGGGCCAGAACGCCAATGCGTTTCGATTTTTCCCGGTCAGCCATTTCTGGCGTCGACGTGGTTCCGCGGGCCATGGCCACTCCTGTTCGCAAGTCTTGCCCTTTTGACATGCTCAGACAGGGCGTCAAGCGATGCATTGCCGCGCCAAGGGATCAACGATTGAGGGATTGGAGCGGGCGGCGGGAATCGAACCCGCGTCATTAGCTTGGAAGGCTAAGGTCTTACCACTACACAACGCCCGCGCAGTGGTGCATTGGGTAAGTCAAAGCCAAATCAGCGTCAAGACCGTTCTGGCACAGGCCGAAGGACAAATCGCCAGACAATACGCGAAAGTTTGGCCGCAATGCAGCAAGTGTCACACGCAGGTTACGTAGATTCGTTCCAAGGTCACCTTTGCGAGCGATTCTTGGCAGATTAGGGCGGATTTCTGCATTGCAGCACGACATTTTCGCCTAAAATCCGCTAAAATTCATGCGTTATGCCACACCTTTGCCGCATTTTGGCAGTCAAGGCCGCATTTTTGCCGCAATCGATCTTTAGATAATGTTCCAATCGTTCGGTGGGGGCCAGCGGTACATTTGGAGCTCGCAATGTTGCGCTTCGTTTTCATGAGTGTCTTTCTACTGACCGCCTCGGCCTTTGGTGCCAGCGCGGCCGAACAAGCTGTTCGCTTTGTCGGCAACGGCTTTTTCCCCCAACAAATTTATGTGCACAACGGTACACAGCTGCATTTCCGGAACAATTACACCTCTAAGGCGCGCATCAATATGGGCGGTGTGGTGTTTGATCTGGATGCAGGCGAAGAACGCACTTTCAACTACGGCCAGTGGAAACCGTCTTCGGGCAATTCGCTGACCTTGAAAGGCGGCATCATCAACGGCGGCAATGTGAACTGGTCCTCGGTGGACACAATCGTACAGGTCGATGTTGGCGCACCGATCTGGGCGAAGAAGAAAAGCAACTAAGCGCTTTACTCCTCGACCTCTTCCAACACCTCTATCAACTCCGGCCCGGTTGCCCGGTTGGAATTCACGTTACGGCTGACGCGATGAAACCGCAGCGCATCTTCTGGTGCCGCTGTCATTAGCTTTGCCGCGCCATGCCCTGCCTCACCCAGCCAGAGCGGCCAATCCTCGGGGCGCAGAATAACCGGCATCCGGTGGTGAATGGTCGACATTGCCTCATTCGCGCCGGTGGTAACCACGGCGCAGGTGCGCATTGCATCCTCCCCCCAGTCCTGCCAAACGCCCGCGAAGGTCAACACCTCGCCCTGCGCAGGCTGGATGTACCATGGCAGGCGATTGCCGTTTTCATCCTTGGTCCATTCATAAAACCCGCTGACCGGGATCAGGCAGCGCCGTTCGCGGCAGGCCGCGCGAAACGCTGGCTTCGTCGCGATGGTTTCGGCCCGCGCGTTGATCAGCAAAGGGCCGTCATTCGGTGCCTTGTACCAATGCGGGATGAACCCCCAGCGCATCGGCGCCAGATGGCGCTGGCCGTCGCGGCTTTGGATCGTGTGGATCTGGGTTGTTGGGCAGACGTTGTAATTGGGCACGACCGGCAAGTCATTGGCCGGTGTCGCCTCAAACAGGCGGGCCATGGCGTCGGTCGGCAGTGTGACGGCGAAGCGACCACACATTCGATCACTCCCGCAAGGCTGTGAACAGCGCCGAATAGGCCTGCGCGATCTCGGCCTCCTCTAGCGCTTGGTCATGGTTCACCGTCAGCACGGCGCAGATTGGCGGGCCATTTTCCGGCCGCGCCCAAGTGGTCAGGTTCAGCACACCGACCTCACTTCCGCCCTTGAACGCGACCGATGCCCAGTCTTGCGCATCGATCACGCCGGGATTGATCTGCATCGCGGGCAGGCCCTGAACCTCGGCCATGATCTGGCACAGGCGGGTTGCGGGCACCTGCCACTCTAGCCCCGGAACAAACGGGCCGATGGACGAAACATGCGGCAAGGGACGCGCGGCGGCTTGATCGGCCAAGGTGCGCCGGGTGGCGGCATCGCCCGCCACATAACCCGCGGCCAGTTCGGTATCGGCCTTCAGCGCGAAGAACTGCCGCGTTGTCAACGCATGGGCCACCCCAAGACGCCGGGCAACCGCATCGGCCCCCACCACATCCATCAGCAGGTCGGTCGCAGTGTTGTCGCTTTGCGAAATCATCAAGGCCGCCGCATGGGCCAGCGTGACGGGCGTGCCATCCGGCAAGTCGCGCATATCACCCGATGGCAGTGATTTATGCCGGTCCCGCAGCGTGACGACATCCGCCCAATCGCGCCCGCCCGCCTGCACCTGCGCCGCCAGTTCGGCCAAAATCGCGATCTTGAAGGCCGAGCCAACGGCCAGCGACCTATCTGAACCTTGTTCCAAGATCACATCACCGCCGCGCATCACCATAAAGGCCACTTCGCCCTTCAGCGCCAACAGCCCATCCCGCGCCTGTTCCAGCGTCACCAAAAGCGCCTGCGGCGGGTCGAAATACAGCCCGATGATTTGCCCCGCTCCATCCAGCGCGATCTGCGCCTTGACCGAATGCGTGGCGCTGCGAATGACATAGCCTTCGCCCGATGGCGTCACATCGGTCACTGGGCCCATCACCTTGGACAGATCCCGCATCAGGCTGCGCACTTGGCCATACGGCACCGCCGCCAAGAAGGACGCCGCGAACCATGATTTGTCTGGACCATTCATCAACCCGGCCAAGCGGTCCTCGGGGGTCATGGCCTTGGCGGGGGCTGAGAAAATCATCGCGCTAACGAAGATGGCTTTTGCGAGCGATTTCAATCTTGGCCTCCAGCATGGACATGTCTTTCAGCAGCGCCGCCCGCCGGGTTCGATCGCCCGTGTCGCGCAATTCGATGCGCAGTTTTTCCAACTCGCGCGAGAGCGAGACAAATTCCGGCACCGCGCCATTGTCCTTTAAGATCCGGTTCAGAACGGCATTTTCGGGATCATCGCATTCGGGCAAGGGCCTACCCGCGCCGGGCAGGTTTTCGAACGCGCCATCGGCCTCGGCGGCTTTGATCCGCGCGTTGATCAGGTCGATAAGGGGATGATCCATGAAAGCCTTGCACTGCTGAAATGCGTTCTTGCTGACCCTATCGCGCGGGGCGCTTTGTTTCACGAAAAAATTAGGCTGGGCGCGACGGAAAGTTCAGGCTGCTGCGTATTACGATCACGCCGCAAATTTTGCGGAAGACGTACAGGGACCAAATTCATGACACTTGCCATGCGCAAATGGGCAACGCCGCTGACCGCGGCCACTTTCATCATCACCGGCGTCACCGGAATCGTTCTGTTCTTTCATTCGGGCGGCATTCTATCGCGCGTTGCGCATGAATGGATCGGCATGGCAATCATGGTGGTCTTTCTGTTCCACATCGCAATCAACTGGCGCCCGTTTCTGGCCTATTTCAAAAAGCCCGTCGGCGCGACGATCATGGTGCTTGGCGTCGTGCTGACAGCGGCCACCTTTGTGCCGTTGGATCAAGCGCAATCGGGCGGCGGGATGAACCCCGGTCGGCTGATCGGCGCACTGCAAAAAGCTCCGATCACCGCGCTGGCCACGATGACCGACAAAACCGCCGACACCATCGTCACTGACCTGCAAGCGGCAGGTTTTGCCAATGCCACCACCGAAACAACGGTGGCCGATCTGACCCAAGGCGACCGGGGCCAGATCATGGCAGTCCTGGGCATTGCCCTGAACTAACCCCCCTCACTCACGGCAACGAAAAGGGCCGCCCCTTGGGGCGGCCCTACGCGTGTCAACCGGTGAAGATCACTTCACGGTGATACGGCCATCTTTGTACGGGGTGTAAGGCGCGTTCGCGGCGATAAACTCGGCGGTCACGTCGGCCAGATCCGGGCCAAAGTCATAGGCATTTTCGGCGTTGACGAACATCTTGAAGCCGTCGCCACCATTGCGCACGTAGTTGTTGGACACAACGCCGTAGGTCTTGGCCAGATCAATCGGCGCACCGCCAACCATCACGTCCGAGATACGCGAGCCAGCAGGCTGCGACGGATCAACGGTGAAGGTCATGCCGGCCACCTGCGGGAAGCGGCCTGCGCCCTCTTCCATCTGGCTGACACCGTTTTCAAGCGCTTCAACCACAACAGCGCCCGAGACCTGGAAGGTCGACAGGGTGTTCTGGAACGGCAGCACGGTCAGCACTTCGCCCATGGTCACGGGGCCTGCGTCGATCGAGGCACGGATACCGCCGCCGTTCTGGATGGCGATCTCGATGCCCTGATCCTTAACACGGTCCAGCATGGCGTCGGCAATCAGGTTGCCCATGGCGCATTCAACGGCGCGGCACTCTTCACGAACGCCAACGATTTCCGATGCGGTTTCGGCCACAACGCGGTTGCGGATTTCTTCCAGCGGGGCGGCAGCTTCGGCGATGCGGGCTTTGGTGCCTTCATCTTCGGCCACGCCGCCATCCATGATCAGCGGCTCACCCACGGCTTCGGTGATGTTGCCTTCGTCGTCGAAGGTCACGTTCAGCTCGCCCAGGAATTTGCCATAGGCATAGGCCGATACGATCGCGGTCGAGCCGACCATCGTCGGGTACGGGCCTTCGGCGTTTTCAGCCGAGTTCGACAGATAGGTGTTCGAGTGACCGCCCACGATCACGTCAACGCCAGTGGTTTCAGCGGCAACGCGCTGGTCAACCTTGTAGCCCGAGTGCGACAGAACGATGATCTTGTTCACGCCTTCGGCGGTCAACTTGTCCACTTCGCCCTGAACGGCCTGAACCGGATCGGTGAAGATGACATTCGGGCCGGGGCTGGCCAGTTCATCGGTGTCTTGCGGGGTCAGGCCGATCAGGCCCAGCTTTTCGCCGCCACGTTCAATGATGGTCGATTTCTGCAGCTTGCCCGCCAGCAGGTCCTCGCCCGAGACATCGGCGTTCGACATCAGAACCGGGAAGCTGACCGCATCCATAAAGCCGCGAAGCACCTCGGGGCCGTCGTCGAATTCGTGGTTGCCAACGGTCATGCCGTCATAGCCAAGCTTGTTCATCATCTCGGCGGCAAGCTTGCCCTTGTAGTAGGTGTAGAACAGCGTGCCTTGGAACTGGTCACCGCCATCCACGAGGATCGAGTTGTTCGACCGCGCGCGCGCCGCTTCAACCGCCGTCACAAGACGGGCCGAGCCACCAAAGCATTTGCCTTCGGTGTTGTCTTCGGCCGAGCAGCCCGAGTCGTATTTCGAGATCGGCTCAAACCGGGCGTGGAAGTCATTGGTGTGCAGGATGGTCAGCGAATAATCGGCGCTGGCAACCCCTGCCGAAAGCGCAAGAGCTGCTGCGCTGGCAAGAAGGCGAACAGACATGAATAAGTCCTCTCTGTCGTGTTGTTATAAATAGTGATGCTGCACTTTGCCGTGAACCGAGTCAAAGCCTGTTGCGCGATATCGCAGCGTCAGGTGACAGTGCCATGACAGGGCCGCATGAATAAGTGGCTGAAGCAGGAGGCATCATGAGGCGTCGCATCACGGCAATTTCGTTAGGAATCGCGGGGCTTTTCGCCATCACGGCCTGCGCCGTTCCCGGACATCACCATTTGATCGCGCCGGGGCTGTCCGGCCTCGGCGAAATTGCGCCGAATGTCTGGACGGACGATCCCCAAACTGCCGAGGCGCAGTTGGCACTGCTGGCCCAAGGGCAGGCCTTGGCGGAAACCCTGTTCGACGACGTGGTGCCGGGCAGTATTGTGCTGTGCACGCAAAGCCCCTGCGCCAAGCAATTCAACCTGTATGTGCCGGGCTTGGCCTTCGAAGATCGGCTGATCGCCTTTGCGCCCGATGGTGTGACGCTGCCGGTTATCACACATGAATTTGTGCATGTGGGGCTACAGCGCCGGATCGGCCCCGCCCCCATCCGCAGCGGGCGCATTCCCGCTTGGTTTAATGAGGGGCTGGCGGTCTGGGTGTCGCCCGATCCGCGCTATATTCGGCCAGCATCCGAACCCCAGGCACTGTGGGTCACTGCCGCCCAGACCCCAAAGGATTGGAAAGCCATGGCCGGGCCTGACAGCTTTGCCGCCCTGTACGGCGCGGCTGGCCGAATGGTCGAGGCGATCGCGGAGGACATCGGACGGGATGGCCTGCTGGCATTGGTTGATGCCGTGGCATCGGGTGCGGCATTTGACGCGGAATTGGCCCGGTTGCGCGGCGATACTTGACCCGCGTGCCAACGCGGGGCAACAAGCGGCTATGCTGATTTACAAGATCCTTCGCGCCGACGAATGGGCGGCGCTGCAATCGTCTGGCGAAACCGCCGGTGCCCCGATCGATGTGTCGGACGGGTTCGTGCATTTCTCCACCGCCGAACAGGTGCGCGAAACCGCGGCCAAGCATTTTGCCGGGGCCGATGGGCTTTTGCTGCTGGCGTTCGACGCCAATGCCTTGGGCGAGGCGCTGAAATGGGAGGTGTCGCGCGGCGGGGCCTTGTTCCCGCATTTGTACGCGCCGCTGCGGCTGGCCGATGTGCTCTGGCACAAGGTGTTGCCGTTCGAAAACGGCGCGCATGAGTTCCCCGATGACCTCTGATCCGATTGGAAACCGTATGATGAAGATCGTTGAACAGATTGGCCTGACGGCCCTGCGCCAGATCGACCCGGAAACAGCCCATGGCTTGGCCCTACTGGCGCTGCGGGCAGGTGCCGCCCCTGCCCCCGGTCTGCTGACCTCGGACCGGTTGCGCACTGAGGTTGCGGGGCTGCGCATGGCGAACCCCGTGGGTCTTGCCGCCGGGTTTGATAAGAACGCGCAGGCGCTGTCGGGCCTGTCGCGGGCTGGGTTTGGCTTCTTTGAGGTCGGCGCCGCAACGCCCCGCCCGCAGCAAGGCAACCCGCGTCCGCGACTGTACCGGCTGACTGAAGACAAGGCTGCGATCAACCGCTTTGGCTTTAACAACCAAGGGATGGAGGCGATTGCCGCCCGTCTGGCAGACCGCCCGCGTGATGCGGTGATTGGCCTGAACCTTGGGGCCAACAAAGACAGCGAAGACCGCGCCGCCGATTTCGCAACCGTGCTGACCCATTGCGGCAAGCACTTGGATTTCGCGACGGTCAACGTCAGCTCGCCCAACACCGAAAAGCTGCGCGATTTGCAGGGCAAGGATGCGCTGGCGTCGCTGCTGGCCGGGGTGATCGAGGCGCGGGACGGTCTGGGCCGCCCCCTGCCCGTGTTCCTGAAAATCGCGCCAGATCTGGACGAAGCCGGGCTGAAGGATATTGCCGAAGTGGCCATGGCGTCGGGCGTGGCCGGTGTGATTGCCACCAACACGACGCTGGGCCGCGACGGGCTGATATCGCATCACAAATCGCAAGGCGGCGGCCTTTCGGGACAGCCATTGTTCGAAAAATCGACCCGCGTTCTGGCGCGGCTGTCGGTGCTGACCGAGGGCAAGCTGCCTTTGATCGGCGTGGGCGGCGTTGGCTCGGCCGAGCAAGCCTATGCCAAGATCCTTGCCGGAGCCTCGGCTGTGCAGCTGTATACGGCGCTGGTTTATGGCGGGCTGAGCCTCGTGCAAGAGATCGTTGAAGGGCTGGACGCGCTGCTGGCGCGGGACGGGTTTGCCAATGTCGCCGAAGCGGTTGGCAGCAAACGCGAGGCATGGGCATGATCACGATCTGGCACAACCCGCGCTGTTCGAAATCGCGCGAAGCCTTGGCGATTTTGCAGGACGCGGGCGTGGATATCACCGAGCGGCGCTATCTAGAGGATGCGCCGTCCTTGGAAGAGTTGAAGGCCGCGCGGGAGGCCTTGGGCATCCCTGTGATCGAGATGGTCCGCGTGAAAGAGGCGTTGTTCAAGGTACTGGGCCTGAGCCGGGACATGGGCGATGACGCGCTGCTGAAGGCATTGGCGGCGAACCCGAAGCTGATTGAACGGCCTGTGGTCTTTACCGCCGAAGGCGCGGTGATTGGCCGCCCGCCCGAGCGCGTGCGCGATATTCTTTGACCACCTGATCCAGCGGCGCGCGGCGCTGCCACGCCCATTGGAAGCTTGCGCCGCAGGGGCGCAAGCGGTGTGGGGCTCTGCCCCGGCTGCTGCGCAGCCTCCCCGGGATATTTTTAGTCAGAAAAGGCAGGGGCGTTTTTGGCCGCCGCCCGTTCCAATGCGGGATAGCGCAGGCCAAGCGTGACGCCGCGCACTGCGAAGCTGATGAGCAAGGCGGCCCAGAGGCCGTGATTGCCGAATGCTGGCAGCAGGATCAGCAGGGCGATGACGTAGATGACCGTGCTGATGGCCATCATATTGCGCATATCGGCACTGCGGGTCGCGCCGATAAAGATCCCGTCCAGCATCCATGGGGCCGCGCCGATAATGGGCGCTGCGATCATATACGGCAGGTAGTGACGGGCTTCGGCCTGCACTTCGGGGACATCGGCCATGATGTCGATCAACGCGGGCCCGATCAGGGCAAAGGTGATGGCCATGAGGGCGCCTGTGGTCAGGCTCCAGATACCTGTGAGTTTGACCGTGCGGCGCAGCGCAGGCACCGCGCCTGCGCCAAAGCTGCGGCCCACCAGCGCTTCGGCGGCGAAGGCAAAACCGTCCATCGCGTAAGCGGTGATGCTAAGGAATTGCATCAGCACCTGATTGGACGCCAGCGTGACATCGCCAAAATCCGCCGCCAGAAACAGGAATGAGACGAACATCGCCTGAAGCAGAAGCGAGCGGATCAGGATGTCGGTGTTGACCCGCGCCATGGTGATCAGGCGCGCACGGTCCAGCACCCGTGCCCAGTTGCGCCAGTCCGGTACGCTGAAGGCCTCTCGGCAGAGGTAAAGGCCCATGGCCAGACCCGTCAGTTCGGCAATGGCCGTGGCGATTGCGACGCCCTCGACACCCCAACCCAGCCCCAGCACGAAAAGCAGGTCCAGGCCGATGTTCAGCAGGTTCATCGTGATCTGAATTGCCAGCACCGCGCGGGTGCGTTCCAAGGCGATCAGCCAGCCGGTGATACCATAGAGCGCAATCGCGGCGGGGGCGGTCCAGATGCGGATGCTCATGTAATCGCGCGCCAGCGCTTCGACCTCGGGCGTGGCGGGCGAGATCAGAAAGGCCCCGGCAAAAATCGGCACTTGCAGCAGGATGTAGATCAGCCCGCCGATGCCGCCGATCAGCAGCACCCGGGTCAGGATAGCGACGACCTCAGGATCATCGCCGCGCCCTGCGGCCTGCGCCGTCAGACCGGCGGTGCCCATACGCAGAAAGCCGTAGATCCAGTAGATCGAGGTCAGGATTATCGCGCCGATGCCGACGGCACCGATTGGCGCTGCCTCGCCCAATTGGCCGACAACCCCGGTGTCGACCGCGCCGAGGATCGGGACAGTGGCATTCGACAGGACGATTGGCGCTGCGATGGTCAGCACCCGGCGATGCGTGATCGCCTTAGTCATCGCGCCTGGGCATAAGGAAATGCGCTTGGGCTTGGGCGATGGGGCGGTCGCGGTTGTCTTGCCATGCCTCGACCTGAACGCTGGCATAGCGGCGGCCAGAACGGGTGATGCGAGCGCGGGCATAGGCATCGCGCGGCAGTCCCGAGCGTAGGTAATCCACGGTGAAATTGATCGTCTTGGGCAGGCGCGGCAGATCGCCGGCCTCCAGCGCCTCAAGGTTGAGGGCGCCGGATTCGACCTCTTCCCAGATCAGCGACCAGCTGAGGCAGATGATGCCCGTGACCTCAAGAAAAGCCGCAGTCACGCCACCATGAATGGCAGGCAGGAACGGGTTGCCGATCAGCTTTTCGTCAAACCCCAGAATCGCCGTTAGCTCATCGCCGCGGCGTTCGAAGGTGATGCCAAGGAACTGGATGTAGGGGACGCCATCGACCAAGGCGCGCAGGGCTGCATCGCGGCGCTGTTTGACGACCTGGACGGGTTCGGGGGCTGGTCTTGCCATGTCTTATCCCTCAACCGTGAAGGTGCCGGTGCCGGTGGCCACGGGGTTTTCGCGATCATCGTCAAAGGCAACCGCGTGCACGAAGGCGACCGAGCGCGTCACGTGATGGCAGGTTGCGCGGGCCGTGATGGCCTGACCGGGGGTGGCGGCGCGCATATAATCGATGCGCAGGTCAATCGTCGCGGTCCCTGCGGGCGAGGCAGGATGGCTCATGACCGATGCGCCGCTGGTTGTGTCCATCAGGGTCGACACCGCGCCGCCGTGAATCACGCCGGATTTTGGATCGCCCACAAGACGCGGGTCATAGGGCATGGTGATTTCCGCGATGCCATCGCCGATTTCGGTGATGGACATGCCCAGCGCCTTGGCATGCGGGATCAATTCGATGAACTGGCGGGCGATGCGCGCTTTGTCTGCGGTCATGGGAACCTCATATCTTGAGATATTTATGCGCTGGTTCGCCTCAGAACCGCAACCGCCCTGTTGCCCACCCGTCAACTTGGTTTTAGGTTCTCGGACAAGGAGAATGAGACACATGACGGACACCGGCCAAAAACTGACCTTCAAGGAAATGTGCGCCAAGTTCGACGTGACGCCTCGGACTCTTCGGTATTACGAGTATATCGAGTTGCTTCAGCCCGAACGGGATGGCCGCGCACGGTTTTACGGCCCGCGCGAATGTGCCCGCATGACGCTGATCCTGCGGGGGCGTAAGTTCGGCTTCCAACTCGAAGAAATTCGGCAATGGCTTTTGATCTATGAGAACGAAGGCACCGAAGCTCAGATGAAGGCATGGGTCAAAATGGCAGATCGCCAATTGGCCGAGCTGGCCGACCAGCGTCGTCAGATCGACGAGGCCATGGCTGAGCTTCAGACATTGCGCGACGATACGGCTGATTCCCTCGCATCCAAGTAAGGGCTCAACCCTAGGTAAGGTATACCGTACTCTGGTCCAATCACGCTTCCAAAGCGCTTAGAAAGAAAATTGCGAGGGATGCGGCTTTACGTTGCTTGATCTTACGTCAATCTGAATGTGACGCAGCGTCTAAGTTACGTAAACGTAAATTCCCATTGTAAGGATGAGGCCAGATCGACAGTTCTGCCCCACATTCTTCATAGGACAAGGGGCTACATGCCATGACGGAAGACAGATTAATGACAATTCGCGAGATGTGCGATGTGTTCGATGTGACACCCCGTACATTGCGCTTTTACGAGAGCAAAGAGCTGCTGTTCCCCATTCGCGAAGGCCAAAAGCGGCTGTTCACGAAACGGGACCGGGCCCGTTTGAAGCTGATCCTGCGGGGTAAGCGGTTCGGCTTTAGCCTGGAAGAAATTCGTCAGCTTCTGGACCTCTATCATATGGGCGACCAACAGCAGACCCAGCTGCGCCGCACCTATGAAATCGCGCAGGACCGTCTGTCAGATATGGAAAAGCAACGCGATGAGCTGAACGCAGCCATCGACGAGCTGAAAGAACAGATGAAGTGGGGTGAAAAGATGATCACCTCATTGACGCAACCACAGCGGGCCGCAGAGTAAGTCGCGGCCTCGCACAGAGGAGCACAGCATATGCCCAGCTACACCGCCCCCACGAAGGACATGCAATTCGTTCTTCATGACGTTCTCAAAGCCAGCCAGGCGCAAGTGCCGGGCTATGATGAACTGGACGAAAGCTTTACCGCCGCCGTTCTGGAAGAAGCGGGCAAGCTGGCCTCAGATGTACTTTTCCCCCTCAACGCGGTGGGTGACACCGAAGGGTGTCACTTTGAAAACGGCGTGGTCCGCACCCCCAAGGGCTTCAAGGAAGCCTTTGAACTGGTCAAGGAAGGCGGCTGGACCGCGCTGGACTGTGATCCCGAATACGGTGGCCAGGGCCTGCCGTACTTGATGGCGATTGCCATCAGCGAAATTCTGGCCTCCTCCAATATGGCCTTCAACATGTATCAGGGCCTGACCCATGGTGCCTATTCGGCGATCCATGCGCATGGCTCGGATGAACAGAAGGCCAAATACCTGCCCAATATGGTGTCGTGCCAGTGGACCGGCACCATGAACCTGACTGAACCGCATTGTGGCACCGATCTGGGCTTGATGCGCACCAAGGCCGTCCCGCAGGCGGACGGGTCGTACAAGATCACCGGGCAGAAGATTTTCATCTCGGCGGGCGATCATGACCTGTCGGAAAACGTGATCCATCTGGTGCTGGCCAAAATCCCCGGTGGCCCCGATGGCATCAAGGGCGTGTCGCTGTTCATCGTGCCCAAGTTCATGGTGAATGAAGACGGCAGCCTTGGCGACCGCAACGGTGTGTCCGTCGGCAAGATCGAAGAGAAAATGGGCATTCACGGCAATGCCACCTGCGTCATGAACTATGACGAGGCGACCGGATATCTGCTGGGCGAGGCCCACAAAGGCATGCGCGCCATGTTCACCATGATGAACGAAGCGCGTCTGGGCGTTGGTCTTCAGGGCTATTCGCAGGCCGAACTGGCCTATCAGAACGCCTTGGCCTATGCCAAAGACCGCCTTCAGGGCCGCGATGTCACCGGCGTCAAAAACCCCGAAGGCCCGGCCGATCCCCTGATCGTGCACCCCGACATTCGCCGCAACCTGATGGACCAGAAAAGCTTTGTCGAAGGGGCGCGGGCCTTCACCCTATGGGGCGCGCATCTGATCGACCAAGCGCATCTGAACGATGACAAAGCCGCCGACGGTCTGGTGTCGCTGCTGACCCCGGTTATCAAAGGCTTCCTGACCGACAAGGGCTTTGAAATGGCCATTCAGGCCCAGCAGATCTATGGTGGCCACGGCTACATCGAAGAATGGGGCATGTCGCAATATGCCCGCGATGCCCGGATCACCATGATCTATGAAGGCGCCAACGGCGTTCAGGCGCTGGATCTGGTGGGCCGCAAGCTGGCCCAGGACGGCGGTAAGCACGTCATGGCCTTCTTCTCGCTGGTGACGGACTTCATCAAGGAAACCAAAGGCCGGTCTGAGACGTTCGACGCGCAGTTCCGCGAACCGCTGAAAGCGGCCTCCAAGGATCTGCAAGCCGCGGGCATGTTCTTTATGCAGAACGGTATGAAGAACCCCAATGCCGCGCTGTCGGGCAGCTATGATTTCATGCACATGTTTGGCCATGTCTGCCTTGGCCTGATGTGGGCCAAGATGGCCGTCGCTGCCGAAGACGCGCTGAAAAACGGCGCCTCTGACGCAGCGTTCTATGAGACCAAGCTGAAAACCGGCGCTTACTATATGGCACGTCAGCTTCCGGCCACAAAAACGCATCTGGCCCGCATCGAAAGCGGAGCCGATCCGGTGATGTCGCTGGACGCCGACCAGTTTTAAGGGGACGGTGGGCACATGCCCACCCAACCTGATCTGATCGGAGGAGCCCCGTGCCCAAACGCTTTCGCCTGACCCGGCGCGTCAATCTCGGCATGACCGAGGAAGCCTATCGCCGCCTGCGCAGCTTCGCGCAGGAGGCCGGGCTGGATGAAGGCGAGGCCCTGAGCTTTCTCTTTGAGAACTGGTCCAGTGTGACCAATGAGGACAGCCTGAGCCACCGGCTGAGGCTTTTCAACGCTGAGCTTGAGGCGCGCAAACGCTGACGGCGCAACGGGACGGGAGGCCCTATGCGATCCACATGGATGACCGACGAGCATCAGATGCTCGCCGAGATGACCGCCAAATTCATCAACGATGAATGGGCACCGAAATTCGACAAATGGCGCAGCCAAGGCCAGATGGACCGCGAGACATGGCAAGAGTCCGGCGCGCTTGGCCTGCTGTGTCCGTCTATCCCCGAGGAATACGGCGGTGTGGGCGGCGATTTCGGCCACGAAGCCGTGATCTTGATGGAGGCCAGCCGCGCCAATCTGGCCAGTTGGGGCCAAGGCATTCATTCCGGCATCGTATCCCACTACGTGCTGGCCTATGGCACCGAAGAACAAAAACAGCGCTGGCTGCCCAAGATGATCTCGGGCGAGTTGGTTGGCGCATTGGCGATGACCGAACCTTCGGGCGGATCGGACGTGCAGGCGATCAAGACCCGCGCGATCAAGGACGGCAACGCCTATCGCCTGACTGGCCAAAAGACCTTTATCACCAACGGCCAGCACGCCAACCTGATCATCGTGGCCGCCAAGACCGACCCGTCGCTCGGCTCCAAAGGCACTTCGCTGATCGTGGTGGAAACCGACGAGGCCGAGGGTTTCCAGCGCGGCCGCAACCTGGACAAAATCGGCATGCACGCGGCGGATACGTCCGAGCTGTTCTTCGACAATGTCGAGATCCCGCCGGAAAACCTGCTGGGCGGCGAAGAGGGTCAAGGCTTCTATCAGATGATGAAGCAATTGCCGCAAGAGCGCCTGATCATCGGCTGCGGCGCGGTCGGCGCGATGCAAGGGGCGGTGGAACGCACCATCGCCTATTGCAAGGAACGCCAAGCCTTTGGCGGTCCGCTGACCCAGTTCCAGAACACGCGCTTCAAACTGGCCGAGTGCAAAACCAAGCTGACCATCGCCCGTGCCTTCCTTGACGAATGCATTACCGAACATCTGCGCGGTGAACTGACGGTCGAAAAGGCGGCGATGTGCAAATACTGGCTGTCGGACACCCAAGGCGAAGTGCTGGACGAGTGCCTGCAACTGCACGGCGGCTATGGGTTCATGCAGGAATACGCGGTGGCCGAAATGTGGACCGACGCCCGCGTGCAGCGGATCTACGGCGGCACGAACGAGATCATGAAGGAACTGATCGCCCGCAATCTTTAATCTGCAAACGGCGCCCCCGGCGGCGCCGTTGTTTTTGCGTATTTGAGAAAGAGAAGAAGCAGGGGACGGTCCGCCCCGCCATCCGGCCCGACCTGAGTTGACCCATCGAGGCGGGACGGCGAGGCTTCTCCTCTTACGGCCATCGGCGCGCCCGCCTGTACCGCAGTTCAAAACTGGACCGCTAAAGTTAATGTCAGGTGAATCGAGAAGCGCGTCCCTTGCTTCTTCTCTTCAAAAATACGCACTCTACCCCCTAAACAATCAGCCTTTCGGGAGACGGCTCATGACCATCAAACTGCATTGCTTTGGCGAAAGCGGACACAGCTACAAGGCGGCGCTGGCGCTGCAATTCTCTGGCCTTGAGTGGGAGCCGGTGTTTGTCGACTTCTTCAACGGCCAGACCCGCTCGCCGGAATACCGCGCCGAGGTGAACGAAATGGGCGAAGCGCCTGTGATGATCGACGGCGATGTGAAGCTTTCGCAGTCCGGCGTGATCCAGCAATATATCAGCGACAAGACCGGCAAGCACGGCGGCACGAGCCCCGAGGAAAAGCTAGAGGTTTTGCGCTGGGTTCTGTGGGACAATCACAAGCTGTCGTCAATGGCAGGGATGACCCGTTTCCTGATGAACTTCATCCCCGAGGATAAGCGCCCGCAAGAAGTGATTGCCTTTAACCAAGGGCGGCTCAAATCGGCGTATCAGGTGCTCGACAATCACTTGAAGGGCCGAGACTGGATCGTGGGCGACGGGCTGACCAATGCCGACATGACCTGCTGCGGATACCTCTATCACCCCGAGCCCTTTGGTTTTGACCGCGCCGATTGGCCGAACATCGACCGCTGGCTTGGCAATGTCAGCGCCCTGCCCGGCTGGAAGGCCCCGTATGACCTGATGCCGGGCAATCCGTCGGATCGGGCCTAAGCAGGCAGGCGGCGTTTCGTGACGCTACGGAGTTTACGTAAAACGCCGCCACGTCACCCTTGCGTGACTCAGCGATGATGCCCCACCTGTAGGGCAACCCATTCGATCCGACGAAGGACATACCATGACCGAAGCCTTTATCTATGACGCCGTGCGCACGCCGCGCGGCAAGGGGCGCAAGGACGGCGCGCTGCACGAAGTGACCAGTGTGCGCCTGTCTTCGCAGATCCTGAACGCCTTGAAATCGCGCAACGATCTGACCGGCCACGCCGTGGAAGACGTGATCTGGGGCAATGTCACGCAGGTCATGGAACAGGGTGGTTGCCTTGCGCGCACTGCGGTTCTGGCCTCGGATCTGGATCAGTCGATCCCCGGTCTGGCGATCAACCGGTTCTGCGCATCCGGCATGGAGGCGGTGAACCTTGCCGCCAACCAAGTGAAGGGCGGCGCGGGCATGGCCTATATCGCCGGCGGGGTTGAGATGATGGGCCGCGTGGCCATGGGCAGCGATGGTGCGGCAATCGCCGTGGACCCCAGCGTTGCGATGGAGACCTATTTCGTCCCGCAGGGTATTTCGGCGGACCTGATTGCCACCGAATACGGCTTCACCCGCGATGACGCCGACGCGCTGGCCGTTGAATCGCAGCGCCGCGCGGCTGAGGCCTGGGCCGACAAGCGCTTTGCCAAGTCGATTGTGCCTGTGACGGATCAGAACGGACTGCTGATCCTTGACCACGACGAATACATGCGCCCCGGCACCGATATGCAGGCGCTTGGTAGCCTCAAGGCCAGCTTCAAGGACATGGGCGAAGTGATGCCCGGTTTCGATGCCGTCGCCTTGATGAAATACCCCCATCTTGAGCGGATCAACCACATCCACCACGCGGGCAACAGCTCGGGTATCGTGGATGGCGCCGCGGGCGTTTTGATCGGCAACAAGGAATTTGGCGAACAATACGGCCTCAAGCCCCGCGCCCGCATTCGCGCGACCGCCAAGATCGGCACCGATCCGACGATCATGCTGACCGGCCCTGTGCCCGTCACCGAAAAGATCCTGAAGGACAGCGGCATGTCGATCAGCGACATCGACCTGTTCGAAGTGAACGAAGCCTTCGCCTCGGTCGTGCTGCGTTTCATGCAGGCCTTCGATGTGGATGCCAGCAAGGTCAACGTCAACGGCGGTTCCATCGCGATGGGCCACCCGCTGGGCGCGACCGGCGCGATCATCATCGGCACCCTGCTGGACGAGCTGGAGCGCAGCGGCAAAGGCACTGGCCTTGCCACGCTGTGCATTGCGTCCGGCATGGGCGCGGCCACCATCATCGAACGCATCTGATCCTGAGCGGAGATTGAACCAATGACCGATTTCACCATGATCAAAGGCGACGACGGCGTTGCCGTTATCACTTGGGATATTGCTGGCAAGTCGATGAACGTGCTGAGCCTTGAAGGCCTGGCCGAGATTGACGCGCTGATTGACGATGCGCTGGCCGATGAGGCCGTGAAGGGCATTGTCATCACCAGCGGAAAAGACAGCTTTGCCGGCGGGATGGACCTGAACGTCATCGCCAAGATGAAGGACATGGCGGGCGACAACCCGGCCCAAGGGCTGTTCGATGGCATCATGCGGATGCATGGCGTGCTGCGCAAAATCGAACTGGCGGGCATGGACCCCAAGACCAAGAAAGGCGGCAAGCCGATTGCCGCCGCCCTGCCCGGCACCGCGCTTGGCATCGGGCTGGAACTTCCACTGTCGACCCATCGCATTTTCGCGGCCGACAATCCCAAGGCCAAGATCGGCCTGCCGGAAATCATGGTCGGTATCTTCCCCGGCGCAGGCGGCACCACCCGGCTGACGCGCAAGCTGGGCGCGATGACCGCATCGCCCTTCCTGCTGGAAGGCAAGATGAGCGAGCCTAAGAAGGCCAAGATGGCGGGCATCATCGACGAAGTTGTCGAAGATCCGCTGACCGCCGCCAAGGATTGGGTGCTGAACGCCAAAGACGCCGATCTGGTGAAACCGTGGGATGCCAAGGGCTATAAGATGCCCGGCGGCGCGCCCTATCACCCGGCGGGGTTCATGACCTTTGTCGGCGCCTCGGCCATGGTCAACGGCAAGACCAAGGGCGTGTATCCGGCGGCCAAGGCGATGCTGTCGGCGGTCTACGAAGGCGCGATGGTCGATTTCGACACCGCGCTCAAGATCGAAGCGCGCTGGTTTACCAATGTTCTGATGAACCCGTCCTCGGGCGCGATGATCCGTTCGCTCTTCATCAACAAAGAGGCGCTGGAGAAAGGCGCAAACCGCCCCGACGTGCCCGATCAGCGCGTCAAAAAGGTTGGTGTCCTGGGCGCAGGCATGATGGGCGCAGGCATTGCGCTGGTCTCGGCGCAGGCAGGCATGCAGGTTGTGCTGATCGACCAAAAACAGGAAGCGGCAGATCGCGGCAAAGCCTACGCTGAGGCCTACATGGACAAGGGCATTGCCCGCAAGAAAGCCACGCCTGAAAAGAAAGAGCAAATCCTCAGCCTGATCACGGCCACCACCGATTACGCAGCTTTGGCCGATGCCGATCTGATCATCGAAGCGGTGTTCGAAGATCCAAAGGTCAAAGCCGAGGTGACAGCAGCGGTTGAGGCGGTGATCCCCGAGGATTGCATCTTTGCCTCGAACACCTCGACCCTGCCGATCTCGATGCTCGCCAAGGCCAGCAAACGGCCCGAGCAGTTCATCGGCATCCACTTCTTCTCGCCGGTGGAACGGATGGCTCTGGTTGAGATCATCAAGGGCAAGCAGACGGGTGACCGCGCGGTGGCCAAAGCGCTCGATTATGTGCGCCAGATCCGCAAAACGCCGATCGTGGTCAATGACGCGCGGTTCTTCTACGCCAACCGCTGCATCATTCCCTACATCAACGAAGGCATCCGCATGGTCGCCGAGGGCATCGCCCCAGCACTGATCGAGAATGCCGCCAAGATGGTCGGAATGCCGCTGGGCCCGCTACAGCTGGTAGATGAAACCTCGATTGATCTGGGCGCCAAGATCGCCCGCGCCACCAAGGCGGGAATGGGCGACGCCTATCCCGACGGCGCGGTGGACGAGGTGATCTTCTGGATGGAAGGCCAAGGCCGACTGGGCCGCAAATCCAATGCGGGTTTCTATGACTATGACGACAAGGGCAAACGCACCGGCCTGTCTGCT
The DNA here is from genome assembly GCF_900302505.1 of Pseudoprimorskyibacter insulae. Classification (GTDB taxonomy): domain Bacteria; phylum Pseudomonadota; class Alphaproteobacteria; order Rhodobacterales; family Rhodobacteraceae; genus Pseudoprimorskyibacter; species Pseudoprimorskyibacter insulae. The sequence goes on along the minus strand of NZ_OMOJ01000001.1, from coordinate 462,962 downwards.
GCCGTTGCCGCGCAATACCCGCAAGCCGAAGTTCAGCCCGACCTGATCGAGGTTCAGCACCGCCTGCTGTTCGTGCAATCGCTTGAGGCCGTCCGTGCGCTGGAAGAAGGCGTGCTGGAAGACATCCGCGAAGGCGACGTGGGCGCGATCCTTGGCTGGGGCTTTGCACCGTGGTCCGGCGGCCCGTTCTCGTGGTTGGACATCATCGGCTCGCCCTATGCCGCCGAACGCTGTGACGCGCTGGCCGAAAAGCACGGGGCCCGCTTTGCCTGCCCGCCCCTGCTGCGCGATATGAGCAACAAAAGCCAGAGCTTCTACGGACGCTTCGGCGCAAAGGCCAACGCCGCCTGAACCCAATCGAGGCCCCATTCCGGGGCCTCGACGCCTCCGGCGGGAGTATTTGCCGGAAAGATGAAATGGGGGCCTATCCCTTCATCTTTCTCATAAATACCTCTCGCCGAAGGCCCCGGCCTGCCACAGGCACCACGTCGAGAGTTATTGCGCCACCTCTTCAAGGCGGGCCATGCGATCAATCTGTGGGGCCATGGTGCACCAACGATCCCCTACGGCGACCCAATAGGCATTTCGCGCCTCGGCATGGATAGTGATGCGCCCTGGCTCAGACGTCATGGGGGTGTGCAGGATCATGTTCAGAAACAGCGCCAACGCTTCGGTCGAGATACACATAGGTCCGTCCTTTGGTCAGGATGGCTGTGTCCTCCTCCGCCACAGCGGATAGGGCGATGATGCCGCGCGGATGCGCCGCCTCCAAGGGATTTGACCGCAGCCCTTCAAATTGGGTGATTTGCCCGGCGGGATCGCCCAGATTTTAAGCAGCGTTACCCCTCAAAGCGATAGCCAAACCGCGCGATATCCTCGGCGCAAAGCGTACCCAGATGATCCGCCAAAGCCGCGTCATAGTACCCGCGATAATCCCGCGCGCGTTGCGACCGGTTCTCTTGCCCCAGGTCCAACCCGAAGCCAAGATGGGCTTCAAACGGGGCGATATCTTCGGCCAGATGCTCTAGCCGGATATAGTGGCTGCACCGCTCCACCCCCGTGGCATCGGTCATATAGCGGGCGGCGGGCCAGCCAGACAGCGATGCGCAGGTGTGCGAGTGGCGCAGGAAATCTGCGAAATCCAGCCTCTGCGCCAAGCCCACGGCGGGATGGTCAAAGCTTTGATCTTGCAGCCAATGGTAATAGCTGACGGCCCGGTCCCACGGGTTGCGGACAATCGTGACGTTGAACATCTCGGCAATCTGATCGGAGGTCAGGATACCGTCGATATCGGCCAGGGTGCTGTGCTTCCAAAGCCGACCCTTGGGCGCCAGATGCTTCAGCCGCGCTTTGCGCTTTTGCGCCTTGGGGGTATCGCCGATCAGAATGTCGTCCTTATGCGCGCGCGCCTCAAGCGCCACCGCCATCGAGGTGCCGCCGGTCTTGGGGATATGGACGAATAGAAAGCGGCGGCCGGGCGAGATGATCATGCGATCACTCTACAATGCTTCGCCATGGCCGGGAATGCCCTGTTCAGGGCGATATGTAGCATTACAGGCTTTTCCACTTGGCCCAGTCGCGGCATTATCCGCTGAAATGACCAGGGAGGACCCGATGGGCTGGCTAGCAGACGAAACCGGATTGGAAAAGAACCGCGCGAATTACACACCGCTGACGCCGCTGTCCAAGTTGCGCCGCGCCGCACAGGTCTTTCCCGATCGTGAAGCCGTCGTCTATGGCGCCCACCGCAAGACCTATGCCGAATACTATGACCGCTGCACGCGGCTGGCCTCGGCGCTGGCAAAGCGCGGGATTGCGCCGGGCGACGTGGTGGCGACCCTGCTGCCCAACCTGCCTTGGCACTGCGAGGCGCATTTCGGCGTGCCTGCCAGCGGGGCGATCCTGAATGCGATCAACACACGATTGGATGTGGACACGGTCGCCTATATCTTCGGTCACGGCGGCGCCAAGATTGTTCTTGTCGACACGCAGTTTCTGCCCGTGGCCGAAGCCGCGAAGGAACAGATGGAGGGCGACGGGCCTGAGATCATCGAATGCCCGGACCTGCACGCTGGGTTCTCCGCCTCGGGGCGGCACCAGACCTATGAGGCGCTGCTGGATGAGGGCAATGCCAGCTTTAAATGGATCATGCCCGAGGACGAATGGGAAAGCCTTGCGCTGAACTACACCTCGGGCACCACGGGCAAGCCCAAGGGCGTGGTCTATCACCACCGGGGGGCCTATCTGAATGCGATGGGCCAGATCATCAGCTGGCGCATGGTGCTGCGCCCGGTGTACCTTACCATTGTCCCGCTGTTCCACTGCAACGGCTGGTGCCACACGTGGATGATGCCCGCCGTGGGCGGAACCATTGTCTGTTGTCGCGATATCACCGCCAAGGCGATCTTTGACGCCGTCGCGGATGAGGGCGTGACCCATTGGGGCGGCGCGCCGATCGTGCTGAACATGCTGGTCAACGCCAAGCCCGAGGACCGCCGCGAGTTCAACCACACGGTCGAAGTGTTCACCGCCGGTGCGCCGCCCGCCCCGGCCACCTTGGCGCGGATCGAACCGATGGGGTTTCACATCACGCAAGTGTACGGGCTGACCGAAACATATGGCCCCGGAACTGAGGCGCTGTGGGATCCGGCCAATGACCACCTTCAGGGCGATGATCGTGCATCGGTCAAGGCACGTCAGGGCGTGGCCATGCCGATCTACGAGCATGTCACCGTGATGGATGCCGAAATGGCCGAAGTCCCATGGGACGCCAAATCCCAAGGCGAGATTATGTTCCGCGGCAATGGCGTGATGAAGGGCTATTTCAAGAACCCCGAAGCCTCGGCCGAGGCGTTCAAGGGCGGCTATTTCCACACTGGCGACATCGCTGTGGTACATGATGACAGCCACCTGCAAATCGCGGATCGGGCCAAGGATATCATCATCTCGGGCGGGGAAAACATCAGCTCGGTTGAGGTGGAAAACACGCTGATGGGGCATGAGGCGGTGAACCTTTGTGCGGTGGTCGCCAAGCCGGATGACAAATGGGGCGAGGTGCCTTGCGCTTTTGTCGAATTGAAACCCGATGCCCAAACCACCGAAGAAGAGATGATCGACTTTGCCCGCAGCAAACTGGCCGGGTTCAAGACACCGAAAAAGGTGGTATTCCAAGAGCTTCCGAAAACCTCGACCGGGAAAATCCAGAAGTTCGAACTGCGCAAGATTGCCAAGACGCTTTAAACCCTTGGCAGATTGCCCCGCGCCCGTCTGTCATGTTAGGATCGCTAAAAAAATGAGCAGTCCATCATGACAGCATTGCAGGAATACATCCGACTTGAGGCTGCGGGCCTGTGGCGCGCCTCGCCCGAGGATCAACGCCGCGATGTGATCGTGTCGATTGGCGATGCCAGCCTGACCATCAGCGACACCCGCGACCAAGCCTTGGCCCATTGGTCCTTGGCGGCGATCGCGCGGGCGAACAAAGGCAATTCCCCGGCCATTTACTACCCCGACGGCAGCCCCGGCGAAACGCTGGAGCTGGGCGAGGATGAGCTGGAGATGATCGCGGCCATCGACAAGGTGCGCCGGGTCGTTGAATCGCGCAGGCCCAAACCCGGTCGGCTGCGTCTTTATGTGTTTGGCGGCGTGTCCTCGGTGCTGCTGAGCCTTGGGGTGTTCTGGCTTCCGGGGGCGCTCATGCGCCACACGGTCAAGGTGGTGCCGCCTGCGAAACGCGCCGAAATTGGCGATGCCCTGCTGGGCCGGATCATCCGCGTTTCGGGCCAGCCCTGCAACGACAGCGCCGCGCGGGTGGGCCTGCAACATCTGTCGGAACGCCTGTTGGGCGATGCCAATCTATTGGTCGTGTTGCCCGGCGGCGTGGTGGACACCGCGCACCTGCCCGGCGGGAAAATCCTGCTGAACCGGGCCTTGGTGGAAGACCCCGAAGATCCTGATGTCACCGCCGGGTATATTCTGGCTGAAACCGTCCGGCAAAAGCGCAGCGATCCCTTGGACGACCTGCTGCAACATTCCGGTCTGGTGGCCAGCCTGCGCTTGCTGACCTCTGGGTCCATGCCGGAAAAAAGCTTGCAGAGCTTTGCCGAATGGATGCTGACACAGCCCCCCATTCCCGTGGATGAGACCGCGCTGATCGACGCCTTCCAAAAAGCAGGCGTGCGCAGCCGGCCCTATGCCTATGCGGTGGATGTGACCGGCGAACAGACCCTGGGCTTGATCGAAGCAGACCCGCTGGCATCTTCTGACAGCGGGCCGGTTCTTAGCGATGGGGACTGGGTGCGCCTGCAGGGTATCTGCGGGGCCTAAGCCCCGCATCAGATCAACGAATGAACGCCGCCGAATAGCCGATGCCGCGTGCGTGGGCCAAGGCCCGCTGAAGCGCGGTTTTGTCGGTGTACGGCCCGGCCAGAACGGCCTTCATCGGCTGGCCGTTTTTCTTGAACAACCCGTATTTCACCGGCAGGCCAGCCCCCCGAAGCTGCGCGACGGCGCGGCTTGCTTGGGCCGGATCGGCGAAGGCGCCAATCTGCACATAGCTGGGTTTGATCGCTTGCGACACAGGGGCGGACCGGCTGGAAATGCGCGGTTCCACCTTGGTGACGGTACTGCCCTTGGTCGACAGCGCATAGGTCTGCGTCTGCAAGTCGGTGTAGGGGTAGATCAACTTGGGATAGAGATGCGAGACATCCTTGCCCGTCTGTTTGTTCACCAAACGGCGCGGCACGGTGTTGGTCCAGACCAATTGCGTCTGGGCAATGCCGTTCAGGCTCATGTTGGCGCGGTGTGGGTTCAGGCGATCATCTTCCCAAACCTGACGGTAGCCCGCGGGCGGGGTCACATAGGTGTTGTCGCGCGTTTCATAGACGTGACGCGGCAGAACGCGGGTGGTTCCGGGCACTGAATCGGTCGCGATGTAGCGGCCATACACCTCGCCCTGACGGGTGCTGACGGTTTTGACCTTGTTGGTTCCGGTGGTGGTCACAACGCGCTGACGGCTGTCGCTGACCACGGTCACATGCGGAGTCGTCTGCGGGCCGCAACGGCCAGCGCTGCCATTCCCGGCGTGATACTTGTTCAGGGCGGCATTCGCGCTGCCGCAGGCCCCGGCGATCAGGATCTTGGGGGCGCTGGCGGTCGGCAATTGCGGCGCGGATGCGATCACAGTGCGGGGGGCCACGGCGACCGGCGCAGGAATGGTGCGCACGGTTGGCGCTGCGATCTGAACGGGTGCAGGCGCTGGGGCATAGACGCGCGGCGCGGGGGCCGGGCGGCGAACGGCAACCGGCACAGGGGCCGGATCAGCCGCGACCGGCTTAGGCGCAGCACGCGGCACCAGGATTTCCGGCGCGGCCTGCGCGGTTTGCGCGGGTTTGGCAGCAGGCGCAGTCGTGTCCGGAGCCGAGGCAAAAGTCGGCTGCGCCCCGCAGAACGCCTCGCGGCTGCGGGTTACGCGCGGCACCCATGTGGTGCTGCCATCAATCCCGGCGCGAACAAAGACACAGCCTTTGCTGTCCACGTATTGCTTGCCGGTGAAGCTGGCAGGCGGAAATTCGGCCGGCAAATCCGAGCCGGATTGCGCAAAGACGGGTGCGGCGGAAGTCCCCGCCATCACCGCAAAGATTGCCAAGGCGGCAAAGCGATTTCGTGTCATAGCTGTCCCCACAGATGCCCCATCAATGTGCCTTGTTTGGGCAACCATGTAAAGCAAGCGTATCGCCTATTTAGTCCCAAACATGCGATCGCCCGCATCACCTAGTCCCGGAACGATATATCCCAGTTCGTTCAGATGCGAATCCAGCGCTGCGGTGACAATTTGAACATCCGGATGTGCCTCTTGCATCCGTTTGACACCTTCGGGCGCGGCCAGCAGGCACAAAAAGCGGATATTCGTCGCGCCGCTTTCCTTGAGCATGTCAATCGCCGCCGCCGAAGAATTGCCCGTCGCCAGCATCGGATCAACCGCGATCACCAACCGATCTTCGAGCGAGTCCGGCACCTTGTAGTAGTATTTGACCGGCTGAAGCGTTTCTTCATCGCGGTAAAGGCCAACAAACCCCACGCGGGCCGAGGGGATCAGCTCCAATACGCCGTCCAGCAACCCGTTCCCCGCCCGCAGGATCGAGATCAGCGCCAGTTTCTTGCCCGCAATGGTTGGGGCGTCCATCTCGCAGATCGGGGTTTCGATCTTGGTGGTCGTCAGCTCCAAATTGCGGGTGACCTCATAGGCCAGCAATTGGCTGATTTCATGCAGCAATTGGCGGAAGGACTTGGTCGAGGTGTCCTTTTCCCGCATCAGGCTCAGCTTGTGCTGCACCAGCGGGTGATTGACGACGGTCAGGTTGGGGAAATCGTGGCTCATGCGGCCTCCAGCAGCTTGCGGACCCGGTCGCGGGTCGCGTCATCACAAAATGCGGCATCAATCGCCGCAAGGTTCAGGGTTTTGAAATCGTCCTCATTCCATTCGAAGGCCGCGTTCAACATCTCATATTCGCGCGTCATCGTGGTGTGGAAGAACGGCGGGTCATCGGTGGAAACGGTGACTTTGACCTCACGTTTGCGCAACTCTTCAATCGGGTGATGGCGGAAACTGCGGTACAGTCCCAAGGCCACGTTCGATCCGGGGCACACCTCAAGCACGATGCCCTTCTCAGCCAGCTCATCGACCAGCGCCAGATCTTCAATCGCGCGCACGCCATGGCCGATCCGTTCGACCCGCAGATCGCGCACCGCATCGCGCACCGATTGCGGCCCGCCCCATTCGCCCGCGTGACATGTCAACCGCAAACCAGCCTCGCGCGCCATGTCGAAACTATAGTCGAAATCCTTGGGCTTGCCCTTGGCCTCATCGCCCGCAAGGCCGAAGCCCGTCAGGAAATCGCCGACGGTTTCAGCGGCACACAACGCGGTTTCTTTGGCCTTCTCGGGGCCGAAATGGCGGATCGGCGTGACGATGCCGCGCAGGGTGATGCCCATGTCACGTTCGCACGCCGCGGCCTCTTCCTGAATGGCGTGTAGATATTCGCGCCATGCGCCCAGATCACGCCCACCGCAGAAATCGGGCGACAGAAAGGTTTCGGTATAAACGACGCCATGGTTGGCGCTTTCTTCCAGCACGGCGCGGGTCAGGCGGGCGAAATCCTGCGGGGTTTTCAGAACCTCGGTCGCAGCCTCATAGACGCTGAGGAAATGAACGAAATCGCGGAAGGCATAGCTGCCATCCTCATTGAACACACCCGTCAGGTTCACTGATTTTTCCTGCGCCAAACCGCGAATGAACGACGGCGGCGCAGCGCCTTCGAAATGAAGGTGCAATTCAACCTTTGGCAGGGCCTTGAGGCTCATAGAAAACTCCTTCCGGGGCCTTGCGATGGCACGCCCAGATGCTTGGCGACCGAGGCCGCGATATCGGCAAAGGCAACCTGTCCGATGCTACCCTGCCCGGCCCCATGGATCAGCACCGGCACGCGTTCGCGGGTGTGGTCGGTGCCGGGCCAACTGGGGTCATTGCCGTGATCGGCGGTGATGATCAGCAGATCGCCGTCACGCAGTTTGGCGATGACCTTGCCGATTTCGGCGTCGAACCATTCCAGCGCGCGGGCATAGCCTGCGATGTTGCGGCGATGGCCCCAAAGGCTGTCGAACTCGACGAAATTGGCGAAGGTCAAGCTTCCGTCCTCGGCCTCATGCACCAGATCATTGAGGTGCTGCATCAATGCGCCGTCTTTGCCTTTGCGCACGTCATCAATGCCTTGCATAGTGAAGATATCGCCAATCTTGCCAATCGCATAAACGCGGCGGCCCGCATCCTGCACCCAATTGGTCAGCACCGGCGCGGGCGGCGTGATGGCATAGTCATGGCGGTTCGCAGTACGCTCAAACGATCCCACTTCGCCAATGAAGGGCCGCGCGATCACCCGGCCCACACGCATGTCATGCAGCATCGGGGCCAGATCGGCACAAAGCTGTTGCAGACGGTCGAGGCCAAACGCCTCTTCATGGGCGGCGATCTGGAACACGCTATCGGCCGAGGTATAGCAAATCGGCCAGCCGGACCGCAGATGTTGGGCCCCGAACTGGTCGATCATCACGGTGCCCGACCCGTGGCAATTGCCCAAGATCCCATCGGTTCCGGCCAGTTCGCACACACGGCGCGTGACCTCCTCGGGGAAGGCGGGCTGCGCGTCGGGGAAGTAATGCCAATCCCACGGCACGGGCAGGCCCGCGATTTCCCAATGACCCGAGGGCGTGTCTTTGCCCGGCGAGGTTTCGGTCGCCGCGCCCCAGCGCCCGGCAGGTTCGCCCCCCAGCCCCGGCGCATCATCGCCCGAGGCCAAACGCACCGCCGCGCCAAGGCCCAACCCATCCATCACCGGCAGGTGCAGCGGGCCGGACCGGCCATCATCGGCGCGGCCTTCGGCACAGGCCTGCGCGATATGGGCAACCGTATTGGCGCCCGTGTCGGGCAGATTGCCATTGAAGAACTGGCCCGCGTCCGGCGCACCGCCGATCCCGACCGAGTCGATCACCACCAGAAAGGCCCTCATTCGGTGATCCTTTCGTAAACCAATGGCGCAGCAACTGGGGCCGCGCCGATGCGCATTGCGGCCTGAACCGCCCGAACGGCGGCATCCGCCTGTTCGACCCGCGCGGCATGGACCCGCGCCAAGGGCTGACCCTTATCAACCTTGGCCCCTAGCGCCAGAACATCCGACAGGCCGACCGCCGGATCAACGATATCGCTTTCGACCTGACGCCCGCCGCCAAGCGCCACGACCGCCAGCCCCAACGCCTCACCGTTTATGGCGGATATATGCCCCCCCTCAGGCGCGGGGATTTCGCGGATCACCGGGGCCTCGGGCAAGAACCGCGTGGCGGTTTCCAGAAACCCATGCGGGCCGCCTTGAGCAAAGACCATGCGCGAGAACCGGTCTGCCGCCTCGCCACTGGCGATGCACGCCCGGATCGCGGCATCCCCCGCCTCGGCGCTATCGGCCAGACCGGCAGTGTGCAGAACTTCGCCGCCCAAGGCCGCCGACAGATCAAGCAAGCGCCCGCCCTCATCGCCGCGCAACACGCGCACCGTGCTATCGACCTCAAGCGCATTGCCAAGCGCATTGGCCACGGGCGTGTTCATATCCGTAATCAACGCCCGCGTCGGGCATCCAGCGGCATTGGCTGTGCTGACCAACGCCTGCGCCAAGGCCCGCGCCTCATCGGGCGTTTTCATAAACGCGCCGGTGCCGACCTTGACATCCAGCACCAGCGCCTGAAGCCCTGCCGCCAGTTTTTTCGACAGGATCGACGCGGTGATCAGATCAAGGCTTTCGACCGTCGCCGTGACATCGCGGATCGCGTAAAGGCGTTTGTCCGCAGGCGCGATCTTGGCCGATGCCCCAACAATGGCACAGCCCGCCTTGGCCAGAATGTCATGCAAACGGTCCTCATCGACCTGTGTTGTATAGCCCGGTATCGCCTCAAGCTTATCCAGCGTGCCGCCGGTATGGCCTAATCCCCGCCCCGAGATCATCGGCACATAGGCCCCGCAGGCCGCCAAGGCCGGGGCCAGCACCAAAGACACGCAATCGCCAACGCCGCCGGTGGAATGCTTGTCGATCACCGGCGCGTCCAAATCCCAGGCCAGCACATCGCCGCTATCGCGCATCCCAAGCGTCAACGCGACGCGGCCCTCCTCGCTCAGACCATTGAGCAGAACCGCCATGGCAAAGGCCGCCGCCTGCGCGTCAGACACAGATTGATCGGCCAAACCTTGGGCAAACCAGCGCAATTCATCCCGGCTGGGGGTCTGGCCATTGCGCACGGTGGCGATAATCGCACGGGCGTCCATGGGTCAGGTATTCTCCATGTGACCGGCATCAAAGGCACCAGGCAGCAATTGCGCGACCGTGGTGTGGAATTCGTCGCCCGCCATCGTCGCCAAGGTCACAGGCACATCGCCTGCTGCAAATTCCGCCAGTTTCTGACGGCACCCACCACAGGGCGGCACCGGATTGGGGCTGTCGGCCACCACGTACACTTCGGTGATCTGCCGTTCGCCCGCCGCCGCCATGGCGGCAATTGCGCCAGCCTCGGCGCAGGTGCCTTCGGGGTAGGCGACGTTTTCGACATTACAGCCGGAAAACACAGTGCCAGAAACGGTGCGCAGGGCTGCGCCGACCTTGAAATTCGAATACGGGGCGTAGGCATTTTCGCGCACGGCGCGGGCGGCGTCTTTCAACGACATGGCGACCTCTTTGATCGGTTGGTCAAACTATCGTGCGCAGGCCGCGCGGCGAATGCAAGAGCAGGCTAGCAAGTCCGCGACGGAACCTCGGTCTTGGGGCGAAATGCGCGAAACATCGCCATCGGCAGGTTTTGCTTGCGAGGCCGCGGCAGAGCGGGCTTGATAGACCCAACAAAGCGCGTTTTGCCCCGCCCGCCCCTCCGCGTATCGGTGAAACACAGCCGCGAAAATATACCGCAGCGAAACCCTGTTTCGCTCAATCCAGAAAAGGTTTAAGGCTAAACCAAATTTTCCGGAGGGGAAAAATGTCCGATTCCAACAAAGAGTCGCTGCGTCAGGCCGCGCTATTTTATCACGAGAACCCGAAGCCCGGTAAACTTGAGATCCGGGCGACCAAGCCGCTTGCCAATGGCCGCGATCTATCCCGCGCCTATTCGCCGGGCGTGGCCGAGGCATGCCTTGAAATTAAGGACGATCCGGCCAATGCGGCGCGGTACACATCACGCGGAAACTTGGTTGCCGTGGTCTCGAACGGCACCGCTGTTCTGGGCCTTGGCAACATCGGCGCGCTAGCCTCAAAGCCGGTGATGGAGGGCAAAGCCGTCCTGTTCAAGAAGTTCGCAAACATCGATTGCTTTGACATCGAAGTGAACGAACCGGACCCTGAAAAGCTGGCCAATATCGTCTGCGCGCTTGAGCCGACCTTCGGCGCGATCAACCTTGAAGACATCAAAGCGCCAGATTGCTTTATCGTTGAACGAATTTGCCGTGAACGGATGAACATCCCCGTTTTCCACGATGACCAGCACGGCACAGCCATTGTTGTGGGCGCGGCTGCAACCAATGCGCTGCATGTGGCGGGCAAGTCGTTTGAAGATATCAAGATCGTGTCGACCGGCGGCGGCGCGGCGGGGATTGCCTGCCTCAACATGCTGGTAAAACTGGGCGTGAAGCGCGAAAACATCTGGCTCTGTGACATTCACGGGCTGGTTTACGAAGGCCGCGCCGAGGATATGAACCCGCAGAAGGCCGCCTTTGCCCAAAAATCCGACCTGCGAACGCTGGACGATGTGGTTGACGGGGCTGACCTGTTCCTTGGCCTGTCCGGTCCGCGCGTATTGAAGCCCGAAATGGTCGCCAAGATGTCCAAGCGCCCGATCATTTTCGCGCTGGCCAACCCGACGCCGGAAATCATGCCCGATGAGGCCCGCGAAGTGGCCCCCGATGCGATCATCGCCACGGGCCGCAGCGACTTCCCCAATCAGGTGAACAACGTTCTGTGTTTCCCGTTCATCTTCCGTGGGGCGCTGGACGTGGGCGCGACTGAGATCAACGACGAGATGCAAATCGCTTGTGTCGAAGGCATCGCCGCCATGGCCCGCCGCACCACCAGCGCCGAGGCCGCCGCCGCCTATAAGGGCGAACAACTGACATTCGGGGCCGATTACCTGATCCCCAAACCGTTTGACCCGCGCCTGTCGGGCGTTGTGTCCACCGCCGTGGCCAAGGCCGCGATGGAAAGCGGTGTGGCGACGCGGCCTCTGACTGATCTGGCCGCCTATAAGCAAAAGCTGGATCAGTCGGTCTATAAGTCGGCCATGCTGATGCGCCCGGTGTTTGAGGCCGCGCGCACCGCCTCGCGCCGAATTGTCTTTGCCGAGGGCGAAGACGAGCGCGTGCTGCGCACCGCGCAGGCCATTTTGGAAGAAACCACCGAAACGCCGATCCTGATTGGCCGCCCCGAGGTGATCGAGGCCCGCTGTGAACGCTATGGCCTGACCGTGCGCCCCGATCGCGATTTCCAGATCGTGAACCCGGAAAACGATCCGCGCTACCGCGACTATTGGGAAACCTATCACAGTGTGATGGCCCGTCGCGGCGTAACGCCAGATCTGGCGCGGACCATCATCCGCACCAACACTACCGCGATTGGCGCCGTCATGGTGCATCGCGGTGAAGCAGACAGCCTGATCTGCGGCACCTTCGGCGAATATCGTTGGCATTTGAACTATGTCAGCCAATTGCTGGAAACCAAGGAACTGCACCCGAACGGCGCGCTGTCGCTGATGATCCTTGAGGATGGGCCGCTGTTCATCGCCGACACGCACGTCTGGCAACTGCCCACGCCGGAACAATTGGCCCAGGTCGCAATCGGTGCCGCCCGCCACGTGCGCCGTTTTGGCCTGACCCCCAAGATCGCCTTCTGTTCGCAATCGCAGTTCGGCAACCAGACCGAAGGATCGGGCAAGCGCCTGCGCGACGCGATGGAGATCCTGAACACCGGGTCGCACAACTTTATCTACGAAGGCGAAATGCCGGTAGATGTGGCCTTGGACGGCGAATTGCGCGAACGCCTGCTGCCGGGCAACCGGATGGAAGGCGCGGCCAACGTGCTGATCTTTGGTCATGCCGATGCCGCCTCGGCCGCGCGAAACATGCTAAAGATGAAAGCCGGCGGACTTGAAGTGGGGCCGATCCTGATGGGCATGGGCAACCGCGCGCACATCGTCACCCCATCGATCACGCCGCGCGGTTTGCTGAACATGGCGGCCATCGCAGGCACACCGGTTCAAGCCTACGGTTAAGTTTGGCTTAGGCTCCGACCAATCAAAGCCCCAATGCCGCTGGCATTGGGGCTTTGGTTATGCCGATTTTGTCAAACAGCCCGGATTTGCATGGTAAGCGCGATTCTCGGGACTTTGCTAAGGTCCAGTTTGCTAATTTGCAATTCCACCGAAATTTCCCAAGAACATCGCGCAAGATTTTGGCTTTGCAAAAATTTGCAGACCTTTCGCCGCAGTTTCTGCAAATTCTCTGCGGTATTCTGTCCTGTCTGTCGGTAACAGACTTGCGTCAAACCGGGCGCGATCCTTAACACATTCCTATCTGTTGAGGAGGAGTACCAATGTCCTACAAAGATGTTTACAGCAGCTGGAAGTCCGACCCCGAAGCCTTCTGGATGGAGGCCGCTCAGGCCATCGACTGGGACGAGGCTCCGAAGCAAGCGCTTTTTGACAAAGGCAATGGCCTGTACGAATGGTTCGCCGATGCCAAGGTGAACACGTGCTGGAACGCCGTGGATCGCCATGTCGAAGCGGGCCGCGGCGAACAAACCGCCATTATCTATGACAGCCCGATCACCCACACCAAGCGCGAAATCAGCTATGTTGAACTGCGCAACCGCGTGGCCAACCTTGCCGGTGCGCTGCGTGCCAAAGGGATCGAAAAGGGCGACCGCGTTATCATCTACATGCCGATGATCCCCGAAGCGCTTGAGGCCATGCTGGCCTGCGCCCGCCTTGGTGCGGTCCACTCGGTGGTGTTCGGCGGGTTTGCCGCCAACGAATTGGCCGTGCGGATCGACGACGCCAAGCCCAAGGCGATCATCGCCGCCTCCTGCGGGCTAGAGCCGAACCGCGTGGTGCATTACAAACCGCTGCTGGACGGCGCGATTGATCTGGCCAAACACAAGCCCGACTTCACCGTGGTCTTCCAGCGCGAACAGGAAGTGGCCAAGCTGATCGAAGGCCGCGACTATAACTGGCACGGCTTCCAATATGGCGTTGAGCCTGCGGAATGCGTCCCGGTCGAAGGCAACCACCCGGCCTATATCCTTTATACCTCGGGGACCACGGGCGCGCCCAAGGGCGTCGTTCGCCACACCGGCGGCCATCTGGTGGCGCTGAACTGGACGATGAAGAACATCTACAACGTCGATCCCGGCGATGTGTTCTGGGCCGCGTCGGACGTGGGCTGGGTCGTGGGCCACAGCTATATCTGCTACGCCCCGCTGATCAACGGCAACACGACTATTGTGTTTGAGGGCAAACCGGTTGGCACCCCCGATGCAGGCACCTTCTGGCGCGTCATCCAGGAACATAAGGTCAAGTCCTTCTTCACCGCCCCCACCGCCTTCCGCGCGGTGAAGCGCGAAGACCCAAAGGGCGAGTTCGTCAAGAAATACGACCTGTCCGGCCTGAAGGCCGTGTATCTGGCAGGCGAACGCGCCGACCCCGACACCATTGTCTGGGCGCAGGACCAGCTAAAGGTTCCGGTCATCGACCATTGGTGGCAAACCGAAACCGGCTGGGGCATCGCCGCCAACCCGCTCGGCATCGAAGAGCTGCCGGTCAAGATCGGCTCGCCTTCGGTTCCGATGCCGGGCTATGACGTGCAGATCCTCGACGATGCGGGCCACCCGGTTCCCGCTGGCACCCTTGGCGCAATCGCGATCAAACTGCCGCTGCCTCCGGGCACCCTGCCGACCCTGTGGAACGCCGAAGACCGGTTCCGCAAATCCTACCTGAACACCTTCCCCGGCTACTACGAAACCGGCGATGCAGGCATGATGGACGAAGACGGCTACCTATACATCATGGCGCGCACCGATGACGTGATCAACGTCGCGGGCCACCGCCTGTCGACCGGCGGCATGGAAGAAGTGCTGGCCAGCCACCCCGACGTGGCCGAATGCGCGGTGATTGGCGTGACGGATCAGCTTAAGGGCCAATTGCCCGTTGGCTTCCTGTGCCTGAACGCAGGCACCAACCGCGAACATGCCGAGATCGTCAAAGAAGTGGTCAAGCTGGTCCGCGACAAGATCGGCCCGGTGGCCGCCTTCAAACTGGCCGTTGTGGTCGACCGTTTGCCAAAAACCCGCTCGGGCAAGATCCTGCGCGCGACCATGGTGAAGATCGCCGACAATGAAGAGTTCAAAATGCCCGCAACCATCGACGATCCGGCGATCCTCGATGAAATCCGCGAGGCACTTCAAACCATCGGCTACGCAACAGCCTGAGGTTTGTAACCAGTGCCGGGGCCGCGAGAACGCGGCCCTTTTTCTATGCGAAAAACCCCGGCGGGGGCGCCGGGGTATACTCATTAAACGTGCCAAATTCTACAGCAGGGATGCCAATCAGGCCGCCGTGCGCGTCTTGAAATCATCGACCTCGCGCTCAGCTTCTTCTTTGGCATAGCCGTATTTTTCCTGAAGCTTGCCAACCAGCTTTTCGCGATTGCCTTCGATGACATCCAAATCATCATCCGCCAGCTTCCCCCAGCGGGCCTGCGCCTCGCCTTTCAGTTGCTTCCACTTACCTTCAACAACATTCCAGTCCATATCGGTCTCCTGTTCATTGCGGCCAGATCGGCCTCTTGAACAAACAACGCAGGACTGGGGGAAACGTTCCCGCCCCCCTTCATCTTTCTATAAATCCTCCGGGGAGCACGAGGGGCAGCGCCCCTCGCACGGATCGCAGATCCGTTCCCAAAACGGACCTTACAATCTGAATCGCTTCAACGCTTAAACGAATTGCTCTCGGATCAGGCGTTCTTCCAACCCGTGGCCCGGATCAAACAGGACGCGGTGAATGATCGACGGCTCCGACTGGATATCGACCCGCAGGACATTCGGCACCGACCGGCTGTCTGCCTCGGCCATCACCGGGCGCTTTTCGTGTTCCAGCACTTCGAAGGTCACCAGCGCCGTTTTCGGCAACAGCGCCCCGCGCCAGCGGCGCGGACGGAACGCGGCCACCGCCGTCAGGGCCAGAACATCCGACCCGATGGGCAGGATCGGACCATGCGCCGAATAGTTATAGGCCGTAGACCCCGCAGGGGTCGACACCAGCGCCCCGTCGCAGACCAGCTCGGACATGCGCAGCTTGTCATCCACAGAAATCCGCAGCCGCGCGGCCTGCGGGCCAGCCCGCAGCATGGACACCTCGTTGATTGCCAGCGCCTCATGCACCATACCGTCGGTGCAGGTGGCTTTCATCGACAGCGGGTTGATCTGCTCTTCTTCGGCCGCCTCCAGACGTTCTTCCAACAGGTGCTCGGAATATTCGTTCATCAGGAAACCCACGGTGCCCCGGTTCATCCCATAGACCGGCACATCAAGGTTCTGCGTCCGGTGCAGCGTGGCCAGCATGAACCCATCCCCGCCAAGCGCGACGATCACATCCGCCCCCTGTTCGGCATGATCCCCATAGCGCCGCGTCAGCGATGCCTTCGCAGCTTGTGCAATCGGCGCATTGCTCGCGGCAAAGGCGATGCGTAACGACATCAATTGTTTCCTTCCGGCGGTATCTTCGTTCCAAAACAATCATAAGTTCCCTCCAGACACCAGAGTTGGCGCGGCATTTGGGTCATATGTCGCTTTGGGGCCTTTGCGGGGCCGCTCTTCTGCATTAGGAAGCCGCCATCCAGAATCTGACCCAACGGAGACGCGCCGATGACTGCCCCTCACCGTGACACCGGCTTTTTCACTGAAAGCCTATCCAGCCGCGACCCTGAACTGTTTGCCTCGATCACCGGCGAACTTGGTCGTCAGCGCCATGAGATCGAACTGATCGCCTCGGAAAACATCGTCAGCCGCGCTGTGATGGAAGCCCAAGGTTCGGTGATGACGAACAAATACGCCGAAGGTTATCCGGGCCGCCGCTACTATGGCGGCTGCGATTGGGTAGACGTGGCTGAAAACCTGGCCATTGCACGCGCCAAGGAACTGTTTGGCTGTGAATTCGCCAACGTTCAGCCCAACTCGGGCAGCCAAGCGAACCAAGGCGTGTACCAAGCGCTTCTGACGCCCGGCGACACCATTCTTGGCATGTCGCTGGACGCAGGCGGCCACCTGACCCACGGCGCAAAGCCGAACCAGTCGGGCAAGTGGTTCAACGCCATCCAGTACGGCGTGCGCCAGCAAGACAGCCGCATCGATTACGATCAGGTGCAGGAACTGGCGAACGAACATAAACCCAAGCTGATCATCGCGGGCGGTTCGGCCATTCCGCGTCAGGTGGATTTCGCCAAGATGCGCGAGATTGCCGACAGCGTTGGCGCATTGCTGATGGTCGATATGGCACACTTTGCCGGCCTCGTGGCCGCGGGCGAGCACCCCTCGCCCTTCCCCTATGCCGACGTGGCCACCACCACCACCCACAAGACCCTGCGCGGTCCGCGTGGCGGCATGATCTTGACCAACAACGAAGAGATCGCCAAGAAGGTGAACTCGGCCATTTTCCCGGGCATTCAGGGCGGCCCCCTTATGCACGTGATCGCCGCCAAGGCTGTGGCCTTCGGTGAGGCGCTGCGCCCCGAGTTCAAAGCCTATCAAAAGCAGGTTCGTGCCAACGCCGTTGCGCTGGCCGATCAGCTGATGAAGGGCGGTCTGGACATTGTGACCGGCGGTACCGACACCCACGTGATGCTGGTTGACCTGCGCCCCAAAGGCGTGAAGGGCAACGCGACCGAGAAAGCCCTTGGCCGCGCGCACATCACCTGCAACAAGAACGGCATTCCGTTCGATCCAGAAAAGCCAATGGTCACCTCGGGCGTGCGTCTTGGCACCCCGGCGGGCACCACCCGCGGTTTCGGTGAAGCCGAGTTCCGCCAGATCGCCGATTGGATCGTCGAAGTGGTCGATGGTCTGGCTGCGAACGGTGAAGAGGGCAATGGCGAGGTTGAAGCCAAGGTGAAAGCCGAGGTCGAGGCGCTGTGCAAGCAGTTCCCGCTCTATCCTGAGCTTTGATCGCTTGTTGATCTTGCAGTGAGGGGGCTGTCTGCCCCCTCACACTCCCCCGAGGAATATTTTTGGTCAGAAAATAGCAATAGCGCGCCCTGCGGCGACGGATTTTCTGACTTCCTGCGTATCAGTTCCAAAGGTTTTGCAACGGGGACAGATAGATGCGCATTCCAACACAGTTTTCTTTGCCTTTGACTGCGGCCGTTGTGGCGCTGGGGCTGGTCGTTCAGGCGTCGGATTGCGGCCAGTCTGCGGATGCACCGGTCGCCTTTCAATCTGCCGGGAAGATCGTTCAGGCGCCGCTTAGCGCGCTGTGAGGATCACAGAAAGCCGCGCCAGATCAGCAGGACGATCAGCACGGCAAAGACCACGATCAGGTTGAATGAGGTCACGCCCAAAGCGCCAAGGATCGCGCCTTTGCGGCGGTCGGCGACGTCGATGGCGTTTAGGTGCTTGAGCGCGCGGTCATAGGCAGCGGTCATTTTGGCCGGGTCAATCTGGCGCGCCAATTTGGGATTTTCCGCCAGTTTCGCGGTTTTGGCCACCTCAGCCAGATCGCGGCGCACCGAGGCCGGAAGCCGGCGGCCCGCCTTGCGCACACGCCGTTCCAGCGTGCCGCGCCGCGCACCGAACTTCTTTTCCAGAAGCGTGTTCAATTTGGCGACCATGCGGCCGGCGTCGGGCGATTCAACCATGTGCTATGATTACTGCTGTGCTATAGGCGGCTCAACCCTTGGCGGGTTGGACGCTATATTATTCACGGAACGCGCATGCTGAACACAATTTCCCACGGAACCGCGACATCGCAGCCGCCTTTGGTGATTGTGCATGGGCTATATGGATCGGCCCGGAACTGGGGCGTTATCGCCAAGCGTCTGTCGGATGAGCGGTTGGTGGTGGCCGTCGATCAGCGCAATCACGGCGACAGCCCGCGCAGCGACGTTCACAGCTATGCGGCGATGGCCAGCGATCTGGCCGAGGTGATCGAGGCGCTGGGGGGCCGTGCGGATGTGCTGGGCCATTCCATGGGCGGCAAGGCGTCGATGGTGTTGGCCCTATCGCGCCCTGACTTGGTGCGCAGCCTGATCGCCGCCGATATCGCGCCTGTGACCTATGGCCATTCGCAGATGCAATACATTGAGGCGATGCGCGCTGTGGATCTGGACCGTGTCGAGCGCCGGTCGGACGCGGTAGAGCAATTGGCCAAACTGGTGCCGGAAAAAACGCTGCAAAGCTTTTTCACCCAGTCTTTGGACGTGGCCAATAAGACTTGGAAGCTGAACTTGGACAGTCTGGCAGCCAATATGGAGCAGATCCTGAGCTTTCCTGAAGTGAGCGGGCAATTCGGCGGGCCGACGCTGTTTTTGACCGGTGCCGAAAGCAATTACGTGCTGCCAGAGCATCGCCCGCGCATCCGCGACTTGTTCCCCAAGGCGCGGTTTGCGAAATTGCCGGGCGCGGGCCATTGGCTTCACGCGGAAAAACCGCGTGAATTTGAGGCTTCGGTCCGGGCGTTTCTGAACGCGGTTGAAAAAGCCTAGTCGCCCAGCAGACGCAGGCTGCCTTCCAGCCACGGCAACAGCCGCTTGGCCGGGGTGATCACCAGATCCTGCATCAACCCGCTGACGGTACGGGCCACGTCGCGTGGCACGCGGTCTGTCCAGTCGTCGCTGGCCAACAAGACAATATCGCGCGAAAACGGCTCAAACGGCAGGGGTAGCGCCTCAATCTCGGGGTGGAACCGTTCGGCCCGCATGAAGCCCAGCGGTGTTGTGATTGTCCAGCCGACATTGCGTGACACCAGCGTCATCAGCGATTGATGCGAGCCGATTTCAAACCGTTCCGGGAAGTTTTGGCCTAGGCGGGCCAGATGCGCCTCAATCTTCTGGCCGATCAGCTGTTCACTGTCATAACGCAGCAAGGGCATGGCCTGCATGATCGCCTCGACCGAGCCGTGCTGCGACAGCGCTCCGCGCGGAGCCACGATCATGAACGGGTCTTGCGCCAGCGGATATTGCGCCACCCCGTCGGGCAATTGATCGGGGCTGGCGGCCACGGCCAGATGCAACTGGCCCGATTGCATCCCGTCCAGAATGTCGAGGCTTGGCGCCGTGACCAGCTTGAATTGGCAATGGGCCATGTTTTCGGCCAAGATCGTCACCAGTTGCGGCGTCAGATCATTGTCGAAATCGTCGATCATACCAAGGTTGAGCTTGTTCAGATGGCTTAGATCCATGACCGTCAATTCGTTCTGCGCGATCCGCAATTGCGACAGAACCGTCTGCGTGCGCGACAGAAATCCGCGCCCGGCTGAGGTCATTGTCATGGGGCGGCGCCCGTGATCGACCAGATCGACGCCCAATGCCGTTTCCAAGTTTCGAATTTGCTGGCTGACAGCGGGCTGACTAAGCCCGGTCAATTCTGCCGTCTGCGCAACCGACCCAGTTGCTGCCAGCGCTTCAAAAACCTCTAACCCACGTAGGGTCACACCTTTCATCAGCATGACCACCTCCCCAATCACAAAAAGCGACGAACAATGTCGCATTACCGTTTGCGCTTACACACACCTCAAGCGACTGTTTCAATTGCCTTCCACCCCTAAAAGGCAAGCCGCCCCTGCGCTAATACATTATTATGAACTATCTTTCGAGAACAACTCTGCCTGTTCGGCTATTTTTGGTGCGGATAGACCCAAATGCGCCCAACCTTTATGACCAAGCATTCGCCCACGCGGCGTTCTTTGAATTAAACCTTGTTGCAAAAGAAATGGCTCAATGACTTCTTCCAAGGCATCGCGGCTTTCGGAAAGTGCGGCGGATATCGTTTCAATACCCACCGGGCCGCCGCCATAATTCTCAGCAATTAAAGTCATATAGCGCCGGTCAGCACTATCCAGACCGATGTCATCGACGCCAAGGCGGTTCAGCGCGTGATCGGCCAGTTCGCGGGTGACAACGCCGTCGCCTTCGACCAAGGCGAAATCCACAACCCGGCGCAGCAGGCGGCCTGCGATACGCGGCGTTCCGCGGGCGCGGCGGGCGATTTCGCGGGCCCCGGCCTCATCGGCGCGGGCGCCCAGCTTCATCGCGTTGCGGGTGACGATGTGGTTCAGTTCTTCGACCGTGTAGAATTGCAGCCGCGTCGGAATGCCGAAACGGTCGCGCAGCGGCGTTGTCAGCAGACCAAGCCGCGTGGTCGCCCCGACCAGCGTAAAGGGCTGAAGTTCGATCCGCACCGTTCGCGCAGCAGGGCCTTCGCCGATCACCAGATCCAGCTCATAATCCTCCATCGCGGGATACAGGACTTCTTCGATAGCCGGGTTCAGGCGGTGAATTTCGTCGATGAACAGAACGTCCCGCGCCTCAAGGTTGGTCAGGATCGCCGCCAAATCGCCTGCCTTGGCCAGAACCGGGCCCGAGGTCATGCGAAAGTTCACGCCCAATTCGCGCGCCATGATCTGCGCCAGCGTGGTTTTACCTAGACCCGGCGGGCCGTGGAACAGCGTGTGGTCCATCGCCTCGCCGCGCATTTTGGCCGATTGGATGAACACGCGCAGGTTTGCGCGCGCGTCGGCCTGCCCCACGAATTCATCAAGCGATTGCGGGCGCAGGGCGCGGTCCTGATCCTCAGGAAGCCGTTCCGGGCGCAGGGTTGGATCGCTCTCCATTATGCGGGCCTTTCAAGAAATGCGTTGGCCATGGCTTAGTCCTTGGGGGCCAGCAGGCGCAAGGCCGCGCGGATCAGCGTCGAGGTATCGGCCTCTGGCTGTTCGCCTGCGGCTTGGGCGATGGCGCTGGCGGCCTCTCCGGGGCCGTAGCCAAGGTTGCCAAGGGCAGATAGCGCTTCGGCCTGCGCCGATTGGTTCGGCTTGGGCTGCGGCTTGGGCTTGGCGCGGCTTGGCTTGGGCGCGTCGGCCACGGGTTCGATCACGTCGTCGCCCGGTTCGGCCACACCCGTTGCGCCCATGGCCATGACCGTGGGCGCTTTGTCCTTTAGCTCATTCACCACGCGCTGCGCCGTCTTGGGGCCGATGCCCTTGGCGGCCTTGACCGCGTTCCAGTCCCCCAAGGCGATGGCCCGGCTGACCCCGTCCGGCCCCAGTGTCCCAAGGATGGCAAGCGACGCCTTGGCCCCGACGCCCTGAACGCTCATCAACAGGCGGTGCCATTCCTTTTCGACCAGCGTCGGAAAGCCGAACAGCTGCATCAGGTCTTCGCGCACCAGCATATCGGTATAAAGCGCCACTGCCTCGCCCACGCCGGGCAGACCGGCCAGCGTGCGATCGCTGCAATAAACGATGTAGCCCACGCCGCGCACGTCGATCAGCACGTGATCGGTGGCCTTATAATCAATCCGGCCCGAGAGTTTGCCAATCATGCCCGCACCTTCATTCCGGGGGCCCGCACGTAGAACGCATGACACATCGCCACCGCCAGCGCATCGGCTGCGTCGGGGCCTGCCAGTTTCACGCCGGGCATTTGCATTTTCACCATATGGGCAATCTGGCCTTTATCGGCATGACCCACACCAACCACTGTCTTTTTCACCGCGTTGGGGGCGTATTCACCGACGTCCAGCCCAAACTGCGCAGGCACCAACAGGGCGATCCCCCGCGCCTGCCCCAGTTTCAGCGTGGCCACGGCGTCCTTGTTGACGAAGGTCTGTTCCACCGCTGCCGTGTCGGGCGCGTATTCGCGCAGAACCGCCGTCAGCTGCGTGTGAAGCGACAGCAACCGCATCGACAGATCTGTCCCTTCAGAGTGAACGATTCCATTGGCGACATGCCGCAGACGACTACCTTCGGCGTCAATCACGCCCCACCCCATGTTCCGAAGACCGGGGTCAATGCCCAGAACGCGCATGCTGACCTGCCCTTGTTGCTTTTTCATCCCAGTAGCACGAAACGCGAACATAGGCCAAGCCAAATGCGCGAAAGCCGTTTTCGACACCCTTTGCGCCGAAGGCGACACCGGGCAAGAACGCGCCCCTTGGAAGGGCAGTAAAAATACCCGAAAGCCGCACCAAAGCTTACTTTATTTCAACGCCTTACGCGCCATCTGGTCATGCATAAATTGCATGACGACCATGCGTCTCGCGCCAGTTGTCCGGGCCGTGAACAGGGCGTATCTGCCGCTCGAAAATGATGCACCCTGCGAAGAAGGAACAGGCAAATGGCTGCAATCGAGACCTCCAGCACTGCACTGGCCCATCGCGGCCTGATCGCGCGGATCATGCGTGCAATTACCGAAGCCCATGCTGCATATGCGGTTTGGCGTGAGGCCCAGAATACCCGTCGCGAATTGAACATGCTGACGGATGACGAATTGGCCGACATTGGCCTGACGCGCTACGATATTCGGTTTATCGGTCGCTGAACGAAAAAGCCCCGCCAGTGATTGGCGGGGCTTTTTTCTTTGGCGGATCGGGGCTTAGATCGGCAGGGATTGGAGCAGATTGGCGATCCATGCCGTGGCCGGATCGATCTGCATCAGCCAAGCGCCCATCCGTTCCCCGGTTGATCCCAGTTCGAAGAACGCCAGATGCCCGTCATAGGCCTCAAACCCGATCTGGCTAAGGATCAGGCCCTTCAGCCCGATAAAGGCCAGCGCAAACAGCACGATATAGCGTAGCGGTCCAAGGCTGATCGTCTTGCGGGGTTTGAGTTCGACGATACCGTTCTTGTTGATCTTTTCGGTATAGCCCCCGGCCAGTTTACGATGCGTCGATTGCACGTTTTTGGCACGGCGATCAAAGCTGCGCATAGCTTCTGACATGAAGGCCTCCTCAGATCCTTTCGATAGCGATTGCGTCACTTCTGCCAAAGTAATGCGGCAAATCTTAGGCGATTGACCGCTTTTGCATCGCTATCGGGAAATCAAGCCTTTTTCAGCGTCAGCGTCGTCCATTCGCCGTTTTCTTCGCGGTAGTGCACGCCCGCGCCATGTTCGGCATAGGCGGCGACCACTTCGTCGGCCTGATCGTTCAGAATGCCCGACAGAATCGCGTAACCGCCCGACCGCAGCGCGCCGGTCAGATCGCCCGACATGTCCACCAGCGGCCCCTTGAGGATATTGGCGAAGATCAGGTCAAACGGCGCGGCCTCGGACAGTTGCGGATGGTCAAACCCCGTGGCCTCAAGGCAGATCACCCGGCCCGTCATATTGTTCGCGGCGACGTTCGCCTCGGCCACTTCGACGGCGACGGGGTCAATATCGCTGGCCAGTGCCGGGTTCGGCCAGATCCGCGCGGCAGCCATTGCCAGAACGGCGGTGCCACAGCCGATATCGGCCACCGACTGACCAACAAAGCCTTCGTTATCCAACCGGTCCAGCGCCTTCAGACAGCCCAGCGTTGTACCGTGGTGGCCGGTGCCAAAGGCCATCGCCGCCTCAATCAGCAGCGGTTCGCTATCGGCGGGCACCTTGTCGGCATCGTGGCTGCCATGGACAAAAAAGCGGCCCGCGACAACCGGGCTAAGATCGCGGCGCACTTTGGCGACCCAATCCACATCCGGCACTTCGGAAATGATGAACGGCTGCGCCCCATGGGCGGCCTGCAACAGTGCCAAAACCACATCGTCTGGCTTGTCCATGAAATAGGCGCCAACCTCCCACAGGCCCGAGCCGTCTTCCATCTCAAAGACGCCAACGCCGTAAGGCTCAGGCTCCATCCCCTCAAGCGCAAGGCCCAACGCCTCGGAGGGCGCTTTTTCGGTCAGCTTGGTATAGGCGGTCCATGTGGGCATTGTCGGTCTCCTGAGGGCGGGAATGCGCGGCCTTGCTATCCGATCCGATGTACCAGCACCAGACCTTGCCGTTATTCGGCCGCAGCGGGCGTGGGACGGGCAAAGATCGTCTCATACCCCGGTTCGGGATGGCGCGGGATCATCAACGCCAGCGCCAGCGAGGTCGCCGCCATACCCGCCGCCAGAACGAACACCGCCCCCGGCGAGGCCAGCCACAAAAGCCCCAGCAGCACCGGCAGGAACACCGCCGCGATATGGTTGATGGTAAAGGCCACAGCCGCCGTTGGGGCGATATCGCCGGGGTCCGCGATCTTTTGGAAATAGGTCTTCAGCGCAAGGGCCAGCGCAAAGAAGATATGGTCAATCACGTAAAGTATCGACGCCAACAGAACGCCCCAGCCGAAATAGTAGATCCCGCCATAGGCCAGGAACACAATCACCAGCCCCGCGTATTCGAACACCAGCGCCCGGCGTTCGCCAAACCGATGCACCGCCCGCCCCAGCAGCGGGGCCAGCGCCATATTGGCCACCAGATTGATCAGGTACAGCCCCGTGACTTCATGCACGTCAAAGCCAAACCGTTCGACCATCATAAAGCCCGCGAAAACGACAAAGATCTGACGGCGCGCGCCCGACATGAACTGCATCGCGTAATAGAGCCAATAGCGTTTGCGCAGGATGAACTTTTTGACCTGCGGATTTGGGGCTTCAAACTGCGGGATCATGAACACGCAATAGGCCACAATCACCAAAGTCGCCGCGCCCGACACCATGTAAACCGTGTCATAGGACAGGCCCAGCCGGTCCCATGTCAGCACGATCAGCACATAGGCCACCAGCGTCGCCGCCGACCCTGCCGCCATCAGCAGACCCAGAACCTTGGGCGCACGGTCTTTGGGCAGCCACTGCAATTGCAGCGACTGGTTCACCGTCTCGTAATAGTGAAACCCGATGGAACTGAGCATTGTGATGGTCAGAATGCCACCCAACTGGGGGAATTTCGCCGTGACCATCGTCGCCAGAGCCAGCAGCACCAGCGACACCATGGCAAGCGTCTGTTCGCGCATCAGGCGGATCACAAGGATCACACCGATAGCCAGAAATCCGGGAATTTCGCGCACCGTGTGCAACAGCCCAATGTCATCGCCCTGAAACTGCGCCACGTCGATGACGAAGTTATTGAGCAAGGCCGACCATGTCGCGAAGGACAAGGGCATGGCCAAGGCCATCAGGAACAAAAGGGTCATGGGGCGGCGCCAGACAGGCAGGTGCCGCGCCTCAGCAAGGGGTACGATGCGCGTCATATTTCGGCTTTACGCCCTTTGCCTGCCCTTTGCGAGAGGAAAGCGCGTCAGCCCGAAATCGCGGTCAGGCCGCGCTGAACCGATAGTCCACATCCTCAAAGCAATCGCGCGCAAAGACATAAAGGAACCGAAGCCCATCCGGCCCGGCGATGGTGCGATGTTCGGCCTCGGACGGGATGAACAGCGCCACACCCGGCGCGATCATGTGGTCCACGCCGTCGATGGTGACCATGCCAGTGCCTTCCAGACCATAGTAAATCTCGGCCGGGCCATGACGATGGGCATTCAGCGTGCCATGCGGGCCAAATTCGGCCACGCCCATGACCATGCCTTCGGTCGGGGTTCGGTCTGCGCTGAACAGGGTGCGCCATTTGACACTGCCAAAGGCCGGATCACTGCCGCCTTCCAATGGCACCATGTCCGCACGGGCCATCACCGGCATTTGCGCCAAAACCTGCGCCAGATTCCCGACCAGCCTTAGATCCATGGCATCCTCCTCAACACTCTGGATAGCGCTCACACTCCCACGGAGCGGCGCGGGGGTCTGCGCCATTTCCGACCACTCATGTCGCCGCCGAAGCGCCCAATTCCGACGCCGACGTCGCATTCAGATCACCTGATCTGAATCAATGACGTCGCATTCACGTTCTGGCATTTGTCGCAAAACCAAGGAGAGGCCAAATGGACATCATCCCAGTTGTCGAAGCCATAGGCGAAGGTCCGACCGCCGCGCTGTTCGGGCTGATCACCGGCGTGGTGTTCGGCGTCGCGGCCCAGCGGTCGCGGTTCTGCCTGCGGGCCGCCACAGTCGAATTTGCGCGCGGGATCATGGGCGACAAGGTGGCGGTTTGGCTGCTGACCTTCTCAACCGCCGTGGTCTGGGTGCAGATGGCGCGGATGACGGGCCTGTTTGATCCGGCCGAATCGCGGATGATGGCCGTCCCCGGAAGCTGGTCAGGCGCCATCGTCGGCGGGCTGATGTTCGGCGCTGGCATGGTTCTGGCGCGCGGCTGCTCGGGCCGATTGCTGGTGCTGGCGGCAACCGGAAACCTGCGGTCGGTCGTATCCGGCCTGATCTTCGCCGTGGTCGCGCAAATGACGTTGACCGGCTGGCTTGCCCCGGTCCGCGACCGTATCGCCGCCGCCTGGATCACCTCGGGCGGACGCAATGTCGATCTGGTCACCGCGATGCACCTGCCCGACACCACCGGCCTGCTGGTCGGGCTGATGATCGCCGCCGTGGCGTGGGAACTGGCCCGCCGTCACAAGATCGGCCTGTCGCGCCTGATCTTCGCCTCGGGCGTTGGATTTGCCGTGGCCTTGGGCTGGGTGCTGACCTACACGCTCGCGCAGGTGTCGTTCGAACCGATGCAGATCGAAAGCGCCACCTTCACCGGCCCGTCGGCCAATACGCTGATGTTCTTTCTTGATCGCAGCTCTGTTCTGGAATTCGACATCGGCCTTGTGCCCGGCGTCGTGCTGGGATCATTCCTTGCCGCCGCCTTTGCCAAGGAACTGAAGTTCCAGGGCTTCGAAGGCCCCACCCCCATGCGCAATGCGATGATCGGCGCGGCGCTGATGGGCTTTGGCGGCATGCTGGCGGGCGGCTGCGCCATCGGCGCGGGCGTCACCGGCGGGTCGATCTTTGCTGGCACCGCGTGGCTGGCGCTGTTCTGCATGTGGATCGGCGGCATGAGCATGGACATGATCCTTGGTGGGCGCGGCCAGCCCGCCCACGTTTAAACCGGGACAGGCGCAAACACGTCCGCGCCGTCCCCCTGCTTCTTCTCTTTCCAAATACGCAAAAAACGGCGCCCGAAGGCGCCGTTCTGCAACATCCATCACGAGCGGATGCGCCAGCCGGTTTTGAAGATCCACCAGATCACCCCAAGGCACAGCGCGGTGAAGCCAGCAATGGCCAGAAGGCTCAGACCGATCGGCACATCGGCCAGCCCATAGAACGACCAACGGAACCCCGAGATCAGGTAAACCACCGGATTAAACAGCGTCACCGTCTGCCAGAACGGCGGCAGCATCGAGATCGAATAGAACGACCCGCCAAGGAACACCAAGGGCGTCACCACCAGCAATGGCACCAATTGCAGCTGTTCAAAGTTCCGCGCCCAGATGCCTAGGATGAACCCCAGCAGCGCGAAACTGACACAGGTCAGCACCAAGAAGGCCACCATAGCCAAGGGGTGTGCAATGGTCAGATCTACGAACAAGGCCGAGGTGATCAGAATCACCACCCCGATGAACAAAGCCTTGGTCGCCGCCGCCCCGACAAAGCCAATCACGATCTCGATAAAGTTGATCGGCGCGGACAACAGCTCATAGATTGTGCCGATGAACTTGGGGAAGTAAATGCCGAAGGACGCGTTCGAAATGCCCTGCATCATCACGCTCAGCATCACCAGCCCCGGCACGATGAACGCGCCATAGCTGACCCCGTCCACCTGATCGATGCGCGATCCGATCGCCGAGCCGAAGACGACAAAATAAAGCGAGGTCGAGATCACCGGCGAGACGAAGCTTTGGGTCAGCGTGCGGAAAAACCGCGCCATCTCAAACCGGTAGATGGACCAAATCGCGGTCAGGTTCATGCCGCGCCCTCCTGTTGTTTGTGAACAAGGTCCACAAAGATATCTTCCAGCGAATTCTGCTTGGTCTGGATGTCGCGCAGCACCAAACCGGCCTCGGCCAGATCGGCCATCAGGCGCACAATACCCGTGCGTTCGGCGTTGGTGTCGTAGTCGTAAACGATGGTCTGCCCGGCATCCTCCAGCGTCAGACCATAGCTTGCCAGCGCTTCAGGAATGGCGGCCACTGCATCGTGCAATTCGATCCGCAGGGTCTTTTTGCCCAAACGTTTCATCAGCGCGCCGGTTTCTTCGACCAGCAGGATCTGACCTTTGTTGATCACGCCGATGCGGTCGGCGATGGCCTCGGCCTCTTCGATGTAATGGGTGGTCAGAATGATCGTCACGCCTTGGGCGCGCAGATCTTCGACAACCTTCCACATATCGCGGCGCAGTTCCACATCCACCCCCGCCGTCGGTTCATCCAGAAACAGCACACGCGGCTCATGCGCCAGCGCCTTGGCGATCAACACGCGGCGCTTCATCCCGCCCGACAGTTCCATCGACCGGCTGTCTTTCTTGTCCCACAGGCTCAGCTTGCGCAGGATGTCTTCCACCAGTTTGGTGTTGCGCTTTTTGCCAAACAGCCCGCGCGAATAGTTCACGGCGTTCCAGACGGTCTCAAACGGTTCAAGATGGATTTCCTGCGGCACCAGCCCAATCAACGACCGGGCCTGCCGGTACTGCGTGATGGTGTCAAACCCGCCCACTTTGATCGTGCCATCTGTTGGCAAGGTGATCCCGCACACGGTTGAGATCAGCGTCGTTTTTCCAGCGCCATTTGGCCCCAGCAGTGCAAGGATTTCGCCTTCGCGGATGTTGAGCGACACGCCTTTCAGCGCCTCGAACCCACTCTCATACCGCTTTGCGAGATTCTGTATTTCGACCATATCGGTCATGTCAGCCCCTCCGGCTTCGTCGAGTCGTTCAAAATTAAACCGAATGGTTCAGATCGCAATCGGGATTTTGTGAAATTTTTCAAAATGGTCGCAAATGGGATGGCGCAGTGCCTGTGCGCCCGTTAGCCATTGACACATGAACAGCAGCCACATCGACCGGCCGGGCCGGGCCATCGCGCTTATTTGCGTTGGCGTATTCTTCATTACTGTCAATGACATGATCGTCAAAAGCCTCTCGGGCGGGTATCCGCTGCACGAGATCGTTTTGCTACGAACCGCCGTTGCCATGGTCATCACTTTGGGCATCGTCCTAAGCGAAGGGGGCCTGTCGCAACTGCGCACCCGCCGCCCGGTCATGCACGCCCTGCGCGGGCTGACCGTGGTGATTTCCAGCCTGTTGTTCTTTTCCGCGCTGGCGGTCATGCCGCTGGGCCAAGCGACCGCGATGTTCTTTGTCGCGCCCCTGTTCATCACCCTGCTGTCGATCCCGCTGCTGGGCGAAAAGGTTGGCCCCTATCGGCTTGGCGCGGTTCTGGTCGGGTTCGTAGGCGTGGCCATTGTGTACCAGCCTTGGAAGGTGTCCGGCGGGCAAAGCATCGTTCTGGCCCTGCCGATCCTGTCGGCGCTGTTCTACGCCTTCTTGCAGGTCATGACGCGCAAACTTGGGGTCGCCTCATCCGCGGGGGCGATGTCATTTTATAACCAGATCGTCTTTATGGTCGTGTCGATTGGCGTCTTTGCCGTGGCCGGTGACGGGCGCTATGCCGAAGGGGTCACCAACGAAAGCCTGCAATTCATCCTGCGGGCGTGGATCTGGCCAAGCAACCATGACCTGCTGGTCTTTCTGGCCTCTGGCACCGTTTACGCGCTGGCGGGGTATTTGCTAACGGCGGCCTACCGGCTGGCCGATGCCGCCACTGTGGCACCCTTCGAATATATCGGGCTACCGGCGGCGTTCTTCTGGGGATGGGTCATCTTTGGTGAACGGCCCAGCCTTGCGGTCTGGGCCGGTTGCGTGCTGATCGTCGGGGCCGGGCTTGTGGTGTTCATGCGTGAACGCCGCAAACCCAAACCGATCAAAGCCCCGATCTGACGGTATCGATCATCAGCTTGACGTTCTCGGGGTCCGCGTCCGGCGTGATCCCGTGGCCAAGGTTGAAGATATGCGGCCCTTTTGAGAAGGCTTTGACGATGGCGCGGGTTTCCTCGACCAGATCATCGCCGCCCGTCACCATATGGCGCGACGCCAGATTGCCCTGAACGCAGCCGTCGACCTGTACATTCTTGGCCGCCCATTCAGCGCTGACCGAATTGTCGATGGCCACACAGTCGGCCCCGGTTGCCTTGGCAAAGCCGATATAGCCCTCGCCCGCCTCACGCGGGAAGGCGATGACGGGAATGTCGGGGTGGCGGGATTTCAGCTCTTGGGTGATGATGCGGGCCGGTTCCAGCGCGTACTTGGCGAAATCATCGCCCTTCAGCGATCCTGCCCAACTATCAAAGAGCTTCACCACCTCGGCACCCGCTTCGATCTGGGCCGACAGATAGTCGATGGTGGATTCAGTCAGGCGCTCAATAATTTTTTCGAACAGCGCGCGGTTTTCGGCCTTCAGCGCATGAGCGGGGCCTTGGTCCGGGGTGCCGCGACCAGCGATCATATAGGTCGCCACGGTCCACGGCGCACCGGCAAAGCCGATCAGCGTGGTTTCCTCGGGCAGTTCGCGGCGCAGAATGCGGACGGTTTCATAGATCGGGTTCAGCGTGTCGTGGATCATCTCGCCGCCGCCCAGCTTGTCGAAATCGGCGTCCGACTGAATGGTCGACAGGCGCGGGCCTTCACCGGTGACAAACCACAGATCAGCGCCAAGTGCCTGCGGCAAAAGCAGAATATCGGCAAACAGGATCGCCGCATCAAAGCCATAGCGGCGGATCGGCTGCAAGGTCACCTCGGCGGCCAGTTCCGAGTTGTAGCACAGCGACAGGAAATCCCCGGCCTGCGCACGGGTGGCGCGGTACTCGGGCAGGTAACGGCCTGCTTGCCGCATCATCCAGATCGGCGGGGTCGGCAGGGTTTCACCCGCAAGGGCGCGAAGGATCGTTTTCGTCGGGGCCATGTCTTGCTCCTTGTGCTTTGCCCCTCTCGTCCGCTGTCAGCGGCATCATGTCAAGCGCAACCCCCGTTGCCACGACAAAGCGACGCGACTAAGCATTCGGTATGACACGCGATCTGCCCACCCCGACCAACCCTTTGCGCATCGGCACGCGCGGCTCGCCGCTGGCCCTGGCGCAGGCATATGAAACCCGCCGCCGCCTTGGCGCGGCCTTTGACCTGCCCGAAGAGGCGTTTGAGATCGTCGTCATCAAGACGACCGGCGACAACCGCGCCCTGATCGCTGCGGATATTCCGCTGAAAGAGATCGGCAACAAAGGCCTATTCACCAAGGAAATCGAAGAACAACTGCTCGATGGCAGCATCGACATCGCCGTGCATTCGATGAAAGACATGCCGACAGTGCAGCCCGATGGCCTGATCCTCGACTGTTACCTGCCGCGCGAAGATGTGCGTGATGCGTTCATCTCTCCGGCCTATGACGGGTTGGCCGCCCTGCCCGCTGGCACGGTGGTTGGCACCTCGTCTCTGCGCCGCCGCGCGCAGTTGCTGGCCCGCCGCCCCGATCTGACTGTGGTCGAATTTCGCGGCAACCTGCAAACCCGCCTGAAAAAACTGGATGAGGGCGTGGCCGCATGCACGTTCTTGGCCAAAGCGGGCCTCAACCGTTTGAACATGGACGATGTGCCCGCCCATGCGATTGACGTAGACGATATGCTGCCCGCCATTGCGCAAGGCGCGATTGGCATTGAACGGCGCATGGATGATCCCCGCACCAAGGCGATGCTGGACGCGATCCATGACCGCGACACCGGCCTGCGTTTGGCGGCAGAACGGGCCTTCCTGCTGGCGTTGGACGGGTCGTGCGAAACGCCGATTGCCGGACTGGCCACGCTGGACGGTGACACGCTGACCCTTCAGGGCGAAATCCTGCGCCCAGATGGCAGCGAGACCTTCACCGGAACACGGTCAGGCCCCGTGGGCGATGGCCCGAAGATCGGCAAGGCCTTGGCCGAGGAGCTGTTGGCCAAGGCTGGCCCGGATTTCTTCAAGCACTAAAGCGAAGGGGCCACACGGCCCCTTTTGCCTACTGAGGCACCGCAAAGGTCACTGACGCCCAAAGCGATTCCCACACCGCCAGATCATCGCCCATGGGATCCACCGGGCGCATCACCACCGAATCGACCAGATAGCTATGCCCCGCCATGACCGGCACCAGCGCTTTACCATCTGCATCGGTGCGGTATTGCGAAATGGTCACGTCGCCATTCGGGGCTTTGTCGAACACCTCGACCTGAACGTCCGCCCGGACCTGCCCTTGATAGAACACCTGAACCGGGAAGCCCGCGCTTAGGTCGTCGGTATAGGGATTGGCCAGTGCCAGAATTTCGGTTTCCAACCCGACAACGCGATCCTGCCCCGCGCCGGTGCCGACGTCGATCAGGGCTTTGGCGTGGCGGCTGTAACGTTCGCGGAACCCGACCTCAGGCAAGCCGCGCGCGGCGTGTTGATCCAAGGCCCAGGCGAAATCTTTGTGGGTGACGAAATTAACGAATTTCTCACGCTCAGAATAGGTCAGCAGATAGTCCTTGGTCACATGCACGACCACGGCCAACCCGTCGCCCGGTGCCGCCATATTCAGCGCGGGACGATCCCCGGCGCGGCCTTCTACGGGGGCAACCGCATCGCCCTGCACCAGTTCGAACCGGGTGAAATTGGCCGGGATATAGGCATAGACCGAGCCTTGGAAATCCTGACCGACCCGCAGGTCGGCAACAATCGGGTCGCCTTCAGCCACCTGATAGCCATGCGGGTCAATCCAGAATTCATGGGCAGTGGCGATGCCGCCAAACCCCACCGTTACTACCAGCCCGGCGATCAGCGCCTTTAGCCCCATCTGCGTCGTCCTTTGCCCCAAGTGCCGCCCAGCATGAGCGGCGCTGACACCTACTTAGTTCAGACGCAGGCGGCGACTAGGCCAGATCCTGCGCGCTTTCTTCGGCCCGTGATGCAAAGCCCGCGAAGCGCTTGGCGAACCGGCGGTCCAGCGTGCCTTTGGCCAGCTTCAGCGATTGCAGCAAAAGGCGCGCGGGCAAATTGGTGGGTTTCAACGTGGCGTCGAACATCATGCGGGTGTGTGCCTGCGACAGCGACACCAGTTCGACATTTGCCACAACTTCCAGCCCATCGGAATCGGCATCGAAACGCATGGAAATCGGCGCTTCATAGGCGCTAAGGACCAAGGTACCTTCGCGCTTTTTGCCGCGCCATTCATAGCCGATCTTCCAGGTCGTGCCTGCCCCCGGTTCGCCCCCTCCGGCGGTTCTGCGCACATCCAGGCCACGGCGAATGGCCGCGCGTTCAATCGTTTCGAAATCGGTCAAAACCTTGAATACCGCGTCAATCGGTGCGTCGAGATCTTCTTTGGAGGAAAAGCGCATTTAGTCGTCCTGATAAATATGTCTGCTCTGCCCTTGCTATGGGCGGTTATGGTTAAGATAGCCTGTCTGCCAGCCAATTGCGCAACAAGAAATGCGCAATCGCGCCCTTTCGCGCCGGAAGTAGGTTGCCACTGTTGCCCGCAAACGCATCCATAACGTCTTCGCGGCTGACCCACATGGCGTGTTCAAGCTCATTGGGATCAACCGTAATGTCTTCGCTGGTGGCGATACCATGGCATCCGAACATCAAAGACGCTGGGAAGGGCCAAGGCTGGCTGGCCAGATAGCGCACCTCACCTATCTTAATGCCCGCCTCTTCCCAGACCTCGCGGCGGACGGCGGCTTCGATTGTCTCGCCCGGTTCCACAAACCCGGCAAGGCAGGAATACATCCCGTCGGGCCAACCATCCGACCGGCCCAGCAGCACTTTGTTGCCATGGGTGACCAGCATGATGACCACCGGATCGGTGCGCGGGAAATGCTGGGCGCCGCAAGCCGGGCAGGTCCGCTGCCATCCGGCTTGAACGGTTTCCGACGGCTGGCCGCATTTGGCGCAGAACCCGTGGGTCGCGTGCCAGCTTTGGATGCCTTTCGCCGTCGCCGCCAATTCGGCGTCGCGCGGGGTCAGCCGGGTCATGATCCGGCGCAATTCGGCAAAGCGCAACGTGCCGTCAAATGACGGGTGCACCTGTTCGGACTGGTCCAGAAAACTGCCCATCGCATCGGCGTCCAAATCGGCCGGTTGCCACGCGGAAATGTCATAGGCGAACACCGCCGCGCCCGCTTCGCGGCCAAGCAAGATGGGGTCTGCGCGGGACTCGGCCAGAACCGGATGCGTCAGCGGCAGCCGCGCCAAAGCACAACTGTCTTCCGCGCCTTCGATCAGCGGCTTGCCCCGCCACATCACTATCGCCCGTGTGGCGTCGGACTGCATCGCAGCGGCCAGCGCGGGAATGTCGCCGCGCAGGTCTGCCGCGCGGTCAAGGGCAGAGCCTCCGAATGTGACCTGTTCTGCGTGGCGCATGGTTCCTCCGGCGAAACGTGATTTTGCGGGCCAAGGCATGACACGTCGCCCCTCAAAGGGCAACGTCAACCATGCCTGCGCTTGCCCAACATGGATAGCCGCACCGCACAACCGCGTGATAAGCTGCGCAAAACCGTTGGAGCAGCGCATGACACCGCACCCGAAAGTCGATGCCTATTTCGCAAAGGAAACCCTGTGGCCAGATGAGTTGAAGGCCCTGCGCGCCATCGCTATGGCCTCGCCCTTGGTTGAAGATTTCAAATGGCACAAGCCCTGTTACACCTTTGGCGGCGCGAATGTGATGCTGATCGCCCCGCTCAAAGAGGCGGCGGTGGTCAGTTTCCTGAAGGGCGTGCTGATCCCCGATCCGACCGGGCTTTTGACCGCACCGGGCGAAAACTCCCGCTCGGCGCGGTTTGCCAAGTTCACCTCTGTGGCGCAGGTCGAGGCCAGCCGCGATGCGCTGATCGCCTGCATCCATGCGGCGATTGAGAATGAAAAGGCCGGCAAAACGGTGGTCTTTGAAAAGGACGATCTGGCCTATCCAGATGAACTGACCGAAGCCTTGGAAAACGATTCCGAGTTGCAAGAGGCATGGGATGCCCTGACACCGGGGCGGAGGCGCGGGTATGTGCTGAACATCACGCAACCCAAGCAATCGTCCACTCGAACGGGCCGGATTGCCAAATGGCATAGCCGCATTCTCGAAGGCAAAGGGATGCACGACCGATAGGCGCAACGTTCGATTCGACGCCCATTGAACGGGCATGCGCCTAATAAACTCTCTTTCCCGCCTCGGATCGCCCAAATCCCAAGCAATAATTTTATTGCTTGGTCAATAAACGCCGCTAGGCTGGTTTTGCTCGAACGCGACGCCAAAGATCGCGCAGGGACCAACAGACCTATAAGGAACAGGAGGTATTCAATGTTCCAACGCGCCGTTACCACCGGATTTGCGGTACTTCTGGCCGGCACAGCCTTTGCCGAAACCGCCGTACCCTTCGCCCTTGACTGGAAATTCGAAGGGCCTGCCGCGCCCTATTTCTCGGCCATCGACAATGGCCATTTCGCCGCCGCTGACCTTGCGGTCGAAATCTCGCCCGGATCGGGCTCGCTTGATGCGATCCCCAAAGTGGCCACTGGCGCCTTTCCCGTGGGCTTTGCCGATATCAACAGCCTGATCAAGTTCCTTGACCAGAACCCCGGCGCGCCCGTCATCGCGGCGATGATGGTCTATGACAAACCGCCCTTCGCCATCGTGGGCCGCAAATCCCTGGGCGTTGAGGCCCCGAAAGATCTGGAAGGCAAAGTGCTGGGCGCTCCGCCGCCCGATGGCGCATGGGCGCAGTTCCCGATTTTCGCGGCCGAAAACGGCCTCGACATGGCCAAGATCACGGTCGAACCCGTCGGCTTCCCCACGCGTGAACCGATGCTGGCCGAAGGCAAAGTCGCCTCGGTGACGGGTTTCTCATTCTCGTCCTACCTGAACCTTGTGCGCCTTGGCGTGCCCGAGGATGATATCTCGACCATCCTGATGGCCGACTATGGCGTGGACCTGTACGGCAACGCGGTCATCATCAACACCGAATACGCCGCCGCGAACCCCGACACGATCAAGAGTTTTCTTGCTGCTGTGGCCGCCGGTTGGAAAGACGCCATCGCCGATCCGGCAAAGGCCACCGCCAGCCTGATCGAACGCAACCCCGCCGCCGATGCCGCGCTGGAACAGCGCCGCCTGCAACTGGCCATCGATGCCAACGTGGTGACCGATTACACCACGGCCAACGGCTTTGGCGACATTGACGATGCGCGTTTCGCCAGCTCGATCGAGCAGATGAAACTCACCTACGAGTTCCAGAACCCGACCGATCCGGCCACCTACTTCACCGATGCCTACCTGCCTGCAGGCGGCTTTGCCCTGAAGTAATCGACCCAAGCGGTGGGTTGAAAACCCACCCTACGGCGGGGCGCGAAAACGCCCTGCCAATTGCAAAGGTGCGTGCATGACCAACCTCATCGACATCAAGAATGTCCGCCACGCCTATAAAACGGCATCCGGCCCCCTGCCCGTTCTGGACGGGCTAACGCTTTCGGTGCCCGAAGGCGGGTTCGTGGCGGTGGTCGGCCCCTCTGGCTGCGGCAAGTCCACGCTGACCAAACTGGTCGCAGGCCTGATGAAGCCCGACGAGGGCGAGGTGTGGCTGCATGGCGAGCGAGTGAAATCGCCCCGTTCGACCGTGGGCATGGCCTTCCAGAACCCGGTCATGCTGGAATGGCGCAGCATTCTGAAGAACGTCATGCTGCCGCTGGAAATCGTGCCCACCAAGCTGACGAAATCCCAGCAGGAAGACCGCGCCCGCTACCTGCTCGACCTTGTGGGCCTGAAAGGCTTTGAAGACAAACGCCCGTCTGAACTCTCCGGCGGGATGCGCCAACGCGCCTCGCTCTGCCGCGCATTGGTGCACCAACCCGATGTGCTGATCCTAGATGAACCCTTCGGCGCGCTGGATGCCTTCACCCGCGAAGACCTGTGGCAGATCATGCATCAGGTCAAAGCCAAGGAACCCTTTACGGGCGTTCTGATCACGCACGACCTGCGCGAATCCATCTATCTGGCCGATCAGGTGGTGGTTCTGTCGGGCCGACCGGCCCGCACGCAATTCACGCTGGACATCCCCGAAACCGGCCCGCGTGACATCGACATGCTCTACACCCCCGAAGCCGCCGATATGCTGCACACCCTGCGCCACCAGATTGAAATCGCGCAAGGCCGCGCCCCGGCCGAGGACACAGCCGCGTGACACTGCCTTTCATCTTTCTCCAAATACTCAAACCAACCCGGCCCGCCACTGGCTGCGCCGCCAACCTGCGAGGCGCGTGACATGATCAAACTTCGCCAAATCGCCGTTCCGACCATCGCCATGATCACTTTCCTAGCCCTCTGGGAAGCGCTGGTCTGGATCAACGGCTGGCCGAATTACAAAATGGCCTCGCCCTCGGATCTGGTGCCTGCGTTTACTCGCTATTGGGAATTATTCCTGATCATGGGTTGGCAAACGCTGTGGCGGACGGTGGTGGGGCTGCTGATCGCCATCGTGTTCGGCACGATGGTGGGCATGATCATGGGCTTTTCGCGCACCATGCGCGATGCGCTTTATCCGCTTCTGGTCGGCTTTAACGCGGTGCCTAAGGCCACCGTGGTGCCCATCGTGGCGCTGATGTTCGTAGGCGCACATGATTTCAACACGGTGCTGATTGCCTTCATGATCAGCTTCTTCCCGATTGCCGTGTCCGTCTCAATCGGGCTCAGCACGCTGGAACCAGAATACCGCGATATCCTGCGCAGCCTTGGGGCCAGTCAAACCACGATCTTCTGGAAAATCGCCCTGCCCAAAACCCTGCCTGAATTCTTCGGTGCACTGAAAGTGGCCGTAACCCTCGCCTTCATCGGCACCAACCTGATGGAAATCGTCAGCCCGCATGGGCGCGGGCTTGGGGCGCTCTTTGACAGCGGCAAAACCAATTCGGACTACCCGCTGATGTTCGCGGTGCTGATCGCTTTGGCCTTCCTTGGCATCGTTCTCTATTACGTCGTCGTCGCGCTTGAGAAGATTTTTGCCGGATGGGCCGAACGACCCGCTGGCTAGTGGCTTTTGCGGCGGCCCTGCGCTAACAGTCGGAAAAGCCACGTGAGGCCCGACACGATGCAGTATGCCGCCGTCATCTTTGATCTGGATGGAACGCTTCTGGATACCGAGCGCACCGCCATTCGCGCGGGCGTTTTGGCCTTGGCGGAACAGGGTCACACCGTTGATGAGGTCTTTCTGCACCGCCTGATCGGCGTCGATCAAACCGCGGGTGAGGCGATCTTGCGCGATGCCCTCGGCCCGCTGGATTTCGACGCGTTGAGCAGTGCTTGGGTCCGGGCATCGCGGCAAATGCATGCTGGCGGCGTCGCCCTGCGCCCCGGCACTCTCGACCTGCTGACCGAGGTTGAGGCCCGCGCCCTGCCACGGGCGATTGCCACATCCAGTTATCGCGACGGGGCGTTGCATAAGCTGCGCCATGCCGGGCTGGAGGGACGGATTGAAACGCTGGTGGCCGCCGATTGCGTGGCCCGCCGCAAACCCGCGCCAGATCCTTACCTGCTTGCCGCTGAACGTCTGGGCGTCGCGCCCGAGGCGTGCCTTGCCTTTGAAGATAGCGACACCGGGGCGCAATCCGCCCATGCCGCAGGCATGACCGTTGTGCAGATCCCCGACATTCTGCCACCAGATGGCCGGTATGCGCATCACATCGCGGCAGATCTTATGGCCGGGGCCCGCGCTGCTGGCTTGATCTGAGCAGGGTTGCGAATCCGAAACGCAACGCCTATGTAACGCCTTGAGAGGTTGGCGCGGGCGAGCGCCTCGCCAACCCGGTCAGGTCCGGAAGGAAGCAGCCGTAACGAGCCCCGCTTGGGTCGTTGTCCAGCCTCTCACCCTATTCCCCCAAAAGTCGATTAGGCCGTCGCCTGTAGCGCCCAGCCCAGCTGGCCTTCGGTTTCGACCGCGCAGGGCCGCGCATCGCGCAGGCGGGTTAGTGCGTCTTGCGGGTCTTCGCCCTCTTCTACCATCAGGCGCAGGGCAATCATGCCGGTCCGTCCGCATCCGCCATGGCAGTGAATCGCGACCCGCTGGCCCATGTCCAAAGCATTGCGCAAACGCTGTGCATTGGCAGGCCAGTCGGCGTCAAATCCGGTATCCGGCACGCCCATGTCGGTGATCGGCATATGCAGCCAGCTTGCGCCATGTTCTTCAACCAACTCGCCAAAATGCGACAGACCCGCCGCCGCCAGTTCGGCCTGCCCGGTCAAGCTGACCACAAATCGCGGCGCCCATTCGGCCAATTGCACCAGATCGTCGGCCAGCTCTCCGTCGCGGCCGGGAATGGGCATTAGCCCCAACAGTCCCGTGCCAACCGGCAGTTCAACCAAGTCCATGTCACAGCCTCCGGGCGTTGAACGTATCACATTCCGACACAAGACCGGTTTTATACCCCGTTGCAAACCACCGCGACCGCTGTTCGCTTGTTCCGTGAGTAAACGTATGCGGCTGAGGGACGCGGCCCGCCCGTTTTTGCAGCGTATCGTCGCCAATCTGGCGGGCGGCATTGATCGCCTCGTCCACATCGCCCGGTTCCAGCAGGCCGTCCACCGACCGCGCCCAGACACCGCTGAGGCAATCGGCCTGAAGTTCTAGCCGCACGGTGATGGCGTTGGCTTCGGTCTGGCTGGCGGTTTGGCGGTACTGGTTGACTTGACCCAAAATGCCCAATTCGTTCTGCACATGATGCGCAACCTCATGCGCGATCACATAGGCCGCCGCGAAATCCCCGCCCGCGCCAAGCTGGCGGGCCATGGTGGCAAAGAAATCGGTGTCAAGATAGGCCTTTTCATCCGCCGGGCAGTAGAACGGCCCGGTCGCCCCCGAAGCCCCGCCGCAGGGCGACTGGGTCACCTGACTGAACAGAACCAGCGTCGGCGCGGTGTAGGTGCGGCCCAATTGTTCGTCAAAGATCTGGGACCAAACCACCTCGGTCGTGCCAAGCACCGCCGCCGAGAAATCGGCTGCCTTTTGTTCTTCGGCGCTTAGCTCACGCGGGGCGGATTGCTGGGTCTGCACGCCCTCAAGGAATGGCGTGACATCGACACCGGCAAAATAGCCGATGGCCAGCACGATCAACAGACCAACACCGCCGATCCCGGCCTTGCCGCCGCCACCGCTGCGCCGACGATCTTCGATATTGCTGCTGCGTTTGACGTTTCTTAGACGCATGACGACTCCCACCCGATACCACTATGGCACGTAGTCTGTCGTCTGATATTCGCCAGCCCCGCGCAAGGCCGAGGTGGCGATTGCGCGGGGGGAATTTCAATTAGCCATCGACACGGATGGTTTTGTTGGCAGGATCATAGGGGCTGTCCTCGACCACTTCGCAGGGCCACATCTGGCCCATGATCTTGACCTGCAACTTGGTGCCGACCTCGGCAATCGCGGGTTTGACATAACCCATGCCGATCTGCTTGCCGAAATGCACCGACCAACCGCCCGAGGTCAGACGGCCCACATAGTTGCCCTCCATATCGCGCAGTGCTTCTTTGCCCCATGGGTCGGCATCGGCAGGCCCATCGATCAGCAGCGTGACGCATTTGGACCGAATGCCGGTGTCCAGCATCGCCTGTTTGCCGTGGAAGTCCTTGGACAGGTCGATGAACCGATCAAGCCCAGCCTCGGCGGGGGTCGCGTCGCGGCCCAGTTCGGTGCCGAAGGCGCGGTAGGATTTTTCCTGACGCAGCCAGTTCTGCGCCCGCGCCCCGACCGGGGTCAGCCCGTGTTTTTCGCCCGCGGCCATCAATTGCGTCCACAGGTAGCGGCCCATTTCGATCGGGTGATGCAGTTCCCAGCCCAGCTCGCCGGTGTAGGCCACGCGGATCGCCTTGACCGGGCACATGCCCAGTTCAATGTTGCGCATGGTCAGCCACGGGAAGCGTTTGTTCGACAGCGCGGTCTCTGGGTCGGCATCGCGGATCAGTTCGGCCAGAACGTCGCGCGATTTCGGGCCTGCGATGGCGAAGACGCCCCATTGCGTGGTGACATCTTCGGCGTTGATGCGGCCAAACTCGGCCTCTTTGTCGGCCACGGCCTTGAACAGGTAATCCTGATCGTAGGCATGCCATGCACCGGCTGAAACGAGGTAATAGTCGTCCTCGGCCTCGCGGACGATGGTGTATTCGGTACGCGTGGTGCCAGCATCGGTCAGCGCATAGGTCAGGTTGATGCGCCCAACCTTCGGCAGCTTGTTGCAGGTGAACCAATCCAGAAACGCCGTCGCGCCGGGGCCAGAGATACGGTGCTTGGCAAAGGCGGTGGCGTCGATCAGGCCCGCGCCGTCGCGGATCGCCTTGGATTCGGCCTCTGCATATTGCCACCATGCGCCACGGCGGAAGCTGCGGCTGTCGTGGTCAAAGCTGTCGGGCGCATCCTTAGGGCCATAGTAGTTGGGGCGTTCCCAGCCGTTCACTTGGCCGAACTGTGCACCAAGCGCCTTTTGCATGTCATAGGCCGGAGCGGTGCGCAGCGGGCGGCAGGCTTCGCGT
The DNA here is from genome assembly GCF_900302505.1 of Pseudoprimorskyibacter insulae. Lineage (GTDB taxonomy): Bacteria > Pseudomonadota > Alphaproteobacteria > Rhodobacterales > Rhodobacteraceae > Pseudoprimorskyibacter > Pseudoprimorskyibacter insulae. Next base: position 420,879 of record NZ_OMOJ01000001.1, on the reverse strand, counting down.
TCTTCATCGGGGTGGTGAAGAATATAGACGTGTTCGTAGCATTCTTCGTTCTTCTTCACGCCATATTCGGTGGTCATCCACGGCCCGTAGCGCTTGGGGTCAAGGCTGGCCATGTCAATCTCGGCCTCGCCCTGCGTCATCAACTGGGCCAGATAATAGCCAGTGCCACCAGCGGCGGTGATGCCAAAGCTAAAGCCTTCGGCCAGCCACATATTGCGCAGGCCCGGCGCGGGGCCGACCAGCGGGTTGCCGTCGGGGGTATAGCAGATCGGGCCGTTGAAATCGTCTTTCAGGCCAACCGTTTCCGACGACGGGATGCGGTGGATCATCGACATGTATTCTTCTTCGATTCGCTCCAGATCCAGCGGAAACAGATCCGCGCGGAAGCTGTCGGGCACACCATAGGCAAACCGCGCGGGCGCATTGCGCTCATACGGGCCAAGGATCCAACCGCCACGTTCTTCGCGGACATACCATTTGGCGTCGGCATCGCGCAGAACCGGATGCTCGGCCCCGCCGTTCTTGCGGTATTCGACCAGCGCCGGGTCGGGCTCGGTCACGATGAACTGATGCTCAACCGGGATCGCGGGGATCTTGATGCCCAGCAGCTTGGCGGTGCGCTGCGAATGGTTGCCGGTGGCGGTGACCACATGTTCGGCGGAAATGACGGTGGTTTCATCGGTCGGCACAAGGTTGCCGCCCTTTTCGCCCATCTTGGTGACGGTCACATCCCAGTGGTCGCCCTTCCACTCATAGCCATCGACCTGCCACTTGCGTTCGATGATCACGCCGCGCTGACGGGCACCTTTGGCCATGGCCATGGTTACATCGGCAGGGTTGATATAGCCGTCTTGCGGATGGAACAGCGCGCCTTTCAGATCTTCGGTACGCAGCAGCGGCCAACGGTCCTTGATTTCCGACGGCGTCAGGAATTCGTGATAAACCCCCGCCGTTTCAGCCACCGACGAATACAGCCGGTATTCATCCATCCGGTCGTCTGTCTGGGCCATCCGCAGGTTGCCGCAAATCGAAAAGCCCGCGTTCAGGCCGGTTTCGTCCTCAAGCGTTTTATAAAAATCGACCGAATATTTGTGGATGTGCGTGGTGGCATAGCTCATGTTGAACAGCGGCAGCAGACCAGCCGCGTGCCACGTGCTGCCCGAGGTCAGCTCATCCCGTTCCAACAGCATCACATCGGACCATCCCGCGCGGGCCAGATGATAGGCAATCGAGGTGCCGACGGCACCACCGCCGACGACCAGAGCTTTGACTTGGGTTTTCATTGGGCAGGTCTCCGAAAGCGATTTGCTTTTCTCATTACCCTAGCCCCAAGCCCCCCGCAGACCCAGCCCGACCTGCCATCGCCAAAAAACGACCAACGCGCAAGAATACGCGCCAGCGCGCCCAGACAAGGCCAATTCCGATGGGAAAGGCAGCGCTAACTTGACTGCACCCGATTTGGGCGAATTCATGCTGAGTGCGGCGACTCAGGCCCTTTTACCCCCGGCCAAGCGGGCCTATAAGAGCGCGGTCTGGGCTCGAAAGAGTCGCGGACTGCAAATTCATGTTTTGAAGGCTCGCGCGCATGTTTGGATTGGATAAACTCTTGGGCATGTTCTCATCGGACATGGCCATTGACCTCGGCACCGCCAACACGCTGGTCTATGTCAAAGGCCGCGGGGTCATCCTGTCCGAACCGTCTGTGGTGGCGTACCATGTCAAAGACGGCGTGAAAAAAGTGCTGGCCGTCGGCGAGGATGCCAAGCTGATGCTTGGCCGCACCCCCGGCAGCATCGAAGCCATTCGCCCCATGCGCGATGGGGTGATTGCCGACTTCGACGTCGCCGAAGAAATGATCAAGCACTTTATCCGCAAAGTGCATAAGCGTTCGACCTTCTCAAAGCCCAAGATCATCGTATGCGTGCCGCATGGCGCGACCCCGGTGGAAAAACGCGCGATCCGTCAGTCGGTTCTATCGGCGGGGGCCCGCCGCGCTGGCCTGATTGCCGAACCGATTGCCGCAGCCATTGGCGCGGGCATGCCCATCACCGATCCGACCGGCAACATGGTTGTCGACATCGGCGGCGGCACCACCGAGGTGGCCGTTCTGTCGCTGGGCGATATCGTTTACGCACGGTCTGTCCGCGTCGGCGGTGACCGCATGGATGAGGCGATCATCAACTACCTGCGCCGCCAGCAGAACCTGCTGGTGGGCGAATCGACCGCCGAACGCATCAAGACCAGTATCGGCACCGCCCGTATGCCCGACGACGGGCGCGGCAGTTCCATGCTGATCCGAGGCCGCGACCTGCTGAATGGTGTCCCCAAGGAAACCGAAATCAGTCAGGCCCAGGTGGCCGAAGCGCTGGCAGAACCGGTGCAGGCGATCTGCGAAGCTGTGATGACCGCGCTGGAAACCACCCCGCCGGATCTGGCCGCCGATATCGTCGACCGCGGCGTTATGCTGACAGGCGGCGGCGCGTTGCTGGGCGATCTGGATCTGGCGCTGCGCGAACAGACCGGGCTGGCTGTGTCGATTGCCGATGAAAGCCTGAACTGCGTGGCCTTGGGCACCGGCAAGGCGCTGGAATACGAAAAGCAGTTGCGTCACGCAATTGACTACGACAGCTGATCCGACCACCTTTTCGTAAAGGGGGCGCGTTTTGGCCAGCAACAACCGCAATCAACAAGATTACAGCGCTCCGCTTCGGCGACTTCTGGTGGCTGTTCTTGCGCTGATGCTGATTGCGATCTTTCTGGTTTGGCGCATCGACAGCCCCCGCGTCGAAGGGTTTCGTGCACGCGTGGTAGATGCGGTGATGCCCGGCTTTGACTGGGCGCTGGCCCCTGTAACGGCCAGCGTCAAACTGGCCCGCGATTTCCAAGCCTATCAGGCGATTTACGACCAAAACCAAGAACTGCGCCGCGACCTGCGGGAAATGACCCGCTGGAAAGAGGCCGCCCTGCAACTTGAGCAGGAGAACGCCCGCTTGCGCGATCTGAACAACGTCCAACTTGATCCGCGCCTGACCTCGATCACCGGCGTTGTGCTGGCCGATTCCGGCTCGCCTTTCCGGCAATCGGTTCTGATCAACGTTGGATCGCGCGACGGGATCGTGGATGGCTGGGCGACGATGGACGGTATCGGCCTTGTAGGCCGGATTTCCGGCGTTGGCGCCAATACCAGCCGGGTCATTCTGCTGACCGACTCGACCAGCCGCATTCCCGCGATGATTCAGCCGTCCAGCCAGCGCGCCCTGATCGTCGGCGACAATACTGCCGCGCCACCGATTGATTTTCTTGAAAACTCCGATCTGGTGCGCCCCGGCGACCGGATTGTGACCTCTGGCGATGGCGACGTCTTTCCGCCCGGATTGCTGATTGGTCATGTGGCCAAAGACCCTGGTGGCCGCCTGCGGACCCGGCTTGCCGCCGATTATGAACGGCTGGAATTCCTGCGGGTTCTGCGCGACCACGGGCGCCGCCAAATCTCGGCGCCGAGCGAAGTGATCCTGCCGTTGGCCCCTGTGGGCCAGACCGATCTGCCCGATCCCAACCCCGAGACCCAAAACGATGGCTGAGGCACGCCCCGCACGGCTATGGTCTATGCGTCTGGGCTATCTGCTGCTGTCTTGCGTCCTGATTTTCTGCAATCTTTTGCCCTTGGACCTGATGCCAACCCGCTGGGCTGGGCCGGATCTGCTCTTGGCGATGACCTTTGCATGGGCGCTGCGCCGGCCTGACTATGTGCCGGCCCTGTCAATTGCGGCGATGTTCCTGTTGGCAGATCTGATGTTCCAGCGCCCGCCGGGGCTTTGGGCGGCGCTGGCGCTGGTGGCGACCGAATGGCTCAAGTCGCGCGAACGTCGGCACCGTAGCCTGACCTTTGTGATCGAATGGACCAGCGTCACCTTGCTGATCTTGGCCGTGGCCATCGGCAATCGCTTGCTTATGCTGCTGGTCATCGCCGAGCCGGGACCATTGTTTTTGGCTGCCATGCAGGCGATTATGACCATCGTTCTTTATCCTTTGGTGGTTCTGGTGTCGCGCTTTGTCTTTGGCGTCCGACGCCCAACCCTCGGGGAGATGGACTCGACAGGACAAATGCATTGAGACGTTCGCCAAAAGACACCGCCCTCAGCTATGCGAAAGTGTCGCGCAGGGGGCTGATGCTCGGGGCCTTGCAATTGGGCTTTGCCGGGGCGCTTGGGCTGCGCATGCGCTATGTGCAGGTCGAACAAGCCGATGAATTCCGTCTGTTGGCCGAAGAAAACCGGATCAACATCCGCCTGATCCCGCCCGCGCGTGGCCAGATTTTTGACCGCAACGGCAAAGTGATCGCCGCGAATGAACCGGCCTATCGTATCACCATGGTCCGCGAAGACGCAGGCGATGTGGACGCGGTGATTGCCCGCCTGTCGTCGTTGGTTGAACTGGACGAAGACGCGCTGAACCGCGCCTTGGCCGAAATGAAACGAAGCGCGCCGTTTCTACCCGTCACCGTCGCTGATCGCGTCACTTGGGAAGAACTCAGCCGCGTTGCGGTCAACGCCCCCGCCCTGCCCGGCGTCACACCCGAGGTCGGCCTGTCGCGCGTTTACCCGCTGAAATCTGATTATGCCCATGTGGCAGGCTATGTCGGGCCGGTCAGTGAACGCGATCTTGCCCGCCGTGAAGACCCTGATCCGCTACTGCGCATTCCGCGGTTCCAGATCGGCAAGGTCGGCGTTGAATCCAAGCTGGAAGACACGCTGCGCGGCAAGGCCGGTGCCAAACGCGTTGAGGTGAACGCCGTGGGCAGGGTGATGCGCGAACTCAGCCGCCGCGAAGGCGTGCCGGGGGCGGATCTGCAACTGACCGTCGATTCTGAATTGCAGAATTACATTCGCCACCGCTTGGGCGAAGAAAGCGCGTCAGTCGTGGTGATTGATCTGGAAAACGGCGATCTGCGTGCCATCGTATCGGCCCCCACCTATGACCCCAACAAATTCGTGCGCGGAATTTCAGTTGCCGATTATGCCGAGTTGCGGGACAACAATCACCGCCCGCTGGCATCGAAAACCGTGCAAGACGCCTATCCGCCGGGATCAACCTTCAAGATGATCACCGCGCTGGCCGCGCTTGAAGCCGGGGTGATCACGCCCGAAGACACAGTCTATTGTCCCGGCCATATCGAAGTGAGCGACCGCCGTTTCCATTGCTGGAAACGCGCGGGCCACGGCAATGTGAACCTAGATCAGTCCCTGCGCGAAAGCTGCGACGTCTATTATTACGATCTGGCGCTGCGCGTCGGGATCGAGAAAATCTCGGAAATGGCGCGGCGTATGGGGATTGGCGAAGCGCATGACATTCCCATGTCGGCCATTTCATCAGGCATCGCGCCCGACAAGGATTGGAAGCTGCGCGAACGGGGTGCCGAATGGGTGATCGGCGATACCGTGAACGCCTCCATCGGTCAGGGCGACGTGCTGACATCGCCGCTGCAATTGGCGGTGATGGTCGCGCGCATTGCGACGGGCCGCGATATCAAACCGCGCCTGATCCGATCGATTGACGGGGTCGAAACGCCCTCAGGTCTGGGCGAACCTTTGGGCCTGAACGAAAATCACCTGCGGCAGGTGCGGCGCGGCATGCATTCGGTTTGCAACAACCGGCGCGGCACGGCCTATGCTTCGCGCATCATCGAGGACGCCTTCCGCATGGCGGGCAAAACCGGCACCAGTCAGGTGCTGAACCGGGTTGTGCGCAACCAAGATGTGCCGTGGGAAGAACGGGACCACGCGCTATTCGTCAACTTTGCCCCCTATGATGACCCCAAGATCGCCGTGGCGGTCGTGGTCGAACATGGCGGGGGCGGGTCGACAGCAGCGGCGCCCATCGCGCGGGATGTGACGCTTCAGGCGCTTTATGGCGAAGACCCACCGCTTGAAGCCTATCCTGAAAAGGACCGCAGCCGCATCAAGGCGCAACAGGACCGTCTGGCCCGTGAACGCGAAGACTATGCCGCAGACGGATCGTCCCGCGCATGAGTTATCTTGAGTATACCGTCAAATCCGTCCCGTCCGGGCTGCGCAAGATCCTGTATCTGAACTGGCCGATTGTCGTGCTGCTGACCGCCGTGGCCTGCATCGGGTTCTTGATGCTGTATTCGGTGGCGGGCGGGTCGCTGTCACCATGGGCCGAACCGCAGATGAAACGGTTTGCCCTTGGCATGACGGCGATGTTCATCGTTGCCCTGACCCCGATCTGGTTTTGGCGGAACATGTCCGTCGTGGCCTATAGCATTTCGGTTTTGCTGCTGATTTTCGTGGAGTTTTTCGGCGCTGTCGGGATGGGGGCGCAGCGCTGGATTGATTTGGGCTTTATGCGCCTGCAACCCTCCGAGTTGATGAAGATCACCTTGGTCATGCTGCTGGCGGCCTATTACGATTGGCTTCCGGTCAACAAAACCTCGCGGCCTTTGTGGGTGCTGGTGCCTGTGGTGTTTATCCTGATGCCGACCTTTCTGGTGCTGAAACAGCCCGACCTTGGCACCGCCCTGTTGTTGATGATCGCGGGCGGGCTGACGATGTTTCTGGCCGGTGTGCACTGGGCCTATTTCGGCGCGGTCATCGCCGCCGGAATTGGAGGGATCGCCGCCGTTTTCGAAAGCCGGGGCACCGATTGGCAATTGCTGAAAGACTATCAGTTCCGCCGGATCGACACCTTTCTGGACCCGTCATCAGACCCGCTGGGCGCGGGCTATCACATCACCCAAGCCAAGATCGCCATGGGATCGGGCGGCTGGACAGGGCGCGGCTTTATGCAAGGCACGCAGTCGCGGCTGAACTTCCTGCCCGAAAAGCACACGGACTTTATCTTCAACACCTTGGCCGAAGAGTTCGGGTTTATCGGCGCGTTCTCTCTCTTGGCGCTGTATGTGCTGATCGTGGTGTTCTGCATTGCGTCGGCCCTGCAAAACCGCGACCGCTTTTCGTCGCTCTTGACCCTTGGCCTTGCGCTGACCTTCTTCTTGTTCTTTGCGGTGAACATGTCGATGGTCATGGGGCTGGCCCCGGTTGTCGGCGTGCCTTTGCCGTTGGTCAGCTATGGCGGATCGGCGATGTTGGTGCTGCTGATTGCCTTTGGCCTGATCCAAAGCGCCCATATCCACCGCCCGAGGTAAGACATGATCACCGTTCTATTCGCCGCCCTGCCCGACCGCTGGGCCGAGTATGAAGAGCCCCTGCGCCGTGCACTAGATGACACCGGGCTGGCCTATGATCTTGTTACCGAGGCCGCGCCCGAGACGGTGGATTACATCGTCTATGCGCCCAATTCGAAGGTGCAGGATTTCCGCCCCTACACGAAGGCCAAGGCGGTGCTGAACCTATGGGCCGGGGTGGAAAACGTGGTTAAGAATGACACGCTGACCGTGCCATTGGCGCGGATGGTCGACGAAGAGGGGCTGACCCAAGGCATGGTCGAATGGGTGACGGGCCATGTGCTGCGCCACCATCTGGGGATGGACGCGCATATCGTGAACCCCGATCATGACTGGGTGCCCAAAGCCGCGCCATTGGCCTTTGACCGGCCTGTCACCATCCTTGGCCTAGGCGTCTTGGGCGCGGCCTGCGGCCAGATGCTGGCGCGCCTTGGCTTTCCCGTCACGGGTTGGAGCCGGTCGGAAAAACGGATCGACGGCATCCGTTGCCTCCACGGGGATGACGGTCTGGCCGAGGCGCTGACCGGGGCGCAGATCCTTGTTCTGCTGCTGCCCAACACGCCCGCCACCGAAAGCGTGGTGAATGCCGACCGTTTGGCCCTGCTGGCCCCAGGCGCGGCGATCATCAACCCCGGACGCGGGCCGCTGATTGACGACGATGCGCTGCTGGCCGCGCTGGACAGTGGCCAGATCGGCCATGCCACGCTGGATGTGTTTCGCGTTGAACCTTTGCCCCAAGATCACCCCTTCTGGGCGCACCCCAATGTGACCGTCACGCCGCATATTGCATCGGAAACCCGGCCCGACAGCGCATCGCGCGTGGTGGCCGAAAATATCCGAAGGGGCGAGGCGAATGAGCCTTTCGTGCATCTGGTAGACCGCGCCGCCGGTTACTGATACAGGGCCAGCCAAGCCAAAGGAGCGCAGCCATGACATTCGATCGTTCGATCAAGATCGCCCCCTCAATCCTGTCCGCCGACTTTGCCAATTTCGGCGCTGAAATCGAAGCCATTGAGGCGCAGGGCGCCGATTGGGTCCATATCGACGTGATGGACGGCCATTTCGTGCCGAACCTGACCTTTGGTCCGCCCGCCGTGGCCGCCTTCCGCAAGCACGTGAAAACCGTCATGGACGTGCACCTGATGATCGCACCGGTTGATCCCTATATCGACGCCTTCGCCAAGGCCGGGGCCGATATCATCACCGCCCATGTTGAGGCTGGCCCGCATATCCACCGCACGCTGCAAGCCATTCGCGGCGCAGGCTGCAAGGCCGGTGTGGCGCTGAACCCCGGCACCCCCGCCGAGGCGATCTATCCGCTGATGGATCTGATCGACATGGTCTGCGTCATGACAGTGAACCCCGGTTTCGGCGGTCAGAAGTTCATCCATTCCTGCGTGGAAAAGGTGGCCGACATCCGCAACAAGATCGGCGACCGCCCGATCCATATCGAAATCGACGGCGGTGTTGACCCGACCACCGCGCCGCTGGTGGCCGCGGCTGGGGCCGATGTGCTGGTGGCAGGCTCGGCCGTGTTCAAAGGCGGTACGGTCAACACGCCCGACGTCTACGGCGCGAATATCCAAGCGATCCGCGACAGCATCAAATAAGCGAAAGGCCGGGGGTTTCCCCGGCCTTTGTTATTTCTGGCTGCGATACTTGAACACGCCCGTGCCCTTGGCCACCAGTTCGCCGGTTTCATCGGTGATCTGCCCCTCGGCAAAGAAGGTGCCGCGCCCACCGCCTGTGCGAAGGCCCTCGCCGATCAAAACCTCCCCTTTGGGCCGCGAGATAAATTGAACCGTCAGCGAAAGTGTCAGGCACAATTGGCGCTGATCAGGATCGCCCGTCCAACAGCCCGCATAGCCCATCACTGTATCAAGGATCGAGGCATAGGCCCCGCCATGCACGTTGGCATGCCGGTTCAGCAAATGTTCGGCCACGGGCGTTTCGAACCGCGACCAATCCTGTTTCCAGCCGGTCATTTCCATGCCCAGATGGCTTTGATAGGGGTACGGCGTTTCTTTCAACGCCGGGTCTAGATCTGTCACGCTTGGCCTGCCTCTAACCCAAGTTCCGCAAATCGGGGAACGAACTCCCCAAGTTTGAGGCCCTTTTCTGGATTGGAGGCATTGCCGTCAAGCGCCCGCTTTTTCACGCCTTGCAGGATGGCGGCCATGCGGAAGAAGGCAAAGGCGACGTAGAACCCGAAATTCTCGATCCCGTTGATCCCGCGCCGCTGGCAGTAGTCGGCCACGAATTCCGCGTCGGATGGCAAGCCCAGCGCCGCGCGATCCACCCCCGCCAGCCCGCGCCCTTCTGTGCCCGGTGGCAATTGCCATTGCATGATAACGGCTGCAAGATCGGCATAGGGGTGGCCGATGGTGCTCAGCTCCCAATCCAGAACGGCGCGGCTTTGCGGGCCATCGGGGGCGAACAGCATATTGTCGATACGGTAGTCGCCATGGACCAAAGTGCGCTGCCCGTCATCACCGGGCATATTGGCGGAAAGCCAGTCAATCAGCCGGTCCATATCGGCAATCGTTCCGGTTTCGGTGGCACGGTATTGCTTGACCCAACGGGCCAGTTGCCGTTCGTAATAATTCCCCGGCGGGCCGAAATCGTCAAGGCCACTGGCATCCAAGTCCACGTCATGGATCGCCGCCAGAACCCGCGCCATCTCCGACAGGATCGCCCCGCGTTGGTCAGGCGTCAGCCCCGGCATGGTCGGGTCCACAAAGCTGCGGCCCTCAACGAAATCCATCACGTAAAAGGCCGAGCCAATCACATCATCGTCCATGCACAGCGCGTGCATGGGCGTGACGAAATCGACCCGCCCGGCCAGTGCGCTTTGAACGCGGAATTCGCGATCCACCGCATGGGCCGATTTCAGCAAGACGCCCGGCGGCTTGCGCCGCAGGACATAGCGTTTGCCATGCGTATCAAGGCGAAAGGTTGGGTTGGACTGCCCGACATCAAACTTGTGCACATGGGTGATCGGGCCAGCATAGCCCGGCACATGCGCCGCCATCCATGGCTCTAGCCGCGCCAGATCAAGCAGCCCGTCCATGCCTTAGACCTTTTCGTTGGTGTGCTTGCGCAGCTCGGCCCGCGCGACCTGACGGCGATGCACCGCATCGGGGCCATCGGCAAAGCGTAGGGTGCGGACGTGGGTCCACATATTGGCCAAATTGAAATCCTGACTGATCCCGGCGGCGCCATGCAATTGCATCGCCTCGTCAATGACCTTGCCCGCCATCAGGGGGGCGACGACCTTGATTTTGGAAATCCACGGCTGCGCGGCCCGCACGCCTGCGGTGTCCATCATCCATGCCGCTTTCAGGCACAGAAGACGGGCCATTTCGATCTCCATTCGGGCATTGGCGATGATGTCATAGTTCGCGCCAAGATGGGCAATCTGCTTGCCAAAGGCTTCACGGTCCAGCCCGCGGCGGCACATCATTTCCAGCGCTTTTTCGGCCTGACCGATGGCGCGCATACAGTGGTGAATACGGCCCGGCCCAAGACGGCCTTGCGCCACTTCAAACCCGCGCCCTTCGCCCGAAACGATGTTCTTGGCAGGCACGCGGACGTCTGTGAACCGGATGTGCATATGACCATGCGGCGCGTCATCGGCGCCGAACACCGTCATCGGGCGCAGCACCTCGATCCCCGGCGCGTCGGGGTCGAGCACGAACATCGTATGGCGGCTGTGCTTGGCGGCGTCCGGGTCGGTGCAGGCCATCAGGATGTACAGCCCGCAGCGCGGATCCCCTGCCCCGCTGATCCACCATTTTTCGCCGTTCAGGATGAAATCATCCCCATCGCGCTTGGCCTCGAACGCCAATTGCGCCGCGTCAGAAGAGGCAAGGTTCGGTTCGGTCATCACATAGGAGGACCGGATATCGCCATTCAGCAAGGGCTTCAGCCACTTGTCCTTCATCCATTGCTCGCCGTAGCGCTCTAGCACTTCCATGTTGCCAGTGTCGGGCGCGTTGCAGTTGAACACCTCGGCGGCGATATGGACCTTGCCCATTTCCTCGGCCAGATAGGCATATTCCACCGTGGTCAGGCCAAAGCCGCGATCACTATCGGTCAGCCAGAAGTTCCACAGCCCGCGTTCTTTAGCCTTGGCCTTCAGCCCGTCCAGAATTTCCAACTGCCGGGCGGTGTGTTGGAACCGGTCGCCCGAGGGGTGCTTGCCCACTTCGGCGTGAAATTCCGCATCCAAGGGCGCGATTTCATTTTCGACCATAGCGCGCACTTGATCGATAAGCGGGCGAACGCGGTCGGTTATCCCAAGATCCATACTCAGGCCTCCAAGATAAAAAGGTTAATCCATTCGGCGACCAGCGCAGGGCGCTCCTCGCCCTCAATCTCGACCGTCACCAGCCATTCGATGGTTAAGCGGCCATCTTTCTGATCACAGCGGGCCACCTCATAGCGGCCTCGGATGCGCTTGCCGGACCGGACCGGCGACAGAAAGCGCACCTTGTTCAGCCCATAATTCAGCCCCATCGAGGAGTCGGGCAAATCCGGCATGATGTCATAGGCCATCGTGGCCAACATCGACAGCGTCAGATAGCCGTGGGCGATGGTCCCGCCCAAGGGGGTTTCCGCCGCTTTAACCGGGTCGACGTGAATGAACTGATGGTCGTTCGTAACATCGGCAAAGGCATCAATCCGCGCCTGATCGATCATGTGCCAGTTCGAAGTTGCAGGCGCGAAGTTTTGGAAGATCTCAATCGACATCGGGAAGCTTATGATCTCCGAATTTCTGGCGCAGGGTCAGCTTTGACACTTTGCCAGTCGCGGTCAGTGGAAGGCTTTCGACAAACACCATGTCATCGGGCAATTGCCACTTGGCGACATGCTCTAGAAGCGCTTCGTGCAACTCGTCCAGCGTGGGCCGGTCATCACCAGCCGGGACCACAACCAACAGCGGGCGTTCGTCCCATTTGGGATGGGCAACGGCAATCACCGCGCAGCTGGCCACCTTGGGATGGGCCATCACGATGTTTTCAAGATCAATCGAGCTGATCCATTCACCGCCCGATTTAATCAGATCCTTGGACCGGTCCTGAATGGTCAGAAAGCCCATGTCATCAATGCTTGCGATATCGCCCGTGCCGAACCAGCCATCATGGTCAAAGGCATCGGCGGTGGCATCAGAGTTGTGGAAATACCCGGCGATCACCGTGTTGCCCCGCACGAAAAGCTCGCCACTGGCTTTGCCATCATGGGGCAGCGGATTACCGTGGTCATCGACGATCTTCAATTCAACCCCGAACAGGCGGCGGCCCTGTTTCGACTTCAGGCGCATCTGCTCTTCGTAGGGCAGTTTGCGCTGCGGCTCAGACAGCAGGCCATGGGTGCCAACGGGCGACATTTCGGTCATGCCCCATGCGTGGCAAACCTCGACCCCCGATTTTTCAAACCCTTCGATCATCGACCGCGGCGCGGCGGATCCGCCGATCACGACCTGAGACAAGCCATTGGGATTGCGCCCTTGGCTCACGATCTCGGCCCGCAGGCCTTGCCAAACGGTTGGCACGCCCCAAGCAGAGGTGACGCTTTCGCTATCCATCAAGGAAAACAGCGACGGCCCATCCAGTTTCGGCCCCGGCATGATCAACGACGCGCCCGTCAACGGCGCAGCATAGGGCAGCCCCCAAGCGTTGACGTGGAATAGCGGAACCACCGGTAGAATACGCCCGCCTTCGGTCAGGCTTTTGGACAGGGCGACAGCCACCGAAAACGCATGCAACACGGTCGAGCGGTGCGAATAAAGCGCGCCCTTGGGGTGGCCCGTCGTGCCCGAGGTATAGCACAAACCGGCGGCGGCGTTTTCCGGCAGGTTCGGCCAGTCATAAATATCGGGTTGATCCGCGATCAGATCTTCATAGCACAGGAAGTCGATCTGGCTTTCGGGCATATGCGCCCGGTCGGTCATCAGCACGAACACCAAATCCGACGGCAGATGTTCGGCCAAAGCCTCAATCAGCGGGACAAAGGTGACATCAAGGCACAGAACATGGTCGTCCGCGTGCTTGATAATATAGAGCATCTGTTCAGCGGACAGGCGCGGGTTGATCGTGTGGCACACTGCCCCGATCCCGGCCGTGGCATAGTAGAGTTCGAAATGCCGATATCCGTTCCAAGCCAGCGTCGCGACGCGGTCGCCTTCCTGCACGCCAAGTTTGCCCAAAGCATGGGACAATTGCGCGACGCGCTTATAGGTCTGCGCATAGGTTTGCCGGTGAATATCGCCTTCGGTGCGCACCGAAACGATCCCGGCTCCGGGATGGCCCCCGGCGGCATACCGCAGGATTTCAATGATCGACAGCGGTTGGTTCATCATCATCGCTTGCATCCGGCCCTCCCAAACCATCAGCACGTGGTCTGGCAAGACTGCGGAGATGCGGGGCGAGGTGCAACAGAAATCTTTTTTGGAAACGTTGCGTTACACGTCCAACTCTGAGGCATTCAGCGTCAGGGCGGCGGCCGGCTGCGCGCGCAGGTCATCCACCCGCAGCGGTCCGGTCGGTTTGGCAAGGCGCGACCGCACAACCCAGATCAGCCGTTCCTGCGCACGGGTGATGGCGACATAGGCCAGCCGCTTCCACAGGGGCTGGCCCGCCTCAACCCGGCCCATGCGGGCGGCAATTTCCAGATCGGGGGCGAAGACCTGAACCGTATCCCACTGGCTGCCTTGCGCTTTATGGATGGTGCAGGCCGCGCCATGCAGAAAGGTCGCGCCCATCCGCGCTGCAAATGGGATAAAGGGTTCTTCCTCATCCGGCTTTTCGATTTTGACGATCGACGCGGCCGAGACCTGCGGCTCTTGTGCGCCAAAGACGTGCAGGCGGGAAAAGCCCGGTTTGCGGCCCGGCCCCAGATAGACCACCTGCGCGCCCTTGATCAGGCCACGCGCCTCAAGGTCTTGGCGTTTCTTGCGGTGCTTTAGCGGCAATTCGATCCCGTCGCAGATCAGCGGCTCGCCTTCCAACAGCTCATCCTCGGGCGCGTCATAGACATGGCGGAAGGCATTGATCAGCCGAATGCGCGTGGCATTGCGCCAGACCAGCACAGGCGAACGGGACATCAGATCCACCTCTACCCGCTGGCCCCAGACCACGCGATCATCCTTCGCCGCAGCCTCTTGGACCATCTTTTCGAAGCGGTAGAAATCCACCATCGGGTCGGCCAGCGCGTGGGCCAGATCCAGAATTGGGTTGTCCGCGTCCTGCCGGTGAATCCGCTCAAGATGCAATTTTTGCGACTCTTGCAGCGATTCAAACATCATTTCCCCGGACTGGTTGACCGGGGCCAACTGCGCCGGATCGCCAAACAGCAAAAGGTTCGGGAAAATCTCTTGCAGGTCTTCGAACTGACGTTTGTCCAGCATCGAGGCTTCGTCGACAAAGCCGATATCAAGCGGATCTTCGCGCCGTTTCCAGCCGGTGATAAAGTCAGACCCGCGCAGCCCCGCCGCCGCTAGGGCCGCGGGCATGGATTTATGCAGTTGGAACGATGCCTCGGCGCGGTCCAGCGCCTCATCGGCCAGACCTTCGATTTCGGGGCGGTCTTCGTTGCCAAGCAGCCATTCCGCGATGCTTTCATACATCGGGTCATAGACCGGCGTGTATAGAATGCGGTGGATGGTCGTGGCCGGAACCCCGCGATTGCGCAACACGCTTGCGGCCTTGTTCGTGGGGGCCAGAATGGCCAGCGAACGGCGTTCCTTGGCGCGTTTGCTTTCGTAATCGCCCGACACCAACTCAACCCCGGCGGCGGCCAACGCTTTGTAGAGTTCGGCCAGAAGCAGGGTTTTGCCCGATCCCGCCTTACCGATCACGGCCATGACCTCAGACGTGGTGCCGCGCGGCGGCATCAACAGCCCATCGCCAAGCTGAATGCCTGCGCGTTCCAGCATTTCGCTGACACTGTCGTAGGCCTGAGCCTGATCGTCGGAAAATGTAACTGCCGTCATGCGCGGACAGTACAGCCGCACCGGAACGGGCGCCAGCCCTCAGAACGCCGGTACGGGCAGTTCAGCCTGAATGAAATTCACATGGGTCCGCCTTGTGAAGATGGCGGCGATATTGCGCTTACCTGTCCCTGCACCGCCGCCTCACGCGCGGCGACGGTCCTTGCCAGATCCAGCTGCTGTGCAAGATCCGGCAGGCCGTTTGCCCCAGCAAACGTTCTGAGATCCGTTAGCACATCCAGAATCCAGTCATGCCTCATTATGAAATCCTTCTAACCGGGCAAGCCAATTCAAACACAACCATAAGATGCATTCAAGCAAAGGCATACCCACCATATCGCCGCGCGGCCAAATAGCGAGAAAAATCCCAAAGCAATATAAATAAAATGCCCGCGATCCGAGGATGCGGGCATTCAAACTTTGTTAGGATCTGTCGATCCTTATGTTTACTTCGGGCCAGCGGCCAGCGCGTCTTCGAAGGTGCGCAGGCCGGTTTTCGGGGCCTGAACCAGAACCGCCATGTTGCCCGGCTTGTGCTGGTTGCGCAGCATCATCGTGTGCGCCTGCGGGATTTCTTCCCACGGGAAAACTTCGGACATGCACGGATCAAGGCGGCGCTCAATCATCAGGCGGTTGGCCGACGCGGCCTGCTTGAGGTTCGCAAAGTGCGAGCCCTGAAGGCGCTTCTGGTGCATCCACATGTAGCGCACGTCAAAGGTACAGTTGAAACCCGAGGTGCCCGCGCAGATCACGACGATCCCGCCCTTTTTCACGATCAGGGTCGACACCGGGAACGTCGCCTCGCCGGGGTGTTCGAAGACCATGTCAACGTTCACACCTTTGCCGGTGATGTCCCAGATCGCCTTGCCGAACTTGCGCGCTTCTTTCAGCCACGCGTTATATTCGGGCGAGTTCACGGTCGGCAGTTGACCCCAGCAATCAAAGTCCTTGCGGTTGATCACGCCTTTGGCACCCTGCGCCATCACGAAATCACGCTTGGATTCATCCGAGATCACGCCAATCGCGTTGGCCCCGGCGGTGTTGGCCAGCTGGATCGCATAAGATCCCAGACCGCCCGACGCGCCCCAAACCAGAACGTTCTGGCCCGGACGCAGTTCATGCGGATGGTGACCAAACAGCATACGGTAAGCGGTGGCCAGCGTCAGCGTGTAGCAAGCCGACTCTTCCCAAGTCAGGTGCTTGGGGCGCGGCATCAGCTGCTGGGCCTGCACCTTGGTGAACTGAGCGAACGAGCCGTCGCCGGTTTCATAACCCCAGATCCGCTGCGTCGGCGAGAACATCGGATCGCCGCCGTTGCATTCTTCG
Source organism: Pseudoprimorskyibacter insulae (assembly GCF_900302505.1). Lineage (GTDB taxonomy): Bacteria > Pseudomonadota > Alphaproteobacteria > Rhodobacterales > Rhodobacteraceae > Pseudoprimorskyibacter > Pseudoprimorskyibacter insulae. Next base: position 404,359 of record NZ_OMOJ01000001.1, on the reverse strand, counting down.
TCGTCGCCGTCGTCCTGGTTACAGTGAATGACAACCTCGTCGCCCACTTTCCAGTTTTTCACAGCCGAGCCGACCTGCCAAACGATGCCCGACGCGTCGGAACCGGCGATATGGTAGTCTTGGCCATGCACGTCGAACGGCGAAATCGGCTTGCCCAGACCGGCCCAAACGCCGTTGTAGTTCACGCCTGCGGCCATCACCAGAACCAGCACTTCGTGGCTGTCGATTTCCCAGGTGTCCACGACTTCTTTCTTGAAGGACTGTTCCGGCTCGCCATGGCGGTCACGCCGGATGGCCCAAGCGTACATCTTCTTCGGAACATAGCCGAGGGGCGGCATTTCACCAACCTCGTAGAGATCCTTTTCCGGTGCCTCGTAGTCAGCGATCCCGGTTTGCGTGTCCAGTGCCATGGGGGCCTCCTGTTTTTTCAATCTGTGCCGCAATGCAGAATCGCGGCGTTTGATTAGGAAATAAAACTGGCCGTGAAATTTTGCAACAACATTTGCCGCATTTTTGTAATTTTATAACCCAGCAGATGCAGAAAATCCCAATGCATCCGCAGAAAATCAGAACAAATGAGCGATGGACCGGGCATAAAACTGAACGAGATCACGCGCTTGCGGCGAAACGCGCAAGAATTCTTCCTCTTCGGTGACCATTCCGCGTTCCGTAAGGGCACGCAAACCCACTTTGGCGGCATAGGCCACGTCCGAGCGGGGCATATGCACATGCGCGTCTTCAAGTTGTTCCAGCGCTGCGGCGACCAGGGCCTCCAATTCGTCGGTCTTGGTGGTACCGCGTTGCAGAAGGACATAAGACACCAGCGGCACCGGCAAGACCGGGACAATCCGCGAAATGCGGCCCATCAGATCCAATGCCAACGTCTCAGGCTCGGCCGCCAGATCGGGGCGAGACCGCAAGGACAGCGGCGCGCCAAAGCTGACCGCCGCATAGCCAAACCGATGAAACCGCCCGGTGATGCGCAGCCACATCTGGCGCAGCGTGGCCCGTGCCACCCGGCTGATCCGCGCCTCAAACCGCCGCTCGCCCGACAGGTCCGCCTTGACCAGAATGCCATCTTCCAGCACCCGGTCATAGTTCAGCGCCACCGGCACAAACACCACGTCGCGCTGGCTCAGGTCCGCGCCGTCGGTGATGTATTTCAGCAATCCCAGCTTGGGCTGCGCCGGTGCGCCCGTCAGCGAAAGCCCCCCTTCGGGGAAGATCGCTTGCGCCACGCCGCCAGCGGTCGCCATTTGGACATACCGCGCCAAGACCGCACGATAGAGCGCGTTGCGCGATTTGCGGCGAATGAAATAAGCCCCCATGGCCTTAATCAGCCGCGATAAAGGCCAAACCTGCGCCCATTCACCCACTGCGTAAGACAGCGCCGACCGTTCCGCCGCCAGAAAGGTGACCAGAACGTAATCCATGTTGGACCGGTGGTTCATTACAAAGACAACCGTCGCATCCCGTTCGACCGCCCGCAGCGCAGGTTCATCGAAATGGCCGATGCGCACACGATAGAGCGATTGCCCCAGCCAGCGGGCGGCGCGAATGGCGAAGCCGAAATAGGCAAAGGCCGAAAAGGCGGGCACGATTTCCCGCGCATAGGCCTTGGCGTGTTGGAAAGCCACATCCTCGGGCACGCCCTGCTCCTTGGCATGGGCCACAATGGCCGCCGTGACGGTCGGATCATAGACCAGCCGCTGGATCATGTCGTGCCGCCGCAAAAGCTTGAACGGCTGGATCGGGCGTTCAAGCCGGGTGTTCAGCCGGGCGACGGCGCGTTCCATCCGGCGGCGGAAGAACCAGCGTACCGATGGGAACAGGAAATGCGATGCGAAAGTGACGGCCGCGAACAGCACCATCAACACAAACAACCATACAGGCAAAGTCACGGTCTGAGTCATGGGGCGACGTTGGCAGGGAACACGCCCCCCGGCAAGCCCAACGCTTGCCGCGATAGATTGTCCTTAGATGCAGGAATTCGTTGCGGGGATGCCGCGTTGCGGCGCAAAATGACCGGAACCAGACCTTGCCGCAATGCAGCGAATTGACAACGGTATAATCTTTCGCCTATCCACGTCATTACGCAATAAAATTGCCTAACCGATTCAAGAGGGCCAAATGACCGAGACCACCGTGACCCGTGACCGCCCCTGGCTGATCCGCACCTATGCCGGTCACTCGACCGCCAAGGCCTCAAACGCGCTGTATCGCAACAACCTGTCCAAGGGGCAGACCGGGCTATCCGTGGCCTTCGATCTGCCAACCCAGACCGGATACGACAGCGACCACGTTCTGGCGCGCGGCGAAGTGGGCAAGGTGGGCGTTCCGGTGTGTCACCTTGGCGATATGCGCACTCTGTTCGACCAGATCCCGCTGGAACAGATGAACACCTCGATGACGATCAACGCCACCGCGCCTTGGTTGCTGTCGCTGTATATCGCCGTGGCCGAGGAACAAGGCGCCGACGTCACCAAGCTGCAAGGCACGGTGCAGAACGATCTGATCAAGGAATACCTGTCGCGTGGCACCTATATCTGCCCGCCGAAACCGTCGCTGAAGATGATCGGGGACGTGGCTGAATATTGCTATACCAATGTGCCGAAATGGAACCCGATGAACGTGTGTTCCTACCACCTGCAAGAGGCCGGCGCCACGCCTGAACAGGAACTGTCCTTTGCCCTGGCCACCGCGATTGCCGTTCTGGACGAGCTGAAGCCGCGCGTTGATCCGGCGGACTTCCCGGCGCTGTGTGGCCGGATTTCGTTCTTTGTGAACGCGGGCATCCGGTTCGTGACCGAGATGTGCAAAATGCGCGCCTTCGTCGATCTGTGGGACGAAATCCTGCAAGACCGCTACGGCGTGACCGACGCCAAGGCCCGCCGCTTCCGCTATGGCGTGCAGGTCAACAGCCTTGGCCTGACCGAACAGCAGCCCGAAAACAACGTCTACCGCATCCTGATTGAGATGCTGGCCGTCACCCTGTCGAAAAAGGCCCGCGCCCGCGCCGTGCAATTGCCCGCATGGAACGAAGCACTTGGCCTGCCCCGCCCGTGGGATCAGCAGTGGTCGATGCGGATGCAGCAGATCCTGGCCTATGAAACCGACCTTCTGGAATACGACGACCTGTTCGACGGCAACCCGGCGGTTGATCGCAAGGTCGAGGCGCTGAAAGAAGGTGCACGGGCCGAACTGGCGAACCTTGACGCCATGGGCGGCGCGATTGGCTCGATTGAGTACATGAAGGGCCGTCTGGTCGACAGCAACGCCGAACGTCTGAACAAGATCGAACGCAATGACACCATCGTTGTGGGCGTGAACAAATGGACCGAGGGCGAGCCGAGCCCGCTGCAAACTGCAGATGGCGGCATCATGGTTGTTGATCCGGCCGTTGAGCAGGAGCAAATCACCCGGCTGAATGAATGGCGCAGCGAGCGCGACGCCGCCGCCGTAAAGGCCGCCCTTGCCGCCCTGCGCGAAGCGGCGAACAAAGGTGAAAACGTTATGCCCGCCTCGATCGCTTGCGCCAAGGCAGGCGTGACGACGGGCGAATGGGCCGCGCAAATGCGTGTGATCCATGGCGAATATCGCGGCCCGACCGGCGTTTCGAAATCCGTGTCGAACAAGACCGAAGGCTTGGACGATCTGCGCGATGCTGTGGATGCGGTCAGCGACAAGCTGGGCCGCCGCCTGAAGTTCCTTGTGGGCAAGCCCGGCCTTGATGGCCACTCGAACGGTGCTGAACAAATCGCCTTCCGCGCCCGCGATTGCGGCATGGACATTGAATATGACGGCATCCGCCTGACGCCCGAACAAATCGTCACCTCGGCAATTGATAACGAGGCGCATGTGGTTGGCGTGTCGATCCTGTCGGGCAGTCACGTGCCGCTGGTCGAAGAATTGATGCAGCGGATGCGCGATGCCGGCCTTGGCAGCGTTCCCGTGATCGTCGGCGGCATTATCCCCGACGAAGATGCACAGCGACTTTTGGGAATGGGCGTGGCGCGTGTTTATACGCCCAAAGACTTTGAGTTGAACACCATCATGCGCGACATCATCGAATTGGTAGATCCTAAGGCCGTCGCAGCCGAATAAGCGGATTTCATCCTAATTAGCGTCACCCCGGATATCTTTATTCGGGGCGCGTTGTCATATTTGCGTAACCTGTCACAAAAGACCCCTTGAAACTTTTTCCTTTTTGCCAAACATCAAGGCATGAAGGAGACATCTATGAATATTGATCTTGAATCTCTCTCGAAAGAAGAACTCGAAAAACTGAAAGCGGACGTCGATAAAGCACTCAAAACCATCGACGTGCGCCGCAAAGCTGAAGCCAAGAAAGCGGCGGAAAGCATTGCGAAAGAATTCGGCTACACACTGGGTGATCTTTTGGAAGAAGGTAAAGGTGGCAGCAAAGGCGCCCCCAAATACCGCAACCCTGCCAACCTCGAACAAACCTGGACGGGCCGTGGTCGTAAACCCGGCTGGGTGATTGAGGCGTTGGCCGCCGGCAAATCCATGGACGAAATGGAAATCTGATATGACAGTCCACATTGGTGCCGCGCCCGGAGATATTGCCGAAACGGTGCTGATGCCGGGCGATCCATACCGGGCCCGGTGGGCCGCAGAAACCTTTCTGACTGATGCCAAACTGGTCAATGAAGTCAGGGGGATGCTGGGGTACACCGGGTTTTGGAACGGCAACCGGGTCACGATCCATGGATCGGGCATGGGTATGCCGTCCCTATCCATCTACGCGAATGAACTGATCCGCGATTATGGGGCAAAAACTCTGATCCGCATTGGGTCTTGCGGCGGAATGCAGCCGCAGGTCAAAATTCGCGACGTTATTCTGGCGATGACCGCAACATCGCTATCCACGCCCAGCAGCGGCATTTTCAAAGAGATGAATTTTGCGCCCTGCGCAGATTGGTCCCTTCTAAAAGCTGCATATGATGCAACCGCCGATACAAAGGTCGGTGTGCATGTTGGCGGTATTTATTCATCGGACGTTTTTTATGATGAGCGCCCCGACTTGAATGAACAACTAACGCGCCATGGCGTCTTGGGCGTCGAGATGGAAGCGGCTGAGCTTTATAACCTTGCGGCCCGTTATAGCGTGCGTGCGCTGGCAATTCTGACGGTATCGGACCATTTGCAAACGCATGAGGCCCTGCCGTCAGACCAACGCGAAAAAAGTTTCGGCGATATGGTGGAAATTGCCCTTAGGGCAGCTTTTCCAAATTCAGCCAAGTAAACAGCGGCGGCCCCTTCGGGGGCCGTTTTGCTGTCATAGGTCTTGCACTTGGACATCGGCAGCGCAAACTTATCCTGACCATCACAGGAGATCGCCATGCCGCGCCTGACGCCCCGTTCTTGGGTTCCCGAACCCAGCGAAACACTTGTCCAATCCGTCGCCGATCAAACGGCAAAGGCCACATCTACCGACATCGCGCAGCGGCTTGAGGCATTGGCGCAGACAAACCGCCAGATCCACGAACGCGATTTCTTTAACCTCAATCCCGCGACCAATGTGATGAACCCACGGGCCGAGGCACTATTGGCCAGCGGTCTGGGAACGCGGCCATCGCTGGGCTATCCGGGCGACAAATACGAAACCGGGCTGAATGCCATTCAGGACATCGAGGTGATTTGCGCCGAACTCTGCGCCGAGGTGTTCAAGGCTGACTATGCCGAAATTCGGGTGCCGTCGGGCGCTTTGGCCAATCTATATGCCTTCATGGCGCTGACCCGCCCCGGCGACGCCATCATCGCCCCACCCGGCAGCATTGGCGGCCATGTGACCCATCACTCGGATGGATGCGCGGGGCTTTATGGGCTGATCACGCATGACGCCCCGGTGAATGAAGACGGCTATACCGTCGATCTGGACGCACTTCGCAGCTTGGCCCAGCGGGTGCGCCCCAAGCTGATCACCATTGGCGGATCGCTGAACCTATTCCCCCATCCGGTGGCGGAACTGCGCGCCATTGCCGACGAGGTGGGCGCAAAGCTGCTGTTTGACGCGGCCCATCAATGCGGGGTGATCGCAGGCGGCGCCTGGCCCAACCCATTGGCCGAAGGCGCACATCTGATGACGATGAGCACCTACAAAAGCCTTGGCGGCCCGCCCTCAGGCTTGATCGTCACGAATAATGCGGAGATCGCAGAGCGACTGGACCACATCGCTTTTCCCGGCATGACAGCCAATTTCGACGTGGCCAAAAGCGCGGCGCTGGCCATGACCATGCTGGACTGGCGCGACTACGGCGCGGCCTATTCAACTGCGATGATCGAAACCGCGCAGGCCTTGGCCGTGGCGCTGTCGGATCACGGTGTTCCGGTATTCGCGGCCGGGCGCGGCTTTACCAAATCGCACCAATTCGCCGTTGTGGCCGAAGGCTATGGTGGCGGTCAGGCCGCATCGAAAACGCTGGCCAATTCCGGTTTCCTGGCCTGCGGCATCGGCCTGCCCCTCCCCCCCGTCGCGGGCGACATGAACGGGCTGCGGATTGGCACGCCGGAATTGGTCCGCTGGGGCATGACGGCGGATGACATGCCGCGCTTGGCTGGCCTAATCGCGCGCGGGCTGCGCGGCAACGACGCCAGCTCGATTGCCGCCGAAGTGGCCAACTGGCGGCGCAGCTTTGACCGGGTGCATTTCATCCACAGCTAAGGGCTAGACCCCATGGCTGCGGTCATAGGCATTGGGCTTGGGCCGCACCCACCGGTCCAACGCCCCTGCTTTGGGCCGCAGAATGGTCACCTCTAGCGGGTGGCATTGCGCGGTGTCGGACGAATGCTCGGCGCTGCAATCCCCACCCGGACAGGCACTGAGGGCGCCTAGCAAATCGATCTCGGCCAGAAAGGTCAGATGATCGCCGGGCCGCACCGGGCTGGCCTTCATGAAATACTGGCCGGTGTCGCGGGTAAAGCCGGTGCACATGAACACGTTCAGCACATCATGGATATGCGGTTCGGCCTCATGCACCGGGCAATCCAGCCACGTCGCCAAAGCGCGTGTCAGGTTGGAATGGCAGCAATGATGGTACGCCTGCCCCGACAACAGCGCCCCGGTGTAGGGATCGCAGCGCGTGCCAATCACGTCATGCACGGACCCACCAAAGGCATCGATCCCATACCAGTCCAGCGTATCTGCGACGATGGTCGCCATGGGCCGCAAGTTCGGAAAGGACGACCATAGCCGGTCACCCGTCGTGACATGCGTTCCGTGCAAGGCGCGGGTCTTGCCGGAATAGAACCGTTCAGACAGGTCACGGGCGTTCCACAGGTTCAAATCCCCCACTTGCGGGCCTTCAACACTGTCGATGCGAAAGAAATGGCCAGCAGGAACCTCAAAACAAGCGGCATCTCGCGGGGCGGCCCGGATCTTGTCCACTTCTTCTGCCCCCGCCAGCGCGGCGGCATAAAGCGCCATATCAGGCTGCGGCAGGGTTTCGGTCGGATAGCAGATCACAGGTGCAACCGCGCGGCGGGCTTCGGCATCTTCTGGGGGCAGGCTCATGACCAATGTCCTTATATTGCCCCCGCACCCAAACATGAAAAAGGCGGGGAAAGAAGCCCCTCCCCACCGCAAACAGATCAGCGCCGTTTCGAACACCGACCCCGAAACGGGACGCTGAAACGCGGATTACGCCGCCTGGTAATATTCCACGTAGGGCTGGACGGTGTCGTTTGTATCGTCCTGATGAACCGGCTGAGGTTCGGGCGAATAATAGGCGAAGGCCGCTTCTAGAATATCCAGCGCGTCTTGCGCGGAAATAGCGGAACGATTGTCGGAATGGTCCATGGGTCGGATCCTAGATTGACAGTGGTTCCTCCCTCGGCGGGATATGTGCGCCCTTTTCGCGCCGATGTAATCCGCCAAATGGGCAGAGGCGCTTTGCCCTATACGCATAACCTACTGTTTTCAGGCGAGTTTACCTTTGGTCAACAAAAAGCCCGGCACAATGGCCGGGCTTTCGCATGGGTATGGGGCATGCCTTAGTAGGCGCGGTCCACCATCATCTTCTTGATTTCGGCAATCGCCAGCGCCGGGTTCAGACCCTTCGGGCAGGTCTGCGCGCAGTTCATGATGGTGTGGCAGCGATACAGTTTGAACGGATCTTCCAATTCATCCAAACGCTCGCCCGTGGCTTCATCGCGGCTGTCGATGATCCAGCGATAGGCATGCAACAGCGCGGCCGGTCCAAGATACCGATCGCCGTTCCACCAGTAGCTGGGGCACGAGGTCGAGCACGAGGCGCACATCACGCATTCATACAGACCGTCGAGTTTCTTGCGGTCTTCGATCGACTGCTTCCACTCTTTCGCGGGGCGGTTGGTTTTGGTTTCCAGCCACGGCATAATCGAAGCGTGCTGCGCATAGAAATGCGTCAGATCGGGGATCAGGTCTTTGATGACCGGCATGTGCGGCAGCGGGTAGATGGTGACATCGCCTTTGACCTCATCCAGACCAAAGATACAGGCCAGCGTGTTGCGGCCGTCGATGTTCATCGCACAAGATCCGCAGATCCCTTCGCGGCAGGACCGGCGGAAGGTCAGCGTCGGATCGATCTCATTCTTGATCTTGATCAGCGCGTCCAGGATCATCGGGCCGCACTTGTCCATATCCAGGAAATACGTATCCACCCGCGGGTTTTCACCGTCATCGGGGTTCCAGCGATAGATCTTGAACTTGCGGACGTTGGTCGCGCCTTCCGGCTTGGGCCAGGTCTTGCCCGTGCGGATCCGTGAGTTCTTAGGGAGCGTGAACTGAACCATGTCGTTCTCCTCTGGGGTAAGTGCTTCCTGGGCGATAGGCCGCTTTTCCGAGAGTCGGAACTATGCTAGCGGAAGTGTGAATTGTGGAAAGGGCTGACGAATGCCAGACGATGTGCGCCTTTATGTTCTCAGCCTGAAAGACAGAAACCCGCGCCGCGCCAGCATTGCCGCTGATCTGGCCGCCCTGAACCTTGAGGCTTTGGGCGTGACCGTGATCTTGTTCGATGCTGTCGATGGCCGCGACGGATTTCCCAAGCGGTTTGAGGCCATGCTTGACCGCGATGGCGCCGCGCAGATCGAGCGCCGCGCCCTGAGCAACGGCGAATTTGCCTGCGCCTTGGGGCATCGCCTGATGGCCGAAGACTTTCTGGCCTCGGGCAGCGACTGGGCGATCATTCTGGAAGACGACGCGATCATTGACGACCGTTTGCACCGCTTCATTGCCGCGCAGGGCTACAAAGCCGCGCCGATGCTGATGCTGCACCACCTGAATGCCCGCGTGATGGGCAACGGCATTGCCGTTCCGGGTGCGGATGGCGCGGCCTACCGGCTGGCCATGTCGGCCTTCATGACGGTGGGCTACACGATGGGGCGCGGTTTTGCCAAGGCGCTGATCGCATCCCAAACCCCGGTTCGACACAAAGCCGATTGGCCCCTTGATCTGTCCGATCATGGGGCTTTCGCCATTGTTCCCGAAGTTGTGGGCCATCCGCCTCACGCTGTTACACCTTCATCGTTGGAAGCGACCCGTGGCAAGGCCGCCCGCCGCCCAATCAGCAGCTTGTTTTCGCTGACTTACCTGAAACGGAAATGGCGCAAGGCCCGGTCCCGCAAGGTAAGCTAAAGGGGCGGTCGTCCCGCCCCTCGCAATATCAGAACGTCCGCGCTTTGGGCGCGATAGTCTTCAGGCTGATGCCGCCTTCGGCCTCGGTCGTCAGCGGATCAAGGATGACCGGACGATAGGTCAGATCCACCTTGTTGCCTTCGACGCGGCTGATGGTGTGAACGCGCCATTTGTCGTCGTCACGCGCGGTGAAATCTTCGTGGGCATGTGCACCACGGGATTCCTTACGCGCTTCGGCGCCAACGATGGTCGCCAGTGCGTTCGGCATCAGGTTCGTCAGTTCCAGCGTTTCCATCAGGTCGCTGTTCCAGACGAGGCTGCGGTCGGTGACTTTCAGATCGTCCATTTTGGCGGCGATCGCGGTCATCTTCTCAACGCCTTCGGCCAGCGTCTTGGAGGTGCGGAACACGGCAGCGTCAGACTGCATGGTGCGCTGCATCTCAAGGCGCAGATCCGCCGTCGGGATACCGCCCTTGGCGTTGCGGGCCGCGTCAAAGCGGTCGAACGCCTTGTCGATGGAGGCTTGGTTCAGCGTCGGGTTCGGCGCGTCTTTGTCGACGACCTGACCTGCGCGGATCGAGGCGGCGCGGCCAAAGACCACGAGGTCGATCAGCGAGTTCGAGCCCAGACGGTTGGCACCGTGCACCGAGGCACAGCCCGCTTCGCCCGCAGCCATCAGGCCCGGCACAACGGCGGTCGGATTGTCGGCGGTCGGGTTCAGCACTTCGCCCCAGTAGTTGGTCGGAATGCCGCCCATGTTGTAGTGAACCGTCGGCAGAACCGGGATCGGTTCCTTGGTCACGTCAACACCGGCAAAGATCTTCGCCGATTCCGAAATGCCCGGCAGGCGTTCGGCCAGTGCAGCGGCAGGAAGGTGCGACAGGTTCAGGTGGATGTGATCGCCATGTTCACCCACACCGCGACCTTCGCGGATCTCCATGGTCATGGAGCGCGAAACATAGTCACGCGGCGCGAGGTCTTTGTAGTTCGGCGCGTAACGTTCCATGAAACGTTCACCTTCGGAGTTGGTCAGATAACCGCCTTCCCCGCGTGCGCCTTCGGTGATCAGACAGCCCGAGCCATAGATGCCGGTCGGGTGAAACTGAACGAATTCCATATCCTGAAGCGCCAGACCCGCACGGGCCACCATGCCGCCACCGTCGCCGGTGCAGGTGTGGGCCGAGGTCGCGCTGAAATAGGCGCGGCCATAGCCGCCGGTGGCCAAAACGACCATCTTGGCGTTGAAGACGTGCATGGTGCCGTCGTCCAGCTTCCAGCAGACTACACCTTGGCACTGGCCGTCTTCGCTCATGATCAGGTCAATCGCGAAATATTCGATGTAGAATTCGGCGTTGTTCTTCAGCGACTGGCCATAAAGCGTGTGCAGAATGGCGTGGCCGGTACGGTCAGCCGCGGCGCAGGTGCGCTGCACGGGCGGACCTTCACCGAATTCGGTGGTGTGGCCACCGAACGGGCGCTGGTAGATCTTGCCTTCTTCAGTCCGGCTGAACGGAACGCCGTAGTGCTCCAGCTCGTACACGGCTTTGGGGGCTTCGCGCGCCAGATATTCCATCGCGTCGGTGTCACCCAGCCAGTCCGACCCCTTGACGGTGTCGTACATGTGCCACTGCCAGCTGTCCGGGCCCATATTGCCCAGCGATGCGGCGATACCGCCCTGCGCCGCAACCGTGTGCGAGCGGGTCGGGAACACCTTGGTCACACAAGCCGTTCGCAGGCCCTGTTCGGCCATGCCCAGCGTTGCGCGCAGACCGGCGCCACCGGCACCGACGACCACGACGTCATATTCATGCGTCTCGTATTCGTATGCAGCCATTTGTCGTGTCTCCAGGTCTTAAAGGGCCAGCTTGGCCAGGGCGAACACACCCACGGCCGCGGCGCCATAGCTAAGGCATGTCATGCCGATGATCAGGATCTTTTCCCACGCGCCATGCACGTAATCCTCGATCAGGACTTGAAAGCCCAAGTTGAAATGCTTGAACCCAACGATCAGCGTCAGCGCTGCCAGAATGGCAGGGTACGGACGGCTGTAGTGGGCCAGAACGGTGTCATAGTCCGCGCCAAGGATCGAACCGAAGTTGAACATGAACAGCGGGATCAGAACCAGCAGGGCAACCGAGGTCACCTTCATAGACCAGAAATGCTCAGTGCCTTTCTTGGCGCTGCCCCAGCCCGTTGCGCGTTTGCGGTCAGTCAGAAATGCCATGATGCGCGCTCCTTAGATGATTGCCACGGTGAACAGGGTGAAGAAGAGCGATCCGCCAACGACGGCATAGCCCAGCTTGGTCGCGGTCGGAACGTCAAGGCCAATGGCCGCGTCCCAGATCAGGTGACGCACGCCAGCCAGCAGGTGATACCACATGCCCCAAAGCGACAGAAACAGCACCAGATCGCCAAGGTAGCTGGTCAGCACATAATCGGCGAGCGCGAAATACTCAGCCGAGGTTGCGGCGGCCAGCAGCCACCAGACGATCATCAGCGCCGCCACCAGCATCGCATTGCCGGTAATCCGCGTGAGGATCGAAGTCACGGAGTTAAGCTGAAACCTGTAATACTTGCCCAGCATGAAGGGCGAGAGCGGGCGGTTGCCCCGGTTCACGTCGGCCATTTGTCTGTCCTTTCGGTTCCCTTAAGTCCGTAATAGTGAATTTTTTCGGTCTGTCACCTGTGCTAACGACACTGATCTGTGGTTTTTTGGCGCAATTTTGCGATTTTCTGAAACTTGTGATCACAGTAGCATTTTCAGTGATCACAAAAATTGCGCTAACAGCGTTTATGCCCCGATTCAGCGACTCGCGCGTGGGTTAATCGGCCCAATCACGATACAGCTGCCGCAAGTACGGCTCAAACTCCTCGCAAATTGTGATCGCAAGGCGGCTCGGATCGTAGAAGGCGTTCGGCTCATCACAGGTATCCGTCTCAACCAGCAGGGCCTGCGGCCAGTGGAATTGCGCGTTCAGCGCCTCAACCTCGGCCCCGATGACCCCCGCGCTATAGGTCGCCCCCGCTGCGGCCTCAAATCCCAGAAGGCTGCCGTTTTCAGTGGCCAACTCATCCCAGATCGGCCCCCAGCTTTCATTGGCCAGATCGAATTCTTCTTCGCAGGTCTCTGCCCGCTCCTCGGGCAGATCCATGTCCTCGGCGAAATCGGCCCGGCCTTCGGGGTCCGCGCCATAGAACAGGCAGACGGTGTTGAAGAACCGCTGCTGGTCTGGCCCGTGCACATCCCAAAAGGCCACATCCTCGGCTTCACTCTGCTCCATCGCTTCGGCGGCAAATCCGAATGAGGCATCATAGGCCAGATCCAGCGCGCTTTCGGCATCCCAAAGCACATCGATCAACAGAATAGAGGCCACGTCTGCCGCATCTTCTTCCTGCCCGAACACCGGCAGGGCCAGCACGTCGATCATCGCGTGGCCCAATTCATGATAGAAGATGCTCAGAAGGTTTGCGTCAACAAAGGCGTCTTCTGCCTCATCCGCATGGACGGGCGCCGCCAGCATTGCCGCTAAGATCAGCCAATGTTTCATAGGCCCATTTGCGGCAAGATCGGACCATTTCGCAAGCGTTTTGAATTTCACGGCCCGAGCGCCCCGCATCAGCGGGGCACGAGGTATCAAGCGTGCGGGGCCGCTGCCCCGCACTCAATTGGATCACATTGGCATCAAGGCCCAGTAGTCGAGGTCCAGCAGAACGTTGGGGTCGTATTTGCCGTTCTCGCCCTTCAGGACAAACGGCTCGCCGCCCTTGGTGGCCACCAGACGCAGGCGGATCGCCCCCACGCCCGGCGCGCCGGTTTCGGCTTTGTCCAGAACCTCGGTCCAGCATTTCACCGTATCGCCCGCAAAGCACGGGTTGGCATGGGCACCGCCGTTCAGGCCCACGATCATCTGCGCATTGGCGAGGCCGTTAAAGCTGAGCGCGCGCGCCATCGAGATGACATGCCCGCCATAGATCAGGCGGCCATCGGGGCGGAAGGTCAGGTCGAAATGCACCTTGGCGGTGTTCTGCCACAGGCGCGTCGCGATCATGTGTTCCGCTTCTTCGATGGTCACACCGTCCACATGGTCGATGGTCTCGCCCACCTCATAATCTCCCCAGCGGTGCGGCTCACCCGCGAGGGTGAAATCGTAGTTGCTGAAATCCAGCCCTTCGGGGATCACCAGATCTTCGACCGACAGAACCTGTTTCAGATCAGGTACCACCGCCTCAGGCGCGGGGGCGTCGATATTGTTCTTCCGCACCATCACCCAGCGCACATATTCCATCACGACTTCGTCGTTCTGATTGATGCCCTTGATGCGCACATAAACAACGCCGGTTTTGCCGTTGGAGTTCTGCTTGAGACCGATCACTTCGGACGTCGAGCGCAGCGTATCGCCCGCATAGACCGGCTTCAGCCAACGCCCCTCGGCATAGCCAAGGTTGGCGACGGCGTTCAGCGACACATCCGGCACGGTCTTGCCGAACACCACGTGGAAGGCGGCCAGATCGTCGATGGGCGAGGCCGGCAGGCCCGAGGCCCGCGCAAACTCGTCAGAGGAATAGAGCGCATGGCGGGCGGGATAGAGCGCATGATACAGCGCCCGCTCTCCGCCCGAGACCGTTCTAGGCACGGCATGGTCGATCACTTGACCGACGGTGTAATCTTCAAAGAACCGGCCCGGATTGGTCTTGGCCATGGTTAGAGTACTCCTAGTTTGGTCTCCGGCGTATATTCGCCCTCGGCGTCTTTCACGACGGCCTGACCGCAGCGCATCACACCATTGGCGGCGTCAAACGCATAGGACGGGCTGCCATGCAGTTCCCAGCCTTTGTTCAGGGCTTCGGTGACCTTGTGACAGAAGGCCGACGTGTCGTCGGCGGTGAGAAAACGATAGGCTTTCATGGCTTACCCCGGAAATGGCGACGGCCCGATCAGGCCGTGGATGAACCCGATCACACCCAACAGGACGATCGAGGCGACAAAGAACATCGCGTCCTTAGAAATCGAGCCTTTCGGGCCGGGTGTCCAGTTCGGCTCGGCTGCGTTGATGATCTTGACCGAGGCAATCGCCCAAGCCCACAGACCGCCCCACAGGATGATCGAGGCCAGATCGCCATTCACCAACAGGTGCGCCAGACACCACAGGCCGAAGCCGGCAAGCATCGGGTGGCGCATTTTGTAAAACAAAGCGCCCTTCTTGGGCCCGGGGCTGGTCAGGTAGAGCGCGATCACCATCAACGTGTTGTTGATGTGGACCATGAAAGAAGGCGGCGACCAAACAAAGATCTCTCCGACAGAGCGATAGCCGAAGATCATCAGCAGGATGGACACCGCCAGCGCAAGCGCGACGATTCCCTTGCCCTTGTCACCCATCGCCGCGCGGCGTTCGGGCATCAAGCGTTTGCAAAGATGTGCTGCGGCCCACAGGGCCACGCCAAGGACAAGAAGAATCATGGGAACTTACTCCGCTGAGAGGGACTGGATTGCCTCCGACTTTGCCAGAATCTCTCGTGCGGTGACAACGTGTAGGTTTTCGACGATTTTCCCATCGACAACGGCCACGCCCTGCCCTTCGGCCTCGGCGGCCTCGAACGCGGCGATCTGGCGGCGGGCCAGGTCAACTTCGGCATCGGTCGGGGCATAGGCGGCGTTCGCCACATCAACCTGCGCCGGATGGATCAGCGTTTTACCGTCCATGCCCAGATCACGACCCTGATCGCATTCGGCTTTCAGGCCCTCGTCATCCTTAAATGCGTTATAGACGCCATCGACGATAACGATACCCTCGGCCTTGGCGGCCAGCAGGCACAACTGAAGCGAGGTCATCATCGGCAGACGGTCCGCGCGGAAGCGGCATTGCAGTTCTTTGGCCAGATCGTTGGTGCCCATCACAAAGCCCGCCATGCGCGGATGCGCGGCGATGGCGGCGGCATTCATGATGCCGCGCGGGGTCTCCATCATCGCCCAGATCGGTTTGTCGCCAATCAACGCGGCCAGCGCATCAAGCTGCGCGGTGCTTTCGACCTTGGGCAGCAGAACGGCGTCGCAATCCATCTCGGCGGCGGCTTTGGCGTCGGCCTCGCCCCATTCGGTATCAAGACCGTTGATGCGCACCAAGCGCACACGGTTGCCATAGCCGCCAGCGGCCAGCGCCGCCTTCAAGGTTTCACGCGCGGCGGGCTTTTCATCGACGGCAACCGCATCTTCAAGGTCAAAGATGATCGCATCCACGGCCAGCGTCTTGGCCTTTTCCAAGGCCCGCTCTTTCGAACCGGGGATATAGAGAACCGAGCGATAGGGGCGCGCGCGCATGTCCATGTGAGTCTCTCCGAGTAATAATGTTGCGCAGAGAGGGGCATTTTTGCCCGAAAACTTCAAGCCCAAATTTGCCGCAACGCAGAAAAAACCTATGGGGCATTACGGTAAATGCCGCGTTAACCATTTTTCAGCATTTGATCCGGCATCCTTCTTGCACCTCAGGCGGGTATGACGCTGCGGCAACTTTAGCGCCGCAGCCACCATCCGCGCCCATGGGCGCCACCAGTGAAGGGTGAAGACATGACATTTGCGAAACCCGGCGCGATCATCGCCACCTGCGCCCTTGTCGGCACGCCAGTGGAGGCCACCGCCGATACCACCAATTGCGCCGACCGGGCGCAGGTTGTGGAACGATTGGCCCAAACCTACGGGGAAACGCGGCGTTCGATTGGGCTTGGCCATGACAATTCGATGATGGAGGTGTTCGCCTCTGACATCACCGGCAGTTGGACGATCACCGTCACGCAGCCCGATGGAATGACCTGTCTTGTGGCCAGCGGACAATCGTATGAGGCGATGGCCAAAACCGCCGCAACCATGGACATGGACGCCTAGGTCAGCCCATCGAACATCAGTTTGGCCCCTGTCGCCAACAGCAACACATAGGTCAGCACAAAGAACCACCGTTCGGGCATCAGAAAATGCGCCCTAACGCCGATCCAAGTGCCAGCAATGGCCACAGGCGCCAGCAGGGCAATGTCTGCAACCGCGCTTAGGGAAAATAGGCCCAAGCCCGCGTAAAAGCCCAATTTCAACAGGTTGATTGCGAAGAACACGATCACCGTCGTCGCCTGATAGGTGGTCTTATCCAGCTTTTGACGTAACAGATACACCGCTGTCACCGGCCCGCCTGCATGACTGATGAAACTGGTAAACCCCGCCACAGCGCCCGCCAGAACACCAACCCAAACAGGCCAGGGCTTGTCCTCCCGTTGCGCCCGGCGCGGCCAAAGTTGGTAGGCGACGAAGGCAATGCTGATCCCGCCGATCAGCAGCCGCACCACATCCGGCGAAGCCCGGCTAAGCAGCGCCGCGCCGATCACAATTCCCGGCACCGACGCCAAGATCAAAATGACCGCATCGCGATTGCTCCAACGCTTCCAATAGGGTCGCAGGCTGGTCAGATCCATCACGATCAAAAGCGGCAACATCAGACCCAATGCTGCGGCGGGCGGAAGCACCAAAGCCAGAATCGTCACCGACACGAATGATGCGCCAGACCCGAAGCCACCCTTCGAAATCCCCGCAATCAGCACCGCTGGAACGGCCGCCAATAAGAAAGTGACGTTATCAAGCACCGCGTCCGCCTTCCGCAAAACACTGGGATTGTTGCATTTTTCTAACCGTTAGCGCCGGACTGCACAAAAATTCCGCGTTCTGCCGCAGTGCGGCACTCTTGCGCCAATCGCTTCAAAGGCTTACCCCATGCGCCAGTTTCATCACGGACCGGAGAGAAATTCCATGGCCAGACCCAAGATTGCCCTGATCGGCGCGGGAAACATCGGTGGCACCCTTGCCCACCTAGCCGCCATCAAAGAACTCGGCGACGTTGTTCTGTTCGACATCGCAGAAGGCCTGCCTGAAGGCAAAGCCCTCGACATCGCAGAATCCGGCCCGTCTGAAGGCTTTGATGCGAAGATGAAGGGCACCCAGTCCTATGAGGACATCGCGGGCGCCGACGTCTGCATCGTCACCGCCGGTGTTGCCCGTAAGCCGGGCATGAGCCGCGACGACCTTCTGGGCATCAACCTGAAGGTTATGAAGTCGGTTGGCGAAGGCATCGCAGCACACGCACCCGACGCATTCGTGATCTGCATCACCAACCCGCTGGACGCGATGGTTTGGGCGCTGCAAAAGTTCTCGGGCCTGCCGACCAACAAGGTCTGCGGCATGGCTGGCGTTCTGGACTCGGCGCGCTTCCGTCACTTCCTGGCCGAAGAATTCAACGTATCGATGCGTGACGTCACCGCCTTCGTTCTGGGCGGCCACGGCGACACCATGGTGCCGTCGGTTCGTTACTCGACCGTTGCCGGTATCCCGCTGCCCGACCTGATCGAAATGGGTTGGACCACGCAAGAGAAACTGGACGCAATGGTTCAGCGCACCCGTGACGGTGGCGCAGAAATCGTTGGCCTGCTGAAGACCGGTTCGGCCTATTACGCTCCGGCGACCTCGGCGATCGAAATGGCCGAAGCCTATCTGAAAGACCAAAAGCGCGTTCTGCCCTGCGCAGCGTATTGCGACGGCGAAATCGGCGTGAACGACATGTATGTTGGCGTTCCGACCGTGATCGGCGCTGGCGGTGTCGAAAAGGTTGTGAACATCAAGCTCAACAAAGAAGAGCAGGAAATGTTCGACAAGTCGGTCGACGCTGTGAAGGGTCTGGTCGAGGCGTGCAAAGCCATCGACGGCTCGCTGGCATAAGCCACGGCACCAGGTTTCGGAAAGGGCTCGGATCTCCGGGCCCTTTTCATTTTAGCGCCCCGGCGGGGATGGGCTTATCCCCGCAGCGTTTTGCGACCGCAGGTCAGATTGGCCGAAATTGCTACTCTGAAAGGCATGTTTGCCTGTGGAAACTCCAAGCTGTGGTCCGGCAGCCAAAATCGGAATCCAATGGCTGCCATAGGCTTGACGCGAAACGAATCGGTTATCGCAAACGGATGCCAAAGCGAAAGGCGCTTGTGATCACACCAAAAAATTCTGTGATCACAAATGACGAAATACCCGTAAAATTAAGACCGTCAGTCAAAAATTCGTTTAACAGTGATTAGTATGCCTGTCATACCCAACGCAATCGCAGCAAAACGGGACGGTTTATCCAATGAACATCCACGAATATCAGGCGAAAGCCCTGCTGCGCAGCTACGGCGCTCCGGTGTCCGATGGCCGCGTGGTCCTCAAGGCAGAAGATGCCAAGTCCGCCGCAGGGGAACTGGACGGCCCGCTTTGGGTGGTCAAGGCCCAGATCCACGCAGGTGGTCGCGGCAAGGGCACGTTCAAGGAAGCCGACGCCGGTGAAAAAGGCGGTGTCCGTCTTGCCAAGTCGGTTGAAGAAGCCGCCGCAGAAGCCAAGAAGATGCTGGGCCGCACGCTGGTCACGCATCAGACCGGTCCGGCAGGCAAGCAGGTCAACCGCATCTACATCGAAGACGGTTCGGACATTGAACGCGAACTGTATCTGGCCCTTCTGGTCGATCGTCAGTCGTCGCGCATTTCGTTCGTTTGTTCGACCGAAGGCGGCATGGACATCGAAGAAGTCGCCGCTTCGACCCCGGAAAAGATCCTGTCGTTCTCGGTTGATCCGGCAACGGGTTACCAGGCCTACCATGGCCGCCGCATCGCATTTGCGCTGGGTCTGGAAGGCGCAGCCGTCAAGCAGTGCGTCAAGCTGATGGGCATCCTCTACAAAGCCTTCACCGAGAAGGACATGGAGATGCTGGAAATCAACCCGCTGATCGTCATGCCCGGCAACGAGCTGAAGGTTCTGGACGCCAAGCTGGGCTTTGATGGCAACGCCATGTATCGTCAGGCAGACGTCGCCGAACTGCGCGACGAGACCGAGGAAGACCCCAAGGAACTGGCCGCATCGAAGTATGACCTGAACTACATCGCTCTGGACGGTGAAATCGGTTGTATGGTGAACGGCGCAGGTCTGGCGATGGCCACCATGGACATCATCAAGCTGTACGGCGCTGAGCCGGCAAACTTCCTCGATGTTGGTGGCGGCGCCACCAAAGAGAAAGTGACTGAAGCCTTCAAGATCATCACCTCGGACCCGAACGTCAAAGGCATCCTGGTGAACATCTTCGGCGGCATCATGCGCTGCGACGTGATCGCAGAGGGCGTGGTTTCGGCTGTCAAAGAAGTCGGCTTGCAGGTTCCGCTGGTTGTGCGCCTTGAAGGCACCAACGTGGAAAAAGGCAAAGAGATCATCAACACCTCTGGCCTGAACGTCATCGCCGCTGACAACCTCAGCGACGGCGCCGAGAAAATCGTGAAAGCTGTGAAGGGCTAAGACAATGGCAGTTCTTATCGACGAAAACACCAAAGTCATCTGTCAGGGCTTCACCGGCTCGCAGGGTACCTTCCACTCGGAACAGGCAATCGCATACGGCACCAAAATGGTTGGCGGTGTGACCCCCGGCAAGGGCGGTCAGACGCACCTGAGCCTGCCCGTGTTCAACTCGGTTCACGAAGCCAAGGCCGTGACCGAAGCCAACGCCTCGGTGATCTATGTTCCGCCGCCCTTCGCGGCTGACTCGATCCTCGAAGCGATCGACGCGGAAATGGAACTGATCGTTTGCATCACCGAAGGCATCCCGGTGCTGGACATGATGAAGGTCAAGCGCGCCCTCGAAGGTTCGACCAGCCGTCTGATCGGCCCGAACTGCCCCGGCGTGATCACCCCTGATGCGTGCAAGATCGGCATTATGCCGGGCCACATCCACAAGCGTGGGTCGGTTGGCGTTGTGTCGCGTTCGGGCACCCTGACCTATGAGGCGGTCAAGCAGACCTCGGACATCGGTCTGGGCCAGTCGACTGCTGTCGGTATTGGCGGTGACCCGATCAAAGGCACCGAACACATCGACGTTTTGGACATGTTCCTTGACGATGATGAAACTCAGTCGATCATCATGATCGGTGAAATCGGTGGTTCGGCAGAAGAAGAAGCCGCCGAGTTCCTGAAAGAACAGAAGAAGAAAGGCCGCTGGAAGCCGACCGCAGGTTTCATCGCTGGCCGCACCGCCCCTCCGGGACGTCGCATGGGCCACGCTGGCGCGATCGTTGCTGGCGGCAAAGGCGGCGCCGAGGACAAGATTGAAGCCATGAAGTCGGCTGGCATCGTTGTTGCAGACAGCCCCGCCACACTGGGCGAGGCCGTTCTGAAGGCAATCGAACTGGGCTAATACGGGCTGGCCGCAAGGCCCCGCAAGGCAAGACATGGCGATGGCCGGGCGAAAGCCCGGCCCTAGCCGCACCAGAAGCCTCGCGATAGGCACCCTGTCTGGGTCTCTCTCCTGACGCTTCGACGCCAAATGGTGAAAAGGACAAGTTGATGTTTACGTGGTCGGCCAAGATCACCGTCATTGCCGGGCTATCCCTGCTGACCGCTTGTGGCGGAACGCAGAAGGTCTATTTTGCCCAATCCGGCAATCAATGGTCCGAAATCACCAAGTCTGAATTTGACCAACGTGTGCAGAACGGCGCGCAAATCGCGCCCGCCTATGCCTATGGTGTCAGCCGCGCCACCACCAATCTTACGACCGCACCGACGGCTGACGATCTTGCATCGCAGTCCCGATGCACCCAGCCCGCAGGCCCGCAGCATCCCGCTGCGATGCCCTGCACTTTCTAAGCCTCCCCCCGCAAACCCGAGGTGCTATAATGAACGACCAAAGCCCAAACGACCTCTTCCATGCTTCCAGCTTTATGCAGGGGCACAACGCGGAATATCTCGAACAGATGTATGCCCGCTATGCATCGGACCCGAACGCGGTTGATGCAGCATGGCAGGAATTCTTCCGCCAGCTGGGTGACGACGAAGTCAGCGTCAAACAAGAGGCAGAGGGCCCGTCGTGGCTGCGCCGTGACTGGCCGCCGGTTCCGAGCGATGAGCTGACCTCGGCCCTGACGGGGGAATGGGCAGAGCCGGTCAAGGAAACCAAAGCTGCCGGTCAGAAGATCAAGGAAAAGGCCGCCGAAAAAGGCGTGACCGTTTCCGATGAGGTGATCCAACGCGCTGTTCTGGATTCGATCCGGGCGCTGATGATCATTCGCGCTTACCGCATCCGTGGCCACCTGGCCGCCGATCTGGACCCGCTGGGTCTGCATGGCCGCGAACCGCACCCCGAACTGGACCCCAAAGCCTATGGCTTTACCGAGGCCGATATGGATCGTCCGATCTTTATCGACAACGTTCTGGGCCTTCAGATCGCCACGCTGCGCCAGATCATCGACATCGTAAAGCGCACCTATTGCGGCACCTTCGCGCTTCAGTACATGCACATCTCGGACCCCGAGCAAGCGGCATGGCTGAAAGAGCGGATCGAAGGCTACGGCAAGGAAATCAGCTTCACCCGTGAGGGTCGCCGCGCCATCCTGAACAAGATGGTTGAGGCCGAGGGCTTCGAAAAATTCTTGCACGTCAAGTACATGGGCACCAAGCGTTTTGGTCTGGACGGCGGCGAAAGCCTGATCCCGGCGATGGAACAGATCATCAAGCGCGGCGGGGCGCTGGGTGTGAAGGAAATCGCCGTTGGCATGCCGCACCGTGGCCGCCTGAACGTTCTGGCCAACGTGATGGGCAAGCCCTATCGCGCCATCTTCAACGAATTCCAGGGCGGCAGCTTTAAGCCCGAGGATGTCGATGGATCGGGCGACGTGAAGTACCACCTTGGTGCATCGTCGGACCGCGAATTTGACGGCAACAAGGTTCACCTGTCGCTGACGGCCAACCCGTCGCACCTAGAAGCGGTAAACCCGGTTGTTCTGGGCAAGGTCCGCGCCAAGCAGGACCAGATGAACGACGCAGAACGCCGCGCCGTACTGCCGATCCTGCTGCACGGTGACGCGGCATTCGCCGGTCAGGGCATCGTGGCCGAATGTTTTGCGCTGTCGGGCCTGCGCGGGCACCGCACCGGCGGCACCATCCACATCGTTGTGAACAACCAGATCGGGTTCACCACGGCACCGCACTTCTCGCGGTCGTCGCCCTACCCGACCGACAACGCCCTTGTGGTGGAAGCGCCGATTTTCCACGTCAACGGGGATGACCCCGAGGCCGTGGTTCACGCCGCAAAAGTCGCGACCGAGTTCCGCCAGAAGTTCGGCAAGGACGCGGTCATCGACATCTTCTGCTATCGCCGCTTCGGTCACAACGAAGGCGACGAGCCCATGTTCACCAACCCGATCATGTACAACCAGATCAAGGGCCACAAAACGACCCTGTCGCTGTACACAGAACGTCTGGTGCAAGATGGCCTGATCCCGGAAGGCGAAATCGAAGACATGAAGGCCGCCTTCCAGGCGCACCTGAACGAAGAATTCGAATCCGGCAAAGCCTATAAACCGAACAAAGCCGACTGGCTGGATGGCCGTTGGAGCCATCTGGACCGCCAGAAGCAGGGCAAGTACCAGCGCGGCAAAACCTCGATCAGCGACAAGACGCTGACGGAAATCGGCTCGGCTCTGGCAACCGCGCCGGATGGTTTCCCGATCCACAAGACGGTTGGCCGCCTTCTGGATAACCGCAAGCAGATGTTTGAAACCGGTCAAGGTTTCGATTGGGCGACCGCCGAAGCCATGGCGTTCGGCTCGCTGCTGACCGAAGGCTATCCGGTTCGTCTGGCAGGTCAGGATTCAACACGCGGCACCTTCTCGCAGCGTCACTCGGGCCTGATCGATCAAAATACGGAAGAGCGTTACTATCCGCTGAACAACATCCGCGAGGGTCAGGCACGTTATGAAGTCATCGACTCGGCGCTGTCGGAATACGCGGTGCTGGGCTTCGAATATGGCTACTCGCTGGCGGAACCGAACGCGCTGACCCTATGGGAAGCCCAGTTCGGCGACTTCGCCAACGGCGCGCAAATCATGTTCGACCAGTTCATCAGCTCGGGCGAAAGCAAGTGGCTGCGGATGTCCGGCCTTGTCTGCCTTCTGCCGCACGGCTTTGAAGGTCAGGGCCCGGAACACTCCTCGGCGCGTCTTGAGCGGTTCTTGCAGATGTGCGGTCAGGACAACTGGATCGTGGCCAACTGCTCGACCCCGGCGAACTATTTCCACATCCTGCGCCGTCAGCTGCACCGCAGCTTCCGCAAGCCGCTTGTTCTGATGACGCCGAAATCGCTGCTGCGTCACAAGCTGTGTATCTCGGATGTTGAAGATTTCACCGCTGGGTCGTCCTTCCACCGCGTGTTGTGGGACGATGCCGAAAAGGGCCATTCGGACACCAAGCTGAAGCCCGATGCAGAGATCAAGCGCGTCGTGATGTGCTCGGGCAAGGTTTACTATGACCTGCTGGAAGAACGTGACGCACGCGGTATCGACGACATTTACCTGCTGCGCGTCGAACAGTTCTACCCGTTCCCGGCCCTGTCGGTCGTGAAGGAACTGGAGCGCTTTAGTCAGGCCGAAATGGTCTGGTGTCAGGAAGAGCCGAAGAACCAAGGTGCCTGGACCTTCATCGAACCCAACATCGAATGGGTTCTGGGCCGCATCAAAGCGAAACACACCCGTCCGGTCTATGTGGGCCGGGCGACCTCGGCCTCGCCCGCGACGGGTCTGGCCAGCCAACACAAAGCACAGCAAGAGGCGCTCGTGAACGAAGCGCTGACAATCGAAGGGAACTGAGACCAATGACGACCGAAGTACGCGTCCCCACCCTTGGCGAATCCGTCACCGAAGCCACCGTCGCAACATGGTTCAAAAAGCCCGGCGATGCCGTCGCGGTTGACGAAATGCTGTGTGAGCTGGAAACCGACAAAGTGACCGTCGAAGTGCCGTCGCCCGCCGCTGGTACGCTGGCCGACATCATCGCCGCCGAAGGTGACACCGTTGGCGTCGATGCCCTGCTGGCCACCATCGCCGAAGGCGCAAGCGCAGCCGCGCCTGCCCCTGCCGCCGCCCCTGCCGCAGCGCCCGCTGCTGCCCCGGCTGCCGCTGCCAAATCGGTTGACGTGATGGTTCCGACCTTGGGTGAATCGGTGACTGAAGCCACCGTTTCGACCTGGTTCAAAAAGGTTGGCGATGCCGTCGCGCAGGACGAAATGCTGTGCGAGCTGGAAACCGACAAGGTATCGGTCGAAGTGCCCGCGCCCGCCGCTGGCATCCTGACCGAGATCATCGCCAAGGAAGGCGATACCGTTGATGCGACCGCCAAGCTGGCGATCCTCAGCGCTGGCGAAGGTGCTGTTGCTGCCGCTCCGGCGGCTGCCCCGGCCCCTGCTGCCGCTGCTGCACCTGCCGCTGGCAAAGACATCAAGGACGGCCCCGCCGCTGAAAAAGCCATGGCAGAAGCCGGCCTTAGCCGCGACGCCGTGACCGGTACGGGCCGCGATGGCCGCGCCACCAAGACCGACGTTGCTGCCGCTGTCGCTGCTGCCAAGGCCGCCCCTGCGCCCGTTGCCGCAGCGCCGCGCGCCCCTGTGGCCGCCGATGACGCCGCCCGCGAAGAACGCGTGAAGATGACCCGTCTGCGCCAGACCATCGCCAAGCGTCTGAAGGATGCCCAGAACACCGCCGCGATCCTGACCACCTACAACGAGGTGGACATGACCGAGGTGATGGCCCTGCGCAACCAGTACAAAGACCAGTTCGAAAAGAAGCACGGCGTGCGTCTGGGCTTTATGTCGTTCTTCACCAAGGCCTGCTGCCACGCGCTGAAAGAAGTGCCGGAAGTGAACGCCGAAATCGACGGCACCGACATCGTCTACAAGAACTTCGTCCACATGGGCGTGGCCGCTGGCACCCCGCAGGGTCTGGTGGTTCCGGTCATCCGTGATACGGATCAGATGTCCTTCGCCGAGATCGAGAAAGCCATTTCGGAAAAAGGCCGCCGCGCCCGTGACGGCAAGCTGTCGATGGCCGAAATGCAGGGCGGCACATTCACCATTTCCAACGGTGGTGTGTATGGCTCGCTGATGTCCTCGCCGATCCTGAACCCCCCGCAGTCGGGTATCCTCGGCATGCACAAGATCCAGGACCGCCCGATGGTCATCAATGGCGAAATCAAGATCCGCCCGATGATGTACCTTGCCCTGTCCTACGATCACCGCATCGTCGACGGCAAAGGCGCCGTGACCTTCCTGGTCCGCGTCAAGGAAGCGCTGGAAGATCCGCGCCGCCTGCTGATGGATCTGTAATCGGTTCAGGCGGGGCTTCGGCCCCGCCTTTTCCAAAGGCTACGCCCCATGTGCGCCCACATTTGAATACCGCAACGTGCCCCTGTCTGGGGCCAGCACCAAACAGGACGTCGCGAACGAACGCCACCGGACATGACGATGATTTCCCGCATATCCCGCGCGCGTGTCGCCAGAGGCCTCCTATGACCATCGCCCTCGCCTCATGTATGCGCAACGAAGGGATCTTCGTGTTGGAGTGGCTGGCCTATCATCTGGGGCTAGGCTTTGACCGCGTCATCGTGGTGACCAATGATTGCACCGACGGGTCGGACGATCTGCTGGATGCGCTTCAGGCCGAGGGTCTGATCACCCATATCCGCCAGACCGTACCGGCAGGAACGCCCGCGCAGGATGCTGGCATGGATCATGTGCTGCGCCTGTGCCGCGACGACGGCATTGGCCACGTGTTGCACATCGACAGCGATGAATTTCTGTACCTGAACGACAGCTTGAACGACTTGCTTGCGCGCACCCGCGATGCCGATTGCGTGCCAATCCCGTGGCGGGCCTTTGGCGACAGCGGCGTGGCCCATTGGTCCCCCGGTGACATGGTGATCGAACGCAACACCCGCGCCGAACGCGCCCCTGTCCCCGGCGAAACCAAGTTCAAATGCCTGTTCAAAGCGGCCAGCTTTGCCCGTGCCACGGATCACAACCCGCTGGAACCGCTGGTTGACGCACCGCGCGTGATGTCGCCGGATGGGGCCGAGCTTTATAACCACACGCTTTATCATCCGAAATCGGCACGGTTTCGTCCGCATCACCCGGCGGCACGGGCCAAATCGGCGCAGATCTATCACTATGCCGTTCGGTCGGCCGATTGCTTCTTGATGAAGAACGACCGGGGCGATGGGCAGGGCAAATCGGACAGCAAATACCATCTGGGCAGCCATTGGTATCGCGCGGCAAACCGCAATGACGTGACGGTCACGCGCCTGTCCAGTCAGGCCGGTGCCGTGCTGCGCCGGATGACCGATTGGCGGATGATCCCCGCGATTGCCAAGGCCGAGGCCACTTGCCACGATTGGTTCACAGCCCGGCGCGCGGCGCTGCTGACGCCCGAGCGGATTGAGGCATGGACCGTCGCAGGAGGCGCCAGATGACACCTGAACTGACCGCCCTGACCTTGGCCGCCTTGCTGCAAGTTCTGCAATTCATCGCCTATTCGATCACCGCCCGGCGACAGGTCGGCACGCGCTATGCCCTGTCTCCTCGGGATGAACCGCGCGAGTTGACGGGCACCGCAGGCCGGTTGCAACGCGCGATGAACAACCATTTCGAAGGGCTGATCCTGTTCGGCATTGCCGTCATGGTCATCACCTATTCCGATCAGGGCAACGGGCTGACGGCGCTTTGCTCGGCGCTCTATCTGGTGGCGCGGGTGCTTTATGTTCCGGCCTATGTCTTTGGCTGGTCGCCGTGGCGCAGTTACATCTGGATCGTCGGTCTGTTGGCCACGGTCATCATGTTGGGGGCCGCTTTGATATGACCGCGCGTCCCTGTTTCGCATTCCAATCTAATGATACCCTGTCAGGGCACTTTGGCCGTTGGCCATGCGGGGCAAAGCCCCAGTCCCTGCAACAACAAAAGGACCAATCAAATGGCACAATATGACGTCATCGTGATCGGGGCAGGCCCCGGCGGCTATGTGGCAGCCATCCGCTGCGCCCAGCTGGGCCTGAAAACGGCCTGCGTTGAAGGGCGTGAAACCCTTGGCGGCACCTGCCTGAACGTCGGCTGTATCCCGTCCAAGGCGCTGCTGCACGCAACCCACAGCCTGCACGAGGCCGAGCATAACTTTGGCACCATGGGCCTGAAGGTCAAAGCACCGACCGTCGATTGGACGCAGATGCAGACCTACAAACAGGACGTCATCGACGGCAACACCAAGGGCATCGAATTCCTGTTCAAAAAGAACAAGATCGACTGGCTGAAAGGCTGGGGCTCGATCCCTGAGGCCGGTAAGGTCAAGGTTGGCGACGAAGTGCACGAAGCCAAGAACATCATCATCGCATCGGGGTCTGAGCCGTCGTCGGTGCCGGGTGCCGATGTGACCATCGACGAAAAAGTCGTCGTGACCTCGACCGGCGCACTGAGCCTGCCGAAGATCCCAAAGAAGATGGTTGTCATCGGCGCAGGCGTGATCGGTCTGGAAATGGGTTCGGTCTATAAACGTCTGGGCGTGGATGTGACGGTGATCGAATATCTCGATTTCATCACGCCGGGCATGGATGGCGAAGTTCAGAAGCAATTCCTGAAGCTGCTGAAAAAGCAGGGCTTGGAATTC
Source organism: Pseudoprimorskyibacter insulae (assembly GCF_900302505.1). Taxonomy (GTDB): domain Bacteria; phylum Pseudomonadota; class Alphaproteobacteria; order Rhodobacterales; family Rhodobacteraceae; genus Pseudoprimorskyibacter; species Pseudoprimorskyibacter insulae. The sequence continues at coordinate 376,211 of NZ_OMOJ01000001.1, read as the reverse complement.
GTTCTGGGCGCGGCCGTGTCGAAGGTCGAAGCCTCCAAGACCAAGGCCAAAGTCACCTACACCAACCGCAAAGACAACAGCGAAGCCACTGTGGAAGCCGATGTCGTGCTGGTCGCCACAGGCCGCAAGCCCTATACTGACGGTCTGGGCCTTGAGGCGCTTGGCGTCGAAATGACCCCGCGCGGCCAGATCAAGACCGATGGCCACTGGCGCACCAACGTGCCGGGCATCTATGCCATTGGCGACGCGATCGAAGGCCCGATGCTGGCCCACAAAGCCGAAGACGAAGGCATGGCCGCCGCCGAAGTGATCGCTGGCAAGCATGGCCACGTGAACTATGACGTGATCCCCGGCGTGATCTACACCGCGCCCGAGGTTGCCTCGGTCGGAGCCACCGAAGACCAGCTAAAAGCCGAAGGCCGCGCCTACAAAGTCGGCAAGTTCAGCTTTATGGGCAACGCCCGCGCCAAGGCCGTGTTTCAGGGCGATGGTTTCGTCAAACTGCTGGCCGACAAGGAAACCGACCGCGTGCTGGGTTGCCACATCATCGGGCCGGGCGCTGGCGATCTGATCCACGAGATCTGCGTTGCGATGGAATTCGGTGCATCTGCGGAAGACGTGGCGCTGACCTGCCACGCGCACCCGACCTTCTCGGAAGCTGTGCGCGAAGCGGCGCTGGCCTGCGGCGACGGCGCGATTCACATGTGAGCTTCGGCGCTGCCGCAACGGCGGCGCTGGTTTTGAGTATTTATGAGAAAGATGAAAGGGCGCGGCGCAGGCTGCGCCCTTTTTGCTGGCTTGGGCGTTGTTGGTCAGGCGTCTTTGCCGGGGATATAGACCGCTGCTTGGCCAGAGGTCGCACCGCTTGCGCCGCTTGGGGGCGGGCCAGCGGGTCGGTCGCCCATCGGCGGCATCATGGACTGGGTTGACGTGGCGGTGTCATCCACGCCGACCACCAATGCCGCATCGTAATAGCCATATTGTTCGCGGATCGCCGCATAGCCACCCTCGCCCACTTGTTTGGCAATGCCGTCATTGGCGTTGGTCGTGTCGCGATTGGCGGTGCGTTCGTTATAGGGGGCGGTGTTCTGGAACAGGTATTCGCTTAGCGCATCGGGGAAGAAGATCTGGCTGGTCAGCACCGTGCGCTCATCCAGAAAGACCTTGTAGTGGATATGCGTGGTGCGGCCGCGATACCAGCCGGGGTAGATCGTGGTGAATGCGGCAATGCCGCTGTCGTCTGTCATCAGCGTGCCGCGCAGGAAGGTTTCGCCGCTGGTGTCATTGGTGCCGTCGCTGCCTTGGCTTTTGTAGCCCGAATAATTGCCCAGCGCATCGCAGTGCCAGATATCGACGCGTGCGCCGGGGATCGGCGTGCAATCGGCACTGACGACCTGAAGCTGCATTTTTAGCGGGATGCCGGGTTTGCCTTCGGTGATATCGGCGCGGACCAGTTCGGGGTCAAAGTAATAGGGGCCTTCGGTCACTTCGGGCAGGACCATGCAGACGTTGGGGCTTATCAGGCCAGCGGTTGCGGCCTCAGAGCGGGCGGCGCTGGGAAATGCGCCGATGCCTGCGGCCACCACGGGCGAGGCGGCAAAGCCGGCCAGAAGGCTGCGGCGGTTCAAGTTTGCGGAGCGGATCATGAGGAGATGTCCTGTTTTGCTGCGGTTCACAGGATAGAACGCAGCGCCACGCCCGCATGGTCGGTGCATCGTTGCACAAGCGATGTGCGCTCACCAAAGGCGCGGGATCGCCTTTTCTTCATAGGTGGCGTCATACTCTGGGCCGCCCATGTCGCCCTTGGTCATCTCGGCCAGGATATCGCCCATGGTTGGGACGGTGGCCGCGTCATCGCGAATCCAGAGGCCCGAGCGCATGACCGCTTTGGCGCATTGGGAATAGACCTCGGACACCTCGACCACCAAGACAAGCGTTGGCAATTGGCCCTTGTGTTCGAAGCTGCGGCGCAAGTCTTCGTCGGTGGTCAGATAGGCCGTGCCGTTGACGCGAACCGTGGTTTTGCTGCCCGGCACCATAAACAACAGGGCGATACGGGGATCGGCCACGATATCGCGCAGCGCATCAAGGCGATTGTTACCCTTCCAGTCGGGCATCAGCAGCGTGCGGCTGTCCTGAATGCGCACCACCGGGCCGTCATCGCCGCGCGGCGTGCCGTGGACGCCGTTCGGTCCGACCGTGCTGAGGATGCAGAACCGCGCGCCTTCGATCCATTTGCCATACATCGGTGTGATGTGATGGGCGACCTTGCTGATCGAGGCCGGGACCGGGTCCGAATAAAGGGCGGTCAGCGCCTCAAGTGTTTGAATCTTTGTCATAAAATCCACCCTCATGCAGAAGCGCCTCAGAGGCAGTTTCGACCTCGTCTTCCAATTTGGCCAGGAAGTCTTCGTGGGATAGGCCCGCTGGGATGCGCGGCAGGAATTCCACAACCGCAAGACCGGGCTTTCGGTAGATCCCTTTGCGCGGCCAGAACAGGCCAACATTGGTGGCCACAGGCACGCAGTCTTGTCCAAGCTGCGAATAGAGCGCGGCGGCGCCCACTTTATAGGGTTTCTTTACGCCGGGCAGGACGCGGGTGCCTTGCGGGTAGATGATCAGCTGGCCGGGCTGGGCCGCGCCTGCTTTGACATCTGCCAGCATTTTTTGAATGGCTGCGCCGCGCTTGCCGCGGTCGACAGCAACACAGCCCATCTTGATCGCGTATTGGCCAAGAACCGGCGCCCAAAGCAGTTCCTTTTTCATGATGAACTTGCCGGACGGAACCGCGCCGAAAATCATGATGATATCGAGAAAGGACTGGTGCTTGGAGGCGACCATGACCTCATCCCTGGGGGGCGTGCCGCGCACTTCGGTTTTCAGGCCAACCATCCATCCGGCGGACCAGCAGACGTATTTGCAATAGGTCCGCCCCGCCTGCACTGCGCCATTGCGCGAAAGCAAGGCCCACGGCAGAAATGCAATCCCCATCAACAGCATCATCACATACATCTGGACAATGAAGACCACCGACCGCAGCCACTGAATTGCATATCTCATTAGCGCAGCGCCCCCAGAACGCGTTTTGCAGCCATCTGTGTTGCGGCAAAGGCCACGGCTCCGGTCAATGGCGGGATCAGCATCGGCCAGATCCAGTGCGATCCGCGGAAGCCAATGCCAGTAAGAAAGCCTTCGGTCTCGCCAGTGCTGGGCAGGATCAGGATGGCCAGCATCCCGACAACCGTACCGATGCCCGCCCCAGCCAAGGCCCGCAGGGTGAAGCGGCGCACAAAGGCCGCCGCGATATAGTCATCCTTGGCGCCGACCAACCGCAGCACGGCGATCACCTGCGCATTGGCTGCCAGCGCCGCATTGGCAGCAAGTGTCACCATGGCGGCCATGGTCCCGCCAATCAGCAGGATCGACATCCAGCCCAAAAGCCGCAGCCGGGCCGCAGCGGACACCAGCGGTTTGCGCCAGCGGGTGTGGTCATCCAGAACCGCGCCCGGCACCTCGGCACTGAGGCGCAGGCGCAGGCCCGCGCTGTCATAGCCATCACCGGTTTCAACGATATCAATCAGTTGCGGGATCGGCAGGTTCGCCACCGGCAGATCAGGACCAAACCATGGTTCCAGCAGGGCCTGTTGTTCCTCAGCGCTCAGGGCGCGGGCTTCAGCCACGCCGGGCGTGGTTTGCAGAACGCGCAGCGCGATTGCCGTCTGTTCGGCCATCTGTTCGGCAGGGGCGGATATGCGCACGGTGGAGGTGCGGGCCAATTCATTGCCCCATTGACGCGCCAGACGCCCAGACGCCAGCGCCAAGGCCAGCGCGAACACCGCCAGAAGCGCCATTGCCGCGGCTGTGAACACAGTCAGACGCGCAGTGAACCCGGTCGGCGGCACCACCCGGTCAGACGACCCATGGGCGGTGAAAACGGCTAGGACATTGCTGATCACGTTTTTCACAGATCCGCCCCCGCCAATTGCAACCGGCGGTTCGAAATGCGCAGCACCCGCGCCTGCACCTGGCTTTTGGCGGCGCGGATCAAGGCCAGATCGTGGGTGGCAATCATCACCGTCTTGCCCATCTTGTTCAGCTCGACCAACAGGCGCAGCAGGCGTTGCGACATTTCCCAATCGACGTTGCCTGTCGGTTCATCCGCCAAGATCACATCGGGCGACATAATCAGCGCGCGCGCCAAGGCAGCCCGCTGACGCTCCCCGCCCGAGAGTTCCGGCGGAAGGGCGTTGGCGCGGTTGTTCAGGCCAACCCAAGCCATCAATTCCTTGAGGTTGGATTGCTGGGCAATGCTGTCCTGGCCCGATACCGTAAGCGGCAGGGCAATGTTTTCAGCCACGGGCAGATGGTCCAGAAACTGGCAATCTTGGTGCACAACCCCCACACGGCGGCGCACCAAGGCAATGGCGTCGCGATCCAGATCGCGCACATCGCGGTTAAACAGGCGGGCATAGCCCGAGGTCGGCACCAAGGCACCGTAGCACAGTTTTAGAAAGGTCGTTTTGCCCGCGCCGGATGGGCCGGTCAGGAAGTGGAACGATCCGGGGGCCAGTTTTAGCGATATGTCGGACAGCAATTCGCCGCCGCCATAACTATAGGCCACATTTTCAAGCTCGATCACTGGTACGTCCATCCGGCAAATTAAAGGCGCCTTTGTTGTGCCTGAGCATCGTCAAGGTTTCAATGCGTCACCCTTTGATACATTGGACTTTTCCGCACTGGGTCATATCCTTATGGTAAACCACAGGCTCACAGGCGGCCTGACCTAGAACGAGGACGAGCATGCGGCTGATTTGCCCCAATTGCGACGCACAATACGAAGTGCCTTTGGATGTGATTCCAACGGCAGGGCGGGACGTGCAATGCTCGAACTGCGGTCACACATGGTATCAGTACCACCCCGACCACATGCCCGAAGCAATCCCAGCGGATCTTGAGCTTGAGGCGAGTGAGGTCGCGCCAGACCCTGCCCCTGTAACAGAGCCTGAGCCAGAGCCGGTTGCACCCACGCCGCCCCCCGCGCCTCAGCCGCGCAAACCTGTGCCCGCCCCGCCGGTCGCCCCGGCCCGGCGCGCGCTTGATCCCGAAGTGGCCGATGTGTTGCGCGAAGAGGCCGAGCGTGAAGCCCGTGTTCGCGCCGCAGAACGGGACCGTCTGGAAAGCCAACCCGACCTTGGCCTTGATGAGCCGAAGTCGAAACCGCGCCGCCCTGCTCCGCCCCCGCCCGTTGAGGATGAGCCCGAAGATCTGGATCCACCTGCCGTGCCTGAGCCGCCCAAAGGCGCGTCTCGGCGGGATCTGCTGCCCGATATCGAGGAGATTAACTCGACCCTGCGCACGGCGACCGAACAGCGCGAAATCGAACGCGACCAAGAGGCGCAGGCCGAATTGGCCGAACCCCAAAGCGGGTTTGGCAAAGGGCTTCGCGCGGCGGTCTTGTTGTTCCTGATCGGCTTTGCCGTCTATGTGTTTGCCCCGCATATCGTCGATGCGGTGCCACAGGCGGAACCCTTCCTAACCTCATACACCAGTGCGATCGATGGGGCCCGGATCTGGCTAGAGACCCAGTTTCAAGGGGCCTTGGGCGCGCTTGACGGCATGAGTTCGGAAAGCAGCGGAAGCTAGCGTAGCGCACTCATGGGCAGGCGCATTTCAAACTCGGTTCCGCCCTCGTCCGATCGGATCAGCTTAAGCGTACCACCATGGCCGCGCACCAGTTCGGCAACGATGGCCAGACCAAGCCCCGTGCCGCCTTTGCGCACCCCGCCTTGGAAGGCTTGGAACAGATGTTCGCGTGCTTTGGCGGGCAGGCCCGGCCCTGTATCGTGCACTCGGATCACCCAAGCATCATCGGTTGTTACGCCCTGAACGCTGATCTCACCGGGTTGGCCGGTGCCCGCGATGGCCTGCCGCGCATTCCGCACCAGATTGCTGACCGCGCGGTATAGCTGCTCAGGATCGCCCCGGATCATCATTGTCGCGGGGATATCTTCGGACAGGCTGATGTCATCGTCACCAACGGCCAACCGCTCGCCGTCAAGCACGTCTGACACCAACCCCGCCAGATTGAACAAGGTCAGTTTCGGCGCGGGTTCTTCGGCCCGGCCAAAAGCCAGCGTGTTTTCACAAAGCGACACCGCCCGAGAGATCGAGTTCACCAGTTTTGGCGCAAGCCGACGGACGGCAGGGTCTTCGGACATTTCGATCCGGTCGGTGAACAGTTGCGCACTGGTCAGGATGTTCCGCAAATCATGGCTGACCTTGGCCACCGCCCCGCCAAGCTGGGCCAGCCGTTCCTTTTGCTTGAGTGCCTGCGTCAGCTGGGTCTGCATGGATTGCAGCGCGTCCTCGGCCTCTCGCAGTTCGGAAATGCTGGCCTGCGGGGTGATGATCCGGCGGGCATCTTCCGGGGCGGCGGCATAGTTCTGCATATGCGCGACAACGCCCTTGATCGGTTTGACCAGCAACCGCTGCACCGCAAAGAACAGCAGCCCCGCCGTGATGATCGAGATCACCGCCGACAACAGCAAAATCCGCACGCCGTAGTCGATCATCGCCATGCGCAGCGGTTCGGTTTCCATGGTGACTTCGATCAGCGACCCGGCCTGCCGGAAAGGATAGCCGATCACCCGGATCACCCGCGGCGTCGGGTCGACCAAGCAGGCCAAGGCATCGCGCATCAGGCCAATCGCGGTCGCGTCACGCAGATCGAAGGACGTATAGACCGGCGTTGGCATCGGGGCCGATAGCACCAGTTGCCGGGCCTCGTCCCGGCGCAGCACCACGTTAAACACGCCCGCGTTTTGCAGCAGCTCTTCCTCAAGGTCGGGGCTGATCATGTCATCGGCCAGCAAGGCCAGCGATGCAATCTGCGCCCGTTCCAGACGGGCGAGCAGGTAATCCTCGCGGAACCGCGCGACCGACGGGACAAAGATCAACACCTCGGCCAGCATCACGAACACCGTCGTGAGGATCAGAAATCGGCCAGAGAGCGAGGTCAACATAAGCAGTCGTACAGTCCTTACGGCAGCCAGCGCTGCACGAATCGCACGATAGCCTTGACGAGGTCAGACTCAAACAGTCGCGGTGAAAAATAAGTGCCCGCCGCGCGTTTGTTCAGCTCGGCTATGGTGGGGTACGGCGCGACCATGCTGGCCACTTGCGACAGTTTCATGTTGTTGGCGATGACCATCGACCATAGCGCGATCAGCTCGCCCGCCTGATGGCCGACGATGGATACGCCCACGGGCCGCCCCTTAACCACCATCAGCTTGATAAACCCGTCGGTGCGGCGTTCGGTTATCGCCCGATCATTGTGCAATAGGGCCGATTTGATGACTTCGACGGTCTCGTATTTTTCCTTCGCCTGCGCTTCGGTCAGGCCGACCTGCGCCAATTCGGGTTCGGTGTAGGTACAATAGGGGATGTGGTCCGTCTTGGCCTTGGCTGGCAGCCCAAACAAAGCCGAGCGCACAACCACCCCTGCCTGATACCCGGCCACATGGGTAAACTGCATACCGCCGGTCACATCACCGATGGCATAGACCCTGCGGTTGGAGGTCTTGAGCGCGGCATCCACTTTGATATTTGTCGCGCTGGCCTTGATCCCGGCCTTATCCAGATCAAGCCGGGCCAGATTGGCCTTGCGCCCGACCGCCAGCATCAGATGACTGCCCCGGAACAAACGGCCATCCTTGGCGCGCACCTCAATCAGGTCGCCATCTTTGCGCACCTCTTCGGCCGTCGCGCCTTCGGCGATGGTGATCCCTTCGTTGCGCAGCGCGTCGACCACCACACGAGTCAGATCGGGGTCATCCTGAGGCAAGGCGCGGCCCGCCTCAATCACCGTGACGGCAGAGCCAAGCCGCCGGTGCGCCTGCGCCATTTCCAGACCGATCGGCCCGCCTCCGACAATCAACAGATGCCGCGGCGGTGTCCGCTGAGCCCAAACCGTCTCATTGGTCACATAGGGCACTGTCTCCAGCCCCGGAATGGGCGGAACAACCGGCGATGACCCGGTGGCGATCACGATGCGCCGCGCCCGGATACGATACCGACCGGCCACCACGTCGCGCGGGCCAACGAACCGGCCATATTCACGGATGACCCGCACGCCAAGCCCTTCAAACCGGTCCTGGCTATCGACCGGCGCAATCTGCGCAATGACATCGGCAACGTGATCCATAGCCGCGCCATAGTCGATCTCGGGCCGGTCGCACTGAATTCCGAATTTGTCTCCGACAGTTGCGGTATGGGCAATCTTGCCGCTTGCCAGAAGCGCCTTTGACGGAACGCAGCCATAGTTCAGGCAATCGCCGCCCATCTTCCCGCCTTCCAGCAGAATGACCTTGGCCCCCATCTGCACCGCTCCGGCGGCAACAGACAGACCGCCCGACCCGGCACCAATCACCAACAGATCGGTCTTGAGCCTCTCCATGCTCATTCCCCTTTGCCTCCTCGGATGGCCTTAAGCACCATAGGCAGCGCCGCAAATGCGCACAGCCCAAGCAATGGCCAAAAAATCTGCGGCTCGAAAATCAGTCCAAGATCAGGGGTTCCACCCTGTTCAAACACCTGACCCAACCCCGCGCCGACTGAGGTATAGATGATACCGCCGGGGATAATTCCAAGGAAGGTTGTGACCACAAACCGATAAAGCGGCACCCCAACCAGGGCCGGAACAATATTTGCCACGAAAAACGGCACCGCTGGCATCAAACGTATCAGAAAAAGCATCGACCACTGATTCGCGTCGATCCCCTGCTTGATCCGGTGAATGGCCCCGTCCGAAGCCTCCATCCGCGCGGCCAACCGCTGACCAAGGCCCCATTTGGCGGCCATAAAGATCCCCGTCGCGCCAATCGTGGCGGCCACCACATTGAACAGCGCGCCCGGAAAGGTCGCAAAAAGAAACCCGCCTGTTAGGGTGGCTACGGTTGCGCCGGGCAAGGAAAACGCCACGATTGCGATATAGGCCAGCATGAACAGGCCAACCGACGGCCAATAATGGGCATCGCGAAAGGCCAGCAGCACCTCGCGGTGTTGGCGCAGCGCCTCAAAGCCCAACTGATCGCGCAACAGAACACCGCCAAGGACCGCCGCGGCGCCAATGGCGAACATGGGCAGCAGGCGCAGAATGCGGCGCGGCTGGGGTACGGACATGCGCAATTTCCTTTCGTCAGGCATCAAAGACTTGCTACCATACTTGGGCGCAGGGACCAGATTGGACATCCCAGGCTCACGCGGCAGTGATTTTTGGTGACAGCAAACCCATGATTTTACGGCGTTTGTGTCAAGAAAACCGGTCTTACTACGGTGAAGCCAAGGAAATGTTGCATTCTATGCCCCCCAGCGTTTGACTTATTTGGCAAACGCTCCTATAGCACGGGCTTCGAACGCATCCGACCTCGCGAATCCGCGTCGTCGGGCCCGACTGACGGAGAATACGCGATGAAACGCACGTACCAACCTTCGAACCTGGTTCGCAAGCGCCGCCACGGCTTCCGTGCGCGTATGGCAACCAAAGCTGGCCGCAAGATCCTGAACGCGCGCCGCGCCCGTGGCCGCAAGTCGCTGAGCGCGTAAGCCTTAGCCTTAGGTTCGCATCAAGATGACACCGCCGGAGGCCCCCGTACCGCAATCGGGGAACGCGCCCCCGGCGGTTTCTTCATGTTCGCCGTCCGGTGGGCTGGCCATTTTGCGCAATCGGTCGGATTTTCTGGCCGCTGCGCGGGCGCGTCGGCAAGGCACCAAAAGCATGATGGTGCAGGCCCGGTTCCGCGATGATGGCGATGAGGCGATTCGCGTCGGGTTCACCTGTTCCAAGAAAGTCGGCAATGCCGTCGCCCGCAATCGCGCCAAGCGCCGGTTGCGCGAAACGGCGCGTTTGGTTCTGCCATCGCTTGGCAAGCCGGGGTATGACTACGTGCTGATTGGCCGGGCCGAGGAAACCTCCGCGCGGCCCTTCCTCGATCTGCAAGGCGATCTGCGCTACGCCCTGCGAAAACTGCACAGCCCGGCATGACCCCCGCCGCCTATATCCTGTCTTTGCCGGTGCGCGCCTATCGGCTGCTTTTGTCGCCATGGGTCGGCAATGGCTGCCGGTTTCATCCCACCTGTTCGGCCTACGCCATGGAAGCATTGGAGAAACACGGCGCGATCAAGGGCGGATATCTGGCCGCCCGGCGCATTCTGCGCTGCCATCCTTGGGGCGGGTCGGGCGTGGACAATGTGCCGCCGAAGTAGGCGCTATTCGGCCTGATCCTCAAAGGGTTTCACTCGGCGAATGCGCCAGACCGGCCCCAAATCTTCGGGCGCAATTTGCTGGTACGCCGAATCGATCTGCATCACGTCTTGTGCCGTTGCCGGCTCCAACACGTAGCGGTCGGCGCGAAAACTGCCCTTGGCCGTGACATCTGACCATTGTGCAAGCGTATCCGCAGCGAAAACGAACGCTCCGTCAAAATCCACGGAATGCACGGCGGCATCGTTGAAATCGACATTCATCAGCACCGCATCGCGGAAGGTCGCCCCGCCCAGAATCGCCCCGGCGAATGATACGCCCTGCAAGGTCGCGCGGTCGAAATTCGCCGCCAGCGCCTGCACCTGTGCAAATCGCACGTCCTGCAAGAAACCATCGGCAAACGACGCCCCTGCGATCTGAGTGGCTGCGGTCAGTCCAATCTGCGCATAGGGGCCTTTGCCCACCTCGGGCGTCAAAGGCCCGAAATCTGCGCCCCGAATGTAACTGGCGGAAAAGTCGCTGTTTTCCATGGCTGCGCCGCGAAAATCCGTCTCTATCACCTGCGCGCGCGGCATGACCGAATAGGCCAGCCGCCCGCCTTGCAGCGACATGGCAAACAGGCGCGCATCGGGCAGTACCGCAAAGGACAGATCCAGCCCGTAGTACGTCAGGCTTTCCAATTCGCGCAGCCCAGATTGGATCATGACCTCAAGCAATTGTCCGCGCTCCGGGCTGGCGGGCCGGTCGATCAGGTCCGGCAGGCCAGAGGGTTCTACCCAACGGAATGCGGCCTGCGCCCCGTCATAAAAACCGGGCAGATCGGCACGGCGACGCGCGGCGGCTTCGCGCAATTTGCCAGTGTTGTCTTCAGAAAACAGGGTCTGGGCCAGATAGCGATAGGGCTTGGCCCCGCGCGATGCGGCGATGATCCGCAGCCGCAGGGCATGGCCGATATCGGTCTGGGCATCCAGCACCGGGATCAGGCCAGTATCCCCTGTCGCCTCAAGCGCCTCGCCCAGCAGTGCGGCGATGTTGGTGATCTCAACCGCCAATTCAGCGTTCCGCGCGGCCTCGGCCAGTTCGACCTGTTGGCGCAGCAGATCCGTCTGTTCGCTCACCCGCGCGTTCTGTTCGCGCAGCAGGCCGGTTTGTTCGGTCAGCAGGGTGTATTCGGCCTCAATCAACTGGTTTTGCCGGAACAGCAGCGCCGTGCCCGTCAAGGCCGCCATCGCCGCAATCAGCCCTGTCAGCGAGGCGATCAGCCATCGGCGCGTGGACATCCAAGCGTATCGCGCCATTGACATCCGCAGCAACATCCGCGCGGCATCCGTCGCCCCCAACGCATCCCGTTCGGCGGCACTTCGCGCGACATCGGCCAGTGGGCCAGACAGTTCCTCAAGCCGGGCACCAGCAACGCCAAAGGCGCGGGTCATCAGTGGTTTACGGAAGGCGATCAAGATCAGGCCCAGCACCAGAACACAGAAGATCAGCACCAAAAACACAGCGATGATCAGGCCTGCGCTTTCCTCTAGGCCGTAGCCCGAAAAGGCCAGCAGAAACCCGGCGGCGGTGCCAAAGCCAAAAACAATCAGACCCATGAACAAGGGCATGCGCTGCGCAGGCCCCGGCCCTTCTGGCAAATCGCTGTCTTCCAACATGGCGCCCCCGCCCATTAACAATGGGTGAACCGTGCCACAGAACCACCCGCGCGCAAAGCGTCTGCGGCTCTGGATTTCGCCGTGGTCCTGCGCTATCACCCGCAGGCTCAAACAAGGCGGACGCTCATGCTTGACGACCAGGACGACATTCACCCGCTGTTTTACGGCGCCCCCAAAACGACCGAGTTCAAGAAACTGCGCAAGCGGATCGTGGCCAATGTGCGCGATGCGATTGAGCAGTACGGCATGATTGAACGCGGCGCGAAATGGCTTGTCTGCCTGTCGGGCGGCAAGGACAGCTACACGATGCTGGCCATCCTGCATGAGCTGAAATGGCGCGGCCTGCTGCCGGTTGAGTTGCTGGCGTGTAACCTCGATCAAGGCCAGCCGGGGTTTCCGGCGACCGTTCTGCCCGAGTTTCTGGAGCGGATGCAGGTGCCGCACCGTGTCGAATACGAAGACACCTATTCCATCGTTAAGGAAAAAGTGCCCGCTGGCCGGACCTATTGCGCGCTGTGTTCGCGCCTGCGCCGCGGCAATCTGTATCGCATCGCCCGCGAAGAGGGATGCTCGGCCGTGGTGCTGGGCCATCACCGCGATGACATCTTGGAAACCTTCTTTATGAACCTGTTCCACGGCGGACGCCTTGCGACCATGCCACCGAAACTGGTGAATGAAGAGGGCGATTTGTTCGTCTATCGCCCCTTGGCTTTCGTGGCCGAAGTGGATTGCGAAAAGTTCGCCAAATCAATGAATTACCCGATCATCCCTTGTGACCTTTGCGGATCTCAAGACGGATTGCAGCGCCAGCAGGTCAAGCAGATCCTCGATCAGTGGGAACGCAATACGCCCGGACGCCGCAACGTGATGTTCCGGTCGCTGATGAACACGCGACCCAGTCATTTGCTGGACACCGGATTGTTCGACTTCCAGGGCCTGACCCGCGCGACTCCGGCTGAAGACAATTTGAGCGAAATTCCAAAGCTGCGTTAACCGCATCTGCACTTGCATGGGTGCACCTTGCCGCAAGTTGATCTTGCGAATTGGACAATGGCACCATGCACTTGGCACCGGCCAGACTATTTTCGCGCCCAAAGGCTTGGGCACGTGTGGCGATAAGCGGCCCGCAAAAACTGGCATTTTTGCCCGCTTTATCGCTCGGAGCATATTGGCTTGGCGGTGAAGGGTGGTTGATCGCAACCGCCCTGTGCCTGCCCTTGATTGTTGCGCTGAACGGCCACGCTCCGCGCGGCAACAGGCTTGCCAATTTGCCCGCGGATCTGCCTGTCGCGCCGGTTCAGGCCAACGAATTGGCCGGGCGATTGCTGTCGCGCGCCCGCGATGATGGCCTGATAAATGGCTGCCTGATGATCCACATCACCGGTATGGATGGTGCAGATTTGCGGGCCCGGCAACGCGACCTGCGCGAACGATTGGCCCTGCGCGTTCGGTCCGTGGTGCGCCAGTCGGATATGGTGTTCTGGATGGGACAGGATGTCTTGACCGTTCTGCTATCCCCGCAGGCCCGGTTGACATCGGACGCCGCACTATCGCTGTCACGACGGGTTCAAGCCGCGATTGAAGAACCGGTGCTGCTGGATGAATTCAGCCGGTCATTTTCCGGGGCCATCGGGATCGCGCTCAGCACCGAATTGCCGTTGACCGCTGGGGGCGTGGATCTGCTTCATCAGGCCACTAGAAACCAGAAAGAGGCGAGTCGGAATGGCCGGTCCTCGGTTCGGATCGGCATTGCGTCGCACCCGGTACAAATCACGGAAACGACAGAAATTTCCATCACCGAAGCGTCCGATGCCTTGGAAAACGGGCAAATCGTGCCGTGGTTTCAGCCTCAACTCAGCACTGAAACCGGCGATGTCAGCGGGGCTGAGGCATTGGCCCGCTGGGTCCACCCCAAACGCGGCCTAATCGCCCCGTCGCAATTCCTGCCATTGCTTGACATGGGCGGCGCGACCGAACGATTGGGCGAAGTGATCCTGTCGCACAGCCTTGCCGCGATGAACCAATGGTCTGAACAGGGCCTGCTGATTCCTGGCCTGTCGGTGAACATGTCAGACGCGGAATTGCGCAACCCAAAACTGGCCAGCCGCATCTTGTGGGAATTGGACCGCCAAAATATTTCGGCCAACCGATTGCGCATCGAAGTTCTGGAAACCGTGGTTTCGGACGGGTCCAACCCGGCCTGCGCCCGCAATATCAACACCCTGTCCGACGCGGGTTGTCGAATCGACCTCGACGATTTCGGCACCGGCAGCGCCTCTATCGCAGCGCTGCAACGTTTGAACATATCCTGTTTGAAAATCGACCGCAGCTTTGTCTGCCATCTTGATCGTGATGAAAATCAACGCCGTCTGGTTGCCGCGATCCTGAGCATGGCCGAACGGCTGGGGCTGGAAACCGTGGCCGAAGGGGTTGAAAGCGCTGGGGAACACACCCTGCTGGCCCAGCTTGGCTGCCACCACGTTCAAGGCTTCGGGATTGCCCGCCCGATGCCGCCCGATCAGATCCCCGACTGGATTCGTCACCACCAACAAAAGATCGACAGGCCCGTCTGGCCGCGCCGAAACGTCGGATAATCGCGTGGAATCCGCCAGCCAGTGTCGCAATAGGTGGTTTCTGCTTGACCTTTCCGGCTGGTCTCTGTTGAACCCTGCCACATCTAACTGTTGGAAACGCGGCGGGGTCCTCATGGGCGATCAGAACAAGAATCTCATCCTGGCAACGGTGCTAAGCTTTGTTGTCATTCTGGTCTGGTTCCTATTGTTCCCACCACCAGAACAAACAGCACCGGCGCCGGGCGCCGAAGCGGTCGAACTGGCACCCGCCCCGCAGGCCGGTGTTGCCGGTGGCCCGGCGACAACCAATGCCGATCTGGCCAATACCGCCAGCGATGTACAGACCACCATCGAAGCACCGCGCGTGTCGATTGACACACAGCGTCTGGCTGGGTCGATCTCGCTCACCGGCGGCCGCGTCGATGAACTGTTCCTTAAGGACTTCCGCGCCACTCTGGATGAAGGGTCTGACATTGTGCAGATCTTGTTCCCAGTTGGCAGCGAAAGCCCCTACTACGCCTTCTACGGCTGGGCTCCGGGTGCTGGGCTTGGAATTGACGATGTTCCAGGCCCCAACACCGCTTGGCAAGTTGAAGGCAATGCCACGCTAACAGAAATGGCACCGGTCACCCTGCGTTGGGATAGCCCCGCGGGTATGATTTTCCGCCGGACCATGTCGGTTGACGAAGACTTCATGTTCAGCGTCACGCAGACGGTCGAAAACACCAGCGGATCGACCATCGCACTGGCCCCCTATGGTGTCATCGCCCGTCACGGCGAACCCAAAGACGGCAAGAAATTCTTCGTTCTGCACGAGGGTCTTGTTGGCATGGCCGATGGCCAGCTGACCGAAGACGACTATGGCAATATGGCCGACTATTCGATCATCGCATCGGAAGGCGCACATGCTGAGGTCAAGCAAGTCAATGAGGCTGGCTGGATTGGTTTCACCGACCACTACTGGATGTCGACCCTGATCCCGAACACGGGTGAGGCGTTTAAATCGGTCGCCAAATACGACGAAACCCGCGACATCTATCAGGCCGAAACCGTTCTGCCGACGCAAACGCTGGCAGCGGGTCAAACCGCCAGCAGCACAACCCGCCTGTTTGCCGGTGCGAAGGAATGGGAAACCATCCGCGAATACCAGAACGAAGGCGGCGTGGACCGGTTTATCGATAGCATCGACTGGGGCTGGTTCTTCTTCCTGACCAAACCGATCTTTGCGGTTCTGCACTGGCTGAACAAAGCCCTGATTGGTCTGGGTGTTCCCGGCTCCATGGGCTGGTCGATCATCGGCCTGACCCTGCTGATCAAGGCGCTTCTGTTCCCGCTGGCGTATAAATCCTACGTCTCGATGGCGAAGATGAAAGAACTTCAGCCGCAGATGGAAAAGATCAAGGAACGCACAGGCGACGACCGCGCCAAGCTGCAGCAAGAAATGATGGCGCTCTATAAGAAGGAAAAGGTAAACCCGGCCTCTGGCTGTTTGCCGATCATCTTGCAGATCCCGATCTTCTTCTCGCTCTACAAAGTGATCTTCGTCACGATGGAACTGCGCCACGCACCGTGGATTGGCTGGATCCATGACCTGTCGGCACCCGATCCGACCTCGATCCTGAACCTGTTCGGCCTGCTGCCCTATGCCGTGCCTGACCTTGGTCCGCTGCAATTGCTATCGTTGGGTATCATGCCGATCCTGCTGGGTATTTCGATGTACCTTCAGCAGAAACTGAACCCGGCACCCGCCGATCCGACGCAGAAGATGATCTTTGCGTGGATGCCTTGGATCTTCATGTTCATGCTGGGCAGCTTCGCATCGGGTCTGGTTCTATACTGGATCGCGAACAACACGATCACGTTCACCCAGCAATACCTGATCATGCGCAGCCAAGGGTACAAACCCGACGTACTAGGCAACATCTTTGGCGGTAAGAAAGACAAGGCTGCCGCCAAGAAATGACCGCGCAGGTCACTGAAATTTGGCGCCACCCGATCAAAAGCCATGGCCGAGAGGCCATAGATCGGGTGGCGCTAAGCGAAGGACAAACGCTTCCCTATGACCGCCTATGGGCGGTCGCGCATGAAGCCAGCGACGCGGACGGCACCAAATGGGCCACGTGCCACGGGTTTTCCCGTGGATCTCAAGCCCCGGAATTGGCGGCGATCTGGGCCAGCCTTGATGAGGCCAGCGAACGGATCACCCTGACCCACCCCAAACGCTCCCCGCTGACATTCCACCCCGACACCGAAAGCGACAAGCTGATCGACTGGACCCGAGGGTTCATTCCCGAAGGTCGCGCGCAATCGGCCCGAATCGTTCGGGGCCAGACCACCGGATTTCCCGATACCGAAAGCACGATCACCATCGGCAATATGTCTTCGCATCGCGCGGTTGAACAATGGTTCGGACGGCCGCTGTCGATCCATCGCTGGCGCTGCAATATCTGGGTCGATGGTCTGGCCCCATGGGAAGAATTCGACTGGATGGACCGTGATATTCAGATCGGCAGCGCCGTCCTGCGCGTGGTGGAACGAACCGATCGATGCCTGCACACCGCCGCGAACCCCGAAACGGGACGCCGCGATGTGGATACGCTGGCCCTTTTGGACCACTGGAACCACCGAGATTTCACTGTTCGCGCGCAGGTCGTGACGGCAGGGGTTGTTGCCAAGGGCGACACCGTGCAAAGAGTGTGACATGGAACTGTCTTTTCCCTTGGCCGAAGAGCCTGATGATCAATCGCGTGAGACCGGTCGCATTCTGCTGACCGGCCAAGTCGAATTCTTGAAAGGCGTCGTCGCGATGGACGGCCTGCCCCCCGACGACCGGATGGAGGTTTGCTTTGCCGGTCGATCGAACGTGGGCAAGTCCAGCCTGATCAACGCTCTGACCGGGCGCAAAGCGCTGGCGCGCGCGTCGAATACGCCGGGGCGGACGCAGGAAATCAACTATTTCACCGTCTCGGACAGCCATTATCTGGTCGACCTGCCCGGCTATGGCTTTGCCAATGCGCCGGTTCCGGTGGTCGAAAAATGGCAGCGCCTGCTGAAACAGTACCTGTCGGGCCGCGCCACATTGCGCCGTGCCTTTGTTCTGATCGACCACCGCCACGGCATCAAGGCCGTCGATGATGAGATCATGACCGTGCTGGATAAAAGCGCGGTGACGTTTCAGGTGGTGCTGACCAAGGAAGACAAGGTCAAAGCCAAGGATCGCCCGGTGATTCTGGAACAGGTGCGCAAAGCCCTGTCCAAGCATCCCGCCGCCTATCCTGAGCTGATTATCACCAGTTCCGAAAAGGGCGACGGCATCCCGACGCTTCGGTCGATCATCGCCAACCTCGAATAGCGCTCTTGCGAGTCGCGGCTGAGTTTCGGATAACGCTAAAGACACACAACGCCGGAACCTCAGGATGAAAAAGCGCATGAACCAGGATTGGATCGCCACAGCCCGCACCTTGTCGGAAGCCCTGCCCTATATGCAGCGGTACTCTGGCGCGGTGGTCGTGGTGAAGTTTGGCGGCAACGCGATGGGCGATGATGAGGCCATGGCCGAGTTTGCCCGCGACATCGTTCTGATGCGCCAAGTGGGCATCAACCCCGTTGTGGTTCACGGCGGCGGCCCGATGATCAACGATCTGCTGGGGCGGCTAGGAATCGAATCGAAGTTCGTGCGCGGCAAGCGCGTGACCGACAAAGCCACCGTCGAAGTGGTCGAAATGGTTCTGACCGGCCTTGTGAACAAGCGCATCGTTCAGGCCATCATGGATGAAGGTGGCCGCGCGGTTGGCCTGTCCGGCAAAGATGACGACCTGATGGTGTGTGAGGCGGACGACCCGGAACTGGGCTTTGTTGGCCGCCCGATCGAAATGAACGTGCAGGTGCTGCGCGATCTGTTCACCGCTGGCATCATTCCCGTCGTGGCCCCGGTGGCGACTGGCATGGACCCGCTGGAAACCTTCAACGTCAATGGTGACACCGCCGCCGGTGCGATTGCTGGCGCGTTGAAGGCCGACCGGTTGTTGCTGCTGACCGACGTGTCGGGCGTCAAAAACAAAGACGGCGACGTGATGACCCAGATCACCGCCGACGAAGTGCGCGCCTTCATCGAAGACGGCACCATTGCGGGCGGCATGATCCCGAAAACGGAAACTGCGCTGAAGGCCATCGAAGAGGGCGTGCGGGCTGTGGTCATTCTGGATGGCCGCGTCAGCAACGCGGTTCTGCTGGAGCTGTTCACCGAACACGGTGCCGGGTCGCTGATCCGCGACGCCGATCTTGCGCCGCTGGCCAAGAACGTCCGCCGCTAAGATGCCCTTGGCCCGGTATGAGGCCGAGGCCCGCGAAAGCGGCCTGACCATTCAAGGCGCCCTGCCCCATGCGGACGGGGCGCTTTTGCTTTTGGGGCCGGATGAGCCGGGCTTTTGGCCCCAGTTTACCGCCGCGCCGGAGTATGATGACGGTGCCCCTGACCCGCTGGACCGTTGGTCGAAACGGGTGATCGGGGCCTTGGCGCAAGGATGGCAAGGCCAAGCCTTCTTCCCTTCAGATGGGCCGCCTTTCGCGCCATTTTATCAATGGGCGCTGGATTCAGGGCGTGCATGGCCATCTCCGGTCAATCTGTTGGTGCATGACACTGCCGGGCTTTGGATCAGTTATCGCGGTGTGGTCATCGTTCCGGGTTTGGCCATCCCGGCATTGCAGGCCGCTTTCCCATGCGTCACATGCGCCCGCCAGCCCTGCAAATCGGCCTGCCCGGTTGGCGCGCTGACCCCTTCGGGCTATGACGTGCCTCGCTGCAAAGAGCATCTGCGCAGCGCCGCGGGGGCGGACTGTATGCGCGGCTGCGTCGTTCGACGCGCCTGCCCCGTGTCGGCCCGCTTTCCGCGTCTGCCCGAGCAATCGGCATTTCATCTGCGTGCATTTTTGACGGAGTAACCCATGCGGCTTATTGCGATGCGCCATGCCAAATCTGACTGGTCTGCGGAAACCGGCTCTGACCACGCGCGGCCCTTGAATGACCGCGGTGTCAAAAGCGCGAAGGCCATGGGCGACTGGCTGCGGGCGCATGGCTATCTGCCGGATCTGGTGCTGTGTTCGACCGCGACCCGAACCCGCCAGACGCTTGATTTTCTGGCGCTAGAGGCGCCGGTCCAGTTTGAAGACAGTCTTTACCATGCCAGCGCCTGCACCATGCTGGATAGCGTTGAGGGGGCGACCGGCGACACGGTTCTGCTCATTGGCCACAATCCCGGCATGGCCGAGTTTGCCCGCAAGATGGTGCGCACGCCCCCGGCGCATCCTCGCTTTCATGATTACCCCACCTGCGCAACGCTTGTGATGGAGATCACCGCGCCCGATTGGGCCAGCGTCGATTTCGGGATGGGCGAGGTGCTGGATTTTGCCATTCCCCGCGAAGTGATCGCCCAAACAGAAAAGGCGGGGTAAACACCCCGCCTTTCAATCTTATCGCCTGGGATCAGTGCCCCAAAATCTGACTGAGGAACAGTTTTGTCCGTTCGTTCTGAGGGTTATTGAAGAACTCTTCGGGTTCGTTCTGTTCCACGATCTGGCCCTGATCCATAAAGATCACGCGGTTCGCCACCTGACGGGCAAAGCCCATTTCGTGCGTGACGCACAGCATGGTCATGCCCTCTTCGGCCAGTTCCACCATGGTATCCAGAACCTCTTTGATCATCTCAGGGTCAAGCGCCGAAGTCGGTTCATCGAACAGCATGATGCGCGGACGCATGCAGAGCGAACGGGCAATCGCCACACGCTGCTGCTGACCACCTGAAAGCTGGCCGGGGTATTTGTTGGCCTGATCGGGGATCTTCACCTTTTCAAGGAAGTGCATCGCCGTTTCCACGGCCTCTTTCTTGGGGATCTTGCGAACCCAGATCGGGGCCAGCGTGCAGTTTTCCAGAATGGTCAGGTGCGGGAACAGGTTGAAGTGCTGGAAGCACATGCCAACTTCGGACCGGATCTTGTCGATGTTCTTCAGATCCGACGACAGCACGGTGCCATCCACGGTGATCTTGCCCTTCTGGTGTTCTTCCAGCGCGTTGATGCGGCGGATCAGGGTCGATTTGCCCGAACCCGACGGACCCGCGATAACGATACGTTCACCACGGTAAACGGTCAGGTCGATATCGCGCAGCACATGGAAGGTGCCGTACCATTTGTTCATCTTATCGATGGTAATGGCGATCTCATTGCTGACCTGCATTTGGCTGCGGTCAACTTCGCGGTCAATGGATAGTTCTGACATTTGAGTGACCTCCTTAGCGATGGTCAGTCCGGAGACGTTTCTCCAGGGACATTGAGTAGCGGGACATGCCGAAGCAGACGATGAAGAACAGCACCGCGATATAGGCGAACAGTTCCCAATAGATGCCGTTCCAAGCGGCGTCCGCGCGGATTGCGTTGCTGAGACCCAGCGGATCAAGCAGGCCGATGATCGACACCAGCGTCGTGTCTTTGAACACGCCGATGAAGGTCGACACGATACCCGGGATCGAGATCTTGAGGGCCTGCGGCATGATGATCAGGCGCTGCGACTGCCAGTAGTTCAGGCCAAGCGAATCTGCGCCTTCGTACTGGCCTTTCGGCAGAGCGGCCAAGCCGCCGCGGATCACTTCGGCCATATAGGCCGCAGCGAACAGCGTCACCATGATGATAACCCGCAAGATGATGTCGAAGTTGGTCCCCGGCGGCATGAAGATGTTCAGCAGGGTCGAGGCCACGAACAGCAGCGTGATCAGCGGAACGCCCCGGATAAACTCGATGAAGCCAACGCAAAGGGCGCGCAGGATCAACAGGTCAGACCGGCGGCCAAGGGCCAAGAAGATGCCGATGGGAAGCGAACAGCCAATGGCCACAACACCGATCAGCGTCGACAGCATGAAGCCCCCGAACTGACGGCTTTCAACCGATTGCAATGCCAGCGGCAGGACCGAGGCAAGCGCGCTGGCCACGGCACCGGACAGGAACAGCCACCACACGATTGGCACCAGAACACCGGCGATGATCGCGCCAAGCGAGCCGATTTTCGTGCTCAGGATCGTGTAGGCCATATAGCCAAGGCCGAAGCCCGCCATAACCATCAGCGGTGCCCAGATGGTTCCGCCCCACAGAAGCCACGGCATCACGAAGGGATAGAGCGCCGTCACGATCAGCAGCTTGCTAGGCACTTTTTCCGCATAAAGGACAGGTGCCAAAGCCACCAACAGCAGGCCCAGTGCCACAATCGGGCGCCAGTACAGCTCGGGCGGGTAGAAGCCGAACAGCAGCTGCAACCAGCGTTCCTTGATAACGCCCCAGCAAGCATGGCCATGGGTATCGCCCCAAGTGGCCACCATCACTTCACGGCATTCGCTGAGCGAATTGGCGTTCCAGACTGATTGAAAGACCCAAGGGATCACACCGGACAGAACATAAAAGATAAAGGCCAGCGAGATAACGGTCAGGACCGAGTTGAACCAGCTGGAGAACAGGTTGGCCCGCGCCCAGCCGATAAACCCAACCGCAGAGGCAGGCGGCGGCTGTTGGGGCAGTATAGTGTCACGCACGTAGCGGACAGATTGTGCATTTGTGTCGCTCATATCACCGCTCCACCAGTTTCACGCGTTCGTTGTACCAGTTCATCACGAGCGAGATGCTCAGGCTGATAACAAGGTAAACCAGCATCAACATCAGAACCGATTCCAGCTCGCGGCCGGTCTGGTTCATCGTGATGCCGCCAAGGGTGCCGGTGATGTCCATGTAGCCCACGGCAATCGCCAGCGACGAGTTCTTGGTAAGGTTCAGATATTGCGAAATCAGCGGCGGGATGATGACCCGCATCGCCTGCGGCAGGATCACAAGGCGCATGGTCCGGCTGGGACGAAGGCCAAGGGCCGATGCGGCCTCGGTCTGGCCTTTCGAGATGGCCAGAATGCCGCCGCGCACGATTTCAGCGATAAAGGCGGCGGTGTACATCGACAGGGCCAGCCACAGCGCAATCAACGAGTTGCGCATATAGGTGCCACCGCTGAAGTTGAAGCCCTTCAGTTCCGGGTAACCAAGGTGGAAGCCCAGCACGGTCAGCAGGATCAGCATGGGCACGACCAGAATGGCCAAGGTGTAGTGCCAAGTGGTCGGGCGCAGGCCGGTTGCCTCTTGCTTGGCGTGGGCCCATTTGCCCAAGCGGCGCACAGCATAGATTGAGCCGAACAGAACGGCCAGAAGGGCCAACAGATCCAGCGACAGATCAAAGCGCAGGCTTGAATCCCCGAAGAAATGGATGTTTCCAAAGCTGCGCGAAAACAGTGCCTCGGGGATGTAGAAGCCCCGGTTGGTGATCGCGACGCTGTCAAACAGCATCATGCTGGCCTCAGGGTTTTCACCGCGGAAGTCGCGCGGGCTTGGCAGCGATTCGATCAAGACCGCCATGGCCAACACGATCCAAAGCAGAACCGGCACGTTGCGGAACATCTCGACGTAAACCGTCATGATGCGGGCCACCAGCCAGTTGGAGCTAAGCCGAAGAACACCGATGACGACGCCAAGGACGGTTGCCATGGCGCATCCCAGAACCGCGATCAGCAGCGTGTTCAGAAGTCCGATGAAAGAAGCACGTAAATGCGTGTCGCGGCTCATATAATCCACGAGACGCTGGTTGATGTCATAACCGGCAGGCTCTGACAGAAAACCGAAATCAATTTCTTTGCCGAGTGCGTTGAGGTTCGAGATCGTGTTGTCGATCAAGAACAGGGCACCCAGCAAAGCCCCGATCAGCGCAACGATTTGGATCGTCATCGACCGATAGCGGGTGTCGTAAATCAGCATTGAAAGCCGGAACGAGTCCGGCAGCGGATCGCTTTGACTAGACATTTTGGTATCCCTGAATTTCGGACCGCTTGCATTGGCAGGGTGTGCCCTGCTCCTGTTGGTCCGAATGCGGTTGTTGTCCTGCCCCACGCAGGAAAAAGGGCGCGGTCATGCCGCGCCCTTTCTTAGGCGATTAGCGGAACGGCGGCGTGTACAGCAGGCCACCATCCGTCCACTGAGCGTTCAGGCCACGGGCCAGACCGATCGGGGTGTTTTCACCAATGTTCTTTTCGAACAGTTCACCGTAGTTGCCGCCCGCCATGATGGCGCGCTTGGCCCACTCAGCGTCCAGGCCGAGCATTTCGCCCAGGTTGCCTTCGGTGCCGAGGATACGGTTGATTTCCGGGTTGTTGGTCGGAGCAGCCGACAGCTCGGCGATGTTTGCCGAGGTGATGCCGTATTCTTCTGCTGCGATCAGCGCGTTCAGCGTCCAGCGAGCGATATCACCCCAGTCGTTGTCGCCGTGGCGAACAAGCGGGCCCAGCGGCTCTTTGGAGATGATTTCCGGCAGAACGACGTGCGCGGTCGGATCTTCGAACGAGGCGCGGGTCGCGGCCAGGCCCGATGCGTCCGTGGTGTACACGTCGCAAGCACCTGCCAGGTACTGCTGCTGCGCTTCGGCGTTGGTTTCGATCGGAACCGGCTCATAGCTGATGTTGTTGGCGCGGAAGAAATCGGCCAGGTTCAGCTCGGTCGTGGTGCCGGTTTGGATACAAACGGTGGCGCCGTCCAGTTCTTTGGCCGACGAAACACCCAGTTCCTTCGGAACCATGAAGCCCTGACCGTCGTAGTAGTTCACGCCGACGAATTCGAACTTCAGGTCGACATCGCGCGAGAAGGTCCAGGTGGTGTTACGTGCCAGCAGGTCGATTTCACCCGAAGCAAGTGCAGTGAAGCGGGTTTTACCGGTGGTCGGAACGAATTCCACCGCGGTCGGATCACCCAGAACAGCAGCAGCAACGGCACGGCAGACGCCTACGTCAAAGCCTTCCCATTCGCCATTTGCGTTCGGAGCAGCAAAACCGACCAGACCCGTGGTCACACCACAGTTCAGCTTGCCACGTGCTTTGACATCGTCAACCGTGGCAGCCGAAGCAGCACCAGCAGCCAAGCCAGCAACTGTGAGCGCGCCAAGAATTACGGTTTTCTTCATTTTTACCTCTTCCTGTTTTTGTCACCCGATTCATGCGGGTGCTTTTGACCTTACCCTTGGGGTAAGGGATGAAGTCCGACAGTTTTTGACTGACGGGTAAAACAAGTTTGTGTGGATTTCGCCAAAAAGGTCAACCCAAACCGCTTATAAAATGATCGGATCGGACCTAGTTGACGATGCGTCAGGCTACAGGCCTGCTCAGACGATAAAACCGGTGCGCGTGCAGAAACTCAGATTTCTTGCGAGTGGCGACTTCGGTGGCCTCTTCGTCTTCACCCCATTGTTCTTCTTGGAAAATCTCGTCCAAACGGGACCAATTCCAGATATCTTCGGCGGCGTGATCGTCGTGAAGGGCGGCCAATCCAAGCACCAAAGATCCGCTCATCGAGACCAAATCGTGGAATGCGGCCATGGCAAAAGGATCAAGTTGATGCACTTCAGCACGCAGAGTTGCCAAAGTTTCAGGCGTTTGCGGAGCGTGCATGACCCCTGCCCGAGGCAACAACCGCACGCCGTACCGCGACTCGGCCCAGTCGATCAGCGGGTTCCATGTGTCGTTCTGGCGGTCCACCAAAGACTGCGGCGTCTCGGCGCGGTAGCACAGCAGATCGCTGTCGCCATAATCGGCCAGCATATCGGCGACTTCGGCATGTTGGTGGCGCACCTTGTCAATCGCGGCGTTGGCCGACCGGGTGCAAGGCATGGTGTTGGGATCGATATGTTCGGCCTGCGCGTCCCATTCGGCGGCGATGGATTCGGCAAGCGCACGGGTCGGCACGGACAGCGGCGCTTTGGCCGGGGTCTTGATGCCGCGCCCATCCAGTTTGACAGCATACCCGCCATCGGCCTCTTCCACTACGACGGTTTTCCAAAACCGTTTGAGTGCCCATTCGCTCATGCCATTTGTCCCCAGATCTGATCAAGAAGCCCCGGCAGCAGCCGGATATCATCCAGCACAATATGGGCTTCGGTCAATTTTTCGCGGCTGTGATAGCCCCAGCTGACGCCAATGGCCAGCATCCCGGCAGCCCGTGCCATTTCCATGTCGTAGCTTGTGTCGCCGATCATCACGGCCTGATGCGCCTCAACCCCGGTTTCCGATGCCGCAGCCATCAACATCGACGGATGCGGTTTGGACGGGTGATCATCGGCCACCTGCTGCGTGATGAAGAATTGGCGCAGGTCATGCCCGTCCAGCAATTTATCCAAGCCGCGCCGGGATTTGCCCGTGGCCACACCCATCAAAACGTTGTCCTGTGCGTGCAGCGCCTGCAAAACCGATCGCACATGCGGATAGAGCGGCGATGACGCCTCGGTGCCTTTTTCGGACCGGTTGCGCATATAGGCGGCCTTGTAGCCTTCAACCAAAGCCTCGGGTTGGCCGGGGCGGGCGTTGGGTGCAAGCTGCGCAATGGCGCGGTCCAGCGACAGACCAACGATGCCAAGGATCGCCTCGCGCTTGGGGGCCTTTAGCCCCAGCCCCTGAAAGGCTTCGGTCATCGAATCCACGATGTCGTTTTGGCTGTCGACCAAGGTTCCGTCGACATCGAACATCACCAACCGCAGCACCATCAAAGCGACTCGAACGGATCTTCTGCGGCCAGATCTTCGGACCAGCCGAAGGTGTCCCAGCTATGCGCCATGTGTTCGGGCAGCGGCGCGCGGACAGTCACAGTTTTATGGGTCACCGGGTGCTCAAAGCTCATGGAGCGGGCGTGCAGGTGCAGCTTTTTCGAGATGATGCCGCCCAGTTGTGCGCCCCATCCGTCGCCCATGTTTTCCTGACTGGACCCGCCGTATTTGCCATCGCCAATGATCGGATGGCCAATTTCGGCCATATGAGCCCGCAGCTGGTGCGTGCGGCCCGTCAGCGGCTCCATCGCGACCCAAGCGGCCCGTCCAGCCACCCGATACAGTGTAGCATACAGTGTATGTGCCCGTTTCGCGCCCGGTGTCCGGTCCATTTCGCGGGGGTGGACGCAGATCATTTTCTCGCCCTCGCCCTGACGGCCATGCCCCGGCGCCTTGACCAGACCATAGCGGATTTCGCCAAGGTATGGCGTCGGCACACCGGCGACCAGCGACCAGTAAATTTTGCGCGTGTTGCGGTGGCGGATCGCTTCGGTCAGGGCCTTGGCGATTTCGCGCGACCGCGCCAGCAACAGAACGCCCGATGTGTCCTTATCCAGCCGGTGCACAAGGCGCGGCTTCTCATCCAACCCGAATTTCAGCGCTTCGGCCAAACCATCGACATGGCGCAACTGCTTGGAGCCGCCCTGCGTCGGCAGCCCCGGCGGCTTATTCAGCGCGATGATATGATCGTCGCGGTAGATCACGCAGGACTGGATCAGTTTGGCATCGGCATCCGACACACGCGGCTTGGGCGCGGGCTGGCTCGCCTGAACCTCGCTTGCTTCAGGCAAGGGGGGAATGCGGATGGTCTGGCCCACCTCGATCCGGGTCGAGGCCTTAGCCCGTGCGCCGTCGATGCGGATTTCGCCTTTACGGCACATCTTTTCGATGCGCCCCTGCGCCACATGCGGGAAATGACGCTTGAACCAACGGTCCAAACGCTGATCGCCATCACCGGGGCCGACCGTGACCTGTTGAACGCCGCTCATTGGGTGAAACTCCGGGCTAGAAGAAGCCCCGCAAACAGCGCGGCCAAGGAAAATACGACAGATGCGCCAACATAGCTGGCTGCAAGGCCCGTCTGGCCCCGCTCATATAATGTGACGGCATCCAGCGAAAACGCCGAGAAGGTGGTGAACCCGCCAAGGATCCCCGTCATCAACAACGGCGCATATCGGTTCCCCGAGAGATGCGCCAGCACCACAACCACAACGCCCATCACGAAAGAGCCGACGATATTCACCGTCAGCGTCCCCCAAGGAAAGCCATGGCCCAGCGTGCGGCCAGCCCAAAGCCCCGTCAAATACCGGCCCGACGCGCCGATTGCGCCGCCCAAGGCGACCTGTAGAAGTGGTGTCATCATAGGCGTTCTGTGTGGCCACAGCGCGGATTTGTCAAGGAACGGGCCGGTTGGCCTAACCACCGCGTTTGGTGCGCAGCTTGTCGAAATAGGCCACGCGCTTGGCCAGATCCCGTTCAAAGCCCCGCTCAACCGGATCATAGAACCGTGTCCGGTCCATCCCGTCGGGGAAATAGTTCTGTCCAGAAAACCCGTCCTCGGCGTCATGGTCATAGGCATAGCCCGCGCCATAGCCCTGATCCTCCATCAACGATGTCGGCGCGTTCAGGATGTGCTTGGGCGGCGGCGTTGACCCGGTTTTGCGGGCCGCGTTTCGGGCGGCCTTGTAGGCCACGTAAACCGCGTTCGACTTCGGGGCCAGCGCCAGATAAACCACCGCTTGGGCCAAGGCCAATTCGCCCTCGGGCGATCCCAGCCGTTCGTAGGTTTCCCAACCCTGAAGGCAGACCGATTGCGCCTGCGGATCGGCAAGGCCGATGTCTTCGACCGCCATGCGTGTCAGGCGACGGCCCAGAAAACGCGGGTCTTCGCCAGCCTCTATCATACGGGCGAACCAATACAGCGCCGCGTCCGGGTCAGACCCGCGCACCGATTTATGCAGGGCCGATATCAGGTTGTAATGCCCGTCGCCGGATTTGTCGTATTGCGCGGCCCGGCGCATCAGCCGTTTGGTCAGCGCGTCCGTGTCCAGCGGCGCTTCAACCCGCCAACTGCCAACCTGTTCCACAAGGTTCAGCAAGGCCCGGCCATCGCCATCGGCCATTTCCAGCAAGGCCGCACGCGCGGCATCGGTCAGCGGCAAGGTTCGGCCAAGTTCGGCCTCAGCCCGCGCGACCAACTGGCCGAGATCATCCTTCGACAGACGTTCCAACACCAAAACCTGCGCCCGGCTGAGCACAGCGGCGTTCAGCTCAAACGACGGGTTTTCCGTGGTCGCCCCGACCAGAAGGATGGTCCCGTCCTCCATATGCGGCAGGAACCCGTCTTGTTGCGCTTTGTTGAAACGGTGGATTTCGTCCACGAACAGCAACGTCCCCTGCCCGTTCGCCCGGCGATGCTTGGCCGCCTCAAACACTTTGCGCAAGTCAGGAACGCCGGTGAAAATCGCGCTGATCTGCACGAAATGCAGGTCGGTTTCATGTGCCAGAAGCCGCGCGATTGTGGTCTTACCCACACCGGGCGGCCCCCAGAAAATCAGCGAGGACAGCGCGTTATTGGCCAGCATCGTGCCAAGCGGCGCATCTGGGCCAAGAACATGCTGTTGGCCGATCACCTCTGCCAGGGTCTTGGGGCGCAGCCGGTCAGCCAAGGGCCGCGGGCCAGTGGCCCCAACCATCGCGGTTTCAGGTGCGCCGAACAGATCCGCCATGCCTTACCCTCGGAACCGGAACAAAACCCGGCGGCCGCCGCGCAGCGCCTCGATGGAAGTGGTGCCAGAGCGCCCCAGCAAGGCCGGAACATCGCTGGTCTTTTCAACCGCGCGGCCATTCACAGCGACCAGCACATCGCCGACTTGCAGGCCAATGCGGGCACCATTTGGGCCGGGGTCGGTGATGACGATGCCTTCGATGCCGATGGCCAAATCATATTCGGCGATCACCGCCGGGTTGGCCCGTGCCACCGACAGCCCCTGCAACGGCAACCGATCATCAAGCGTCACTGCCTGCCGCGCGGGCCGGTCCGGCGGCGCAATCATCTGCACCTTGGCATTCCGCCCTTCGCCGCCACGTGCAAAGGCGATATCCGCCGCCTTGCCGATGCCGCGCACACTCATCCGATAGAGCACTTCGGGCGGGGTGTTCACCGCCAGCCCGTCCACCTCAAGGATCGCATCGCCCGGCAACATACCCGCGCTGCGGAACGGGCTTTCACTGTGCAATTCGGTCAAGACAACGCCGCCCGGCGCGGTCAGCCCCAACGTTTCAGACAGATCACCATCCACCGACTGCCCCGACACACCAGCCCAAGGGCGCTGGAACCGCGCCTCGCCCGATTGGGCCTGCGCCATGAACTGCGCGACCAGATCGGCCGGTATGGCAAAGCCAATGCCGTTGGACCCGCCCGACCGCGTCAGGATCGAAGTGTTCACACCGATCAGCTGCCCATTGATATCAATCAGCGCCCCGCCCGAATTGCCGGGGTTGATCGGCGCATCGGTTTGCAGGAAATAGCCCCGCGCATTGCCCGTCGCCGTGCCAGACCGTGCAAGCCCCGAAACGATGCCCGACGAAACCGTCTGCCCCACGCCGAAGGGGTTGCCGATGGCCAGCACCAATTCGCCCACCTCCACCGTGTCCGATGGCCGAAGGTTCAGATACGGCATGTCAGCGGCATCATGCAGCTTGAGGATCGCCAGATCGCTTTCCTCATCCCCCAGCAGAACGCTGGCCTCATATTCTTGGCGGTTGTTCAGCACCACGCGGATTTCACTGGCCTGCCCGACGACGTGGTAGTTCGACACGACAATGCCGTCGGCGCTCAGAATCACGCCCGACCCGAGCGAGTTTTGCACCCGTGTCCGGGTTTCACCGAAATCGCGGAACATCTGACCAAAGATCGGATCATTGCCGAAGGGGCTTTGTTGCTGCTGGACGATCCGGCGGGCATAAATGTTGACCACTGCCGGGGCCGCTTGTTTGACCAACGGCGCAAAGCCCATCGAGATTTCGGCTTGACTGGTCGGGATACGCGTTTCCGCCCAGACGGGTGTCGCTATTAGCGCCAAGAGGGTGATGATCCGCAGCATGTCGTCCTCCGTTCTTCGGCCCAGATATGTGCGAGCCTTGGGCCCATTGCAACCCACCGCTGCGACAACCCGCCTCTGGCAACCCGGCCCTCAAAGTCTAACCTGAGATGTGGATATTGGAGGACGCATTCATGACATCCGACACCACACCCAGAACCCGCGCCTTGTACAATGGCGACTGCCCTTTCTGTGACGGCGAAATGTGCAGCTATGCCGACTATTCCGAAGCGCGTGGACTGCCGATTGCCTTTGATGACCTAAACCAGATTGATCTGACGCTTTGGGGCGTGACCGAAGATCAGGCCACCCGGCTGTTGCATGTGGTACACGACGGCACTCTTTATGTTGGTTTTGATGCGATGCTGGTGCTTTGGGACCAAATGCCTCGTTTCCGGTTCTTGGCCCGGCTGTGTCGAACGCCCGGCCTGTATACCGTTCTGAACTGGGGCTATGCCAATATCGTGGCGCGCTACATTTACCATCGGCACATGCGCCGCAAATCCGCCGGACGCCTGCGACCCAGCCGCCGCCCTGCGCAATAGGCGCAAAAGAAAAGGCCCCGCCAAATGGCAGGGCCTTCCTGATCCGGGTGACCGGAACGACTTATTCTTCAGCAGCTTCTGCTTCTTCCAGACGGGCCTTGTCGGCGGCGCCTTTGGCATCGACGTCACGATCAACGAATTCGATGATCGCCATCGGTGCCATGTCGCCATAGCGGAAGCCAGCTTTCAGGATACGGACATAGCCGCCCTGACGTTCGGCATAACGCGGGCCAAGCACTTCGAACAGCTTGGCAACCAGAGCGTCCTGCTTCAGCTGCGATGCGGCCTGACGACGGGCGTGCAGATCACC
Source organism: Pseudoprimorskyibacter insulae (assembly GCF_900302505.1). GTDB lineage: Bacteria > Pseudomonadota > Alphaproteobacteria > Rhodobacterales > Rhodobacteraceae > Pseudoprimorskyibacter > Pseudoprimorskyibacter insulae. The sequence goes on along the minus strand of NZ_OMOJ01000001.1, from coordinate 345,102 downwards.
GCGCTTGCCCAGCGTGATCAGTTTTTCAACGATCGGGCGCAGTTCTTTTGCCTTCGGCAGGGTGGTTTTGATTTGCTCGTGCTCAATGAGCGAGCCCGCCATGTTCGCCCACAGGGCTTTACGGTGCTCATGAGTACGGTTCAGGCGGCGGTAACCACGTGCGTGACGCATTGTCATTCTCCTATGTGCCCTCTACGGGCGTTTTGCTTTGTCTGGCGGCCCATGCGTGCGAGCCGCTCTCCTTGGGGCGGACTGCCCAGTGTGGTAGGCGAGGCTAAAGCGCCTCGCCGTAGGGTGGGTTTATAACCCACCGAACCTTAGAAGTTGTCTTCCAGCTTCTTGGCCAGATCTTCGATGTTGTCCGGCGGCCAATCCTCGACGTCCATGCCAAGGTGCAGACCCATGCCCGACAGCACTTCTTTGATCTCGTTCAGCGACTTGCGGCCGAAGTTCGGGGTGCGGAGCATCTCGGCTTCGGTTTTCTGAATCAGGTCGCCGATGTAAACGATGTTGTCGTTCTTCAGGCAGTTTGCCGAACGGACAGACAGTTCCAGCTCGTCCACTTTCTTCAGCAGAAGCGGGTTGAACTCCAGACCATCGTCTTCGTCCTGACGGCCAGCCGACTCGGGCTCTTCGAAGTTGACGAAGATCGACAGCTGGTCCTGAAGAATGCGAGCCGCATAAGCGATTGCATCTTCGGGGGTGACCGAACCATCGGTTTCCACTTTCATGGTCAGCTTGTCATAGTCCAGCACCTGACCTTCACGGGTCGGCTGAACGTCGTAAGCCACCTTTTTCACCGGCGAATAGATCGCGTCGATCGGGATCAGACCGATGGGCGCATCTTCCGGCTTGTTCTTGTCTGCCGACACATAGCCCTTACCGGTGTTAACCGTCAGTTCCATGTAGAGATCGGCACCATCATCCAGGTGACAAATCACGTGTTCTTTGTTCAGAACTTCGATGCCGGCGCTGTCCGAAATGTCACCAGCGGTGACAACACCCGGACCCTTTGCATTGATCGAAAGGCGCTTGGGGCCTTCGACTTCCATGCGCAGGCTGACGCCCTTGAGGTTCAGAACGATGTCGGTGACGTCTTCACGCACACCGGCCACGCTCGAAAATTCGTGCAGAACGTTGTCAATCTGAACGCTGGTGATGGCCGCGCCTTGCAGCGACGACAGCAGCACACGGCGCAGGGCGTTGCCCAAAGTCAGACCAAAGCCACGCTCCAGCGGTTCGGCAACCACAGTTGCCACGCGCGACGGATCGCTGCCCGGTTTTACGTCAAGCTGTGCCGGCTTGATCAGTTCTGCCCAGTTCTTATGGATCATGCGTCCCTCCATTCCTGTCCTTGTCCCCATGTCCAAAGGTCAAGGACGCCCGAGGTTGAAATGACGGAATGGGGCCCTGCGCAATGGCAAGGCCCCACTCAGATATCTGAGAAATCAGACGCGGCGGCGCTTCGGCGGGCGGCAGCCATTGTGTGCGATCGGGGTCACATCACGGATCGAGGTGATGTTGAAACCGACAGCGGCCAGCGCGCGCAGAGCCGATTCACGGCCCGAACCGGGGCCCTGTACTTCGACTTCCAGCGACTTCATGCCGTGTTCCTGAGCTTTTTTGCCTGCATCTTCTGCAGCCATCTGAGCGGCATACGGAGTCGACTTACGCGAGCCTTTGAAGCCCATCGTGCCAGCCGACGACCAGGCAATAGCATTGCCCTGCACGTCAGAGATCAGGATCTTGGTGTTGTTGAACGACGAGTTAACGTGTGCAACACCGGTAGCGATGTTCTTGGAGACCTTTTTCTTGCCCCCACGGCGGGTATCACGTGCCATATCGGTGGACCTCCCTTACTTCTTCTTGCCTGCGATGGCCTTTGCGGGGCCTTTGCGGGTACGAGCGTTGGTGTGGGTACGCTGACCGCGTACGGGGAGGTTGCGACGGTGACGCAGGCCACGGTAGCTGCCAAGGTCCATCAGACGCTTGATGTTCATCTGCACTTCGCGGCGCAGGTCACCTTCTACGGTGTAGTTGGCGTCGATGTGTTCGCGGATTGCCAGCACTTCTGCGTCGGACAGTTCGTTCACACGACGAGTCGCCTCGATGTTCACTGCTTCGCAGATGGCTTTGGCGGATGCCGGACCAATTCCGGTGATGTAAGTCAGGGCGATCGGGACCCGTTTGTGGGTCGGGATGTTAACGCCGGCGATACGTGCCACGTGTCACTTTCCTTTTCGTTGCGGTTCCGTAGCTCCAGAACCTTTTTTCACAACATGAGGCCCGAGGCGTTTTGCGCCGACGGGCCCTAGCTGATCAGGTGGTCTGCCTCCGGGTGCGACCCGGCCAGCAAAATGATTCTCATACAGAGATGCGCGTAGGTAGGTGAGATTGACTTGGGGGTCAACCCTCTTTCCTGAAATGGCAAAGGCGGGGATGTCCCCCGCCCGTCACCTGTCTTCGTATGGTCGCGTTACTTGTCCAGAACGCTGGCGATTGCGGCCTTCACATCGCCGATTTCGCCCAGACCATTGACCGAGCTCAGCGCGCCTTTGGCATAGTAGTAGCCAATCAGCGGCGAGGTCTTTTTGTAATATTCCATCAGACGTGTGCGCAGGCTGTCTTCGTTGTCGTCAGCGCGGCGCTTGACGTCGTCGCTGCCACAGTTGCCGCACTTGCCATCGGCAGGCCAAGGCTTGGTCTGATCGTTGTAGACTTCGCCGCAGCCGCCACAAGTCGAACGCGCCGTGATACGGGCGACAAGCGCGTCATCGTCCACCTGCATTTCAACCACGGCATCCAGCGTCTCACCGGTTTCGGCCAGCAGATCCGCCAGCGCGTCGGCCTGAGCCAGCGTGCGGGGGAAGCCATCGAAGATGAAACCACCAGCTTTGTCGCCCGCCAGCTTTTCGCGGATCAGGCCAATCACGATCTCGTCGGTGACCAGCTCGCCGCGCGCCATGACGCCCGCAACGATCTTACCCATTTCGGTGCCGCTGTCCTTGGCTTCGCGCAGCATGTCGCCGGTCGAAAGCTGGATCATGTTACGCTCATCCACGAGCATGCGGGCTTGAGTGCCTTTACCGGCCCCCGGCGGTCCAAGAAGAATGATGTTCATCGGCGCGCTGGTCCTCCACGTTTCTTGCGGCCTTTACCTTTACCACGCAGCTGCGATTTCTGGATTAGACCTTCGTACTGATGCGCCAGAAGATGGCTTTGCACCTGTTGAATGGTATCCATCGCCACGCTGACCACGATCAACACCGAGGTGCCGCCGAAGTAGAACGGAATGGCGAACTGGCCACGCAGGATTTCCGGCAGCAGACAGACAGCAGCCAGATACGCCGAGCCCAGAACCAGAACGCGGTTGACCACGTATTCCAGATGCTCGGCTGTTTTCTTGCCGGGGCGGATGCCCGGGATGAAGCCGCCCTGATTTTTCAGGTTTTCGGCAACTTCGTCCGGCTTAAACGACACGTTGAACGTATAGAAATAAGCGAAGAACACGATCATGCCCGCGAAGAACAGCAGGTACAGTGGCTGACCGGGGCCGAAATAGGCCAGAATGGTCGACATGATCGGGCCGGTGCTTGTGCCCGAGAAGGTGCTGATCGTGACCGGCAGCAGCAGCAGCGAGCTTGCAAAGATCGCCGGGATAACGCCTGCAGGGTTCACTTTGACCGGCAGGTGCGACGTCTGCGCTTCGGTCATCTTCATACCGACCTGACGGCGCGGGTATTGGATGGCAATCTTGCGCAGCGCACGCTCAAGGAACACCACAAAGGTGATCGTCGCGACGACCATCAAGATCACACCGATGATGACAACCGGGCTGATTGCGCCCGAACGGCCCGAGGCAAAAAACTGGGCCAGAGCGGCGGGAACTTCGGCAATCACACCAACAAAGATAATCAACGAAATACCGTTACCGATGCCGCGCGCGGTGATCTGTTCACCCAGCCACATCAGGAACATTGTGCCGCCGACCAGTGTAATCAGACAGGCCGCGCGGAAATACCAACCCGGATCGGTCACCAGATCGCCGGTTTCAAGACTGACCGCCAGACCGTAGGCTTGGAACGTGGCCAGAATGACCGTGCCATAGCGCGTGTACTGGTTGATCTTCTTGCGACCGATTTCACCCTCTTTCTTGAGTTGCTCAAGCGCGGGAACCATCGAGGACAGCAGCTGAATCAGAATCGACGCCGTGATGTATGGCATGATCCCAAGGGCGAAGATGCCCATACGCCCCAAAGCGCCCCCGGTGAACATGGTCAGGATGCCGCCGATGCCGGTCTGGGCCTGTTCCATAAATTCGCGAAGCGCGACACCGTCGATGCCCGGAACCGGGATAAACGTGCCTAGGCGATAGACGATCAGAAGGCCAACCGTGAAGAAAATCCGGCTGCGCAGGTCCTTCGCCTTGCCCAGAGCCGCCCAGCTTGTGTTGGCGGCCATTTGTTCTGCTGCAGATACCATGCGGGTCTCTCTTGTCGGACAAACGCCGCCAAGAGCAGTTTCCAGCTCTGGCGGCGTTCGGGAAAACTCTGGGGACTATGTAAGCGGCGGCGTCGCCGCTCACAACCCGTTATTCAGCCGCAGCTGCCGCGGTCTTGAGCGAGCCACCGGCTTTTTCGACGGCTTCGACTGCCGATTTCGACGCGCCGGTCACTTCCAGGTTCACAGCCGTGGTGATTTCACCCTTGGCCAGAACGCGGATGCCGTCCAGCTTGCGGCGTACCAGACCCGATGCAACCATCGCGTCTTCGGTGATGGCGGCCGTTGCGTCCAGCTTGCCAGCTTCGACAAACTTCTGGATCAGACCCAGGTTGACGGCGGCGTAGGCCTTGCGGTTCGGCTTGTTGAAGCCACGCTTGGGCAGACGCTGGTACAGCGGCATCTGGCCGCCTTCGTAGCCATTGATGGCCACACCCGAACGCGACTTCTGACCTTTGATACCACGGCCAGCGGTCTTACCTTTGCCCGAACCCGGGCCGCGCGCGACGCGCTTTTTACGCTGGGTTGCGCCTTCGTTATCGCGAAGTTCATGCAGTTTCATATCGCTTCTCCATTGCCGGATGTGACCCACGAAGCGATCGGGCCAACCACGGCTTTTCTTGATTGTTGATTCTGCGCCCAAAGGGGCACCGGGCGCATATAAACGCCCCCTTCCCCCGGATCAAGCCTGTTTCGCCCATCCCCGGACCATCGTCGCCGTCGCCTGCGCCAGCGGCGCTGCGGCCCCGTTGTCACCAGCCGCCCGGATCTGCATCGCCATTGCCAATGCCGAAGCATGCAAAAGCTCTGCCCCCTGTTGCGGGTCAATCGCGCCGTCCAATTGGCCCGTGTCACGCAATCTTGTCAGCGCCTCGGAAAAACGCCCGCGCAGCAAGGCAAAATATCGTGCGGCCCGTTGTTCAATCTCGGGGTGACCCGCGCCAAATTCGATCAAGCTATTAAGCGCGAGGCATCCGTTGCGCATGTCCTCGGACATGACCTCAGGCGCGGTGCGGCGCAAAAACCAGTCCGCGATTTCGCCGATCGCATCAGGCGCGCATCGCGGCGCTGCCCCCGCCTCAAACAGCGTCAGATAGTGGTCCAGAGCGGCAAGGAACAAGCCCATCTTACCGCCATAGACCGTCTGCAAGGAAAATCGTGTGATCCCGGCCTCGTCTTCTATCTGGCGGGTTCCGACACTTTCGTAGCCATGCCGCCAGAACAGCTGCATCGCCGCCGTCAGAGCATCGCCCGGATCACGTTTTCTTGAGCGCCCCATTATTTCTAACCACTTGGATTGTTATTTCTAGTCACTCGGGTAGAAATAACCCGATTTAACCAATTTTACCACCACTCCAAACCAATAGGAGACGTCATGACTTTCCCGATTGCCCTATCCCTTTATGGGCTGATTGCCCTTGTCATTGTCGGCATGTCCATCATGCACACCTACGCGACCCAAGGATTCGCTTTCGGCTTTTCCGCCAATCGAGATGCGCGCCCAGAAACCGCCTTCGGCCTGCGGATCACCCGCAGTTTGCAGAACCAAACGGAATCAGCCGCCTATGCGGTTCCCGCCATGCTCGCCGCCTATTTGGCCGCCCCCGAGCATCCCGGCGTCGCAATAGCCCTGACAGTACTGGTATTGGGACGGGCGCTTTATGTCCCGCTCTATTGGTCAGGCATCAGCTTTGTCCGCGTGCCTGCTTTTGTCATGGGCACGCTGTCCAGCCTCTACCTGATCTACATTGCGGCCACGGCTTAAACCCGGACCGGCAAAGACGTGAAACCACGGAACCGCGCCAAGGGCATCCTTTGGCGCGGGCCGTTTTCACGAAGATGCGGGAAACGCGAGACCAACTGGCCTATGGCGATCTTGCCCTCAATCCGCGCCAGCGTCGCGCCAAGGCACACATGAATGCCCGTGATAAAGGCAATCTGGCGGTTGGGTTTGCGGGTGATGTCCACCCGGTCTGGATCGGGAAACATCGCCGGATCCCGGTTCGCCGCCGCGATGGAGGTGTGAATATACGTGCCCTTCGGCAAGACGCAGTCTGACAGTTCGATATCCGCACCTGCCAGCCGGTTGCCGATCTGAAGCGGGCTTTCCACCCGTAGGAATTCCTCAATCGCTGAACCGATCAGATCCGGCTGGTCCAGCAACAGGCGATGCTGGTCGGGATTGTCCAGCAACACGCCCACGGAATTGCCAACAAGGCTCGTTGTCGTTTCATGGCCTGCGTTCAGCAGAAAGATACAATTCTGGATCAATTCCTCCTGCGTCAGGCGCCGCCCATCATGTTCACCAAAGATCAGCGCCTCAAGCACCTCGCCCTGCTTTGCGCCTTCGGGGTTGTTGCGGCGGTGATTGATCAGATCGTCCAGAAGCTCTGAAAACTCGGTCACTGCGGCGTTGCCCGCCTCAATCCGCTCTGGCGAAACAACTGGGTCTAGCGCACCCAGAATGGCCAGTGAATAGCCGCGCAGACGGGCGCGGTAGTCTTCGGGAATGCCCAACATAAAGGAAATAATCTCGGTCGGCAGGACCTTGGCGAAATCGTCGATCATATCGAACTCGCCCATCTCCGCGACGCGGTCCAAACGCCGCGAAACGATCCCTTCGATCAACGGATCAAATTCCGCCAGCTTGCGCGGCGTAAAGGCCGAGGCCAGCAGTTTGCGCACCGCAGTGTGATACGGCGGGTCGTTGAACACAAGGCTGGTGACATGGTGGCGCTGCAGCGGGCACTGCCCGAACTTGCGGCCAAATTCCTCGGTCTTGTCCGACAGCATATCGCGGCTTTGGTAGACTTTCACACAGTCGTCATAGCGCGTCAGATACACCGATCCGTCCGGGTTCCGATGCACCGGGCTTTGCGCTCGAAGCGCGTGCAAGGTCGGGTGCGGGTTTTCAATGAACTCTGCCCCAATCCCGTTCAGATCAAACTGCGCGATATCCAATGCCATCTGAGTCTCCTCCCAATAAGCAGACTGATCGGTCGGCGAATAAAGCACAAGGGGCATCAACAGGTCGCGCGCAGCGCATGGGCGCAGGAGGGCTCGGGCGGCGCGGGTGGGACGCCCGACTGCGCCCGTTACCCAAAAGAAAACGCCCCCCGGCGGAACCGAGGGGCGCTTAAGTCTAGGTCAGAAAAGGCGATTAACCGCGCTCTTCAATGATCTCCACCAGGTGCGGGATCGAGTTGACCATGCCGCGAACCGAAGGTGTATCTTCCAGCTCACGGGTCTTGTGCATCTTGTTCAGACCCAGACCGATCAGCGTGCGACGCTGGACATCGGGGCGGCGGATCGGCGAACCAATCTGCTTAACAACAATTGTCTTAGCCATTGCTCTTATGCCTCCTCAGAAACCGGGGCGTCATCGCGCTTGGGCAGGATGTCGGCCACTTTCTTACCGCGACGCTGAGCCACCGAACGGGGGCTGGCTTCTTTGCCAAGACCGTCGAGAGTTGCGCGGATCATGTTGTAGGGGTTCTGCGAACCGATCGACTTTGCGACCACGTCCTGAACACCAAGCATTTCGAACACGGCACGCATCGGACCACCGGCGATGATACCAGTACCGGTCGGTGCAGTGCGCATTACGACGCGGCCTGCGCCATGACGACCTTCGATGTCGTGGTGCAGCGTGCGGCCTTCTTTCAGCGGCACGCGCATCATTTTGCGCTTCGCCTGCTCGGTCGCCTTACGGATGGCTTCGGGCACTTCTTTCGCCTTACCCTTACCAAAGCCGACGCGGCCTTTCTGGTCGCCAACAACCACAAGTGCGGCGAAGCCAAAGCGCTTACCACCTTTTACGGTCTTGGACACACGGTTGATCGCGACAAGACGATCTGCGAATTCGGGTGCTGCTTCCTCACGGTCGCGGCGACCGCGGCCACCTTCACGGCGGTTATCACGTTCTGCCATTTGGCTTTCCTTTAAATCTGGTGCCCAAGAGCACCGGTTTTTCCAATCCAGGTGAAATCGACGTTTCCCGGATCATCGAGGCGTTTCCGCCTGCAAAATGTAAGGTGGGCTTTCACCCACCTTACTGGGGCCGAAGCCCCGAACTTTGGGGGGCGAGCCAAGGCCCGCCCGTCCCTTAGATCTTCAGACCAGCTTCACGGGCTGCGTCGGCCAGAGCCTTCACTTTACCGTGGAAGATGAAACCACCGCGGTCGAAGTAGGCTTCGGTCACGCCAGCGGCCAGGGCACGCTCTGCGATCACCTGACCCACTTTCGTGGCGGCTTCTACGTTGTTCTTACCGACGTAGCCCAGATCCTTTTCGAGGGTCGAGGCCGCCGCCAGGGTTTTGCCCTGAACGTCGTCGATCAGCTGAACCGAAATGTTCTTGTTCGAACGGTGAACCGAAAGACGAACGCGACCAGCGTTGACCTTGCGGAGTTTGTTCCGAACGCGCAGGCGGCGCTTTTGGAACAGGACACGTTTGCTGTTAGCCATGTTGCGACACCTTTACTTCTTCTTGCCTTCCTTCTGGAAGATGTATTCGCCCTTGTAGCGAATGCCCTTGCCCTTATAGGGCTCAGGACGACGCCAGTCGCGAATGTTAGCAGCCACCTGGCCAACTTCCTGAGCGTCGTGACCTTCGATCACGATCTCAGTCGGCTTGGGGGTGGTTACCGTTACACCTGCCGGAATGTCAAAATTCACATCGTGGCTGTAGCCGAGGTTCAGCTTCAGCACGTTGCCCTGAACCGCGGCACGATAACCCACACCCTGGATTTCAAGTTCTTTCTTGAAGGTGTTGGTTACGCCGTGCACCAGGTTGGCCACCATCGTGCGGCTCATGCCCCACTGCTGGCGAGCGCGCTTGGACTTGCCACGCGGCGCAACGGATACGATGTTATCTTCGACGGTGATGGTCACATCATCAGTCGCGGTGAAGGTCTGGGCGCCTTTCGGGCCTTTCACTTCTACGGTCTGGCCGGACACGGTTGCCGAAACACCCGAGGGCAGCTCGACCGGTTTTTTGCCAATACGAGACATTGCCTACTCCTTAGAAGACCGTGCAGAGCACTTCGCCGCCAACATTCTGGCTGCGCGCGCTTGCGTCCGACATCACGCCTTTGGGCGTGCTGACAATCGAAACACCCAGGCCCTGACGAACCTGCGGGATTTCCTTGACGCTGAGGTACACGCGACGGCCGGGCTTCGAAACCCGCTTAAGCTCACGGATAACCGGAGCGCCATCATAGTACTTCAGGCCGATTTCAAAGGTCGGGTGACCTGCGGTATCAGTGCCTTTTTCGTAGCCGCGGATGTAGCCTTCGTCAGCCAAAACATCCAGAACCCAACCACGCAGCTTCGAAGCGGGGGTCGACGTCGTCGACTTGCCACGCAGCTGTGCGTTGCGGATACGGGTGAGCATATCGCCGATAGGATCGTTCATATCGTGATCTCCTTACCAGCTCGACTTCACAACGCCGGGCAGCTTGCCGTTCGACCCAAGCTCGCGCAGCATGATACGGCTGATGCGGAGTTTGCGGTAGTAGGCATGCGGACGGCCAGTGAGTTGGCAGCGGTTGTGCAGACGGTTAGCAGCGCTGTTGCGCGGCAGTTTTGCCAGCTTCAGGCGAGCCTTGAAGCGTTCTTCCATCGGCTTCGATTCGTCATTCGCGATTTCTTTCAGAGCGGCACGCTTGGCGGCGAATTTCGCTACCAGACGCTGACGCTTCTTTTCGCGCTCGATCATTGCTTTTTTAGCCATTGATCCCGATCCCTCAGCTGTTGAACGGCATGTTGAATTGCTTCAACAGCGCTTTGGCTTCTGCGTCAGTCTTGGCGGTGGTGCAGATGACAATGTCCATGCCCCAGGTTTCGTCCACCTTGTCGAAGTCGATTTCCGGGAACACGATGTGTTCCTTCAGACCGGTGGCGTAGTTGCCACGGCCGTCAAACGACTTGCCCGATACGCCGCGGAAGTCGCGGATACGGGGCATTGCGATGGTGATCAGACGATCCAGGAATTCGTACATACGGTCACCGCGAAGGGTTACCTTTGCACCAAGCGGCATATCTTCACGAACGCGGAAGCCAGCGATGGACTTCTTGGCTTTCGTGGTCAGTGCCTTCTGACCTGCGATGGTCGACAGATCTTCCTGAGCGGATTTGGCTTTCTTGCTGTCTTTGACAGCTTCAGAGCCACAACCAATGTTCAGAACGATCTTTTCCAGCTTGGGGATCTGCATGTCGTTCTTATAGCCAAACTCTTCTTTCAGAGCGGCACGAACGGTCGAAGCATACAGTTCCTTCAGACGCGGGGTGTAGTTTGCGGTGTCCAGCATCAGATCACGTCCCCAGTGGTCTTGGCAAAGCGGACCTTCTTGCCGTCTTCCTCACGGAAGCCAACGCGGGTTGCTTTGCCGTTCGCATCAACGATGGCCAGGTTCGACAGGTCAATCGGCAGTGCCTTCGGCAGGCGGCCGCCCTGTTCGGACTGGGTCTGACGCTGGTGGCGGATGGCGACATTCACACCGTCAACAACAGCTTTGCCGGCTTTGGGGTCAACCGACGTAATTTCACCGGTTTTGCCTTTGTCCTTGCCAGCAAGAACGATGACCTTGTCACCTTTACGGAGTTTAGCAGCCATTACAGCACCTCCGGAGCAAGCGAGATGATCTTCATGAAGTTCTTGGCGCGCAGTTCACGCACGACCGGCCCGAAGATACGGGTGCCAACCGGCTCACCCGAGTTGTTCAGGATAACGGCTGCGTTGCGGTCAAAGCGGATGGCGGTGCCATCTTCGCGACGAACTTCCTTGGCGGTGCGAACGACGACGGCCTTACGGACATCACCTTTCTTAACGCGACCGCGCGGGATGGCTTCTTTCACGGATACGACGATGATGTCACCCACCGACGCGTATTTCCGCTTGGAACCACCCAGGACCTTGATGCACTGAACTCGGCGTGCGCCGGAGTTGTCAGCGACATCCAGATTGGTCTGCATCTGGATCATGTGGTTTCTCCCGACCTGTGGGGGCTGGTCTGTTTTGTCCCCCAGGGTTTCGAATAACTGTTAGGTGGTACCGATTACTCGGCGATCACTTCCCAGCGTTTTGTTTTCGACTTCGGCGCGCATTCGATGATGCGTACGGAATCGCCGACGTTGAATTTCTCATTCTCATCATGAGCACGGTACTTCTTGGACTTACGAATGGTCTTCTGAAGAACCGGGTGCTTAAAGCGACGCTCAACCGAAACCGTAACGGTCTGAGTGTTGGCCGTGCTGGTGACGGTGCCTTGCAGGATACGTTTGGGCATCTTTCAGGCTCCTTATTCGTTGCCAGCTGCGGCCGCAGCTTTTTGATTCAGCACGGTCTGCACGCGGGCAACATTGCGGCGCACAACTTTGATGCGGGCAGTGTTCTCCAGCTGGCCGGTGGCCTGCTGAAAGCGCAGATTGAATGCTTCTTTCTTGAGATTAACAAGTTCGTCGCGGAGCTCGTCCGGCGTCTTGTCACGCAGTTCGTTGGCGTTCATCGCCTTTTCCTTTCTAACACCAGCAAGCTCCGGACATATTTTTCCGGGTCACCTGTGCACCTGGTGGGTTATAAGACAAAAAGCGAAACCTATGCGCCAAGGCGCACCGATTCCGTTTCTTCGTGCATGAGCGCGGTCTATACGCCTGTTATCCCAATGTGGCAAGGGCCTTTGGGCATAGGCGCGCCCGGAAAGAAATCCGGCGCTGCGCTCGACCTCCGACTCGGGACTTTGAACCGGATTGTACCGCCGTTTCCCCCTAACTGATGGGCAATTGGGATGCGGGTCCAACCAACGTCGATTGGGCCGCCCCCTACTCCCACTTGTAGTTGAAGCTGACCGAGATGCGTTCGTCCTCATCGGCCATGTTCAGCGGCACCTCATGGCGCAACCAGCTTTCCCATAGCAGCACATCCCCGACTTGCGGGCGCTGATAAACGAAGGTTTTCAGCTCCTCCCGGCAGCCTTTAATTCGCGGTGGTGCTGCCATCATCCGTGCGGACCGAGGGTCTTCCAGCTTCAGCGCTGAGGCCCCTTCCGGCATGGCGACATAGGTCGTGCCAGAAATGACCGAATGCGGATGCAGGTGCGAGCTGTGGGTGCCGCCCGGAGGCAGAATGTTGATCCACAGATCCTCAAGCACCAATTGCTTGCCGCCCAGATCAAACTCCAAATCCTTGGCGAATTCGGCCACGTGCAGATCCAGCGATTTCACCAGATCGGCAAAGATCGGGAACCGCCACGGCAGATCGGTCAGCGATGCATAGGACGTATAACCGGGATAGCCTTCGGTTTCGCACCATTCCTGCCCCGCTTCGTCATCTTCTGCGATGGAATAGCAGGACGACTCAAATTCATCGGCGTCAATGGCCGGGCCAAATTCTGACAGGCGGGCGCGATAGAAGCGGGTCACAAACAGAGATGAGATTTCCGGCATGGGATGCCTCCGGTCTAAGGGTATGTCGCGCAGTGCCTCCTTACACGCAAAGAAACCCCCGCGCCAAGAGGACAGGGGGCCTGCCTAAGGCCGTGATTATTGGGCCAGGCCGATTTGGCGCATGAAGGTCAGGTTGTCCCAGAACAGGAACTCTTCATCCATGACGCCTTCGTCGTTCCAATGGCCAATGGTGGCCATCGTCAGCTTGTAGGGTTTGCCAGTGGGTTCAATGAACTGACCGTCACCAATCGGCATCGGCGCGGAAAAGGTGCCCTCGATCACACCAACCACGCCAGTCCATTCCCCCTGCCCAATGCGGATCGGATGCGTTTCGATGCGGGTGTCGGGCGCATAGACAAAGAAAGCCTCAAGATCAGCGATATGCACATCCAGCCCCTCGGTGATGCGGCCATCGGGCCAGTGCACCTTGATGTCCTCGGCATGGCTTTCGTGCAGGCGGTCCCACTGCCGCCCCGAGAACACTTCGAAATCGAGCGTGTCAAAGGTCTCAAGGCGCTGCGCGACTGCGGCTTCGGCGGCTTGATATTGCGCCAACTCCGCCAAGGCGGCGGCGGTCACGTCGGTCTGCTGGGCATAGGCGCTGCTTGCGCTGATAGCGATTGCGGCGGTGGTCAGAAGAATGCGGGTCATTGTTTTCGTCTCCGGTTTGAGTTGATGACCCATATTTGGCACCACAAAGGGCCGAACAAAATGGAGACTATATTGAATGACTTTCCTCTACTTGTACTGAATAGACCTCGACAAAAGAAAACCCCCGGCGCGGAACGCCGGGGGCCTTTTTCGTACCGTGCGGGCAGATGCCCACAGACCGGATTACCAGTCTTCGCGGACCACAACGCGGGTCTTGATCGGCAGCTTCATGGCAGCCAGACGCAGCGCTTCACGCGCGATGTCTTCGCCAACGCCGTCGATCTCGAACATCACGCGGCCGGGCTTGACCTTGCAGGTCCAGCGGTCGACCGAGCCCTTACCTTTACCCATACGAACTTCGATGGGCTTGGCAGTGACCGGGGTGTCCGGGAAGATACGGATCCAAACACGACCCTGACGCTTCATGTGGCGGGTCATGGCACGACGAGCGGCTTCGATCTGACGCGCGGTAACGCGCTCAGGCTGAAGAGCTTTCAGGCCATAGGTGCCAAAGTTCAGGTCGCTACCGCCTTTTGCTTCGCCGTGAATCCGGCCTTTTTGCATTTTGCGGAATTTTGTGCGCTTAGGTTGAAGCATTTCTCATACCCCTCTTAGCGACGGCCGCCGGCGCCACGCGGGGCCGGACCATCCTGGAGTTCCTGTGCCTTGCGGTCACGCGCTTGAGGATCGTGCTCCATGATCTCGCCTTTGAAGATCCAGACCTTGATCCCGATGATGCCGTAGGGCGTGGTGGCCTCTACGTTGGCATAATCGATGTCGGCACGCAGGGTGTGCAGGGGCACGCGGCCTTCACGGTACCATTCGGTACGCGCGATTTCTGCACCGCCCAGACGGCCAGCAACGTTCACACGGATGCCCTGAGCGCCCATGCGCATGGCGTTCTGCACGGCACGCTTCATGGCGCGGCGGAACGATACACGGCGTTCCAGCTGCTGAGCGATCGACTCGCCAACCAGCTGAGCGTCGAGTTCCGGCTTGCGCACTTCAACGATGTTCAGGTGCAGTTCGCTGTCGGTCATGTTCGACAGTTTCTTGCGAAGAACTTCGATGTCAGCGCCTTTCTTGCCGATGATCACGCCCGGACGCGCGGTGTGAATGGTCACACGGCACTTCTTGTGGGGGCGTTCGATGATCACGCGGGCAATACCGGCCTGCTTGCATTCTTCGTGGATGAAATCGCGGATCGCGAGGTCTTCCAGCAGAAGATCACCGTAGTCTTTGGTGTCGGCGTACCAGCGGCTGTCCCAGGTGCGGTTGACCTGCAGACGCATGCCGATCGGATTGGTTTTATTACCCATTAGGCTTGCTCCTCGATCTGACGCACCTTGATGGTGAGTTCCGAGAACGGCTTGTGAATCTTGCCGAAACGACCACGTGCACGGGGACGACCGCGCTTCATGATCAGGTTTTTGCCCACATAGGCCTCGGCGACGATCAGTTCATCGACGTCCAGGTTGTGGTTGTTTTCGGCGTTTGCGATGGCCGACTGAAGACATTTCTTCACGTCAACTGCGATACGCTTCTTCGAGAAGGTCAGGTCCGTCAGGGCCTTTTCAACCTTCTTGCCGCGGATCATCGCTGCAACCAGATTCAGCTTCTGCGGGGAGGTACGGAGCATGCGCAGTTTTGCCATTGCTTCGTTGTCTGCCACGCGGCGGGGGTTCTTTTCCTTGCCCATGACTTACTTCCGCTTCGCTTTTTTGTCAGCCGCGTGACCGTAATAGGTCCGGGTCGGCGAATATTCACCGAACTTCTGGCCGATCATGTCTTCGGTAACCAGCACGGGAACGTGCTTCTGGCCGTTGTAGACGCCAAACGTCAGACCCACGAACTGGGGCAGGATCGTCGAGCGGCGCGACCAGATTTTGATGACTTCGTTCTTACCCGAGTCGCGTACCTTTTCCGCCTTTTTCAGGACGTAGGCATCAACGAACGGGCCTTTCCAAACAGAGCGCGACATGTATTAGCGACCCTTCTTCTTGGCGTGACGCGAGCGGATGATCAGCTTCTGCGACGCCTTGTTGGTGTTGCGGGTGCGCTTACCCTTGGTCGGCTTACCCCATGGGGTCACCGGGTGACGACCACCCGAGGTCCGGCCTTCACCACCACCATGGGGGTGGTCGATCGGGTTCATAACCACACCACGGACGCTCGGACGGATGCCCTTGTGGCGCATACGACCGGCTTTACCGAAGTTCTGGTTGCTGTTGTCGGGGTTCGACACGGCACCGACGGTGCACATGCATTCCTGACGCACCATGCGCAGTTCGCCCGAGGACAGGCGGATCTGAGCGTAGCCACCGTCACGGCCAACGAACTGAGCGTAGGTGCCTGCGGCACGTGCGATCTGACCGCCCTTGCCCGGCTTCAGTTCGATGTTGTGCACGATCGTACCGATCGGCAGGCCCGAGAACGGCATTGCGTTGCCCGGCTTCACGTCGGCCTTGGCCGATGCGATCACCTGGTCGCCAACGCCAAGGCGCTGCGGTGCCAGAATGTATGCTTGTTCGCCATCTTCGTACTTGATCAGCGCGATAAAGGCCGTCCGGTTCGGGTCATATTCGATCCGCTCGACGGTTGCGGCCACGTCGAATTTGGCGCGCTTGAAATCGACGATCCGGTAGAGACGCTTCGCGCCACCACCACGGCGGCGAGAGGTAATCCGTCCGGTGTTGTTACGGCCGCCCGACTTCGTCAGACCCTCGGTGAGGGCTTTGACGGGACGTCCTTTGTACAGCTCCGAACGGTCGATCAGCACCAGCCCACGCTGGCCCGGCGTCGTCGGCTTATACGACTTGAGTGCCATGCTTTCTGTCTTCCGTTTGCTTGCGGGCCGTTGCCGACCCTATATGTTTAGCCCCCCGAAGGTGGCCGTAGGTAAAGGGCCCCGAAGGTCCCAGAGTTCGCAATCCGCACAATAGACAAGCCCCGGACGAATCCGGGGCCTTGGCGGATGGGGTCTCTTAGGGTGTATGGGGGTGGCGGTCAAGTGTAGAGATGGTTGTGGACGACAACGTGTCATCGACTGGATTGTTGCATTCTATAATGCGCTTTTGGCCTCATCGCGCAATGATCTCATACACTCATCAAAATTGCCGGATCGATAATGAATGTAAAGACTTGTGTCTTCCCAGCCAGCACGAACAGTAACAAGTATCTCCCCTAACTCATCTGGGCCCGCCTTTGAGAAAGTCCAACTCGCCTGATGTGCTCTTTGATTCTTGGCAATCGCACGCGAAAAATCCTCAGGATCATCATAAAGTGCGCCAGAACGCAAAAACTCATCCCTTTGAGGAATCCCGTACTTTGGAATCATGGCAACGATCAAATCTTCGTAGGCCTCCCTAACACGGATTCCCCATTCGTCATTTTCGTAAGTTCGCCCAAAACCGAATATTTGACAGATGCCGGTCAACTTTGAAGAGCGAACGGCGTAACCTTTAAATTCAAAATATGGATTTATCGCGTATACCTGATAGCCGCCATGAATGTTGGTCATTCGCTCCGCGTTGAACGGAAGTTCATCGCCAAATTCGAAGCCGAACGCTCCATCCGCAGAAACTCTCCCTGAGAAAATCGACGTAAGAACCAATACCATCAAGACCGATTTTATAAAATTTCCCATGCAGAGACTCTCCTTTTCGGCGATCAACTTCGAAACCATACCCCTCAGACAGCGGATCTTAAAAACAAAAAAACCCCCCGCCTTTCGGCGAGGGGTTCTTTCTTTGCCGTAGGGTGGGTTTGCAACCCACCACGCACGATCACAGACCGGTGGTCACGTCGATCGTGTTGCCCTCTTCGAGGGTCACATAGGCTTTCTTGACGTCTTTGCGCTTGCCCAGTTGGCCGCGGAAACGCTTTACCTTGCCTTTGGTGATGGTCGTGTTCACGGCCTTCACCTTGACGTTGAACAGCGATTCAACAGCTTCCTTGATCTGCGGCTTGGCCGCGTCAATCGCCACTTCGAAAACAACCGCACCGTTTTCCGATGCAAGGGTGGTTTTCTCGGTGATGATCGGCTTGCGGATCACGTCGTACATTTCTGCTTTGGCGGTCATTTCAGGCGAGCCTCCAGTGCTTCGACACCTGCTTTGGTGAGCACCAGGGTGTCACGCTTCAGGATGTCATAAACGTTTGCGCCCATCGACGGCAGAATATCGAGACCCTCGATGTTCGAAGCCGCTTTCAGGAAGCCTTCGTTCACGGCCGCACCGTCGATCACCAGCGCGCGCTTCCAACCCAGGTTCTTAACCTGCTTGGCCAGAGCCGACGTTTTGCCGTCGGTTGCTGCGGTGTCGATGATCACCAGGTTCCCGGTCTTGGCTTTTGCCGACAGAGCCAGCTTCAGACCAAGGACGCGAACCTTTTTCGGCAGGTCGTGTGCGTGCGAACGCGGGGTCGGACCCTTGTAGATGCCACCCTTGCGGAAGATCGGCGCCTTGCGGGAGCCGTGACGTGCGCCACCGGTGCCCTTTTGGCGATAGATCTTCTTGGTCGAGTAGCTCACTTCCGAGCGGGTCTTGACCTTGTGCGTGCCAGCCTGCGCCTTGTTGCGCTGCCAGCGGACAACGCGGTGCAGGATGTCTGCGCGCGGCTCAAGATCAAAGATCTCTGCCGACAGCTCGACTTCACCGGCGGCAGTGCCGTCCAGATTGATCACGTCAAGTTTCATGCCTCGCCTCCTTCTTCAGCGGGGGCAGCTTCGGCGGCCGGAGCCTGTGCCGAGCGCAGGGCTGCGGGCAGAACCAGGTTGTCCGGGGTCGGCTTTTTGACGGCGTCCTTAACGGTCACCCAGCCACCCTTGGCACCCGGAACGGCGCCTTTGATGAAGATGATGCCACGGTCGGCATCGGTCTTCACCACTTGCAGGTTCTGCGTGGTGACTTTGGCAGCGCCCATATGGCCGGCCATTTTCTTGCCTTTGAAAACCTTGCCCGGATCCTGACACTGACCGGTCGAGCCGTGCGAACGGTGCGAAATCGACACACCGTGCGATGCACGAAGACCACCAAAGTTGTGGCGCTTCATGGCACCGGCAAAGCCTTTACCAATCGAGGTGCCCGACACGTCAACGAACTGACCATCAGAGTAATGGTTCGCGGTGATTTCCTCACCAACGTTGATCATGTTTTCAGGGGCAACACGGAATTCAGCCAGCTTGCGCTTGGGCTCGACCTGAGCGACGGCGAAGTGACCACGCAGGGCCTTCGTCACGCGCTTCGTCTTGATCGAACCGGTGCCCAGCTGAACAGCGGTGTAACCGTCCTTCTCGGGGGTGCGCTGAGCGACCACCTGAAGGTTTTCGAGTTGGAGAACGGTCACAGGAATCTGCTTTCCGTCTTCCATGAAAAGCCGGGTCATGCCGACTTTCTTTGCGATGATTCCAGAGCGCATCTTGCGGTGCCCTCCTTAAACCTTGATCTCGACGTCGACGCCGGCAGCCAGGTCGAGCTTCATCAGCGCGTCCACGGTCTGGGGGGTCGGATCGACGATATCGAGAAGACGCTTGTGCGTCCGGATTTCAAACTGATCGCGCGATTTCTTGTTCACGTGGGGACCACGCAGAACAGTGAATTTTTCGATCTTGTTCGGCAGCGGGATCGGGCCACGAACTTGGGCGCCGGTACGCTTTGCGGTGTTGACGATTTCCTGAGTGCTGGCGTCCAGCACGCGGTAATCAAACGCCTTGAGCCGGATACGGATGTTCTGGTTCATTGAACAGCCTATTATTGGCGTTGAGGTTGAGAGGAGGATCTTCGCTCATCGACGACCCTCTTCGAACCTTAAGGGCGGGAATCACCCCGCCCTTATGTTCCTTATGGGAACTCGGGGGCTATACAGGCTGCTGGGGGGTGTGGCAAGGGTTAAGTCCCCATCACCTCCCAATCCCATATGTCGCGCAGATCTGGCGGCTGTCCGTCCGTCATTCAATGCCGGTCGCAGTAGGCAATTTGCGCCGGAAGGCCCTGCAGAATCAACAGCTTGGGGCCTCAACGGCGATGCGATGTAGCGGAGGGGAATCCGATGAACAGCGCCCCGCAAGATCGAAAAAGGCCGCCCCAATCGGAGCGGCCTTCTGATCTTGTCGCGAGGTGGGTTGAAAACCCACCCTACAGCCATCGAAATTAAGCGAGGACTTTGGAGACGACGCCCGAACCAACGGTGCGGCCGCCTTCGCGGATAGCGAAGCGCAGCTGTTCTTCCATCGCGATCGGGGCGATCAGCTCAACGGTGAACTTCAGGTTGTCGCCCGGCATTACCATCTCGGTGCCTTCGGGCAGGATAACCGTGCCGGTCACGTCGGTGGTCCGGAAGTAGAACTGCGGACGGTAGTTCGCGAAGAACGGCGTGTGACGGCCACCCTCTTCCTTGGTCAGGATGTAGGCTTCGGCTTCGAACTTGGTGTGCGGGTTCACCGAACCCGGCTTACACAGAACCTGGCCGCGCTCAACCTTCTCACGGTCGATGCCGCGCAGCAGGGCGCCGATGTTGTCGCCGGCTTCACCGCGATCCAGCAGCTTGCGGAACATTTCAACACCGGTACAGGTGGTGGTCTGCGTGTCTTTGATACCAACGATTTCGATGGTGTCGCCAACGTTGATCACACCGCGCTCAACACGGCCGGTCACAACCGTACCACGGCCCGAGATCGAGAACACGTCTTCGATCGGCATCAGGAACGGCTGGTCGATCGCACGTGCCGGCTGCGGGATGTACTCATCAACAGCGGCCATCAGTTCTTTGATCTTCTCTTCGCCGATCTGCGGCTCGGTGCCGTTCATGGCGTGCAGAGCCGAACCCGCGATCACGGGAATGTCGTCGCCCGGGAAATCGTATTCGCTCAGAAGCTCACGGATTTCCATCTCGACGAGCTCCAGAAGCTCTTCGTCGTCAACCTGGTCGACTTTGTTCATGAAGACAACCATCGCCGGGATGCCAACCTGACGGCCCAGCAGGATGTGCTCGCGGGTCTGCGGCATCGGGCCGTCAGCTGCGTTCACAACCAGGATCGCGCCGTCCATCTGCGCAGCACCGGTGATCATGTTCTTAACATAGTCAGCGTGGCCGGGGCAGTCGACGTGCGCGTAGTGACGTGCTTCGGTTTCATACTCAACGTGCGCCGTCGAGATCGTGATCCCGCGTGCTTTCTCTTCCGGGGCGCCGTCGATCTGATCGTACGCTTTGAAGTCACCAAAGTACTTGGTGATCGCAGCCGTCAGCGTCGTCTTGCCGTGGTCAACGTGGCCGATCGTGCCGATGTTGCAGTGCGGTTTACCGCGCTCAAACTTTTCCTTACCCATAGGTAGGCTCCTTTTTCGTATGCGGATGGTGGGGCTGCGCCCCACCCTACGGTGGTGGGTAGGGCGGGGTTCACCCCGCCACCCGGGTTATGCGTATTTTGCCTGGATCTCGTCCGAGATGTTCTGCGGAACCGGATCGTAGTGGTCAAACTGCATCGAGAACTGGGCGCGGCCCGAGGACATCGAACGCAGGTTGTTGATGTAGCCGAACATGTTTGCCAGCGGAACGAAGGCCGCGATGGCAATCGCGTTGCCGCGCTGATCCTGACCGGACACCTGGCCACGACGCGAGGTCAGATCGCCGATGATCGAACCGGTGTAGTCTTCCGGCGTGATCACTTCGACCTTCATGATCGGTTCCAGCAACTTCGCGCCAGCTTTCTTCATGCCTTCGCGCATCGCCATACGTGCAGCGATTTCGAACGCCAGAACGCTGGAGTCAACGTCGTGGAACTTACCGTCGATCAGAGCAACCTTGAAGTCGATAACCGGGAAGCCCGCCAGCGGACCGGAGTCCATGACCGACTTGATACCCTTTTCGACGCCCGGGATGTATTCTTTCGGAACGGCACCACCAACGATGCGGCTTTCGAACGAATAGCCTTCGCCGGCTTCGGTCGGGGTGATGATGATCTTGACTTCCGCGAACTGACCCGAACCACCCGACTGTTTCTTGTGGGTGTAGGTGTGCTCGACCTCGTGCGAAATGGTTTCGCGGTAAGCCACCTGCGGTGCACCGATGTTGGCTTCCACTTTGAATTCGCGGCGCAGACGGTCCACCAGGATGTCCAGGTGAAGTTCGCCCATGCCCTTCATGATGGTCTGACCCGATTCCAGATCGGTTTCGACGCGGAAGGACGGGTCTTCTGCTGCCAGACGGGCAAGGCCAGCCGACATCTTTTCCTGGTCGCCTTTTGTCTTCGGCTCGACGGCGATTTCGATCACCGGCTCGGGGAAGGTCATGGTTTCCAGAACGACCGGATCTTTCGGATCGCACAGCGTGTCACCGGTGGTGGTGTCTTTCAGACCCGCCAGCGCGATGATGTCGCCTGCGAATGCTTCCTCGATTTCCTCGCGGTTGTTCGAGTGCATCATCATCATACGGCCAACGCGTTCACGCTTGCCTTTGGTCGAGTTCAGAAGCTGGTCGCCCTTCTTCATCACGCCCGAATAGATGCGGGTGAAGGTCAGCGAGCCAACAAACGGGTCGTTCATGATTTTGAACGCCAGGCCAGCAAAGGCCATGTTGTCGTCTGCGCGACGCGCGATGTCACGGGTTTCTTCTTCGTCGCCCGGCTTAAAGCCCATGTAATCAACAACGTCCAGCGGGCTGGGCAGGAAGTCGATCACAGCGTTGAGCAGCGGCTGAACGCCTTTGTTCTTGAACGCCGAACCGCCGAGAACCGGCACGAAGTGCAGCGCCAGGGTGCCCTTGCGCAGCAGTTTGCGCAGGGTGTCAACATCGGGCTCTTCGCCTTCCAGATAGGCTTCCATCGCGTCGTCGTCTTCTTCGACAGCGGCTTCAACCATCTTGGCGCGCCATTCGTCGGCGACGTCTTTCAGCTCGTCACGGATCGGCTGCTTGACCCAGGACGCGCCCAGATCTTCGCCTTTCCAGACCCACTCTTCCATGGTGATCAGGTCAACCTGACCTTCCAGCTCCGACTCGGCACCGATCGGCAGCGCAACCGGAACAGCGCGTGCGCCGGTGCGGTCTTCGATCATGCGAACGCAGTTGAAGAAGTCAGCGCCGATCTTGTCCATTTTGTTAACGAACACGATCCGCGGAACCTTGTAGCGGTCAGCCTGACGCCACACGGTTTCGGTCTGGGGTTCAACACCTGCGTTTGCGTCCAGAACGCAAACGGCACCATCGAGAACCGCCAGGGAACGTTCGACTTCAATCGTGAAGTCCACGTGGCCGGGGGTGTCGATGATGTTCATGCGGTATTTGGTGTCGGAAGTACCATCTGCGGTCGGCTCTTCCTGGCGCTGCCAGAAAGTGGTCGTTGCCGCCGAGGTGATGGTGATCCCGCGTTCCTGCTCCTGCTCCATCCAGTCCATGGTGGCTGCACCATCGTGCACCTCACCGATGTTGTGCGACTTGCCGGTGTAATACAGGATACGCTCCGAGCAGGTGGTTTTCCCTGCGTCGATGTGTGCCATGATACCGAAGTTGCGGTACCGGTTGAGAGGATATTCGCGTGCCATAATGTGCAGCCCTTGGGTGGAGGAGTGGAGTTACCAGCGGTAGTGGCTGAACGCTTTGTTGGCGTCGGCCATCTTGTGGGTGTCTTCGCGCTTTTTCACGGCAGTGCCGCGCGAGTTCACAGCATCCAGCAGTTCACCTGCCAGGCGCTCTTCCATGGTGTTTTCGTTGCGGCCGCGCGATGCGGTGATCAGCCAACGAATGGCCAGTGCCTCACGACGTTCCGGGCGCACTTCGACGGGAACCTGGTAGGTTGCACCACCAACGCGGCGCGAACGAACTTCGACCGACGGTTTGATGTTATCCAGCGCTTCGTGGAACACTTCCACGGGGGCGCGCTTGATTTTGGTTTCGATGCGCTCAAGCGCATTGTACACGATACGCTCTGCGACCGACTTCTTACCGTCGATCATCAGGTTGTTCATGAATTTGGTCAGGACGCGATCGCCATACTTGGCGTCGGGCAGGACTTCGCGTTTTTCAGCGGCGTGACGACGAGACATTTATAGATCCTCTTACTTCGGACGCTTCGCGCCGTACTTCGAGCGACGTTGCTTACGGTCTTTAACGCCCTGGGTGTCAAGAACACCGCGCAGGATGTGGTAACGAACGCCGGGAAGGTCTTTTACACGACCGCCACGGATAAGCACAACCGAGTGCTCCTGGAGGTTGTGGCTCTCGCCCGGAATATAGCTGATAACCTCGAAGCCGTTGGTCAGACGCACCTTGGCGACTTTCCGCATAGCCGAGTTCGGCTTCTTCGGGGTCGTGGTGTAGACGCGTGTACATACGCCACGCTTCTGGGGGCACTGCTCGAGGTGCATCGACTTCGAGCGCTTGACTTTGGGCTGCCGCGGCTTGCGGATCAGCTGTTGGATCGTTGGCATTCCGGTTTAATCCCCGTGTAAGCTCACATCTGTGGTGCACGGTCTCCATGCGGTTAAAATTTTCGGCGCCCGTGCGTCCACGAGACGCCCTCTGGTCCAGTCAAAGCCGCCGCGATTAAACGACGCAAAAAACCGCATTCGCCCCTCTTTCCGGAGCGACGCGGTGGGTGTCCAGAGGATCGGGGCTAGGCCCGGATCGTGACCGCTTCAGAACTGGTGTCAGGCTAAGGGGTTTCCCCCCGCTCGCCGAGATAGCGGGCGTATAGGGGGAGTCGGAGGGCTTGTCAACTGTTCCTGTCCGTTGCTGGCCAGACAGGCGGATCTCATCTCCGGTGCCGCCTTTCAGACCAAATTTCAGCGAGTTGCAATGGCAAATGCGACAGGCAGATGCCACTTTTTTCGCCGAAATTTCCGGGCGCGCACGAACGCCACTGCGCGGCACGCTGAGGGGCGATTCAGCCGTAGCCTAGACCATCTGCAAAACCGCCCGAGCGCCGCCACAGGGGCCGCTGAGACGCCCCCTGCCCCAAGCGAAAGGCCCCGGCGCATCGCTGCACCGGGGCCTGTTCAATCACTCAGCTGCGATCAATCGCGGCTTTCGGGCGTATCCACGATCAGCGTGTCGAATTCATCGCCACCGATCACGTCGTCCGACATTTCTGGCGCCGCCAAGGCAACAGCGGCCTGGGCTTCGTCGCGGCGTGCCTCGATCACGATATTGTCGCGATCTGCGGCGATGCGGCGAACGCGCTGGGTTGCACCACCGGTCCCGGCAGGGATCAGACGGCCCACGATGACGTTCTCTTTCAGGCCAACCAGCTTGTCCCTTTTGCCCTGAACCGATGCTTCGGTCAGAACGCGGGTGGTTTCCTGGAACGATGCCGCCGAGATGAACGAACGCGTCTGGAGCGAGGCTTTGGTGATCCCCAGAAGGATCGGCTGGCCCTGTGCCGGACGGCCATTCTTCGAAATCGCCTTTTCGTTGGCGGCGTCGAATTCGGCCTTGTCGACATGTTCACCCTTCAGCAGCGTGGTGTCGCCGCTATCAAGGATTTCCCACTTTTGCAGCATCTGGCGCACGATCACTTCGACGTGCTTGTCGTTGATCTTCACGCCTTGCAGTCGGTACACGTCCTGCACTTCGTCGATCATGTAGTTTGCCAGCGCTTCGATGCCCATGATGGCGAGGATGTCATGCGGCGCAGGGTTGCCGTCCATGATGTAATCGCCCTTCTGGACATAGTCGCCTTCGACCACCGGGATGTGCTTGCCCTTGGGCACCATGTATTCCACGGGCTCCATCGTTTCGTCCGACGGCTCGATCGTGATGCGGCGCTTGTTCTTGTAGTCGCGACCAAAGCGCACGTAACCATCGATTTCCGCGATGATTGCGTGGTCTTTCGGACGACGTGCTTCGAACAGTTCGGCCACACGCGGCAGACCACCGGTAATGTCTTTCGTCTTCGCGCCTTCGCGCGGGATACGAGCGACAACGTCACCGGCCTTGATGTCCTGACCATCTTCGCACGACAGAATTGCATCTACCGACATCGGGTAGGTGACAGGGTTGCCAGCCGCGTTGCGGACCGGTTCACCATTGCCATCGACCAGAATGATTTCCGGCTTCAGCTCGTTGCCTTTGGGCGCAGCACGCCAGTCGGTCACGATCTTCTGGGTCATGCCCGTCGCATCGTCGGTCACTTCGCGCACGGCAACACCGTTCACCAGGTCGACGTGTTTCACCACACCGTCCTTTTCGGCGATGATCGGCAGGGTATAGGGATCCCATTCGAACAGTTTGCCGCCGCGCTCGATCTTGTCACCGGCCTTGACGAACAGCTTGGAGCCGTAGCCCAGCTTGAAGCTGGCACGTTCTTCGCCCTGCTCATCCTGGATCAGCAGCTTCATGTTCCGGCCCAGAACCAGTGTTTCACCGTTGACGTTCTCGATGGTGTTTTCACCTTCGAACGAAATGATGCCTTCCTGGTTGGCTTCTTGGAACGACTGCTGGCCACCCTGTGCAACGCCGCCGATGTGGAACGTCCGCATCGTCAGCTGCGTGCCCGGTTCACCAATCGACTGCGCGGCGATGATGCCGACAGCTTCGCCAGTGTTGACCATCGTACCGCGTGCAAGGTCACGACCATAGCACATGGCGCAGACGCCCTCTTCGGCCTCACAGGTCAGCGGCGAGCGAATACGCGCGGTGGCAACACCGGCTTCTTCGACCGCGTCGGCCATACGTTCGTCGATCAGCGTGTCCAGCTTGATGATGATCTCATCAGTGCCCGGACGCTTGATGTCTTCGGCAGCAACACGGCCCAGAATGCGTTCGCCCAGCGATGCAACGACTTCACCGTCGTTCACAGCCGCTTCGGCGGTGATCGCATTGTCGGTGCCGCAATCCTTCAGACGAACGATGCAGTCCTGCGCCACGTCCACCAGACGACGGGTCAGGTAACCCGAGTTCGCCGTCTTAAGTGCCGTATCCGACAGACCCTTACGTGCGCCGTGGGTCGAGTTGAAGTACTCAAGAACCGTCAGGCCTTCTTTAAAGTTCGAGATGATCGGCGTTTCGATGATGTCGCCGTTCGGCTTTGCCATCAGGCCGCGCATCCCGCCCAGCTGCTTCATCTGCGTAACCGAGCCACGCGCACCGGAGTGGGCCATCATGTAAACCGAGTTCGGTTCCATTTCCGCGCCCGCTTCGTCATGCTTGGCAGCCGAGATCGTGCTCATCATGGCTTCGGTGACTTTGTCGTTACACTTCGACCAGGCGTCGACAACTTTGTTGTACTTTTCGCCCTGAGTGATCAGGCCGTCCATGTACTGCTGTTCAAAGTCTTTCACCTGCTCGCGGGTGTCATCGACGATGGTCCACTTGTTGTCGGGCACAACCATGTCGTCCTTACCGAACGAAATGCCCGCCTTGAACGCTTCTTTGAAGCCCATCGACATGATCTGGTCACAGAAGATGACCGACTCTTTCTGACCGCAGTAACGGTAGACGGTGTCGATGACGCGCTGCACGTCTTTCTTACGCAGCAGCGTGTTGACCAGGTCAAACGGAGCCTTGGCGTTCTGCGGCAGCAACGCGCCCAGACGCACGCGGCCAGGCGTGGTTTCATAGCGCTTGATGACTTCCATGCCGTCTTCGTCGATCTGCGGCACGCGGGCCGTGATCTTGGTATGCAAGTGCACTTCGCCAGCGTTCAGGGCGTGCTCGACTTCCTCGATCGACGAGAAGACCATGCCTTCGCCCTTCATGCCTTCGCGCATGATGGTCACGTAGTAGAGACCCAGAATCATATCCTGCGACGGAACGATGATCGGTGCGCCGTTTGCGGGCGACAGAACGTTGTTCGTCGACATCATCAGAACACGGGCTTCCAACTGCGCTTCCAGCGACAACGGAACGTGAACGGCCATCTGGTCGCCATCGAAGTCAGCGTTGAACGCCGAACAGACCAGCGGGTGCAGCTGGATGGCTTTGCCTTCGATCAGCTTGGGTTCGAACGCCTGAATGCCAAGACGGTGCAGCGTCGGCGCACGGTTCAGCATGACGGGGTGTTCGCGGATCACCTCATCGAGGATATCCCACACTTCGGGACGTTCTTTTTCGACCAGCTTCTTGGCCTGCTTCACGGTCGAAGACAGACCTTTGGCTTCAAGGCGCGAATAGATGAACGGCTTGAACAATTCGAGCGCCATCTTCTTCGGCAGACCGCACTGGTGCAGCTTCAGTTCGGGGCCGGTCACAATGACCGAACGACCCGAGAAGTCGACGCGCTTGCCCAAAAGGTTCTGACGGAAACGGCCCTGCTTACCTTTCAGCATGTCCGACAGCGACTTCAGCGGGCGCTTGTTGGCGCCAGTGATGACGCGGCCACGGCGGCCGTTGTCGAACAATGCGTCAACCGATTCCTGCAGCATCCGCTTTTCGTTACGGACGATGATGTCAGGCGCGCGCAGTTCAATCAGGCGCTTCAGACGGTTGTTCCGGTTGATGACGCGGCGGTACAGGTCGTTCAGGTCAGAGGTCGCAAAGCGGCCACCATCCAGCGGAACCAGCGGGCGCAGTTCTGGCGGGATCACGGGGATCACGGTCAGAACCATCCACTCGGGGCGGTTGCCCGATTCCAGGAAGGATTCAACGACCTTCAGGCGCTTGATGATCTTCTTGGGCTTCAATTCGCCCGTGGCTTCCTTCAGCTCTTCGCGCAGGCGGTCGGCTTCGGCTTCCAGATCGATGTTGGCCAGCATTTCACGGATCGCTTCAGCGCCGATATTGGCGGTGAAGGCGTCCATGCCGTACTGGTCCTGGGCGTCCATGAACTCTTCTTCGTTGAGCATCTGGCCGTATTGCAGGTCCGTCAGACCCGGCTCGATCACAACGTAGTTTTCAAAGTACAGCACACGCTCCAGATCGCGCAGCGTCATGTCCAGCATCAGGCCGATGCGCGACGGCAGCGACTTGAGGAACCAGATATGGGCGCAGGGCGCGGCCAGTTCGATGTGGCCCATGCGTTCGCGGCGCACTTTTTGCAGCGTGACTTCGACACCGCATTTTTCGCAGACAACGCCGCGATACTTCATGCGCTTGTATTTGCCGCAGAGGCATTCGTAATCTTTGATCGGGCCAAAGATACGGGCACAGAAAAGGCCATCGCGTTCCGGCTTGAACGTCCGGTAGTTGATGGTTTCCGGCTTTTTGATCTCACCGAAGGACCACGACAGGATCCGCTCGGGCGAGGCCAGCGAGACCTTGATCTCGTCGAACGCCTTCGGCGGGGTCAGCGGGTTGAACGGGTTGTTGGTCAGTTCCTGGTTCATCTTGGGTCCCTCTTGCGGGCGGGGGCGGGAAATTGGGTGATCGGGGCTGGGGTCAGATTGTCAGGGTTCGACAAATTCAAAGCGTTTCGCCTTTGCCAGCTTGCGCCGCATCATGCGGCCGATATCTGGCACGTAGACCAGATCATGTGAATCGTAGAACGGGTTCAGATTGCGCTTCAGCACGCGCAACTGGTCCTTGATACGGGCTTTAGCCTCGCCATAAGGCTGATTGCTGATCGCGGCGATCGACCGGGTCTTGGGCGAGACCGGAAACCGGGTCACCACGCGCAGATCGTTCATCACACCACGGTCCAGCAGGGCCAGAACATAGCTTTCGTTGCAGTCACGGGCATAGGCGGGCGCCTGGAACCGGTCCAGAACGTCGGCCATGATGCCTGCACGGAATCCGGCCAGTCCGAAGACCACCGAAATCTGACCCGGCCGCATATCATGCAGATACAGGTCATAGCCCTTGGGCAACGCGTGCAACACCTCGGTCAGGTTGTCGAAGACATAGCGCCCGGTCAGCTTCCAGATGGTGGCGTCGGGCGTTTCCGTCAAACGGGATGCCCGGACCAGAGCCTCTTTCAGCAAGCTGCATTCAGCATAGAACCGGTCAGACTTCGGCGCGGTGGACATGCCGTCATAGCTGATCAGGTCGACATGGTCCTGCAATCCGGCGTCCTTCGCCATAGTGGCGAATTGGCTCAGATCGTGGCCGCTGTTTTCAACCAGAACCAGCGCATCAAACGTGCCATTGGCCAGATGATCCAGATAGACCGGAAACGCCTGCAAATAGTCACCAAGACGCACTGCCGGATCCGAACGCATCAGCTTCGGAACCCAGGCAGGCGGCGTCACAGTGGCCGTCAGCAAGGCAATGTTCGGGCTATTGGTCATCAAACCTTCCGAGTTGGCGTGGCCGGGGGCAAGCGCTGCCCGCCCCCGATGAAAGACGATTACTCGTCTTCCTCCGCATCCAGCAGTTCCATGTTCAGGCCAAGGCCGCGGACTTCCTTCACGAGAACGTTGAAGGATTCCGGGACGCCAGCCTCGAAGTTGTCTTCGCCTTTGACGATGGATTCATAGACCTTGGTCCGGCCTGCCACGTCGTCCGACTTCACCGTCAGCATTTCCTGCAAGGTGTAAGCGGCGCCGTAAGCTTCCAAGGCCCAAACTTCCATTTCCCCGAAGCGCTGACCACCGAACTGTGCCTTACCACCCAGCGGCTGCTGAGTAACAAGCGAGTACGGGCCAGTCGAACGGGCGTGAATCTTGTCGTCCACAAGGTGGTGCAGCTTCAGCAGGTACTTGACGCCCACGGTGACCTTACGCGCGAACTGTTCACCGGTGCGGCCGTCGAACAGGATCGACTGACCGGACTCGTTGAAGCCAGCGCGCTTCAGCGCATCGTTGACATCCAGTTCCTTGGCACCGTCGAAGACCGGCGTTGCGATCGGAACACCGCGCGTGACGTTGCCAGCGGCTTCGACCAGCTGACCTTCGTCCAT
The DNA here is from genome assembly GCF_900302505.1 of Pseudoprimorskyibacter insulae. GTDB lineage: Bacteria > Pseudomonadota > Alphaproteobacteria > Rhodobacterales > Rhodobacteraceae > Pseudoprimorskyibacter > Pseudoprimorskyibacter insulae. The sequence continues at coordinate 314,743 of NZ_OMOJ01000001.1, read as the reverse complement.
ACCGGCAAGACCTTCGTCATAGACGTCGTCACCATAGGCCAGCTTCATCGCGTCACGAACCGGGGTCAGGTCGCCAGTGCGGCGATAGTCCTGCAACGCTTCGTCCACTTTGATGCCCAGACCGCGTGCGGCCCAGCCCATGTGGGTTTCAAGGATCTGACCGACGTTCATACGCGACGGAACACCTAGCGGGTTCAGACAGAAGTCAACCGGCGTACCATCTTCGAGGAACGGCATGTCTTCGGCAGGAACAACGCGTGAGATAACACCCTTGTTCCCGTGACGACCGGCCATCTTATCGCCCGGCTGAAGCTTACGCTTCACGGCGATGAAGACCTTAACCATCTTCATCACACCCGGCGGCAGATCGTCGCCGCGACGGACTTTTTCGACCTTGTCCTCAAAGCGGGCATCCAGGGCACGCTTCTGCGCTTCGTACTGTTCGTGCAGCGCTTCGACGTGCTTGGCGTCTTCTTCGCCCTCAAGGGCAAGCTGCCACCACTGGCCACGGCTCAGGCTACCGAGCAGTTCGTCGGTGATTTCCGAGTTGGAGCGAACGCCTTTGGGGCCTTTCACCGCCACCTTGCCTTCGATCATCGTACGCAGACGCGCATAGATGTTCCGGTCAAGGATCGCCAATTCGTCGTCACGGTCACGCGCAAGGCTTTCGACCTCTTCGCGTTCGATCTGCAGGGCACGTTCGTCTTTTTCCACACCGTGGCGGTTGAAGACGCGGACCTCAACGACAGTACCGTAATCACCCGGCTTCACACGCAGCGAGGTGTCGCGCACGTCCGATGCCTTTTCACCGAAGATGGCGCGCAGAAGCTTTTCTTCCGGCGTCATCGGGCTTTCGCCCTTCGGAGTGATCTTACCAACCAGAATGTCGCCCGGCTCTACGTCGGCACCGATGTAGACGATGCCCGCTTCGTCGAGGTTGCGAAGCGCTTCTTCGCCGACGTTCGGGATATCGCGGGTGATTTCTTCCGGCCCAAGTTTGGTGTCACGTGCGGCCACTTCGAATTCTTCGATGTGGACCGAGGTGAACACGTCATCCTTGGCGATACGTTCCGAAATCAGGATCGAGTCTTCGTAGTTGTAGCCGTTCCAGGGCATAAACGCGACGATCACGTTTTTACCAAGCGCCAGTTCACCCATGTCGGTCGACGGGCCGTCGGCGATCACTTCGCCTTTGCCCACGATGTCGCCCACCTTCACCAGCGGACGCTGGTTGATACAGGTGTTCTGGTTCGAACGCTGGAACTTGCGCATCCGGTAGATGTCAACGCCCGGATCACCCGGTTCAAGCGGATCGGTCACGCGGACCACGATACGCATCGCGTCCACCTGGTCGATCACGCCGCCACGGTGCGCCATGATGGCCGCGCCGGAGTCGCGTGCGACGATTTCCTCGATGCCGGTGCCAACCAGCGGCGCTTCAGAGCGCAGGGTCGGAACGGCCTGACGTTGCATGTTCGAGCCCATCAGAGCGCGGTTGGCGTCGTCGTTTTCAAGGAACGGGATCAGCGAGGCCGCAACCGACACCAGCTGCTTGGGCGAAACGTCGATCAGATCAACGCTTTCGTTCGGCGCAAGGGTGTAGTCGCCCGACTGACGGGTCGAAACCAGATCGTTGATGAAACGGCCATTTTCGTCGAGGTTGGCGTTCGCCTGCGCAACGGTGTGGCGCATTTCCTCGGTCGCGGACATGTAGTGCACTTCGTCGGTGACCTGACCGTCCTTAACGACACGGTACGGGGTTTCGATGAAGCCATACTTGTTCACGCGGGCAAAGGTCGCCAGCGAGTTGATCAGACCAATGTTCGGACCTTCCGGCGTTTCAATCGGGCACATCCGGCCATAGTGGGTCGGGTGAACGTCGCGGACTTCGAAGCCTGCGCGTTCGCGGGTCAGACCGCCCGGTCCAAGGGCCGACAGACGGCGCTTGTGCGTGACTTCCGACAACGGGTTGGTTTGGTCCATGAACTGCGACAGCTGCGACGAGCCAAAGAATTCACGGACAGCCGCAGCCGCCGGTTTCGCGTTGATCAGATCCTGCGGCATAACCGTGTCGATCTCGACCGAGGACATACGTTCCTTGATCGCGCGTTCCATACGCAGCAGGCCAACGCGGTACTGGTTTTCCATCAGTTCGCCAACCGAGCGCACACGGCGGTTGCCGAGGTGGTCGATGTCGTCGATGTCGCCCTTACCGTCACGCAGTTCCACCAGCGCCTTGATGCAGGCAACGATGTCTTCGCGGTCCAGCGTGCGCTGGGTGTCGGGCTTGCCCAGATCCAGACGCATGTTCATTTTCACGCGGCCAACAGCCGACAGATCATAACGTTCGGAATCGAAGAACAGCGTGTCGAACAGGGCCGATGCGGCCTCAACGGTCGGCGGCTCACCCGGACGCATGACGCGGTAGATGTCCATGAGCGCGGTGTCGCGGTTCATGTTCTTATCGGTCGCCATCGTGTTGCGCATGTAGGCGCCCACGTTGATGTTGTCGATGTCCAGAACCGGGATTTCGGTGATGCCGGCGTCTACCAGCTCTTTCAGCGACCCACCGGTCACTTCGCCGTCTTTATCGACAACCCAAGTCAGCTCATCACCAGCTTCGACATAGATCGCGCCGGTGTCTTCGTTGATGATGTCCTTGGCGACGAATTTGCCAACGATATTGCTGAACGGAACCAGCAGGTGGGTGATCGCACCTTCGTCGATGATCTTCTTGACCGCGCGGGGCGTAACCTTCTTGCCAGCTTCGGCAACGATTTCACCGCTGTCGGCATCAACCAGATCAAAGGTCGGACGGGTGCCGCGCACGCGTTCCGGGAAGAACTTGGTGCGCCAGCCGCGGTTGCGATCCAGCGTGTAGGTGACGGTATCATAGTAAGCATCCATGATGCTTTCCTGATCCAGACCCAGCGCATAAAGCAGCGTGGTGACCGGCAGCTTGCGGCGACGGTCGATACGCGCAAAGACGATGTCCTTGGCGTCAAATTCGAAGTCCAGCCACGAGCCACGGTACGGAATGATACGGCAGGCAAACAGCAGCTTGCCCGAGCTGTGCGTCTTGCCTTTGTCGTGGTCAAAGAACACGCCCGGCGAACGGTGCATCTGGGAAACGATCACACGCTCGGTGCCGTTCACGATGAACGTGCCGTTCGGCGTCATCAGGGGCATATCGCCCATGAACACGTCTTGTTCCTTGATATCCTTAACCGACTTCGCGCCAGTGTCTTCGTCGATATCAAACACGATCAAGCGCAGCGTCACCTTCAACGGCGCGCTGTAGGTCATGTCGCGCTGCATACATTCTTCGACGTCGTATTTCGGCTTTTCCAGCTCGTAGTTGACGAATTCCAGAATGCTGGTTTCGTTGAAGTCTTTGATCGGGAAAACGGACTGGAAGACGCCCATGATCCCTTCGCCAGCGGTCGGCTGCGGCTGATCGCCCGACTTCAGGAACAGTTCATAGGAAGATTTCTGAACCTCAATGAGGTTCGGCATCTCGAGCACTTCGCGAATTTTACCGTAATAACGGCGAAGTCGTTTTTGTCCGAGGAAGCTTTGCGCCATGACAGATGTCACCTTTCGATATCTCGTCGAGACACGCGCCGTCGGGCCACGGCGCGCCTCTTCAGTGACGGCAATTGGATCCGGCTCCATTCTCGGCGCGCGTCCCACCGCACACCACTCGATCCGGAAATCCCTGCCTTGGAAAGCTCCTCCGCGAAGGAGCTTGCCAAGCCGGGGGCACTGACCAAATTGTCGGGGATATTCCGATGTTTGGCAGTAAAACGGGATGTATCAGATGCTAAAGTGTGCGACCCCCTGCCATTCAAAACACCAGAACGGGTTCGAATCGGTCGAACCCGCAGGAGATTTCCGAATATTCGGTGAACGTCACGAGCGCAAGACCCAAATCGGGCTTTGCGATGATTTTCTCAGGCGGCCAGAATGTCAAAAAACCGTGAAAAGGTCAAGCTGCCATGCCATGAGCGGAACCCCTAAACGCAACAAGCGCCCCGGAACGGAGCGCTTGCCACTGTAATCCGATGTGCTGCGCAGATGCGCGGCACAGGATGATTACTTGAGTTCGATCTCGGCGCCAGCTGCTTCCAGCTTCGCTTTGATGTCCTCGGCTTCCTCTTTCGAGACGCCTTCTTTGACAGCTTTGCCGCCAGCTTCGACCAGATCTTTGGCTTCTTTCAGGCCCAGACCGGTGATGCCGCGAACTTCTTTGATCACGTTGATCTTCTTGTCGCCTGCCGACTTGAGGATGACGTCGAATTCCGTCTTTTCTTCCTCAGCTGCGCCACCGGCGTCGCCTGCCGGGCCAGCCATCATGACGGCGCCGCCAGCTGCGGGCTCGATGCCGTATTCGTCTTTCAGGATGGTCTTCAGCTCTTGTGCTTCGAGCAGGGTCAGACCAACGATTTCTTCTGCGAGTTTCTTCAGATCAGCCATTTTTTGACTCTTTCCGTATTTTGATGTGTTCCAACGTCAGGGGGTAAATCCCTACGCAGATCTCATAAGTTGCCTTACGCAGCTTTCTCTTCGATCGTCGAAAGAATGCTTGCGATATTCGAAGCAGGTGCGCCAATCGCGCCGGCGATGTTTGCAGCAGGTGCGCCAATGCAGCCCACGATCGAAGCAATAAGCTCCTCGCGCGACGGCATCTTCGACACAGCTTCAACACCAGCCCGGTCAAGGGCCTGGTCACCCATTGCACCGCCAAGGATTTCGAACTTTTTGTTCTCTTTGGCGAAGTCCTCAACCACCTTGGCAGCTGCCACGGGGTCTTCGGAGTAGGTGATCACGGTCATGCCCGAAAGGTAGTCAGCGATGCTTGCGCAGGGCTTGCCTTCCAGAGCGATTTTGGCGAGCCTGTTCTTGGCGACACGAACGCTACCACCGGCCTCACGGGCTTTGGCGCGCAGGTTCTGCATCTCGGCAACCGTGAGGCCTTCGTAGTGGGCAACCACAACGACGCCAGAGCTTTCGAAGATTTGGCCGAGTTCCTCGACCACTTTTTCTTTCTGGGCTCTATCCACAGTTTCACTCCAATTATTGGAGGGATGACCCTCCGGCTCAGTTCTGCCGGGGTAGAACCCCGACAACGGGTCCTTACGGGTCCTGCGCAAAATCGCCCTAGGGAAGCCGAGGCGGCATTCCGAAGAAACTTTGTCATTTCCCGTCTCGGGCAGGATTTAACAGCCGAAGCCAACCCACCGTCTCGGACGAAACGGGGGCCAAACACGAATCGTGATCTGCCCCACGAGGGGTGCATTACTGGTTTTGTCAGAAAGTTCCAACCCTTTTTCGGCGCATCGCCGGTTAGAAGGCGCTTTCCTCGATGGGAACGAAGTTCAGGGGCGCTTTGACCCGCGCCTCATAGCGGCCAATCACCTTGCCGCGGCGATTGTCGGACATGGGCCGCCAAGCATCGGGATTTTCGATGAACCCATTGTCCGCCAGATCCTGACCCACGGCGGGGAAATCCAGATCGGCAAAGCTCGACCAGATCAGGTTCTTGCGCCCTTCATGCATCAGATAGCCATTCATGCGGTTCACCACCAAGGGCGGGCGCCCCATGAAACCGGCCAATTGCGGGAAGATGTTGATATGTCCGGCTTTGCGGCGCAGCAAAATGGCCACATCCTGATCGGGCTGACCGACAAAGCCGACCATATGCAGGGCGCTGCCATCGGGGCCGATGACATGGCTTGCCCCCATATAGGCCGCGATCTGCTGTTCGATTGTGTCCTGTTCCGGGCAGTAGATGTGATAGCCTTCGGCCTTCAGCAACCGTTCGATATAGAATTCAGCGAACACCCCGCCCCGCCGCAGCCCATAAGCCGCACGCGACAGATACAGCTTTTTGTGCGGACCAGGCGCGAGGCCCTGCGTCAACCGGCGACGGATGAAATCGCGAAACACCGGTGTGCCCGATGCCAAAACCCCCATGCCGCAGCCCTGTTGCGGGATCAGCAGCTCTTCGACCTCGGTGCTGGCCTCGACCACGCGAATGGGCAAATCAATCCCCATGCGCTTTAGCAGCATTTCGTCAAAGCGGTCCGTCACGCCTTCGCGCACCTTTCGCCCAGTGGGCTGAACAAAGACGATCCCATCCAGCGGTTCATTCAGGAATTCCAGCGCCCAAAGCCGCGCAAGGCTTTCGAACAGGAAATGACCAAAATGGCTCCAATAGTCGCCACCGAACAACCAGCGCCCTTGCAGGCGTTCGACCTTGCCGCGTGGCCGTTCCGGCTCTGGCCCCGGCTCAAGAAATGCGCCGCGGCGATGCAGCAACCCTTCGATCACCGGCGCGCCCGAAGGTTCACGCACACAAGGCACCGACACGCCCCGTCCTGTCAGGATCAGCGCGTCACGCACACGCGCAACACCTGGCACGGGCCGGGCGTCCAACAGGTCAGAGTATGGGTTTACGAGTGTGCTCATTAACCATGATATCGCACGGGCTTGCGGCAGAATTTCGGCGAAACTGGCGGCGCAAGCGGGGCAATATGATGGTCAGGCGCTCGGGAAATGCCGCGCGATTGGGGCGTCGAGGTCCAACGCCACGGAATAATGCGCCCGCGCCTGCGCCAATTGCTCCAGCCGGTCCGGCCCGAACACATGGGCGGACTCGTATAGCGCGCGAATGCCCGCCTCGGGGTCTGGTCCCGCACGCAGCGCGGCAATCTTGTCCACCACCGGCGGGCGGAACCCGCTTGAGGCCAGACGCCAATCCAGCTTGGCCCGCCATGACGCATAGCCCCGGTCGTACATATGCAACAGGTAGGCCCCATCGCGCGGGCCCAGTTCCTGCGCGTCGATCTGCTGGCCATCATCGGTCTGCGCCCAATGCTGGCGCAGGGTCAGCGGGCCAAGGCCCGTGCGGATCAGCGATTTGCCGACGTTGTGCCCGACCAAGCCGCTGCGGCGCACCAAGACGTTGCCACCTTCGCCGTAGACCTTGAGCCGCTGCCAGCGTTTCATCGGCAGGCGGAAATGCAGCGCGTCACCGGGGGCCTGCACGACCTCGGCCGGAAGAATACGCACGGACGGTACATCCGGCCCGGCTTGCGCGGCCAGATCGGCCAGCGTTCCACGCTCAAAATACACCAACTCATCGGCATCGACATTGAACAGCCACCCACCTGGCGCGGCCCGCCGGTAGGCCCAAGTCAGGGCCGTGTTCTGGCGCTTGGTAAATCGCACATCGCGCGTCAAACGAAGCGAGGCCCAAAACGCATCGGTGCAAGGCACGATGTCGATCTTTGGATGGGATTGAAGAATAGGGATCGACGGATCTTCGGGATCATCCAGGAACAGCTGAATGCGGTCCGCACCCTGTTCCAGATACCACGCCGCAAATCGAAGCGTTGTGGCGATGTCCTCTTTTAGAATGGCGGCAACCGTCAGCATGCAAACGCCCATTCAAAACGAATAAGGGCGCCCCGAGAGGCGCCCTTGAAAACCTTAGTTGGAACCGGCGGAAGCCACGTCAACCGAAACGCCCGGGCCCATCGTCGAGCTGAGCGAGATTTTCTTCATGTAGGTGCCTTTGGCGCCAGCCGGCTTGGCCTTGGCCACGGCGTCGATGAACGCGCGAACGTTCTCAAGCAGCTTGGCTTCGTCGAACGATGCCTTGCCAACGCCTGCGTGTACAACACCGGCCTTTTCGACCTTGAACTGTACCTGGCCGCCCTTGGCGTCTTCGACAGCCTGCTTGACGTCCATGGTCACGGTGCCAACCTTCGGGTTCGGCATCAGGTTGCGCGGGCCAAGGATTTTACCCAGACGGCCAACGATCGGCATCATGTCCGGGGTCGCAATGCAGCGATCGAAATCAATGGTGCCGCCCTGAATGGATTCCATCAGGTCTTCTGCGCCAACGATATCTGCACCAGCGGCTTGCGCTTCTTCGGCCTTGGGGCCACGTGCGAACACAGCAACGCGAACGGTTTTGCCGGTGCCGTTCGGCAGGCCGACAACGCCGCGGACCATCTGGTCAGCGTGACGCGGGTCAACACCCAGAACCATGGCGATTTCGACGGTTTCGTCGAACTTGGCGGTTGCGTTGGCTTTCACCAGTGCAACGGCTTCGGCCAGAGCGATATCTTCTTTGCCAGCAAAGGCTTCACGTGCAGCAGCGGTGCGTTTTCCGACTTTAGCCATCTTACTTCACCTCAATGCCCATGGAGCGGGCAGAGCCCAGGATGATCTGCATCGCGGCTTCGATGTCGTTCGCGTTCAGATCTTTCATCTTGGCTTCGGCGATTTCTTTCACCTGAGCCACAGTCACCGTACCAACGGTCTCACGACCGGGGTTGTTGGCGCCCGACTTCAGCTTGGCAGCCTTCTTCAGGTAATAAGACGCGGGCGGCGTCTTGATTTCCATGGTGAAGGACTTGTCCTGATAGTAGGTGATCACGGTCGGGCACGGTGCACCGGGCTCCATGTCCTGCGTCTTGGCGTTGAACGCCTTGCAGAATTCCATGATGTTGATGCCGCGCTGACCCAGTGCCGGGCCTACGGGCGGGGACGGGTTTGCCTTACCGGCGGGCACCTGCAGCTTCATGCTGCCGACGAGTTTCTTGGCCATTGGCCTTCTCCTTTTCAACACCTTCGGGGCGCGCCCCTCCGGCTGAGGTTGACGTGGTCTGGTTTGCCCAACGCGTTGGGCGCACCTCCCACGATGAATCAGCTACGCACGCAAATGCGCCGCCGAAGCCCGGCTCTTACACCGATGCCTTCTTTTTGGCAAACCCCTTTTGGCCGGATTTATCCCTCACCCCAATCCCCCCAGCATGTTGCGCCACAAAGCGGAGGCGACGTAGACTGGCCGCGATTTTAGACAGTCATTTGGAGCGGTGCCCGTGGGCATTTGGAAGCGTATCGCAATTGGGGGCGGCATAGTGGCGACGGCGCTCTGGGCCAACAATAGCGCCCTCCTGGTCAAAGCGCCCAAGGAGGCCCAGATCCGCCTTTTGGCCCATCGCGGGGTTCATCAAACCTATGCCGGGGACGCGCGCGACAATGACACCTGCCGCGCCGCGAAAAGCGCACCGATCACGCATCGCTATATCGAGAACACCCTGCCCTCGATCACGCAGGCCTTCGCCCTTGGCGCGGATGTCGTGGAGCTGGACGTGCACCTGACGCCCGACGGCACCTTCGCCGTCTTCCACGACTGGACGCTAGACTGCCAGACGGATGGGACCGGCGTGACCGAAGACACCCCGTTTGAGACGCTGAAAACGTTGGACTTGGGCTATGGCATCACCGATGACGGCGGCGCGACCCATCCCCTGCGCGGCCAAGGCGTTGGCCTTATGCCCAGTCTAAAAGAGGTGCTGGGCGCCCAGCCCGGCCCGCTGCTGGTCAACTTCAAAAGCCGCCGGACAGACGAAGGCGAGGTCTTGGCTGAGCGCCTTATCGAATGGGGGCAGACAGATCAGGTCTGGGCCGTTTATGGCGGTGCACCGCCAACCCGCGCCGCCCTAAGTGCCCTGCCCGACATGCGCGGCTATGACAAATCCAGCTTGATGGATTGCCTGAAACGCTATGCCCTTTGGGGTTGGAGCGGGCATGTGCCGACCGCCTGCCGCAACACGCTGATCGCGATCCCGCAGGACTATGCGCCGTTCCTATGGGGCTGGCCGCATCGCCTGACCAAACGCCTCAAGGCCCATGGCACGGATGTCATCCTGCTCGGCCCCTATGACGGATCTGGCTTTTCATCAGGGATCGACAGCGCCAAGGCCCTTGCTCAGGTGCCCGCCGGATTTGACGGCTACATCTGGACCAACCGGATTGAGGTAATCGGCCCCCTGGTCAAGCGTTGACCCCCAAAAACAAAAAAACCCGGAATGCTCCGGGGTTTTCCATATCCAAATTGAGGCGGCTTATGCGCCCTGCTTGGTGACTTGCGTGAATTCCAGTTCAACCGGCGTTTCGCGGCCAAAGATCGACACCGACACCTTCAGGCGCTGGTTGTCGTCGTCGACCTCTTCGATCATGCCGTCGAAGCCTTCGAACGGGCCGTCGTTGACCTTGACGCGTTCGCCGATCTCAAAGTGGATCAGGGTGCGCGGCTGTTCTTCGCCTTCCTGAACGCGGTTCAGGATCTGGTTCACTTCGGCATCGCGCATCGGCATCGGGCGGCCTTGCGGGCCCAGAAAGCCGGTGACGCGGTTGATCGAATTGATCAGGTGATAGCCCTGATCGGACATTTCCATACGGACAAGAACGTAACCGGGCATAAAGCGGCGTTCGGTCGAAACCTTCTTGCCGCGGCGCACTTCGATCACTTCCTCGGTCGGAACCAAAACTTCGACGATATCGTCCTGAAGCCCCTGTTCTTCGACAGACTGCCGGATTTGTTCGGCAATCTTCTTCTCGAAGTTCGAGAGGACGCTGACCGAGTACCACCGTTTCGCCATCTGACTCACAACCCTTGTGCCAATGCGGCGCTGGGGCCGCGTCATCCTGTTCACCGGGCGAACCCGGCTCCGACAATAAAAATCGGCGTGCGACTCGAATCAGCGCACGCCTTTGCCGGAAGTGTCGTGTGACCTACTAGGCACAAGACATAAATTCAAGAGGGTAGCCCGGACTTAGCCGAACATCCCCAACAGACCCTGCAACCCGGTGCGGATCAGAATATCGACCAGCGCGAAGAACAGCGCTGTAATCGCGGCCATGATGAACACCATCACAGTGGTCAAAAGCACTTCGCGGCGGGTCGGCCAGCTAATCTTCGAGACTTCGGCGCGTACCTGCTGGACGAACTGAACGGGATTGGTCTTGGCCATGCCTGATGCTTTCTCACTTCTCGCGACAGCGGGCGATATACTTGGCACCCGCCCCTGTTGCAAGGGCCGGTGCCGTATTTTGCGCGTTAATGGCGTGGCTGGGCCCGCCTTAGGCCAGCAGATCGAAGGTGGTGCCGCCGCCTTGGATCATAAGGCTGTCCTGCGCCGCCCCGTCTTCGAGGATGTTAAAACATCAGCCGCTGTGCCAGACGTCATCGCCTGCGGCTCCGCTCAAGGCATCAACAGCGACGCCTCCGGTTGGGATATCCTTGGCATTGCAGGGCCGGCAAACAGCGCTCCAGCCGGCGATAAAGACGCTGGTAGACCCGGCGTTTACATGCGGAACGACACAAAGCCGGAAAACTCTACTTGGCGACCCAAGTCGGTTCATCGGTACGGATTTTTGCGGATAAAAATGGCAGGGGCAGCAGGGTTCGAACCCGCGACCTACGGTTTTGGAGACCGTCGCTCTACCAGCTGAGCTATACCCCTAAGGCCGAGCCGTTGGATATGGCAGCCCGCCCCCAAGATCAAGAGGCTTTCTGCACCTTTCTGCGCGAAATGCCCGCGCCTTAGCGGCGGCGACGGCCGATCCAGCCGACCTGCCAGATCACCAGCAACAGAAGCACGACGATTCCGGCGCAAACCGCGCTTAGAATATAAAACGCGCGACCATCATCGACCCCCGGCATGCCCGCGACGTTGACGCCAAACAGACCGGTCAGAAAGCCCAGGGGCAGAAAGATCACCGAAGCGATGGACATGATGAACATGTTTTTGTTCAGCCGGTCCGACAATTGGCCCGACAGTTCTTCGCGCAGAATCATCATCTGGTCGCGCACCTCGGTCATGTCTTCGACGATACGGATCATCTTCATGACCTCTTCTTCCAACTCACGCCGGACGATATCGTCAATGAAGGGCGCGTCATCATGGGCCAGCTCCATCAAAACTTCGCGCTGGGGGATCAAAAAGCGCAGCATCGCAACCACTTGCAGCCGCAGATCCAGCACGGCACGGCGCATCCGTTCGTCGCCATGAGCATAAACACCGTCTTCCAACTCATCGGCGCGCAGGTCCAGATCCTTGGCGAAATTGCCGATCTTGCCGACCAGATCTTCAACCAGACGCACCAGAAACATCCCTGCCTCGGTCGGGGCCGAACCGCGCCGTTCGGCGGTGTCCATCCGCTCAATCGCGCGCACGCGGCGGCGGCTGATGGTCACGATGCGATAGGCGTCGATATACATCCGCACCGAGACCATGTCCTCGGGGCTTTCGCCTTCGTTGAAGTTGATGCCGCGCAGAATCGCGATCATGCCAACCCCCATGGGCATCATGCGCGGGCGCGTGTCCACGTCCAGCAGCGCCTCAATCGCTTGCGGGTCGAGGTAATCCAAATGCTTCGAAATCCACTCAGACGCCTTGGGATGCGTGCCGTCCAGATGCACCCAGCCCAGCGTTTCATCGCGCAGCGTTTTGATCAGCGTCTGCTCATCGCAGGGGCCGGGATTTGGCCCGTTCAGGACATGAGCATAAACGATAGGACTATCGGACATTTTGGCCTCGGATTTTGGCGTGGCCAGCGGCCGCAAAGAAAAAGGGCGCGCGAATGGCGCACCCTTTCAATTTTTCAGAAGCGCCGAGGCGCATCAACCATCGAAATTAAGCGAGGACTTTGGAGACGACGCCCGAACCAACGGTGCGGCCGCCTTCGCGGATAGCGAAGCGCAGCTGTTCTTCCATCGCGATCGGGGCGATCAGCTCAACGGTGAACTTCAGGTTGTCGCCCGGCATTACCATCTCGGTGCCTTCGGGCAGGATAACCGTGCCGGTCACGTCGGTGGTCCGGAAGTAGAACTGCGGACGGTAGTTCGCGAAGAACGGCGTGTGACGGCCACCCTCTTCCTTGGTCAGGATGTAGGCTTCGGCTTCGAACTTGGTGTGCGGGTTCACCGAACCCGGCTTACACAGAACCTGGCCGCGCTCAACCTTCTCACGGTCGATGCCGCGCAGCAGGGCGCCGATGTTGTCGCCGGCTTCACCGCGATCCAGCAGCTTGCGGAACATTTCAACACCGGTACAGGTGGTGGTCTGCGTGTCTTTGATACCAACGATTTCGATGGTGTCGCCAACGTTGATCACACCGCGCTCAACACGGCCGGTCACAACCGTACCACGGCCCGAGATCGAGAACACGTCTTCGATCGGCATCAGGAACGGCTGGTCGATCGCACGTGCCGGCTGCGGGATGTACTCATCAACAGCGGCCATCAGTTCTTTGATCTTCTCTTCGCCGATCTGCGGCTCGGTGCCGTTCATGGCGTGCAGAGCCGAACCCGCGATCACGGGAATGTCGTCGCCCGGGAAATCGTATTCGCTCAGAAGCTCACGGATTTCCATCTCGACGAGCTCCAGAAGCTCTTCGTCGTCAACCTGGTCGACTTTGTTCATGAAGACAACCATCGCCGGGATGCCAACCTGACGGCCCAGCAGGATGTGCTCGCGGGTCTGCGGCATCGGGCCGTCAGCTGCGTTCACAACCAGGATCGCGCCGTCCATCTGCGCAGCACCGGTGATCATGTTCTTAACATAGTCAGCGTGGCCGGGGCAGTCGACGTGCGCGTAGTGACGTGCTTCGGTTTCATACTCAACGTGCGCCGTCGAGATCGTGATCCCGCGTGCTTTCTCTTCCGGGGCGCCGTCGATCTGATCGTACGCTTTGAAGTCACCAAAGTACTTGGTGATCGCAGCCGTCAGCGTCGTCTTGCCGTGGTCAACGTGGCCGATCGTGCCGATGTTGCAGTGCGGTTTACCGCGCTCAAACTTTTCCTTACCCATTCCTAGGCGCCTCGTGGTTAGGGGGCCACATCCCGGCCCGGTTCACATCGCGGGCCGTTTATTGATTTGGAGAGGGAAAATCAAGCGTCAGAAACAAATGCGGCGCATTCGTTTTGCTATTGTCAACGCCTTGTTACATTCCCGCGTCAGCCAAGGCAGGCTGACGCATCGGAACATAGGGTTATTGGGCGGTAATCGCCTCAGAAGCCACCGCCGCGTCAACGGCTTTTTGATTCGCCGCCAGACCACCAAACCAGCCGTCTGACTTTTGTTTCGAACGCATCCAGCGTTCCACCAAAAGCGCGGCATTGGCCGTCAGATTGTCCATCTGCTGCTTCTTGGATTGGGTCAGGCCCGACCCCACCAGTGTTTCGCCCGACAGCTGCTCAAGCGCCGTAATCAATTCGGTTTCTTCGTTCAGCTTGGTCTGCGTGGCGTCGTCCCAAATGGTGACCCGCAGGATCAGCGCAGACTTGGGCGACAGCACCAGCGGGATGCCCGGCTGGGCCAGAACGAACCCTTCGACGCTGGCGCCGATGTGGTAAAAATGATCGCCCTCGTAGCGCTTGAACCGGGTTTCCAGCGCCTCATCCATCGCGGCAATCCACTCTTCCTTGGTGGCATCGCGCGATGCCGGGCCCTTGACCAGATTCGGCGCAACCACTTCGGCAAATCCAAGCCGAAAATTGCCCAACGGTTCAACCGGCGCCTGCAATTGCTTGGCCCCATCGGACGAACAGGCTGATAGGCCGAACAAAATGGCCAACAGGACAATAACGCGACGCATGGCAAATCCCCCAAGTAAGTCCGTCCGCCATACCGCAGCCCCCGCGGTTTCGCAACGCTGGCAAGCTGGTCATGGCAGGCCCCTGCCCCTATATCTGGTCAAACCAGTGCCGGAGCGCCCATGTCTGACCGTCCTGACCTGCCCGTCCGCGTGCCTCTTGGCACCAAGCCGCTTGGCGTGCTCAAAAGCCTGAAGGCCGCCCGCAGCAACGTTTTGGCCATCATCCCCGAACTGGCAACGCGTCAGCCGATGGTGTCCGGCAAGACCGGCATTCGCTGGCATATGGTGATGGACCCCGGCGCGTTGCGGCGGATCTTGCTGGAGCGGTTGGACGATTACCCCAAATCGGACGTGACCAAGAACCTGTTGCGCCCGGCGATAGGCGATTCCCTGTTTGTGGCAGAAGGGGCGCATTGGCGTTGGCAGCGCCGCGCCGCCGCCCCTGTGTTCACCCATCGCAATATGATGAACCTGGCCCCGGTGATGACATCCGCCGCCGAGCGCGCCTGTGATCGGATCGCGGGGCAACCGGGCCGGGCCTTTGACTTTCTTGAGGAAATGGTCACCACCACCTTCGATGTGATCTCGGACGTGACCTTTTCAGGGGATTCCGCCTTTGATCGCGACGGGGTGCACAAGGCGATTGACGCCTATATCTCAGAGGCGGCGAAAGTTTCGCTGTTTGACATGCTGGGCTTTCCCGATTGGGTGCCGCGCCCCGGTCGGGTGATGTCTGGCGGGGCGGTGAAGGCGATGAAGCGGGTGGCCGACAAGGCCGTCGATGACCGCGCCGCGCGGGGGCCAAGCACGCCGCCCGATCTGCTGGATCTGTTGCTGGCGGGTGAAGACAAGGAAACCGGGCGCAAGATGACCACGTCCGAGCTGCGGGACAATCTGCTGACCTTCATCGTCGCCGGGCATGAAACCACCGCGCTGACGCTGGCGTGGTCGCTCTATCTGATGGCCTATGACCAAGACTCCCAAGACAAGGCCCGAGACGAGGCGCAGGCCGTTCTGCGCGGAGCGGCGACAACGGCGCAGGATGTCGAAAGCCTGCCCTATATCCGCCATGTGATCGACGAAGCGCTGCGCCTGTACCCGCCTGCCGCGCTGGTGTCGCGCACGGCGCTTGCCGAGGATCAGCTTTGCGACCGCCAGATCAAACCGGGCGACACAGTGATGCTGCCGATCTATGCGCTACATCGGCATAAATTGCTGTGGGATGACCCTGATGCCTTCCGACCTGAACGTTGGGAGGGCGAAAAGCCGGACCGCTACAGCTATCTGCCGTTTGGTGACGGGCCGCGCATTTGCATCGGCGCCAGCTTTGCCCTGCAAGAGGCGGTGATCATTCTGGCCACGCTAATATCGCGCTTCCGGTTCCGGCCCGTGGCAGGCCGGTCCCCGAACCCTGTGATGATCCTGACGCTGCGCCCCGAAGGCGGCGTTTGGCTAACGGCGGAACCGGTCTAGCTTACCGGTTTGCCCCCGGCACCCAAAGCACATCGGCCTTGCCGTCGTCATTGGCGATCCGCGCGGCCACAAAGAACCAGTCGCTCAGGCGGTTGAGGTATTTGACCGCAGCCTCATTGATCGTTTCCATCGTCGCCAGTTCGACCGACAGACGTTCGGCGCGGCGGGCCACGGTGCGACACTGGTGCAGATGCGCCGCAAGCGCGCTGCCCCCCGGCAGGATGAAGCTGCGCAGCGGTTCCAGCCGGGCGTTCATCGCGTCGATTTCCCGCTCCAGCCGATCCACCTGCGATTCAACCATGCGCAGCACCGGATAGGGCGCGTCACCGTCGTTCTGCGGATCGGGGCGGCATAGATCTGCGCCCAGATCGAACAGGTCATTCTGGATGGCGGCCAGTTGATCGTCCATCACGCCTTCGGCATATAGACGCGCCAGACCCACAACAGAATTCAGCTCATCCGAGGTGCCATAAGCCTCAACCCGGACGGCGTATTTGGCTACGCGATCGCCATTGC
Source organism: Pseudoprimorskyibacter insulae (assembly GCF_900302505.1). Classification (GTDB taxonomy): domain Bacteria; phylum Pseudomonadota; class Alphaproteobacteria; order Rhodobacterales; family Rhodobacteraceae; genus Pseudoprimorskyibacter; species Pseudoprimorskyibacter insulae. The sequence goes on along the minus strand of NZ_OMOJ01000001.1, from coordinate 298,294 downwards.
CAAGCGCGGTTTCACCCTTGTCGCCAGTGCGGGTATAAATCTTGTTCAGAACGACCATCGGTTAGCCCTTGCTGCGAATCCACATGAACCCAAGGATCAGAACGATGGCGATAAACTGCGCCCCGATCCGCCAGCGCATGGCCTTGTTGGCGTATTTTTTGTTGAACTCGCCACCCTTGGCAAAGCTGCCGACGCCAAAGATCAGAATGGCGACAACAAACAGCATCGCCGCAGCAACGATGAAGAACAGGGGATCATTGGCCATGTCTGGCTCCTCAGGTAAGCGTTTGCAGCACATGTAGTGGGTCACGCGGAAAAAGCGAACCCACTGTCACCCCTTTGCGATCAGCCAATCAAGGGCCGAAGTTGGCAGGATGCGCCGCGCGATGCCCATCAGATAGGTCGCCGTGGTGACATAGTAGCGCCCTTTGGGTCGGGGATGTTCCAGCGCTTTCAGCAACTTGGACAAAACAGCCTCGGGGGGCAGTTCGAACAGATCGGTGCCGCGATCCTCATACAGACGGCGCATCAGTGTGTCGCGGTATTGGTCGGCGCGGACCGAAGATTTCCAATCGATCCAGCGTTCGAAATGCGGAATGGCATTGACCCGAATCTTTGACGTGATCGGCCCCGGCTCCAGCAACACCACATGGATCGGCGTGTCGCGCATCTCAAGGCGCAGCACATCCGTCAGCCCTTCGAGCGCGAATTTGCTGGCCACATAGGCCCCACGCCATCGTTGCGGGACGATGCCAAGAACCGAGCTGCAATTGACAATCCGACCATGCCCCTGCGCCCGCATCACCGGGATCACAGCGCGGGTCAGGTGGTGCCAGCCGAACAGGTTGGTTTCAAACGCAGCCCGAAGCCCATCGGTCGGCAGATCCTCCACCGCGCCGGGAATGGCGATGGCCCCGTTGTTGTAAAGCGCATCAAGCGTGCCGCCGGTTGCGGCCAAGACCTCGGCCAGCGCGGCATCAATGCTGGCGGCGTCAGACAAATCCAACTGCGGACTTTCGAAGCCTTCGGCCCGCAACCGGTCGCAATCGGCCGCCTGCCGGCAAGAAGCAAAGACCCGCCACCCCCGCGCCTTCAGACCATGCGCAACCGCATAGCCAATGCCCGAGGACGACCCTGTAACCAAAATGCTGCGTGTCTGTGTCATGCGCCACCGATGGCAAAGGCGCGCCGGTTCCACAAGCAAAAACACCGGCGCCAAGGCCGGTGTTTAAGACATGTGTCAGGCTGTGCGGATCAGTTTGCGGCTTGAACCAGAAAATCCGCCATCCAACCGATCCGGTTTGTTTCAACCGTGCGCAGCTTCAGCCAGCCATTGCCCGGCTCTTGCAGAACCAAAACCTCTTCGCCTTCGCCAAGGCGGGCGATGACAGAATAGTTGGTGCCCGGTCCGGTCCGCATGTTCACGCGGTTGCCGGTGACATAGCGGATGTCGGGTTTCGGTTCCTCGAACACGGTGTCGGCAATGGTTTGCGTCGTCGGATCGACCGCATCCGTCAGAACCCGCTGGCCGGTCGCATTTTCCAGTTCCGAACGATCAATCGCGGCAAGAACAGTCGCGGCATTCGGATTAGGCTGGGTGACCGCGCGGATCTTTTCGGCGTCGGCGACGACGGGAATCACTGCCGGTGTCGCCTTGGCTTTGACGGCTAGCAAATTGGCCGCGCCGGTGTCGGCGCGTGTCACTTCGGGTGCCGGCGCATCCGCCTCAACTGCGGCAACAGGGACACGCGGCTCAAAATCTTCGCCGCCGCTGAGTTCGTACCAAGCCCAGCCCATAAACAGGAATGTCAGCGCTATATATTTGGTCATATCGCGCCCCCCGGCACAAATTTACGTTTGGTGGCAGCCAAAATAAACGAAATTTCTCTTCCAATATCCTTAGCTATACAGTCACTAAACGATTCGCTCACCCGCCCCCAAGGTGAACCTCTGAGAATTTTTCCCGGTATCGCTTTACGGTGACTCAATCGGGCAGTATCAGATTTCATTATGAACGACCTCGTCGATGATCCAGAACAGCCGTCCCGCAACGTGACAGAACCGCTCCGCCGTGCGATCGGAGAGCGATATCTGACCTACGCGCTTAGCACGATTATGCATCGTGCCTTGCCCGATGCCCGGGACGGGCTAAAGCCGGTGCACCGGCGTATCCTATATGCAATGCGCGAACTCCGGCTTGGTTCCGGTGGCGGCTTCAGAAAGTCGGCTAAAATTTCCGGCGATGTGATGGGCAACTATCACCCGCATGGGGATGCCGCGATCTATGACGCCATGGCCCGCCTCGCGCAGGACTTCAACGTGCGCTATCCGCTGGTGGATGGTCAGGGCAACTTTGGCAATATCGACGGCGACAACCCTGCTGCCAGCCGATACACTGAGGCCCGACTGACCATTGTCGCCGAAGCGCTGCTCGAGGGGCTGAACGAAGACGCGGTCGATTTCCGGGAAAACTATGACGGCACGCTGAGCGAGCCTGTGGTTCTGCCCGCGCAATTCCCCAACCTGCTGGCCAACGGTTCCTCGGGGATTGCGGTCGGCATGGCGACGAACATCCCGCCGCACAACATCAGCGAACTGATCGACGCTTGCCAGCATCTGATCAAAACGCCCAACGCCCAGGATGAAACCCTGCTGAATTATGTGCCCGGCCCGGATTTTCCGACCGGCGGCATCATTGTTGAGCCCAAGGAAAGCATCGCCGAAGCCTATCGCACCGGGCGCGGATCGTTCCGCCTGCGCTGTAAGTGGGAAAAAGAGGATCTGGGCCGCGGCCAATGGCAGATCGTCGTCACCGAGATCCCGTATCAGGTGCAAAAGTCCAAACTGGTCGAACGGATCGCCGAACTGATCCAGACCAAAAAGGTGCCGATTCTGGCGGATATTCGCGACGAATCCGCCGATGACGTCCGCATGGTTTTGGAGCCGAAGTCCAAGAACGTCGATCCCGATGTGCTGATGGGCATGCTGTTCCGCAACTCGGATCTGGAAATCCGGTTCTCGCTGAACATGAACGTGCTGATCGACGGCGTGACGCCCAAGGTCTGCTCGATGAAGGAAGTGCTGCGGGCCTTCCTTGATTTCCGCCGTGATGTTCTGGTCCGCCGGTCTGAACACCGGGTCGAAAAGATCGACCACCGGCTTGAGGTCTTGGAAGGCCTGATCATTGCCTTCCTGAACCTTGATCGGGTGATCGACATCATCCGCTATGACGAGGACCCCAAACCGGCCTTGATGCGCGAAGATTGGGGCAAAGACCACGTTCGCGCCACCTCTGAGGCGGATTATATCTCGCCCGTGGCTGTTGCCTCGTCCGACGATCACGGCCTGAGCGAAGTGCAGGCCGAAGCGATCCTGAACATGCGTCTGCGCAGTCTGCGCCGCCTCGAAGAAATGGAGCTGGTCGCCGAGCGTGACAAGCTGATGGAAGAACGCGCCGGGCTTCAGGATTTGCTGACAAGCGAAGACCTGCAATGGAAGGCGATCTCGGACCAGCTGCGCGACGTCAAGAAAGCCTTTGGCAAAGACTACGAAGGCGGCGCCCGCCGCACTGCCTTTGCCGAGGCTGGCCAGATCGAAGAAGTCCCGCTTGAGGCGATGATCGAACGTGAACCGATCACCGTGGTGTGCAGCCAGATGGGCTGGATCCGCGCGATGACCGGTCATATCGACCTGACCCGCGAACTAAAGTTCAAAGACGGCGACGGGCCGCGTTTCATCTTCCACGCCGAAACGACGGACCGTCTGTTGTTGCTTGGGTCGAACGGGCGCTTCTTTACCATCTCGGCGGCCAACCTGCCCGGTGGGCGCGGCATGGGCGAACCCGTTCGGATCATGGTCGACCTGCCGAACGAGGCCGATATCGTCGATCTGTTCATCCACCGCCCCGATGGCAAGCTGTTGCTGGCGTCCTCGGCGGGGGATGGGTTTATCGTGCCCGAATCCGAGGTCCTGGCCCAGACCAAAGCGGGCAAACAGGTGCTGAACGTGCGCAGCGATGTGCGCGCCAAGGTCTGTAAGCCGGTCAACGGCGATGCGGTCGCCGTGGTCGGTGAAAACCGCAAGGTTCTTGTCTTTGCAATTGACGAACTGCCCGAAATGAACCGAGGTAAAGGCGTCCGCTTGCAAAAGTACAAAGACGGGGGCCTTTCGGATGCAACCACCTTCACCCTGGCAGACGGCCTCTCGTGGCACGATCCAGCCGGGCGCACCCGAACCGAATCCGACCTTGCCGAATGGACCGGCAAGCGGGCCGGAACCGGGCGCATGGCCCCGCGTGGCTTCCCCCGCGACAACACCTTCACCTGAGACAGACGCGCTGACGACCGAATTCATCGGCCGTCGGCGCACCGTCTTCTGGCTGGCACTTCGGGCCGGGATGCTGACCCTTCTGACGCTGGGCGTCTACCGGTTCTGGATGAAAACCCGTCTGCGCCGCTGGTATTGGTCGGCCATCCGCCCCGGCGGTCTGCCACTGGAATATGTGGGCGACCCGTTCGAAAAGCTGCTGGGGTTCCTGATCGCCGTTGTGATCCTGGCCTTTTACATCGGCATCGTGAACCTGCTGCTGATGTTCCTCAGCTTTTCGCTGTTCAACGGCAACAGTTCCGCCTACGCCGTGAGTGTGGTCGGCGTCATCCCCCTTTGGTTCTACGCCAAGTATCGGGCGCGGCGGTATATTCTGGCGCGCACACGCTGGCGCGGGTTGCGCTTTGGGCTGGAACCGGGCGCATGGGGCTATGCCTTTCGCGCCTTGATGTATTGGGCGCTGACCATTGGCACGGCTGGCCTGCTCTGGCCGCTGATGGCTTTCCGGCTGGAACAATACCGCACCAACCGCACGTTCTATGGTGACTCCCGCATGCAGCAAGGGGGCCGATGGACCGGCCTGTATCGCAGCATGGTGCCGCTGTTTATCGCCGCCTTCATTGCCGCCGGGGCCTTAGGTGCCGAGATCAATGGTCATCTTACCGGTTCAGCGACACTTGGCACAATCGCCGTGCTGATCGCCCTCTACGGGCTGGTCCATCTGCGCCTGCGCAGCCTGACCTACCTGACCAACACCAAATCCATTGGCGGCGTCCGGCTCTTCATCGCGCCCAGCACGCCCCGTGTCGCTTGGATCTTGTTCATCGGCTATCTGCTGGTGGCCATCTGCATGTTGCCGCTGGCTGGCGGAATTGCCGTTGTGGTCGTCCTGCTGGTTCAAAGCACATCCGACATAGGGACGATAGCGGGCCTTGATCTGTCTATGATTGGTGACGTGCAACACTGGATGCTGGTCGTTCTTGGCACCGGGCTCTATTTCGGGGCCTTCCTGCTCTGGACCTCGCTCAGCCACGCCTTTGTTACCCTGCCCTTGCTACGCCACTATGCGCAGCGCCTCAGCATTCAAGACCCCGGCGAAATCGCGCAGATCAGTCAACGCCCACGGGACGAAACCACCCAAGCCGAAGGCTTTGCCGAGGCGCTGGATGTAGGAGCCTCGCTATGACCGTGATCCACGTCGGGGCCGCGCCCGAACCCTTTAACAGTTCCGCGCTCTTTCTGGATGGCCACCGCGCCCGGCCCGTTCCTGTCGATCTGACGATCGACGAAGACGGCGGCGCGTTGGTCTGGTCGCATGACGACACCACGTTCCGATGGCCGCTGGGGGACATCCGCGAACTGCCCGATCAGGCCGACCGGTCCGGCCTTGTTCTGCGCCACCGTGATGATGCGCTTGTGCGGCTGCATCTGCCGGATCGGGGCTTGGTCCCACGTTTGCCGAACCGCACCAAACGCGCCCCGGTCGCGCGGCGTGGTCGGCTGGCGCTTTGGGCCGTCGCGGCAATCGCGTCAGTCGCGCTGATCATTTTTGTTCTGGTCCCGCGCATGGCCGATCAACTGGCCGTTTTCATCCCGCCCGAAGGCGAACGCGCCTTGGGCGAAGTGACCCTTGATCAAATCCGCCACGCGCTGGACGAAACCGGTGTTCAACCCGTGCCAATCTGTAACCGGCCTGCGGGCCGCGCCGGTTTGGACCAGTTGGCCACCCGGCTGACCGATGCCACCGATACCCCGGTCGAGATCAGCCTAACTGTGCTGGACCACCCGATGATCAATGCCTTCGCCCTGCCCGGCGGATTTATCATTCTGTCCAGTGGTCTCATCCGAGCCGCTGAAACGCCCGAACAACTGGCCTCGGTCATTGGTCATGAAATCGGACATGTGGTCAGCCGCGACCCGACCCGGCATGCGCTACGCTCTGCCGGATCAATCGGCGTTCTGGGGTTGGTCTTTGGCGATTTCGCTGGCGGCACCGTTGTGTTGTTTTTGGCCAACCAATTGATCAACGCGCAATATTCCCAAACCGCCGAGGCAGACGCCGACACCTTTGCCCATGATCTGCTGGTGAAACTTGACGTTCCACCATCGGCGTTGGCCGATATGTTCGACATCATCCGAAAACGCTATGGCGACGCCGAGGGGCTGATCGCGCACTTCCTGTCGCACCCGTCACTGGGCGACCGGATCGAAACCGCGCGGAATTCCGAGTTCTCGGGAATCGCCTCTGCACCGCTGGTCAGCCCAAAGGTTTGGAGCGATATCCGGTCAATCTGCCGCTAAAAATATAACTAAAATGCTGCGATTGCACCAAAGCCCTATTGGAACGCGGCGTAGGTTGGCGCTAACGCGACGATTTTGACCTGTTGCCCCCTGAAATCTACGGCTATCACGTCATAGGAAATTTCGGTGGCCCCCAATCCGTCACCCCCAAGAGGAGAAAACGCAAATGAAGGTCCTCGTACCTGTCAAGCGCGTGATTGACTATAACGTTAAGGTTCGCGTGAAAGCGGACGGAAGCGGTGTCGATCTCGCCAATGTAAAGATGTCGATGAACCCGTTCGATGAGATTGCCGTCGAAGAGGCGATCCGTCTGAAGGAAGCTGGCAAGGCGGATGAGATCGTCGTGGTCTCGATCGGCGTGAAGCAGGCGCAGGAAACGCTGCGCACGGCGCTGGCGATGGGGGCGGATCGTGCGATCCTCGTGGTGGCCGCCGATGACGTGCACACCGATATCGAACCGCTGGCCGTCGCCAAGATCCTCAAGGCCGTGATCGATGCCGAGGCCCCGGGCCTTGTGATCGCGGGCAAGCAGGCCATCGACAATGACATGAACGCCACCGGCCAGATGCTGGCCGCGCTGACCGGCTGGTCGCAGGCGACCTTTGCCTCCGAAGTGGGCATCGACGGCGATCACGCCGTGGTCACCCGCGAAGTGGACGGCGGTTTGCAGACCATCAAGGTTAAGCTGCCGGCGATCATCACCGCCGATTTGCGCCTGAACGAGCCGCGCTATGCCTCGCTGCCGAACATCATGAAGGCCAAGAAAAAGCCGCTGGATGAGAAAACCGCCGCCGATTACGGCGTCGATGTCACCCCGCGCCTGACGGTTGTCAAAACCTCAGAGCCGCCTGTGCGTCAGGCTGGCATCAAGGTGGGCTCGGTTGACGAGCTGGTCGCGAAACTCAAGGAAGCGGGGGCGCTCTGATGGCTGTACTTCTTCTTGCTGACGTGTCGAACGGCCAACTGGCCGCTGACGCAGTCTCCAAAGCCGTTTCGGCCGTTGTTGGTCTGGGCGATGTGCATGTTCTGGTTGCCGGTCAAGGTGGCGATGCCGCTGCGGCGGAAGCTGCGACCATCGCAGGCGTGGCCAAGGTCATCTTTGCGGGCGATCACGGCTTTTGTCACATGCTGGCCGAGCCGGTTGCCGATCTGATCGTGTCGCTTGCGGGCGATTATTCGCATATCGCCGCTGCCGCGACCTCGGACGCGAAAAACATCCTGCCGCGCGTTGCTGCGCTGCTGGACGTGATGATCATCTCGGACGTGACCGCTGTGGTTGACGCCGACACGTTCGAGCGCCCGATCTATGCGGGCAACGCGATCCAGACCGTGAAATCGGCCGATAGCGTCAAGGTTCTGACCCTGCGCACCACCGCCTTCGACGCAGCCGCAGGCGGCAACGCCGCCCCGGTCGAGGCGCTTGGCACCGCAGCCAGCACCGGCCTGTCGAGCCATGTCGAAGACAAGGTTGCCGCCAGCGATCGGCCCGAGCTGACCTCGGCCAAGATCGTGGTCTCGGGCGGCCGCGGCGTCGGCTCCGAGGAAAGCTTTGCCATCATCGAAGCGCTGGCCGATAAGCTGGGTGCTGCCGTCGGCGCATCACGCGCAGCGGTGGATTCAGGGTTCGCCCCGAACGATTGGCAAGTCGGCCAGACCGGCAAGGTCGTCGCGCCGGAACTGTACATCGCATGCGGTATCTCGGGGGCGATCCAGCACCTCGCAGGCATGAAGGACTCAAAGGTCATCGTCGCGATCAACAAAGACGAAGAAGCCCCGATCTTCCAAGTCGCCGACTTCGGCCTCGTCGCGGACCTCTTCGACGCCGTCCCCGAACTGACCGGGAAGGTGTGACCGCAGGCGGTGGGTTACAAAACCCACCCTTCGGTGAACGACCCAAAGGCCCGCCCGAAACGGCGGGCCTTTTCATTTGGCGGACCGGCCCAAAAGACCGCGCAGCATCGGGGCCAAAAGATCGCTCAGCTCCTCATGCGCGGCAGGATTGAGGGTCTGATCGACGGCGCTTTGTTCAACCAGTGAAAATACCATCCCCCGCGTCCCCTGCGCACGGGCCGTCTGGCTTGGTGTCAGGCGCAGCTCATCCCGGCACAGCGGGGCCACCTGATCGAGCATGGCATGCGTCACATACGGCGGAACGGCAGCCGCGGCAGGGACCACCCCGTCCGGCGGCGGCGCACTTGCGAACCAAAGCAGCACCACCCGCCCGCGCAGCGTCGTGCAGAGCGATTTCATCCGCGCCACCCAAGCCTGCTGCAATTCTTCGACCACCGTTATGAACCGGTCTGGGCAGGTTTTTTCTAGCCGGCCCAGCAAGTGCCGCGTGAAATGAAATTCCGTAAAATCCAACTCAGGGAACAAGTTCATCAAGGTCGGCGACGCCCGCACGAACCGATCATTGCGCCGAGGATGCACAGAATAGAAGCGATTCGACATGTTCTGCGCCGCCATGGCCTGAATCACCACCACCCGCGCCCCATCTAGCCGCAGCATCACTTCGGGATCGTTTAAATAAACATCAAGCCCGGCCTGAACGCAGCCAAGATTGAGGCACGGAACGCTAATGCGACGTTCTATCAACGCCGGAAACGGCTTGGGAATGAACCGGCCAAAGGTTTCAGTCCCGCCCAAAAACGCCACATAGTCGCCGGTTGGATCTTTCCTTGGTCCCCGGAACGACACCCGAGACCGGCCATACCGGCACGGATAGTATTCAAGCCCCTCACGGGGCTGGCCGACGATTGTCATGCCACCACTCCTTTTTCACCCAAGGACGAGTGTCGCGGCCAATTCTTGCCAATCCGCTAAGGTGAAAATGCCCCATAAACTTTAAGCACTGGCCCTTGCGGTGCCTTAGGCGCGGGGCCTATTGTTGGCCCAGTCAAACAAGGGATCGGCAGTGATGGACATCCAGAAAATCGGCGTTGTGGGCGCAGGCCAAATGGGCAACGGGATTGCCCATGTCATGGCGCTGGCGGGATATGATGTGCTTTTGAATGACATCAGCCAGGACGCGCTGGACAACGCCGTTGCGCTGATCGACAAAAACCTGACCCGTCAGGTCAGCCGGGGCAAGGTCGAACAGGCGGACAAAGACGCGGCGATGGCCCGCATCGCAACCACGCTGAGCCTGGCCGATCTTGGCAAGACCGACCTGGTGGTCGAAGCCGCGACCGAACGCGAAGACGTCAAGCATCAGATCTTTGAAAAGCTGCTGCCGCATCTTCAGCCGCACACGATCTTGACGTCGAACACTTCGTCCATTTCCATCACCCGCCTTGCCAGCCGCACGGACCGACCGGAACGGTTTATGGGGTTCCACTTCATGAACCCGGTGCCGGTGATGCAACTGGTCGAACTGATCCGCGGGATTGCCACCGATCAGGAAACCTATCAATCCTGTCTGGCCGTCGTCGAAAAGCTGGGCAAAACCGCCGCTAGCGCCGAAGATTTCCCCGCATTTATCGTCAACCGCATCCTGATGCCGATGATCAATGAGGCGGTCTATACGCTCTACGAAGGCGTGGGCAACGTGAAGTCCATCGACGAGTCGATGAAGCTGGGTGCAAACCACCCGATGGGACCGCTGGAGCTGGCGGATTTCATCGGATTGGACACCTGCCTTGCGATCATGAACGTGCTGCATGATGGCCTGGCCGACACGAAATATCGCCCTTGCCCGCTGTTGACCAAATATGTTGAGGCAGGCTGGCTGGGCCGCAAATCGCAGCGTGGGTTCTATGACTATCGCGGTGATGTGCCTGTGCCGACACGTTAAGGCACGCCAACCCAATAGGAACAGTGACACCGACGCCGCATTGCAAGCATTGCGGCGCAGCGGCTCACATCAAGGCGGAAAGCGCGGTCTAACCCTGCCCCAAGGCCAAGGTGCGGTCGCGCAGCCACGCCACCAATTCGCGCTGTTTTCCTGACCAGGCGCTGATTTCCTCGGGCAGGATGGGTGCGCCGACGACCGGCTTTTGCGGGCGGTTGCAGGCGTGCATGACTTCGTGGATCAGCAGCCCCTGCCGAATGGTCGGCGAGACCTTGTTCGCGATCTGATAGGCGCGTGAGTTTTGGCCGGGGAAGTGGATTGGCACCACAGTCGCGCCGGACCGCTGGATCATCTTCGCGGTGAACGGGTTCCAGACGGCCTCAATCGCTTGGCCGAAAAAGGTTTCCGACGCAGCAACCACACCGGATGGGAACAGCGCAATCACCCCGCCCCGCTTTAGATGGTCCATCGCGCGCTGGCGCATCTCAAGGCTTTGTTCACGGGCCGATTCCTCATGCGGGAACGGGACCGGGATCATGAATTGTTCAATTTCTTTCACACCGGTCAAAAGAGACCGTGTCAGGATCTTATAATCCTGTCGAACGCGGCCAATCAGTTCGGCCAAGATCATCCCGTCCACCAACCCATGCGGGTGGTTCGCCACGACGATCACTGGCCCATCCTTGGGGATATTTGCGATCTGATCTGCGGGGGTCTGCAAGTCGATGTTCATCAGGCGAAGGGCCTGCGACCAGAACGCCTGCCCTTCGGCCACGCCCTGCCGTTCAAACCGGCGCACAAGGCGCAGCAACGGCAATTTGCCGGTGGCCCATTCCATCGCGCGGATGGTGTTTGCCTTGAACGGATTGGTAAAGGTGTTTGCGTAACTCAGCTTACGTTTGTCATATGGGGCGGGATTCGACGGCGCGACACGCGCGCTAGAAGCGGAATTGGCACTGTCCACCATGGTGCGGTTTATTCCTTGTCGACCGGTTCAAACCGGCTAGCACTCTTCCCCGAAACGATTTGCGACCAAAGCCTCGATCGCATCAGCCAAGGCCTCAGCGTCCGGCCCGGATGTGGAGACCTCAATAGAGGTTCCCTTTGAAGCTGCCAACATCAAAAGCCCCATGATGCTGTCACCACAGGCGTTCATCCCGTCTTTCGTAACGTCAGCCGAAGCGTCAAAGCTTTCTACCACTTCAACAAACTTGGCCGAAGCGCGGGCATGAAGGCCCTTTTCATTGACGATTCTCAAAGTGCGTTGGGTATTATCGGTCATAAAGATCAGTCTGTTGAAACGTTGCGGCTGTCGATGTACTTGCGGCCCGCTTCCATCGCGGTGCGCACGGCGTCGGGGACTGATTTCTGACGGCATTTCGCCAGCTTGACCAGCATTGGAAGGTTCATCCCGTAAAGGATGCGCCGGTTTTCGGGCTGGCAGGCCATCAAGCTAAGATTCGAGGGCGACGCGCCGAACATGTCGGTCACGATCACGACACCATCGCCGGTATCAACCGAATCCGCTGCAACGCAGATCTCTTTCTGCTTGATCAACCGGTCATGCCCGCTCTCGATCGAAATCGCAGCGACACCCGGTTGCTGGCCAACAACGTGTTCCATTGCCGACATGTATTCTTTGGCTAGGCCACCATGGGCCACAATGACGATACCGATCACGTCGGCCGCACTCCAGAAGTCAAATCCACCCCACCGGATGGCGCGATCAAGCCGCGCCGCTCCATCTCTAGATGCCTAATTGACACCCGCCAGCCAAGTTGTGCAAGTCCAAGAGCGACGGTTTCTGCAACTGCAACCGACCTGTGTTGCCCTCCGGTACACCCAAATCCGATGGAAAAGTGGGATTTCCCTTCGTTTTGGTAGGCTGGAAGCAATGTGGTGATCAAATCCATGCTGCGGGACAGAAACCCATCGTACTTTGTGTCAGCCTGCACATAGGCGGCCACAGCCGGATCTTGTCCAGTTTTCTTGCGCAGTTCCTCTTGCCAATGTGGATTGTTTAGGAATCGGCAGTCCAAAACCATGTCCACCCCTTGCGGCAGGCCCTGCTTGTAGGAAAAGGACCGCACCGCCACCGACAGGGTCTGCGCCTCATCCGCCACAAACCAATCGCGCATGCGGTCGCGCAGATCATGCGGCGTCAGGTCTGAGGTATCGACGTAGTAATCGGCGATGGTGCGCACACCTGACAGCAAAGTTGCCTCAAGCGCGACGCCATCGGAAGGCGATTTCATCGGTGCCAAGGGATGACGACGCCGCGTTTCAGAAAACCGCCGCAGCAAGACATCCTGCCGACAATCGAGGTACAGAACCTCAGGCGTGATCCCCGGCGCATCGGCCAGATCCTTATGCAGATCAAGGAACCCTTGCGGCGTGAAATCACGGTTGCGCGCATCGATGCCCAAGGCCAGCGGCGCGCCACTTGGCGTGCCATCCAACAGCCGCGGCACCAATCGCAATGGGATATTGTCGATCGCTTCGAAGCCCAGATCCTCAAGCACGTTGATAGCAGATGACCGGCCAGCCCCGGATGGGCCGGTGACAAGAATTACGCGCTGGGTCTGCGGGGCGGTCATTCAGGCTCTCCACGTCCGGCTATCATGTATTGTCGCAATCCAGCCGAAAACAGGGGCGACTGAACTTTAAATAGCAGCGGTATCGGTTCGCCCAGTAACATTGTGGTGTGCCGTTCGGGCAACCGCTCGGTCTCAGTTTTATCCAAAGACACAACGGCAATGACCTGCGCTCGCGGCACGCAATCGGCACGCAACAGGCCAATCCCCCGCGCCTCGATCAGACCGGCAAGCCGGGGTTCACCGCGCACAAAGATCTGCTGATCGACCCGTTCCAAGATGACCTGATCGTCGCCCACCAGCACCGCGCCGCGCGACATCAAATCCAGCGCGAGCGAGGATTTCCCGCTGCCCGATGCCCCGGTGATGACCAGCGCCCGCCCCCCTATGGCAACTGCACTTGCGTGCAGCCGCTGTGTATCGGGGGCGCTGGCCTGATCCATAGATTATACCGGCAGACCCACCACGAAACGCGCGCCCAAAGGCTCTGATCCCGCGTCGGCTTCGGTCGGGCGAATATTTTCGGCCCAGATCACACCGCCATGCGCCTCAACAATCTGCTTTGAGATCGCCAGCCCAAGGCCCGAGTTGTTGCCGAAATCGCTGGTCGGACGGTTGGTGTAGAAACGCTTGAAGATCTTGGTCAGCGCCTCTTCTGGAATGCCGGGGCCGGTGTCTTCGACCACAACCAACACACGGTTGTCACGGCGGCGCACCCAGACACGGATTGCATCGCCATCTTCGCAGAAACTGATCGCGTTGGTGATCAGGTTGACAAAGACCTGCGCAAGCCGTGGCTCCAGCCCGTGGATGGTGATCGGACGATCCGGCAGGTCGCTGATGAATTCGATACCCTTGCTGCGGGCATCTTCGCCCAGAAACTCAGACAGGTTTTCAATCATCTTGAGCAGGTTGAATTCAACCTCCTCTTCCTTCACCAACTCGCTGTCCAGACGCGACGCGTTGGAGATGTCGCTGACCAGGCGATCCAGTCGGCGCACGTCATGTTCCAGAACCTGCAACAGCTTTTCCTGCTGCTCGGGCTTGGTGGCCACCCGCATCGTGCCAACGGCGGACCGCATCGACGCCAGCGGGTTCTTGATTTCATGCGCCACATCGGCAGCAAACTGTTCGTTGCTGTCGATCCGGTCATAAAGCGCCGCGACCATGCCACGCAGCGCCCCGGACAGACGGCCAATTTCATCGGGCCGCGCTGTCAGGTCAGGGATACGGATACGACCCTTGGCCACGTTGCTGCGGTTGCGGTCGCGGCCAATTTCGGCCGCATCGGCCAGATCCGAGATCGGGTTGGCAATCGTCGAGGCCAGCACAAGGCTAAGGCCAATCGACACCAACGTTGCGATGACAAACATCTGAAGCACGCGCTCACGCTCGGCCCGGACGGCGGCGTCGATTTCGGGCGCGCCGCTGACAAGACCGACGGTGCCCATGATCGCACCGTTCTGCATGATCGGGCTAAGCGCGGTGAACATGGTTTCACCTGCATCACCGGGGCCGGATGCCACGCGCGTCGCTGCCGGATCGCCCTCTTCGATCAAAAGGCGCAGTCGTTCTTCCTGCGTCAGGTCCTGATCACCCGAGAACAGCCCGACAAAGCCAGACAGCACATTCCACAGACCGGTCAGGAAATCGGTGATGATGGTTGGATCTTCTTCGCCCGCCGCAGGGAAAGAACTGGCTTGCTGGCCCGTGGCCTCACCCACAAGGAATGAATCTGCGTCAAACAGCAGAACATTCACGGCAGAAGGCAGATCCAGCCCATTCAGCGTTGCGGCCACATCGACCCTAGGATCAGTGCCAAGCGCAAAGCCCGGATCTTCTGGCAACTGCGCCTCAAACACATCGGCGATCAGTTCGACCTGCATGCGCATGCTTTCGGCCCGCTGAACGGCCAAGCTATCACGCGATGAATTCAGATACAGGATACCAGCAACCAAAACGTTCAACGCAATCAGGTTGAACGTGATGATTTTGCGCGTCAAAGGCGAACGATTGAGCGAGAACAGACCCCGCCGCGCGCGGCTGGCCTGCATTTCCTTCTCAACGGTGCTGTCCGGAGCCACCCAATCATCGCCCAGAACAACATCCGCATCTTGGTGCGTGTCTTCGCCCCGGCGCATGCTGATCCTTTCGGCCAAGGCCATGGCTTATTCTTCGTTGTAACGGTAACCGATACCGTACAACGTTTCGATAGCCGAGAAATCGGTGTCAACCGAACGCATTTTCTTGCGCAGACGCTTGATATGGCTGTCGATGGTGCGGTCGTCGACATAGACCTGATCGTCATAGGCCACGTCCATCAGCTGGTCGCGCGACTTCACGAAGCCCGGACGCTGTGCCAGCGCCTGCAACAGCAGGAATTCAGTGACGGTCAGCGACACTTCGAGGCCCTTCCAAGTCACTGCGTGACGCAGCGGATCCATCGACAGATGGCCGCGAACCATGATCTTGGTTTCTTCTGTATCGCCGACCACATCACCGGCGACCGCTTCTTGGCGGCGCAGCAACGCGCGGATGCGTTCGACCAGCAAACGCTGCGAGAACGGCTTTTTCACGTAATCGTCCGCGCCCATGCGCAGGCCCAGAACTTCGTCGATCTCATCGTCTTTGGACGTGAGGAAGATCACCGGCATCGCCGATTTCTGGCGCACGCGCTGAAGCAAATCCATGCCGTCCATACGGGGCATCTTGATATCAAAAACGGCCATGTCGGGCATCTTTTTGCTGAACGCATCCAGCGCTGCCTGACCGTCATTATATGTTTCGACCTCAAAGCCCTCTGCTTCGAGTGTCATAGAGACGGATGTCAGAATGTTTCTGTCGTCGTCCACAAGGGCGATTTTGGACATGTTATTGTTTCCCTATACTGCTCTTGCTACCTGTATTTTTTGCACATTATGCGTGGTTTCTCCCTTTACAACAATGCCAAAGTACGAATCACCGGCATACCATCGCCCTAAGAAAGTCAGAATTTCGTTAGGAATGGCTAAATTGCCGCACATCCTTGCCGTGCACGCGTACCGGTTGTGCCACCTTCCCGACTTGGTGGCGCTAAACCGAAAACCTTGATTGCGCTAAACCAAAATTGGTTGCGCTAACTGTGCGATTGCGTCCTGTTCACGCCATAATGCGACGTGATAAAAGCCTTCGTCACTGACCACGCTTTGCGGTCAGGGCGACGCATATGCGTTTGCTGATAACACATCGCCGCCAGAGGCGCGGCTACAGGAGCTTGGCAAGATGACATTTGGACGGGTAAACCCGCAATTCCGCCTGGAAGATCAAGGGATCGATGGGCTGGGCAATGTCTATTACAACCTTATGGAGCCCGCCCTCATTGAGGCTGCTCTGAAACGAGACGAAGGTCAGATCGGCAACGGCGGCACCTTCCTGGTCTCGACCGGCAAATTCACCGGCCGGTCGCCCAAGGACAAGCATGTTGTGAAAACCGCCTCGGTCGCTGACAAGATCTGGTGGGAAAACAACGCCGCGATGTCGCCCGAAGGCTTCGACGCCCTCTATGACGATATGGTCGAGCACATGAAGGGCAAAGACTACTTCGTGCAAGATCTGGTCGGCGGCGCAGACCCGGCCCATTCGGTTGATGTGCGTTTCGTGACGGAACTGGCATGGCACGGCCTGTTCATCCGCCACATGATGCGCCGCCCCGATCGCGAAGATCTGGACGGGTTCACCGCAGATTGGACCGTCATCAACTGCCCGACCTTCCAAGCCAACCCGGAGCGTCACAACTGCCGCACCGAAACGGTCATCGCGATGAACTTCGATCGCAAGCTTATCCTGATCGGCGGCACCGAATACGCAGGCGAGAACAAGAAGTCGATCTTCACGCTTCTGAACTACCTGCTGCCCGAAAAAGGCATCATGCCGATGCACTGCTCGGCCAACCATGCCGTTGGCAACCCGGTCGACACCGCCATCTTCTTTGGCCTGTCGGGCACCGGCAAAACCACCCTGTCGGCTGATCCGGGCCGCGTGCTGATCGGTGACGATGAACACGGCTGGTCGGATCGTGGCACCTTCAACTTCGAAGGCGGTTGCTATGCCAAGACCATCGGTCTGGACGCCGAAGCCGAGCCGGAAATCTACGCCACGACCAAGAAGTTCGCGACTGTGATCGAGAACATGGTCTACGATCAAGACACGCGTGAGCTGGACTTTGACGATGACTCGCTGACCGCAAACATGCGCTGCGCCTACCCGCTCGAGTATATCTCGAACGCGTCGTCGACCGCGCTGGGTGGCCACCCGAAGAACATCATCATGCTGACCTGCGATGCCTTTGGCGTTCTGCCTCCGATCGCGCGTCTGACCCCGGCGCAAGCCATGTACCACTTCCTGTCGGGCTTCACATCGAAGGTCGCTGGCACCGAGCGCGGCGTGACCGAGCCCGAGCCCACGTTCTCGACCTGCTTCGGCGCACCGTTCATGCCCCGTCGCCCGGAAGAGTACGGCAACCTGCTGCGCGAAAAGATCGCCAAGCACGGCGCAACCTGCTGGCTGGTGAACACCGGCTGGACCGGCGGCGCCTATGGCACCGGCTCGCGTATGCCGATCAAAGCAACCCGTGCCCTGCTGACCGCAGCGCTGAACGGCTCGCTGGCTGAGGCCGAGTTCCGCAAGGATCCGAACTTCGGCTTCGAAGTGCCGGTTTCGGTTCCGGGCGTTGCAGAAGTTCTGCTCGATCCGCGCCGCACCTGGGAAGACAAGGGTGCCTATGACGCGCAGGCGGCCAAGCTGGTTTCGATGTTCGCTGACAACTTCGAACAGTATCAGCCCTACATCGACGAAGACGTGAAGGCCGCAGCCATCGGCTGAGCCGCACGCACTATAGAATAAAGAAGGGCCAGCCGCCGCGCTGGCCCTTTTCTTTTGTCGGAAATTTCACGCGAAACGCCGTAGGGTGGGTTTCCAACCCACCGCAGGACTACCCCATCAGCCCCTTGCGGATCAGGTTCAGCCCCGCGATCAGCAAAATCGCCAAGGTCATGCGCTTGAACTTGACCGCGTCCAGCCGGTCATGGAACCGCATGCCAATCCACATCCCCGCCAGCACCGGCACCAGCATGGCCACCGAAAACGGCACCGTCTGCGCATTCAGCACACCTGATTTCAAATGTGCGAACACCAGAAGAACCGCGCCAAGCCCATAGATCACGCCTTGCACGCGCATATGCTCTTTCTTCTCGGTGCCTAGAATCGTCAGATAGGCCACCGTCGGCGGCCCCCACACGCCCGAGATCCCGCCAACGAATCCGGCGAAGGCGGCAATGCCCACCTCAAGCACTCGCGACGGGTTTTCCTGCCGCTTGGCCTGCCATCCGGTCAATTGCAGCACCGCAAACCCGGTCACCGGCACGCCGATCGCCAGCAAGATCCACCGCCCAGGCAGGATGGTCACCAGTTGCGATGAGGCCAACAGCATTACCGCCCCCACGGCCAGAAACACCTTGAACCGTTTGACCGAAGCCAGCGCCTCTGCCAGCCCATGCCGCAGGGCCTGCACGCCATTGGTCACAACCGTTGGCAAGATCAAACCGGCCAGCGCCACCTCGGGCGGCAAAAAGGTGCTGAGGCCGGAAATCAGGATCATCGGCAGCGCAAAGCCTACCGCACCCTTCACGAACCCGCCCGCAAGGCCGATCAACACGGCTGCGACGATCAGGACCGTCGAATCGATTGTGGAAAAGATGCTCATTGGGCCTAATTACCACTCAGTCACGCCCGGCAAACCGAAATTCATTCACGCAACTTTAGAACCTTGGGCCAAGCCTTTGGGTATTTTTGTTGCGCTGCAACTGCAAAAGGTTTATGTCGTGGTGCAGCATAAAATAGGATGTGAATCATGGCTCATGACGGACAAGACCTTTCGCTTGATGCGGCTATCGTGCTGCCGGATCTTCTGTCGCTGACAAAGGCCACACTCGGACCGATCGAACAGGTCTTCGAAACGGCAAAATCCACCGTTCGCGACGCAGTCGTAGCGGATGGCCGCGTCTCGGGCGCATTGATCGAGGCGAACCAAGCCGCCGCCCACGGGCTGGCGTGGCTGGCGACCTATGTCGAAGCACTGCGCCAGATGCAGGCTTGGGCCGAGCGCCTTGAGAGCGACAGCCGCCTGTCCGAGGTCGAACAGTTGCTCCACCAGATCGCTTTTGGCGAATACCTTGCCCAGATCCGTGGCGGCATCCCGATGAGCCAGGGTGAAATACTGCGTCCGCACGATATGGGCCTGACACCGGCTGATCTGGCCTGCCTCGCCATTGATGAGATCGAAATTCTGGTCGCCAAAGGCAATACGCAGGCCGCGCGCACCCGCTTGGTTGAACTGATGCAGGAACGTTCGGCGGAAATCACTGTTGGCGCGTCCGGGCTTGATGAAGAGCTTGAGATGATCCGCGAACAGTTCCGCCGTTACGCCGTCGACCGGGTCGAACCGCACGCGCATGAATGGCACCTCAAGGACGAATTGATCCCGATGGAGATCATCGACGAATTGGCCGAAATGGGCGTGTTCGGTCTGACGATCCCCGAAAACCTCGGCGGCTTCGGCATGTCGAAGGCCTCGATGGTGGTTGTGTCCGAAGAACTGTCGCGCGGTTATATCGGCGTCGGCTCGCTTGGCACCCGTTCGGAAATCGCGGCTGAGCTGATCTTGGCTGGCGGCACCGACGAGCAGAAATCGCAGTGGCTGCCGAAGATTGCCAGCGGCGAAATCCTTCCCACCGCTGTCTTCACCGAACCGAACACCGGGTCGGACCTTGGCAGTCTGCGCACCCGCGCCGTCAAGGACGAAAACGGCGACTATAAAGTGACCGGTAACAAGACCTGGATCACCCACGCCGCGCGGACCCATGTGATGACCCTGCTGGCCCGCACCGATCCGTCGACCACGGATTACAAAGGCCTGTCGATGTTCCTGGCCGAAAAGATCCCCGGCACGGATGAAGCCCCTTTCCCGACCGAAGGCATGACAGGCGGCGAAATCGAGGTTCTGGGCTATCGCGGCATGAAGGAGTACGAGCTAGGCTTCGACAACTTCCATGTGAAGGGCGAAAACCTGCTAGGCGGGGAAGAGGGCAACGGCTTTAAACAGCTGATGCAGACCTTTGAATCGGCACGTATTCAGACCGCTGCCCGCGCCATTGGCGTGGCGCAGGCTTCGCTGGACGCCGCGATGCAATATGCGCAGGACCGCAAGCAGTTCGGCAAGTCGCTGATCGATTTCCCGCGCGTGTCGGGCAAGCTGGCGATGATGGCCGTTGAGATCATGATCGCCCGTCAGCTGACCTATTTCTCGGCTTGGCAGAAAGACCACGACAAGCGCTGCGACCTTGAGGCCGGTATGGCCAAACTGCTGGGCGCGCGTGTGGCGTGGGCTGCGGCGGACAACGGTTTGCAGATCCACGGCGGCAACGGCTTTGCACTGGAATATCGCATCAGCCGCCTGCTGTGCGATGCGCGGATCCTGAACATCTTTGAAGGGGCCGCCGAAATTCAGGCACAGGTGATCGCCCGCCGCCTGCTGGGCTAACCCCCGCTCAATATACAGAACAGACAGCCCCCGGTCCCGCGCCGGGGGTTTTCTTTTGCCCCGCGACCTTGCGTCATCTGATCCTGATCAAAGTGCCCCGGCCCCGTCCATGGTCTGGAGGGACAAAACATATATCAGGAGCCTAATATGTCCGCACCCGAGAAACTGACCCAGAAACGCAACCAATTGCGCAACCTGCGCAAAGCGATCCCCGACACGTTCGGCGGCTTTATCGCGATGGAACAGGCCGCGTCTACCGATGGCGCGCTCTCCAAAAAGCAAAAGGAATTCGTGGCTTTGGGCATCGCCGTCGCCACCCGCTGCGAGGCCTGCATCAACAGCCATGTGAACGCGCTGGTAAAGCTGGGTGCCACACGTGAAGAAGTGGCCGAAGTGCTGGGCACCGCCATTCAAATGGCAGGCGGCCCGGGCCTGATGTACGCCGGCTCGGCGCTTGAGGCCTTTGACGAACTTAGCGCAAGTGCTTGATTTTATGGGCGACCACCTGACGTCCAAAATAAATTCAAAAAAGCGCATTCATCTGCGACCAAACTTCCAACGCCCCCCGTATTACAAATATCAAAAACAGAATACATGGGGTTATCACCGATGAAACGCTTTGCACTTGCCACCGCCTTCGTACTGACCGCCGGGCTTGCTCAGGCCGCTGGCCAACCGGGTCTGCACTTTGTTGAGAACTGGGATCTGGACAGCGACGGTCAGGTCACATTGGCCGAAGCGACCGAACGCCGGGGCGATATCTTTACCACCTTCGACGCCGACGAAAACGGCGTGCTATCGGCGGTAGAATATGCCGATTTCGACGCGGCCCGCGCCGCTGACATGGAAGGCCAGCAGGGCCACGGCAATGGCAACATGAAACGCGCCGATGGCGGCATGGCACTTGCATTCAATGACCTCGATGGCGACGGCCAGGTGTCACGCGAAGAGTTCCTGTCACGCGTGCCTGCATGGTTCGCACAAATGGACCGGTCCGGCGACGGCGTCATCACAACAATGGACTTTGGCCGCAAAGGCTGAGGCTCGACAGACCCGGTCCGCCGTCCCTCGGACCGGGTCTTGTTATTCTGCACAGCGCGTCGATCTTCGGTGCAAAGCGGTGGACGTTATCGCTGCCAAGGCTTACCTTTGGCCGAACCCAGCAAGAAGACCGCATGACTGAGCAGCCCAAATACCAGGTACTGGCCCGCAAATACCGCCCCGAGACCTTTGTTGATCTCGTGGGGCAAGACGCCATGGTGCGCACGCTGAAAAACGCGTTCGCGGCCGACCGCATTGCGCAGGCGTTCATTATGACCGGGATTCGTGGGACCGGCAAAACCACCACCGCACGGATCATCGCCAAGGGCATCAACTGCATCGGCCCGGATGGCAACGGCGGCCCCACGACCGATCCTTGCGGGAAATGCGAACATTGCACCGCTATTATGGAAGGCCGCCATGTCGATGTGATCGAGATGGACGCGGCATCCAATACCTCGGTCAATGACATCCGCGAAATCATCGATAGCGTGCATTATCGCGCGGCCTCGGCCCGCTATAAGATCTACATCATCGACGAAGTTCACATGCTGTCGACCAGCGCCTTCAACGCGCTGCTGAAAACGCTGGAAGAACCGCCTGCACATGTGAAGTTCATCTTTGCCACCACCGAAATCCGCAAAGTGCCGGTCACGGTTCTGTCGCGCTGTCAGCGATTTGACCTGCGCCGGATTGAGCCTGAGGACATGGTCGCCTTGCTGCGCCGGATCGCCACCTCTGAAGGCGCGCAGATTGCCGATGATGCGCTTGCGCTGATCACCCGCGCGGCCGAAGGGTCGGCCCGTGATGCGACCTCGCTTCTGGATCAGGCCATCAGCCATGGTGCGGGCGAAACCACCGCCGAACAGGTCCGCGCAATGCTGGGCCTTGCCGACCGCGGGCGCGTGCTTGACCTGTTTGAGATGATCATGCGCGGCGATGCTGTTGCCGCCTTGGCCGAACTGGGCGCACAATATGCCGAAGGTGCCGATCCGATGGCCGTGATGCGCGATCTGGCCGAGATCACCCATTGGATCACCGTCCTGAATGTCAGCAAAGACACCGCCGATGATCCGACCATTGCGCCAGATGAACAGGCGCGTGGCCGCGAATTGGCCAAAACGCTTCACATTCGCATCTTGGGGCGCATGTGGCAGATGCTGCTGAAAGCGCTGGAAGAAGTCGCGGGCGCGCCGAATGCGATGATGGCGGCAGAAATGTCGGTGATCCGTCTGACCCATGTCTCGGATCTGCCGTCGCCCGAAGACCTGATCAAACAGTTGAACGAAATGCCTGTGCCGCCGTCACCGGGGCCCGGCGGTTCGGGCGGTTATAGCAGCGCACCGGCGGGCGGCATGGCCACCGATGCGCGCGGCAGTGCCGTCGCGCCCACCCATCGCGGCCCGACCGGCCCGTCGGCGCATGGCGCACACGGGGCTGTGGCCTTGGCCCAGAACACCGAACAGGCGCTGGCCCATTATCCGACGTTTGACCATGTGGTCGAACTGATCCGCAGCAACCGCGATGTCAAACTGCTGGTTGAGGTGGAAACCGGCGTGCGCCTGTCCGCCTATCAACCGGGCCGGATCGAATTCACGCCGCATAACACTGCCCCCGCCGATCTGGCGGCGCGGATGGGTGCGGCCCTGCAACGCTGGACCGGCAACCGCTGGGCCGTGACGATCGTCAATGATTGCACCACCGAAACCATCGCCGAAAAGCGCGACGCCGCGAAAGAAGCCGTCAAAGCCGAAGCCGCCAAACATCCGTTGGTACAAGCCACCCTTGCCGCCTTTCCGGGCGCTTGCATCCTGTCGGTGACCACGCCGCAGGACATCGCCGCATCGGTTCAGGCGGAAGCCTTGCCAGAGGTTGAAGACGAATGGGACCCGTTCGAAGAGGATTGATCCTGTCCCTCGTGCCGGGCAGCGCCATGGCCGAGGTCTGCGAAAAACTTCGCCCCGGCTGGGATGCTGCCGCCGGTCCCACCTCTGGCTTGTCCGAAGCGCTGCAATTGGCCATGTCTCCGGCGCCTTTGATCCTGCTGGCGGCCTCGGCCTTGGCGGTGCTGCGTCGCAGTTCGCGCGGCGGCATGATCGTGGTGCTGTTCTGGGCCGCCTATCTGATGCTGCTGAGCATGGCCGATCAAGGCGGCGTCACCCATCAAGCCCGGATCGAAGGCTGCATGGGCAACCCGGCCTTGTTCATCGCGGGCGTAATTGCGATATGTGCAGGGATCATTCTGTACACCGCCCGGTTCCGGGCGACGAACCAAGAGTTGGAGAGCTGAGATGTTCAAAGGACTGGGCCAAATGGGCGATATGGCCAAGATGATGAAGGCCGCCAAGGACATGCAGACCAAGATGGCCGACCTGCAAAACGACCTTGAGACGATGACCGTTGTCGGCGAGTCCGGCGCAGGTTTGGTCCGCGCTACCGCCACCGCCAAGGGCGAGCTGAAGGGCCTTGAGATTGATCCGTCGATCTTTGATCCGAACGAAAAGGAAGTGGTCGAAGACCTGATCCTTGCCGCGATCAAAGACGCCCAGCAAAAGGCGGCAGAACGCAGCCAGCAGGAAATGTCGCGCCTGACGGAAAGCCTTGGGCTTCCGGCGGACATGAAACTGCCGTTCTGATCCTACGGGGCGACTGGTGAGTTCAAACCGCGATATTGATGCGTTGATCGACATGATGGCCAAGCTGCCGGGGCTTGGCCCCCGCTCGGCGCGTCGCGCGGTTCTGCACATGATCCGCAAGCGGGCGCTGGTTTTGACCCCTCTGTCAGAGGTCATGGCCACCGTCGCCGCCACGGCTCGCGAATGCCTGAACTGCGGCAATGTCGGCACCGCCGATATTTGCGACATCTGCAACGATCCCAAGCGGGAAAACGGGCAGATGTGCATCGTCGAGGATGTGGCCGACCTTTGGGCGATGGAACGGTCGGGCGTGTTCAAAGGGCGGTATCACGTCCTTGGTGGCACGCTGAGTGCGCTGGATTCCATCGGCCCGGATGAGCTGCGGATTCCGCGCCTCATGTCCCGGATTGGCCCAGAGGCCGTGCAAGAGGTGATCCTTGCGCTGAATGCCACCATCGACGGGCAAACCACCGCGCATTACATCGCCGACCAGCTTGAGGGGCAGGTGTCTGTCACCAGTCTGGCGCAGGGCGTGCCAATCGGCGGCGAGCTTGATTACCTCGATGACGGCACCATCACCGCCGCACTAAACGCCCGTCGGCCCGTCTGACACCCGATCAAAACAAAAGGCCGCTGCGATGATCCGCAGCGGCCTTTGTCATTCAGATCCGGCGAGAATTAGTCGCGGTCGTCTTCGTCATCATCCTTACCGCCCGGCAGGTTGAAGAAGCTATCCGCATCCAGATAGTTGCTGTTGTCTTTTTCATCCTCGTCGTCATCGCCGCGTGGATCAGACAGCGAGAAGGTCTCAAGCCCTTCAATCGCAGTCGGAATGCGCGGTTCTGCGTCCATCTCCAGGCTCTGTTCGGTCGAGACCAGTTTACGACGCTCATCGTCGCTCATAACCACGCCTTCGGCTGCCCGCTTTTCAGCGGCTTTCTGCACGGCTTGGTCCAGTTCAGACTGCTTACACAGACCCAAGGCAACCGGGTCAATCGGTTGAATGTTCTGGATATTCCAGTGAGTCCGTTCGCGGATCGCCTGAATGGTCGGTTTGGTGGTGCCAACCAGCTTCGAGATCTGACCATCGGACAGTTCGGGGTGGAACTTGACCAGCCAGAAGATCGACGCCGGGCGGTCCTGACGCTTGGACAGCGGGGTGTAGCGCGGGCCACGGCGTTTTTCTTCGCCAACAGCTGCCGGGTTGAACTTCAGCTTCAGTTTGTGAAGCGGGTCTTTCTCGGCTTTGTCGACCTCTTCTTGGGTCAACTGGTTGTTGGCAACCGGGTCGAACCCTTTGACGCCGACGGCCACATCGCCATCGGCGATGCCTTGGATCTCAAGCTCGTGCATACCAACAAAATCAGCGATCTGCTTGAAGCTCAGGGTCGTGTTGTCCACAAGCCAGACGGCAGTCGCCCTAGCCATGATCGGTTTGCCCATCATTTCGCATCTCCTTACGCAAATCTTCCCCGTCGCCCGGCGAGGGCGGTTCCGGGGAAAGGCCGGAACAGGTTTCCGTTGTGGGGGAACTTCGGGCCTATATAGTCGCGATCAGTCAAAGAGGAAAGAGAAAATGCGTTGGATGCTTGCCCTGCTCTTGTCGGCAACCTTGGCCCATGCCGAGGGAGAGACAGCAGGGGATTTCGATTATTACGTTATGTCGCTAAGCTGGTCGCCCACGTGGTGCGCACTGGAAGGCGACGCCCGCCAATCGCCACAATGCGACCCGTCTGAAGATTTCGGTTGGGTTCTGCACGGGCTTTGGCCGCAGTTTCACCGTGGATACCCGTCCTACTGCCGCACCGCCGAACGCCCACCGTCGCGCCTGATGACCCAAGAGATGGCCGATATCATGGGCACCTCCGGCCTTGCGTGGCATCAATGGAACAAGCACGGCGTCTGCACGGGCCTGTCCGCCCCCGCCTATTACGCCTTATCGCGCGACGCCTATGGCAAGGTCACCCGGCCCGAGGTGTTCCGCAAGCTGACGAAACCCGTCAAAGTCCCGGCCCAAGTCGTGGAAGAGGCGTTTTTGAAGGCAAATCCCGGATTTGAAAAGGACATGGTCACGGTCACCTGCAAATCCTCCCGCATTCAGGAAGTTCGGGTGTGCCTGTCCAAGTCGCTTGATCCTGTGCCCTGCGGTCAGGACGTGGTGCGCGATTGCCGGATGAAAGACGCGCTGCTGGATCCGGTGCGCTGACCCGTTTCCGGGTCAACGCCATGATGTCTTGGGGTCGGCGTTACAGCACGTCGACCCAGATACCGCCGCCAAGGTTGTCGGTCAGATCGATGTCGATCGCGCCCGGTGTCGAGATGTAGCCGAAGATATAGCCGTCGCCCAGATCTGCGATCTTGTCGTAGTCGACGCGCTGCTTTTCACCGCGATCCACCTCGCCGCCATCCAGCGTCTGGTGGGTGTCACGGCCGATCTCAGTTGCTGTGGCAAAGTCGAAGGTGTCGGTTTCGCTCCAGTAGAAGGTGGTCGCCGTGGCACGTGCCTTGGCATTGCCTTCGTTGGCCACATCCAGAACGATCCGCAGATCTTCGCCTTCGTCCAGCTCGGTGTCTTTGATCTTCATCGACTTGATGGCCAGATCGACTTCACCCGCACCCGCGCCGTTGTCCACGGTGATGGCAACGCCTGTGCTGATGTTGTTGGTCTCGTCAATCTCAGCCAGCTTGTCGTCGGCATCAGCGACCGCAAAGATATAGCCATCGCCCAGATCGGCCACGTCACGATAGCGCAGAACCAGCGATTCCACATCGTCTGAGCTTTCGCCGCGCAACATGCCGTGGTTGTCGGTTTCAATAGCCACTGCGGTGCTGGCGTCGAAGGTGTCGGTCGCGCTCCAGTAGATCTTGGTTTCGACGGACTGCGCGTCGGCAGTGCCTTCGTTGCCAAGGCTAACGGTGACTTTGATGTCTTTCGTCGGGCTGACCGTGGTGCGGTTCAGCTTGAGCGATTCCATCACGATATCAAGCGTTCCGGGGGTCACCTCTTCTTCGACGACTTCCTCAACGACCTCTTCCTCTTCCGGCTCTGCCGGGGTTTCGATGGTCACGGCCAAGGCTTCCGAGATGTTGTTCGTCTCATCGGCTTCGTCGACAAAGCCCTTGTTGTCGGCCACCGCAAAGATGAAGCCCGAACCAAGCTCTTCCAGCACTTCCGAACGGACACGCGCCACTTCGTCGGTATCGGTCGCGCCGCCGTCGATGGTGCCGTGATGTTCGGACACCAGTTCAACCGCGGTTTCCGCGTCGAAGGTGTCGGTTTCGCTCCAGAACAGGGTGGTGGTCGCCTTACGGGCGCGATCACCGCCAATGTTCGACACATCGACCGACACGAAATAGTCGTTCGACTTGCCGTCCACGAAGGAAATATCGGCAATCGTCAGGTCCGCACGGGTGTCCTGCTGTTCTTCGGTGTTGGTGTCATCGCTGCCATCACCGTCGGTCGCATCATCAAGGCCGCCAAGCGCGTCGCCCGGTTCTTCGGTTTCCGGCTCGTCCTCGATGATTTCGCCTTCGGCCGCATCCCATTCGATGTTGCGGATCTTTTGCAGGTTCCGCGCCCCACCGGTGGCGGCGCTGATGCCAAAGTAAACTTCATCGGTGCTGCCCAGCACCTCGGCCAGATCCGAATAGCCGAACCCGTCGCCGTCTGCGTCAGCCTCATCGAAGGTCGCGGTGCCCAGCACTTCGCCGTCGATGCTCCAGGTCAGGGTGCCGGTTGCAGCGGTCCAGGTGATTTTGACCGCGTGATAGGCACCATCCTCCAGATCGCCGGGCGTCGCAGCTTCGGATTTGCGGAAGCCTCGGTCAACACCGCCATCCGTTTCCATCTGCGCACGCAGCATCACATGGTCGCCGCCGTCTTCGTAGTTCGGCGCACCAAGTTCGTAATCGGCGCCGTTGTACCAGGTGTCCATCTCAAGGATGAACGCACCCGACATTCCGGCCATACCAATGGTCCCTCCGGCAGATCCGGCCAGATCCAGCGCGGCAGTGCGATCGCCATGCATGAACCAGACGATCCCGTCGGCACCGTTGTTGTCATCGCCGAAATAGGCTTCGAATTCATAGGTGAAGTCGGCGGCCAAGGCGTAGGGGTTCGAATCCTGAACACGGCCCCACTGAGAATATTCATCAGGGGTCAGAATGTATTCGCCGGTTTCGGGGTCATAGCTGGCATTGCTACCAACCATGGTCAAAACGTCCGATGCGTCATCGTCCTCAGCTGCGGCGGCTTCGGCTTCTGCCTTGGCTTTGGCCTCGGCCTCTGCGGCGGCTTTCGCTTCGGCCTCGGCTTTGGCTTGCGCTTCTGCTGCTGCCTTTGCCTCGGCTTCCGCTTTGGCCTGAGCTTCAGCAGCAGCCTTTGCCTCGGCTTCGGCTTTTGCTTTGGCTTCCGCCTCTGCGGCGGCTTGCGCTTCTGCTTCAGCCTTGGCTTTGGCTTCGGCTGCGGCTTGGGCTTCGGCCTCTGCTTTGGCTTTCGCTTCGGCCTCGGCGGCGGCTTGCGCTTCGGCTTCTGCACGCGCCTCTTCGGCCTTTAGCTGCTGAAATTCAGCATCCCACTGGCTAACCTTACGCATAAGCTCAAAGGTCATAGGCGGAATTGCGATCGTATTGCCAAGATAGTAGTTGTAGAATTCTTCGCCCCAAGCACCGTTGCCTTCGGCAACATCGTCATTTGTGTCAACCACTAGGACAACTTGGAATGCACTGCTGCCACTCCTATACGCCTGCCACGCTGCAGCGTCTTTCTGGTGCTGCGGTCCGGTCACTGCATCGAAGCCATTGGCTTGGCCTTCGTACAGGCCATCGAGAAATTTGAAATACGTCGATTTCGCATTTTCCATGTAGGCTGCGATCACCTGATCGTAGGTCAGCTTGATTTCAAACGGGATATTCCGGTTGGCCAGCATCGAGGTTTGATATTCGGCAACTGTACCCAAACCTTCCAGACGGTCGTAAAGCGCGTCTGTGTTTGCACGGGCAATCAATTGCCGCACGCCCTCGTAGTTTGGCCCCATCCCGTTCATCTGAGATTGGTTCACGAGCAAAATTTTATAATTGAATTCGGTCGCGTCGGCGGTCGCGCCAACAACAGCGGTTGCGCCCCTGATCGTTAGCTCGCCATTCTCCAGCAGCGCATTTCCTCGGTCTGTGCTGGCAGACACACCCAAGGCCCGAACATCTAAATAGCCAGTCATCTATTGGTCTCTCCTAACAATCTGAACAGACCGACTTCCCCCCCCAAGTGAAAATACGCCCTGCCTGTCAAAGCGGGTAAAATGAGGATTGTCGGCGGCAGCTAGGAGATATCGCTAAGATTGAATTGGGGCGCGATTGAGACCTCGAAATGTCTTTTGCTGCCCAATTTAACCAAAGTTACCGACCCCGCGACCGGGGCCGGCATCGTGTTATTAGACCGTCAGGATGGTCTGGCCAGTGGTTTTGCGTGCCTCAAGGGCGCGGTGCGCCTCGGCCACGTCTTCCAGCGCAAAGCTTTGATCTATCGATATTTTCACATCTCCGCTAACCACTTTGGCAAACAGCATATCGGCCATTTCCTTGGCCGAGGCCTGGTCGGCCATATGGGTGAACAGCGTGGGCCGGGTGACCTTGTAAGACCCCTTCGCCAGAATGCCCAAATTGACCCCCGTCACCGGCCCAGAGGCGTTGCCGAATGAGATCAGCATGCCCAAGGGCTTCAGGCAGGACAAGGATTTCTCAAAGGTAGAGGCCCCAATCGAATCCATCACCACATCAACACCGGCGCCGTTTGTGATTTCCTGCACGCGGGCGACGAAGTCCTCGGTTTCATAGTTGATGCAGTGATCGGCACCAGCATCCAGCGCGATCTGGCACTTGGCATCGGACCCTGCGGTGCCGATCAGCGTGATCCCTTCCGACTTGGCCCATTGGCAGGCGATCTGCCCGACCCCGCCCGCCGCCGCGTGGAACAGCACGGTGTCACCGGCCTTGAGCGGCGTGGTGCGGTGGAACAGGTACTGAACCGTCAGCCCCTTGAGCATCATCGCCGCGCCTTCCTCGAACGAGATTTCGTCCGGCAGGCGCACCACGGTATCGGCAGGCATGACGCGTTCTTCGGTATAGGCCCCCGAGGTGCCGCTGGCATAGGCCGCGCGGTCGCCCGCTTTCAGATGGGTCACGCCTTCGCCCACCGCCTCAACAATGCCCGCAGCCTCACGCCCAAGGGGCGACGGCAAGGTCATCGGGTAAAGCCCCGTACGCTGATAGGTGTCGATGAAGTTCAGCCCGCAGGCCTTGTGACGGATGCGGATTTCGCCCGGACCGGGGTCGCCCACCGCCAGATCGACGAGTTTCAGAACTTCGGGACCACCGTGTTCTTCGATAATGACAGTCTTCGCCATGGTTTCTCTCTCCCTTTATGCCCGGATCATTGTCGCGTCCGGGCCTTGGCATGCGTGCAGATAGGTCAGCCGACCTTCAGAACAATCTTTCCGATGTGGCCCGAGCTTTCCATGCGGGCATGGGCGGCTGCGGCCTCCTCCAGCGGGAATTCGGAATCCATTACCGGCGCGATCCGGCCCGCATCCAGCAGCGGCCAGACCTTTTCGCGCAACTGGTCCGCAATCCGCGCCTTGGCCAGATCGCTTTGCGGGCGCAGGGTGCTGCCCGTGATCGTCAGGCGGCGCGTCATGACTTGGGCAAAGTTCAGCTCGACCTTGGGGCCTTGCAAAAACGCGATCTGCACCAAGCGGCCATCATCGGCCAGCGCCTTGACGTTGCGCGGCAGGTAATCGCCGCCGACCATATCAAGGATCAGGTTCGCACCGCCTTCGCCGCGCAGAACCTCGGCGAAATCCTCATCGCGGTAGTTGATCGCCCGCTCCGCACCCAGCTTCACGCAAGCGGCGCATTTGTCGTCCGACCCGGCGGTGACAAAGACGCGCGCGCCGAATTCGCGGGCCAGCTGAATGGCGGTCGTGCCGATGCCGGACGATCCGCCATGCACCAAGAACCGCTCACCCGCCTGAAGGCCGCCGCGCATGAACACATTGGTCCAAACGGTGAAATAGGTTTCGGGCAGGCAGGCCGCTTCGCGCAGGCCCATGCCCGCAGGCAAAGGCAGGCAATGCGCGGCAGGGGTCACCACATATTCCGCGTAGCCGCCACCGGGCAGCAACCCGCAAACCAAATCACCCACGTTATAGGACACGCCCTCGCCCACGGCGACCACCTCGCCCGAGGCCTCCAGCCCCGGCAGATCGCTGGCCCCCGGCGGCGGATTGTAGTTGCCCGCCCGTTGCAGCGCATCGGGGCGGTTGACGCCCGCATAGGCAACTTTCAACAGGATCTGCCCCGGTCCCGGCGTCGGAATAGCGCGGGTGGCCGGGGTCAAAACCTCTGGCCCGCCGGGTTGGGATATTTCAACTACGCGCATGGTCTGGGTCATGAGGCATCCTTTCGGGTCTGGCACTTTGCTCAGTTGTGGCCCCATTCACGCCCAAGGTCCATGGGCGGCGCCCACCTATTGTTGTCGGCCCGGCACGTCATTTGTTGACTGCGGCGCGCGCAGCGGCGACAGCAGCCGTTCGGCCATGGACACGAAAGGCTTGGACAGCGGGTTGCTGCGCATCTGGCCTTTGACCTTTTCGAACTGCATCACATTGTCGATGCGGCGATCAAGGAATTCCCATGTGGCGTGGTGGTCTGGGGAATCGTCGCCCAGCCAGAACAAGACCGTCGCGCCGTAAACGCCGCTGAGCGTGGCGCGTTTGGAGTACCAATTATAATCCTCACTGGAATCGCCCAAAGTCGACCAGATCTTGTCGGTCGTTTCCCAGACCAGCCGCGCCCCGGTCGGGGCGTGCTGCGGCAGCGAAAACAGCGTCATTCCACGGCGCACCGCCTCTTTATCCTCGGCCGCCTCAAGCCGGAACCGCACAGCCGCCGCGATCCGATCCCGGAACCGCATGTCAGACAGATCGGTGTTGCGCAGACGGTCCATCATGGCTTCGTCGCCCTGACGGTGGAAGGCCACCGCCAGATCCACCGCCCCGCGTGGAAACAGCGCCCGCGCAACAACCGGATCCACCCCGGCATCGGCAATTGCCGCCTGAAACGTGGCATCGGACCAACCGTCAAACGGCACATGCATCAAGGCCGCGTCCAACAATGATTGCGTCAGGTCTTCTGTTTGGTGCTGGGTCATGACCGCCTCCGAACGGGTTATGGGCACACACTAGACAAGATAGGGGGAAGTTGCTATACGGCCAGCTCCTGCAATCCTTGCAACTCAAACTTAGAAAGGTGGTGAAAACCACATGCAGGTTAGTGTTCGCGACAACAACGTCGATCAGGCGCTTCGTGCCCTGAAGAAAAAGCTGCAGCGTGAAGGCGTCTTCCGTGAAATGAAGCTCAAGCAACATTTCGAAAAGCCGTCCGAGAAAAAAGCGCGCGAGAAGGCTGAAGCGATTCGTCGTGCCCGTAAACTGGCACGTAAGAAAGCCCAGCGCGAAGGCATGCTGTAAGCATCCGAACGTCGGAATTTGGAAAACCCCCGCAGCCTCAGGCGCGGGGGTTTTTCTTTGGGGCGTCGCGGTGGCGGGCCGGTCAGAACAGAAAATCTTCGGCGGTTAGGTCGCCCTGCCGGATGCCTTCGAGCCGAATGATGGTGCCAAGCCCATCATCGATGATTGTGACTTGCCCCTTTTGTTCCAGATGGTTCTGGACCAAGTCGTTGAACGACTGGATCGCCCCAAGGCGCGACAGATCAATCCGCTCGTTCCGCTCTGACAGGTCAAAATCGGTGATCGTGGTATCGCTCCCCCCAGCGCGGAAGCAGAAGGTATCGGCCCCGCCGCCACCCGTCATGACGTTTTTGCCGTGATATTCCAGCAGCATATCATCGCCGACACCGCCGATCAGCGTATCATCGCCCCATGCGCCATTGAGCGTGTTGTCCCCGTCATTCCCGACGATCCGGTTGTTCTGCGCGTTGCCTGTGCCGTTGATATTGGCCTTGCCCGTCAAGGTCAGCGCCTCGATGTGTTGGCTATGGTCGCGCAGTTCGAACGACACCGAAGCGATCACATGATCCCATCCTTGCCCCGCCAGTTCGACCACCTTGTCGCCCGCGTGGTCGACGTAATAGGTGTCATTGCCCTGACCGCCCATCATCTCATCCGCGCCCTGGGCATCGCGGAAGGTGTCATTGCCTGCCCCGCCGATCAGCTTGTCATTGCCCCACGCGCCATCAATGACGTTATTGCCCGCATTGCCGACGATCCGGTTTTGCTGACTGTTGCCGACCGCGCTAAGGTTCTTGGTGCCGGTCAGGGTTAACGCTTCGATATGTTGGGAATACTGCCGCAGCGTGAACGAGACCGAGGAAAACACCGCGTCCCAGCCCTGCCCCGGCAGTTCGGTGATCGAATCGCCTGCGTTGTCGACGTAGTAAATATCGCTGCCCTGCCCGCCCAGCATTCGGTCTGCCCCGCTGGCATCGCGGAAGATGTCGCTGCCCGCGCCACCGATCAGGTTGTCATCGCCCCATGCGCCATCCAGCACGTTGTTGCCCGCATTTCCGACGATCACATTGTTCTGGCCGTTCCCAATACCGTTCAGGTTGGCTTTGCCCGTCAGGGTCAGCGCCTCGACATGCTGGCTATGATTGCGCAGCGCGACCGAGACCGAGGCAAAGACACTGTCCCATCCGCCATCCGGCGCTTCGTCAATCGCCTCTTGCCCGGTTTGGATCACATAGGTCGTGTTGCCCTTGTTCGCGGTGCCACTGGCCGTTTTGACCAAGGCATTGGCCAGCGTCTGGCTAAAACTGTCGGTATAATGCAGGCCATCGGAGAAAATGGCCGATCCGCTAAGCCCATTCTGCTTGGCCAAAGTGTCAACATTGACCGTGTTGATCCAACCTTTGGAACTTCCAAGCTTTTCCAAGGCCGTTTGAATGGCCTGCCAATGCACCCGCCCGCCAGCGTCCGGCGCGTGGTCCGACAGCCCGGCAATGGTAACCCCGAATTTCGCCGTGGTGCCCGCGCCTTCGGCACCGTTCACCGCTTTGCGGAACGTATCGATCACCTTCAGAAAGTCATTGGCGTAATCCGATGGGGTGCCAACAGACTTGGTATCCGCCTCACCCTGAAGCCAGATCATATTGGCCAGATAGGCATCGGGATTGGCACGCAGCACCGCGACGGTGCGATCTGCGAGCAGATCCGGCAGTTCAGACGCCGTCGCCCAATCCTCATGGCCCGCCCGCTGCCAGGTCAGCGGCGCACCGGGCGCATAGGCCGAGATCAGAACATAGCCACCTTTGCCATAGGTCTTGTCCAGTGCCGTCTGCACTTCGCCCGCAACGCGCTGTGCGTTGCTTTGCCCCGCCAAAATGAAAATCGGCCTGCCCATCCCAAACCTCCGGATCTGATGCCCTCAAGGCGTGATCTTGCGGATGCTCGGTCAATGAAGTGTTAAAATAACACTTTGAAATTGCTTAACTTAAATCAGGGTTTAACCCAATTTTCATGAAATTTGGGGCGTGATCCGTTCTAGAACAACTCGCCCGTACCCGGCGTTGGCATGGACAAAATCATCCGGCGGCAGGCTGGCATCAACGTTCAGCCGCACGGCCCCGCGGCTAAACCGCTGCCGGGTCAGAAACCCATGGGCAATCGTGTCTTCCGGTTGGTGCAGCAGATGCACGCCTGCAAACGCCGCCTCTAATCCGGCGCGAAGATCGGCCAACAGGGCCGGGCCGTTTCCGTCGTTCGCCAGACGCGCGAACAGCGGAAAGCGGCGCGGCATGGTTAAGATCCCCTCAGCCGGACAGGGCTGCGGGACGATGAAGATTGGCGCGTTGATCTGACCCTGCAACGCCGTCGCCATTCGGCCCGGCAGGCTGTCTTGGGCCAAAGCCGTCAAGCTGGTGCGATAGGCGGCGCTGGACAGCTCAGCCAAGGGCGCATTCCCCCGACCGGGCCAGCCTTCGACGTGATGCGCCTGCGCGATCCGCAGCCCAGTGAAGACCGAGATCGACATAGCGACAAATACCACGGCATCGAATTCGGCCAAATCTACGTGATCCGGCGTGCCCATTTGCGCCAACCGGTCCCGCATTGCGTCGGTCTTGGCGGTCAAAACCGTACCGTCCAACGCGGCATCCTCAGGCTCCATCGCGGGTTTGGCGAAGACCGTCAGATCCAGACCCGCCGGGCCAAACTTGCGATGGGCGGCAATCAGCATCCCGGCGTGGGAATTTCCAATCAGGCATAGCTTCATGACTTGGCGAACGCCTCTAGCAGAGCCTCTTCGCAGATGGCTTCGTCGGGGGCGTCGCCCTCTGCCCCGCGCGGGGCCGAGGCCATGACCGGCGCTGGCACATCGCCCAAACCGGGATGCGCGCCAAAGAACACAGACATCACAGTATCTATCCCCGCCTGCGTCACGGTCCGCAGATTGTCGTTGTAGAACTGTGCTGCGAACGGGCTGCCGGTGATGATCTCATAGGACGGCATATAGTCGATGCGGTCGTCCTGATCCGCGACCTCTTGCGCAACAGCCCGCAGCACCGATTTTGAATAGGTCGTGGCGGTCAAAACATGCTGGCCCGCCGCCGTGGCCGTCAGCGGCACGGGCGACACGGTCAGCAAGATACGGATATGCGGCGCGATGGACCGGATCAGCGCAATCGCCGCGTCAAGATCCGCGCGGCTTTGCGATGACGTCAGGTTTAAGAACCCGTGGCGGTTTGCATCAAACTGTCCCGCAATCACCCCCGGTGCGGTGGGGAACACGCGGCCCGTCGCCCGATCCTCCCAGCATTCGGTCAGGCCAAGGGTAAAGACAAACACATCCGTTTCGGCAAACATCTGGCGCACCAAAGCCAGATGCGACAGCCGGTGGCGACGCAGCGCCGCTTCGCTGGCAAAGCCGTCTGGTTCGACATTCGGACGCAGCGCATCGAACAGGCGATCCACCCGCGCCCAGATCGCGCAACCGTGCACCTGCTCTGCCTCGGCATCCTCAAGCAATTGGCGCAGCTGCCGCGTAGTGTAGATATTGCCGTAGCGCGCCGAATAAAGGCCATAGCCAAACCGCCGCGCCACATCGGCGGGCATCAAGGCGGGGGCAGGCTCCACATCCACCAGCGACAGGGCCGAGCCACGCACATAGCGCGCAATGTTCTGCGCAAAGCAACTGCCCGCCGTGGCGATCCGCATTCCGGGTTCCAGCGCGAATTTCGGCTGATACAGATCTGCCAGCCGAAAATCATCGGCATCGCGGCACAGTTTCCAAAAGGCTGATGGGGGCAAATCCGAATAAGGCATGGGCCAAGCCTAGCGCCGCCGCGCCGCCCTGTCAGGCAGCATCGCAATCGGGGGATGGCAACGACGGGGCGCTGTTGCACAAGCGCCCCGTGCGCGGATCAGTACACCTTGGGAACGTAGAGCGCATCCGGCAAAACCCGGCGTTCATAGTCAGGGTTATAGACCCGATCCGGCAGCGCCACCTTTTCATGCGGCACCTCGGTATAGGGGATCCGCGACAACAGATGTTCGATACAATTCAGGCGTTCGCGTTTCTTGTCGTTGCCTTCGACAATGTACCAAGGCGCTTCGGGGATGTTCGTGCGGGCGAACATGTCTTCCTTGGCCTTGGTGTACTGTTCCCAGCGGACCCGCGATTGCAGGTCCATCGGCGACAGCTTCCACTGTTTCATCGGGTCGTGCACCCGCATCAGGAATCGCATCTGCTGTTCTTCGTCGGTGATCGAGAACCAGTATTTCAGCAAGATAATCCCCGACCGGACCAGCATC
This sequence comes from Pseudoprimorskyibacter insulae, assembly GCF_900302505.1. GTDB lineage: Bacteria > Pseudomonadota > Alphaproteobacteria > Rhodobacterales > Rhodobacteraceae > Pseudoprimorskyibacter > Pseudoprimorskyibacter insulae. The sequence continues at coordinate 261,206 of NZ_OMOJ01000001.1, read as the reverse complement.
CGTTCAAATTCGGGAACGTCCTGAAAGAACTGTTCAACCTGATCGGCCGAAGCAAAGCCCATCACCCGTTCAACCCCGGCGCGGTTGTACCATGACCGGTCAAACAGAACGATTTCACCGCCCGCAGGCAAGTGCGGCACGTAGCGTTGGAAATACCACTGGCTTTGTTCGCGGCGCGACGGCGCGGGCAAGGCCACCACACGGGCAACACGGGGGTTCAAGCGCTGTGTGATGCGTTTGATCACCCCGCCTTTGCCCGCAGCATCCCGGCCTTCCATGATGACCAGAACCTTAGCGCCTGTATGTTCCACCCAGTCCTGAAGCTTGATCAGTTCAGCCTGTAGGCGCAGCAGGTTGCGGAAATACGTCTTGCGATCCAACAGGTCGGGATGGTTGTCGCGGTAAATCTTGCGGATTTCCTGACTGAGCATCGGCTCAGAAAACTCAATCTCGTAATCTTCATCCAGCGAGTCCTGCAACTCCGCCTCTAGCCAATCAAGGGGCTGGTCGTCGGATCTGTCGGGCATTCTCGGTCTCCTGTAGGAATAGGCTCGCGTCGTAACATCACTGTTTAAAATATTTGTGATGGCAAATCTTTGCGCTGTTTCAGTGTTGTATCACCCCACAGCCGCCGTTGGAATGCGCATTAGATGGCGCGGTTGCCGCGTTTTTCAGGCAACTCAACCCGCGACCGCCCAGCCCGCCGTGCCGCCTTGCCCGATAGCAGTGGGCGCACAGGGTGGTAGGCCCGGTTGTCCACCGCCGCATGGAACGCGGAGCGGTCTTCGCTGGTTTGCAGCATCGTCTTGGCTTCAGGCCCCGGAAGTAAGCTTTCGCAGGGGCTGCCTTCGGCGATCACCAAATCGTGCCGGTCCAAAAGGATATGCACATAGGTGATCTCACCGCCGCTGCGGATCGTGATGGACTTGCCGTTCACCAATTCCTTGGCGGGCACCAACAATTCCGTCACGCCAAGGTCAGAGCTATTGCGCGGCACGCGGATCATCACCCGGTGCTGTTGCGACAGGCGCAGCGGCGCGTGATTTCCAATGCTGCCGGTCGCGAAATGCACCGGGGCTGACGGGCCAAGCGCAGAGACACGGCGACGGCCCAGCCACTTGATGGGCCGCGGCGGGCCGTTCCAGGTGCTGACCTCCATGCCCACACGCAATTGCCCTGCCTTCACCAAACCGTCCGGCGTACAGATCTGGGTGCTTCCGGCAAAGCAGATATATGTGTGGGTGTAGGCCGCGTTCTGATCGGTGTTGAAAAACTGCGGCGGGGCCGCCTCTGAATAATTGGTGTTGTACCAGCCCTGCAAATCAAAATCGGGGGCCCAAATCAGATGCACCGTCCCGCCAAACTGGTCTTGCCCGGAAAACACAACAATACCACCTGCGCCGACGGCATCGCTTCGAGCGACGCCTGCGTTCACGACGTTGATCACAGTGCCTGACGAATTGGTATATTGCAGATCGTAGGTCGCGCCGATGTTGAACGACCGGGGGTCTAGATCGGCATCCTTCGTGGTGATCGTCAGGTTGGAGGTTGTACTGGGCGCAGCATCAAAACGCGACGAACCCGGCACAATATTCACGTTGGCACCGGTCGCGGTCGAAAACTGGTTGTTTTGCGCCGAGATGACGAAACCCACGGGACAACTCTCAAATACCTAGAAACAGCGCCTAGACATAATGATCGGCAGAGCTTGCCGCGATGTTAACGCCCGCGCCCGAACCCCGAAAAGTTGTGCAAAACGGCCACAGTCCCCTTGGGCGTCTGGTCGTGGTTATCAGACCGGTAGGGCCGTGGTCTTGAAGACCGTCTTCAGCGCAAAACTCGACTGCATTTGCGCAACGCCCGGCAGGCGCGCCAAATACTGGCGATGGATGCGGGCAAAGTCTTCGGTGTCGGCGGCAACGACCTTCAGCAAATAATCCGCCGTTCCGGCCATCAGGTGGCATTCCAGAATATCGGGCACACGGGACACAGCCGCCTCAAAGGCCTGCAAGACGTCATCCGATTGCCCTGCCAGCCGGATTTCCACGAACACCGTCGTCGGCTTGTCCAGCTTTCGCGCATCCGCCAACGCAACATAGTCGCGAATGACCCCCGTCGCCTCAAGCCGCTGCACCCGGCGGTGGCAGGCAGATGGTGACAGGTTCACCTCTTCCGACAGATCGGCATTGGATATCCGCCCTTTGCGCTGAAGCACGCGCAGCAGTTTGCGGTCCATTTCGTCTAGGTCGATTGCGTCGGTGGGCCGGGCCATGGTCACTCCAAGTAAAGCACGCTTATCAGGCCATAGCGCGGCCAGGGCTGCAATGCAGACTTTGGGCCGTCAGGCCAATCTTTGGCGACGGCGGGCCTGAGCCAGGTGCAACCCCGCGCCCAGCACATAGCACAGGCAAAGCCCCAGATAGATCGCAGGCACGCCGCCCACCTCTAGCAGTACCAGCAACAAAGGCGTTCCAAGCGTGTTGCCCAAGTTGCCCATCTGCGCCATCGCGCCATTGGCAAGCGCTTGGTCATTTGGATCGGGGTTCAGTTGCGGAATGGCGGCGAAACTGCTGCTTTGCACCAGCCCAAGCATGGCCATCAGGCCAATCGCCAACCATGCCGACGACGACTGCGCCATCAGGACCAGCGTCATCCCTGCCGCCAACAGAAAGCCCGTTGTCACCAGACTGACCGCCCGGATACGCACCAATAACACCATGCCCAAAGTCATCGACACAACCATCCCCGCCACCGGCATCAGCGTCGCGGCCCATGCGCGGTCAGCCTCGCTCAGCTGCCCCGGCAGCACCGTCAACAGCGCGACATAGGTCAGCGTATAGCACAGCCACCCCATCGCAGGCGCGGCCACACTGGGCGAGCGATAGGCCGCGCGGTGCCGGTGCAAAACCATGCGCAGGCTAAGCCGTTCGTCTGAAACCGGCACCGCCCCACGCGGCAACACATGCCACAGCGCACCCGCGACAACGATCATCGCCAAGCCATGCAGGTGCAACAATACCGGCAATCCGTGGCTGGCGACCAAGGGCGTGCCCAGCCATGCCATCAGGAAGAACCCAGCCCCGAAAAACGTGCTCCAAACCGTCATGACGGCGGGCCGATACTGCGCCGGGCTAATCACCGCCATCAGTGTCGGCGCGGCAACGACGATCACCAAATGCGACGCGCCCTCCAGCAGCCGCAGCGCCAGCATGACCGGGAACGGCGGCAGAAGGCTTTCGGCCCCGGACAGGATCGCACCAAACAACAGCGCCGCGATCAGCAGCCGCCGAAACCCAACCCGCGAAACGACGATGCCCGCGAACAGGCCCAGAACCACGCCCAGAAAGCTGATGATCGACACCAGAAACCCCAGCTCCGCCCCTGCCTCGGGATAGGCATCCCGCAGCGCCTCAAATGGGACTGAGACCTTGGCGAACTGAGTCGCCGCGCAAAGACCCGCAAAATAAAGCGCAATCAGCGCAGAAATGGGAAGTTTGTCAGGGGGCTGTGTCATGCGGCGCATCTGGCCACCGGCCACTGGATTTGTAAACGGCAAAGGGCCTGCCAAAATGGCAGGCCCCGCAAACAATTCACTATCTACTTACCTTTTCAGAAAGGCTTAGCCTTTCTTAAGCGCGTCGCGGATCTCCATCAGAAGATCGACCTCGGTCGGTCCAGCAGGTGCTGCGGCCTCTTCGACTGCGGCTTCTTCTTTGGCAATCGCCGCTTCTTTCAGGCGGTTGACCAGTTTGACCAGCAAGAAAACCACGAAAGCGATGATCAGGAAGTTGATAACCGCCATGACAAAGCTGCCGATTGCAAAAACCGGCGCGCCGGCTTCTTGTGCCGCGGCCAGCGACGCATGCGTGCTGCCGTCGAGGGTGTAGTACCACCCCGAGAAATCGACGCCGCCGGTGAACAGGGCGATGATCGGGTTGATCATGTCCTTCACAAGCGACTGAACGATGGCCGTAAAGGCCGCGCCCACGATGATACCCACGGCCATATCCATGACATTGCCGCGAGCAATAAAGTTTTGGAATTCCTTCAGCATGTCTGTCCCCACCGAAGCTGTTTCTGAGCGCCCTTCTGATGCATTCCAAGATCGGAATAAAGGTTAATTATTGAGTCAACTTCCCCCTCAAACCGCTCTGGATCTTTTTTCAAAGCGCTCCGGATAGGACATAGCGCAGGATTCGGACCACTTCGCCCGGCGTGCGGGTCACGGCCAATGCGGCCGCGTCCACCTCTTTCAACGCGTGATCGTGATCTGGCTGTTGAAGAATTATCAAAGACTTGCCAAGTGCGGCAGCGTAGCCCGCATCAAAGGCGGCGTTCCATTGTTTGTACTTTTCGCCGAAGCGGACCACCACGACATCGGCATCCGAAATGCCCTTGCGTGTGCGGATCGCGTTGACCATCGCGCCCTTGTGGTCGTGCCAGTATTTGTTCGGCTCGGCCCCCAGAATCTCGACACCGCAATCATCACTGGCTGCGTGATCGGTGACCGGAGCGCTGAACGTAATGTCCAAACCGCGCGCCCCTTCGATGATCTGTTCGCGCCAATCGGTATGAATTTCCCCCGACAGGTAAACGTTAAGCATGGTCTGTTTCCTCCTGATTTGGGCGCATAGTGGCGATTGCAGCGCGAAATGGCCACCCGCCAACAAAACGGGGGCCCAAACTGGCCCCCGTCGAACTCTAAATGCGCTTGGCTTAGCCCCGAAGGGTGCCGCCGGTTGCCTTGCTGACCTTTTCGACGATCTTGGCGGCGACCGCTTCGATGTCTTTTTCCTTCAGCGTTTTGTCGGTCGGCTGAAGGCGCACTGTAATGGCAAGCGATTTCTTGCCCTCGCCCAAGCTGCCACCGATGAATTCATCAAAGACGCGCACGTCGGAAATCAACGCCTTGTCCGCACCGGCGGCGGCATTGACCAGATCCAAGGCGTTCACGTCCTTATCGACGACAAAGGCAAAGTCACGCTCGACCGATTGCAGATCGTTCAGCACCAGCGCCGGGCGGGTGGCGGTCGATTTGCGCGGCAGCGGGATTTCCCCCGGATAAAGCGTGAAGGCCACAACGGGGCCTTTAACGTCCATCGCCTTCAGCACCTTGGGGTGCAATTCGCCAAAGACGCCCAGCACCTTTTTCGGGCCAAGGCAGATTTTGCCGTGACGGCCCGGATGCCACCAGCCTTCGGCACCGCGAAGGATCTGAACCTTGGCCGGTGCGCCCATGGCGGCCAGCACAGCCTCAGCATCGGCCTTGGCATCGAACACATCCACCGGGCGCGACGCCCCGTGCACGTCCTTCGGGCCGGTGCGACCAACCAGAATGCCCGCGACCTGCATGTGCTGCTCTTCCGGCTCACCGCCTTGGAAGGCGTGACCCGCTTCGAACAGAGCCATATCGGCGAACCCACGTGCTTGGTTGCGTGCGGCCGCCTGCAGCAGACCCGGCAGAAGCGAAGGGCGCATATGGCTCATTTCGCTGCTGATCGGGTTGGCCAGCATGGTCAGGTCATCACCGCCACCGAACAGCGCCGCCGAGGCCTGATCGATGAAGGAATAGGTCACGCATTCATTGTACCCAAGCGCCGCCGTGGTGCGGCGGGCCGACTGTTCACGGCGCTGCATCGGCGACAGGATCGCCTTGGGCACGCCCGGCGTCAGACGCGGAAGCGGCTTGCCCTGCAACTTGGTCAACGATGCAATACGCGCGACTTCCTCAACCAAATCGGCCTCACCCAGCACGTCCGGGCGCCACGACGGAACATGCGCCATGTCGCCTTCCAGACGGAAGCCAAGCGCGGTCAGCGTCTGGCGCTGCACGCTTTCGGGGATCTCCATACCGACCAGCGAAATCACGCGCTTGGGGTCCAGTTTATAGGCGCGGCTGACATCAGGCACTTCGCCCGCGACAACCACGTCCGATGCCTCACCACCGCACAGATCAAGGATCATCTTGGTCGCATCGTCCAGCGCCTGCATGTTGTAGGCCGGATCAATGCCGCGTTCGTTGCGATAGCGCGCGTCCGAGTTGATTTTCAGCCCACGGCCCGTGGTCGCGATCTGGATGTTGTCCCAGAACGCCGCCTCAAGGAACACGTTCACCGTCTCTTCGGTGCAGCCAGTTTCCAAGCCGCCCATGATGCCGCCAACGCTTTCGATGCCATTGTCGTCCGAGATGACAACCATGCCTTCGGCAAAGGTGTAGGTCTTTTCATCAAGGCCAACCATCGTTTCACCACCTTTGGCACGGTGAATGCGCAGCGCGCCGTTCACCTTGTCGGCGTCGAACACGTGCAGCGGGCGGTTGCGGTCATAGGTGAAGAAGTTCGTCACATCGACCAACATCGAGATCGGGCGCAGACCCACGGCCTTCAGCCAGTCTTGCAGCCATGCCGGGCTGGGCCCGTTCTTGACACCCTTGATCAAGCGGCCCGCGAAGACGTGGCAGCCGTTTTCACGGGTGTCTTCGTCAATCGTCACGGCCAGTGGGCACGGGAAAGTGCCGTCGATCTTTTCCTGCGCCAAGGGCTTCAGCTTACCCAAACCGCGCGCGGCCAGATCGCGGGCCACACCATGCACACCCAGCGCATCGGGGCGGTTCGGTGTAATCGCAATCTCGATCACCGGATCAACCTTGGACGGGTCATTCGCCGCCAGCCAATCAACAAAGCTTTGACCAACCTCGCCCGAAGGCAGTTCGATAATGCCGTTATGTTCGTCCGAAAGCTCCAGCTCGCGCTCCGAACACATCATGCCGTGGCTTTCCACGCCGCGGATGTTGCCCACGCTCAGCGTCACGTCGATGCCGGGGACGTAGTCGCCCGGCTTGGCCAGAACCACCGTGATCCCGGCCCGCGCATTCGGTGCACCGCAGACGATCTGCGTCTCACCCGCGTTGGTTTCCACCGTACACACGCGCAGACGGTCTGCGTCGGGGTGCTGCTCGGCGTGCTTGACCTTGGCCAGCGTAAAGACCTTCAGCCGGTCCGCCGGGTTTTCGATCCCTTCAACCTCAAGCCCCAGATCGGTCAGCGCGTCGCTGATCTCATCAACCGAGGCCGTGGTGTCGAGGTGCTCTTTCAGCCAGGAGAGAGTGAATTTCATATCGTTATTCCTTGAACCGTCGGGCGGCCGCTTTGTTCATTCTGGTCAGCCTGAATTCGCGGATCAGGCGGAGCGTGGGTTTGGCTGCAAAGCAGAGCGACCCCAGAAGGAAAAGCGTGGTGCCCAGTGTCAACAGGCTGTCGTAGAAGAAGCAGATCGAGCCGAAGATGAAGCACAGCGCCGCGGTGAAATCGACAATCGTATAGGCGATCTCGTAAGCCGCGTATTTCCGGCGCTGTTCCTCTGTGTCGTGGCTATGATCTGCATCGAATAGCATGGGTGCCCCTTAGCGCGACAAGCCGCCGTGCAGGTTGGGCGTGTCCAGTGCGGCAAAGCCGTAGTGGCGCAGCCAGCGCAGGTCGCTGTCAAAGAAGGCGCGCAGATCGGGGATGCCGTATTTCAGCATCGCGATCCGGTCGATCCCCATGCCAAAGGCAAAGCCCTGCCATTCGTTCGGGTCAACACCGGCGTTTTGCAGAACCTTCGGGTGCACCATCCCGCTGCCGAGGATTTCCAGCCAATCGTCGCCTTCGCCAACCTTCAGCTGGCCCCCTTCCCACGAACACCGAATATCGACTTCTGCCGACGGCTCAGTGAAGGGGAAGTGCGATGCGCGGAAGCGCAGTTCGACCTCGTCCACCTCGAAATAGGCTTTGACGAACTCTTCCAGCACCCATTTCAGGTTCGCCATGGAAATGTCCTTGTCGATGGCAAGGCCCTCGACCTGGTGGAACATCGGCGTGTGGGTCTGGTCGTAGTCGGCACGATACACACGGCCCGGCGCGATAATGCGGATCGGGGCACCGGTCTTTTCCATCGTGCGGATCTGCACCGGCGAGGTGTGGGTGCGCAGCACATGCGGCGGGCGATTGTCCCCTGTCGCGCGGTGCATATAGAACGTGTCCATCTCGGCGCGCGCCGGGTGGTGGCCCGGAATGTTCAGCGCATCGAAGTTGTACCAGTCGCTGTCCACCTGCGGGCCTTCGGCCACCGAAAAGCCCAGCTCGGCAAAGATCGCTGTCACTTCTTCGGTCACTTGGCTGATCGGGTGGATCGAGCCTTGGCGCACCGGGCGCACAGGTAGCGTCACATCCAGCCATTCGCCCCGCAGACGCTCATCCAGCGCGGCATCGGCCAGCGCCTCTTTCTTGGCGGCAAGGGCCGAGTTGATCTCATCCTTGAGGGCGTTCAACTTGGGGCCCGCCACTTGGCGTTCTTCGGGCGTCATCTTGCCCAGCTCGCGCATTTGCAGGCTGATCTCGCCCTTTTTGCCTACGGCTTGAACGCGCAGGTCTTCCAGCGCAGCTTCGTCGCCAGCCCCGGCAATCAGGGCAATGTATTTCTCGCGCAGATCGTCCATCTGATCCTCCGAAATTCGCTTGTCGCCTCAGTACCGACCACGGCCAAGGGGCGCAACCCGCCCGCTAGGTGCCAAAGGCACATGGCGGGCTTATCCTGTGCGGGCCCCGCAGGGGCGCGCGCGATTTGGCAAAAGGGGCCGGGGCAAAGAAAAACGCCGCAGACCCGGCAGGGGCCTACGGCGCTCAATCCAAAAGTGGATCGTATCGGTTAAGCCGCAGGCAGGGCTGCCTTGGCCTGATCCACGATCGCGGCAAATGCCTCGGGCTCGTGAACGGCCAGATCGGCCAGAACCTTGCGATCAACTTCGATGCCCGCAAGATTCAGGCCGTTGATAAATCGCGAATAGGTCAGCGCTTCGTCGTGCGAACGGACAGCCGCGTTGATGCGCTGGATCCACAGAGCGCGGAAATTCCGCTTACGCTGCTTCCGGTCGCGCGTGGCGTACTGGTTGGCCTTATCGACGGCCTGACGGGCGACCTTGAAGGTGCTCTTGCGGCGACCGTAGTAGCCTTTGGCGGCCTTCAGGACCTTCTTGTGACGGGCGTGGGTGGTGGTACCGCCTTTAACTCGGGACATGTGTGTTCTCCTTCAGGCTGGCTTAGCGGTCGTAGGGCATATAGCCCTTGACGATCTTTGCGTCGGGGGCGCTCATGGTGGTGGTGCCACGTGCATCACGAATGAACTTCGTGGTGCGCTTGATCATCCCGTGACGCTTGCCGGCCTGGCCACACTTGACCTTGCCAGTTGCAGTCACTTTGAAGCGCTTTTTAGCGCTCGACTTTGTCTTCATCTTGGGCATTTCCGTCTCCTTGGAAAGAACGGTTTCGGTTCACGCGACTCGGCATGCCACATTGGCCGGCCACGCAGATTGAGCGCGCCATATACGTGCGGATCTTTGCATTGGCAATAGTAACTTGGTCCAGACGGCTCAGAAAGCCGTCTGCATCAGCTTGCCGATCATCGTATAGAGCACCATCGGCAATTCTTCGGCGGTATATCCGCCCTCTTTGCTGCGAAAGGCATAGACGACCAATGCGCCGCCGCCAATAAGAACAAGCGCCGCAACCCGAGGGGCGCGACGCTCACTCATAGCGGAAATGATGGCCGGAATGGCCAAGATCAACAGGAACAGTCCCAGCAGTATCGCAGTATCAGAGTTCATTCCGCAGCCTCCATCTGCGGAAAGCTTACTCCGGGTCGGTGCTGTAGATCAAACGTTCGTCGCAGGGGGCCACGCGAAGAATGTTCGTTGTGCCTGCTTTGTTGAACGGAACACCTGCGGTCACAAGGATCTGGTCGGAATCTCCGGCATAGCCCAGCGTCCGCGCCGCACGGGCCGAATTTACAACCGCCTGCTTAAATCGCTCCAATTCGCCGGTCAGGACGCATTGCGTGCCCCATGTCAGCGCAAGGCGGCGGGCCGTTCCGCGCAGCGGGGTCATTGCGATGATCGGAACGCGCGGGCGTTCACGGGCAACCAGCGCCGCAGTCGTGCCAGACTGGGTGAAACAGCAGATGGCTTTAACATCGGTGGTTTCGGCGATTTCGCGGGCGGCGGCAACGATTCCGTCGGCCACGGTTTCGCGTTTTGCCTGCCGCGAGGCTTCGATCACTTCGCGGTAGGTCGGATCGCCTTCCACCTCGACTGCCACGTTGTTCATGGTGGTCACGGCTTCGATCGGGAATTGGCCTGCCGCCGATTCCGCCGACAGCATGATCGCGTCGGCGCCTTCATAGATCGCATTGGCCACGTCCGAGACTTCGGCCCGCGTCGGCATCGGCGATTCAATCATCGATTCCAGCATCTGCGTGGCAACGATCACCGGCTTGGCGGCGGCGCGGCATTTGCGGATCAGTTGTTTCTGGATCGGCGGGACAGCCTGAACCGGCAGTTCAACGCCCAGATCGCCACGGGCGACCATCACGCCATCAGAGACCGCAAGGATCGAATCGAAGGCTTTTACAGCCGAAGGCTTTTCGATCTTGGCCAGAACCGCCGCGCGGCCCGCGACCAGTTCCCGCGCCTCAAGGATGTCTTCGGGACGCTGCACAAAGCTCAGCGCCATCCAATCGACGCCCAAAGCGGCGGAAAATTCCAGATCGGCGCGATCTTTTTCGGACAGGGCCGCAAGCGGCAAAACCACGTCCGGCACGTTCACGCCTTTGCGGTTGGAAATCGTACCGCCCGCGACGACGGTGCAAACCGCGCTGGTTTCGCGGGCATGTTCCACCTTCAGGCGGATCTTGCCGTCATTCACCAACAGCGTGGTGCCATCTTCCAATGCGGCGAAAATCTCGGGGTGGGGCAATTGCACCCGGTTGATGTCACCCGGCGTGTCGTCCAGATCCAGATGGAACGTCGCGCCTTCTACCAGCTCTTCCGAGCCGTTTTTAAATTCGCCCACGCGAAGCTTCGGCCCCTGTAGGTCGGCCAGAATACCGATGGTGGTGTCCAGATCTTTTTCCACCTGACGAATGATCGCGTGACGCGCGCGAATGTCGTCATGTGTGCCGTGGCTCATGTTCAGGCGGAACACGTCAGCGCCAGCCTCGTGCAGGGCACGGATCATTTCATAGTCGTTCGAAGCAGGCCCCAGAGTGGCCACGATCTTGATATTTCGCAGACGGCGCATTCGTTTTCCCTTCCCGCACGGCAAGGGCCGGGCGATCCATGTCTTGTTACCGCTAACAGGCATGATGCTTTATTGCCCATTTCCATTGGAAGCGCAACTGCTCTATGCAATGCCCAACAGACATGACAGAGCTATGACGTATTTTCCCTACCATATCGAAGGCGCTTCGCGCAAAAGCCGCTGGCTGATCACCTGCGATCATGCTGCAAATACCGTTCCACCGGACCTTGGCGGCAGCTTGGGCCTGCCCGATGACGATATGAACAGGCATATTGCCTATGATGTGGGCGCTGCGGGCGTCACGCTTGCCTTGGCCGAGGCATTGGGCTGCCCGGCGATTCTATCGAACTTCTCTCGCCTCGTGATTGACCCGAACCGGGGCGAACATGATCCGACGATCCTGATGCGCCTTTATGATGGGTCGATCATTCCCGGCAATCGCTATGCCGATGCGGCGGAAAAAGAGCGCCGTCTGAACGCCTATCACCGCCCCTATCACAAAGCCTTGGAGCAAATCGCCGCCCAGCGCGACGATACGGTGATCGTGGCGATCCACAGCTTTACCCGTCAGTTGCGCGGCAGGCCGTCGCGCCCGTGGCATGTGGGAATTCTGCACGCCTATGACGCGCGCCTATCCGATCCGCTGATTGCGCGGCTGGAACAAGAACCCGACATCGTCGTTGGCCGGAATGAACCCTACCCCGGCCATCTGCCGGGCGATGCCATTGACCGCCACGCGCTGAAACATGGCCGCAACAACACATTGATTGAGCTTCGCAACGACCTGATCGAAGATGAACGCCATCAAAAGGCCTGGGGCGAACGCCTTGCCCCGATGCTGGAACACGCTTTGGCCCAAGTGGCCGACTGACCGAGGAGGATACCATGGACGACCAAACCCGGATCGAGCTTGAAGCCGCCGCCTTCCGCCGCCTGCAAAAGCACCTGCAAGAAGACCGCACCGATGTGCAGAACATCGACCTGATGAACCTAGCGGGCTTCTGCCGGAACTGCCTGTCACGCTGGTATCAAGAAGCCGCGAACGAACGCGGCATCCCGATGACCAAGGACGAAGGGCGCGAAGCCTTCTACGGCATGCCCTATGATGACTGGAAAAACCAAAACCAGACCGAGGCGAGCGCCGACAAACAAGCCGCCTTCGAAGTGGCGTTCAAAGAAAACGTCACCGACAAGCAGTAACGCAAACGGGCGCCCTAGGGCGCCCGCTTCGATTTCAGCCTTAAGCCCGGATCAGACCCCGGCTTTGATGCTTTCTTCCAGATAAATCTCGCGCAGACGCTTGGCCTTTGCGCCCGGAACGCCGTCACCGATCTTGGCGCCGTCGATCTCAACCACCGGCATCACGAAGGTCGTTGCCGAAGTGACAAATGCCTCATCCGCGTCTTGCGCCTCAGCGATGGTGAAATTGCGCTCTTCGACTTCCATCTGCGCCTCTTGCGCGAAACGCAGAACTGCCGCGCGGGTGATCCCATGCAGAATGTCGTTCGACAGGGCGCGGGTGATGATCTTGTTGCCCTTGACGATATAGGCGTTGTTCGAGGTGCCCTCGGTCACAAAGCCATCTTCGACCAGCCATGCATCATCGCAGCCCGCTTTCTTGGCCATCATCTTGCCCATCGACGGGTACAGCAACTGCACCGTCTTGATGTCGCGGCGATGCCAGCGCAGATCCTCAATCGAGATGACCTTGATCCCGTTCTTCGAGGCCGCGCTATCCATGATGCCCGGCTTGGACTGGGTGAACAGAACCAGCGTCGGTTTGGTGGTTTCGGGGTTCGGGAACACGAAATCCCGATCACCGTCCGAACCGCGGGTCACTTGCAGATACACCAGACCATCGTGGATCTCGTTCACGCGAACCAGTTCGCGGTGGATCTCTAGCAGTTCGTCACGCGTGCAAGGCTCAGCAATGTCCAGCTCACTCAGCGACCGCTGAAGGCGCACAAAGTGGCCTTCGAAGTCGATCAGCTTGCCATCCAGAACCGAGGTCACCTCATACACGCCGTCCGCCATCAAGAACGCTCGGTCGAAGATCGAAACCTTGGCTTCGGTTTCCGGCAGGTATTCTCCATTTACATAAACGGTGCGCATGAGGCTCTCCTTTTCAACTGCGCCTTACATTCTTGGCAAACGCCCCGACGTCAAGACGCCATCGCGTTATTTGCCCGTGGTCGTTGCTGCATCGCCCGCAACAAGGAAGCTGGTCTTTGGCTTGCCGTCATAGCTGAGGCCCTGCCATTCCACCTTGCCGCCCCCGATGCTGGAAATTGCCACACAGCGCGAACCCACCTTTTTCCCGGTCGAGGTAAACGCCCCATCGAACATGCAGAACAAACCGTTCTTGGTCACCAGCCACTGGCGGAACTGAACCGCCAGAATGTTGTTCGACCCGGCCTTGTTGGCCCAAAGCACCCCTTTGTCATCGAACACGATGGCATAGCCGCCATTGGCGGTTGAGGTGATGCTGTTGCCCATCAGCAGTTTCGTCAGGCTTTGGTCGTTGGCTGGGTATTTGCCCGTGGCCTGAAATTTTTCATACTCGGCAACCGCCGCCGAGCGATTCACGGCAAAGCTCACATCGCGCAGGCCGAAAAATGCCGCCGCTTGCTTGCCGCTGATCGCCTTATAACGCTTGGTGATTTTCTTCGTGGTCACCTGTTCGCCCGCGACGACCTCACCGTTCAGCATATAGACCACGCAATCGGCCTGCCCCGGTTTCACCCACTTCCGGCACCCTTTCAGCGCTCGGTCGCGCGCGCCTTCGGCCGTGTCGAAATTCCAACCCGATCCCCAGGCCGACTTGTTGTTCAGCGCAAAGGCATAGTTCTTTGGCTTCTCCATCGCAGCGGCATAACCTTTCTGCCCGTCGCGGGTCAGTTTCGGCGTCCACTGGATCATCTCTTCGGCAGTGGCCGTGTGGGTTTGGGCAAATAAAGCACTCGCAACGACAGCCGCAGAAATCAGGCGGCGCACAATTGTTTGGGATGTCATGGTCTTTTCCAATGTCCTGTCGTTCGCGCAAAATCGCGCCCGCCCGCCATTATGCAGACAGGCCAGACAGTCAAGCCAATGAAAAGTCTAATAAGTTACCGTGAACGGCTTTAGCCCCAAAGCGCCGCCACAGGCGGATGCACACATGCCGCGTCATAGTCCAGTGGCGGTTGACGATCTTCGGCCAACAGCAAAGGCCCATCCAAATCCACCACTTCTGCCCCCTGCGCCACCAGCACCGCTGGGGCCATCGCCAAGGACGATCCGACCATACAGCCGACCATCACGCCATAGCCTTCGGCCCGCGCCGCATCCCGCAGCGCCAGCGCCTCGGTCAGACCGCCGGTCTTGTCCAGCTTAATGTTCACCAGATCATACTTGCCCCTCAGCGCAGGCAGGCTGCCCCGGTCATGGCAGCTTTCATCGGCGCACACAGGCACAGGCCGCGCCATTCCAATCAAGGCCTCATCTTCAGCGGCCGGCAAAGGCTGTTCAACCAAGGCCACGCCAAGACGCAACAGATGCGGCGCCAGTTCGGAATAGACCTCGGCGCTCCACCCCTCATTTGCGTCAACGATGATACGCGCTTCAGGCGCACCGCGCCGCACCGCCTCAAGCCGGGGCATGTCATCGGGCGTGCCTAGCTTGATCTTGAGCAAAGGCCGATGCGCATGACGCCGGGCCGATGCCTCCATCGCATCAGGCGTATCAAGCGACAGGGTATAGGCGGTCATCATCGGCCCCGGCGCGGGCAAATCGAGCAATTCCCAAACGCGTTGCCCGGCCTGTTTCGCCGCCAAGTCCCAAAAGGCACAATCCACCGCATTGCGCGCGGCCCCCGCCGGAAGCGCGGCCAAGGCCGCCTTATGGTCAATGCCTTCCGGCAAAGCCACAATCTCAGCCGCAACGCTGTCCAGCGTCTCATTGTACCGCGCATAGGGCACGCATTCGCCGCGCCCCACATAGCCGCCCCGCGTGATCTGGACCGTCAACACCTGCGCCTCGGTCCGCGACCCGCGCGAGATAGTAAACACCTCAGCCAGTTTGAACGTATCGCGCAGCACCTCGATCATGGCGGTCCTCTTGCTTCTTCTCTTTGATAAATACGCAAAAAGGGCGCACCGCTTGCCGCAGGCGCCCCGTTTGTTTCTTACAGTGCGGCCAAAGCCTCTGCCAACCGGGTTGCCCCGTGGCGGAACGGATCGACAGCAGGCACGCCCACCTGGGCTTCAACCTTCGCCAGATAGGCCCGCGCTTCATCCTCGCCCATCGCCTTGGTGTTCACCGACACCCCGACGACTTTGCAGTTCGGATTGACCACATGCGCCATGGTCAGGGCCGTGTCGCGCACCGCCTCAAGCGACGGCAGCGCATAGCCCGGCAGACCGCGCATGTGCGTGCGGGTCGGCTCATGGCAGATCACCAGCGCATCGGGCTGGCCACCGTGGATCAAGGCAAGGCTCACCCCGGAATAGGACGCGTGGAACAGGCTGCCCTGCCCTTCGATAATGTCCCAATGATCCGCATCGTTGTCCGGGGTCAGATATTCAATCGACCCAGCCATGAAATCGGCAATCACCGCATCCAGCGGCACGCCCGCGCCGGTGATCAAGATCCCCGTTTGGCCCGTGGCGCGGAAGGTTGCCTTCATCCCAAGGGCGACCATGTCGCGTTCCAGCGCCAGCGCGGTGTACATCTTGCCAACCGAACAATCGGTGCCAACGGCCAGCACGCGCTTGCCCGTGCGTTTCTCACCCGTGGCGATCGGATAAGCCACGCCCGGCACACGCACATCATGAAGCGTGCGGCCATGCACCTGCGCGGCGGCAGCAAGCGCATTGTCATTGCGCAGCAGGTTGTGCAGCCCCGACGCCAGATCATAGCCGATCTCCAGCGCTTCCAGCAGCACCGCCCGCCAGCTTTGCGAAATCACGCCGCCACGGTTGGCCACGCCAATCACCAGCGTCCGCGCACCATTGGCATAGGCATCGGCCAGGCTCATATCCGGCAAGCCCAGATCGGCTTTGCACCCTTCAAGGCGGAACTGGCCAACGCACTGATCGGGCCGCCAATCGCGAATACCTTGGGCGACTTTGGCAGCCAGTCCATCGGGCGCATCGCCCAGAAACAGCAAATAAGGGGTCTGAATCATCGTAACACTCCACTCAGGCTTATGCCGAGTCTGCGTCATCTGACCCTGAAATTCTTTGCAATCTTTCCCAATCATCGCGATAGGGTGGGAAATTTTTGCTCAAATCAGTACTTTTTTCGAAGATTCTTCGAACAGACCCCAACCCACCATTCGCTGCACCCGCAAAAGACACTTGCGCAGCGCAGCGTAATTTAATACCGAATTATCCAAGAAATCCGCAATTTCATTACCTGATGAGGCTCCGATGTCCTTCCGCATCCAACCCACCGCCCCGGCCCGCCCCAACCGCTGCCAGCTGTTTGGACCGGGCTCGCGCCCTGCAATCTTCGAAAAAATGGCCGCCAGCGCCGCCGATGTCATCAATCTCGACCTCGAAGACTCGGTCGCGCCGTCGGATAAGGACAGCGCCCGCGCCAATATCATCAAAGCAATTGGTGAAATCGACTGGGGCACCAAGACATTGTCGGTCCGTATCAACGGCCTCGATACCCCCTACTGGTATCGCGATGTGGTTGACCTGCTGGAACAGGCATCCGACCGCCTTGACCAGATCATGATCCCCAAAGTGGGCTGCGCCGCTGACATCTATGCCGTTGACGCGCTGGTCACCGCGATTGAGCGTGCAAAAGGCCGCACCAAGCCGATCAAGTTCGAAGTCATCATCGAATCAGCCGCCGGCATCGCCCATGTCGAAGAAATCGCCGCAGCCTCCCCCCGCCTTGAGGCAATGAGCCTTGGTGCCGCCGACTTTGCCGCATCAATGGGCATGGCCACCACCGGCATCGGCGGCACGCAAGAAAACTACTACATGCTACACGAAGGCCAGAAACACTGGTCCGATCCGTGGCACTGGGCACAGGCCGCCATCGTCGCCGCCTGCCGCACCCATGGCGTTCTGCCGGTCGATGGTCCCTTCGGCGACTTCTCGGATGACGAAGGGTTCCGCGCGCAGGCGCTGCGCTCAGCCACGCTGGGCATGGTCGGCAAATGGGCGATCCACCCCAAGCAGATCACGCTGGCCAATGAGGTCTTCACCCCATCCGAAGCCGCCGTTGCCGAAGCGCGCGAAATCCTCGCCGCGATGGAACAGGCCAAGGCGAATGGCGAAGGCGCAACCGTCTACAAAGGCCGTCTGGTCGATATCGCTTCGATCAAACAGGCCGAAGTGATCGTCCGCCAGTCGGAAATGATCTCAGGATCGTAAGGCCCAAAACGCAAAAGGCCCGTCCTTCCGGCGGGCCTTTTCATATGTATTTTCTGACCCAAAATATCCCGGGGAGTCTGCGCCTCGCGCAGACGGGGCAGCGCCCCAAACCGCCGCTATTCCAGCGCGCGCGCTTCATCAATCAGCATCACAGGAATGCCGTCGCGGATCGGAAAAGCCAAGCCTGCGGCCTTGCTGACCAGCTCTTGGCGGTCCGCGTCATACTCCAGCCGCTGCTGCGTCTGCGGGCAGACCAGCGCTTCCAACATCCGACGGTCGAAACCATATTCGCTCATTGCAGAAAGTCCTTTGTAATGCCGCCCCGCAGGGCATATTCGATCAAGGTCACCAGCGTTTCGCGCCGGGTTGTCAGCGACGGCGCTTCCAGTAGGGCCTGTTTGTCTTCGGGGCCGAAATCCAGCAGCATCGACAATGAATTGACCAGCAATTCATCCTCGGCATCCTCAAGCGTACCCCAATCCACATCCAGATTTTGACCATCGAAATACCGATCCAGCAACGCCATGAAGGCAGGCCGGTCAAAACCTTCGTCCCGTTCAACCCCGCCCTGATCGCGCTCAAACCCGGACCAGCTGACATCGCAGCGGCGATAGGGGGTAAACCCATCCACTTCGCGCAGAACGCGGAACCGTGACACGCCGGTCAGCGTGATCATATAGCGCCCATCCTCGGTTTCAGAGAATTGGGTGATCCGCCCCGCGCACCCGATCCGCGACAGGCCAGACGACCCATCCGGCGCAGACGTTGGCTGCACCATGCCGATCATGCGGGTGCCGGATTTCAGCGCATCATCCAGCATGGCCAGATAACGCGGCTCGAAGATATGCAACGGCAGTCGCGCCCGAGGCAAAAGCAGTGCCCCCGGAAGGGGGAAAACGGCAATGGTCTCGGGCAGGTCGGGATATTTTGTCATACCGGGTGACTTAGCCCACCGGAACGATCAGGCAAATATCATCGAGCTGAGTTTGCGGCGGCCATTCAGAACGACCGGATCATTCGGCTTGAGCGCTTCGAAAATGGTGAACAGCTGGGCCTTGGCCGCGCCGTCATTCCATTCACGGTCCCGGCGGAACAGATCCAGAAGCTGGGCAACCGCGCCTTCGGCATCGCCATTGGCAAATAGCGCCTGCGCCAGATCAAAGCGCAGCTGATGGTTGGTCGGGTCCGCCTCAACCTGCGCCGTCAACTCGGCAACCGGTCCGGCCCCCGCAGCCTGACGCGCCAGTTCCAACTGTGCGTGCGCGGCCTCAAGCTCAGCCGAGGTCGAAATCTCAACCGGGGCACCGTTCAGGATGGCTTCGGCCTGATCCAAATCGCCAAGGGCAATCTGCGCGCGGACAAGCCCGGCATAAGCGCCTTTGTGCGTCGGCTCTTCGCCAACGATGGCGGCGTAAATCTCGGCCGCATCTGCCGCTGCGCCCTGTTCCAGCATTTCGTCCGCTGCGGCAACGGCATCATCCAGCCCGCCCGACGCATCGCCGCCAGAGGCCGCGATCACACGTTCGACAAAGGCCTTAATCTCGGACCCCGGCACGGCCCCTTGGAAGCCGTCAATCGGCTGGCCCTGCCAGAAGGCATAGACGGTCGGGATAGATTGCACCTGCAATTGGCCGGCGATCATCTGGTTTTCATCGACGTTGACTTTGGCCATGCGCACCGCGCCTTTGGCGGCGGTCACCGCTGCCTCAAGCTGGGGGCCAAGCGTTTTGCAGGGGCCGCACCACGGCGCCCAAAAATCGACGATCACCGGGACGGTTTTGCTGGCCTCAACCACCTCGGCCATGAAGTCTGCTTCCGAGACGTCCTTGATCAGGTCTGCGACGGGCGCGGCTTGTCCGAGTTCAATCATTGTATGTTCCTTGCGGCATATGTTTGCCCCTATATGGCCTTCCACGGGCGGACTGCCAAGGCCCGCCTACCCGATCACAGATCGAATGTCGCAAAGACCGGCGCGTGGTCAGAAGGTTGTTCCCATCCGCGCACATCGCGCAGGATGCGGCTGGAATGCGCGGCCGAGGAAATATCCGGCGTGGCCCAGACGTGATCCAGACGGCGGCCCTTATCGGCCTCGTCCCAATCCTTGGCCCGGTAGGACCACCAGCTATAAAGCAACCCTTCGGGAATATCCTGCCGGGTGATATCGACCCATTTGCCGCTGTCCTGAACTTGGGCCAGATGGTCAACCTCAATCGGGGTATGGCTGACGATCTTTAGCAGTTGCTTGTGGTTCCAAACATCATCTTCACGCGGGGCAATGTTCAGATCGCCGACAAGGATCGCCTTTTCCGGCATCTCGGCGTGGAACCAGTCGCGCATCTCGGTCAGGTAATCTAGCTTTTGGCCGAACTTTTCGTTCACCTCGCGGTCGGGCTTGTCCCCGCCCGCAGGCACGTAAAAGTTGTGGACCGTCACGCCGTTCTCCAGCTTGGCCGCCACATGGCGGGCATGACCAAGCGAAGCAAAATCGCGGTCACCGGCATCGGTCATCGGAATTTTCGACAGGATCGCGACACCGTTATAGCCCTTTTGACCACGGGCAACGATGTGCTGATAACCAAGCGCTTGGAACGCTTCTAGCGGGATCTTTTCGACCGGGCTTTTGCATTCTTGCAGGCACAGAACATCGGGGGCCTGTTCCGACATCAACTTGGCGACCAGCCCTTCACGCAGACGGACGGAATTGATGTTCCAAGTGGCAAGGGTGAACGACATCTGAGCCTCCGGCATTGTTTTCCCGCTGGTGCCAGCCTGCCCGCTGGAATGCAAGAAAAACCGATGAGCACCCCGGCGCCTAACCGAAAGGGCAGGTTTAAGATATATTGAATATTGGTATTGTTATTGTCTGCGGGCTGCTATGATTTGCGCGATGGGTCCACGCCCCCATTGATTGAATTCGCTTGAATCTTGTCGCCGGTTTAGGCACCCCGTTGACCAAGAATTTAGTAACGTAAGGTCGAACTGTTTGTACCGGGTGTTTACCGCTTTACTAGAAATAGATGACCCGTGGCATGGGGAGCCACGGGTCTAGCCAGGTTGGCACGTCCGACATTGGTTTGACGCGCCGTATGTCCTCGAACTGGTCAGGTCCGAAGACTGTAGAAAAGAGATTGGTACTTAAATTACCCGGCATTACTTGGATTGTTATGAAAGCTGCGGAAAATAAAGAAAATTGTCATGAACTGCGCGTACTTGCCACGAACGGTCGCGCCTTCCGTGTGACGTCGCAAGCGGTTCGGGACATTGTTACGTCCCGCCTTTTTGCGATCTCTATGGTACTATTTAGCCTATGCGTGGCGCTGCTGAATGCACCGATGATGCCGATCCCGCTGGGCCTGCCATCGCGCTTCTTGGTCTTCTTGGCCATCTGCTATCTGGCAACCGGTTTTTGGATCGCCCTGTACTGCGTAATCATCTTTGCGAACCGGCGTTTTGGAACCGATATTCCAATGCCCAACATTGTCTCTAATTTTGGGGGCCTGTTTGTCGCGGTTTTGGTGAAATACCTTATCGCGAGAGTAGGGTTTGGCCTGCCATGGCCAGGGGGCTGGACGATTTTTCTGGAAAGCCTGCGCTATGCGGTGATCGCCACAGTCTGCGAATTTCTTACAGTGGCATTCATGCTGCCCCAGTTTGAGGGCGTTTCATTTCTGGACCAAGCGACGGAAAAGACCGATGCGCCCGAAGCCCCGGCAGATGACGCGACAGCGCAATCGCCGCAAGCCAGTGCTGCACCGAATGCAGCGGTTGTGCATCTCAAGAACCGGACCATCCCGGCCAGCAATGTCATCTATATGAAGTCGGTCGAACATTACGTCGAATTTGTCACCGACACCGGCACGTTCATGGAGCGGGCAACGCTCAAGGATCTGACGGAATCTTTGCCGGAAACCGATGGCCTGCAAACACACCGGTCGTTTTGGGTGAACCGCAAAGCCGCCGACCGGATCGAACGGCGCAATGGCAATTCTGTTCTGCTGCTGAGGGACGGAACCGAAATCCCAGTGGCGCGGTCCCGCAGGACCGAAGTGGCCGAATGGCTGGAACAGGTTGGATAAAAAAAAGACCCGGATTTTCACCGGGCCTAGTCCAACAGGGAGGTGCATGTGATAACCCGCACATGCAACGGGATGCCTTACGAATAAAGGTGTTCTTTTCATGCTACTTTGATTTGCATCAAACGCCAAGAAGCCTTTACGCAATCAGACGATACCCGCCGGATTCGGTCACAAGAAGGCGGGCATTGGACGGATCTGGTTCAATTTTTTGCCGAAGCCGGTAAATATGCGTCTCCAGCGTATGGGTGGTGACCCCAGCATTGTACCCCCAAACCTCGTGCAACAGGGTATCGCGCGGCACCACACCGTCGTTCGACCGGTATAGAAACTTCAAGATATTGGTCTCTTTTTCGGTCAGGCGGATCTTGCGTTCGTCTTCGGTCACCAGCAGTTTCATCGCAGGGCGAAAGCTGTAGGGCCCAAGCACAAAGACCGCATCTTCGGACTGTTCGTGCTGACGCAGTTGGGCGCGGATCCGCGCCAACAGCACCGGAAACTTGAACGGCTTGGTCACATAGTCGTTCGCGCCCGCATCCAGCCCAAGGATCGTGTCCGCATCGCTGTCATGGCCCGTCAGCATGATGATCGGCGCCTTGACGCCCTGCTTGCGCAGCAGGCGGCACAATTCGCGCCCATCGGTATCTGGCAGGCCGACATCAAGGATCAGCAGATCATATAGCTGTTCCTTGGCGCGGGTCATCGCGGTCGCACCGCTATCGGCCTCAAAGACCTCAAAGTCCTCGGTCATAATCAACTGCTCGGCCAGCGCTTCGCGCAGATCCTCGTCGTCATCAACAAGCAGAATGTTTTTCAACTGTGCCATCAGAAATCTCCTGTGTTGGGGGGAAGATGGAAGCAAGGGCCGGAAACGACAAGTTTTGCTGCAACGATTTCACGTTGACGTGTAGCAGGCGCGCAAATGTTACAGAAACTGGCTGGATTTGTTTCAACCCGCCCCGATATAAGAAGGCGACATGACAATCGCACCGACCCAAATCGAAATCCTGAACCGCGCCAAGGCCGATCTGCGCATGGGCCTGCCGGTCGTTCTGCGCGACGGAACAGATGCCGCGCTGGCCGCCTCGGCGGAAACGATCAACGTACAACGCTTGGCGGCCTTGCAGGGCATGGGTGGGGCGCTGGATCTGGCAATCACCAACCATCGGGCAGCCACGCTGAAGGCCCGCGCCTATGACGGCGATCTGGCCCGCGTGGCAGTGCCTACGGGGTCTGGATTGCGCTGGGTGCAGGCATTGGCCGATCCCGAAGACGATCTGCGCACCCCGATGAAAGGCCCGCTGGAAAGCCGCCGCACAGGGCCTGCGCATCTGCACCGTCTGGCGATCCGCCTGTGCAAAGAGGCGCGTTTGCTGCCCGCTGCGCTGGTCGTGCCGTTGACCGCGCCCGTGGCTCCGCTCAACCTGTCCGGCCTGACCGAGATTGACGCCGCCTGCGCCAAGGCGCTGATTGAGGCGCCGACCGCCCTATCCGAAATCGTCTCGGCCCGCGTGCCGATCACGGCGGCAGAAGCAACGCGCCTGCACATCTTCCGCCCCGAGGACGGCGCAGAAGAACATTATGCCATTGAGATCGGCAAACCCGACCGAAGCAAACCTGTGCTGGCACGCCTGCATTCGGCCTGTTTCACCGGTGATCTGATGGGCAGTCTGAAATGCGATTGCGGCCCGCAGTTGAACGCCGCGCTGGCCCAGATGGGCGAAGAAGGCGCGGGCGTGCTGCTCTACCTCAACCAAGAGGGGCGGGGCATCGGCCTCGCCAACAAAATGCGGGCCTATTCGCTTCAGGATCAGGGCTTTGATACTGTGGACGCGAACCACCGGTTGGGCTTTGAGGACGATGAACGCGACTTCCGCCTTGGATCTGACATCCTGCGCAAGATGGGCTTTTCATCCGTGCGTTTGCTGACCAACAACCCCGCCAAGATCGCCATGATGGAGAAATGCGGGATCATGGTCACCGAACGCGTACCGCTGAAGGTGGGACTAAACGCGCACAATGCCCGGTATCTGGCGACCAAAGCCGCCAAGTCCGGGCACATGCTGTGAGCGCCGACGATCTGGTTCTAACCCGCTTGGGCTGCCGATTTTTGGGCCGCCGGTTCCCCTGCACTATTGGGCGCGGCGGCATTCGGGCGGATAAGCGTGAAGGCGACGGGGCCACGCCGATTGCTGCGATGACCATCGTCGGAATGCTTTACAGGCCGGACCGTATCGCGCGCCCGGTCCCTTGGGCCGAACCGATTACACCTGGCGATTTGTGGTCCGATGCCTCGGGCCAGCCCGACTATAACACCCATGTCCGCACGCCCTACCCGCATAGCCATGAGGCGCTGCGCCGCGCCGATCCGCTTTATGATCTGGTGCTGGTGACAGACTGGAACTGGCCGGATGCCGAGGACGGGAAGGGTTCAGCAATCTTTGTACATCAATGGCGGCGCCCCGGCTTTCCGACCGAAGGTTGCGTTGCCTTCCGACGGGATCATCTGCACTGGAGCGCCGCGCGGATCGAGGCCGGAACGCGCTTGGTTGTCAGCGAAACGCTAGCCTAGGCCTCTGGCGCGACACGGTCGCCGAAAATCGCCGACCCCACGCGGATATGCGTCGCCCCCAGTGCAATCGCTTGTTCGAAATCGCTGCTCATCCCCATGGATAACCCGGCCAGATCGTTGCGCTTGGCGATTTTGGCCAACAGGGCGAAATGCAGCGACGGGGTTTCCTCAACCGGGGGAATGCACATCAGACCCTTGATCGGCAGGTCGAGCGCGCGGCATTCGGCGATAAACCCATCCGCCTCTCGCGGCAGGATGCCAGCCTTTTGCGGCTCTTCCCCGGTGTTCACCTGAATGAACAGGTCCGGGCAATGGCCAAGTTCCTGCGCCAAACGGGCCAAGGCCGTTGCCAGCTTGGGGCGGTCGACGGAATGAATCGCCTCAAAAAGCTCCATCGCTTGGCGGGCTTTGTTGGATTGCAGCGGTCCGATCAGGTGCACTTTGGCTTCGGGGTAGGTTTTCTGGAAATCGGGCCATTTCCCCGCCGCCTCTTGCACGCGGTTTTCACCGAACAGGCGGTGACCTTCCTGCAAGACGGCCTCAACCCGATCGAGGGGCTGAACCTTGGACACTGCCAGCAACTGCACGTCGTCTACGTTGCGCCCCGCGGCGTCACAGGCTTTGGCAATGCGTGTCTTGATATCGCTCAGGCTCATCTTCGGCTCCCTCAGGGTTTGAGACAGGGATGTACCGAACGGGGCGCGGGTTTCAAGGCCCCAAAAAGCAAGAGAGCGGGCACAAGGCCCGCTCTCCCGTTCAATCAACCGTAAGGGTTGATTAGAACTTCATTGCCACACCGAAGTCGGCCTGGGTCACGTCGTTGACTTCGCCGAAGCCACCAGCAACGGACAGACCGCCGCCGAGGTCATACGAAGCGCCGATGCCGAAGCCCGACTGGGTCTTGCCGGCTTTGGTCGGGTGAGCCGAGTCGTTCTGAGCGTAGGTTGCGGTCAGCGTCAGAGCGTTCATCGAGTAACCAACGCTCAGACCCATTGCGTTCAGGTCTTTTGCACCAGTTGCCGACTGCTGAGCGAACAGAGCGTTAACCGAGAACGCGTCCATTTTGTAGCCCAGTGCCAGGGTTGCGGTGTTCTTGGTTGCAGCACCGGTGGTTTTGTCGGTGTTGTAGCCAACTGCAACGTTGAAGCCGCTGAACGAACCCGAAACAGCGATTGCTGCGTCTTTGGAGTCCGAACCGGTCGACACAACGAACGACACCGAGTCAAGTGCGTACGAAACGTTGATGTTGTGCGAACCGCCAGCGGTGTATGCTTCTGCGATGTTGTCAACGCCGATGCCGAACAGGCCAGCGTCTGCGATGTTCTGGATGCCATCGTCAGCTGCGTCAACGGCACCAACGGTCAGCTTCAGGCCGCCGAATGCGATGTATGCTTCCGGATCACCGATCACGTTCTGAGTGGTTGCGGTGTCGGTCTGGGTGGTGTCGAGGTCCAGCGAAGCGCCGAATGCAACGCCGTTGTCCGACTCGCCCGATGCGTTGATGCCGAAGTCCAGCTCGGTGATAACAACCGAAGTTGCTTTGGCGGCGCCAACTTTACCGGTGTAATCAACACCGATTTTAGCAGCTGCGTTCAGCGAGATGTCGCCAGCGGCGGCGAAGCCAGCGGTTGCAACCAGCGCGGTGGTGGCAAGAATGATCTTTTTCATTGTTTCCCTCATGTGTTCGTAAGGCACGTACCAATCCGGAAGCCCGGGTTTGATGAAGGTTCTATGCTCCTTCGAGGCGTATCTTTGCAAGTCGTCGTCCCGGCAGACGGGCAACAAGGCGATTAGTGATGCGCAATTGCCACAAGATTTGCCCAGGGTTTCGCCATGTCACGGAAATGGCCGGGAAAATCTGTGACTTGTTCCTGTGCCTCTCGACCGTTATTCAAAAGGGGATAGAGGGCTGTATAAGCAGGAGACCGCTCATGACATATGCGCGTTTGCCGAAAATCGCACTAATGAGTGGCGTGATCGCCATTTTGGTATCCTGCGGGCCACAAGCGCCCCTTTCGCAGGAAGAACGGCTAGAGCAAGAGGCTCGTGCCAAGGGTGAGTCGGGCAGCAGCCTGCGTGACCTGTTCGCCCCCAAGAAGGACTTTGGCCAGCTTGGCGCAGTAAACAAGTACATCTGGAATGCGTCGCTTGAGGTGCTGAACTTCTTGCCGATTACCAATGTGGACCCATTTACCGGCGTTATCACCACCGGTTACGGCACCCCGCCGGGCGGTGGCCGCGCCTATCGCGCGACGATCTATGTATCGGACCCGGCATTGGAAGCGCGGTCGTTGAAAGTGGCGCTCGCCACCAAAAGCGGCCCGGCCAGCGCATCGACCGCCCGCGCATTGGAAGATGCGATTCTGACGCGCGCCCGTCAGTTGCGGGCCCGCGACAGCCGTTTCTAAGCTTCAGTCTAAAGGCGGGCGCGGCGAAAGCTGCGCCAGCTTGGTCACCCAATCCAGCTGATTGGGCAGGCAAACACTCCGCAAGTCATAGTTTTTGACCACAAATTCGCGCGCCTGTTTGCCCAAGTGACGACGCTCTTCTTCGTTCTCCAGCAGATCACAGACCTTTTCGACCAAGGCTTCCTTGTCGAAGAAATCGACCATACGGCCGGTTTCGCCTTCGGTCATGACCTCTTTGACAGGGTCCGTGCCGCTGGCGACAATGGCACATTCTGCGCTCATCGCCTCTAGCAGCGACCACGACAAAACGAAGGGATAGGTCAGATAAACGTGCACGCGGCTGACCTGCATCATCGCAAGGAATCGGTTGTACGGCACGCGGCCAAGGTAATGCACCCGCGCCCAATCCTCGTCCGAGATTTGGTCCCGGACCTCATCAATAAAGATCTGTTTCCACGTCTTACCGTCCGGCGCTTTGGCACCATAGCTGACCTCATCCCCGCCAAGCAGAACGACCTGCGCGTTTGGACGACGGCGCAGCAGTTCCGGCAGGGCGCGCATAAAGACGTGATAGCCGCGATAGGGTTCTAGGTTGCGGTTGATGAAGGTAATCACTTCATCATCGCGCGTTACCGTCTTGCCATCCGTCAGTTCCAGCACCGCCTGGGCATTCGGCACCACGGCTTCGGTGTTCACGCCGTCATGGCAGACGGTGATTCTGTCCTGATAGATGTCCGGGAATGTATCGGCCTGGAACCGCGTAGGGCTAATTCCGGCATCCATGACCTCTTCGTGCAGACGGTTGTTCAGATTCTTCAGGCGAATCCGCAAACGGTCCATCTCTTCGGATTGACTGGGGAATTCGGGATCGAAGTTGATGAACGGGTAAGTCGTCAGGTGATACAGTTCACAGTAAAGGCCCAGCCGCGCGTTTGGCCAAACGTCTTTCAAGAACATGCTTTCGCCCCAGCCGTGATGCGCCATGATAATATCGGGCGAAAACCCCAGCTCCTTCAGGTGCATCGCCGCGTTATAGCAACTATGTCCGCGCAGCAGTTTGGTTTCGAAATCCATCAGCCAAGGATGAATGCCTTTGGTGCTGCTGCCTTTGATGCCGTAGGGCAAGACATTCACACCATTCCACTTGGTTTGCTTTTTGACTTTGGGTGTCAGCGCGACGACCTGATGCCCAAGCTGGACCAAAGCCGGGGCCAAATGTTTGTACTGACCGGGAAAATTTTGATGAATCAATAAGATCTTCATTAGAAAAACACCTTGGTATTGGTCCCCATACTATAACCACCCGCGGCGGGCGCGGCCAATTTCTTTTGCCGCCTTGGCGGATCTCAGCGCTTTCGCCGCCCACCTGCTGTGCGCTTATGAAAGCTCGGTGGGCGCTTGGCCACCCATTTTACAAAGGCCGAAAGTCGCGGGTGCTGCTGCAATGCGGCAATCGAATTAAAGCTGCGCGCCAACTCGGCCTCTGTCAATGTGGCGTGAATTTCATTGTGGCAAATCTGATGAAGCAGAACGGTCGGCCCGTTCTTGCCCCCTTTCAATCGGGGAATCAGATGGTGCAGGCTTTGCTTGGCGTCTGGCGGAATGGGACGCCCGCAAAGGGGGCAGATCGGATCGTCGCTCATGCGCAAAGACTTGTGCCGGTCGCCCCCACTTGGCAAGAGACCTCATGACCGAAAACACCGCCCTGCCCGTTCAAACCTTGGATGCCTTCGTGATTGGGGGCGGCCCGGCTGGGCTGATGGCCGCGCAGGCGCTTTTGGATGCGGGCCGAGCCGTTGTTTTGGCTGAGGCGAAGCCAACCGTTGGACGAAAATTCCTGATGGCAGGCAAAAGCGGGCTGAACCTGACCAAGGACGAACCGTTTGAGGCTTTCATGGCCGCATATCTTGGCGATGCCGCGCATCTGCGCCCGATGATCGCACAGTTTGGGCCGCAGCAGGTCAAGGACTGGGCCGAATCCCTAGGGCAAACCCTGTTCACCGGGTCCAGCGGGCGCGTTTTTCCGACTGTTATGAAAGCCTCGCCTTTGTTGCGGCAGTGGATGGCACAGCTTCAGGCGCAGGGGCTCGATCTGCGGGTTGGGCACCGCTGGATCGGCTGGAACGGCGATTCGACCTGCTTGGACGGGCCGGATGGGCCCTATTTGGCCAATGCCAAGGTCACGATTCTGGCTTTGGGCGGCGGAAGCTGGGCGCGATTGGGTTCTGACGGGGCGTGGCGCACGTATTTTGAGGGCGAAGGGATTCGCCTTGTTCCGTTCGCGCCGTCGAATGCTGGGCTTCAGATCACTTGGTCCCAGCATATGACCGCCCATTTCGGCGCACCGTTGAAAAACACAGTCTTCAAAGCGGGCGATCTGACCTCACGCGGTGAGGCGGTGATCTCATCCCGAGGGTTTGAGGGCGGCGGAATCTATCCGCTTGGGCCTGCGTTGCGTGATGGGGCCAGCCTGAAATTGGACCTGCTGCCCGATCAAACCGGGCAAGCGCTGACCGCGAAACTGGCCAAACCGCGGGGCAAGCAAAGCCTGTCGAACCATCTGCGCAAGGTCACGCGGCTATCGCCTGCCACCTTGGCCCTGATCAACGAAGTCGCGCGGCCCTTGCCGAACGATCCGGCGGCTTTGGCCCATTTGCTGAAGAACCTAACCGTTCCGCACAACGGATTGCGCCCCTTGGACGAGGCGATTTCAACCGCGGGCGGCGTGCCCTTTGACGAATTGACGCCTGATCTGATGCTGAAAAAACGCCCCGGCACCTATTGCGTGGGCGAGATGCTGGATTGGGACGCGCCGACCGGCGGATATTTGCTGACAGCCTGCCTTGCGACGGGGCTTTGGGCCGGTCAGCGGGCCGCCAAGGCCTGACGCATCAGCGGCAGTAGGCCCCGCTGCGATACCGCGCCGTGTCGAAATGGAAGTGATCCTTATGAAAGTGATCCGATTCCGGGCCAAGCACAGTGCCGAATGGCCCGCAGGCCTGCTTGTGCAGACGCTTCATCAACTTGCCATACTGGCGCGAGGCCCAATCGTTCAGCACCGTCAAAGTCGTTCCATCGCGCAACCGGATGCCAGAAATGTCGATCGCGCGGCCACGGCCATGTTCCGAAATCTTGGCGCCGGGCTGGTTGTTGCGCGGCCGGCAAGCGTAATGCGCGGCAACGCGGATCTGGCTGACACCGCCGCCACTATTGCCAACGCCGGGAATCAGCGACCGCTGCACCCACGTTTGCAAGGCTTGCGCTGTTGAACAGTCCATCAGCGCCGCTTGGCTGAGCGGGATGCCTTCGACCGACCGCAGACGCACCGCATCACGGATGCCACAACCGTCAAATTTCCCAGGCACATAGCCCACATTGTCGCCTTGCAAACCGCGATCGCCGCAGACCATCCCGCGACGCAATTCGCGACGCCGCGCCAAGGCCTTTTCGACGATGACATCCGGGCGCATCTGCGGACGAAGCGACCGGCTGCGCCCCATCGAGGCGGGATAGACCGCCACGCCATCGGTGTTCGCGGCCAGATCATCCGACGTGATCGGCGCTTTCCACGGCAGGGCCGCCCGCAACCAAACCAGCGGGGCCAGATCCTGCGGGCGCAAGACCGGGCGCAACCGCGCGGGCGAGTTGGTCGAGATCATCGGTTCGGTCAGTTCCACAGCGGCGCGCGCCACAGGACGAAGCGACGTTTTCGGCCCATCTGCGGCCACAGGTGCCGCCAAAACCGATGCCGCAATGGCCAAACCAATGATCGTTTTCTTCATTTGCCCACCTTCGAGCGCCCGAAATCCGGCGCATCCGTATCCTGCCCGGCTTCGATAATACCTCGGCGGATCGCCCGTGTCCGGGTAAAATACGCGTGTAGGTGGTCGCCGTCACCTTTGCGGATCGCCCGTTGCAGGGCGAACAGTTCTTCGGTGAAGCGGCCAAGGATTTCCAGCGTGGCGTCTTTGTTGTTCAAAAACACATCGCGCCACATGGTCGGGTCAGATGCCGCGATCCGGGTGAAATCCCGGAAACCGGCGGCAGAATACTTGATGACCTCGGAGTCCGTCACGCGGCGCAGATCATCCGCCACGCCCACCATGGTATAGGCGATCAGGTGCGGCGTGTGGCTGGTAACGGCCAGAACCAGATCGTGGTGCTCGGCCTCCATCACATCGACGTTGGCCCCCAAGCCTTCCCAATAGGTCCGCATCCGGGCCAATGCGTCGGGGTCGGTGTTTTCGACCGGAACAAGCAGGTTCCAACGATTGTCGAACAGCGACGCAAAGCCCGATTCCGGCCCCGAATGTTCGGTCCCTGCCAGCGGGTGCGCCGGGATGAAATGCACGTTGTCCGGCAAATGCGGCTGAACGGCCTCAATCACCGTCCGCTTGACCGAGCCGACATCCGTGACGGTCGCGCCAGCCTTCAGATGCGGTGCGATTTGTTCGGCCACGGCGCCCATTGCGCCAACCGGAACGGCCAGCACAACAAGATCGGCGTCTTTCACGGCCTCTTCGACCGTATCGAACACATCGCAAAGGCCGATACGGCGGGCTGTATCACGGGTGGCCTGACTGCGGGCGAAACCGGTGATCGTGTTGGCCGATCCTGCGCGTTTCGTCGCCCAGATCATCGACGAGGCGATCAGGCCAAGACCGACAAAGGCAATCTTTTCAAAAACGACCGTCATTTTCGCGATGCCTTGAACTGACCGATGCAATGGGCCGCGCGGCGGCAGCTTGCCTCATCCCCGATGGTGATCCGTAGCGCGTTGGGCAGTTTGTAGCTGTCCACGCGGCGCACGATCAGGCCTTCTTTCTGAAGGAAATCGTCGCAGGCATGGGCCTCGGCCGGAGAGTTGAACCGCGCAAGGATGAAGTTGCCCATCGAGGTGTCGGACGGCACGCCATGTTCAGCCAGAGCTTCGGCCAGCCAAGTGCGCATGCGGGTGTTTTCAAAACGCGACCGTTCCACATAATCGCGATCGCGCACGGCGGCTTCGGCAGCGACCAGCGCAAGGTTCGACAGGTTGAACGGGCCGCGGATGCGGTTCAGCACGTCAATGATCGGCTTGGGCGCATAGCCCCAGCCTACGCGCATTCCGCCCAGACCGTAGATCTTGGAGAAGGTGCGCGTCATGACAACGTTGTCCCGACGCTCAACCAAACCCGCGCCGCCATCATATCCGGCGACATATTCGGCATAGGCCCCGTCCAGCACCAGAATAGCACCTTCGGGCAGACCTTTTGCCAGACGCTCCACCTCGGCCAGACCGATCATGGTACCGGTCGGGTTGTTGGGGTTGGCAAT
The DNA here is from genome assembly GCF_900302505.1 of Pseudoprimorskyibacter insulae. Taxonomy (GTDB): domain Bacteria; phylum Pseudomonadota; class Alphaproteobacteria; order Rhodobacterales; family Rhodobacteraceae; genus Pseudoprimorskyibacter; species Pseudoprimorskyibacter insulae. The sequence goes on along the minus strand of NZ_OMOJ01000001.1, from coordinate 229,358 downwards.
GAACACCAGCTTGGTGCGGTCTGTGCAGCCGTTCAGAATGGCATCCACATCGGTCATGCGCTGGTTTTCGGGCACCTCAACCGGGGTGCCGCCCGCCGCAAGCGTGCTGATGCGGTACATAGAAAACCCGTGTTCGGTATAGACGACCTCATCGCCCTGCCCGACATAGGCCTGACACAGGAAGTGGATGATCTCATCGCTGCCGACACCGCAGATGATCCGATCGACGTCCAGATTGTGGACCTGGGCAATGGCCGTGCGCAGTTCCAAATGATCGGTCGAGGGATAGCGGTGCACCTCGTGCGCGGCACGTTTGATGGCATCTTGCGCTGCGGGGCTGGGTCCAAAGGGGTTCTCATTCGAGCTGAGTTTGACCACATTGGCCACCCCATCAACCTTGGCTTTGCCGCCAACATAGAGCGCAATATCCATGATCCCCGGCTGGGGTTTGATCTGGTCTGTCATGGCTTTTGTCCCTCAGGTTCAGGGTCTCATAGCGTTCTGGCCATGCCAACGCCAGATGAAGAATGGCCCAAGAAAGGTGGACAAAGGGCTATGCGCGGCAATCGCGCAACGCTTGGACATAGAAAAAGGGCCGTACCAAACGGCACGGCCCCCAATCTGTCACTAAGACCCAGATTAGTTCTGAGCGTAGTATTCGATAACCAGGTTCGGTTCCATCATCACCGGGTACGGAACATCCGACAGGCCCGGGGTGCGAACGAAGGTTGCGGTCATCTTGCTGTGATCGGCTTCGATGTAGTCAGGAACATCGCGCTCGGCCGACTGAACGGCTTCCAGCAGAACAACCAGTTGCTTCGACTTGTCGCGAACTTCGATCACGTCGCCTTCTTTGACGCGGTACGACGGAATGTTCACGCGCTGACCGTTTACGGTCACGTGGCCGTGGTTCACGAACTGACGCGCAGCGAACACGGTCTGAACGAACTTGGCGCGGTAAACGACGGCGTCCAGACGACGCTCCAGCAGGCCGATCAGGTTTTCGCCGGTGTCACCCTTTACACGGGCGGCTTCTGCGAAGATGCGCTTGAACTGCTTCTCGGTCATGTCGCCGTAGTAGCCTTTCAGCTTCTGCTTGGCGCGCAGCTGAAGACCGAAGTCCGACATTTTGCCCTTGCGGCGCTGACCGTGCTGGCCCGGACCATAGTCACGACGGTTTACCGGCGACTTGGGACGGCCCCAGATGTTTTCGCCCATGCGGCGGTCAATTTTGTACTTGGCAGACGTGCGTTTGGTCACGGCTGATCTCCTTCTTTGGATCGACGCCCGAATGGACGACTATGAAGGGCGTTGTCCTCTTGCCTTGCGGCATGACAGGGATCCCCTTACGGGGGCCACCAACACCAATGAAGCCGCGCTTATATGCGGATTCGGACCCGAGTCAACCACTGCCAAGGGGCGGACTGATTCAAATCCTTGTCATCGGGGCATCTGAGGCGGCGAAACCCTGCCGCCGCGCATTGCGCCTTGTGGCCCCGCGCACTACCTTCACCGCAACAAATCAAAAGGAGAGGCGCGTGCACACCAAGGCTGTCGGGCTGTTGCTATCTGTCGTTCTGGGGCTGGGCCACGCGGCCACGGCACAAACCTTGTCTGGTGCCTATCTGGCCGCCCGGCAAGCCGGGTTCGAACATGATTACGCGGCCTCAGCCGATTATTTCGCCCGCGCCATTCAACAAGACCCGGACCGGGTCGAATTTCTGGAACGCGCAACGCTGGCCTATCTGTCGCTTGGCGATATCGAACAGGCCCTGATTACGGCGGAACGACTGGAAGAGCTGGGGCAGCAAAGCACCGTGGCCCGAATGTCGATTGCCGCGCATCTGGGCCAGTCCGAACAGTATCAGGCCCTGTTGGACCGCCTGACCACCGATAACGCTGTTGGCCCGCTGGCAGACGGGTTTGTCCGCGCTTGGGCCCTGCTGGGCACCGGCGACATGAGCGCGGCGCTGACCGCCTTTGACCAGATCGGCCAAGATGAACCCACGCTTGCCAGCTTCGGTGCCTATCATAAGGCATTGGCCATGGCGACGGTCGGCGATTTCGAAGGGGCAGAGGCGCTGTTTTCCGGCGAAACCATTGGGCCGCTTCAAAACACCCGGCGCGGTGTCATCGCGCAGACCGAAATCCTAAGCCAGCTTGACCGTTATGACGATGCAATCGCCTTGCTGGATGCATCCTTCGGCGATCAGCTTGATCCGGGGCTGGAACAATTGCGCGCCGCATTACAATCGCGCACGCCGCAAACGCTGTCGATTGTTGCAGATGCACGCGAAGGGCTGGCCGAGACATTCTATACTCTGGCCAGTGCGCTTTCGAACGAAGCGGATGACGACTTTACCCTGCTGTATGCGCGGGTCGCGCTGCACATTCGTCCGGGCCACGCCGATGGGGTGCTGTTGACCGCGCAACTGCTGGAAGATCTGGGGCGGTACGAATTGGCCGTGGAAGCCTACAAAACCGTCCCCCGGTCTGACCCGACCTTTCACGCCGCCGAACTTGGCCGGGCCGCCGCATTGCGGGAATCTGACCGGATGGAGGCCGCTGTCGAGGTTTTGGAGAGCCTATCCGCAACGCATGGCAATATTCCCGCCGTTCATTCCAGCCTTGCCGATGTGATGCGCCGGATGGAACGCTATGACGAGGCTGCCGAATCCTACGATCTGGCGATTGCCCTGTATAAGGAACCTGCGCCAGAGCTTTGGCCGCTGTATTATGCGCGCGGCACGGTTCTGGATCAGCTGGATCGCTGGGACGAGGCCGAGGCCGATTTCCGCATGGCGCTGGATCTGAACCCCGGCCAGCCCAACGTGCTCAACTATCTGGGTTATTCCATGGTCCAGCGCGGCCTGAACCTTGATGAAGCGCTGGCCATGATCGAAGAGGCCGTCGCGATCCGCCCGGAAAGCGGCTACATCATCGACTCGCTTGGTTGGGTTCTCTACCGCCTTGGCCGCTATGACGAAGCTGTGCCGCATATGGAACGCGCGGCTGAACTGATGGCCGTAGACCCGATCGTCAACGATCACTTGGGCGATGTGTATTGGGCCGTTGGCCGCACACGAGAGGCCGAATTCCAGTGGCGCCGCGCCCTCTCGTTTGTGGAATATGAATCCACCGCCGAGGAATTGGACGCCGACCGCATCCGCCGCAAACTAGAGGTCGGGCTGGATCAGGTCTTGGCCGAAGACGATGAGCCGCCGCTGAAGGCCAATGACCAAAACTAAGGCTTTCGCCCCCGCCAAGATCAACCTGTGCCTACACGTCACCGGCCAACGCGCCGATGGCTATCATCTGCTCGACTCGCTGGTGGCCTTTGCCGAGGTGGGCGACCATCTGACCCTGACACGGTCCGAGGTGATGCAGTTGCAGGTCACTGGCCCCATGGCGCAAGGCGTGCCGACCGATGGGCGCAACCTGTGTTGGAAGGCGGCAAAGGCCTTCGGCCAGCCCGCCGCGATCACGCTGGACAAACATTTGCCCGCAGCGGCCGGGATCGGTGGCGGGTCGTCGGATGCGGCGGCGGTGCTGCGCGGAATGTCGGACCTTTACGGCACGCCTTTTGGCGGCGAAGCGCTGACGCTTGGGGCCGATGTGCCAGTTTGCATGGCGGCCCGCGCCGCCCGGATGGAAGGCATCGGCGAGGTGCTGACACCCTTGGCTCTGCCCCGTCTGCCGGCCGTCTTGGTCAACCCACGGGTCGAAGTATCAACGCCAGACGTTTTCCGCGCCTTGGCGTCCAAAACGAACCCGGCGCTAGAGCCTTTGCCCGCAGATGGGGCGGACGTCATCGCGTGGCTACGCGATCAGCGCAACGACTTGCAGCCGCCCGCAGTGGCGCTGCAACCGGTCATCGGCGATGTTCTGCAGGCGCTCTCCGCCTGCGAAGGCACGTTTTTGGCGCGCATGTCAGGATCGGGCGCCACGTGTTTCGCCATCATGGCATCGGACGAAGCTGCGGCACGCGCCGCAACTGCCCTTGGCCAAAAGCACCCAAACTGGTGGATTGCGGCAACCGCCCTTAGCTGATCCGCGCGACCACGTAATCGGCCAGATCGGTTAGCATGCTGCGGAAATCGCTTTCGGGCAGATGCGCCATGGCGGTCTTGGCCTTTTCGGCCCAGGCCAGCGCATCCTGACGGGTTGCCTCTAGCGTGCCGTGCTTGTGCAGCAAGGCAATCGCGTGCTCCAAATCGCCGTCCTGCTGGTCGCCCTTTTCGATGGTGCGCTTCCAGAAGGCACGTTCGTCGTCATCGGCGGCGGCGACGGCTTTAATCACCGGCAGCGTCAGCTTGCGTTCGCGGAAATCGTCACCGACGTTCTTGCCAGTGGCTTTGGTATCGCCCTGATAGTCCAGCAGGTCATCAACGATCTGGAAGGAAATCCCCAAGGCATCGCCGTAATCGAACAGCGCTTGGATCTGCGCCTCGGGCACACGGCTGATGACGCCGCCCACTTCAGTCGCCGCCGAGAACAGCGCCGCCGTTTTGCCGCGCACGACTTGCAAATAGATGTCTTCGGTTGTGGCCAGATCCTGCGCCGCCGACAGTTGCAGCACTTCGCCTTCGGCAATCGTCGCGGCCGCGTTGGACAGGATGTTCAGCGCTCGCAAATCTTCGGTTTCGACCATCAACTGGAAGGACCGCGCGAACAGGTAATCGCCCACCAGAACCGAGGATTTGTTATCCCAAAGCAGGTTCGCCGTAGGCCGCCCGCGCCGCTGTTTGCTTTCGTCTACCACGTCGTCATGCAGCAGGGTCGCGGTGTGAATAAACTCAACCGTTGCGGCCAGCTTGACGTGATCGTCGCCCTGATAGCCGCACATCCGGGCAGCCGCCAAAGTCAGCATCGGGCGCAGACGCTTGCCGCCCGCCTCAACCAAATGCGCGGTCACTTCGGGAATGCGCGGCGCGTGGCGCGACGCCATCCGATCCCGGATCAACGCATTTACGGCGTTCATGTCATCGGTCAGCGCCGCGGCCAACCGGTCATGCGGCTTGACGGAAGGATTGTCCAAACTCATTGCGCTCCCGTTTGCAGGCTCGACATTGGCGGGGCCTGCCCTTAGATCCCCAGTATGGAAGAGCTGCTACGAACCACCGATATCACATTGATTCCACTGGTCCGGTCCCTTCTTCAGGAGGAGGGTATAGACAGCTTTGAATTGGACGTAAACATGAGCATCCTTGAGGGGTCAATCGGCATCTTGCCGCGCCGCCTGATGGTGCGCAGCGGCGATCTGAACCGCGCCCGTGTCGTCTTGTTTGAAAACGGGGTGTCCCTTGACCGCTGACCGTTTCGCCGATGACGCGCTGACCGATAGCGCGTTCCTAGGCGGGCAGGTGCAGCTATTGCAGCCCAAAACAGGTTATCGCGCCGGGATTGACCCGGTTCTGCTGGCCGCGAGCGTGCCTGCGAAAGCCGGGGATCATGTGCTGGATCTGGGGTGCGGGGGCGGTGTGGCCATGCTCTGCGCTGCGGCGCGGGTGCCGGGCCTGCGCATTGCCGGGGTCGAACGCCAAGCGGCCTATGCCGATCTGGCGCGACGCAATGCCGCCCGCAACCAAACTGCCGCCGAGGTCGTCAATGCCGACCTGAGCGCCCTGCCCGCATCCCTTCGGCAGCATCAGTTCGACCATGTGATCGCCAACCCGCCCTATTTCGACCCCGCCGCCCGCACCGCCGCCACCGATGGCGGCAAGGAACTGGGGCTTGCCGAAGATACCCCGCTGGAAACCTGGGTGCAGATCGCCGCAAAGCGTCTTAGGCCCTTTGGCACGGCGACGTTTGTTCACCGCGCCGAAAGCGCACCGCGCCTTTTGGCAGCGATGGCCGCTGAATTGGGGTCTGTGCAACTTTGGCCGCTGATCCCGCGCGTCGGGCGGGATGCACGACTCATCCTCGTGCGGGGCCGAAAAGCGGGCAAAGCGCCCTTTCGGCTGCACGCCCCGCTTGTTCTGCATGACGGTGCACAGCATTTACGCGACGGCGAGGACTATTCGGCAAAAATCAGCGCAGTGCTCCGAAACGGAGAATCGCTCAATTTTCCCGAATAATCCGCCATTTAGCCGATTTTTGTAACAATATTGCGTAGACACCTTCGCATCTGCGGCGTGACAGGTGCGTTTTTCTGTGATGCACTGAAAGAACCACAATTCAGAAGGAGGTATCTATGTCGTTGAGTTCGCATGTGCAGGAACTGAAGCGGAAACACAAAACCCTGTCTGACCAAGTGGAAACGGCCCAGCGTGCGCCCGCATCGGACGGCCTGGAACTGGTCCACCTGAAGAAACAGAAGCTCAAGCTGAAGGAAGAGATCGAGCGTCTGTCGTCATAACCCCCCCTCACATATCGCGGTCACACGGCCCAACCCGTGTGACTGCTCCGCCGCTTACAGACCTTCGACTGCGACCACAGTCTTGTCAGTCCAAGTAGAGGCACCAAGTTCAGTCTCGCTTAGAACCCATGCCAAAAATGCCTCAACTTCGGGGCGTTTTGTTGCAGATTGCGGGCAAACAAACCGCAACTGACCCTTCGTGCTGACAGCCACATCAAACGGGGCGACCAAGCGGCCCGAATGCAAGTCATGCGCGGCCAAAGACCGCCGCGCCAGTAAAACACCGGTTCCCGCCAAGGCCGCGTCCATCGCGTGATCCGCCTGCGAAAACCGTGCGCCCGACGGGGCTGCGACGGTCATACCATTTGCCTTGAACCACGCCGTCCAATCTGGCACGGGCGAAAGAAACTCTAGACTTTCATCCACGATCAGTGGGGCTTGCAGCAGGCTTCCGGGCGTTTTGTATTTCTCGGCCAAGGCGGGTGTCATGGCCGGGCTGACCCATTCAGCCAGCAATGGATGCGAATATAGCCCCTCATCCGGCCCGGTGCCAAAGCGGATTGCGGCATCCACATCATCACGGGCAAAATCCATACGCCGGATTGAGGCAGCAAACCGCAATTCAATCCCTGGATGGTTGCGGGCAAATTCAAAGATCCGGGGGGCAAGCCATTTTGCCGTAATCACCGGGCCTGCCGTCACGGTCAGCGATTTGCCCCGCGTTTCCCGCAGCGCCGCCCGCCAGCCCGCCGTGATCCGATCGAACCCATCGCGCAGTGCATCGGCCAGCTTTTCCCCCGCTGGCGTCAATTCTACCGCCCGGTTCAGGCGGCGAAACACCGGGGCGCCCAGATGAGTTTCCAGCGATTTGATCTGAAAGGACAGGGCCGCGGGCGTTACTGACAGCTCATCCGCCGCCTTGGCAAAGGACATATGCCGCGCCGCCGCATCGAAGGCGCGTAGGGCGGTCAAAGGCGGCAGGCGGTCAGACATCAGTTAAACTCAGCTTAAGTGAACTCCTGAAAACTCTCGTTTGTCAGGAGGTCTGTCAAGAACGATATTAAACTCAATTGATCACCCCCTCACCCGAACGGAGCCCAGAGATGTTTGATATTGCGACCACGGAACAGAGCCGACGCGCCAATCAGAATGCACATGCAGCACGCGGCGACGCGATGCGCGGACTTTGGAACTGGATGTTCCCGTCCAAGATTTCCCGCTGACCCGGTGCACAGGGTCTTACGGGATGAAAAAGGGCCGGTCGCAGGACCGGCCCTTTGTTCTTGAGCGGAATTCTTCTTAGACGAAGAACTGTGCACCGTTTGCCGAAATGGTCGAGCCGTTGATGAAGCCCGAATCTTCGGCGGCCAGGAAGGCCACGCAGCGGGCGATCTCTTCCGGCTCGCCCAGACGGCCAGCGGGGATGCCCTTGATGATCTTTTCGCGGACCGATTCATCAATCGCCATAACCATTTCGGTGGCGATATAGCCGGGGCAGATGGCGTTGGCGGTGATGCCAAAACGTGCGCCTTCTTGTGCCAGCGACTTTACGATGCCCAGATCGCCCGCTTTGGTCGCGGCATAGTTCACCTGACCGGCCTGACCTTTCTGGCCGTTGATCGACGAAATCACGACAACGCGGCCAAACTGACGCTCACGCATGCCGGCCCATACCGGGTGCACGGTGTTGAAAACGCCGGTCAGGTTGGTGCCGATAACCTCATTCCACTGTTCCGGGGTCATGCGGTGGAACATGGCGTCGCGGGTGATGCCCGCATTGGCGACGACCGTGTCGATCGGGCCAAGGTCGGCTTCGACCTGCGCGATACCGGCCTTCGAGGCCTCATAATCGGCAACGTTCCACTTATAGGTCTTGATGCCGGTGGCTTCGGTGAAGGCGGCGGCCTTCTCGTCATTGCCGGCGTAGGTGGCTGCGACCTCGTAGCCTTCTGCTTTCAGCTTCTTAGAGATCGCTTCACCGATGCCGCGGCTGCCGCCGGTGACGAGTGCTACTCTTGCCATGGGTTCCCTCCAGTTCAAATGGCTCGGTAACTTTGCTACCGAAAATAAAAATGATGCGCAATATTATTGCGCGGCCAATCCTGCGACATTTCGCATGTCGAAAGGCCCCCTCGATAAAAAAGGGCGCCTTGGCGGCGCCCCTTCCTATTGTCAGTCACGCTCAACACAAAGCGCGACGCCCATGCCGCCGCCGATGCAAAGCGTGGCGAGGCCTTTTTTGGCATCGCGGCGCTTCATTTCGAACAGCAGGGTGTTCAGGATACGTGCGCCCGAAGCGCCGATCGGGTGACCGATGGCGATTGCGCCGCCGTTCACGTTAACGATTGCCGGATCCCAACCCATGTCTTTGTTCACGGCACAGGCCTGCGCGGCGAATGCTTCGTTGGCTTCGACCAGATCCAGATCTTCGGCTTTCCAGCCAGCCTTTTCCAGCGCTTTGCGCGACGCGTGGATCGGGCCAACGCCCATGATCGACGGGTCAAGGCCGGCGGTGGCGTAGGATGCGATGCGGGCCAGCGGTTCAATCCCGCGCTTGGCAGCATTGTCAGCCGACATCAGCAGAACGCCGGCCGCGCCGTCGTTGATGCCCGATGCGTTGGCCGCGGTGACCGAACCGTCTTTGGTGAAAGCCGGGCGCAGTTTCTGCATGGCTTCGATGGTTGCGCCGTGGCGGATATATTCGTCTTTGTCGACCACGATGTCACCCTTGCGGGTCTTGATGGTGAAGGCGATCACCTCGTCGTCGAACTTACCGGCCTTTTGCGCGGCTTCGGCCTTGTTCTGCGAAGCGACGGCGAACGCGTCCTGCACTTCGCGGCTGATCTGCCATTGGTTGGCGACGTTTTCAGCGGTCTGGCCCATGTGATAGCCGTTGAATGCATCCCACAGACCGTCGCGGATCATGGTGTCGATGTAGGACACGTCGCCCATTTTGTAACCAGCGCGCAGGTGCGCGGCATGGGTGCTAAGCGACATGTTTTCCTGGCCGCCCGCGCAGACGATGTCGGCATCGCCAAGCGCGATGTGCTGGGCGCCCAGCATCACGGTGCGCAGGCCCGAGCCGCAAACCTGGTTGATGCCCCAGGCCGAGGCTTCTTTGGGCAGACCAGCATTGATGTGGGCCTGACGTGCGGGGTTCTGACCCTGCGCTGCCGTCAGAACCTGGCCGAGGATGGTTTCCGAAACCTCGCCCTTTTCGATTCCGGCACGCGCAACCAGCGCCTCCAGAACGGCCGATCCCAGATCATGTGCGGGGGTGTTGGCAAATGAGCCACTAAAACTGCCAACCGCGGTACGGGCAGCAGATGCGATAACGACATTGGTCATGGTTTATATCCTCTACCAATCGGGCGAGAGGTAGCCGTCGCGCGGATTTGCAACTCTTGGCCCCCCTCCGGTTCCGCGACGTCAATATGCCATTCTGCAGCGCAGAAAAACCGGACAGGGTGTCTCAGGCCCTTCTGCGCCCCTCCTGCGCAGTTGGCCACTGGGGCGACACGGTTGGTGCGCCAAAGTGGTATCCCTGCAGGCAATCGACGCCGATACTGGCAAGATACGCAGCATCTTCAGGGGCTTCAACCTGTTCAGCGATGACGAACATGTCGAATTGACGGGCCATGGAAAGCATGGCTTTGACGATCACTTGGTTGTCGGGATCTTGCCCAATATTTCGGCAGAATTGGCCGTCGATTTTCAAGATATCAAACTGAAAACTGCGAAAATGCCGGAACGCGGTAAAGCCTGCGCCAAAGTCATCCAAGGCGAAAGAGATTCCTTTTTTGCGCAGGTCGGTCATGAACCCGGACACCAGATCCGGCACGACCATGGCCGAGCTTTCGGTGATTTCGAGAATCAGCCGTTCCCCCAAGTTGGGATCACCGGCAAGCGCCCGGTCCAACACATCAGACCAAGGCCGATAGCCGACCGATCGCGCAGACATATTCACCGCGATGCGCAGATCGGGATACTTGACCAAAACCGCCAATCCCTGTTCCAGCGCCAGACAGTCAAGAATGCGGCCCGATTCCTGTTCTTCGACCACTGGCATGAAATCCCGCGCAGGGATGATTCTGCCGGTTTCATCCAGAACCCGGACGAAGCCTTCATAATAGGCGATGCGGGAAAAATCGGCGGATTGAACGACCGGCTGATAGGCCAGCATCACATCGCCATTGGAAATGGCGGCATGCACCATATCCATCACGCGGGAATCGCGGCGACGCAGCGCCTGCGTCAGGGGATCAGTGCCAGATTTGCGGGCGGCCTTGCGGCCGGTACGGGGGGATGTCACGGGCGCCTCCTATCAGGTGGGCGCAGCGTGGCATCCTTTGGCTTAACGTGGGTTTAAACGCGCAATGCGTCTAAAACTGTCAGGACTTGCCCGACTCCAGCGCATCCAGACGCGCTTTTAGCGCTTCGTTTTCTTCGCGGGCCTTCTGGGCCATGGCGCGAACAGCGTCGAATTCTTCGCGGGTCACGAAATCACGGTCCGCCAGCCAGCGGTCCATCATCGACTTCATGGCGTTCTCAGCTTCATCGCGAGCGCCCTGAGCCACCCCCATCGCATTGGTAAACAACTGCGAGATATCGTCAAAAACCTTGTTGCGCGTTTGCATTGGTCTCTCCGGCGTTACGTCTTGCCCCTATATGGGCCGACGCGGCCCCATCCACAAGGTTGACTTCCCCGATCCACCAGAGGCACAGAGACGCATATGAGCACAGGCATTCCATTCCCCAATCTCGCCCCCGAGATTTTCAGCATCGGGCTTTTCGGCTTTGAGTTTGCCCTGCGCTGGTACGCGCTGGCCTATATCGTCGGCATTGTTATCGGCTGGCGCTTGGTCGTCTTGGCGCTGCGGCGCCCTACGATTTGGGCCAAAGACACGGCCCCCATGACCCCGGCACAGGTCGATGACCTGCTGACATGGGTCATTATCGGCGTCATCGCGGGCGGGCGGCTTGGCTACACCTTACTATATCAGCCCGCCTACTACCTGACCCACCCGGCCGAGATCTTGATGGTCTGGCAGGGCGGCATGGCCTTCCACGGCGGATTGCTGGGCGTAATTCTGGCCGTCTACCTGTTCTGCCGCAAAGGCGGACACCCGATTGCATCGACCGCCGATATGATGGCGCTTGGCGTGCCACCGGGGCTGCTGTTGGGCCGGGTTGCGAATTTCATCAATGCTGAACTTTGGGGTCGCCCGACCGATCTGCCATGGGGCGTGATCTTTCCGGGTGAATTCGCACAAAGCTGCGGTCAACCGTTTGGCGAATTGTGCGCACGCCATCCGTCTCAGCTCTATGAGGCAACGATGGAAGGCGTGCTTCTGGGCGGGTTGCTGATCCTGATGGCCTTCCGCTGGAATGCGTTGAAACGTCCGGGCCTGCTGGCTGGCACGTTCTTTGCTGGATACGGGTTTGCCCGCTTCGTCGTAGAGTTCGTCCGCCAGCCCGACGCGCAGTTCCAGACGCTGGACAATCCGCTTGGCCTTGCCCTGCATCTGAATGGCTACGGGCTGACCATGGGGCAGATCCTGTCGCTGCCGATGATCCTGATTGGATTGGGCCTTATACTATATACACGTCGGAAAGGGGCCGATGCCACCGCTTAAGCGCCATATCGTCAACCGCATTCAAGCCAATGGCCCAATGACCCTGGCCGAATATATGTCTGTATGCCTGCTGCATCCTGAGCACGGGTATTACACGACCCAGACAGCCCTTGGCGCGGATGGCGATTTCATCACCGCGCCCGAGATCAGCCAGATGTTCGGTGAATTGGTCGGGCTGTCGCTGGCGCAGGCGTGGCTGGACCAAGGCGCACCGTCGCCTTTCATGCTGCTTGAACTGGGGCCAGGGCGCGGCACACTGATGGCGGATATTCAACGCGCCACCGCGCGGGTTCCCGGTTTTCACGACGCCGCGCAGCTGCATCTGGTTGAGGCCTCGCCGCGAATGCGGGCGGCGCAAAAATCCGCCCTGCCGGATGCCGATCCGATTTGGCACGACGATCTGTCAACCCTGCCCGATCTGCCCACCTTCGCCGTGGCCAATGAATTTTTCGACGCCCTGCCGATCCGGCAATTCCAACGTGGCCAAGACGGCTGGTCTGAACGTGTGGTTGGATTGGATGGCGATGCGCTGACGCTTGGCCTGACCGCCGATGCGCCGCTTGCCCCGCTGGAACACCGCATGGCTGACACCAAAGACGGCGACATCGTTGAAACCTGCGCTACGGCGGAAGCGATCATCGACGCACTAACCGCCAAAATCGCCGACCACGGCGGCGCGGCCTTGGTCATCGACTATGGCGACTGGCATTCGTTGGGCGATACGTTTCAAGCCCTGCGCGGGCATAAAACGACCGATCCCTTGGCCGACCCCGGCCTTGCCGACCTGACCGCCCATGTGGATTTCGAGGCGCTGGCCAAGGCCGCGCGTTGCGCCCACAGCCGCCTGACGCCGCAAGGCGTGTTTCTGGAACGCCTTGGCATCACGCAGCGGGCGCAGGCCTTGGCCACCCGCATGAGCGGCCCGGCGCTTGAGGCCCATATTGCCGCACATCGCCGGTTGACCCATCCCGAAGAAATGGGACATTTGTTCAAAGTTTTGGGATTCTATCCTGAGGGGGCGACCCCTCCGCCCGGAGTTGAGGCATGACGCTCGAGATCATTACGTCCGATTCCCTGTCGCCGTTTCGCCACGGGTTCTTTACGCGTAAAGGCGGGGCATCCTCGGGCGTTTTTGCGGGATTGAACTGCGGGTCCGGGTCGTCCGATCAATCCGACGTCGTGGCCATCAACCGCGCCCGCGTGGCCGATGCGATGGAAGTTGCGTCGCTGACGACCGTGCACCAAACCCATAGCGCGGACGTTGTGACCGTGGATGGCCCGCTTGAAGGCCCGACGCCCAAGGCCGATGCGATGGTGTCGAATGTGCCGGGCATCGCCTTGGGCATTCTGACCGCCGATTGCCAGCCCGTACTATTTGCCGATTCCGATAATGGCGTTGTCGGCGCCGCCCACGCGGGCTGGAAAGGCGCGATTGGCGGGATCTTGGAAAATACGGTCGACGCCATGACCGCCATTGGCGCGGACCGCGCCAAGATTCGTGCCGTGATCGGTCCGTCGATCAGCCAACGCGCCTATGAGGTCGGGCCTGAGTTCTTTGAAAGCTTCATGGCCGAAGACGATGCCAGTGGCCGCTTTTTTGCCAAAGGCCAAGGGGACCGATTCTTGTTCGATCTTCCGGCCTTCGGACTGCACCGTCTGCGCGGTGTCGGAATCATGGCAGAGTGGACACGACACTGCACCTATTCGGACGCGAATAGATTCTATTCGTACCGCCGGTCGTGCCACGAAAAAGAGGCAGATTACGGCCGCCTCATCTCTGTCATTCGCGCCTAAACCCCTGTTATTGCACACAATGCGGAAACAAACTGTCCGATATTGAAGTATCGTATGCGTTCATCTGGTATCTTTCGTTACTCTACAATGGCTTAACGATAATTCCCATTAAGACCAAAAGTAGGCAGATATTTCCTTTAATTAACCTAACTTCGCCTAAGACACGCCCCAATCGAATGCGAATTTGATCCTGTCCGCGCAGTTAGGAACGCGGGATCGCATCAAAGGAACACAGAGATGAAAGCGCGTAACCGTTTCGTTAAGTCCATCGTGAAAACCGCGAAGACCACCGAAGTCGCTATGCCGTGGGATCGCGGTGCCCGCCGTGCAGCATTCGTTGCAAAGCGGAACATCAAGACCATCACGCTGAAATCCGCCTAATGCGATGCCACGCTGCGAGCGCCTGAAAAACGGCGCCGCCGCAGCAGCACCGGCAGCACGGAAACGTGACGCCTGACTGGCATCGCCCCAGCGGACTTCAGTGTACCGGCCAAGCGACAGGCCGAAGCCGCACGAATTCCACGGCTCATATTTCCGAACCACACAACCCCGCTGTCCAGCGGGGTTTTTGTTTGCCCAATGCGCACACCTTTAGATTGAGCGCGGTACGGAAACAGCATCTTTCGCGACGCCGCATTATCTCTATCGCGTCTAAAACATGCCCCAAAGATTTATCAAAAACGTTACAACGCAGCGAGGAACTGCGGACCATTACGAGCACCAAGGAAGACCCACATGTTTGGCAAGAAAACGCGCTTCACCCAGTCTGCAATCAAGGCCTCGGCCATGCAGCCCGCTCCGACCATGCCCTGGAGCGCAAAACGCACCGCCCAACATGTTGGCGATTCGACCGAAATTTCGGAAATAAGGCAAAACCGTCGCGGCGGCGCGAACAATGCTGAGGCGAAACGTCGATTGGGCTTTCGCCTGGCCTGAAACAGGCATCAATTTTGACAAAAGCCCACGATTGCGGCCAATCTGGCAATGCAGATAAACCGTAACGTGTCCTTCTGTTGTTGTTGGTGGGGGCCAGCACGGTAGTGACCAGCCTGTAAAAGGGGTGTTCACATTGTCTAGCCTTACCACGCGTGGCCTGTCTTCTGCCGGACTGGCCCCGACAACCTACCCGAACCAGCGGCCCGATGCGCGTGATGCGCGCCCGGCCATGGTCATGCGCAAATATCAGGTGCTGGCCCTTGGTTCGAACGGCGACATTCTGGAAAAGCAGGTTGTCGCCCCTGCCGTCCCAATGTTCGAAGATGCGGCTGGCGCTTTTGCGCGCGGCACTTTGATTACCACCGATCGCGGCCCCGTTGCCGTCGAAGACCTACTGCCCGGCGATATGGTCGAAACAGACCGCGGGCCAGAGCCGATCGCTTGGATTGGGTCCACCGTCTTTGTGCCCGGCGCGGGCGGTGCCAGCACGCATCTAACCAGCCTGACCCGCGTCACCAGCGAAGCCTTTGGCATGAACAAGCCCATGAGCCACATTCTGCTTGGCCCTGCGTCACGAATGGTTGTGCGCCGCGAAGCGTTGAAATCGCTGATTGGCCGTGCGTCCGTTTTGGTGCCAACAATCGATTTCCAAGATGGCGACCGAGTGTTTGCCGTCACGCCGCCCAGCTCAGTTCAGCTGTATCATATCGCGCTCAAGCGTCACGGGCTGATCATGGTCGGCAGTCTGGGCTTTGAATCCTATCATCCGGGCCGCAATGCCGCGACCGAACTGGGCCAGAACATGCGTAGCCTGTTCCTGTCGATGTTCCCGCACATCGAAGCCTTGGATGATTTCGGAGAATTGACCTACACCCGCACGACGCGGGAAGTGATCGACAATTTGGTGACGATCTGACCCTTAGGCAGAGCGGCTCAGCCGCTCTTCCAACACATCGAACGGGACGCCCGGATCATCTTTGGCGCCGCGAATGACCAACGATGTCTTAACGCTGCCGACGTTTTCGGCAGTGAGAAGTTCCGATGTCAGAAAGGTCTGAAACGTGCTGAGATCGGGCGCTACGCATTTCAGGATGAAATCCACCTCGCCGTTCAGCATGTGGCATTCGCGGACCAGCGGCCAAGACCGGCATTTGTCTTCAAACGCGCTCAGATCTGCTTCGGCCTGACTTTGCAGACCGACCATCGCGAAAACCTGCACCTCAAAGCCCAGTTCGCGTGAATTGATGTCAGCGTGATAGCCTTTGATGAAGCCCTGTTCTTCCAGAGTACGCACACGGCGCAGACAGGGCGGCGCGGAAATGCCAACACGTTTCGCCAGCTCAACGTTCGTCATGCGACCGTCGGCTTGCAATTCGGACAGGATCTTTCGATCAATCGGATCCAGTCTGTGGCCGGGCATTCCCAAACTCCTCTTTTTCCACTTTGTTATACCACACGGGCCATGGCGCGCAATAATGTTTCACGCAAGCGCAATATTATTAATGCTTCGATAGCAGGTTTGAACCGAAAGTGTGATCGACTCCCATGGGGTTTCCGCCATCGGGCAGGCTGTTTATATGCAGGACAAGATTAATCGATTCAAGCCAAGGGGCGCAGCATGTCCGAAACACGTCACACCAAGGTTCTTATCATCGGCTCTGGCCCGGCGGGCTATACCGCAGGGGTCTATGCAAGCCGCGCCATGCTGGAACCGATTTTGGTTCAGGGCATTGAGCCGGGCGGGCAATTGACCACCACAACCGAGGTTGAAAACTGGCCCGGCCACACCGAAATCCAAGGCCCCGACCTGATGGTTAACATGGAGGCCCACGCCCGCGCCATGGGCACCGAGATCATCGGTGACATCATCAACAAGCTGGACCTGAACCAACGCCCCTTCACCGCCCATGGTGACAGCGGCACGATCTACACAGCCGACGCAGTTATTCTGGCCACCGGTGCCCGCGCCAAATGGCTTGGCCTGCCGACTGAAGAAAAGTTCAAGGGCTTTGGCGTCTCGGCCTGCGCGACCTGCGACGGCTTTTTCTATCGCGGGCAAGAAATCGTTGTGATCGGCGGCGGCAACACCGCCGTAGAAGAGGCGCTGTTCCTGACCAACTTTGCCTCCAAGGTCACCCTGATTCACCGCCGGGACGAACTGCGTTCCGAGAAGATCCTTCAGGACCGCCTTTTCAAAAACCCAAAGATCGAAACCCTGTGGCATCACCAATTGGATGAAGTTTTCGGGACTGACTCGCCCCTAGGTGTCGAAGGCGTCCGGGTGAAAAACGTCAACACCGGCGAAGTATCTGAGATTCCGTGCAAAGGCGTGTTTGTTGCCATCGGCCACGCCCCGGCCAACGAATTGGTCAAGGATTCACTGGAAACCCACATGGGCGGCTATGTGGTGACCAAACCCGACAGCACCGAAACATCGATTCCGGGCGTCTTTGCGGCGGGTGACCTGACCGATCACAAGTATCGTCAGGCGATCACATCGGCCGGTATGGGCTGCATGGCGGCGCTTGAGGCTGAGCGTTGGCTGGCCGAGCAAGATGCACCCTAACCAAAAGTAGTGTTGCGCCACGGACCTCGTGGCGCAAAACTTCACATAGACATTTGTAACAAGTTTATATTTTCCGCGGATCACGTTTATAGTGCGCCGCAATGAATATTTTTGCGCTCACATGTCTGGCAATGGTCGCTTTCGCCGCCAACTCCGTCCTGAACAGGATGGCGGTTGGATATGGCTATATCGACTCGGTTGATTTCGCCACGATCCGTTTGCTGTCCGGGGCATTGTTCTTGTTTGCCGTCTTTTGCCTACGCAATGGCTGCATCAAAGTGCTTGTTCCGCAGCGCCCCTTGGCCGTGATCGCCTTGGTCACCTATATGCTGGGGTTTTCCGTCGCGTATCAGGGAATTGACGCTGGCATAGGTGCCTTGGTCTTGTTTGGTTGCGTCAATCTGACGATGTTCCTTGGGTCAATCCAACGCGGAGCGCGGCCAAGCGCTATCCGCTGGATTACCTCGGCCACGGCCTTTGGCGGGCTTGTCTGGCTGCTTTGGCCAGCGGGCAATGTGCCGATTTCTGCAACCAGTGTTGCCTTCATGATCATGGCCGGTGTCGGCTGGGGCCTGTATTCGCTGGCGGGTCAAGGGCTCAACAACCCGGTTCAGAACACCGCCGCGAATTTCATGCTGGCTGTTCCGATCTGTATCGTTTTGGGTCTGTTTTTCCCGCATGGCATTCAGCATTTTACCCCGCATTGGCCGGGTGTGGCGCTGGCCGTGCTGTCAGGCACAGTGATGTCGGGCCTTGGTTATTCGCTGTGGTATGCCATCCTGCCGCGCCTCAGCGCAACAAGCGCCGGTTTGGCGCAGCTGTCTGTACCGGTTTTCGCAATCTTGGGCGGTGCGCTGTTGCTGGGCGAAACGGTCACGGCGCGGATCTTCATTGCCTCGCTGATCGTTCTTGGCAGCATCGGCGTTTCCTTCCTGCTGGAAACGCCTAACGCACAATCCGTTCCAACGGATCGTAGTAAATCCCGCCTTTAAAGGCGATGTCCGGTAGGGAATCTGGCTTGAGCCGGATGTCAGCCAAATCTGGCGCCGCAAACCAACGCCGCTCCGTCACTACGCGCTCGGGGTCTTTCCAATCGTCGCTCAAAGCTCCGGACACCAACTGGCAGCGAAAGAACACCTCAACCTGATGGAACCCATCGTCGGGATTGTGAAATTCGTTCACAAGGCAAGGCGCACCGACGTCGATTCTCAGCCCCGTTTCCTCAAAGATTTCGCGCTTCAGGTTGTCGGGCAAGGACGATCCCCGCTCCACCCCGCCGCCCGGTGCACACCATAAATCGCTTTGGTTCCCAGAATAGGCATTGACCAGCAACAGACGGTCTTGGTGTATCAGCACGGCTCGGACAGCCAGTCGCGGCGGGCGCATGTCATTCTCCTGAATTTCTCTATTGGTACGCTGGCTGGCCTTGCTTCGACCAGTGGTTTCTGCCAATTCGCCGCCATGACCCGCGCCCTAACCCTGACAAACGCGACAACCCTGACCGCCGATGGCTGGTCGGACACCCCCTTGGCCATTACCGAGGGCAAGCTGCAACTGGGGCAACAGGACGGCCGCCAGATTGATTTGTCGGGCTTCACCATTTTGCCCGGCCTGGTCGATATTCACGGCGACGGGTTTGAACGCCATATGGCCCCGCGCCGAGGCGCGCTTCTGGACAGCCGCAACGGCATTTTCGCCACCGAGGCCGAACTGGCCGCCAATGGCATCACCACAGGCGTCATGGCGCAGTTCTTTAGCTGGGAAGGCGGGATGCGCGGGCCGGAGTTTGCCGAAAGCGTCTTTCGCGCCATTCATGAGGTCCGGTCATCGGTGGCCACGGATCTGCGCATTCAGTTGCGGCTGGAAACCCACTTGCTGGACGAATTTGACCGGGCTGAGGCCGCCATCGCGGCCTTTGGCATCGACTATGTGGTGTTCAACGATCACCTGCCGCATGATCGTTTGGCCCAAGGGCGCAAGCCGCCCCGCCTGACCGGTCAGGCTTTGAAATCCGGGCGCAGCCCCGAGACCCACCTTGCCCTTATGCAATCGCTCCACGCCCGCAGCAGCGAGGTGCCCGCCGCAGTTGCGGCCCTATGCGCCACGCTGGCCGCCGCGGGCGTGCGCATCGGCAGCCACGATGACCACACCGCAGACGCCCGCCTTGGCTGGCGGACCCTTGGCGCGACGCTGTCGGAATTCCCTGAAACCTTTGAGGCGGCCCGCGCGGCCCGCGACGGCGGCGACTTTATCGTTCTGGGATCGCCCAATGTGGTGCGCGGGGCCAGCCATGCGGGCAATGAATCCGCCCGAGCTTTGGTGGCCGAAGGATTGGCCGACGCGTTGGCGTCCGACTATCACTACCCGTCCATGCGGCAGGCGGCACTTGTGCTGGTGTCTGAGGGGATTTGCGATCTGGCGACCGCGTGGCGGTTGATTTCTACCGGGCCTGCGCAGGCGCTGGGGCTAACCGATCGCGGCCAAATTGCCGATGGGCTGCGCGCCGATCTGGTGGTCCTAGACCCCGATCAGCGCATTGCCGCAACCATTGCAGGCGGCCAGATCACCTATCTGACAGGCGAAGCAGGCCGCCGCTTTATCGCTTAATCTTTGACGATCCGGTTCACGTGGCCCATCTTGCGGCCCGCTTTCACGTCCGCCTTGCCGTAAAGGTGGATCGCGGTGTTCGGCTCTTTGGCGTAGCCCGGCAGCTTGTCCAGATCGTCTCCGATCAGGTTTTCCATTACCACATCGGCATATCGCTGGCCTTCGCCCAACGGCCAGCCCACCACGGCGCGGATGTGCTGTTCGAACTGGTCGGTGGTGCAGCCATTCTGCGTCCAGTGACCCGAATTGTGCACGCGCGGCGCGACCTCATTCACAATCAGGCCCTGCGGCGTTACGAACAGCTCAACCCCCATCACGCCGACATAATCGAGCGCGTTCAGGATCTTACCCGCCAGCAGCCCCGCATCCATGCGCTGCATGGGTGTCAGGTTGGCCGGAACGGTCGTTGTGCGCAGAATGCCGCCTTCGTGCACGTTTTCACCCGGATCAAAGCACACCACTTCGCCGTTCAGCCCGCGTGCCGCGATGACCGAAACCTCATGGGTGAAGTTGACGAAGCCCTCCAGAATGGCAGGCGCGCCCGCCATATCGGCCAAGGCCCCGGCGGCATCGTCTGGCGTCATGATCCGCGCCTGACCTTTGCCGTCATAGCCAAAACGGCGGGTTTTCAGGATTGCGGGCGCCCCGATTTCGGCCAAAGCGGCCTCAAGGCTGGCCGCATCGGTGATGTCAGCGAAAGGCGCAGTTTTCAGGCCCAGATCCTGAAGGAAGCCCTTTTCGATCAGGCGGTCCTGACTGACGCGCAGCGCCTCGCGCCCCGGACGGATCGGGCGCAGCGCTTGCAGCACATCCAGCGCCTCGGTCGGGATGTTTTCAAACTCATAGGTGATGACGTCCACCGACTCGGCGAATTTGCGCAGCGCGTCGTGGTCATCATAGGCCGCCGTGGTCACATATTCGGCCACTTGCCCGGCAGGCGGGTTCTCAGACGGCTCAAAAATGTGGCAGCGAAAGCCCAAACGGCTGGCTGCGACAGACAGCATCCGACCAAGCTGACCGCCGCCAACAATGCCAATCACCGATCCTGCTGGAAGCTCACTCATCGACGGGCTCCTCAGCGATTGAGGCCGACAGATCGGCGCGCCACTTGTCCAGTCGGGCGGCCAGATCGGCATCCGTGTTGGCCAGAATGGCCGCGGCCATCAGACCACCATTCTTGGCCCCAGCCGCGCCAATGGCCATGGTCGCCACGGGAAAGCCGCGCGGCATTTGCAGGATGGAATAGAGGCTATCGACACCCGACAACGCCCGTGTTTGCACCGGCACACCGATCACCGGCACGCGCGTTTTTGAGGCCATCATGCCCGGCAAATGCGCCGCCCCCCCGGCCCCGGCGATAATCACCTGAAGCCCGCGATCCACAGCCGTTTTGCCATAATCCCATAGACGATCAGGGGTGCGATGAGCCGAGACGATCTTTTTCTCATAAGGCACGCCAAGTTCGTCCAGAACATCCGCTGCCTCTTTCATGGTCGGCCAGTCCGATTGGCTGCCCATGATGATGCCCACTTTGATATCGCTCATCGCTGTCTCCGATCCGGGTCGCAGGAGCCATGGGTTATAGCGGATCCGGCCCGGCGCGCAATTGCTATCAAAGCCGCGCGCACCGACCCAGAATCAGGCGATGATATCCGGGGTCAGGCGGTCTTCGATCATCGCGATCTTGTCTTTCAGCGCCAGCTTCTTTTTCTTGAGCCGCTGAATGGTCAATTGGTCGCTGCCGGTTTGGATCAGCGCATCAATTGCCAGGTCCAGATCCCGATGCTCTCTTTTGAAAACCTCCAGCTCAAAACGCAAAACATCGTCGGTTTTCATTGAAACATCGGTTGGCGCATTCATGGTCTGTCATCCCCTGGCACAATCCAGACTCTCGTCATAGCGAATCCCGCGCGGCACGCAAAGCCCTTGCGTTGCCAGATATCGCCCCCCATATTTCTATGAACGGGTCGCCGAAACCGGGACCGCGTGACTGTCGCTTGATCAAAGGACGTGTCCATGACGAAACTAACGCTGGGGTCTTACCCCCACATGCTGGGATTTGAGCAGCTGGAACGCTTGCTTGAACGTACGGCGAAATCTGGAAACGAAGGGTATCCGCCCTTCAACATCGAACAGACCTCTGACCGGTCCTATCGTATCACTCTGGCTGTGGCCGGATTTTCCGAAGACGATCTGGCCATCACCGTCGAAGATCGACAGCTGGTGATCCGGGGCCGCCAATCCGACGACGGGTCGGAACGTGTTTTCTTGCATCGCGGCATTGCCGCGCGGCAATTCCAACGCAGTTTTGTGTTGGCTGACGGTGTGGAAGTGGGCGACGCCGTAATCGAAAACGGCCTGCTGCACGTTGATCTGACATTCGCCCGGCCTGACGCCGTTGTGCAGACCATCCGTATCAAAAAGGGGTAAGCGATGAATACCAAGTTTGACTTCAGTGAGCTGAGCGAGGACCGCATCGTCTATGTGCGTCAGGTTCTGACCGCAGACCTACCCGAGGATGTGCAGGCACAGGTTGGCGACATGAAAGAACTTTATGCCGTGCACAATTCAAGCGGCGAACGGCTGGCGCTGGTGAAAGACCGCGCATTGGCCTTTGCGCTGGCCCGCCAGAACGATCTGGCGCCGGTGACCGTGCACTAAATCCAAACATATCCGAAACGCGAACGGCCGGTGCATCGCTGCACCGGCCGTTTTGTTTTCAGGCGTGGCCGGGATTACCCGGCGATCAGGCCCATGCTTTCCAGCTTCAGAATCACCTGATGCGCGCAGTTGTCGACCTCGACATTCTCGGTCTCAACGCTCAGCTCGGGGCGTTCGGGCACTTCATAGGGGTCCGAAATCCCGGTAAATTCCTTGATCTTGCCTTCGCGGGCCAGCTTATACAGGCCCTTACGATCACGGCGTTCGCATTCCTCAAGCGAGGTGGCGACGTGCACTTCGCAGAAGGCGCCGTACTGTTCGATCATCTCACGCACAGCGCGGCGGGTCGCGGTGTAGGGCGCGATGGGCGCACAGATCGCAATACCACCGTTCTTGGTGATCTCGGACGCGACATAGCCGATCCGCTTGATGTTGATGTCACGGTGTTCCTTCGAAAAGCCCAGTTCCGACGACAGGTGCTTACGCACAACGTCGCCGTCCAGCAGCGTCACGGGGCGGCCACCCATCTCCATCAGCTTGACCATAAGCGCGTTGGCGATTGTCGACTTGCCCGAACCCGACAGGCCGGTGAAGAACACGGTAAAGCCCTGCTTGGACCGCGGCGGCTTGGTCTTGCGCAACTCGGCAACCACCTCGGGGAACGAGAACCACTCAGGGATCTCAAGGCCTTCCTGAAGACGGCGGCGCAGTTCCGTGCCCGAGATGTTGAGGATGGTGATCTTGTCCTTGTCCTCAATCTCGTCGATGGCTTCGTACTGCGCACGTTCCTGGACCCAAACCATGTGTTTGAAGTCCACCATCTTGATGCCCATTTCCTCTTCGTGCTGGCGGAACAGGTCCTGCGCATCGTAGGGGCCATAGAAATCTTCGCCTGCCGAGTTTTTGCCCGGACCTGCGTGGTCGCGACCAACGATGAAGTGGGTGCAGCCGTGGTTCTTACGGATCAGACCATGCCACACAGCCTCACGCGGGCCAGCCATACGCATTGCCAGCGGCAGCAGGCTCATCGTGGTGGTCGAGGCCGGATACTTGTCCAGAACCGCCTCATAGCAGCGCACGCGGGTAAAGTGGTCCACGTCGCCCGGCTTGGTCATGCCGACAACAGGGTGGATCAGCAGGTTCGCCTCCGCTTCGCGCGCGGCGCGGAAGGTCAGTTCCTGGTGGGCGCGGTGCAGCGGGTTGCGCGTCTGGAACGCAACCACTTTGCGCCAGCCCAGTTTGCGGAAGTAGGCGCGCAGTTCGTTGGGCGTGTCGCGGCGGGCGCGGAAATCATAGTGTACGGGCTGCTGAATGCCGGTCACCGGACCGCCAAGGTAAACAGCGCCTGCGGTGTTGTGCAGGTAGTTCACCGCCGGGTGAGCCAAATCGTCAGCGCCGAAAACCATTTCGGCCTCGCGCGATTTGTTCGGCACCCATTTGTCGGTGACGGTCATTGTGCCAAGGATCACGCCTTCCTGGTCGCGCAGGGCAATATCCTGGCCCAGTTCGATGCCGTCGGCAAAGGCCTCGGTCACGTCCAGCGTGATCGGCATCGGCCACAGGGTGCCATCGGCAAGGCGCATGTTTTCAACAACGCCGTTGTAATCTTCTTCGGTCAGAAACCCTTTGAGCGGGTTGAACCCGCCGTTCATCAGCAGCTCCAGATCGCAGATCTGGCGCGGCGATAGGTCATGGCTGACCAGCTCGGCGGCTTCCAGCTTCAGTTTCTGGGCACTGTCATAGGAGACATAAAGTTCGGGGATAGGGGCTAGAAGGCTTTGCATGGTCGCGTCCGGTTCTCTTGTCTGGATCTGCGCTCTGGGCGGTCAATAACTTCGGCGCGGGCTAAAGGTGCAACCGCACGAGGTCAAGGCGCATTACATCGCACCATTCCCCCTGTGATGGGGGGGCACCTCGACTGTTGGTCCTGATCATGGGGGCAAGTTTGGAACAATATCACCGCTTTGCCGGTCTTTTCAGTCTGATGTGGGGAACGGCCTGAAAATATGGCACAGGCATTTTTATTCGCTGAAAACCGCGCCATATGCGCCGCGTGCAGATCGGCAATGCACCACGGGAACAGCCCGCCTTTGCGCGTCTTCTTTTTCCAAATACGCAAATGAAAACGGGCGCCCCAAATGGGACGCCCGCCAAATTCAGCCGATGGCCGGATGATTACATCATGCCGCCCATGCCGCCCATGCCGCCCATGTCGGGCATGCCTGCGGCGCCACCGTCTTTCGACGGCTTGTCTGCAACCATGGCTTCGGTGGTGATCAGCAGGCCAGCGATCGAGGCCGCATCTTCCAGAGCGGTACGGGTCACTTTGGCAGGGTCGATCACACCGAACGAGAACATGTCGCCATATTCTTCGGTCTGTGCGTTGAAGCCGAAGGTCAGGTCGGTCGACTCGCGGACTTTGCCAGCGACAACCGCGCCGTCAACGCCTGCGTTTTCGGCGATCTGGCGCAGCGGGGCTTCCAGTGCGCGGCGAACGATGGCGATGCCTGCGTCCTGATCCGAGTTTACGCCGGTCAGACCGTCCAGAGCTTTGCCAGCCTGAACCAGAGCAACACCACCGCCGACGATCACGCCTTCCTGCACAGCTGCGCGGGTTGCGTTCAGAGCATCGTCCACACGGTCTTTACGCTCTTTCACTTCGACTTCGGTCATGCCGCCGACGCGGATAACAGCAACACCGCCTGCCAGTTTGGCAACGCGCTCTTGCAGCTTCTCACGGTCGTAGTCCGAGGTGGTTTCTTCGATCTGGGTGCGGATCTGGCCAACACGTGCTTCGATCTCGGCCTTTTCGCCAGCGCCATCAACGATGGTGGTCGCGTCTTTGGTGATCGAGATTTTCTTGGCGGTGCCAAGCATGTCCATGGTCACGGACTCGAGCTTCATGCCCAGATCTTCCGAGATCACCTGACCGCCGGTCAGGATCGCGATGTCCTGCAGCATGGCCTTGCGGCGATCGCCGAAGCCCGGTGCCTTCACGGCTGCGATTTTCAGACCGCCGCGCAGCTTGTTGACAACCAGAGTTGCCAGCGCTTCGCCTTCGACGTCTTCTGCGATGATCAGCAGCGGCTTCTGCGACTGGATCACTTGCTCAAGCAGCGGAACCATCGGCTGAAGCGACGACAGTTTCTTTTCGTGCAGCAGGATCATGCAGTCTTCGAGGTCTGCGATCATCTTGTCGGGGTTGGTCACGAAGTAGGGCGACAGGTAGCCGCGGTCGAACTGCATGCCTTCCACAACATCGGTCTCGGTTTCCAGACCTTTGTTTTCTTCGACGGTGATCACACCTTCGTTGCCAACTTTCTGCATCGCGTCGGCGATCTGACGACCGATTTCCGCTTCGCCGTTGGCCGAGATGGTGCCAACCTGAGCAACTTCGTTCGAGTCGGTGACCGGACGGGCGGCTGCTTTGATCGCTTCAACGACTTTGGCGGTTGCCAGATCGATGCCGCGCTTCAGGTCCATCGGGTTCATGCCAGCAGCAACCGACTTCATGCCTTCTTTGACGATGGCTTGGGCCAGAACTGTCGCAGTGGTGGTGCCGTCACCGGCTTCGTCATTGGTGCGCGAGGCCACTTCTTTGACCATCTGGGCGCCCATGTTCTCGAACTTGTCTTCCAGTTCGATTTCCTTGGCAACCGATACACCGTCTTTGGTGATGCGCGGTGCGCCGAACGACTTGTCCAGCACCACGTTGCGGCCTTTCGGGCCGAGGGTCACTTTGACCGCATCTGCGAGGATGTTAACACCCTTCAGCATCTTGTTGCGGGCTTCAGTGTTAAATTTTACGTCCTTGGCAGCCATATCAGACTCTCCTTTGACTTATGTTTTGCTCTGGGAAGGGGCGATCTCAGGCGATGATGCCGAGGATGTCGCTTTCCTTCATGATCAGCAGCTCTTCGCCGTTAACGGTGACTTCCGTGCCCGACCATTTGCCGAACAGAATGTTGTCGCCTTCTTTAACGGCCATCTCGATCAGCTCGCCGCTGTCCTTACGTGCGCCTTCGCCACACGCGACAACCACGCCTTCTGCCGGCTTTTCTTTGGCGCTATCGGGGATGATCAGGCCACCAGCAGTTTTTTCTTCGCCTTCGGTACGGCGAACCAGCACGCGGTCATGAAGCGGTTTAAATGCCATCTTCGAGTCTCCTTACTCAAAGTTTTCCAATTTATGGCCCCGCCTTCAGGGCCGTTAGCACTCACCCATGTTGAGTGCTAACGGCGCATAGCTAAGGAGGCCCCAAGCCCGAGTCAACACTGCGCTACCAATAATTTTACGCCGCACCGCAGCGGACTTAGCCATAAAAGGGCAGCATCTCTGACTTTATCCTTTGACGTGCTCTCAAATTGTTGATTTGGTGTACCAGTTCATTCAAGTCGGTCTAGACAAATGCCCCCCACCAATACGGCGCCGATCCATTCGGCCCCGCCCCCGCGTGAGACGCAGAATATGCGTGCCATCGGCCTTATGGCCCTTGGGTTCTTTTCATTTGCGGCTTGCGATATTCAGTCCAAGGTTCTGACCGAAACGCTGAACCCGTTTCAGATTGTCTGGTTCCGCCAATCCGGTCTTGTGCTGGGGATCCTGCTGATCCTTGCCGTCAAAGGCCTGCACATTCTGCGCAGCAAGAACCCGGTCCTTCAGATTTCGCGCGGCGTGACGGCGGTGGCCTCGGCCTGCTGCTTTACGATTGCAATCACCTACGTGCCACTGGCCGATGCGGTGGCGGTGTCGTTTATCGCCCCGTTTATGGTGACAATCTTGGGCGCGCTTGTGCTACGCGAAAAGGTCGGCATCCGCCGCTGGGTCGCTGTGTCCATTGGCTTTGTCGGGATGCTGATCGTGATCCGCCCCGGCGCGGGGGTGTTCCATCCGGCGATCTTTTTGGTCGTCGCTGCGGCCTCGTTCTTTTCGCTGCGGCAAATCCTGTCGCGCTGGCTAAGCGGCGCTGACCCGGTCATCACCACGGTTGCCTATACCGCGCTGACAATGACGGCGATCCTGTCCGTCGCGCTGCCCTTTGTCTGGGTGCCAATTCCTGATTATCAGACCGTGGCCTTGCTGTTTGGCTTGGCAGCAACCGCCGGATTGGGCGAGGTGCTGGTTATTCGCGCGTTGGACATAGGCGAGGCGGTGGTTCTGGCGCCCCTGCACTATTCGCTGATCCTGTGGGCCACCTTCTACGGCTTTGTCGTCTATAGCGACCTGCCAGATAGTTGGACGTTCTTGGGGTGCGGCATTATCATGGCATCGGGCCTTTACACCCTTCACCGCGAACGCAAAGCGGCCAAGCGGAAATGAAAAACGCCCCGGCTTTCCGGGGCGTTTTCGTTAGCGGACCATTCCGACGATGTCGTAGGTCTTTTTCAAGATCGGCTCGGCAATGGCGCGGGCCTTGTCACCACCGTTCCGAAGGATCGCGTCAATCTCCTCGGGGGCCTGCATCAGGCGGGCCATCTCGGTCGAGATCGGCGACAGCTTGGCAACTGCCAGGTCGGCCAGCATCGGTTTGAACTCCGAGAACTGCTTGCCGCCCACATCGCGCAGCACGTCATCCACCGACACTTCGGCCAAAGCGGCATAGATGTTCACCAGATTGCGCGCCTCGGGGCGGCCTTCCAGCCCTTCAGCCTCAGACGGCAAACCGTCCGGGTCTGTCTTGGCCTTGCGGATCTTCTGGGCGATGGCGTCGGCGTCGTCGGTCATGTTGATGCGGCTGGCATCGGACGGGTCCGACTTGGACATCTTCTTGGTTCCGTCGCGCAGGCTCATGACGCGGGTGGCCGCACCCTCAATCACCGGTTCCGGCGTCGGGAAAAAATCCACCTTGTAGTCATGGTTGAACTTGATCGCGATATCGCGGGTTAGCTCAACATGCTGCTTCTGGTCCTCGCCCACGGGCACGTGGGTCGCGTGATACACAAGGATGTCAGCCGCCATCAGCGCCGGATAGGCAAACAGGCCAAGCGAGGCGTTCTGCGTGTTCTTGCCTGCCTTGTCCTTCCACTGGGTCATCCGCTGCATCCAGCCCATGCGGGCGACACAGTTGAAGATCCAGCCAAGCTCGGCATGGCCGGAAACCTGGCTTTGGTTGAACAAGATCGACTTTTGCGGATCAAGACCCGAGGCAATGAACCCGGCGGCCAGTTCGCGCGTTTGGCGGCGCAGCGCTTCGGGGTCTT
This sequence comes from Pseudoprimorskyibacter insulae, assembly GCF_900302505.1. GTDB lineage: Bacteria > Pseudomonadota > Alphaproteobacteria > Rhodobacterales > Rhodobacteraceae > Pseudoprimorskyibacter > Pseudoprimorskyibacter insulae. Next base: position 200,599 of record NZ_OMOJ01000001.1, on the reverse strand, counting down.
GCCAGACGGTGATCGCGTGCATGTCCACCATGCAATAGATCGTCTCGATGCCGTTGTCCTGCCAATCCACAAAGCGCTTCAATGCGCCAAGGTAGTTGCCAAGGGTTAGGTTGCCCGAAGGCTGAATGCCCGAGAACACGCGCTGTTTGAACTCAGTCGCGGCGGGAGGAGTTTGGACCCCCTCAGTCATAATGCGTCTCCGTCTGGATTTATGGGTAATCGTGGCTTACCCATGGGGCGAAAGACCGTCAAGCAAAGGCCCTGACATGAGCAGCCCAGAGACAGAAGCCCCGATCCTGCCAATGCCACCCGTCGTGGTGGCCCTATTCCTTGTGTTGATCGGAATCGAGGCAGCATTCGGATTGGCGACGCGCGGCCTGATTGGCGGCCCCACTGCGGTTGGCTGGCGGCTTGAGGCGGTGCAGGCCTATTCCTTTGCCCCCAATGTCATTGACTGGATGGTCGAAAATCATCGCTATCCGGCGGACCAGCTGATCCGGTTTGTGTCCTACACCTTTATCCACGGGTCATTCACCCATGCGATGTTCGCGGGGGTCATCCTGCTGGCGATGGGAAAATTCGTTTCGGTGGCGATGGGGCCTGTTTCGACCCTGATCGTTTACTTCGCCTCGGCCTTTGTGGGGGCGACCGGCTATTGGCTGATCCTCGATAATCCCGCCCCGCTGATTGGGGCTTACCCGGCGGTCTACGGGTTGATTGGCACGTTCACCTATATGCTTTGGGTGCGGCTAAAACAGACCGGTGGCCAGCAGGCCCGCGCCTTTACGCTGATCGGGTTTCTGGTTGGTCTTCAGTTGCTGTTCGGGCTGCTGTTTGGCGGGGCGAACGATTGGCTGGCCGATATCCTTGGCTTTGCGACGGGCTTCGCGCTGAGCGTGCCGCTGGTCAACGGCGGCTGGGCCGGGCTGCTGCGGAAGATCCGGCGCGATTAACGCCGGTTCCGCCGCACGACCCCGCGCAACTCGGCCATGCTGAAGGCCCCAAGCGCCTGCCCGGACACGCCGTAGACGACCGATCCAAAGGCGATCAGCGCGGCCAGCGCCAGATAGCGCCATCCCGGTATCGCAAAGATCTGCGGCACCGCCCATAGAACAGCCCAAAGTGCGACGCCCATAATGCCAGAGGCCGCGCAAACGCGCCAAACGCGGGTGCGGAATCGCGTGTCAAACCGGGCGACATCGCCCAGCTTGCGCCCGCCAATGGCTAGCAAGCCAACCATGATCCAACCGGCCAAAGTGGTGGCAATGGCCGGGGCAATCCAGCCAACCACCGGGGCCAATCCAATCGCTACAGCGGCATTCACCGCCATGGCCACCAGCGCATAGCGGAACGGCGTGCGGGTGTCTTCGCGGGCAAAGAACAACGGTTGCAGCGCCTTTTGCAGCACAAAGGCCGGCAGCCCCAGACCATAGATCGCTACGGCCATCGAAATGGCCAGCGTATCCGCCGCCAAAGTCTGCCCGCGCTCAAACAGCACCGACACGATCGGACCCGGAATGACCACCAGCGCCACGGCGCAGGGCACGGTCAGCGCCAGGGAAAGTTCACCCGCGCGGGAAAAGGCGGCTTTGGCCCCGGCGTCGTCTTGGGCCTTCAGGCGGCGCGACAGATCGGGCAGCAGAACGATGCCCACCGCGATGCCCACCACGCCCAACGGCAGCTGATACAGCCGGTCAGCGGCATAGAGCCAACCAACCGCTTTGTCGAAATAGCTGGCGACCTGCTGACCAACCAGCAGGTTGATCTGCATCACACCGCCCGCCAGACCCGCCGGAATGGCGACACGCACCAATCGGCGCATATCGGGCGTCCAGCGTGGACGGCCCGGCTTTAGCCGGATGTCTGCACGATGCGCGGCGACCCAGACCAAGGCCAATTGCACGATGCCCGAAACCGGCACGGCCCAGATCAGCGCCTTGATCACCGGCTCGCCCATCTTGTTGGCCACCAGCATCGCGGTGATGACAAAGATATTAAGCAGCACCGGCGCAGCAGCCGCAGCCGCGAACCGGCCCACGGCGTTCAGCGCACCGGAAAACAGCGCCGCCAACGAGATGAAGAAAATATAGGGAAACACGATCCGGCCATATCCGACCGTCAGATCGAACCGCGTGTCTTCGCCAAACCCGCCCGCCGTGGCCCAGACCATCGCGGGCATGAAGATCATCGCCAACGCACTGAGCACAATCAGTACCAGCGCCAGACCGTTCATCGCATCGCGGGCAAAGCCCATCGGGTCTTCGCCGCCTTCCATCTTTTTGGAAAACATCGGCACAAAGGCCGCGTTGAACGCACCTTCGGCAAAGAACCGGCGGAACATATTGGGCAGGCGGAACGCGGCAACAAAGGCGTCCATGATAGGCCCCGGCCCCACAAGGGCCAGGATCAGGATTTCCCGGACAACGCCAAGCACGCGGCTCATCAAGGTCCAGAACCCGACGGTCAAAACGCCTTTAAACAGCCGAATCGGTTTCATGAGCGCAAGACCTCAGAGTTACGAGACACTACGGTGGGCAGGATTAGCCGATCACCAACACGCGCGAAAGCGAATTGCATCAAGATTGCGCCCGTTTCGCACCTTCGCTGATGGCGTCCCGCAGTTTCTTTTCAAGCGCCTTTTGTTTGCTGCCCGAATAGAACTTCAGCCCGAACATGTCCTTGACGTAGAAGCTATCGACGACCTGTTCGCCATAGGTCGCGATGACCGCGCTGGCGATATAGACATTGTTGTTGGCCAGCGTCCGCGTCAGATCATAGAGCAGGCCCGGACGGTCGCGCGTATCCACTTCGATAATCGTGTAGATGTCTGACCCATCGTTGTCGAACAGCACGGTCGTCGGCACATTGAAGGCCTGTTCGCGCTTTTTCAGCTTGTCTTTGTCTTTGATCGCGTCGCGGGCAACAACTTCGCCTTTCAACGTCTTGCGGATCATATCGCGCAGACGGGGGATGCGGCTGGCCTCATAGGGGTGGCCGTCGGCATCCTGAATCCAGAAAGCCGCCGTGGCGTAGCCGTCTTTCGAGGTGAAAGTACGGGCATCCACCACGTTCGCCCCAACAAGGGCCACCGCCCCCGCCAGCCGCGAAAAGATACCGGGGTGATCGGCCAGCACAAAGCAGGCGCGGGTCGCGTCCCGGTCTTCGTCGGGGTGAATGTCGATGCTGACTTCGCTGTCTTTGATATCGTGCAGCAGGCGTGCGAACACCTCATGCGCGGTGACATGCAGACCTTGCCAATAGGGCGGGTAGTGCCGCGCGGTTTCGGCGCGCACGTCTTTAGGATCCCAGTCGGACAGCACTTCGCGCAGCGCGGCTTTGGCCTCTGTCCCACGATTTTCGCGGTTCAGCTCCTCCATGCCGTTTTCCAAGGCGCGGCGGGTCTGGCGATAAAGCGCGCGCAGCAACGCGGCTTTCCAGTTGTTCCAAGTGCCCGGACCCACACCGCGAATATCGCAAACCGTCAGAACGCACAGCAGATCCAGACGTTCGCGGGTCTTCACCGCCTTGGCGAAATCGCGCACCGTGCGCGGGTCGGCGATGTCACGCTTTTGCGCGGTGTCCGACATGACAAGATGGTGCCGCACCAGCCATTCGACCGTTTCGCTTTCTTGCTTGTTCAGCCCCAGACGCGGCGCGACCTTGCGGGCGATCTTGGCCCCCAAGATCGAATGGTCCTCGTCCCGACCCTTGCCGATGTCATGCAGCAACAGCGCGGCGTAAATCACCTTGCGGTTGACGCCTTCTTCAAGGATCGAGCTGGCGACGGGCAGTTCTTCGATCAGCTCACCATGTTCGATCTCCGACAGGTGGCGAATGCATTGGATCGTGTGTTCGTCCACCGTGTAGTGGTGATACATGTTGAACTGCATCATCGCCACGATCGGTTCAAACTCGGGGATGAAGGCCGACAGCACGCCCAATTCGTTCATCCGGCGCAGGGCGCGTTCGGGATTGCCCTGTTTCAGCATCAGATCCATGAACAGCTTTTGCGCGCCTTTATCGTTGCGCAGGTTGTCGTCGATCAGGTGCAGATTGGCCTTCACCAGACGCATGGCATCCGGGTGGATCAACAGCCCAGTGCGCAAGGCCTCTTCGAACAGACGCAGGATGTTGATGCGGTCGGCCAGAAATTCATGCTTGTCCACAATGGACAGACGGTTGTTGACCACGGTGTAGCCAGCCTTGGTCGGGCGGCGACGTTTGAAGAACCGGGCCAGCAAGGGCGCATCTTTGGTGTGGTCCGCCTCAAGCGAGGTCAGCAGAATGCGGGTCAGATCGCCAACGGTGGTGGCATGGCGGAAATAGGCCTGCATGAACCATTCAACCGCACGGCGCCCGCCCTTATCGGCATAGCCCATACGCTCGGCCACGGCGACCTGCATATCAAAGGTCAATTGTTCGGTCGGGCGGTCGGCAATCAAGTGCAGATGACAGCGCACGGCCCACAGGAATTCCTCGGCCTTGACGAAGGTGTCATATTCTTCGGGGCGGAACACGCCCTTGCGCACCAATTCGCGCGTATCGTCGGTGTGATAGACGTATTTGGTGATCCAGAACAGCGACTGCAAATCGCGCAGACCGCCTTTGCCTTCCTTCACGTTCGGTTCGACCATATAGCGCTGGCCGCCCTGTTTGCGGTGCCGGGCCGAGCGTTCTTCCAGCTTGGCCGCGACGAACTCTTTTTCGGTCCCGCGAAACAGTTCTTTCCACAGGCGGGTGTCCAATTCATCCGAAAGGGGCGTGTGGCCGGTCAGAAAACGATGTTCCAGCATCGCGGTGCGGATGGTGAAATCTTCTCCGCCAAGGCGGATGCAATCCTTGATGGTCCGCGACGAATGCCCAACCTTCAACTTCAGATCCCACATAATATAGAGCATCGACTCAATGACGCTCTCGGCCCAAGGGGTGATTTTATAGGGGGTCAAGAACAGCAGATCGACGTCCGAATGCGGGGCCATTTCGCCGCGCCCGTAGCCGCCGACAGCAAAAATCGCGACGCGCTCGCCCTCGGTCGGGTTGGCCAGCGGGTGGAACACTTGCGAAGATACTTCCCAAACCAGCGTGACGATACAGTCCATCACCCAAGTGTAGGATCGCGTTACCTCACGCGACCGGTACGGGACGCGGGCAAAGGCCTTTTGGATGGCATCGCGGGCATTGTCCTGCGCCTCACGCAGGATCGCAACGACCGCCGTGCGGCGGTCGCGCTCCTCCTTGTGGTCTTGGCACGCCGAAAGCAGATCCGAACGAACCTGATCGCGGTCAAAGATGTCATAGGGTGCCGCGACAAGGTTGTCGGGCATTCCGATCTGAGTGGAGGTCTTAGAAGCCAAATCCGCCGAAGCTGCTTGGGGCACGGTCAAGGATCACCATTTGATTGTTCTCAATTGTCGCGACAGCAAGCCCGCGTTCGTTCGTGCCATCAGCTTTCAACCGGAATACACCGCTGGAGCCTTGGAAGCCAGCCGATTGCGTCAAAGCCGTCGTTGAAAGCGCATCGGCGCGACCTTGTTTCACAAGCGCACCAATCGCGGCGACACCGTCAAAGGCAAGCCCCGCCAGCGGATGCGGGATCGCGCCATAGGCCTCTTGGAAGCGGGTTTCGAACTGCTGCACTGTCGCCATATCGGGGACAGTGAACCAGCCACCCTTGATGCCAGCCAGGTTGAACCCGTCACGACGCGAATCCCAACGCGACAGACCCATGTACTTGGTGACGGTCGGATCAATCCCCTGTTCGGGCATCAATTGCAGCGCCACGCTTAGGCCCTGATCCCAGTTGTCGGTCAAAAAGACCGATTGCGCGCCGCCTTGCTGGACGTAGCCGCGCGTTTTCGCAATGGCCGCCGACAGGCTTTGCGAATTCAGGTCATAGCCCGCGGTGCCAACCAGCTCGACACCGTTGTTCACCGCCGCCTGACCGATCGCCCGCGCGCCAACCTGACCGCCGGTGCTGTTTTCATAGATCACCGCAACGCTGGATTTGCCCTGACGCTTGGCATAGCCCAGCAGACGGTCGGCGCGATTGATGAACAGATCGCCCAGCAAGAACAGGTTACCGCCCGCGATGTCGGTGTTGTTTGAGAAGGACAAAACGTTGATGCCCTGCCCGGCAACCGCTTGACTGACGGCAACGGCGTTCTTTTGGTAGAGCGGGCCAAGAATGATTTTGGCGCCATCATTGACGGCCTGCCCCGCCACTTGCGCAGCCACAGTCGGGTTGCCAGCCGTGTCATAGACTCGCAGGTCAATCTGCACGCCATCCAACCCGGCCAATGCCAGACGCGCGGCGTTTTCCAGATCGCGCGGCAGGCTCTGTGCCGTGGGGTCGGATTTGGGCAGCAACAGCGCAACAGGCACCGGCGCACCTGCCTTGATGCTGGGCTGGCTGGCCCCGATGTCTCCGATAGAGGTGTTACACGCGGCGGTGGCCAAAAGGGCCCCTACTGCGAACAATCGCTGACCCGCCTTGCGAGCGGTGGACAAAAGGGCGAACATGGGCGGAAAGGCTCCCTCGTTGTTTCTGGTTGCGAAACAGGCAACGGCTGCGGGCGATAATAACCTTCCTCCGATAAGGGTCCAGTCATGAATTACGACAAACGCAAGTTGCCGGCGGGGCTGTATTTTGTTGCAACACCCATCGGCAATGCGCGTGATATTACGCTGCGCGGACTGGATATTTTGGCCTCGGCCGATGTTTTGGCCGCAGAAGACACCCGCAGCCTGCGCCGATTGATGGAGATTCACGGCATACCGCTCGGGGACCGTCCACTGATTTCCTATCACGACCACAATGGCGACCGGGCCCGCCCGCGCCTGTTGGCGGCTTTGGCAGAAGGGCAATCGGTGGCCTATGCCTCTGAGGCCGGAACGCCGCTCATTGCCGATCCGGGCTTTGATCTCAGCCGCGTTGCCGCCGCCGAAGGGCACCTTGTGACATCGGCCCCCGGCCCGTCTGCTGTGGCCACGGCACTCACTATTGCAGGGCTTCCGACAGATCGGTTTTTGTTCGCAGGCTTTTTGCCCAACACCCAATCGGCCCGCCGCAAAGCACTGGCCGAACTTGGCCAAACCAAAGCGACACTGGTGTTTTATGAAAGCCCCAAGCGTCTGGCGGCCATGCTGGCCGACGCCGCCGAATCCATCGGACCAGACCGAAACGCCGCCGTCTGCCGCGAATTGACCAAGAAATTCGAAGAGGTCCGGCACGGCACGCTGGCCGAATTGGCCGACCAATACGCCGATGCAACGGTCAAAGGCGAAATCGTTGTCCTGATTGATCGGGGATCTTCAACAAATATTAGCGAAACGGATGTTACCCAAGCCCTAGAGGAAGCGCTGGTCAGTATGTCGGTACGGGATGCTGCGGATTTCGTGGCAAAGATGTTCAACCTGCCACGCCGCCCGATCTACCAGCAGGCCATGAAAATGGGAAAGGGATGACATGTGTAAGCAATCGAGGGGACGTACGGCATATCACAGCGGGCTTGCCGCCGAAGATACGGTCAGCCGCATGTATGACCGGCGCGGCCTTGTCGAAACCCGCCGCCGCTGGCGCGGCAAGGGCGGCGAAATCGACCTGATCTTTGCGGATGGCGACACGGTCGTCTTTGTTGAGGTCAAGAAAAGTCGCACACATGACCGCGCCGCCCAGATGCTATCGATGCGCCAACAGCAACGGCTGTGTCGCGCCGCCGAAGAATATCTTGGCACACAGCCGCGCGGATCCCTGACCGATGCTCGTTTTGATGTCGCCCTGGTCGATGGCTATGGGAACGTTGAAGTGATTGAGAATGGTATCATGGCGGCCTGACCAGCCATTGCACAGGCCCTCTCCATGCGCCATGTATTGCGCAACACGGGAGAACCGCCATGAAGATTGCTTTTCAGATGGATCCGATTGAATCGGTGAACATCAACGCCGACAGCACCTTTCGCATCGCAGAAGAGGCGCAGGCCCGCGGGCACGAGATATACTATTACCTGCCCGATGACCTTGCCTATGAAGAAGGCCGGATTACAGCCCGTGCTCGTTCGCTGAAAGTACAGCGTATTCAGGGCGATCATGCAAAGCTTGGGCCCGAGCACAAAATTGATCTTGCCGATATGGATGTCGTCTGGCTGCGCCAAGATCCGCCCTTTGACATGCATTACATCACCACGACCCATCTGCTGGACCGGATCGCGGACAGCACATTTGTTGTGAATAACCCGTTTTGGGTGCGCAATTCGCCCGAAAAGCTGATGGTGTTGGATTTCATTGATTTTATGCCGCCAACCACCATTGCCCGCGACCTGCGCACCATTCGCGAGTTTAAGGCCAAGCATGGCGACATCATCCTGAAGCCGCTTTACGGGAATGGCGGCGCTGGGGTGTTCCGTCTGGATGCCAATGACCGCAACCTTGCGTCTTTGCATGAACTATTCACCGGCACATCGCGTGAGCCGCTGATCGCGCAGAAGTTCCTGCCTGCCGTCAGCGCGGGCGACAAACGGGTGATCTTGGTCGATGGCGAACCTGTTGGCGCGATTAACCGCGTTCCGGCAGAGGGAGAGACCCGGTCCAACCTGCACGTCGGCGGGCGAGCGGAAAAGGTCGAGCTGACCGAGCGTGACAAGGAAATCTGCGCAGCGTTGGGGCCGGTGTTGAAAGAAAAAGACCTGATTTTCGTCGGCATTGACGTGATCGGCGACTACATTACCGAAATCAACGTCACATCGCCCACCGGCATCCAAGAGTTGGAGCGGTTTGACGGCATCAACGTTGCCGCCAAAATCTGGGAAGCCATTGAGGCGCGCGTCGCTGCACGCTAACCTCCTGCGATCAGACGATAGCTCAGGGCCTCGCCGATGTGCGGGGCCCTGATGTTTTGCGCCCCTTCCAAATCGGCAATGGTTCGCGCCACCCGCAATACGCGATGATAGCCGCGCGCGGACAGGCCGAACCGGTCAGCGGCGCGGTGCAGCAACGTGCGGCCTTCGGCATCCAGTTCGGTGATCTGTTCGAGCATCGCGCCCGAGGCATCGGCATTTGTGCGCATCTCGGGCACATCGCGAAACCGGGCCGCTTGCACATCGCGCGCGGCGGCCACACGCGCCCGGATCTGAGCGGAGCTATCGCCATCGGCAGGCAAGTCAAGATCCTGGAAGGACACAGGCGGCACCTCAATTCGTAGATCGAACCGATCCATCAATGGCCCGGAAATGCGCCCCAGATAGTCCTGCCCGCAGACAGGCGCACGCCCGCAAGCCCGCGACGCATCGGACAGATATCCGCATTTACAAGGGTTTGCCGCCGCCATCAGCATGAACCGGCACGGGTAACGCACATGAGCATTGGCACGGGCGACCATCACTTCGCCCGTCTCGATCGGCTGGCGCAGGGTTTCCAAAACCATGCGCTGAAACTCGGGCAGTTCGTCCAGGAACAACACGCCATTATGGGCAAGGCTGACCTCACCGGGTTTGGCCCCGCGCCCGCCGCCAATGATCGCGGCCATGGACGCAGTGTGATGCGGTTCGCGAAAGGGGCGGGCCCGCGAAATGCCGCCCTCTTTCAGCAATCCTGCCAGCGAATGCACCATTGATGTCTCAAGCGCCTCAATCGGCGAAAGCGGCGGCAAAATGCCGGGAAGGCGCGCCGCCAGCATGGATTTCCCAGCCCCCGGCGTGCCGACAAACAGCGCGTGATGGCGGCCCGCTGCGGCGATTTCCAAGGCGCGTTTGGCCCGCTCCTGCCCCCGAACGTCGCGCATATCTTTCAGGCCGGCGTCTTGCGTGACCTCTCCGGGCTGGCTTGGGGCGAGGGGCGATTGGCCGGTGAAGTGCTGAACCACCTCCAAAAGTGACCCCGCCCCGATCACCTGACAGCCGCCGACCCAAGCCGCCTCAGCCCCAGATGCGCGGGGGCAGAGCAAGGCGCGGTCTTCTTCAGCGGCGGCCATGGCGGCGGGCAGCGCCCCGATCACCGGCACCAAGGTGCCGTCCAACGAAAGCTCCCCCAAGGCGACGGTGCGGCTGACATCCTCGGGGCCGATAATCCCAAGCGCGGCCAATAGCGCCAGCGCGATGGGCAAATCAAAATGCGACCCTTCCTTGGGCATATCGGCGGGCGACAGGTTGACCGTGATGCGTTTGGAGGGCAGCGCGATCGACAACGCCCCAAGGGCCGAACGAACCCGATCCCGCGCCTCAGACACGGCTTTGTCAGGCAGGCCAACCACAGAAAAGGCGGGCATCCCCGGCGTTAGGGCGCATTGCACCTCAACCGGTCGGGCCTCAACGCCTTCGAAGGCAACGGTGTTGGCGAATGTTATCATGCGGGGCTTCCTGTCACGACAGGAATGCACGCCCATGGTTACCAAAGGGTTAATGCGCCCCTGACGCGTTAACCCGACTTCACGCCACCGTGACCGGGCAAAGTGATCCAAATATCCGCCACTGCGTATGATTCATTGGAACCAAACCTTTTCGGCATGCGTTGACACGCGTCAGGGAGCGCAAAAATGGCACTGGACCTATCAAACGATCAAGCCCTTTCCCGCCGGGCGATGAAGGCGGAAATGCTGGACGCCGAAACCGAATTGGCGCTGGCATATGCGTGGCGCGATCAGCGCGACGAGGCGGCTCTTCATCGGTTGATCATGGCCTATATGCGGCTGGCGATTTCGATGGCGTCGAAGTTCCGCCGCTATGGCGCGCCGATGAACGATCTGATCCAAGAGGCCGGGCTTGGCCTGATGAAAGCCGCTGAAAAGTTTGACCCCGATCGCGGCGTGCGGTTTTCGACCTATGCGGTTTGGTGGATCAAGGCATCGATTCAGGATTACGTAATGCGCAACTGGTCGATGGTTCGAACCGGGTCGACCTCATCGCAGAAATCATTGTTTTTCAACATGCGCCGGGTTCAGGCGCGGATCGAACGCGAAGAGGCCTCGGCCGGGCGCATCATTGACCGGGCGACGCTACTTCAGCGGATTGCCGACGATCTGGGCGTGCCGTTGCATGACGTCGAAATGATGGACGGGCGCCTTTCGGGGTCTGATTTTTCGCTGAATGCCACGCAGTCGTCGGATGATGAGGGCCGCGAATGGATTGACGTTCTGGAAGATGATGGTGCGCTTGGGTCAGACTTGGTGGAACAGGATCTGGACAATGACCAATTGCGCGAATGGCTGGTCATGGCGATGTCGGCGCTGAATGATCGCGAACGGTTCATCGTCCGCGAACGCAAGCTGCGCGACAAGGCCCGCACGCTGGAAAGCCTTGGCACCGAACTTGGCCTGTCTAAGGAACGCGTACGCCAGCTAGAGGCAGCGGCGTTTCAGAAAATGCGCAAATCGCTGGAGCAACGCAAAGAAGACGTGCAAGACTTCTTCGCATGAAGCGATGGGTACTGGCAGCTTTGGTTCTGGCCAGCCCGGTTATGGCGGATATGCCGGACCGGGGCAGTTATGACGTTTGGTTTCTGGGTGAACTTCACACCAACGGAAACCATCACCTTGTTCAGGCTGACTGGGTGACGGCGATGGCCCCTGCGGCCTTGGTGTTTGAGATGCTGACGCCCGATCAGGCCGCGCAAGCCGCGCCGGAGCTGCGCATCGACGCCGAAGCGCTGGAACAAGCGCTAGGCTGGAATGCCAGCGGCTGGCCGGATTTTTCGATCTACTACCCGATCTTCGCCGCTGCCCCGACTGCAGCAATCTATGGTGCCGCGGTCCCGCGTGATGCTGCCCGCGATGCGATGTCGGCAGGGGTGGCCACGGCCTTTGGGGCCGATGCCGCGGCCTTCGGGCTGACGCAGACTTTGCCGCCCGATCAACAGTCCGCGCGGGAAGACATGCAATTGGCCGCCCATTGCAACGCCCTTCCGCCGGACATGCTGCCGATGATGGTGGATGTGCAGCGGATGCGCGATGCCACATTGGCGCAGGTGGCCTTGACCGCCTTGACTGAAACAGGCGGCCCGGTGGCGGTGATCACCGGCAACGGCCATGCCCGCACCGATTGGGGGGCGCCCGCCGCGCTGGCACTTGCCGCGCCAGAGGTTCGGCAATATTCGCTTGGGCTGGGTGAGCCGGGCCAGCCACCGCTGGGGACGTTTTCGCAAGTGATCGAGGTTCCCAAAGACCCGAATGCCGACACCGCAGACCCTTGTGAGGCGTTTACAAGCCGAACGGGCAATTGAGTTTTCCGCCTTCGCTGCGTAACACTTCCACAAACTGCGCAAACAAGGCCGGACCATGTTGCAAGACAAACGTATACTTTTAATCGTTGGTGGCGGGATCGCGGCCTATAAATGCCTGGACCTGATCCGCCGCTTGCGGGAACGCGGGGCTTTGGTCACGCCGGTTCTGACCAAAGCCGCCGAAGAATTCGTCACGCCCTTGTCCATTTCCGCGCTGGCCGAAAACGCGGTGCACCGCGATCTGTTCGACCTGACGACCGAGGCCGAAATGGGCCACATCCAGTTGTCGCGCAGCGCCGATCTGGTGGTCGTGGCCCCGGCAACCGCCGACCTGATGGCCAAAATGGCGAATGGGCTGGCCAATGATCTGGCCTCGACCCTGTTGCTGGCGACCGATACGCCGGTGCTGATTGCGCCTGCGATGAATGTGCGCATGTGGGACCACCCCGCAACGCAGCGCAATCTGGCAACCCTTCGGGCCGATGGTGTATCTCTGGTTGGCCCGAATGAGGGCGGCATGGCCTGCGGTGAATTTGGCGCCGGACGCATGGCCGAACCCTTGGAGATTGTCGCCGCGATTGAGGCCGCGCTAACCGATGGCCCGCTGAAAGGCCGCCGGATTGTCATCACGTCTGGCCCCACACATGAACCCATCGACCCGGTGCGATATATCGCCAACCGGTCCTCAGGGGCGCAGGGCACGGCGATTGCCAATGCGCTGGTGCGGCTTGGGGCCGAGGTTGTGTTCGTCTCTGGCCCGGCCAGTGCGCCCCCGCCCTTGGGCGTGACCTTGGTCAAGGTGGAAACCGCGCAGCAGATGCATGACGCGGTGATGCAGGCCCTGCCCGCCGATGCCGCCGTCTTTGCCGCCGCCGTTGCCGATTGGCGCGCGGCCAGCCAGTCGGCCCAGAAGATCAAGAAAACCCGCGAAGGCCTGCCAACGCTCAGCTTTGCCGAAAACCCCGACATTCTGGCCGCCGTGTCGCAATTGACCGAAGGCCGGCCCGGTCTGGTCGTGGGCTTTGCCGCTGAAACCGACAATGTGATCGAACACGCCACCGCCAAACGCGCCCGTAAGGGCTGTGATTGGATCGTGGCGAATGATGTCAGCCCCGCCACCGGGATCATGGGCGGCACCGAAAACGCCGTCACCCTGATTTCCGCCGATGGGGCCGAGGATTGGCCGCGCATGGGCAAGGATCTGGTGGCCGACCGTCTGGCCGAACGCATCGCCGATGCTTTGACCGGAAAGGACTGACCCATGACCGCCATAAAATTCAAACGCCTGCCCGGCAACGATCTGCCCTTGCCCTGCTATGAGACACCCGGCGCGGCGGGCATGGATCTGCGCGCCTTTCTGCCCGAAGGGCCGGTTATCTTCGAGCATGGCAGTTTACTGATTATCCCCACCGGCTTTTGCGTTGAGCTGCCGCAAGACACCGAAATGCAGATCCGCCCCCGGTCGGGCATGGCGCTAAAGCATGGGTTCATCATTCCCAACAGCCCCGGCACGGTCGACGAAGACTATCGCGGCGAGGTGAAGATCGGCCTCTATTACCTTGGCAAAGACCCGTTCGCCATTTCGCATGGCGACCGGATCGCGCAGGCGGTGATTGCCGATGTGCGCCGCTTCCCGACGGTCGAGGTTGAGGAACTGTCGGACACCAAACGCGGGTCCGGGGGCTTTGGCTCGACCGGGGCGGCGTGACGGGCGCAAGGAAAGGACGAACTGATGCTGATGTTTCTGGCGCTTTGCGCGGCCCTGTACCTGCTGGGCGCGGTGATGAAGACGCCCGTCCGCGTGCGCCTGACCATGATCGCCGTTCTTTATGGTGCGGTCGTGCTGCTGCAACTGGTGCTGCCGCGCGGCCATGCGATGCGCGACAGCCTCGGGGGCAGTGCCGCGCCGTGGTTGATGGTTGGCGGGGCCGTGGTGCTGATCCTGATCTACCGCGAAGGGCTTGGCTGGCTGAAATCCCGCGCCAAACCAAGCGGAGCGCCTGATCCGGCGCAATCCGGCCCCTCGACCGAAGAACTGGAGCGTTATGCCCGTCATATCGTGCTGCGCGAACTGGGCGGGCCGGGGCAGATGCGACTGCGCAAATCCAAGGTTCTGGTCATCGGCGCGGGCGGTCTGGGGGCACCTGCCCTGCAATATTTGGCGGCCGCAGGCGTTGGCACCATTGGTGTGATTGACGACGATGTGGTGGATTCCGGCAACCTTCAGCGCCAAGTCATCCACCGCGACGCAGATATCGGCAAGCCAAAGGTCTTTTCGGCTGAGGCCGCTATGAAGGCGCTGAACCCCTATGTGACCGTTCGCCCCTATCAGCGGCGGCTGGATGCCGAGAGCGCGGATGCCCTGTTTGCCGAATATGACCTGATCCTGGACGGCACCGACAATTTCACCACGCGCTATTTGGCCAATGCCGCGGCGGTTCGGCATGGCAAGCCGCTGGTGTCCGGCGCGCTTAGCCAGTGGGAAGGGCAGCTTTCGGTTTTCGACCCGGCCAAGGACGGCCCCTGCTACCAATGCGTCTTCCCCGAGGCCCCGGCCCCCGGTCTGGCCCCATCCTGCGCCGAGGCGGGCGTGCTTGGCCCTCTGCCCGGTGTGGTCGGTGCGATGATGGCGGTTGAGGCGGTGAAGATCCTTGCGCAAGCTGGTCAGCCCCTGCGCGGCGAGATGCTGATCTATGACGCGCTATGGGGCGAAACCCGCAAGATCACCCTGAAAAAGCGCGCCGATTGCCCGGTTTGCGGCAACGCCCTTGCGACAGACGGCGGTGCGGCATAGCTCTGTCTCAAAGGAGACAGTCAATGACCAACCCGTTGCTTGAAACATGGGACACGCCCTTTGGCATGATCCCGTTCGACGCCATTTCAGATGACGATTACGCCCCCGCGATGGATATCGCGCTGGCCGAAGATCTGGCCGAGGTGGACGCGATTGCCAACAATCCCGACGCCCCGACCTTTGCCAACACGATTGAGGCGATGCAGGGCACGGGCGAGGCGCTGGACAAGGTGTTGTCGGCGTTCTTTGCCGTGGCAGGCGCGGATTCCAATGACAAGCGGCAGGAATTGCAGCGGGCCTTTTCGCCCAAGCTGTCGGCCCATAGCTCGGCCATCTTCTCCAATCATGCGCTGTTTGCCCGCATTCGTGACCTGTGGGACCGGCGCGACACGCTGGAGCTTTCGGACCAAGAAGCGCGGGTCTTGATGTTGACCCATCGCAATTTCGTCCGCGCCGGTGCCGCGCTGACCGGCGATCGGGCCAAACGCATGGCCGAGGTGAAATCGCGTCTGGCGGTGCTTGGGACAGAGTTCACGCAGAACCTGCTGGCCGACGAATCTGAATGGTTCATGCCTTTGGCCGAGGCCGATCTGGAAGGTCTGCCCGATTTCGTCGTCGATGCCGCCCGTGCGGCTGGCGAAGAAAAGGGCCAGCCGGGGCCGGTGGTCACGCTTAGCCGGTCATTGATCGTGCCGTTCCTGCAATTCTCGCCGCGCCGCGATCTGCGCGAAGCGGCCTATAACGCCTGGACCGCGCGAGGGGCCAATGGCAACAAGAACGACAACCGCTCCATTGCCGCCGAAATCCTGCAACTGCGCGAAGAACGCGCCAAGCTGCTGGGCTATGACGATTTCGCCTCGTACAAACTGGAAACGGAAATGGCCGGCACGCCGGACCGCGTGCGCGAGTTGCTGAAGCAGGTCTGGGAACCCGCCCGCGCCCGCGCCGATGCCGATGCCCAGATCCTTCAGCACATGATGCACAGCGACGGGATCAACGGCGATCTTCAGGCTTGGGACTGGCGCTACTACGCGGAAAAGCGGCGCAAGGCCGAACATGATCTGGATGAGGCCGCGCTAAAGCCCTACCTGCAACTGGACCGGATGATCGAAGCATCATTTGACTGCGCGACGCGGCTGTTCGGGTTGCAGTTCACGCCGCTGGATGTGCCGTTGTATCACCCCGATTGCCGCGCGTGGGAAGTGACGCGAAACGGCCAGCATGTGGCGGTCTTTGTCGGCGATTACTTTGCCCGCGGGTCGAAACGGTCGGGCGCGTGGTGTTCGGCCATGCGAATGCAGGCCAAGCGGCCCAAGGTCGAAACTCCGATTGTCGTGAACGTGTGCAACTTTGCCAAACCGCCCGCCGGTCAGCCCGCGCTGCTGTCCTATGACGACGCGCGCACGCTGTTCCATGAATTCGGCCACGCCCTGCACCAGATGCTGTCGGATGTGGAATTCGGGTCGATTGCGGGGACATCCGTGGCCCGCGACTTTGTGGAACTGCCCAGCCAGCTTTATGAACACTGGCTGGAAGTGCCCGAAGTGCTGGAACGCTTTGCCACGCATGCCCGCACGGGCGAGCCGATGCCCAAGGACATGCTGGACAAGGTACTGGCCGCCTCGACCTTCGACATGGGGTTCCAGACGGTGGAATACGTCGCCTCGGCGCTGGTGGATCTGGCCTTCCACGAAGGCGCAGCCCCGGCCGATCCGATGGCCAAACAGACCGAAGTTCTGAACGGTCTGGGAATGCCCGCCGCCATTGGAATGCGCCACGCCACGCCGCATTTCGCGCATGTCTTCGCGGGCGACGGCTATTCCAGCGGTTACTACAGCTACATGTGGTCCGAAGTCATGGACGCCGACGCCTTTGCCGCCTTCGAAGAGGCCGGAAGCGCCTTTGATGCAGGTATGGCGAAGAAGCTGGAAAGGCACATCCTATCGGCTGGCGGTTCGGCGGAGGCACAAGACCTTTACACCCAGTTCCGGGGCCGAATGCCGGGCGTTGACGCGCTGCTGAAGGGGCGCGGGCTGGCGGCCTGATCAGAACGGCTGGCGGGTCAGGGTAAACCCTTGATCCGCCAGCAACTGCAAGACGCCATTCCGGCCACCCAGATGCGCTGCGCCAACGGCTACCACGGCGGTCTTGCCTTCGGCCGCCTCAAGAATACGCGGCAGCCAAGCGGTATTGCGCTGGGTCAGCAGCAGGTCTGACAGCAGATCGTAGACCTCATCCAGACGCGCAGGGGCCAAGGTCGATTGACGCTGCGCCAAAAGCTGTGCCACGGCCCACCCTTCTTGATGCGCCTGATCAAAATAGCTGGCGGTCAGCGTGGCCAGTTGATCCGCGCTGTCCTGCGCATCCGTGACCGAGGCCATCAGCAATTCAACCTGTGTTTCAATTGGCATGGTGCCAAACGCCCGGAACACAGTGTCGAACGGCTCCAGCGCCAGTGTGGGAACATCAGAGGTTTCGGCCTGCTGCAAGATCTGCGCATCCAATCCACCATCTTCGACCGCCTGCATATCAAGGCAGGGCGGAAAGGATAGAAGCATGGTCAGATACCAAGGCTGAAATCGCGCCGCTAGAAAAGACGGAACGCCGCGTTGCGCCACGGCATCCGACAACACGCCCCATTGCGCCTCTGACAGCAGATCGGGCAAGCCCTTGCCCTCAAGCACCAAAAGCGTTGGGTTGGTGGACAGGGCGATTTCCATCTCGGCCTTTTCCTGCCGCGTCATTTCAAGCAAGACCAGATCGGCCTGTTCCACCAAAGGGGCAATACGGGCGAACGGCGCTTGCAATCGCGAGTCGCGAATATGCAGCGTGCCAATGATGTTCAACGCCGTATCGCCACGCGTGGCCAGCCAATGGTTGCCATGCGCATAGGGTTGCACGCCCAAATGACGGCGAAGCCCCGCGCGGTCAACGTCTGACAGGCCTGCGCGCAAATCCTCGCCGTGGCAATCGGATTGCGCGCTAGAAGCAACGCCCCAAAACGCGATACATGTCCAAGCAAGAATTCTTAGAATACACTGCATAGGCCCGAAAATCCTTCGGTGTTTCATGGACAAACACTCGTACATTCCGGATGATTGCCGCGTGCAGAAAGAAAGTGATCTTTACGCCCCCGTCAAGGCCTTGCTGACCCGACAAGGCTATGACGTAAAGGGAGAAGTCGGCGCTGCCGATTTGGTAGCCCGGCGCGGCGATGTTTTACTCATTGTCGAACTGAAGCTGAAAGTCTCCCTCACCCTATATCATCAAGCTATCGCGCGTCAGAAGCTGACCGATCACGTCTATATTGCCGTTCCCCGCCCGACCGGGCGGCAGGCACGGCGGGTGCTGCGCGACAACACCGCCATGTGCCGCCGGTTGGGGCTTGGATATATGACTGTCCACGATGACGGACGGGTGGATGTGGTCTGCGATCCCGGCCCTTATGCTCCGCGCAAGAACACCAGGGCCCGCGATCGGTTGCTGCGTGAATTCGACCGCCTTCAGGGGGATCCCAATGATGGCGGCGCGACCCGGCACGGCATTGTCACGGCCTACCGCCAGGATGCCCTGCGCTGCGCCGCGCATCTGGCCGAACATGGCGCCTGCAAAGGGGCCGATGTGGCCAAGGCGACGGGCGTTTCCAAGGCGACGACCTTGATGCGCACCAATCACTACGGCTGGTTCGACAAAGTCGCCAAAGGCCAATACGCAATCAGCCCCGCCGGTCAGGAGGGGCTGGTGCATTGGGCCTATAGCTGGGACGAGGACGCCTAGCGGCGCTTCAGCGTGTCGCCATAACTGATGGTCGGGGTCAGTTCGACAATCTTTTCGACAGTCGACTTGGGATCTTCGACCAGTCCCGCGATGATCTGCGCGGCCTTGGTGCCGATCTCAAGGCGGCAAGCGTCCATCGTGGCCAGACGTCGCGGCAGACCTTGCAACAACTCAACCCCGTTGAACCCGGCCAGACCAATCTGCCCCGGAATGTCGATGCCTTGTTCGATCAGGTAGAGCATCCCACCCGCACCGATCATGTCGTTGGAATAATACAGGAAATCAAGATCCGGCGTGCGCTTCAGCATCGCCTCGGTCATTTCACGGCCTTTGGCAAGCGCCGACCCGCCCGAGTAGAATTCCTGATCCGCGATCTCAATCCCGCCCTTGGCCAAAGCCTCGGTGAAGCCTTCGAACCGTTTCCGGGCGCGGTGATCCAGCGGCATTTTGGTGCCCATGAACCCGATGCGGCTATAGCCCGCCTTCAGGATCGCCTTGCCCATTTCGCGCCCCGCACGGCGATGCGAAATGCCGACCATAGAATCGACTGGTGTGCCGTCCACATCCATAATCTCGACCACCGGAATGCCGCTGGCCTTCAGCATGGCGCGGGCCGCTTCGCTATGTTCGATCCCGGCGATGATGACGCCCGACGGACGCCATGACAGCATCTCATACAGAACGCGCTCTTCTTTTTCCGGCAGGTAATCGGTAACGCCCACGACCGGCTGCAATTCGGTGTCTTCCAGCACGCGGCTGATGCCGGTCATGACCTCAGGGAAGACCATGTTGGACAGCGACGGGATAATCACCGCCACAAGGTTCACACGCTGGCTGGCCAGCGCACCGGCGATCTTGTTGGGCACATAGCCAAGGGCCTTGGCCGCCTCCAGCACCTTTTCACGCGTGGCGGCCGAGACATCCCCCCGGTTTCGCAACACCCGACTGACGGTCATCTCTGATACGCCAGAAGCTTCTGATACGTCACGCAATGTCAGCGGGCGGGTGTCTTCATTGGCCAATTGGATCGTCCTTCACTCTGTATGAATTCAGGTTATCGCGAACAGTTCATGACAAACAAGACAATGCAGCAGTCCCAATGGCTTTTTCGTTGCTGCGGTGCAGGATCGGGCCTGCGAACAACGTGCGCGGGAATGGCAAAATTCTTTGCCCGGCAGGATGACACGCCCGGCAAGCGCCGCTAAGAAGGCCCTGTGGTCTCGTGGCTCAACTGGATAGAGCAGCCCCCTCCTAAGGGGCAGGTTGCAGGTTCGAATCCTGCCGGGATCACCACACCCAAAAAATCCTTGAAAAACAAGTGACTTACGCCCAAGTAGGAACCAGATGGTGGTGTAAAGTACACCACTCAGGTACACCACGGAGGCGGCATTTGCGCTACATCGAACAGCCCAAGGGGCAAGGCACGGCCTAAAGATTCAGGATGAAGACCCCGAAGAGCCTGATGGGACGCGCCAACCCTTGGACAGACGGTCGGCCATTCGGAACGTGGATTATTCGGCCCATGGGCGGCGAAAAGCACCTGCCCAGCGCGAAGAAGCTTCGTGACATCTTCGTTGCGGAAATCCGAAAGCTGGAAATCGAATACCGTGCGGCGGACCGCTACACGCCCGAGAAGGCGGAACTTTGGGCGGAGGCCCTGCGCGACGAGCGAGAAAACAGGGAACTTGTACGAGACTTGATCTACGACGAAGCCGAGCGAGCGCCTGATGAAGACCGCAGTGCATTCCTCAAGATCGCCACGGCATCGACGTTGCCCTTATCCAAGGCAACGGCGCAGTACCTTGAGGCCAGAGCGCCAGACAACCCCTACGGAAACAAGCCGCTAACCAAGATGTCCTCGAACGAGGTGCAAACGGCGGTCAATCACCTGTGCGCCTTCATGGGCAAAACGCCGGACACTCTGTTCTTGGACGACATCACGCCAGAGCTGGCCACGGCCTTCCACCATGAATACCTGCCCTCGCAGATCTCCAAGAAGACCGGGAGGAACCTAACCCCAGCCACAGCGCAGAAGCTCATGACGATGCTCCGCATGCTCTGGCGCTGGGCCTTGGCGCGGCACAAGGTCAAGCTGGACGGGAACCCCTTCAACACGCCCGTGGACGACCTGCCGAGGCTCAAGAAGACGGACGGGCCCAAACGTGACCCGTTCAAGCCAGAGGAAACCCAGCTTATCCTTGAGGCTGCCCCTCAGGGGGAGCGTATGGGAGATCTGTTTCGTATCGGCCTTGTTACCGGGGCGCGAGTGACCGAGATCGTCAAGGTCACGGTCGAGGCAACCAAGGAAGACGGCTCACTGTTCCTGATCGCTGGAGGCAAGACCGACAACGCCAAGCGCGTGGTCCCTGTCCCGAAGGTCGCACAGCCCATCATCAAGCGCCTCAGGGCCGATGCAGTGGCTCAAGGGCAAGACAGGCTATTCCATGCCTTCGCCCTCAACGCCTCCACAGGGACCGCCAAATCGGCCTCCAAGGCCTTCACCACATTGCGCCGCAAGGTACTGGGCCGAGAGAGCGACGAGCGCCTAGCCTTCCACTCCCTTCGCCACACATGGAAAACACTATCGCGCCGCGCTGGGCTCTCGATTGACGATGCCCACGATCTAGGAGGCTGGGCCGGGGTCAAGAGAACGTCAGACCCCTATGACCACGGGCTAAACGTCGAGGAGCTCGCGAGCGCTCAGGAGAAGGTCGCCGCCCTACTGGCTGCTGAGGCGTACCTTAGGGGGTTCTAAACGTTCTTGGGGCGCTTCGAAGTATCTAACCACCGGGGCGATCATGCGCTCCAACTAAATGTGTTAAAACCACGACAACAACAGTGGACACTCATCCACCAATTGCCCTCTCCAAGATCAAAGGGATTCCCCAAGCACAAGGAAGTGAAGCGACCTTCGGCCTCCCCCTCAACCAACGACAGGTTTTAAGATACCCGCGCTATCAGCCAGAAACAGCCGTTTGCTTGATAAATTTGACCAACCAACCGGCTGCAATGAAATAGTTTTGAGTTGCTCCCCGACTTAGCCAAGAGTTAAGCTGGAAGAAGTAAGAGCGCACAACCCGCTCTTTGGAAGTTGGAGCAGTTACTTGAATTATATCGAGAGTGTTGACGTCGAAGGTTTTTGGGGACGCAAAAAAGTTTCTTTAAAGCTCAAGGAAGATCTGAATTTCCTTATCGGCCCCAATGGCAGCGGCAAGACGACAATCATCAACCTGATTTCTGCTGTCCTGAGGGCTGACATTCCAGCTCTCTACGCCGTCCAATTTGAAAAGGTCTCAATCCGCCTGAAAACCATAGGTGCAAACCGAAAGCCAATAATTGAAGTGGCTAAAGTTGTCGATAAGAAGATGGGCAGTTTTGAACTGCGCTACACCGTAAAAGAAAAATCGAGCGACAAAGGCCGCACTTACGGCGTCGAAGGCCCATACGATGAAAGACTATACCGCGACTACCGATATACACGGTCTCGAAGATACATGGAAGAAGGTGCAAGGCTCAGCAGCATTCTGTCTGAACTAGTCGAAGTTAATTGGCTCTCCATTCATCGGTCCAGCTCAGGAAAAGAGCGCACACGTCGCCGCGATGAGGAATATGAGTCATCAGTTGATCAAAAGATGCATGATATTTCTTTGGCTTTTTCACAGTACTTTTCTCTTTTGACTTCTAAAGCCGAAGCCGAAAGCAAGAATTTCCAAGAGCATGTTTTCCTGTCGCTTCTAGATCAGAACCGACGCGGTGGCGACGTACTCGGTCAAGTAGTTGCTGAACCTGAAGATAAGAGTACTGTTGTTGGCGTCTTGCGAGATCTCGGAGTTAGTAATGCCAAGGCGACCAAGAGCGTAAATATGCATTTTTCGAGGCTCGATGAAGCAAAGACGCGTTTTGAACAAAACAGTGGTATCACACTCGAAGACGCTATCACGCTGTCAGACGCTTCCCGTGTGAGTGAGATGATAAACGAATGGAGAGATCTGCAATCCAAGCGCCGAGCAATTTTTGAACCTAGAATTCAGTTTGAACGCATAATAAACACTCTTCTTTCTGGAAAAGAACTCCACTTCGATGAGCGCAACAATCCAAAGGTTCATCTAGCATCTGGAGATAAAGTCGCAATCGATGTTTTTTCCTCGGGTGAGAAACAACTATTCATTCTACTAGGAGAAGCCCTGCTTCAAGAAGACCGTCCCGTCATCTTTATCTCAGATGAGCCGGAACTTTCACTACACGTTAGCTGGCAAAGCTCACTTTTTGAGAACATACGGAGCCTAAATGGGTCCTGTCAGGTAATCTCGGCCACTCACTCGCCTGACATCGTCGGCGCTTTTCACGACCGTGTTATTCATATTGAGAAATGTATTTCGGATGTTCACTAGATCCAATCAAGGCACTGAAAATGAGCACCTTTTTTACGACGTGGACTATGTAGTCTATTGTGAAGGTAAAGGTGTGGACGGAGAAGGCTCATCGTTGGATGAAGTTTTCTGGGAGCGCGTGTTCACAGAGAACGGTTTGTCTGTACACTGCAAAAGCATGGGTAGCAAATCAGTGGTTAGGCCTATGGCTGAAAGAGTTATTCAAGAAGAGATATCGCACGTCTTGGTCGCGATGGACCGTGACTATGACGATATGCTCGGCCTTGAAATTGATCACCCCCAAGTTTTTTACACCTATGGCTACAGCTGGGAATCTGACGTTATCCTAGATTTCCGGTTCACAGCGGCGCTCTCTTTGTTCGCAACAACAAATAGGCGAAACACAATCAGAGCAGAATTTCAGGCTTATCGTGAGCGACTATCGCAAAACCTTAGACGTGTTTGCGCATTAGATTTCAAATACATCGACAATGAATCACAGCTATTCGATAGACTCAAGCCGATGTCAATTATTGCAACGCCGGGAAGTCACGAGCCCTCTGTGCGGATTTCTGCCTTGCTCTCCAATGCTAAGGCAATTGGCTCTTATCAATCTGGCGCTATGCCTTCAGCAACCTACAGGAAACTTTGCGGCGTTCGCTCATTTTTTGGCAAGGTAGTTTCGAGACTAGTATTTCACTGGTTTGTATTCCGCACAAAACGGATTAACGGCTCGCGAAGGGTTGTGTACGAAGCGTTTATGAATTTGTTGACAAACACCTTGGACCTAAAACGACTTGGAATGCCAAGGAACCAATATTACGAAGGCTTGGTTGCTAGGTTGTAGTCACATATCCCGAGAGGTCAGCAGAGTGCAGAGACATTATACTGGGCGGCGTTTATTTGTGGAGGTTACAGCTTCAAGGCACCTTGTCTAGCATCAGATAGGGACCGAAAGCAACCGTTCACCCCCGACTCAAGCCTGCGCTCTTGGCCCAGATTTTTGAGAAAAATTTGTGACCCCGAGATAGTTCAGTCTGCACCGCGCTTCCCCCGTGGGGAGACCCTTCAGCGTCCATCCTAGCGGCAGCAACCAAAACCGTGGTGCCGACAGCCCACCACGATGATCATGCATTCCCCTCAGCTAGCCAGAGGAAGCACTAGAAGCGTGACGGCATTATTACTCAGGCGACTAACCTATGTTGAACATAGGGTATACCTCTCCGGACACTGGAAATAGGGCGGAGAAGTTGGTCCGTTGGGGTTGAAACCCGCTTTCGGACACCCAATCTTACGGACACCACCCAAACGAACACACCGTAAGGACGACCATGACGACTGTCTTCTATGCCCGCGTCTCCACTGCAGACCAAACGCTCGACCATCAAGTCACTCAGGCTCGCAAGGCTGGCTTCGTCATTGATGAAGTCATCGCCGACTTAGGGCAATCCGGGGTTTCGACTGTCCTGTCAGAGAGGCCCGAAGGCCGTTGTCTGTTCGACAAGCTTCGTCGAGGTGACACCTTGGTTGTCCGCTGGGTGGATCGACTGGGGCGGAACTATCAGGACGTGACGGACACCATCCGGCACTTCATGCGTCAGGGCGTCACCATCAAGACGGTGATCAACTCCATGACCTTTGACGGAGCAACCACCGACCCGACACAACAGGCCGTGAGGGACGCTCTCATTGCCTTTATGGCCGCCACCGCACAGGCACAGGCTGAGGTGATGAAAGAGGCCCAACGGGCCGGGATTGAGCATGCCAAAACAGAGAGGCCCGAGGCCTATCGAGGCCGCAAACCCAGCTACAACCGAGAACAGTTGAACCTTGTGCGAGACATGACGGATACCGGAGCGGGCACCACAGAGGTCTCCCGAGCGGCTGGGTTGAGCCGACAGACCATCCTTCGCATTCGTGCGAATATGGTCGAAGCAGAGGCCGCCTTGGCACGCTGGGGATTGTGAGAGGCTGAGGGAGAACACCGCAAACTGGTCCGCCACCAGCATTCACCCACACCTTAGCAATATCGAATTGGTCAACTTTCTACGTTTGACCCGTTCGCAGAGCGCCCCTCTCAGTAGGAGGCCAGAGCTTCACAGCTCGACAGCCAATCCAATCTGAGCCCAACTACAGCCTCCGCCTTTCCGGCGGGGGCTTTTCTTTTTGCTGCCTTGGAAGGAAACCGAATGCAGACCACAATCACCCCCAAAGGTACCTCGCTTGAACAAAACCAACCCCTTATCTCCCGCAGACATCTTAGCCCTCGTGCCATCACGAGCGTCTCTGACTTCCAGTTCCGGCACACGGCCACCGACAAAGGCCATGTGCGAGGGCTTGTCCAAACACTCCGAGCGACGGGACAGCTCGACCCAATCCTAGTTTGGCGGGAGGTCGACGCTCTAGGGCTTGCCACGGGCCGCCTTGTCCTGCTTGACGGCCATCATCGTCTTGCCGCTTACGCCACATTCAAGCCCCGAGAGGACGTGCCTGCGACGATCTTCACGGGCACCCGCGCGGCGGCCATGGTGGCAGCCGTTGAGGCAAACTCAAGGGAGCGACTACCACTTACCAAAAGTGAGAGGATGGATGCGGCATGGCGGCTGGTCAGGCTGCCCGGCGAGCGCCTGAAGGTAAAGACCGTAGCTGGAGCGACCGGGGTCGGCACACGCTCCGTGGACAACATGCGCAAACGTTGGAAAACCATGCTCGCAGACCGAAAGGAGGCTACCGGCGAATGGTGGCGAGATCGGCAAGATGTTTTGCCCGCAATGAATGCCCGCCCCGAGTTGTCCGAGAGCGAACGCCAAGCCTGCATCGAGAAGTACTCCGAAAGAGTTCGTGAAGCCTTTGGCAAAATGCCTTGGCAGGATGAGGAGGTCACGGCGGAGGCGCTTCAGCTTGCTTTCGGCACCTCCAAGCTTCGGTCGATGGTCGAATGGCTTTTCTCCCCAGACGAGTTCGACATGCCTGAGTTTGGAGCGTTCATGGATGACCTGCACGAGCCCGACCTAGACGACGACAATTACGATTTCTGACGCAGAGAACACGAACACCATAGGAGCACGCATTTTGCGTGTTCCTCGTCGCTGCCATCTTGGCGGCCCCTACAGCCCAGCGACAGCATCACAGTCGCCGAGCACCCCCTCCCCCCATTTCCAGACGAACAGATCAGAAGCCGTCAGCCCCTAGCTGCACGGACCTGAGCTCTTCGTCTCTTAAACCCAAGGAAACATCATGACAGTGGATCTAGTCCAACCGTCCACCACCCACTATAACCCCGCATGCCCGAATGCTGGAGAGCCTCTCACAGAGATTTTCACAGCCGCTTCGTGCATCAACAACCCCGGCCATGGCGGCTGGGCCTACACCATTCGCCGCACGTCAGCGAATGGGCAAACGTTGGCATCCGCCACTCTGAGCTGTTCCGTGGCCGACACGACGAACAACCGCATGGAACTCGTGGCTCTATGCCAAGCTTTGGAGGGCTGCGAGACAGCCTCTGCCAAGGTCTACTGCCGAGCACACTACGTCCGTGGGAACTTTATCGCCAATCTCGCCAGCTGGAAGGCCAACGGCTGGAAGACGGACAAGGGCAAAGGGATAGCAAACCCCGACCTCTGGCAGCGCCTTGACAAGGCTGCCTCAGGGCTCGCCATCACGTGGGCAGAGGCCAGCTCGCCTCGCCAAATCGCGCGTTGCGATGACGCTTGCAGCGCGGCCCAAAAGGCTGCCCAACAGTCCCAGCAAAAGCTCTGAGCACGTTACGACCACTCCCCCGGCGGGCACACTGCCGGGGGGCACCATCATGACAGATGCTGCGATTTGCGGCAGCTGGCATGTGCGGCGGGACGTCGACCAATGTTTTTTGTCCTGCCGCCAGCGGCGCAACCCCGGACTCAACTGCTGCACAACGCCGACGACTTGCCCGAGCCACATGCTCGGAAAACTGGGCACATCCCGGCGTCGGCGTAAGGTGTCTACGGCGTAGTGTAACCGCCACCACTGAGCAAAGACACCACCGACGCCCCACATTTACCATTCAAAAACAAATACCTAGCAGCAACCACCGACACGGATTCTTCCCTCCTGCCGGGATCACCATTCCTGATGGCAAACCGGGGCCAGGTGGCCCCGATTTCTGGTTTAACCGCGGTTCAGGCCGCGTAGGATGTCGTCTTTGTTCAGGCTGCCGACCATCTGGCCTGCGTCGATAACGCCGACGCCTGCGTCCGATCCGATCAGGTCGTTCATTGCGTCGCGCACCAGTGCATTGGCATCGACGGTGATTGCCGGGCTGCCTGCGGGCGGGCCCATCAGATCGCGGACGCGTAGCACGCCGAGCGGGTTCATATGCTGCACGAAATCGGCCACATAGTCGTTCTTCGGTGCGTTAAAGATGTCCTGCGGGGTGCCAGTTTGAACGATCCGGCCGCCTTCCATGATGGCGATGCGGTTGCCCAGCTTGAACGCCTCATCCAGATCGTGACTGACGAACAGGATGGTGCGCTTCAGACGCGCCTGAAGCTCAAGCAGTTCGTCCTGCAACTTGGTGCGGATCAGCGGATCCAGCGCCGAGAACGGCTCATCCATCAGCAGGATCGGGGCTTTGGTGGCAAAGGCGCGGGCCAGACCCACACGCTGTTGCATCCCGCCCGAAAGCTCGCCCACCTTGCGGTCGCCCCAGTCGGACAGGCCGACCAGGTCAAGCTGTTCATCGATTTGCGCACGCATTTCGCGGGCGGGCATTCCGGCCAGTTCCAACCCCAGCCCGACGTTTTCACGCACGCTGCGCCAAGGCAGCAGGCCGAATTGCTGGAACACCATGGCAACGTGCTGCATGCGGATGCGGCGGAGCGTGGCGGCATCGGCGTGGGTCACATCGACCATGCCAGCGCCGTCGTTCACATGCACCGCGCCGCGCACCACGGGGTTCAACCCGTTCACAGCACGCAGCAGCGTGGATTTGCCAGACCCGGACAGGCCCATAAGCACGAGGATCTCGCCCTCTTGCACGTCCAGCGAACAGTTGTGCACGCCCAGAACCTGCTGAGTGGCTTCCTGGATCTCGGGGCGGTCCTTGCCATCATCCATCAGAGGCAAAGCCGCTTCGGGATGTTTGCCAAAGACGATGGAAACGTTGTCGATCTTGACTGCGGTGGTCATTTCTTGGGGCCTCCGACGTTCAGGATACGGTCCAGCATGATGGCCACCACCACGATCACAAACCCCGATTCAAAGCCAAGCGCGGTGTTCACTTGGTTCAACGCCCGGACAACCGGCACGCCAAGGCCATCGGCGCCGACCAGCGCGGCGACAACGACCATCGACAGCGATAGCATGATCGTCTGGTTCAGGCCCGCCATGATCTGCGGGAAAGCATAGGGCAATTCGACCTTGAACAGCGTCTGGCGCGAGGTCGCCCCAAAGGCGCGGGCCGCTTCGAGCAGGGCCTGCGGGGTCGAGGAGATGCCAAGATAGGTCAGGCGGATCGGCGCGGGCAACACAAAGATCACGGTGGCAATCAGGCCCGGCACCATCCCGATGCCAAAGAACACAATGGCCGGAATCAGGTACACGAAGGTCGGCAGGGTCTGCATCAGGTCAAGGATCGGGCGCAGATAGACGTACATACGCGGCCGGTGCGCCGCCGCGATGCCGATCGGCACGCCAATGGCCATGCAAACCACGCAAGACGACAGAACCAGCGTCAGGCTTTCGGTGGTTTCTTCCCAATAGCCTTGGTTCAGGATGAACAGAAAGCCCAGCACCACGAACAGGCACACTTTCCAGCTTTTCTGAAGGAACCAGGTGATGCCGACAAAAACGGCGATAACGAAAAATGGGTGGGGTTCCTGCATCAACCAAAGAAGCGCATCAATCAGCGTTTCCATGACATTGGCCATGGACTCGAGGAACACTTCTCCGTGGTCGCGCAGAAAGTCGAAAAGCGTTCGCGCGGCCTTTCCGACAGGAATTTTGTATTCGGTCAGCCAATCCAAGGATTAGGTCTCCGGGGTTGCGGCGGGCTTACGACGGCCTGCCGTCATTCGTTATGAAAAGGGCCGGCGGTGGCGCCGGCCCGATTGGTTGATCTGGGATTACATGCCCAGGTGCGCTTTGACCGCCGCGACGGCATCGCCGCCGTCCTTGGTGGTCACGCCGTCCAGCCAGGTGTCAAGCACACCGGCATTGGCCTTCAGCCATGCTTCGGTCGCTTCATCCGGGTCTGCGCCTTCGTCCAGGATTTCGCCCATGATCTGGTTTTCCATCTCAAGCGAGAAATCCATGTTCGCCAGCAGCTTACCGACGTTCGGGCATTCTTCCGAGTAACCTTTGCGGGTCACGGTGTGAACCACGCCTTCACCGCCGAAGAAGTCTTCGCCGCCCGGCAGATACTTGAGCGAGAAGTTGGCGTTCATCGGGTGGGGTTCCCAGCCAAGGAAGACCACATGCTCGTTCTTTTTGTAGGCGCGGGCGACCTGCGCCAGCATGCCCTGCTCCGAGCTTTCGACAACTTCAAAGTTCTTCAGGCCGTGGGTGTTGTTTTCGGCCAAGCCGACCAGATAGCCGTTGCCTTCGTTGCCCGGCTCAATGCCGTAGATCTTGGCATCCAGTTCTTCTTCGAACTTGTGAATGTCGGCATAGCTTTGCAGGCCAGCGTCCCAAGTATAGGTCGGCACGGCCAGCGTGTACTTGGTGCCTTCCAGGTTCACGTTCACAGCTTCGATTTCGCCGGATTCGATGTAGGGGTTAATCGCGCCGGACTGTGCGGGCATCCAGTTGCCAAGGAACACATCCACGTCGTCGCTTTCGAGCGATGCAAAGGTCACCGGCACGGACAGAACCTTAACGTCGACTTTGTAGCCCAGACCTTCCAGCACGTGCTTGGCTGTTGCGGTGGTGGTCGTGATGTCGGTCCAACCCACATCCGACATGCTTACGGTGTCGCATTCAGCATAGGCAGCGCCAGCGGCGGCCAGGGCGATTGCGGAAATAGCAAATGTCAGTTTCATAGTCTCTCCCTAGGAGTCTTGTTGATTTCTGATTGACCAGTCAAACAATGGCCGATTATTCGTGATACGCAACGTATTTTTTCATTGGGACCGGAATGGCACAAGAGCATAAGCGAAAAGCGCAGCTTGTTGAGGCAGCCCTCGCCGTTGTTGGCGAAACGGGTTCTCTTGAAGTGCCGGTGGGCAAGATCGCGAAACGGGCGGGCGTGTCATCGGCGTTGGCGTTCCATTATTTCGGCGACAAAGAATCGCTGTTTCTGGCGGCCATGCGCCAAGTGCTGCGCACCTACAGCACGGCGGTGCGCAAAGCCTATCGGACGGCCCACACCCCCAGCGATCGGTTGGATGCGCTGGTCGGCGCGAATTTCGAGCCCGAGAACTTCCGCTCCGACATCATAGCCACTTGGCTGAACTTCTACGTCATGGCCTACCGGTCAGAACAGGCCAAGCGGTTGCTGCTGATCTATCACGCGCGGCTTCGGTCCAACCTGCTGCACGGGTTCCGCCCGCTGATCGGGGACGATGCCGAACAGGCGGCAGACCGCATCGCATCGCTGATTGACGGGCTGTACCTGCGCTACGCCCACAACCCCGACCCAACCGCCGGGGAACAAGCCACCGCGCAAGTTCGCGCCGCCATCGCCCTAGAGCTTCAGAGAGCAAAATGACCCAGCCCAATATCCTGATTTTGATGGTCGACCAGTTGAACGGCACGCTGTTTCCCGATGGTCCGGCGGATTGGCTTCATGCGCCGAACCTGAAAAAGCTGGCCGAACGGTCTGTCAGGTTCCGCAATTGCTATACCGCCTCGCCGCTCTGCGCTCCGGGGCGGGCCAGCTTCATGTCGGGCGAATTGCCATCCGTCACAGGGGTTTACGACAACGCCGCCGAATTCCCATCAGACCTGCCAACCTATGCGCACCACCTGCGGCGCGCAGGCTATCAGACCTGCCTGTCGGGCAAGATGCACTTCGTTGGCCCCGACCAGATGCACGGGTTTGAGGAGCGCCTGACCACTGATATCTACCCCGCCGATTTCGGCTGGACGCCAGATTACCGTAAGCCCGGCGAACGCATCGATTGGTGGTATCACAACATGGGATCGGTCACCGGCGCGGGCGTGGCCGAGATCACCAACCAGATGGAATATGACGACGAGGTCGCCACCTGCGCGACCCGCAAGATCTATGATCTGTCGCGCGGCCATGATGCCCGCCCGTGGTGCCTAACCGTCAGCTTCACGCACCCGCACGACCCCTATGTTGCGCGCCGCAAATACTGGGATCTCTATGAGGATTGCGCGCACTTGATGCCCGAAATCGCGCCCATCCCCTATGACGACCAAGACCCGCATTCAAAGCGCATCTTCGACGCCAATGACTGGCGCAGCTTTGACATCACTGAGGACCACATCCGCCGCGCCCGCCAAGGCTATTTCGCCAATATCAGCTATATCGACGACAAGATCGGCGAATTGCTGGACGTGCTGGAACGCACCCGCCAAGAGGCGGTGATCCTGTTCGTGTCGGACCATGGCGATATGCTGGGCGATCGGGGCCTGTGGTTCAAAATGAACTTCTTCGAAGGCTCGGCCCGTGTGCCGATGATGCTTTGCGCACCGGGGCTGACGCCGGGCTTGATCGAAACGCCCGTCTCGAACATCGACGTCTGCCCGACGCTTTGTGATCTGGCCGGAGTCAGCATGGACGAGGTCATGCCCTGGACCGCTGGCGAAACGCTGGTGCCCGTAGCCAAGGGTGGCCCGCGTGCCGCCGTACCCATGGAATACGCGGCCGAAGCCTCTTACGCGCCGTTGGTCGCGCTGCGTGAGGGCACGTACAAGTACACCCGCTGCGCGCTGGACCCAGAACAACTGTTCGATCTGGCCAATGACCCGCACGAATTGACCAACGTCGCCGACGACTCCGCCCATGCAGACGCGCTGGCCGACTTCCGCGCCAAGGCCGATGCCTTGTGGGATCTGGACCGCTTTGATGCCGACGTGCGCAAAAGCCAAGCCAAGCGCTGGGTCGTCTATGAGGCGCTGCGCAATGGTGCCTTTTTCCCGTGGGACTACCAGCCCCTGCAAAAGGCCTCCAAGCGCTTTATGCGCAATCACATGGATCTGAACGTGGTGGAAGAAAATCAACGCTTCCCCCGAGGTGAATAATAAGAAAGACCAATGGCTTACGAAACTCAGCCCACCGCCAGCCACTTTATCAACGGAACCTATGTCGATGACATCGCTGGCACGTCGTTGCCGGTGATCTACCCTGCCACCGGCAAAGTCATCGCCACCTTGCATGAGGCGACGCCCGCGCTTGTCGATCAGGCACTGGCCGCTGCCGCTGCGGCGCAGATAGAATGGGCCAAGATGACGGGCCGCGAACGGGGCCGTATCCTGACCGATGCCGCCCGCCTGATCCGCAAACGCAACCACGATCTGTCGGTGCTGGAAACCTACGACACCGGCAAACCCTATCAGGAAACCAGCGTCGCCGACGCCAGCAGCGCCGCCGATGCGCTGGAATATTTCGGCGGTCTGGCTGCCAGCCTGACGGGCGAACACATCCAGCTGGGCGAAGATTGGGTCTATACCGTCCGCGAACCGCTGGGCGTGTGTGTTGGCATTGGCGCGTGGAACTACCCCACCCAGATCGCCTGCTGGAAAGCCGCGCCCGCGCTGGCCTGCGGCAATGCGATGGTGTTCAAACCGTCTGAAACCACGCCGCTTTCGGCGCTGAAGGTTGCCGAGATTCTGGTTGAGGCGGGCCTGCCTGCCGGTGTGTTCAACGTCGTGCAGGGCACTGGCCCTGTGGGCGCGCAGTTGATCGGCGATCCGCGCGTGGCCAAGGTCTCTCTGACTGGATCTGTCCCCACGGGCCGCAAGGTCTATGCCGCCGCCGCAAGCAATATGAAGCACGTCACGATGGAGCTGGGCGGGAAATCCCCGCTGGTGATCTTTGACGACGCCGATCTGGACAACGCCGTCGGCGGGGCCATTCTGGCGAATTTCTATTCGACCGGTCAGGTCTGCTCGAACGGCACCCGCGTCTTTGTGCAAAAGGGCATCAAAGACGCCTTCCTTGCCCGTCTGGCCGAGCGTCTGAAAACCGCCACCATTGGCGATCCGCAAGACCCAAACACCATCATCGGCCCCATGGTCAGCGCCCGCCAACGCGAGATTGTCGAAGGCTATATCGCCAAGGGCATCGAAGAAGGCGCGCGTCTGGTTGCGGGCGGCAAGCGGATCGACGGCGACGGGTTCTTTATCGAACCTACGATCTTTGCCGATGTGACCGACAACATGACCATCGCCAAAGAGGAAATCTTTGGCCCCGTCATGGCCGTTCTGGATTTCGAGGACGAAGCCGAGGCCATTGCCCGCGCCAATGCCACCGAATTCGGTCTGTCGGCAGGCGTATTCACCCGCGATATCAGCCGCGCCCACCGGGTGATCGGGCAGATCAAGGCGGGCAGCTGCTTTATCAACTCCTACAACGACGCCCCGGTCGAAGCGCCTTTTGGCGGGTCCAAGATGTCGGGCGTGGGTCGTGAGAACTCGAAAACCGCGATCAACCACTACAGCCAGTTGAAATCCGTTTACGTCCGCATGGGCGATGTCGAGGCACCGTTCTGATGCAGGCCGAATACGTCATCATCGGCGCGGGTAGCGCGGGCTGCGCTATGGCATGGCGGCTGACCGAGGCCGGAAAGCGCGTGATCGTCATCGAATACGGCGGCACCGATGCGGGGCCGTTCATTCAGATGCCGGGTGCACTCAGCTATCCGATGAACATGAAGCGCTATGATTGGGGCCTGCAAACCGAGCCCGAGCCGCATCTTGGCGGTCGCCGCTTGGTGACACCGCGCGGCAAGGTGGTGGGCGGGTCGTCCTCGATCAACGGGATGATCTATGTGCGCGGCCATGCCCGCGACTTTGACCATTGGCGCGACATGGGGGCCGATGGCTGGTCTTACGCCGATGTCCTGCCCTATTTCGTCCGGCAGGAGGATTGGCACGACGGCGGTCATGGCGGCGATCCGTCGTGGCGCGGCAAGAATGGCCCGCTGCATGTGACACGCGGCAAGCGCGAAAACCCGCTGACCCGCGCCTTTGTCGAGGCTGGCCGTCAGGCGGGTTATCCGGTGACGGGCGACTACAACGGCCATCAGCAAGAGGGCTTCGGCCCCTTCGATATGACCGTCTGGAAAGGCGAGCGGTTTTCAGCCGCCAAAGCCTATCTGCGCCCGGCGCTGATGCGTGAAAACTGCACGATGGTTCGCGCCCTTGCCCGACGTGTGATCATCGAAGATGGCCGCGCAACGGGTGTTGAGATTGAACGCGGCGGCAAGGTCGAAGTAATCCGCGCCGAAGCCGAAGTGATCGTTGCGGCCTCGTCCCTGAACACGCCGAAAATCCTGATGCTGTCAGGCGTTGGCCCTGCGGCGCATCTGGCGGAACATGGCATCAACGTGGTTGCCGACCGCGCGGGCGTGGGCCAGAACCTGCAAGACCACCTAGAGCTTTATATCCAAGCCGCCGCTTCGCAACCGGTGACGTTGTTCAAGTATTGGAACCTGCTGGGCAAAGCCTATGTCGGCGCACGCTGGCTGTTCACCAAGACCGGTCCCGGCGCATCGAACCAGTTCGAAAGCTGTGGGTTTATCCGGTCAGACGCGGGCGTTGATTACCCCGACATTCAGTACCACTTCCTGCCCATTGCCGTGCGCTATGACGGTCAGGCCGCGCCCGAAGGCCATGGGTTCCAAGCGCATACTGGCCCGATGCGCAGCCCGTCGCGTGGGGCGGTGACGCTGCGATCAGCCGATCCCAAGGACGACCCAGCCATTTGCTTCAACTACATGAGCCACGAAAAGGACTGGTCGGATTTCCGCAAATGCATCCGCCTGACGCGGGAAATTTTTGCGCAGGATGCCTTTGCACCCTACTACAAACACGAAATCCAGCCCGGTGCCGATTGCCAGACGGATGATGAGTTGGATGACTTCATCCGCCAGCACGTCGAAAGCGCCTATCACCCCTGCGGCACCGCCCGCCTTGGGCGCGCCGATGATCCGATGGCGGTGGTAGACCCGGAATGCCGGGTGATTGGCGTGGATGGGCTGCGCGTGGCCGATAGCTCGATTTTCCCGCGCATCACCAATGGCAACCTCAACGCGCCCTCGATCATGGTCGGCGAAAAGGCGTCAGACCATATCCTTGGCCGGACGCCTTTGGCACCGCGCAACGATGCACCTTGGATCAACCCGAACTGGGAAACCGCGCAGCGATAACCCTCAGAACAGGATCGCGCTAAGATCATCCTCGGCGGGCGCAGGTTTCGCCGGGGCTTTGGTCGGTTTCGGAGCGCCCACAAGGTCGGCAAAGACCAGATCATGCAGATCGCGTTCCTCGGCCATCGAATACTGTTTGCGCAGCTTATTCAGCGTAGCTTTGAAGCCTTCGTTGACCTCAAGACCCGCGGGCAGAGTGGCCGACATTTTGCCCCGCACCCGCGACCATTCCTCGCCCAGCGCATCTTTGTAATGCTTCAGGGTTTTGCGGGCGCTTTCCAGCGTCTGGATAATCGTGCGGCTATCGGTTCCCAGCCCCGGCAAGGACCGGACCACGACCTTTTGCGAATGCGATAGCGCCGCCAGATCAATGCGATGCGCGGCTTCTTCCTCTTGCATATGCGCGGCGATTTCGCTTCCGGCCAGATGGGCCTTGGTGTCGTCCAAGGCTTCGGCGAACTTGGCAAAAATCTCGGGCACGGCCGAGATGACCTCGTTGATCTGCTGAGAGATCACGATCATATCGGCGGCATGTCCGCCCACACGGGCGCAAGCAATGATCGTGTTGATCGAGGTCAGCTGCATCTGGAACGCGGCATTGCCCAGCTTGTCGGAATGTTCGCGCAGATTGTCGTCACATTCCTTCAGTGTCGCAAAGGCCTGACGTGCCTCCTGCGGCAACTGATCAGTGATGTTGCTCATTTCAATGGACTCGGACCGCAGGCTACGCAGGCGCCCATTGTCAAACACCTTCAGAACCGCAGCGCAGTTGGTGTCCAGATCGGGCAGGCCTTTGAGCACATTGTCCAGCAGCTCCAACGCGCGAACCACGTCTTCATAGGCGGCCTTGGTGGTGTGGGCCAGTTGCATGCCCGACAGCATATCAAGCGCCTGACGTTCCGGCGTATTGGACGGATAGCGGCGGGCCTCATCGCGGATCTGAATGACATGGGTCATACGCTGGCACGCGCGGTCCCCGGCCTGCAGGGCGCCGATGATTTCGGCCACGGCCCCGGCCAGATAATCCGTGTAGGTGCCCAGCCAGTTGGCCGATTTACGCGACACGCCCATGCCCTGATACAACGCATCCTGAAGGGTCGAAAGCTCCTCTAGGCGCGGCAGCAGGTTGGTCGAGAAGTCATTAGACCGATGATCCACAGACTCCGAAATGACCGCGATGGCCCGTTCGGTCTGGTCCATCACTTCGAACATCTCGCTGACTTGGCGATTGGCCACATCGGTGATTTCGGAAATATCCGCAGACAGCCGCACCATCTGGTCGCCTTGCGGCAAGTGGCGATGCCCCTGCGCGATGATCCGGGCGTTCAGCGCGACGATATTGGCCGATTGAATATTCTCGTTCAGCTCTTTCAAGTGGTGGCCCATGCGGCGACTGTTGCGGGCCACACCGTCAACGAACCCTGTGGCCTGCCCGACCTCGCGGCGGATGGCATCCACCCGCTCAGACAAGGCGTTTCGCTGGTCCTCAAGCTGTTCCAGACGTTCCGCCCCAAGGGCCGAGGCCAGATCGGAAATCGTTCCCCGCAAGCGGTGACCTGTCTGAGACGCATAGAAAAGATCATCCAGAACAGTGGTGAACACTGTTTCGATTTGCCCCATAGGGCCGGTGATTGATGCTGTTTTCATAGTCATTACCAGGTTCCACTCATGGCCGCACCGCGGTTGTGGTTTCGTTTGAATTGCATGATCTGCCCGGCGATCTGATCAAGCGGCACCTGCCGCTCGATTGCACCGCGTTCAACCGCTTCACGCGGCATCCCATATACGACGCAGCTTGCCTCGTCCTGAGCGATCGTTTTTGCCCCCGCATCGCGCATCTCAAGCATGCATGTTGCGCCGTCGTCGCCCATGCCTGTCATGATCACCCCCAGCGCATTTGCCCCCGCCGAGATCGACAAGGACCGGAACAGCACATCGACCGACGGTTTGTGACGGCTGACGGGCGGGCCGTCGATCACTTGCACGCGGTAAACGCCCTGCCGATAGTTCACCGCGATATGCGCATGCCCCGGCGCAATCAGGGCCAGCCCGTCACGCATCACATCCCCATCCTGCGCTTCGCGCACTTCGATGGCGCAAAGCCCATCCAAACGCTTTGCAAAGGCTGCGGTGAATTTCTCGGGCATGTGTTGAACGATGGCGATCGGCGGGCAAGACGGGTCCAGCTTGGCCAGCACCTTGGCCAGCGCCTCGGTTCCGCCGGTTGACGCGCCGATCCCCACAACGCCGGGCGTGCGCGGGTTGGTCGGCGTGTTCGGCCCGCGCGATGGCATAATGGCGTCAGCGGTCAGTTTCTTGCCGGGCGTCAGGGCGCGCGGCTCTAATTGTGGCGGCGGGGCGGAGCGACGCACCCGCGCCTGCGACGCTGCGTGGATCGCGTCAGATACACGCATAGCCGCATCTTCACTGCCGCCGGGGCCAAGGTCTGATTTCGACAGAACCTCGACCGCACCGATTTGCAGCGCTTTCATTGTTGCTTCGGAGCCCGACGACGTGTGGTTCGAACAGATCACCACCGGCAGCGGGCTTTGCGTCATGATCCGGCGCAGGAAGGTCAGCCCATCCATGCGCGGCAGCTCAATGTCCAGCATCATCACATCGGGCTGGCTTTCGCGCATTTTTTCGACTGCGTCGAAGGGGTCACGCGCCATTACAGTCACGCGCAACGCCGGGTCTTTTTCGACCAGACGTTTCAGCATTGTGCGGGCCGTCAAGGAATCTTCGACGATCATCACGCTGATTTGCGAGCCTGCGGTCATGCTTCATTCACCTTTTGGAAAACTGCGGATGTTCTTGCGGTCAAACGGGGGTCGTCAACGGCCATCGCTTCTGAATGGCCGACAAATAGGTATCCCCCCGTTCTGAGATGGTCGGTCAAAGCCGAAACAACAAAAGCGCGGGTGGGCACGTCAAAATAGATCAGCACATTGCGCAGGAAGATCGCATCAATGTTCCGATCGACCGGGAAGTTGCCTTCGATCAGGTTCAGCTGGCCGAACTTCACGCGCGATTTCAGATTGTTCTTAACCTTGATCGTTGTGTCATTGACCAACTGGAAATACCGATCGCGATAGCCCTTTGGCACCGACCGCACGCCTTCAAGCTGGTACTCGCCAGCGTCGGCTTTGCTTAGAATGCTTTTCGATATGTCCGTGCCCAAAACGCCAAAGTTGAACCCCGGCGACCGGCGGCTGTATTCCGACAGCAGCATCGCGATGGAATAGGCCTCTTCGCCCGAAGAACTGGCCGCGCTCCAGATTTTGAACAACCGGTCTTTGTCGTGGTGCGGCAGCACCTGCTTGGCCAGAAATTCGAAATGCGGTGCCTCGCGGAAAAATTCCGTCCGGTTGGTGGACATCAAATCCACAATACCCGGCAGTTCCTGATCCAGCCCGCCTTCGTCAAAAAGGTGGCTCAGGTAGGCCGTGATGTCCGGCAAGTTCAGCGCCGCAACGCGTTTGCGCAGTCGGCCCTCAACCAGATGGTTCTTGGATTGCGGAAGCGTGATGCCGGTCGTCTTGGCCAGCATCGCGCGAAATTTTTCAAGGTTTGGATTTTCGATCACAATAGTGTCCGGGGTCATGGCAGGGCCTCGGTGTCGGGTGTGACGGGATTGCAGGACAGATCTGCCACCACATCAGATTTCAGCAAAACATCAGGGTCCAGAAGGGTGATCGCGGTGCCGCCGATATGGCCAATGCCGCGCACAATGCGGCTGTCCCAGTTCAGCAAACCTTCCACACCCAACGGATTAACCGTGTCATCGTCAAACCGCGCGACCTCATGCACGCGGTCCGTGCGGATCGCGACGATCACGGGTTTGCCTGCAGGCTGCACCTCGATCACCACCAAACGCGTGGCCAGATCATCGGCGCGGGTTGGCATGGACAGCAGGCGGCGCAGGTCGATCATCGGGATCGGCACGCCGCGCAGGTCGATATGGCCCAGCACATAGGCAGGCGCATTTGGCAACGCGCTGGCCGGGCGGGCATCCAGAATTTCGCGAACGCGGCCCACAGGAATGGCCAAACGGTCATCGTTCAATCCGAAGGTCAGATAGGTCAGGTCTTCAGTCTTCGTCATTCTGCGCCGCCTCCCCACAGGTTCTGCCTTCTAGGTTGGCCTCGATCCGGGCGGCCAAAAGCGCCTCAACATCCAGAATATAAAGAAACGCATCGCGCCACCGCGACACGGCCGCCATCGCATAGGGCGGCCATTTGGGGCCAACATCCGGCACCGGCTGCACGGTCGAGACATCGACCGCGATCACCGCTTTCACGCTGTCGACGATCAAACCGGCCAGCATGATCCCGTCTTGGGTTGGGACTTCCAGCACCAGAATGCGCGTATCGGCATCTTGCGGCGTCATTGGAACGGCCAAGGTGCGCCGCAGGTCCACGATCGGCACAATCACCCCCCGCACGTTCATC
This sequence comes from Pseudoprimorskyibacter insulae, assembly GCF_900302505.1. Lineage (GTDB taxonomy): Bacteria > Pseudomonadota > Alphaproteobacteria > Rhodobacterales > Rhodobacteraceae > Pseudoprimorskyibacter > Pseudoprimorskyibacter insulae. The sequence continues at coordinate 160,685 of NZ_OMOJ01000001.1, read as the reverse complement.
AGCGCGGGCGCAAAATGATCGGTGCAAGGCACGCGCGTCAGCACGGTTGGCTCCAAAATCTCGCGCAGGATATCCGTGGGTACGGCCATGGCCTGACCGCCCAGTTCGAACACCACCACGCTTTTGAGCCGCGCATTCAGGTCCTTCTTGCGAACCGCCTTCATGCCGCCCTCTCTTTCAGGCGCATGTTCGCCCGCTGCGACATCACAAGCTGCGAGACATCGATGATCAGGGCGGCCGTGCCATCGCCAAGGATGGTCGCCCCCGAGAAGATTTTCATATGCGAATGCAGCGGCGACAGTTGCTTGATCACGGTCTGGTACGACCCGATGATCCGATCCACGACTAGCCCGACATTCAGCTTGTTGGTCTGAACCACAACGATTTTCGGATGCTCGTCCCGCGCGCCCGAGCAATTGAACAGCGCCCGCAGGTTCAGAACCGGCGACAGGGTTTCCCGGATCTCGGTCAAGCCGACGGGTTCGGACAAGTCCTTTAGTTCGGGCGGCAGTTCAAGGATCTGGTGAACGGCGGCCAATGGCACGGCGTAGCGGTCCTTGCCCACCTGAAGCAACAGCCCTTCCATAATCGCCAAGGTCAGCGGCAGCCGCAGGGTGAAGGTCGCGCCCTGCCCAAGCACGCTGTCAATCTCAAGCGAGCCGCGCAGGGATTCAACGGTTTGCTTGACCACATCGGTTCCCACACCGCGCCCCGACAGTTCGGTCACCGTATTTGCCGTCGAAAAGCCGGGGGCCATGACCAGCGCGTAGATTTCGCTGCGCGACAGGTTGGCGTCAGCCGAGATGATCCCGCGCTGAATGGCCCGTGCACGGATCAGATCGGGGTCCAGCCCCTTGCCATCGTCCGAGACCGAGATCAGCACATCCGCGCCGGAATACCGCGCCGACAAACGCACGCACCCACGCTCGGGCTTGCCTTCAGACAGGCGCAGCTTGGGGGCCTCTAGCCCGTGGTCCACCGCATTGCGCAGCAAATGCACCAGCGGGTCGGACAGCTTTTCGATGACTGTCTTGTCCAGTTCAGTCTGTTCGCCTTCGATAATGAAATCAAAGGCCTTGCCGGTTTTTGCGGCCAAGTCGCGGGCCAAGCGATGAAAGCGCCCGGTGATCGACCCTAGCGGCGTCATGCGAATTGCCATGGTCGTATCGCGCAGCCCGAAGGCAAGCCGCTGAATATCCTCGACGATGCCTTTCAGGCCTTCGTCCTGTAGGCCATCGGAAATTTCCGCCAAACGCGCCTCGGCGATGACCAGTTCGCCGACCTTGTCCATGATGTCGTCAAGCCGTTCAGCCGACACGCGCATCTGTGCCGCAGGGGCCGCGCGTACAGGTGCGATTTCGATCTCTTGATCCAGCTCGGGCCTTTCGAACACCCGCGCCGAGGCAACTGGCGCGGCGGGCGCTTGCAGAGGTTCGGACTGAAGCAAGGCCTCGAACCCGTCATCCGCATCTTCGCAGTCCTCATCGGCCATGTCGTCGTCTGGCATCGGAGGAATGCCATCCTCGAACCCGCCACCCGCCATGCTATCAGGCGCGACAAGCGGGGCCTCTGGGCCGCCCGCATCGATCAGGTCGTCCATCGAGCCAAGAAATTCGAACGTCCCCAAGTCACCCGCATCGTCTTCCTGCGGCGCGGGATCTGCGGCATCGCGGGTCAGGGTGAATTCCATCCGGTCCCGGTGGAACAAGAACACGTCGTCGATAGCTTCTTCGGTCACATCCGCCGGAAGGATCACCTCCCAACCGATATAAAGCTGGGTCTCATCCAACTGCGCAATCGGCGGCACGCGGTCGGTCAAGGCAGTAACAACCGTGTCCGGCCCGCCAATGTCGCGCAATTCAGTCAGCAGCCCAATGGGATTGCCGCCAATCTCCATGAAGTTTTCGGGCAAAAAGAACTTGAGCCGCCAAGGCCCTGTCAGATCTTCGACCAAAGGCGGCGCAACAGGCGGCTCAACGACATCGTGCGCAGGCGCATCCAACGCGCCGGTTGCGACGGCAAGATCCTTGCGCAACGTGTCGTCAAGCTCCGCGTCCGGGTCTTCGCCGATCAATAGCGACACGATCAAATCATGCGCCCGCAGGGACACTTCGATCATCGGGGGAGTGACCACCGCCGCACCCGACCGCACGCGATCAAACGCCGCTTCGAAATCGTGGATGAACTTGGCCATGCGGTCAAAACCGAACATGGCCCCGGTGCCTTTCAGCGTATGAAGATCCCGAAACACGCTGCCAACTGTCGCCATATCATCGGGCGACCGTTCCAGACTCAGCAAACCGGCCTGAAGGCTTTCAATAAGCTCCTCGGCCTCTTGCTGAAAAATGGCGCGTGTTTCGGCGTCGATCATCCAAGCACCTTGCGCACAACGGCCAAAAGCTGGGTCGGTTCAAACGGCTTTTGCATCCAGCCAAGCGCCCCGGCGGACCGCGCTTCTTCCTTCAGGGAAATCGCGCTTTCGGTGGACAAAAAGACAATCGGAATACCGCGGTTCTGCGGTTCTCCGCGGAAGGCGCGGATAAACTCCAGACCCGTCATGACGGGCATGTTCTGATCGGTGATTACCATGTCGAACCGTTTGGTGCGCGACATGCGCAGACCTTCGGCACCGTTTTCGGCCTCATGGACCTCAAACTGTGCCTGTGACAGCGTCATCGTGACCATACGGCGGACAGACGGGGAATCGTCCACGATCAGGATGTCTTTGCTCATTTTTTGCCCCTTGTGGCTGGGAAATCTGTGCGGTTGAACGTGCTCTGCAAGAAGCGTGCTAGAATGGGATCTTAACCCCGGCGAGGTCGGCCAATTCCGTCAGGCCTCCACTACCGGGCAACGGGCATTCTGCCGAAAGGCATATCTGGACGATGGCAAACCGAACCGGTTCCGGCGCATCCTCATGCACATCCACCGGCCCCGTCTGACCCGCTTGCAGCCGTTCACGCAACGGTTTGAGGTCATCAAACGTCGCGGAGGGTCCGATCTCGATGGGCGCAGCAGAAGAGGTCATGGGCAATACACCAAATGGCCGTTTAAGAAGTTGATCACATGCAGGCAGGCACGATCCATCCAACGGCGCACAGGCCATGAGGTTTAAGAAGATTCCCGCGTGGCGGCGTATCTTTGGGGGAAACGCTATCGAATCGTCACAGCGCGAACGCAGGCGGATTGTGACAATTCGCGGTTGGGCTTTTGAACCGATTGACGCTAAAGTCATACGCTAAATCACAGCCTTAGGCAGCGCATGGCCCGCGACGCAAATCTGAACGCATATCAATTCTTTGAAGCCGTCGCGCGGCGCGGAACGATCACGCTTGCCGCCGAAGAATTGGGCGTGTCGCCATCCGCCGTCAGCCAGCAGATCAAAGCGCTAGAGCAGCAATTGGGCATTCGCCTGTTTCGCCGGGAAGGTCGGATGCTGACCCTGACGATGGAGGGCGAGCAGCTGTTTCAGGCCAGCGCCACGGCCCTGCGCCTGCTGCGCGAAGCCCGTCGCAACCTTGGCAAATCACGTGAAGCGCGGCGGCTGGCCCTGCGGGTGTCGCCCAGCTTTGGCGTGCGCTGGCTGGGGCCGCGTCTGTCGGGGTTTCTGGCGCAGAACCCCGATTGGGATTTGCGCGTGGATGCCGCCCCCGACCCAACCAATTTCGACCGCGAAATCATGGATATGGACGTGCGGTACGGGTTTGGCGGCTGGGCCGGTCTGCACTGCGCCCCGCTGCTGCATGACTATGTGGTTCCCCTATGCAGCCCCGACTATCTGGCCGGGCTACCCACGACTGAGACAGCGACCGAACGGCTGGCCTCGGCCCGGTTGATCGACAGCGCGCGGGCGCTGTGCCAATGGGATTTCTGGCTGTGGCGGGCGGGGCTTGAGACGCGATCCAACCGCAAGGGCATCTTGATGGACCGATCCTCGATGGCGCTGCAACTGGCCGCCGATGGCGTGGGCGTGGTGCTTGAATCGCTGACGCTAGCCGCGCCGGAAATCAAGAACGGGCGGTTGGTGCCATTTCTGCCCGCCTATCCGGTTCTGTCCTTCCCCGCCTATTGGCTGGTCTGTCCGCACCGGCACCTGTCACGGCGCACGGTGAAGCTATTCCTCAACTGGATCGACTCGGAAATCGACACGTTCCGCAAGGATATCAATACGATCATCCAAGACCACGGCCTGCGCTGCGAAGACGTGGACGCCGCACAGGAAATGATCCGTGGCGGGTCGCGCGGCTAGTTACTTCTTTCCGCCCTGCGGCTCATCTATGTCGGCGATATCGACCAGATTCCACGGCAGCCCGATCTGCCGATAGATGCGCTTGCCCAGACGGGTGTAATCGCCCACGTCATGTTCAAGCCGCTGGCCCACGACAATCGCGCGGAACGTCTCGGACCCCGTCACCTCAATCGAATGGGCCTGCCCGCCTTTGCGATATCCAATGAAATCGCCGGGGCCGATGGGAAAACTGTCTTCGCCAATGATCGCATTGCCCGTGCCCGCCAGAACGTAAACGCATTCGTCTTCGTGGTAATGGACGTGGTGCTCGGTCGTCACATGGCCCGGTTCGACCTCGACAATGTGAAAGCCAAAGCCGGTTAACCCCGTCAGATCGCCCAAGGATTTGTTCACGCGCTTGGCGTTGTCGTTCAGGAAATGCGTCTTGTTCAGCCCATCCATCGCGTCGATGTCGCTGGCTTTGACGATATAGGTGTCGCTCATTTTGGCCCCCAAAGAAAAACTGCGCCGCAATGGGCGCAGTTTACGTCACAAACGGGGATCAGCGCATCAGTGAATGAGCGAGCCGCCGTTCACATCTACTTCAGAGCCCGTGACATAGGCCGACAGGTCCGACGCCAAGAACAGCGCACAGCCCGCCACGTCCGATGCCTCGCCCGCGCGGCCCATGGGGATGCCCGCCAGAATGCCGGTCATCATGTCGGGGGTCAGCTTGCCGCCGGTGATGTCGGTGGCGATGAAGCCCGGACAGATCGCATTTGAACGGATGCCATCGGGCGCCAGTTCGCGGGCCATCGCCTTGGTCAGGCCCAGAACACCGGCCTTGGCCGCCGAATAGTGCGGGCCGCCAAAGATGCCGCCGCCACGCTGCGCCGAGACCGACGACATATTGACCAGCTTACCAGTCTTGCGTTCGCGCATATGGGGGATGACGGCCTGGCTCATGTTCAGCGTGCCAAGCAGGTTCACATCCAGAACGGCGTCATAGTTTTCATGGGTGATGTCCATGATCTTCAGCGGCTGGGTGATGCCCGCGTTGTTGACCACGATGTCGATCTGGCCAAACGCCTCAAGCACAGCGGCGGCGGCAGCAACGCAGTCATCCTTGCGGGTCACGTCGCAGGCCAGACCGATGTGCGCTTCGCCGATGTCGGCGGCGGCATCTTCGGCAGCTTCGGCGTTCAGATCAAGGATCGCCACGCGGCAGCCGTGTTCGGCGAACAGTTTCGCGGTCGCTTTGCCAAGGCCGCGCGCGCTGGCGGCGCCAGTGATGATCGCGGTTTGTCCTTCAAGAAGTTTCATATTCAGCCTCTCCTCAGAGCCAGGATTTGATTTTTGCGGCAATGGCCGGAACCGAAATGCCGTATTGGTCATGCAAGGTGGGAAGCGCGCCAGCATCGAGGAACTCGTCCGGCAGCGCGATGGATTTGAAAGGCACAAAGACGCCTTCGCGCATCAGACCTGCGGCCACCGCCTCGCCCAAGCCGCCCACGATGGTGTGGTTTTCGGCGGTCACGACAAGGCGGCCCTTGCGGGCGGCTTCGGCCTTGATGGTTTCCAGATCAAGCGGCTTGATCGTCGGACAATGCAGCACGGCGCAATCAATGCCGTCTTTTTTCAGCGCCTTAGCCGCATCGATCGCGCGCATGGTCATGAACCCGGTCGAGATGAACAGCACGTCATTGCCGTCATGGATCAGCTGCGCCTTGCCCAGTTTGAACTGATAGCCGTATTCGCCCAGCACATTCGGCACCTTGCCGCGCAGCAGGCGCATATAGACGGGGCCGGGGTGGTCGGCTATGGCGCGGGTGGCCTGATCGACGTCGGTGGCATCACAAGGATCGACGATGGTCAGGTTCGGCATACCGCGGAAGATCGCCAGATCCTCGGTCGCTTGGTGGCTGGGGCCATAGCCCGTGGTCAGGCCGGGCAGCGCGCAGACGATTTTGACCGGCAGGTTTTCCTCGGCAATGGCCATGGTGATGAAGTCATAGGCCCGGCGCGAGGCGAAAACGGCGTAGGTGGTGGCAAAGGGCGTGAACCCCTCGCGGGCCAGACCAGCGGCAGCCGAGATCAGCACCTGTTCGGCCATACCCATCTGGTAGAACCGGTCGGGGTAGGCATTCGCAAAGACGTGCAGATCGGTGTATTTCGACAGATCCGCCGAAAGGCCAACGATATCGGCACGATCCTTGGCCAGATCACACAAGGCATGGCCAAAAGGCGCGGCGACGGTTTCGCGGCCTTCGGCATCCAGCGATGCAATCATCGCCGAGGTGGCCAGCTTTTCGTCCGGCGCGCGGCGGGCCTCATATTTCGATTTGCGGCGCGAATTGGGGCCAACGGGGGCTTCGATCATTTTTGAACCTCGGCTTTGGGGTTGGCGGTGAAATGGGGCTCTGCCCCGCCCCTGCCTGCGGCAGGGACTCCCCGGGATATTTGGGGCCAGAAAATGCAAGGGGCGATCATTCCGGGCGCTCCGCATCAATATGAGCGATGGCCTTGGCCCATTCCTGGGGTTCGACGCGCACGAAATGGGTGATTTCGCGGGTTTCGAGGAAGGGTACGCCTTTGCACATTTTGGTGTTGCAGATGATCACGCGCGGGCAAGCGCCATCGTGGTTGCGGGCCTTGTCGAACGCATCGACCACGGCGGGTAGATCGTTGCCGTCCACCTCTTGGGCGTACCAGCCGAAGGCGGCCCATTTGGCGGCCTCGTTTCCTTGGGCCAGCGCATCGCGGGTCGGGCCGTCGGCCTGTTGGTTGTTGAAATCGACCACGGCGATCAGGTTGTCGAGTTTCCACTGAACGGCGGACATCACCGCCTCCCATGTAGAGCCTTCGCCCAGTTCCCCATCGGACAGAAGGTTGTAGACGCGCTGATCGCCGCCTTTGCGCTTTAAACCAAGCGCTGCGCCCACAGCGATGCCCAACCCGTGACCAAGCGAGCCGCCGGTGATCTCCATCCCCGGTGTGTAGGCGGCCATGCCCGACATGGGCATGCGGCTGTCATCCATACCGTAGGTTTCAATCTCATCCTCGGGCAGGATGCCTGCCTCGATCATCGCCGCATAAAGCGCGATCGCGTAGTGGCCGATGGACAGGTAGAACCGGTCGCGCCCTTCCCATTCGGGATCATTGGCGCGGTAGTCCATGGCGTGGAAATAGGCGGTTGCCAGCACATCGGCCACGCCGAGCGCCTGCCCGATATAGCCTTGACCCTGCACCTCGCCCATTCGGAGGGCGTGGCGACGGATGGCCCAGGCCCTGCGGGCCAGACTGACGTTCGAACGTTGCTGGGTCATTGTGCCGGTCACGCGGGCCTCCCTCATCGGTTTGCGTGGAGGGAGTCCTAGCGGGACGGGCGCGGCATTCAAGCGAGAAAACTTAAAGGCGTTTGAAGCAGAGCTTCAGCATTCGGGCGGTACGAAAAAGGCCGGCGCTAAGGCCGGCCTGATCGCGATTACATGTTCGGGTAGTTCGGGCCATCGCCCCCTTGCGGCACCGTCCATGTGATGTTCTGGGACGGGTCTTTGATGTCGCAGGTTTTGCAGTGAACACAGTTCTGGAAGTTCACCACGAATTGCTTGGCGCCATCCTTTTCGACCACCTCATACACACCTGCCGGGCAATACCGCTGGGCCGGTTCGTCGAAGTCGCGCAGGTTGACCGCAACGGGGATCGTCGGATCTTTTAGCTTCAGGTGGGCCGGTTGGCTTTCTTCGTGGTTGGTGAAGCTGAAGCTGACGTTGGTCAGACGGTCAAAGCTGAGTTTGCCATCGGGCTTGGGGTAGTCGATTTTCGGATAGAGGCTGGCGCGACCGGTCGAGTCGGCGTCGTTCTTGCCATGCGACATCGACCCGAACAGCGGCTTGCCAAAGATCGAGGCGACCCACATGTCCAGACCGCCAAGCGCGAGGCTTGGCAGCATGCCCCACTTGGACCACATCGGTTTGACGTTGCGGACCTTGGACAGGTCTTTGCCAATCGCGCCGGTGCGCACTTCGGTTTCATAGGCGGTCAGCTCATCCGCCGAGCGACCGTCCTGAATGGCGTCGAACGCGGCTTCTGCGGCGGCCTTGCCCGACAGCATCGCGTTGTGGTTGCCCTTGATACGCGGGACGTTGACCATACCGACCGAACAGCCCAGCAGCGCCACACCCGGGGCCACCATTTTGCACATCGACTGTTCGCCACCTTCGGAAATCGCGCGCGCGCCGTAAGCCACGCGCTTGCCGCCCTCCAGCAGCTCGGCCACCATCGGGTGATGCTTGAAGCGCTGGAATTCCATGTAGGGATACAGATGCGGGTTGGCGTAGTTCAGGTGCACAACAAAGCCGACATAGACCTGATTGTTTTCCAAGTGATAGATGAACGACCCACCGCCCGCGTTGGAATTCAGCGGCCAGCCCATGGTATGCGTGACCGAGCCTTGCTTATGCTTGGCGGGGTCGATTTCCCAGATTTCCTTCATGCCGATGCCGAATTTCTGCGGCTCTTTCCCGGCTTGCAGGTCGTATTTGGCGATCACTTCCTTGGCGAGGCTGCCGCGCACGCCCTCGGACAGGAACACGTATTTGCCGTGCAGCTCCATGCCCGGTTCGGTGTTCGGCCCGTAGGAGCCATCAGCCTCAAGCCCGAAAACACCGGCGACCACGCCTTTAACTTCGCCATTGTCGCCATAGACCAGCTCCGAGCAGGACATGCCGGGGAAAATCTCAACGCCCAGGGCTTCGGCTTGTTCGGCCATCCAGCGACAGACATTGCCCATCGAGACGATGTAGTTGCCGTGGTTGTTCATCAACGGCGGCATGGGCGCGTTGGGAATGCGAAGCTGACCGGCTTCGCCCAGCATGTAGAATTTATCCTCGGTGACCGGGGTGTTCAGCGGCGCGCCTTTTTCTTTCCAGTCGGGGATCAGCGCGTCAAGCCCGCAAGGGTCCAGCACCGCGCCCGACAGAATGTGCGCACCAACTTCCGAACCCTTTTCAAGAACGACGACGTTCAGATCGGCATCCAGCTGCTTTAGCCGGATCGCTGCGGACAGGCCAGCGGGGCCCGCGCCAACGATTACGACATCATATTCCATCGCTTCGCGTTCAATCGTGCTCATCTCGGCTTCTCCCTCGGGTCTGCGAAATAATCTTGCGCGACTGAGTAGCGCGGCATTGCAGCATAGGTCAATTGGAACACGGCGTCGCGCACAATAAACATTCATCAAACTGACGCGTTTTGGCCGATGTGACATGTTTTGGCCGATATACAGGGTCTGCGGCGGTTTGGCTTGCCAAACCACGCCCGCAAAGGGCAATCTTGATCGCAAGCGAAACCCGTGAAATAGCGGGCATAAGAAAAACAAGCCCCGGCCATTAGGCCGAGCGGACAGTATCAGGTAGACCAATGGAAAAGATTCCCATGACCCGCGCGGGTTGCACCGCGCTCGAAGCCGAATTGAAAACGCTCAAATCAGAAGAGCGTCCCGCGATTATTCAAGCGATTGCCGAAGCACGAGAACTGGGCGACCTGAAAGAAAACGCCGAATATCACTCGGCACGGGAAAAGCAGGGCTTTATCGAAGGCCGGATCAAGGAACTCGAAGGCATCCTGTCGCTGGCCGAAGTGATCGATCCGTCCAAACTGTCCGGTGCGGTCAAGTTTGGCGCGACCGTCACATTGGTCGATGAAGACACAGATGCCGAGAAGACCTGGCAAATTGTAGGCGAATACGAAGCCAACATCGAAAAAGGGTTGCTGAACATCAAATCTCCTATTGCCCGCGCCCTGATCGGCAAGGAAGAAGGGGACAGCGTCGAGGTGAACACCCCCGGCGGCCAGAAGTCCTACGAGATTCTGACAATCAAATACGTCTGAGACCACCATGGCCGACACGCCCGAATCAAAGCCTAGTTCTATCGGTTCCGCCGCCCCGCAAATGCAGGGCGGTCTGATTGGTGCCGAGATCGCGGCAGGCATTGCCACATTGGTTTGGCTGGCCATATCGGGCGTTCTGGTGCTGCGCGGTGAATTTGACGTGGCTGGCCGCACGCAGGCCGCTGCGGTTGCTGTGCTGATTGTCGTGCCGATTGGGCTGGCGTGGGTTTTGGCCGCTGCCGCCCGCACGCGGCGTCAGGTCCGGTCAGAAATAACCGAGCTGCGCCGCGGGGTCGAAGCCCTGCGCAAGGCCTATGTCACGCAGGCCCAGCAAGACAATTCCGGCACAGCCCAATTGATTGCCCGCCGCCTAGACGAACTGGTTGCTGGGCAGCGCAAGGCTGAAACCTCGCTCGCGATGCTGGGATCGATCCGCATGGCCGAGATGGAGGCCGCCGCCCCCACGCCCAAAGCTGTGGCGCAGGCCCCGGTCGATACGACCCAGCCGACGCTGGCGCTTGGCACCCCTGCCGAAGCGCTGGAGCCGCCGCTTTCCAACGAAGACTTCATCCGCGCGTTGAACTTCCCCGAAACCGCCGAGGACCAAGAAGGCTTCTCGGCGCTGCGCCGTGCACTAAAGCACCGGTCGTCGGAACAGTTGATCCGCGCGTCCCAGGACATCCTGACCCTGCTTAGTCAGGAAGGCATCTATATGGATGACCTGCGCCCCGATCTGGCCCGGCCCGAGATTTGGCGCAAGTTTGCCAAGGGCGAACGTGGCCGCGCCGTGGCCCCGCTGGGCGGTATCCGTGATCGGTCGTCGCTGGCGCTGACCGCTGGACGGATGAAAACCGACCCGGTGTTCCGCGATGCGGCGCACCATTTCCTACGCAAGTTCGATCAGACCTTTTCGCCCTTCGAAGAGGGCGCGTCTGACAGCGATCTGTCGGGCTTTGCCAACACCCGCACGGCCCGCGCCTTTATGCTGATCGGGCGCGTTGCTGGCACCTTCGACTAAGCCTGCGCTTTAGAACGCGGAATAGGGAATAAACTTGACCGGCATGCCGGGGGTGATCTCGGCTGCGCCGTCGCCCAGTTCAACCAGCCCTTCGGCCCAGCTAAGGCCGCTGATCCGGCCCGATCCTTCAGATTTGAACACCTCGGCCGCGCCATCGCGCAGACGGGCGCGCAGGTATTCGTGGCGGCCCGGTTTCTTACGCTTGGTGAAAGCGGCGGGGACCATCACGCCTTTGGGCTGGTGCCATGCCTCGCCCGACAACAGGCGGAAGGCGGGACGGGCGAACACCAGCGTACAGACCAGCGCGGCGACCGGATTGCCCGGAAGGCCAAACACCGGCGTGTTGTTCCAAAGGCCCAAGGCCAAGGGGCGGCCGGGTTTCAGCGCGATCCGCCATTCCTCCATCGCGCCGCTTTCGCGCAGCAGGGCCGACACATGGTCTTCGTCCCCCGCCGAGGCCCCGCCCGAGGTCAGGATCACATCGGCCTTCTCCGCAGCCTCATCCAGCCGTGTCTTCAACGTGTCCCGGTCATCCGGCACGCGGCCAATATCGATCGGGGCATATCCCCAGCCCGCCGCCAAGGCCAACAGCATCGGACGATTGGCGTCAAAGATCTGGCCCGGACCGGCCTCGTCGCCGGGTTCCAGCAATTCATCGCCAGTCGACAGAACCGCGACCCGCAGCGGGCGTTGCACCATCAGCTCGCCATGTCCCACGGCAGAGGCCAGCGCCAAATCGGCAGGCGTCAGCACGCGGCCCTTGGGCAGCGCCACGGCCCCGGCGGCGATATCCTCGCCCGCCTTGCGCGTGTTCGCCCCTTGGCGTAGCGGGCCGCGAAAGGCAATCTGACCGGCGTCTGTTGTGGTGTCTTCCTCTAGCACGACGGTATCGACACCATCGGGCAGTGCAGCCCCGGTCAGCACCCGCACGGCATGCCCATCCGGCACCGTGCCGTCATAAGGCGCACCAGCGGCGGCACGCCCGTCCACCAAGGGCAACCAGCGCGGCGCGTCATCGGGTGCTCCGCCCTTGAACCCATAGCCATCCACGGCGGTGTTCGGCTGTGGCGGGTTGCTACGCTTGGCGATCACGTCCTCGGCCAGAACCCGGCCAGCGGCGGCAAAGACAGACACGGGTTCAGGGCTGGTCACGGGATGCAGACGATCCCGCAGCATGTTCAGCGCGGTATCGACCGGCGTCCAATCAACGCCCGGCGGCAGGGCAAAGCAATCGTTGCGCAGCGGCGGCGGGGCGATCCGGCTTGCCGCCTTGCGCAAACGGTCCTCATGGCCCGCGCCAAAGATCCAGCCCTCGGCGGTCGCGTCCACCGCCAGCATTTCATCCAGATCGGCAGCATCCAGATGGGCCATGGCCTGGGCCATGATATTGACCTGCGCTTTGTCGCGGATCTCGCCCATGGCCTCGGCCCGTTTGACCGCGTCGTTCAGCAAACCCGGCCATGTTTCAACCAGAACAATCGGCGTCTCCGGCGTTTGGAATGGCCAGACGGCGACTTGATCAGGGAAGTTCTTGCGAAGCCGGTTCAACACCGCCAGCGCGGTAAAGGCCTGCCCGCCCACGGCCCCTGCCCCGCCCATTTGCCAGAGCGTAAACGTGCCGGGAACCGCCGCATCACAGGCGCGCCGCTCGGCCATGCCGTGACCATCCCGCACGTCTTTGCGCGGCAGATTCGGCAGATCGTCTTTCAGCGCGTTGAACCAAAAGGGGCCAATGCCGGGGAAGCCGCCGTTGATCTGATCGGCCAGTTGAAACCGATTGTTGCCCTTGGGCGTATCGGTCACGTTGGCCTCTAGCCAATCCCACACGGCGAAAGGGTCATCCGACCCGGTCAGCGCCTTGCCAAACCCCGCTGGATAGCCAAAAGGCACATCCACCCCGATCAACAACCGGTCGCCCGCGTTCACCACTGCGCCGAACATCGCGCCCAGCACGAATTCGGCCAGATCACGGTTGCGCAGATAGACCGGCTCGCGCCCAGCCTCACCCAACCAGATCGCATCCTTGCGCGGGGTCGGGCCCGTGTCATTCCCCGACGACCAATCCAGCATGGCAAAGCGGGTGAACCTCACAAGCCCACCTCACGCAGGATGAAATCAGCGATGGAGACCGTGTCATTCAGGTCAAACACCGGGCGGTCAACGCTCATCGGTGTATCGCTGGCAATGGCGCGGATGGTCGGATCACCGGGGGCAATCAGGTCATTGCCGGTTTCGGCGCGAAACGCCTCGACCTTGGGATGACGGTCGCGCTTATACCCTTCGATCAGCACCAAATCGACCGGGCGCATCCGGGCCAGCAGATCCTCCAGCGTGGGTTCTGGCGCGTCGCGCAGTTCTTGCATGATTGCCACGCGGTTGCGCGACGCCAGAACCACCTCATTCGCGCCTGCCTGCCGGTGGCGATGGCTGTCTTTGCCGGGATGGTCCACATCAAAGCTGTGATGGGCGTGTTTGACCGTGCTGACCGAAATACCGCGCCCGGTGATTTCCGTCACCAAACGCTCCATCAGCCCGGTCTTGCCCGCGTTCTTCCAGCCGGTGACACCATAAAGTTTCATATCATGCCTTCCGCCTGCGCCAGATCCTCGGGCGTATTGATGTTAAAGAAAGGGTCCATCGGATCCGATGGAAACTGCGCCTCGCGCCCGCCGTGGGGATCGGTCCAAAGGACGACCTTTTTCAAACCGTCCTGCAACGCCGCGCGCAGATCATCGCGCAGGGCCACGGGCCAAAGGCCAAAGGTCGGATGCCGGATCAGCCCGCTGCGCGATTTGCTGCGGGTCGCGGCATCGCCCTTGGTGGCGGCCAGTACCAGCGGATGCGCCTGCCCTTCGGCGGCCAGCATCAAGCGCGGCACCAGATCACAGGGAAAGAACGGCGTATCGGCGGCCACGGTGACAATGGCATCCGCGCCCTGATCCGCGGCCCAGTCCAGCCCGGCAAGAACACCGGCCAAAGGCCCGGCGAAATCGGGGATCGTATCGGCAACGACGGGCAGGCCAAAGGCATCAAACCGAGCGGCATCGCCATTGGCGTTCAGCGCCACGGCGCCCACCTGCGGGGCCAGCCGATCCACCACATGCGCCAGCAAGGGCTGACCGCCCAAGGGCAGCAGGCATTTGTCACCGCCGCCCATCCGGGTTGCCTGCCCCCCGGCCAGAATAACGCCCAAAGGCTGCTTCATTCCGAGGCCCCTTTGCGCCCGGATTTGCGCCCTTCATCGGGGATCTGGTCCGGGTCGATGTCACGCACCAAGCGGTCCTCGCCAGACAGACACACAAACCGTTTGCCCCGCATCCGGCCAATGCATGTCAGCCCGACCTGCCGGGCGATCTCAACGCCCCACGCGGTAAAGCCCGAGCGCGAGGCCAGCACCGGGATGCCCATCAGTGCGGTCTTGATCACCATTTCCGAGGTCAGACGACCGGTCGTGTAGAGGATCTTATCCTCGGCACTGACATCATGTTTGAACATCCAGCCGGCGATCTTATCCACGGCGTTGTGGCGGCCCACGTCCTCCATATAGACCAGCGGACGGTTGCCTTGGCATAGAACGGTGCCATGGATGGCCCCCGCCTCAAGATACAGCGACGGGGTGGTGTTGATCTGCCGCGCCAGCTCATAGAGCCACGACGTGCGGACCTCGGTCGCGGGCAGGGTCTTGCCTTCTAGCCCTTCCATCATGTCGCCAAACACGGTGCCAACCGCACAGCCCGAGGTGCGGGTCTTTTTCTTCAGCTTGTCTTCAAAGGTGGTTTCGCTATCGGTGCGGACAACGACGACCTCAAGTTCGTCGTCGTAATCCACCGCTGTCACGCGGTCACCATCGCGCAACATGCCTTGGTTGCGCAGGAATCCCAGCGCCAGATATTCGGGATAATCGCCAATCGTCATGGCGGTAACGATTTCTTGACGATTTAGGTAAATCGTCAGCGGGCGCTCCTCGACCACCGCGATGTCAATCTCGGCGCCGGTGTGGTCCGTGCCACGCACGGCCCGCGTCAGCCCCGTCGCGGCGGGGTCCGGTGCGATGATGTATTCCGGCTTACCAAAGGTCACTGCGATTGCATCTTTCTTTGACAGTCAGTACGGCTGCGACACAACCGGGCCTCAAGGAATGGCACACATGACCCCAATGTCAAGCTACTGGCGCGGCATCGCCCTTAGCCTGCCCTTCGCGCTGATCGTCATCCCCTTCGGGCTTTTGTTCGGGGTTCTGGCGACTGAGGCGGGGCTGACCGTTGGCGCGGCTTTGGGGTTCAGCGCGGCGGTGATTGCGGGGGCCGCGCAGCTGACGGCGCTACAGCTGTTGATGCACGATGCGCCCGCCTTTGTCGCGGTGATGTCTGCGCTGGCGATCAATCTGCGGATGGCGATGTATTCGCTATCCATCGCGCCGCATCTGAAGGGCACCAATGTCTGGCAACGGGCGATTGCGGCCTATTTTCTGGTCGATGCCACCTATGCCGTCGCCCATAGCGAATATGAAAAATCGCCGGATATGCCGCGGCGCAACAAGCTGGCCTTCTATGCGGGCAGTGTGACGATTGTCTGCCTGCCGTGGTATCCGGCAACGGTGGTTGGCGCGCTGATCGGTGATGCGCTACCGGTGTCGCTGGATCTGGGGTTTGCGATGCCGCTGGCGTTTATTTCGATGTTCGCCCCGCTGCTGCGCAGCCTGCCGCATATCTCGGCCGCGTTCGTGGCGGTGGTTCTGGCGCTGGGGTTTGCGTGGTTGCCGCTGAACCTTGGTCTGATGGTTGCCGGGCTTGGCGGGATGATCACCGGGGCCGTGGTGGAAACCAAACTGGAAAGGGCCCGCGCATGATTTCGCCTGACATCATCTGGCCGGTCATTTTCATCCTAGGCATCGGCAGCTTTACCCTGCGCTTTGCCTTCCTTGGCCTTTTGGCCAACCGCGACTTGCCGAACTGGTTGCTAAAGCCGCTGCGCTATACGGCTGTGTCGATCCTGCCTGCGATGGTCGCGCCGATCGTGCTTTGGGGGCATGAGGACGGCATCGACACGCTTCAGATCATTGCGGCGCTGGCCGCGCTGGCAACGGGCATGGCCACGCGCAACGTGTTGGTCGCGCTGATCGTGGGCGCGGCGCTGTATTGGGGCGTTGGTTACTGGGTCTGAGCTTGGGCGACTTTTGCCGCCAATTCCGCCTGAAACGCCGCGACAGCCTTGGTTTTATCGTCATCGTCGTTTTCGCGCAGAACCCGCGTCGACACGCCCGGCAACTGGCCGAACTGTTCGCTTAGCTTGTTGGGGAACCAGACGGTCTTGATCGATTCGAAACCGGGCAGACGCGCCAACAGGGCCGAGGTGGACAGGGTGCATTGCGCACTGGCCACAGGCCCGTTTTGCAGCGCCAGTTGCAGCGCCTGTTCGGCCACGGCAGCAGGCACTTCGATGCGCTGAATCACCACGTGATAGGTGCTGCGGGCATGGGCGCGTTCGTAGAAATCGGCCACCGGCGGGGTAATGCCAAACAGAACGTCATTGCGTTCCGGCATCACATTGACGCGGATCGTGCCGGCGGGGTCGAACACCACGCGCTGCGAGGCGTTGATCATCAGGCTGGAATGCGCACCGGACCCGGACCGGTTGTTGACCATGGTGTACAGGGTCAGCGCCGGGGGGCCATCATGACGATAGACGGCCCGCGCCACCACGTCATCGGGGGCCCAGACCGATTTCGCGCCGCAGGCCCCAAGAATAGACAGCGCAGCGAGCGCCACGAAAAAACGTTTCATGGTCGTAGCCCCCGCTGCGGTCTGAAATCAGCTGTTGAAGATCGCCATGAACAGCAGAGCGCAGATTGCGAATGCTGCAACATAGGTCGATGCTTTGATGAACCCAACAAAGGTTGCTTCTTGAACCGATGTATCCATCTCGCCGTGCTTGTGGTCTGCCATGTTTCCATGTCCTTCGCGTTGTCAGTCGGACGGTTGATTAGCCGATTTGAAAGGCCGTGTCATCCATTTCGGCGCGCCAGTGTGTCGCGGGCCGTCAGGCCTCATCAATGCCGGTCGTCAGTTGAAAGCCGATCCGGCGGGGTTCTTCGTGATCGGGCAGCTTGGGCATCGCCCGCAAAATCACGGACAATTGCGTAACGTGCTGAATCAGCTGCGTTTTGGCCCCGTCCATGTCTGATCCGTAAAAGGTGATGATATCTGGGTCGAAAAAGCCAAGCCCCTCAATCCGCAATACGCCCGCATCGCTGCCGGCAAAGCCCATGGCCACCTCATGGTTGGAATCAAGCTGTTGTTCAAAGTTCTGGATATAAAGCGCGAGCCGTTCATAGGCCCATTCGGCCGGGCTTTTCTGCTTGACCGGTTTGCGCGTGACCGCTTCGGGCAGGTCTTCGGTGCCGCTTGGCACGTCGCCATCAGTGTGCACGTCAATCTTGCGCGGCATCGCATCGTTTTCAGCATATTCCGCCGAGGTGTCGATAATGTCGCTCACCCATCTTCCTTTCGCTGGTAACACCAAGCGCCATCCGCCCGCGTTGTGCGGATGACCTGACCAGCGTGGTACAGATGATTCAGATGTGCAATCGCTTCGACCAGCGCCAGCCCATATTCCCCGTCGCCAATCGACCGTTTGAACAGCGGGGCAAAGCAATCGCCCGCCGCCTTGGGCGTATCGAGGGATGCCAAAAGCCTGTCCAGCGCGCCGTGATGATTGTCGATCAATTGGCGCATGCGGGTCGGAAGCCCGGTAAAGGGCAGCTTATGCCCCCCCAAAACCAGATGATCGGGATGGGCCAGCGCCGCCAGACGTTCGCAGGCTTCGATCCAGTCCTCGACCGGGTCAGCCATGGGTTCGGTGGCATAGACCCCGATGTTCGAACTGATCGACGGCAGGATCTGATCCCCGGCGATCACCAGATTGTCATCACGCGACCAGAGCGTGGCATGTTCGGGCGAATGGCCGTTGCCGATGTGAACGTCCCAATCGCGCCCACCAATGCGAATCAAGTCGCCTTGGGAAATGCGGGTAAAGCCCAGCGGCATCGGGTACACGACATCGGCAAAGTTGAACGGGCGTTCCTGCGCGCGCTGTGCCAACAGATCGGGGCGCATGCCCGCCCGCCGCCAATGGGTCAGGGTTTCTTCGGTCGGCAGGGCCTGTTCATCCAGCAGCAGCATCCGCGAAAACAGCCAGGCGGTGCGCGTCGTCACCAGCTCGGCCCCGTGTTCCGATTGCAGCCAACCAGCACAGCCCATGTGATCGGGGTGGTGATGCGTGACCAAGACACGGGCAATGGGTTTGCCCTTCAGCGGCCCATCCATCAGCTTTTGCCAGATCGAGATGGATTTACGCGAATGCATGCCGCTGTCGATCACGGTCCAGCTATCGCCATCGTCCAACGCATAGATGTTCACGTGGTCTAGTTTCATCGGCAGCGGCAGTCGCATCCAAAGAACGCCGTCCGCCACTTCGATCGCTTCGCCATGCGCGGGCGGTTCGGCCCAAGGATAGCGGATCCCCACCTGTCCGCCGTCCATCACGCCACCAGATCCTCTTCGCTCAGGTCGTAGAGATCCTTCGAACCGCAGCGGGCATGGGCCAGAAGGCCGGTGTGTTCCGGCAGCATCCGCTTGATGTAGAACCGCGCCAGACGTTCACGCGCACCGCCACGGTCGGCCATGGCCGCACGCAGGTGGAAATGCCCACCCAGCACACGGGCAAAGGCCCGCAGGAACGGCACCGCCCCGGCGAACCGGTCGTTCATCGGCTGGGCCACCATCCATTCGGTTGCCTCGCGCAGCGATTCCGATGCCTGCCAGACCGGCTCGGCCAGTTCGGGCATCACATCGCGCGCCTGTTCGGCATGGCTTTCGATTTCGTCGAGCAGATCCGAGGCGGCCTCGCCCCCGTCCATCAGCTTGCGGCCCACAAGGTCCATGGCCTGAATGCCGTTGGTCCCTTCGTAGATCGCCGTGACGCGTACATCGCGGCTGAACTGGGCCGCGCCGGTTTCTTCGATAAAGCCCATACCGCCGTGCACCTGCACGCCCATTTCGGCAACATTGATGCCGGTATCGGTGCCAAAGGCCTTGGTGATCGGTGTCAGAAAAGCCGCGCGGGCCGCCCATCCGGCATCGCCCGTGGCATTGGTCATATCCAGCGCCACCGCATTGGCCAGCGCAATCGCGCGGGCGGCGAAAGTATCTGCCTTCATCGTGGCCAGCATCCGGCGCACATCGGCATGGTCGATGATCGTGCCGGTGCCGTCGCCAACCGGGGTACGGCCCTGTTTGCGGTCCTGCGCATAGGCCAAGGCATGCTGATACGCGCCTTCGGCAATGCCGATCCCCTGAACGCCCACGCCAAGGCGGGCGTTGTTCATCATGGTGAACATGCACTTCATGCCGTCATGTTCACCGCCCACCAGCCAGCCGGTGGCCCCGTCATATTCCATCACAGCGGTCGGGCTGCCATGCAGGCCCAGCTTGTGCTCAAGGCTGACCACCCGCAGGCTGTTGGCCTTGCCGGGCGCGCCGTTTTCGTCGGGGATGTACTTGGGCACCAGGAACAGGCTGATGCCTTTGGTGCCCGGCACGCCATCGGGCAAACGCGCCAAGACCAGATGGCAGACGTTTTCGGTAAAGTCGTTGTCGCCCCAAGTGATATATATCTTCTGCCCCGAAATCGCGTAGGTGCCGTCGCCATTGGGCTCGGCCTTGCTGCGCAGTGCGCCCACGTCCGACCCGGCCTGCGGTTCGGTCAGGTTCATCGTGCCCGCCCATTCGCCGGATATCAGCTTGGGCAGGTACAGCTGTTGCAACGCGTCCGAGGCGTGATGCTCCAGCGCCTCAATCTGTCCTTGCGACATCAGCGGATTAAGCTGAAGCGCAAGGCAAGACGCGCTCATCATATCGTTGACCGCAGTCGCCAAGGTCAGCGGCAGGCCCATGCCGCCGTGCTCGGGCTGGGCCGAGATGCCAATCCAGCCGCCTTCAGCAATCGCGCTGTAGCCTTCGGCAAAGCCCGGCGTGGTGCGCACAACACCGTTTTCAAGCACCGCCGGTTTCAGATCCCCATCGCGGCGCAGCGGCGCGATCACGTCGTTGCACAGCTTGCCCGCCTCAGACAGAATCGCGGTGACCATATCGGGTGTGGCTTCGGCAAATCGGTCGGTTCCGGCGACGTCAGAAAATCCGACAACTTCGTCTAGCAGAAAGCTGAAATCCGAAACGGGGGCGCTAAATGGCATTGCAGGTCTCCTACCGGCGGCTTGGCAAACTGGGAACGGGCGGCTAACTACCCTGAAACATTGCCGCAGCTTTACCGGCTGCTTCCCCTGCATCAACTTAAACGCGGCGTCACAAAGCCATGCCTCAGACCATTCAAACCGAGACGCTTTTGAACAATGCCGCCGGCTACGCCCGCGCGGCGCAAATCTGGCGCGACGGCGGGCTGGTCGCGCTGCCAACCGAAACCGTCTACGGGCTTGGCGCGGATGCCGCGAACGACATTGCTGTTGCCCGGATCTATGAGGCCAAGGGCCGCCCCAGCTTTAACCCGCTGATCGTGCATTTGGCCGATCTGGAGGCGGTCAAGGCATTGGTGCGCTGGAACGATCACGCCGAGAAAGTGGCCGATGCGTTTTGGCCCGGCCCCTTGACCATGGTCCTGCCGCTGCGCGACGGGGCGGGCCTGTCGAAACTGGTGACCGCGGGAATGGCCACCTTGGCCGTGCGGATGCCCGCGCACCCCACTGCCCGCAGGCTTCTGGCAGAATTTGGCGGGCCGGTCGCGGCCCCGTCGGCCAATCGGTCCGGGCATATCAGCCCCACGCGGGCCGATCATGTGATGGCCGATCTGAACGGGCGGATTGAGGCGGTGCTAGATGGCGGCCCCTGCGAAAGCGGGCTGGAATCCACGATCATTGGCCTGACGGATGTGCCGACCCTGCTGCGCCCCGGCCATGTGACGCGCGAAGCGCTGTCGCAGGTGCTGGGCCTGCCGGTCGCGCAACGTCACGACACTGACGCCATTTCCGCCCCCGGCCAAACCGCATCGCATTACGCGCCCAATGCGCGGGTGCGGCTGAACGCGGTCGACTGGGCTTTGGGCGAGGCGCGGCTTGGCTTCGGCGATGTGGACTGCGATCTCAACCTATCGGCCAGCGAAGACCTGACCGAGGCCGCAGCCAACCTGTTCGAATATCTGCACCGTTTGGATGATGCCGGGGCCACGACGATTGCTGTATCGCCCATCCCGCATCTGGGGCTAGGCGTGGCGATCAACGACCGGCTGACGCGGGCCGCTGCCCCGCGCGACTAGGCGTGCCCGCCTGAGGCCGATAGCGCCACGGCCGAAACCCCCATCGAGGCCAGCGCCGTTTCCCATTTGACTTGGTTTGGCGTGTCGAACACCAGATCGACCGAAGCGTCACAGGTCAGCCAGCCATTTTGCGCGATCTCTGATTCCAGCTGGCCGGGCCCCCAGCCTGCATAGCCCAGCATGGTGATCCGTTTGTCCGGGCCTTGACCGGCGGCGATTTCTTCGAGGATGTCCAGCGTCGCTGTCATCCGAAACACCGGGCTGACGTTCAGCGTTGCGACGTCTGATTCAAAGTCGGGCGAATGCAGCACAAACCCCCGCCCCTGTTCGACCGGACCGCCGAAATAGACCGGCTTGCCCCGCAGATCGGTGCTGACCACAATGTTCAACTGATCCATCAGCATCGGCATGGTGATATCTGCGGTGGGCCTGTTGATGATCAACCCCATCGAGCCTTCCTCGGAATGGGCGCACATGAAAACCACCGTGTGTTCAAAACGCGGGTCTTCCATGCCCGGCATTGCGATCAGCAGTTTGCCTGTCAGGTCGGTCGTGGTGTGGCTAGGGATCATGCAATCCTCGGTCTGGTTATGGGCCAAGCATGCCCCCGTCCCCGCCCTGCCGCAACCCTTCACCGGGGAAAGAGCGAACACGGGCCGGTATCGTCAACGTGACTTGGCATTTCGGCGGAAAAACGCCATTTCAGTGGTCATGATCCGCAAATTGCTCGCCCCGCTTGTTTTGGCCCTTGGCCTTCCGTTGCCCGCCTCGGCAGAAATGCCGATGGCCGAAATCGCCGTGCGCCCCGGATGGCGGACCGCGTCGGGCGATCATATTGCCGCGTTGCACATCACGCTGGGCGACGGTTGGAAAACCTATTGGCGCGCGCCGGGTGATGCGGGCATTCCGCCGGTGTTCGACTGGTCCGGGTCTGCCAATGCAGGCGACGTGATGGTTGTTTGGCCGACGCCGGATGTGTTCTATCAGGCGGGGATGCGGTCGGTCGGATATAAGCACGAGGTCGTGCTGCCGCTGGTCATCGATGCCGAAACCAAGGGCGATATCACCCTGTCCGGCCAGATGCTGCTGGGGATCTGCAAAGACATCTGCATGCCCTACGAGGCGCGCGTGACCGCGACCTTGCCCGCCGCCGTGACCCGCCCCGATCCGGTGATCGCCGCCGCCATGTCCGAAGTGCCGTTTACCCGCAACGAAGCGGGCGTGCGCGGCATGGAGTGCCAAATCGCGCCAACACCCGATGGCGTACAAATCAAGGTGGCCATTGACCTGCCCAAGACGGGCGGGCGCGAAGAAACGGTGATCGAAACCTCAAACCCGATGCTTTGGGTGGATGAACCCGCAACCGAACGGCGCGGGCGCACCCTGTTCACCGAGGCGTTGATCGCCCATGCCGATGGCAAGCCCTTCGCGCTGGATCGGTCAGGCATTCGCGTCACGGTGCTGGGCAAATCCTTTGCTGTGGACGTTCAGGGCTGCGACTAAGCCCTTAGCCGTGTTTGCGGCGGGCCATGATCTGGCCCAGCCCCATCACGACATACAGCCCCAAGATCAGCGCCGCGACCCCGCCCATGAACAGGGCGAACCCGGCCATCATCGGCGATAGCGACGCCAGTTCAGGCAGCGCCAGCACGGGCAGCAAATGGCCCTTCACCGTTGCATAGCCCATCGTCGCCCCCAGCCAGACAATGATCGCCGACAGTGCAAGGTTCATCACCCCGCGCAGGCGAATCCGCCGGAACCTTAGCCCGCGCCGGAAGGCGGTGATCTGGCGGCCAATGTCGGCCTGAATGGCAATCAGCGACGGCACGACCAGCAGCACCAGCACCATGCCAAAGCCTAGACCGTAGACCAGCGTAATCACCGTTGGTTTCAGGAACTGCGCTTGGTTCGAGCTTTCATAAAGCAGCGGCGCAAGGCCAAGCACCGTGGTCGCCGTCGTCAGCATAACCGGGCGCAGACGGTCCGCCGCGCCATCAATAATCGACGGCACCAGCCCGCGCTGCGCGGCGTATTCGTCGATCTGGGTCACCAAAACGATGGAATCGTTGATGATAATCCCCGTCATACCCAACAGTCCGACGACGGTGAACATGCTCATCGGGACACCCCAGAGCGCATGGCCATAGATCGTTCCCACCAGACCAAAGGGGATGACGGACATGACCACTAAGGGCCGCGTCCAGCTGGCAAAGACCCACGCCAGCACAAGGTAAATGCCCAGCAGAACCAAGATCAGCCCGGTGCGGGCGTCGTTCAAGAAGGCATCTTCCTGCTCGCTCAGACCGGACAGCCGGAATTCGACCTGCCGTTCGCTGGCGATGGTCGGCAGGATCTGATCCTGCAACAGCTGTTGGATTTCATTGGCCCGGTCGGCGTTGTCCTCAGAGATATCGCCCGTCACCGAAATCAGGCGAATGCCGTTTTCGCGCCGAACCGTGGAAAAGCCGGTGCGGCGTTCGACGCTGACGATATCGGCCAGCAGCACGTATTCCCCACCCGGCGTGCGCAACTGCGTGCGCTCAAGGAAATCGGCCGTCAATTCGCCGGTTGGCAGTTCCACACGGATGGTCGCGCTGCGGGGCCCGTCGGGATAGGTGGCCGCCTCGATCCCGCCAAGGCGGTTGCGCAGCACCCGGCCAAGGCTGTCGATGGTAAAGCCAAGCGCCTGACCCTGCGGCGTCAGTTCAAGGATCAGCTCTTCTTTGTCGTAGGCAAGGTTGTCCTCGACCGCCGACACCTCAGGGAACTGGACCAAGGCGGCCTTCAGATCTTCGGACGCAGACTTGAGCGTCGCCGCCGTGGCCCCGTAGAACTGCACATCCAAGGCATCGCCGCCGGGCCCAGATCGCCAACTGCGGAAGCTGATGGTTTCAACCATCGGCATTTGCTGCACCCGGTCCTGAAGATCTGCGACAAAGGCAAAGCTGGAGTATTCGGGCCGCAGATCTGCGTCGATCAGTTCGATCGAGATCGCGCCAAGCTGATCGGGTTCCTTGTTTTCCGTCCCGGCCAGCCCGCGCCCGGCGTTTCCGCCAATCTCGGCGATGACGTAATCCAGCGGGTTGGTGCCGTATTTCTCTTTGTACTCGGCGCCCAGCGTTTCGGTTGCCCGCTGCAATTCGCGCACCATGGTCAACGAATCCTGCCGCGTCGCCCCTGGCGCCATGGCAAAGTTGCCGGTGACCGAGTTTTGCTCGGGCGCGTTGAAAAACCGCCAGTTCACATCGCCCCGGATCAACAGCGCCGCTTGTGATGCCAGCAGAACCACAGCACCCGCCAAAACCGCGTACCGGAAGGTGATGACCCCAGCCATCAATGGCCGGAACAGCCGGTCGCGCACCCAGACAAACCCGCGATTGAACAGCCGCGACGGGAAATCATACCACGCCTCTTTCGAGGATTTGGCCAGCGCGTGTGACATGTGATTGGGCAGGATCAAGAAGCATTCGACCAGCGAGGCCATCAAAACCACGATCACCGTAAAGGGGATATCGGCAATCAAGTCGCCAAACCGCCCGCTGATTGCGGTCAGGCCGAAGAAGGCGATAATCGTGGTCAGCGTGGCCGAAAACACCGGCAAAGCCATGCGGCGGGCGGCGTTTTCTGCGGCCTGGATCGGCGACTCGCCCATGCGGAACCGATGGTCGGCGTGTTCGCCCACAACGATGGCGTCATCCACCACGATGCCCAATGTGATAATCAGCGCAAATAGCGAGATCATGTTGATCGTGATCCCGGCCATATACATCAGCGCAATCGCCGCCAGCATCGAGGTGGGGATGCCCGCCGCCACCCAAAGCGCGGTGCGGGCGTTCAGGAACAAAAACAACAGGCCCATGACCAGCACCAGACCGGTCAGGCCGTTTTCCAGCAGAATGTTCAAGCGGCCGGTGATCGCCTCGGCGCGGGTGCGGATCAGGTCGATGCTGACGCCTTCGGGCAGGGTCAGCTCCATCTCGGCGGCGACCTCTTCGACCTGCCGTTGAATGTCGATGGCGTCGCCGCGGTCGCTGCGATCCACGCGGATCGACACGGCCTGATGATCGCCGACGAAGTAGCTGCGGCTGCGGTCAATGCCTTCGACCCGAACCGTGGCCACATCGCCCACAGTCAGCTTCGACCCATCCGAGTTCGACCGCAAAACCACCTCGGCCAATTGATCGGCGCTGCGTTTTTCGACGCCAGTGCGCACGCGGGTGCTTGAACCCGCCACGTCGCCTGCGGGGTCTGCGTCGACTTCCTCGGCGATGGCGGCGGCGATTTCGGCCATGGTCACATCATGCGCGATCAGGTTGACAGACGGCACCTCGATGATCGTCTGGGGGGCCGCAACGCCGCGAATTGTGGTGCGCGTCACCCCTTCTGAGAACAGGCGCACGATCAGTTCATCGGCAAAGCGCGCCAATTGATCGAGCCCGACCGGCCCCGTCACCACAAGGTCCGTCACCCGGTCCCGCCATGCCCCGCGCGACACGCTGGGGGTTTCGGCATCGTCGGGCAGTGACCCGATGGAATCCACCGCCGTTTGCACATCATCGCCTGCGCGGCTCATGTCCCAGCCGGGTTCAAACTCCATCCGGATGGAACCCCGCCCCTCTTGCGAGGTGGCCTCAGTGCTTTCGACGCCTTCGACAGCCAGCAAGACGGGCTCAAGCACCTGAATAATGGCCGAATCCACATCCTCGGCACCGGCGCCATCCCATTGCACCGACACCGTCACGTTGTCGGAAATCACATCGGGGAAGAACTGCGCCCGCATGCGCGGCATGGCCATCAAACCGGCGGCGATCAGGATCACCAAAAGCAGGTTTGCCATGGTCCGGTGCCGGGTGAAGTAGCTAAGAATGCCTTTGGCCTGAACATCCAATCCGCGCCCCATGGATTAGTCCCCCATCCGCGATTCTATGCGCTGCACCATGTCGGCAGGTACTTTGGGTTGTTCCAGCTGCGCCAGAATGCGCTGTTTCGCTTCGGCGGGCATGCGGGTGTTGCCTTCGACAAAGGCGATCAACTTGGCACGGCGTTCCTGCGTCAGCTCCACCAGATCGGGGGCGGGGGGCGGCGCGGCCACAACGCCCGCCTGCAAGGCCCGAACCTTGATCCCGGCCCCCAGCAGGGGCGAGCGTTCGGCCACCACTTGGCGGCCATCCAGCGCGTTGGCCCGGACCAGAACGTCATCTCCCTGCCGTCGCAGCAACGTCACAGAGGCGGTTTCAAGCCGGTCTTCTGCGCCGATCACCAGCACCTCATTCGCGGCATTGACCGCCGAGGCGGGCAAGCGGGCGACACGCGGCAGCTCGGGTTCTTTGATGGCAACGGTGACGAAATCGCCCGGCTTAAAGCCCCGCGCTTGATCCAGCGAGGCAAAAACCAAACGGCCCGTCACGCCCTCGCCCACGGCGGCGGAATCGCGCGACAGAATGCCGGTGGTCGTCAGATCCGTCCCGAACACGTCCAATGATACGGCCACCGGGCTTTGGCGCAGGTTTCCGGCATCATTCAGCAGCCGGGCGTATTGCTGGGTCGAGACGCGGAAAGCCACCTCAAGCGCGTCAGCGTCGATCAGTTGGGCAAGCTGTTCATTGGCCGACACCAAGCGCCCTTCGACCAAGCTGACCCCGCTGAGGGTGCCGGAAAAGCCTGCGCGGATTTCGGTATCGGCTAGGTCACGCTCGGCCTCAGCCACGGCGATTTTCTGGCGTTCCAACTGGGTGGCCGCCTGATTGACCCGCGCCTCGGCCTGCGCCAGCGATTGGCGGCTGGACAGCACGGACTGTCGGGCCGAAGCAAGCGACAGTTCTGCCGATTCCACGCCCGACACACTGCCCACACCGCGATCGCGCAGATCGGACAGGCGCTGATAGGCGCGTTCTTGCAGATCGGCCTGATTGCGCGCGGCCTCAAGCGCGTCTTGCGCCAATTCCAATGCGCGGGCGGCTTCGGTGACTTCGGCCTCAGCGTCGCGCAGATCGGCGTTGACCCGTGCCAGTGCGGCCTGCGCGGTGGTCGGGTCGATCCGGGCCAGCATCTGGCCTTTCGTCACATGCCCGCCTTCCACGAACTCGGGTGCCAGATCAATCAGAGTGCCACCGGTCGACGCCCGCAATTCCAGCGTCCGGCGGCTTTGGACTTCGCCAAAGGCGGTCAACTCCGGCGCGACGGTTTCCAGAACCACCGGCACCACATTGACCGAAAACACCCGTTCGCGGGCCACTGGGGTGCGGGCCTCTTGTGACAGACGCGCGTCAACCGCGCCTTTCACCAAAGACCCGGCATAGACCAAAAGGCCCAATGTCAGGGAAACCAGAAACAGCCCGACAAGGCTTTGACGCAGGAATCGCATGAACAGTCCCTCAGAAGAATTGCAAGCGGTCAGAACAGATGTAGCGGAGACCGAACGCTTGCCAAGCTGAGGTTATACGGCCGGGGGCGTCATTTCCGTCGCTGATGTTCATCCAGACGCGGAAAAATTTCTACAAAATTACAAGGGCGGTGCCGATAATCCAACTGATAGGCCAAAATTTCGTCCCATGCGTCTTTGCAAGCGCCGGGGCTACCGGGAAGGGCGAACAGGTAGGTGCCCTGCGCCACGCCGCCCGTTGCACGGCTTTGCACGGCGCTGGTGCCGATTTTCTGCATTGAAACGATGGTGAAGACCGTCCCGAAGGCGTCGATTTCCTTTTCGTAGACATCGCGATGCGCCTCGACCGTGACATCGCGCCCGGTCAGACCCGTACCCCCGGTTGAGATGACCACATCAATATCTGGGTCCGCGCACCACGCGCGCAGTTGATCGGCGATCTGGTCGCGTTCGTCCTGAATGATCTTGCGGTCAGCCAGAATATGCCCCGCGCCTTCGATCCGCGCGACCAGCGTGTCACCTGACCGGTCCTCGGCCATGGACCGCGTGTCACTGACCGTCAGAACGGCAATGCGCACAGGGATAAAATCTTTGGTTTCGTCGATACCTGGCATTTACGCCTCCTTCAGGCGGGCCTTGACTGCCAGCAGATCGGCCCAGGCTTCGCGCTTGGCGGCGGGTGTCCGTAGCAGGTAGGCCGGATGAAACATGGGCAGAACCGGACGGCCAAACCCTTCGGCCCAATTGCCGCGCAAACGTGTGATGCCCTTGCGCCCCAAGACGGCCTGACAGCTGATATTGCCCATCAGGACAATCACATCCGGCTTGGCTAGGGCAACATGCCGTTCCAGAAACGGCAACAGCATCTGAATTTCGTCTTCGTTCGGGTCGCGGTTCTGCGGCGGACGCCATGGCAGAACGTTGGTGATATAGACCGCCTCGGCCCCGGCGCGGTCGCGGCCCATGCCGATGGCGGCCAGCATCCGGTCAAGCAATTGCCCGGCCCGGCCCACGAAGGGTTTGCCTTGCAGGTCTTCGTCGCGGCCCGGTGCTTCGCCGATGATCATCAGCCGGGCCTCGGGGCGACCGTCGGAAAACACCAATGACCGCGCCCCCTTTTGCAAGGCGCAATGCCGATAGCCCGCCATGGCGTCACGCAGCGCCTCAAGGCTGGTTGCGCCTTTGGCGGCAACCCGCGCCTCGGCCACCGGATCGGGCTTGGCTTCGGGCACAGGTTTTGGGGCACGGCGCTTGGCAGCCGGTGCCGGATCAGCCGTTTTCTCGGCCATCGCGGCAGAGAGTTCGAATCGATTGACCGGGGCAGCACTGATCGCCTCGGTCGCACCAAGTTCGATCTGCCATTCCAGCAGAGCCTTCGCCGTATGCCAATCAAGCGCTGATTCCATCCCGCCACCCTATCCCCCCAGCGCAGCGGGCAAAAGCCCGCAACATGCGCCGCATCAAGGCGTGCGCTTTAGTGCCCTTGCCCCTCGTTGGGGCACTTCCTATAAAACAGCCGCGTACAAGGAGACTGCCCATGCGTTTCGATCATCGTCACCTACTTGGGATTGAACCACTTCGCCCGGACGAGATCACGACGCTGCTGGATTTGGCAGACCGCTACGTGACCCTGAGCCGTCAGCGTGAAAAGCATGCCAATGTCTTGGCGGGGCTGACGCAAATCAACATGTTCTTCGAAAACTCGACCCGCACGCAGGCCAGTTTTGAACTGGCGGGCAAGCGGCTTGGGGCCGATGTGATGAACATGGCGATGCAGGCCAGCTCGATCAAAAAGGGCGAGACCCTGATTGATACGGCCATGACGCTGAACGCCATGCACCCCGATCTGCTGGTGGTGCGCCACCCGCATTCCGGCGCCGTGGATCTGTTGGCGCAGAAAGTGAACTGCGCGGTGCTGAACGCAGGTGACGGGCGCCACGAACACCCGACGCAGGCCCTGCTGGATGCGCTGACGATCCGCCGATCAAAGGGCCGGTTGCACCGTCTGAACATCGCGATTTGCGGCGATATCGCCCATAGCCGCGTGGCCCGGTCGAACATCCTGCTGCTGCACAAGATGGAAAACCGCATTCGCTTGATCGCTCCGCCGACGCTAATGCCGTCGGGGATCGAACATTTCGGCGTCGAGGTGTTCCACGACATGCGCGAGGGCCTTAAGGACGTGGATGTGGTCATGATGCTGCGCCTTCAGAAAGAACGCATGGATGGCGGCTTTATCCCGTCCGAACGCGAATACTATCACCGTTACGGGCTGGATCAGGACAAGCTGGACTGCGCCAAACCCGATGCCATCGTCATGCACCCCGGCCCGATGAACCGCGGCGTTGAAATTGACGGAACACTGGCCGACGACATTAACCGCAGCGTCATCCAAGAGCAGGTAGAGATGGGCGTGGCCGTGCGTATGGCCGCGATGGATCTTCTGGCACGCAACCTGCGGGCCCGCCCGAAAGAGGTGATCGCATGACCGACCGTTTTGACATCCGCGAAAGCGAAACAGGCGTTGTCCGCGTCTTTCAGATCGACCTGCCGCCCGAAGCGATTGAACGCTACACCGTGCAGGCAGGCACCGGCGAATGGCCGCTGAAATACGGGCTGGGCGCGAAACATATCAGCAGCGCGTTTCTTGAGGTCGTGGACCTGCGCGACTTGGGCGCGATGCCCCTGTCCACCTACTTGCAGGACGCTTATGGCGTGGAGCCGTCGGAGCTTGATGGCGTTGGACCGCGTTTGGATTCGGCGCGTGGCCATGTGCTGATCCTGCCCAGCCAGACCTTCGGCAACGTGGCGCAAACCCTGACCGTGCGCACGCCGCTGCGCTGGCTTGGCACCTTCGAAGAGGTGAAGGGCAAACCCAAAGGCGCCGCCCTGCGCAGCAAGGCTGCAGTTGGCACCTTGGCGGGCGGCAAGGGCAAAGGCGCGGGCCTTGATCCACGCCTGTTGCGCTATCTGGCCTTTGGCGTCGGCGCGGTGTTCATCGCGCTGCTCGCCATGTCACTGTTTGGAGGGTAACGGGGATGGCCCAATTTGCCCCGGACCGCAAAACCTACCTCCGTTCGCATCTGATTATGGCGCTGGCGGCGATGGTCGTCGCCTATGTCGCGTTGGTCCTGTTGGGCCGCGGGGATGAGGCATGGGTTGGCCCGATTGCCGCCATTGCCGCCATCGCCTTTCGCGGCTGGTTCCTGATGAGCGAGGCTTTGGCCGAGGTTTGGAGCCTGACGCAAACCACGCTGAAGGGCCCTTATGGCAAATCTGTTCCGCTGGGCCAGATCGCCAAGACGCGCAGCATCACCGGCGCTGTTCAGGTCATCACCCACAGCGGCGACAAACACCTTATCAAGTACCAAGCCGATCCGCAGGCCGTTATCGCCCAGATCGAAGCGGCCAAGCGCCGCGACACACAGGACTGACCCATGAGCAAGCTGCTTTTCCAGAACGCCCGCCTGATCGACCCAGAGGCCGGAACCGACTCTCTTGGCTCAGTTCTGGTAGAGGACGGGCAGATCACGGCGATTGCAGCGGGCGATTCAGCCCCCGGAACGCCTGAAGGCGCGAAGGTTGTTGACTGTCGCGGCAAATGCCTTGCGCCGGGGATCGTTGATATTGGCGTCAAGGTGGGCGAACCGGGCGAACGACATAAGGAAAGCCTTGGCTCTGCCGGTTTGGCCGCAGCGGCGGGGGGCGTGACGACCATCGTCACCCGTCCCGATACGCTGCCCTCTATCGACACGCCTGAAGCGCTGGAATTCATCCGCCGCCGCGCGAATGAGGCCGCGCCGGTCAATGTTCTGCCCATGGCGGCACTGACCAAAGGCCGCGAAGGCCGCGAGATGACCGAGCTTGGCTTTCTGATGGATGCCGGGGCCGTCGCCTTTACCGATTGCGACCATGTCATCCGCGACACCAAGGTGCTTAGCCGCGCGATGACCTATGCCCGGTCGCTGGGCGCGTTGATCGTTGCACATCCACAAGATCCGGGCCTGTCTGCCGGGGCCTCGGCCACGTCGGGCAAATTTGCCAGCCTGCGGGGCCTGCCGTCCGTATCGCCCATGGCCGAACGGATGGGGCTGGACCGCGATATCGCCCTGATCGAAATGACCGGGGTCGCCTATCACGCCGACCAGATCACCACATCCCGCGCCCTGCCCGCGCTTGAACGCGCCAAGAACAACGGGTTCAACATCACGGCCGGCACCTCGATCCACCATTTGACGCTGAATGAAATGGACGTGGCCGATTACCGGACTTTCTTTAAGGTCACGCCGCCACTGCGTTCCGAAGAGGACCGTCAGTCCATCATCGAAGCGGTGCGCACGGGCCTGATCGACATCATCAGCACAATGCATTCGCCGCAGGACGAAGAATCCAAGCGCCTGCCGTTCGAAGAGGCCGCCTCGGGCGCGGTGGGTCTGGAAACAGCCCTGCCCGTTCTGCTGCGGCTGTACCATGGCGATGCCATCGACCTGCCGACGCTGTTCCGCGCGCTGTCGCTGAACCCGTCGAAACGGTTGGGTCTGGCCAGTGGCCGCATGGCCAAGGGGGCGCCCGCCGATCTGGTGCTGTTCGACCCGGACAAACCTGTTGTCATCGACCGGTTCAAGCTGAACTCCAAATCCAAGAACACGCCGTTTGACGGGGCCCGCCTGCAAGGTAAGGTGCTGGCCACCTATGTCGCTGGCAAAGAAGTGTATCGGAGCGCGTGATGCCGATCATCGAACACAGCCAAACCGTTTTGCTGCTTTGGGCCGTGATTGGCTATCTGATTGGGTCAGTTCCCTTTGGGATTTTGATCACCAAGGCGATGGGCCTTGGCAATCTGCGCGACATCGGGTCCGGCAATATCGGCGCGACCAACGTGCTGCGCACTGGGTCCAAGCCCGCCGCAGCGGCGACGCTGCTGCTGGATGGTGGCAAGGGCGCGCTGGCCGTTCTGCTGGCCCGCGCGATGGTCGGTGAAGACGCGGCACAGGTCGCGGGGCTGCTGGCCTTCCTTGGCCATTGCTTCCCGGTCTGGCTGAAGTTCAAAGGCGGCAAGGGCGTTGCCACCTTCCTTGGCCTGATGCTGGCGCTGGCTTGGCCGGTGGGCATCGCTTGCTGCGCCACTTGGCTGGCCGGGGCCTATCTGTCGCGCATTTCGTCGGTTGGGGCGCTGGTGGCGGCGCTGTCCTCGCCCATCTGGATGGTCATCTTGGGCTATCCGCAGGCGATGGCGCTGGCGATCGTGCTGACCCTGATCGTCTTTGTGCGCCACGCCGCGAATATCCGCCGCATCCTCTCAGGCAAAGAGCCCCGTATCGGCGCGGGCAAGTGACACCGCGTTCAGGTGATCGGAAATCAACCCGCTGACCAGCTTGGCATGGGTCAGCGGCAACAGATGCTGCGCCCCGTCAACCACCTGCTGCGTGGCATTTGGCAATCGCGCCTCTAGCCCGTCATGCACAGCCGCGATGATCGCGGGCGATGCGCTGCCACGGATCAGCAGAACCGGGCAGTCCAGCGCCTCTAGCCGCCGCTCGCCCATCAGCCCTGCAACATCGTGATAGAAGTGGTCCTTGGTGCCAACGACCGTGGGAACGCGCTTGACGAAATCCGCCTGACGCGGCGGCGGCAGGTCGTCCCACTGAGCCCCGCCGCCCCATGTGACAAAAAACAGCGGCGCGGCGTCGGCGTACCGGCCTTCGGTCAGCGCCTGCTCCATCGGCGCGGCGTGCTGCGCGTGGTCTTCCAGCGCATCCGGTGCCACCGCGCGGGCGGCGGCGAATAGCACCGGCTCAATCAGCACCAGCGACCGCACCATGCCCGGATTTTCCAAGGCCAAGCGCAGGGCAATGGTTGCCCCGGCGCTATGGCCAATCAGATGCATCCCGTCGGTCAGAAAGGTCTGCGCGATCTCGGTCGCTTGATCGTGGAACGGCTTTCGGTGATCCCAGTCGCCGCTTTGGCCATGACCCGGCAGATCAAACGCCGTCATCGTCAAGCGATCCCCCAGCGGTTCGGCCACGCGGGACCAAACCCCCGAATGCGTCATCCCGCAATGCAGCAGCATTGCGGGTTCCGCCCCCTGTCCGAAGCGTTGCGAAAAAACGGGGAAGCCCGCGCGGGTTTCGACCGTCATACGCTGGCCTCGGCCAGATGGGCATCCAGATAGTCCAGACGATCCTGCCCAAAGAACCGGGCGCCGTCATCGGTGACGTAGAAGGGCGAGCCAAAGACCCCATCGTTTACCGCCTTTTCCAGATTGTCAGAATAGGTATCAGCGGCGGTGAACAGTCCCTTGTCGGCAAGGCCGGTGTGGAAGCCAGCGGCGGCCAGACATTCGTGGATCACGTCATACTGCGCGATGTCGCGCTGTTCGGCCCAGACCGCCCGCAGAAAGCCATGGGTCAGTGCGCCAACATTCCCGCCCGCCTTTTGCGCCGCAATCAACGCATAGGAGGCAGGCGCGGCGTTCGTCGGCCAATGCGCGGGCTTTAGGTTGAACGGCAGACCCAGATGTTTGGTCTGACGGGTCAGATCCTGTGCGCGGTATTCATTGCGCGACGGGTGGCGTTCGGGCAAAGGCGTGCCGCCGGTACGGGCGAACAGGGCCATGATATCATAGGGACGGTATTCGATAGAGGCCCCGTGCCGATCGGCAACCTCCTCCAAACGGGTACCTGCAAGATAGGCATAAGGCGACAATAGTGAGAAATAGTAGGTGACTTGAGCCATTTGGTCTCTTCCTGTACGCGGCGGGTTTGCGACAGGTTAGTCGCGTGTTAAGGCGGGATCAACGTCACGAATCTGTCATCAACGACGCTATCGGAGCCTCCTCACTCATGCCGAACATTGTTGAACCTAAGCTGATTTCGGGCAATGCCAACCTGCCGCTTGCGCAGGCGATTGCCCGTCGTATGACCATGTATCGTGGGATGAACGTCGGCCTTGTCGACGCCCGGATCGAACGTTTCAACGATCAGGAAATCTTTGTTGAAGTGTACGAAAACGTGCGCGGAGAAGATATGTTCATCATCCAGTCGACGTCGCGGCCCGCGAACGACAACCTGATGGAACTTCTGATCATCACCGATGCGCTGCGCCGGTCCTCGGCCGCACGTATCACCGCCGTGATCCCCTATTTCGGCTATGCCCGTCAGGACCGCCGCACCAAGGCGCGGACGCCGATCAGCGCCAAGCTGGTGGCCAATATGATGGTCGAAGCCGGGATCGAACGCATCCTGACGCTCGACCTGCACGCCACGCAGATCCAAGGCTTCTTCGACATTCCGGTGGACAACCTCTATGCCTCGCCGATCTTCGCAATCGACGCCAAGACGCAGTTCCAGGACCGCTTGGATCAGGTGATGGTCGTATCGCCCGACGTTGGCGGCGTGGCCCGTGCCCGCGAATTGGCCAAGCGCATCAACGCGCCCCTGAGCATCGTGGACAAGCGTCGCGAAAAGCCGGGTGAAGTGGCCGAAATGACGGTGATTGGTGATGTGAAAGACAAGATCTGTCTGATCGTCGACGACATGTGCGACACCGCTGGCACGCTGTGTAAGGCCGCCGAAGTGCTAATGGACAATGGCGCATCCGAAGTGCACGCCTATATCACGCACGGCGTTATGTCCGGCCCTGCAGTAGACCGCGTGACAAATTCGGTCATGAAGTCGCTGGTGATCACCGATTCGATCCAGCCGACCGAAGCGGTCCAATCCGCGCCGAATATCCGCATTCTGCCGACCGCGCCGATCTTCGCTCAGTCGATACTGAACATCTGGAGCGGTACGTCGGTTTCGTCGCTGTTTGAGACCGACACTCTGGCGCCGATCTACGAAGGCATCCTTTAAGCTATCTGGCTGGCGGGGTCAGACGTCCCAGTCGTCCTCGCCGGCCAACCCACCGATCGCCAGCCAGTTCAGGCGGGCGCGGGCAACGCGGGTGTCCATCCAGGTTCGAAACACCAATTCGAACCCTTCTCGCTCAATATTTTCGGCGGTGACCTCTGCACGAAAATTCGGGCCTGAATGCAGGTCGATCATCGACAAAGACACATGCACGTTTGGCGCTTCTTTGAAGGGGCGTGAGAACGTGACCTGCTTGCGCCGCTCGCGGTCGCCGTCGCCTGTCCACATCTCTCCACCGGTGGCGAAGTCGCTAAATATTTCGTCATCGCCTTGTTCAAGACCCAAAACGGTGGTGTGAAGTTCTTTCATGTGTCGTCTTTTTTTTACCAACCTGACAACACTGTACAAAAAAGAAGGGGCCACGCAAAGCGCGGCCCCCTCCTGTCAAAAGATATCAAAATCAGAGCGACGGCTGCTTAGCGTCCAGACCGATGTGGGTGCCGATGGCAACCATGTCCGACAGCAGCTTGGCCGCGTCATCGACGGGGCCCGGCTCGTTCTTGAAGGCTTCCTTGGTCTGGGTGTAGGCGCTCTGCGCCTCTTCAACCAGAGCCTCGTAGGTCGCTTGATTGACGTCACCCTTCGGCAGGGCACGCTCGGCCAGGACAGTCAGGCCGTCGCCAAGCTGAGCGAAACCACCGGTGACGACGAATTCTTCGACACCTTTTTCAGTTTCAACCGACAGAATGCCGGGACGCAACGTCGTAATCAGCGGCGAATGGTTCGGCATGGCCGTCATGTCACCGTCTGCGCCCGGAATCTGAACCGAAAGCACCTGAGCGGACATAAGGTTACGCTCGGGGCTGACCAGATCGAATTGCATAGTTTCAGCCATGTGGGCCTCCTGTTGATCCGAGGGGCGCAAGCGCCCCCCGGCACGTCCCATTAGGCAGCGTCAGCCGCCATCTTTTCGGCTTTCGCGATCACCTCATCGATGCCGCCAACCATGTAGAAGGCGCCTTCGGGCAGGTGGTCGTATTCGCCGGCGACAACAGCCTTGAACGACTTGATGGTGTCTTCCAGCGGAACCTGAACACCGTCAGAGCCGGTGAAGACCTTCGCAACGTCGAACGGCTGCGACAGGAAGCGCTGAATCTTACGGGCACGTGCCACGGTCAGCTTATCTTCTTCCGACAGTTCGTCCATGCCGAGAATTGCAATGATGTCCTGCAGCGACTTGTAGCGCTGAAGGATACCCTGCACTTCACGGGCAACGCCGTAGTGTTCTTCACCGATGACACCCGGATCAAGCAGACGCGAGGTCGAGTCCAGCGGGTCCACGGCGGGGTAGATGCCGAGTTCCGAGATGGCGCGCGACAGAACGGTTGTTGCGTCGAGGTGGGCAAAGGTCGTTGCCGGCGCGGGGTCGGTAAGGTCGTCCGCGGGAACGTATACGGCCTGGATCGAGGTGATCGAGCCCGACTTGGTCGAGGTGATGCGTTCCTGCATCGCGCCCATGTCGGTTGCCAGCGTCGGCTGATAGCCCACAGCCGAAGGAATACGACCCAGCAGAGCGGACACTTCCGAGCCAGCCTGCGTGAAGCGGAAGATGTTGTCCACGAAGAACAGAACGTCGGTACCCGACTGATCGCGGAACTGTTCGGCCAGCGTCAGACCGGTCAGAGCAACACGTGCACGTGCTCCCGGCGGTTCGTTCATCTGACCGTAAACCAGG
The DNA here is from genome assembly GCF_900302505.1 of Pseudoprimorskyibacter insulae. Lineage (GTDB taxonomy): Bacteria > Pseudomonadota > Alphaproteobacteria > Rhodobacterales > Rhodobacteraceae > Pseudoprimorskyibacter > Pseudoprimorskyibacter insulae. The sequence continues at coordinate 123,254 of NZ_OMOJ01000001.1, read as the reverse complement.
GCAACCTGCGATTCTTCCAGGTTGTCCGGCTTAATAACGTTCGATTCGATCATTTCGTGGTACAGGTCGTTCCCTTCACGGGTCCGTTCACCAACGCCCGCGAACACCGAGTAACCCGAGTGCACTTTTGCGATGTTGTTGATCAGTTCCATGATGAGAACGGTTTTGCCCACGCCGGCGCCGCCGAACAGACCAATCTTACCACCCTTCGAGTAGGGGGCCAGCAGGTCGATAACCTTAATACCGGTCACCAGGATCGCCGACTCGGTCGCCTGTTCGCTGAATTCCGGTGCGGGCTGGTGGATGGCGCGGGTTTCGGTCGCGTTGACCGGGCCCTTTTCGTCAACCGGCTCGCCGATAACGTTCAGGATGCGGCCCAGGGTGGCATTGCCAACCGGGATCGAGATCGGTGCGCCGGTGTCTTCGACAGCCGAGCCACGAACCAGACCTTCGGTTGCGTCCATTGCGATACAGCGAACAGTGTTTTCACCCAGGTGCTGGGATACTTCCAGAACCAGTTTCTTGCCATTGTTGTCGGTGTTCAGTGCGTTGAGGATCGCCGGCAGGCCATCTTCGAACTGCACGTCCACAACGGCGCCGATCACCTGAGTGATTTTGCCTTTTGCGTTTGCCATGTTTCGTCTCCGGGTTCTTAGAGCGCCTCAGCGCCCGAGATAATTTCGATCAGTTCGTTCGTGATGACGGCCTGACGCGATCGGTTGTATTCGATCGTGAGCTTGTCGATCATGTCACCAGCGTTGCGCGTTGCGTTGTCCATGGCGGACATGCGTGCGCCTTGCTCCGATGCACCGTTTTCAAGCAGAGCCGTGAAGATCTGCGTGGCAACGCCGCGCGGCAGCAGGTCGGCCAGAATGGCCTCTTCGCTGGGTTCGTAGTCGTACAGTGTCGAGGCGGTATCGCCTGCTTCACTTTCTTCGTACGACGCCGGAATGACCTGCAACGCAGTCGGGATCTGGCTGATCACAGACTGGAAGCGGCTGAAGAAGATCGTGGCGACGTCAAACTCACCCGCGTCGAAACGGGTCAGAATGTCACGCGCGATGTCTTGCGCGTTGCCGTAACCGATTTTCTTTACATCGCTCAGATCAATATGGCCGATGAAGTGGCTGCCCAGGTCACGCTTCAGAGCCTCACGGCCCTTCTTGCCAACGGTCAGGATCTTGACCGTCTTGCCCTTTGCCAGCAGCTCGTTCGCCTTGGCGCGTGCCAGTTTGACGATCGTGCTGTTGAAGCCACCGCACAGCCCCCGCTCGGCGGTCATGACAACGAGCAGCTGCACGTTGTCAGAACCGGTGCCGGTCAGGAGCTTGGGGCCATCGGCCCCGTTGCCAACCGATGCCGCCAGGGCACCCATGACGGCGTTGAAACGCTCGGCATAGGGGCGCGCCTGTTCAGCAGCGTCCTGTGCCCGCCGCAGTTTTGCGGCGGCCACCATCTGCATGGCCTTCGTGATCTTGCGGGTCGATTTGACCGACTCGATCCGGTTTTTCAGGTCCTTGAGATTCGGCATTGCCTTATCTCCCCCTTATGCGAAATCTGCGGCGAATTCGTCTAGAACAGCCTTCAGACGATCTGCAGCTTCACCCTTGATCTTGGGATCTTCTTCGGTGAGCCACTTCAGCACGTCGGCGTGCTTGGTGCGCAGGTGGTTCAGCAGGCCTTGTTCAAAGCGGCCAACCTGGTTGAGGGCAACTTTATCAAGGTAGCCGTTCGTACCGGCGAAAATGACCACAACGATTTCGGCGTTGGTCAGCGGTGCGTACTGGGGCTGCTTCATCAGCTCGGTCAGACGGGCACCACGGTTCAGCAGCTGCTGAGTGGCGGCGTCGAGGTCCGAACCGAACTGGGCGAAGGCCGCCATTTCGCGGTACTGAGCCAGCGACAGCTTAACCGGGCCGGCAACCGTTTTCATTGCGTTGGTCTGAGCGGACGAACCCACGCGCGAAACCGACAGACCGGTGTTCACAGCGGGACGGATGCCCTGATAGAACAGTTCGGTTTCCAGGAAGATCTGGCCGTCGGTGATCGAAATCACGTTGGTCGGAATAAACGCCGAAACGTCGCCGCCCTGGGTTTCGATGATCGGCAGAGCGGTCAGCGAACCTGCGCCGTGGTCTTCGTTCAGCTTTGCCGAACGCTCCAGCAGACGCGAGTGGAGGTAGAAAACGTCGCCCGGATAGGCTTCACGGCCCGGCGGACGGCGCAGCAGCAACGACATCTGACGGTACGAAACGGCCTGCTTGGACAGGTCATCGTAGATGATCAGGGCGTGCTTGCCATTGTCGCGGAAATATTCTGCCATTGCGGTCGCGGCGTAGGGTGCCAGGAACTGCAGCGGTGCCGGGTCGGACGCGGTTGCGGCCACAACGATCGAGTATTCAATCGCGCCGGTTTCTTCCAGCTTCTTCACCAGCTGCGCAACGGTCGAGCGCTTCTGGCCAACGGCGACGTAGATGCAGTACAGCTTCTCGCTGTCGTCTTTCGCGGCGTCGTTGTAGACTTTCTGGTTCAGGATCGCGTCCAGAGCAACGGCGGTTTTACCGGTCTGACGGTCACCAATGATCAGCTCGCGCTGGCCACGACCGATCGGGATCATCGCGTCAACGGCTTTCAGGCCGGTTGCCATCGGTTCGTGAACCGATTTACGCGGGATGATGCCCGGTGCTTTCTGGTCGGCGATGCGACGCTCGGCTGCGTTGATCGGGCCCTTGCCGTCAAGCGGGTTGCCCAGACCGTCAACAACGCGGCCCAGCAGTTCGGGGCCAGCGGGAACGTCCACGATGGACTTCGTACGCTTGACGGTGTCGCCTTCTTTAATATCACGGTCCGAACCGAAGATAACAACACCGACGTTGTCGGTTTCCAGGTTCAGGGCCATGCCCATAATGCCACCCGGAAATTCGACCATTTCACCGGCCTGAATGCTGTCGAGGCCGTAAACACGCGCAATACCGTCACCGACGGAAAGCACGCGGCCCACTTCAGCAACTTCGGCTTCTTGCCCGAAGTTCTTGATCTGGTCCTTTAGGATCGCAGAAATCTCTGCTGCTTGGATACCCATTTATCCGACCTCTTTCATTGCATTCTGGAGGGAATTGAGCTTGGAGCGGATCGACGTGTCGATCATCTTCGAGCCCACCTTTACGACGAGACCGCCAATGAGAGATTCATCGACGGATGCGTTAATTTTGACGTCACGGCCGATGTTGGCCTTGAGCGTCTCGGAAAGTTTGGCGCTTTGCGCGTCCGACAGCGCAACAGCCGAAATGACATCGGCAGTGACTTCGCCTTTTTCCTCGGCGATTTTCTCGCGCAGAGTGGCGATCATGTGCGGCACAACAAAAAGGCGCCGCTTCGACGCCATCAGTGCCAGAACATTTTTCACGGTCGGCAGCATGCCCATCTTGTCGGCAACAGCAGCAATGGCTGCGCCTTGGGCGTCACGGCTGTAAACCGGCGAGTTGATGACCGCGCGCAGGTCCTCGCTGGCCTCAAGCGCACCGGCTAGGTCATCGAGGTTGGCTTCGAGCTGCGAAAGCTCTTGGTTCTCTTTGGCGATGTCGAATACCGCCGAGGCATAGCGTCCTGCGATGCCGGAGGAAATCGAAGCTGATTCTGACACGTCCACCCTTCCGATATTAGGCCCCCGGTTAGCACCAAGCTGCCTTGGTGCCCGGAGGCGTTTGCGGAGCCTTGAAAGCACAAGGCATTAAAATCAGCGCGGATGTACCAGAGGCTTCACCACCTAGCAACATGCTTACATGCATAAATGTGAGTGACGAATACTGTTGTTTTCAAACACTTGCTGCAAGTGCGACCTTAAGCCCCCCAAAAAAGGCACCGAAAATCTTCGTTTTTTGCGGGACTTACGCGATTCCCGCGAAAAATCTGCCCAAAAGTTCGCCCCGATTGCACTCAAGGGGGTGCGCCAATCTGGCGCTTATGCCGTCTTGGCCTTGCCTTTCGATGTTGGCGCCAACACATCCAGCGGGCTTGGAACCACGACCCGTTCGCCCGGCCCAACGGGCGCATTTTGGCGTTTTGTCGCCTCTACCAACAGAACCCCGCCCGCAATTCCAAGCCCGGCGCGGTGGCCGATCCTTTCCCAGACCGGGCCGGTCTTCATCCAGAATCGGCGCGGCGATGGCGGTTGGAATAGCGCGGTGCCGTGCCGCCCCGGTGTGAACCCATGTAGCCGCAACTGTGTTTCTAGCTGGCCTTGTGAATAGGGGCGGCCATAGCCGAACGGCGTGTCATCGCTGCGCGACCACAGCCCCGCCCGGTTCGGCACGATGAACAGCGCACTGCCACCCGGCCCCAACACGCGAAAGCATTCTTCCAACAATTGGCTGGGCCGTTCCGACGTTTCCAAACCGTGTAGCAACACCAGTTTATCAACATGGCCCGTTTCAATCGGCCAGCGGGTTTCCTCGGTCAGGACCGACACATTTGGCATTCCGGCGGGCCAAGGCATCACCCCTTGCGGCGCGGGCATCAAGCCGACCACCCGCCGCGCGTCTTTCAGGTAGGGGCGCAAAAGCGGCACGGCAAAGCCGAACCCCGCCACAGTTTGCCCATGCGCTTCGGGCCAGATTTGCAGCACTTCGTTGCGAATGACGCGCTGCGCCGCGCGGCCAAGCGCGCTGCGATAGTAAAAATCGCGCAGGGTCTTCACATCCAGGTGCATTGCGACCTCCGAGCCGATCCGCCAAGCTAGGGGCAGTTTACCCACCGCGAACGGAAAGACCATGGCTCTTGAACTTGTGACGATCCCGGCCCTCAAAGACAACTACACCTATCTGCTGCATGACGCGGAAACAGGCGCGACCGCCGTCATCGACGTGCCAGAGGCCGGACCGATTGATGCTGAACTGACCCGTCGCGGCTGGACCTTGACCGAAATCTGGCTAACGCATCACCATTGGGATCACATCGACGGCGTACCCGATCTGATCGCCAAGCATCCCGCCAAGATCACCGGCGCGTCGGCAGATGCCCATCGCCTGCCCAAACTGGATCGCGCCGTGGCAGACGGCGATACGTTCAACTTTGGCGGCGAAGAGATCCAGATTTTTGACGTGTCCGGGCATACAGTTGGCCATATCGCCCTTTATGCGCCTGCGTCTGGCATCCTGTTCACCGCCGATAGCCTGATGGCGCTTGGCTGCGGACGCCTGTTCGAAGGCACGCCCGACCAAATGTGGACTAGCCTGTCCAAGCTGGCCGCCCTGCCGCCGCAGACGATTGTCTGCTCGGGGCATGAATATACGCAATCAAACGCAAAATTTGCATTGACCATTGAACCGGATAATGCTGCGCTTATCTCAAGATCAGAAGCAATAGATACGGCTCGCGCCGCGGGCCAGCCAACCGTCCCCTCAACCCTGTCTGAAGAATTGGACACCAATCCTTTCCTTCGCGCAGGCAACCCTTCCGTTCAGAAACACATGGGAATGCTCGGGCAATCCCCAGCCTCAGTCTTTGCCGAAATTCGGCATCGAAAGGATAATTTCTGACCGACGAGACAAGATTTGCACGATTTGTGAACGGGAAAGACACAGAAATAACTTGAAGCCTCATCACAATCGACCAAACTTTAACAGTATGAGGCCACGCTGGTCCGACCCCTCGGACCAGAGCAAACAAGAGGAGCATCGCCACCGTGCCGTCATTCTCCAATACTCTTGAGCAGGCAATCCACTCGGCATTGGCATTGGCCAATTCCCGGTCGCATGAATTTGCAACCCTGGAACATTTGCTGTTGGCCCTGATCGACGAACCGGACGCGTCGCGCGTTCTGAAGGCGTGTTCGGTTGAAACCGAACAGCTGCGGTCCACGCTTGTGGAATATATCGACGATGACCTGTCCAACCTTGTCACCGACATTGAAGGCAGCGAAGCCGTGCCAACAGCCGCCTTCCAGCGCGTGATTCAACGCGCCGCCATTCACGTCCAGTCCTCGGGCCGGACCGAAGTGACGGGCGCCAACGTGTTGGTCGCCATCTTCGCCGAACGCGAAAGCAACGCCGCCTACTTCCTGCAAGAACAGGACATGACCCGCTACGACGCGGTCAACTTTATCGCCCATGGTGTGGCCAAAGATCCGGCTTTCGGCGAAAACCGCCCGATCTCCGGGTCGGACGAAGCCGAAGAAGACAGCATTCAGGCCGCCCCAACCGAATCCAGCGACAAAAAGGAATCGGCGCTGGCGAAATATTGCGTCGACCTGAACTCCAAATCCCGCGAAGGCGACATCGATCCGCTGATCGGACGCGAGTCCGAGGTGGAGCGTTGCATTCAGGTGCTGTGCCGCCGCCGTAAGAACAACCCACTGCTGGTAGGTGATCCCGGCGTAGGCAAAACCGCAATCGCCGAAGGTCTGGCGCGCAAAATCGTGGCGGGCGAAACGCCCGAGGTTCTGTCCGAAACCACCATCTATTCGCTGGATATGGGCGCATTGCTGGCTGGCACTCGCTATCGCGGTGACTTCGAAGAACGCCTGAAGGCGGTGGTGTCCGAACTCGAAGACCACCCCGACGCGGTTCTGTTCATCGACGAAATCCACACGGTGATTGGCGCCGGTGCCACCTCGGGCGGGGCGATGGATGCCTCCAACCTGCTGAAGCCTGCGCTTCAGGGCGGCAAGCTGCGTACGATGGGGTCGACCACCTACAAAGAATTCCGTCAGCACTTTGAAAAGGATCGCGCGCTAAGCCGCCGGTTCCAAAAGATCGACGTGAATGAACCTTCGGTGGAAGACACCGTGAAAATCCTCAAGGGTCTGAAACCCTATTTTGAGGAACATCACAGCGTCAAATACACCTCGGATGCGATCAAATCGGCGGTTGAACTGTCGGCGCGGTACATGAATGACCGCAAACTGCCTGACAAAGCCATCGACGTGATCGACGAAGCGGGCGCGGCGCAGCATCTGGTGGCCGAATCCAAGCGTCGTAAGACCATCGGCGCCAAAGAGATTGAGGCCGTGGTTGCCAAAATCGCGCGCATCCCGCCGAAAAACGTCAGCAAGGATGATGCCGAAGTGCTCAAGGATCTTGAAGCCACGCTCAAGCGCGTTGTCTTCGGCCAAGATCCCGCGATTGAGGCGCTGTCCTCGGCGATCAAACTGGCCCGTGCAGGCCTGCGCGAACCGGAAAAGCCCATCGGCAACTACCTGTTCGCAGGCCCGACCGGCGTCGGCAAAACAGAAGTGGCCAAACAACTTGCGGATTCGCTGGGTGTGGAACTGCTGCGCTTTGATATGTCCGAATACATGGAGAAACACGCCGTCAGCCGTCTGATCGGTGCGCCTCCGGGGTATGTCGGGTTTGATCAGGGCGGCCAGTTGACCGATGGCGTCGATCAGCATCCGCATTGCGTGCTGCTGCTGGACGAAATGGAAAAGGCGCACCCGGATGTCTACAACATTCTGCTGCAGGTGATGGACCACGGCACCCTGACCGACCACAATGGCCGAACGGTGGATTTCCGCAATGTGATCCTGATCATGACCTCGAACGCGGGCGCATCGGACATGCAAAAGGCCGCCATCGGCTTTGGCCGTGACCGCCGTGAGGGTGAGGATACCGCCGCGATCGAACGCACGTTCACGCCGGAATTCCGCAACCGTCTGGACGCGGTCATCAGCTTCCAGCCGCTGCCGAAAGAAACCATCCTGCAAGTGGTCGAAAAGTTCGTTCTTCAGCTTGAGGCACAGCTTATGGACCGCGGCGTCAGCATCGAACTGACGCGCCCTGCGGCCGAATGGCTGGGTGACAAAGGCTATGATGAGAAAATGGGCGCGCGTCCGCTAGGCCGTGTGATCCAAGAATACATCAAAAAGCCGCTGGCCGAGGAACTGCTGTTCGGCAAACTGACCAAAGGCGGGCTGGTCCGCGTGGGCGTCAAGAACGGCGAATTGCATCTGGACCTGCAAGGCCCGGACAAACCGCGCCTGTCCTCGAAAAAGCCGCCGCTGCTGACCGCAGAATGATCCGCGCTTTACTGGTATTGATGACCTCCGCCGCACCCCTTGCGGCGGAGGTTCCTTTTTTGGCCCTGCCGCTGGATTGCACGCTGGGCGAAACCTGTTTCATCGAAGATTACGTCGATGCCGATCCTGGCCCCGGCACCAAGGATTACACCTGCGGGATCAAAAGCCGCGACGCCCATCGCGGCACCGATATCGTGCTTGCCTCGCACGCGGCGATGGAGGCAGGGATCAACGTATTGGCCGCAGCCGATGGCTTGGTTGAGGCCGTGCGCGACGGCGTGCCAGACCGGGCCTATTCGGCTGAGGTTGCCAAGGATGTGCAGGGGCAGGAATGCGGGAATGCTGTGCGCATTGGGCATGAAAATGGTTTGCAAACGCTCTATTGCCACATGAAGCAGGGCAGCGTAGCAGTGAAACCGGGCGATATCGTCGCCACCGGCACCCCGCTTGGCCAAGTCGGGATGAGCGGCAAAAGCAACATTCCCCATGTCCACATTTCCGTTCTGAAAGACGGTCAGGTCATCGACCCATTCGCGCCCGAAGCGGGGCAATGCGGAACGGATCAACCCCAGCTGTGGGAAACCCCCATTGCGTATGAGCCGACGGGCTTCATCACCGCCGGGTTTTCCGACAATGTCCCCAGTTTCGATGACGTCCGCAGCGGGGCCGCCCGCCGGGCAGTGATCACCCGCACGCAACCCTTGGTGCTTTACGCCTATTTCCACGACGCGCAGCGCGGTGACATTTTAACGATCACCGCGACCGGCCCCGACGGTCAGGCGTTTGAACATTCCGAACTGCTCAAAGATCCGCACCGTGCGATGTTCCGCGCTTCGGGCAAACGTGCGCCGAACACTGGTTGGTCCAAGGGCGATTATCGCGGCATTGCAACGCTCACCCGCAAGGGCCGCCTGATCGGCTGGCGCCATGCGGATGTGACGGTGGAATGATCACTTTTCGGTAAGTTTCAGTTCAATCCGGCGGTTCTGCGCGCGTGCCTCGGCGGTGTTGTCCGGGTTGACCGGCTGATACTGGCCAAAGCCGTTCGCGGCCAGTCGTCCGGGCGGGATGCCAAGGAAATCAATCATATAGCGCACCACGGACAGGGCCCGCGCTTGGCTAAGTTCCCAGTTATCGGCAAACTGTCCAAAGCCAGACAGCGGCACGTCATCGGTGTGACCATCCACGCGGATCACCCAGTCAATCTCGGGCGGGATATCGGCGGCGATCCCGCGCAGGATGCGGGCGACCTTGGCAATCTCAAGCTGACCGGCGCGGGACAATTCGGCCTGCCCCGGCTGGAAAAGCACTTCGGATGAGAACACGAACCGGTCGCCTTCGATGCGCACGCCTTCCTGTGCGCCCAGCAAATCGCGCAGACGGCCAAAGAATTCCGACCGGTATTTCTCCAGATCCTTGGCTTCGGCGGACAGGCGCTGCGCCTCGGCTTCAAGCCGCTTGCGCTCGGCCTCTTCGAGCAGGCGGCGCTTGCGTTCTTCGGCAGCGACGCGGGCCAGCGCGGTGTTCAACTCACTGCCCAAGGACTGCAACTGCACCTGCGCGGCTTCGTCCTTGGCCGTTGCCTCGTCCAAGAGCGCCTGCAAGGACGACAATTGACGACGCAACGCCGAGACCTGCTGGTTCAGCAATTCGGTCTGTTTTTCGGCGCGGCTGGCACGCTGGGTCTGTTCGGAAAGCTGCGATTGCGCAGTGGATAGAAGGGCGGCGCGTTGCTCGGCCTCGGTCATGGATTTGGCCAATTCGGCCTCAGCGGCGCGTTTCGCGGCCAATGCTTGGGTCAAACGGTCGCGCGTTTCTTCGGCGGTGGCATTGACCTGCATCTGGGCGGCCAACGCAGCGGCGAGCTGTTCTTCGAGCGAACGCGTGTCGCCTTCGGTCTTCGCCCGCAGCGCGGCGGCTTCGGCGCGGGCCAAGTCCAGTTTCTGGCGCAGATCCTCAAGTTCTGCGGCCAGCACGGTCGATTTCGCATCGCCCGCCTGCAACGCCTCTTGCAGCGCGGCGATCCGTTTGGCGCGGGCCTCAAGATCGGCGACCAAGGCCCCGGCCTTGTCATCCCCGGCGCGGCGTGCGGCTTCGGCGGCGGCCAGTTGGGCGCGCAATTCCTCTAGTAAGGTTTGGTCTTGGCTGGCCTGTTTCAACGCTTCGGCGCGGGCCAACTCCAACACACGGCGCACCTCTTGCAGCTCCAGCGCTAGCGCCTCGCCCGAAAGGGTGCGTTCGGTCAATTGCTGCTCCAGCGCTGACAGACGCGCGGCCAGTGTTTCGGCCTCAGTGGTTTTGGTGGCGATCTGGTTTTGCAACCCGGCTTCGGCCTGCGCCCGGTCGGCAAGCGCCTGTTCCAACGCGGCAAGCCGGGTTTTCAGATCATCGGCCCCTTGGGTGCTGGTCTGCAAGGCCGCTTCCAGATCGGCCAGTCGCTGTTCCAGCCCTTGCTGCACACCTTGGGCGGCATCGGCGGCCTGCGCGGCGCGGCCCCGTTCATCCTCTAGCAACGCCCGCAGCGCCGACAATTCAGACCGCAATTCGGTTAGGTCACTGTCTTGCCGGGCGACCTGTTCCTCGGCGGTTTTGGCCCGCAGGTCCAGTTCCCGCCCTGCCTGCTGCGAAGCTTCAAGATCCAGCAACAGCTTGTCGGCCCGCTGCGCCTCTAGCAAAGCGGCGGCAAGTTGCGCCTCAAGATTGCTGAGGCGGGTTTCATTGCGGGTTCCGGCCTCAGTCGCTTTGGCCAAGGCATCTTCGACCGCTTTGCGCGTGTCGCGTTCCTGAGCCAGCGCGGCGGCGGCATCGTCGCCTGCCACCAGCGCGGCGGCCAGTTTCGCGTTCAGGTCGGTTTCAGCATCGCGGGCGGCAGCCAACAAGGTCAGCGTTTCTTCGGCACGCTGACGTTCCTGTTCCAACGCCATGGTCATCGCCGTCAATTCAGCGTCGGCATCCTCAAGGCGTTTGCGCAGGGCGGCGGCGGCCTCGGCCTCAGCCAGACGCGCGATTTCTTCTTCGCTTAAGGCCGCCTCAAGCTGATCCACCTTTTGCGTCAGACTGGCGGTCAGCGTTCCGGCATCGGCGTTTTGCGCCTTCAGATCCTCGATCAAGGCTTCCAACGCCTCACGCCGGGCGGCGGCCAAACGGGCGGCTTCGACCTGATCGTCAATCTCAGTCCGTGCGCTGGCAAGGGCCAGTTGCAGGGCGTCCCGTTCGCTCAGCAATTCCTGACGGGCGGCATCAAGCGCATCGCGGCTGGCGGTCAGTGCGGTGATCTGTTCGGTGGCTTGCGCCTGATCGGCCAAAAGCGCGGCGACCTGCGCCTCGAACCCGGAAATCCGCGATTGCGCGGCTTGCAAATCGGCGGCTTGGCGATCCCGCGTGGCGGTCAGCGCAGCAATAATCGCCTGCTGTTCGTCCAGCAGGTTGTTCGAATTGTCCAGCGTCGCGTTCAACTCGCCCAAGCGGGTTTGCAGGTTGGCGTTGCGGGTCTGTTCAACCCCCAAGGCATCGGCCAAGGACGCGATCCGCAGCGATAGCGCGTCCAGTTCGTTTTCTTGGCCGGTGATCGTGTCGCGCAGCACGGCCTGCACCACCATGAAGATGGTCAGGACGAACATCAGAACCAGCAAAAGCCCGGTCATCGCATCCACGAAACCCGGCCAGATTGACCCTTGGAACCGCTGGCCCGTGCGCCGCGACAGCGCCATGGCTTAGTCCCCCCGCTCGTTTGTCGGGTTGGCCGGGCGCGGGGTAACGCGCACAGGGCGCCCCTGCCCATGGGACAATTGGTTAATGGCGCGGGTCAGGGCCGAAAAATCGGTGCGCAGCTCGGCCATGCTTTCCTGACGACCAGCCGAGAGTTCTTCCAGGATACGCAGCATCTGCACGTCGATCGACCGCAGGCGCATCCGGCTTTCGGCATCGATGCCTTCGCCGGTTTCGCGCCGTTCCAGCACGTCGATCAAACGTTCCTGTCCTTCAGCGATCCGGGCAAGCGCATAGCTGGACGGGGCGCTTGCCTCTAGCCGTTCGGTCATCCGTTCGACGGAATCCGCCAATTGGCCAATGCGGCCATCGACATCGGCGCGGCTCTGTTCGGACTGCTGAAACATCGCCTGAAGCGATTCAAACTGTTCGGACATCTGGTCCAGCGCATAGCCCGCCAGCCCCAGTTCCGGGCCAGCCTCGCCGTCGCCTGCGCTAAAGCTGACGCGGGTGATGGTCGACAACCATTCTTCGAGTTCGCGGTAGAACCGGTTTTGCCCGTGGCCCGCCAGAAGCTCCAGCAAGCCAACCACCAACGATCCGGCCAGACCCAGCAGGGACGACCCAAAGGCAACGCCCATGCCCGACAGTTGGTTTTCAAGGCCGTCCATCAGGCGAGCAAACACCTCAACCCCGGTTTCACCGTCTTGCGGCGCAAGGCCGCGGATCGTGTCCACCAGCGCGGGAACCGTGGTCGCCAGACCAAAGAACGTGCCCAAAAGGCCAAGGAAGATCAGCAGATTGACGATATAGCGGGTGATTTCCCGCGCCTCATCAATCCGCGATGCCACCGAATCAAGGATCGACCGGGTGGAGGTGGTGGTGATCTGCATCCGGCGGTCGCGCTGACGCAGCAGGGTGGCCAAGGGGGCCAGCAGTTGCGGCGGCGTCGTTGAAACGGCGCCCTCGGTGCCATGGACGAAGGTCTTGATCCAAGACACGGATTTGATCAGTTGGAACACCTGCCAAAAGCAGGAAATCACACCGATCACAAAGACGACAAAGATGAACCCGTTCAGGTAGGGGTTCGACTCAAAGACCGGCAGAACGCTGGGAAGGGCAAACACGGCGCCGACACATGTGAAGGCCAGCACCAGCACCATCAGCAGAACCTGCGATGTCATTGGCTGCGAAAAATGCGGCTCGGCCTCTAGTTGGGGCTGGCCCATGGTGGTGTTTCCTGTCTTTTGTCGCGCCGGATTTCCCCGGAACAGTATTCAAGGCGCGACACCAAGCCAAGCACTATGCAACAAGCGCGCCCACACGGGCATGCAACCATTGCAGATCTGCATCCGCAACACCCAATTGGTTTAAGTGTTGGACTGTGTTGAAAAGATATTCAGTATTCGGGCCGCGCCCACCGACCGCGCGGGCGATGATTTGGGCCTGCTCTTCGAGCGGCAGGCCCCCGCAATACTGGGTGTGGGCGGCGTCGATCACATAGGTCACCGCTGAAACGGTGCGGCCATCTTTCAGGGCGACATCCAGATCACGTTCCAGATAGGCCGATGACACCAATTCGCGGTCCCGCAGATAGGCCAGCGTTTCGGTTTCGGTGCCGGGGCGCACGCGCATTGCAACGCCAGTGCAGACCGCACCGGGCCGTTCATCCAGCGCAAGCACTAGGCCCGGTTCGTCTTCGGTGCCGCGATGATGGATCGACCACATGCAAAAGCTGCGGTGGTAATCGCCCAAGGTGGCGCCGACCTGTTCGACCACGTCAAACCCCGGATTCCACAGCAAAGACCCGTATCCGAAAACCCACATGCTCATATCTCTGGCCCTTCTTTTCGCACGAGGGTAAACACCAAACGCACCCAAGACGAAAGGGCCTGACGTGAAACGCCTTGCCATTATGATTGTGGCCGCCGCCTTTGCATGGTCGGGCTATTGGTTCTGGTCAGCCAATCGCCTTGAGACTGCCACCGAGACATGGTTTTCCGACCGGCAAAGCGACGGCTGGCGCGCCGAGTACGGCAGTTTGAACGTTTCAGGCTTTCCCAACCGTCTGGACCGGCGCATGACGGGGCTGGTTCTGCAACCGGGCGCGGGCGCTGTTCGTTGGACTGCCCCGTTCTTGCAGACCTTTCAGCTCAGCTATCAGCCCGGTCATGTGATCGTCGCCTTCCCGCCCAACCAACAAATCAGCGCAGCAGGCCGCCTGACCGAGATCAGCAGCGACAGCATGCGTGCCAGTATGCGCTATCAGCCGAATGGCATGGTGGACCGCCTCAATCTGGAAGCCGAAGTGCTGAATGTGCTGTCCAAGGGGCAAAGCATTGCCTTGGCCGGGGTCAAAGCCGCAACCCAGCGGCTGGATGATGCGGGCAAGTCCTACCGCGTCGCCCTGACGGCGGCTTCGGCGGCAACGGGCCGGTTGCGCCTTGGCTCGCTCACCGGTCAGGACAGCCTGCACGCGCTGCAACTTGATGCAACGGTTGACTTGGACCGGGCGTTGAACGGCCAAGACCCCGCCTCGCTTCTCCCTGCTCCGATTGCTATTGACCTGCACCTGTTTGAGGCGAACATGGGCGCGATGAGCCTCAAGCTATCCGGCCCGCTGACAATTGACGCCCAGGGGCGGTTAAACGGATCGCTCTCGACCCAGATCGAAAACTGGCGTGGGGCGCTTGATCAAATGCGCAGCCAAAAGGCGCTGCCCGAGGTTGCGCTTGAAACCATCGCAGCGGCGCTGGAAGTGGTCGCGCAATTGTCTGGCCGCAGCGATACGCTGGATGTCACCCTGCGGTTGGATCGAGGCAACGTGTTCTTTGGGCCGGTTCCGCTCGGATCGCTGGCACCACTGGCCCTGCCCCGGCTTCCAAGCAACTGAACGTTCAATGGCCGCTTGCAGCGCGGCACCGAATTGAGAACAGTGGGCGGGTCAATGAAAGGCCCGACGATGACTGACGCACTGTTTTCCCGGATTGATGAAAAGCGCGACGACCTGATTGCCCTGACGCAGGATCTGGTGCGCATTCCAACGCTCAATCCACCGGGTCAGTTTTACCGAGAGATCTGCGACTTCCTGCAGGCCCGGCTGGAGCCGCGCGGGTTTACCTGCACCCTGATCCGTGCGGTCGGCGCGCCCGGTGACAGCGAGGCGTATCCGCGCTGGAACATCGTAGCCCGGCGCGACGGGACGCGGCCCGGTGACTGCGTGCATTTCAACTCGCACACCGATGTGGTCGAGGTTGGCCAGGGCTGGACCCGCGACCCATTCGGCGGCGAGTTGGACGGGGATAAAATCTATGGGCGCGGCACCTGCGATATGAAAGGCGGGCTGGCGGCCAGCATCATCGCCGCCGAGGCGTTCATCGAACTGCACCCCGATTTCGCTGGCGCGATTGAGATCAGCGGCACAGCAGATGAAGAATCGGGCGGTTATGGCGGCGTGGCACATCTGGCCAAGGAAGGCTGGTTTGCACCGGACCGGGTTCAGCATGTCATCATCCCCGAACCACTGCAAAAGGATCGGATCTGCCTTGGCCACCGGGGCGGCTGGTGGGCCGAGATCGAAACCAAGGGCGAAATCGCCCATGGCTCGATGCCGTTTCTGGGCGATTGCGCCATCCGCCATATGGGCGCGGTGATCGATGCCTTCGAAAACCGACTGTACCCTGCCATGGCCGAGCGCCGGACCGAGATGCCGGTTGTTCCAGCCGAAGCGCGGCAATCGACACTGAACATCAATTCGATCCACGGCGGCGAGGCCGAGACCCCAGACTACACCGGCCTGCCCGCGCCCTGCGTGCCGGACAGTTGCCGGATGATTATCGACCGCCGGTTCCTGATCGAAGAACGCTATGACGATGTGCGCGGCGAAGTGATTGGCCTGCTGGAAGACCTGAAGGCCACGCGCCCCCGGTTCGACTATTCCATCCGTGACCTGAACCGGATCGACCCGTCGATGACCGAAAAGACCGCACCTGTCGTCTCAACCGTGCATCAGGCCATCCACGACGTGCTTGGCACCGCGCCCAGCTATATCGCCTCGCCCGGCAGCTATGACCAAAAGCACATCGACCGGATCGGCAAGCTGAAGAATTGTATCGCCTATGGTCCGGGCGTGCTGGAATTGGCGCACAAACCCGACGAATGGATCGGCGTGACAGATATGCTGGATAGCGCAAAGGTCATGGCCCGCAGCCTGCAAACCCTGCTGTTGCCCTGATCCAATTGCGCGCCTTGCGGCGCTCAGGTCATGCGGCCAAGGCCGCGGGTTTGGGGCGCTGCCCCCTTGGGCCTGCGGCCCAATTCCCCCGTCGTATTTGCCCAAGAGAAGAAGAACAGGACCGTCCCCCTGCTTCTTCTCTTTCATAAATACGCAAAAGCGGACGGCTATGCAGGGCCAAGTCCCAAACGAAAAAAGGCCCCGCATGATGCAGGGCCTTTTTCAAATTTCAGAGGCGATTAAGCTTCTTTTGCCTTTTTCTTGACCGGCGCCCAGATACGCTTGTTGGTCAGATAGAGCAGAACCGACAGGATGGTCAGGAACAGAACGCCGACGAAACCGGCATGCTGACGCGCCATCATCTTGGGTTCTGCCGTCCACATCAGGAAGGCAGCAACGTCTTCGGCTTCGTGGTGCAAGCTGTTGGAGTGACCATCGTCGAACTCAACATCTTCACCCGAGAGCGGCGGGGCCATGCTGATCCAGCCGCCCGGGAAGGCGGTGTTTTCATACAGGGTCACGCCTGCTTCTTCTTTTTCGTGGCCAGTGTAGCCAGTCAGAAGCGATGCGATGTACTCAGGTCCGCCGATGCCGTTGAACAGCTGGCTGATGCCGGTGCCGTAGGGGCCGTGGAAGCCAGCACGCGCCTTCGCCATCAGCGACAGGTCAGGTGCACCAGCGCCGGTGTTGGCCGGGAAATTATCCGACGGCTTGGCCGGGCGGGTATCTTCCAGTTCGGCGTCATAGACGTCGAAGTTGGCGGCATAGGCACGCACCTGATCTTCAGTGAAGCCCGGACCACCTTCATCGCTGAGGGTGCGGAACGGGACAAACTTCAGACCGTGGCAGGCTGCGCAAACCTCGGTGAAGACCTTCAGGCCGCGTTGCAGCTGGTTCTGGTCAAATTTGCCGAACGGGCCTTCGAATGAGAACTGGATGTCCTCGATGTGCTGCTCGCCGCCGCCGGCGGCGAATGCGCCGGAGGTGGTGAGAGCCAGGGCCGTTACGGCCGAGAGGGCAAGTTTCTTGAACATTGGTTCACGTGTCCTTTTCTTACTCGGCCGGCGTGGAGTGTTTTTTGACCTTCGCATTGAAGGCCTCTTCGATCGTGGCAGGCTGCGGCAGCGGCTTCTCGATCACGCCGAGAACCGGCAGGATGACCAGGAAGTAACCGAACCAATAGGCCGACGCGATCAGCGAGAAGCTGGCATAGGGTTCTTCGGCGGGCATGGCACCAAGCCACATCAGCGCGAAGAAGTCGATGACCAGCAGCGCGAACCACCACTTGAAGACCGGACGATAGCGGCCCGAGCGAACAGCCGAGGTATCAAGCCACGGTGCCAGAGCCATTACAGCGATTGCGCCGAACATGGCCAGAACACCGAAGAACTTGGCATCGATGATGCCGCCGGTGATAAACGATGCGAACTGAACGATCCAAACTTCCGAGGTGAAGGCACGCAGGATCGCGTAGAACGGCAGGAAGTACCATTCCGGAACGATGTGTGCGGGCGTCGCCAGCGGGTTTGCTTCGATGTAGTTGTCAGGGTGGCCAAGGTAGTTCGGCATGAAGCCGACGATGGCAAAGAAGACAACCAGGATCACGGCCAGAGCCAGGAAATCCTTGATGACGAAGTACGGCCAGAACGGCAGCGTGTCTTTTTCAGCTTCTGCTTTCGAACCACGACGCACCTCAACACCCGTCGGGTTGTTGTTGCCGGTGTGGTGGAAGGCCCAGATGTGCACGATCACAAGACCGGCGATCACGAAGGGCAGCAGATAGTGCAGCGAGAAGAAGCGGTTCAGCGTGGCGTTGTCGACCGCCGGTCCGCCCAGAAGCCAGGTCTGGATCGGTTCGCCAATCAGCGGGATCGCGCCAAACAGGCCGGTGATAACGGTCGCGCCCCAGAAGGACATCTGACCCCAGGGCAGAACGTAGCCCATGAAGGCGGTGCCCATCATCGCCAGATAGATCAGCATGCCGACAATCCAGGTGATTTCGCGCGGCGCCTTGTACGACCCGTAGTACAGGCCGCGGAAGATGTGCGCGTAAACCGCGATGAAGAACAGCGAAGCGCCGTTGGCGTGCAGGTAACGCAGCATAAAGCCGCCGTTCACGTCACGCATGATGTGTTCAACTGACGCGAAGGCCAGATCAACATGCGGCGTGTAGTGCATCACCAGAACGATGCCGGTGACGATCTGCAAAGCAAGACAGAAGGCAAGAACGATGCCCCAGATCCACATCCAGTTCAGGTTCTTGGGCGTGGGGATCATGATTGTGTCGTAGATCAGGCCAACGATCGGCAGCCGCTTGTGCAGCCACTTCTCGGCGCCGGTCGACGGCTCGTAATGGTCGTGCGGAATTCCGGACATGAGCGCGTTTCCTTATCCCAGCTGGATGGTGGTTTCGTCGACAAACACTGCCGGCGGAACCGGCAGGTTCTCGGGGGCCGGACCTTTGCGGATGCGGCCAGACGTATCGTAATGCGACCCGTGGCAGGGGCAGAACCAACCGTGGTAATCGCCTGCGCCATCGCCCAGCGGCACGCAGCCAAGGTGCGTACACACGCCCATCATCACCAGCCATTCGCCGGTTTCGTCCAGCGCGCGGTTTTCGTCCGATGCGTCGGCACCGGCGTCGATGTTGGCGTTACGAGCGTTCGCGTCGACCAGATCAGCCATCGAAACTTCGCGGGCTTCGGTGATTTCTTCGGCGGTACGGCGGCGGATGAACACCGGCTTACCCAGCCATTTCACCGTCAGCTGAGTGCCTTCGGCGACACCCGACACGTCAACGCGGATCGAGGCCAGCGCACGCACGTCTGCCGAGGGGTTCATCTGGTTGACAAGAGGCCATACAGCGGCACCAGCGGTGACCGCACCGGCACCGGCCGTGGCGTAGTAGAGGAAATCCCTACGGGTGCCTCCGTGATCTTCTGCGTGTGACACGAGGTTAACTCCATTCCTTAGGCCGACGAGTGGCCGCAATACGGGTTTGGCCGCGGCCAGACCGCAGCGTTTCCGACGCGCTTATTAGCGATGCGCAACTAAGCCGTCCAGCATACATTAAGCCAGCAAACGTCTTTAGCGCCGATGTGTCGCGGTTGAAGACCTGCTACAGCAGTGTTTATGTGGCCCAAGTTATTCTGTCCCGGCTTTTGGAGTGCGGCAATGAAACACCTGATTCTTTCGGCATCGATTCTGGCCCTTGGCGCGGCAAGCCCTGCCTTGGCCGAGATGGAGCTGAGCGTTTACACCGGCTGGCAAACCTCGCCGCATTCGCGGGTCAAGGGCACCTACCCCGGCACCGGGGCGCAATATAACGCGCTGATCGGCTGGGAGGGAAAGTCGTTCGAAATGCCGCCCTATTACGGGATTCGCGGCACATGGTGGCGCACTGAACGGATCGGTTTCGGCGTCGAATTCACCCATGCCAAGGTTTATGCCCCCGCCGCTGAACGCTCGGCCATCGGGTTCAACCGGATGGAATTCACCGACGGGCACAACCTGCTTACCGCGAACATGATGTACCGTTGGCCCGATCAATGGAAAACCATGACGCCCTATGTGGGTGCGGGCCTTGGTGTTGCCGTTCCGCATGTGGACGTCACCACGACCACCGGCTTCAAGACACTGGGCTATCAATACACTGGCCCGGCGGCCAAACTGATTGCCGGTGCGAAATACGATCTGAACGACCGCTATGCGCTGTTTGGCGAATACCAGTTCTCGATTTCGCAGAACGAAGCCGAACTGACCGGCGGTGGCAGCATGAAAACCCGCATTATCACCAATGCGCTGAACTTCGGCTTGGCCATTAAGTTCTGATTATCGACTGGGCAACAAGACCGCTTCGACCCGTCGGTTGCGGTCCTGCCCTTCGGCTGTGTCATTCGGCGCGATGGGCGCAAGGTATCCTGCCCCCTCCGCCGAAAGCTGGCTGCCAGACACGCCATAGACAGATGTCAAACGCTCCAGCACGGATTGCGCCCGGCGGCGCGACAACACGATATTTGCGTCCAGCGCCCCGACCGCATCCGTGTGCCCAACCAAAACAACGCGGCGGGTGGCGTCTTCGGCCAGAAAGGCCGCCAGTTCAGCCAGCGCCGGAACTTGCCCATCGCCCAGCGCCGAAGCGCCCGCCTCAAACGCCAGCCCCGGCAGAATAACCGATCCGTTGCGCTGCAATGCCCCCGCCAAACCGCCCGTCCCGGCCTGGGATGTGAGCGACTCGGTCTGAGGTTCCGGCGAGACCTGCGCCATGGGCAAGGCCCCAATCACGACGTCGATCACCTGAACATAACCCGCCCGCGCGGCCTTGCTGACCATCAGGCTGAGGAAGCTTTCCATGTCGGCATCGGCGGCCGAGATAAAGTGAAAGTCCGTCAGATCGACGTACATCTCCGGGGCAGACAGAACCTCGGTGTCGAATCGAAAATCAAAGCCCCCGCAGGACCGGTCGGAACAGTCGAACAGAATGCGATAGCCCTGCGCCTCTAGCTGCGCCATCAGCTGCGCGGCCGTTTGCGACGGCGAAAACCCCGCGCCCGGCACGCGCCACGCTTGGCGCAGCACTTGGCCGGTCAGCGCCTCAACCGGCAACCGCCCATCTGCCCAAGGGGCCAAAGGCAAATCATACCGGTCAGAATCGGTCAGGTCTTCGAAGGTCAATTCAGCCGAGGGCGGCAGTGACAGTTGCGCCGCATTCAGCGCCCCCGCCATCAGACACGGCCCAACCCAACCGAAGGACTTACCGAGCTTGCGCGTGATAGCCGTCATTCGGGCGCATATCTGTGGCCGATGCCACGCGGTTTGTCATGTTGAAGAACCCAGCGACATTGGCGATGTCCCAGATGTCACGGTCGCTAAACCCGGCATCGCGCAACGCTTCGCGGTCGTATTCCTGAATTTCGTGGCTCGCCTTGGTCATCTTTTCGGCAAAGCCCAGCATGGCGCGCTGGCGCTGGTTCAGATCGGCGACGCGCCAGTTCATAACCAGCATTTCGCCCAAGATCGGATCACCCGACAGTTCGCGCACCGCCGCGCCATGGGCCGTCAGGCAGTAAAAACATTTGTTGATCGAGCTGACGACCACGGCGATCATCTCACGCTCTAGCTTACTCAGCCCGCTGCCGGCCAACATCAGATCGTTGTACATGGCGGTGAAGACGTTCAGCTTTTCGATGTCGAACGCATAGGCCCGCAGCACGTTCGGCACCATGCCCAGCTTTTCCTGACAGATGTCGAAATAGCGCTGCGTTTCTTCGGGCAGCGGGTCAACCGCTGGCAGGTTCAATGCGGTCGGATTGTCGGAATTGGTCATATCAGCTCTCCTCATCCCCGAGGATACGGTAGTGATATTGGCCGACAAGCTCCATGCCCAAGCCCTGATAAAGCGCATTTGCCGCGTCGTTCTGTTGGGTACATAGAACGGCCAGCCATTCGGTCCCCCAATCGGCCGCCCAGAAAGCCGCCCCGCGCATCATCCAGGCCGCCAGACCTTGGCGGCGCTGACTGGGAACGACCTCAAGCGCGTGGACCATCGCCACATCGCGGGCATCGTCGATGGCGCAGAAGCCAACACCGGCCGGTTTGTCGTTGATCCGGCCCAAAAGCGCGGTCTTCGGCCCTTTGACGCGGGCCATGACCTCTTGCCGGGCCGCCCCGATACCAGCCTTGGCCCATGCTTCGCGCATCCAGGCCAGCGGTTCCCAAATGGTGAACACCCGCACGCGCGGCAATAGCTTATCGGTCAATGAATGCACCGGGCACAGATAAAGGTTCACCGGATCGATAATGCGATAGCCCCGCGCCTCTAGCGCCTCGTCCAAGTCCGTTTCGCCGTCGCGGATCATGAACAGCGGATCCTGCCCCATGAAGCGCATTGCCTCTTCGGCGGCGGGGATGTCGATCCCTGCATCGAACCGCGCGCGTTTCGTGGCGGCGGACACCCGTTTGCCGCCACCTGCCCCGACCCGAAGCACCCAAGGCCCAGCAATCACTTGTTCCGCAGGTGGCCAGGTTGCCTCGACCACTTGATAGAGTTTGCGAACGTCCGGCTTCATTGGGCAAACAACGCCGAAAGACGGGTCATAGCCGCATCAACCCGTGCGCCATCCGACCCACGAATGACGATGTTGGCCCCATATGATCCGTTGCGCTGGAACGGGTACGAGCCAATCGACAGGTCGGGGAAATCGGCGGCCAGTTCGGACAATGGCCCGGCGATCTCGCCCTCGCCGCGATCAATGCGCAGCGTCTGGCTTAACAGAGGTTGCCCGCCTGTCAGCGTCGGCAGGACACTGGCCACCATCGCCTGAAACACCGACGGAACGCCCGCCATCACATGCACATTGCCAATGGTGAACCCCGGCGCGATCGAGACGGGGTTTTCGATCAATTTGGCCCCATCGGGAATACGCGCCATCCGCTGGCGGGCGGTGTTAAATTCCACCCCTTGCCGGTCATAATGCGCCTGAAGCAAGGCCCGCGCGTCATCCCGCACGTCGATATGCGCATCGAACGCGGCGGCAATGCAATCGGCGGTGATATCGTCATGGGTCGGCCCAATCCCGCCCGAGGTGATGACCGTGTCATACCCTGCGCTCAGCGCCTTGACCGCGCCAATGATCGCCGCGCGGTCGTCGCTGACGATCCGCACCTCTTTCAGATCAATGCCAACCTGGGTCAGCTCACCGGCCAAGTGATGCATATTGGCATCGCGCGTGCGGCCCGACAGGATCTCATCCCCGATCACCAGCATTGCAGCCGTCGGATTGGCCATGACCGTCCTCCTTGATCTACGTGTCCAGAAAGGTATAGGCCGCTGTTCATGCGCTTTCCATCCCCTCTTGTGCCTGCAACCCTGATCCGACGCTACAAACGCTTTCTGGCCGATGCGCGGCTAGGCGACGGAACCGAGGTGACCGCCCATTGCGCCAATCCCGGATCCATGATGGGGCTGGCCGAACCGGGCATGCGCATCTGGCTGGAACCGAACGACGACCCCAAGAAAAAGCTGAAATACGGCTGGCGTCTGGTCGAACATGACGGCGGGCATTTCACCGGCGTCGATACATCGCTGCCCAACCGGATGTTGAAGGCCGCGTTTCAGGCCGGGCAGGTGCCGGGGTTTGACGGCTATGATACCGTCCGCCCCGAGGTGAAATATGGCCAAAACAGCCGCATCGACTTTCTGCTGACCGGCCCAAACCTGCCCGACGCCTATGTCGAGGTCAAATCCGTGACCCTGTCGCGCCGCGCGGGTCAGGCCGAGTTTCCCGATAGCGTCACCGCGCGCGGTGCCAAACATTTGGCCGAGCTGGCCGGGATGGCCCGCGCCGGACATCGCGCCGTCATGCTGTATCTGGTGCAGCGAACGGATGCGGAACGTGTCACGCTGGCCGATGATATCGACCGGGCCTACGCCGCAGCCTTTACCGACGCCGCCCGCGCCGGGGTCGAAGCAATGGCGCTACGATGCGCCATCCACCCTGAAACCGGCGTGACGCTTGATGCGCCGGTGCCGTTTATCGCGCCTTAGGTGGCAGGCGCCGCGTTTTCCATGATGACAGTACGTGTCGGAAACGGGATATCCACGCCGCCCGCATCCAGCGCCTCTTTGACTTTGCGGGTCATGTCAGCCTTGTACTGGAAATAGTCGCCCGAACTGACCCAAACACGGGCCAGAAAATCAACCGAACTGCCATTAAGGTTGGTCACCTGCACAAAGGGTTCAGGGTCGGCCATCGACCGCGGGTCGGCCATCAGCGTATCGCGAATGATCCGTTCCGCATCCGCAAGGTTCGCGCCATAGCCCACACCAAAGGTCCATTCCGCTCGACGCCGGTCATAGACCGAATAGTTGGTAATCACATTGCCCCAGACTTCGGAATTGGGAATGATCACCTGCGAATTGCTGACGCTGGCCAGCTCTATGGTGTTCAGCGTGATGTCTTTGACGGTTCCCATCTCGCCAGCGACGCCAATGAAATCGCCCAGCTTGATCGGCCGGAAGATGATGATCATCACGCCAGCCGCGACATTCGACAACGTTCCCTGCAAGGCCAGACCAATAGCCAAACCGGCCGCACCAATCGCAGCGATCAGCGACGTCGTTTGAACGCCAAAGGTGTTCAGCACGATCAACAGGGCAAAGCCCAGAATGATATACCGGGCCACATTGCCCAGGAAATGGAACAACGTTTCGTCAAGCCGCGCCGAACTTGTCCCGACGCGCACGATCCGCCGCCGAATCCAGCCCGAGACGACAAAAGCCACCAACAGGATCAGCATCGCCGCGACAACGCCGCCCAACATCTGAGCCAGAAATTGCAACGTCATCACGTCGCCAAGCGTTTTGCCGTCATACAGCGGGGTTTGCATGAGGGTATTGAGCGTTTCCATGTCCTGTCCTCGTTTTTCGTTGATCCGACCGATGCCCGGTCGCTAACCGATCAACGCATCACTGTCGAATAAGGTTCCCGAAGCGCGGCATGGCGCGCTCTGGCAAATCGGCCCGAAGCCCGCTACAAAGCCGTCAGTTTACATGGAGCCTGATCCCTTGAAGGAAGAGACACGAGGCCGCGTCAACCGCGACGGCATCCGTATTTACGAAGACGCTGATTTCGCCGGCATGCACAAGGCCGGTGCCGTGGCCGCCCAGATTTTGGACGATGTGGCCGCGCAGGTCGTTGTCGGCCAATCGACCGAGGCGATTGACGCCTTTATCGAACGGCGCGTGACCGAACTTGGTTCGACCTCGGCTACTATTGGCTACAAAGGCTATCAGCACGCCAGCTGCATCAGCGTGAACCATGTGGTCTGCCATGGTATCCCCGGCCCCAAAACACTGAAAGACGGCGATATCCTGAACATCGACGTCACCGTGGTCGTCGATGGCTGGTTCGGCGATACCAGTCGGATGTATGTGGCGGGCAAACTGCCCCGCAAGGCCGAGCGTTTGATCCAAGTGACCCACGATTCCCTGATGAAGGGCATTGAGGCGGTCAAGCCCGGCAACACCTTTGGCGACATCGGCCATGCGATCCAGACCTTCGCCGAAGGGCATCGCATGTCTGTTGTCCGTGATTTCTGCGGCCACGGGCTGGGCCGTGTGTTCCACGCGCCGCCGAACGTGCTGCACTACGGGCGCGCCGGTTCTGGCCCGGTTCTGGAAGAAGGCATGTTCTTCACCATTGAGCCGATGATCAACCTCGGCCGCCCCGAAACCAAAGTGCTGGCGGATGACTGGACTGCAGTGACGCGGGACAAATCCCTGTCGGCGCAGTTCGAACATTCCATCGGCGTGACTGCAGACGGGTGCGATATTTTCACCCTGTCGCCCGGCGGGATGTTCCATCCCACCTATGGCTAAGCCCAAACTGGGGGGCCAGCCCCCCAGACCCCCCGGGATATTTTCGGTCAGAAAATAACAGTATCTTAACCATATCTGGGTGAGATCGATTTTGCGGAACAGGCGGGGACGCCGATGACCGTGTCAGGAAATGCAGTGCATTTCATACGGCCCACGACCTGAATCGGCGTGGGCCGTTTTTGCGCTTATGCCTATTTTCTGACCCTAAATATCCCCGCCGGAGGCTCCGACTTTTGTCACAGGCTCAGGCGCTGGCAGGATTATCGAAACTCCCACAGCGCCGGGACAAAGCGGTAGGCATCGCCATCCCGCATGACTTGCCCGACACCAGGGAATGGGAAGTGGTAGCCCAGAACGGCCATCCCATCTGTCGCGGCCATATCCAAAAGCCGCTTGCGCGTGGCGACAGTTTGCGCACCATCCATATCAAAGCCGTTGTACCAGTCAGGCTTGGCGAAGTTGGTATAGGCGTGGCTCATGGCGTCGCCCAAAGCGATCAGCTGTTGGCCATCGCTTTCGATAACGATGCTCATGTGGCCGGGGGTATGGCCGGGCGTGTCGATGACGCGGATGCCCGGCGCGATCTCTTGCTCATGCGCGACCAAGCCCCAGTCTGCGCCGTCCACATTCAAAGAATTCTGCGCGCCGACGACGAATTGTTGCATTTCGGCGGGCACGTTTGAGGCCAATCCGTCTTGCATCCAATAGTCATATTCGTTCCCGCCGATAAAGTAGGCGGCATCGGGCAGGATCGCTTCGTCGAAATCGTCGCGGATGCCCCAGACGTGGTCGGGATGGGCGTGGGTGATGACAACATGCGTGATCGCGTAGGGGTCGATGCCTGCGGCCTCGAAGTTCTCAAGCAAGCGGCCTGCGGTTGGGAAGAAACGGTTGCCGGAGCCGATATCCACCAGAACCCGGGCGTCGCCGAGTTCGATATAGAGGTGGTTGGTGTGGGAATAGGTCTCATCCGCCGGAAGGAAATGGCGTTTTAGAAAGGCCTGGACCTCTGCGGGATCGGCGTTCACCCCAAGGCCAGACACAGGAGCCTTGAAGAACCCGTCCGAGATCACCGTCAGCTTGGCCTGTCCCAGTGTGAAATTGAAGAACACCGGGTTGCTGGTGGCCGGTCCGCCCAGTGCGGCGCGGCTCATCGTGGCGGGCAGAGTGAGGGCTGGCATGGCTGCTGCCATTTTCAATAGGTCGCGACGGGTCGGCAGTAAGGCTGGCATGTCTTGCCCTCTTATTCATACAGTCGAATATCAACATATCAGCGCAAACGGAAAGCGCCAAACGGAAACAACCGCAGCGGGTCGGGAAAAATTCCCCCCAAGCGAAAATTTTTATGTCGCATTCAATGTCATAAACGTCGCTTTCAACGTTTTTAATGCGCATTTCGTTTGCATCTGACGCTAGGGCAGCATAAATCCGCTTCGCTGCCATGCAGCATGGGTGTGACTAACAATAGGAGGCTGTGACGATGACTTTCCTGAAATCCGCAGCACTCGCCGCCGTTCTCGGCATGACCGCAACCGCTGGCTTCGCGCAGGACGTGACACTGCGTTTTCAGCATTTCGTATCGCCGAACTCGGCGAACCCGAAGTACTTCATCGAACCTTGGGCCAAGAAGGTTGAGGCCGAGTCCAATGGCCGTATCAAGATTGAAATCTATCCGTTCATGCAGCTTGGCGGCAAAGCCCCGGCGCAGTACGACCTGATCCGCGATGGCGCAATTGACGGCGGCTGGGTGATCCCCGGCTATCAGCCCGGCCGTTTCGCCGAGGCCGAGGCGCTGGAACTGCCGTTCATGGTGACCAAATCGGCCGAGGAAGCCTCGAAAGCGGCTTGGGTCTTTACGCAGAAATATCTGGCGGATGACTTTGCCGACGTGCACCTGATCGCGGCGCATATGCACGGGCGCGGCCTTGTGCATAAAATCGGCCCCGCCGTGGAAACCGTCGAAGATTTCGACGGGCTGAAGCTGCGCGGCCCGTCGCGTGCGGCAACCCTTCTGCTGGATAAGCTGGGCGCGACCCCGGTCGGCATGCCCGTCCCCGCCTTCCCCGAAGCGCTGTCGAAGGGCGTTGTCGATGGCGGTGTGATCACATGGGAAATGTCCCCGTCGCTGAAACTGGACGAGTTGACCGACAGCCACACGGATGTTGCGGGCGATATGTCTCTTTACAACCTCTACTTCATCTGGGCGATGAACAAATCGGTCTACGAAGGTCTGCCGGACGATCTGCGCGCGATCATCGACGCCAATTCGGGGTTTGAAACCTCGGCTTGGGCGGGCCGTGCGCATGACACGGGCGATGCAGACGGCAAGGCGCTGATGGCGGCATCGGGCAACGAAATCGCTGAAATCAGCGAAGAGGAAACCGCCAAGATCAAAGCCCTGGGCGAAGAGGTGGTTCAGGATTGGATCGCCGAAATGAACGCTCGTGGCCTGGATGGCGCGCAACTGGTTCTGGATGCGCAGGCGGCAGTTGCCGAAACGCGCGGCACCGTCAGCACCAACTGATTATCCCTGACTTCGCGTTTTGCGGACCCCGGCTGTCATGGCCGGGGTTTTTTATTGCGCTTCCAGAAAAGTGATATGCGTATCGCCATAGCGTTTGCATTCCAGCAAGTCGAACCCGTCGGGCGCGGGCTGGGCGGCGTTTTCTTCGAATACGATCAAAGCACCTTGGTCGATCCAGCCCTGCGCCTTGGCGGCCAGCAGGGCCTTTTCCCCAAGGGCTTTGCCGTAGGGCGGGTCCAGAAACACCAGTTGGCAGGGCGCGGATGCGGGCGGCAGGCGCAGCGCGTCGCGAGCGATCACCTCGGCCTCATCCCCGATGGCCAGTTCCTTGATGTTCTGGCGGATCAGGGTCAGTGACTTGCGTCCGTCATCAACAAAGGTGACATGTGCGGCCCCACGGCTCAGCGCCTCTAGCCCCAATGCGCCGGTGCCCGCAAACAGATCCAGAACGCGGGTGCCGTCGAACGGGTCGCCAAAGCGCCCGCCCTGCAGCATGCTGAACAGGCTTTCGCGCACACGGTCGGTGGTGGGGCGCAAATGCGCCCCGGCATCGCCTTTGCCCACAGCGGCCAGGCGACGTCCGCGAAACCGGCCCGCGACGATCCTCACGCTTTCAGCAGCGCTTTGAGGTTGGTGTCCGGGTCGGCAATCGCGTCGGGGTCCGGCGATTTTCCGCTTTCGATCAGACGCTTGCCCACCATATAGGACCGCGGGTCATTCATCGCATCAAGCGCCAGCAGACGATCCCCCTGATAATACCAGAACGAGACTGAATCGCCTTCGCCCTGTCGGGTCACAACGTGGTCATAGCCCGTCGACAACCCGGCGATTTGCAGTTTGCAGTCATATTGATCCGACCAGAACCACGGCTTGGCGATATAGTCGCGTGCCTCGCCCATGATGTTGTCAGCCACAACCTCGGCCTGATCAATGGCGTTGCCGACGCTTTCCAGACGCATCTGCGCGCCGCCATGCGGGAAAGAGGCACAGTCGCCAGCCGCCCAGATATGCGCATCGCTGGTGCGGCCATGGGTGTCAGTCTTGATGCCGTTTTCAATCTCAAGCCCCGCGCCTTCGGCCAGCGAGGTGGCGGGCGTGATGCCCACACCGACGATGACGAAATCCACCGGCAATGTGGTGCCATCGGTCAGTTCTGCCGCTGTGACATGGGTGTCGCCGGTCAGGCGGCCAAGGCCAACGCCTTCGCGAATGTCAACGCCATGATCACTGTGCAACTTGCGGAAATAGTCAGATGTTTGCGGCGATGCCACGCGTTGCAAGATACGTTCGGACATTTCAACCAGCGTGGCTTTCAGCCCCAGCTTGGCCGCCACAGCCGCCGCCTCAAGGCCGATGTATCCACCGCCCACGATCAGAACGCTTGCCCCTTCTTTGAACGCAGGCGCCATAGCATCCACATCCGCCAGCGTGCGCACGGTGAACACGCCATCCAGCGCCCCGCCAATGGCGGCGGGCAGACGGCGCGGAATGGACCCGGTGGTCAGGACCAGCTCATCATAGTCGAGCGTCTGACCGCCAGTGATGACCTTCTTGCCCGCCGGATCAATCGAAACCACCGTTTCGTTGACATGCAGGTCAATGCCGTTGTCCGCGTAAAACGCTTCGGGCCGCAGATAGAGCCGTTCGGCCCCCATATCGCCCAGCAGATAAGCCTTGGACAGTGGGGGGCGTTGATAGGGCGGTACGGGTTCTTCGCCGATCATTGTGATCTTGCCGTCGAAGCCCTTGCTGCGCAGCCGCGCCACAACCGACGCCCCTGCTTGGCCTGCGCCAATTACCACCACATGACTCATGTTGCCCTCCCGATCATGTATTGTTCAAATCCGTGCGCAGCCTATATCCCGGCTATATGGAAACGCAATTCGTGGAGACAGGACAAATGGCAATTTCTGTGGGCGAGCGCCTGCCAGAGGCAACTTTGGTTCGTATGGGCGACAACGGGCCTGAATCAGTGGCGGTATCGGCCCTGACGGCAGGCCGCAAAGTGGTGATTTTCGCCGTACCCGGCGCATATACCCCGACCTGTAGCTCGGCCCATGTGCCCAGCTTTGTGCGCACCAAAGCCCAGTTCGA
This sequence comes from Pseudoprimorskyibacter insulae, assembly GCF_900302505.1. Taxonomy (GTDB): domain Bacteria; phylum Pseudomonadota; class Alphaproteobacteria; order Rhodobacterales; family Rhodobacteraceae; genus Pseudoprimorskyibacter; species Pseudoprimorskyibacter insulae. Next base: position 93,301 of record NZ_OMOJ01000001.1, on the reverse strand, counting down.
CGCCAAAGGCGTGGACGAGGTGATCTGCGTGTCGGTCAACGACCCCTTCGTGATGAAGGCTTGGGGCGATGCCACCGGCGCGAACGAGGCAGGCCTGACCATGGCAGGCGATCCGCAGGCCGAATTCACCAAAGCCATCGGCATGGATTTCACCGCTCCGCCTGCTGGGCTGATCGACCGGTCCAAGCGCTATGCGATGCTGGTGGATGACGGTGTTGTCAGCATTCTGAACATCGAAGAAAGCCCCGGCACCTGCGAAATCTCGGCTGGGGAAACCCTGCTTGGCGCGCTTTAAAGCGCATCCAGTTTGCGGGCCAGCTTGGCGTCAAGCTGGCTGAGCCCGCCGACGTCATGCGTCGTCAAAATCACTGTCACCCGGTTATAGACATTGGTCCATTCCGGGTGGTGGTTCCATTTTTCGGCAAACAGTGCCGCGCGCGTCATCCAGCCAAAGGCGGTGACAAAATCCTCAAACTCAAATGTTTTGCGAATGGCGTCGCGGTCTGCCAACTGTTCCCATCCGCTGTCCAACAACGGGGGCAACATGGTTTCGCGGGCGGTGTCGGATAGGCGTTCTACCATCAGTCCTGTTCTTCTTGGTCCAGTTTTCTGAACGGGCCATAGGCGGTCAGAATTTCGATTTCTTCATCCATCGCGGCCCGTTCGGCCTTCAGATAGCGCGAAATTGCATCTGCAAACCCCTTGTCGGCCACCCAATGCAGGCTGTGGGTCTGGGTCGGCAGATATCCGCGCGCCAGCTTATGTTCGCCCTGCGCACCGGCCTCAACGGCCTCAAGGCGCAGTTCAATGGCAAGGTCGATGGCCTGATAATAGCACAGTTCGAAATGCAGGCAGGAATGATGTTCGATGCAGCCCCAGTATCGTCCGTATAGCGTATCGCGACCGATAAAGTTCAGCGCCCCGGCGATCAGCACGCCGTCCCGTTCGGCCAGAACCAGCGCAATATCGTCCCGTAGAACGTCCTGCGCGATGTCGAAAAACTGCCGGGTCAGATAGGGCGATCCCCATTTGCGCGACCCGGTGTCTTGGTAGAACTGCCAGAACGCATCCCAGTGGTGCGGTTCGATCTGGTCGCCCGTGACAGTGAAAATCCGCCCGCCAAAATCTTGCGCGGTGCGCCGTTCCTTGCGGATGGTCTTACGCTTGCGCGAACTGAGCGCCGCTAGAAACCCATCGAAATCGGCATAGCCATCGTTGCACCAATGGAATTGCTGCGTGACCCGGTGCAACAGCCCCAACGCCTCACCCGCGACCGCCTCGCCTTCTGTGCAGAACGTCGCGTGAAAGGACGAAAGCTCATTTTCCACACCCAGTTGGATTGCCCCCTGAACCAGCGCTGAAAAGCCTGCCACCTCATGCCCCGGTTTGCACAGAAACCGGCGGCCCGTTGCAGGGGTGAAGGGCACGGCACATTGCAGTTTGGGGTAGTAACTGCCGCCCGCGTTTTCATAGGCATGAGCCCAGTTGTGATCGAAGATATATTCGCCTTGGCTATGCCCCTTGGCATAGAGCGGCGCGACGGCGATCAACGCGCCATCCAATTCCGCCGTAAGATAAAGCGGATCCCAACCAGACCCGCGGCCGACCGAACCGCTATCCTCAAGCGCCTTCAGAAACCGATATGTGGTAAACGGATCAGTGGGCCGCCCACCATCCGACGCCTCGGGGCAGGCGCAACTGTCCCATGCCTGCTGGCCGATGGCATCCAGCGTGCGGTGAACAGTGATTGAGATTGGCAATTCAGTCATTTGGGGCCTCTGCCAGATGAATTGGGGCGCCCGCTGATGGGATCAAGCCAGATAGCCCTCAAATGTCACGTTATCGGCAACGCGGCGCGCCTTAGCTTCGGCCTCAGCCGACCGGATGGTCCAGCACAGAATGGGCGTGCCTTGCGCTTTCAGCTCGGCCACACGCGGGCTGTCCAACTCATTGGCGTCGTGGCTAATGAAGCAGGCCCCAACCCGGTCGAAATCCCCGATCTGGCGCAGCTTGATGCGCATCGGTTCGTGCACGCGCGGCCAGTCACGCGCCAAATATCCGCTTGTCGTAAGCCCCCTAGGGATCTGGGGTGCCAAATCAGCCAAGGCGGCAACGCTGTGCGGGTTAAACGACATCAGCGCAACATCGCCTTGATAGCCGTACAGGGCCTTGGCCGCCGCAGCCTCAAGCGTGCCAACATTGGGGCCCAAGCCGCCAACAAGATCCTTCACTTCGATCAGCAAAGGCACCTTGCCCTGCACCACCTCAAGGATCTCGGGCAAGGTCGGAATGCCCTCATCCCCGTGCAGCAGGGGGATCGCGCCCAGTTCCTTGGCGGTCATTTGGCAGACCTGCCCGTCTTGCCCGGTCAGGCGTTTGAGATCGTAATCGTGAAACACCATCGCCTGCCCGTCCGAGGACATTTGCAGGTCAATTTCGATCCCGTAGCCGCGATCGACCGCCGCCTTCATCGCCGCCCGCGAATTTTCGGGGCGGCCCACGGCGCGGTTGTGCAGCGCCCGATGAGCAATCGGGCGCGTCAGGAATGACTGAGGAAGATCCATCATTCGATCTCAAAAATACCTTCGATTTCAACGGCCACGCCCAGAGGAAGCGACGCCGCAGACACCGCAGACCGCGCGTGACGCCCCGCATCACCCAGCAGTTCGACCATGAAATCAGACGCGCCGTTCACCACTTTGGGCTGTTCGACATAGTCGGCGGTCGAGTTCACGAAACCCACCAGTTTGACCACCCGCTTCAGGCGGGTCAGATCGCCGCCGCAAGCCGCGCGAACCTGGGCCAAAAGGCTAAGCGCACAGGTCTTGGCCGCAGCCGCGCCCTGTTCGGTGGTCAAGCTGTCACCCAGTTTGCCAACGATCAGACCATCCGGCCCGGACGAGATCTGCCCCGAGACGTACAGCTGGTTTCCAGTGCGGACGAAAGGCACGTAATTGGCAGCAGGCGCAGGGGCGTCCGGCAGGGTGACGCCCAGTTCTGCCAGGCGGGCCTCGATTGCGTTGGTCATTGGAACCTCCGTTGTTCTTTCAGACCGACGCTAGGGGGCCGCGCGACGTTTGAAAAGGCCGCGCGGCACCAAATCAGCTTTCGCGGAAGGCTTTGGTGAAATAGTCCATGAACGGTTTCATCAGGTAAGCCAGCGGCGTCCGGTCATCGGTGCGGATAAATGCCTCAACCGGCATACCGGGGATTAGGGTCGTGCCTGCGGGCAGGCGGTCAATCTCGCCTTCGTTCAGAACGATTTCGGTCCGGTAATAGCTGTGGCGCGTGGCCTCATCTGTGAAGGCGTCAGGCGACACTTTCACCACATGGCCGAACAGTTCAGGCGTTTCGCGCTGATCCAACGCCGAGAAGCGCAAGGTCACGTCTTGGTCGACGAACAGCTTGTCGATGTGGATCACCTCAACCTGCGAAGCGATGACCAAGGGCCGATCCTGCGGGATGAGGTAAAGCACCGGTTCCGCCGGGCGAATAACCGACCGTTTGGCATAGACCTGAAGCCCATACACCACGCCCGACACCGGGGCCTGAATCTCCATCCGGCTCAGACGTTCCAGCAAGGCCGAGCGTTGTTCCGCCAGTTCCCGTTCGCGGGTCTGAAGATCGCGCAGGGTGCTGATCGCCTCTTCGCGGCGGCGGGTTTCCAGCTTGATCACCTCGATGTTGATCTCGGTGATCCGTTCCTGCGCTTGCGCCTTTTGGGCGGTCAACTGGCCGACTTGCCCGGCCAGACGCGCCTCTTCGCGTTGTAGGGAAAGTACGCGGCTGGCCTGCGCCAAACCACGCTGCAACAGCGACTGCTGGTCTTTCAGCTCTTGCTCGATCAGTTCAAGCTGACGGGTCAGGGCGACCTGTTGCGCATCAATGCCGTCCACCTGATCATCGATCTGGGCCGAGCGTTTGGTCAGCTGATCCACCTCTTGCGCGATGGAATCGCGGCGGGCGCTGAACAGGTTGCGCTGGCCTTCGACCAGTTCGGCAACGTCTTCGTCCTTCGCGGCGGCGTCCAGCACCTCTTGGTCGAAGGTCACGGTATCCAGCCCATCGCGTTCGGCCCAAAGACGGGCACGGCGGGCGGCCAGTTCAAAGAATTGCCCTTCGACAATCTTCAGATCGGAATTGAGCAGCGTCGGGTCAAGCCGGATCAGGGCGTCGCCTTCGGCAACCACATCACCTTCGTCCACCAGAATTTCGGCAACAACGCCACCATCGGGATGCTGCACCACTTGGCGGTTCTGATCGACCTCAATCTGACCGGGGGCGATGATTGCGCCGGAAATTTCAGTCGTCGCAGCCCAATAACCGAAACCGCCAACCAGAATGCCAAGGCAGATCAAGCCAAGGGTCATAAATCCGCGCAGCGGGAATTCCTTGTTTGCCGGATCGCTCATTGCACACCTCCGGGCGTGGCCGTCGTCGCGTTACGTTGAATTTGTTTGTGATTGGCCACCATGGATTTCAGAACCTCATCCTTGGGTCCAAAGGCCGACCGCGTGCCGTTTTCCAGCATCAGCAGCAAATCGCATTCCTGAATGGCCGCAGGGCGGTGCGCCATGATCAGCACCGATTTGCCTTCGGCTTTCAGCGTGCGGATCGCTTCGTTCACCGCTTGGCTGCCTTCGTTGTCGAGGTTCGAGTTCGGCTCATCCAGCACCAACAGCACCGGATCACCATAAAGCGCCCGCGCAAGGCCGATCCGCTGAATCTGACCACCCGACAGACGCCCACCATTGGCGGTAACGACGGTATCATAGCCATTGGGCAGTTTGAGGATCATGTCATGCGCTGCGGCCTTCTTGGCTGCTTCGACGATCTTGGCATCGTCCGGTTCGGGCGACAGGCGAGAGATGTTTTCCGCGATCGTTCCGTCAAACAACGTCACGCGCTGCGGCAGATAGCCGATGTATTGGCCCAGAACATCCGGCGGATATTGGTCAAGCGTAGCGCCATCCAGACGGATTTTACCGCCAGCGGGGCGCCAAACGCTGGTCAGGGCGCGCGCCAGCGTGGATTTGCCCGCGCCCGATGGCCCGATCACACCCACGGCCTGTCCCGGCTCCAGCCCAAAGCTGACAATCCGCAACGAGGCCTGCTGTTCACCCGGCGGCACAACCGTCAGCTGCGTCACTTCGAGGTTGGCCTTGGGACGCGGCAGCGCGGTCTTTTCCTGCTCTTCCGGGATCTCGGTCAGCAATTGGCATAGGTTGTCCCAGCTTTTGCGCGACGCCTGCACCAGAGGCCATTGGCCGATGGCCATTTCAATCGGCGCCAAGGCGCGGCCCATCAGGATGGAACCGGCAATCATCGCGCCGGGCGTCAGTTCACCCTGAAGCACCAGATAGGCACCAAGGCCCAGCATGGCGGACTGCAAAAACAGGCGCAGCGTTTTCGTCAGCGACGAAAAGGTGCCGACCAAGTCGGCGGATTTGATCTGATTGGCCAGCGATTCACGGCGGGCGCGGTGCCAGCGGGAAAAGGCCGCGCGGCGCATGCCCATGGCCTGCACCATCTCGGCCTCGTTCTGGATCTGCTCAGAGATTTTGGCGGCCTGCATCACTGCAAGGTTCGATTTCAGCGTCGGATTGCGTGAAACAACTTGGTTGATAATGGTCACGAAGATCAGCAACACACCGCCGCCGATGGCCAGATAGCCAAGCCACGGGTGGAACAGCATGATCCCAACCAAGAAGAACGGCGTCCAGGGAATGTCAAAAACCGCCGTCAAAACCGGCGAGGCCAATAGCCGTTGGACGGTCTCCAGATCACGCAAGCCACTGGCGGCCAATTGGTCCGGTTTAACCGCCGAGCGCCGCACAACTGCGCTGAACACCCTCAGATCCAGCGCCGATTGGAACCGCGCCGCGACACGGCCCATGATCCGGCCCCGGACATAGTCCAGCAGACCCATCATCCCGTATAGGAAGGCAACCAGAACCGTCAGCGCCAGCAGCGTTTCGTAAGAACGCGACCCAAGCACGCGGTCATAAACCTGAAGCATATAAATCGGTCCGGTCAGCATCAGCAGGTTCACAAAGAAGCTGAAAATGCCCACGAACCAGAAATACATCCTGCTGTTCCGCCGAACGGACTTTAGCTCCGCCCGGCCAATTTCGTACTGAGATCCGCTCATTCTCTAAGCCTCATGTTTTTGCAGTCGCATCTGCGGCGGCCTGTCCCCGCCGATAGCACTACGACTGCTTTTAATTCCGCCGCTAGGGAGGTATCAAAGCAAATAACTAAAAACGATATGTTTCGCATATCAGGGCTGACCCTTACCGCCAACCCCAAGGTTCATTTCAACAATGTCACGAATCTTTTCAATTCCAGTTTTTATGACCTTGATCGGCCTTGCTGCCTGTTCAACACCCGGACCGGGCGAGGCACCGGATGGCATATTCGACCCACAAGAACAGACGAACCGCCGCATCCATGAAATGAACAAGACCATCGATGAGAAGGTTCTGCGCCCGGTCGGCACAGCCATCGGCGGCGGCGAAGGCGGCGGCGCGATGACAGTCGTTTCGAATTTTGCCAGCAACCTCGACACCCCCGGAACCATCGTGAACCAGTTGCTGCAACTGGACTTCGAAGGCGCGGTGCACAACACATGGCGGTTTGTCGTCAACACGACCATCGGGCTTGGCGGGCTGGCGGACCCCGCCACCATGATCGGCCTGACCGAGGATGAAAGCGACTTTGGCGAAACGCTCTATGTCTGGGGCTTCCCCGAAGGCGAGTATATGGAACTGCCCGTGCTTGGTCCGTCTACCGAACGGGACGCAACAGGCATGGTGGTTGATCTGTTCACAAACCCGCTCAGCTATGTGCTGCCGTCACCGGAGAAATACGTGGGCACCGGCCTTAAAGCGGTCGCGAAACTGGGCAAACGTGGGCGCTATGCTGAATTGGTGGATGGTGTGCTTTATGACAGTGCCGACAGTTACGCACAGTCGCGCATGACCTATCTGCAAAATCGTCGCTATGAACTGGGCGATCAGGCGATGGATACCTATATTTCACCAGACGATATCGACACCGAGGGATTTTGACATGACCTTCATGACCCGCCGTGATTTTCTGGCCGCCAGCACTTCCAGCGCTGCAGTTCTGGTGACCGCCGCGCCCAGCTGGGCAGCGCTTGACCCGAACAAGGCCCGTTCGCTGATCGACGATCTGGTGGCCGCGATCAACAAAGTCATCGCATCCGGCAAATCCGAAGCCGCAATGTACCGCGATTTCGAAGCCATTTTCCGCAAATACGCCGATACCTCGTATATCGCCGCCTACGCGATGGGCGTCGATGGCCGCCGTGCGACGTCGGCGCAAAAATCCGCCTTCTCGGACGCCTTCATCAGCTATATTGGCCGCAAATACGGGTCGCGGTTTCGCGAATTCATCGGCGGACGGCTAGAGGTGAATGAGGTGCGACCGCTGAAAGACTTCTTTGAGGTCAGCACCACCGCCTACCTGCGCGGTGAAAAGCCGTTCGAAGTGTCGTTCCACGTCTCGGACCGGACCGGCAAGCATTTGTTCTTCAACATGTTTATTGAAGGCGTGAACCTGCTGCTAACCGAACGCACCGAGGTTGGCGCCATGCTGGACAAGCGCGGCGGCAACATCGATGCAATGATCGAGGATCTGAAAAAGGCCGGGTGACCGGCCTTAGTTCCCTCCCCCCAGAAGATCGCGCAGCACCTGCTGTAGCACGTTTTCACGCCGCTGCGGTTCGGTCTGCTCTGGTGCGGGGGCCTGCTGTTGGCGTTGCGGCACCGGTTCCAGCTTGGGCAGTTGATTGACCGGCAGACCTTCATGAACGCGGATCATGGTTTCGCGCCAAATCTCGGCCGGTAGACCGCCGCCCGTAACACCGCGCAAGGGCGTGTTGTCATCATATCCCATCCAAACGCCCGCCACATAATCGGCGGTAAACCCGATGAACCACGCATCGCGCGCGGCCTGAGTGGTGCCGGTCTTACCCGCAGCCGGACGATCCGGCAGTTGGGCGCGGCGGCCCGACCCTTCGGTCAGCACCTTCTCCATCATATAGACCAGCGAATGCGCGGCCTCTTCGCGGATCACGCGTTCCCCGATACCGCCCGTCGCCTCCATCATCGGGTTGGGGTCGCCCTTGCGGCGCAGCTCAACCAGACCATAGGGCGACACGGACGACCCGCCATTCAGGATGCCCGCATAAGCGCCCGTCATTTCAAGCAACGTGGATTCCGAGGCCCCCAGCGCAAGTGCGGGCGTGTCGATCAATTCGCTGTCGATGCCGAAATCGGTGGCCACCCGCTGCACCAGCTTGCGCCCAACGCTTTCAGACACTTTCACCGCCGGGATGTTCAGTGACTGTTTCAGCGCATCAACCAAGGTCACCCGGCCATAGAATTCATTGGTGTAGTTCTTGGGGCACCATTCGCCACTGCCCGGAATGTTCAGGCAAAGCGGCTCATCCACCACGGTGTCCAGCGGGCTATAGCCCAGTTCCATCGCGGTGGCGTAGACAAAGGGCTTAAAGGCCGATCCGGTTTGACGCTTGGCTTGCGTTGCGCGGTTGAACAGACCCGACACATTGGTTTTGCGCCCGCCAACCATGGCCCGCACCGCGCCGTCGGACGACATTACGACGATGGCGGCTTGCGCCTTGGATCCTTCCTTGACCTTGTCCGAGAACACCTGCTTCATCGCGCCTTCGGCGGCGGCCTGAATGCGTTGATCCAGCGTGGTGCGGATATCAATGTCTTCGGTGGTCTTGCTGGTAAAAAACTCTGGCCCGCTGGCCATGACCCAATCAGCGAAATACCCACCGGCCCGCGCCTCGGCCACATCCGACAGGGTGGCGGGGTTGGCTTGGGCAGTGCGTTCTTCTTGGACCGAGATATAACCTTGTTCGCGCATCAGACGCAGCACAGTGGCCGCGCGGGCCTGACTGCGTTCGATATTGGCCGTGGGGGCCAGCGTTGACGGCGCGGTCAGAAGACCGGCCAAAATTGCCGCCTCGGGCGCGGTCAGATCAGAGGCCGGTTTGGCGAAATAGCGCTGCGATGCGGCCTCGGCCCCATAAGCGCCGCCACCCATGTAGGCGCGGTTCAGATAGATCGACAGGATCTGATCCTTGGTGAACTTGACCTCCATCGCCAAGGCGAACACCGCCTCTTTGGCCTTCCGGGCAAGCGACGACCGGCGACAGTCGGCAACATACTCGGCCTCGTTCTTCCAGACCGAAGCGTCATATTCGACCCCAAGGCACAGCAATTTCGCTGTCTGCTGGGTGATGGTAGACCCGCCGTGCCCCGACAACGGCCCGCGCCCTTCGGACAGGTTGATCCGCACCGCAGACGCAATCCCACGCGGCGACACGCCGACATGCGAATAGAAGCGTTTGTCCTCAGTCGCGATGACGGCGTTTTTCAGATAGGGTGATACGGATTGCGCCGTGACGGCCCCACCGTATTGATCGCCGCGCCATGCAAAGATCTCTCCGTTGCGGTCGCGCAACGTGACCGAACCTTTGGCGCGCCCGTCCAGCAGTTGGTTGTAATCGGGCAGGCTGGCGTATTCGACCAGAACAGCGGCACCCAGAACCAAGGCGGCCAAGATCGACACACGCACCGTCAAACGCCAGATCAGTTTGTAGATCCAGATCAACAGCGTTTGGATCAGACCAAACAACCCCTTGCGCTTGGGTCGCGACTTGGTGCGCGCACGTTTGCGCCCCGCCGGTTTGCGCGGTGTGCCGGACCCGCCGGATTTACGGGGTTTGCTGCCAGACGTCTTCTTGGCCGATGCCGCGCCATAGCGCTTTTCAGCCACGAGTCGGCCTTTGCCTCTTTTTGAATCACTCATGCGTCCTGCCCGGGACCTGTCTCTTTTTTCGCAATGTACCCTGATTTTTTCACAATGTTGACACCAAAGGGATAGGGTTCGCCATTTTCAATTCGCCTACTTTTTGATCATCTTTAGATATTTGTGCATTTTTTGTGCGTTTTTTGAGCATATGCCTGCCCGACAAGCACTGTACCCCCTTCCAATAACAGGTGAACCGGCCTTTTGCTGCAAGGGCATCGTGCAGGAATTACCTGCGACAAGCGAAAGGGACTAAGGTGAAACTGATCATTGCGACGATCAAGCCGTTCAAGCTCGAGGAGGTCCGCGAGGCGCTGACCGATATCGGCGTTCGCGGCATGATGGTGACTGAAATCAAGGGCTTCGGCTCGCAATCCGGCCACACCGAAATTTACCGCGGCGCAGAATATGCCGTGAATTTCGTGCCGAAGATCAAGCTGGAAATCGTGGTTTCCGCGTCGATGGCCGATCAGGTTGTCGAAACCATCACGAAGACCGCTCAGACCGGCAAAATCGGCGACGGCAAAATTTTCGTTCTCGACGTGCAGCAGGCCATCCGCGTGCGCACCGGCGAAACCAACGCGGACGCTCTGTGAGCCGCGGGACAGATTTCAAGGGAAACAAAAGAATGAAACTCCTCAAGACCATCGCTCCGGTCGCAGCGCTTGCCGCCCTGCCGACTATGGGCCTTGCACAAGACGGCCCGGTCGCCGGCGTAAACGCCTCGACCGACACCGTATTCATCCTGAACTCGCTGCTGTTCCTTGTTGGCGGCTTCCTGGTGTTCTGGATGGCCGCTGGCTTTGCCATGCTGGAAGCAGGCCTCGTCCGTTCGAAAAACGTCACCATGCAGCTGATGAAGAACGTCGCGCTCTTCTCGCTGGCTGCGATCTTCTATTACCTGATCGGCTACAACCTGATGTACCCGCTGGGCACTTGGTCGGTTGACGGCGTTCTGTCCGGCGTCTGGGGCCCCGGCGTTCTGGAAGCTGTTGGCGTCACCGCCGATGCGGCCGACGATTACGGCTATGCCTCGACCGGTTCGGACTTCTTCTTCCAGCTGATGTTCTGCGCCACCACCGCATCGATCGTTTCGGGCACCCTGGCCGAGCGTATCAAGCTGTGGCCCTTCCTGATCTTCACCATCGTTCTGACCGCTGTGATCTACCCGCTGCAAGCGTCGTGGAAATGGGGCGGCGGCTTCCTGGACGAAGCTGGCTTCCTGGATTTCGCAGGCTCGACCGTTGTGCACTCGGTAGGTGGCTGGGCCGCTCTGACCGGCGCACTGATCCTTGGCCCGCGTATCGGCAAGTTCAAAGACGGCCGCGTGATCCCGATGCCGGGTTCGAACCTGACCCTCGCAACGCTGGGTACGTTCATCCTGTGGCTGGGTTGGTTCGGCTTCAACGGCGGCTCGCAGCTGGCCATGGGCACTGTGGGTGACGTTGCAGACGTGTCGCGTATCTTCGCAAACACCAACACTGCGGCAGCAGGCGGCGCGATTGCAGCCCTGATCCTGACCCAACTGCTGTACAAAAAGCCTGACCTGACGATGGTTCTGAACGGCGCACTGGCCGGTCTGGTATCGATCACCGCAGAACCGCTGACCCCGACCCTGGGCGCAGCAACTCTGATCGGTATGGTCGGCGGCGTGATCGTGGTCTTCGCCATCCCGATGATGGACAAGCTGAAGATCGACGACGTGGTTGGCGCGATCCCGGTTCACCTGATCTGCGGCATCTGGGGCACCATCGCGGTTGTTCTGACCAACTCTGACGCTTCGCTGGGCACCCAGCTGTATGGCATCGTCGTGGTCGGCATCTTCACCGTCGTCGCCTCGGGTGTGGTCTGGTTCATCCTGAACATGGTCATGGGTCTGCGGGTTTCGGAAGAAGACGAAATCAATGGCCTCGACAAAGCGGAACTGGGCATGGAGGCCTATCCGGAATTCTCGAAGGGCTGATCTCCTCCTTCCTATCAGCCTAGAGTACGACTGGCCCGGGCGTTCTGCGCCCGGGCTTTTTCATGCCCAAAGACGTTACAGACCATTGCGGCGCAGATCGTCCAACCCATCGCTGGGGCAGGCCCAAACGCCCGCAGGTGCCGTGCTGAACGGCCCGTTTGGCTTGGCCTCAGCCGCTGCGGGCCAAAGCTCAGTCAAGTCTGGTGTCGGTTTATCCTGCGCAGGCTTGGTGCGGCGCAGCAGCCTTTTGCCCATATCTTTGATCATCGCGCGTCCTCCAACTGTGCTGGACCTCAAACAAGTTTAGGCAAAAAACGTTCCAAAGAATTTACCACGTTTGTCTCATTGGTGATTGCCCGTTTCAGAATCGAACAACGCCTGCTAGGTTTTGTGGTATGAATTCGCACGTCCCCAACATTCGCCCGGTCATCCGACAGCTTGATGATGCCGCCATCAACCGAATCGCCGCTGGCGAGGTGGTGGAACGGCCCTCATCCGCCGTGAAAGAACTGGTGGAGAACGCGATTGATGCCGGGGCGCGGCGCATTTCCATCGACATTGCGGACGGCGGCAAAACCCTGATCCGCGTGCAGGACGATGGTTGCGGCATCCCGCCCGAAGAACTGCCGCTGGCCCTAAGCCGCCACGCGACGTCCAAGATCGACGGCAGCGACCTGCTGAACATTCATTCCTTCGGCTTCCGGGGCGAAGCGCTGCCATCGCTGGGCGCGGTTGGCCGGTTGACGATCCAAAGCCGGGCCGAAGGGTATGAGGCCGCCGAAATCTCGGTCGATGGCGGCCAGATCAAACCGCCCCGCCCCTGCGCCTTGGGGCAAGGCACCATCGTGACACTGCGCGATCTGTTCTACGCCACCCCGGCGCGGTTGAAATTCATGCGTTCGGACCGCGCCGAAAGCCAAGCCATCAGCGATGTGATCAAGCGCTTGGCCATGGCGGAACCCTCGGTCGGCTTCACCTTGCGCGATGTGTCGGGCGGCGGCGAAGGGCGCGTGACCTTCCGCGCCGATGCGCAAACCGGCGACCTGTTCGACGCCCTGCGTGAACGGCTGGCCACGATCATGGGGCGTGAGTTTACCGACAATGCCCTGCCGATCGACACCGAACGCGAAGGCGTGCGCCTGACGGGCTATGCCGCGCTGCCGACCTATTCGCGCGGCTCTGCTGTGGCGCAGTATTTCTTTGTGAATGGCCGCCCCGTCCGCGACAAACTGCTGATCGGGGCATTGCGCGGGGCCTATGCCGATTTCCTAAGCCGGGATCGTCACCCCGCTGTGGCCCTGTTCATCGACTGCGACCCGCACCGCGTGGACGTGAACGTGCACCCCGCCAAGTCCGAGGTCCGGTTCCGTGAAAGCGGCGTGGTGCGCGGTCTGGTCGTCTCGGCGCTGCGTCACGCCTTGGCCGAAGCCGGGCACCGTGCCTCAACTACCGTGGCCAGCGCAACGCTGGGGGCCATGCGCCCCGAAGCACCTGAGGCCCGCAGCTACCAGATGGACCGCGCGCCCTATCGCCCAACGTTCGAACGCCCCTCGGCTGCCGCGCGCGAAGAAGCCTTCCGCGCCCAAGCGCCCGGATTTTCGGAGTTTTCGACCGAATACAGCGGGCGCGTTGTCGAACCAGACCCCGAACCGCAACCCCAAGCCGAAGCCCTGCCCTTGGGCGCGGCACGTGGGCAGGTGCATGAAAACTACATCATCGCCCAGACCGAAACCGGCATGGTCATCGTCGATCAACACGCCGCGCATGAACGTCTGGTCTATGAAAAGCTGAAACGCCAGATGGGGGAAAACGGGGTTGCCGCACAGGCGCTGTTGATCCCGGAAATCATCGACCTGTCCGCCGACGATCAAGCCCGCCTGCTGGAAGCCGCCGATGACCTGTCGCGCCTTGGGTTGACCATTGAACCATTCGGCGGCGGCGCCATTGCCGTGCGCGAAACCCCGGCCCTATTGGGCGAGGTTAACGCCAAGGCGATGATCCACGACATCTTGGACGAGCTGGCCGACAATGGCTCCTCCCAATTGGTGCAGGAAAAGCTGGAGGCGATCCTAAGTCGCGTCGCCTGCCATGGCTCCATCCGGTCGGGCCGCCGCATGCGCGCCGAGGAAATGAACGCCCTGCTGCGCGAGATGGAGGCGACCCCCCATTCGGGCCAGTGCAACCATGGCCGCCCCACTTATGTGGAGCTGAAACTGTCTGATATCGAACGGCTTTTCGGGCGCACATGATCCAGATCGGACCGAACTCCTATGCGCTGAGCGATCCTGTCGTTCAGCTTGTTTTGGCCGGTCTGGGGCTGGGGCTTCTGGTCGTTCTGCTGCTGATCATGTCCGTTCGCGCTGCTGGCCGCTCGGCCCGCATGGCCGAACCGATGGCCCGCCATATGGGGGCCTTGTCGCAGCGGGTGCAGGCCCTGTCGGACGGGCAAGAACGGCTTGCGGGCGGGCTGCACCACGTCAGCGAAGCGCAGGCCGCCAGCCAGACCGCCATGCTGCAACTGATGGAAAAGCGCCTTGCCGAGGTGCAGCATCATATGAACGAAACACTGCATGGCACATCGCGGCGCACCGCGCATTCCTTGGGCGAATTGCAGCAACGGCTGGCCGCGATTGACAAGGCGCAGGACAATATCACCAAGCTGTCGGGCGATGTGTTGTCGCTGCAAGACATCCTGTCGAACAAACAAACCCGCGGCGCGTTTGGCGAAATCCAACTGCGGGACATCGTCTCAAAGGCGATGCCGTCTGACAGTTACACCTTGCAGGCGACGCTTTCGAACGGGCGGCGGGCCGATTGCCTGATCCACCTGCCCAATCCCCCCGGCCCGATTGCCATCGACAGCAAGTTCCCGCTTGAGGCCTACGAGGCGCTGCGCCGGGCCGAAACGCAGGAACAACTGACCCGCGCCGCGCAGCAACTGCGGTTTTCGTTGCGCAAGCACATCCGCGACATTTCCGACAAGTATATCATCGAAGGCGAAACCGCCGATGGGGCGCTGATGTTCCTGCCGTCCGAGGCGGTCTATGCCGAGTTGCACGCCAATTTCCCCGAAGTGGTTCGCGAAGGCTTTGCCGCGCGGGTCTGGATCGTGTCGCCCACCACCTGCATGGCGACGCTCAACACCATGCGGGCCATTTTGAAAGATGCCCGGATGCGGGAACAGGCCGGGGCCATCCGCAAGGAACTGGCGTTGCTCTATTCTGATGTGGATCGTTTGGGCGCGCGGGTCGAGAACCTCGACCGGCATTTCGGGCAGGCCGCGAAAGACATTGCCGAGATCAAGATCAGCGCCGACAAAGCCGGAAATCGGGCCAGACGCCTTGATAATTTCGACTTTGAGGACTTGGCCAAGGACGCTGGCCAACTACCCCTTCCCAAGTAACCACATTCCCGCGCACCCTTGGACCATAGGGGGCACGTAATAGGTGATTCCCCTGAGCAGAGAGGAGGGTCATCGCGCGCGGGTATTTTTTGCAACGTCGAAACCCGTCTTGCGCAACTATGTTTAATATTAAACCATTGCCATGCAGTCAGCGCATGGAAGCCATGCATCCGACCATCTGCCAACCGAAATGCACCCATGCTACCCACCGTTGTATTGCGGGAGGTCACTGGATTTTGACGATCGAGCCGATCTGAACCAACTCTGATTTTGAACCGAGCCCGAACTTGGTTTAAAGCTAAACTAAACATCCGAGGCCAAGCGGTCGCGGAAAAACAAGGGAAGAGGACACATGACGAACATTCCCCACGACATCGACCCAGTCGAGTCGCAGGAGTGGCAGGACGCCGTCGAAGACGTCATTCTGCGCGATGGCCCGGACCGGGCGCATTTCCTGCTGGATAAAGCCGTACAACAGGCCCGTGCCGCTGGCGCGAAATTGCCGTTCTCGGCGACCACGCCCTATCAGAACACCATCTCGACCGATGACGAACTCGATATGCCCGGCGACAACGAAATGGAATGGCGCATCCGCACCATCAACCGTTGGAACGCCATGGCGACCGTCGTGAAGCGGAACAAAGAATCCTCGGAATACGGTGGCCACATCGCGTCTTTCGCCTCGTCGGCAGCGCTGTACGATGTGGGTCTGAACCACTTCTGGCGTTCGAAATCGGCGATCCACGGCGGCGATCTGGTGTTCTTTCAGGGCCACGTGATCCCGGGGATCTACGCCCGCTCCTTCATGGAAGGCCGCCTGAGCGAAGAAGACCTGAAGAACTTCCGGTCCGAAGTGTCGGGCAATGGCCTGTCGTCCTACCCGCACCCGTGGCTGATGCCAGATTACTGGCAGTTCCCGACCGTCTCGATGGGCCTTGGCCCGCTGATGGCGATCTACCAAGCCCGCTTTATGAAATACATGCACAACCGTGGCCTGATCGATGCCGCCGACCGCAAGGTCTGGTGCTTCCTTGGCGACGGCGAAATGGACGAGCCGGAATCGCTGGGCGCGATTGCCCTCGCCGCCCGTGAAAAGCTGGACAACCTGATCTTCGTGGTGAACTGCAACTTGCAGCGCCTTGACGGCCCGGTGCGCGGCAACTCGAAAATCGTGCAGGAACTCGAAGGCCACTTCCGCGGCGCTGGCTGGGACGTGATCAAGCTGCTTTGGGGCAAAGGCTGGGATGACCTGCTAGAAAACGACTCGACCGGCAAGCTGCGCCAACTGATGGAAGAAACCATCGACGGCGATTACCAGACCTTCAAGTCGAAAGACGGCGCTTATATCCGCAAGCATTTCTTCGGCAAATACCCGGAAACCGCTGAGCTGGTGAAAGACTGGACCGACGATCAGATCTGGGCGCTGCGCCGTGGCGGCCATGAGCCGAAAAAGGTCTACAACGCCTTCCTGCGGGCCACCAAAGCCAAGGATCAACCGACCTGCCTGTTGGTGAAAACCGTCAAAGGCTACGGCATGGGCACCGCTGGCGAAGGCCAGAACACCACCCACCAGCAGAAGAAAATGCAGCTGGACCAGCTGAAAGCGATGCGCGACCGGTTCAAGATCCCCGTCACCGACGAGGAACTGGAAAAGGATCTGCCCTTCGTTTCGCTGAACAACGCGCAAAAGGCTTATCTGGCTGACCGCCGCAAAGATCTGGGCGGATCGTTCCCGCAGCGTTTCACTGGCGCACCGTCGCTGGAAATCCCCGCGCTTGAAAGGTTCAAGGGCCAGCTGGAAAGCACCGGCGACCGCGAAATCTCGACCACGATGGCGTTTGTCCGCATCCTGACCACGCTGCTGCGTGACAAGCAGATCGGCAAGCGCGTGGTTCCGATTGTCCCGGATGAAAGCCGCACCTTCGGTATGGAAGGGCTGTTCCGGTCCGTCGGGATCTACAACCCGCTGGGTCAGAACTATACCCCCGAAGACCGTGACCAGATGATGTTCTACAAAGAGAGCGTCGATGGTCAGGTTCTGCAGGAAGGCATCAACGAAGCCGGCGCAATGGCCGACTGGATCGCCGCCGCCACGTCGTATTCGACCCATGGCGAGCCGATGATCCCGTTCTTCATCTACTACTCGATGTTCGGCTTCCAGCGGATCGGCGACTTGGCTTGGGCCGCAGGCGACAGCCGTGCCCGTGGCTTTATGCTCGGCGGCACCGCAGGGCGCACCACGCTGAACGGCGAAGGCCTTCAGCACGAAGACGGCCACAGCCACATCTTCGCGGGCACCATCCCGAACTGTGTGACCTATGATCCGACCTTCAGCTATGAGGTCGCGGTGATCGTACAGCACGGCATGAAGCGGATGTATCAGGATCAGGAAGACGTGTTCTTCTATCTGACCCTGATGAACGAAAACTACAGCCACCCCGAAATGCCGATGGGCAGCGAAGAAGGCATCATCAAGGGCCTGTATCGCATGCGCAAAACGGCGAAACCGGCGAAGAAGCACGTCAACCTGATGGGCTCGGGCACAATTCTGGTGCAGGCGCTGAAAGCGGCCGAGATGCTGAAGGAAGACTTCGGTGTCACGTCGGACATCTGGTCGGCCACCTCGTTCAACGAGCTGGCGCGCGACTATCAAGATGCCGAGCGTCACAACCGCCTGAACCCGTTCGACGAGCCGAAGGTGCCTTACATCACCCAGTGCCTCGAAGGTGCGAAAGGCCCGATCGTGGTCGCCACCGACTATATGAAGAACTACGCCGAACAAGTGCGCGGCGCGGTCAAGCAGCGCATTACCGTTCTGGGCACCGATGGCTTTGGCCGTTCGGACAGCCGCGTGAACCTGCGCCGCTTCTTCGAAGTCGACGCAAACCACATCGCAGCCGCCGCCATGGTGGACCTGTATCGCGAAGGCGTGGTGTCCGAGAAAGACCTGAAGGCCGCACTCGCCAAGTACGAAATTGACGGCGACAAGCCGAACCCGCGCCTCGTGTAAGCCGGGACTTAGGAGGATAGACAATGACCGTTGAAGTGAAAGTTCCCGACATCGGCGATTTCAATGAGGTGCCGGTTGTGACCATTCTGGTCGCCGTGGGTGACACCATTGCCGTAGAAGACCCGATCGTAGAGCTGGAGTCCGACAAGGCCACCATGGAAGTGCCGTCCTCGGCGGCTGGCGTGGTGAAGGAAATCCTTGTCAAAGAAGGCGACAAGGTTTCCGAAGGTTCGGTTGTGCTGATCGTCGAAAGCGCTGGCGCACCCGCGGCGGAGGCCCCCAAGGCGGCCCCGGCGGCCGCACCGGCCCCTGCCGCAGCACCCACACCCGCCGCAGCCCCGGCGGCCGCGGCTCCGGTGACGGATGCAGGCTTCTCGAAGGTGCACGCCTCGCCGTCGGTTCGGGCCTTTGCCCGTTCGCTGGATGTTGACCTGAACAAGGTGAACGGCACGGGCCGCAAGGGCCGTATCCTGCGCGAAGACGTGACCGCTTCGTTCAAAACCACCACCAGCCCCGTGGCTGCCGCTGCCGCTCAAGGCGGTATGGGCATCCCGCCGATCCCGGTCGTGGATTTCTCGAAGTTCGGCCCCGTCGAAGACGTGGACATGCCGCGCATCAAGAAGATCTCGGGCCCGGCTCTGCACCGCTCGTGGCTGAACGTGCCGCACGTCACCCACAACGACGAAGCCGACATCACGGATCTGGACAAGTACCGCAAGGAAATGGACACGATGGCCAAAGAAAACGGCTATCGCGTCACACTCCTGAGCTTTGTGATCAAAGCCTCGGTCTCGGCGCTGAAGGAACATTGGGAAGTGAACTCGTCGATCCACCCGGATGGCGACAAGCTGATCAAGAAATCCTTCTACAACATCGGCTTTGCCGCTGACACGCCGAACGGCCTTGTGGTTCCGGTGATCAAAGACGCAGACCGCAAAGGTCTGGTCGAGATTTCCAAGGAACTGGGCGAATTGTCGGCCAAAGCCCGCAAGGGCGAGCTGAAATCGGCAGACATGTCGGGCGCAACCTTCACCATCTCGTCGCTGGGCGGCATCGGTGGCACCTCGTTCACGCCGATCGTCAACGCGCCGGAGGTGGCCATTCTGGGCCTCACCCGCTCGAAGATGGCCCCGGTGTGGGATGGCGAACAGTTCGTGCCGCGCCTGATGCAGCCGCTGTCGCTGTCCTATGACCACCGCGCCATCGACGGAGCCTTGGCCGCACGCTTCTGCGTGACGCTCAAGACCCTGATGGGCGATATGCGCAAGCTGATGTGGTAAGGAGACGATGACCATGGAAATCAAAGTCCCCGATATTGGCGATTTCAACGACGTCCCGGTTGTGACGGTTCTGGTTTCGGTCGGCGACACGGTCGCCGCCGAAGACCCGCTGATCGAGATTGAATCCGACAAAGCCACGATGGAAGTGCCCTCGCCCGCAGCGGGCAAGGTCGCGCAAATCCTGGTGAAAGAAGGCGATAAGGTCTCGGAAGGTACGGCAATTGTCGTGCTGGAGGGCGCGGCCTCGGCGGGCATCGAACCCGCCAAGCCCGCCGCAGAGGCAGCCTCGGCTGCACCTGCGACCGTTGCGGCCACCGGAACCGCCAGCGGCCCCGGCGATGTGCATGCGGAGGTCGTGGTTCTGGGCTCTGGCCCCGGCGGTTACACGGCGGCCTTCCGCGCCGCTGACCTTGGCAAAAAGGTTGTCCTGATCGAGAAGAACCCGACGCTGGGCGGTGTCTGCCTCAACGTGGGTTGTATCCCCTCGAAGGCGCTGCTGCACGTGGCTAAGGTTATCACTGAAGCCGAGGAAATGGCCTCGCACGGGATCAGCTTCGGCAAACCCGAAATCAATCTGGACGAGTTGCGCGCCTTCAAAGACGGCGTTGTCAGCCAGCTGACCGGCGGCCTTGATGGCCTGTCGAAAGGCCGCAAAGTGCAGGTCGTGCGCGGCTTCGGTAAGTTCACCGGCCCGAACATGATCGAGGTCACCGGCGACGAGGGCAAAACCACCGTCAGCTTTGACCAGTGCATCATCGCCGCCGGGTCTGAGCCCGTGGCCCTGCCGTTCATCCCGCATGACGACCCGCGCGTGATCGACTCGACCGGCGCGCTGGAGCTGAAAGACGTGCCCGGCCGCATGCTGGTTCTGGGCGGCGGCATCATCGGCTTGGAAATGGCCTGCGTCTATGACGCGCTCGGCTCCAAGATCACCGTGGTTGAGCTGATGGACCAGATCATCCCCGGCGCCGACAAAGACGTCGTCAAACCGCTGATGACCCGCATCAAAGGCCGCTACGAAAACATCTTCCTCAAGACCAAAGTCACCGCTGTTGAGGCGCTGGATGATGGGCTGAAGGTGACCTTCGAAGACGACAAGGGCGAAAGCTTCTCGGACACGTTTGACAAGGTGCTGGTTGCCGTGGGCCGCAAGCCCAATGGCAAGCTGATCGACGCGGCAAACGCTGGCGTGGCTGTGGATGATCGCGGCTTCATCGCCGTCGACAAGCAGCAGCGCACCGGCGTGCCCCATATCTTCGCTATCGGCGACGTGGTTGGCCAGCCGATGCTGGCGCACAAAGCCGTGCACGAAGGCAAAGTCGCCGCCGAAGTCGCCGCTGGTCACAAACGCTTCTTCGACGCCAAGCTGATCCCCTCGGTCGCCTATACCGACCCCGAGGTGGCATGGTGCGGCCTGACCGAGACCGAAGCCAAAGCCAAGGGCATCGCCTATGAAAAGGGCGTCTTCCCATGGGCAGCTTCGGGCAAATCGCTCTCGAACGGGCGCAGCGAAGGCATGACCAAGCTTCTGTTCGATCCCAGCGATGACCGGATCATCGGCGCATGCATCGTCGGCACCAACGCGGGTGATCTGATCTCGGAATGCGCTTTGGCGATTGAGATGGGCGCAGACGCGGTTGACCTCGGCCGCACGATCCACCCGCACCCGACCCTGTCGGAAACGGTGAACTTTGCGGCAGAAATGTTCGAAGGCACCATCACCGACTTGATGCCGCCGAAAAAGAAAAAGCATTAACCGTAAAAGGGCCCTGCGGAAACGTAGGGCCCTTTTCTCAGGCCTGACTTGGGGCAAACCGGTCTCAGGCGTATTTATCAAAGAGAAGAAGCAGGAGACCGCGCCCTTCATTCTTCTCTTTGATAAATACCGCCGGGGGAGACAGCCTATTGGCTGTCGGGGGCAGCGCCCCCTATCTGCTTTTCAAGGCCGGAGGCCGCGAAAAGGATACCCTGCGCGCCGCAAGGCGCTCAATGCGTCAGAAGGATTTACCGCGCGCCGTGACGGGCCAGAGCGCTTCGACCGTGTCGCCGCGGATCGCGACGTACCAGTCGTGAAGGTTGCAGGTCGGATCGCAGTGGCCGGGGATGAGGCGCAGACGGTCGCCGATCTTTAGGCTATCGGTTGGGTCGCTCAGATTGCTGTGCTCATCCGAGACGCCAGCGGCGTGCACATCGCTGCGGCCAAACACGGTGGGAAGCCCACTTTCTGTCGTCATGGCTTTGAGGCCGGCATCCCCAACCGCCAGTCCGGGCCGGGTTTTGCTGATGATCGTTGCGGCGACGAACAGGGCATTGCGCCAGTCGCCATCCAGCCGCCCGCCGCCCTCGGCTTCGATGCGGCCATAATCGACATCCATGAAGGCGTAAGATCCGCATTGTAGTTCGGTGTAGATGCCCGAGCGGCCTTCGAATTCGAAGCTACCGCTGCCTGCGCCTGTGACGGTTGGGCAGGCGATGCCCGCCTCTGTCAGTGCCTTGATAGCGGCCTGCACTGTGGCAATCTGGGCCTCGAATCCTTTGAGGCGGTCGGCATAGGTCTGCACATGTTGCAGGCTTCCGTGGTAGGCTTGGATGCCGTCAAAGGTCAGGCCCGGCGCGTCGATCACGGCCTTGGCGATGGTCACGACGTCGGCAGGGTCAACAACCCCGCAGCGTCCGCCGCCGCATTCGATCTCGACCAGCACACGCAGTTCGGTGCCGTGGCGCGCGGCCGCTTCGGCCAGTTCCGCGACCGAGGCCAAATCATCAACGCAAACGCCAACCTTGGCCCCCAGCAGCGGCAAGCGTGCCAAGCGGTCCACTTTGGCGCCGCGCACTTGGTTTGTGACCAGCACATCAGTGATGCCCGCGCGGATGAAGGCTTCGGCCTCAGACACCTTTTGGCAGCAGATCCCAGACGCCCCGCCGATGTCGTGCTGAAGCCGCGCCACATCGGCGGATTTGTGCATCTTGCCATGGGGGCGCAGGGCCACACCCATGCCTGCCGCCATCGCGCCCATCTTGCGCAGGTTCGCCTCTAGCGCATCAAGGTCGATCACCAGCGCGGGGGTTGCGATATCGGACACAGCCATGCCCGGCTTGGCGGGGATGTCATAGCCAACCTCAAGGCCTTCAAAGCTCATCGCAGGAAACTCAGCGGCATGTGGCGGTTGACGTCTTTGTAGAGCAAATAGCGGAACTCACCCGGCCCGCCCGCATAGCAGGCCTGCGGGCAGAAGGCGCGGAGCCACATGAAATCGCCTGCCTCAACCTCGACCCAATCTTGGTTAAGGCGATAAACGGCCTTGCCTTCCAGCAAATAAAGCCCGTGTTCCATCACATGGGTTTCGGCAAAGGGGATCACGGCCCCCGGCTGAAAGGTGACGATGGTCACATGCATGTCGTGGCGCATGTCGTCCAGATCGACAAAGCGCGTGGTGGCCCATTTGCCGTCGGTTTCCGGCATCGGCGTCGGCGGCACCAGCTTTTCGTTGGTCACAAAGGCTTCGGGCGCGGGCAGACCATCGACGAATTGATAGGCCTTGCGGATCCAGTGGAAGCGCGCAGGCTCCAGGCTATCGTTCCACAGGGTCCAAGGCACATCGGGCGGGATATAGGCATAGCCGCCTTCGTCCATGCTGTAGGTCGTGCCGTCGATGGTCACGGACAGGCTGCCGCTGACCACGAAAAGCACCGCCTCAACCCCTTGATCGGTTTCCGGCTTGTCCGAGCCGCCGCCCGATTGCACCTCGCCAATGTACTGCGAAAACGTCTCGGCAAAGCCCGACAGAGGCCGCGCGATCACCCAGAACCGGCTGTCATCCCAGAACGGCAGAAAGCTGGTGACGATATCGCTGAACGTGCCCTTGGGGATCACCGCATAGGCTTCGGTGAACATGGCGCGGTCGGTCAGGATCTGCGTCTGCGGGGGAAGGCCGCCCGTCGGGGCGTAATAGCTGCGCTTGGTCATGCGGTGGTCCGTTCTGTTTGCCGTATCAAAGCGCGGATTGGCGGCGCTGCCAAGGGGCTAGCCCTGCGCGGCGCGGAACCAGCGGATGATCTGAGTGCGCTCGTCCGGTTCCATCTCGGTGATATTGGCGGGGGGCATGGCGTGGGTCACGCCCGCCTGCACATAGACCAACCGCGCCGCGTGGGCGATATCGGCAGGGGTTTCCAGCAGGATGGCCTTGGGCGCGCGGTGGATGCCGTCCCACACAGGTTCGCGGGCATGGCACATAGAACAGCGGCCGATGACGATGTTCTGCACATCCTCCCAGCCGTCGGCACTGGCATAGACCTGCTCGGCCCGCGTCAGGGGGCGCGCTTCGCTTTCCTCGTAGGTGTCTTGTATCAGGGGGGCAGTGGACAGCGCCATAATCGCAATGAACAGGATCGCAGTCGCCGCCCATGTCCACCACGGCGTGCCCTTCTTGGCGTGCATGGTGTTGAAGAAATGCCGGATCGTCACGCCCATCAGGAACACCAGCGCGGCAATCAGCCAATTGTATTCCGTGGCAAAGGCCAACGGGTAATGGTTCGACAGCATCAAAAAGACGACGGGCAACGTCAGGTAGTTGTTATGGGTCGAGCGGAGCTTGGCAATCTTGCCGTATTTGGGATCAGGTTTGCGGCCCGCCTTCAGATCGGCCACCACGATTTTCTGATTTGGGATGATGATAAAGAACACGTTGGCCGACATGATCGTCGCCG
Source organism: Pseudoprimorskyibacter insulae (assembly GCF_900302505.1). GTDB lineage: Bacteria > Pseudomonadota > Alphaproteobacteria > Rhodobacterales > Rhodobacteraceae > Pseudoprimorskyibacter > Pseudoprimorskyibacter insulae. The sequence continues at coordinate 69,071 of NZ_OMOJ01000001.1, read as the reverse complement.
TGAACGCCCCCAGATGCAGCATCGAGGCGCGGCCCGTGAACACTTGGTTATAGCCGTAGGCCATGGCCACCAGCAGCACGAACAGCAGCACCATCAAAACGGTTGGCTTTTCGCCAAGCGGGGATTTGCACAGGAAATCATAGACGATCCACCCCACGGTCAGCGAGGCGGCCGAGATCACGATCCCAAGCCAGACCGAGATACCGGGATCGACAAGGTAAAGCTCAGCCCCCGCCCAATAGACCACCATCAGCAAGGCCGCGCCGGACAGCCATGTGGAATAGCTTTCCCATTTGAACCACGTCAGGTGGTCAGGCATCGCCTCAGGCGCCACAAGGTATTTCTGGATGTGATAAAAGCCCCCGCCATGCACCTGCCATTCCTCGCCATCGGCGGGGCCGGGGATGGTGCGGTTCAGACCCAGATCCAGCGCGATGAAGTAAAACGACGATCCGATCCACGCGATCGCGGTAATAACGTGCAGCCAGCGGACGGCAAAGCCGACCCAGTCCCAGATGATGGCGATGTCCTGCATGGGGTGATCCCTTCTTCTTTCCCTCCATCAGTGGCAGGTTCGCGGGGCTGCGAAAAGCCCGCGATTGCCAAATTCAAAGGCTGCCGCAGCGTTCTGCCCGATTGGCGGGCAGGTCAGCTGCCGCGATAGGTCGAATAGCCATAGGGCGATAGCAGCAGCGGCACGTGGTAATGATCATCCTCGGCCATGCCAAAACGGATCGGCACCTCGTCAAGGAACAGCGGGTCTGCGCCGGCCAAGCCATTGGCGCGCAGATAGTCGCCGCAGTGGAACACCAGCTCATATTGGCCCGTTTTAAACACATCCGCAGGCAAGATCGGGCCATCGGTACGGCCATCGGCATTTGTCACCGTCTCGGCGATCTGGCGGCGTTCGCCATCTAGGGCGTACAGCGTGATGCGAATGCCTTCCGCCGGGCAGCCGCGCGCCGTGTCCAGAACGTGGGTTGTCAGGTATCCGGCCATGGTTGCGCTCCGATTGATCGTGGTTGGCCTGATTGGGGCGGGTTGGGGCGCGAATGTCAATTCCCCGCTTTCCCCCCGCCGCAAAAGCGGCTTTGATCGGCACAAAGACTGAACGGAGCGCCCAGATATGACACGCTACCCCCGAGACATGCGCGGCTATGAAGGCACGCCCCCCGATCCCAAGTGGCCGGGTGGGGCCAAAGTCGCCGTGCAATTCGTGTTGAACTACGAAGAGGGCGGCGAGAACTGCATCCTGCATGGCGATGCCGCGTCTGAGGCGTTTTTGTCTGACATCGCGGGCGCCGCGCAATGGCCGGGCAAACGTCATTGGAACATGGAATCGATCTACGAATACGGGGCTCGGGCCGGGTTCTGGCGGCTGCATGCGATGTTCACCAAGGCGGGCATTCCCGTCACGATCTATGGCGTCGCCGCGGCCCTTGCCCGCAGCCCCGCGCAGGTGGCCGCGATGAAATCCGCCGGGTGGGAGATTGCCAGCCACGGGTTAAAGTGGGTCGAACACAAAGACATGCCCGAGACCGAGGAACGCGCAGCCATTGCTGAGGCGATCCGCCTGCACACCGAGGTTGTCGGCGAACGCCCCTTGGGCTGGTACACAGGCCGGTGCAGTGAAAACACCGTGCGGCTGGTGGCCGAGGAAGGCGGGTTCGCCTATGTGTCGGACACCTATGACGATGACCTGCCCTATTGGCTGGAGGTGGGCGAGCGGGATCAACTGATCATCCCCTACACGCTGGATGCCAACGACATGCGCTTTGCCACCGCGCCGGGCTACATCACGGGCGAGCAGTTCTTTCAGTACCTCAAGGATGCCTTCGACACGCTGTATGCCGAGGGCGAGTCAGGCGCGCCCAAGATGATGAGCGTTGGCTTGCATTGCCGCCTGATTGGCCGCCCCGGCAAGGCGGCGGGGCTGCAACGGTTTATCGACTATATCCAGCAGTTCCCCGGCGTCTGGACACCGCGCCGTTTGGATATCGCCGAGCATTGGGCGCGCGAACATCCGCACACCCGCTGGGACCGCCCCAGCCAGATGAGCCGCGAGGCGTTCGTTGCCAAGTTCGGCGGTATCTTTGAGCATTCGCCATGGATCGCGGAAGGTGCCTATGGGCTAGAGCTTGGGCCAGCGCATGACAGCGCCGTGGGCCTGCACAACGCGCTGTGCCGTGTGTTCCGCAGCGCCTCGCATGACGCGCGGATCGGCGTGTTGCGGGCGCACCCCGATCTGGCGGGCAAGCTGGCGCAGGCCAAACGCCTGACCGCCGAGAGCACAAATGAACAGGCCAGCGCGGGTCTTGATGCGTTGACGGATGAGGAACGCGAAAGCTTCACCCGCCTGAATGCCGAATATACCGCCAAACACGGGTTCCCCTTCATCATTGCCGTGCGCGATCACACCAAGGCCAGCATCCTTGCCGCCTTTGACCGCCGCATCGGCAATGACACCGAGACCGAGGCGAACGAGGCCTGCAAACAGGTGGAGCGTATTGCCGAATTCCGCCTGAAGGACATTCTGCCATGATCCAGTCACAGCCCCTGACGGCTGCTGCGTTTGCCCCATTCGGTGATGTGATCGAGGTGAGCGGCCCACCAACGGTGATGATCAACCAAGGGCTTTGCGGCCGCCACACCGACCTTGCCAAGCTGGACTTTGCCGATGGTCGCGCGGGGATTTCCCTGTTTGACGCGCAGGCCCGCGCCTTGCCCTATCTGCTGGAAATGGTCGAACGGCACCCGCTGGGCTCACAAGCGTTTATCCCGGTATCAGGTGTGCCCTTTCTGGTCTGCGTCTGCCCAGATGAGGGTGGCAGGCCCGGCACGCCGCTGGCCTTCGTGACCCAGCCGGGCCAGTCGATCAACCTGCATCGCGGCACATGGCACGGCGTTCTGTGCCCCATCGGGGCCGCCGGGCAATATGTGGTTGTCGATCGGATCGGCGGGGGCGTGAACCTAGAGGAACACTGGTTCGCCACCCCCTATACGGTGACCTAGATCCGAAACAGCGGCTGCGCCAAACGTGGTATCAGGCTTTTGAACCGCAACGGCGCATCCGTGACGGCAAGGCAAATGCAGTCATCCCCCGTGTCGGCGATGGGCGTGTGTTCGACCGCTTCGGTCGCGACCTCGATATCGCCGCGCTTGAAATGGCCGTCCTCATCCGAGAACGCGCCTTGCAAGACCAAGGTCAATTCCGTGCCGCGATGGCCATGATCGGGCACCGCCACACCGGCCTTGATGTGCAAAAGACGCGCAGTGGCCGATGATGACGTCGGCAGGATTGCCTGACGCACGCCAATCCCTGCAGGACGCCAGCGCACAGCTTCGATCCCGCCGCCGACGTAATCGGCCACAGGCCCCGGCAGCACCGGATCGACCCGGATCTGCCGTACAGCAGGCGCTCCTTGGCCGATCAGAGCCATGGTCTTGGCAAGGCTATCATCGGCCAAAGGTTCCCGCGCTTCGTCCAGAAGCGCACCGCCCACGGCGTCGAACCCTTCCAGCGTCGCGCGGCAGTCGGCGCATAAGGACACATGTGCCGCGACTGCCAGGTTGAACGCCTCGGGCAGGGTTCCGGCGGAATAGGCCATCAAAAGGCTATCGGTCAGGTGGTGCTTGATATCTGTCATCGTCTACCCCATCGCATGGCGCAAGCGGTCCAGCGCCATACGGATGCGTGACTTGATCGTGCCAAGCGGCAGCCCCGTTTCAGCGGCAATTTCGCTGTGGGACAGATCGCCGAAATAGGCCTTTTCGATCAGGTCTCTTTGTTTTGCGGGAAGCATGGCCAAGGCTTGGCCCAGCTTGGTTGTCTCTTGTTGCAGGGCGATCACGTCCTCTTGCGGCGCTTCTGCCTCTGGCCCCCAGGTCAGATCCTCAGGCTCGGGTCGTCGATCACGGCGGAGCATGTCGGTCTTGCGGTTCCGGGCGATGGTGAAGATCCAGGTGGACAGCGTCGCGCGGGACGGGTCGAACAGGTGCGCCTTGTGCCAAACGGTGGCCATCACGTCCTGCATGCATTCTTCGGCCATGGCGGCATCGGTGCCAGACCGCATCAAGAACGCCTTCACGCGCGGCGCGAAATGGGCGAATACCGCCGCGAAGGCGGCCTCATCCCGAGCGTCGCGGATCTTTTCCATCTGTAGCGGCCAGTTCGTCTGACCTTGGTCTGAGCTCATATTAACGACACGCCCTTTTCGTCCCCGCCGTTCAACGTCGCCCGGCGCGGCAAAAATGACAACCTGATCTTTCGCAGGTTTCCTGAAAGTGGCGTTCGCATAGGTGCTCATACATCAAATACGGGGCAGGCCGGGAGTTGGATCATTCAATCATCCATTTTCGCAACACTTTTTTCCGATGTGTCCCGTGACGTACCGCAAAGGGTTTTCCCGCCGGATTTGCAGCACTAACAAACTCTCAAAGGAGCTGCCCCGATGTCCCACGTTACATTCGTTCGCCACGGTCAGGCCAACAATTCTGCCCGCGATGAAGAAGGCTATGACAAGCTAAGTGATCTTGGCTGGAAGCAATCGCGTTGGCTGGGGGAACATTTTGGCCAGATGAACGAAGTGTTTGCGCGGGTCTATACCGGCACCCTGCGCCGCCACGTGGAAACCACTGAAGGGATCAACGCCAATTCCCCCGAAGCGGTGATTCAGGATGAACGCCTGAACGAGCTTCAGTATTTCACCATGGCCACCCTCTTTGAGGCGCAGCATGGCGAACCCCTACCCAACGGTCGCGAAGAATTCGCCGCGCACCTGCCCAAGATGTTCCGCGCTTGGCAGGAAGGCGCGATCGATGGTGTGCCGGAATCGTTCCAGCATTTCGAAAAGCGGGTCAACGATGTGGTACGCGAAATCGGCGCGGGCAAGGGCCGTGCCTTGGTCGTGACCTCGGGCGGTGTGATCGGCATGGCGCTTCGGGTGACCATGTCCTTGGACCTGAAGAACTTTTGCCACGCTTGCCTGTCGATCCAGAACACCTCGGTTCACCGGATGCAGCCGATGCCCACCGGCATGGCGCTGGTGCAGTTCAACGCGACCCCGCACTTGGAAACAACCGAACGGCAATTCGCGCAAACGCACCTTTAAGCCTTCCTCGGTCTGCGTTAGCGTTCTGCGACCGTGTAAGGAATTGACCAATGACACATCTTTGGGTTCGCGCCGAACAGCGCCCCAACGAGGACCGTGTGGGCATCACGCCGGATGGCGTGGCCGCGCTAATCACACAAGGCGTTCGCGTCACTGTTGAACACAGCACCCCCCGCGCCATCCCGATTGACGGCTATCGCGACGCCGGGGCCGAAATCGCGCCCGAGAACAGCTGGCCCGGTGCCCCTGCCGACGCCATCATCTTTGGCCTGAAGGAACTGCCTGAAGATGGCACACCGCTGCGCCATCGCCACATCATGTTTGGCCATGCCTACAAAGGGCAACCTGCTGGGCAGATCCTGCTTGAGCGCTTCGCGGCAGGTGGCGGCACGCTTTACGATCTGGAGTATCTGGTCGATGAAACCGGGCGGCGCGTGGCGGCCTTTGGCTATTGGGCCGGGTTTGCCGGGGCGGCGGTATCGCTGATGTGCTGGATCGCCCAGCAATCGGGCCAGATCTGCCCGCCGGTTTCGACCTACACCAGCGCCGATGCCCTGACCGCCGATCTGGCAGACCGGCTTGCCGCGACCGGGGCCACCGCGCCGCGCGCCATCGTCATCGGGGCGCTTGGGCGTGTGGGCACAGGCGCGGCGGATCTATGCGGTCGCATGGGGATGCCGGTGACCAAATGGGACATGGCCGAAACCGCAAGCGGCGGCCCCTTCCCGCAAATCCTGGAGCATGAGATCTTCCTCAACTGCATTCTGGCACGCCCCGGCACGCCCGTCTTTGTGCCAGCCGAAGCCAAGACCGCCCGACGGGCGCTGTCGGTGATCGGGGATATCGCCTGCGATCCGACCAGCGATTTTTCCCCGATCAAGGTCTATGACCGCACGACCGAATGGGATGCCCCTGCCCTGCGCGTGCACGGTGACCCGGTTCTGGATGTGACCGCCATCGACAACCTGCCATCGCTGCTGCCGGTGGAATCCTCAGAAGACTACGCAGCGCAATTGCTGCCATCCTTGCTGGCGCTACAGGACTTGGACCAAGGGGTCTGGGCGCGCGCGCTGGCGGATTTCGAAACTCATATCGCAAAGGTGCGCTCATGACGATTCACTGGTGCGGCACTGGCCTGTCGGCCCTGCCGGGTTTGCGGCGCTTGATCCAAGAAGGTTATGACGTATCGGTCTGGAACCGGTCGCCTGAGAAAGCCCAAAAGGCGGTTGGCGACATCACGAACAAGGTGCATGCCTTCACCGCCGAAGCCTTGGCCAATGCGGTGAACGAAGGCGATGTAATCGTGTCGATGCTGCCGGTGGATTGGCATGTGCAACTGGCGGAACTGGCCCTGTCAAAAGGCGCGCATTTCGTCAGCTCCTCCTATATCTCGCCGCAAATGAAATCGCTGCACGTCAAGGCACAGCTCAAGGGGCTGTGCTTTGTAAACGAGGTTGGGCTTGATCCGGGCATTGACCACCTGATGGCGCACCATCTTGTGGCCGCCTATCGCAAGTCCGATGCCTATGACGCGGGCAACACCCTCAGCTTTACGTCCTATTGCGGCGGGGTGCCAAAGAACACGAATGCCTTCCGGTACAAATTCAGCTGGTCGCCCTTGGGCGTGCTCCGGGCGCTAAAATCGCCGTCCAAATCCTTCCGTGCGTTTAGCGAACTGACCATTCAGCGCCCGTGGGAGGCGATTACCCACTACGCCGCCCCCCTGCCGGTGCCGGAAACCTTTGAGGTCTATCCAAACCGCGACAGCCTGCCCTTCATGGAGGATTACAACTTTGATCCGACATGGAAAGTGCGCGATTTTGTGCGGGGGACGATGCGCCTGAACGGCTGGGCCGATGCGTGGTCTGATATCTTTGCCGAGGTGCAGGATCTGTCCGGACCCGAGGGCGACGCCCGGATGAAAGACATCTCGGAACAGCTTTGGGCGAAATATGCCTATGACGACGAAGAACCCGACCGCGTGGTGCTTTGCGTCGCCTTGCAGGCTGTGCGGGACGGCAAGACGGTTTGGCACCAGACCTATGTGCTGGACGCTTGGGGCGATTCCCGTGGCAGCGCCATGGCGCGTCTGGTGTCCGTGCCGGTGTCGCTGGCGGTTGAGGCCGTGCTGTCCCGCGCGATTGCGCCCGGGGTCAGCGCCGCGCCGTCAGATCCGCGCCTGATCAAGAACTGGATGGCCCAGATCGACGTTCAGGCCCAACACCTGATGATCGTCGATCATCTGGCCTAATCACCAACGGCTCAGGGCGTCTTCGTCTTCGTCCTTGGCCGCAACCCAATCCGCGCCATCGGCTGCGAATTCCTTTTTCCAGAAGGGCGCGCGGGATTTCAGGTAATCCATCAGGAATTCGGCCGCTTCAAACGCATCGACCCGGTGCGGGGACGCGGTGGCAACCATCATGATCTTGTCGCCCGGCACCAAGCGGCCATAGCGGTGGATCACCATCACATCGCCCAGCGACCAACGGTCCTTGGCCTGCTGCGCGATGGCCTCAATCGCCTTTTCGGTCATGCCGGGGTAATGCTCGATCTCCATCGCAGCAAGATCGCCCTTGGCCGAATTCCGCACAACGCCGGTAAAGGTGACAATCGCGCCCATATCGACACGGCCTGCGGCGAATTGATCGGCCTCTTGCCCCAGATCGAAGGGCGCTTCCTGAATGCTGATCCGCATGGGTTAGCCCCCGGTCATCGGCGGAAAGAACGCCACTTCGCGCACGCCCGCCAGCGGGGCGTCAAAATCGGTCAGCTCCTGATCCACGGCAACGCGCAGCGCCGACAGATCGGCAAAGGCGGCCTCATAGCGTTCTTCGCGGGCTTTCAGTTCTTCCACCAACTCGGCCACGGTTGCCGCGGTCGTTTCAATCCGTTCCTTGGGAAGGCCAATGCGTTCCCGGACCCATGCGAAATACAGAACGTCCATAGTCATCCTTTCAAGTACGGCATTGCCTTGCGGAAATAGTCGAACCCGGTAATCAGCGTCAGCAGGGCAGCCAGCCATAGCAGGGCCACGCCGCCATGCGCCGTCCAAGATACGCCATCGCGCAGCGACCGCAGGCCCAGTTCGTCCTGCTCGGCCCCGCTAAGGATGGCGTCAACCATCGCGTTGTCCATCCCAAAGACCGCCATGCCAAAGTAATGCTCGACCAGCCCGTGGGCCAAAAGCACAGTAATCGCCACCATCTGCACGGTGGTTTTCCACTTGGCCAACTTGGTCACTTTCAACGTCCCTGCCGTGTCGCCCAGAAATTCGCGCAAGCCAGATACAAAGACTTCGCGGAACAGGATCAACGTGGCCGGAAACAACAGCCAAGGCGAGAGCGACGAAAGCCCAATAAGCACGGCCAGCGCAATGACCACCATCGCCTTATCGGCAATCGGGTCCAGCATGGTGCCCAGCTTGGTGGTTTGGTTCCACGCGCGGGCCAGATAGCCATCGAACCAATCGGTGACCGATGCCAACAGGAACAGGATCAACGCGACCCAATCGGCATAGGGACGCATCAACAGCAAGAACGCCGCAGCAATGCCCGGCGCGGCCAAGAGGCGCAAAACAGTCAGAATATTCGGAACAGTCCAGATCATGGCCAAGGTCTAGCCGGGATTTCAAGGCGGGGAAAGGGGGCGCTTAGGCGCGGCGGGCCAAGCGATCCAGGAACTGGCCCCGTGCCGCCGGAATGGGCCTGCCGCGCAGCTGCGGGGCAAGGTGGTGTTCCAGGAAATGCCCGGTGGTGCGCAGGGCCTGCAAGATCTCATTATCGGGCGCGTCGCCTTGGCCCAACATGCAGGGCGGCAGCGGCAACAGCCGTTCTTTCCATGCACCGGCCCCCGCCGCCGACACCGCCCGTCCACTGCGCGGTGACACAAATTCAAGCCCTTCGGTTGCCCCGGTGACCGCGCAACAGCTCAGATCAAGGCCAAAACCCATGTCTTCCAGCAACGCCAGTTCCCAACGTAGATAGCCCAGCGGCCAGATGTCGGACTGACCCAAAAGATCCAGCAAGGCTTCGGTCCGGGTGTACAGATCAGGATGCGGTTCGCGTTCCGGTAGGGCAAAGGCCAGCAGGCCCACGACCGCGTTCAGCCCGGCCAGTGACAATCGGTCGCCCATAGCGTGGGCGGCGCGACTGCGCTGCGGCTCGACTGTAAACGCGCCGATGTGGTCCTCAAGCCGGGCGCGCCAGCTGACATCCAGTTGCGCACCCGGTTGCAGGCTGGGGGCAAGTTTGCGGCTGGTCCCGCCACGCACAACGCCCGCGTGCCGCCCGTGATCGGGCGTAAACACCTCGATGATGGCCGAGGTTTCGCCATGCTTTCGGGTGCTCAGAAGTATGCCGGTATCGCGCCAATCCATGGGCCTATGTGGCGGCGGGAACCGGTGATTGTAAAGGCCGGTTCAGGACAGGCCTTCTTGGTCCAGCAAATGACGGCCAAGGCGGTCTTCCACCTCAATCACCCACAGGTCCGGGTCAAAGCTGCGCTGATTGCGGATTGAGGCGTCGACATCGGCCTCGGCCCCATCGGCCAGCACATCCCAGCGCCGTGCGCCGGTCATCAGGTCATACTGGCGGGTGAAAGCGCGCGCCTGCCCATCCAGCGTGTTCAGTTTGACCAGCACCGCCCCGGCGGTCTTGTCACCACGCGCCACGATCATCGCCGGAATGCCCAGCAGATCAAGCCGACGGCGATAGGCATGGACCCAAATGTCAGTCGACAGGCGGGCTTCAGGCATTGCCGTCCTTGAAATTGAGGCCCATTTCGCTGTAACGCTCGGCCTCCTCCAGCCAGCGCTCGCGCACTTTCACCTGCAAGAACAGGTGAATGCGGCGGCCAAGGAATTCTTCCAGCTCTTCCCGCGCGGCTTTGGACACGGCTTTGATCGTCTCGCCCTTATGGCCCAGCAAGATGCCTTTGTGCCCATCGCGACTGACATAGACGACCTGATCGATCCGGGCGCTACCATCGGCGCGTTCTTCCCAGTTCTCGGTTTCCACCGTCAACTGATAGGGCAGTTCCTGATGCAGCCGCAGTGTCAGCTTTTCGCGCGTCATTTCCGCCGCGATCATGCGCATGGGCAGATCGGCAATCTGGTCCTCGGGGTAAAGCCACGGGCCTTCGGGCAATTCTGCCGCCAGCCATTTGCGCAGGTCTTTGATGCCGTGGCCCTTTTCGGCCGAGATCATGAAGCTGCGGACAAAGGGGTATTTTTCATTGAGCGTCTGGCTAAGCTTTAGCAACGATGCCGCCTCAACCCGGTCGATCTTGTTGATCGCCAGCGCAACCTTGCGGCCCTTGCCGATGTCTTGCAGCCCTTCGAGGATCGTATCCACGCCTGCCGTAATGCCCCGGTGCGCCTCGACCAGAAGCACCACGATATCCGCATCAGCCGCCCCGCCCCAAGCAGCCGCCACCATCGCGCGATCCAGCCGGCGGCGCGGCTTGAACAGGCCGGGCGTGTCGACGAATACGATCTGTGTGTCCCCTTCCAGCGCGACGCCCCGAATGCGGGCACGGGTGGTTTGCACCTTGTGGGTCACGATCGAGACTTTGGCCCCCACCATAGCATTGGTCAGGGTGGATTTGCCCGCGTTGGGCTCTCCGATCAGGGCGACGAATCCGGCGCGTTGGGTCATGGGGCTATCCTGCGGTTTGGGCGATACGCAGCCATATCCCGATGCGGGGGGAAACTGCAAGCAAAGCTCACACGCGGCGGGATGGCGGCACCAGCGCATAAAGGCCACTGGCAACGACAATCGCGCCACCAATCAGCGTGGTCAGATCGGGCCGTTCGCCAAAGATCGCCATGGCGAGCGCGGTTGCGAACAGCAGGCGCGTATAGCGGAAAGGCGTGACCTTTGGGATGTCGCCGGTGCGCATGGCCATCGTCAGGCTGGAATAGGCCAAGACGCCGAACAGGCCCGTGCCCAGCAAATAGACCAGTGCCGGGCCTTGCGGCACCGCTGCCTCGGCTGGGTTCAACGCCGTCAGCATTACGCCGCCAATCAGCAGCGCCCCGAACCCCAGAACACCAAGTTGCTGCCCCGACAGGCTGGCAGAGCTTAGCCGCGTTGCCAGATCCCGGCCCGCAAAGCCAAGCGTGGCGACAATGGCCAGAATGGCCGTGGCGTCGAACAGCGATGGCGCGGGCCGCAGGATCAGCAGAACCCCGCCAAATCCCAAGATGAGCCCAACCCACTGACGACGACTGACCGGCGTTTTCAGCAGAACAGCGGCGGCCAAAACCACAACCAGCGGCGTGGCCTGCAAAATGGCTGTCGTCGTGGTCAGCGGCGCCAAGAGCAAGGACAGGGCAAAAAACGCCCGCGCTGTCACTTCGCAGACCGTGCGGATCAGCATGGTCCGGTCGAATGCAGCGGCAGGGAGGATCGCTTGGCCGCGAAAGGCGCACATTGCCCCGAAGCAGACCAAACCGATCAAGGCGAAGACGATGACACTCGGGCCGACAGGGGCGGTCAGGGTCGCGAATTTGAACAGCATATCCTCGACCGCGAACAAGCCCATGGCGAGGATCATAAACAGGCTGCCGCGCAGGTTGGCCGTCATACAGGCGCTTGTCCGCTCAGGTCATCTTGGCCAGCAAGGCCTCGGCTGCGGCCTGTTCGGCCTGCCGCTTTGACCCGGCTGTCGCCTTGGCGCTTTCACCGCTCTGAAGCTGGGCTTCGATGGTGAAGATCGGAGCGTGGTCCGGGCCAGTGCGGGACAGTTCCACGTATTTCGGCGGTGGCATCCGGCGGGCCTGCGCCCATTCCTGAAGCGCGGTCTTGGCGTCCCGCGCATCGGCGTCAACCGTGTGAATACGCTTACCCCAAAGGCGAAGGATCACCGCTTGGGCGGCTTCGAAGCCACCATCCAGATAGACAGCGGCAATCACCGCCTCCATCGCGTCGCCCAGCAGGGCCTGTTTGCGGCGACCGCCCGACATCATTTCGGACCGGCCCAGCTTCATTACGTCGCCCAAGGCGATTTCGCGGGCCACGTCGGCGCAGGTTTCCTTGCGGACCAAGGCATTGAATCGTGGGGCAAGCAGGCCTTCGCTGGCGGAGGCATCGGCCTCAAGAATGGCCTGCGCCATCACCAGCCCCAGAACCCGGTCGCCCAGAAATTCCAGCCGCTGGTTGTCTTGGCGCACGGGCGAGGACATGGACGAATGCGTGACAGCACGCAGCAAAAGTTCAGGCTGGGAAAACGCATGTCCCAGCCGTGTTTGAAACTCAATCAGATCCGCCGATAGCTTCACTGGATCCCCTTGAAGAAACGGTCGCTACGCCACGTCCAGAAGAACAGCATCGAACTGCCACCAGATGAGAACATGATACGATCCGCACGCCCAACAAGGTTTTCGAAGGGCACATAGCCAACGCCGCCTGCGGTACTTGGGATACGGCTATCCGAGGAGTTGTCGCGGTTGTCGCCCATCATGAAGTAATGGCCTTCCGGCACGGTGTAGACCGGAGTGTTGTCCGACCCTTGCGTGCCGATGTTCAGGATCGAATGTTCGACCCCATTCGGCAGAGTTTCGGTTTGGCGGGTCTTGATGCAATCCGCACCTTCGCCGACCGGACCGTTGGCACAACGCGGACGCAGACCCTGCGGGCCCTGTGCTTCGGCCGTTTCGACGAAATCGGGCATGTCTTTCAGCTCAACCGGTTCACCATTGATGAACAGCACACCGTCGCGCACCTGAATCTTTTCACCCGGCAGGCCAACCACCCGCTTGATGAAGTCTCGGCCCGTCACCGGGTGACGGAAAACGGCCACATCGCCGCGCTTGGGTTCGCTGCCCAAGAAACGCTTGTTATCGCCGTCCAGAAATCCGCAGATGTCCTTTGCGTCAATTTCGATTCCCGGCACCCGAATGGAGGGGCAGGACGAATAGCTATATCCGTAAGCCATCTTATTAACGAAAAGGAAATCTCCGATCAGGAGCGTGTCTTTCATGGAACCCGACGGAATCCAAAAAGGCTGAAAAAACAGGGTTCTGAAAACACCCGCGATCAGCAGTGCGTAAACGATGGTCTTGATAGTTTCGACAAAACCATTTTGAGCTTTCGCTTCGGATGCCATTACTGTCCCCATTTTCGAATGCCAGTTTACATGATTGTCACTGACGTGAAAGTCAAGCAACACCATTGGCTATTGCGTTGTGTTTAGGGGGAGAATTGAGCCCGAATTACCCCGGACTCATCCCACGCAGACGTTCGGACCGGCGGCGAAGCATCTCAACCGTAGCGAGAAGCGCAATCGAGACTGCAACCAAAATCGTCGCAACGGCCAGAATGGTCGGGCTGATCTGTTCACGTAGACCGGTGAACATTTGCCACGGCAGGGTCTGTTGTTTGGCCGAGCCGACGAACAGCACAACGACCACTTCGTCGAAGCTGGTGATAAAGGCGAACAGAGCGCCCGAGATGACGCCCGGCAGGATCAACGGCATCTGCACGCGGAAGAAGGTGGTGACAGGGTCCGCGCCCATGTTTGCCGCAGCCCGCACCAATGATCGGTCAAAGCCAACCAGGGTTGCGGTTACCGTGATGATAACAAACGGAATCCCCAATGCGGCATGGGCCAGAACCACGCCGAAATACGTGCCCTGCAAGCCAATACGCGAATAGAAGAAGTACATCCCCGCCGCCGAGATAATCAGCGGTACGATCATCGGCGAAATCAGGATCGCCATAATCGCACGGCGGAACGGAACATGCGGCTGGCTTAGGCCGATGGCGGCCAAAGTGCCAAACCCAACCGACAGGATCGTCGCGGCGGGCGCGATCATAAGCGAGTTGCGCAGCGCCCCCTGCCATTCGCTGGAGGTCAGGAAATCACGGTAATGCTTCAGGCTGTAGCCTTCGGGATCAAAGCGCAGCATTTCCGGGGTGAAGGTAAAGAAATCTTGCGCGTTGAAGGACAGCGGCATGACCACGATGATTGGTGTGATCAGGAAAACGAAAATCGCGCCGCACAGAATGCGGAAAGCATACTCCCACAACACCTGCCCAGACGTCAGGTAAGGTGCCAGATCCTGCCGATACCGGCCGAATCCGATGAAATAGGCGAACCAGCCTGCAAACCAGCCGAACAGCAGGCCCATCACGACGCCCGGCGCACCGCCCAGCAGCACGCCAAGCCCGATGAACAGCGCCACAAGGGCCCAACGCGCGGGTTTTTCTTTAGTCTTGCCCGCCACGTTGACGACCACATAGGCAATCGCCGCCAGCATAAGAAAGCCAATCACAACGCCCATCAGGCCGGACCCATTGGCGGTGCCGACGAACAGGCCGAAAAAGCCGCCACTGGCCCCGACAACAGGCAGGGTAAAGCTCAGGGGCATCTTGCGGGCGGGTGTCAGTGTCATCTCGCTCATGTCGATTACCCCAGCTTCACGTTGTCGATGCCGACAATCTTGTCATAGGCCCAGTAGAGGATCAGAACGACCGCCAGCAACAAGGTGCCCAGTGCCGCCGCCAAGCCCCAGTTGAGCGAGGACGAAATGTGATACGCGATCCGGTTCGAAATGAACGTACCCGTGGTGCCGCCGACGATTTCCGGAGTGATGTAGTAGCCAATCGCCAGAATGAATACGAGGATCGAGCCTGCGCCGATGCCCGGCACCGATTGCGGGAAATACACGCGCCAGAAGGCGGTCCAGTTGTTGGCCCCAAGGCTTTTGGCCGCCCGCAGATAGGTGGGCGGGATGGTCTGCATCACCGAATACATCGGCAAAATCATGAACGGCAGCAGGATATGCGTCATCGCCACAATCGTGCCGAACTGGTTGTTGATCATCACCAGACGTTCCGTATCAGACACCAGTCCAAGCCAGACCAAGACGTCATTGATGACCCCCTGCTGCTGCAACATCACCTTCCACGCCGAGGTCCGCACCAGAAGCGAGGTCCAGAACGGCAGCAGAACAAGGATCATCAGTAGGTTCGCCTTGCGCATGGGCAGGTTCGCCAGAATCCACGCCACCGGATAGGCCAGCAACACGCAGCTTATGGTGATCGCCAGTGACATAAAGATCGTGCGCTTGAACAGCAGGCCATAGATGCGCTCATCCTCGTCCCGCATGATCGGGCCTTCGGGCGATTTCTGCATGTCGACGGCGTTCAGGAAATAGCCGCTGGTATATTTCGGGCTATAGGTCTTGATCGTCTGCCAGACCTCGTGATCGGCCCAACCGTCTTCGATGTCGATCAGCGCCTCGCGCGTGTTGATCGTCTCAAACTCCGGCGTGGCGACCAGAGCATCGGCGGCTTTGAGCATCTCGGCACGCGGGCCGCCGTAGCCTGACACGTCTAGCGCGGCCAAATCGGTGTAAAGCGCGCTATGGACCAAGGTCCAAGGCTCTTCTTTCAGGGGGCTTTTATCGTCCTCGAGGATCGAGAAATCGGCGAATTCCTGATAGGCGGCGGCGGTGGCAGGCAAAAGCGCGGCGATGTCATCACGCACAACAAGCCGGTCCAGCGGGCCATCGGCCTTTTTCCAACCCTGAGCCCCGTCAATCCACGCCTGCGTGCCCATCAACTCGGCCCAAGGGGTGCCCTTGTCCCAGTCCTTGTCCAACGCTTTGAACTGATCCTGATACACCTCGCCGATGTCATCAAGCGCACGCCCAGTTTTGCGGAACAGCGATGACACACCGGTCAGTTCGTAATTCAGACGCGTCCCAAGGCGGGTGTGCAGCTTGCGTTCGGCTGCGATGAAGACGTCATAATAAGCGGCCTCAAAGGCATCATCACCGGGCAAATCGGTGTGGTCGGCATCCCAGTCCGCCAGAACGGCAGCGGTGCGCGGAAGCGTATTTTCGACGATCTCGTTCTCGACCGAGCGGAACAGCATATCCGCAATCGGCGCGATAAACGTGACCAGAACGAACAGCAGCAGCGGCGCGACCAGCGCCAACGCCCTGAGCTTTTGCATCCGCAAAGCTCGGCTTAGGCTGCGCTTGAGTGGCGTTCCGTCTGCGGCCAAGACAGGCCCGGTGGCTTCGCTCATTTATACCCCCTCGACCAACAGGATGGTGCTGGTCGCGCTGCGGCGGCGGATCTCGGCGACGATCTGATATTCGGGATCGTGATAGGCGCGCTTGGCCGCTTCGTAGCTTTCAAATTCGATGACGACATGGCGATCTTGCGTGTCGCCCTCAACAGTTTCAGATTGCCCGCCCCGCACAATGAACTTGGCGCCCAGACGCTCAAGGATCGGCGTGTCACGCGCGATGTATTCCTTGTAGTCTTCGGGGTCGTGCACCGTGATATGTCCGATGATGTATCCCTTGGGCATGGCTGGCTCCGGTTTGTGTTATTGCGAACCGGGCGGGACTGATCCCGCCCGATCGAGTGTCTTGGCGGCGGCCTGGACCGCCGCTCAGATCAGATTACTGAACCAGCCACGCCTGGAATTTTGCATCCAGATCGTCACGGTAGTCAGCCCAGAATTCGTACTGGGTGACGAAGACGTTCTTGGCGTTTGCCGGGTCGGTCGGCATGTGCGGCGCCATTTCGATGCCCAGTTCGGCGTGCTTACCAACCAGCGATGCCGACGAAGCGCGTGCCGGACCGTAGGAGATGTAAGCGGCCTGATCGGCCAGACGCTGGGTGTCGGTGGCGAACTTCAGGAAGTCCATCACGCGTGCCAGACGATCTTCGGGCAGACCTTCGGGAACGATCCAGCCGTCAAAGTCCAGCATCTGTGCGTCCCACAGCATGCCAATCGGCTGGTTCTGTTCAGCAATGGCCGAGAACAGACGACCGTTGTAGGTCGAACCGATGACGACTTCGCCATCCGCCAGAAGCTGCGGCGTGTCAGCGCCAGCGTTCCACCAGATCACCTGATCCTTGATGGTGCCCAGCTTGGCCAGAGCGCGGTCCTGACCTTCTTCGGTGGCCAGAACGTCATAGATATCGTCCTTGGCAACGCCGTCACACAGCAGCGCCCATTCGACGTTACCGATCGGACGCTTGTTCAGCGCGCGCTTGCCCGGATAGGCGTCGGTGTCAAAGATTGCGCAGATGTCGGTCGGTGCGTTGTCGCCAACCATGTCCGAGCGATAGCCGAAGGTGGTCGAGAACACGATCTGCGGAATGAAGCAATCCGACACGATCGAGTCGCCAAAGTCGTCCGACGCAGACGAACCGTCGTTGCCAGCGGCAAGCTGTTCGTCGTGGTCGATTTCCATCGCCAGACCTTCGTCGCACAGACGAATGCCGTCAGCGGCTTCGACGTCGACCAGATCCCAGGTGATGTTGCCAGCTTCGTTCATGGCGCGCAGTTTGGCCACAGCCTCTGCCGAGGATTCGTCCCAGTTCACGGTCACGCCGGGGTTGGCGGCCATGTAGGGCTCAACATAGGCTTTCAGCTGGCTGTTCTGGTAGGCACCGCCCCAGCTGACGATGGTCAGGCTGTCGGCCATGCCGTGACCGGCTGCGAAGGCCGACCCAGCTGCAACGGTCAGTGCGGTCGTTGCAAGAATAGAAGTGATGACTTTCATTTCAGTCTCCCTAAGCCGCCCGTTTTCGATATTGCAGGCCTGAGTTACGGGCGAAACGCCAGACCCTTTTGCCAGATCGGACGGCGCAAGAGCGATGCACCGCCCGAACGGAAACCTTAGCTCGCGTCGAGTGCGCGGCAATCAGCCGGCAACCAACCGATTTCGATCTGCTGACCCGGTGTCAGACGAGTCTGGTCCGGCGCATTACGCGTTTTGATGATAAATTCGTCGTTTCCAGCAACGCGCAGACGCGTGCGGAAAATGTCGCCCATGTAGATGAATTCCAGCACTTCGGCCTTCAACGTGTGGGCGCCCTCTTGCAGTCGATCCTTGTTATATTCCACCCGTTCGGGACGGATCGACACGCGGGTGCGTTCACCGGCTTTGGTGACGTTCACGGGCTTGGCGTCGATCACCTCACCGTCGTCCAGACGAACGGTGCAGACATCGCCGCGAATTTCCTGAACCACGCCTTCCAGCGTGTTGTTTTCGCCGATGAACTGCGCCACGAAACTGTTCTGCGGCTCTTCATAGAGCTGATCCGGCGGGGCCAGCTGCTGAATGCGGCCATCGTTGAACACGGCAACGCGGTCCGACATGGTCAAGGCTTCAGTCTGGTCGTGGGTCACATAGACCACTGTGATGCCCAGATTATCCGCGATGCGCTTGATTTCGAACTGCATGTGTTCGCGGAGCTGTTTGTCCAGCGCGCCAAGCGGTTCGTCCATCAAAACCAGTTCGGCTTCAAACACCAAGGCGCGGGCCAAGGCGATCCGCTGCTGCTGACCACCCGAAAGCTGCGCAGGTCGACGGCCCCCAAAGGCCCCCATCTGCACCATTTCCAGCGCCCGCTTGACCTTGGCCTCACGCTCGGACTTGCCCAACTTGCGGACTTCCAGCGGAAAGCTGAGGTTTTCAGCCACCGTCATATGCGGGAACAGGGCGTAGTTCTGGAACACCATCCCAATGCCGCGTTTGTGCGGGGGAATGTTGTTGATCGACACGCCGTCCAGACGAATATCGCCATGAGTCGCCGTTTCGAACCCTGCCAGCATCATCAGGCAAGTCGTCTTGCCTGACCCCGACGGCCCGAGCATCGTCAGAAACTCGCCCTTGGGCATGGTTAAGTTAAGATCTTTTACGACCAGCGACTCGCCGTCGTAGCTTTTTTGCACACGCTCAAATTCGACGAACGCGTCGTTGTGCCCTGAATCGGCCAATCGTGGCTCCCTGATTTATGCGTCTTGAATTGCGCTGTTGCCCTAAGCCTAGACGCGTCTCGGCATGACTTGCAACCGGATTGCCAAAATTGCGCGAAAGACCCTACGGAATTGTCAGATGCGCGTCTATTTGCGGCGTTTCGCCAGAAAATTACGTCTAGCGAAAATCTGCTGTACCAAAAGGCCAGGCCAAGAATCGCCCGGAAAACGCGCCGAACAAGGGCCTCGGTCCGTTTTTTCTAGGCGTTTTCACCAACCCCGCACATTATCGTTGGGCGCAACGGTGGGGTCAGTGACATGTCGCATTCGAGTGTTTCCAAAAATATTCCTTTCTCCTCGGCGGAGTATGAACGGCGGCTGACCTTGGTCCGTGCCGCAATGGCGCGGGATGGCTTGGATCTGCTGATCTTATCCGACCCATCCAATCAGGCCTGGTTGACGGGCTATGACGGCTGGTCCTTCTACGTGCATCAAGCGGTCTTGATCCGCATGGATGGCGACCCGATTTGGTGGGGCCGAAACCAAGACACCAATGGCGCATTGCGCACGGTCTGGATGGACGACGACCATGTAACGGGCTATGCCGATCACTACGTGCAATCGACCACTCGCCACCCGATGCAAGACCTTGCGGCAAGGATTGCGGGCCTTGGCCTGTCGCAGGCGCGGATCGGCGTTGAGATGGACAATTACTACTACTCAGCCAAGGCGCATGCGGTGCTGGTCGCGGAGCTGCCGCAAGCGCAGTTTGCCGATGCCACCGCATTGGTGAACTGGCAGCGGGCGATCAAGTCGGACGAAGAAATCACCTTTATGCGCCGTGCCGCCCGGATATCGGAAAAAATCGTGGACGGGCTGCTGGAACGGGTCGAACCGGGCGTGCCCAAGAACGAAGTTGTGGCCGAAATCCTGCGCGATGCGGTGCGCGGGGCTGATGGCCATTGGGGCGATTACGCTGCAATCGTGCCGCTTTTACCGTCAGGATCGGACGCCGCCGCGCCGCATCTGACGTGGGATGGCCGCCCATTTGCCACGGGCGAAGCCACGTTCTTTGAAATCGCCGGATGTTACCGCCGCTATCACGCGCCCTTCTGACGGACGATTTTCCTCGGCTCCCCGCCCGACCACATTCGCCGGGCCGAGGCCGCGTTGATCGAAGGGCTTGAGGCAGGATTGAACGCCGCCCGTGCGGGCAATCGGGCCTGCGATGTGGCCAATGCGCTTGCCGCCCCGCTTGAGGCAGCTGGCATCGAACGCGGTGCACGCTGCGGCTATCCCATCGGTATCAGCTATCCGCCCGATTGGGGGGAACGGACCATATCCCTCAGACCCGAGGACCAAAGCGTTCTGAAGCCGGGGATGACCTTCCATTTTATGCCCGGCCTGTGGATTCAGGACTGGGGGCTAGAGATCACCGAGTCGATCCTGATCCGCGAGGACGGCCCGGCCGAACCGTTCTGCCATCGACCCCGCCAATTGTTCGTCAAACCATGACGGCGGATCTGGATCGAACGATTGCCCATCTGGCCGATTTGATCGCCTTTCCCAGCGTGTCGCGGGACAGCAATCTGCCGATATTGGATCATATCCGGGGTATTTTGATCAATCTTGGGGCGCGAATTGAATTCCTCCCATCACCATGCGGGACTAAGGCCAATTTATTCGCCACTTTGGGGCCAAATCGCCCCGGCGGCGTGGTTCTGTCTGGCCATTCTGACGTGGTTCCCGTCGATGATCAGGAGTGGTCTAGCGACCCGTTTGCCCTGTGGCCAGATGATGGGCGGCTTTACGGGCGCGGCACCTGCGACATGAAGGGCTTTATCGCCGCCTGCCTGACTGTGGCCGAAGGGCTGGACGTGCACGCGTTAGAGCGCCCTATTCACATCTGCCTGACCCACGATGAGGAGGTGGGCTGCATCGGTGCACGCGCGCTATTGCCGCAGCTTGCGAGGCTCGGCTATCGGCCTTCCATGGCCATCGTGGGCGAACCGACCGAGATGCAGGTGGTCGATGGGCACAAGGGCTGCTGCGAATATGTGACGCGGTTTCACGGGTTGGCGGGCCACGGGTCGCAACCCGATCAAGGCGTCAACGCCGTGGCCTATGCCGCCCGCTATGCGGGGCGCCTGCTGGATCTGGTCGAGGGGCTTAAGGCACGACGGCCCAGCGACAGCCCCTTTGACCCACCTTGGAGCACAATCAACATTGGCCTGCTGAATGGCGGTGTTGGCCTGAATGTCATCCCCAGCACGGCGGAACTGGGCTGGGAAATGCGCCCGGTGCAGCAATCGGATCTGGCCTACGTCAAAGACCAGTTGGCCACGTTCCAAGCGACCGAACTTTTGCCCGCGATGACCGCCATATCGCGCGACGCCGGGATCATGACCGAGGTCATAGGGGAGGTGCGAGAGTTGACGCCAGAGGCGGTGAACCCGGCACGGGATCTGGCCATGTATCTGACGGGTGCCAATGCCGCCCAGACCGTGCCGTTCAACACCGAAGCGGGCCTGTTTCAGACCGAAGGGATACCATCCGTCCTATGTGGTCCCGGCTCGATTGCGCAGGCGCACAAGGCAGACGAGTTCATCGCCATCGACCAGTTGGCCAAATGCCTGACTTTTTTGGACGGTGTCGCGCAATACTGCATGTCGAAATAAGAAAACCCCGGCCACTTGGACCGGGGTCATCTAATTGGATCTGTCAGCGATCAGTGCAGCTTGGCACCAACCACGGCGATCGAGTCGTCGATCAGTTTCGACGCGCTCTGTGCAGTGGTTTGCTTTGCGATCACTTCGCGTGCAGCCTGGACGGCAACAACAACGGCGCGGTCGCGCACTTCCTTGATGGCAGCGGCTTCGGCCGATGCAATCTGATCCTGAGCAGCGGCCAGACGGCGCACGATCGAGGCTTCCATATCCGCTTTGGCCTGCTGTGCAGCAAGGCCTGCTTCGGTTTTGGCGTGCTCAACAATGCGGGCGGCCTGGTCTTTGACCTCTGCCTGCTTGCGCTCATACGAGGCCAGAAGGCTTTGGGCGTCTTCACGAAGCTTGCGGGCTTCGTCCAGTTCGCTGCGGATGTCGTCTGCGCGCTTGTCCAGCATCTTGCCCAGCATCGACGGAACCTTGAAGTACACAAGAACCGCGATGAACAGCAGGAACGCCAGCAACACGATGAAGTTCGTGTTCTTAAGCGAGAAGAACGGGCCGGATGCCGCAAAGGCCGGGCTGGCCAGCAGCGACAGGGCAAGAGTGGTCGTCAGCTTGCGCATGGTACTTACCCCTTGATCCGGTTGGTTACAGCGTCTGCGACAGCAGCGGCATCGGCCTTACCACCAAGTGCGGCAACAATCTCTTGTGCAGCTTCTTTGGCGACGGCTTCTACGCTTTCGACGGCAGAGGCGCGAATTTCTGCGATGGCTTTTTCCGATTCCGCGGCTTTCGCTGCGATTTCGGTGTCTGCCTTTGCCAGAGCCGCGTCCAGTTCAGCCTGCATTTCGGCTTTGTTCTGAGCGATAATGGCCTGGGCTTCGGCACGGGCATCAACCAGCGCCTTATTGTAGGCTTCTTCTGCCTCGACAGCCTGACGCTTCAGGTCTTCTGCCGCGGCGATGTCATTCGTGATCGTTCCCTGACGTTCCGCCAGAACCGCAGCAATGCGCGGCAGAGCGATACGCGAGAGGACAAAGTAGATCACGACCAGCGTGATCAGAAGCCAGAAAATCTGGTTGCCCCAGTTCGAGAAGTCGAGCTGCGGCATGCCCGGTGCGGAAGCGGCTGCTTCTGCTGCACCGTGTGCGGCCTCGGCTTCGTGACCGGTGGCTGCGTGGGTATCGGTTGCCATATCGTCCTCCGTCGGAACTTTTCTTTACAACGGGCCGGCCGCATTAGCGGCACGGCCCGCGCGTAAGGATCAGGATCCGTGGATTAGACGGCGAACATCAGCAGCAGAGCAACGAGGAACGAGAAGATGCCCAGTGCTTCTGCGAAAGCGATACCGATGAACAGGGTGGCGGTCTGCGATGCAGCTGCCGAAGGGTTGCGCAGGGCGCCGGCCAGGAAGTTGCCTGCGACGTTACCCACACCGATTGCGGCTGCGCCGGAACCGATTGCTGCGAGACCTGCGCCGATGTGTGCGAGTTGACCTTCCATTGGGGTATCTCCTTACGATTGGAAGTTAGTATTCAGGGTTATTTCGGGGGATGGCAGGCAGATGCCCGCCGATCCTTTTAGTGGTGCGGATGCAGCGCGTCTTTCAGGTATACGCATGTCAGGATGGTGAACACGTATGCCTGAATGAAGGCCACCAGAACTTCCAGACCGTACATCGCGGTGATTGCGACGACCGAGACCGGGCTGATGACAGCGATGGCTGCGAAGCCGGCGAAAACTTTGATAACCGCGTGGCCGGCCATAACGTTACCAGCAAGACGGATGGAGTGGCTGACCGGACGAACGAAGTACGAAATCAGTTCGATGATCGCCAGGATCGGGCGCAACGGCAGCGGTGCCGAGCTGACCCAGAAGAGGCCGAGGAAGCCAGTGCCGTTCTTGACGAAGCCCAGAATGGTCACGGTCAGGAACACCAGCAGCGCCAGAACCACGGTCACAGCAAAGTGCGAAGTGGTGGTGAAGGACATCGGGATCAGGCCAAGGAAGTTGGCCATCACGATGAACATGAACAGGGTCATGATGTAGGGGAAGTACTTCACACCGTCTTTGCCGGTGACGTCTTCAACCATCTTGTAGACAAAACCGTAGGCCAGTTCTGCAACCGACTGACCGCGCGACGGCACGATGGCGCGACGCGACGAGCCGAAGACCAGCAGACCAACGATTGCCAGAACGGTCAGAGCCATCCACAGCGTTGCGTTGGTGATGGTGAACAGGCCGATCTCATCACCGCCAAATAGCGGCTTGATGATGAACTGGTCCATCGGGTGGAACACCAGACCGCCTTCTTCTGCACCGTGCGCTTCAGTTGCCATCGTTCGTCCTCTCGTCCTCTCCGGCCTCTTGGGCCGATTGTCCCTTTTGAAGTTCCGCTGCGCTGCGCATCATCGTCTTTACGCCAGCAACGAACCCCAGCAATGTAAACAGCACCAGAAAGATCGGCAGTGTGCCGAACAGGCTGTCCAGCCCGTATCCGATGCCAAAGCCGATCCCCAGACCAGCCACCAATTCCGTTACCATCCGCCAGCCGTGCTGGGCCATCGAATAGTGTTCTTCCTGATGGGCGCGGGATTCCCCCCCGCCTTTGGCCGCTTTGATCCGCGCCTCGAGGTCAGCAAGTTGCTTCGCTTTGTCGGGTTCGGTCACGCCAATTGGCCCCATCTGGACAGTTGGCCATGTGCTATGGCGTGACGGGGCCTGAGTCAAGCGTGCCCTTGGCCCCGTAGGAACTGATATAAGCCATTGTATAAAATACATTTTCCCCAAAGAACCAGACACAACGCCAAAGCGTCGCAGGGGCCTAAGCCCCGGATTCAACAGGTTTCGCAAATTCAACTTTTCGGTTAAGTGTGCCTGACCGGGGGCAAAGCAGCCCCCTTGACCCTCCACGAAAACAGGCCACAACGCAGGCATGAGCACCGATCTGGATATTGTCTTTGCCGCGCTGGCCGATCCGACCCGCAGACGCATCCTGTCGATGCTGCTTGAGGATGACATGGCCGTGACCGACGTGGCCGAACCGTTTGAAATGTCGCTGGCCGCGATCTCAAAGCATCTGACGATCCTGACACGCGCCGGATTGATCAGCCAAGAAAAACGCGGCCGCGTGAAATGGTGCAAGTTGGAACCAGACGCGATGCGTGAAGCCAGCGTCTGGATGCAAGGCTTTGGTCAGTTTGAGGCGATCAACCTGGATGCATTTGAAAAGTTCCTGGAAAAAGAATTCGGGCCAGACCCAGAGGCCTGACCCGTGCATTCTTAAAAGATCGGTGCTGCCCCGCAGCTGGGGATATACAAGTCAACGTTTGGCGCACTGAAACTTGCTACGGGACGCAAATGGATTTTTGGCAAATACTGTGCCGCTGAACCGGCCCTGAGGGATCATGGCGCGGCTCTCAAATATCTTTATGACGTAACATTCGCGCAACAGTTAGGGGAATTGACCGGCCCAATTCCCAAATCAGTGCATTTGCCTAATTTTTAGCCCTTTTTCATGCAGGGCAGCGCTTTCACCTCGGCCTTCAAGTGCGACAGGAATGCCTGAACCTTGGCGGTGCGGTGCAAATCGACATGCGTCACCAGCCAAAGGGTCGCCGTCCAATCGTCACGCGGCGGCATGACCTGCATCAGATCGGGCGAGGCATCGCCCATCGCAACCGACATAAATCCAAGCCCAACGCCAGATTCCACGGCCATCGCCATGATGCGCGGATCGCCACTTCGGAACACAACGCGGTCGGGCGGCACATTGGCCCGCAGCCATTGTTCGGTCGGGGCGCGGCTACCGGTGTTGTCATGCGCGACAAAGCGATGCTCGGCCAATTGCACCTCTGTCTCGGGGCGTCCGTATTTGTCGATATATGCGGCACTGGCATAAAGCGCGGCCGGATCTTCCATCAACGGCTGCACCACATTGTCAGGGTTCTGCGGCGGCGTCACGCCGGCCCGAATGGCCACATGCGCCTCTCCATACTCCAGCCGGAACAGACGCTCATCCGTGATGTAGCGGATCACGACATCCGGGTGCGCCTCTTGGAACCGGGCAATCATCGGCACCATCATATGCGACACATGCACCAAAGACGTAACGATCAACTCGCCCGATACGCCCGCCCCCTGCCCACGCAGACGCCCGGCCAATTGCTGAAACTGACTGTCGGCGGATTCGGCCACCCGCAACAGATCGACGCCCGCTTCTGTCGGGGCATAGCCCCGCGCGTGCCGCTGGAACAACTTGACGCCAAGCCGGGCCTCTAGTGCATCGACATGGCGGATCACGGTCGCATGATGCACCCCAAGCGCATCCGCCGCGCCGCTGACCGTCCCGGCTCGCGCCACGTGGAAAGCCGTCCTGACCTCATCCCAATTGTCCATAAGGCCTGCCCTTCGCGCTGTCGTCCTTACCCCAAAACTAAGCGTGATCGCCCCGTTATAGAAGCCCATCCCCTATACTTTCGGTCAGGCCTGGCAGGAATTGAATCCTTGACTCTGCCCCTATGCAGCTATAACGCGGGGCGCATATCCGGGAGTTTGAAAGTGCTTCCGGTCCCATGGGTCAGTCCCGGGATCGCCCTCCGTCAGCGCGTTGCGCCCACGGGGGCGCTCGTCGTTTGGATCGCTGCGCATTGGAATACACGCCGGCCCTGCTTAGGTTGGGCCTTGTTCAGAACCGGTGAAAGGAGCCGCAGAGCATGTTTGAAAATCTATCCGAACGCCTCTCTGGGGTCTTTGACCGCCTGACGAAACAAGGCGCCCTGTCCGAAGACGATGTCAAGACCGCCCTGCGCGAAGTGCGCGTCGCCTTGCTAGAGGCCGACGTTTCGCTGCCCGTTGCGCGCGATTTCGTCAAAGCGGTTCAGGACAAAGCCACCGGCCAATCGGTCACCAAGTCGGTCACGCCCGGCCAGCAGGTCGTCAAGATCGTGCATGACGCGCTGGTCGATGTGCTGCGCGGCGAAGGCGAACCCGGTTCGCTGAAAATCGATAACGCACCCGCGCCGATCCTGATGGTCGGCCTTCAGGGCTCGGGTAAAACCACCACGACCGCCAAGCTGGCAAAACGCCTGAAAGAAAAAGACGGCAAGCGCGTGCTGATGGCCTCGCTTGACGTGAACCGCCCGGCGGCCATGGAACAGCTTCAGATCCTCGGCACCCAGATCGGCGTGGATACCCTGCCGATCATCAAGGGCGAAGACCCCGTCACCATCGCCAAACGCGCCAAGACCCAAGCCAGCCTCGGCGGCTATGACGTCTACATGCTCGACACCGCTGGCCGCCTGTCCATCGACGAAGAACTGATGGCCCAGGTCGAAGCCGTGCGCGATGTCGCCAACCCGCGCGAAACGCTGCTGGTGGTTGACGGTCTGACCGGTCAGGACGCCGTACACACCGCCGAAAATTTCGACGAACGCATTGGCATCTCAGGCGTGGTTCTGACCCGTATGGATGGCGATGGCCGCGGCGGCGCCGCCCTGTCGATGCGGGCCGTCACCGGCAAGCCGATCAAATTCGTCGGGCTTGGCGAAAAGATGGACGCGCTCGAAACCTTTGAACCCGAACGCGTCGCAGGCCGCATTCTGGGCATGGGCGACATCGTCGCACTGGTCGAGAAAGCCCAGCAAACCATCGAGGCCGAACAGGCCGAGCGTATGATGAAGCGCTTCCAGAAGGGTCAGTTCAACATGAACGACCTGAAGATGCAGCTGGAACAGATGATTAAAATGGGCGGCATGGAAGGCATGATGTCGATGCTGCCCGGCGCCGCAAAAATGTCGAAACAGATGGAAGGCGCAGGCATCGACGACCGCATGCTCCGTCAGCAGATCGCCCTCATCAACTCGATGACCAAGAAAGAACGCGCCAATCCGCAGCTGCTGCAAGCCAGCCGCAAAAAGCGCATCGCCAAGGGGTCGGGCATGGACGTGTCCGACCTGAACAAACTTCTGAAAATGCAGCGCCAAATGGCGGACATGATGAAGAAGATGGGCAAAATGGGCAAAGGCGGCATGCTGAAACAGGCCATGAAAGGCATGATGGGCAAAGGCGCCAGCCCCGAAGACATGATGGGCCAAATGGACCCCAAAGCGCTGGAAGCCGCGGCGAAACAACTGGGCGGGCGGATGCCCGGCGGTCTGCCCGGCCTTGGTGGCGGCGGCCTGCCCCCCGGCCTCTCGGGCTTCGGCAAAAAGAAGTAACCCCCTTCCCCCTCATCTTTCTCCAAATACTCACCAGCAACAAAAGCCAAACACACCCCGCCCGATGGACACCGAAATCCGCATCCCCACGCTTGAGACCGACCGTCTCATCCTCCGCGCCCCGCGCATGGAGGATTTCGAGGCATATGCGGAATTCAGCGCGTCGGATCGGTCCAAGGGCGTTGGCGGGCCGTACAATCGCGCTCAGGCTTTTGCCCGCATGGGCGAGTTGATCGGCCATTGGCACCTGCGCGGCTATGGCCGTTGGATGCTGGAATGCAAAGAAACCGGCGCGCCTGTTGGCACCGTTGGCATCTTCCATCCCGAAGGCTGGCCCGAACCGGAAATCGGCTGGACGGTCTTCGCCGCCGCCGAAGGCAAGGGCATCGCCTATGAGGCCGCCCTGCGCACCCGTCAGTTTGCCTATGACGTGCTGGGTTGGTCCACGATCATCAGCGCCTGCATGCCGCACAACACCCGTTCCATCGCCTTGGCGAAACGGCTGGGCTGCAGCGCTGATGGCACATTCGAACACGAAGTCGTCGGCCCGCACCTGATCTGGCGTCACCCTTCCGCGCAGGAGCTGTCCGCATGACCGCCCCTGTGATCGAAACCAACCGCCTGCGCCTGCGCGGCCACACGATGGCCGATCTTGACGCGCTCTGCGATCTGTTCGCAAGCGACCGCGCCGAGTACATGGGCGGGGCCATTGCCCGCAAAGACGCGTGGCGCTGGCTGGCTTCTGAAGTGGCGATGTGGGATCTGCTCGGCCATGGCGCTTGGGGCATCGAAACCCGCGATGGTGCGTTCCTTGGCCAAGTTGGCCTGCTGAAGCCCCCGCATTTCCCCGAGGTCGAACTGGGCTATACCCTGCTCGAATCCGCCGAAGGCAAAGGTTACGCGTTTGAGGCGGCTTCCGCCGTGCTTGGTTGGGCATGGGCGCAAGGGTTCGAAACGCTGGTGTCCTATATCGACCCGAACAATGCCCGATCCATCGCTTTGGCCGAACGTCTGGGCGCAACGCATGATCCGCAGGCCGCTTTGCCCGATGGCGAAACGGCTGAGGAAACCATCGTCTATCGCCATTTCCCGGATACTGACGGCAGCCCGGAGGCTTATGCATGAGCCTGACCGCAGCCCCCCGTCTGGAAACCGACCGTCTGATCCTGCGTAGCCCCGAGCCGGGTGACGCCGAAAGCTACATCGCTTTCCTGATGGATCACGACCGCGCCGCCAAATTCGGCAGCTACGACAATCGCGGCGACGCGTGGCGCTGGTTTGCGCTGAACGTCGGGCATTGGCACATCCACGGTTACGGCTACTTCTCGCTTGAGCTGAAGGAAACCGGTGCGTGCTGCGGGATTTCGGGCATCTGGAACCCCGAAGGCTGGCCCGAGCCGGAAATCGGCTGGGCTCTGTTCGCCGGGCATGAAGGCAAGGGCCTTGCGATGGAGGCTGCGCTGCGTGCCCGCCGCTGGGCTTATGACGCACTTGGATTTACCACGCTGACTTCGAACATCGTGCCGGGCAATGAACGCTCGGTCACTTTGGCACAGCGCATGGGCGCGACCTATGAACGGACCTACACCAACGTCTACATGGGCGAGGATGAACTGTGGCGGCACCCCGGACCGGAGGCGCTGGCATGACCCCGATCCGTCTGGAAACCGAGCGCATGATCCTGCGCACCCCGCTGGAAAGCGATTTTGCCGCTGTGGCCGCCTTTGCCGCCAGCCCGCGCACGCAATACATGGGCGGCGTGACCACCGATGAATTCCAGCAATGGCGCGGCTTCCTGTCGGTTTTCGGCCATTGGACATTGCGCGGCTATGGGTTCTTCACGCTGGTCGAAAAAGGCACCGGCGCGTTGTTGGGCCGTGTTGGCTTGGTCAATCATATCATGTGGCCGGAACCTGAACTTGGCTGGCACACCTTTGAAGCCGCCGAAGGCAAAGGGTATGCCTTTGAGGCCGCAATGGCGGTACGCGATTGGGCGTGGCGCGAGCTTGGCCTAGGTCCGCTGATCAGCCAGATTCACCCGGACAACACCCGCTCGCGCGCCTTGGCCGAACGGATGGGCGCCGTGCTGGAACAGGAAACCGAACTGCTGGGCAGCCCCTGCCTTGTCTATCGCCACCCGGACCCGCGAGGTGCCGCATGAGCGCGCCTGTTGAAAAGCACCGTCCGGGCCGCGCGTCACGTCAGGCGTCGAAGATCGGCAGCCGCATCCCGACGCTGGACACCAAGCGCCTGCAATTGCGTGCGCCCCGCGTCTACGACTTCGAAGCCTATGCCAGCATCATGACCGATGACCGGTCGGAATTCATGGGCGGACCTTACCTGCGCGAAGAGGCATGGGCCGATTTCACCCAGTCCATCGCGACGTGGATGCTGCACGGCCATGGCCTGTGGACCATCGACGCGCAGACCACGCCAAGCGCGGGGTTTGTCCTTCTGGGCTTTGAATACACCGACCCCGAACCCGAACTTGGCGTCTTCCTGACCGAAGAGGCCGAAGGCCACGGTTACGCACAAGAAGCCTGCGAAGCCGTTCTGGCACACGCGTGGAATGATTTGGGCTGGGATACGCTGGCCTCCTACATCGACGGCGCAAACGACCGTTGCGTAAAACTGATGGAACGGCTAGGCGCCGTCCGCGACGCCGAAGCCGAGGAAGCCCTTGGCGACGGAACCTTTGTCTATCGCCACAAAAAGGGAGCCGCGTAATGGGTCACCGCGACATTCCAGTCCTTGAGACGAAGCGCCTTGTTCTGCGATCGCCGAAGGCCGAGGATTACCCCGACTTCAAAGCGACGTTCAGTTCGTACCGATCGCGCTTTATGGGCGGGCCGCTGAATGGCTATGAGGCGTGGATGCTGTATGCCGCCGAAATCGGCCATTGGGAAATCCGCGGCTTTGGCATGTGGATGGTGCACCTGAAGGACACCGAAGAAACCGTTGGCATGGCAGGCGGCTGGTCCCCGGCCAAATGGCCCGAGCGTGAAATCGCTTGGATCATCTGGCCCGATAAGGGTGGCAATGGTTTTGCTTTGGAAGCCACGCACCGTGTGCGCCGCTATTTCTACGAACAGCGCGGCTGGGAAACCGCCGTCAGCTATCTGGATCCGAAAAACCTCGACTCGATCCGCTTGGCCGAACGGCTTGGCGCGAAAAAAGACCCCGAGGCCCCGACAGTCGATGGGAATGACGCGGTCTATCGTCACCCGACCCCGGCGCAACTGCGGGATTCGCAGCTCGCCCACGGCATCGACATGGAAATCGCGCACTACTGCGACCCCCTCTTTAAACCGAAAGGATGGGCCATTGACTGATCCTGTCACCCGCGCCGCTGAATTGCTGAAAGAACACCGTGAAAGCATCGACCGTCTTGATGCCATTCTGGTGTTCACGCTGGCCGAGCGCTTTAAGCACACGCAGGCCGTGGGCGTCCTCAAGGCGCAACACGACCTCCCGCCTTCCGATCCGACGCGAGAGCAAAAGCAAATCGCTCGGCTGGAATCCTTGGCCGCCGAAGCCGACCTCGACCCGGCATTCGCCAAGAAATTCCTGAATTTCGTCATTCAGGAAGTCATCAAGCACCACGAACAACACCAATCGTAAGGCGGACCGTTCCGCCGTACTCACGCCATTACAAGGAGAACAACAATGGCTATCAAAATCCGTCTGGCCCGTGGCGGCTCCAAAAAGCGCCCCTTCTACCGCATCGTTGCGGCTGACTCGCGCATGCCGCGCGATGGCCGCTTCATCGAGAAGCTGGGCACCTACAACCCGCTGCTGCCGAAAGATTCGGAAGAGCGCGTGAAAATGGACATGGAGCGCGTTCAGTACTGGCTGGGCCAGGGCGCTCAGGTCACCGACCGCGTTGCCCGCTTCCTGGAAGCCGCTGGCGTGAAAGAAAAGCAAGAGCGCAACAACCCCAAGAAGGGCACCCCGGGCAAGAAAGCCCAGGACCGCGCTGAAGAAAAAGCAGCAAAGGCAGCAGAAGCTGCAGAGGCCGCTGCCGGCGAGGAATAAGTCCTTTCGGCATGCTGCTGGCGACCGGCCCACCCGGTCGCCAGCCTTCTTTGCAAGGGTATCATGTTCGGACTTGTCAGACTTTTTTTGTTGTTGCTGGCCGCCTTCCTGGGCGGCATCTTTTATGAACGCGGTCAACAACAGCAAAAATGCGAATTGGACGGCGGGCAGTGGGCCCGCGCCGGATTTTGCCAACATTAGGAACCACGGTTATGACGGATCTGATCTGTGTCGGCGCAATTTCGGGCTCGTTCGGAGTGCGGGGCGAAGTGCGCCTAAAAAGCTTTACGTCAGATCCTGAGGCGGTCGCAGATTACAGCCCCCTGACCACCGAAGACGGCAGCCGTCAATTCACGGTCCAACTGACGCGCCAGATCAAAAACGGCTTCGCGGCGGTACTGGGCGGCGTCGAAACCAAAGAAGAGGCCGATGCGCTGCGTGGTGTCCGGCTTTATGCGCCGCGCGACCGTCTGCCGTCGCTGCCAGATGATGAGTTTTACCACGCCGATCTGATCGGGCTTGAGGTCTATGACACCGGCGGCACCCTGCTGGGCAAGGTGAACGCAGTGCTGAACCACGGCGCGACCGATCTGTTGGAACTGGCCCCGGCGGGCGGCGGCGGCACGGTGCTATTGCCCTTCACCTATGACGCGGTGCCGACTGTCGATCTGACCGCGGGCCGCATCATCGCCGATCCGCCGGAAGGTGTGTTGCCGGAATAGCTTCGGTCTCAGAACACAAAGCCGCCGCAATGGCGGCTTTTGCGCGATTCCCTTTGCAGGATTTCAGCCGCTAGGCAGGCAAACACTGCGCCCCACTTGACTGAAAATTGGGCACATGCCTGCGAAATGTGGCGGCACAATCCATCGAAAATAGCTGAAAATCCGCAAATAAGGCGGATGACCGCAGAATTGGCCATATTCTGCCTAGGTTTCGCCACATTTGAACGCAATCTTGCCCTAGTTCGTGTGGGGGCACGGATTTGAAAGGTGCGGACCGTGGACAAATCGGTTCAAAGAGCGCTCATTGCTGCAATGGCTGTTGTGCCTGCTCTTGTAATTTATATTTCGCTGCCCGCCGCTCGGTCTTCGGGTATGTCAGTGTGGCTTGAACCGGTTTTGGTTCTGCTATCCTGCACGTTTTCTGTTTTTGCCATTTGGATCACCACGCGTGAATTGTCGTCCGTCGCATTGCGTCAGGACGGCGCGTTCAACCTGCTGCGCCCAGACGTTCAAACCTCAGCGCAAAAAGATCAGCCCGGCCCAGACGAACGCCGCGCCTACATTGTGCGCCTGATGCATGGGTCGACCACCCGGCGCGACCAAGATCAAGACGCGCCCATCAGCTTTGATGACGCGCTGCGCCGCGCCGTGCGCCGCATCATGAGCGCTTGGGAACATAGCAGCCCTGAAACCGCGACCGATTCCGACATTTTGGAACTGTTCTTGTTTTGCCGCGTGATGACCACCGACGCACCTGAAGCCGGTCGCCTGATGCAACTGTTCCTAAAGCCCGAACTGGTTCTGGATATGCGCGAACACCTTTTGAAGGTGCGCCTGACCCATGAAATGTTCGAACGCCAGCGCACCCAGTATGAGGCCGCCCGCGCGGTTTGGCAGATGCGCAGCGACCGGGCGTATAAGCTCAAAGACAGCCTTGAACGCCTTGCCGTTCCCGACCCGGATCTTTGGCACCACATTGTCACCACTCACGAACCCCGATTCAAAGATCAGCGCGACGCCGCGTTCTGGTGCCTGATGCAATCGTCCTGCGATCAGGCGACCATCGCCGCCTTCTTCATGCGCGTGGTCGAAGATCAGCTATTGGTCCGGGCGCTTCGGGTCGGCGATACCGATTGTTCGGACGCAATCCGCGAAATCGCACAACGCTGGAACGGCGGATATTACACCAACTCAGAATTTGATCTGAAGATGGACAACTTGGCCCATGTCTATCAATCCGGGTTGGCGGATGAGCTGAGCGCGGCACAACGCCTGTTCCGGCAAGACCCCGTGGACCTGCCGCTACGTGTCTTCCGCGATTACATGGGCCGCCCACCCCGTGATCGCAGCAACTGGAGCCTGTCGCGCGGCACCATGATGACGCCGCCGCGCGAAGAAGACTATGTTGTGATGCAAAGCAGCGCCGCCTGACCCGTTGCCCAGACTGGCGCGGACCGTTAGACGGTCAGCAGCACGGAAGGGCGCGCCATGACGGACAGCAAACCAAAATCATTCGGTCGGAAATCCATTTCCGCCTCTCTGAAACCACGCGAACTGATGACCAATGCGCCAAACCTGTTTGGCGTCTGGACGGCCAGCGTTGTGACCCTTTTCCCTGAGGCCTTTCCCGGCGTGCTTGGCCTGTCGCTGACCGGCAAAGCCCTGCAAGACGGTCGCTGGCAGCTTCACACAACCAACCTGCGCGACTTTGGCGACGGCAAGCACCGCAATGTCGATGACACGCCAGCAGGCGGCGGGGCGGGCATGGTCCTGCGCCCCGACGTGATGGGCAAGGCGCTGGAACATGCGGCGGGGTCGATGCACCGGGCCGCGCCGATCCTGATGATGTCGCCGCGCGGCGTGCCGTTTACTCAGCGCATGGCGCAGTCACTGGCCGAAGGGCCGGGCATGACGATGATCTGCGGACGGTTTGAAGGTCTGGATCAACGGGTGATCGACCATTACGGCATCACCGAGGTCAGCCTTGGCGATTTTGTCATGACCGGCGGCGAACTGGCCGCGCAGGCGATGCTGGATGCGACCGTCCGCCTGTTGCCGGGCGTTCTGGGCAACGCAGACTCAATCGAAGAAGAAAGCCACAGCAACGGCCTGTTGGAGCATCCGCAATACACCCGCCCCGCCGAATGGAAGGGCCACGCGATCCCCGAAGTGCTTTTGTCCGGTCATCATGAACGCATCGCGCAATGGCGGCTGGAACAGGCGCGCGACCTGACGCGCACACGCCGTCCCGACATGTGGGCGAAGGTGGCGGATAAGGATTGACGGGAACGTGATGGCGCCCAAGGGCGACTGACATTGCCTTTCCCATGCGTCAGTGACAGGGTCTTAAACGCATAAACACATTCAAAGGCGTATTGCCCATGCTCCGCACCGCTATCGTTTTCATCCTCCCCCTTCTGGCCCTTTTCGCTGAACCTCTTATCGCGCAAGGCATGCATGGGCATATGCATGGCGCTGATGGCACCGGCCATGACGAGGTCACGATGCCCGGCCTACGCGGCGAAGACGCCACGCCAGAAGAAAGCATGGAACTGGAAGTGATGTTCCGCGGCTTTGAAACCTTCACCCGCAGCGTCACCAACCTGCCCAATGGCATTCGCGCGGTGACATCGTCTTCGGACCCGGCTGTGATGGAGGCATTGGTCAGCCATGTGACCGGAATGCTGACCCGCATCGAAGACGGGCGCGACCCCAAGATCTTTATCCAAAGCCCGACGCTCGACATTCTGTTTGCCCAGAATGACGACATTGAGACGGAAATCGAAATCACCGATGAAGGCGTTGTGGTCACCCAGACGTCGGACAACCCGGATGTGGTGGCCGCCTTGCATACCCATGCCGCCGAAGTGTCGGACATGGCGGAACGCGGCATGGTGGCGGTGCACGAACGAATGATGGGCGGTTCGAACTGAAAAGGGCGCAAACCCCCAGTTTTCAGTTGAATTCCCTGCCCCGCCCGCCTAATGAAAACCGGTCCGCCACTCTCTGAGTCGAGCGGACCGTTTTGTTATAGGTGCAGCCGCATGCTTCTGCGGGTCTTGCGATGGCAGAATGACGATCAGGAAAGCAACCTTTCCCTCTGGCGGGCGCATGGCGGACCCGGTTGAAGACCAGAGTTCTGAGGCGGCAATGAACTTTGCGGAACAACCGCAAGCAACATAGGAGATGAAGCGATGGATCTTATCGCTCAGCTTGAGGCGGAACAGATTGCCGCCCTCGGGAAAGAAATTCCCGACTTTAAAGCCGGCGACACCATTCGCGTTGGCTATAAGGTGACCGAAGGCACGCGCAGCCGTGTCCAGAACTACGAAGGCGTTTGCATCAGCCGTAAGAACGGCAAAGGCATTGCCGGCTCGTTCACCGTTCGCAAGATTTCGTTCGGCGAAGGCGTGGAACGTGTGTTCCCGCTGCACTCGACCAACATCGACAGCATCGAGGTTGTGCGCCGTGGCCGCGTTCGTCGCGCCAAGCTGTACTACCTGCG
Organism: Pseudoprimorskyibacter insulae; assembly: GCF_900302505.1. Taxonomy (GTDB): domain Bacteria; phylum Pseudomonadota; class Alphaproteobacteria; order Rhodobacterales; family Rhodobacteraceae; genus Pseudoprimorskyibacter; species Pseudoprimorskyibacter insulae. The sequence continues at coordinate 33,083 of NZ_OMOJ01000001.1, read as the reverse complement.
TTCGCGTCGCGGTAAATCCGCCCGTATCGCAGAGGTTTCGAACTACAAGGCCCCGAAGGGCTCTGAAGCGTAAGGACCGGCGAGATGAAAAAAGACATCCACCCCGACTACCACTTCATCGACGTCAAAATGACCGATGGCACCATCCTGAAGATGCGCTCGACCTGGGGCAAAGAAGGCGACACCATGTCGCTGGATATTGACCCGACCGTGCACCCGGCATGGACCGGCGGCACCTCGCGCCTGCTGGACGCCGGCGGCCGCGTGTCGAAGTTCAAAAAGAAATACGAAGGCCTGGGCTTCTAAGTTCAGCACCTTTGGTGAATTCAACGCCGCTCCGGCTTTGGGGCGGCGTTTTTCGTTGGGGCTTCGGGATTTCGCCCAGCCAATCCACATTCTAGCCACACCGGCAAAACTCTAGGCGTTTCGTGGTCTGAGGGTTCTTCCATCTGCAGGACCGAGCCCATATAGTCCGGGCTTGTAGAAAACAGCCCAGAAAGAGGCCGCAGTGGCGCATATTATCGTTGTCGGAAACGAAAAAGGGGGCGCTGGAAAATCCACCGTCTCGATGCATTTGGCGACTGCGCTTGCGCGTATGGGCCACAGGGTTGGGGCGCTGGATCTGGACCTGCGTCAGCGGTCGCTTGGCCGCTATGCGGACAATCGCAAGGCGTTTTTGGCCTCATCCGGGCTTGATCTTCCGGGCCCGCGCTACATCGACCTGCCCGAGGTCGATAAATCCCAGCTTCAGGAAGGCGAAAACGCCTTTGACCACCGCCTGTCCATGGCCGTGGCCGAGCTTGAGGAAAACAGCGACTTCATCCTGATTGACTGCCCCGGATCGCACACGCGCCTCAGCCAAGTGGCACATTCGCTGGCCGATACGCTGGTCACGCCGCTGAACGACAGCTTTGTTGATTTCGATCTACTGGCCCATGTGGACAACGAAGGCGAAAAGATCGTCGGCCCGTCGGTCTATTCGGAAATGGTCTGGAATGCGCGTCAGCTACGGGCGCAGGCCGGGCTAAAGCCCATCGATTGGATCGTGCTGCGCAACCGCCTTGGCGCGCAACAGATGGTCAACAAGATGAAGATGGAAAAGGCGTTGGAACGTCTGGCCAAGCGGATTGGCTTCCGCGTTGCCCCCGGCTTTCATGAGCGGGTTATTTTCCGCGAACTTTTCCCGCGTGGCCTGACCTTGCTGGACCTGCGCGACATTGGCGTGAAACAGTTGAACATCTCCAACGTCGCGGCCCGTCAGGAATTGCGCGATCTGGTGAAAGAACTGAAACTGCCGGGCGTCACCGTCAAGTTTTAAGGCGTTTGCGGCCGTTCTGCTCAAGAACGGCCAGCAACCGGCGCAGCTCTGACAATTCCTGCGCCGTTAACCCCTCGGTCAATTGCGCCTCATATTTTGAGGCGATCGCATACAGGTCTTTGTAGGCCTTCAGCCCGGCTGCCGTCAGTTCCAGATGCTCGCGGCGGCGGTCTTCCTCATCGCGTTCGCGCTTCAGGAACCGCCTGTCCTCCAGCCGCTGCACCGCGCGGCTGACCTTGGTTTTGTGAATGCTGGCCCGCGCAACAATGTCCTGCGCACGCATCCGGCCATAAAGCCCAAGGTGAAACAGCACCCGCCATTCGGTCCGCAACATCCCGTACCGTTCTTTGTACGCCTGTTGAAACCCAAGGCTTGAGGCCTCGGCGGCCTGGTTCAGCATGTAGGGCAGGAATTGTTGCAGGGCGAAGTCATTTTTTTCGGTCATGGTTCTTTCTACCCGTTGTTAGTTACAAATTCAACTATTAGCGTCCAGCCAACCTGAGAGGGAGAACGCCATGAACCGCCAAGTCGAACCGAATCCGATGACCCAAGCCCCGTCGCTGCCGGGACCGCATGAGGGCTATATGCCTGGTTGGGCCAATGATTTTGAAACCGAAGCCCTGCCCGGCGCGCTGCCGCAAGGCATGAACAGCCCGCAGAAATGCGACTACGGCCTTTATGGCGAACAGCTTTCGGGCACCGCCTTTACTGCCAACCCGCCCGAGCGGACCTGGACCTATCGGATTCGCCCTTCAGTCAAGCACTCGGCGCGCTACACCAAGATTGACCTGCCCTATTGGAAATCGGCCCCGAATGTTGATCCCGATGTGATCAGCCTTGGCCAATATCGCTGGGATCCGGTGGAAACGCAGGCGGGCCTAACGTGGCTGACCGGCATGCGCACTATGACCACCGCTGGCGATGTGAACACCCAAGTCGGCATGGCCAGCCATATCTATCTGGTCACCGAATCGATGGTCGATAGCTACTTCTTCAGCGCCGACAGCGAACTGCTGGTCGTGCCGCAAGAGGGGCGTCTGCGCTTTGCAACCGAACTGGGCATCATTGATGTTGAGCCGAAGGAGATCGCCATCATCCCGCGCGGTCTGGTCTATCGCGTCGAAGTGCTCGAAGGTCCGTGCCGCGGCTTTGTCTGCGAAAACTACGGCCAGAAATTTGAACTGCCGGGCCGCGGCCCGATCGGCGCGAACTGCATGGCCAACCCGCGCGATTTCAAAGCGCCCGTTGCCGCGTTTGAAGATCGCGAAGTGCCCTCGACCCTGACGATCAAGTGGTGCGGCCAGTTCCACGAAACCAAGATCGGCCAGTCACCGTTGGATGTGGTCGCGTGGCACGGCAACTATGCGCCGTATAAGTACGACTTGCGCACCTATTGCCCCGTCGGCGCGATCCTGTTCGACCACCCCGACCCCTCGATCTTTACCGTGCTGACCGCGCCCTCGGGGCATCCGGGCACCGCGAATATCGACTTTGTTCTGTTCCGCGAACGCTGGATGGTGGCCGAAAACACCTTCCGCCCCCCGTGGTATCACAAGAACATCATGTCCGAGCTGATGGGCAACATCTACGGGCAGTACGATGCCAAACCGCAGGGCTTTATCCCCGGCGGGATGAGCCTGCACAACATGATGCTGCCCCATGGGCCGGATAGGAACGCCTTTGAAGGCGCTTCAAATGCCGATCTCAAGGCCGAAAAGCTCGACAATACCATGTCGTTCATGTTCGAAACCCGCTTCCCGCAGCACCTGACGGCGTTCGCGGCCACCGAGGCCCCGTTGCAGGACGATTACATCGACTGCTGGGACAGCCTTGAGAAGAAGTTCGACGGAACCCCCGGCAAGAAATAAGGCGCTGGGGGCACTGCCCCCACCCTTTTCGTGCAACCCGTAGGGTGGGTTTTCAACCCACCGCCCCTTCACAGGTTTGACCGATGAAACTCTATTCCTATTGGCGCTCCACCACCTCTGTCCGCGTCCGCATCGCCCTGAACCTCAAGGGCGTGGCCTATGACTATGTGCCGGTTGACCTGACCAAAGGCGAACAAGCGGGCGACTACGCGGCGCTAAACCCCAGCAAAGGTGTGCCTGCGCTCGTGCTGGAGGATGGCACGGTCCTGACCCAGTCACAGGCCATTCTGGAATACCTTGAGGCCGCCTATCCCGAACCTTCCTTGCTGCCCGGCACCGTGGCGCAGCAGGCGCAAATCCGCGCCGCCGCCTTTGTGATCGCCTGCGACATACACCCGGTGAACAACCTCAAGGTTCTGACCTACCTCAAGGGTCAAATGGACCAAAGCCAAGAGGCCGTGGTCGCCTATATGCAGCACTGGATGACCGAAGGTTTCACGGCCTATCAGTCTCTGATACGGCCCGATACGCCCTTCAGCTTTGGCGATACACTGACGCTGGCCGATCTGGGCCTGATTGGCCAAATGGTCAACGCCCGCCGCTGGGGGCTGGACCTTGCACCCTTCGCCCGCCTGACCGACATTGACGCCCGCGCCCGAGAGATCGAGGCCGTGGCCCGCGCCCTCCCCGAGGCGCAACCCGACGCGAACTAAAAGACCAAGGAAACGCGAATGCCCCTTATGAAAAGCTGGGTCGCCAGCGCCAATAGCGCCGAAACCCCGTTCCCGCTGAACAACCTGCCCTACGGCGTCTTCTCGACCGAAGACAGCGATCCGCGCTGCGGCGTGGCGATTGGCGATATGATCCTAGATTGCGCCGCCGCCGAAGAGGCTGGCCTGATCGAGTTGTCGGATGAGCCGGTCTTCGACGTGCCGTTCTGGAACGAGGTGATGGAGCTGGGGGCCGAGGCATGGGATGCCCTGCGCGCCCGCCTGATCCAGCTTCTGGCTGACGGCTCACCCGAGCAAGCCGCCACCGCGCCCTTGCTGGTGCCCATGGCCGATGCCACGCTGCATTTGCCCCTGCTGGTCAGCGAATACACCGATTTCTACGCAGGCAAGAACCACGCCTTCAACGTCGGCAGCATGTTCCGTGGCCCGGAAAACGCCCTGCCGCCGAACTGGCTGCATATTCCCATCGGCTACAACGGCCGCGCTTCCTCGATCGTGGTGTCGGGCACTGACGTGCGCCGCCCGTGGGGCCAGCTGAAAGGCCCGAACGACGAAGCCCCTCGCTTTGCCCCCTGCGCCCGCTTTGACCTAGAACTTGAGATGGGCGCGATTGTCGGCAGAGCATCGGATGGCCCGATCACCGTGGCCGAGGCCGATGCCAATATCTTCGGCTATGTCCTTCTGAACGACTGGTCCGCCCGCGATATCCAAGCTTGGGAATACCAGCCCCTTGGCCCGTTCCAGTCCAAAGCCACCGCCACGACCATCAGCCCCTGGATCGTGACCAAAGCCGCGCTGGAACCCTTCCGCACCAACACCCCCGCGCGCGAGAAAGATCTGCTGCCCCATCTGCGGGACTGCGGCCCGATGCTCTATGACATCGACCTGTCTGTCACCCTCGCGCCCAAAGGCAAACCCGCCACCACGCTGACCCGCACGAATTACAGCGCCATGTACTATTCGGCGGCCCAGCAACTCGCCCATCACACCACCAGCGGCTGCCCGATGAACGTGGGCGATCTTCTCGGCTCGGGCACCATCTCGGGCGAGACGAAGGAAAGCCGCGGCTCGCTGCTTGAACTTAGCTGGGGCGGCAAGGAACCGGTCACGTTGGACAGCGGCGAGACGCGCAGCTTCCTTGATGACGGCGACACGCTCACCCTGCACGGCGCGGCAAAAGGCGATGGCTACCAGATCGGCTTTGGCGATTGCACCGGCACCATCTTGCCCGCCCTGACCGATCCATACGCCCGCTAAGCGGCGGGTTGAAAACCCGCCCTACGGCGCCTCACGGGGTCGCCCCATGTGGGCGGCCAACCCGAGCAGAGCAGGTCCCCTGCTTCTTCTCTTTCCAAATACGCAAATAATCCGCCGCCAACCCCTCGGCGCACCGATTGAAAGGACACACCATGGCCAAGGCCTTTGCCTCCCAAGGCGACATGACCGAAAAGAACATCAGCTTCACCGAAGTGGGCGAAGGGCTTTACGCCTTCACCGCCGAGGGCGATCCGAACTCGGGTGTGATCATCGGCGATGACAGCGTGATGATCGTCGAAGCGCAGGCCACCCCGCGTTTGGCCAACAAGGTCATCGAATGCGTCCGCTCGGTCACGGATAAGCCGATCACCCATGTCGTGCTGACCCATTACCACGCCGTGCGCGTGCTGGGCGCTTCGGCTTTTGGCGCGCAGAACATCATCATGTCGGACAAGGCCCGCTCGATGGTGGTGGAACGCGGCCAAGAGGACTGGGACAGCGAATTCCAGCGCTTCCCGCGCCTGTTCCAAGGTCATGAATCGATCCCCGGCCTGACCTGGCCCACCACGACCTTCAGCAAGTCGATGACCGTTTACATGGGCAACCGCCAGATCAACCTGATGCATTTGGGCCGCGCCCATACCGCAGGTGATATCGTGATTCACGTGCCCGATCAGAACGTGATGTTCACCGGCGATATCGTTGAATACCACTCGGCCTGCTATTGCGGCGATGGTCACTTTGGCGATTGGGGCAACACGCTGGACGCGATCAAAGCCTTTGACGTGGATGCCATCGCACCGGGCCGGGGCGATGCCTTGGTTGGCCGCGACATGGTGAACGCCGCGATCGAGAACACCCGCGATTTCGTCGAAAGCACATATCGCCCGGCCGCCCGCGTGGCTGCCCGCAACGGCGCCCTGAAAGAGGCATGGGACGCCGTGCGCTCCGAATGTGACCCCAAGTTCGCCGACTACGCGATCTATGAGCACTGCCTGCCCTTCAACGTCGCCCGCGCATATGACGAAGCCCGCGGCATCGACACGCCGCGCATCTGGACCGCCCAGCGGGACATGGAGATGTGGGACGCGCTTCAGGGGTAAAGGCCGCCCTGCTTGGAGGCGGCGGACGCCTCCGGCGGGGGAGTATTTATGAGAAAGATGAATGGGAGGAGCCGATATGCTTCAGGACCGTTACACGCTGGCCTTCAAGCTTTACCCCTATGAGCGCAGCCGCGATCAGGACGCCGCCGCGCCGGTGCGCCACCCCGTTGTGGTGATGGGCGGCGGGCCGATTGGCGTGGCCACCGCGCTGGATCTGGGCCTGCAAGGCATTCCGGTGGTTGTGCTGGATGACCACGAAGGCATCGGCATGGGCAGCCGCGCGATCTGTTTCGCCAAGCGTTGCCTTGAAATCGCCGACCGCTATGGCTGCGGTGAGCCGATGTTGGACAAGGGCGTTGTCTGGAATGTCGGCAAGGTATTCCATGATGACCGTCAGGTCTATGAGTTCAACCTTCTGCCCGAGGCGGGGCATAAATACCCCGCCTTCATCAACCTTCAGCAGCCCTATTTCGAAAAGTTCATCGTGGACCGCGTCCGCGAGGCGCAGGCGAATGGTGCTCCGATTGAACTACGCGGCAAGAACCGCGTCGATAGCGTTGAGGTGAAGGACGACCATGTGGTTCTGCACATCACCACGCCCGAAGGGCCGTATACGCTTGAGGCTGATTGGCTGATCGGCTGCGACGGCGCCTCTAGCCCCTTGCGGGGCATGATGGGGCTCGATTTCGACGGGCGGGTGTTCGAAGACAACTTCCTGATCGCCGACATCAAGATGAAGGCCGATTTCCCGACCGAGCGCTGGTTCTGGTTTGAACCGTACTTTAAATCCGGGGCCTCGACCCTGCTGCACAAACAGCCCGATGGCGTGTGGCGGATCGACTTCCAGATCGGCTGGAACATTGACCGCAAGAAAGAGCTGCAAGAGGAAAACATCCGCGCCCGTCTGGATGCGATGCTTGGGCCGGATGTGGAATATGAGATGGTGTGGAACTCGATCTACACCTTCCAGTGCCGCCGCATGAAAAAGTTCCGCCACGGCCGCGTGCTGTTTGCAGGCGATGCCGCGCATCAGGTGTCGCCCTTCGGCGCGCGCGGGGCGAACAGCGGCATGCAGGACGTCGACAACCTTGGCTGGAAGCTGGGCATGGTGATCCGGGGCGAAGCGCCCGACCACCTGCTGGACTCCTACCACGAGGAACGCGCCTATGGGGCGGATGAGAATATCCTCAACTCGACCCGCGCGACCGATTTCATCACGCCCAAGTCGAAGATGAGCCACATCTTCCGCAACGCCGTGCTCGATTTGGCCGAGGCGCATGAGTTTGCGCGTCCCTTGGTGAACTCGGGCCGGTTGTCGGTGCCCTGCACCTACGACGGGTTGTCGCTGAATGGCGCAGATATGCTGACCGGCGGCCCTGCCCGCACCCGCGTTGGCAGCCCCTGCCCCGATGCGCCTTTGGGCGACGGGTTCTTGCTGGGCCGTCTGGGCGGTTCGTTCCAGATTCTGACGATTGATGCGGACGCGCCCGAGGTGGTCGAGGACGAGGGTATCACAGCAACCCGCGTGGCCCTGTCGGCCAGCGATGATGCCACCGGGGCCTTGGCCGCGCGGTATCTGGGCGATGCGAAAGGCGCGGTTTACCTGATCCGTCCCGATCAACACGTCGCCGCCCGTTGGGACAGCGCCGATGCCGAAACGATCCGCGCCGCGATGCGCAAAGCCTGCGGAAAGGACTGAGCCATGCCACTGAACACCAAGCCGAATATCAAAGACCCGGACGGGTATTACGCCGAACTGATCGCTGCTCATCAGGGCCTTAGCGATGATGACAGCATGGCGCTGAATGCGCGGTTGGTTCTGCTGCTGATGAACCACATCGGCGACCGAGAGGTTCTGTCAGAGGCGCTGGCCGCCGCCAAGAAATGAAGAACGCCCGCCGGATTTCGGCGGGCGTTTCGCTTAGAGCATGGTCCAAGCCGCGTTGTTGCGACTTGAGGCGATACAGGCCGAGATGAACCGCATACCCAAGAGGCCGTCCTCAATATCCGGCGTGTGAACGCCTTCTGGCAATGGCGCGCCCTTGGCGTGTCGCACCAGCGCGGCGGCCTCGGCGTAGATGGTGGCAAAGCCCTCAAGATAGCCTTCGGGATGGCCGCCCGGCGTGCGCGTGCCGCGAAGGCCAGCCGGCGAGGCCCCGGCCCCGGCGCGCGTTAGGATCTGCTTCGGCTCACCAAATCGGGTGAAGGTCATCACGTTAGGGTTTTCCTGCGCCCATTCGATGCCGCCCTTGGTGCCTGCAATCCGCAACCGCAGGCCGTTTTCATTGCCCACGGCCACCTGACTGGCCCATAGCATGCCCTTGGCCCCGCCCTTGAAGCGCAGCATCACATGCACGTTGTCATCCACGCGGCGGCCCGGAACGAAGGCGTCCAGATCTGCGGCAAGGCTCTCGGTTTCCAGACCCGTCACATAGGAGGCAAGGTTGAACGCATGGGTTCCGATATCACCCACACAGCCCCCCGCGCCCGAGCGTGCGGGATCGGTGCGCCAGTCGGCTTGCTTGCCTGTGGTTTCTTCGGCCAGCCAGTCCTGCACATATTCCACATTCACCACGCGGATCTCGCCCAGATCGCCGCGTTCGATCATCTCGCGCGCTTGGCGGATCAGGGGGTAACCGGTGTAATTGTGGGTCAGAACGAACAGCGTGCCGGTGTCCTTGGCCGCCTGCGCAATGGCCTCGGCATCCTCCATGGTGGACGACAGCGGTTTGTCACAAATCACCGGAATGCCCGCCTTGAGGAAGGCAATAGCCGGGCCTGCGTGCACGTGGTTCGGCGTGACGATGGCGACGGCGTCAATCCCGTCGTCGCGAGCGGCTTCGGCCTTGGCCATGTCCTCATAGCTGGCGTAGCTGCGGCTAGCCTCGATCCCCAACTCCTCTGCCGAGGCCGCGGCACGGGCCGGGTCAGACGACAACGCGCCCGCCACCAGTTCCCACTGCCCATCAATGCGCGAGGCGATGCGGTGCACGGCGCCGATAAACGCGCCTTGGCCGCCGCCGACCATGCCCAGTTTCAGTTTCGCCATCACGACAGCCCCAGCATCTTGCGGATCTGCGCATGATCGGTTTCGCCACCTGCGAAATCATCAAAGGTTTTGTCCGTCACCTGAATGATGTGCTGTTCAATGAAGGGGGCACCTTCGGCCGCGCCTTGTTCGGGCGATTTCAGGCAGCATTCCCATTCGAGCACGGCCCAGCTGTCATAGCCATATTGCGCCAGCTTCGAGAAGATGCCACCGAAATCGACCTGCCCGTCGCCAAGGCTGCGGAAACGGCCGGCGCGGTTGGTCCAGCTTTGATAGCCCGAATAGACGCCCTGACGGCCATCGGGGTTAAACTCGGCGTCTTTGACGTGATAGGCGCAGATGCGGTCATGATAGAGGTCGATGAACTGCAAATAGTCCATCGCCTGAAGCAAGAAGTGTGACGGATCATAGTTGATGCGGCAGCGATTGTGCTCACCGCAGGCATCCAAGAACATCTCCCAGGTTGCGCCGTCGAACACATCTTCGCCGGGATGGATTTCGAACCCGATATCAACGCCGTTCTCTTCATAGTGGTTGAAGATCGGCACCCAACGGCGGGCAAGTTCGGCGAAGGCCTCTTCGATCAGGCCAGCGGGGCGCTGCGGCCATGGGTAAAGGTACGGGAAGGCCAGCGAGCCGGTGAAGCTGACGGTTGTATCAAGCCCCAGCTTGCGCGAGGCAACGGCGGCCTTTTTCACCTGCTCCACCGCCCAAGCCTGACGGCCTGCCGGATTGCCATGCAGATGCGCGGGCGCGAATGCGTCAAACGCAGTGTCATAGGCGGGGTTCACCGCAACAAGCTGGCCCTGAAGGTGGGTCGACAGTTCGGTGATCTCAACGCCCGCATCGGCGCAGATGCCTTTGACCTCATCGCAATAGGCATCGCTTTCGGCGGCTTTATCAAGGTCAAACAAACGCCCATCCCATGACGGGATCTGCACGCCCTTATAGCCAAGCCCTGCGGCCCATTTGGTGATGTTTTCGAGGCTGTTGAACGGCGCCTCATCGCCTGCGAATTGGGCCAGAAACAGGGCTGGGCCCTTAATCAAAGATGCCATGTGTCAGCTCTCCTCGGGTCGTAGCGCGCCCTCGGGCGCGTAGGTGAAATGGTGGAAGTCGGCAGTCTGTCCCTGCCCAGTGATGTCAAAGGCGATCATCCCGACGAAAGCCCCGGTGAACGAGCCATGCTCGCCCCGGCCGCCTTCGTCCGAAATCACGCTGGCGTCGAGAGCGGGGCCAATGGGCTGCCACTCGCCCGCCTGCCGCCAATAGAATTGCTGATCCGCGCGGTTGACCTGAACGGCCAGTTCGACCGGGCCATCGCTCACAGAAACCGGATCGCAGGGGAAGACCATGCGCCCGTCTGGCCAATCGCCGGGGCAGCTGAGGATCGTCAGCGCCCGTTTGCCGCCCTCTTGCGTGACGCCAACCGCGTGGAACTTGTGACGGTTGTAGTAGGTCGTCAGGCCCGCGAAGTGCTGATAGGTCGTCGGATCGAAGCTGACCGAGGTTTCGGCGCGGTAGGCGTGATGCTCTTGCCGGCGCGCGACAAGGGCCTGTTCGAACCAACTGCCGATGCTTTCGCGCCCGATCAGTTGCAGCGCATCGCCCGTCAGGCGGAAGATGCGGTCCGGTTCTGGCGTGCGCAGCCACTGGAATTCAGGCGGCAGCACCTCATCGGCAAAGTCATTCTGGCTGATGACTGTTGGTCCCGGATCAACCAGCGTGGGCGAGGCCACCTCAATCGACGGGACAGGCCCGCCGACCGCATAAAGCCAATCGTCATCGCGCCATTCGCACAAAGCGATGCCCGTTTCCCGACCCATTTGCGAAAAGCGACCGGGCAAAGGGCGCGAACAGAGGAAGGTGTGATAGGTCAGCCCGCAGGGCGTTTCCACGACTTGGCCATGACCAACCCGTTGCAACGGCGCATCGGGGGCATCCTTGGCGGTCAGCAGATGTGTGTCGGGGTGCAACTCATACGGGCCCCAGATATCGCGCGACCGGGCCATGGTGACGGCATGGTCATAGCCGGTGCCGCCCTCAGCCGTGGTCAGGTAGTACCAGCCGTTCCGGCGGAACAGGTGCGGTGCTTCGGTCAGGCCATGGGGCGAGCCTGGGAAGATGTTGCGCACCTCGCCAATCAGACCACGCTTTGGATCCCATTCCTGACCCAGGATGCCGTCAAAGGCCGGATGTTTGGGGCTGCCGCCGATGGACTTGGACCGGTGGTTCCACTGCATGTTGACGAACCATTTGCGGCCATCGTCATCATGGAACAGCGACGGATCAAAGCCCGAGGAATTCACATAGATCGGATCGCTCCACGGCCCTTCGATGCTGGGCGCGGTCACGATGTAATTATGGGCATCCTTGAAGTTGCCGTCCAAGCGTTTGACATCGGTATAGACCAGCCAGAACAGCCCGTCGGCATAACTCAGACACGGCGCCCAGATCCCGCAACTGTCGGGATTGCCGCGCATATCCAATTGCTTGGCACGCGACAGCGGACGGCAGGCCAGATCCCAGTTCACCAAGTCATGCGACTGGTGGATCTGAACGCCCGGATACCATTCGAAGGTCGAGGTCGCGATGTAGTAGGTGTCGTCCACCCGGCAGATGGACGGGTCAGCGTTGAAGCCCGGTAAGATCGGATTGCGGATCATAATGCGCCCTCTGCGGAAAGTACGGCGGCCAGTCGCCCGGCCGCCATGATGGTTTAGGCCAGCAGATCTTTGGCCTCATCGAGGCCAAGCGCTGCAGGACGATCGCAAGTGGTGGTCATTTCGATAAACTGGCCCGTCTCGCCGGATTTCAGGATCGAGGTCATCACCTCAACCACATGCAGCGAGAATTCGAGCGAGCAGCGATGCGGACGGCCCGCCGAGACGGCCTGCGCCATGTCGGCCAGACCTGCACAGCGATAGTTCGCCTGCGGGGTGCCGCGCCCGTCAACGCTGTTGGGAACGCCCAAGGGATGATCCCAACCCGGCGCGTTCACAAAGGCCGACTTGTTGGTCATGCGCACTTCGCCACCAAAGAAGTTCGGATCGGGAACGTGGATAGTGCCCGTTGCGCCGTATAGCTCCATGTTGGAATGGCCGTGCTGCCACACATCCCACGAGGTGCCGTAGAGGATCTGCGCGCCGCTTTCGAATTGCAGCACCGAATGGATCGTGGTCGGGGTTTCAACCTTGATCTTTTCGCCGTTGCGCGGCTGTGAGGTGATCGTGCGGTATTCCGACGCCGAGGACGCCATCGCGCAGACGCGCTTGACCGGGCCCAGCAGTTGCACAAGGTTCGAAATGTAATACGGCCCCAGATCCAGAACGGGGCCACCGCCCGGCTGGAAGAAGAAATCGGGGTTCGGGTGCCACATCTCCATGCCCGGTGACTGCACAAAGCAGGTGCCCGAGCTGATCTTGCCAACCGCGCCGTTATCAACGAGCGACCGCGCCAACTGGTGCGAGCCGCCAAAGAACGTGTCGGGGGCGGACCCCACGCGCAGGCCCTTTTCGCCAGCGATGCGGGCCAGTTCTGCGCCTTCTTCCAGCGTCAGAACAAAGGGCTTTTCCGAATAGACATGCTTGCCTGCCTCCAGCACCCGCTTCGAGACTTCGAAGTGGGCCGCCGGAATGGTCAGGTTGACGATGATGTCGATGTCATCGGCGGCCAGCAGGCCATCAATGGTTTCCGCGCGCAGGCCGAATTCCTCGGCGCGGGCTTTGGCGGCGTCTTCGTTCAGATCCGCGCAGGCGCGCATTTCGATACCGCCAAACAGCGGTGCCAGCTTCATATACGCGGCCGAGATATTGCCGCAGCCAATGACGCCAATTCCAAGTGTGCTCATGGCTTATGTCCTCCGTAGGTTTTGAACGATGCGATGGCGCGTTCGGCAAAGCGGCGGGCGTCCGACGGTTTGTCATGCTCCATCACGAACAGGTTGACGCCATTGCCACGCAGCGCGGCCATGTAGTCTTTCCAAGGCAGGGTGCCGTGACCCACATCGGCCCAGCCATCTTCGTCGGCGTTTTCACCCTCGGGGGCGATGTCTTTGACGTGGGCTGCGGTGATGCGGTCCTTGTACTTTTCGAAATAGGCCATCGGGTCGCCGCCACCGCGCACGATCCAAGCCACGTCGGCTTCCCACTCGATGCTGGGCGCGTGCTCAAGGATCAGTTCCATGGCAATTTCGCCGCCCGGCAAGGGCATGAATTCCCAGTGGTGGTTGTGCCAGCCAAAGCGGAAGCCCGCGTCATTGACCTTTTTGCACGCTTCTTCCAGACGTTTGGCCAACGCGATCCAGTTGGCTGCATCGGTGCCATTGCGCCAAAGATCTTCGGGCGCGGGAACATAGGCCACTTCCATGCCCAGCGCCTTGGCAGCGGCGATGCTTTTGTCGAAATCGCCTTCAAAGCTGCCCAGCGGGAAGAAATGGCCAGACGGCATTTTCAGGCCGTGTTGATCCAGCAATGCACGGAAGGCAGGCGCGTCCGCATAAACGCCGCCAAAGCCTTCGACCTGCGTGTACCCATTGGCGGCCAAATGCGCGACCACATCTTCCCAAGGGGTCGCTTCGCGTGAGCTATACAGCTGATACGAGGTATTCATTTCTTGTGTCCTTAACTGTGCAGATCAGATCCGCAGTTCGGTTTCCTTGTTGAAAATATTGGCGCGGGCCGGATCGAAGCCGATGCGCATTTGATCGCCTGACCGAACCTCGGCCTGACCATCCATGCGGAAGTGCATCGGCACCCCTTCAACCTTGGCCCAAACCAGTGTGTCCGAGCCCATGGGTTCAACCAGTTCGACTTCGGCGTCGAATTGCACAGGGGCATTGGCCAGCAGTTCACCGGTGACGATATGTTCGGGGCGAATGCCGAACCACGCCGGACCACCCGTGGGGCCGTCGACAAACTCATACCCGCTAATGTCAAAGGACATCACGTCCGAATTGAACTGCGGCGCACCGCTGATGTCGATGACACCCTCAAGGAAGTTCATCGAGGGCGAGCCGATAAAATCCGCCACGTATTTATTGGCAGGCTTGTTGTAGATCTCATTCGGGCTGGCAAGTTGTTGGATATTGCCGCCCTTCATGATCGCGATCCGGTCCGCCAGAGTCAGGGCTTCGACCTGATCGTGGGTCACGTAGATCATCGTGTTTTTGAGACGCTGGTGAAGGCGCTTGATTTCCACACGCAGATCGGCACGTAGCTTGGCATCAAGGTTCGACAGCGGTTCGTCGAACAAGAACACATCCACATCGCGCACCAAGGCACGGCCAATGGCCACCCGCTGACGCTGACCGCCCGACAGGGCCGCCGGTTTACGCTTCAAAAGCGGTTCGATTTGCAGGATCTCGGCCGCGCGGGCGACGCGCTTTTTGATCTCGTCCTTGGCCATGCCCGCGTTCTTCAGGCCGAAGGACAGGTTCCCCTCGACCGTCATCTGCGGATAGAGCGCGTAGGATTGGAACACCATGCCGATGCCCCGATCAGACGGTTCGGCCCAGGTGACGTTCTTGCCCTGAATGAAGATTTGACCATCGGTCACATCCAGAAGGCCCGCGATACAGTTCAGCAGCGTGGACTTGCCGCAGCCGGACGAGCCGAGCAGAACAAGAAATTCGCCTTGACCGATTTCGATGTTGAGATTCCGCAGAACCTTCACCGCGCCAAAGCTCAGCGACAGGTCACGGATTGAGATAGAACTTTCCATAGGTCTTTCCTCAGCCCTTCACCGCGCCGGCAGCGATGCCACGCACGAAGAGTTTTCCAGAAACAAAGTAGATGACGAGGGGCACGAGGCCGGTCAGAAGGGTCGCCGCCATATTGACGTTGTATTCCTTCACGCCCTGCACCGAGTTCACGATGTTATTGAGCTGAACCGTCATCGGATAAAGGTCAGGCTTGGTGTAGACGACCCCGAACAGGAAGTCGTTCCAGATGCCCGTCACCTGAAGGATCATTGCCACCACGAAGATCGGCAAGGACATCGGCAACATGATCTGGAAGTAGATCCGCCAGAACCCTGCCCCGTCCACGCGCGCCGCTTTGAACAACTCCTCAGGCAGTGACGTAAAGTAGTTGCGGAACAGCAGCGTCAGGATCGGCATCCCAAAGATGGTGTGCACGATCACAAGACCCCACAGCGTGCCATAAAGGCCGATTTCGCGCAGCATGATCACGATCGGGTACAGCATCACCTGATAGGGGATGAACGCGCCGAAGATCAGAATGGTGAAGAAGGCATCGGCACCTTTAAACTTCCAGTTGGCAAGCGCGTAGCCGTTCACACTGGCAATCACGATGGACACGATCACCGACGGCACCGTGATCCGGATCGAGTTCCAGAACCCGCGGCTCAGGCCGTCGCAGTTCAGGCCGGTACATGCCTGGGACCAGGCTTTGACCCATGGTTCAAAGGTAATCTCGACCGGCGGGCTAAAGATATTGCCCAAGCGGATTTCCGGCATGCCTTTCAGCGAGGTCACGACCATCACATAGAGCGGCAGCAGGTAGTAGAACGCGACCACCAATAGCGTGCCGTAGATGATGATGTTGTTGCGGGACAGCTTCTTGCGGGGTTTGGGGCCGCGCGGTTCGCTGGAAGCGGCGGGATGTACAGCAGTATCAGCCACGTTTCTTGCCTCCGAATTCGAGGTAGGCCCAAGGGATGACAACCACCAGCACCGCCAGAAGCATCATGGTCGAGGCCGCAAAGCCCTGCCCAAGGTTCTGACCGCCGAACATGTAGTCATACACATACTTGGCAGGCATTTCGGTCGAGATACCCGGACCTCCGCCCGTTTGAGCTACGATCAGGTCATAAACTTTCACGATGGACGCCGCGACCAGCACCAGCGTGGTGATGAACACCGGGCGCATCATGGGAATGACGATGAAAAGATAGGTTTTCCATGTGGGGATGCCGTCCACCTTGGCGGCTTTCCAGATTTCCTGGTCGATGCCCCGCAAACCGGCAAGCATCAGAACCATGATCAGGCCCGTTCCTTGCCAAAGCCCGGCAATCAAAATGCCATAAATCGCGATGTCGGCATTATAAAGCGGGTCAAATTCGAAACTCGTGAACCCTAGCCCGCGAATGATGCTTTGAATGCCAAACTCGGGGTTCAGGATCCACTGCCACACAAGGCCTGTCACAATGAACGACAGGGCAAAGGGATAAAGGATGATGGTTCGGAACGTGTTCTCGAACCGGATTTTCTGGTCCATCAGGGCCGCAAGGATAAACCCGATCACGAAGCTCGCGATCAGCATGCAGACGCCGTAGATGAACAGGTTTTCGATCGAAACGACCCAGCGCTTTGTGCTCCAGAGGCGTTCGTATTGATCGAGGCCGACAAATTTCCATTTCGGCAACAGCTTTGACTTGGTCAAGCTGTAGGCCATCGTCCACAATGATCCACCCATGAAGACCACAAGCGCTGTGATGATCATCGGGATCGCCGCCACCTTGGCGGGGATGTTTCGGAATAGGCCGTTCGGGCGTTCCGACGACATGGGAACACCTCCTGTTCAGAAGGATTGTGATTGTGCTTTGAAACCCGGAAAGCTGGCCCGCCTCAGGGAGCGGGCCAACCTTCACCGGGCTTAGTCAGCGTCGGCGATGATCGCGGCAAACCGCTCTTGTGCGGCTTCCGGGGTCATGCTGGCATCGGCGAAGAACTCAACAAAGAGGTCTTCGATCTGAACACGGGTGTCCGACGAAACCAACTGGTTAAAATCGGGAATGGCATCGCCAGTCGCGAGAATGTCGAGGCCTTTCTTCATGCAGTCGTTTGCGGCTGCAAGGTCAACGTCGCCACGTACCGGCAGCGAACCCTTTTTCAGGTTAAAGGCAACCTGCACTTCGGGATCCAGCAGCAGTGCTGCCAGTTCGCCCTGTGCGGCAGTCGTTTCCGCATCCTTCAGCACCGGGAAGTAGAACGCGTCGCCACCGGCTTGCAGCGTGCGGTTCACGCCCAGACCGGGAAGACAGGTGTAATCTTCGCCAGCGGTCATTTCTGCCACTTGGAATTCACCTTGCGCCCAGTCACCCATGATCTGACCACCGGCCTTACCCGTGATGACGAGGTTGGTTGCCTGGTTCCAGTCCTGAACGTTGGAATTGCTTGCCATCGCGCGTGCGTCTGCCGCCGCTTTGAAGATGCGCGCGACATCGGCACCTGCGGCCACATCGGCGTCTTTGTCGCCATAGACCTGCAAGAAGATTTCTTTGGGCAGAAGCGAGATCATCATAACGTTGAACGCGCCCGACTGCTGCCAGCCTTGCTTGCCCATTGCCATCGGAACGATGCCAGCGGCTTCCAGCGCCGGGGCTGCGGCCACGAATTCATCCCAGTTGGTGGGAACCGGAACGCCTGCATCGGCATAGGCCTTATGGCTCAGCCACAGCCACTGCCACGAGTGGATGTTCAGCGGCGCGCAATAGACTTTGCCGTCAACGGTACATGCATCCAGCAGCGACGGCGGGTTGATCACTTCGCGCCACTTGCCTGCTTCGGCAATGTCGGTCAGGTCGCGCATCAGGCCCGCTTCGACCAGTTCCTCGGCCTGACGACCGTGGTTGAACTGGGTTGCGGCCATCGGATCGCCGCCGGTGATGCGGCTGATCATGATCGGACGAGCGGTGCTGCCCGAACCAGCGATTGCGCCGTCAACCCAGTGGTGATCGGTGCGCGCGTCAAAGGCTTTGGCCAGCTCGCCAACAGCGGCAGCTTCACCGCCCGAGGTCCACCAGTGGGTCACCTCAAGGTCAGCCGCGAAGGCCGCAGTGGTTGCGCAAAGCGCAGTCGTGGCCACAAAAAGTGTACGAAGTGTTTTCATCTCATTCCTCCCGTTGGTGCGCGGTCCCGGTCCGATTTTTCGGCCTCGGAGACCAAGCATGAAATCGTTTACATTCCGCGTTGCAGCAAGGCTGGCGCAATTGAAAACGATTACATATGATATTTCCCAGTGGCAGAATTCTGTCAACCCGCTATGACATCCGATCAACAAACATATACGCGTGCACAGTCTATGGTTCAGAAATCAGTTAGAATTCAGGATGTGGCAAAGGCCGCTGGTGTGTCCACGGCGACCGTCAGCCGGGCCCTCAGCAACCCAGACCTGCTGACCGAATCAACCCGGACCGCGGTGTTTGAGGCCATCCGTGACACCGGCTACCGGGTGAATCGCGCCGCGCGCAATTTGCGCATGCAGAAAGCCGGGGCCGTTCTGGTTTTGGTGCCGAACCTTAGCAACCCGTTCTTCTCGATCATCCTTGCCGGGCTGAGCGAGGGCATGACCGGGTCGGACTATTCGATCCTGATCGCGGACACACATAACGAACAGTCGCGCGGCCATCAGTTGGTGGATTACTTCCTGGATTCCCGCATCGACGGGATGATCTCGTTGGATGGCGGGTTGCCAATGAAGGAACTTAGCGCCCTGACAGACAATGGCGTTGGGAATAAAATTGTCTTTGCGTGTGAATGGGTTGCCGACACGACTTTCCCTTCGATCCGGTCTGACAACCGCAAAGGCGTGGCGCTGGCCATTCAGCACCTCTATGACCTTGGCCACCGCAAAATCGCGCATGTCACCGGCCCTGCCGACAACGTTCTGACCCATGCCCGCCGCTCTAGCGTTCTAGAGCAGCGGCAGAAACTGGGTCTGCCCACGCGCGAAGAATGGATCATCCGTGGCGATTTCAGTCTGGATTCGGGCCAAGACGCCGCGCGTCAGATCATTGCGATGGAGAACCGGCCTACGGCGGTGTTCTGCGCCTCGGATCAGGTGGCGTTCGGCCTGATTTCCACGCTGCACGCCCATGGCATCCGTGTGCCTGAGGATATCTCGGTCGTGGGGTTCGACGATATCGGCCTGTCTGCCAGCTATATCCCCGCGCTGACCACGGTGCGCCAAGATCGCCGGTCCTTGGGGCTG
The DNA here is from genome assembly GCF_900302505.1 of Pseudoprimorskyibacter insulae. Classification (GTDB taxonomy): domain Bacteria; phylum Pseudomonadota; class Alphaproteobacteria; order Rhodobacterales; family Rhodobacteraceae; genus Pseudoprimorskyibacter; species Pseudoprimorskyibacter insulae. The sequence goes on along the minus strand of NZ_OMOJ01000001.1, from coordinate 13,804 downwards.
CAGGCGGCGCGCACCTTGCTGAATGCCCTGGATCGCGGCCCGCTGACCAAGGAATCGCACATCACCTATGTTGATGTCGAACTGGTCGTCCGCGACAGCACCGCGCCAATCAAAACGGACTGACCTAAAACGTGGCAAGCAAGAACGCAAAAAGCCCTCTCAGACGAGAGGGCTTTTGCAAGTTCGAAGTTGGTTGCGGGGGCAGGATTTGAACCTGCGACCTTCAGGTTATGAGCCTGACGAGCTACCGGGCTGCTCCACCCCGCGACGCTTCGGAGCCTGTATCTACGACGCTCCCCGACGGGTTGCAACCCGAAAATTGAAAGTTTTTTGACGATCTCTGATTTTCTTATGATTTCGCCAAATAACCACATATTTTCAATTTCTTGCCTCTAGCCAACCTGCCGCCCATGGGACCAGACGCCGCGAATAACCGGCGTTCCGCCCCATTGCCGGACCCGAACCAAATCCGCATGCAGCCCCGGTGCCAGAATCCCACGATCGGTCAACCCTGCCGCCTGCGCCGGAGTCCGCGTGACCGTGGCAATCGCACGGGGCAGATCGCCCCATTGCTCGGCCAGTTTGAACGCCGATGTCAGCAAGGCCGAGGGCACATAATCGGACGACAGAATATCCAGCAGTCCCAGATCCGCCAGTTCGGACGCCGCGACATTGCCCGAATGCGACCCGCCCCGGATCAGGTTCGGCGCGCCCATCATCACGGCGATTCCGGCATCATGGCAGGCCTGCGCCGCCTCAACCGTCGTCGGGAACTCCGCCAACCGAATGCCGTAATCGGCGCTGACGCGCACTTGCTCGGCGGTCGTATCGTCATGGCTGGCCAGAACCGCCCCCAACCGTCCGGCGGCCGCAACAGCTGCCTTTTCGTGCGCCTCGCCCAGACGGGCACGAATTCCAGTCAGGTGGGCCACATGATCGGCGAAATCGGCCTCAGACAGACCATGCTTGCCGCAAACGTATTCCTTCAGTTTGCTGAGGTCACGAAACTGCCGCTGCCCCGGCGTGTGATCCATAATCGACAAAAGACCAACCCGATCTTCCGCCCCAAAGGCCTTCAACTCTTCGGCAAGCGTTTCCGAACAGACCTCGGCCCGCAGGTGCAGGAAATGGCTGATCCGCAACATGCCCTGCGCCCGGATCTCTAGCAATTCGGAGGCCAGACTGCGCGCGTAGGGCCGGTAATCGGCGCGTTTGCCTTCCACGACAGAGCCTACACGCATGGCATCGAAAACGGTGGTAATCCCGACGCTGGCAAGTTCGCCATCATGGGCCAAAATCGCCGCCGAATGCGACCAGTCGACTTTTGGGCGCGGCTGAATATGACGCTCCAGATTGTCGGTGTGCAGCTCAATCAGGCCCGGCAAAAGCAGATCACCATCGCAATCAATCGCCCCGGCCACCGCGCTATTGCCCGCATCAACCGACGCAATATGCCCGTCGCGAACAACAAGGCTGCCCTTTAGGGTTTCCTGCTCAAGCACAAGCGTCGCATTGGTGAAAACAGTCTCTAACATTGCCTAATCCTGTTCTGGACCTTGACGCAGGCACCGCTGTCATACAGCTGTGATGCATGCAGTCTAAGGCCGATATCATGAAACCTTACACGCGATACGCACTCTATTTCGCGCCCGAGCCCGGCCCCTTGGCCGAGTTTGCGGCCCATTGGCTTGGTTGGGATGCCGCGTCGGGCACGCCGCGCGAACACCCGCATGTCGATGGCCTTCCCGCGCCCATCAGCGACCTGACGATAACCCCGCGCAAATACGGGTTCCACGGCACGCTGAAGCCGCCCTTTCGGCTGGCCCGCGGCACCGACCGCGCCGGGCTTGAGGCAGCGGTCGCCGATCTGGCGAGCCGCCTGCCCGCGACCACTTTGGAGGGCCTGAGCGTCACCCCCTTGGGGCGTTTTCTGGCGCTGACGCCCGACGGTGATGCCAGCGGTCTTGCGCAGATCGCCAATGCCTGTGTGCGCGATCTGGACGCCTTCCGCGCCCCAGCCTCTGAGGCCGAGCTGGAGCGCCGCCGCGCCTCGGGCCTGACCCCAAGACAAGATTCGAACCTGCTGGCCTGGGGCTATCCCTACGTGTTCGAAGATTTCCGCTTCCACATGACGCTGACCGGCAAGATCCCCAAAGCACAGGTCGCCCCCACGGCCGAGGCCCTGACATCGGCCTTCACGCCGCTGCTGTCGCGCCCATTCCCGATTACCTCGATCTGCCTGTTTGGCGAACGCCAGGACGGTCTGTTCGAAATCGTGCATCGCTACGCCCTGACCGGCTGAAGCAGAGCGATCAACTGGCCAAGCGCTTTGGCAACGTCGCTCGAGTTGTCGATCTCAACCACATCTGGCCCCACGGGGCGCAGACCCGATGCACGTTCCAATCGCTGCCGGATGTCCTGCGCCGTTTCCCGGCCACGTGCCTCAAGCCGCCGGGCCAAAACCTCGGGCGCAGCGGTGACGTGAATAACCGTCAGCCCCGGGAAGACCTGCCGCGCGTGATCCAGCATCGCGCGCGACCCGTTGAAGATAACCGTATCCCCGGCCTCAAGCGCATCCAGCGCCGATGCGGGGATGCCATAAAGCAAACCATGCGCGGCCCAATGCAAGGCAAACGCCCCGTTCACACGCATCCGTTCGAACTGGGCCTCGGTGACCCCGTCGAAATCTTCGCCGCCCGCGTTGCTGGGCCGGGTGATGACACGCCGAACCAAGTGTAGACTGGGCAGCGACTGTACAGCCCCGGCCAAAAGCGTGTCTTTGCCCGCCCCGGACGGGCCAACAATAGCAAAGGCACGCCCGGTCACGCGGCCACCTTGGGCGAAAAGGCCGAAACGTCGATCTCTCGGTCGGCGACTTGGGCGCGGGCCTCAAGATCATGGAAGATCCCGATCACCGCCGCGCCCCGCGCCTTGGCATCGTCAATCAAGCCCAGCACAATCGCGCGGTTGCCTGCATCAAGGCTGGCTGTTGGCTCATCCAACAAAAGGGCCGGATAGGGGTGGGCAAACCCACGCGCGATGTTCACCCGCTGCTGTTCGCCGCCCGAAAAGGTCGTCGGCGACAGACCCCAAAGCCGCTCGGGAATGCCCACGCGGGTCAAAAGCGCCTCGGCCCGCGCGATAGCCTCATCCCGGCCAACACCCAGCGCGAGCAGCGGCTCAGCCACCACCTCGCGCGTTGGCACACGCGGCACAACGCGCAGGAACTGGCTGACATAGCCCAACACCTCGCGGCGCAGCGCAAGCACCTGCCGGGCTTCGGCGCCCACGATGTTCACACCGCCCACTTCAATCGTGCCGGTGGCCAGATAGTTGCCGTAGATCATCCGCATCAGCGTGGATTTCCCCGCCCCCGATGACCCGGTCAGCGCCACGCATTCGCCCGGCATGACCTCAAAGGCGACTCTCTCCATCACCGGAATGACGGTGCTGCCCTGATTGTGCAGGATGAAGCTCTTGGAGACATCGCTCAGTCGGATCATCGCGCTCATCTTCTTCTCTTTCCCAAATACCGCCGGGGTGAATTGGCCGAAGGCCAAGAGGGGCAGCGCCCCTCACACCTGCAAGACGGAGCTGACCAACAGTTGCGTATAGGGGGCTTGCGGGTCGTCCAGCACCTGATCGGTCAGCCCCTGTTCAATCACTTGGCCGGATTTCATCACCATCAGCCGGTCCGCCAGAAGGCGCACAACCGCCAGATCATGGGTGACGATGATCGCGCTTAAGCCCATGTCGCGGACCAAACCACGGAGCAGGTCCAAAAGGCGCGCCTGAACCGACACATCAAGCCCGCCCGTCGGTTCATCCATGAACACCAATCGCGGGCCGGTCACCAAATTCCGCGCGATTTGCAGGCGTTGCTGCATGCCGCCGGAAAAGGCCGTGGGGCGGTCATCAACCCGATCTTCGGTGATCTCAACCCGGCCAAGCCAGTCAATCGCGGCGCTGCGGATATCGCCGTAGTTCCGCGCACCGACCGCCATCAGCCGTTCCCCCACATTGCCGCCAGCGCTGACGCCCATGCGCAAACCATCGCGGGCGTTCTGGTGCACAAAGGCCCAATCCGTGCGGGCCAGCATGCGGCGTTCCGGTTCGGACATGATCAGGGTATCGCGGGGGCCATCGGCGCGGGTGTCGAACACAACCTGCCCGCCATCCGGCACCAACTGCCCCGCCAGACAATTGAGCAAGGTCGATTTGCCAGACCCGGATTCGCCAACGATGCCCAGCACTTCGCCGGGATACAGATCAAAGGACACATCCGCGCAGCCGATCCGCCCGCCGTAGGTCTTGGACAGGTCGCGCACAGTCAAAAGCGGGGTCATGACAAGGCCTCCAGCACGGGGGGCGCCATGTCGCCCCGATGTCCATCGGCTTGCCGACGGCTGCAATAATCGGTGTCCGAACAGACGAACATACGCCCGCCCTGATCGTCGGTGATCACTTCGTCCAGATAGGTGTGATCCGCCCCGCACAGGGCACAGGGATGATCGGCCTTGGACGGGTTGAACGGGTGATCCTCAAAATCGAGGCTGACAACCTGCGTATAGGGCGGCAGCGCATAGATCCGTTGTTCGCGGCCCGCACCAAACAACTGGATCGCGGCGCTTTCCAAGCGGGGGTTGTCGAATTTCGGGATCGGCGACGGGTCCATCACATAGCGCTCCTCCACCTTGACCGGATAGGCATAGGCCGTCGCGATTTCGCCGTTGCGGGCGATATCCTCATACAGTTTCACATGCATCAACCCGTAGTCTTCCAGCGCATGCATGACCCGCGTTTCAGTCTCGCGAGGTTCCAGAAACCGCAGGGGTTCGGGGATCGGCACCTGATAGACAAGGATTTGATCCTCGGTCAGCGGCTCTTCGGGGATGCGGTGGCGGGTTTGGATGACCGTGGCATCGCGGGTGCTTTCGGTCGTGGCGACCCCAGCGGTGCGTTCAAAGAACTTGCGGATGGACACGGCGTTTGTCGTGTCATCGGCCCCTTGGTCGATCACTTTCAGCGTGTCGGCAGGCGTCAGGCAGGCCGCCGTGACCTGCACGCCGCCCGTGCCCCAACCATAGGGCATCGGCATTTCGCGGCTGGCAAAGGGCACCTGATAGCCGGGGATCGCCAACCCTTTGAGGATGGCGCGGCGGATCATGCGCTTGGTCTGCTCATCCAGATAGGCAAAGTTATATTCTTGGCTCATTCTGCCGCCTCCTTCACCTCATCGGCACCGGCAGCTAGGCGCATGCGGCGCACCAGCTCCAGTTCGGATTGAAAATCGACGTAATGGGGCAATTTGATATGCTCCAGAAAGCCGGTGGCTTGAATGTTGTCCGAATGGCTGATGACAAATTCTTCGTCCTGCGCGGGGGCGCCGACGTTGTCTTCGCCCAGTTCCTGCCAGCGCAGCGCCCGGTCGACCAGAGCCATCGAAATCGCCTTGCGTTCCGTCTGGCCAAAGACCAGCCCATAACCACGGGTGAACTGCGCCGGTTCGGTCTTGGAGCCTGCGAATTGGTTCACGGTTTCACATTCGGTCACGGTGATTTCGCCGATCTCAATGTCAAAGCCCAGTTCCGGGATCTCCATCGAAACGGGGACTTTGCCGATGCGCAATTCACCGACGAACGGGTGGTTCCGGGCATAGCCGCGTTGACTGGAATAGGCCATGCCGAGCAAGAACCCTTCGTCCCCACGGCTGAGCGCTTGCAAGCGCAGCGGCCGCCCGGCGGGATAGGCCATGGGCGCGCGGGTCATGTCCGGCGGGGTTGCGTCCGAGGCTTGCTCGGTCTGGATCAACCCGTCGCGGTTCAGAAATTCGGTCACACGGGGCATCGGCGCTTGGTCCACCGGAGCGATTGGCGCGGTATCGGCCAGGGCTTCGCCCTCGGCGGCCAGTTTGAAATCCAGCAGGCGATGCGTGTAATCGAAGGTCGGCCCCAGCACCTGCCCGCCGGGCAAATCCTTGAACGTCGCGCTGATGCGGCGATCACAGGCCATGTCGTCGGTCTCAATCGGACGCGAATGGCCCAGACGCGGCAGCGTGGTCCGGTAGGCGCGGATCAGGAAAATCGCTTCGATCAGATCACCCCGCGCCTGTTTGATCGCAAGCGCCGCCAGATCCGGGTCATAGAGCGAGCCTTCGGCCATGACCCGATGAACGGCCAACGCCATTTGTTCGCGGATTTGATCAACCGTCAGATCCGGGACCGCCACATCGCCGCGGCGTTCTTCGGCCAGCCAGCTATGGGCATTGTCGATGGCCTTTTCGCCACCCTTCACAGCCACATACATCAGCGCACCTCAATCTTGGTGGAACGGGGCAGCGCGGCGATCTGGCATCCGCTTGTCAGGAACAGATCGACGCCGCGCGGGAATTTGGCGTGGTTGGCCATCAGGCTGGCTGTGTCCGGCAGGGCCAAATACGCCTCGGTCTGGATGCCGGGGCCGGTCAGGCGCGGGCCGGCTTGCGTGATCTCGGGCATCTCGACAATCAACGTGGCAGACCGGTCCGGGTATTCGGGCGTGCCTTGCGCGTAATCGTCCAGCGGGGCCAGCGCGTCCCACGACCCAAGCGCAAACATCGCATCGGCCTTGGTGGCCAAAGGCGCACCGCAGTGGAAGGCGATCCAGTGGCGGGCCTCGGGCGTGTCCAGATCCGGCGCCAGAAACAGCGACGTTTCATGGTCGCACAGCGTCAGCAACAGAACGGCCGCCGCCTGCGAAAACGGCAGATCCGCCGCAATCGGTGCAATGGTCTGGATCGTGCCGGGGCGAGCAATTGCCGACATCGCGGCGCGAAAGGCATTGGCGGAATCGTAGGCAGGCATGTCGAACCCACGCTGAGCGGCAATCTGCATCAATCCTCTCCTCGAACCATGGTGAAGAACTCGACCTTTGTGGCCGCCGCTTTTTCGGCGCGGGCCTTGGCCTTGGCATCTTGTGTACGCTGAAGGGGAGTCAGAACATGGGCCATGACGTCATCCGCGTGGGCGGTCTGCATCAGGGCATCGACCAGCGCCGCGTTGCGGGCGTGCGTTTTGTCACGCCCCTGCACATGGCCATAGCCGACCGCCTCGGACCCAGTCAGACGCAGGGCGCAGCGGGTGATTGTCAATTCACCCAGATTGAAGGCTGCCCCCGTGCCGCCCGCGCGACCCCTCACCATGACGCTGCCAATTTCGGGCTGGCGCAGCCAGTCGAATGCCGTGTCGTTGAAGTGTGCGACGCAGTCTGCAAGCTGCGCCGCATCGGCCTTGGCCAGCAGGCTAAGCCAGGTTTTTCGCTCTGCGTCAGAGGGGGAGTGGACAGCTTGCATATTAGTCTAGATTCCTATACAACTAGACTAATCGTACCAATCGGGCCGTCCTGTCGGCAACAAGAATTTTGTGAAACCTTCATGACGACCAGCCCGCGCACCCCCCTATGGAAATCCATCGCCACCGCGCTGGAGGCCGATTTGGCCGCTGGCCACTATCCGCCGGGCAGCAAACTGCCCACCGAACAAGAGCTGGCGCAGCGCTTTATTGTTAACCGGCACACCGTTCGGCGGGCGCTGTCGGATATGGCCGATCGCGGCTTGGTGCGCAGCCGGCGCGGATCCGGTATTTTTGTTGAGGCCCAATCCACCGAATATCCCTTGGGGCGGCGGGTGCGCTTTCATCAGAACATCCAAGCCTCGGGGCGGTTGCCCCAAAAGAAGATCCTGCGCCGCGAAACCCGCCTTGCCGACGCGTCCGAGCGTGAGGCGCTGCACCTTTCTGAAGCGGCGAAAGTGTTCGTGGTCGAAGGCCTGTCCCTGTCCGAAGATACGCCGGTTGCCCTGTTCCAATCCGTCTTTCCCTTGGACCGTTTGCCCGGCCTGCCCGAAGCGTTTGAGACGGTCACATCCATCACCGAAGCACTGCGACGATCCGGGGTTGCCGACTACATCCGCGCCGAAACGCGCATCACCGCCGAACATGCCACCGCGACGCAAGCCATTCATTTGGCCGTCCGCGAAGGCGATGCGCTGCTGTACACCCTGAGTGTGAACACCGATCTGAACGGCACTCCGGTTGAGCGTGGACGGACATGGTTTGCCGGGGATCGCGTGGCGCTGACGCTTAAGGACGGTTAGGCCTCATACTTTTCAAGGAACGCCTCAATCGGCATGGCCCGGAAATCGGGTAGCCGCTCTTTTAGAACGTCATGCGACCAATCCCACCACGCCAAGGCCAAGAGCCGCTGGGCGATGTCCTCCGGGAACCGGGCGCGCATCGGGGTGGCGGGGACGCCCGTCACGATATGGTAATCGGGCACATCCCGCGTCACCACGGCCCCTGCCCCGACAACCGCACCATGGCCGATCCGCACCTCGGGCCGGATTATCGCGCCGTGACCGATCCAGGTGTCATGCCCAATCTCGGACCGGCGGGCAGCACGGCGGGCAAAGAAGTCGGCATCGTTTTCGACATCATCCCAATAGTCCGAAGACCGGTAGAGGAAGTGATGCAATGACGCCTGCCCCATCGGGTGATCGGTCGGCCCGATCCGCGTGAAGCTGGCGATATTGGCGAACTTGCCAATGGTCGCATTGGCAATATCGACATAGCGGTCACAATAGGAATAGTCGTCAAAGCTGCTGTTCAGCACCCGGCTGCCTTGGCCGATTTCAACAAAGCGTCCAAAGGTGGAATTGCCGATCTGACAATCGGGATGCACGTAGGGCGCGGTTTCGGACAGTCTGGGCATCGCGTATCCCTTCAGGCGTCTTGGCCGCGGATTAGTTTTCGGCGCAGCCAGCCCGAAACCGTGTCCATCAGCATCACCATGAGCAAGATCAGAATGATGTAATAGCTCACCTCTTCCCAGTCTTTTTGGGTGATGATGGCTTGCGTCAACAACAGACCAATGCCCCCGCCGGTGATCGCGCCGATGATGGTGGCGGACCGGGTGTTCGATTCCAGATAATAAAGCACTTGGCTGAGCAGAACGGGCGTGATCTGCGGGATGACCCCAAACCGGTAGCGTTGCAGCGGCTTGGCCCCGGTAGAGGCGACGCCGTCGATCTGTTTGGGATCGACGTTTTCCAACGCCTCTGAGAACATCTTGCCGAAAGATCCGGTGTCCGTCAGCAAGATCGCCAGCGCGCCGGTCATCGGGCCGGGGCCGAAGGCGCGGCTAAGAACGATGGTCCAGATCAGCCCATCCACCCCGCGCAAAAAGTCAAACACGCGGCGCACGGCAAAGCGGGCGGGCATGATGCGGTTGAAGTTGCGGGCGGCCATGAACCCAAGCGGCAACGCGATGATGGCGGCGCCGAACGTACCAAGGAATGCCATCAGAATCGTTTCGAACATTGCCCAAACAACCATCCCGTGCTGCCACATCGGGTTGTACCAAAAGTCCTGAACTGCGCCGATCAGGTTGCTGCGGGTCGGGTCGATCTGCGGGCCGAACAGAATATCGGTTAGGGAATGACCGTGGTACGGGCTGGTGAAGGTATAGAAGAACAGCTCCCACCCGAAGGAATATCGGAACACCTCAGTCTTGTTGCGGGTCAGGCTAACGCGGCCCGCATCGGTGGTGATGTCCAGACGGCTGCGCGACAGGGACACCCAATCCGGAACCGTGTCGCCAAGATTGGTTTGCACCGCGCGGTTCACGATGGCCGCCTCGATCACGCCAAAGCCCGGCACCTCATAGCGCAAGCCATTGTTCGGCAGGAAGGTCACGCGGTGACCGTCTTTCAGATCGATCGTCACAGTGTCACCAGATGCGGCGACCCAAGGCGGCACCATACCATCGGGATATGAGCCTTTGCGTTCGCCTTCAACAGCGATGCTCGTTTCGCCATTGCGGTTGTCGCGGGTGACGTGGGTTTTATAGCTATAGGTGTCGCGCACCAAGGTCGCGCCATTGTCCCAGCGTGCGCGTTCGGCCAGCCCCAGAATGTCGAAGGCAAAGAACACGTAAACCAAATAGGTCAAGATCACCGCCGGGAAGGCAAAGCCAATCAGCTGCTTGCGGCGAAACAGTCGCTCAGAAGACTGATACAGGTCGGACGCAGCCATCAGTGGCCCCCCTTGTGGATTAGGCCTTGGCGGACGCGGCTGGACAGTTGGTCAAAGACCACAATCGTCAAGAACAGCAGAATGAAGATCGCGGCGGCTTCGTCGAATTTGCCAAGTCCCCAAGACATGGCGTTCTTCAGTTCGTACCCGATGCCGCCCGCACCAACGAACCCAAGGATTGCCGAGGCGCGGATGTTGATTTCAAACCGCAGCAGGCCGTAGCTGAAGTAGTTCGGCGCAACCTGCGGGATCACGCCCAGCCACATCCGCTGAACCCAGCCTGCGCCAACCGATTGCAGCCCTTCGATGGGCTTTAGATCGGCGTTTTCATTCACCTCGGAAAACAGTTTCCCCAAGGCGCCAGCGGTGTGAAACGTGATCGCGATCATCGCCGGAACCGGGCCGCCGCCCAGCACAAAGATCAAAACCAATGCGATGACGATTTCGGGCATGGCGCGCATGATGTCCATCGCACGGCGAAACACCGGGATCGCCCGCGGCCAAAGCGCCAGTCCTCGCGTTGCCAACATGGAAAGAACCACCGCAATCGCGGCACCGATCAGCGTCGATACTGCGGCGATATTGATGGTTTCCAGCAAGGACGGGAAGAAGGTCAGAAAATGCCCCGGCAGTTGATCCACCTTCGGCGCGGCATCGGCCCAGACGTCGGCGGGGAAATCCAGAACATGCGGAAGGCCCGACCAGAAGCCACCGGCATTCCGATCATTGGCCAGCATGAAGCCCGACACCAAAAGCAAGGCGAAAATCGCCATGGTCAGTCCGCCGTAAAGGCGCTTGCGCTGCATCATTTGGATATAATTGGCGCGTGGATCGTGCGGGGGGTTCGGGCTAAGGCTCATGTCTCTCTCAAACAAAAAGGGCCCCGCCGGATGGCAGGGCCCAATGGGTAGAGCGGATTAGTTGCTCTTGGCCTTACGTGCTTCGATGATCGAAACATAGGCGTCATGGGTGATCGGATCGAAGCCGAGCGAGTCGCCAGCCGCAACGCCATAGGCGCAATCGGGATCGGCTTCGTAGAGGCCATCAACCAGCGCGGTCATCTTGTCTTTGACATCCTGCGGCAGCGATTTCGCCAGAACAACCGGGCCCTCCGGGATCGGCTTCGAGCGCCAGATTTCAACCAGATCGTTCATGTCGATCAGGCCAGCATCAACCGCTTTGCGCAGCGCGCCCGAGTTGTAGCCGTCTTCCCATGCGCCCTGACCATCGGCCCAGGTCACACCGCCGTCGATATCACCATTGTTTACTGCCACGATGGTCTGCTCATGGCCGCCGGTGAACTTAACTTCGCCGAAGTACTGGCCGGATTCCATGGTGATGCCGTCTTTGTACATCGGGATTTCGATCGACGGGATCAGGTAACCCGAGGTCGAGTTCGGATCGCCAAAGCCGAAGGTTTTGCCTGCCATGTCGTCCAGCGAGGTGATGCCGCTATCTTTGCGGGCAAAGCCGATCGAGTGATAGCCGTAGGAGCCATCGAGGTTGATCTTGACCAGAACCGGCTCAACCGCTTCGGGGTCGGCCAGATAGGTTGCCGCATAGGACGACGCGCCCAGCCACGACATCTGAAGGGTGCCGCCCAGCAAACCCTGGATAACGCCGTTATAGTCGGCAGGTGCAAACAGCTTAACCGGAACGCCAAGGGCTTCTTCGGCATAAGCGCGCAGGCACTCGTTCGAGTTCAGACGGTCCTGAGCGTTTTCACCGCCCAGCAGGCCGATGTTGAATTCAGTGATGCCGTGGCTATCGGCAAATGCCGGTGCGGCCAGAGCAGTGGTTGCCAGAGCGGCAGCGATCAGTTTTTTCATCATCTTTCTCCGTTGCGTTGCCCCGGCCATCGACCGGGGTCGATGAAATGGGGTTACGCAGGAACGCGAGCCTGATGGCCGGTATGTTCCCGAATTTCGGTAGAGGTCGCAGATTCCGAGAAGGTCTCATCCGCGCCATAGATGTCCCGCGCCACGCCGACGGTTAGCTGCGCTGGCGAGCCGTCGAACACGATCCGACCGTCGCGCATGCCGATCACGCGGTCGCAATAGCGACGGGCGGTATCCAGCGTATGCAGGTTGGCAATGACCATGCGGCCATCTTCGTCGTGGATACGGCGCAGGGCATCCATCACGATCTGCGCATTCATCGGGTCGAGCGATGCAATCGGCTCATCCGCCAGAATGACCTTGGGGTCTTGCATCAGTGCACGGGCAATCGCCACGCGCTGTTGCTGACCACCAGACAGAGCCTCGGCCCGCTTGGCCGCGTGGTCGGCGATGCCCAAACGGTCGAGAATATCGATGGCCTTGTGAATGTCTTCCGTCGGATACAGGTTGAACATCGTCCCCAGGGTCGACCGACGGTTCAGCGTTCCGTGCAGCACGTTGGACACGACATCCATACGCGGCACCAGATTGAACTGCTGAAAGATCATCGCGCATTGCGACTGCCACTGGCGCATACCGCCACCAGTCAGCTGCAACACGTCTGTGCCTTCGAACACCAAACGCCCTGAACTCGCCGGGGTCATCCGGTTCATCATACGCAGGAACGTGGACTTGCCAGCGCCCGAACGGCCGATGATCCCGATCATCATCGGGCGATCCACTTCGAAGGTCATACGATCCACCGCAGTGTTCGATCCGAAAGACTTCGTCAGATTCTCGACAAGCAGCATGTGGCCCCCGTTGCGTTCTTGACCCGTCAGGTAGCGGCGCTGCGCAACGCGAATGTGACTATGCGGTAAAGGTTTTGTAACGACCCACTTTCATGGCTAAGGGGTGACAAACATCGGGGAGTGTGCTTCACCTGATGCAAAGCAGGAGGTGCGCCATGGCAGACGGAACGTTCGCAGTAATGATGTTGGTTCTGGGACTAACGGACATGAACCGAAATTATTGCGGGACTGAACTGGGCTGCTTTGGGCGCACAGAAACCACGCCGCGCTTTGCGATCTCGGCAGGCGAGGTCCTAGAACGCCGTGCCAAACCCGCGTCCGAACTCTACCTGCGCTATGATCTGGGGCACCGGACAGGGCCTTTCGGTCATGCCGTCGGATTTTCGATCGGTGAAAAGGGTGAAACCTGGCTGGGCTTTGGGCAAACCTACGACATCCTGCGCGATGGCAGCCCGTGGTTCGCACAACTACACGCGATGCCGGGTCTTTATATGGACAATGGCGGCTTTGATCTGGGCGGCCCGCTTGAATTCCGCTCCGGCATTGAGGTCGGATATGAGGCGCCCTCAGGCTGGCGCTTTGGCGTCAGCTACGATCACCGGTCCAATGCCGGGATTTATAAGAACAATCCGGGCATCGAAACGGTTCAGATGCGCGTCAGCATCCCGATCCGGTAAGATCCGGGTCAGAAATCCAGCGTTGCGGGAACCTTCAGGTGCGTCGACAAACGGCGGGGCCCAAACAGGCATTGCCAGACGAATTTCCAAGGGCTTAGAGGCAGCATAGCCAGATCTCCGAATGAGACCGCACCAATGTTCGATGCGGCTATTCCGGTCTCGTAAGACTGTTGGATTACATCGTCATGACAGTGATTTGTCAGTGTTATGACGTTTAGATTTGAAGTTTCTTTAGCTGAACACAAAACAGCCCGCGTCATTTCTGACGCGGGCTGATTTGTTTGTTTTTGTGATCGTTTTAGAATTATTATTGGTCTTTACTAGGTTTGGCGGTGACCTACTCTCCCACGTCTTGAGACGCAGTACCATTG
>NZ_OMOJ01000004.1 GCF_900302505.1 Pseudoprimorskyibacter insulae | reverse complement strand
GATCATGTTTGGCAGGCTGAAGGATTGGCGACGTGTGGCCACACGATACGACAGATGCCCCAAGGTCTTCCTCTCCGCAATCGCACTCGCCGCGCTGGTCATCTATTGGCTATGAGTCCTGACCCTAACGTATCAAGATGGGGCAGGCAGGGCAGGCCAATGCGGCGGATCTGATCCTCGGGGCCTGCGACGAATTCCAGATTGGTCCGCAGCCCTTCGGCGCGGGCGCGTTTCAACACGGTGACCCAGCCGTTGGCATCCTCGCCCCAAGCATTGTCCATCGTCTTATGAATGCCGGGCAGGCCAAGGTGCAGCACGCGGGCGGTGCTGCCGGACACATCCAGATGATCGGGCGACAGAACATCCGCCACGCCGAAAAAGATGATATGCGTGCGCCGCCCGGTTTTGGCCGACAGATAGGCGTCGGTGGTCTGCGTCATCATGCCGGGCAGGCGGGCGACGCGGCTGCGGTCGATCCCATAGTTATCGGCCACCGTTAAAAGAAAATCACCATTTTCGCCTGCGCCCACAAGGCCGGTGGTCGCCACGGGGATAGACCCGTCCAGCCGCCGCATATCGACGGCGAAATTGCAGGCACTGCCGCCGCCCGCCGGATCGACGCGCTGCACGGCGGCGGCCATGTCTTCGGACCGCCATTGATCGACGGTGATATTGCGGTCAAGGCACCAGGTGCCAGCGGTCAGAAACCCCCGGCGCATGGATCACACATTGGCCTTCAGCAGCGGTTCGGTCAGGGCCAAGTCGTCATCGAGGCTGCGGAACGGCGTGATCCCGGCATTGGCCAGATCGCCATGAAATGCCCGGACGGCCTCGTCGCTGGTGATTTGTTCTTCGATCACGCGGCGCATGGCGCGGATCATGATGACGGAATCCTCGGAGTAATAGATCTTGCGCCCGAATAGCGCGACGCGGGCCCCATATTTCTCCGCCTGCCGGATCAGCTCAAGACAATCGCGCGTGGTGCCTGCGCCGCCACCCAAGATGCCGAAGATCAGGTTCTCGGGGTCAAACCCGGCGATTTCCTCGGTCGCGGCGGGGCCGTTGTAGGCGGCTTTCAGGAACACGGGCCGGTCATGGCGCGACACACCCGCAAGGCAACGGGCGATCATATCGTTGTTGTAGCTGGCAAAATCGCCGTTCGCCTCAACCGGGATCTGTGGGTTGAACACCTCAAGGAAGTGGTCGATCCCGGCGGCGGATGCCTCATCCCGGAACTGCGCGTATTCGGTCAGGGTGGCGTGATCTTGTTCCAGATCATTGTAGAAGGTCACCGAATAGAGGCCCAGCGGCGCGACAGGCTTGACCCGATCCAGCCGGGCCGAGCGGAAGTTCTTCATCATCCGCTTGGGGTAGCTGCCGCCGCGCACGTGCCAGATGTCGGATGTGTCGTTCAGGCGAACGGCAGGGGTCACGGGGCTGTCGTGAAAGGTGCCTGATTGGCTTAGCGCCTCAGCCGAAGACAGCGACATCAGCATGATATCCACCAGCCCGGTTTGCGTCACGCGCACCATGTCATCGCGGTAAGCCTTCAGCGGTTTCATCCGCCCATCTGGCCCTTTCCCAGGAGAGGCCGCACCAAAGGCCATGTCGCCATCTTTGGCGTCGGCGATGATAAAGTCCTTCGGGCGATACGCACCGTCGCGGATGGTATCGAGTTTGCGGCTTAGGCTTTTGGTCATGACGGTCTCCTCCACCGGGCAGTTTAGCGCCAACATTTCAAAAGTGTCAGCGAATTGTGAAGCCTCCATCGGCTACGATGTTTTCGCCGTTGATGATCCCGGATTGGGCCGAACACAGAAACGCGGCGGTTTCGGCGATCTCGGCCGGTTTGGCAAAGCGGCCTACGGGGATGTCGGCCTTGGCCTTTTCGCCCTTTTCCCCGGACCAGCCGGCCAATGCCATGGGCGTTTCGACGACCGTCGGGGAAATGGCGTTGGCGGTGATGCCAAACTGCGCCCATTCCAGCGCCATGACCTTGGTCAGCCCGATTAGCCCCGCCTTGCTGGCGCCATAGGCGGCATGGTCTGCAATGGCGACGATCCCGGCTTGGGATGCCATATTGACAATGCGCCCCCGGCCAGAGTGTTTGAGGAAGGGCAGGGCATGGGCGGCCATCAGCCACGGTGCACGCAGGTTGATGGCTTGGGTCAGATCCCAAGTGACGACATCGGTTTCATGGGCGGGCGCAACCACGCCCAGCCCGGCATTGTTTATCAGAATGTCGATGCCCATTGACGCGCCAATCGCAGGTACGGTGGCCGCAATGGCGTCGGGGTTTGCCAGATCCAGCTGCCACGCGCGATGATCTCCGGGCAGGGCGGCTGCCAAGTCAGTGCAATCCAGCCGATCGACCAATGCCAAGGTCGCCCCGGCGGTCGCAAATCGGTCGGCCATGGCGGCACCAATGCCGCCCGCCGCCCCAGTAAGCAGGACGGTCAGACCTGAAAGATCTTCGCAAGTCGCAGACATGCTAAATGTCAAAGTTGGTCGGCAGAACGATCATATCGCGGATCGTCACCGTGCGTTTGCGGGTCAGCATATAGAGAACGGCATCTGCGACCTCTTCGGGGTCGATCAACGCGCCGTTTTCCTTGGCTTTGCGCAGGTTCTCTTCGGGCCAGTCGGCCAACAGCGCAGAAACCACCGGGCCGGGTGAAACTTGGCCGACGCGGATGCCGTGCTTGTTCAACTGGCGGCGCATGGTTTGCACAAAACAGGTGATCGCCCATTTCGATCCGGAATAGACCGGCTCCCACTGGATGGGCATGTGTCCTGCGACCGAAGACGTGACGACGATATCACCGATGCCGCGTTCGGTCATATGGGGGATTACATCGCGGACGTTTTTCATCACCGCGTTGACGTTCAGGTTGAGCATACGGTCGATGGTGGCCGTGTCCGTCTCAATCAGATCGCCGCCGATATAAGTGCCGGCGTTGCAGTGCAGAATGTCGATTTGGCCGACCTTTTCCAAGATCTGCGGCACCATGGCGGCGCAATCCTCGGCATCCAGAAGGTTGGTGACCTGGGCAATGGCGTTCTCGCCAAGTTCCCTGGTCAGACGGTCCAGCGCCGCCTTGTCGTAATCGACCATCACCACCCTTGCGCCTGCATTCAGCAAGGCGCGGGTGGTGGCCAGACCGATGCCGGATGCGGCTCCGGTGATCGCGGCGGTTTTGCCCGTAAGCGTTTGTGCCATATTCAGAAACTCCGATGAAAGGGTCAGACGGCCAGAAAACCGCCGTCAATAGGAAGGACAGCGCCGGTCACGACCGGGGCGTCGTCCGACAAGAGCATTGCGATGGTGCGGGCCACATCTTCGACCTCGGCAAAGCGGCCCATGGGGTGGCGCACCATCATCGGGTCTTTCTTGGCCGGGTCGGACCACGCGGCGGCGGCCAGTTCGGTCATGGTGACGGTCGGGGCCACGGCGTTGACGCGGATGCCGTGCGGCCCGAGTTCCTTGGCCATGACGCGCGTTGCGCCCTCTAGCCCGGCCTTGGACGCGGCATAGACCATATGGTCCTGAAATCCGCGATGCCCGGCGATAGAGGTGACGTTCAGAATGCTGCCGCCTCCACCCGCCTTGATCCGGGCGCGGGCAAATTCCTGCGCGCAGATCAGCGCCGCCCGCAGGTTGATGTCCATCACGGTGTCATAGCCGTCCTCGGTCATGTCCAGCACGCTTTCCAGCACATTGGTTCCGGCGCAGTTGATCAGATGGTCGGCGGTGCCGGCCTCGGCCATGGCGGCGCGGGCGGCATCGGCGCGGGACAGATCAACCTTGATTGGCACCGCGCCGCAGCGGGCGCTTAGATCGTCCAGATCGGCCTGCGTGCGGGCCATGGCAATCACCCTTGCCCCGCGCTTGGCCAGCAGTTCGGTGCAAGCGCGGCCAATGCCTTTGCCTGCGCCGGTAATGATGATGGTCTTGTCTTGGAAATCGGCTGTCATGAATGGCTCCGGTATTTATCAGGCAACGGCCTCAAGCTGGCTGGCGCAGGCGGCAGAATAGGCCCGAAGGCATTCGCGGATGCGCCAGATCACCAAGGCTTCGGGGTCAAAGGGAGTGTCGGCAAAATGCGACGCGGCGGGCATGTGTTGCCACAGCAGCGGACGCGGCAACTTCTGCCCGCGCAGGGCATTGAACAGGGTCGCAACGGCGGCTTCGGCCTCGGGCTGGGCCCAGTAGTAACGGATGCGATCCGACAGTGAATAATGCCGCAACAGACGCTGTTGCCCCGACGCTCCGCTGTAGTGGCGGCTCCAGTTGCCCGACCGGGCGCACATCAGCGCCTCCATCGCGTGCATCAGGGGCCTGTCGCCATAGTCTGGCAACAGGTCCGATGCGATCAGGTCCAGCGCATAAAGCGCCTCGCGCAGGATGAACGTCAGTTCCGGCCCGACCTTCAAAATTGCAAACCCGTCGCGGATCAAATCCGACAGGGGGCGGACGCCTTGGTAGTCTGTGGAATGGGCTTCAAACACCAAATCGGGCTCGTCGTCCAAAATCCGGCTGAGCGCCTTGGCGGCGGCGGGATCATAGGCAATGACGTTGTGATTGCCGAATTCCACGCCCGGCTGCACCACAATGCCCAGAACGCGCGCAAAGGCATCCTCTAGCCCGGCATTGGCAAAGGCGCGGCGGTGGATGGCGATGGTCTGGCGTGCGGCCTCGGGATCGGTGGGCGGCACGGTGTCCAGCACATGATCGGCTCCGCCGGGGGGCGGCACCTCGGTCCCGATGATGTAGCGCGGGCGCGGGCCGCCCGTTTGGTCCGCTGCCCGTTCGGCAACGGCGGCCAATTGCACAGCCCGCATCGCGCAGGTGTCATCGTCCAGCGCCTCAGGCTCGCCCGCGCAGCCCATTGAGGCATCAAGGTGGATCTTGCGGAACCCGGCCAAAACATAGGCCTCGATCATCGCCGCAGCCTCGGCCATGGCTAGATCGGCGGACAGATGACGCCACGGGTTGGGGCCAAGATGGTCGCCGCCCAGAACGATCAGCGCTTCGGGGCAGTTTTCCTGACGGGCAAGCTCTGTCACCATGTCGCGAAAATCGGTGGGGCGCATTCCGGTATAGCCGCCTTGATGATTCACCTGATTGCAGGTCGCCTCGATCAGAACGGTTTCGCCGGTGTCGCGCCCGTGGCGCAGCGCCGCCCGCAAAACCAAGGGATGGGCGGAACAGACCGATGTAATGCCGCGCGGCAGGTCGTTGCGTCGGCAGGGGGCCAGATCGTCAAGCAGTAATGCCATGCGTGATCCTCCTGTTTGCTTTCATAAAGTCTTCAAGTTCTTGGCGGGTGCCTGCGCCTTCCATCGGGCCGCGAACTGTGACGTTGCGGGCCCCTGCGGCGCAGGCCAGATCAAGCGCGGTGGCAATCTGCTCACCCAGACGGCGTGCAGCGATATAGGCCCCGCCAAAGCAGTCGCCCGCGCCGGTTGGATCGACCTCGGTCACGGCAAAGGCATCGGCGTGAACCGGGGCCGCGCCGGGCGTGAACACCGTGGCCCCGCGCGTGCCGTCCTTCAGGGCGATCTCGGTGATCCCGCGGGCAAACAGGGCGTCAATCGCCGCTTGCCTGTCCGATCGTCCCGCCGCCAGTTGCAATTCGTCGCCCGACGGCAACAGAACATCCGTCATCTCAAGGATCTGCGCCAACCGCGCGGCGGTTTCGCCGTCGTCCTTCAGTTCCTTGCGCAAGTTCGGGTCAAGCGAGATGCTGCCGCCACGTGCCTTTATGATCTGCGCGGCGCGGTCCGTCATGTCCCAGATGCCAGGCCGAACCAGCAGTGTTCCCATGACGTGCAAGTGACCTGCGCCGCTGACCACCGCCTCAACCGCATCGGTCCAGCGCAGGTTTCCGGCGGCAGAGGTCCACATGTTGAACACGAAATCACGGTCCCCATCCGGGCGATACCGGACAAAGGCAGAGCCGGTGGGCAGGGTGTCATCCACCGCGATGCCAGACACATCGACGCCGTCGCGTTCCAGCCTTGCGCGGTTCATCCGCCCGAAATCATCATCGCCCACCGCGCCGATCATCGCCGCCTTGCCGCCGATCCGGCCGCATTGGTCGATAAAAATCGCCGGAGCGCCGGATGGGAAGGGCCCGATCAGTGGCTGGCTTTCGGCAAAGCCATGTCCTGTGGTGGTGGCCACGATCTCGGCCAGAATCTCGCCGATACAGATCGTGGGGCCAAGTGTGTCAGGCGAAATCATCGATCACGCCCGGCGGTTGGTGGCTTGTCGGCGAAGTGCCTCGGCCCATTTCAGGTCAATGAACTGCTTGGCATGGGCGGCCAACGGCGCGCTGTCGGTCCATGTGTCGCGCCAGATCGCGCAGGCCAGCGATAGCCCTTCATCCACCACTGCGGTTGAGAAGCTCTCGAATACGACATCGCGATCATACCCAATCTCGGCCAAGGCATCGAAGACCCGATCCCAGTCGATGGTGCCATCGCCCAGATAGCCACGGTTGGATTCGCCAATGTGGAAATAGCCGATTTTGTCGCCCGCCATGCGGATCGCGGCGGCTAGGTTGGCCTCTTCCATCTGCATGTGGAAGGTGTCCAGATGCAGGCGGACGTGGTCATTGCCGGTGTCGGCGATGAATTTCATCCCCTGCGCGGCGGTGTTCAGCAGGTTGGTTTCGAACCGGTTGACGACCTCAAGCACCAGATCGACGCCCGCCTTTTCGGCCAGCTCTGCTGTTTCGGCGATGGCCTGAACCGAGTTGGCCCAGCCGCCTGCGGTGGGCTGACGATTGTATTTGGTATGGGCCGAATAAAGGATGCCGCCCAGCTTATCGCCGCCTATATCCCGCACCGCGCGCACCGCATCGGCCAGCATCGCCTTGCCCGCGGCGACCGCATCAGGATCTTCGGACGATACGTCTTTGTCTAGCGGAAGACCCATGGTCACACCGATCTGAACGTCTAGGTCTTGGCTTTTCCTGGCCAGCCGGTCGAGGTCAAAGAGTTCGGGTCGCAGATAGGCAAATTCAATACAGCGATAGCCGTGTTCGGCAGATTGTTCGAGGGCGCGTTCCAGCCCCTCTTGGGTTTGTCCGCCTGTCCATACAAAGGAATGAATTCCCAGTCTGCGCATCGTCGTCTCCGGTATGAGGCTAGGCCTCGGTTGACCCCGGTAAGGGGGGCGTTGCAGATTTTCCGTGTTCGAGCAGAAGCTCGGCCGTCAGGTCGTCTGTGACCAAGGTGTTCACCAAGCCGCGCTTGATGGCGGCGGCGATGATCTCGACTTTGTGGGGGCCAGCGGCGGCCATGATTTTTTCCGGTACGGCCTCGACCGCCTCAAGCGGCATGCCGATGGTGTGATCGTCCACGTAGGGCAGGACAGACTTGCCGTCGCTGTCCAGAAATCGGCCCAGAACATCGCCGATCGCCCCGGCTTCCTTTAGCTTTCGCGGCGTCAGGGATGCGGGCAAGCCGTTGGAAACAAGAAATGATTTCGACGACACGTTCGAACAGGTCAGAAGCACCGCATCCAGCCGGTCGAATTTGTCGAAATGGGTGCGCAGAACGTCCTGCGACAGGAACAGATCGCGGTCGATCCCTTCGGACAGGTAAATCGGCGCGGTCAGAATCGAGTAGTTCGCACCCAGCACATCGGCAAACCCCGACGCAATCCCGAAAGAGTTGAAGGACGACCCGTGCGGTGTGCCGCCAAGGATCGAAACGACCTCTAGCTGGGGGTGGCTTTGGCGTTGCAGGCGGCGGATTGCGCTGTCCAGCGTCAGCCCCCAAGACACGCCAAACGTCTTCCATTCACCGCTGCGCAACCGTTCGGTCAGATAGTTGGCAAGGCCCGATCCAACCGGCCCGTGAAAATCGTAATTGTCCCGGTCCACGGGCGCAACCAGCGCTTTTTCAATGCCGTAGACCTTCTGAAGTTCCTGTTGAAGCTCCATCCGGGTGGTGAAGGGGGAATCGATTTGTACATGAACCAACCCCAGCGCCTTGGCCTTTTGGATGGCTTGGTTCACGCGCAGACGCGTGACCCCCATCATCCGCGCGACTTCGGCTTGGGTGTTTCCGTTCATGTAGTAGTGCCAGCAAACCTCCGTGATGAAGGTGACGCTGTCTTCGATCTGCTCTCGTGCCACGGTGTTTCCTCCTGGATGCGGTGACCAATTGGTTACCGCATCGGCGATGAACGTGACATACCTTGCATATGTATGGCAAGTGATACAAATGGAAAAATTACAGTTGCATTGTGAAATTTACAAATGCATGTTTGCGCCGTGAGTTGACGCGAATCGACCCTGTTTTCGACGGCAGGGCGCGCGATTCAGCCCGTTACCTTTGGGAGGAAAGTGAATGAGCTTTGCACATAAAATCGCGGTCTCTGCGCTGGCGCTGGCAGTCTCTGCCGGGGCGGCCTTGGCCGGTGGACATGAAGATTTCTGGAAAAAAGCAGCCGAGCCGTATCAGGGCGTGACTCTGCGCGGTGTGACGGAATCATCACCGCCGTCGCTGTATATTCGTGAGGTTCTGGCCCCGCAGTTCGAAGCGCTGACAGGCATCCGCGTCGATATCGAAACCACGTCATGGGATCAGATGTTTGATAAAGCGATCAAGGACATGGAAGCCGGAACCGGCATTTATGATATGGTCTATATCGAACAGGACATCATCTATTCGTATCTGGCCCGCAACTTCCTGACCGATACGACCCAGCTTCTGGCCGATAACCCGCAATTGCAGGCACCCGGCTATGATGAGGCGAACTTTACCACCTTCGCCGACTACTTCCGCGGCGACAACGGGCACCTTTATGGCATCCCGATGGAAGCTTTCATCAAGATCTACCTGTACCGCACCGATCTGTTCGGCGATGCCGACATTCAGGCCGCCTTCAAAGCGGCAACAGGCCGCGATCTGGCACCGGCGACCACCCATGCCGAATACACCGAAATCGCCAAGTTCTTCTATGAATACGGTCAGGCCAATGACATGCAGCTGTGGGGTGCCACGGTTCAGGGCCACACCGGTCACCCGGCGTCTTGGTACGAATACTTTGAATCGGTTGCGCCGACCTTTGGCGTCTACAACTGGGGCATCGACGCCAACAACAACTACGCGGCAAGCGTGGCCAATGGCGGCGCGATGAACTCGGACACCGCGAAAGAGGCGCTTCAGTGGTGGCTGGATCTGCGTCAGTACGCACCGCCTGAATCGAACCAGTCCACCTGGACCGAGGTCGGTACGACCTTTGGCGCGGGCCGCGCGGCCCAAGGTCTGGTTTACGGTGAAAACGCAGGTTGGATCGCAGCCGATGACACCAAATCGCTGGTTGTCGGCAAAGTGGGCGTCGCCCTGCCGCCGCTGGCCGATGGTGTGATGGCCGCTGCCGAAGCAGGTGATGGCTACATCGGGTATTATGACGGCGGTGCCTTCGGTCTGCCTTCGACCTCAAAGCAGAAAGAGGCCGCAGCGCTGTTCCTGGAATACATTGGTCAGAACGACGTTCAGCCCGACTGGGCCGTTGCCGCGCCGCGCGTGACCAACACCGCCACCTATGACGATCCCAAAGTCGTGGCGATGAACGAAGAACTGGGCGGCTACTACGACATGCTGCGCGACAAGGGTTACCTGTTCGCGGGCGCGCCGGCCTATCCGTTCCACGCGCAGGTGCGCGAAGCCACCGCACCGACCTTCTACAAGATCCTGACCGGTGATCTGAACGTGTCGGAAGGTCTGGACCAAATGGCAGCCGAGGCCGAGGCGTCGCTGACCGAACTGGGCTATCGCAAGTAAGCCTCCCTGGCTGTGCGACTGGGCCGCTGCCTTTCGTGGCGGCGGCCATTTCCACCACCGATCCGGCACAGCCGCGCACGGTGGTTCTACTTCCGCATCGTACCTTAAAGGGGGACTGCCGATGCATTCCAACAGGCTTGGATGGATCCTGCTGGCACCGACGCTGGTCATTCTGTTTTTCTTCGGTGTCTTGCCGTTCGTCTATGTGGTGTTCGTGTCGTTCCATTCGTGGAACCCCTTCGCCGCCAACCCCGAGATGATCTTCAACGGGGCGGACAATTTTCGCAAAATCGTCTTTGATGCCGAGTTTCTGAATTCCGTTGGCGTCACGGTGACATTCGTATTCTTCGCGGTCGTGTCCGAATTGATCGTTGGGTATTTTCTGGCGCAGGCCTTCATGAAGGAATTCCCCGGCAAGGCGATTTTTCGCACCATTCATACGCTGCCGCTGATCATGGCCCCGATCATCGTCGGGTCTGTCTGGAAGCTGATGATGACCCCCTCAATCGGGATCATCCCGCATTATCTGAACGAATGGTTTGGCCTGTCGGTCAATATCGGTACCTCGTCTTTCGCGGCCTTTGCCACCATCGTTGTCATGGACATCTGGCACTGGACGCCGCTGGTCACGCTGACCTTGATCGCTGCGCTGGTGTCTCTGCCGCAAGATCCGTTTGAACAAGCCCAGATCGACGGGGCGAACAAGCGCCAGATCTTCTTTCACATCACGGTGCCGATGATCGCGCCTGCGGTTGTGGCGACGGTCTTTATCCGCCTGATGGACGCGCTGCGCACCGTGGATGAGGTCTGGATGTTGACCGGCGGCGGCCCCGGATCGGCCACACGTTTTGTTGGCGTACACATCTTCCGCGAGGTGTTCCCGAAAACGAACTACGGCTACGGATCGACGATTTCGGTGATCGTTCTGTACCTGACGATTGTCGCCTGTTGGTTGCTCTATGTGACCATGCTGGCCCCCCGCAACACCAAGAAGGACTGAGACTGATGAAAAAGAACCGCCCGGTCCTTGCCATCGTATTCTGGGTTCTGGTCAGCTTTCTGACCCTGTTCCCGATTTACTGGCTGTTCGTGATTTCGGTGAAACCCGCTGTTCAGCTGTTTTCCACGCCTGATGTTATCCTGTCGGACCCGTACTGGGGCAACTACGCCAAGGTGTGGGGCGACCGTCTGCTGCGCAGTTACATGGTCAATTCACTGGTAATTTCGACCGGCAATGCGGTGCTCTGCACGCTCCTTGGGTTCTTTGCCTGCTATGCGCTTTCGCGCTTCAACATGGCGGGCAAGGAAAGCCTGTTCTTCTGGACCATCACCAACCGTATGGCCCCGCCTGCCGTGTTTCTGCTGCCGCTGTTCCTGCTGATGACGCAGGTCTATGCGGTGGGCGATTTCCGGCTGCTGGATACGCGGATCGGGATGATCCTTGTCTATTGTACCTTCAACCTGCCGTTCGCCATTTGGACCCTGCGTCCAACGGTCGACGGCATCCCGAAAGAGCTGGACGAGGCGGCCTATGTCGACGGGGCCAGTGCGTGGAAAGTGATCACCGAGGTCGTCTTTCCGCTGTGCCGTCCGGGGCTTGCTGTCACGCTGATCCTGACCTGGGTCTTTGCCTGGAACGAATATCTGCTGGCTGCGACCCTGACCAACTTCAACGCCCGGACCCTGACAACGGGCCTGTCGGAATATGTCACCACCACCGGCACGGAATGGGGGATCATGGCGACGATTTCGGTCTTTACCCTGATCCCGGCCCTGATCGTCTTTGGCATGGTGCAAAAGCATATCGTGACCGGCCTGACCTTTGGCGCGGTGAAAGGATAACCGATGACACAGCATGAAACGCCGCTGGCATCGGCCCAGCACGAAGACGAGGCCCCAAAGACGCAGCCGCCCAAGGTTGGTTTCCTGCCGATCGAGACCAACTGGTTTGACCGTTTGTTCATCTCGGTCGTGATCTGGGTGGCGCTGTCCTTGTTCTGGTTCCGGTTCGTGGAACCAGTGGGCCTGTCGATCTGGATTTCCAATATCATCGCGTTGGCCTTGGCCGTCGTCATTATCAGAAAGGGGTAAGCCAATGAAATCGCTTGTGCTGGAGCGTAAAGACGAACTGTCCCTGCGCGATTTCCCGGCCATTTCCAAAGCCGAAGAAACGCTCGGCCCCCGCGACGTGCGGATCAAGCTGCACACGGTCGGCATTTGCGGGTCGGACGTGCATTACTACACCCATGGCAAGATCGGCCCCTTCGTGGTGAACGCGCCGATGATCCTAGGGCACGAAGCCTCAGGCACGGTGATCGAAGTGGGGTCAGACGTTTCAACGCTGACCATTGGTGATCGCGTCTGCATGGAGCCGGGCATCCCGGACCCAAACAGCCGCGCGACCCGCCTTGGCATGTACAACATCGACCCGGCGGTGCAGTTCTGGGCCACGCCGCCCGTGCATGGCATCTTGCGCCCAACCTGCGTGCATCCCGAGGCCTTCACGTTCAAACTGCCGGACGATGTCAGCTTTGCCGAGGCAGCGATGGTCGAACCTTTGGCCGTAGGCGTGCATGCCGCGACCAAAGCGCGGGTTAAGCCGGGCGATGTGGCGATTGTGATGGGGGCAGGGCCGATTGGTCTGGTCACCGCGCTATCGGCGCTGGCCGCAGGATGTGCACGGGTATTCGTGACCGATCTGGCCGAAAAGAAACTGGACATCGCCGCCAGCCTCAGCCCCGCCATCACACCCATTCAGATCCCGGCGCAGGACATGGTGCAGATCGTGAAGCGTGAAACCGCAGGTTGGGGCGCGGATATCGTGTTCGAAGCCACCGGCAGCCCACATGCCGCGCGGACCGTGTTTGAACCGCTAGCGCCCGGCGGCTGCGTCGTCATGATTGGCGGCCAGCCCGACCCGATCCAGTATGATGCAGGCGCTGCCATGGTGCGCGAAGCGCGGGTCGAAAACATCTTCCGCTATGCCCACGTCTTTCCGCGCTGCGTTGGCATGCTGTCCAGCGGCGCGATTGACGTTAAACCCCTGATCACCAGAACATTCGACTTTGAAGACAGCGTCCGCGCCTTCGAAATTGCCGCGTCGGCCCCGCCCGCGGATGTGAAGATGCAGATCGTGCTGCCGCAATAGAAAGGACCACCCCCTTGGCCAACGTAAAAATTGACAATGTTATCAAGCGATACGGCTCTGTGCAGGTGATGCACGGCGTCAGCGTCGATATTGATGACGGCGAATTCGTGGTCCTTGTCGGCCCGTCCGGTTGCGGCAAATCAACTTTGCTGCGGATGCTGGCAGGGCTTGAGGAAATCAGCGACGGCGAAATCTCGATCGGGTCGCGCGTGGTGAATGATGTTCCGCCCAAGGAACGCGACATTGCCATGGTGTTTCAAAGCTATGCGCTCTACCCGCATAAAACGGTGTTCGACAACATTGGCTTTCCGCTGAAAATGGCCAAGCGGCCTGCGGCGGAAATCAAGGAAAAGGTAACTCGGGCGGCAGAGATCCTGGATCTTGCCCATTTGCTGGACCGCTATCCCAAGCAATTGTCTGGCGGCCAACGCCAGCGGGTTGCCATGGGTCGCGCCATTGTGCGCGACCCGCAGGTTTTCCTGTTCGATGAGCCGCTGTCGAACCTTGACGCCAAGCTGCGCGTGACCATGCGGGTTGAGATCAAGGAACTGCATCAGCGTCTTGGCACAACCATCGTCTATGTGACCCACGATCAGATCGAAGCGATGACCATGGCCGACAAGATCGTAGTGATGCGTGACGGCAGGGTAGAACAGATCGGATCGCCGCTCGATCTCTATGACAACCCGGCGAATGTTTTTGTGGCGGGCTTTATCGGATCGCCCTCGATGAACTTTATCCATGGCAAGGTGGATATGGCGGACGGGGCCAAGGTCTTTGCGTCGGACAGCGGTTTGACGCTGCCTTTGCCGGACACTTCCGCCACTGTGGGGCAGGGGATCGTCTATGGAATTCGGCCCGAACATATCCAGATCGGCGACGCCGGTGTGCCTGTCAAAGTCGTGGTGACCGAGCCTACCGGATCAGAAACGCAGGTCTTCGCCAAATCCGGCAAAGATTTGCTGGATGCCGTTGTAAAAGATCGGATTTTTGCCAAGCCGGGGCAGCAGATCGGTTTCATTATTGACCCTGCCAATGTACATGTGTTCGACCGCACGAGCGAGCAACGCATTTGAGGCAGAATAGATGGGTGAACACGTAACCGAAGCAGTGATCTTCGATCTGGATGGATGTCTGGTGGATAGCGAACCTTTGTCGCTGGAAGCCGTCGCATCGGTCATGCGCGACTTGGGCGTGACAGACGCCACCGCCGAGGAGATCGGATCGCAGTTTCTGGGCGTGTCGATGAAGGTCATCAGCGATTACGTGACCAAACGGCTGGGCAAACCTTGCCCGGCCGACTTTGCGGATCGGGTCGAGGCGCGGCTATTCGACTGGTATCAGACCAAGCTGCGCCGGATCGACGGGGCAGATGCCTTGTTGGCGCAATTGCAGGGGCAGGGGCTGGGGCTGGCTATTGCCACTGGCGGATCGCTGAAACGGATGGGGATCACCCTGCGCACTGTCGCGATTGACGGGTATTTCACCGATGCCGCCTGTAGCGCGGATGAGGTGGCCAAGGGCAAACCCGCCCCGGATCTGTTTGAACTGGCTGCATCCCGACTGGAAGCCAAGCCC
Organism: Pseudoprimorskyibacter insulae; assembly: GCF_900302505.1. Lineage (GTDB taxonomy): Bacteria > Pseudomonadota > Alphaproteobacteria > Rhodobacterales > Rhodobacteraceae > Pseudoprimorskyibacter > Pseudoprimorskyibacter insulae. The sequence goes on along the minus strand of NZ_OMOJ01000004.1, from coordinate 325,177 downwards.
GCCGCCTGTGTGGTGGTTGAAGATTCCCCGCACGGGATCAAAGGCGCAAAAGCGGCTGGAATGCGGGCCATTGGCTTTGTCGGCGGGTCGCATCTGGACGGGCAGCGCGACAGACATGCCGACCGGCTGCGCGCAGCGGGGGCTGATGTGGTTGTTGAAACCCTCGCCGAGGTGGCCGCCGAAATTTTGTAAACGCCACTGTTTGTGACGTGTTCCAAGCCCTTGCCGCCCGGCAGGGGCTTTTGTTTTGCGCGCGTCAATCGGCCAAAAGAAAACCGCGCCCCGGTGACAGGGCGCGGCGTTGATTTTGCGATTTACGTCAGGCTCAGACGAACTTGTTGACGTAGTTTTCCAAGATTTCCTGACGGCCCGAACGGGGCTGCGGGTTGACCCCTTCGGCCAGAACGCGCTGGGTGATGCTGTCCAGATCGCTGTTCAGCATGGCCTTGGCGCCCTCGGTTTCCCAACCGGCATAGCGATCGGACAGGGCCTTTTCCAAACCGCCATCTTCGAGCATGGCAGCGGCGGCTTTCAGGCCGCGGGCGCAGACATCCATACCGCCGATATGACCGGCGATCAGGTCTTCTGCATCCAGCGACTGACGGCGCAGCTTGGAATCAAAGTTGGTGCCGCCAGTGCTGAACCCGCCCGATTTCAGGACGTGGTAATAGGCCAGCGCCGTTTCGGGAACGTTGTTCGGGAACTGGTCGGTGTCCCAGCCGGACTGATAGTCGTTGCGGTTCATGTCGATGCTGCCCAGCATGCCTTCGGCGGCAGCGACAGCCAGTTCGTGTTCGAACGAATGCCCGGCAAGGATGGCATGACCCTGTTCAAGGTTCAGCTTTACCTCGTTCTCAAGCCCGTATTTACGCAGGAACCCGATGCAGGTCGCCGCGTCATAGTCATACTGGTGCTTGCTGGGCTCCTGCGGCTTCGGTTCCACCAAGATCGTGCCTTTGAAGCCGATCTTGTGTTTGTAATCGACAACCATGTTCAGGAAACGGCCCATGTGGTCCAGTTCCTGACCCAGATCGGTGTTCAGCAGGGTTTCATAGCCTTCACGGCCGCCCCACAGAACATAGTTCGCGCCGCCCATTTTGTGCGTTGCGTCCATGCAGGATTTCACCGTTGCAGCGGCAAAGGCGAACACCTCGGGATCGGGGTTGGTGCTGGCACCGGCCATCCAGCGGCGGTGGCTGAACATGTTGGCCGTCCCCCAAAGACACTTGGTCTTCGAGGTTTCCATCTTGCCGCAGATATAATCGGTGATTTCTTCCAGCGTGCGCAGGTTGCCTTCATAGCTGCCCTGTTCGGGGCGGATGTCGGCATCGTGCCAGCAGAAGAAGGGAACGTTGAGGATGTCGAACATCTCAAACGCCACATCGGCCTTCAGCTTGGCGCGCTCCATGTTGTCCTGGGGGTGCCAGGGCCGTTCGAAGGTCAGACCGCCGAAGGGGTCGCCGCCTTCCCACGCGAACGAATGCCACCACGCGGCGGCAAAGCGCAGATGGTCTTCCATCCGCTTGCCCATGACGACTTCGTCGGGGTTGTAGTGTTTGAAGGCCAGCGGGTTATCGCTGTTGGGGCCTTCATAGGCGACTTTGGAAATGCCGTCGAAAAATCCAGTGCTCATATCAGTGTCTTTCAGTCTGCGTTGGCGTCTTCGCCGGGTTTCTTGCCAAGGATGATCATCGACAGCAGGTCGTCATCGGTGACATCGGGGATGTCCACGGTGCCGACCAGTTTGCCGTTTTTCATCACGCTGGCACGGTCGCAAAGCTCCATCACGGCGTGCACGTCGTGGTCGATCAGGAAAATGCCGATGCCTTCAGCCTTCAGCTGTTGGATCAGCTCGGCCACCATCTGCGTTTCGTGCGGGCCAAGCGCGGCGGTGGGTTCGTCCATGATCAGGATACGGGCGTTGAAATAGACAGCGCGGGCAATGGCCACCGACTGGCGCTGACCGCCCGACAGGGCCGACACGGGCGCTGCGAACTTGCGGAAGTTCGGGTTCAGGCGGCCCATGATTTTGCGGGTCTCGGCCTCCATCGCGGCGTCATCGACAAACCCCAACGGCGAGATCAGCTCGCGCCCGAGGAACAGGTTCGATGCGGCGTCCAGATTGTCGGCCAAGGCCAGCGTCTGGTAGATGGTTTCGATGTTCAACTCGCGTGCGTCGCGGGGCGAATGGATCTGAACGGGGTTGCCGTCCACAAAGATCTGGCCGCCACTGGGCTTATACGCGCCCGACAGCATCTTGATCAGGGTCGATTTGCCCGCGCCGTTGTGGCCCAGAAGGCCGACAACTTCGCCGGGATAAAGGTCAACCGACACGTCGTCGACCGCGTTGATCCCGCCGAACGAGATCGACATGTTGCGCATTTCGACCAGCGGAGTTCCGGAACGATCAATGGTCATCACTTAATCCCCGTACGCTTGCGATATTGAATGTCGATCCAGACGGCAAAGACCAGAACGGCACCGACGACGATGTTTTGCAGCGGGCTGTCGACACCGACCATGCCCATGCCCGATGTCAGCGATTGCATGATCAATGCGCCAAGGATCGCGCCATAGATGGTGCCAGCGCCGCCCGATAGGGCCGTGCCGCCGATAACGGCCGCCGCGATCACGCGCAATTCGTCCAGCGTGCCGATGTCATTGGCGTGGCTTTGCAGACGGGCCTGGGCTACGACAGCGGATAGCGCGCAAAGGAAGCCCATGATCGCAAAGACTTTGACCGTCAGAAGGCGGGTGTTGATGCCCGACAGTTCCGCCGCATCCGGGTTGCCGCCGGTGGCAAAGATATAACGGCCAAGGCGGGTTTTGCGGGCGACGATGGTCATCACAACCGCCACAAGGATCAGGATCAGCACCGAAATCGGCAGGCCGTGGCCTTGGGTAAAGCCGTCCGGCATCACCTCGCCGCGGGCTTCGAACATGCGGCGCAGTTTGCCTTTGGGAATGCTATAGGCGTTTAGCGTGGCGACAAAGCCAAGAATGGCCACCACCGCGATACCGGCGAGCGAGAATTCGGCCCAGAGCGGTTTGGTGGGGAATTCGTGGCGGATGCGGCTTTGACGTGCGGCCCAGACACCGTAGACGGCGGCGATGGCGGCAAGAATGCCAACGACCCAGCTAAGTGCCTCGCCCAGAGTGCCTTCGGAGCCGCCAAACAGGATGAAGGTTTCGTTCAGCGGGGCAATCGTCTGGCCTTGGGTCAGATACCAACCGGCATAGCGCCAGATCAGGAAGCCGCCGAGCGTGACGATAAAGGCCGGGATGCCCTGATAGCCAATCAGCCAGCCATTGAACGCCCCGATCAGGGTGCCCACGGCAAGACCGATCAGAATGGCGATCGGCGCAATCAGCGGCGAGCCAAGATCAATGCCCAGACCGGGCAGCCAACGCGCCTGCGTCATAGCCATAATGGCCGAACAGATCGCAAGGACAGCGCCAACGGATAGGTCGATGTGGCGGGTGACGATCACAAACACCATGCCAGTGGCCATGATCGCCACGGAAACGGTTTGAATTGTCAGGTTGAAGATGTTTCGCGGCGACAGGAAGTTGCCCCCGGTGATGAAGTTGAAGGCAACGGCGATCAGAATGAAAGCGCCAATCATGCCCATCAAGCGCATGTCCAGTTCCAAGCTTTGCACAAAGCTGCGCTTGGTCTGAGTGGTGGCTTGCGAAGCGTCGCTCATAGCGAAAGTCCCGCTGTTTGCACCTCGGTTTCCCGGGTTGTGTCATGGATTTTGGGTGAAATGCCTAGGTTGCCACCCCGCAACATGGCGGGGTGGCTGAGGCGATTTGGTCTGTAATCAGATCAAATTAGTTGCAGGGTGCCGGGCCGTTTTCCACGCCCTGGCACAGTGCGTCTTTGGTGATCCAGCCAGCGTCGACGACAACGGTCAGGTTGTCAGCGGTCACCGGAACCGGCTTCAGGAACACGGCCGATACTTCGTTGCCGCCCGGAGTGGTGAAGGACACCGCACCGTTCACGTCACCAGCAGCCGAACCGCCAGCCAGAGCCACGGCGATTTCGCCTGCGGCTTTGCCCAGCTCACGGGCGTCTTTCCAAACCGAAACGGTCTGGGTGCCTTTGGCAACGCGGTTCAGAGCGGCATGGTCGCCGTCCTGACCCGAAACCGGCAGACCCTGCATGCCCTGGCCGGACAGTGCGGCCACAACGCCACCTGCGGTGCCGTCGTTCGAAGCCACAACAGCGTCAACGCCGTTGCTGGTTTCGGTCAGGATCTGTTCCATGTTGCGCTGTGCGTTCGCCGGCAGCCAGCCATCGGTATAGGCTTCGCCAACGATTTGGATGTCACCGGCGTCGATTGCCGCCTGAAGCACTTCTTGCTGACCGCCGCGCAGGAAGTCTGCGTTCGGATCGGTCGGCGAGCCTTTGATCATGACATAGCGGCCCTTGGGGGCAGCGGCCAGAACGGCTGCGGCCTGCATACGGCCGACTTCGACGTTGTCGAAGGTCAGGTAGAAGGCGCGGCTGTCTTCGATCAGACGGTCATAGGCGATGACGGGGATGTCTTCGTCAACGGCGGCCTGAACAGCGGGGATAACCGCCTGCGTGTCTTGGCCCAGAACGATCAGAGCGTCCACGCCCTGTGCGATCAGGTTCTCAATGTCGCTCAGCTGTTTGGCCGAGGACGACTGAGCGTCTGCCGATACGTAGGATGCGCCTGCGGCTTCCAGTGCTGCTTTGATCGCCGCTTCGTCGGTTTTCCAGCGCTCTTCCTGGAAGTTGGACCAGCTGACGCCGACGGTAACGCCGTGGCTGCCTGCGAATGCTGCGGTGCTGGCCATAATCGCGATGGCCGAAATGGTTCCGAGAAGTTTCATCTCAGTATTCCTCCCTGAAGGTGTCTTCGCCCGAAACATGACCTTTCGGTCCGTTCGGAGCGCCGTTCATGACTAAGATTAAATATTTTACTTGTCAAAATAATTCTTTTGGAGAATTCTGCGCCGACTTGGGAGGACGCAGTTTTGAAGAAGACCATGGCAGAGGTTCAGGTGGTCCGACCGTCGTCGGATCAGCGAGAATCCGGTCGATTACAAGTGCTTGACACGATCCGATCAGCTGGCCGGATCGCCCGGATCGACATCGCGCAGGCCACAGGATTTAGCCCTGCCACGGTGACCGCGATCACTTCGGAGCTTCTGGCCGCCGGGCTTATCGAGGAATCATCCAGCGACGATCAGCCCAGTGAAACCCGGCGCGGACGCCCGCGTGTTACGCTGAAATTGCGGGGCAAAGCGCATCGCATTGCCGGGCTGAAGGTCGCGCAGCGCACCATCACCATGCTGATCGTGGATTTCGAAGGCAAAACCATCGTCGATCACGAGATGGAGTTCCCAACGGCCCGCGTGTCGCCCACCGAACTGGTGGACCGCATCTTGAAAATCGTCGACGCAACCTGCCGCAAAGGCGGGTTCGATCGGACGGGGCTATCGGGGCTGGGAATCGGCCTGCCGGGGCAGATCAACAGCGTGTCGAACTTCGTGCATTGGTCGTCCTCCTTGTTGGAACGGAACGTCGAACTTGGGGCGCTTCTGGCGCAGCGCCTGCCGTTTCCGGTGTTCGTGGATAACGATGCGAACCTTGTGGCCAAGGCCGAACATCTGTTCGGTAAGGGGCGGGAATCACGTAATTTTCTGGTTGTGACGCTGGAATTTGGCGTCGGCCTTGGTATCATGATTGATGGTGAGGTGTATCGTGGCCAACGGGGCTGCGGTGCCGAATTCGGGCACACCAAAGTGCAGCTGCACGGGGCGCTCTGCCAGTGTGGTCAGCGTGGCTGCCTTGAGGCATATGTCGGTGATTATGCCCTGCTGCGGGAAGCAAACGGCGTGACCGTGGGCGAGCCTTATACCGATGTCGCGCAGCTGGTTGCTGCCGCGCGGGGCGGCGATCAAGTGGCCATGTCGATCTTTGAACGGGCCGGGGCGATGTTCGGGATGGGGCTGGCCAATCTGATCAATATTTTCGACCCGGACCTGATCATTCTCGCGGGGCGCAGCCACAACAAACGCCATATTTTTCTGGATGCCGCTGTCACGCGGGCGATGCAGTCCGTGGTGCAGGTCGATGCGCCCCCGCCAGAAATACGCACACACGGTTGGGGCGATTTGATGTGGGCCAAAGGGGCCGCCGCCTATGCCATCGAAAAGGTGTCTGGCCTGACGGTCAAGGATGTGACGCGCAATGCCTCGTAATCTATGGATTTTTCTACAAGGCGGGGTGCTGGTTTTGGGCGCACCTGCACAGGCTGCCGATCCCGTTTTCGCACCGCGCCCCGTGACCGAGCACCGCTATGACGGCGGGTGGGAACACTTCGTCGGGGGCGGTGTTGCGGCCTTTGATTGCAACGGCGATGAACTGCCCGAACTTTACGCCGCCGGTGGCAGCAACCCGGCGGAACTGTTCCTCAATCAGTCAGGTGAGGGCGGGTTAACCTTCGCGCCCAGCACCCCGGATGCCCTATCTCTGACAGGCGTCACTGGTGCTTACCCGATTGATATTGATGGAGATTCTGTGCTTGATCTGGCCATTCTTCGGGTCGGCCCTGATGTCCTGATGCGCGGGCTGGGCGATTGCCAATTCGCACCCTTCGACGGTCTGTCGTTTGAGACGGGCGATCATTGGAGCACGGCTTTTTCTGCCACATGGGAGGCGGGGCAGGCCCTGCCGACGCTGGCGATCGGCACCTATGTTGACCGCAGCGACCCGAACGGGCCGTTTATGACCTGCGATGACACGCTGCTGTATCGGCCTGACGGCGACCACTATGCGCCGCCGCATGCGCTAACCCCCGGATTTTGCGCGCTTTCGATGCTGTTTACCGATTGGTCCCGCACCGGCCGCGCTGATCTGCGCATCAGCAATGACCGCCATTACTATGTGCGCGGCGGGCAAGAACAAATGTGGGCGATGGAGCCCGCGCCGCGCCTCTATTCCGAGGCCGAGGGCTGGGCGCCCTATAGCCTGTGGGGCATGGGAATCGCGTCGCGCGATGTGACGGGGGACGGATATTCCGACGTTTACCTGACATCGATGGGCGATCAGAAGTTTCAGACCTTTGACCCTGCGAGCGGCGGGCCGGTTTACCGCGACGCCACCTACGCACGCGGCACCACGGCGCATCGGCCTTATACGGGCGGCGATGGGCGGCCTTCGACCGGGTGGCACGCGGCTTTTGGCGATGTGAACAACGACGGGCTGGACGATGTGTTCGTCGCCAAGGGCAATGTCGAACAGATGCCGGACGCGGCGATGCACGACCCCAACAACCTGCTGATGCAACAGCCAGACGGCACCTTTGCCGAAAGCGGTGCGGCGGCGGGCCTAGCCAGCATGGAACGCGGGCGCGGGGCGGCTTTGGTTGATCTGAACTTGGACGGTATGCTTGATCTGGCGGTGGTCAATCGCCGCGCGCCGCTAGAGCTGTATCAGAACGTGACCGCGGGCGCAGGCAACTGGCTGTTGGTGGCGTTGCAAGGGCAGAGCGGAAATAGCCAAGCCATTGGGTCTTTTGTGGAATTGCGCGTCGGTGGCCAAGTGCAAACCCGCGAAATGACCATCGGCGGTGGCCATGCCGGGGGCGATGCAGGATATCTGCATTTCGGTCTGGGCAATGCCGAACACGCCGAGATTCGGGTCATTTGGCCGGATGGCCAAGTGGGCGACTGGCAGGCGGTGTCCGCCAACCAGCGCCTTAGCTTATCCCGTTAACGATCAACCGGCAGTCCGCTGGGCACGCGATCGGGAATGCCCAAACGCTCGGCCGGGTCTTCCAGCGCATGCAGGAAAGCGATGATCGCGTCGATCTGGCCGCTTGATAGCATCGGCGTGACCGGGCGGGCGACATCGGCCAAAGCGGCCATATCCTGCGGGCTTTGCAAGATCAGATCATCCTTCGCGGTGCTAAGATCCGGCAATACCGCGCTGCTAAGTTGATACCCCTGCAAGCTGGCGACCGGGTCCATGTGCTGGCGGATCATCGCGCCAAGATCGGCAAATGCGCCGTCATGGCCATAGGGCGCGGTCAGGGTCACATTGCGCAGCGACGGCGTGCGAAAGGCAAAGGCGTCTGCAGCCGCGCCCGTCACGCGCAAACGGCCATCATCGCGGTGGTGGTTTTCGAACCGCGCGGCCTTGCCGGGGCCGATCTGGGGCAGGGCCAACGCGTGAAAATCGTGGTCGGTTTGCAGCCAGCCGCTGTGACAGGCCGCGCACCCGGCCTCGCCGTAAAACAGTTCCATTCCAAGGGTTTGCGCATCTGTCAGTGAGGAGCCACCGGCCATGTAACGGTCAAAGGCGCTATTGTCGGCCCGCCATTCGACCCGGATGAAATCGGCGATCAGGTTGCCGATCTCAGGGAAGGTGATGGGGCTGCCGGGGCCGTTCACCGCGTCGAACTTGGCGCGATATTCTGGGATTTCGGAAACCCGCGCTGCCAGTTGGTCCCACGCGCCGCCCGGCTGGCTGAGAAGGCCAAGGCGCACCGTTTTGCTGATGTCGTTTTCCGCGTAATGCCCGGCCATTTCGTCGGGTGACAACACGGGGAACATCGCCTGCGCTGCCAGCGCTGAGTCGAACCCTTCGGCCATATCGGCCCCTAGCGGCGTGCGCACGCCGTGCGGTTGGCTGGGATCATCCTGCAACCGGCCATCGTGGAAAAACGTCGTAAATTCAATCGCTCCGAGGTTCCAAAGCGCCGGTGCGTTGCGCGGAATGCGTTGTTCCGGCAGGTTGGCCGGGTCGGGTTTGCGATCGGGGCCAAGGCCAATGCCGCCATCGCCAATGCCAAGCGACAACCCGTCCGCCGTGCCAAAGCGCGGATGGTGGCAGGTGGCGCAGCTGACCGATTTATTGCCCGACAGGATCGGATCGTAGAACAACAGTTGGCCAAGCGCGGCGCGGTCGGCATGGGGTGTATTGAACACGGGGCGCGGTCCTAGGTCTGGCTGGGTCTGCCCGACCACCGGCATGGCCGTCGCCACCGTCAGAGACGCAGCAAGACGCCAGAGATTCGCGATATTTGCCATAGCTGGCCCCATATTAATTCAGTCCGTGAATTAACAATGCCAAGGGGGAGGGCGTCAACCGATTGATGCGCTGCGATGCAGTATCGGATGGCCTCAAAAACGCGCAAATGGTGGGGGTCTGCCAAATCAACACGCGTGTCGTTCGACGCCGGGCCGGATTGAGCTACAAAGTCGTGCCGTCGTTACAAGAGCTTGGCACAGTAAGGCAGGGCCATAAAAGGGGACGGCAATGTTTTCACTTCAGGGCAAAAAGGCGCTGATTGTCGGGGTCGCGAATGCGCAGTCCATCGCCTATGGCTGTGCCAAGGCGCTGCGGATGCAGGGGGCGGATCTGGCGATTACCTATCTGAATGCCAAGGCCGAACCTTATGTCCGCCCACTCGCCGAAGATTTGGGCGCGCAGATCATCGCACCGCTGGATGTGGCCGATCACGGGCAGATCGACGCCTTGTTTGACCAGATCGGGGCGGAATGGGGCACGTTGGATACCGTCCTGCATTCCATCGCCTTTTGCCCGGCAGAGGATCTGCATGGCCGCGTCACCGATTGTTCGCGTGCGGGTTTTGCCACGGCGATGGATATCTCGGTCGGCAGTTTCATGCATCTGGTGCGCAAATCCGAACCGATGATGCCGAATGGTGGAACCTGCATGACGGTGAGCTATTACGGCGCGGAAAAGGTCGTCGATCATTACAACGTCATGGGGCCGGTCAAGGCCGCGCTGGAAAGCGTGACCCGCTATATGGCGGCGGAACTTGGGCCGAAGGGGATCAGCGTGCACGCATTGTCGCCCGGACCATTAAAGACCCGGGCGGCAAGTGGCATTGCGCATTTTGATGAGCTGTTGGACAAAGCGGCCCAGAAGGCCCCCACTCATCACCTTGCGACGATCGAAGATGTGGGGGCCTATGCCGCGTTTCTGGCCAGCACGGAAGCCGCCAATGTCACCGGTGGGGTGCACTATATCGATGGCGGCTACCATATTGTCGGCTAGCGCTTAGCCGAGCAGGTCGAAGGTCTGACCGGCGGCCAGCACGTTCAGGCTGGTTTGCGCATCGCCATCGACCAAGGCCCAGAGCAGGTTGCCCGATGGGAGATGCGTGACGAACACCTCTTGCACGGCGGCATCGCCGGCGTTCGGGGTGCTGGCCCGCTGCACAAGGAAGTCGGACTTGACCGCGACACCGCCACCAAAGAACAGCACGTCGCCTTCGGCCGCGTTGTAGTCCTGGATCCAGTCGGACCCGTGTCCGGCGGCATTGGTGTGATAGAATTTATCAGCCCCCGTGCCACCGTTCACCCGGTCGAAGCCAAACCCACCGTTGATGAAATCATTGCCGTTGCCGCCAAAGATCTGGTCGGACCACGCAGACCCGGTCAGCACATCATTGCCGTCCCCACCGATCACCAGATCGACGCCAAATCCGCCTTCGATGCTGTCGTCACCCGCGTCGCCGCGCAACTCGTCATTGCCGTAGCCGCCGTCGATAGAGTCGTTGCCGTCACCGCCATAGACCACATCCCGCAGGTCGTCGCTGGTGGCACCGCCAAGGAGGGTGTCATTGCCCGCACCGCCGATCAGCAGGTCAAGCCCGTCGCCGCCAAGGATGCTATCGTTGCCATCCTCGCCCGACAGACGGTCATTGCCGCCAAGGCCGGAAATGGTGTCATTGCCACCGCCGCCGGTCAGGGTGTCGTTCCCTTCGGTGCCGACAAGGTTCAGGTTGGCACTGGCGCGAAGCTGGGCTTCGGTGAACAGGCCATCCCGAAAGATGAACTCTTCCACGCCTTCGAAAGTGTCGGTGCCCTCTGGTCCAGACAGGATCAGCTGTGCACCGTTGACCGTGACCGTGGTGTCGGCCAGCGCAGCGTCATGCAGGATCACCTGATCGGTGCCGTCGCCGCCAATGACCAGATCGTTGCCCAGACTGGGCGCAAACCCGTCATTGCCGTCACCGCCCAGCAAGGTGTCATTGCCTTCGCCGCCATTCAGGAAGTCGTTGCCCCCAAGGCCAGACAGGCTGTCATTGCCGGTCATGCCGTAGATTGTGTCATTGCCTGAATCGCCGGTCAGGGTGTCATCATCGACCGTGCCGTTGATGATCTGGCCCGCCGGGGGCAGCAGATCGGCCACGGCGACGGTTTTGTCATTGAAGACGATGGTTTCCACGCCGGATACGGTGTCCATCCCATCCGCCGAGGAGATGGTAAACGTGCCTTGATCGCCGCCAAGCGTGACATTGGCCTGATCGTCGTGGATGCGCAGCCGGTCCGTGCCAGCGCCGCCCGCGATCACGTCATTGCCCGTGCCACCATCGAGGTAGTCATTATCGGCCCCGCCGTCGAGCAGGTCATTGCCTGCAGCTCCGGCCAGACTGTCATTGCCGCCGCCGCCGCGCAGGGTGTCGTTGCCCGAGCCAGCCGTGATGTTATCCGTGCCGTTCGACTGGTCGTCATAGTCGAAGATGTCGATCCCCGTGAAGTCGAGGTTGTTGACGTAGTAGCCATCGAATTGGCCGCTGAACCCGTCTGTTCCGGCGGTCGCCGTCATATAGGCCCCGCCCGAGTCCGTCCGGGTGTTGGTCACTTTCAGCGTGTCGATCCCTGCGCCGCCGTGAACCGCGTCCCAGCTGGCCAGAACCATTTCGATCCGGTCATCGCCCGCACCGGTGGTGAACACATCGCCTTGCGAGGTGGCGATATCGGTGTTGCTGACGATGGTGTCATTGCCCGCACCTGTGGTCAGGTTCGCGCCTTCGATGTTCTTGACACTGCCGCCGCCGTGATAGGTGGAGGTTTGATTCAGGTTGATCAAAACAGCCGTGTCATTGGCGCTGATATCGGCGGTCCAATAATCCACACCGGTGCCGCCATCGATCGTATCCAGTCCGCCGCCACTGATCAGGGTGTCATTGCCCGCGCCACCGGACAGGCTGTCGTTGCCCATGCCCGAAACGAACCGGTCATTGCCGCCTGCGTTGTCGATAAAGGTGAAGTGGTTCACCCCGTGAAAGTCGATGTTGTTGGTGTAATACCCATCGATAAAGCCGGAATAGCCTTCGCCATTTTCGTCCTCGGAAAAGGCGCTGACGTTGACATGCGGGCTGGCTACCAGATCGGTTGTCACGATCAGACGGTCATCGCCCGGACCCATCCAGACGCCATCCCACGCCGCCAGCGACAGGGTCACCACGTCGTCCCCCGCGCCGGTGTCGATGATATCGCCGTAGTTACTTTCGCGCAGGGCAAGGCCGGTGATGGCGTCATTGCCGGACCCGGTCTTCAGGTTCATCCCTTCGACATTGGTCAGAGCGCCGCCGCCGGGCAGGGTGCTGGGGCCGTTCAGGTCGACCACGACTGCAGTGGTCAGGCCCGAATGATCGGCCATCCAGTAGTCGCGACCTTCGCCGCCATCGACGGTGTCATTGCCCGACCCGCTGTTCAGCGTGTCATTGCCGCCGCCACCGATCAGCAGATCCGCGCCTGCGCCCGAGGTGAAGTTGTCGCTTGTGCCGGCGGTATCGATGAAGGTGAAGTCATTGATCCCCGAGAAGTCGATGTTGTTGGTGTAATAGCCGTCAATGAACCCCGAATAGCCGGTGCCATCATCGGTGGCCCTAAAAGAGCTCATGACGACCGCGCCGTCGCTCACATCGTTGGTGACGATCAGCCGGTCATTGCCGGTGCCGCCAACGACCAGATCCCAGCGGTGCAGCGCCAATTGGATGATGTCATCACCGGCACCACCGTTGACGGTGTCGTTCATATAGACTGAGTCGTGGCCGCGCAGCGTGTCGTTGCCGCTGCCCGACAGCAGGTTCATGCCTTCCATATTCGTCAGCGTGCCGCCGCCGGGCAGGGTAGAGGTGCCGTTCAGGTCAATGCTCAGCGGTGTGGTGACCGCGCTCAGGTCCGCGACCCAAGCGTCATTGCCGTCGCCGCCATTCACCGTGTCCTGACCTGCACCGCTGTTCAGCGTGTCATTGCCACCGCCGCCGGTCAGGCTGTCATTGCCGGACCCGGCAACAAAGTGGTCGTTGCCGTTGTTCAGATCGGTGAAGGTGAAATGCTCGATCCCGGAAAAGTCGATGTTGTTGATATAATAGCCATCGATAAAGCCAGTGTACCCGAATGTCCCTTCGGGGGTCCGGGTGTTGGTCAGGGAAAGCCCGGTGCCGGGGCTGACTTGGTTGGTCACCACCAGCCGGTCGCTGCCTGCGCCGCCATCGACGCTATCCCAGCCGCCAAGCCATAGGGTGATCAGGTCATCGCCGCCGCCCGAGTGCACGGTGTCGCCATAGTTGGTTTCCCCGCTGACACAGCCGGTCAGACTATCGTTGCCGCCGGCGGTGGTGACGTCGAAGCCTTCGACATTCTGCACGCTGCCTTGGCCCAGATAGGTCGATGGCCCGTTCAGGTCGATGGCCACGGCCGTGTCGCTAAAGCTGGTATCGCCCTGCCAGAAGTCACGCCCTTCGCCGCCGTCGATGGTGTCATAGCCTTGCGCCGACCGCATGGTGTCATTGCCCATACCGCCGAACAGGCTGTCGTTGCCATTGCCGGTGTTCAGGTTGTCATTGCCGCCAGCATTGTCGATGACGGTGAAATGCTCGATCCCGGAAAAGTCGATGTTGTTGATGTAATTGCCGTCGATAAAGCCTGAATAGCCATCCGCCCCAAGCGTGAGACTATCAATCGACATGGTCGGTTCGGCAAGGTTGTTGGTGACGTGCAGACGGTCGTCGCCTGTACCGCCTTCAACCGCATCCCAGCCGCCAAGATCCAATTTGATCAGGTCATCGCCTGCGCCGCCGCGGATGGTGTCGCCATAGTTGGTTTCCATCAGGGCATGGCCGACGACCGTGTCATTGCCCGCGCCCATGGTCAGGTTCACGCCTTCAACGTTCTGCACCACCCCGCCCGTGCCGTAGTTGGACACAGCGTTCAGGTCGATCAGGGTATTGGCACTGAATTCCGACAGATCCGCGCCCCAGAAATCGCGCCCGGCACCGCCGTTGATCTGGTCGCTTCCCGTGCCGCTGTAGACGGTGTCATTGCCGCCAGCGAGGTTGAAGATATCGTCCCCCGCACCAGTGGTCAGGCGCGAGCTGGTATCAGATTGAACATTGACGGTGAACGCCTCAATCGAGGTGAAGTAGGCGTTGAAAGTATAATACCCGTCGAACAGCCCACTATAGGTGTTCCCATTGTCGGTGATAGTCAGTTCAACACCGCCCTCGGGGCGGGTGTAGGTATAGGTCAGCCGATCAAAATCCGCCGTGCCATGGAGCACATTGTCGGACGTGTTCGAATAGACGTCAGTGACGAAGAAATTAGCCATGATGATCCCCCTTTATGAAATTATGTTAAAACTTCCGGGAGACATTCGAATTGACGCATATCAAATTTGCCCCGCAACTCAGCAAGTTGGCGAAACATTTTGCATGACGTTGCGTAATGCGGGTGTGCCCAGAGGCTGCGGCCTCTGGGCAGTTTGGGCTTAGGCCAACAGGTCGAAAACCTCGGCGCCGGATTTGACGTTCAGGCTTGTTTGGGCGTCGCCATCCACCAGCGCCCATAGCAGAACGCCTGTGCTTTTATGGGTCACAAACACTTCCTGTACGTTTGCGGCGCCTGCGGTCGGGGTGGTTGCGCGCTGCACAAGGAAGTCATCTTTGACCGCGCTTCCGCCGTAAAACAGCACGTCACCTTCGGCGGCATCGTAGTCCTGAATCCAGTCGCTGCCGTGGTTGGAATCTCCAATATGATAGAATTGGTCGGCCCCATCACCGCCGTTCAGACGGTCAAACCCGAAGCCGCCGTTCAGGAAATCATCGCCCGCACCGCCAAACAGGGCGTCGGACAGGGCGCTGCCGGAAAGCGAGTCGTTGCCCGCTTCGCCGATCAATTCGTCCGAGCCATAGCCGCCTTCGGCGCTGTCATCGCCGGACCCGGCATAGACCAGATCGTTGCCAGTTCCGGCGTCGATTGTATCGTTGCCTGCGCCCGCATAGATCACGTCGCGCAGATCCGCGCCATTGCTGGCCGATCCCGCGCCATAGATCAGGTCGTCGCCGTCACCGCCGTTCAGCGTGTCGCTATCCGCGCCGCCATGCAATGTGTCATTGCCAGCCCCGCCGATCAGGGTGTCATTTCCTTCGCGGCCTTCCAGACTGTCATCGCCCGCGCCCGCATCAAGACGACTGTTGCCGCTGCCCTGAAGCGTGTCATTGCCAGACCCGGAATAGATCGTGTCATTGCCCGAGCCGTGGTTGTACTGAAGGCCAAAGGTCAGCTCATTGGCGATGATCGTATCATCCTCTAGGCTGCCATTGATATAGAACGACCCAAAGCTAGAACTGACATCGCTGATGCGGCCATTCAGGTTTGTGCGCCCGGCGGTCACCAGATTGATGCCCGACAGGTTCTGGATGTCGTCAAAGAATTCCAGCTGGCCCGCATTGGCATAGACGGACCCGGCGTGCAGAACCTCAACATCAATCAGGGTGAGGCCTTGCAGGTATAACGCACTGAAGGTGTTGTTCTGCACCGTGTCTGTGCCGTCGCCGCCGTCGATGGTGTCTTGCGGCGGGTTGGTGATCTGGCCTTTGTACTTGACCAAGAACAGATCATCGCCCGCGCCGCCTTCCAGCGTGTCGGTGCCGGACGATCCGGTCAGTGTGTCATTGCCCGCGCCGCCGCGCACAAGGTCGTCGCCATCGCCAGCGGTGATTTCATCATTTCCGGACCCACCAGTCAGCGTGTCATTGCCACCGTAATTATCCTCAAGATACCAGCCAAAGGAAAAGCCGCTGAGGTTGATGTTGTCATCCCCGTTCGAGGCCAAAAACCGCCCGGCGCGATCATCGGTGGTGTTGCTGAAATCGGTGCTGCCCGCCGCGACATGTCGGAACTCTCCGACATTGATCAGCGAGGTGAACAGGTCCGCCTGACCCGGCGTGATCATCAATGTCTTGCTGTTCATGTCGAGGGTTTCGACGTCCTGGAAGACGAGGTTCTGGATGCGTTCAACGCCGCTGGTGGCAGGCAGGATCAGCACCGTGTCGATGCCATCGCCGCCGTTCATCGTGTCGGTGTCATCGTCGTAGCGCCAGATCAGCGTGTCATTGCCGCCATCGCCAAACAATTGGTCCGCGCCATCGTCACCGGACAGGGTGTCATCCCCGGCGCCGCCAAACAGGCTATCGTCGCCTCCCAGACCGTTGATGATATCGTCTTCGACCGTCCCGACCAGAGACGGGTTGTCCGCACCATTGTCATTGCCGGACGTTCCATTGAATGTTGCCATGACTGGCCCCCCACTCATTATACAAAGCATTGCCCCCGCGCCGCGGGACGAAAAAGGAATGGTTCAGTCTTGCCCCATGAGGGATTCGAGTCAAATCTGGGGAGGCAAGGTCACAAACGGGTGACGCGCCAACGTCGCGAAACGGCATCTGCGGAACAAACAGGCAGACATTCGGCGTGGGCGATATAATAATAGGCACGGGCCTGTCAGATGCATAATTCGGTGGCGGTTCGATTTGAAATTGTGTCTAGCTGGTGGGCAAGACGCGGCAATATTAAAGAAGTCAAAGGCTTAAGCTGATTTCATGGAGCAAGATCCGATATTCGATGAGATGGGTGGCACTGGCGGCGAGGTCCGGCCCCCCTATGAGGTGTTCAAGACCTGGTTCGATGGCGAAGACCCATCCAGATTACGGGCCAAGCAGCGCGAAGCCGAAGAACTGTTCCGACTGACGGGGATCACCTTCAACGTCTATGGCCGGGCCGAGGCCGAAGAACGGCTGATCCCCTTCGACATCGTACCGCGCATCATTTCGGGGCGGGAATGGCAGAAACTGTCGCGCGGGATCGAACAGCGCGTGCGCGCCATAAACGCCTTTCTGCATGACATCTACAACCGTCAGGAAATCATCATAGCAGGCCGCATTCCCGAACGGATGATCAGCCAGAACGCTGCCTTCCTTCCGCATATGATCGGCGTGACGCCTCCGGGCGGGATTTATACGCATATCGTGGGCATAGACCTTGTCCGCACCGGGCCGGACCAGTTCTATGTTCTGGAAGACAACGCCCGCACGCCTTCGGGTGTCAGCTATATGCTGGAAAACCGGGAAACCATGCTTCAGATGTTTCCCGAACTTTTTGCCACGAACCGCGTGCAGCCTGTCGAAAATTACCCGGCCGCGCTGCGCCGATCCTTGGCAGCTTGTGCGCCGGAAAAGGCCAGCGGTCGTCCGACCGTCGCCGTTCTGACGCCGGGGATCTATAACGCCGCGTATTTTGAGCACGCCTTTCTGGCCGATCAAATGGGCGTTGAACTGGTCGAAGGCCATGACCTGCGGGTCGTGGACGGGCGTGTCGCCATGCGCACAACCAGCGGGTATAAACCAATTGACGTGATCTATCGCCGGATCGACGATGATTTCCTTGATCCGCTGAACTTCAACCCCGAAAGTCAGTTGGGCGTGCCGGGCATTATGGATGTCTACCGTTCGGGCGGGATCACCATCGCCAACGCGCCCGGAACGGGCATTGCCGACGATAAGGCGATCTATAGCTATATGCCTGAAATTGTTGAGTTCTACACCGGCGAGCGGCCCATCTTGGAAAACGTGCCGACATGGCGCTGTTCTGAGAAGGAGTCGCTGGACTATGTGTTGGATAACCTCGAAGATCTGGTCGTTAAAGAGGTGCACGGATCTGGCGGCTATGGCATGTTGATCGGCCCTACCGCGACGCGCAAGGAAATCGCCGAGTTCCGCCGCAAACTGACCGCCCGGCCATCCAACTACATCGCTCAGCCGACGCTATCGCTGTCCACCGTGCCGATCTTCACCCGGCAGGGGCTGGCCCCGCGTCACGTCGATCTGCGGCCTTTCGTTCTGGTTAGCCCCGAAGGGATCAACATCACGCCCGGCGGTCTGACGCGGGTGGCGCTGAAAAAAGGCTCGCTTGTGGTGAACTCATCGCAGGGCGGCGGCACCAAAGACACTTGGGTTCTGGAGGACTGATGCTCGGGAAAACTGCCAACGGCCTTTTCTGGATGTACCGTTCGCTAGAGCGGGCCGAGAACACAACACGACTGATTGAAACCGGCCAACGTATCGCCCTGACGCGGCTTGCGGCGGCGGATGACGAATGGCGGTCGATCATGCTGACGGCGGGCGTGCTGTCAGGCTATGAGGCCGCCAATGACGACATCGCCAAAGATCAGGTCATCGATTGGATGCTGCGGTCCAAGGACAACCATTCGTCGGTCATGACCTCAATCGCCAGCGCCCGCCAGAATGCGCGTATGGTGCGGACGGCGCTGACCACCGAAGTCTGGGAAGCGACGAACAGCACCTATATGACCTGCAAGGATTTGCTGGCCCGCAAGGTGAATGAACGCGATTTGCCGCAAACCCTTGGCGCGATCCGTCAGCGCACGTCCTTGGTGCGCGGCACCACGCATGGCACGATGCTACGGAACGACATTTATGATTTCGCCCGCATTGGCACGTTTCTGGAACGGGCCGACAACACCGCACGGATTCTGGACGTCAAATACTATGTCCTGCTGCCCTCGGTTATGTCGGTCGGGTCATCCATCGACAACGTGCAATGGGAAACGATCCTGCGCTCAGTCTCGGCCCGTGGCGGGTTCCGCATGGCCTATGGCAACAGCTACGACCCCCGCGATATCGTGCAATTCCTGATCCTTGACCGCCGGATGCCGCGCAGCTTGGCCTTCTGTATCAGTAAAATCTGCGATAACCTTGGCTATCTGACGGATGATCATGGCATCCGCCTGCCATCCTTCCAAATGGCCGATCAGATCCGGCGTCAGTTTCTTTCGCACGACATCGAGGCGATTTTCGAGTATGGCTTGCATGAGTATATTCAGAAAATTCTGAGCCTGATCGCCGATTTGGCCAGCCAGATCGAAATTGACTATAGATTCTACGAATGAGCCGATGCGCCTGAAGGTTTCACACACGACCCGCTATATATTTCCGTCCGAGGTCAATTTCGGTCTGCAACAGGTGCGCAAAACGCCCAAAGAGACCGATCAACAAACCATCCACGGCTGGACGACCACCATTCAGGGGGGCCAGTCGCAACTGAGCTTTACCGATTACCACAACAATCATGTGGAATTGGTCAGCTTTGAAAAGGGCACGACCGAACTGGTTCTGACCAGTGCCGGCGAAGTGCAGATCGCGGATTCCTATGGCGTGGTGGGGCGGCATCGCGGCCCGGCGCCTCTGTGGCTCTACCGTCAATCCACGGATCTGACCAAAATCGGGCAGGGGGTCAAAGCCTTGGCGCGTCAGGTCGAAGGCGCGACCGAGCTGGAGCGGATGCACAACCTGTCAGCGCTTGTCTTGCAGGCGGTCGGCTACGACAAATCGGTCAAGGCGGTGGATCGCAATGTCGAACAGATCCTCGAAGATGGCAATGGCGTTTGTCAGGATCACACCCATTTGTTTTTGGCCTGTGCCCGCGACATGGGCCTGCCCGCGCGCTACGTGTCGGGCTATCTGATGCTGGACACCCAAACCACGCAAGAAGCCATGCACGCCTGGGCCGAAGCCTATGTCGACGGGCTTGGCTGGGTCGGGTTCGACGTGTCGAACGCAATTTCGCCGGATGCCCGATATGTTCGCGTCGCGACAGGTCTGGACTATTCCCAAGCGGCCCCTGTAACTGGCATGCGGATTGGCGGCGAGGGCGAGGCTTTGGCTGTCGAAATCGAAGTGGTGCAGCAATAAAGGCCTGCCATGACGTATTGCGTTGGAATGATGCTCGAAAAGGGGCTGGTGTTCATGTCGGACACCCGAACCAATGCCGGGCTGGATAATATCTCGACCTTCCAGAAGATGAAGATCTGGGAACAGCCGGGGCAGGGCGTCATCACATTGATGTCCGCGGGAAATCTGGCAACGACGCAGGCCGTCGTCAGCATTTTGGACGAACGCACCAAGGCGCATGACGAACGCGATCCGTCTATTCTGGCGGTGCCGTCGATGTTTCAGGCCGCGCGCCTGATCGCCAAAACGCTGAAAGATGTGATCGCCAATCATGCCCAAGTCGGCCAGCGTGCCGATTCGGCGTTCAACGCGACCTTGATCCTTGGCGGGCAAATCGCGGGCGGGCCGCCGCGTCTGTTCCTGATCTATCCCGAAGGCAACTTCATCGAGGCCGGGGCAGACACGCCTTTCTTCCAAATTGGCGAGATGATGTACGGTCGCCCGATCCTTGTCCGCGCCTATGAGCCGGGCCTGAGCTTCGAAGAGGCGATGCGCCTGTTGCTGGTCAGCTTTGATTCCACCATCAAGGCGAACCTGACCGTTGGGCTGCCGCTGGACTTTCATTTCTATGAAACCGACAGTCTGGAACAGGGCAAAACGGGCCGGATTTCTGCGGATGATCCCTATTTTCTGGCCATTTCCCAAGGCTGGGGCGAAGCGCTGAAATCGGCCTTGGATCAACAACCGACCTTTGAATTCTAAGGCGCTGGGCGCGGGCCATCTGGCATCGCGCCGCGCTTTGCGCTAGCCCTGAGCCACAGCAAGGCCCACAGGAACGGAGCGGCAGAATGATCCCGGTACATGGTTTCGAAGACAAGCGCGTGGGCGTTCTGGGGCTTGGCCGGTCGGGCCTGTCAGCGGCGCGGGCCTTGAAGGAGGGCGGCGCGGTGCCGGTGTGCTGGGATGACAACCCCGACGCCCGCGCCAAGGCCGAGGCCGAAGGGTTTGAGATCGCCGAACTGGCACGCGGGCAGGTGATGGACGGCCTGTCGTGGCTGGTGGTCAGCCCCGGCATTCCGCACCTATACCCAACCCCGAACCCTGTGATCCGCGCCGCTTGGGGCGCAGGCGTGCCGGTGGACAACGATATTGGCCTGTTCTTCCGGGCGCTGTCGCATGCCGGATGGGAAGAGTTTGACACCATTCCGCGCGTCGTCGCGGTGACCGGATCAAACGGCAAATCCACGACTTCGGCGCTGATCCATCACATCCTGACCCATGCCAACCGGGCCTCGCAATTGGCGGGGAACATCGGGCGCGGCGTGCTGGATATTGACCCGCCCGAGGATGGCGGCGTCGTGGTGCTGGAACTGTCGTCCTATCAAACCGATCTGGCGCGGTCGCTGACGCCGGATATCGCAGTCTTCACCAACCTGTCGCCCGACCATCTGGACCGTCACGGCGGGCCGGGGGGCTATTTCGCGGCCAAGCGACGGCTGTTTGCCGAAGGCGGGCCGGACCGGGCGATCATCGGCGTGGACGAAGACGAAGGCCAGTTCATGGTCAACCAGCTGGTCGACGTTCCCAGCGATGACCGGGTAATCCGCGTATCGTCCGGGCAAAAGCTGACGGGGCCGGGGTGGATGGTGTTCGCCCGCAAAGGATTTCTGAGCGAATGGCGCAAGGGGCGTCAGGTCGGGTCAATTGATCTGCGCGACATTCGCGGGTTGCCGGGCGCGCACAACCACCAAAACGCCTGCGCGGCCTATGCCGCCTGCCGCTGCCTTGGCCTTGCGCCCCGCGTGATTGAGGCGGCTTTTGCCAGCTTCGAAGGCCTGCCGCATCGCAGCCAGTTGATTGCCGAAGCCAACGGCGTGACCTTCGTCAATGACAGCAAGGCCACCAATGTCGACAGCGCCGCCAAGGCGTTGCTGGCATTCAAGAATATCCGCTGGGTCTGTGGCGGCTTGCAGAAAGAGGGTGGTCTTGATGGCCTGTCCGAAGGGCTGGCCAATGTCGCCAAGGCCTATGTGATCGGGCGCGAAGCGGCAGGTTTTGCCCTGCAACTTCAGGGAGTCGAGGCCGAGATTTGCACCCATATGGATGTGGCTGTGGCCAAGGCGATCGAAGAGGCACAGCCGGGCGATGTGGTGCTTCTGGCCCCCGCGGCTGCCAGCTTTGACCAATACGACAATTTCGAAAAACGCGGCGAGGCTTTTGCCGCCGCCGTTCGCGCGAAACTGGGTTAAGCCTGCCCGATCGCGCGGCCTGCGGCGACCGCGCTGGACCAAGCCCATTGGAAGTTGTAGCCGCCCAGCCAGCCGGTGACGTCGAGCGCCTCGCCGATAAAGTACAGGCCGGGCTGATGCGCGGACATCATGGTTTTCGAGGACACCGCATCCGTCGCCACCCCGCCGAGCGTGACTTCGGCGGTGCGGTAGCCTTCGGTGCCTTGTGGCAAGACCTGCCAATCGCGCAGCGCCTCGGCCAGCGCGGCAATGCGTTTGTCCGACAGATCCCCCAGATTGCCGTTAAAGTCGATCTGCGGCGCCAGATGCTCCACCAGCCGCGCGGGCAGCAGGTTGGCCAGTTCGGTCGTCAGGCTGCGCTTGCCTTGCTGGGTGCGCAGGCCGCGCAGATGCGCCTCTAGGTCGGTGCCGGGCAACAAGTCAAAGCTGACCGTCTGACCTTCGCGCCAATAGCTGGACACTTGCAGCACCGATGGTCCTGACAGGCCGCGATGGGTGAATAGCAGGGCTTCGTCAAAGCTGGTGCCGTTGCTGGTGGCCCGAACCGGGCAGGCGACCCCGGCCAAGGGTTTGAACCGCCCATCGGGGAAGGTGAAGGGCACCAGTCCGGGGCGGGTTTCGGTCACGCTATGGCCGAATTGTTGTGCAATGTCATAGGCAAGGCCGGTCGCGCCCATCTTCGGGATGGATTTGCCGCCCGTCGCCACGATCAGATTTTTTGCGCGCACCTCGGTCCGCTGGCCGTTGCGGTCCAGCGTCGCGCGGAACCGGCTGCCGTCATGCGACAGATCCACCAACGCGGTTTCCAGCCAAAGCCGCGCGCCCGCGCGCTCCATCTCGGTCCGCAGCATATCGACGATCTGCCGGGCGCTATCGTCGCAGAACAACTGCCCAAGCGTCTTTTCGTGATAGGCGATGCCGTGCTTGGCGATCAGATCGACGAAATCCCACTGCGTATACCGCTTGAGCGCGGATTTGTGGAAATGCGGGTTGCCGCCCAAAAACCGCGATGGTTCGCAATACATATTGGTGAAATTGCAGCGCCCGCCGCCGGAGATGCGGATCTTTTCGCCCGGCGCCTTGGCATGGTCGATCACCAAAACATCCGCGCCCGCATGGGCGGCGGCCATCATACCGGCAGCACCGGCGCCAAGGATCAGGGTCTGGACGTTCATAGCCGCGAAGGACCACGGAACACGCCGCGACGCAAGCCATATCGGCGGGCAATCGCCGCGATTCGGACGCGCGCAATCTTTTCTGGCAAGGCGATTCGTTTTGCGATATCCTGTTCGGACAGACCCGGACAACCGGGCAGTTCAGAGGCAAAAGGCAGGCGCTTCATGACAGAGATGGTCTATGGATCGGCCCCCGTCCACGCGGGAGAGCCGGTGCTGCCGAAATGGTGGCGCACAGTGGACAAGTGGACCTTGTCCTGCATTCTGATGCTGTTTGGCGTTGGTATTTTGCTTGGTCTTGCGGCCTCGCCGCCGCTGGCCGAACGGAATGGCCATGCGGCCTTTTACTACGTTAAAAAACAGGCGTTTTTTGGCGGCATGGCGATCATCAGCATGTTCATCGTGTCGATGATGGACCCCAAAACCGTGCGCCGGTTTGCCGTTCTGGGCTTTGTTGCGGCCTTTGTCGCGCTGGCCATGTTGCCGTTCTTCGGCACGGACTTTGGCAAGGGCGCAACGCGCTGGTATAGCCTTGGGTTCGGATCGATTCAGCCGTCGGAATTCCTTAAGCCCGGCTTCGTTGTGGCCTCGGCCTGGATGATGGCCGCCGCGCAAGATTTGAACGGCCCGCCGGGGCGGCTTTGGTCCTTTGCGCTGACCGTTGCGATTGTTCTGATGCTGTCCATGCAGCCGGATTTTGGCCAGTCTGCGCTGATCCTGTTCGGCTGGGGCGTGATGTATTTCGTTGCCGGTGCGCCGATGCTGATCCTTGTGGCGATTGCCGGTCTGGTCGTGCTGGGCGGCACTTTTGCCTATAGCAATTCCGAACACTTCGCGCGGCGGATTGACGGGTTCCTGAACCCTGAAATCGATCCAACCACCCAGATCGGCTATGCCACGAACGCCATTCAAAGCGGTGGTTTCTTCGGCGTTGGCGTGGGCGAAGGTCAGGTGAAATGGTCGCTGCCTGATGCGCACACCGATTTTATCATCGCCGTTGCCGCCGAGGAATACGGGCTGGTGCTGGTGCTTGTCATCATCGGGCTATATGCAACGATCGTCGTCCGGTCGCTGACGCGGCTGATGCGCGAACGTGATACCTTTATTCGTCTGGCCGGAACCGGGCTTGCCTGCATGTTCGGGGTTCAGGCGATGATCAACATGGGCGTTGCGGTGCGTCTGTTGCCGGCCAAGGGCATGACACTGCCCTTCGTCAGCTACGGCGGATCGTCGCTTATTGCGACTGGGATTGCGGTTGGCATGCTGCTGGCCTTTACAAGGACCCGTCCGCAAGGCGAAATAGGCGACATTCTGAAAGGGCGCGGCAGGCTCTAGGCCGCTGCGACCTGACTGTACAACACTGGCCGCCGTATCCCGGCGGCCTTTGCCTGATCGGGGGATGTCATGGCGGAACGATATTCGCGACCCTTGCTTGTGATCGCGGCTGGTGGAACCGGCGGCCATATGTTCCCGGCGCAGGCGCTGGCGGAAAACATGCTGGCCAAAGGCTGGCGGGTAAAGCTGTCGACCGATGCGCGCGGTGCACGCTACACGGGTGGTTTCCCCGACGCGGTTGAGATCGAGCAGGTCGCCAGCGCGACCTTTGCCCGTGGTGGTATCGCGTCGAAACTGGCGGTGCCGTTCAAAATTCTGGGCGGCACGCTGGGCATGGCGGTGCGCTTGCTGCGGGACAAACCCGATGCCGTTGTCGGCTTTGGCGGCTATCCCAGCATTCCTGCGCTTGGGGCGGCTTGGATGCTGCGCTTGCCGCGGATGATCCACGAACAGAACGGCGTTCTGGGCCGGGTGAACCAAGTCTTCGCCACGCGGGTCGATTCGGTGGCCTGCGGGACATGGCCAACCACGTTGCCCGATGGGGTCGAAGCCACGCATACCGGCAATCCGGTGCGCGGCGCGGTCAAGGCGCGGGCCGGGGCGGGCTATATCGTGCCGGGCGATTATCCGATGTCGATACTGGTGATCGGTGGCAGCCAAGGCGCGCGCATCCTGTCGGACATTGTGCCGCCCGCGATTGCCAATCTGCCGATGGATCTGCTTGGTCATCTGCGCGTCAGCCATCAGGCCCGCGATGAGGATGAGGCACGGGTGTCCACGTTCTACGACGAAAACGGCATTCGTGCCGAGGTCCAGCCGTTCTTTGCCGATGTCCCAGAACGCATGAGCGAGGCGCAATTGGTGATTTCCCGGTCGGGCGCGTCATCGGTTGCGGATATTAGTGTGATTGGCCGCCCGTCGATCCTGATCCCGTTTGCGGCGGCGGCGGGCGACCACCAGACGGCGAACGCGCAAGGTCTGGTCGATGCGGGCGCGGCGATCCGCATTCCCGAAAGCAAACTGACAATTGAAGCCTTGACCGAGGCGATTGAGACGGTACTGCGCAACCCCAAAGGGTCGCAGAAAATGGCAAGCGCGGCACTGGGGGCGTCAAAGCCCGACGCCGCAGAAGAACTGGCCGCGCTGGTGATTGCGCTGGCCGAGAAGGGACAGAAATGAACGCAGCCACCAAGCTGCCCGGCGATGTCGGGCCCATCCACTTTGTCGGTATTGGCGGTATTGGGATGTCCGGCATTGCCGAGGTTCTGCTGAACCTTGGCTATGTGGTGCAGGGCTCGGATCTGAAAAGCTCGAAGATCACCGAACGCCTTGAAGGCTTTGGTGCACGCATCTTCGAGGGCCAGTCGGCGGACAATCTGGAAGATGCGCAGGTCGTGGTGATTTCCTCGGCGATCAAACCGGGCAACCCCGAACTTGACGAGGCGCGTCGCCGCGGCTTGCCCATCGTTCGCCGCGCCGAAATGCTGGCTGAACTGATGCGCCTACGGTCGAACATCGCGATTGCGGGCACCCATGGCAAAACCACCACCACGACGATGATGGCCGAGGTGATGGTAGCTGGCAGCTTTGACCCGACCGTCGTCAATGGCGGGATCATCCACGCCTACGGGTCGAACGCGCGGATGGGGCAGGGCGAATGGATGGTGGTGGAGGCCGATGAATCCGACGGCACCTTTAACCGGCTTCCGGCGACCATTGCCGTGGTCACCAATATCGACCCCGAACATATGGAACACTGGGGCAGCATCGAAAATCTGCGCAAAGGGTTTTACGATTTCGTCTCGAACATCCCGTTCTATGGCGTGGCCGTCTGCTGCACCGACCACCCAGAGGTGCAGGCGCTGGTGGGCCGGATCACCGACCGCCGTGTGAAAACCTATGGCTTTAACGCGCAGGCCGATGTGCGGGCGATCAACCTGACCTACAAAAAGGGCGTCGCCCATTTCGATATCGCGCTGCAAACCGAAGACGCGGTGATCGAAGGCTGCACCCTGCCGATGCCGGGCGATCACAACGTCTCGAACGCGCTGGCTGCCGTGGCGGTGGCCCGTCATTTGGGCATGAAACGCGAAGAAATCCGCGAAGCGCTGGCCAAGTTCGGCGGCGTGAACCGCCGCTTTACCAAGGTTGGTGAAGTGAACGGCGTGACGATCATCGACGATTACGGCCACCATCCGGTGGAAATCGCCGCCGTTTTGAAAGCCGCGCGTCAGGCCTGCGAAGGCCGCGTGATCGCCGTACATCAGCCGCACCGCTACACCCGCCTGCATTCGCTGTTCGAAGATTTCTGCACCTGTTTCAATGAGGCAGACGTGGTCGCCATCGCTGAGGTTTTCGCGGCAGGCGAAGCGGAAATTCCGGGCGCCACCCGCGATGATCTGGTCGCCGGTCTGATCCGCCACGGGCACCGCCATGCGCGTGCCTTGCTGACCGAAGAAGACCTGGAACGTTTGGTGCGCGAACAGACCCAGCCCGGCGATATGGTGGTCTGCCTTGGGGCGGGGACAATCTCGGCTTGGGCGAACCGCCTGCCGGAAAAGCTATCCGCCTAAGTCGAGGACGCCATGACTGATATGCCCGCCGTCCGCGGCACGCTGACGCCCAATCGTATGCTGTCTGATCTGACGTGGCTGCGCGTGGGCGGGCCTGCCGATTGGTTCTTTCAGCCCGCCGATGTTGATGATCTGGCGCAGTTTCTGGCGGCGCTTGATCCGGCGGTGCCGGTGTTCCCGATGGGCGTTGGGTCTAACCTGATCGTGCGCGACGGTGGTCTGCGGGCCGTGGTGATCCGCATGGGGCGCGGGTTCAATCAGATCACGGTAGAAGAGGGCGGGCGCGTTCGTGTGGGCGTGGCCGCGCTTGATGCGCATGTGGCACGCAAGGCGGCGGATGCGGGCGTCGACCTGACCTTTCTGCGCACCATCCCCGGCAGCATCGGCGGCGCGATCCGCATGAATGCAGGCTGTTATGGGTCGTATCTGGCGGATGTGTTCGTTGAGGCCACGGCCATAACCCGCGACGGCAAGACCGTGAGTCTGACCGCCGATGACCTGCAATTTGCCTATCGTCAGTCCAGCCTGCCCGAAGGTTGGGTGCTGGTTGAGACCGTTTTGCAAGGCGGCGAGGGCGCACCCGATGCGCTTCATGCCCATATGGACGCGCAGTTGAAAAAGCGCGACGAGACCCAGCCGACCAAAGACCGCACGGCAGGCAGCACCTTTCGAAACCCCGCAGGGTTCAGCTCGACCGGCAAATCCGATGACGTTCATGATTTGAAAGCATGGAAAGTGATCGACGATGCGGGCATGCGCGGGGCCACGCGCGGCGGTGCTCAAATGAGTCCAAAACACTCTAATTTCCTTGTGAACACCGGAGAGGCAACGGCAGATGATCTCGAAGGATTGGGCGAGGAAGTACGAAAAAGGGTTTTCCAACACAGCGGAATAGAGCTACACTGGGAAATCATGCGGGTCGGAGAACCTGCGTCTAAAGATTAATGCGGGCCAACCGCTGCGGACATTACAGGACGCAATAATAACTGGGGCAAAGCCCCGATATAAAGGCAGGTTTGGGTATGTCGAGCAGGACAAACCCGAAAGTGGCAGTGTTAAAGGGTGGCTTCTCGGCAGAGCGGGAAGTGTCGCTTAGTTCTGGTCGTGAATGCGCTGCCGCTTTGCGGGATCAAGGATTCGAAGTGATCGAGGTCGATGCCGGCCCCGAGCTTTCGGCACAATTGGCGGAAATCCAACCCGACGTCGTTTTCAACGCGCTGCATGGCCGTTGGGGCGAAGATGGCTGCGTGCAGGGCATGCTGGAATGGATGCGGATTCCCTATACCCATTCGGGCGTCTTGGCTTCGTCTTTGGCGATGGACAAAGAGCGTAGCAAGGACGCCTATCGTGCCGCCGGTCTGCCGGTCGCGGAAAGCGTTCTGGTTTCCAAGTCCGATGCGATGGCCAGCCATGTGATGATGCCGCCCTACGTGGTTAAGCCTTACAACGAAGGGTCTTCGGTTGGGGTGTATCTGGTTGAGGCGGGCGCAAACACGCCGCCGCGTCTGGACGATGCGATGCCGGATGTCGTGATGGTCGAGGCGTTTGTACCGGGCCGCGAATTGACGACCACCGTGATGGGCGACCGCGCCTTGGGTGTGACCGATATTCTGACCGATGGCTGGTACGATTACGACGCCAAGTACAAGGCTGGCGGGTCGCGCCATGTTTGCCCCGCCGACATTCCGCCGGCGATTTATGACGCTTGCATGGATTATGCCCTGCGCGCCCATAATGCGTTGGGATGCCGGGGCGTGAGCCGGACCGATTTCCGCTGGGATGAGGCCAAGGGGCTTGAGGGGCTGATCTTGCTGGAAACCAACACCCAGCCGGGGATGACGCCAACCTCACTTAGCCCCGAGCATGCCGGGCTGATTGGCCTGAGCTTTGGGGAATTCTGCGCTTGGATGGTGGAGGATGCCTCATGCAACCGGTAAGCGCGCCCAAAAAGGCCGATCCGGCCCCTTCGCGTTGGGCTTACCGCTTTGAGCGGCTGATGCTGACGCCGCTGTTCCGGCTGACGTTGCGGGTGGCTTTGCCCTTTGCCGTGACCTTTGGCGGGGCGACGCTTTGGTTTGCCGATCAGGACCGCCGCGATGATTTCAACCTGATGGTCTATGACCTGCGGTCCTCGGTGGTGCAGCGCGAAGAGTTCATGGTCAAGCTGATGGCTGTGGACGGCGCGACCGATGGCGTTGCCGAAGACATCCGCGAAGTTCTGCCATTGGATTTCCCGGTCTCGTCCTTCGATCTGGATCTGGACCGCATGCGCGAAACCATCGTCGGTCTGGACGCGGTTCAGTCGGCGCAGGTGCGCATCCGTTCAGGCGGGGTTCTTCAAATCGACGTGGTGGAACGCGTGCCGGTCGTTGTCTGGCGTGGCCGCAGTGAATTGGAGTTGATCGACCGCGAAGGCGTGTTGGTTCGCCCGATCGGCTCGCGTTTGGATTACCCGCACCTGCCGGTCATGGCGGGCGCCGGGGCGGATCTGCATGTCGAAGAGGCAATGACGTTGATTTCGTCGCTTGGCCCGCTGATGGACCGCTTTCGCGGGCTGGAGCGGATCGGCGAACGCCGTTGGGATGTGGTCTTGGACCGGTCGCAACGGATCATGCTGCCCGAAACCGGGGCGGTGCGCGCGCTAGAGCGTGTGATCGCGATGGATCGGGCTGTGGAAATGCTGGACCGGGATGTGGTCGCGGTGGACATGCGTCTGCCTCAGCGTCCAACGCTTCGGATCACCGATGGGGCGGTGAAGGAGCTTTGGCGAATTCGGGCAATAGAGGTTGGGGATAACAAATAATGATCGAGCTCTATGAATCGCAGCGCGCGATGCGCAACATGCGCAAGGCGGCAATGCAACGCGGTGTGATTGCCATTTTGGACGTGGGCACGTCCAAAATTGCCTGTTTGGTTCTGCGCTTTGATGGCGCGGAACGTATGGATGAAAGCCAGGGCGTCGGTTCCATGGCAGGCCAGTCGGGGTTCCGTGTTATTGGTGCCGCAACCACACGGTCGCGTGGCGTGCGCTTTGGCGAAATCGTATCGATGGCCGAGGCGGAGCGCGCGATCCGCACTGCCGTGCAGGCCGCCCAGAAAATGGCGCAGATCCGCGTGGATCATGTGATCGCCTGTTTCTCGGGCGCGGGGCCGCGCAGCTATGGGCTTGATGGCTCTGTCGAAGTGAACGGCACCGAAGTGACCGAACAGGACATCGCCCGCGTTCTGAGCGCTTGCGACGTCCCGAATTTTGGCGAAGGCCGCGAAGTGCTGCACGCCCAGCCGGTGAATTTTGCGCTGGACCATCGGTCGGGTCTGATCGACCCGCGCGGGCAGGTGGGGCATACGCTGTCGACCGATATGCATATGCTGACCGTCGATGCGCAGGCCGTTCAAAACCTTGCACAATGCGTCAAGCGCTGCGATCTGGAACTGGCAGGGATTGCAAACTCGGCCTATGTGTCAGGCATTTCCGGGCTGGTGGAAGACGAACAGGAACTGGGTGCGGCCTGTGTCGATATTGGCGGCGGCACGACCAGCGTGTCGATCTTCCTGAAGAAACATATGATCTATGCCGACACCGTGCGCATGGGCGGCGATCACATCACCGGCGATATTTCGCTTGGGTTCCAGGTGCCGATTGCCACCGCCGAGCGGATCAAATCCTTCTACGGCGGGCTGTTCGCCACGGGGCGCGATGACAGCGAAATGATCCAGATCGGCGGCGATACCGGCGATTGGGAACATGACCGCCGCGAAATCAGCCGGGCCGAGCTGATTGGCATCATGCGCCCGCGTGTCGATGAAATCCTCGAAGAGGTACGCGCCCGTTTGGACGCCGCTGGATTTGAGCATTTGCCCAGCCAGCAGATCGTTCTAACAGGCGGATCGAGCCTGATCCCCGGCCTTGACGGGCTGGCCAGCCGCATTCTGGGGCAGCAAGTGCGTCTTGGCCGACCGATGCGTGTGCATGGTTTGCCGCAGGCCGCGACCAGCGCTGGTTTTGCAGCTTCTGTGGGATTGTGCCTGTTTGCTGCTCACCCTCAAGATGAGTGGTGGGACTTCGAAATTCCCATGGATCGCTATCCGGCACGCTCGCTCAAGCGCGCGGTTCAATGGTTCCGGGATAACTGGTAAAAACACTATCTAGTGAATTCAGCGAAATACGGCGCGAAGTTCATGTTTTGCCGCCATATTTTGTGGATTTTCATAGATTTTTACGTGACCTTGCCGCGATCTGTGGTAATAATTGTGGATAAAGGTGCAAAAACGGCCTGAATGGGCTGACAAAAACAGGCGGACATTAAAAATGACATTGAACCTATCCGTGCCCGGTCAGCAGGAGCTTAAACCGCGTATCACCGTTTTCGGTGTGGGCGGCGCGGGCGGTAACGCTGTCAATAACATGATCGACAAGCAGTTGGACGGCGTGGATTTCGTCGTCGCCAACACCGACGCGCAGGCACTGCAGCAGTCGATGGCGCAGCAGCGCGTCCAGCTGGGCGTGAAGGTCACCGAAGGTCTGGGCGCAGGGGCCCGCGCTTCGGTTGGCGCAGCGGCGGCCGAAGAAAGCATTGAACAGATTGTTGACCATCTGGCGGGCGCACACATGTGCTTTATCACCGCTGGCATGGGCGGCGGCACCGGCACCGGGGCTGCCCCGATCATCGCGCAGGCCGCGCGTGAGCTGGGCGTTCTGACCGTTGGTGTTGTGACCAAGCCCTTCCAGTTCGAAGGTGCCAAGCGGATGCGTCAGGCCGAAGACGGCGTAGAAGCGCTGCAAAAGGTCGTCGACACGCTGATCATCATTCCGAACCAGAACCTGTTCCGTCTGGCCAACGAAAAGACCACCTTCACCGATGCCTTCGCCATGGCGGACGACGTTCTGTACCAAGGTGTCAAAGGCGTGACCGACCTGATGGTTCGCCCCGGTCTGATCAACCTCGACTTTGCTGACGTTCGCGCCGTGATGGACGAAATGGGCAAGGCGATGATGGGCACGGGCGAGGCCGAAGGCGAAGATCGCGCCATTCAGGCCGCCGAGAAGGCCATTGCAAACCCGCTGCTGGACGAAATCAGCCTGAAGGGTGCGAAGGGCGTTCTGATCAACATCACCGGCGGCAACGACCTGACCCTGTTCGAATTGGACGAAGCGGCCAACCGCATTCGCGAAGAAGTCGATCAGGATGCAAACATCATCGTTGGTTCGACGCTGGACGAAAGCATGGAAGGCATGATGCGCGTCAGCGTTGTTGCCACCGGCATCGACGCCACCAACGTGCACAGCGAAATGCCGGTTCCGCGCCGTTCGCTGGCCGAGCCGCTGAAACCTGCGGTGCCCGCACCGGCCCCGGCGGCTGCCGCTCCGGCTGCTGCGCCCAACTTCCACGAAGCGCCTGCTCAGGCCCCGTTGGAAGCCGCAGAAGAACCGTCGCTGTTCGAAAACCAAGCGCAGGACGAAGACGATCAGGCCATGCCGTCGTTCTTTGACCATCAGGCTGCCAAGACCGCGCAGCCCGCACCCAAGGCTGCGAAGTCCGACGATCTTCCGCCGCCCGCCTATCAGCCTGCACCGCAGGCTCAGGCCCCGATGGCGGCTGAATTTGTCGCGCCGCGCGCACCGGCCCCTGGCACCCCGAGTGCCGATGCCCTGTCGCGTTTGCGCCGTGCTGCCGACCGAGTGCGCCACGACCCGGCAACCGAAGAAGATGCTGCCGCGGATGAGCGTCCCAAGTCGCCGCTGAATTCGCTGATTGGCCGTATGACCAAGCAGCATCACGCACCGCAAGCCCCGGCCCGTCATCAGCCCGCACCGGCCCCGATGGCGCCGCGTCAGGCCGCAGCGCCTGCACCGCAGCCGCAACCGCAGACCCAAGCGGATCCCGATCAAGAGAAGATCGAAATCCCCGCTTTCCTGCGTCGCCAGGCAAATTAAGCGTACAAATCTTTTTGAATGGGGCGTCTGTCAGGCTGACAGGCGCCCCTTCTTTTTGACGTAATTTCAATGGCTTGTGCCTGTAGGCGAATCTCTGCCGACCATCTGAGGCGCCATGTTTCACTGCGTTACAAAGAGTGATTTGAGGCCAATGGTTCCTAAAGGGTAAATCCGAGTTGGGATGTATGGGGCAGGACAGATCTGCCTGTTTGGGGATAATCGCGTGCAGACAACTCTGAGAACGGCGTTGGTGTTTGAAGGCATCGGCTTGCATCAAGGCAAACCGGCTCGCTTGGTGATTCACCCGGCTGGGGCGGAACATGGCATTTGGTTCAAGCGCACCGATATTCGCCTTGGCGATACGCTGATCCCCGCCCGTTGGGACATCGTCGAACAGACCCCGCTGTGCACCAAATTGGTGAACCGCGCAGGCGCGTCTGTGGCAACGGTTGAACATCTGATGGCCGCTTTGGCAGGCTGCGGTGTGAACAACGCCCTGATCGAAATCGACGGCCCCGAAGTTCCTATCCTTGATGGCAGTTCGGTGAAATTTGTCGAAGGCATTCTGAAGGTCGGCCTGCGCCAGCTGGCCAGCCCCGTGCGTGCCTTCGAAATCCTGAAGCCCGTGGAATTCCGCAAAGGCGATGCTTGGGCCCGCCTAAGCCCGGCCAAGGGCGTTGAAATGGCCTTTAGCATCGACTTTGACGATGCCGCGATTGGCCAGCAACAGCGCCGCCTGAACCTGGCCAACGGCAGCTTTGTCCGTGATCTGTGCGATAGCCGCACCTTCTGCATGCAGGCCGACGTCGACATGATGCAGGCCAACGGCTTGGCCCTTGGCGGTGTGCCGGGCGAAAACGCGGTTGTGTTCGACAAGGGCTGCGTCGTCAGCCCCGGCGGCCTGCGCCACATTGATGAACCGGTCCGCCATAAGATGCTGGATGCGCTTGGGGATTTGTCGCTGGCTGGTGCGCCGATCCTTGGTCTTTATGAAGGCAACCGCGCGGGGCATGCTGTCACCAACAGCCTGCTGCGAACCCTGTTCGCCACGCCCGACGCCTTCCGCATGATCGAATGTGATGCTGATCTGGCCGCAAAACTGCCGGGTGTGGGCGTTACACGCGATGAGATCCCGAAGGTCGCCTAAGCGAGACATCGCAAGGACGTCGTTAAAGCGTTTTGCCTCGGAATTTTATGTGCTAGGACCATTGCAATGGGCGGGGTGGGGTTGCCTCCCGTTTGAAGGAATGAGGGTGAGCACCAATGGCAGGCGTTTCGTCGCGTAGCATGGGTCTTGGGGCGTTGCTGCTCTCGGTCGCATTGGCCGGGTGTGGTCTCGATGTTGAGCGGGAAGGGTTCGGGCCCGGCGGTGTGCCGATCGAAAACTTCACCGCCGAGCAGATCTTTGGCCGCGGCGAATTTGAACTGAACCGCAGCAAGCCTGAAAAGGCTGCCTATTTCTTCTCAGAAATCGAACGGCTGTATCCCTATTCGGACTGGGCCAAGCGTGCGCTGATCATGCAGGCCTATGCGTTCCATCAGGACCGCGACTATGAAAACAGCCGGTCAGCCGCGCAGCGATACATTGACTTCTACCCTGCCGATGACGATGCGGCCTATGCGCAATACCTGCTGGCGCTGTCCTACTATGACCAGATCGAAGAAGTGGGCCGCGACCAAGGCCTGACCTTCCAGGCGCTGCAAGCCCTTCGCGCCGTGATCGAACGCTATCCCGATAGCGATTATGCCCGGTCCTCGGTGCTGAAATTCGATCTGGCGTTTGATCACCTTGCGGGCAAGGAAATGGAAATCGGCCGCTACTATCTGCGCCGCGAACATTACGGCGCGGCGATCAACCGGTTCCGGTCTGTGGTCGAAGATTTCCAGACAACCACCCACACCGCCGAAGCGCTGCACCGCTTGGTTGAGGCCTATCTATCGCTTGGCCTGACCGATGAGGCGCAGACTGCCGGTGCGATCCTTGGCTATAACTACCAATCCACCGAATGGTACGAAGACAGCTATAAGCTGCTGACGGGTCGCGGGCTCGAGCTTGAAGCCGCGGGCGACAGCTGGTTGCGTCAGGTCTATCGCCAGATGGTCAAAGGTAAATGGCTGTAACAGAGGTGGGGGCCAACCTACCCGTCTGAGGTGTGCCGATGCTTCGCGCGCTTGAAATTCGTGACATGCTTATCATCGACCGGTTGGACCTGATGTTCCAACCGGGCCTGAACGTGCTGACCGGGGAAACCGGGGCGGGCAAGTCGATCCTGCTCGACTCGCTTGGCTTTGTTCTGGGCTGGCGTGGGCGTGCGGAATTGGTGCGTGCCGGGGCCGATCAGGGCGAGGTGACGGCGGTCTTTGATCTTCCCGAAGGCCATGCCGCCCATGCCGTTCTGGCCGAAGCCGGGTTGCCCGGCGGTGATGAATTGATCCTGCGGCGGGTGAACACCAAGGACGGGCGCAAAACGGCTTGGGTCAATGACCGCCGCTGTTCGGGCGAAGTGCTGCGCGGGCTGAGCGATGTTCTTTTGGAACTGCACGGGCAGCATGACGACCGCGGGCTGCTCGACCCGAAGGGGCATCGCGATATTCTGGATCTTTATGCCGGGCTGAAGCCGCAACTGGATACGGCCCGCGCCGCCTGGCTGGATCTTGGCCGCGCCCGACGCGCCCTGCGCGATGCCGAGGCCGGGATTGAGGCGGTCCGCGCCGAAGAGGATTTCCTGCGCCACGCTGTGTCGGAGCTGGACAAGCTGGACCCGCAGCCGGGCGAGGAACAGGAACTGGACGCACGCCGCCGCCTGATGCAAGGGGCCGAGCGGATCCGCGATGACATTTCCCGCGCCCATGCCGCGCTTGGATCGGATGGGGCCGAGGGCGCGATGGGCGATGCGCTGCGGTGGCTGGACGGTGCGGCAGACAAAGCCGAAGGGCGGCTTGATCCGCCTCTGGCCGCGCTGGAACGGGCGATGAACGAACTGGCCGATGCCGTGGCTGGGGTAGAAGACTGTCTTGATGCGCTGGAATTTGATCCGCGTGAACTTGAGGCGACCGAGGAACGGCTGTTCGCCATTCGCGGCATGGCCCGCAAGCATCAGATCGCGCCGGATGAACTGCCTGCCTTGGCTGAAACCCTGCGCGGCAAGCTGGCGGCGTTGGATGCCGGTGAAGGCGATCTTGAGGCGCTGCGCAAAGTAGTTACCGCCGCTGAGGCCGCCTATAACGCCGCCGCTAACAACCTAAGCGACAAGCGCCAATCGGCTGCCAAGGCGCTGGACAAGGCGGTGATGGGCGAACTTGCGCCGCTGAAAATGGATCGCGCCGTCTTCCACACCGAATTCGCCACCGCGCCCGATGGGCCAGAGGGGCGCGACGCCGTGTCCTTTACCGTGGCCACAAACCCCGGCGCACCGGCTGGGCCGCTGAACAAGATCGCCTCAGGCGGGGAACTGAGCCGGTTCTTGCTGGCGCTGAAGGTTTGTCTGAGCCAGAGCCGCGATGCCGCAAAGACCATGATCTTTGACGAAATCGACCGGGGTGTTGGCGGGGCCACCGCCGATGCCGTGGGCCGCCGTTTGGCGGCGCTGGCCGATGGCGGGCAGGTTCTGGTTGTCACCCACTCGCCGCAGGTGGCGGCGCTTGGGGCGCATCACTGGCGGGTGCAGAAATCGGTCACCGATGATATCACCACCTCGACCGTGGTGCCGCTGTCGGCGGCTGACCGGGTGGACGAAATCGCCCGTATGTTGGCAGGCGATACCGTCACGGATGAGGCCCGCGCCGCAGCGCGCGCCCTCATGCCGTCTTAACGCAGCTTTAGCAGTCCCAGACCGACCAACAGAAGGCTGACGCCCGATGCCGCGGTGCGGATGATGTTGAACATCTGCCAGCGCGGGGAATACTCGGCCCAGATTTGCGCAGCGGCGGCGGGGTCGTCTGGCAGGGCCGTTGCAGCCAATGCTTCGTTCATCGGGACATTCGCAAATCCCGTCAGCATCACGCCCAGCAGCAGATAGATCATCGCGGCACTGTTAAACAGCCAAGACGCTTGGCGATGTCCTTCTTTCCGGGCCATTTGCGCCACGGATCCCAGAACAAAGGGTGTGCCGAAGAAGGCCGGGGCAAAGACCGCGTTGCGGACAGAAGCGTTCATGCCGTTCATCGCTTGGATCGCCACGTGGGGGTCGATGGCATCGAGCCCCCACATGGTTGAACAGACCCACGCATAGAAGAAGCCGAAAATCGCACCTGTCAGAAGCAGGCCCAGCAATGCGGTTGGGATCAGCGCCTTTTGCATCACGCGGCCTGTGCGGTGGGGGCAGGGCGCAGGTTCAACGCGATGATCACACAGGCGATTTGTGCGCCGATGACGGCCGGCCACACCTGACCAAAGGCCGGGTCAAAGTACTTCTGCGGGCCAAAGCTGACCAGCGCGAGGATCGCGGCCAACACGGCCAATGCAGCGGCGGACTTGCCCCCGGTTTCGGCGTGCCGGTACGCGGCCAGCGCGACCGAGATCGACACCGCCAGGAAGGGGGCCATGCCAAAGGGTGCGATGGCGGCGGGGGGGTGCGGCTGCACACCGGCGAATAAGGCGGCCAGCATCACGCCTTGCAACAGGATCAGCGCGGCGAGGGCGGATTGACGGGCTTTGAAGGAGGAGGATGCGAACATTTTCTAAATCCGTAATTTGGTGTACGTATGTACAGTAGGCGTAATTGTATGTACGGATATTGTCAACCCAGATCGGAGACGAAATGAAAACCAAAGCGAAAGAGAAACGGCACGACCAGATCGCAGAGGCCGCCTATGCGGTCTTGGCCGAGAAAGGGTACCTGGGGCTGTCGATGCTGGCGGTGGCCAAGCGGGCCAAGGCGTCAAATGAAACGCTGTATCGTTGGTACGGGGATAAAGCGGGGCTTTTTCAGTCGCTTATCGAACACAACGCGCAGCAGGTCAGCGACTATCTGGAACAGGTTCTGGACGCTGCGGACGGGGCGAATGAGGCGCTTGGGGCGTTGGCGCCTAAGCTGCTCGAACTGCTGCTGAGCGATCGGGCGATTGCCTTGAATCGTGCCGCGGCGGCGGATGCCAGCGGCACGCTAGGAAAGGTACTTGCGCTATCGGGCCGCGACTCGGTCCTGCCGCGTGTCCAAACCTTGATGGAACGGCAGACCGAAATCGACATCGCGCCGCTGACCGGCGCTGAGGCCGCCGCGCTATTGGTCGAACTGTTGGTCGGGGATCAGCAGATCCGTCGCGCCATTGGCGTGCTGCCGCAGCCGACTCAAGCCCAGATCGACCAGCGCGCTACGTTGGCCTTGGATCGGTTCCGCCTGCTGTGCAGCGGGGCTTAGTTGCCCTGCGGGACCATTTTGCCGGGGTTAAGGATGTTTTTGGGGTCCATCGCGGATTTCAGCGCGCCCATGACCTGCCACGCCGCCCCATGTTCGCGCGGCATGTAGTCCAGCTTGCCCATGCCGACGCCATGTTCGCCCGTGGCGGTACCGCCTAGGTCCAGCGCCCGTTCCACCATGACGTGCGACAGGCGCTTGGCCTCGGCCAGCTCATCGGGGCTGTCGGGGTCAACCATCAGGATCGCGTGGAAATTTCCATCGCCCACATGGCCAAGGATCGGGCCGGGGATCGGGCTTGCGTCGATATCGGCGATGGTGGCCTCAACCGCCTCGGCCAGCCGGGAGATCGGAACGCATATGTCGGTGACCACGGCCTTGCAGCCGGGACGAGACGCAAGGATCGCGTAGTATCCGTTGTGCCGCATCGCCCAAAGCTTGCGGCGGTCCTCTTCCTTGGTGGACCAGGCAAAGCCCTTGCCGCCGTGGTCCGCCACGATTTCCCCGAAGCGTTCGGATTGTTCGGCGACCCCGGCCTCCGAGCCCTGAAACTCGATCATCAGATGCGGGCATTCGGGCAGGGTCGCATCGGCATAGGCGTTGAAGGCCACAGCGGTGGCGGCGTCAACAAACTCGATCCGGGCCATGGGAATGCCCATCTGGATGGTTTCCTGAACAGCGCTGACCGCATCCTCGATCCGGTCAAAGGCACAGACGCCGGACGATACCGCCTCGGGCTGGCCATGCAGGCGCAGGGTCAGGGCGGTGATTAACGCAAGCGTGCCTTCGGAGCCGACCAGCAGCGCTGTCAGGTCATAGCCCGCCGCAGATTTGCGGGCGCGGGTGCCGGTGTTGATGATCGTGCCATCGGCCAAGACCGCCTCGAGCCCCAGAACGTTGTCGCGCATCGTGCCGTAGCGTACGGCGGTGGTGCCGCTGGCGCGGGTGGCGGCCATGCCGCCGATGGTGGCGTTTGCGCCGGGATCGACCGGAAAGAACAGGCCGGTTGCACGCAGCTCTGTATTCAGGGCCTCGCGGGTGATGCCGGGTTGCACGGTGACGTCCTGATCCTCGGGCCGGATCCCCAGCACCTTATCCATGCGAGTGAAATCAACCACCACGCCGCCGCGCACCGCCAGCCCATGCCCTTCCAGCGAGGTGCCGGCGCCCCAGCCGATCACCGGGCAATCCTGCGCCGCGCAGATCTTGACCAGCTCTGATACTTCTTGCGTCGTTTCGGGATAGGCCACCGCATCGGGCAGCGTTTCGGGAAAATAGGACTCGGATCGGCCATGCAGGGCCAAGTCGGACTTGGACAGGCTGAGCCGTTGTCCTAACAAGGAAGTTAAGGCCTCAATGGCGGCTGGAATAGACATGGAACCCATCCTTTCAAATTTCGGGCGACCATACGCCCGGTGGGGGCGGGCGAAAAGCAGGAAGCGCAGGCAATGATAGACACCCCCCGACCCACGCGGCCGTTGACGCGGCAGATGCGCGAAATGGGCGAGGTGTTTTCCCAAGGCTGGGATCTGCTGCGCCACAAAGGGCCCAGTCAGGCGCAGTTCTGGTTTATCGCTTTGCTGATCGGGGTTGCCGCCGGTTTTGCGGCGGTGGTGTTCCGTCTGGCGATCAACTGGCTGCAAACGCTGCTCTATCGGACGCCCGATGTGAACACGCTGCACAGCTTTGCCGAAACGCTGCCGTGGTACTGGGTGATGCTGATCCCAATGGCGGGCGGGGTGACGGTTGGGTTGATCCTGCACTATGCCACGCCCGATGGCCGGGTCCGCGCGGTGGCGGATGTGATCGAAGGCGCGGCTCTGAACGATGGCCGAGTCGAGAAAAAGGCCGGCATCGCCTCAACCTTTGCGCATTGGATCACGCTGTCTACAGGCGGGTCTACAGGGCGCGAAGGGCCAGTGGTTCTGATGGCGGCGATGATGTCCAGCTGGATCAGCAACTTGATCCGTGCCGATGGCATCACGGGCCGCGATCTGCTGGGCTGCGCCGTGGCGGCGGCGGTCAGTGCGTCGTTCAACGCGCCCATCGCCGGGGCCTTGTTCGCGCTTGAAGTGATCTTGCGCCACTTCGCCCTGCACGCCTTTGCGCCCATCGTCATCGCCTCGGCCGCTGGGACGGTGATCAACCGTTTGGCCTTTGGCGATGTGACCGAGTTTGTGCTGCCCGGCACCAGCACGCTGGAGTTCTACTTAGAGCTTCCGGCCTTCCTGCTGCTGGGTTTGGTCTGCGGTGCGGTGGCGGTTTTGATGATCCGCGCCATCTTCTGGGCCGATGATTTCGAAAGCCGCCTTCAGGCCCGGCTGAAATTGCCCCGCTGGGCGCGGCCTGCGGTGGCGGGCGCGGTGCTTGGGGCCTTGGCAATCTTCTATCCGCATATCATCGGCGTCGGGTATGAGACGACCTCGCTTGCGCTGACCGGCAGCCTGCTGCTGCATGAGGCGATCATCTTTGCCATCCTCAAGGTGATTGCCGTGGCCGTCACCATGGCGGGGCGCATGGGGGGCGGCATCTTTTCCCCGTCGCTGATGATCGGCGCTTTGACTGGCCTGTCTTTTGGCCTGATTGCAACCGGTCTGTTCCCCGAACAATCGGGGGCTTTCACGCTCTATGCGCTGGCGGGCATGGGCGCGGTGGCGGCAGCAGTTCTGGGTGCGCCCATCTCAACCACCTTGATCGTGTTCGAACTGACGGGCGACTGGCAGACGGGGCTTGCGGTGATGGTGTCGGTGTCGATGTCCACCGCGCTGGCGTCGCGCTTTGTGGATCGGTCGTTCTTCTTGTCGCAACTGGAACGGCGCAACGTTCATTTGGCCGCCGGGCCGCAGGCCTATCTGCTTGCGATGTTCCGGGTACAGGGCGTGATGCGCGGCCCAACCGATGACGGCGCCGCGGATGAGGCGACCTGTCTGCAAATGATCGAACAGGGCCTGTATTTGCAAGCCAACGCCACCTTGGAAACGGCCCTGCCGCGCTTTGACAAATCGGGCGTGGCCTTCTTGCCGGTCGTCACTATGGACGAAAAAGAAAACGCGCCCCGGCTACAGGGCGCGCTTTTCCATGTCGATGCGCTCAAGGCCTACAACCGGGCGCTGGCCGCCACAGCCGAGGAAGAGCATAGCTGATTACAGCTGTTCGACCGCCACTTTGGGCGTTTTGTTGAAGGCGATATAACCTTTGATTTCGCTTAGGTCCGATACCGGGCTTTCATAGGTCCAGGCCGCGTTTTTCAGCGTTTCAGACTTGGTCACGATCGAAAAATACGACGCTTCGCCCTTTTCAGCCGAGGTGTTCTTCTGATCGGTCGGGTCCAGAAACGCCATGGCAATATCGCCGCGCGGGAAATAGATCACCGGCGCAAGATCGCCCTCGGTCAGTTCCATCGCGCCGTTTGATTCACACAGAACCGCGCCGCCTGCGCGCACCACCCAAGTGCCTGTGGCTGGCCGAATAGTTATGAATTTCGTCAAAGTCTCACTCCCGATCGTTCGGCGGATGTTATGACCCGCGTTAGGTAACAGCAACGTGTCACAATGGCTGACAGGCAGATACGAGCCATTCCGCCGCAGGCCCGTCTAGCAGTGGCAGAACGCGGCTCTCCACTTCTTGGTGGTAGGCATTCAGCCAATCGCGTTCGGCATTGGTAAGCATGGTGACGTCGATCAACCGTCGATCAATCGGCACCCATGTCAGCGTCTCAAAGCACAGCATGTCCTGAACGGTCTGCCCCGGCAAATCAAGTGCTTTCTGAACCACGATCAGGTTTTCGATCCGAATCCCATAGGCCCCTTCGCGGTAAAATCCCGGCTCATTCGACAGAATCATCCCCGGTTCAAACGGCACAGTTCCCGACCGCGCCAACCGCTGCGGCCCTTCATGCACCGACAGATAGGCCCCAACCCCGTGGCCCGTGCCATGGGCGTAATCC
This sequence comes from Pseudoprimorskyibacter insulae, assembly GCF_900302505.1. Classification (GTDB taxonomy): domain Bacteria; phylum Pseudomonadota; class Alphaproteobacteria; order Rhodobacterales; family Rhodobacteraceae; genus Pseudoprimorskyibacter; species Pseudoprimorskyibacter insulae. The sequence goes on along the minus strand of NZ_OMOJ01000004.1, from coordinate 282,778 downwards.
AGCCCTGCCTCCCACAGGCGCGCCCGCGCCAGCGCGTCAATATCGCGCCCCGCCAGCCCCTTGGGAAAGCGCAGCCGCGAAATGGCGATCATCCCTTGCAACACGCGGGTGAAGTTCTGCCGCTCTTCCTCGCCGGGGGTGCCGATGGCCATGGTGCGGGTGATGTCGGTGGTGCCATCGACATATTGCCCGCCGCTATCGACCAGCAACAGTTGCCCCTCCAGAACTGGGGCGTTGGTGCTGTTGGTCACGCGGTAATGCACGATGGCCCCGTGCGCGCCCGCGCCGCTGATCGTCTCAAAGCTGATGTCGCGCAGGGCATTGGTGTTGCGCCGCTCGGCCTCCAGCGCCATAGCCACGTCAATTTCCGTCAGCGTGCCGGGGGGCTGCGCATCCAGCCAGCACAGGAATCGCGCCATGGCGGCGGCATCGCGCAGATGCGCCTGACGGCTGCCCTCAATCTCAACCGCGTTCTTGCGCGCCTTGGGGAGCAGGCAGGGGTCTTGCCCCTCGACAACCTGGCGCCCGGCCTCTTGCAACCGGTCCACCACGATCAGCGGAACCGAGGCCGGATCCACCATCACCGGCCCGTCCAATTCGGCCAAGGCTTCCAGGAACGCATCAACCGGACGCTCTGTTACACAGGCCCCAAGGTCCAAACCTTCGGTCTTGCCCGGCGCAATGAACAAGGTCACACGCGCATCGGCATGCAGCACGGCAAACCCATGCGGCACGGGGTTGCGCGGGATGTCGCTGCCGCGGATATTCAGCAGCCAGGCGATGGAATCCGGCAAGGTGATGATCGCACAAGCCGCCTTGCCAAGCCCGGCCGCCAAACGCGCGATCTTGTCTTCCCGCGTCTCACCGGCCAAGGACACCGGCTGTTCAAACACCGTGCCCATGGGCGGCGCGGGCTGATCGTCCCAAACCGCATCGACAAGGTTCGCGCAGCGCACCAGTTCGGCGCCTGTCAGAGTCTCTTCCAACATACGCACCTCGGCCAGCCGGTGCAGCCACGGGTCAATGCCGATTTTTGCCCCCTTTGGTGCCTCAGAGTTCAGCCACTCCGCGACCTCAACCTCGGGCCAGGCCACAGGGGTGAACACATCCGCCACCTGCGCGCGCACCTGAACGCGGTAGCGCCCATCGACAAAGACCCCGGCCTTGTCCATCAACGCCGCGCAAATCCCCGCCGACCCGGTAAATCCGGTCAGCCAAGCCAGCCTATCATCATGGGGCGCTACATATTCGCCCTGATGCGCATCGGCGCGCGGCACCAAAAACCCGTCCAGCCCGCGCTCGGCCATCTGCGCACGCAGCGCGGCCAGCCGCGCCGGGCCCGTGTCCGGCGATGCAATATCATCGTAGGTTTGAAACATGTCGCGGCTCCCCTTGTCAGCCCGCCCGAGACAACCCGAACGCCGCTGCGGATGCAAGCACGCTGCATGTATTTTCTGACTGGAAATATTCCTCGGGGGTCCGGGGGCAGACAGCCCCCGGCGGGCGTCATGACGCCCGCTTGATCCCCATGACACGGGCGCGTGCCCGTGGGTCGCTGTCAAACAGCGATGCCAATTGCTCGGTCATTGCGCCAGCCAGCTGTTCGACATCGGTGATGGTCACCGCGCGGTCGTAATAGCGGGTCACGTCGTGGCCAATGCCGATGGCCAGCAATTCCACCTGCCTGCGCTTTTCCACCATGGCGATCACATCGCGCAGGTGCTTTTCAAGGAAATTGGCCGGATTCACGCTCAGGGTGGAATCGTCCACCGGAGCGCCGTCGGAAATCACCATCAAGATCTTCCGCGCCTCAGGCCGGCCGACCATCCGGCGGTGCGCCCATTCCAGCGCCTCCCCGTCGATGTTTTCCTTCAGCAGTCCCTCTTTCATCATCAGGCCAAGGTTGGCGCGGGTGCGGCGCCAAGGCGCATCGGCCCCCTTATAGATGATATGGCGCAGATCATTCAGGCGTCCGGGCTGCTGTTCGCGGCCATCGTTCAGCCAAGTCTCACGCGATTGGCCGCCTTTCCACGCACGGGTGGTAAAGCCCAGGATCTCGACCTTGACGTTGCAGCGTTCCAGCGTGCGGGCCAGAACATCGGCGCAGATCGCGGCAATCGAAATCGGCCGCCCGCGCATTGAGCCCGAGTTGTCGAGCAGCAGCGTCACAACGGTGTCGCGGAATTCGGTGTCTTTCTCGATCTTGAAGCTAAGCGGCGTGGTCGGGTTGGCGACCACACGGGCCAAGCGGCCTGCGTCCAGAATGCCTTCCTCCAGATCGAATTCCCAGCTGCGGTTCTGCTGGGCCTGAAGGCGGCGTTGCAGCTTATTGGCCAGACGGCTGACCGCGCCTTTCAGCGGCTCCAACTGTTGGTCCAGATAGGCGCGCAAGCGTTCCAGCTCGATCGGCTCGGCCAGATCTTCGGCAAGGATTTCTTCGTCGAAATCCGATTTATAGACTTTGTAATCCGGGTCCGCTTCGGACACCGGGGCAGGGGGCGGCGGCTCTAGCGGGGCCTCGCCCTCGGGCATTTCGGCCTCGTCGCTCAGCTCATCCTCGGCGGATTCGTCCATCGACACCTGAGCCGAACTGGAATCCTGCGTTTCGTCCTGGCTGCGCTCGGGGCTGGCCTCGGTTTCTTCGTCTTCGGAGTTGTCGTCCTGACCGGTCGAATCCGGGTCTTGCTGATCGTCCTGTGAATCCTCGGCCTGTTCTTCGGCCTCGTCTTCGATATCATCCGGGTCATCGCCCAGCTGATCACCATAGCCCAGTTCGCTGATGACCTGACGGGCAAAACGGGCAAAATCGGCCTGATCGGCCAGCCGTTCATTCAGCGTCTCAAGCGAGGTGCCGACCTGCTGTTCGATGAACGGGCGCCAGATGTCCATGACGTTCTGGGCACCATTTGGAAGGGTGCGGCCCGTTGCCAGATGCCGGACCAGATAGCCCGCGGCCTCGGCCAGAGGCGCATCAGATGTGTCTTTGACCTGCGCATACCCGCGCCGAAGCGCTTCGCTGGCGATCTTGGCGTCGATGTTGCCCGCGGTGCCGGGCATGTCGCGCGCGCCCATGGCTTCACAGCGGGCGGTTTCCATCGCTTCGTAAATTTCGCGCGCCATATCGCCCGGAGGCGCATAGCGGGCATGGGTGGCCCCATTGTGATAGCGCCGTTTCAGCGCCAAAGCATCGGCGGTGCCGCGCGCCAGAAGGACTTCATCCCGTGTCATGCGGCGGCTGACCTGAGGCAAGCGCATGGCGTCGCCGGACACGCCCGAAGGATCGACCGTGTAGCTGACTTTCAGTTCTGGGTCATCCGCCATGACCTTGGTCGCTTCGGCCAACGCCTTTTTGAACGGATCTGCGGGGTTGTCTGACTTCTGTGCCATGGGAACGGTTTTCGACCGTTGTCCGGGAATTGGCAAGGGTAATTCTTAGGGTGGGCGGTGCGGATCGGGTCTAACCAACCAACAGGCTGGCGCATTGCGTCAGCAACTGTTGCGAGGTGACCTCGGCCATGCGTTTTTCGCGCGGGGTGCGGGCAAAGGTCGCCCGTTGCAGCAGTTCGGCCTGCGCCATTTTCGCGTCAATGCGCCAGCTTAGCAGGGTCGAGCCATTGATGCCCTCAGCCTCGGCCTGATCGCGCACAGCATCGAGGATATCGAGGAACCCAGCCCGGCGGGCCTCGGTGGCTTCCGAGGCCGCGCCGTCGAACATCCATTGATGTTCCATGAGTGCTGAGAGGCGCCCGGTACAGGTTGCGAACATGCGGACCTGCCCGGACAAACTGCCCGATGCAGCAGGCGTACTCATTAACATGACCACAGCCATGACAGATCCACCTAGATATGTTCGCAAACTGCCCATGACTTAAACATTAAGCTGTAAAAAGCGGTCATCAATTGGGTGAGATGAAAATCTCGGTGTCGTTGTTGCATTCCTGAAACAGAATGCGTTTGCAGCGAGACTTGGTGCAAATGCGGCAATCTTGCGGGATCATGGGGTTATGCGCCGTTTTCAATCCAAGCGCGAATGCCTTGATGTTTGACCAAAAGATCAATTTTCCCGGCCCAAAAGGCTAGGTTTGGCGTATATGCCCGGAAAAAGCCGCAATCGGTTGGCTGCAAAGCAAAAGGGCCAGCGCATGGCGCCAGCCCTTGAAACCTCTGATGTTTGGCAGATCAGTCCAGCGAAACGCTGGCCGCGCTTTCGGGCAGTTCTTCGTCAAAGCAGCGCTGATAGAACTCGGCCACGGTCTGGCGCTCCAGCTCATCACACTTGTTCAGGAAGGACAGGCGGAAGGCATAGCCGACATTGCGGAAGATTTCCGCGTTCTGCGCCCATGCGATGACGGTCCGGGGTGACATCACGGTCGACAACTCGCCATTCATGAAGGCACGGCGGGTGAAGTCGGCGACGGTCACCATCTGGCGGATCGTCTTGCGGCCCTTGTCATTGTTGTAATGCGGGGCCTTCGACAGAACGATGTTCGTTTCGGCGTCGATCGACAGATAGTTCAACGTGGCCACCAGCGACCAACGGTCCATCTGGCCTTGGTTGATCTGCTGGGTGCCGTGATAGAGCCCGGTCGTATCGCCAAGGCCGACGGTGTTGGCGGTCGCGAAGATACGGAAATATTTGTGCGGGGTGATAACGGTGTTCTGGTCAAGCAGCGTCAGCTTGCCATCGGTTTCCAGCACGCGCTGGATCACGAACATCACGTCCGCGCGGCCTGCATCGTATTCGTCGAACACGATGGCGCAGGGGTTGCGCAGCGCCCAAGGCAGGATGCCTTCTTGGAACTGGGTGACTTGCTTGCCGTCGATCAGCTTGATCGCATCCTTACCGATCAGGTCGATCCGGCTGATGTGGCTGTCAAGGTTCACACGAACCGACGGCCAGTTCAGGCGCGCGGCCACCTGTTCGATGTGGGTCGATTTGCCGGTGCCGTGATAACCTTGGATCATCACGCGGCGGTTGTTGCGGAAGCCCGCCAGAATGGCCAGCGTCGTATCGGGATCGAACTTATAGGTCGAGTCCAGATCCGGCACGCGATCTGTCGCATCCGGGAAGCCATGCACGATCATATCGGAGTCAATGCCAAAGACTTCACGAACAGAGATTTCCTCAGTCGGTTTTGCATTGGTGTCGAGCGATGCAACGGCCATGTCGCGCGTCCTTCTTTGGCAGCTTCCAATATTCGGCCTGTGGTGCCTGATATTGCGGGCAAGGGCAAGAGGATCCGGGGGGAATTCCGCCCTTTGGCGCGCAAGCGGCACAAAGGGGCGTGGAAAACGAAAGGCCCGGCCTGTGAAAACAGCAGGCCGGGCCAATGGGTTGCGTGCGGAGGCGTGACCGCCTTGGATGCGCCGATCACTTGAAGTTGCGGCTATCCTTGATCTGATCCCAGGCCCAAACAACCTGCTGCAACTGTTCTTCCTGAGACCGGTCGCCGCCGTTCATATCAGGGTGCAGCACCTTGATCAGGGCCTTATAGGCCTTGCGCACCTCGGCCTTGGACCAGCTGTCCTTGGCGTCAAGGATATCAATCGCCTGACGTTCGGTCGGGGGCAGGCGGCGCGTATGGCCTGCGGTCGAGGCGTTTTTGCCCGGATTGCGCGTGGCATTGTCGCCCAGAACCTGATGCGGGTCTTCGATGCCCAAACGGGCCCAGGCGCGGGCTTCGGGGTCGCGGAAACTTTTGGTTTCGCGTTCCCACACCTTATCTTTGGAATGTTGGGCGTTCATCTCGGCTTCGGTCTTGCCGTCGAAGAAGCTCCATTTGGCGTTATATTCGCGGACGTGGTCCTTACAGAACCAATAGAAGTCGTCCAACACGTCGGGGGCTTTGGGCGCACGGTACTTGCCTGCGGCCTCGCAGCCGTCATGTTCGCACAGCCGCGTGGATGTTTCAGATTCGCCGGTCATGCCGCGCCGGCCGCGTGGTTTCTTTTTCTTGGCCGAACTAACGGACATATCAAAACCGAAGGGGTCTGGTCTGCTCATGGGAACACCTTTTCGACTCGGACGCCAGAGTTTAGACATTCTGACGGAAGAGTGTAGAGGCGAGGCCCGAAAAAATGACCCGAGCGGAAGAAATTCAACAACGTTTGCAACAAGCCTTCGCGCCGTCGACGCTGGATGTGCGCGATGACAGCGAACGGCATCGCGGTCACGCGGGATATCAGGAAGGCGGCGAAAGCCATTTTCACGTGACCATGCGGTCAGATGCGATGGCGGGTAAGTCGCGGATTGCGCGGCACCGGGCGGTTCATGGTGCGATCGGGGCCGAACTGATGGGCCAGATCCACGCGCTATCGCTGGATCTGGACGTCTGATTTATTCGGCGGCCATGCCGCTGCGCTGATGGGCGGGGGCGTCGATCTGTTCGTCGTCCTCGGCCAGCAGATCGATGTCGTCCAGCAGATCTTCGTCGGCCGATAGATCATCCGCCACGGTCAGTTCTTCGGCGTCTTCGATCTTACCCTCGGCACCGCGAATGGTGGCAGCGCGGTTGCGCACCACTTGGCCAAGGGAATCAAGTTCCTGAACGTCGCCTTCGGCCAGATCAAACACCATCGACGCGGCGGTGGCTGCAGCGGGGCGGGGCGCAGGTTTCGGGGCCGGATTGGGCGCGGCGGCTTCGGCGGGCTGGGCCGGCTCGGCCACGGCAGCAACGGGTTTCGCTTCGGGCGCGGGGGCCTCAAGCATCATCGGCGCATCGACTGCGGCTTCGACGGCTTGGCGCGGACGGCGGAACACCAGCACATTGCGCCAGTTTGTCGTGGTCGAGGTCAGACCGCTGCGTTCCTCCGAAGGAAGCGTTTCAGATCTTTGAAATTCCCAGCCCTTTTGCGCCATGTCGTTCATGAGGTTTTCCAACGCAAAGGCGAACCGGCTTTCAGCACCTTTTACACCTTTGGCCCGTTGCCCTTTGGATGGGGCGGGGACCACCTTATATTCGTAACCAGTCATCTGCCCCCCAATGCCTTGGATCTAATCAATAGATGAACCATACGCTTTTGCCATAATTTTTGCACGATCTGTTTGTGATCGTTTACACTTTGGAAACAGAATGTGGAAAAAGTTTGGTCTGTTCCGGGGAATTGCGCGGCATTCGCGGTATTGGTGTAGTATGAATGACAAAAGGGCCACCATCGGCGGCCCTTTGTTGCTTTTTTAAAACGGTTTTTACTCGGCCAGCTTGCGGGCAACCAGTTCGTTGACCGCCTTCGGATTGGCCTTGCCGCCCGTGGCTTTCATCACCTGACCTACGAACCAACCTGCCAGTTTCGGGTTCTGCTTGGCCTTTTCGACCTGCGCGGGGTTGGCGGCGATGATCTCATCGACGGCGGCTTCAATCGCGCCAGTGTCTGTTACCTGCTTCATGCCGCGCTCTTCGACAATCGCCTCGGGGTCGCCGCCTTCGGTGTAGACGATCTCAAACAGATCCTTGGCGATCTTGCCCGAAATGGCGTCGGATTTGATCAGCTTGATGATCCCCGCCAATTGCGCCGGGGTGACCGGGCTTTCGGTGATGTCGTGGTCTTCTTTCTTCAGACGGCCAAACAGTTCATTGATGACCCAGTTTGCCGACAGCTTGCCGTCGCCTGCATCGGCGACCACGGCTTCGAAATAGGAGGCGTTTTGGGTGTCTGCGGTCAGAACGTTGGCGTCATATTCGGACAGTCCGAAATCTTTGACGAAACGGGCCTTCTTTTCATCGGGCAGTTCCGGCAGCGAGGCGGCGATATCGTCGACCCATGCTTGCTCAATCTCTAGCGGCAGCAGGTCAGGGTCGGGGAAGTAGCGGTAGTCATGCGCTTCTTCCTTGGACCGCATCGAGCGGGTTTCGTTCTTGTCGGCGTCGTACAGGCGGGTTTCCTGATCGACGGTGCCGCCGGATTCAAGAATGGCGATCTGACGACGCGCTTCGTAGTCGATGGCCAGCTGAATAAAGCGCATCGAGTTCATGTTCTTGATTTCGCAACGCGTGCCCAGATGGCTGAAGTCCTGCGTTTCTTGGTACTTTTCGTACTGGCCCGGACGGCAGACCGACACGTTCACGTCGGCGCGCAGGTTGCCGTTTTGCATGTTTCCATCGCAAGTGCCCAGATAGCGCAGGATCTGACGCAGCTTGGTGACATAGGCCGCGGCTTCTTCGGGGCCGCGAATATCGGGGCGACTGACGATTTCCATCAGCGCCACGCCGGTGCGGTTCAGGTCAACGAAGGACATCGCCGGATCCATATCGTGGATCGACTTGCCCGCGTCCTGTTCGATGTGGATGCGTTCGATGCGCACCAAACGGGCCACGCCCGGTTCCATATCGACGATCACTTCGCCTTCGCCAACGATGGGTTCGTACAGCTGGCTGATTTGATAGCCCTGCGGCAGATCCGGGTAGAAGTAGTTTTTACGGTCAAAGGCCGATTTCAGGTTGATCTGCGCCTTCAGGCCCAGACCGGTGCGCACGGCCTGTTCGACGCAATATTCGTTGATGACAGGCAGCATGCCGGGCATGGCCGCATCCACAAAGGCAACGTTGGCGTTCGGTTCAGCGCCGAATTGGGTCGATGCGCCTGAAAACAGCTTGGCCTGACTGGCGACCTGGGCATGGACTTCCATCCCGATGACCAGTTCCCAATCGTATTTTGCCCCGGCAATGACCTTGGGTTTCGGCGGCTCAAAGCTCAGATCCAGCATGGCGTCCTCGTATATCGGTTCGCAGGCGGTTCTAAGTCAGCCATGGGGGCGGGGCAAGGGGGTCAGGCGATCGGGAAGATGGACAATCCGCTTTGATCATAGGCAATCCGGTAGCCTGCCTTGATTTCCGGCGCGAAATGACGCGTCAGAGTAGACAGCGCACGCACGCGGCCCGCCTTTTCGGTGCGCTTGGCCGGATCATTGCATTGCACCTGACCGGCGCATTCGGGCAGCGACAACCAAACCATCGGGTGGATTTCGCGCAGCAAGTCGCGGGCGATCCAATCAAAGCGGTCTGCGACCTGAGCCTGCGCGGTGCCGGGTTCGCACCAGCTGCCCATGGTCATACCGGTATAGGCGGCGAACAAGTTCACCATATTCTGACCCGAGCATCGTTCCAGAATGTCTTGCATACCCTGGAGAAACAGATCGACATCCAGTGTGTCAAAGGCGTCAGGGTCGACGGCCAGAGCGTCGAAATAGACCCAAGTGTAGGCCCCATCGCCCCAGATATCTTGGGTGCGTTCCGCCGTGCGGCGGGCTTGCAGGTCCAGCATCTCGTAGCTGCCGAACCAGCGCGGCAACAGGTGGTTGCCCATCGCGCGCATATGACGGGGGCTGTGTGGGTCCAGATCAATCAGATCTTCATAGTCATCGGCGACGCGGTTCGCGGGGTTGGTTTCGGCGGCCAGCAGGGAACAGCGGGCGGCCGCCAGCGATGGCGCATCAAGCTCAAAGGCGTCAAACCGGTCTATGATCCGGGCGGCGGCGCTGAAATGGCCGTGAAAGGCCGCTCGGCGTTCTTTGGGGATATCCCGGCGCCAGCCTTCGCCGCGCCACGCCCAACCCACATCAATATGCGCCTGCGCAATCACCAGCGCGACGCCGTGATCTTCGCAATGTTCGCTCAGAACCTCGTCCAGCGCATCGAGTGGGGCGCGGGCGGCGTCTGGGTCGTTGATCTCTATAGCTTCAAGCGCGGCGGATACCGCGTCGTGCCGCGCGCCAAGGGCCATGACCTCGGCCACTGGCAGACCGCCGGGGGTGCGGGCGCGGGTGCTGTCGAAATGGCGGATCAGCTCGCCCAGCTCGGCCCAGTTTTCCTGACGGGCCAGAAACTGCGCCTGATCGAAATGGCGCTGATAGGCGGTTTGGTCGGCGGTTTTTTCCGCCATGGGAATCGCCAGCCGGGGTTGAAGCGGCGGCAGGTGTTCGTCCGGCTGATGGCCGTGCGCGTCTTTACGAAGTGCAGAGGTCGCGCGGGCCAGGGTGGCCACGGGCGACGAGATTTGCTCAAGCAAAGGAGCAATCCGGGAAGGTAGGTCGCGCATCATCATCTGGGGTGATTTGGTCATCATGACACAAGTATTGCCCCGGCAATCTGACGCAAAGAAGGCGGCCAAGTGAAAGCTACGCGGCTTCGATAGGCTTGGTAGTGCAGACTTGCCCCATTCTGCGCCGAATTTGGACAGGCTCTTGCCGCTGGTTTCGATTGGCGGCACAATTTCCCGATGTGGGGGAGAATTGTTTTTGTCTTTTTTATCCTGTCCTTGCCTGTCTGCCACGGGCTTTGGATAGGGCCAGTTTCGGCGGCGACCCGTGAATTGGCGCCGGCCGTATCGCCGCGTCCGCAGGCCCGGATCACGACCGAGGTTCGCCCCGCACGGTGGGACCATGTGCCGGGCAGCACAGCTTGGTCGCGGGCGGCGCTAAAGGCGCTGCGCAGCCATGCCAGCAATCTGCCCGATATTGTGCCGCGTGATATCGAAACTTGGTGCCCGGCCTACAAACACGCCCCAAGGCCCGAGCGTGAGGCCTTTTGGGTCGGGCTGCTGTCGACCTTGTCCAAGCATGAAAGCACGTGGCGGCCCAATGCCGTGGGCGGGGGCGGGCTGTGGTATGGGTTGCTGCAAATCCTTCCTAGCACCGCCGAATATCGCAAGTGTCGCGCCACCACCCCGTCGCAATTGATGAACGGCCCGGCCAACTTGGCCTGCGGCCTGCGGATCATGTCCGTCACGGTGGCGCGGGATCAGGTGGTCTCGGCGGGGTTCCGGGGGGTTGCTGCCGATTGGGGGCCATTCCACAGCCAGCGTAAGCGCGAAGATATGATGCGCTGGATGCGCCGTCAGGACTATTGCGCAGGTCTTTATACATCGCCGCGCCCGGTGGCCCGGCCCGTGATTGACCCGTTGGTTTGGCAAGCGCGTCATCGGCCCGAGGCACTGCTGCCTCCGCGACCTCTCTACGCCACGCGCCCCGTGGCCCGGCGCATCACGCCTTGAGCCAGGACGGACGGCGCGAGCTATCGACCAAGGACACCGCAGGGGCATGTTCGCCGCCCAAGGCCAATGTCGCACGGCGCAGCACCTCGATCCCGTCTTCAGACCGAGGTGGCAAGGCGCGTGCCGGGATCGGCTCGCCAATGGTGACGCGATAGGGCTGCTGCGCTTTGTTCAGCGTTTCGTGAAATAGCGTGATATCGCGCAGCGTCGGGTGGATCAGGTCGAACAGATAAAACAGTACCGAATTGCGGGCCTGCATGTTCACCGGAATGATCGGAAGATCGAATTTGCGTGCGATCATCGCCGCCGAGGCCATCCAAGGCCGTTCATGCAGGCTTAGCCCGCGCCGTTTGGCCAGGCGGCCTGACGGAAAGATAACCCCAAGACGCCCCTGTTCCACCGCTTTGCGGGTGTAGGCCATGGTTTCGCGGGTCTTGCCGTGGCTGCGTTTTTCCTTTCGCCATTCTACCGGGGCGATCATGTCGGCCATCTGCGGCAGGACGCGCAGAATATCATGGTTGGCAAAGTAATAGACGTCGGGCCGTTGCTTGGCGATCAGGTGATGCAGAACGATCCCGTCCGCAATCCCGGTGGGGTGATTGGCCACGATCAACGCCGGGCCGGTGCCGGGTAGGTTTTGCAAGCCCGAGACATGCGCTTCGCGGGCCAAAAGCTGCCCCATGGTGCACATGATATCGGCAGACGGCTCATCGCGGAACGCGGTCGCCAGCGCGACGGTGCGTTCATAGGCCAGCAGGGCATTAAGCGCGGATTTGATTGGGCGCGTGCCGGGGCGGCCTGAAAACAGCCAAGGCGCACGTTCACGAATCAACGGATCAATACGGTCTTTCATAGGCTGACAAAGCCATGATTTTGCAACGGGCGTATGACAGTTGCAGCGACCGCAGCCGTTCGTTCGTGGTGGGATCGGCAAACCGCGCGGGGCGGTTTGCCAAAGGGCCAAAGCCGAAGGTCAGCGCCCGCCTCCGACATCCAAAATGCTGCGAGTGACATAGCTGGCGCGGTTCGACAGAAGGTACATCACCGCATCGGCGATCTCATCAGCCGTGCCGGGGCGCCCCAGTGGCGGGGTCTTGCCGATCTTTTCCAGCCGGTCCGGCACGCCGCCCTTGGCGTGGATCTCGGTTTCGATCAGGCCGGGGCGGATGGCGTTCACGCGAATGCCTTCGGGGGCCAGCTCATCGGCTAGGCCCAGCGTGAAGGTGTCAACTGCCCCCTTAGAGGCGGCGTAGTCGATATACATGTTCGCGCTGCCCAGACGGGACGCAATCGACGAGATATTGACGATATGCCCGCCAAGCCCCGTTTCGCGCATGTATTGCACTGCCTGACGCGACATCTCGATCAGGCCAAAGACGTTGATGCCGAACATCTGCGCCACCCGGTCGGGGGTCAGATCGGCCACTGACCCGCTGGGGGTGACGACGCCTGCGTTGTTGACCAGATGCAGCGGTGCAGGCGCTTTGGTGCGCAGCAGGTTGAACAGGCGGTCCGTGTCCTCGTGATTGGCCACATCGGCCTTGACGGCGAAGGCATCCACGCCCTGCCGTTTCAGATCGCCCACCACGGCCGCCGCGCCTTCGGCGTCGGAGCGGTAGGTCAGGATCACGCGGGAATAGCCATGGGTCGCCGCCGCGCGGGCGGTGGCGGCGCCAATTCCGGCGCTGCCGCCTGTGATCAGCAGAACCGCACTCATGACAGGATCCTTCCGACCATTTCGGCAGTGTCGCGGCTGAGGCCGTCCTTGCCTTGGATGCGTTCCAATGCGGCCTGCATCTTGGCCTTGCGGCCCGCGTCATAGCGTTTCCACGTCTGGAAGGCGCTGCACATCCGGGCGGTGGTCTGCGGGTTTTTGTCATCCAGCGTGATCAGCCAATCGGCCAGCAGGTCATAGCTGGCCCCATCGGCCCGGTGGAACCCTGCATGGTTCATCGACAGTGAGCCGAACACGGCGCGGAACCGATTGGGGTTCTTCCAGTCAAAGGCGGGGTGTTCGGTCAGGGCCTTGGCGCGATCGGCCGCGCGGTCAGGCAGGGTGGCGGCGATCTGCATGCCGAACCATTTGTCCATCACCAGACGGTCGTCTTTCCACTGTGCTGCGAACGAGGACAGCGCCTCTTCGTCATTGCCAGAGCGGACCAGACAGGTCAGGGCAGACAGTTGCAGCGTCATATTGTCGGCGGTTTCAAACTGGGCACGGGCGCTGGCACCACGATCCAGCCGCGTTTGCAGCGCCAGAACGGCGGCCCCAAGGGCGCGTTGGCCGGCCTGATGGGAATCCGGGCGATAGGCTTCGGTGACGGTGCTTTCGGCCAGAAGACCCGGCAGATGCGCCTCCCAACGTTCGGCCATGGTCTGGCCAAGGCGGTCGCTGGCGGTCCAGATCGCATCCGGGTCGGGCGTGATGCCCATTTCATGCAGCGTTTGCGCCAGTTCCGATTGGCTTGGCCCGGACATCATCAGCGCGCGGTAATTGGCATCGAGCGTGGTGTCGGTGATGACCCGTTCAAGCCCCTCCAGCCATGCTTCATCCGGGGCGGCATCGTCGCGGATCATTGCGATCAATGTGGTGCGGGCCAATTCGCGGTTCGCTTCCCACCGGTTGAAGGGATCGGTGTCATGGGCCAACAGGAAGGCGCGTTCTTCGGCGCTGGTGTCACGGTCCAGCACAACGGGGGCCGAAAAGCCGCGCAAGATCGACGGGATCGGCTTGGACCCCAGACCGTCGAAGGCAAAGCTTTGTTCGGCGTCGGTCATCTCAAGCGTGACGGTCGGCTGCACCTCATCGCCATTGGGGCCAAGCAGGCCGACGGCAATCGGGATCACCTTGGGGTCTTTGACCATCTGCCCGGGCGTTGGCGGCGTGCTTTGCTTGAAGGTCAGCGTATAGGTGCCGTCCTGATAGCTATCTGTCACGCTCAGGCGCGGGGTGCCGGATTGTGAATACCAGCGCTTGAACTGCGCCAGATCGCGGCCCGTGGCATCCTCAAACACGGTCAGCCAATCTTCGATCGTGCAGGCCTGCCCGTCATGGCGGTCAAAATACAGATCCAGCGCCTTGGCATAGGCATCATCGCCCACCAACCGTTTCAGCATACCGATCACCTCGGCGCCTTTTTCATAGACGGTCGCGGTGTAGAAGTTGTTGATCTCTTGGAATTGTTCGGGGCGGACGGGGTGCGATAGGGGGCCTTGGTCCTCGGGGAACTGGCGGGCGCGCAGCTCGATCACATCATGAATGCGTTTGACCGCTTCGCCGCGCATGTCAGACGTGAACTGCGCATCGCGGAACACGGTCAGCCCTTCCTTCAGGCACAGCTGGAACCAGTCGCGGCAGGTGATGCGGTTGCCCGTCCAGTTGTGGAAATACTCATGCGCGATGATCGCTTCGATCCGTTCGAAGTTCGCATCTGTAGACGTGGCGGGGCTGGCCAGCACGCAAGAGCTGTTGAAAATGTTCAGCCCTTTATTCTCCATCGCGCCCATGTTGAAGTCATCCACGGCCACGATGTTGAACGTGTTCAAATCATATTCGCGGCCATAGACGTCTTCGTCCCACTTCATTGAATCTTTCAGCGCCTGCATGCCAAAGGCGCATTTGTCTTCGTCGCCGGGACGGACCCAAATGTTCAGGTCCACCTGATTGCCGGATTTGGTGGTGAACGTATCGGCATGGCCGACCAGATCGCCCGCCACCAAGGCAAACAGATAGGCCGGTTTCGGCCATGGGTCGTGCCATTCGGCATAGCCTGCGCCGGTCTCGCCGGGGTTGCCGTTCGACAGCATAATCGGCAGATCGCTTTCGATGCGCACGGTAAAGGTGCTCATGACATCGGGGCGGTCGGGGTAATAGGTGATCTTGCGGAAACCCTCGGCCTCGCACTGGGTGCAGTACATGCCGTTCGACATATACAGCCCCTCAAGCGCGGTGTTTTCCGCCGGGGCGATTTCAACCTCGGCCTCCCAGACGAATTCGCTGTCCGGCACGTCGCAGGTCAGACCCTCGGGGGTGATGTTTGGCGTCACCTCGGCCCCGTTGATCGCCGCGCGGATCAGTTTGAGCTGTTCGCCATGCAGAAAGAAGGTCTTATCCGACGCCGCAGGATTGGGGGCAAAGGTGATGCGGCTGTGCACCCGCGTGGCACTGGGCGACAGGACAAAGCGCAATGCAACGTCGCGCACCTCATAGCCAAAGGGGGTGTAATCGCTCAGGTAAAAGGTCTGAGGGGCGGCATCTTTCATGAGGCTCTCCAGGCGGGAATACATCCAGTTCGTAAGTCGTAGTGCACAGGTTCGGCGGCGTCCACTTGTTGCCGCCGGTGATCGGCCTAGTTCGGCGAAAAAAGGAAGGTGCCATGCCAAAGGGAATTGCCAAATCTGACCTGCCGACCAAGATCTGCCCGGTTTGCAACCGCCCCTTCGCGTGGCGGCGCAAATGGGCCCGCGATTGGGAGGCGGTGATCTACTGTTCGGATCGGTGCCGCCGAACGGGCAAGCCCGCGTTGCTGCAAAAAGCGGCGTCCCGCACTGACATTAAGCATTGACCGGGCGTGCATCTTTAAACGCAAACAACAATGGGGTATGAGATACAGATCACATTCAGGAGCACCCCATGGCGCGACCCGTCGTCGGTATTATCGGCAATCCGCATCTGATTAACGAAACATATGAAGTGCATGGCGGCGGAAGCATGAACTCCGAAGCCATCGCCAAGGTCTCGGGCTGTATTCCGCTGCTGATTCCGGCGGACCCGTCCTATATGTCGGTCGATGAACTGCTGGATGTCTGTGATGGGTTCTTGCTGACGGGCGGTCGTCCCAATGTGCACCCCGAAGAATATGGCGAAGCGGCCACCGAAGCGCATGGCGCGTTTGACCGGTGCCGTGATGCGATCACCCTGCCGTTGGTGCGGGCTTGCGTGGATCGTGGCCAGCCGTTCCTTGGCATCTGCCGCGGCTTCCAAGAGGTGAACGTGGCGATGGGCGGATCGCTCTACCCGGAAATCCGTGATCTGCCGGGCCGGATGAACCACCGCATGCCGCCCGATGGCACGCTTGAGGAAAAATTCGCCCTGCGCCACGTCGTGACCTTCACCGAAGGCGGGCCATTCCACAAGCTCATGGGCTCACCCAAAGTGATGACGAACACGCTGCACGGGCAGGGGATCAAAACCGCTGGCAAGCGGATCGTCATTGACGGCTACGCCCCCGATGGCACGCCCGAGGCGATCTATGTCGAGGGTGCGCCGGGCTTTACCATGTCGGTGCAATGGCACCCCGAATGGAAAGCGGCCAACGATCCCGTCTCGCGCCCCTTGTTCGAAGCGTTTGGCGAGGCCGTGCGCCAATTCGCGGCGGGCCGCGCTGCGCCGATGGTGCGGTCGGCCTAAACGGATTGCGCCGCCCCGTTGTGGGGCGGTCGCCGTTTCATTTTCAGACCCTAGATAAAGTCGAACATTTTGTTCAGCGGCAATTGCCGCGCCCGTTTGCCTGTCAGGTCAAACAGCGCATTGGCAAGGGCCGGGGCTGCGCCGGGTGTGCCCGGTTCGCCCACGCCGCTGATATGCGGCAGCGTCTCAAGGATGCGCACCTCGACTTGCGGCATCTGGTGGATGCGCAACGCCTCGTAATCAGGGAAGTTTTCCTGCTGCGCTATGCCATTGTCAAAGGTGATTTCTTCGGACATGGCGGCAGACAGCCCATAGACCAAACCGCCGAACATCTGCGCCTCAATGATCGACGGATCGAGCGCAATGCCCGGATCACAGGCCATCCACGCTTTGGCAATGCGGATTGCGCCGCCTTCGTCCTGCACTTCGATCACCGTCGCCACGGGCGTGCCAAAGGCATAGCACATGGCCACGCCGCGCCCGGTGCCATCGGGCGTTTGCCCGGTCCAGCCCGACATGTCCTTGACCGCCTGCAAGACACCCGCCGCCGGGGCCCATTCACGTCGTGCCAAATCCAGCCGGAAGTCCAGCGGGTCGGCGCCTGCGGCATGGGCCATCTCATCCATGAAGCTTTCCATGTAGAACCCGTTGTGCGAATTCCCCACAGACCGCCAGAACCCAATCGGCACTGCGACGTCGGCCTGATGATTGCGGCAGCGATAGTTCGGAATGGCGTAGGGTTGGTTCGCCAAACCTTCGGTGATCACATTATCGGGGCCGCCGGGGGCAAAGCCCATCCAGCGTTTCAACGCCTGCTGCGATGGCGAGGGCGAGGCAACCTGCGCATCCAACATAACCGCTGTGCCGTTTTTCACCGCGCCGCGCATCCGCGCCATGGTGCCGGGGCGATAGAAGTCATGGGTCATGTCCTCTTCGCGGCTCCAGGTCAGTTGCACCGGCACGCCGGGCAGTGCCATGGCCACGCGGGTGGCGTACTGACCGAAATCCACCTCTCCGCGCCGACCAAACCCGCCGCCCATATAGGTCGTGTGGACTGTCACTTGGTCCGCGTCCAGCCCTGCCACCTCGGCGCAGCGGTCGCGCAGGATGGTTGGGCCTTGGTTGCCCGCCCAGATCGTCAGTCCATCGGCGTCAATCAAAGCAGTGGCGTTCATCGGCTCCATCGTGGCGTGGGCCAGATAGGGCGCGGAATAGTCCGCCTCAACCACCGTCGCGCCATCTGGCACGGTGCTGGCATCGCCATCATCGCGAGGCGTGGCGGTCGGCTCAGCACCCAGCGCGGCTGCGATGGGGGCAAAAATCGCATCGGTCGTGGCGGGGTAGGGCGCAGGCCCCCAGTCGAAGGTGATCGCCTCCAGCGCCTGCATCGCCAGCCAAGTGTTGCTGGCCACCACGGCCACGCCATCGCCCACATCGACGATCTGTTCGACCCCCGGCATGGTCCGCGCAGCAGAGGCATCAAAGCCGTTCATTGCCCCACGGCGCGGGCTGACTTTCAGCGCGGCGAACTTCATGCCCTCAACGCGGACGTCGATGCCGAAAGTCGCGGTGCCGGTCGATTTTTCGACGATATCCACACGTGGCAGCGACTTGCCTAGATAGCGCCACTGCGACGGGTCGCGCAGGGCCACATCGCGCGGGTCTTGCGCGGCGGCGTCAGCGGCCAGCTCGGAATAGGTCAGACGCGTGCCATCCGGCGCAATTACCGCGCCGCCTTCCGTGCGCAGATCACGGGCTTTGACGTCCAGCCGCTTGGCGGCGGCCTCTTTCAGCATTTCGCGTGCGGCGGCCCCGGTGGCGCGCATCCGTTCATAGCCGTCGCGCATGGCGGTTGATCCGCCGGTGATCTGCATTTCAAAGACTTTGCCAATGACGCCAAGGGCTTCGCCCAGGTTTCGGGTGAATTCCGACTTGCGATATTCAATCCCCGGTAGGGCGCTGGCCATCATCGCGCTGTTGTAATAGGCGGCTGCGGCTGGCCCGTGGATGACTTTGATGTCTTCCCAGTTGACGTCCAGTTCTTCAGCCAAAAGCGCAGCCCATGTGGTGCGCACGCCTTGCCCCATCTCGGCGCGCGGGGCGACCAAGGTCACGCCGTTGCCGTCGATCACAACAAAGGCGTTCAGGCTTGCTTCGCCCTCTTGCGGGGTCAGTGGGTTGGGCGCAGGGCGCGATACGTACCAAGCGCCGATTGCGACGCCGCCGACCACGGCGGCTGATCCAATCAGGAAGGTCCGGCGGGCGATTTTTCCAATGCGGGACATGGCTTAGCCCTCCATCGCTTTGGCGGCGGAATGGATCGCGGCGCGGATGCGTGGGTAGGTGCCGCAGCGGCACAGATTGCCCTGCATGGCCTCGTCAATCTCGGCGTCGGTGGGGGAGGGGGCCTGCGCCAGAAGCGCTGCGGCCTGCATGATCTGGCCCGACTGGCAGTAGCCGCATTGCGCGACTTGATGGTCGATCCAAGCCTGTTGCAGCGCAGACAAAGCGTCCGGCGTGCCATGGCCTTCGATCGTTGTGACATCGCCCCAGACATCGGACAAGGCAACCTGGCAGGATCGCACCGCTTCGCCATCGATATGGACGGTGCAGGCCCCGCAGGCCGCGACGCCGCAGCCGTATTTCGTTCCGGTCAAGCCGATCTCATCGCGCAGCACCCACAGCAGGGGCAGGTCGTCCGGCAAATCCACGCTGTGCCGGGTGCCGTTGATGGTCAATGTGGTGGTCATGAGAGCCCCTTGGTGACATTTTGACGTTATGACAAAAAGTATATTTAATGTCAGAGATGTCAATTGACATTTTTTTCTAGTTTTGTCAGAACGTCTGTGTGGACCAGAAAACAGACTCGGATTTTCAGAAACAGCAGAAGATCTGCGAATCCGCCGTGGCGGTTTTCGCGCAATATGGCTATCGGCGGACGTCGATGGCGGATATCGCGCAGGCTGCGGGCATGTCACGCCCGGCGCTGTATCTGCATTTCAAAAACAAAGAAGACATTTTTCGATCTCTTGTCAGCGAGTACTACGCTGACTCCGAAATAGCGCTGGACGCGGCCTTGGCCAGCGCAGGACCTGTCGAAAATGTGCTGAAATCCGCTTTTGCGGCCATGCACGGCCCCACTATTCAGCCGCTGTTGGAATCCCCGCATGGGGCGGAATTGCTCGATACCACTGCGACCCTGCATGGCGATATCGCCCGCGACGGTGACGCGGCCTTGACCCTGCGCCTGACGCAATGGCTGGCCGAGGCGGAAGGGCGCCATGAAATCGCGCTGAGCCTGCCTGCGGCTGAAACGGCCAAGGTGATTATGGCCGCGCTGAAAGGTGTGAAAGAGCCGCCCTTCGCACAATATGTGGCCAACCGTGACAGGCTGGCCACCTTATTTGCCAAAGCGCTGCGCCCTTAAAAATCGCCGCCAGCGATCTGAATGGCCTGTCCGTTGACACTGCCAGACTGGGCTGAACACAGCCAAAGCGCGGTTTCAGCGACTTCTTCAACCGTAATCAAGCGCCCGTGTTTGTTGGCGCCAACCATGACATCGCGCGCCGCGGCCTCATCCATACCGGTGCGGGCCATGATGCTTTCTGTGTTGCGGGTGATGATGTCGGTGTCCACATAAGCCGGGCAAATCGCGTTGAACGTATAGGGCTTGCCTAGGTGATCTTCGGCCAAAGCCCGGATCAGGCCGATCACCCCATGTTTGGTGGCGGTGTAACAGGGCGCGCCGCGCAGGCCTTTCAGCCCAGCAATCGAAGACACGGCAACTACGCGACCCCAGTCGGTCTGGTGCATGGATTTCAGGCTTTCCCGAATGGTCAGAAAGACACCGTCCAAATTGGTGGCGACCATATTGCGCCAGAATTCCAGATCCATCTTGTGAAGCGCGCGCCCTTCGGCGATCCCGGCATTGGGCACGCAGATTTGGATCGGCCCACGCGCCGCCACAGCCGAAGCGATGCCATCGACAACCGACGCTTCGTTTTGGACGTCCATCGCCAATGCATGAATGCCGTTTCCGGCGGCGGCCTGAAGCGTTTCAAGCCGCCGACCGGTGATGGTGACTTCGGCTCCTTGTGCGGCCAAGGCGCGCGCAATGCCAAGGCCAATGCCCGTGCCGCCGCCTGTGACGATGGCATGTTTTCCCGCTAAGCTCATGATGTTTCCTCCCTTTGGGCCACGATACGCCATAGATGGGCGCTGGCAAGGGCGGTGCATTAGAACTTGATTTACAAATTCATATCTGTGAATTTAAGGCGAGTTCCGGGGGAGGATCCAATGACTCGTTTTTCCTATTTCGCCCTAATGGCCGTCATCGCCACTTCCGCAGCGGCCAGCGAAGACATCGCAGACAAGTATCCGCAGTCCGATCTTTACGACAAACCCGTTGAGGTGATCCCGCATGTGTTTTCCGCAATCGGGGCGACCGCGCCGCCGACTTATGACAACACCGGACACAATAACAATCTGACATTTATTGTCACAGGTGACGGTGTTGTTGTGATTAATGGCGGCGCGGCGTATCGGCTGGCCAAAGCCCTGCATGATGAGATTAAGGCTGTCACCGATCAGCCGGTGAAACTGGTCATCAATGAAAACGGGCAGGGCCACGCAGTGCTGGGCAACAGCTATTGGCGGGATCAAGGCGTTGATATTCTTGCTCATGTCGAGGCCATCGAAGAGGTTGAGGAAAACGGCCATTTCATCCTGCAAGGGATGGAGCGATACAATCGCGAAAAGGCGGAAGGCACCTATATCGCGGTGCCGAACCTGTCTTTCGAAGATGAATACACTGTCGAGATGGGCGATGTGACGCTTCATGTTCTGCATCTTGGGCCTGCCCATGGACCCGGCGATACGCAGGTTTGGATTCCGCAATGGGGCATGATGGTTGCGGGGGACATTGCCTTTCACGAACGGATGCCGCCGATTTTCCCTGACACCTGCACAGGTTGCTGGATTGAGACATGGGAGACGGGCTTTGCCCCGTTGAACCCGACGTATGTCATTCCGGGGCATGGCCATCCGACGAATTTGGCGCAGGTCACGCGATATACGCATGACTATTTGGTCGATTTGCGCACCAAGATCCGTGACCACATCGACGAAGGCGGCGATCTGGCAGGGGCCTATTATGTTGATCAGTCGAACTGGGCGCATTTGGACACGTTTGAAGAACTGGCGACCAAGAATGCAGGCCGGGTCTATGAAGAGATGGAGTGGGAATGATGCTGCGCGGTTTTACTGGCAAGTCAGTTTCCATGGCGCTGGCCCTTGCGGTTGGTGTCTATCCAATGGTCAGCGCGGCAAGCGACGATCCGGTCGCAGAGGCAATCATCGATTACATGGATTTTGCCACCTATGAATCCGGTATCATCCTGCCTGCCCAAGTGGATGAGAGCGTTTTTGCCGCAGCGACCATTGTCGATACCCGCGACGCTGCTCAATTTGACGCCGAACACATCCCGGGCGCGATCAATATCGAATGGCGTCAACTGCCGGGTCAGCTGGACGCATTGCCGGATGGCATGGTGATCCTGTACTGCAATAAGGGAAGTCTTTCGGCGCAGGCGACCTTTGCCGCGCGCGTAATGGGATATGAAAATGTCGTCGTATTGCAAGGCGGCCTTGATGAATGGCGCAACAGCGCCGCTTACAGGCCCTGAATGCTGAAGTGGTTGGACATACCCCCGGTGTGGTTTGCCGGGTTCGTGGTGCTGGCTTGGCAGCAAAAGACGCATTATTCCATGAGCTTGACGATTGAGACGCCAATTGTCAGCCTGTTGGGCGGCCTTTTGGTCGGCGCGGGCCTGGTGCTGATCGCTTTGGCCTTCTACGAGCTGCGCCGTCATCGCACGACGGTCATTCCGCATCTGACCGCCTCGGCCTTGGTGACCTCTGGCATCTACAAACGCAGTCGCAACCCAATCTATTTGGGCGACGCGATGATCCTTACAGGGCTGATCCTGAACTGGGACGCTGTCCTGTCGCTGCCATTGGTTCCGATCTTTGTCTGGGTCATAGAGCGACGATTTATCCTACCTGAGGAGGATCGTTTGCGACGAAAGTTTGTTGCGCATTTTACACGATACGCGCAACAAACACGCAGATGGGTTTGACCTTCCCGCCAAGTTCGACATTAATCCGCCCGCTGGTTGTGGATGAACGGTCATTTCGCTAGACCGTTCTGTGGACGGGATACTCAACGCAATCGTTTGTTCTGACGCTGAAGGGGACAGAGAACGTGAAGATAGGAACGCCAAAAGAGGCATTCGAGGGTGAAGCGCGCGTCGCGATGACCCCCGATTCGGCGCGGCAACTCCAGAAATTGGGGTATGCTTGCGCAATCGAATCCGGGGCAGGGGTCGCGGCCGGTTTCAGTGATGCCCTTTATGAGGAGGCTGGTGTCGAAATCATCAAGACCGCAGCTGCGCTGTGGAAAGATGTTGATATCATCGCCAAGGTTCGCCAGCCGAATGAAACGGAGTTGAAGCGTCTGAACAAAGACAAGACGCTGATTTCGTTCTTTAATCCGGGTGGCAACGAAGAAGGTCTTGAGCTTGCGAAAGCCAAGGGCGCCAATGTGATCGCCATGGAAATGGTGCCGCGGATTTCCCGCGCCCAGAAGATGGACGCACTGTCGTCGATGGCAAATATCGCGGGTTATCGCGCTGTCATCGAAGCGGGCAACAACTTTGGCCGGTTCTTCACCGGTCAGGTGACCGCTGCGGGCAAGGTGCCCCCGGCGAAGGTGCTGATCGTCGGTGCCGGTGTGGCCGGTCTGGCGGCAATCGGGACATCGACCTCGCTCGGAGCGATCACCTATGCATTCGACGTGCGCCCCGAAGTGGCCGAACAGGTCGAATCGATGGGTGCGGAATTCGTCTATCTGGACTTCGAAGAAGAACAGCAGGACGGCGCGGCAACGGGCGGTTACGCATCTGTTTCCAGCCCCGAGTTCCGCGAAGCGCAGCTCAAGAAGTTCCGCGAATTGGCGCCTGAGATTGACATCGTCATCACCACCGCGCTGATCCCGAACCGCGAAGCGCCCAAGCTTTGGCTGGCCGATATGATCGCGGCGATGAAGCCGGGTTCGGTCATCGTTGACCTTGCGGCCGAAAAAGGCGGCAACGCCGAAGGCACCGTCAAAGACGAGAAGATCGTTACGGAAAACGGTGTGACCATCATCGGTTACACGGATTTCCCGTCGCGCATGGCAGCCCAGTCGTCGCAGCTTTATGCCACGAACATCCGTCACATGATGACCGACCTGACCCCTGAAAAGGACGGCCAGATCGTACACAACATGGAAGACGACGTTATCCGTGGTGCGACCGTCACCCATCAGGGCGAAATCACTTTCCCGCCGCCGCCGCCGAAAGTTCAGGCGATTGCTGCGCAGAAGAAAGAAAAGCCCAAGGAACTGACGCCGGAAGAAAAGCGCGCGAAGGAAACCGCTGCGTTCAAAGCGCAGACCAAACAGCAGGTCACCCTGCTGGCCGTGGGAGGCGCATTGCTGCTGGCCGTTGGTCTGGTGGCTCCGGCCAGCTTTATGCAGCACTTCATCGTGTTCGTTCTGTCGGTGTTCATCGGCTTCCAGGTGATCTGGAACGTGTCGCATTCGCTGCACACGCCGCTGATGGCTGTCACCAACGCGATTTCGTCGATCATCATTCTGGGCGCGCTGATGCAGATCGGCTCCGGGTCGTTCCTGGTGATCCTGCTCGCCGGGCTTTCGGTCTTTATGGCCGGGATCAACATCTTCGGCGGCTTCCTCGTGACACGGCGCATGCTCGCCATGTTCCAGAAATCGTAAGGAGTAGGGGACAATGGAATTCGGATTTACCACGGCGGCTTATGTCGTCGCAGCCGTCCTCTTTATCCTGTCGCTCGGCGGTTTGTCGGGGCAGGAAAGCGCGAAACGCGCCGTTTGGTACGGCATTGTGGGCATGGCGCTGGCTGTGTTCGCAACGCTCATCGGCCCCGGCTCGGGCCTGTGGCTTCTGTCGGCAATTCTGATTGCTGGCGGCGGTCTGATCGGCTGGTACGTGGCCAAAAAGGTCGAAATGACCGAGATGCCGCAGCTTGTGGCAGCCATGCACTCTCTGGTTGGTCTGGCGGCTGTGTTCGTTGGCTTCAACGCGCATTTTGAGCTGTCGAACGTTCTGGCGATGGATCCTGCGGCCCGCGAAGGTCTGCATGGGTTTGCCGAACTGCTGGCGCATAAAACTTCGGTCGAGCAGAACATTCTGCGGGTCGAGCTGTACCTTGGCATCTTGATCGGTGCCGTCACCTTTACCGGGTCGGTCATTGCCTATGGCAAGCTGGCGGGCAAAGTGACCTCGGCTGCAAAGAAGCTGCCGGGCGGGCATATGCTGAACATCGCGGCTGCGGTGATCTCGGTTGTCTGTCTGATCTGGTACTTCACCTCGGGTGGTTTCCTGCCGCTGTTCTTCATGACACTGGCGGCGCTGTTCATCGGCTATCACCTGATCATGGGCATCGGCGGCGCCGACATGCCGGTGGTTGTGTCGATGCTGAACAGCTACTCGGGCTGGGCGGCTGCCGCGATTGGCTTCTCGCTTGGCAACGATCTGCTGATCGTTGTCGGTGCGCTGGTTGGCTCCTCGGGTGCGATCCTGTCGTACATCATGTGTAAGGCCATGAACCGGTCGTTCATCAGCGTGATCCTGGGCGGCTTCGGCGGCACCACCGGTCCGGCGATGGAAGTCGAGGGCGAGCAGATCGCGATCGACGCGGACGGTGTGGCACAAGCTCTGGACGAAGCCGACAGCGTTGTCATCATTCCGGGGTACGGTATGGCGGTTGCGCAGGCACAGCAGAACGTGGCCGAACTGACGCGCCGTCTGCGCGCCAAGGGCAAGAACGTGCGCTTTGCAATCCACCCGGTTGCAGGCCGTCTGCCCGGTCACATGAACGTGCTTCTGGCCGAAGCCAAGGTGCCCTACGACATCGTTCTGGAAATGGACGAGATCAACGATGACTTCCCGGAAACGGATGTGGCCATCGTGATCGGGTCGAACGACATCGTGAACCCCGCCGCACAAGAAGACCCGAACAGCCCGATCGCCGGGATGCCGGTTCTGGAGTGCTGGAAGGCCAAGCAGGTGTTCGTATCGAAGCGTGGTCAGGGCACTGGCTACTCGGGCATCGAAAATCCGCTGTTCTACAAAGAAAACACCCGCATGTATTACGGCGACGCCAAGAAGTCGCTGGACGAGCTGCTGACCAAAATCAGCTAATCGCATACCGCAGGTTAGAAAGGCCCCGCCATCCGGTGGGGCCTTTTTGTTTGCGCGGCTGTAGTGCACGGGCGTGACCCGGATTTGTTGCCAGATTGCCCTGTATACCGATGTATTCAGGCAAGATATTGAAATTGCTTTATCTTTTTTGATCCATGTGTTTCTGTGGCCGGATACTATCGACCGAGTGCCTGATATGATCAACGACCACCCGCTTCGCTACAAACTTGCAAACGAACTTCACGCTCGGCCTTTCCCGTCGCTGAAAGCGCCGTGCCGGGCGGTGTTCTTGGCGATCAAACAGCCGACAAATGCATCGTCGCGGGATCGGTCTGGGGATCTGACCCATCTTTTGGATCTGCTCGATCGCTACGGCACGGCGCATCCGCAGCCGGGGGCGACGCATTTTTCGGGGCAGATCGGTCAGCATTCGCTGAAATGGGAACAGCACACCGAGTTTGTGACCTATACTGTGTTCTTGGCCGGCGTCGGGGATAAGCCCTTTGATCCCAGCGATTTTTCGGTTTTCCCCGAGGATTGGTTGTCGAAGGCGCCGGGGGTTCGGATGACTTCGGCCCTGATCCGGGTGACCGAACAAACGGATGATGCGGCCATCGGTCAATCGCTTGAGGATTGGTTTGTACCTGAAAGCCTTGCGGTCAGTTCCGTGTTGGATGGTGACGCGATTGTTGGCGGCGATTTCCGCATTGATCCGGCAGGCCATCAGCGGTTCTGCGTCTTTGCCCGCCCCGGCGTGGGCGAACGGCGCATTGGCCGGGTGGTGCAGCGCCTGTGTGAGATTGAGACCTATAAGACCATGTCGATGCTGGGCTTTACCCGCGTGCGCGAACTGTCGCCACGCATGGGCCAGATCGAGAGCGAATTGACCGGCCTGATGGAGGCGATGACCTCGGGCAGCGATGCGGCTGAGGAAACGCTCAAGGCGCTTCTAAGCGTCTCGGCTGAGCTTGAGACGCTGGCGGCGCAGACATCCTTCCGGCTGGGGGCGACGGGGGCCTATCGGGCGATTGTGAATCAGCGGATCGAAGTGCTGCGCGAGGCGCGGTTTCAGGGGCGGCAAACATTTCATGAATTCATGATGCGCCGGTATGACCCTGCCATGCGCACCGTTAATTCCGCTGAAGAACGGTTGGAAACGATGACCGCGCGGGCCGTGCGGGCGGGCGATCTGCTGCGCACACGGGTTGAGGTGGAACGGTCTGCCCAGAACCAGAAGGTGCTGGAATCCATGGACAAACGCGCGGACCTTCAGCTCAAGCTACAGAAAACGGTCGAAGGCTTGTCGGTCGTCGCGATCAGCTATTACGCCGTGTCGCTGGCTTCTTACGCACTATACCCCGTGGCGTCGGCCATGGGGTATAGCAAGGGTTTGTTAACGGCGCTGGTTACTCTGCCGGTAGTGCTGATTGTTTGGCTGATGATCCGCCGAATTCACCACGCGATGGAGAAAGGCTCCGGCCGAGAGCTGCATTGAGCAGCAGCGCACCCGCTGCGATAGACCCGATGGCCAGCAAGGCCGCAATCGACAGTGTGGGGATGCCGGCCAGCCCGGCGCCCACGGTGCAGCCGCCCGCCAATACGCCGCCCGTTCCCATCATCACTGCGCCAGTAGCATAGCGCCCGGTTTCGCTGGGTGTGGCAAAGCTCTGCCAGCGGAAGCTGCGGAACAGAACCGAGGCCACCAGCGCACCGGCCAGAACGCCGCCGATCAGGCCAACGCCAAAGTTAGCAGGGATCGACGTGCTGGCAACGGTCCAGAACAGAGTGTCGGCATAGGGGGCGGTGAAGCTGAGGCTCTCCAAGGCGACCGGGTCGAAATCGTCATACAGGACGAAACCGGTGCCAACCCAACCCAGCGGCACCAAAGCGCCCAGCAAGGCAGCGCCGGCCAAAACGGTCAGGCGGTTGCCCGAGCGGGCCGCAACGACCAGCGCGGCCACGGCGATGATCGCCGCCCAAACAAGTCCGCCACCGGGCAGGGCATCAAGGCTGACGGTGTCCACCGGCACGGTGACTGCGCCAAGCGTGGTGCGCAGCGGGGCCAGAACGCCCTTTAGCGTTGCATGGGCCGCGATGGCGAAAATCAGCAGAACGGTCAGGGCGCGCAGGTTGCCCGAGGCCGTCAGCACCGTCAGGCGCGAAACGCAGCCGCGCGTCAGCACCATACCGGCTCCAAACAGCAGACCGCCCACAACGATGGCCAGAACGGGTAGGTCTGTCGCCATGAAACGGTGATCGTCAAAAGAAATCACCTCAAAGGCAACGGCTGCCTGTGTTCCAAGCACCGCCACCGCCAGTGCTGTCAGCCAAACGCCCATGGCCTGACGGCGGTCATCTCCGACCAGACCGCGGCGGAAGCAGAATTTGGTTCGCTCGGCCAGAAAGCCGAAAACCGCCCCCAAAGCGAGGGCGAAAAAGACAGCGGCTTGGGGGGCTGTCAGGGTTTCAAAGCCGAAGGATTCATACATGGCGCGTCTCGGATATAGGAACGATTGTTCCAGTAGTCGGTAAAAATAACCCGGCGCAATGGCTCTAAACTATACGTTGTTGCTTGGCCGCAGAACACTGTTCTGGTTTGGGCGGAAAAGCCGAACCAATGTTGTTAAGCGAATGCGATGATGGGACGGGGTGTTTGTGCCGCTGCGCGGATCGGGGCGTCTGTCCTTAAATCGCGAGGGCGCGGCCCAAAGGCAAAAGGCCTGCCGTAGGTTGTACGGCAGGCCCTTTGACGGCGTTCGGATCGAATCAGCGACCTCGGGTTCGCGGGTCCAGCGCGTCACGCAGCCCGTCGCCCAGATAGTTCACCGCCAGAACCGTCAGCGAAATCGCCACACCGGGCAGCAGAACGCGTTCGGGGAAATCCTCCATCCGGGGAACGGCATCGGCCAGCATCTTGCCCCAAGTCGGGAAGTCCGACGGGAAACCGACGCCCAGAAAGCTCAGCGCGCTTTCAGTGATGATCGCCGTGGCAAGGCCAAGCGTAGCCGAAACCATGATCGGCGACAGCACATTGGGCAGCAGGTGCCGCAGGATGATGTGCAGCGGGCGTGTGCCGATGGACCGGGCGGCCAGGACAAATTCACGTTCCTTCAACGCCAGAATATCGCCGCGTACAATTCGCGCGGTGGGCATCCAGCTTGTCAGGGCGACAACGGTCACGATCAGAACGAACATCCCGCCTTCAGGGCCAAAGGCCGCGCGCAACGGTTGGCGGAAGAAGGTCACCGCCACCAGCAGCAGCGGCAGGATCGGCAGGGACAGGAACAGGTCGGTCAAGCGCATTAGCGGGCCGTCCAGTTTGCGCACAAAGCCCGACAGAACGCCGACGGTGGTGCCGATGACCAAGGTCAGGACCATCGCCGCCCAGCCAACGGCCAGTGACGACCGCCCGCCAGCGATCAGTTGTGATAGACCATCGCGGCCAAGGTTGTCGGACCCCAAAGGATGGGCCCAATCGACCTTGGCGCCGCTATCCCAAAGCGCCGTGTAGATCGGGCGGATATCCCGCGCCCGCATGTTCAGCGCTTGGGCGTCCAGCGTCCAGATATAGGGGCCGACCAGCACGAACAGGGTGATGAACACCAAGAACCCCGCGCCGACCATAGCGCCCGAATGCTTGCGAAACTGTGACCACACATCCAGCCATTGGCTGCGCGGCGGGGCCGAGGGCACCTTGTCTTGCAAGGCCTGAATGGGGGGCGGGGCGTCAGTCATAGCGAATCCTCGGGTCGAGGATGCCGTACAGAATGTCGGCGATCAGGTTAAACAGCAGGATCAGCGCTGCGAAGATAAAGGTCAGGGTCATGATGCCCGGCAGGTCATTGGCAAACAGCCACGTGATCAGCAACTGGCCAATGCCGTTCACCTTGAACACGCTTTCGGTGATGATTGCGCCGCCGAAAATGCTCGGAACGCCAAGGGCGATGACGGTGACGACGGGGATCATCGAGTTGCGCAGCACGTGCACCATAACGACCACGGCCTCGCTCAGGCCCTTGGCGCGGGCGGTGCGCACGTAGTCTTGGCGCAGGTTATCCAGCATCGCGCCGCGCATGTAGCGGCTGATCTGTGCGGTGGTCTGCAAGGCCAGAACCAAGACCGGCAGGATCATCTGGCGCAATTGGAAAACAAAGCTGTCCCAATCGTTTACCACATGCGTGGTGTCATAGATCGACGGGAACCAACCCAGTTGAACCGAGAAGACAACAATCAGCAGCGGTCCGGTGAAGAACGGTGGGATCGAAAAGCCGATCATGGTGATGAAGGTCCCGGCCTGATCAAAGACCGAATATTGGCGGTAGGCCGAATAGATCCCGATGGGCAGGGCAATCAGGATGCCGACGATATAGCTCAGGCCGACCACCCAAAGGGTCTGGGGGATGCGCTGAACGATGATGTCCATCACCGGCGACCGGGTCTGCCAGCTTAGAACGCGCAGCTCGCCCTGATAAAGGTTGGTATCGGGCAGCCAGCCAAACAGCGCGCTTTCACGCGTCATCCAGTCGATCAGAACCTTGGGTTCGATCCAGAACATCTGTTTGAGCCATTTGGCATATTGGATCAGTGGCGGTTCGCCCAGGCCAAGGGCTTCGCGCATCTTCTGTTTGACCTCATCGGGGACGGTCAAAGGCACTTGGGCCATTGGGTCGCCGGGGGCCAGCTGCAGAAGCATGAAAATGACAAAACTGATAAACAGAAGCGTCGGGACGGTTAAAACCAGTCTGCGGATTGCGAAAGTCAGCATTCAACGCCTCAGTTTATTGGTTTTTTGGGCGAAGTAGGGGTAGGGCGCGCTCTGCGCCCCACCCCCGATGATTATTTCACGCGGTGCCAGTCGGCCACGTTCCACAGTTCCGAATCCCAGGTGTTCAGGATCACACCGCCCAGGGAGTTGGAATGCGCGGACACACGACCACGGTCAACCAGAGGAACGATGGTGTAGCTTTCTTTCGTCAGCATTTCGTTCATCTTCTTCGCCAGTTCAGCACGCTTTTCCAGCTCGCCGGTCTGACCAAGCTCGTCGATCAGCTTGTCATATTCCGGGTCACAGTAGCGGTTGATGTTGGCGCCCAGCCACTGGCTTGAGGGCTTGGGTTCGTTGCCGCAGCGATACATCGCCAGATAGGGCTGCGGGTCGGTGCCAGCGAAGTTGTTCGCGTACATTTCGACATCTGCATAGAACTTCTGGAAGGTGTCGGGCGAACCCGGATCGCCACCGAAGAACACAGCGCCTTCGATGTTGCGCAGTTCGGTTTCAACACCGATCTGGCGCCACCAATCCTTAATCAGCAGCTGGAAGTCCTGACGCACGGCGTTGGTCGAGGTCTGGTACAGAATGGCCAGCTTCACGCCGTCCTTTTCGCGCACGCCGTCGCCGTCGCTGTCAACATAGCCTGCTTCTTCCAGAAGGGCCTTTGCGCCTTCCAGATCTTGGGTGAAACATTCGGTGTTGTCGGATGCGAACATTGCCGGGGCCGGAACCAGGTTACAGGTCGGGCGGCCAGCGCGGCCATAGCCGACTTCGACCAGCAGTTCGCGGTCGATTGCCATCGACAGCGCCTTACGCACGCGGATGTCCGACAGGAACGGGTGCGGTTCAGCCACGGTCGCACGGGTTTCTGCCGGAAGTTCCGCCGACGGGTTGGTCAGGTTCATTTCCAGACGCTCAACCAGCGTGCCGAATGCCGACACGGTCTGACCTTTGCCGCCTTCGGCGATCGAGTTCAGAACATCGGGGGCAAGCTGAAGGTTCCAAGCGTAGTCAAATTCGGCAGTTTCCAGAACCGCGCGGGCCGCCGAGGTCACATCGCCGCCGCCCTTCAGGGTCATGGTTGCGAAGGCCGGCTTCGCCGGATCGCGGAATTTGTCGTTGGCTTTGAAGGTGATAACGTCGTTCGGGCGGAAGTCTTCAACCACGAACGGGCCAGTGCCGACGGGGTAGAAGTTTTCGGTCGAACAGGTCGGAGCGTTCGCGCCGGTGCAGTTTTCAAACTGAGCTTTTTGCAGAATCGGCGATTCGGCACCCATGAACGGGCCATAGGGGTTCGGCATCGCGCGTTCGAAGGTGACCTTGACGGTCAGCGGATCCAGAACCTCGATGCTCGACACGCCGTCGAACTTGGCCAACTGCTGACAGCCGCCATCGGGGTCCATGCAGTAATCGGCGGTGAATTTCACGTCCTCGGCAGTAAAGGCCGAGCCGTCCGACCACGTCAGGCCGTCTTTGATTTTCCAGGTGATCGAGGTCAGATCTGCGCTGACGCCGCCGTTGGTCACGGTCGGGATTTCGTCAACCAGCCAAGGCACCATGGCGCCGGTTTCGTTGAAACGGCCCAGTGGTTCAATGACCATCGACGAGGCTTCGATGTCTTTGGTGCCGCTCGACAGATAGGGGTTCATGATGGAAACGGCCTGCCAATACAGGACTTTCACATCGCCATCGGAGCCGCGTTCTGCAAACGCAGCGGGCGCAAATGCCGTCGCGGCCACAGCTCCGAGCAAGAGGGTGCGCAATTTCATATATTACTCTCCATGTTGGACGTTTTTTACGTCATTATTGTGTAGGTCTGCACAGATTGACTGGATGGTACAAGCAAACGCCTGTGGAAAACCGACCAAAAATCGACAAGCACGACCCTACTGCCAACCATCGAAGCAGCTTTTTACAAAAAATCAAGGGTCGCCTTACGGAAGGGCTTTGTCGGGTTTGACACTGCCTTGCCTTCCTCATTAGCGTGAGGCTCTGTAACCTGCAGGAGTTCCTATGCTGGACGACACGATCGCCGAGATTCGCAACTTACGCGTTGAATTTCAAACGAAAGACGGCCCCGTGCTTGGGGTCGAAGATGTGTCGTTCGAAGTTCGCCCGGGTGAAACAGTCTGCGTCGTGGGCGAGTCTGGGTCGGGCAAATCGGTGTCTTCGCTGTCGCTGATGCGGTTGGTGGAATACGGCGGCGGCAAGATCGCGGGTGGGCATTTGCTCTTCAATCGGGCGGATGGTGAACAGATTGATCTGGCCGAAACCCCGGCGTCCTTGATGCGCACCATCCGGGGCAATGAAATCGGGATGATCTTTCAAGAACCGATGACCGCGCTGAACCCGGTGTTCACAGTTGGCCGGCAATTGACCGAAGGTCTGCGGCTGCACAAAAAACTGTCCCGCAAAGAGGCGCAGGCCCGCGCGCTGGAACTGCTTCGCCAAGTCCGAATCCCCGAGCCAGAGCGCCGCTTGACCCAGTATCCGCATGAATTGTCGGGCGGGATGCGCCAGCGCGTGGTGATCGCCATGGCCCTTGCCTGCGAGCCGCGCTTGCTGATTGCGGATGAGCCGACGACCGCGCTTGATGTGACCATTCAGGCGGAAATTTTGGCGCTGATGGACCGGCTGAAGCGTGAAACCGGCACCGCCGTCATGTTCATCACTCATGACATGGCGGTTGTGGCCCAGATGGCCGATCGCGTGGTTGTCATGTTCCGGGGCAACAAGGTCGAAGAAGGCGCGGTTGAGGAAATCTTCGCCAACCCCAAACACGATTATACCCGCGCGCTTTTGGCCGCGGTGCCGCGCTTGGGCGAAATGTCCGGCACGGATTACCCGCGCCCGATGCGCCTGCTGGGGCAGGGCGACAAGCAAGCCGACCCCATCCTCGGCACCGGAGAGCCGCTGCTGGAGGTGCGCAATCTGGTGACGCGTTTCCCGGTCAAAGGCGGGATGCTGCGCAAAACGGTGGCAAATGTGCATGCCGTCGAAGATGTCTCCTTCACCGTGAACAAGGGTGAAACCCTTAGCCTTGTTGGTGAAAGCGGCTGCGGCAAATCCTCGGTCGGGCGGTCGCTGTTGCGCTTGGTTGAACCGCAATCGGGCGAAATTCGTCTGGCCGGTAAGGATGTGATGGCCCAAACGCCGGACGGGCTGCGCAATATGCGGCGCGACATGCAGATGATCTTCCAAGATCCCTTTGCCAGCCTGAACCCGCAGATGCGCCTGATGGAACAAGTGGCCGAACCGCTGCGCAATTTCGGGATCGGATCGCGCAGCGAAATGCAAGACAAGGTCGCCAGCCTGTTTGACCGGGTGGAATTGCCGCGCAGTTTTCTGCGCCGCTATCCGCATGAATTGTCTGGCGGGCAGCGTCAGCGCATCGCCATTGCCCGCGCCCTTGCCCTGAACCCCAGCCTGATCGTCGCCGATGAGGCGGTGTCGGCGCTCGATGTGTCGGTGCAGGCGCAGGTGTTGAACCTGATGATGGAATTGCAGGCCGATCTTGGCCTCAGCTACCTATTTATCAGCCACGATATGGCGGTGGTCGAACGGGTCAGCCATCATGTGGGCGTGATGTACCTTGGGCGTTTGGTCGAAATCGGCCCGCGCCGCGCGGTGTTCGAAAACCCGCAACACCCCTATACGCAGGCGTTGATGCAGGCCGTGCCGGTTGCCGATCCGACCCTGCGCAAAGAAGAAAAAGACCTGAATTTCAAACCGATTCCCTCGCCCATTCATCCGATTGGTCATGAACCGGAGGCGTCGAAATACCAAGAGGTCGCGCCGGGGCATCATGTGCTGATCACCGACTGCGGCTACTGAAGGACCATCCATGACTGACCGCCTATCGCCGCGCGACCTGCTGACCAAACTTGTGTCATTTCCGACGGTCAGCCGGGACAGCAACCTGCCCTTGATCGACTGGGTCGAGGAATATCTGGACAGTCACGGCATCCATTGCCACCGCCATTACAACGAAGATCGGACCAAGGCGGGCCTGTTTGCTCATGTCGGCCCCGAGGTCGAAGACGGCGTCGTTCTGTCCGGTCACACGGATGTTGTGCCGGTGGATGGACAGGCCTGGGACACCGATCCCTTCGTTCTGACCGAACGGGACGGCAAGCTTTATGGCCGCGGCGCCTGCGATATGAAGGCCTTTGACGCGCTGTCGATCTGGGCCTTGGTCGAGGCGAAATATCAAGGCGTGACGCGCCCGCTGCAAATTGCCCTCAGCTATGACGAAGAAATCGGCTGCACCGGCGCGCCGCCTCTGATTGAAGCGATGCAGGGCGTTGTGCCCAAGGCCAATGCCGTGATCGTGGGCGAGCCGTCGATGATGAAGATCGTGACGGGCCATAAGGGCGGGCTGGCCTATTGGGTGCATGTGCATGGGTTCGAGGTGCATAGTTCGATCATGCATACAGGCGTGAATGCAATCATGTCGGGCGTCAAATTGATCGAATGGGCCAACGACCAGAATGCAGAAAGTCAGGCCAACCCGCCGGGCGGGGCTGCGGCGCAGTTCGTGCCGCCTTGGACCACGGTGCACACCGGACAGATCTCGGGCGGGACAGCGCATAACATCACCGCCAAGGATTGCGAATTCGGCGTGGATTTCCGTTTGGTTCCGGGCGATGCCGCCGAAGCGCGGCGCGATGCTTTTATGGCCAAGGTCGCCGAGGTTGAGGCCGATATGAAGGTTGTACGCTCCGAAACCTCAATCGAACTGCGCGAGAAATTCTCGCTCCCGCCGCTGGTGCCAGAGGCCAATGGCGCGGCCGAAACCTTGGTGCGTCAGATCACCGGTGAAAACGGCACATCCGTGGTGTCTTATGGCACAGAGGCGGGGCATTTTCAGGCGGCGGGCTATTCGGCGGTTGTCTGCGGGCCGGGCGATATTGGCGTGGCGCATCAGCCAAATGAATATCTGCCCATTAGCCAGTTTGAGGCCGGTCATGGTTTCATGCGCGATCTGTTGAAGGCATTGGAATGACAAGCGGATTTCCCATCCATGAGGGCACGCCGGTGCAGTTTGATGCGCCCTTGCCCGAGGCGGTGGATTTCGCCGTGATCGGCGGCGGGGTGATTGGTGTGTCGACGGCGCTGCACCTGGCCCGCAAAGGGCATCGGGTGGTTCTGCTGGAAAAAGGGCGCATCGCGGGCGAACAGTCGTCGCGCAATTGGGGCTGGATCCGCCAGCAGGGGCGCGACCCGCATGAGTTGCCGATCATGATTGAGGCAAACCGGATCTGGAAAGATCTGGCGACGCAAACCAATGTCGATATCGGCCTAAAGACCATCGGCGTGACCTATCTGGCCAAGACCCAAGAAGACCTTGAAAACTATGCCAGTTGGCTGCCCCACGCTGAGGCGCACGGGCTCGATACACGGCTGTATGCAGGCGCCGACATGGCCCGTGCCTTCCCTGAACTGGCTGGCAGTGGCTATGCCGGAATTCTGCACACCCCGTCGGATATGAAGGGCGAACCTTGGGTTGCCGTGCCGGCCTTGGCAGGTATTGCCAAACGCGACGGTGCGATCATCATCGAAAACTGCGCGGTGCGGACGCTGGACATTCAAGCGGGGCGCGTCACCGGCGTTGTGACCGAACGCGGCACCATCCGCGCGCCCGAGGTGATCTTGGCCGGCGGCGCGTGGTCCGGCCTGTTCCTGCGCAATCACGGCATTCAGATCCCGCAACTGTCGGTGCGGTCCAGCGTGGCGGCCACCGCGCCGATCAATATGCCGACAGATATGGCCGCCGTGGAAAAGACCTTTGCCTTTCGTGCGCGTTCCGATGGCGGCGTCACATTGGCCCCCGGCGCGTTTCACGAACTGTTCATCGGCCCGTCGGCGGTGCGCCACGCGGCCAAGTACAAGGCACAGTTTCTGGGCGATCCCACCGGCACGCGCTTTGTGGCGATGGCTCCGCGTGGCTATCCCGATGCTTGGACGACCCCGCGCCGCTGGACCGGCGATATCGAAACGCCGTTTGAACGGATGCGCATTCTGAACCCCAAGCCCAATATGAAGCGCCTGAAACGCGCCGCTGAACGGCTTCAGGCAATGTTTCCGGAAATTGGGCCTGTGCGGCTTGAAACTGCTTGGGCCGGGATGATTGATGTCATGCCCGATGTGGTCCCCGTAATTGACCGCGCCAATGGCATCCAAGGCTTGACCATCGGCACCGGCATGTGCGGCCACGGCTTTGGCATCGGGCCGGGCATGGGCCGCGTTTTGGCGGATCTTGCGTCAGGTGGCGATGTGGGCCACGATCTGACACGGTTCCGACTGTCGCGCTTTTCCGATGGGTCGCCCATCGAATTGGGCCCGCAGCTATAGCGCCAGATCGTAGATATTTCGAAACCTCCAACACTCAGGACATCCAATGCCGGTCAAGAACAGATTCGCAGAGCTTCACGACACAATCACCGAATGGCGCCGCGACATGCATGCCAACCCGGAATTGCTGTTTGATACGCATCGTACATCGGCAATGGTTGAGGAAAAGCTAAAGGCCTTTGGCTGCGATGAGGTCGTCACTGGTATCGGCCGCACCGGCGTTGTCGGCGTGATCAAAGGCAAGTCCACGGCGTCGGGCAAGGTGATCGGCCTGCGTGCCGACATGGACGCGCTTCCGATCGAAGAACAGACGGGGCTGGACTATGCCTCCACCGTGCCGGGCAAAATGCACGCCTGTGGACATGATGGGCACACCGCGATGCTGCTTGGGGCGGCGCAATATCTGGCCGAAACCCGCAATTTCGACGGCACCGTTGTGGTGATCTTCCAACCCGCCGAAGAGGGCGGCGGCGGCGGTCGCGAAATGGTTGATGACGGCATGATGGACCGCTTCAACGTGCAAGAGGTCTATGGGTTGCACAACTGGCCGGGCGCGCCCGTAGGCAAGTTCGCCATCCGTTCCGGTCCGTTCTTTGCCTCGGCCGATTTGGTCGAGATCGAGGTGGAAGGCAAAGGTGGCCATGCCGCAAAACCGCATGAAACCATCGACACAACCGTCATGGCCAGCCATATCGTGATCGCCCTGCAAACCATCGCCAGCCGCAATCTTGATCCGGTAGAAAACGCCGTGATTTCCGTGACATCGTTCGAAACCTCGTCCAAAGCTTTCAACGTGATCCCGCAAAAGGTGACGCTGAAAGGCACGGTGCGCACGCTGAATCCGGCGGTTCAGGACATGGTTGAAAAGCGCCTTAAGGAAATTGCCGAAGGGACAGCGGCCGTGTTCGGCGGCGTCGCGCGCGTGACCTACAAGCGCAACTATCCGGTGATGATCAACTCGGACGAACAAACCGCTTTTGCCGCCGAAGTGGCCAAATCGGTCACTGGTGACTGCGAAGAGGCAGATCTGGTCATGGGGTCCGAGGATTTCGCCTTCATGCTGAACGCGCGTCCGGGCGCCTATATTCTGATGGGCAATGGGCCGGGCGCCTCTGTGCACCACCCTGAATACAACTTCAACGACGATGCCATCCCGGCCGGCTGTAGCTGGTGGTCGGAAATCGTTGAACAGCGGATGCCCGCCGCCTGACGCTGGACCATGGCGCTCTCTCCGCGTATGAGGGCGCCAACTCCGGAGGCGATTATGACCGAGACTGCAAACATCATCTGTATCAAATGGGGCACCTTGTTTGGCCCTGAATACGTGAACCGCCTCTATTCCGGCGTGCGGCGAAACCTGAAACGTCCGATCCGGTTCTACTGCATGACAGAACACGCCGAGGGCATTCACCCCGACGTGGAAATCCTACCGCTGCCTATTGAGCCGTTTTCCGAGCCTATGAACGCCGCACTTGCCGTGGCCAACCGCCAAGGCGCCATGCGCAAGGTGTCATTGTTCAAGCCGGGTTTGGTGCCTGATCTGGAAGGGCCCTATTTGGGCTTTGATCTGGATGTGGTTATCACCGGCGATCTGGAGCCGATCTGGTCCATGGCGCCCGGTAAAATCTGCATGCGCCACGACTGGACGGAAAAACGCAAAGGCCGTCCCACGGGGCATGGTTCGGTCTTTCGGTTTGATCCGGCGGAACACGGTTTCCTGTATGAAGACCTCGCGGCAAACCCCTACAAAGAGGTAGAAATCGCCCGCGGGTCTGAACAGCGCTACACCTCGCACAAAGCGATGGAGCGCGGCGTGTTTGAGTACATCCCCGATCCATGGGTGGTCTCGTTCAAATACGATTGCAATCCATTCCCGATGAACTGGCTACGCAGGCCCAAGCTGCAGCCAGAAGCCAAAGTGGTTTGCTTCCACGGTCGCCCTAAAATGCCCGATGCCGTGGATGGCTATAACGGGTCGTTTATTCGTCATGCCAAAGCCTGTGACTGGCTGCGCGAGCATTGGATTGATCGCACCCGCGCAGATCTGGGCGAGGCTTGGGGCTAAGGTGTCCTGTCTTCATCTTTCCAATAAATACTCAAAAGACAATGCATGCCGTTGGCGGCGCTGTTTGAGTATTTAAAAGAAAGATGAAAGGGGGGCGGCGGGCAATCAGCCGCCCGTGTGGCTCATGTGGCGAGAGACGCGTCCATCGACGGTTTGGCGAGAATAATCAAAGTCATGGCCCTTGGGCTTAAGCGCGATCGCGTTGCGGATGGCCTGTTCAAGATGGCTGTTATCGTCTGGGTGATTGCGTAGGGCCGCGCGCAGATCCGCGTTGTCTTCCTGCCCAAGGCACATGAACAATTCGCCTGTACAAGTTAGGCGAACACGGTTGCAGCTTTCGCAGAAATTATGGGTCATCGGCGTGATGAAACCGATTTTCTGGCCGGTTTCCTCTAGGCGGACATAGCGCGCCGGGCCGCCCGTGCGTTCGGGCAGGTCGGTCAAGGCGTAATGCTCGCCCAGTGTCTTCCGCAGATCATTCAAGGACCAGTACTGTGTCAGACGGCTTTCGTTGCCAATATCGCCCATGGGCATGACCTCAATCCAGGTCAGGTCCATGTCGCGCTCGGCGCACCATTTTGTCATCGGGATCAACTCATCTTCGTTGAAGCCTTTTAGGGCAACCGCATTGATCTTGATGCGAAGCCCCGCCTTTTGCGCGGCATCAATCCCTTTGAGTACCTGAGGCAAGCGTCCCCAGCGGGTGATCTCGGCAAACTTGGTGTCATCCATTGTGTCGAGCGACACATTCACCCGGCGCACGCCAGCGGCATAAAGCGCGTCTGCGTACTTTTCGAGCTGCGATCCGTTGGTTGTCAGCGTCAGCTCTTTCAACGCGCCGTTTTCGAGGTGGCGTGACATTTTTTGAAAGAATGTCAGGATGTCACGGCGCACCAGAGGCTCCCCGCCAGTGATCCGAAGCTTTTCGACACCCAGCCCGATGAAGGTTGAACACATGCGGTCAAGTTCTTCCAACGTCAGCAATTCCTTCTTTGGCAAGAAGGTCATGTTTTCAGACATGCAGTATACACAGCGAAAGTCACAGCGGTCGGTCACGGAGACGCGCAGGTAGCTGATCGGACGGTGGAACGGGTCGATGAGAGGTGCTGACATGTCGGTTAAGGTAGCCTTGGGCCAGCAGTCCGGCAAGGGGTATCGCATTATTGCGTGGGGCGGACTTAAGTCGTACCAATTGGGCATGAAATGGATTTTGAGCACTGTTCTTTTCGGCACATTGGCGGGCTGTGGCGGGCTGGTGATCAAGTCGCGTACCGGGGATGCGCCTGTTGTCGCGCCTGCGCAAGATGTCGTGCGCCCGGTCGCTCGTCCGGCGGGGCTGAACGCCGCGCTCAAGCCACCTGCGACTGCGCGGACGGCCGAACAGTTTGATACGACCACAAAGGCAGATCGGGATGCGGCGGCGGTCAAGCCCGTCGCGGGGGGGGAAGCGGCGTTGGGGCTGTCAATTGCAAGCCTTGGCGATCCAACCAGACCGGGTTTTTGGATTGAGACGCCGCTTGTATCTGAGGCCGGGCAGGGACGCGTTGTCTATGCGCCCACCGGCAAATCGGCTCAGGTCACGCTGCTTCCCATTGACGGCCCGAAAACGGCGGGCAGCCGGTTGTCTTTGGCGGCAATGCGGTTGATCGGGGCACCCTTGACGGGCTTGCCCGAGGTGCAGGTGTTCCGGGCCGAGTGATCTTAGGCCAAATGGCGCGCGGCTTCCTTGCGGGCGAAGGGTTTTAGCCGGTCGCCATGCGCCTCAAGAAAGGCGCGGGTGCGCGGGGCGTCATGCTTGGACAGATCGCGCAGCCACCACGCAACGGCCTTCTGAATGAACCAGACCTTGTCGTCGCAATAGCCTTCGGCCCAGCCAAGAACGCGGTCGCGGATCTCCAGATCTTTGGGGGATGGATGGTTCTGTTTGGTCCATGGCAGGGTGATGACCAGCGCGGCGCGGCGGGTCCACATGTGTTCGCTGGTGGTCCATGCCTCAACCTCATCGACGCGGGCCGGATCGGCCAGCACGCGCCGCTGGCCAGCCATGCAGGCATGATCGGCAACGGCCCAACTGTCAAAGTCGGGTAGCCAGTCACAGATCGCGGCCCAGGCGCCATCATCGGGGCGAATACGGGCCTGAGTCAGCAGTTTTGCCGCTGCAAGACGCGCCTCAAAAATATCAGTGGCCCAAAGCTCTCGGGCTAGATTAACCCTTTTTTCAACGGTCAAAGACTGACGCCAAGCCTTTGTCAGGTCGTTCAATTTCGGGTTTGGGATGCCAAGATATTCGCGCGGGATCTTGTGATAGGCGGCCATCTGTTCGGCACGGCCATCAACTGCCAGCGATTTCAGCTCTGACAAAGCCTGTTCAAGTGTCATTCGGTCAGGTTCGCCTCTATTCCGGTGTCTGCGCCGTCGATTGTCTTGCGGTTGCGGGCATCCCAATAGGTGCGCAGACCGTCGTCGCCTTGCTTGGTGGCCCATTGGGTCAGGGTGTCACGCGGGCCCGCGTAGTCCATGAACGGAACCGCATATCCGCAAGAGGTCTGAACCAGATCGACGGTCAGATCATAGATCTGACGCGCCCCGACAGTTTGATCGAATTTTGTCAGAAGGTCAGCCCAGTCAGGATCTGAATGGTGGACCGCGCGGGCGGTGCCGTAACAGCGCAGGATCAGGGGCCGCTTTTCAAAGCTGCACCACATCAGGGTCATACGCGGATCTTTTGCCAAGTGACCGGCAGTCTCATTGCCCGATCCTGTGACATTCAGATAAATGATCCGATTTGGCCCCAGCACGCGCAGGCAATCCATTCCCTTGGGCGACACATTGACCCGCCCGTCAGATGCCGCCGTGCCGGTGAAAAACAGATGCTGCGCCTCGATGAAACTGCGGTGCTGATCTTCGATGCACTCAAACTGCTTGGCCATTTTGGTCCCCCGGCGTAACTGCTTATTCGACCGTCACAGACTTCGCCAAATTGCGCGGCTGGTCAACATCCGTGCCTTTGGCAGCAGCGGTGTGATAGGCCAACAGCTGCGCCGGAAGAGCATACAGCAGCGGGCTGATAATTTCGGGTACTTTGGGCATGATGACGGTTTGCCAAACATCCGGCCCGGCGATCTCGGCCCCGGCGGCATCGGTGATCAACAGAACCTTGCCACCGCGCGCCATCACCTCTTGCATGTTGGATACAGTCTTATCGAAAAGCGAATCCTTGGGTGCCATGACGACAACCGGCACCGTCTTGTCGATCAGAGCGATGGGGCCATGTTTCAATTCGCCCGAGGCATAGGCCTCGGCGTGAATGTAGCTGATTTCTTTCAGTTTTAGCGCGCCTTCCAGCGCCAGAGGATACATCAGGCCGCGCCCCAGGAACAGAACGTCACGCGATTCCGACAGCTTCAGCGCGGCAGCGGCCAAGGTGCGGTCACGGTCCATCGCGGCATTCAGAATGCCGGGCAGGGCGCGCAACTGGCCAATTGCATCGCGGATGGCGTCGGGGGTCATCGTTCCGCGATCCTGCGCAGCTTTCAGCGCCAGCATCAGCAGCACGTTCAATTGGCAGGTAAAGGCCTTGGTCGAGGCGACGCCCACCTCTACGCCCGCATGGATCGGCAGAGCCAGATCGCTTTCCCGCGCGATGGAGCTTTCGGGTACGTTAACCACAGAGACGATCCGGTCGGCTTTGTCTTTGCAATAGCGCAGGGCGGCCAGCGTGTCGGCGGTTTCGCCTGATTGGCTGACAAAGAGCGCGGTCGTGCCTTTGACAATCGGCGGTTCGCGATAGCGGAATTCCGATGCGATATCGACCTCAACCGGAAGCCGCGCTAGCTTTTCAAACCAATACTTGGCGGTGAAACAGGCGTAATAGGCCGTTCCGCATGCCACCATGGTCAGGCGGTCGACTTTGGAAAAATCGACGTTGTCGCCGGGCAGAACCACGGTGTCGTCTTCGCCAAGATAATGGCCCAAGGCGTTCGACAGCACAGAGGGCTGTTCGAAAATCTCTTTTGCCATGAAGTGTTTATACCCGCCCTTGTCGACTTGGGTGGATTCAACCTGAATGGTCTTCATCTCGCGGTTGGCGAGGGCACCCTTGGCGGTGCGGATTTCGATGCTGCTGCGGGTCAGAACCGCGCGGTCGCCTTCTTCGAGGTAGGTGATTTCATTGGTCAGCGGCGCCAGCGCAATTGCGTCCGATCCTACGTAAACCTCACCATCGCCATGGCCAATTGCGAGCGGCGAGCCTTTGCGGGCGGCGATCATAAGATCGTCCTGACCGTCGAACAGGAACACCAGCGCAAAGGCGCCATCCAGACGATCAATCGTTTTAAAGGCCGCGTCCACATGCGACAGACCTTCGTCGATGTGTTTCTGCGTCAGCAGGGCGACGGTTTCGGTGTCGGTTTCCGTGACAAAGGAATACCCGGCTGCGCTCAGCTCTGTACGCAGATCGCGAAAATTCTCGATAATTCCGTTGTGGACCACGGCGACAGGCCCGGCCTTGTGTGGGTGGGCGTTGTCGGTGGTCGGCGCACCATGGGTGGCCCAGCGGGTGTGACCGATGCCCGATTTCCCTGCCAGCGGATCATGCACCAACAGGTCAGACAGGTTCACCAGTTTGCCCACCGCCCGGCGGCGATCCAGATGGCCATTGTTGACCGTGGCAATGCCCGCGCTGTCATAGCCGCGATACTCTAACCGGCGCAGGGCCTCGACCAAAATAGGGGCAACCTCATGCGTGCCCAATACTCCGACAATACCGCACATTATTCTGCCTCTTTGATTTGTTTGGCTTTTTTCGCCTTAAGCATATCCATCAGCTTATAAGCAAAGCCTTGTTTTGTAACCTGTTTCGCCCGCCCGATGGCCAAAGCGCCGTCAGGGACGTCCGACGTAATCACCGACCCGCTGCCGGTCATCGTTTCCGCCCCCAGCTTGACCGGCGCAACCAACATGGTGTTCGAGCCAATGAAAGATCGCGGCCCGATCTCCGTCCGGTGTTTGAAGACGCCGTCATAGTTGCAGGTGATTGTGCCAGCGCCAATATTGGTGCCTTTGCCGATCTCGGCATCCCCTAGATAGCTGAGATGGTTGGCTTTTACACCTTCGCCCAGCAGGGCATTCTTGATCTCGACGAAGTTGCCCACATGCACATCTTCGGACAGTTCCGCCCCCGGACGCAGACGTGCATACGGCCCGACCACCGCGCCACGGCTGACGTGACAGCCTTCAAGATGGCTGAATGCACGGATGCGTGCACCGGTTTCGATTGTCACGCCCGGGCCGAAAACGACGTTCTGTTCAATCTCGGAATCGCGGCCAATCACCGTATCGAAGGCCAGAAAGACCGTATCGGGCGCCGCCATCGTCACGCCCAGTTCCAACAGCTCGGCCCGTGCGCGGGCCTGGAACGCGGCCTCGGCCTCGGCCAGTTGCGCACGCGAATTGACGCCAAGCGTTTCGGCCTCAAGGCAGGTGACGGCGGTGGCGCTGCGCCCGTCAGCAA
Source organism: Pseudoprimorskyibacter insulae (assembly GCF_900302505.1). Lineage (GTDB taxonomy): Bacteria > Pseudomonadota > Alphaproteobacteria > Rhodobacterales > Rhodobacteraceae > Pseudoprimorskyibacter > Pseudoprimorskyibacter insulae. The sequence continues at coordinate 238,396 of NZ_OMOJ01000004.1, read as the reverse complement.
CGGCAAGCGCGACGACATCGGGCAGGTAGTATTCCTGCGCGGCGTTGTCATTGTGCACCCGCGACAGCAGGGTGAACAGCGTTTGACAATCGGCGGCGATGACGCCCGAATTGCAAAGCGTGATGGCCCGTTCCGCTTCGGTTGCGTCTTTGTATTCAACGATGCGTTCAAGTGCCGCGCCGTTCATCACCAATCGGCCATAGCGCCCCGGATCGGCGGCTTCGAAGCCTAATACCACCACGTCATGCGCTTTGCGGGCCTCGGCCATTTTCTCAAGCGTGTCGGTGCTGATAAAAGGCGTGTCGCCATAAAGTACGATGACGTCGCCGGAAAAGCCCTGCAAGGCTGCCTGTGCCTGCTGAACCGCGTGTCCAGTGCCAAGCTGTTCTTCTTGAATGACAATTTCGGCCTCTGGATCGAATTCCTTGGCAGCATCGGCGACCAGATCCGCGCCATGGCCCGCCACGATGATGGTGCGCTCAGGCTCAAACGCTTGACCGGCTTGCATCGCATGCACCAAAAGCGGGGCACCAGCGACCTTGTGCAAGACCTTTGGCAAATCGGATTGCATCCGCGTGCCTTTTCCGGCGGCAAGGATCACAAGGGCAGTGCTCATGGCAAAATCTCTTTGTTATTGGCTCGGCCCCGTTTTATCCGTCTATACGGGCAGGGCAAGGTCGCAGGCTTCACGACTGGTTGCGGCCTGTAACATAGGAACAAAGATGACACGAACGGTAATTTTCGATCTGGATGGCACCTTGGCCGATACCAGCGCTGATTTGATCGCGGCGGCAAATTACTGCTTTGAAAGGCTGGATCTGGGCCAACCGTTGGACCCGGTTGCCGACGCACGCACTGCCTTTCGCGGTGCGCGGGCGATGTTGACGCTGGGGCTAGAGCGGCGCGGGCAGTTTTCAGCGGATTTGGTTGAGGCATGGTATCCCGAATTGCTGGTCCAATATGGCCGCGAAATCGACGTGCATACACGCTTGTATGATGGCGCGATGGAGGCGGTTGAGGCGCTGAAATCCGACGGGTTTCGCGTTGGCATTTGCACCAATAAACCCGAAGGTTTGGCTGATACTCTGCTGCGCCGCCTAGGTGTGCTTGATGCCTTTCATTCGATGATCGGCGCCGACACATTGCCCGTTCGCAAACCGAACCCGACCCCGTATTTTGAGGCGGTTCAGCGCGCCGGGGGCGACGCGGCCCGCAGCATTCTGATCGGCGATACCGAGACCGATCGCGAAACCGCCCGTGCCGCGAGTGTTCCCTGTGTCTTGGTGACCTTTGGACCGGATGGGCACGGGGTCAGCGCCTTGAAATCCGAAGCATACCTAAACCATTTCAACGAGTTGCCGGACTTGGCTGCGCGCCTTTTGGCGTAGCCTGCCGGTCTTGGCCCGCGCGGAAGGTGCTCCATGACAGAACGTTTCACCGGCAGTTTCACCCAGCAAGAGCCCCTTCCGCAGGAGGCGATTGACGCCGCGATGTCTGTGTTGGGGCACGGGCGGTTGCATCGCTACAACCTGACCAAGGACGAAGTGGGGGAAACCGCGCTGCTTGAGCAGGAGTTTGCCCGAATGACAGGCGCGCGCTACTGCGTGGCGGTCGCATCGGGGGGCTATGCCTTGTCTACAGCGTTGCGTGCAGTTGGCGTGCAGATCGGCGATCCGGTGCTGTGCAATGCGTTTACCTTGGCCCCTGTGCCCGGGGCGATTACGTCGGTTGGGGCGCATCCCGTCTATGTTGATGTCACCGAAGACTTGCGGATTGACCTTGATGATCTGGCCGCCAAATCCGGCGCGGCCAAGGTTTTGATGCTAAGCCACATGCGCGGCCACATCGCCGATATGGATCGTCTGAAGCAGATCTGTGATGACGCTGGCATCACAGTGATCGAGGATTGCGCCCACACAATGGGTGCGGACTGGCGCGGAACGCCGTCTGGGCGTCATGGGCTGGTCGCGGCCTATTCTTGTCAGACCTATAAACATGTGAATTCAGGGGAAGGTGGTCTGCTGATCACCGATGACGCGGACGTCGCCGCCAAAGCAACGCTATTGTCCGGTTCTTATATGTTATACGGGCGAAATGGTGCGTCACCTGCGCCTGAAGTGTTCGAAAAACACAAATATCTGACGCCCAACATTTCGGGCAGAATGGACAATTTGCGGGCGGCAATCTTGCGTCCGCAGCTTGCAAACTTGTCCGCGCAAATCGCCCGTTGGAATGAACGGTATCGCCGTGTTGAGGCAGGTTTGGGCAATACGCCGGGTTTGACTCTGATCGAACGGCCCGAGGCCGAAGGCTTTGTCGGGTCGTCCTTTCAGATGCTTTTGCTCGATTGGTCCGATCAGAAGATCGAGGGCGTTTTGGCAGCCTGCGCAAAGCGCGGGGTTGAGTTGAAATGGTTCGGTGTACCAGAGCCGGTCGCCTTCACGTCGCGTTATGATTCTTGGCGGTATTCCGCGCATGAGTCCCTGCCGAAATCGGATCGCATTCTCCGTGCGATTGTTGATATGCGCCTACCGCTGACGTTTAGTTTAGAAGACTGCGATCTGATCGCCAGGATCATTCGCGACGAAGTATCAAAGGCATATCAAGCGCCGTGATCCGCTTGTATGCGGCCTGAATACAAGCCTGTGTGCAACTTCGCCGCATATTTGGCCAGGGACAAATTGCCGGTGATTCCAATCATGAGACCCTACGTCGTGACGGCGTTGGGTTGCTTTTTGTTGACGTGTCGCGATCGCTCAGACTAAATATGAACAGTTGTTCAATAACGGGAGGAGCCGCATGTTCAACGCCGTCATGACCTACGATCTAGGGGAAGATGTGAACGCGCTGCGCGAGATGGTGCATCGCTGGGCGCAAGAGCGGGTAAAGCCGATGGCCGCTGAGGTGGACCGGACGAATGCCTTCCCGAATGAACTTTGGACCGAGATGGGCGAACTGGGCCTGCTTGGCATCACTGTTCCCGAAGAATTCGGCGGCGCCGGCATGTCCTATCTGGCCCATACCGTCGCGACAGAGGAGATCGCCCGCGCGTCGGCCAGTATCAGCCTGAGTTATGGCGCGCATTCGAACCTATGTGTGAACCAGATCAAGCTGAACGGAACGGATGAACAACGCCGCAAATACTTGCCCGGATTGATCTCGGGCGCGCACGTTGGGGCGCTTGCCATGTCCGAACCATCCGCCGGATCGGATGTCGTGTCGATGAAACTGCGCGCCGAAAAACGCAATGATCGCTTTGTGTTGAACGGAAACAAGTACTGGATCACCAACGGCCCCGACGCCGACACGTTGGTGGTCTATGCCAAGACGGACCCCGACGCAGGCAGCAAGGGCATCACCGCCTTTATCGTTGAAAAGTCGATGAAGGGCTTCAGCACCTCGCCGCATTTCGACAAGCTGGGGATGCGCGGATCCAACACCGCTGAGCTGATTTTTGACGACGTGGAAGTGCCGTTCGAAAACGTCCTCGGGGAAGAGGGCAAGGGCGTGCGCGTTCTGATGTCAGGTCTGGATTATGAACGCGTGGTTCTGGCCGGGATCGGGACGGGGATCATGGCGGCCTGCTTGGATGAAATCATGCCCTACATGGTCGAGCGGAAACAGTTTGGCCAGTCCATCGGGGATTTTCAGCTGATGCAGGGCAAAATTGCCGACATGTACACAGCACTGAATTCAGCGCGGGCCTACATCTACGAAGTGGCCAAATCTTGTGATCGCGGCGACGTGACCCGTCAGGATGCGGCGGCTTGCTGTCTCTATGCCTCGGAACAGGCGATGGTGCAGGCGCATCAGGCGGTTCAGGCGATGGGCGGTGCGGGCTTTTTGTCCGACAGCGCAGTGTCGCGCCTATTCCGCGATGCCAAACTGATGGAGATCGGCGCGGGCACGTCGGAGATCCGCCGTATGCTGATCGGACGCGAATTGATGTCGGCTATGCGCTGATGCCGCCTTGGGTGAAGTGGATTCCGTTGGCGGTTCTGACGCTGTGGGTTTCGCTTCACTTTTTGCGGCTCGGCTGGATCGCGGCCAACCTGAGTGAGACGGATGTCATTGATATCTATGCCAATCAATATCTCGAAGATCGTCGCCGTGACGGAACGGGTGAGGGTGCTCAGAAATCTGACTGCCTTGCCTATCCGGGGGAAATTCGCGGGATTTGGTTTGTTGTCGCATGTGGGCCAAAGCCATTCGATGCCGCGCGTCACTATGAATATCACGTCAATCGGTTCGGGGCGTTGCAGTTTTCTGGCGGCCCGAACCTTGCGCCTGAGATCTGAGATATGTTGACGCAAGCGCCGTATACAACGCTGTATTCAGACTTTCGCTGGGACTTGCCTGAGCGGTTGAATATGGCTGATCAGACCTGCGATGCGTGGGTCCGTAAAGCGCCGGACCAAACCGCCATTCTCGACATGTCAGGCGGTGTGCAGCGGGTCAGTTACCGGCAGTTGCAAAAGTTGTCAGGCCGGGTTGCGGCAGGTTTGCAGGCCCGCGGCGTCGTGCGTGGCGACCGGGTCGGCGTGCTTCTGAGCCAGTCGCCCCTAACGGCGGCGGCGCATATCGCTATCTGGCGGCTTGGGGCGATTTCTGTCCCTCTTTTCAAACTGTTCCAACATGATGCTTTGACCACGCGCTTGCAGGATTCCGGTGCCAAGCTGGTTGTGACCGATACGGGCGGCGCGGAATTGCTGGCGCCGATTGGCGTACCGGCGTTGCTTGAGGGCGATCTGACCGACGCTTGCAATTTGGATTGCGCGGACACCGCTGCGGATGATCCTGCCGTTTTGATCTATACCAGTGGCACGACAGGCAAGCCCAAGGGCGCGCTGCACGGGCATCGCATGTTGTTTGGTCATTTGCCTGGGGTTGAAATCAGTCATGATTTTCTGGGGCAGACTGGCGATTGCCTTTGGACACCGGCGGATTGGGCGTGGATTGGCGGTCTGTTCGATGTGCTGATGCCGGGGCTTGCGCTTGGCGTGCCGGTGGTGGCGGCGCGGATGCCGAAGTTCGATGTGCAAACCTGTATTCAGCTTTGTGCGCAGGCCAAGGTCCGCAACGCCTTCTTTCCACCGACCGCCTTGCGCATGATGAAAGCGGCAGATGCTGCTATCCCCGGTTTGCGGTCCGTCGCCAGCGGGGGCGAGCCTTTGGGCGCCGAGATGCTGGCTTGGGGGCAGCGGGCGTTTGGCCTCAATATCAATGAGTTCTACGGTCAGACTGAATGTAATATGGTCGCCAGTTCCTGCGGCGCGGCGTTTCCTGCAAAGCCGGGATGTATTGGCAAAGCCGTACCGGGGTTTGAACTGGCGGTTCTGGATGAGGACGGGAAACCGACGGATCAAGAAGGCGACGTTGCCGTCAAACGCGGCGCGGCCTCGATGATGCTGGAATATTGGAACCGGCCCGACGCCACGGCGGAAAAGTTCAAGGGCGACTGGCTGGTGACTGGTGACCGGGGCATCTGGGACGGCGATTATCTGCGCTTTGTCGGGCGTGAAGATGACGTCATCACCAGCGCGGGCTATCGCATTGGCCCCGCCGAGATCGAGGATTGCCTGCTAACCCACCCGGCGGTGGCGACCGTAGGTGTGATCGGCAAGCCCGATCCGCTTCGGACAGAAATCGTCAAAGCGTATGTGGTTCTGAAAGACGGGGCGCAGGCCGACGAGGCCACGCTTCAGGCGTGGGTCAAGGATCGGCTCGCATCCTACTCATACCCAAGAGAAATCGACTTTGTTCACAGCCTGCCCATGACGGTCACTGGTAAGGTGATCCGTAAGGAGCTTAAGGCGCGTGCGGCGGCGGAGGGGCCGAAATCATGAAACTGACATCTTCTGTCATTGCGTCAGGCGAGGCGTTCCGCGTCAACCGCGATGCCCATCTTGAGGCCTTGGCGACAGTCAAAGCCGCAGCCGATGCAGCTGCCCAAGGGGGCGGTGCCAAATCGCGTGAGCGTCATATCAGCCGGGGCAAAATGCTGCCGCGCGAACGGGTGGCCAATCTGTTGGACCCCGGCTCGCCCTTCCTTGAGGTCGGCGCGACGGCGGCCCATGCTATGTATGATGGGGCTGCGCCAGCCGCGGGCGTGGTCGCTGGCATTGGGCGGGTGCAGGGGATCGAATGCATGATCCTGTGCAATGACGCTACGGTAAAGGGCGGCACCTATTACCCGATGACGGTGAAAAAGCACTTGCGCGCGCAGGAAATCGCCGCCGAGTGCCGTCTGCCTTGTATCTATCTGGTCGACAGTGGCGGCGCGAACCTGCCCAATCAGGATGAGGTGTTCCCCGACCGCGACCATTTCGGACGGATTTTCTACAACCAAGCGCGGATGAGCGCGGCTGGCATTCCGCAGATTGCGGTGGTCATGGGGTCGTGCACGGCTGGCGGGGCCTATGTGCCTGCCATGTCGGATGTGACGATCATCGTCAAAGAACAGGGGACGATCTTCCTTGCGGGCCCGCCCTTGGTGAAGGCGGCAACGGGCGAGGTTGTCACCGCCGAGGATCTGGGCGGTGGCGATGTGCACACGCGCCTGTCTGGCGTGGCCGATTATCTGGCAGAGGACGACGCGCACGCGCTGGCCTTGGCCCGGCGTGCGGTGGCAGGTTTGAACTGGCGCAAGCCCGAGACCGTTGTGTGCCAGGCCAGCGAAGAGCCCGCCTATGACCCCGAAGAGATCCTTGGCGTTGTGCCCTGCGACCTGCGTAAACCCTATGACATCCGCGAGGTGATCGCCCGCGTGGTTGATGGCTCGCGCTTTGACGAGTTCAAACCGCGCTTTGGCGAGACGCTGGTGACGGGCTTTGCCCATGTCAAAGGCTGCCCTGTCGGGATCGTGGCGAACAATGGTGTGCTGTTTTCCGAAGCGGCGCAGAAGGGTGCGCATTTCGTTGAGCTGTGTTCCCAACGCAAGATCCCGCTGGTTTTCTTGCAGAATATCACCGGCTTTATGGTTGGTCGGAAGTACGAAAACGAAGGCATCGCGCGCCACGGCGCCAAGATGGTGACGGCGGTGGCCAGCACCAATGTGCCCAAGATCACCATGCTTGTGGGCGGGTCTTTCGGGGCTGGCAACTATGGTATGGCGGGCCGGGCCTATCAGCCGCGTTTCTTGTGGACTTGGCCGAACAGCCGCATTTCGGTGATGGGCGGCGAACAGGCGGCAGGCGTGTTGGCCACGGTCAAGCGCGACGCGATTGAGCGTGGGGGCGGGGATTGGAGCGCCGAGGAGGAAGCCGCGTTCAAGCGTCCAACGATTGAAATGTTCGAAGAACAGTCGCACCCGCTCTATGCCTCGGCGCGGCTTTGGGATGACGGGATCATCGACCCGCGCCGCACGCGCGATATCTTGGCGCTAAGCCTGAGTGCAGCCTTGTGTGCACCCATAGATGAGACGCGCTTTGGCGTGTTCCGGATGTGATGGGTGATGACATGCGGAATATGCGTTTCGATTGGGGCTGGCCGGGGCGAGGGGCGCTGCCCCTCGCGCTCCCCGGGAATATTTATGGTCAGAAAATGCAGGGAAGAGGGCGCGGGTGATGTTTGACACATTGTTGATTGCGAACCGTGGCGAGATTGCTTGCCGGGTGATGCGCACGGCGCGGGCCATGGGGCTGCGCTGTGTGGCGGTCTATTCCGATGCGGATGCGGGCGCCGCGCATGTGGGGATGGCCGATGAGGCTGTGCATATCGGTGGGGCCGCGCCGGGCGAGAGTTATCTGCGTGGGGATCGGATCATTGCGGCGGCGCTGGCCACCGGGGCAGGGGCGATCCACCCCGGCTATGGGTTCCTGTCTGAGAACCCCGCGTTTGTTGAGGCTGTTGAGGCGGCGGGGCTGGTGTTTGTTGGCCCGTCGGCCAAGGCCATTCGGGCCATGGGGTTGAAGGATGCGGCCAAGGCTTTGATGCAAGAGGCGAATGTGCCTGTGGTGCCTGGGTATCACGGGGCCGAGCAGGACGGGGCTTTTTTGGCCGCGCGGGCAGATGAGATCGGCTATCCGGTCTTGATCAAGGCTGTGGCGGGCGGTGGCGGCAAGGGGATGCGCCGGGTTGATCGCCCTGCCGATTTTGCGGCGGCCTTGGCCTCGGCCCAGTCTGAGGCGCGGGGGGCTTTTGGCAACCCTGCAGTGTTGATCGAGAAATACGTGCTATCGCCGCGCCACATCGAGGTGCAGGTGTTTGGCGACGGCGCGCGGGCCGTGCATCTGTTCGAGCGCGATTGTTCGCTTCAGCGGCGGCACCAGAAGGTGATCGAGGAAGCGCCTGCGCCGGGTATGACCGACGAGATGCGCGCCGCCATGGGGCAGGCGGCAGTTCGGGCGGCTGAGGCGATCGGCTACAAGGGCGCGGGAACGATCGAGTTCATCGTCGATGGCGCAGGAGGGCTGCGGCCCGATGGGTTTTGGTTCATGGAGATGAACACCCGGTTGCAGGTGGAACATCCGGTGACGGAACTGGTCACAGGTGTTGATCTGGTCGAATGGCAATTGCGCGTGGCGGGGGGCGAGCCGCTGCCTTGTGCGCAAGAGGATCTGCGCCTGTCTGGTCATGCCTTTGAGGCGCGGCTTTATGCCGAGGATGTGCCGGCGGGGTTCTTGCCCGCGACCGGGCGTTTGGCGCATCTGGCCTTCCCCGAGGGCGTGCGGGCCGATAGCGGCGTGCGCTCGGGCGATGAGATCAGCCCGCATTATGACCCGATGATTGCCAAGGTGATCGTCCATGGCCCGACGCGCGAGGTGGCTTTGCGCCAGCTGGCTTTGGGCCTTGAGAAGACGCAGGTTGCCGGGACGGTGACGAACCTTGCCTTCCTTGGCGCTTTGGCGCGGCACGAGGGCTTCGGGCGCGGCGAGGTCGACACCGGGCTGATCGAGCGGGATCTGGACGCGCTGGTGGCCGTGTCTGCGCCGAACGCGCGGGCGATGGCTCAGGCGGTTTGGGCCGGGCTGGGGCTGGATGCCGCGCCGGGCTGGGATCGCGGCTTTGCGCTATGGGAGGCGCCTTGGCGGTCTGTGATGATTGAGGTTGGCGGCGAGGAGCAGGCCGTGCGCGTTCAGGTCACGGGGCGGGGCGGCGTGGTTGATCTGGGAGAGGCGCAGGTGGCCGTGGCCTATGATGGCCAGCGGTGGAGTTTTGACGGCATGCCAGCGGCGGCAGTACATGTGGAGGGCGGCACCGTGACGGTGTTCGGTCGCCAGACGTTGGCGGTGAGCTTGATTGATCCGTTGGATCGGGCCGCAGACGCAGGGATTAGTGCCTCGGTCATAGAAGCGCCGATGCCGGGGTTGGTGCGGGCGGTTGATGTGGTTGCCGGGCAAACGGTGGCCAAGGGCGACAGGCTGGCCATTCTGGAGGCGATGAAGATGGAGCACAGTCTGACCGCTGGCCGCGATGCGGTTGTAGCCGAGGTGTTGGTGGCTGCGGGCGATCAGGTGACGGCAGGTGCGCCGCTGATCCGGTTTGAGGAGGAAAGCGAATGATCAAGCTGCATCATGTGCAATACGGGCGCTCATTTCGGGTTCTGTGGATGCTGGAAGAGATCGGGCTAGACAAAATCGGCCCGCTTGAGGTGATTGACTACCAGATCGGCAGCAAAGCCATGCAAGAGGGGGAGTTGCGCAAGGTGTCGCCCGCTGTGCGCATTCCGGCGATTGAACTGGACGGGCTGGTGATGAGCGAGTCCGGCGCGATCATCGAATATCTGGCGGAGACCTATGCGCCTGAACTGGGCCGCGCGGTTGGGCATGCAGAGCGGCCCGAGTGGCTGCAATGGGTGCATTATTCCGAAACCATGGCCAGCCTGATCGAACAGTTAAACCTGCAACTGGTGTTCCTGCGGCCTCCGGCCAAGCCGAGCCCTGTGGTGGTCAAGCTGAACGTGGCGCGGCTGCGTGGCACTTTGGCGGGGATGGAAGCGCGGCTCGGCGATAAGGAGTGGCTGCTAGAGGGCGGTTTCTCGGCGGCGGACATTATGATGGGGTTCAACCTGTTTGCCGTGCCGTTTTATGTGGACATGGACCAGTTCCCAAAGCTGCAAGCCTATCGCAAGCGGATGGAGGCCCGCCCAGCCTATCAGCGATGCATCGAGCGTGAGGGGCCGCAGCGGTTTTATGCCAAGGATTTCTATCCTGTCCCGACCGAGTGAGCCAGTGGCGGGCGCATCGGTGCGTATTTGAAAAGAGAAGAAGCAGGGGGCCGTGCGATGAGTGAACGTGTCGAGATATTCGAAGTTGGGCCGCGGGATGGTTTGCAGAACGAGGCACGCCTGATCCCGACGGCTGAGAAGATCGCCTTGGTCGATTGCCTGAGCCGCGCCGGGTTCCGACGGATCGAGGTGGCCTCATTCGTGAGCCCCAAGTGGGTGCCGCAGATGGCCGATAGCGGCGATGTTCTGGCCGGGATCACGCGGGCGGCGGGCGTGCGCTATGCTGCGCTGACGCCGAACCTACGCGGGTTTGAGGGGGCTGTGGCTGCGCGGGCCGATGAGGTGGCGATTTTCGGGTCAGCGTCGGAAGGGTTCAGCCGGGCCAATATCAATGCCTCGATTGCCGAAAGCCTTGAACGGTTCCGCCCGGTGGCTGAGGCGGCCTTGGCGGCGGGGGTTCCGGTGCGGGGCTATGTGTCTTGTTCGGTCGATTGCCCTTATGAGGGCGCGATTGCACCTGAGGCGGCGGCGAAGGTGGCGGCCGCGTTGTTGGCGATGGGCTGCTATGAGATCAGCATGGCCGACACGATTGGCCGGGCCGCGCCCGAAGGGATTGAGGCGATGCTGAAGGCCACGCTTGAGGTTGCCCCTGCGGATAAGCTGGCGGGCCATTTCCACGACACGGCGGGCCGGGCCTGCGACAATATCGAAGCGGCGCTTGGCCTTGGATTGCGGGTGTTTGATGCCGCTGTCGGCGGGCTGGGGGGCTGCCCCTATGCACCCGGCGCGGCGGGCAATGTGGCGACAGAGGCCGTGATTGAACGGGTGGAGCGCTTGGGCTTTGTGACCGGGCTTGATCGGGCTGTGGTGGCCAAGGCGTCAGCTATGGCACGCAAGATGCGAACAGGAGAGACGGCGTAATGTCAGAGTTCATTCGAGTAGAGCGGGATACGCGCGGCGTGGCGACCCTATGGTTGGCGCGACCGGACAAGCACAACGCCCTGTCCAGCCAGATGATGGAAGAGCTTGAGGCCGAAGCGCAGGCTTTGGCGGCGGATCAGGACGTGCGAGTCGTCGTTCTGGCTGCCGATGGGCCGACGTTCTGCGCGGGCGGTGATCTGGCTTGGATGCGCGCCCAGATGGAGATGGATGCGGACACGCGCCGGTTTGAGTCGGGCAAGATCGCGCGGGCGCTTGGGGCGCTGGCGGCTTTGCCACAGCCGCTGATCGGACGCATCCACGCCAATGCCTTTGGCGGCGGGGTCGGTCTGGCCTGTGTATGCGACGTCACGGTTGCGGCGCAGGGGATTCGCATGGGGCTGACCGAAGTGCGGCTTGGGCTGATTCCGGCAAATATCGGCCCCTATGTCGTGGCGCGGATGGGCCTGACGCGGGCGCGGCGGGTGTTTATGTCGGGGCGTCTGTTCGATGCGGATGAGGCGCTGTCGCTGGATATCCTGAGCAAGGTGGTCCCGCCCGAGGATCTGGACGCGACGATTGAGGCCGAAGTCGCGCCTTATCTGGCCTGTGCGCCGGGGGCGGTGGCCGATGCAAAACGTCTGCTTGCCGCGTTGGGCGGCGACGTGACGCAATCAGCGGTTGAATTGGCTATGGATGCATTGGCCGATCGCTGGCAGACTGAAGAAGCAGCAGAGGGAATCTCGGCCTTCTTCGACAAACGTAAACCCCAATGGGTGAAGTAAAGTGATTGTTTTTACTGTGTTATATGTCGTGCTTTGCACGGCGACTGTGTTTTTCCAGGTGGGACTTATTGCCGGGGCCCCGTGGGGGCATCTGACCCAAGGCGGGCGGGTTCAAGGCCCCCTGCCAAAATCGGGGCGGATCGCAGCACTGGTGTCGATTTTCATCTTGGCTGGCATGATCGTGGTTGTGGCGGCCAAAGGCGGGCTGATCCGTTTGGACTTGCCCGGCTGGGCGGGCTGGGTTGCCTTGACGATCCAGAGCCTGTCGATGGTTGCCAATTGGGCGACGCCCTCGGTGCCAGAGCGGCGACTGTGGGCGCCGATTGTGACGACCATGTTCGCATGTATGGCGATCACTATCCTGCTCAATTAACTGAGTAATTTTATCGGAAAAGCGATTCAGCGACTCACATCCTCTCTTTGGATTGTGATTTTTTGGGCATGTGATGCGGGTCAAGCCGTCATTGTGTACTATTGTGCGCAGACTTTATGACGCATTTGCAAGGGTTTCGCCGGGATTTTGGGCTTAGTTCCTTGATTTTCGGTACTTTTTCAAACTTTTGAATATCTTCTTGCGATGTTGACCCCGCCTTTTTGCAGGGATAAGTCACGTTCCAAGCGAACCTAGCCAAGACACGTCGCGCTATTGGGCGCGCCGGGAAAGGAGCCACCCCGTGGAAGAGATGCTCAGGGAATACCTTCCCATCCTCGTTTTTCTCGCAATTGCCATCGGTTTGGGGGTCGTATTGATCCTTGCGGCCGTTGTGCTGGCGGTCCGAAACCCGGACCCCGAAAAGGTGTCGGCCTATGAATGCGGGTTCAACGCATTCGACGACGCCCGGATGAAGTTCGACGTCCGGTTCTATCTGGTGTCGATTCTCTTCATCATCTTCGATCTGGAAATCGCCTTCCTGTTCCCTTGGGCCGTCGGCTTCAAGGATCTGAGCATGACCGGCTTCTGGTCGATGATGGTGTTCCTAGGGGTTCTGACCATCGGCTTTGCCTATGAATGGAAGAAAGGGGCCCTGGAATGGGAGTGATGACCGGAGCCAACACGGCTGGCGCTGACCGCGAGGTTGCCACCCAGGCCCTGAACCGCGAGTTGCAGGACAAAGGTTTTCTGCTGACCTCGACGGAAGACATCATCAATTGGGCGCGCACCGGCTCGCTCCATTGGATGACCTTTGGTCTGGCCTGCTGCGCCGTTGAGATGATGCACACCTCGATGCCGCGCTACGACCTTGAGCGTTACGGCACGGCGCCGCGCGCCTCTCCGCGTCAGTCGGACCTGATGATCGTTGCTGGCACGCTGACCAACAAAATGGCCCCGGCGCTGCGCAAAGTGTACGATCAGATGCCCGAACCGCGTTACGTGATCTCGATGGGATCCTGTGCGAACGGCGGCGGTTACTATCACTACAGCTATTCGGTTGTGCGCGGCTGTGACCGCATCGTTCCGGTAGACGTTTACGTTCCGGGCTGCCCGCCGACGGCTGAGGCGCTGATGTACGGGTTGATGGCGCTTCAACGGAAAATCCGCCGCACGGGGACGATCGCACGATGACCGAAGCATTGACCGAACTTGGCACCCTGATCGAAGCCAAGCGCCCCGATTGCGTTCTGTTTTGGGACGTATCCTATGGCGAGCTGAACATCGACGTCGCCCCCGCGAACATCGTGGGCTTTGTCGAATTCCTGAAGAACGACCCGAACTGCAAGTTCTCGTCGCTGGTTGACATCGCGGGCGTAGACTACCCCGAACGCGCCAAGCGCTTCGATGTGGTCTACCACTTCCTGTCGATGTACCAGAATCACCGCATCCGCCTGCGCGTTTCGGTGCGCGAAGATGAAATGGTCCCGTCGATCGTATCGGTGCACCCCTCGGCCAATTGGTTTGAGCGTGAAGTGTTCGACATGTACGGCGTGCTGTTCTCGGGTCATCCGGATCTGCGCCGCATTCTGACCGACTACGGGTTCCGTGGCTATCCGCTGCGTAAGGACTTCCCGACCACCGGCTACACCGAAGTGCGTTACGACGAAGAGCTGAAGCGCGTTGTCTATGAGCCGGTGTCGCTGGTTCAGGAATACCGCCAGTTTGATTTCATGTCCCCGTGGGAAGGCGCGAAATACGTGCTGCCCGGTGACGAAAAGCAGGAGGCGAAGTGATGTGGTACGACGCTTTCAGTGAAATCGGAGCATTGCTTTCGGGAGCGGCTGCTGCTGTCGGCGCACTTTCAGTGCTTTCAAAAAAAATCGAGTTTTTCCTAAATAAAGGACTTGACTCGAAGTTCGTAAGTGGAGGCCTAGCATGATGGACGGCTCCAAGTTTGACGACGGCAGCGTGGATGCGCTGAGCGGCGAACAGAAAATCCGCAACTTTAACATCAACTTCGGGCCTCAGCACCCGGCGGCGCACGGCGTGTTGCGCCTTGTGCTAGAGCTGGACGGCGAAATCGTCGAACGCTGCGACCCGCATATCGGCCTGCTGCACCGTGGCACCGAAAAGCTGATGGAAAGCCGCACCTATCTGCAAAACCTGCCGTATTTCGACCGCCTCGACTACGTGGCGCCGATGAACCAGGAACATGCATGGTGTCTGGCGATTGAAAAGCTGATGGGCATCGAGGTTCCGCGCCGTGGCTCGCTGATCCGGGTTCTGTACTCGGAAATTGGCCGTGTGCTGAACCACCTGCTGAACGTGACGACGCAGGCGATGGACGTTGGCGCGCTGACCCCGCCGCTGTGGGGCTTTGAAGAACGTGAAAAGCTCATGATCTTCTACGAACGCGCCTGTGGCGCGCGCTTGCACGCGGCCTATTTCCGGCCCGGCGGTGTGCACCAGGATCTGCCGCCTGAACTGCTCGATGATATCGAGGAGTGGGCGCATGAGTTCCCGAAAGTTCTGAACGATCTGGATGGGCTGCTGACCGAAAACCGCATCTTCAAACAGCGTAACGTCGATATCGGCGTCGTGTCCGAAGAAGAAATCCAGAACTGGGGGTTCTCGGGCGTTATGGTGCGCGGCTCTGGCCTTGCATGGGATCTGCGCCGCGCGCAGCCCTATGAATGCTACGATGAGTTCGAGTTCCAGGTCCCCGTCGGCAAAAATGGTGACTGCTACGACCGTTACCTGTGCCGCATGGAAGAAATGCGCCAGTCGACCTCGATCATCCTTCAGGCCATCGCCAAACTCCGCGCGCCAGAAGGGCAGGGCGACGTTCTGGCCCGTGGTAAATTCACCCCGCCCAAGCGCGGCGAGATGAAGACCTCGATGGAAGCGCTGATCCACCACTTCAAACTGTACACCGAAGGCTTCCACGTGCCTGCGGGCGAAGTTTATGCCGCTGTCGAAGCCCCCAAGGGCGAATTCGGCGTCTATCTGGTGGCGGATGGGTCCAACAAACCGTACCGCGCCAAGTTGCGCGCGCCCGGTTACCTGCACCTGCAAGCGATGGACCATATCGCGACCGGCCACCAGCTGGCCGACGTCGCCGCTATCATCGGCACGATGGACGTCGTGTTCGGGGAGATCGACCGATGACCAAGCGCGTTTTGGCCGGTGTATCGGCTTTGGGCCTTTTGGCCGCCTGTGCCATGCCGCCGCAAGGGATCACCCCGGCGGATATGCTGGGCTACGACGAAGCGGTTGCCTCGATCGGCTGTGAATTGGTTGCCGAAAGCGACTATTTGCCGGTCGAGCTGCAAACCGGCCTGACGCGCGACCAAGTCATCGCTATTTCGAAATACAAGCTCGCCACTGAAGAAGCCGTTTCGCTTGAAAACGGTGGCGTGAAACTCGTGACAGGAGTCTGTGCCTGATGCTGCGTCGTCTGCACTCTGAACAGCCCGAGAGCTTTGCCTTCACCCCCGCCAACCTGGAGTGGGCCCAAGGGCAAATCACCAAATACCCCGCTGGCCGGGCCCAATCGGCGATCATTCCGCTGTTGTGGCGCGCGCAGGAACAGGAAGGTTGGCTGAGCAAGCCAGCGATTGAACATATCGCTGACATGCTGGGCATGGCCTATATCCGCGCATTGGAAGTGGCTACATTCTACTTCATGTTCCAGCTGACCCCGACCGGTTCGGTGGCCCATGTCCAGATCTGCGGCACCACGTCCTGCATGATCTGCGGCGCCGAAGACCTGATCGCGGTCTGCAAGGAAAAGATCGCGCCCAAGCCATTCACCCTGTCGGCGGATGGCAAATTCACATGGGAAGAGGTTGAGTGCCTTGGCGCTTGTACCAACGCCCCGATGGCGCAGATCGGCAAGGATTACTACGAAGATCTGACCGCAGACGGCTTTGCCAAGATGCTCGACGATCTGGCCGCTGGCAAAGTGCCGGTTCCCGGCCCGCAAAATGGCCGTTACGCGGCCGAACCGAAGGGCGGCGTGACCTCGCTGGCCGAATACGCCAAGGACCGTCACCAGTATAACGCGTCGGTGCAACTGGCGACGGATATCGGCGACACGGTCAAGCGCATCGACGGCACCGAAGTTCCGATTCTGACGCCGTGGGGCGATCAGTCTGGCATGCGCGGTCAGGCCACATCGGCCCCGGCGGCAAAGCCGGTTCGGACCGAAGCGCCCGCCGACAAGACAGGCATCGACAAGCGTGAAGCGCAGGCCGAAAGCGTTGCCAAGCCCGAAGCGGATGTTCCCGTCGAAAACGAAGGCACCAAGCCCGAACAGCTGACCGCCGCCCGCGACGGTGGCCCCGATGATCTGAAGCAGATCAAAGGTGTGGGTCCGAAGCTGGAAGGCCTGCTGCATGAGCTGGGTTTCTACCACTTCGATCAGGTCGCTTCCTGGACCGCCGATGAGGTGGCATGGGTCGATCAGAACCTCAAAGGGTTCAAAGGCCGCGTCAGCCGCGATGGCTGGGTGGATCAGGCTAAAGTGCTAGCCGCAGGGGGAGAGACTGAATTCTCCTCTCGTGTTAAGAAAGGTGGCGTCTACGACGAATAAAGCCTGAACCACATGGGAGAGTGAGAATGAGCAATCCAGGTAATAACAAGAGCTGTAGCACAAAGTGTTGGCTCTTTTCTGCGGCGCTGGCGGTGTTGACCACTGTGCTGCTCATGTCCGTCGGACATTACGCGCTGATCGAAGCGCTTGTACTTGGTGTGCTCTTTTTCGTGATCTTTGGTGGGCTGATCGTGTGGCTCTACTGTGGCAAATCGGCGGAACAGCCGAGCGCCGCGCCGGTTTCTGCACCCGCCCCGGCGGCGTCACAAACGGCGGCTCCCGCTGCTAAGGCTGCACCGGCGGCTGCGCCTGCACCGGCTGCTCCGGCACCTGCTGCCGCACCGGCTGAGGCGTCGAAGGTGAAGCCCTCTGCGGCGTTGGCAGGGCAGGCTGAACTGGCCGAGAAGAAGGGCGAATGGCGCTATGAGGGCGGCGACGACAAAGCCGCGCCCGCAGCGGACCCTGCCCCGGCGGCAGAGCCTGCTCCGGCAGCAGAGGCCCCGAAGGCCGAGGCGCCCAAGGCGGATGAACCTGCGGCGGCGGTGATCAAACCGTCCACGCGTTTGGCCGGTCAGGAAGATCTGGCCGCGCGCAAGGGCACTTGGCGCTATGAGGGCGGCGATGCCAAAGCCGCGCCCAAGGCGAAGGCCGCACCGGCCCCCGCCGCTGAGGCGGCACCGGTTAAAGCGTCGACCAAACTGGCGGGCGAAGAAGAGCTTTCCGCCAAGAAAGGCGAATGGCGTTATGAGGGCGAAGGCGCGGGCGAAACCGCTGGCACCAAGCCCGAAGGTCTGGCAGCCCCGCGTGATGGCGGTGCCGATGATCTGAAGCGGATCAAGGGCATTGGCCCCAAGCTGGAAGCCATGTGCAACGAGCTGGGCTATTACCACTTTGACCAGATCGCGGGCTGGACCGCCGATGAGGTCGCATGGGTGGATGCCAACCTGAAGGGCTTCAAGGGTCGAGTGACCCGCGATAACTGGCTTGAACAAGCCAAGCTGCTGGCCACCGGCGGCGAAACTGAATTCTCAAAACGCGTCGACAAGGGCGGCGTGTACTGAGGGAGACTTAGGCCGATATGAGCCGCGAGACAGAATATAAAGCACAAGGCCGCCTCACCGCGTTGGTTGTGGCAGGTGTTGGTCTGTTCTGGATCGCGGCCACGGCTTTGGGGGAAGCGCTGGATTGGACCCAGCGCACCCGCGCCTTCTTTGACTTGGCCGCATTGGCTGGGTTTTTGTTGGCGTTTTGGATGATCTACCAACTCTGGCGGTCGCGCCAGAAGGACAAGGATGAACGCTGATGCTGCAGGATCAGGACCGGATCTTTACGAACATCTACGGGATGCATAACCGCACCCTGGCAGGCGCCCGTGCGCGCGGCCATTGGGACGGGACCGCTGGCCTGATCCAAAAGGGTCGCGACTGGATCGTTCAAGAGATGAAAGACAGCGGTCTGCGTGGCCGTGGCGGCGCGGGCTTCCCGACCGGTCTGAAATGGTCCTTCATGCCGAAGGAAAGCGACGGTCGCCCGTCTTATCTGGTGATCAACGCCGACGAATCCGAACCGGGCACCTGCAAAGACCGCGAAATCATGCGCCACGATCCGCACACGCTGATCGAAGGTGCGCTGATCGCCTCGTTCGCGATGCAGGCCCATGCGTGCTACATCTACATTCGCGGCGAATATATCCGCGAAAAGGAAGCGCTGCAGAACGCCATTGATGAGGCCTATGACGCGGGCCTTCTGGGCAAGAACGCCGCTGGCTCGGGCTGGGATTTTGACCTCTATCTGCACCACGGGGCAGGGGCCTATATCTGCGGCGAAGAAACTGCGCTGCTGGAAAGCCTTGAAGGCAAAAAGGGCATGCCCCGCATGAAGCCGCCGTTCCCGGCAGGCTCGGGCCTTTATGGCTGCCCGACCACGGTGAACAACGTGGAATCGATTGCCGTTGTGCCGACGATCCTGCGACGCGGCGCATCGTGGTTCGCGGGCTTTGGCCGTCCGAACAACGCGGGCACCAAGCTGTTTGCCATCTCGGGCCACGTCAACAACCCCTGCGTCGTCGAAGAAGCGATGTCGATCTCGTTCGAAGAACTGATCGAGAAGCATTGCGGCGGCATCCGCGGCGGTTGGGACAACCTGCTGGCCGTGATTCCCGGTGGCTCGTCTGTTCCCTGCGTGCGCGGCGAAAAGATGAAAGACGCCATCATGGACTTCGATTACCTCCGCAATGACCTTGGCTCGGGCCTGGGTACGGCGGCTGTGATCGTGATGGACAAGCAGACCGACATCATCAAAGCGATCTGGCGCCTGTCGAAGTTCTACAAGCACGAAAGCTGCGGCCAGTGTACGCCGTGCCGTGAAGGCACCGGCTGGATGATGCGCGTGATGGACCGTCTGGTAAAGGGCGAGGCCGAGATCGAAGAAATCGACATGCTTTGGGATGTGACCAAGCAGGTCGAAGGCCACACGATCTGTGCACTGGGCGACGCGGCTGCATGGCCGATCCAGGGCCTGATCCGCAACTTCCGCGAAGAAATCGAAGACCGTATCAAGGCCCAGAAGTCGGGCCGTATGGGCGCAATGGCGGCTGAATAAGCGGCCTTAGCGGGATAGGACCATGACACAGACCATGCACTTGGCCGAGTTGAACGTAGGGCGCCTGTTGGCACCCACGGACGACCCGCGCGTGGCTGAGTTCATGGAGAACATCGACCGGGTGAATGGCCTCGGCAAACGGATGCCGGGCTTCGTCTGGATGATGGAAGGATCGGGCGAACCCAACACGGGCAACACCGACACTGCCATCGACGGCGACCCGCAATATGTGTCCAACCTGACGGTCTGGAAAGATGTTGCGAGCCTAGAGAAGTTTGTCTGGAATACGGTCCACAAGCAATTCTACGAACGTCGCAACGAATGGTTTGAAGTTCTGGGCGAACAGCACTTCGTCATGTGGTGGGTGCCTGCGGGCCATAAACCCAGCTTTGACGAAGCTTTGGCCCGGCTGGACCATAAGCGCGAACATGGAGACAGCGACCACGCGTTTGGCTGGTCGTACCTGACAGAGGCAACGGGCTGGAAACAGCATCGCTGCGCGGCGGAGTGATCTGGATGACCAATCTGACCAAATCCCTTCTGGTTTCCATGCTGGCGCTGACGGCGGTTTCCGCCTGCGACCGTGAACGCTCTAACTCGGTGCGGTTTGACGGCAATTATTACCCCGCCAAGGGCAAGGCCGTAGAGGCCAAAGCCCCGGCGGATTTCGTCGTGACAGTGTCCAACGTGGCCCAAGGGCTGGAAGGCGCGCGTCAGGCGGGCGAATACGAGGCGACCAAATACTGTATTCAGAAACTGGGCACCTCGGACGTGATCTGGCAAATCGGCCCGGACGCGGATGAAACGGCAATCGGCGCGGCCTCTGGCACGCTGACATTGGCGGGATCTTGCGTGGAATGAGCGGATTTGCGGTCATATCCCCCACAAACCGGGGCATGATATTGAATAACGGGGGCCCCTGCGCCCACGTGGCAAGCATCTTTCACCAAAGGATTGCCACGATGATGAAGCCGTTTGCCCTTGCCCTGACCTTGATCGCCAGCAGCGCCTCGGCGCTGGTTCCGCTGCGCGAGGTCAAGGAAATCGACCACAATATGCTGTGGGTGGCGATTGCCATCGAGATCAGCGACAAATGCGGCAGCATCGCGCCGCGTACCTTGAAAGGCTATGCTTTTCTCAGCTCGCTTAAAGACAAGGCACGCTCGCTCGGGTACTCCGACGACGAAATCAAAACCTATGTCAGCAGCGCGGATGAGAAAGCCCGAATTCGCAAACTGGGCGAAGCCTATGTGAAATCCAAGGGGCTCGATCCCCGGAGCGCGGAAGACCTGTGCACGCTTGGCCAGGCCGAGATTGCCCGCTCCAGCCAGATCGGCGTCCTGTTAAGAGCAAAGTGAGACAGATGGCGGACCTACGCAAGATCATCATCGACGATCATGAAATCGAGTGCGACGGGGCGATGACCCTGATTCAGGCCTGCGAACAGGCCGGGGTAGAAGTTCCGCGCTTCTGCTACCATGAACGCCTGTCGATTGCCGGCAATTGCCGCATGTGCCTTGTCGAAGTGGTTGGCGGCCCGCCCAAGCCCGCCGCCTCTTGCGCGATGCAGGTCCGCGATCTGCGTCCCGGCCCGGAAGGCCAGCCACCGGTTGTGAAAACCAACTCGCCCATGGTCAAAAAGGCCCGCGAAGGCGTGATGGAATTCCTGCTGATCAACCACCCGCTGGATTGCCCGATCTGCGATCAGGGCGGCGAATGCGATCTGCAAGATCAGGCGCTGGCCTATGGCGTGGATTTCAGCCGCTTCCGCGAACCCAAGCGTGCGACCGAAGACCTGAACCTTGGTCCGCTTGTTGAAACGCACATGACTCGGTGTATTTCCTGCACCCGCTGCGTGCGCTTCACGTCCGAGGTCGCGGGCATCACCCAGATGGGCCAGACGGGTCGCGGCGAAGATGCGGAAATCACCAGCTATCTGAACCAGACGCTGGATTCGAACATGCAGGGCAACATCATCGACCTGTGTCCGGTCGGTGCGCTGGTGTCCAAGCCCTATTCCTTCACCGCCCGCCCGTGGGAGTTGACCAAGACCGAAACCATCGACGTGATGGATGCGCTTGGCTCGAACATCCGCGTGGATACCAAGGGCCGCGAAGTGATGCGCATACTGCCGCGCAACCACGACGGCGTGAACGAAGAGTGGATCTCGGACAAGTCGCGCTTTGTGTGGGACGGGCTGAAGCGTCAGCGTCTGGACAAGCCCTACATCCGCGAAAACGGCAAGCTGCGCCAGGCAACCTGGGGTGAAGCGCTGGCCAAGGCCGCCGGTGCGCTGAAAGGCGCGTCGAAAGTGGCCGGTCTGGTTGGCGATCTGGCCTCGGTTGAGGCGACCTTTGCCCTGAAGAACATGGTCGATGGTCTGGGCGGCGCTGTTGAGGCGCGCACCGACAAGGCCAAGCTGCCGGCGGGCAACCGTTCGGCCTATGCTGGCACGGCTGCAATCGAAGATATCGACGGCGCTGACATGATCCTGCTGATCGGCACCAACCCGCGCGAAGAATCGCCGGTGCTGAACGCCCGTATCCGCAAGGCATGGGCGCGTGGTGCCAAGGTGGCCTTGATTGGTGAGCAGGTCGATCTGACCTACGATTACACCTATCTGGGCAATGACCGCGCCGCGCTGGCCAAACTGGCGGCCATGGACCACAGCGACAAGCACGGCGTGCCGGGCGTGACGATCGTGGGGCAGGGCGCCCTGCGTGAGGCTGATGGCGCCGCAGTTCTGGGCACCGTAATGGCGATGACCGAAGCGGCTCAGTCGAAACTGCTGGTTCTGCACACTGCCGCCAGCCGCGTTGGCGCGCTCGATGTGGGCGCAGTCACCGAAGGTGGTCTGGAAGCCGCGATTGACGGGGCGGACGTGATTTACAACCTCGGCGCTGATGAGGTCGAGATTGGCGACGGCGCGTTTGTGATCTACCAAGGCAGCCATGGCGACCGCGGCGCACACCGCGCGGACGTGATCCTGCCGGGCGCGGCCTATACCGAAGAAAACGGTCTGTTCGTGAACACCGAAGGCCGCCCGCAGCTGGCACAGCGTGCCGGGTTTGCTCCGGGCGAGGCCAAGGAAAACTGGGCGATCCTGCGTGCGCTTTCGGCGGAACTGGGCGCGACCCAGCCGTGGGATTCGCTGGCGCAGCTGCGTCAGGCACTGGTTGCGGCTGTCCCGCACCTGGCCCAGATCGACGAAGTGCCCGCAAACGCATGGACCGCCGAAGCCGCAGGTAAGCTGGGCGAGGCGAGCTTTGTGAACGCGGTCAAGGATTTCTACCTGACGAACCCGATTGCCCGTGCATCGGCCCTGATGGCGGAACTGAGCGCGAATGCAAAAGCGCGCGGCCAAAAGATCGCGGCCGAATAATGATGCCGAACCCGGCATATCCTCTGGCCTTGATGGCGGCCCTGACGGTTTCGGCATGTGTCGAATCCGAAGGGGAGGTTGCGCCGTTCAAGCCGGATTATGCCGGGATCGAAACCCGCCTTCTGGACGGGGATCTGGTGAATTTTCTTGTGACCATGCGCGGTGCGCGTGACCCCAAGGATGTGGAAAACTACGCGGAATGTGCCGCAGCGCAGTATGCCGTTATTCGCGGCTACGGCTTTGCGCGTCATTTGCGCACGAACGTATACGAAAAGGGTGGCCTCTGGCACGGAGATGCGGTTTACACCATCTCGCCGGCGCTGCCCCGCGGACTCAAGACAATCGACGCAGAAGTCGTCGTGTCTGATTGCGCGGAAAACGGAATACCGATGGTGTGAGGGACCTGATGGCTGACTTCTTTTTCAACACCAACCTGGGGATCTTCCTGCTGACCGTGGGTCAGATCTTCCTGCTGGTCCTGCCGCTGCTGGTGGCATTGGCCTTCCTGATGTATGCCGACCGCAAAATCTGGGCTGCTGTCCAGATGCGTCGCGGCCCCAACGTGGTGGGCTTTTACGGTTTGCTACAGTCTTTCGCGGACTTCGCGAAATACATCGTCAAGGAAGTTGTCGTGCCTGCTGGCGCTGACAAATTCGTCTTCTTCCTGGCCCCGCTGGTAAGCTTGGTGATGGCACTGGTTGCCTGGGCGGTGATCCCGTTCGGCGACGGCTGGGTGCTGTCGGATATCAACGTGGCCATCCTCTATGTTTTCGCCATTTCCTCGCTTGAGGTATACGGCGTGATCATGGGCGGCTGGGCGTCGAACTCGAAGTACCCGTTCCTGGGATCGCTTCGGTCGGCGGCACAGATGATTTCTTACGAAGTGTCGATCGGTCTGATCATCATTGGTGTGATCATCTCGGCCGGGTCGATGAACTTTGGCGACATCGTGCATTCACAAAGCGGCGCAGGCATCCTGAGCTGGTACTGGCTGCCGCACTTCCCGATGCTGTTCCTGTTCCTGATTTCGGCACTGGCCGAAACCAACCGCCCGCCGTTCGACCTTCCCGAGGCGGAATCGGAACTGGTGGCTGGTTATCAGGTTGAATACTCGTCCACCCCGTTCCTGCTGTTCATGATCGGTGAACTGGTGGCTGTGGTTCTGATGTGCGCGCTGATCTCGCTGCTGTTCTTCGGTGGCTGGCTGTCGCCGATCCCGGGTCTGCCGGATGGTATCCTGTGGATGATTGGCAAGATGCTGTTTGTCTTCTTCATCTTCTCGATGGTGAAGGCGATCACGCCCCGCTACCGCTATGACCAACTGATGCGTCTGGGCTGGAAAGTCTTCCTGCCGATGTCGCTGGCGTGGGTCGTCTTTGTGGCCTTCGCGGCCAAGTTCGAATGGTTCTGGGGCGTCTACGCCCGCTGGACCATCGGAGGCTGATATGGCTGACCTGAAGGATGCAATCCTGGATGCACGTTACATCGACATGATTTCCCTCGCGGATTTTGTCGTGCGTGACTGCGGCCTGCCCGAACGCGGGCAGGATGGCGGGATGCTTCCTCAGGCCAACGAAATCGCCGCCGCGATTTTCCGCTGGGCCGCCGAGGTTGAGGCTTTTGATGATAAGGCCGCCTCGGTCCTGCCGGATACCGATGACGACGAATACGATGAATACGGTGATCCTCTGATGGACGCCGATGACGCCGAAGCCCGCAAGGTGGACGCGATGACGAACAAAGCCGATGGCTCTCAAGACGGAGACGCGTGAACATGGCAAACATTGATTACGGCAGAGCAGCCAAATACTTCCTGCTGGCGGACTTCCTGAAAGGGTTCCAGCTGGGCATGAAGTATTTCTTTGCCCCCAAGGCAACGCTGAACTACCCGCACGAAAAGGGCCCGCTGTCGCCCCGGTTCCGCGGCGAACATGCGCTGCGCCGCTACCCCAACGGGGAAGAGCGTTGCATCGCCTGTAAACTGTGCGAAGCGATCTGCCCGGCGCAGGCGATCACAATCGATGCAGAACCGCGCGACGACGGCAGCCGCCGCACCACGCGTTATGACATCGACATGACAAAATGCATCTACTGCGGCTTCTGCCAAGAGGCCTGCCCGGTAGACGCGATTGTCGAAGGTCCGAACTTTGAATTCGCCACGGAAACCCGCGAAGAGCTGTTCTACAACAAGGACAAGCTGTTGGCGAATGGCGAACGTTGGGAAGCCGAAATCGCCCGCAACCTCGAAATGGATGCACCGTACCGCTAATGAGTCTGGATGAGCCCCATATCGACACCTACGCGCGTGGGAAGGCCCTGTCTGAACAGGTCAATCCCGGCATGGAGGATGTGCTGCGTGATCGCTATGACACGCTGGTGCCCGGTCTGTCCAAGACGGTCGTCGATGTGGCCTATGGACAGTTCTACGCCCGCGGCGGTGTGGACGAAAAGACCCGGCTGCTGGCGACAATCGCTGCGCTGACGGCGCTTGGCGGTCAGACGCGCCCGCAATTGAAGGTGAACATCGCCAGTGCGCGGGCCGTGGGTGCAACCCGGCAGGAAATCTCAGAGATCATTTTTCAGATGACGCTCTATGGTGGGTTCCCTGCAATGATCAATGCGTTGAACGCGGCAATTGAAGTGTTCGAAGCCGAGGAGGATGACACGTAATGAACGACAAAACTCCTTTTGAGCTGATGATGCAGCAGGCTCAGGAAATGGCCAAAGCGTTCAATCCGGCGCTGGAAACCTTTTCGCCCAAAGGGTTTGAGGCCCTCTGGCCGACCATGCCCAAAGAGATCATGGAAATGGCCTTTGGTAAGGGGATTTCCAAAGACGGGCTGGACGCCAAAACGCGCCTTTTGCTGACCATTGCCGGTCAGACCATGCAGGGCGCACAAGCCGATACACCGTTTCGGATGACAGTGCGCCACGCGCTGGAGGCCGGAGCCACGAAAGACGAAATAGCCGAGACCATCGCACAGATGTCGATGTTCGCAGGCATTCCTGCCATGACCCGCGCGATGGACCTCGCGCGCGAGGTGATGGAAGACAAAAAGGATAGTGAGACATGATGGTCTTTGCCTTCTACCTGTTTGCCCTGAGCGCGATTGCCGGCGGGCTGTTCACAGTGATCAGCCGCAACCCGGTGCACTCGGTGCTTTGGCTGATCCTGGCCTTCTTGTCCTCGGCGGGGCTGTTCGTGCTGCTGGGCGCGGAATTTGTCGCGATGCTGCTGGTGATCGTCTATGTGGGCGCGGTTGCGGTTCTGTTCCTTTTCGTCGTCATGATGCTGGACATCGACTTTGCCGAGATGAAAGCCGAGATGGCGAAGTATCTGCCGCTGGCACTGCTGATCGGGGTCATCATCCTGATGCAGCTGGGCATGGCCTACGGTGCATGGGAAACCTCGGATCACGCGCAGGATATGATCGCGGCGGCTGCGCCTGCCGATCGTCACAACACCGAGGCGCTTGGCCTGATCGTCTATGACCAATACTTTCTGCTGTTCCAACTGGCCGGTCTGATCCTGCTGGTCGCGATGATCGGCGCTATCGTTCTGACCCTGCGCCATCGCAAAGACGTCAAGCGTCAGGATGTTCTGGCCCAGATGTACCGCGACCCGGCGAAAGCCATGGAACTGCGCGATGTAAAACCGGGGCAGGGGCTGTGAGCCAAGGCCCGTCCAATACCGTGGTGTGAGGCCGGAATGAGCGACCTGGTTGCTTTCCTCCTCTCACCGCAGGGCATCGCCCTCTATATCGGCTTCTGGATCTGCAAGATCCTGTTCGGAGCCTGGGCGTTGCGCAAGATCGTACTGATGCTACCCGACCGTATTCAGGGCCGGATAGCGGCCCGGTTTGGGTTTTTGGGCCTAGGTGGCCCGAACGACTGGATGAGATAACCCGCCAATAGGCGGAGTAAGAACCAGCCTCGCAATCGCGGGGCATGAGATGAGAAGAAGCGGGCAAGGCCCGGAGGGACGATATGATCGGACTTGAACATTATCTGACGGTGGCGGCGACTATGTTCGTTATCGGCATTTTCGGCCTGTTCCTAAACAGGAAGAACGTCATCATCTTGCTGATGTCGATTGAATTGATGCTGCTTTCGGTGAACATCAATCTGGTCGCCTTTTCGTCCTTCCTGGGCGATCTGGTGGGGCAGGTCTTCACCCTCTTCGTCCTGACCGTGGCCGCCGCTGAGGCAGCCATCGGCCTTGCAATCCTCGTCTGCTTCTTCCGCAACCGCGGCACCATCGCCGTGGAAGACGTCAACGTGATGAAAGGGTAACCCGCGATGGAAAGCATCATCCTCTTTGCGCCGCTTGTCGGTGCGATCATTGCGGGGTTTGGCTGGCGCCTAGTCAGCATCCGCGGCGCCCAGTGGATCACCACTGGCCTGCTGTTCCTCGCTTGTGCCTTCTCGTGGATCACCTTCCTGACCTTCGACGGCACGACGCAACACATCGAGATTTTCCGCTGGATCGAAAGCGGGTCGCTGTCGACCTCGTGGGGCATCCGCCTTGACCGTCTGACCGCGATCATGCTGATCGTTGTGACCACGGTGTCGGCGCTGGTGCACCTGTATTCCTTTGGATATATGGCCCACGACGACAACTTCAAGCATGGCGAAGAAAGCTACAAAGCGCGCTTCTTTGCCTACCTGTCGTTCTTTACCTTCGCGATGCTCATGCTGGTGACCTCGGACAACCTCGTCCAGATGTTCTTTGGCTGGGAAGGCGTGGGTGTGGCCTCGTACCTGCTGATCGGTTTCTACTACCGTAAGCCGAGCGCGAACGCCGCCGCTATGAAAGCCTTCATCGTCAACCGTGTGGGTGACTTTGGTTTCGCACTGGGCATCTTTGGCCTGTTCTACCTGACCGACAGCATTCAATTTAACGACGTTTTCGCCGCCGCGCCCGCGCTGGCCGATACGCAACTGAGCTTCCTTTGGGGCGAATGGAACGCCGCCAACCTGCTGGCCTTCCTGCTGTTCGTGGGGGCCATGGGTAAATCGGCGCAGCTGATCCTGCACACATGGCTGCCCGACGCGATGGAAGGCCCGACGCCTGTGTCGGCGCTGATCCACGCCGCAACCATGGTGACCGCTGGTGTCTTCCTTGTTTGCCGCATGTCGCCGCTGATGGAATATGCCCCGCAGGCCACCGCCTTCATCACCATTCTGGGGGCAACCACCGCGTTCTTCGCGGCAACGGTTGGCCTTGTTCAGAACGACATCAAGCGCGTGATCGCCTATTCGACCTGTTCGCAGCTGGGCTATATGTTCGTTGCCGCTGGTGTGGGCGTCTATTCGGTCGCAATGTTCCACCTGTTCACGCACGCCTTCTTCAAAGCGATGCTGTTCCTTGGCGCGGGGTCCGTGATCCACGGCATGCACCACGAACAGGACATGCGGAACTACGGTGGTCTGCGTAAGAAGCTGCCCTATACCTTCTGGGCAATGATGATTGGCACGCTGGCCATCACCGGCGTTGGTATCCCGCTGACCCACATCGGTTTCGCTGGCTTCCTGTCGAAAGACGCCGTGATCGAAAGCGCATGGGCTGGCACGCAGGGGGGCTATGCCTTCTGGATGCTGGTGATCGCTGCGCTGTTCACCTCGTTCTACAGCTGGCGCCTGATGTTCCTGACCTTCTACGGCAAGCCGCGCGGCGACAAGCACACGCATGAGCACGCGCATGAAAGCCCGATGGTCATGCTGGTGCCGCTTGGCGTGCTGGCCCTGGGCGCGGTGTTCTCGGGGATGGTCTGGTACAATAGCTTCTTTGGCGATCATAACTCGGTGAACAAGTTCTTCGGCATTCCGGCACACGCCGAGGCGGGCGAACATGGTGAGGCTCCGGCCGATGGTCATGCCGCTGCTGACACGCATGCCACCGACACTCATGCCGCCGCTGATGACCACGCCGCTACGGTCGAAGAGCATCACGGCTCGGAAGAGGCGCATGCCGCTGCTGAGGCCGATCCGGCCCACGCCGTTGTCGCCGCTGTTCACCACGGTGAAGCCCCGCAGGGCGCGATCTTTATCGCCGACGACAATCACGTGATGGATGACGCGCACCACGCCCCGACTTGGGTCAAGGTTTCGCCCTTCATCGCCATGATCATCGGTTTCGCCGTTGCCTTCTGGTTCTACATCGTGAACCCGGAACTGCCGAAGCGCCTGGCCGAGAGCCAGCGCCCGCTGTACCTGTTCCTGCTGAACAAGTGGTATTTCGACGAAATCTACGATTTCATCTTTGTTCAACCCTCCAAAGCACTGGGCCGCTTCCTATGGAAACGCGGGGATGGTGACGTGATCGACGGGTCGATCAACGGCGTCGCTATGGGCATCGTGCCCTTCTTCACCCGCCTCGCAGGTCGCTTCCAGTCCGGTTACATCTTCACCTACGCCTTTGCCATGGTGATCGGCATCGCGGTGCTTATCACCTGGATGACGCTCAGCGGAGGAGCGCACTAATGGATAACCTCCTTTCCATTGTCACCTTCCTGCCGGCCCTTGCCGCTCTGATCCTCGCGCTGTTCCTGCGCGGGGGAGGCGAGGCCGCGGACCGCAACGCCAAGTGGCTGGCGCTTCTGGCCACGTCGGGCACGTTCATTATCTCGCTTCTGATCCTGGCCCAGTTCGACGCGTCGAACCCCGGCTTCCAGATGGTCGAAACGGGCGAATGGCTGCTGGGTATGCAGTATAAGATGGGCGTCGACGGGATTTCGGTTCTGTTCGTGATGCTGACCACCTTCGTTATGCCGCTGGTCATCGCGGCCAGCTGGGATGTCAGCAAGCGCGTCAAGGAATACATGATCGCCTTCCTGCTACTGGAAACGCTGATGCTTGGCGTGTTCATGGCGCTGGATCTGGTGCTGTTCTACCTGTTCTTCGAAGCTGGCCTGATCCCGATGTTCCTGATCATCGGCATCTGGGGCGGGGCCAACCGCATCTATGCGTCGTTCAAGTTCTTCCTCTACACCTTCCTCGGCTCGGTGCTGATGCTGGTGGCGATGGTGGCCATGTTCGCCGATGCGGGCACGACCGATATCCCGACGCTGCTGACGCATTCCTTCGGGTCTGAGGATTTCTCGGTTCTGGGCATCCACATCGTGGGCGGTATGCAGACGCTGCTGTTCCTGGCCTTCTTCGCCAGCTTCGCGGTGAAAATGCCGATGTGGCCGGTGCACACCTGGTTGCCGGACGCGCACGTTCAGGCCCCGACCGCAGGCTCTGTGGTTCTGGCGGCGATCCTGCTGAAGATGGGCGGCTACGGCTTCTTGCGCTTCAGCCTGCCGATGTTCCCAGTTGGCGCAGATGTCATGGCACCGCTGGTGTTCTGGATGTCGGCCATCGCCATCGTTTACACCTCGCTTGTAGCGTTGGTGCAGGAAGACATGAAAAAGCTGATCGCTTATTCATCGGTTGCGCACATGGGCTATGTGACCATGGGCATCTTTGCGGCCAATCAACAGGGCATCGACGGTGCAATCTTCCAGATGATCAGCCACGGCTTCATCTCGGGCGCGCTGTTCCTTTGCGTTGGCGTGATCTACGACCGCATGCACACGCGTGAGATTGACGCCTATGGCGGTCTGGTAAACCGGATGCCGGCCTATGCGCTGATCTTCATGCTGTTCACCATGGCCAACGTCGGCCTGCCGGGCACTTCGGGCTTTATCGGCGAATTCCTGACGCTGATGGGGATCTTCCAGGTCAACACTTGGGTCGCAGCCATTGCAACCACGGGTGTGATCTTCTCGGCGGCCTATGCGCTGTGGCTCTATCGCCGCGTGGTGATGGGCGATCTGATCAAAGAAAGCCTGAAGACGATCAAAGACATGAGCATCCGCGAAAAGGCGATCTTTGCGCCGCTGGTGGTCATGACCATCTGGATGGGGGTCTACCCGGCGCCGATCCTCGATCGCATCGGCCCCTCGGTCGAGGCTCTCGTTTCGCAATATGACATGGCTCTGGATGCCGCGGGTCGCACCGACGACGTCCAGGTTGCCGAAACCAACCATTAAGGGGTGAGGGATAATGATCTCGGCTGACCTCAATATCATCCTGCCGGAAATCCTTCTGTCGCTGTTCGCGATGCTGGCCCTGGTGGGGATTGTCTATACGGGCAAAGACAAACTCGCGGGCCTGCTGGTCTGGGTAACCGCTGCGCTGTTCGTCGCTCTCGGTCTGTGGATCGGGGCATCGGGCGCGGGTACCAACACGGCCTTCGGCGGCATGTTCGTCGATGACGGGTTTTCCCGCTTTGCCAAGGTTGTGATCCTGATTTCGGCCGCTGCCGTCCTGATCATGAGCCAGGAATACATGCAGCGTCGTGGCCTGCTGCGCTTTGAATACCCCGTTCTGGTGGTTCTGAGCGTCGTTGGCATGATGGTTATGGTGTCTGCGGGTGACCTGATGGCGCTCTATATGGGCCTTGAGCTGCAATCTCTGGCGCTCTACGTGGTTGCTTCGCTGCGCCGCGACAGTGCCAAATCGACCGAAGCTGGCCTGAAGTACTTTGTGCTGGGCGCGCTCTCCTCGGGCCTGCTGCTCTATGGTGCATCGCTGACCTATGGCTACACCGGCACCACCCTGTTCTCGGGCATTATCGAAGCCGCGCATGACGGACACGTTTCGCTTGGTCTTCTGCTGGGTCTGGTGTTCCTGGCCTCGGGCATGGCGTTCAAGGTCTCGGCGGTTCCGTTCCACATGTGGACGCCCGACGTCTACGAAGGCTCGCCCACCCCGATCACCGCCTTCTTCGCCACCGCGCCGAAGGTTGCCGCAATGGGCCTGTTCGCCCGCGTGATGCATGATGCCTTTGGTCATGCCACCGCGGATTGGAGCCAGGTCATCGCGCTTCTGTCGGTGCTGTCGATGTTCCTTGGTGCGGTTGCCGCCATTGGCCAGACCAACATCAAACGTCTGATGGCCTTTTCGTCGATCGCGCATATGGGCTATGCCCTGATGGGGCTGGCCGCCGGGACGCAGTTCGGTGTGCAGGCGCTGCTGATCTACATGGCCATCTACGTCACGATGAACGTTGGCACTTTCGCTTTCATTCTGTCGATGGAGCGTGACGGCCAGCCGGTGACTGATATCCGCGCGCTGAATGGTTATTACAAATCGGAACCGACCAAGGCGCTGGCTGTTCTGGTGCTGATGTTCAGCCTTGCGGGCGTTCCGCCGATGGTTGGCTTCTTTGGCAAGCTGTACGTGCTGCGTGCCGCCTATGAGGCCGGTTTGGCATGGCTGGCGATTGCCGGTGTGATTGCGTCGGTGATCGGTGCCTTCTACTACATCCGCATTGTCTACTACATGTACTTCGGCGATGAGACCGATGAAGCGCTGGATGGTGGCAAGTCGCCGATCCTCTGGGGTTTTCTGATGGGCTCGGCGCTGATCATGGTTGTCGGTGTTGTGAACCTGTTCGGCATCGAAAGCATCGCAGCCGAAGCGGCGGCGGCTCTGGTCAATTGACCTGAGCTTTGTTGATCTAGAGGTGGCGCGCCCAAGGGCGCGCCGCTTTGCATTTTTAGGCCGCGCTTTCGGCGCGGATTTTGCGTATTTATGAAAGAGAAGAAGCAGGGGACGCGCGCGATGGCATGGCCTGAAGGATATGGGCGGCGGGTGCTGGCCGAAGTGGACAGCACAAATGCCGAAGCCGTGCGCATTGCGGGTGGTCTTGCCGGGCCTGAGTGGATCTGCGCGCTGCGCCAGACTGCGGCGCGGGGGCGGCGTGGGCGGGCTTGGGTCAACCCTGAGGGCAATTTCGCTGCAACCTTGGTGATGCGCCCAAGCGGCACGCCGGCAGATGCGGCGCTGCGGTCCTTTGTTGCGTCTCTGGCGCTGTTTGATGCGTTTGTGGCGCTGACGGGCCGGACGGATGGGCTATCGCTGAAATGGCCGAATGATGTGCTGCTGAACGGTGGCAAGGTCGCGGGCATTTTGTTGGAAAGCGTCGGCGGCGCGGGCGGGCTGTCGCATCTGGCCATCGGGATCGGTGTGAACCTGCGGGCTGCGCCGTCGGTGGCTGAGGTGGAGACCGGGGCCGTGCGGCCTGTGTCTTTGCTGGATGAGACCGGCATCGCCGTGACGCCTGAGGACTTCCTTGATGCGCTTGCCGAGGCCTTTGCCACCCATGAAGCGCGGTTCGCCACCTACCGCTTTGCCCCGATCCGAGAGGCCTGGCTGGCCCGCGCGGCGCGGCTGGGCGAAGAGATTACCGCGCGGACAGGCACATCCGAGACGCGCGGCAGGTTTGAAACGGTGGACGGGCAGGGCAATCTTGTCCTAAAGACCGCAGGTGGGCGCGTGGCCATTGCCGCCGCCGATGTTTTCTTCTGAGGGGCGCCCGATGCTATTGGCGATTGACTGCGGCAACACCAACACCGTTTTCTCGATCTGGGACGGGACGTCCTTTATCGCGACCTGGCGGACCGCGACCGAACACCAGCGCACCGCCGATCAGTACTATGTTTGGCTGTCGACCCTCATGGCGTTCCAAAAAATCGAGGCGACAATCACCGATGTGATCGTGTCGTCGACTGTGCCGCGCGTGGTCTTTAACCTGCGGGTTTTGGCGGATCGCTACTTCAACACGCGTCCCTTGGTCGTGGGCAAGCCGGAATGCGCCCTGCCGGTGGATGTGCGTGTCGATGCGGGCACGGCCGTTGGCCCGGACCGATTGGTCAACACCGTGGCGGGCTTTGACCGGCACGGCGGTGATTTGATCGTCGTGGATTTTGGCACCGCGACCACCTTTGACGTTGTGGACCACGATGGCGCCTATGTTGGCGGGGTGATCGCGCCGGGGGTGAACCTGTCGCTTCAGGCGCTGCACGAAGCCGCCGCCGCGCTTCCGCATGTCGATATTTCCAAACCGCAGAACGTTGTGGGCACCAATACCGTGGCCTGTATGCAATCCGGTATTTTTTGGGGCTATGTGGGCCTTGTCCGCGAAATTTGCGCGCGTATTCGGGCCGAACGAGACCGGCCAATGAAAATTGTCTCGACCGGCGGGCTGGCCCCGCTATTTCAACAGACGGAAACTTTGTTTGACGTCTTCGAAGAAGATCTGACGATGCACGGGCTGACCGTGATTCATCGCTATAACAAGAACGGGGGATGACCCATGAGCAGTGAAAGACTGATTTACCTGCCTCTCGGTGGGGCCGGTGAAATCGGCATGAATTGTTACGTCTACGGCTACGGCGCACCAGACAAAGAGCGTCTGATCGTGGTCGATTTGGGCGTGACCTTTCCGGATATGGATGGCAGTCCGGGTGTCGATCTGATTTTCCCCGATGTGGCCTGGCTGGAAGAGCGGCGGGACCGGATCGAGGCGGTGTTTATCACCCATGCCCACGAAGACCACGTCGGCGCAGTAGGACATCTGTTTGAGCGGTTGGGGGCAAAGGTTTATGCACGGCCTTTCACCGCCAATATCGCCCGCGGCAAGCTGGAAGAGCATGGCTTTTCCGAACAGGCGGTTCAGACCTGTTCGATTTGGCCGGAAACCGTGACGGCGGGGCCGTTCAAGGTGGGCTTTGTGCCGATTTCGCACTCGATCCCCGAAAGTTCGGGATTGGTGATCGACAGCCCTGCGGGGCGGGTCGTGCACTCGGGCGACTTCAAGCTGGATGAAACCCCTATTGTCGGGGAACCATTTGACCCGGCGCTTTGGGCCGAGGTGGCCCGCCCGGGCGTGAAGGCACTGGTCTGCGATTCAACCAACGTCTTCTCACCTCATGAGGGCCGGTCTGAGGCCACCGTTGGCCCCGAGATTGAGACGCTCATCAGCAATGCCTCGGGCATGGTAGTGGCGACAACTTTTGCCTCGAACGTGGCGCGGGTGAAGACACTGGCCGAGGCGGGCGCGCGGGCCGGGCGGTCTGTGTGCCTGCTGGGACGTGCGATGCGCCGGATGATCGAAGCGGCGATCCAGACCGGGGTTCTGAAGGATTTCCCAACGGTGATTGGGCCGGAAGATGTGGTGCAGATGCCGCGTGAAAACGTGCTGCTTCTGGTGACGGGCAGCCAGGGTGAACGCCGCGCGGCCTCGGCGCAATTGGCGCGGGGCAAGTTCCATGGGATCACTTTGGCCGAAGGCGATTTGTTCCTGTTCTCGTCCAAGACCATTCCGGGCAATGAGCGCGGCGTGATCCGCATCATCAACCAATTGTCCGAACAGGGCGTGGATGTGGTGGATGACAGCTCGGGCCGGTATCACGTGTCGGGCCATGCCAACCGCCCCGATTTGGAACGGTTGCAACAGATCGTCGATCCGCAGATCGTGGTGCCGATGCATGGTGAGCATCGGCATCTGCGCGAACACACCCGCCTTGCCCAGGCCAATGGCCGCGCGGCTGTTTTGGCGGTGAACGGGATGATGGTCGATCTGTCGGGCAATGAGCCTAAAGTGGCCGAATATGTTGAAACCGGGCGGACCTATTTGGATGGGTCGGTTCAGATCGGTGCGTTGGACGGGATTGTCCGCGACCGTATCCGCATGGCGCTGAACGGTCATGTCATCGTTACGGTGATCATGGACGAAGAAGATGAGCCGCTGGGCGATCCGTGGTGCGAGGTGATGGGCCTGTCGGAAATGGGCCGCAACAACACGCCATTGGTGGATATCCTGGAGGCGGATCTGGGCCAGTTCCTGGGACGTGCGAAGGAAAAAACGCTGACCGATGATGACCGCATGGAGGACGAGATGCGCCGGGTTGTGCGGCAGACTTGTCAGGCGGAGATCGGGAAAAAGCCCGAAGTGTCGGTAATTGTCAGCCGTTTGTCTTAGGGGCTGAGGTGCGAGGGGCGCTGCCCCTCGCGCTCCCCGGAGGATTTATGGAAAGATGAAAGGGTGGGGCAGCGCGGTGCGCTGCTTTTGTTGTTTTGGACATGAAAAAAGGCACGCTGGGAGGCGTGCCTTTGCTTTGGGGTTTGTGCGTTTAGCCTGCGCGGCGTTCTTCAAAGCTGAGGGCGATGAAGCTGGGCAGGTGGTCGCCCAGACCGACGACTTTGTTGTTGTCGTCCCGTCCGCCGCGACGGTTGTTGTTGCGACGTTGATCGGACTTGGGCGCGTCGCTCTGTTTTGGTTCGGGCTTGGGGGCCGCGACTTTCTCGTTGCGGGCGCGGCGCGTGCGGCTGGGCTTTTTGTCGGTGTTGTCGGATTTTTCCGGCTTTGCCTCAGGCTCTGCTGCGGCAGGGGCACTGGATTTGGTTTCAATCCGGTTGATTTCGCGCTGGATCAGCTTTTCGACCGCGTCAAAGGCCTTTTCGTCGCGCGGGCTGCAGATGGTCACAGCTTTGCCAGATCGGCCTGCGCGGCCCGTGCGGCCAATGCGGTGGACGTAATCCTCGGGGTGGCCGGGGACGTCGAAGTTGAACACATGGCTGACGGAAGGCACGTCGAGGCCGCGAGCGGCCACGTCTGAGGCGACCAGGATGCGCAATTTGCCTTCGCGGAAGGATTCCAGCGTGCGCGTGCGCTGCGACTGGTCCAGATCGCCATGGATTGGTGCGGCGTCATAGCCGTATTTCTTGAGCGATTTCGCAGTGATGTCCACGTCCGTCTTGCGGTTGCAGAAAATGATCGCGTTGGTGCAGGCATCCCCTTCGGCATCCAGCAGATCGCGCAGGATCCGGCGCTTTTCGCTGCCTTCACGGTCGCGGCGCGAGGCTTTGAACATCACCACGGATTGTTCAATGGTTTCCGATGCGGTGGCCTGACGGGCCACCTCGATGCGGGCGGGGGCCGACAGGAAGGTGTTGGTGATCCGCTCAATCTCGGGGGCCATGGTGGCCGAGAAGAACAGCGTCTGACGGGTGAAAGGGGTCAGGTTAAAGATGCGTTCGATATCGGGGATAAAGCCCATATCCAGCATGCGGTCGGCTTCGTCCACGACCATGACTTTCACGTCAGACAGGATCAGCTTGCCACGTTCGAAATGGTCCAGCAGGCGGCCGGGGGTGGCGATCAGAACATCCACGCCCTTGTCGATCAGCAGTTCTTGTTCCTTGAAACTGACGCCGCCGATCAGCAGCGCTTTGGTCAGTTTCACGTATTTGGCATAGGTGTCGAAGTTTTCGGCAACCTGCGCCGCCAGTTCGCGCGTCGGGCAGAGCACGAGGCTGCGCGGCATCCGGGCACGGGCGCGGCCACGGGCCAGCGCGGTGATCATCGGCAGAGTAAAGCTGGCGGTTTTGCCAGTGCCGGTCTGGGCGATTCCCAGAACGTCCTTGCCGTCCAGCGCAGCGGGAATCGCGCCGGCTTGAATGGGGGTTGGCGTCTCGTACCCTGCTTCCTCGATAGCTTTCAGAACCTTGGGATTAAGGGCGAGATCGGAAAATTTTGTCATATGCGTCCTGTTTGGCGGAATATACCGCGGTTTTTGGAGCGCATAGTCCGGGCGCCCCGGCATCAGCTTTTCCCCTTGAAAAGCGCGCTTTGCCTAGCCCAATTCCGGTTAAAGGTCAAGTTTTTGCGATTTTTGCCTATTCGCTATTGCGTTGACGTGCTGCTTTCTGCGCTTCGCGGGCATCACGCATCAATTTCAAACGCCGAAAGAGGCTGCCCGAATCGCGGTTCAACTGGTCCAGCAAGTGCAAAGCCAGCGGGCCAGCGCCAGGCGCGGCTTCGGCATCGAGCCATAGGGGGGCCAGAAAATTCGCCTCCAGATCGCCGCGCATCAGGGCAAAGGGTGGCATGCCCATGGGCAGGTCTTCTTTGATGCGTTTGCCGGGCGGGAAGGGGTCGGTGGACGAGGTGCCGGAATACTGACGCTCAAACTCGGCCAGCTTCATGTAGGAAAACAGAATGTTCAGCGACTGGCCGATGCGGCGGTCTGGCTCGGTCTCGCCGAAATCGGCGAAGGTGATGACCGATGAGATGAGCCAGCGCGTGTCGAGTTCCTGCATCAGGAAGGGGCCTTCTTCGGCCCAGAGGCGGCGGAACAGGGCGGGGGCGTGCGGCGGATAGCGGCGTTTGCGCGAATGGGCGATCAGTTCGGCATTGAGCAGGGTCAGTTCCGATTTGCCGGCCAGTTCCTGCGCCTGTTCATAGCGTTTGCGCGCGGCCATTGTCGACGGCTCTGCGGGCGGCTCTGGCGGGTTGGGGATCAACTGGGTCTTGATCGGGGTGAAATCCACATCCAGAGGCGGTAGCGCCGAGGCATCGTCGAATTTCAGCCGTACACGTCGGCGTTCCCACCGAGAGATCAGGGTGTTGAGCCCGCCGGGATAGGTTTCATCAGTCATGCAAAAACTCTAGCACCGGCGGATCAATTTAGCGAAGATTCGTCAGACCATCATTTCCTTGGTCGCCGACAGCTTAATTTCGGGATAATCGCGCACGACGCGGTCAATGTCCCATTGCAGACGGGTCATAAAGACCACATCGCCGTCATTGTCGTAGGAAATGTGCTGCTTGTTGGCTTGGGCGAATTTCTCGACCGCGTCCTTGGTGCCATGCACCCAACGGGCCGAGGTGAATTGCGACTGTTCAAAGCGAACGGGCAGGCCGTATTCCAACTCAATCCGGCTGCCCAGAACTTCGAACTGAAGTGCGCCGACCACGCCAACGATAAAGCCCGCGCCGATCATTGGTTTGAACACCTTGGCTGCGCCTTCTTCGGCGAATTGCATCAGCGCTTTTTCCAGGTGCTTGGCTTTCATCGGATCGCCCGCGCGCACGTTTTGCAGAAGTTCCGGCGCGAAGGACGGAATGCCTGTGACGCGCAGCGCTTCGCCTTCGGTCAGTGTATCACCGATGCGCAATTGCCCGTGGTTGGGAATACCGATGATGTCACCGGCCCAAGCCTCTTCGGCCAGTTCGCGGTCGGCGGCAAGGAACAGAACGGGGTTCGATATCGCCATCGGCTTTTTCGTGCGCACATGGGTCAGCTTCATGCCGCGATGGAAATGGCCCGATGCCATGCGGACAAAGGCAACGCGGTCGCGGTGCTTGGGGTCCATGTTGGCCTGCACCTTGAACACAAAGCCGGAAACCTTTGCTTCTTCTGGCGAAATTTCGCGCGGCTCGGCGCGTTGAACCTGCGGTTCAGGGCCGTATTTGCCGATGCCCTTCATCAATTCCTTCACCCCGAAAGAGTTGATGGCCGATCCAAACCAGATCGGGGTCATGTGGCCTTCGAGCACTGATTGCGGGACCAGCGTGGGCAGCAATTCGCGCGCCATCTCGACTTCTTCGCGCAGTTGCGCCAGCAGATCGGCGGGGATGTGCTTTTCCAGCAGCGGATCGTCCAGGCCTTCGATGTTGACGCTTTCGGCGACCTTGTTGCGGTCGGCGCGGTCCATCAACTCCAGTCGGTCGTTCAGCAGGTCATAGCAGCCAAGGAAATCGCGCCCGACGCCAATCGGCCAGCTGGCCGGGGTGACGTCAATCGCAAGGTTTTCCTGAATCTCGTCGATGATATCGAAGGTGTCGCGGCTTTCGCGGTCCATCTTGTTACAGAAGGTCAGGATCGGCAGGTCGCGCAGGCGGCACACCTCAAACAGCTTCTGCGTCTGGCTTTCCACGCCTTTCGCGCCGTCGATCACCATCACAGCCGCGTCCACCGCCGTCAGCGTGCGATAGGTGTCTTCGGAAAAGTCCGAGTGGCCGGGCGTGTCGACAAGGTTAAAGCGGTATTTGTCGAAATCGAAGGACATGGCCGAGGCGGACACCGAAATGCCCCGGTCCTGTTCCATCTTCATAAAGTCCGACCGCGTGCGGCGGGCTTCGCCCTTGGCCCGCACCTGACCCGCCATCTGGATCGCGCCCCCATAGAGCAGGAACTTTTCCGTCAGAGTCGTCTTACCGGCGTCGGGGTGCGAAATGATCGCAAACGTCCGGCGGCGGGCGATTTCAGGGGGCAATACGGGGCGGTTTGAAGCGGTGTCCAACATGTTCGCGCGTATAGGAGAGGGGCCATGCCTCGATCAAGGACAAAACCGCCTATGCGCCGCGCTACGCTGCGAAATTGGCGGCTAATTGCGTGACGGGATCAGGAACAGGTGCTTCGGCGCAGCAGATCGGCCGCGTCGGGCCGTTTCAGCAGGGTTTCCTGCACTTCAAGATCCTGCGCCGCGCTTTCGCCGTGTTGCGGCAGCAGATCGGTCAGGCGCAGCGCCATGTCCTCGGGCAATGCACCGCTGGTGCGTTGATCGACCAACATGGATTCGGCGGCGATGCCTTCGGCGAAAATGATCTGATGGTGGTCAAACAGCATCTGGTAATAGTCGATATAGCCGCCTTCGCGGACATAAACCGTGTCGTCATTCACCAGATGACGGGCACGCACCAGCAATTCGTTCCGCCCAGCCCCCAGTTGGTCTGAGCGTTGATAGATGAACAGACGGTGGTCGGGGCTGACGACCAGATCGCCCAGATTGTGCAAAGCGCCGGCCTTGATGACGATGGGCGCAAAAGCCCCGGTGGCGCGGGTGGTCAATTGGCCAATCCAGCGGATTTCTTGCGGGCCATTGTCGCGGGTCAGCACCCGATCGCCGATCTTCAGCGCCTCAACCGGGGTTTGTGCGCCGGTGGACATGGTGATCATCGTGCCCTTGGTAAAGGACACGCAGGCCGATTGCGCGAATTTGGGCAGGGCCGCATCGCGGTCAATGCCGACAAGCGCATAGTCCAGATCCGGGTTCAGCGGCGCCAGCGGCATGGTATAGACTTCAACCGCGTTGCCGTCGGGATCAACCTCAACCAACAGCAGGCATTCGGTGGTAGACCCGTCGCCCGCCATAAAGGTCAGCGCTGCATCAAGAAAGACATCGGCCCCCGGCTGCCCGGTTTCCGTTTTTCGGCCAATGCGATAGGGCGGAAGGTGGTCGGTGGACAGGGCCAACCGTAGCGGCACGGCCAGCGCGGTCAGGCGATAGATGTCATCCAGGATCAGCTCATCGGCAAAGCACATGGCATCGCCCAGATTGGCCCCATTGATCACGCGCAAATGGCCCGACTTGTAGACAGTCAGGCGTTGCAAGCAATCAGGGGGCGCGTTTGGTATCATGGGCCTTCTTCGTCTGGGCGGTGGCCGAGTTGTATCCGCCAGCATAGTCTGGGAATATGTCAGCAACAGGCCAGACCGTCGACGTTTTGTCGACAATTCTACCATCAGGAGATGACATATGGATTTGGGAATTCGGGGAAAACGCGCCTTGGTATGCGCCTCTAGCAAGGGGCTTGGACGGGGATGCGCGCTGGCCTTGGCCGAAGCTGGTGTTGATCTTGTGCTCAACGCCCGCGGGGCCGAGGCGCTGGAGGCCACCGCGACCGAGATCCGCGACCGGTTCGGTGTGTCGGTTGAGGCGGTCGCCGCCGATATCGTATCTGAGGCAGGCCGTGCGCAGGTGCTGGAGGTCGCGGGGCAGGTGGATATTCTGGTCACCAACGCAGGCGGCCCGCCGCCGGGTATGTGGACCGACTGGAACCGCGAGGATTTCATCGCCGCGCTGGATGCCAATATGCTGACGCCGATTGCGCTGATGAAGGCGCAAGTGCCCGGCATGATGGAGCGCGGCTGGGGCCGGGTGGTCAACATCACCTCGCAATCGGTCAAAGCGCCGATCCCGCAGCTGGGACTGTCGAACGCGGCGCGCACCGGCCTGACGGGCTATGTCGCGGGCACCGCGCGTCAGGTGGCCGGGCAGGGCGTGACGATCAACAACCTGTTGCCGGGCGCACATGAGACCGACCGCATCCGCAGCTTTGAGGCGAACCTGCATCAGAAATCCGGGCGGCCTGTGGAAGAGATCCGCAAAGAGCGCACGGCAACCATCCCGTCGGGGCGCTATGGCACGGCGGAAGAGTTCGGGCAGACCTGCGCGTTCCTGTGTTCGCAACATGCCGGTTATATTGTCGGTCAGAACATTCTGCTGGATGGCGGTGGCATCAACGCCACGATCTGATCGGTTTCGGATCGCTGACGCGATCCGACCGACTGGGGGGCGCTGCCCCCCAGACCCCCCGGGATATTTCCAGTCAGAAAATAGGGGGTGGTCTTGCGGCAGGGGGGGGCGTCTGATAGCCATGCCTTATTCCGATGAAATTCATCGGGTTAACCGAATGAGGCCCTGGTGACGAAAGCTGATCCGCGTCTGGAAATCCGCAATCTTGTCAAAACTTTCGCTGGAAAGCGGGTTGTCGATGATGTGTCGCTGACGATCGAGCCGGGCCATGTGACATGTTTGCTTGGGCCGTCGGGCTGTGGCAAGTCCACGACGCTGCGGATGATTGCAGGCGTCGATATGCAGGATACCGGCACGATCCAAATGGATGGGCGGTTGATCTGTGACACGGTGTTTCGCATCCCGCCTGAGCGGCGGTCGATCGGGTTGATGTTTCAGGATTTTGCGCTGTTTCCGCATCTGAGCGTTGGGGACAATGTTGGCTTTGGCCTGAAAGGGGCCAAGGCGGACCGGCGGCGGCGTGTGGAAGAGATGCTCGACCGGGTTGGGTTGCTGCACTATGTTGATGAGTTCCCGCACCAGCTGTCGGGGGGCGAACAACAGCGGGTTGCTTTGGCGCGGGCTTTGGCACCGCAGCCGCGTGTGATGCTGATGGATGAGCCGTTTTCGGGGCTGGACAACCGGCTGCGCGACGGGATCCGCGATGACACTTTGGCGCTTCTGAAGGAAGAAGGCGCGTCGGTTCTGTTGGTCACCCATGAGCCCGAAGAAGCGATGCGTATGGCCGATGAGATCGCCTTGATGCGCAAGGGCAAGATCGTGCAGCGCGGCGCGCCATATAACATTTACAATGCGCCGGTGGACAAGGCGGCGGTTGCATTTTTCAGTGACATCAACGTTTTGCGCGGCACAGTGCGCGGGGCGCTGACCTCGACGCCCTTTGGCCAGTTCCTGGCGCCGGGTGTGCCTGATGGCAAAGCGGTGGAGATCGTTTTTCGTCCGCAGCATGTGAGCATCGACTTTGACCGCGATGGGCGCGGGCCGAACCCGACTGCGATTGCCGGTGCGCCTGCGCGAGGCGTGGTGGAACGGGCGCGGTTTTTGGGGTCGGAAAGCCTGATTGATTTTCGGATGGATTATGACGGCGAAATCCTGAAAGCGACCGTGCCGAATGTGTTTTTGCCGAAACCCGGCACGCCGCTGTGGCTGACGGTGCGGCGGGACAAGTGCTTTGTGTTTCCGGCGTAAAAGCTGAGGGGGCGCTGCCCCCTTTTGGGCCTGCGGCCCAATTCACCCCCGGCGGTATTTCTGAAAGAGAAGAAGGATAGGGTGCGTCCCCTGCTTCTTCTCTTTCTTAAATACGCAAAAAGGACGCTGCTGTTATAGGGCGACGCCTTTTTTCCCGGCGAGATCGGTAAAGAATTGCCAGGCAACCCGGCCAGAGCGTGCGCCGCGCGTGGCTTGCCATTCGATGGCCCCGGCGCGCAATTCTTCGTCTGAAACATCGACGCCATATTCGGTGCAATAGCCCCGGATCATGGCAAGGTATTCGTCTTGGCTACAGGGGTGGAAGCCCAGCCAAAGGCCGAAACGATCCGAGAGGGATACCTTTTCCTCGGTCGCCTCGGACGGGTTGATCGAGGAGGAACGTTCGTTCTCGATCATGTCGCGCGGCATCAGATGGCGACGGTTCGAGGTGGCGTAGAAGATTACGTTGTCCGGGCGGCCTTCGATGCCGCCGTCCAGAACGGCCTTCAGCGATTTGTAATGCTGGTCGTCGTGGCTAAAGCTGAGGTCATCGCAAAACAGCACGAAGCGGTGGCCAGAGCCGCGCAGGTGGTTCATCAGGCGGGTGACCGATGGCAGGTCTTCGCGCTGAAGTTCGACAATTTTCAGACCGTGCCCTTGGCGCAGCACCTCGGCATGCACCGCT
Source organism: Pseudoprimorskyibacter insulae (assembly GCF_900302505.1). Lineage (GTDB taxonomy): Bacteria > Pseudomonadota > Alphaproteobacteria > Rhodobacterales > Rhodobacteraceae > Pseudoprimorskyibacter > Pseudoprimorskyibacter insulae. The sequence goes on along the minus strand of NZ_OMOJ01000004.1, from coordinate 194,706 downwards.
TTGACGACCGATGATTTGCCCATGCCCCGTGCGCCCCACAGAAGGGCGTTGTTGGCGGGCAGGCCCTTGGCGAATTGCAGCGTGTTTTCAAGCAGCGTGTCGCGCGACCGGTTGATGCCGACCAGCAGGCTGATGTCGATCCGGCTGACCTTGGTGACGGCTTCCAGCCGGTCCGGTTCGGTGTGCCAGACAAATGCGTTGGCCGCGCCGAAATCGGGCGCGGCCAGAGGGGCGGGCGCGAGGCGCTCAAGCGCCTCGGCGATGCGTTTCAAGTGCTTGCTCACTTGGGGTCCTTTTCGTCTTCGTCGAATTCCTTCATCAAGGGATCGTCGAATTCTTCGGGATCGTCAAACAGGCTTTCGTCGTCTCCGATAACGCCTTCGGCGCGGGCTTCTTCGTCTTTCTTCTTTTCGACGGCAGCGACCAGGAAGATCGAAATCTCATAGAGGCCATAGACCACGACAAAGAGGATGATCTGCGTGGTCACATCCGGGGGCGTGACCAAGGCCGCGACCGTCAGGATACCGACAACGGCATATTTACGGGTGGACCGCAGGCCGCGCGAGGATGCCAGACCGGCCTTTCCCATGAGCGTCAAAAGCACCGGCAACTGAAAGCACAGGCCAAAGGCGACGATCATTTTTAGCGTGATATCAAGGGTTTCGTTGACCTTGCCGTTGAAGACAATGTCGATCCCGCTTTCGGAGACGGCTTCTTTGCCGCCGCTGAAATAGGCGGACACCAGCGATGGCAGATCCGCAAAGCCCAAAAAGAAGGTCATGGCCAAGGGCACAACCACGAAATGGGCAAAGGCCGCGCCCAGAAGGAACAGCACAGGCGAAGCCACAAGGAAGGGCAGGAACGCGTTCTTTTCGGTTTTATATAGCCCCGGCGCCACGAACCGCCACATTTGATAGGCGATGACGGGAAAGGACAGGGCCAAACCACCCACGACCGAAATCCGGATCAGGGTAAAGAAATATTCCTGCGGTGCGGTGTACTGCATCACCGGGTTCGGGTTGCCCAGATCCCGCATGGTTTTCTCGATTGGCAACAGAAGGAAGTCGAGCACGGGACCGCCGACCGCAAAGACCATAATCATGCCGACCAGAAAGGCGACAACTGACCAGATTAGCCGGGTGCGCAATTCGGCCAGATGCTCGATCAGCGGGGCGCTGGAATCGTCAATCTCGTCTGTCTTGCTCATGCGGTATCCCCGTCACCGGACTTGTCCGCCTTTAGGGCGGATTCCATTTCCTCGGCCTTGCGCAGCGCTTCTTCGGCTTCGCGCTTTTTGCGCTCGGCCGCCATGCGTGCGGTGTTGGCTTCGATTTTCTTGCGTTGCTCTTCGCGCTCGGCGGCTTTTTTGGCGGCCTCTGGATCGTCTTTGATGTCCAGCGACGTCATAGACTTGGCCGCGTCCTTTACCCCGTCCATGGCCGACCCAAGTGGGTTGGTGGCGGTTTTAAAGGTCTTGGCCATGTCGTTGACACCGGCGTCGTTGGCGGCATCGTTCATGGCGCGGCTGAATTCACGCGCCATGCCTTTGGCCTTGCCGACGAACCGGCCCACGTTGCGAAACAGCACCGGCAGGTCCTTCGGGCCAACGACAATCAGCGATACAACGCCGATGATGAGCAATTCGCTCCAGCCCAGGTCGAACATCTGGTGTTACGCCTTGTCTTTCTCTTCTGCGGGGGTGACGTCTTTGGCGTCGTCCGCAGCAGTGTCTTCCAGTTCTTTCTTGCCGTCATCTACGCCCTTTTTGAACGCGGTGATGCCTTTGCCTACTTCGCCCATCAGGCCGGAAATCTTGCCGCGGCCAAACAGGACCAGAACGACGACTGCGATCAGAAGAAGGCCGGGAAGGCCGATGTTGTTGAGCATGAGTGGTCTCCTCGAATCTGGGCGGCCAATGTCGGGCCGCGCCTTGGTGTTTTCCTGACCCTATGGGGTTCGCCGGACGGGCGAAAGCGCGGGCAGGGGCGGTTTGTGCTGGCAAATCGGGGGTAGAGGTGGCAAAAACTTCACTACTGACAACTTAATGTCAGGAGGAATGATGCGCAAAACAGACCGGTTGTCGGAACTGATGACGATCCTGCGCGACGGGCAGGTGCACAAGGCCGACGATCTGGCCTTGGCGACAGGCGTTTCCCTGCGCACAATCTACCGCGATATGGAGGTGCTGGTTGCCTCGGGCGTGCCGGTGCAGGGCGCGCGTGGAACGGGCTATCAGGCGCAGGCGCTGATCACGCTGCCCGCGCTGCATCTGACCGAGGACGAGCTTGAGGCGCTGCATCTGTCCTTGGCGATCTTGGGCGAGTCCGGGATGGAGGGGTTGGCTGATGCCGCCGCCAGCCTGTCGGCCAAGATCGAACAGGTTTTGCCCGAAGACAGCGATAGCGCGGGCGAGGGGTTTGGCTTTGCCGCCTATCCCTTTGACGGGGCGGCGCGCGGCGTGCGGCACATGCCGGGTCTCAAGGCGGCGATCAAGGCCCGGCAAAAGCTGCGTCTGCGGTTGCAGACCGGCGGTGCCGAGGTGATCCGGCCTTTGCAGGTGGATTACTGGGGCCGCGTTTGGCGGGCGATTGTCTGGAGCGAGACACAGGCCGGTTTTGCCGAGATCCGGTTGGACCAGATCGCGGAAATGACCGTTCTGCCGGGGCTATTCGTGGACGAGCCCGGCAAATCCCTGTCGGATTACCGGGCAAGTTAGGCTTATTGCAAGAATTCCATCGGGTCTACGCTGTCGAACCCGCGCCGCACTTCGAAATGCAGATAGGGCGGCGATCCGGGCAGCAGCGCGCCGATCTTCTGGCCACGGCTGACGCTATCGCCTTCTTTCACCGCGACATTGCCAGCGTTGATATAGACGCTCATCAGGTTGTCGGTGTGTTTGATGATCACGATTGGCACGTTGTCATCATACTTCGTGATCGAGGCGACAATCCCGCTATCGGCGGCTTTGATCGGGGTGCCTGCGCTATTGGTGATGTCGATCCCGTCCGTGGTGCCTTTGACATATTCGCGGATGATCCGGCCATCGACAGGCATTTGCATCCGGGCGTTGGACTTGGACGCGGCGGTCTGCTGTTTGCCCAGATCCTGCGCGACGGGCGCTTTGGTGGCGGCGGCCTTGGCGGCAGGTTCCGGCGTTTCGGTCGGCAGCGCCTGCTTTGAGCTGGGCGGCGTCGGCGTGGGCGAGCCTTGACCCGGCGCTGGCTCAGGTTCGGGCGCTTGGGCAACCTCGGCCACCGGGGCTTCCATCACCACGGGGATCAGCAGGAACTGACCTTCGCGGATGGTAAAGTCGCGGTCCAGCCCGTTCCATTCGGCCAGCGATTTGACCGAAACATTATAAAGCCGCGAAATCGTATAGGCGGTTTCGCCGCGCACGACCTTGTGGCGGATCGGTTCTACGCCGGTTTGGGCTTTGGGCTGTGACACCTGAACCGGCGGCGTTGGGGCCGAGCTTTCAATTGCGGTCGTGGCCAGTTCTGTCACGTTGATCTCAGGCGGCAGGATCGGGCCAGTGCCAACCGCGCCGGTGTCCGGCGAAGGTTCGGCCACGCGGCGGGGCAGGGCGATGACTTCGCCCCGGCGCAACTGCACATCGGGCGCGATGCCGTTGTAATCGGCCAATTCGCCAGCTGGCAGGCCAACACGTTCTGCCATGGTGGTCACGGTATCGCCCCGCTTGGCCACGGCGACCTGATAGTTGGGGTAGGAAATGATCCCACGGTCATCGGGGTCCGGGCGCGGCGCAACAGCCGTCTTCGCGGCATGGGCGGTGCTGAAATTGTCACCGATCCGGTCCCGCAGGTCGAAATCAAAGCCGCCGTCACAGGCCCCAAGGGCCAGTAGCGCAAGCACGGCAACGCATGGGCGCATCATTGCTTTGCTCATCTCGCTCTCATCCTCAAATTCGCCCAACTTAGCGCCGGGTCTGATCGTCAACACACATGCCGGTGTCAGGTGTCTTTTCCAAGACCTTCCACCAGCGGTACAAATCGCACGGGGCGCAATTCTTCGTAATCAAAGCCCGTTTCAAGCCGGGTCACGCGGATCAGGCTTTGGACGGTGTCGCTCTGCCCCACCGGAAGCACCATGATACCGCCAATCTTCAATTGGGCCAAGAGCGGGCTGGGCGGGTCTTCGGCGGCGGCGGTCACCATGATGCGATCAAAGGGCGCTTGGTCCTCAAGGCCAAAGCACCCGTCCGAGGTCATCGCGGTGATATTGGGCAGGGCCAGATGTTCAAAAATCTCTCGTGCTTCGCGGACCAGTCGCTGATGGCGGTCCACGGTATAGACCCGGCGGGCCAACAGGCTAAGGATCGCCGCCTGATAGCCAGACCCGGTGCCGACCTCTAGAACCTTGTCACGGCCCGACAGCTTCAGCGCCTGCGTCATGATCCCAACCACCGACGGCTGGCTGATCGTTTGCCCGCAAGCGATGGGCAGGGGCATGTCTTCATAGGCGCGTTCGGCGAAATAGCCCTTGATGAACAAGCCGCGGTCAATCCGCTCCATCGCGGATAGCACGGTCTTGTCAGTCACGCCTTTTGAGCGCAACGCATAGAGGAACTGCATCTGCTGTTCGGGGCTTGCGCTCATCCCAATGCCTCGGACAGGGCCGATAATGCGGCGTGATCGGTCAGATCGGCCCGCATTGGTGTGATGCTGACATAGCCATCCAGATTGATCTGCGCATCGGTGCCGGGGGCGGATTTGGCGCGTTGATCGCCGCCACGGATCCACATGAACCGACGCCCCGAGGGCGACAGGTGCGGTTCTGCCGAAAAACGGGTGCCATCGCGTTTGCCCTGCGATGCGGCGCGCAGGCCTTTGACATCGGCGGCGGGTACAGGCGGGAAGTTGATGTTGTAGAACATCTGATAGGCGCCATCGCCCGTCAGATCGCCCGCATCCAAGACCGCACGCACGGCTTGCACGCCATAGGCTAAAGCCGCCTCAAACGGCTGATCCAGCCCATGGGTTGCCGGGCCAAGGTATTGCGACAGCGCCACGGCGGGCAGGCCTTGCAACGATGCCTCCATCGCGCCGCCCAAGGTGCCGGAATAGAGCGCATTTTCAGCCGAGTTGTTGCCCCGGTTCACGCCCGACAGAACCAAATCGGGGGGCGTGTCTTTCATCACATCATGCAGACCGACCAGAACGCAATCGGCGGGGCTGCCTTCGGCGGCAAAGCGGCGCGGCCCCATCTGCGAGACCATCATCGGATGGGTGTAGCTGATGCAATGGCCAACGCCCGACTGTTCAAAGGCCGGGGCAACGACCCAGACCTCTCCGTCCGGTCCGGCCAGTTCGGCGGCAATTGCCTCACAGATGGCCAGCCCAGGTGCATTGATGCCGTCGTCATTGGTGATCAAAATACGCATGCGCACCGCTCCCTTTTTGCTTTCAATAGGGGAAGCCCGCCAAGGGGGCAAGCGCCGCCCCTTTTTACTTTCATCAAATGCGCAAGCCATGGCCCTAAGGCCCCCGACGCAGGGTTTGGAAATGTCTGGAAGTGCACGACCTGGCCGCGATGGGCCAGGGGCTTGATCACTCGGCCATCAGGCCCAGGTCGGCGATGATCCGGTCGGCCTCATCACGCGGGGTGGCAAGGGCGTCTTTGTCTTGGCCGGGATGGAACCGGGCGCGCAGCGCGGTGCCCATCGGGGCAGGTTGCACGATATCGACCTTCGGGCCAAAGGTTGCGGTCTCGGCCTGCCAGCTACGGGTGAGCGCGATCTGCGCGGCTTTGGTCGCCCCGTAACTGCCATAGAATTTCTGGCCTGCCTGCGGGTCATCAAAGAACACGGCGCGGCCTTTTTCGCCCAAAAGTGCCGCAATATAGGGCACCAGATGGCCCATGGCGGTGACATTGGTGGCAACGGATTTGCCCCAGTCCTTGGCGTCGATGTGATGCGCGGGCGTCAGGGGCGCGGAATGCGCCGCCGTGTGCACCCAAAGCGCCGCGCCGCCCCAGCGATCATGGATCGAGCGGCAAAGCTGGGCCATCGCCTCTGGCAGGGCCACGTCCATCGGGGCAAGGGTGGCTTCGTTGCCACGCGCCTTGATCCGGTCATCAAGATCTTCCAGCCCGCCCACGGTGCGGGCGACAGCAACGATGTGATAGGCGTCTGACAGCGTCTCAGCCATGGCAAAGCCAAGGCCACGCGATGCGCCGGTGATAAGGGCAACTGGCTTGTTCATGCGCACTCTGTGACCGCTGGGCGCTGCAAGGTCAGGGGGCTGGGGCTTGCTGCGGGTGGGGTGCGGCGTTACACCTTCGGATAGTTTTCCACCGATCGTTTCCGATGACGCATTCACAGACCTTAGAAGAACAGGCCGTTGGCCCCGAAATTTCCGATCTGGCGCAGCGCCTTGCCGCTGGCGGAGCGGTGCAGGGGCAAGGCTGGCAGATGATTGAGCCGCGCGGCGAAAAGAACGGAATCCGTATTGGTGACGTGGCGGTCGTTCTATTGCGCGATGCCTATTATTTCCCGCGCTCCGGTCTGATCCTTGATGCCGAAGGCCGGGCGCTGGCATCACCGCTAGAGGTGGTGCGGGGCGGTGCGGCTGCGGCGGAAAAGGCGCGCTCGCAGCTTGGCCGCGCGGTGCCGATGGGCCGGGCCTCGGTCTTTGCCGGGGGCGGCGGTCGGCGCAACTATGGGCATTTCCTGCTGGACGATTTGGCCGGGGCCGCGTGGCTGGAGACCCTAGGTATCGCCCGGCACTATCCGCTGATCGCGCCACCCCTGACCGGGTGGCAGCGGGCCTTGATGGGCGCGGCTGGGGTGCGCGCGACTGAGGTGTCAGAGCCGGTGCTGCGGGTCGCGGAATTGGTCTATACCACGGCCATCGGCCACTACTTGCAACGGGCCGACAAGATGCAGCGCGACTTGGTTGATCGGTTGCCGCGCGGCGCTGCGCCGGGCGCGGGGGCGGTCTATCTGTCGCGTCGCGGCATGACGGGCCGTGTGATGGTGAACGAACCTGCGCTTGAGGCGCGTCTTAAGGCGCAGGGCGTGACCATTCTGAAGCCGCATAAGATGACCGTGGCCGAACAGATCGAGGCCGTGTCGTCGGCGCGGGTGCTGATCGGGGCAAGCGGCGCGGCATTGGCCAATGCGGTGTTCCTGCCCAAGGGCGGCACGGTGATCGAAATCCGCCCTGCAACCGTCCGGGAATTCTGGATTTTCCTGATGACGGATAACCTGTCGCTGACCCATCACCTGATTGATGTGGGCGGCGCGCTAAAGGGGCGCGATGTGCCGCTGCGCACCCGCCTGATGCAATTGCCACGGCAATTGGCGCGGCGGTATCGCGTGGCCTATCGCTGTGATCTGGAGGCGGTCGAACGCGCGGTGTCCGCTGCGCTTTAGGCGGTGCCGGTCAAATGCGGGCGCAGGTCATTGCCGCAAGCGGCGTAGAGATCGAGCAGCGCATCAAAGCTCAGCCCGTCTGTCTGCGCCTCGGCCAAGTCACCGTCTTGTGCGGTCAAGCGCGGGCGTTCGGCCCCTGTTCCGGCAGTCAGATCGCCGGCCTCGGGCTCATCGGCCAAGGTTGGGATCTGGTTGGCCAGTAGCGCGGTGCCACCGGTAAAGGCCGCCCCGTCAACGCAGTGGTCGATATAGGCATAGAACAGATCCGGCGGAACTGCCGCCCAAGCGCCGATGGCCAAGGTTTCATCACTGCCGCGAATGGGCAGGTGCAGCACCGCCCGCAAGAACCGGTCTTCGCCGATCTTGCACAGGTCCGGGGACAGGCGGTCAGCGCCCACGCTCAGATCCTCGGCCCCCTCGGGGATTGGCCCGTGGGTCCAGTCATCAGGGGCGTCATAGCCAAGATCATAGATCCCCGGCATTTCCATGCCGCAGCAGGGGCAACGGTAGTCGGGATCGGTAAAGCGCCGCCAGCGGGCGTCGAGGTCAAGAAGGTTCATGTGGGCGATGTGGGCCGTTGCGCCCGGTTCGTCAAGCGTTGCGATTGGGGCGGGCGGTGTTTTTGCGTTTTTAAGAAAGAGAAGAAGCAGGGGGATGCACCCTTTCCTGCGACGTGGGTTTCACAGCGCGAAGGGCCGCGTTGGGGCGGGGTCTGCCCAGGTTGACCGGGCCTCGGCCCAAGCGGTCAGCCAGTCGCGGAAAACTTGGCCCAGATCGAAAATCGCCGTGGTCATTGGGGCGGACTCATCCCACAGGGTTGGATCCCAATAGGCCATGCGGGTCGTGGGCAGGTGCAGGCAGTGGTAGATGCCGCCGCCGAAATGGCACAGCGGCACCAGCCCGTCTGGCCAAGCGCCATTGGGCGCAGGCGCGGTTCGGAAGGCGGTGTAGAGCTGGTCTGCGGTATTGCCCCGATCATCGGTTGCGCCGTCTGTCAGCCCAAGCAACCCATAGCCGGGCCCGAAACCGCCGTTGGCGATTTGCACGTAAATCTGGCGCAGAAGCGGGGGCAGGGGGTGGCCGATGGACGCCTCGGCGTGGTCAAGCGCGGCGGGCGTGGCGGGCGGCGCGGGGGCAGGCACGCGCAGGCCCATGGCGGCATAGGCATCAATGCGGGGCTGGCGCGACCTAAGCTGCGCGATCAGCCCCGCATCTGTCATGATTATTCAGCGGCTTTAAGCTGAAAGCCTTTGGCGATCATATCCGTCGGGGCAACAGGATATTCACCCGAGAAACAGGCGTCGCAATATTGCGGGCAATCCGCCTTACGGCCTTCCGTCGCGCCAACCGCGCGATAAAGACCATCGAGCGAGATGAACTTCAGGCTGTCCACGGCCAGATGTTCCCGCATTTCCTCTTCGGACATGGTCGCGGCCAGCAGCTTTTCACGCTGGGGCGTGTCCACACCGTAGAAACAGGGCCATGCGGTGGGCGGGCTGGCGATGCGGAAATGGACCTCGGCGGCACCGGCATCAAGGATCATTTCCTTGATCTTGCGCGAAGTGGTGCCGCGCACCACGGAATCGTCGACCAGAATGACGCGTTTGCCCTGAACCAAGGCGCGGTTCACGTTCAGCTTCAGGCGCACGCCCATGTTGCGGATCTGCTCGGTTGGTTCGATGAACGTCCGGCCCATGTATTGGTTCCGGGTGATGCCCAGACCGAAGGGAATGCCGCTTTCGGCGGCAAAGCCGATGGCCGCGGGCGTGCCGCTATCGGGGACGGGGCAGACCAGATCGGCCTCAACCGGGCTTTCCTTGGCCAGTTCCACGCCGATCTGACGGCGGGTTTCATAGACCGAGCGGCCACCGATGATGCTATCGGGGCGCGAGAAATAGACATGTTCGAAGATGCAGAACTTCGACGGGCGCGGGCGGAAGGGGCGCACGCTTTCAACGCCTTTGGCCGCCGAGATGACAACCATTTCGCCCGGTTCGATTTCGCGCACATACTCTGCGCCGATGATGTCGAGCGCGCAGGTTTCCGAGCTGAGGCACCAGCCGTCACCGACCTTGCCCAGAACCAGCGGGCGCACGCCCAGCGGGTCACGCACACCAATCAGCTTGGTGCGGGTCATGGCCACTACCGAGAACGCGCCTTCAACGCGGCGCAGCGCGTCTTCCATGCGTTCGGGGATGTTCTGCTGAAGCGAACGGGCCATCAGGTGGATGATGCACTCGCTGTCGGATGAGCTTTGGAAGATCGAGCCGCGCTCAATCAGTTCGCGGCGCAGGGCGTCGGCATTGGTGATGTTGCCGTTGTGCGCGATGGCCGCGCCGCCCATGGAAAACTCGCCAAAGAAGGGCTGAACGTCGCGGATGGCTGCGCCTTTGGATCCGGCGGTCGAGTAACGCACATGCCCGATGGCCAGCGGGCCGGGCAGGGTTTTCATCAGCGTCTGACTGGTGAAGTTATCGCGAACATAGCCAAATCGGCGGGCCGAATTAAAGCCTTCGACCGGATCGTGCGACACGATCCCGCCTGCTTCTTGGCCGCGATGTTGCAACGCATGCAGCCCGAGGGCTACGAAGTTGGCAGCGTCGGTGACACCGACGACACCGAAAATGCCGCATTCTTCGCGCAGCTTGTCATCGTCAAACGGATGGGAGGGGGGCATCTGGAGAGACAAGGACAACTCCGAATCTGAGAGGAGGTTTCGCGGCCCTTTTAGAGCCTTGGTCCGGGTATGTCACGAAAGGATAATATTTCACGTTTTTGCCGGATTTGTTTTGTACGTTTGGCACACGGGATGGTGGCTCTTGGCACGTAGCGAACAAGGTTTGGGACAATGACACGCGGACAGGCGGGGCTGATAACCGTTGTAGGCATGGTTTTGACGACTGTCGGGACATGGAAGCTGATGTCCGGTGCACCGGGGCCGACTTGGGCATTATTGGCGCCGGGGCTGGCGGCCTTTGTCTATGGCGGGGTGATGATGGATGTTTTACACCGCCGGTCCAAAGGCAAAGGACAATAGGTCGCAGGTGCAAAACGAAAAAGGGCCGCCAAAGGCAGCCCCGTTTAACGCTTTTTTCAGGCTTGATTAGCTGCCCGAGGTTGGTGCTTCGCAGCTGCCCATCAGCGATTCATACTGACCGGTGATCCAGCCAAGCGCCTGTTCGGGATTCTGGTCTTCGATGCGGCCGGTGAATTTGCCGAAGATCGCGGCCGAACGGCTGTTGTCGATCATCGCAACATCTTGGCCAACAACCACGGTTTCATAAACAAAGAAACCGATGGCCGCCAAAAGCACGCCGCGCACCACGCCGAACAAGAACCCAAGGCCCTGATCGATGCCGCCAAGGGCCGACCGTTGCACCAGAGATGAAAACAGCGGGGTGAACATTGACACGATCACCAAAGCCACCGCGAAGACCGCAAAGAAGGCTGCAATCACGCTAAGTTCGCAGCTATCGGACAGGAAACTGCCGATCACCGGGATTTCGGTCATCAGGGGGCGCACTTGCGGTGCGAACAGATAGGCCAGAATTGCCGCAGCGATCCAACCGACAATGGCCATGCCTTCACGCACAACGCCGCGCGAATAGGCCAACAGGGCCGACAGAATGATGATGACGGCAACCACCGCGTCTACGGCTGTAAAACCTTCCATGAGTCCTCTGGCCCTCTTTCCAAGGCGCTAGCCTGCGCCAAAAATGTCTCCAACGAAGGAGGTCAGGTCGCCCATCTGGGTCAATGACATGCCATCCGTCGCGCTGATCTTGCCGCCTTGCGGCGCAATCGCCGCTGTGAAACCAAGTTTCTGCGCTTCTTTCAACCTATTTTCCGCCTGCGAGACGGGTCTGAGTGCCCCCGATAGGCTAATCTCGCCGAAAACGACAGTCTCGGCGGGTAGGGCGGTGTCTTCGCGTGCGGACAGTAGCGCGGCGGCCACAGCCAGATCGGCGGCGGGTTCGCTGATTTTCATGCCACCCGCGACGTTCAGATAGACATCCAGCCCGGCGAAAGGAATGCCGCAGCGGGCCTCCAGCACGGCCAGAATCATCGCCAGACGACCACCATCCCAGCCAACCACGGTGCGGCGCGGCTGGGCATGCGGGGTCGGGGCGACCAGCGCCTGCAATTCGCACAAGACCGGGCGGGTGCCTTCGATCCCGGCAAAGACCACCGATCCGGGGCTTGGTGCGCCGCGCTCGCTCAGGAAAAGGGCCGATGGGTTGCCCACCTCGGCCAAGCCTGCGCCGGTCATTTCAAAGACACCGATTTCATCGGCCGGGCCAAAGCGGTTTTTCACGGCGCGCAGAATGCGGAACTGATGCCCGCGCTCGCCCTCGAAATAGAGCACGGTATCGACCATGTGTTCGACCACACGGGGCCCGGCGATCTGGCCGTCTTTGGTGACGTGGCCCACCATGACGACGGCGGTGCCCATGCGCTTGGCAAAGGTCGTCAGTTCATGCGCGGCGGCGCGGACCTGACTGACGCTGCCGGGGGCGCTATCGACATTGTCGGCCCACATGGTCTGGATGGAATCGACGATGGCCAGATCGGGCTTTTCGGCCTCAAGCGTGGTCAGGATATCGCGCAGGTTGGTTTCAGCGGCCAGCATCACCGGCGCATCCGCGAGCCCCAGACGCTGCGCGCGCATACGAACTTGTGCGCTGGCTTCTTCGCCGCTGGCGTAGATGACTTTCAAACCGGCATTGGCAAACTGCGCCGCCGCCTGAAGCAACAAGGTCGACTTGCCGATGCCCGGATCACCGCCCACCAAAATGGCCGAAGCCTCAACCAATCCGCCGCCAAGAACGCGGTCAAGTTCGCCCATCCCGCTGATGGTGCGGGGCGGCGGAGCCTCTTTGCTGGACAGCGTGGACAGGGGGATTTTCTTGCCCCGTACGGCCCCAAGGCTTTTGCTGGATGGACCCGCAGATAGCGGGGTTTCTTCGACAATGGAGTTCCATTCGCCGCAGCCGTCGCAGCGCCCCGACCATTTGGTCGTCACCGCGCCACAGGACTGGCAGACATATCGTGCAATTTGCTTGGCCATGCCTGTGTTGTTGCCCCAAATCGCCCGCCTTGCCAAGCCGCTTGCTAAGGCTGCTCGGGCTTGAATTGCGGAATGTAGCTCAGCGCGAGCGAGGTCAGAACGCAGCCTGAAAACAGATAGAGCCCCCAAGCGGTTTCCACCGTGCCAACGCCGATGCCCTTGGCCACCGTAATATAAAGCGAAATGAGGAAGATATCGGCCATGGCCAATGTCCCCAAAACGCGCAAACCCGGTTTGAACCGTGTGCCAATCCGGCCAAATTGCACCAAGGCCAGACCGGCGGTTTTTGCCATTGGCGCCACCAGCGCGAAAAGGATGACGACCAGCGCAAGGAAAATATCCTTTTCCCAAAGGGCCAGAATGCCGGTGGCGACGCTGATCTCAGACAGGCCAAACAGCGGCAGAAGCCCCGCGCGGATCAAGGGAGCGAACCACGACAGCGGATAAAGCACCAAAAGCGCAAGGTTCAGCCAGATCGCGATGCGCTGCATGATATGTCGTTGCGCCTCAACCATGGCTCAGAACATGGTGGCGATCCAAAGCCCGACAAGGCCCACGATGGCCAGAAATGTCAGAACCTCGATCCACGGGGCGCGGCGGGGGCGCGCGATGGCACTGCCCATCAGCACCAAGGCCGGCAGCAACATCGCCACCATGCCCGACTGCCAGATCATGGCGCGGGCGGCATGGCCGTGGCCGGGTATACCGGTCCAGCCCATGGCGGGGGCAAAGGTCGTAGCGATACCGATCACCGCCAGCACGAAGGCGGCCAAGGCAAACAGACGCGCCAGCGCAGGACCAAGGGCCAGACGGGCAAGGGCCAAAACCGCAATTGCCTGCAAAAACAGGAACTTCTTGATGAAGAAAAAGCTTAGAACAGTGTAATTTGGTTCAAGGTTGAACATAGCGTTTGGCCTGAGGGTCTAGCGGATGGCGGCGATGGGGCCGGTCGCACTGCCGGTGATGAATTGGTGCAGGTATGGGTCTTCGGTGGTATCTAGATCGGTCACCGGCCCGTTCCACTTGATCACCCCGTCATGCAGCATCGCCACGTTATCGGCGATGGCCCGGACGCTGTTCATATCATGAGTGATGGTCATGGCGGTCGCGCCCATCTCAACCACGATCTCGCGGATCAGATCGTTGATCACCCCTGCCATGATCGGGTCCAGCCCGGCAGTGGGTTCGTCGAAAAAGATGATCTCGGGGTCGGCGGCAATGGCGCGGGCAAGGCCTACGCGCTTTTGCATCCCGCCTGACAGCTCGGCCGGAAGGCGGTCGGCGACATCGGGCGTCAGACCAACGCGGCGCAGTTTCTCAATCGCGATCTCGCGCGCCTCAGCGCGGGGGCGTTTCAGCGATCCGCGCAGCAGGCGGAAGGCAACGTTTTGCCAGACGGGCAGGGAATCAAACAGCGCCGCGCCCTGAAACAGCATTCCGAACCGAGCCAGAAAGGCATCGCGGTCGCCGATGCTGGCGTCTTTGCCATCGACAAGGATCTGGCCACTATCGGGTTCAATCAGGCCAAGGATGCACTTGATGGTCACCGACTTGCCCGTGCCGGACCCGCCGATGATAACAAGGCTGCTGCCCTTGGCGACGCTTAGGTCAATGCCGCGCAGAACAGCATTGGTTCCAAAGGTTTTATGGACGTTCTTCATTTCGATCATAGCGAAAAGAACACCCCCGTCAGAAGGAAGTTTGCCGCAAGGATCAGCACTGCCGCAGCCTCAACACTGCCCTTTGTCGCGCGGCCCACGCCTTGTGCGCCGCGGCCCGATTGCATGCCGAAATAGCACCCCATCAGCGCGGCGATAAAGCCAAAGGCCGCGCCCTTGGCCAAGGACGACAAAATATCCGCCAGTTGCAGGAAATCGGCGGTGTTCTTCAGATAGGCCGCCGCGTTGAAGCCCAGAGTTCCGGTGGCCACGGCATAGCCGCCCATGATGCCAATGATATCGCCCACGCCCACCAACAGCGGCACGACCAGAAGCGCCGCCAGAACGCGCGGCACCACAAGGTATTTCATCGGATGGGTGGATAGCGTCACTAACGCGTCAATCTGTTCGGTCACTTTCATCGTGGCGATTTCGGCGGCGATGGATGATGTGACACGGGCCGCAATCATCAGACCGACCAGCACCGGACCCAATTCGCGCACCATGCCGATGGCGACGATCTGCGGCACCACGGCTTCGGCGTTGAAACGGGCACCACCTGCGTAGATTTGCAGCGCCAAGGCCCCGCCGGTGAAGACCGCTGTCAGGCCCACCACAGGCAGCGACAGCCAGCCGACATGAAACAGTGCATTGGCCAATTCGCGCGCGTAGAAGGGCGGGCGAAAGGCATGGCTGATGGTGGATGCGGCGAACAGGGCAACCCGCCCGACCGAGGCAAAAAAGGCCAGCGCCACACGGCCAAGGGTCGCCAGTGCCGCAATCAGGGGGGTCATGCGCCCAAGTACCGGCGGCGATAGCGTTGGCCAAGCGAGGTCAGGATCTCATATCCGATGGTGCCTGCCGCATCGGCCAGCGTATCGGCAAATTGATGCATGCCAAGCATTTCAACGGTTTCCGGCACATCCTCAAGCGCGGTGACATCCACGGCGATCATATCCATCGACACGCGGCCAATGATCTTGCAGCGCGTCTCGCCTGCCCAGACATGGGCCTTGGGGCCCATGGCGCGGATCAGCCCGTCGGCATATCCGGCGGCGATGGTGGCGATGCGGGCGGGCGTGCGGGCAACCCAGGAATTGCCGTAACCGACACTTTCGCCCGGCGTCACATCGCGCACCTGAATGACCGGCACATCCAGCGACACGACCGGGGCGGCCTCAACAAAGGGCAGCCCGCCGTAAAGGCCGATGCCGGGGCGGCAGAGGTCGAAATGATAATCGGGGCCAAGCAGAATGCCGCCCGTCGCCGACAGCGACAGCGGTACATCCAGCCCGTCGGTCATCTGGTGGAACACCTGAAGCTGATGGGCGTTCATCGGGTGATCTGGTTCATCGGCGCAGGCCAGATGGCTCATGATCAGGGTGGGGCGCTGCGACAGGGCGATGTCGCGCAGGGCGGACCATTCCGCAGGTTCCATCCCCAGACGGTTCATGCCGGTGTCCAGCTGCACGCCAAAGGGATGGCCGGGCAGGGTTTCGACATGGTTCAGCATCTGGTCGATGGAATTGAGCATCGGCGTCAGATTGGCATCGCGCAGCGCCATCGCATCGCCGGGCATATGGCCGGAAAACACGTTGATCACCGGGCCAGAGCCGATGGCCTTGCGCAGGGCCACGCCCTCTTCGGTCAGGGCCACAAAGAAGGTGGTCGCGCCTTCCTTCATCAACGCCTTGGCCACCTCACCCGCGCCAAGCCCATAGGCGTCGGCTTTGACCACGGCGCCAGTTTCGCCTTGGGTCATGCTGTTGAGGTTGCGCCAATTGCTGCGCAGTGCGGAAAGATCAATTGTAAGAGTTGCCTGTGCCATACACGCTGTTTGGCACGAATGCCGTTTGGGTCAAGGGCAAAAATCGCCGCTTGCGCCCTATGGGGCAGGGCTTGGCCCGCGATGCGCAGGCCAAGCGGAGGTTAATAGGCGTCGCCGTCGTTGTTCTGCCATTGCTTGGCAAGGTTGCCGAAACGGGTGAACTGCGCCTCGAAGGCCAGTTCGACCGTACCAATGG
Organism: Pseudoprimorskyibacter insulae; assembly: GCF_900302505.1. Lineage (GTDB taxonomy): Bacteria > Pseudomonadota > Alphaproteobacteria > Rhodobacterales > Rhodobacteraceae > Pseudoprimorskyibacter > Pseudoprimorskyibacter insulae. Next base: position 178,563 of record NZ_OMOJ01000004.1, on the reverse strand, counting down.
GGCCGTGACGCTGCTTGCCGATGATGACCTCGGCCTTGCCATGCAGGCGTTCCATATCCTGAATCCAGGTCTCCATCGCGGCCAGATCGTCTTCGCCCGGCTTTTCCCGTTCTTTGTAGTATTCACCGCGGTACACAAACATAACGCAGTCCGCGTCCTGTTCGATCGAGCCCGATTCACGCAGGTCCGACAACTGCGGGCGTTTATCGTCGCGGCTTTCGACCTGACGCGACAGCTGGGACAAGGCGATCACCGGAATGTTCAATTCCTTGGCGATGGCTTTCATGCCCATGGTGATTTCCGAAACTTCGTTCACCCGGCCTTCGCTTCGGCCCGTGCCGCGCACCAGCTGCAGATAGTCGATGATCAGCAGGTCAAGCCCATGCGTCCGCTTCAAACGCCGCGCGCGGGCGGCCAGCTGCGCGATCGGAAGGGCGGGCGTGTCGTCGATATAAAGCGGGCAGGCCTCAAGCGATTTGGCGGCCTCCACGAACCGGCGGAACTCTTCCTCGGTCATGTCGCCCTGACGGATCTTGTGGCTAGAGATTTCGGCTGCTTCGGCAAGGATACGGCCCGCCAACTGCTCGGCGCTCATTTCCAGCGAATAGAAGCCGACAACGCCGCCTTGGACCGCGCCTTCGGACCCGTCCGACATCAGCCCGCGCTTATAGGCCTTGGCCACGTTGAACGCGATGTTCGTCGCCAGCGAGGTTTTCCCCATCGAGGGACGACCGGCAAGGATCAGAAGGTCGGACTTGTGCAAGCCGCCCAGTTTCTTATCCAGATCCATCAGACCGGTGGAAATACCCGCCAGATCGCCTTCGCGCTGATAGGCGGTGTTGGCGACGTTCACCGCTTCGGTGACGGCCTTCAGAAAGGATTGGAACCCGCTTTCGGATTGGCCCTGCTCGGCCAGCTTATAGAGCGCCTGTTCGGCCTCAACGATCTGTTCTTTGGGTTCTGAGGCAACATCGACCTTGGCGGCGCGGTCGGAAATATCACGGCCCAGACGGATCAGATCGCGGCGGATCGCCAGATCATAGATCATCTGCGCATAGTCGCGCACGGCAAAGGAGCTAACGGCAGCACCCGCAAGGCGCACCAGATAGGCCGGGCCGCCCAGTTCTTTCAGACCTTCGTCATCTTCCAGGAATGCCTTGAGCGTCACCGGCGAGGCAAGCGCGTTCTTGGCGATGCGGGCGGCGGCCACTTCGTAAATCCGGGCATGTACCGGGTCGTAGAAATGCTGCGAATTGATGACCGAGGCGACTTTGTCATAGATGTCGTTGTTGGTCAGGATCGCGCCCAGAAGCTGCTGCTCGGCCTCGACGGAATGCGGCATGGTATCGGGCGCTTGGATCTCGGCGCCGGTCGGATTGAATGCTGTAATTTCGTTCATGATGTCTTTCACCCCAGGCCAACCGCATAGCCCATCTGCGCCCGCCCACGCAAAGTGTATGTTTCTGGGGGCGGTTCTGTGGATAACCCGTCCGCCACAAATTATGGCATTTGTGGCGGGGGGCTTGTCAACATTTTGTGGGTTTGCGCCAACAGGCGCCTGAACTTTTGGATAGGCTGTTGCGCGAATTTCCGCGCTTGCCCGCTTTTGCGGCGGGGGGCTTAGCGTTGGGTTTTACGCGCTTCCTGCCACGCACGCGGCGCCTTGAGGAAGGCTTTGACCTCGGTCAGGGTCTCTTCGCTGAAGGCGCCCATGGCGCGGGCTTCGGCCAGAACATCCCACCAGGTGCACAGGTAGTGCAGGTCAACCCCATGATCGCCAAGCGTCTTTTCCGTTTCCGGGAAAATGCCGTAGTAGAAGATCACCGCCGTGTGGCCACAGCTTGCGCCGGTTTCGCGGATCGCATCCACAAAGGACAGCTTGGATCCGCCATCGGTGGTCAGATCTTCGACCAGCAGAACGCGCTGGCCTTCGGTCATCGCGCCTTCGATTCGCGCGTTGCGGCCATAGCCCTTGGGCTTTTTGCGCACATAGGTCATCGGCAGGGCCATGCGTTCGGCCACCAGTGCGGCAAAGGGAATGCCCGCGGTTTCGCCGCCCGCGATGTTGTCAAAGGCTTCAAAGCCCGCGTTGCGCATCACCGTGACGGTCAGGAAATCCATCAGGGTCGAGCGGATGCGCGGAAAGCTGATCAGCTTGCGGCAGTCGATATAGGTCGCCGAAGGCAGACCCGAGGCCAGAATATAAGGCTCTTCGGGGCGGAAATTCACCGCGCCGATCTCCAGCAACATGCGCGCGGTCAGGCGGGCGATTTCTTCCTTTGAGGGATAGCTGGAGGGGATCATCGGCAGGGCTCCTTTAGGCGGTGTGGCGGTTTGGCTGGGCCATACGCCATTTTTAGCCTCGGGGGAAGGGAGCCGTCAGGATTGTTGCGCAGCCCGTGCCGCCGGGCCGTCCGGCAAGGCCGGACCGCCGCCGCGCGCCCTCGATGGGGGCGCGGCGGCGTCGTTGGTTACACCACGCGCCAGTGCAGCGGGAAGCCGGGCTGGAACACGGTGACTTCATCGTCACCCGCCGGGATCTTTGCGGGATAGTCCACTGGATCACCCTTTTGCAGCGTGATCGTGTCCCCATTGGCGGGTAGACCATAAAAGGCCGGACCATTGAGCGAGGCGAAGGCCTCCAGCTTATCCAGCTTGCCATCCTGCTCGAACACCTCGGCCAGCACCGACATGGTGTTGGTCGCGGTAAAGCACCCGGCGCAGCCGCAGGCGTGTTCCTTCAGGTGATCGGGATGCGGGGCGGAATCGGTGCCAAGGAAGAAGGTCGCTTCCCCCGACATGGCCGCCTCGCGCAGGGCAAGGCGATGCTCTTCGCGCTTGGCCACGGGCAGGCAGTAGTAATGCGGCTTGATGCCCCCAACCAGAATGTGGTTGCGGTTGATCACCAGATGGTGCGTCGTGATCGTCGCGCCCAGATTGGCACCGCCCGCACGGGCATAGTCCACGCCTTGGCTGGTGGTGATATGCTCCATAATCACCTTCAGGTCCGGCGTCGCCCGGCGGATCGGGTCCAGCACGCGGTCGATGAACACGGCCTCGCGGTCAAAAATGTCGATATCGCTGTCCACGACCTCGCCATGCACGCACAGGGGCAGGCCGATCTCGGCCATACGTTCCAGCACCGGGCGCACCTTGTCGAAATTCGTCACACCGCTGGCCGAGTTCGTGGTGGCCCCGGCGGGGTAGAGTTTCACCGCCGTGATGATGCCATCGGCCTTGGCCTTCGCCAGATCCTCGGCGTCGGTGTCCTCGGTCAGGTAGCAGGTCATCAGCGGCTGAAAGCCCGATCCTACGGGCAGCGCGGCCATGATACGCTCGCGATAGGCGGCGGCCTGCGCCCCCGTCACAACGGGCGGCACAAGGTTTGGCATAATGATCGCGCGGCCAAAATGGCGGGCGGTCTCGGGGGCAACGGCAGCCAGCATTGCGCCATCGCGCAGATGCAGGTGCCAATCGTCGGGGCGACGGATCGTGATCTGGCTGGTCATGGCGCAGGGATTACACCCAAGCGCGGCGCGGTGAAAGCGTCAATCCCGCGCTATTCGCCGCGCAGACGCTTTTCGGCAATGGCCAGGCGGCGGGCAAAATAGGGCGCGTCGCGGGTCGCGACCTGATTGCGGCACAGGCGTGCGGCCAGATCATAGCGTTCGCTGCGTTCCAGATGGGCCAGCAACCGGCGCAGATAGGGCACGTATTTGCGCCGCAGCCGCGCCAGCTTGGCAAAGCTGTGGGTGGTCAGGCGGTCATGGGCGGCGGCGTGCAGAATGTATGGCATGGCCTTTAGCGTGATAAGATCTTGGATCAGCATATCGCCCATGAAGGGCATCCGGTGCATTTTGACGTTTGGCCCGGCAAACAGGGCGGCGTGCATGGCGTCTTGGGGCACGCGCGGATCAAAGATCACATGGGCCGCAGCCGCGTCTTTGACCATCTCAGGTGCATAGCTGTAACGTCCCGAAAAATCGAGCCTGCGCATATCGCGGAACCGGTCGTCCCATCCTGTCAGGTCCGGCGATAAGGTGGCCTGCGGTTGGATCATCACCACCCGCGCACCGGGCAAAGCCGCGCTATAGGCCCCCGCCGCATAGCCGCCGGGGCCTGCGCCGAAAAAGATAACGCGTTTGAAATCTTGCAAAAATCCGTCTTCGCGCAGCTGGTCAAAGAAATCCTGAACAGACACATCGCGATACCACGTGTTGCCGGTGCACAGCACGGTCAGAACGCTCCAACCGGTTTCCTGCGCCACATCGAACGACAACGGGGTTGCCGATGGGCTGAGCGTTTGAATGCCGAATTCGGATTCAAAGCTGACCAGAAGCGTATCCCCCCGATCCAGAAACACGGCCGAGTGCCCCGGCCCAAGCGGTTCAAAGAACCCGTGTTCATTGCCAAGCGCGGCCACGGCATCACGCCAATCCCGACCGGGACGACCGGTCAGTTTGAAAGTGGCGGGGTCTTTGGTGGCAGACATTGGGCGCTCCGGCTGAGGGTAGGTTGATGGGTTATGATGGTCGGGGCGTTCGTTTTTTAGCCGGTATTTAAGCGAATTCAGGGCGAATCGAACGTGCCATGCGCCTTATGCGCATATCGAATCAGGAATTGGGCCGCTTTTGGCGACAATGGCCGCGATGGCGGGGCCATAACCAAGCGGCCAAACAGGGCGCGGTTCGGTTCCTCCATCATCAACTGGTCAAAGCGTTCGCGCCGCCATTCCACCGCGCGGGCATGCATATGTGAGAGTTGCGCATCGCCTGCCAATTCCGACCGGATCGCCGCCACCTGATCCTTCAGCGCCAGCACCGAGGTGTCTTCGTCGGTGTTGAAATTCCGCTCGACCCAGTAATCCATGCCAAGATCGTGTTCGTTGTGAACGGCGCGTCCACGATCGGCCTTCAGGATATAGCTTTCCATTGCACCAAGAGGGTAGTGGTTCAACTGCGCCAGTTTGTAGTTGTTGCGGCCGTAGTTGCTGAAGATCCGCTTGGTCTTGAAACTGTCGTCCAATTCATGGCCCATGCAATCAAACCAGCGGGCGTCGGACAGGCGCGCCTTGTCGGGGTTGCGCGGGCGGTGAACTCCAAGCCCGCCATAGACGCCATCATTGCGGTACAGGGTTTTGAACATGGCGCTGCGCCATGGCCAATGCATGATGACGGGGGCGGCGCGGGTGAATTGTTCGGTCATCGGCAGGTCGCGATACTGCGCCACGCCGCTGTTGCCAAACAGTCGCCACGTCAGGGTGACGGCGGTGGCGTCGGGCAGCGCCGCGATAAGCGCGGGCAGCGTATGATCGCCCACATGCACGTTGACAAATTCGTCGATGTCCAGCGGCAAGATCCAGTCGGCGCGCTTGACCTCCCGCATCTTGGCGGCGGCCTTTAGCGCGGTGAACTGGATGCCGCGTTTGTCGTAGGGGCCGTCATTGCGCACATGGGTCAGCCAGCCTTGATCGCCCAGATAATCAAGGATTTTGTCGGTGCCGTCCGAGCAGTCGTTTGAAAAGACAAGGAAATCCGTCACCCCGGCGGCGCGGTGATGCGCCAGCCAGTCCAGTAGGAACGCGCCTTCGTTTCGGACGCACAGAACGGCAAGGATTCGCATCACCACCCCTTAAGAAAGGTCACGACCTTCTTGTCGCTGGCACGGGGGAAGTAGGTCAAGCCCGCATCGGCCATGGTGTCAAAGATGGTTTGAACGCCGGTTTGCCCCAAAGCGGCGGTGTCCAGTTCGATAATCGCCAGACGCAGCGCGGTCAGGTCGGTGCCGATCAGAACCTTAGCCTCGGCCCCGGAAAGATCGCTGATCAGGGCAGTGGGGCGGGCGGTTTCCATCGCCTCAGCCAAGGTGGCGCGGGTCACCTGATGTTCGGCGAGGGGCGGCTCATCGCTGGCGTCCAGCGACGAATCCAGAAAATGGTCCCGTTCGTAAAACGGCACAGGATCACCAGCTTCGGCGGACAGAACTGCGTTATGCACCTGTGCCTGCACCACGCCATTGGCAACATGCACTTCGCGGATGTATCGAACCAGCTTGGGGTTTGCATCATAGCAATGGATGGATTGCACTTGCCGTTTGGTGGCCAGCAGAGTGGACAGAAAGCCGATGCCCGCGCCCAGTTCCAGCACTCGGTCGTCAGATCGGATGACCCGCAGCGCCGCTTCGGCCTTTTGATGGTCGTATGTTCCAAGCCGCAGCGCCTTGCGCGGACGACCCGTCAGAAACGGGGCCTTGGGAAAATACATCCCGCGGCTTTTGACAAACTCGACACCCATATCAATCGCATCCATGGCTTAACTCTCCACATCCAGCGCCAGCGCATAGGAGGCCCGTTCCGTGTCGGTCAGGCGCAATGCAACAGCTTGCTGATACAACTCTTCAAACTCGGGGGACTGATGCAATTCCTGGGCCTTGGCCTGATGCCAGGCGACGCCTTCGTCATGCAACCGGCGCAGGGTGTCATCGGCCAGAAGCCGGTCCAACTCGGCCCGCACGCGGGGGATGTTGCGGCGGATTGTGACATCGCGCGCTTCGTTCCAATCCATGCGGATCCAGTAATTCAGCCCAATCGACCGGTTCACATGCAGCGCCCGCCCGCGCTGACGCTTGACCAGAAAGCTATCGGCGCTGCGCAGGGCGTAGTGGTTCAGTTGCAGCAGGTCATAGCCGATCGACCGTTTCGAATTCCGCCAGCCGTTCTTGAGGGCCTCTTTGGTCATGTCCTGACCGGAGCCATTGACCCAGCGCACCTGATCGGCCTTGTCATCCTTCAACTGGTTCGGGCGGTGGCAGCTAAGTTTGCCATAGGCCCCGATGTTCCGCGTCATGGTCTTAAAGCCCCAGACGGTATGCGGCTTGGGGCAGTATTTCGGGGCGCATCTGTCGAATTGGTCGATGACCAGCTTGTCTTGCATCGCGGTGACGCCGCCATGGCCAAACAACCGCCATGTCATCGCGATATTGGTGGCGTCCGGCACGCGGTCCAGAAAGTCATCTAGGGTGCCATTGCCGCAGCGCACATTGATGTATTCATCCACGTCAATATGGATGATCCAGTCCGATTTGCGGATCACCGGGTCTTTGATCGCCTTGTTCAGCGCATATTGCTGCGGGGATTTCCCGGTCCAGCCTTCGTTGTCGCGGTGATGGACGATGCCCATCTGCTCTAGCCGTTTGAGCAACGGGTCGGTGGTGTCTTCACAGCCGTTGGTGAAGATCATGAAACTGTCGATGCCGATGCAGCGGTGATAGGCGATCCATTCAAGGATATAGGGGGCTTCGTTCTTCATGCAGCCGACAATCACCCGGCCTGTGCTGTCATTGCGCAGATCGCGCGGCGCGGCAGGGGAATAGGGCGGCTGGTCGGTTTCTTCGTCGGTGGTGCCAATGCGGTTGTGCGGGGCAAAGACCGATTTGCTGATGGATTCGAACTTCTGCCGGGCCAGCGGGGTGAATAGTTTTTCCGCCATAGGCGACAGGTTTTGCCCCGTGGGCACCGGCGCATCGGCGGCATCCAAGGCGGGGGCCTCATTCGCGGCTTTGTTGATACGATAGCGATAGGCGGCGACATATTGCGTGGGCCGGTAGCCGAACAGCGGATCGGCCTCGCGCCAATCGGGCAGGGGGGCGTCGGGGGTTAGGGCTGCATCTGTCAAGGCAGGATGGGCCTTGCGCAGATCGGCCAGCATGGGCGCGAACCGGGCGGATACCTTGTGGAGGCTGCCTGCCTCAGGCGCTGGGCCGTCCACCGCGATTTCGTTCAGCATCCGCCCCCATTGCAGGCGCGGCACGCTGATGCCGTCTTTGGCAATCAGGCGGAACAGGACCTCGTTGAACTGGCGAAACCGGGTCAGCGATGCAGCCGAGGCGGCTTGCGGCAAATCCTCGAAGTCGGCCTTGCCGATTTGGCCCGAAATGCCAAAGGCTTGTTCAATTTCGCGCGTCACGTCTGCGGAATGCATTTGCGCCATGTCCAGCGCCCGAAGCTGGGTCGCGCCCGCGCCAAACACCGCGTCCCATTCGGTCACCAGCCGCGCAAAATCCAGCCAGTGGCACGGCCCCTGAACATCGGGAAACACGCTATGGCGCGGGTTGGCCATCGGGCGTTTGGTCAGGCACTCATCCCACCAGCTTGCGGCCCCAAGCGACGACAGCTCCATCGCCAATGACCGCGCGCGCCCGTCCATCAATTGCAGCGCATAGCGGCGCAGTAGCATGCGGGCGGGATCTTCGACATGAGCGACGACGCTGATATCGGTGGACAGCGGCGCCAGCATGGACCGCAGCCGCGCAATCTCGGACCGGCGGGCCAGAAACGCGCCAAAGTGATGGGCCGACAGGATCAGCGTATCAGGCGAGGCCTGCGCAACTTCATCCGTCAGTTTGGTCATCACCTCTTCGGCCAAGGCGGCCTGTTTGTCAGGCGCCAGAAACCCGCGATTGAAGCGCAGCACATCGACATTGTCCGGGTCGGGCACCGCCATGAACAGGCGCGTGTGATTGCGGGCATTCGGGCTGCGGGCAAACAAGACCCCGCGTTGCAGCATCGCGCCGCGCTTGGCATCCATCACGGCCTGAAGGCGGCTTGAGGCCTCGGCGTCTGGCCCGATATGCAGGATGATCTTCATACGGTCGTCGGGGCCGTGTCAGGGTTGACGTTGGCCTTGCCCCACCACGCAATCGGCGCGCCGGTAAAGGCGGCCAACTGGTTCGGCGCATCGGGGGCTGCCACATCCAGCAACAGAAAGTTCGGATCGCCTGCGAACATCATTTCCAGAAACAGGTAATGCGCCGTGATCCAGCGCACCTGTTCATCGGTCGTGAACCCATAGCCCGGCGGTAGCCCCGGAATGTGCAGCTTTGGCACGCGCTGGGTGCCAAGATTGCGCCAGCGCATCATGCTATCTGATATCGCCTCAGGGTCGCGCCACGTGGCGACGAATTTCGTTTTGGGGTACAGCACGCGGATGGTTTGCAGCAGGCCAAAATCGGTTTGCGGCCATTGCGACAGGTGCCGTTGCAGAATGCTGATTTCTGCCAGCGCGTCAAAGCCCGCCAACCGCGCCAGCGGGTCACCGCGTTTGTAATAACCCTCGTAGAGTTCGGACGACACGGGGCTATCGGCCTCTTGGGTAAAGCGCGTGCTGCCTTTGCGCACCAGATGTTCGGCCACTTTCAACCCAGCGCTTTCGAGCGCCATATGCAGCGTGGTGGTGCCGGATTTCGGCAGTCCGAGGTTGATGATCCAGGGTTTGGTCATACGCGGCCTCCCAGGTGGTGTATCAGATCAAGCTCGCTTGGCGGCACAACGGGGGCCGCCTTCAGCTGCTCATACATGGCGCGGTAACTGTCCTGCGCCATCAATTCATCGCGTTTTGCCCGGTGCAGGCGAACACAGTCATCGTGCAAGGCCTTGATCTCGGGGTCGGATTTCAACTCATTCAAAGCCTGTGCCAAGCTGGGCAAATACCGCTGGATCGACCGATCCTCCCATGCCGGGTCATTGCGTTCACGCCAATAGCTGTCGTCAAAGGCGCGGTGTTCGCGGTTCACATCGCCGCGGTCGTTCTTGACCAGATAGCTGTCCAGCGACCGCAAGGCATAGTGGTTGAGCGTCGCATAGTCGCGCGCCCCTCGCGCCGGAAACTTGCGCACGCGGCGGCTGTTTTCGGCAATCAGAAACTTGTGCTGCACTGGGCGGCCCGACCCATCGGTCCAACTGGGACGTTTCCCATCGGGCAGGTTTTTGCGGAAAAAGGGCCGATGCGCGCCGTAGTATTGCAGCGGGAAATCCCGCCGGACCAAAGACTTCACCTCAATTGCCAATTCATGCGTCCACAGATCCGGGTTATGGCTGCGGGTGAATTGTTCGATCACCGGGCGGTCGGCAAACTCCAAGACGCCGCCATTGGCAAAGAATTGAAATGAGACGGAAATCGCATGCGGATCACCGCAGGCCGCAATCAACGCCGGGATCGTGTGATCGCCCACATGGATGTTCAGAAACTCATCCACATCGGCCACCCAGACCCAATCGGCCTGTTGCACAACCGGCTGATGCGCCGAATGTTTCAGCGCCTCCATCTGGTAATTGCGCCCCTCGGCGGGGTTGGGCAAATGCACCAGACCGCCGCGCGCCGCCAGTGCATCAAGCAAACGGTCCGTCCCGTCGCTGCAATCATTCGAATAGAACAGAAAATCGGTGACGCCGATCAGGCGATTGAAGGCAATCCACTCCAACAGGAACGGGCCTTCATTCTTTACGCATGTCACTGCGGTTACGCGCATGGACGTCCCGCCTGGCTTGTGTTCATTGGACCGCTCGTTGCCGTCATGGACTGGCCGGGTTCATCCCCGGTTATCGTGTAAAGCCGGAACAAACCGGCCGAAGTTGTGCCATTGGTGCCAAAGCATTGGGGAAATATTATGACGCCGCTTCGGCAATTGCACAACGTCGCCTCATGCGGGTGTGCGACCTTTGCGCTATTGACCCCCGCGCCATCGGCAGGCAGCAACAAGGCAGGAGGACCGCCCATGACCGAACTGCCGCAATCCATCGACGACGTGCAAACCCTGCTGGAAAAGACCGGCTATATCTGTAGCCGCGCGCTGGCCACCGTGGTGTTCTTGTCGTTGAAACTTGGCCGCCCAGTGTTCCTGGAAGGCGAGGCCGGGGTGGGCAAAACCGAAATCGCCAAAGCGCTGGCGATTGCGCTTGACCGTCGCTTGATCCGGTTGCAATGCTACGAAGGGCTTGACGCGTCAAGTGCGGTATATGAATGGAATTTTCCGGCACAGATGGTGGCGATCCGCACGGCGGAAGCCTCGGGCGGTGCCGACAGACAGACCCTTCAGGCAGAGTTGTTTTCTGACGAGTTCCTCGTTGAGCGCCCCTTGCTACAAGCAATGCGCCCCGACGAGCGGGGTGCGCCGATCCTGTTGATCGATGAACTTGACCGTACGGACGAACCGTTCGAAGCTTTCCTGCTCGAGGCGCTTTCGGACTTTCAGGTGACAATCCCTGAACTAGGTACGGTCAAGGCCCCTGAACCGCCGATCGTGATCCTGACGTCGAACCGCACGCGCGAAGTGCATGACGCGCTGAAACGCCGCTGCCTGTATCATTGGGTCGATTATCCCGGTTTCGAACGCGAATTGGAAATCCTGCACTCCCGCGCGCCAGAGGCCAGCGAATCCCTCAGCCGCGAGGTGATCGCCTTCGTTCAGCGCCTGCGCACCGAAGACCTGTTCAAAAAGCCGGGCGTGGCCGAAACCATCGATTGGGCCAAATGTCTGCTGGCACTGGATGTGATCGATCTTAGCCCCGAAGTGATCTCGGACACGCTGGGCGCGATCCTCAAATACCAGGACGACATCGCCCGCATTCACGGCTCTGAGGCCAAACGCCTGCTGGACGAAGCCAAGGCCGCGCTGGAGCCGATCTGATGCGCCGCCCCCTCCTTCATCTTTCCGGCAATACTCCGGGGGTGCGGGGGCAGCGCCCCCGCTGCGCGCCCGGCGCGCAGGGCTAGGCCATGCCCGAATACATCCCGCTTGACCTGCCCGACAATCCAAAGCTGGCGCATAACATCACCCATTTCGCCCGTGCCTTGCGCCGGGCGGGCCTGCCCATCGGGCCGGGGCGGGTGATTGATGCCATTCGCGCGGTCGAGGCGGCAGGCTTTACCGACAAATCCGATTTCTACTACGCCCTCCAGGCCTGTTTCGTGAACCGCCCCGAACATCGCGCAGTCTTTGGCCAGATCTTCCGGCTCTATTGGCGCGACCCGCGCTACATGGAACACATGATGAGCCTGATGCTGCCTGCGGTGCGCGGGGTTCAGGAAAACAAGGCCGCGCAGGCCGCGGAAAAACGCGCGGCCGAGGCGCTGCTCGACGGCAACCGCCCGGATATGCCCGACGCGGAAGAAAACCGCGAAGAAGAAGAGGGCACGCAGATCCAGATCGATGCCTCTTTCACCATGTCGAAAGAGGAAAAACTGCGTTCGCTGGATTTCGAACAGATGTCGACGGCAGAAATCGCCGAGGCCAAGCGCATGATTGCGCGGCTGACCTTACCCGTCAAACCCATCGCCTCGCGCCGGGGGATGGCCGCGCCTAAGGGCCGCCGGATGGATTGGCGCCGCACGATCCGGCAATCCATGCGCATGGGCGGCGAGGTGCGCACCATCGCCCGGATGAAGCCGCGCCCGCGTTGGCCCAATCTGATCGTGCTGTGCGATATCTCGGGCTCAATGTCGCAATACAGCCGCATGGTGCTGCATTTCCTGCATGCCGTTGCCAATGAAAAAGGGCAGGGCTGGGCCAAGGTCCATGCCTTCACATTTGGCACGCGCCTGACCAATATCACCCGCCATCTGGCCACCCGCGACGTGGACGCCGCGCTCAAGTCCGCTGGGGCAGAGGCGCAGGATTGGGAAGGCGGCACGCGCATTGGCAAATGTCTGCACGCGTTCAACCGCGACTGGTCGCGCCGGGTGATGGGGCAGGGCGCGGTTGTTCTGCTGATCACCGACGGGCTGGACCGGGACGACGCGCAAGAACTGGCCAAAGCCGTGGAACGGCTTCATCTGTCGTCGCGCAGGCTGATCTGGCTGAACCCCTTGCTGCGCTGGGATGGCTTTGCGCCCAAGGCCACGGGCATCAAGGCGATGCTGCCCCATGTCGACAGTTTCCGCGCCGGGCATTCGATCCGGTCGCTTGAAGATTTGGCCGAGGCGATCTCTCGTCCCGATGACATGGGCGAAAAAGACCGCCTGATGCGGATGATGTCGGAAGATCGCAAACAAGTTTGATCCAGATCATCCTGTGGTGCGTATCAATTTCGTATAAGGAACGTGACAGGTGCCGCACCCTCCTGAGGCACTGTCGCGCCGGGCCACGCGTCCTTGCGTCTCCACCCCGTGTGGCCCATCTCAGGCCCTGACGTTTTGGCGTCGGGGCCTTATTCTGTTTGGCGGTTTTGCCGGGCGGCCTACCCTTGTCTTCGACCTTCGCAGGGGCTTACATGACGCCGAAGCGTGATTAGGCTTTGGGCTGGGGAGGATACCGACATGGACCGTTTTGACGCAATTCCTGAAACCGCGCTGGCCTGGCACCGCGAAGGCAAAGGCGCTGTTCTGGCCACTGTGATTGAAACCTGGGGGTCGGCCCCGCGCCGGGTCGGATCGCAATTGGCCATCTCTGGGCAGGCTGAAATCGCGGGCTCTGTGTCGGGCGGCTGTGTCGAAGGCGCGGTGATTGTCGAAGCGCTAGAGGCGATTGAAGCCGGCGAAGCGCGCGAGCTTGAATTCGGTGTCTCCGATCAGGATGCTTTCGCCGTGGGTCTGGCTTGCGGCGGCACGATCCGCGTTTTGGTCGAACCCATTGGCTCGGTCTTGCCCGAGGCGATGCTGGCCGATCTGGTCGCCGCCCGCGCCGGGCGTGAGGCCGTGGCCTATGTGGCCGATCTGGACAGCGGCGCGCGTCAGTTGGTCCGCGACGGGTTTGAGGATCGCTTCCGCATGGATCGCTCTGGCTTTGAGGAAGACAGCCGCACCTTTGTGGCCATCCACAACCCGCCACTGCGGGTGATGATTGTGGGGGCCGTGCATATCGCGCAGGCCTTGGTGCCGATGGCGCGAATTGCGGGCTATGATCCGGTGATCATCGACCCGCGCGAAACCTTCGGGTCCGAGGCCCGCTTTCCCGGTGAAAAGATCCTGAACGACTGGCCTGATGAGGCGGTTGAGGCCGAGGGGCTGGATGGACGCAGTGCCTTGGTCCTGCTGACCCATGATCCCAAGCTGGACGATCCCGCGCTTGAGGTTGCCATGCGGTCTAAGTGTTTCTACATCGGGGCGCTCGGGTCGACCCGCACCCATGCCAAACGCGTCGCGCGGCTGGAAGAAAAAGGGTTTACCGCCGATCAGATCGCACGGATCTGCGGCCCCGTTGGCCTTGATATCGGCGCCTCTGGCCCGTCGGAAATCGCCGTAGCGATCTTGGCACAGATGACCCAAGTCCTGAGGAAAGGCGCATGATCTTTGGCGCGGTGCCGCTGGCCGAGGCCGAAGGGGCGATTCTGGCCCATTCCGAGGCGCTGACCAAAGGGCGGCTTCGCAAGGGCGTGGTTCTGGGCAAAGATGATCTGGCGCGGCTGGCCGAGGCTGGCATTGCTGAGGTGACCGTCGCGCGGCTGGAACCGGATGATGTACACGAAGATGCCGCCGCTGCCCGTCTGGCTGCGGCGCTATGCCCGGACCCCGGCGCGGTCGGGCTGACCTGCGGCGCGGCGACAACGGGCCGGGTGAACCTGCATTCGGCGGTTCAGGGGATTGCGGCGATTGATGCCGCCAAGATCCATGCGGTCAATAGCGTGCATCCGATGATTACCGTCGCCACGGTGCCGGAATGGCAGCGGCTTGGTCCGCGCGGCATGGTCGCGACGATCAAGATCATCGCCTATGCCGTGCCCAAGGCCGATCTGGATGAGGCCTGCCGCCGCGCGGAAAACGCAATTGCCATGCGCAGCGCGACGGTGCGCACGGCGGCCTTGGTGCAATCCGTGGCGGGCGATGACGATGGCGAAAAGGGGCGCAAGGCGCTGGCCGACCGGCTGGACCGTTTGGGCGTTTCGCTGATCTCAAATCAGGTGGTGCCCCACACCAGCGCGGATATGGCGGCGGCCTTGCAGGCCAGCGACGCCGATGCGGTATTCTTGCTGACCGGCAGCGCAACATCAGATCTGCGCGATACAGCGCCGCAAGCCCTGCGCGATGCGGGCGGGGTGGTTGAACATTACGGTATTCCGGTCGATCCCGGTAACTTGTTGTTCTACGGTCATCTTTTCGAAAAGCCGGTGATTGGCCTGCCGGGATGCGCCCGATCGCCCGCGTTGAATGGGGCGGATTGGGTGATGGAGCGGATGCTTTGCGGCGTGCCTGTGACTCCGCAGGACATCGCCGCGATGGGCGTGGGCGGGCTGCTGAAGGAAATCCCGGTGCGGGGGCGGCTGCGCGACGGCTGATCAGGGTTTGCGCGCGATAAAGTCGATCAGCGCCGAGGTGCCAGCATGGCCTGCGCCTTCATTCAACTCGGCCTCATATTCTTCGTTGGTCAGAATTTCGAAATTGGGGAAGGCCTCGGTCAAGATATCGGCGGTAAAAAGGTTCTCAAGGATCTTCGGCCCGCCGGTGCCATGGTCCAACTGTTTCGGTGTATAGCCATGCAGCGCCAGAATGCCGCCGGGGCGCAGGGCCTGCGCCATCATGCCAAACAATGTTTTGCGCTGTGCTGCGCCGACGAATTGGAAGAACACGCCCAGAACAACGTCATAGGCGTTTTGCGGCCAGTCCCAGCTAAACAGGTCGGCTTGTTCAAACTTGGGTGCAACCCCATAATCTGCGGCCAGTTTATTGGCCTTGGCCACGGCAGAGGGGGCAAATTCCACGCCAGTCACGTCAAAGCCTTGCCGGGCCAGCCAAACGCCATTGCGGCCTTCGCCTTCTGCGACGGACAGCAGTTTGGCCCCTTGAGGGAAAGACTTGCAATGGCGCGTTACAAATTGCGACGGGGCTGTGCCAAAGACATAGTCCTTGGTCTGAAACCGTTCTTCCCACATGGGGAGACCTTTCAATCAATCGCCTAGAAAAACAAAAGCGGCCCGGAGGCCGCTTCTTGGTGATGCTGGTTTGCCTTACTTGGCTACCGGCCCAATCATCATGACCATCTGGCGGCCTTCCATCTTGGGCATGTTTTCGATCTTGCCGATCTCTTTCACGTCCTCGGCGACCCGTTCCAGCAATTCGCGGCCCAGGTTCTGGTGTGCCATTTCGCGGCCCCGGAAACGCAAGGTCACTTTCACCTTGTCACCGTTTTCAAGGAATTTGAAAACGTTGCGCATTTTCACTTCATAGTCATGCGTATCGGTGTTGGGTCGAAACTTGACCTCTTTCACCTCGATGACTTTTTGCTTTTTGCGCGCTTCGGATTCGCGTTTCTGCTGTTCGTATTTGAACTTGCCGAAATCCATGATCTTGCACACGGGCGGCGTGGCGTTGGGCGAAATCTCGACGAGATCCAGACCGGCCTCTTCCGCGAGCTGCATCGCTTTTGCAGGGTGAACAACACCAACGTTTTCACCTTCCGCACCGATCAGGCGGATTTCGGGTGCGCGGATGCGTCCGTTGACGCGGGGGCCAGTGTCGCGCGGCGGAGGCGCGTTATGAGGTCTGCGGGCTATGGTTTCGATCCTTCATGCCAATTCGATTAAGGTGGCAAGGTAAACTTTGGGCGGGTTTCTTTCAAGCGGCAAATCCGCCATCAAATAATTGGTTTGTTCCCGGTTTTTCTGCTTTTCCCCCTTGTGTTCTGCAATGCAGCATACGACCTGTATTTCATATCAAAAGTGGGGCGCAGGGGGCGCCTTGCACAAATGAAAGGGAGACGAGGATGAAACCTGTCCTTGGTCTGATTGGCGCCGTGGCAATCGCTGTCGCGGGCTATTTCTGGTACACGAATGATCAGGCGGTCAAACAGGCCGCTGAAACCGCGCGGATTCAGGCTGAAGAAGCCGCCGAGGCGGCCAAGGTGGCGGCTGAAGAAGCGGCTGCCAAAGCCGAGGCCGAGGCCGCTGAGGCCGCACGCAAAGCCGAAGAAGAAGCTGCAAAGCTAGAGGCCGAAGCCGCTGCCGCTAAAACCGCTGCAGAGGAGGCCGCTGCGAAGGCCGCCGCTGAGGTTGAGGCCGCCGCTGCCGCCGCGAAAGCAGAAGCAGAGGCCGCTGCCGCCAAGGCTGCCGAGGTTGCGACTCAAGCAGCTGACGCTGTAACCGACGCCGCCAAGGATGCCGCCGATGCGGCTGCAAACCTTGTTCCGCAAGGTCAGGCCGTTGCCGATGACGCAGCGCAGGCCGTGGCCGATGCGGTCAAGGATGCGGTTGCCGATGTGACGGCTGGTGCAGATGCTGCTGCCGATGCGGCGGGCGCTGCCGCAGACACGGCGGCTGATTCCGTTGCCGCAACCCAAGAGGCCGCACCGGCCGCAGAAGCCGCAGTTGAGGCCGATGCCCCCGCAGCTGAAGCAACCGCCGAAGCCGCGACTGAAGCGCCTGTCGCAGAAGCACCTGCAGACGCGGCAGCCGAGGCACCGGCCACCGAGGCCCCTGCGGCTGAGACTGCCGCGCCCGCAGTCGACGCACCGGCCGCAGATGCAGCGCCCGCAGATGCAGCAACCGAAACGACTGCTGAGGCGCCGTCGATTTCGGATCTGCTGACTGTTGATGGGTTCGATTACGACAAGGTGCTGGCCTATGTGGAAGCGTCCGATCTGAACATGATCGCCAAGACCGCCGCCAAAACCTCGTTGGAGACTGTGCGGGACAATCCCGACGCGCTGCCGCAGGTTCTGGACGCGCTGCGCCAGCAACTGGGGATGTAAGGGGAGGGGGCGCTGCCCCCTCTGGCCTTCGGCCATTCACCCCCGGAGGATTTTCGGGAAAGATGAAAGCAAAAGAAAAAGGCGGCCCAGTGGGCCGCCTTTTGTTTGGTGTCGGGTGCGTTTAGTCGAGGAAGGCTTTTTCGACCACGTAATGCTGCGGGTCGGAATTTGCGCCTTCGACGAGGCCGTATTCTTCGAGCATTTCTTTCAGCTCAAGGTTAAAGGCCAGGTTTCCGCAGATCATCGCGCGGTCGGTTTCGGGGTGGATGACCGGCACGTCCAGATCGGCGAATGCCTCGCCCGAGCGCATCAGATCGGTGATGCGGCCCATCTTCGGGCTCTCTTCGCGGGTGGTGGTCGGGTAGTATTTGATCTTCTTCCAGAAGCCTTCGCCGATCACTTCGTTCAAAAGCTCGTCGGTTTTGAGGTTCTCGATCAACTCGGCCCCGTAGTGCAATTCGGCAGCTTCGCGGCAGGTGTGGGTGATGATGACCTCGTCGTAATCCTCGTAGGTCTGCGGTTCACGCAGCAGCGAGGCGAAGGGGGCAAAGCCGGTGCCAGTGGCAAAGAACCAGATGCGCTTGCCGGGCAGGAGGGCGTCATGCACCAGCGTGCCAACGGGTTTGGGACGCAGGATGATTTCATCGCCTGGCTGGATGTGTTGCAGTTTGGAGGTCAACGGGCCGTCTTGCACCTTGATCGAATAGAACTCCAATTCCTCATCCCACGACGGGGAGGCAATGGAATAGGCGCGCAGCAGCGGCTTTTGCTTGCCGGTTTTGGGATCGGGATCGCCCATCAGGCCGATCATCACAAATTCGCCCGAGCGGAAACGCAGCGAGGCGGGACGCGACACGCGGAACGAAAACAGACGGTCCGTCCAGTGTTTCACTTCGGTCACGGTCTGCGCATCGGGCAGGACCATTTGCTTGGGCTTATTGGCGGGGGCTGCGGCGGCTTGGGTCACGGGGGTCAACTCTGTCATATCTTGTTTGTCGGATGTGTTAAACCGACACCTTATATCTAGCTTTGATCTAGGTCAGACGCGAGGCGACTTAGCCGCGCATCCGGGCCTGATAGTCATTCTCTTGCCAGTTGGCGCGGAATTGCCACTGGTCGGCGGGCTGGCGTGCGGCCAATTCGTCCGAGATTTCCACCTCGTCAAAGCCGCTGCGGCGGGCCATCGCGTATTGGTCGGCGATCACGTGGCCCTTGGCGCGCAGGCGGCCCTTGTAGCCGTTCAGGCGCAGCAAGCGGGCCAGGGTGAAGCCGCGCCCGTCGGCGAAGCTGGGGAAATCGATGCGGATCATCTGGGCCGCGCCTGCGGCGTCCTTGATGGCATCAATCGAGGTATCCGAGGCCAGATCAAGAGCGCCTTCGCCCTCAAAGCCCGCGGTCCAATCATCGGACGCAAAGCCCGCGTCAGTCACGATCACGCTCATGCGGCGTCTCCTTGTCTTACGATGCGGCCATCGACGATATGGATGCCGCATTCCTCTTTCTCTTGGCCGCGCCAGCGCCCTGCGCGCGGATCTTCGCCCGGTTTGACCTTGGTGGTGCAGGGGGCGCATCCGATCGACGGATAGCCTTGCGCCACCAGCGGATGCTTGGGCAGGCGGTTTTCTTCCATATAGGCGCGCACGTCCTCAGGCGCCCAATGGGCCAGCGGGTTGACCTTGATGCGGCCGGTGTCTTCTTCGATCTCGAAGAATTCCAGCGCCGCACGGGTGCCCGATTGATAGCGTTTGCGGCCAGTGATCCAGCCGTCATACCCATCCAACGCCTGATTGAGCGGCTGGGTCTTGCGCAGATCGCAGCAGGCATCGGTGCTGCTGAACCGCAATGCGCCCATCGGGTCGTGCTGTTTGATGCTGGCCTCAGAGGCGCGGATCACCCGCACGTTCTTGAGGTGCAGCCGTTCGCTGATCTCTTGCTGATAGGCCAGAGTTTCAGGGAACAGCAGCATCGTGTCGATGAACAGCACCGGCGTGCGGTTGTCGACCATGGCCACAAGGTGCAGCAGGGCGACGGATTCCGCGCCAAAGCTGGACACCATGGCGATTTTGCCCGCCTCAGGATCACGCAACGCGCCTTCCAGAACGGCGGTGGCGCCATG
Organism: Pseudoprimorskyibacter insulae; assembly: GCF_900302505.1. Lineage (GTDB taxonomy): Bacteria > Pseudomonadota > Alphaproteobacteria > Rhodobacterales > Rhodobacteraceae > Pseudoprimorskyibacter > Pseudoprimorskyibacter insulae. The sequence goes on along the minus strand of NZ_OMOJ01000004.1, from coordinate 158,993 downwards.
ATGGCGATACCGCGCATTCAGCGCAGCGACGCGCGCTACTTTGTCTGCTTGCGAGGCCGCGTCCGTGTTTGCGGCGCGGTCCTGCAAGGACGCATCATCATGCTGCATTGGCCCGAGCTTCCTTTTCCGGGTAAAGCGCGGCCTTGAACGGCGCGGCGCCAAGGCGCGTATAGGCTTGGGCGAAGGTTTCGTCCTTGCTGGTGCGGTGGTCAAGGTAGGCTTTGACCAGACGTTCGATGGCGGGCACGATTTCGGTGTAGCTGAAGCCGGGGCCTGCACGTTCGCCGATTTTCGCATCATCCGTTGCATCGCCACCAAGGGTGATCTGGTAGTTTTCCACGCCAGCGCGGTCGAGACCCAGAATGCCGATGTGGCCCACATGGTGATGCCCGCAGGCGTTGATGCAGCCCGAGATCTTGATCTTCAGATCGCCGATTTCGTGCTCCAGCTTCAGTTCGTCAAAGCGGACGGCGATTTGCTGGGCGATCGGGATCGACCGGGCGGTTGCCAATGCGCAGTAATCCATGCCGGGGCAGGCGATGATGTCCGACACAAGGCCGATGTTGGCGGTGTGCAGGTCAACGTCGCGCAGGGCGGCATAGATCGCGGGCAGGTCCGATTTATGGACATGCGGCAGGATCACGTTCTGTTCGTGGCTGATGCGCAATTCGTCGTGGCCATAGCGTTCGGCCAGATCGGCCATCACGCGCATCTGTTCGCTGGTTGCATCGCCCGGCGTGTCGCCGTGCTTTTTGATGCTGATCTGGACGATGGCATAGCCCGGTGCGCGGTGCTCGGCCAAGTTGGTGTCAGCCCAGCTGCGGAACAGAGGGTCGGCGTCATAGGCGGCGGCAAAGGCATCTTCCGGCGCGTTGCGGAACGCAGGCGGCTGGAACTGGGCTTTGATCTCGGCCAGCAGGGCCTGATCGACGCCGCTGAACTGCGGACGTATCAGGGCAAAGCGGTCGTCCACGAGGCGCTTGATTTCATCCAAGCCGTTCTCATGCACGGTGATCTTGATCCGCGCCTTATACTTGTTGTCACGGCGGCCCAGCAGGTTCCAAACCGAGACGATGGCTTCCAGATAGGGCAGCAGGTCGGCCTCGGGCAGGAAGTCATGGATGGTCTTGCCAATCATCGGGGTCCGGCCAAGGCCGCCGCCCACGATGATCTCATAGCCGATCTGGCCGTCACGCTCGACAATGCGGATGCCCACATCATGTGCGCGGGTCACGGCGCGGTCGATTTTGCCGCCTGCCACGGCAACCTTGAACTTGCGCGGCAGGAACTGGAATTCGGGGTGATCAGTCGACCACTGGCGGATCAACTCGGCCACAGGGCGCGGATCGGCCACTTCGTCGGCGGCAGCGCCTGCGAAATGGTCGGCGGTCACGTTGCGGATCGTGTTGCCGGAGGTCTGGATCGCGTGCATTTGCACATCGGCCAGCGCATCAAGGATATCCGGCACATCCGGCAGCTTGGGCCAGTTGTACTGAATGTTCTGGCGGGTGGTGAAGTGACCATAGCCCTTGTCGAACTTATCCGCGATCATCGCAAGCTGGCGCATCTGGCCGCTGTTCAGCGTGCCATAGGGAATGGCGACGCGCAGCATATAGGCGTGCAATTGCAAATACAGGCCGTTCATCAGGCGCAGCGGGCGGAACTCATCCTCGGTCAACGACCCATCAATCCGACGCTCGACCTGAGCGCGGAACTGGCGGTTGCGTTCGGCCACATAGGCCGCGTCAAAATCCGAATATTGATACATCAGACTGCCTCTGCCTGCTTGCCGTGGTTGTAGTTCGAGGGGCCGGTCTTGCGGAATTCCTCGCGGAAATGGGTGGTCTGTACGCCCTTGGGGCCAACGGTCACATCGGCCAGATAGGGGCCGACAACCTCAGACTGGCGGGATTCAACCTCGCCCAGACGGACGGCGGCGTAATCCTCGTCCATCAGCACTTCGGCCTCTTCAAGGCGGCGGGTCCAGCCACCATCATTGGCCAGATAGATGACATCGCCTTCCAGCAGGTGGTTGGCAGTGACGACTTTGGGGGTAAAAGCCTTGGGCATCAGGCAAACTCCTGTTGCAGAACGGTTTGAAGGGTGGGCTGTGCCTCGCGCGGGGCGAGACCATAGAGCGTCAGGGCAGGGCCGGTCAGTTCGGCCTCGGTCAGGGCGTCGGGCAGATCGGCCAGCGTGGTTGCCAGCACCCGCTGATCGGGGCGCGAGGCATTGGCCACAACGGTCACCGGCGTGTCAGCGGCAGCGCCGTGCATCAGCAACCGGCCCGAGATAAACCGCGCGGCCTTTTTGCCCATGTAGATCGCGGCAACTTCGCCGGGACGGGCCAGACTGCGCCAATCCTGATCGGCAAAGCCTTCCATGTCGTAGCCCGTCAGAAATCGCGCGGCCTTGTTGCGGCCCCGCTTGGTCAGCGATTGCCCGATTGAGGCCACAGCCGCAGACGCCGCCGTCAGGCCCGGCACGATGTCCCATGCAAGGCCCGCCGCGGTGCAGGCGTCGATTTCTTCGTCGAGGCGGCCAAAGACGGTCGGATCGCCGGACTTCAGACGCACCACGCGGTTGCCCGCGCGGACCTCGGCCAGAATATGGGCATTGATTTCGCTTTGCGGCATCGAGGGGCCGAAGCCGGTCTTGCCCGTATCCACCAGACGCGCCTGGCGACCGGCCAGCGACAGGATCTCATCCGAGATCAGGCGGTCATGCAGGATCACATCAGCGGTTTGCAGCGCCTTCAGGGCTTTGACCGTCAAAAGGTCAGGATCGCCGGGGCCTGCTCCCACAAACGACACATGGCCCACGGTGCCCATCGACCGCTCGGCGCCGAATTGATACTCTGCGGTGCTGGCCTCAGCCAAGCGGCTGGGTGCAACGGCCATCTGCCCAAACAGGCGCGACAGGCTGGATTGCAAGGTTTTCAACGGCTGGATCATGGTCCGGTCCTCTGGGGCAACTTGCCCTTAGATATAGAATTTTGTTCCTGTTTCTGACTAGATGATTGCGGAAACAAGGATGTTCGTTCTAAGGTGCGCGCCAAGGCGGGACGATAGCCTGCAAACCCCCATATTCGGAGAACCGTCGTGCGGATCGATGACACAGACAGGAAAATTCTTGCGGCCCTGCAAGAGGACGCCAGCCGTTCACTGGACGAAATCGCCAAGGCTGTCAGCAGTTCCAAGACCCCGGTCTGGAATCGTATCCGCAAAATGCGCGACGCCGGGATCATCGGCCGGCAGACAGTTGAACTGGATGCCGAGGCGCTGGGGTTTGAGGCTTGTTTCTTTGTTTTGATCCGCACCAGCGAACATGAGGCCGAGTGGCAGGCGAAGTTCCTGCAAGCGCTGAAAGACCGCCCCGAAGTGCAAGAGGCGCACCGGCTGGCGGGGGATATCGACTATATCCTGAAAGTGCGGGTAAAAAACGCCCGCGCCTATGATGCCTTTTATCAGGCGCTGATATCCGAGGTGCGGGTGCACAACGTCACGGCGCTTTTGTCGATGCAAGAGATCAAATCCACCTCGGCGCTGCCACTGTAAGCGTGATCCAATTGTGCGCTTCCGCGCGCTCTATGCTGCGAAGGGCGGCGTGATGCGTTTACCTGAACTTCGGCGCTGCGTTGCGCGACCGCAAGCGTATTTGCCAAAGAGAAGAAGCAGGGGACGGTCCTGTTCTTCTTCTCTTTCATAAATACGCAAAATATCCGGTCTTTGACGCCAGCGCGTCATGCGTCATTGGACAGCATCAGCCGTTCCAACCCGTGGAAATGGTAGAGATTGGCGTAGCGCGGCGGTTCGACGATGCGCAGGTTTGGTAGGCGTTCAAACAGGATCGGCAAGGCGATTTGCAGCTCTAGCCGGGCCAGCGGTGCGCCGACGCAGAAATGGATGCCGCCGCCAAAGGCAGTATGGGCGGGCATGGCGCGGGTTGGGTCAAACCTGTGCGGATCTGGGTAAACGCTGGGGTCACGGTTCGCGGCGCCAAGCAGCAGCGCCACTTGATCGCCGCGTTTCAAGCTGTGGCCGTGCAACGTGACGTCTGCGTAGGCGTAGCGGGTGAACATATGCAGCGGCGGATCAAAGCGCATGATTTCTTCAGCCACCGCAGATGCGTTGTCTTGCGTCACGGTTTGACCCGCCTCTAGCAGCGCCTTGATCCCGTTGCCAATTGTGTGAACCGTTGCTTCATGCCCGGCGTTCAGCAGCAGGATGCAGGTGGTGATCAACTCATCCGCGTTGAGGCGCTGGCCGTCCTCCTCGGCGGCGATCAGGTGTGAGATCAGATCGTCCTGCGGGGCGTTGCGGCGGGTGGCGACATAGCCGCGAAGAAATTCCGAGAAGTCAGAGGCAGCCTGCGCGGCGGCCAGTTCCAGCGCTGTGTCGCGCCGGGCTTGGTAGACGGCGACCATGGCGTTGGACCATTGCAGCAGCTGCGGGGCCATCGCTTCGGGCACGCCAAGCAGGCGCGCGATGATGATCACCGGCAGATGCTGGGCAAATTGCGCCAGCGCATCGAATGGGCCATCGGGCAGCGCGTCGATCAGCTGATGGCTGAGGGTGCTGATTTCAGGAGCAAGGGCGGCGATCCGGCGGCTGGTGAAGGCGCGCAGAACCAATCCGCGAAGGCGGGTGTGGCGCGGCGGTTCCAGTTCCAGCATCGAATGCGCCTCAACCGCGTAGAACGGGGCCAGATGCGCGGGATGCGGTTTGGCCAGTTCGGGCGGCACTTCGCGGCCAAAGCGTTTGTCGCGGAACAGCGCCTGTACGGTGGCGTGATCGGTGGCGCAGGGCATGGCGTAATCGTCCCACCACACCATCGGCCCCATGGCACGCATGCGGTCATAGGCGGGGTAGGGGGAGTGAACGAAATCGGGATCGGTGGGCGATTGAGAAAAGCGCTGCATGGGGTATTGCTGCGCTCTGGGGCTGGCATTTGCAAGCCTTGCCTTGGTATGGAAAGACATGAGCCGTCTTCGACTGAACAGAACATTGCTGGTGGCCGGGTTTCTAAGCGCTGTTGCGGTGCTGAGTGCCGGGGTCTGGAGCTATGGCTATCGGCAAGCGCTTGAACCCGTCGCCGCGCGCGGAGAGGCCGACCTTGCGCTGGCCTCGGACCGGTTGGTGACGCAATTGGAGCGGTATCGGGAAACCGCCGTTTTGATGGCCGAACATCCGGTTCTGTCCGCCCTGCATGACGGGGTTGAGGGCGAGGCGGCGGTTTTGCTCTTGCTTCAGGCGGTCGATAAAACGGCTGCCTTGACGGCCTTTTACACCGATACCGCTGGCCGGGTTCTGGCCGCGTCGCATAAGGATGCCACGCCGACTGATCTGACCACATCGCCCTATTTCCGGCGTGCACTGCATGGGGCGCTTGGGGCAGGCCATGGGTGGAACGTGGAATTTTCCCGCAGGTCTTATTCCTTTGCCGCACCCAGCTTTGGCCCTGATGACCGGGTGCGGGGCGTTTTGGTGGTCGTCGTCGATCTGGACAATCTGGAACAGGATTGGCGCGGGTCGCGGCCTGCGGTGTTCTTCACCGATGCCTCGGGGCAGATCTATGTCACCAACCGGTCAGAACTGCTGTTTTGGCAACATGCGCCGGGCGGGTTGATTGCGCCGGACGGGCGGGATGTGCCGATTAATGAACAGATCGTGGCGGGGAACCGGCTTTGGGTTCAAAGCCTGAGTCCCTATGTGCCGCGCCGCGCCCTGCATCTGGTCAAGCCGCTGCCGGTGATCGGCATGCAGGGGGAGGCGCTGGTGGACACTGCGCCTGCCCGGCGGTTGGCTTTTTTGCAGGCGGCGGTGGTGGCCGCGCTTTGCCTGAGTTTTGGCGCGGTGCTGTTTGTTGTGCTGGAACGTCGGCGCACCTTGGCGTTGGCCAATTCGGTGCTTGAGGTGCGGGTGCAGGAACGGACCAAGGAACTGAGCGAAATCAACACTGAACTGCGCCGCGAAGTGATGGAACGCCAAGAGGCCGAGGCCGCGCTGAAACGGGCACAGGCGGATCTGGTGCAGGCGGGCAAGCTGTCGGCGCTGGGACAGATGAGTGCCGGGATCAGCCATGAATTGAACCAGCCGCTGATGGCCATTCGCCAATTTGCCGAAAATGGCGAGGCGTTTCTGGCCAAGGGGCGCGAGGATGTGGCCGGGGACAATCTGCGGCGCATTTCGCAATTGGCGGCGCGGGCGGCGCGGATCATCAAGAACCTGCGGTCCTTTGCCCGCAACGAAAGCGAGCCGATGGGCAAGGTCGATCTTGTTGAGGTTATAGGGGCGGCGGTGGAACTGACCGAGGCGCGGCTCCGGGCCGAAGGGGTGACTCTGGATTGGCAGCCGGATCGGGCCAACGGCCCGGTCTATGCCTTGGGCGGGGAAGTTCGCCTAAGCCAAGTGTTTGTAAACCTGATCAATAACGCCGCTGATGCAATGGTTGGCCGGGCAGGCAAGCGCATTGCGATCACGCTTCAGACCGACCCGCGCCTGAGCGTGACCGTCAGCGACACAGGGCCGGGGATCGCCGACCCGGAACGGATTTTTGAGCCGTTCTATTCGACAAAACAGGTGTCGGGCGATGGCATGGGGCTGGGCCTGTCGATTTCTTACGGTCTGGTCCAAAGCTTTGGCGGCATAATCAAGGGCGCGAACCTGCCCGAAGGCGGGGCTTGTTTCACGGTTGAATTGGAGGCGTGGCGCGATGATGTGGCTGCGTGATCCTGTCCGACGCTCGCCGTCCCCGCGGGCGCGGGGCCAGCATCGCCCCGCCCACCATCCCGCAGCGCGTTTGAAAAGGAGGCCGGAATGATCCTGAAACGGGTGCTTGTGGTGGATGATGATCTGGCGGTGCGCGAAGCCATGCGCCAGACCTTGGAATTGGCCGAATATGAACCGATCACCGCCGGGTCTTTTGTCGAAGCCAAGGACATGATCGGGCCGGGCTTTGACGGGGTGATCGTGTCGGACATTCGCATGCCGGGACGGGACGGGTTCTTTTTGCTGGACTATGCCCATGGGCGCGACCCGGATCTGCCGGTGATCCTACTGACCGGTGAAGGCGATATCCCGATGGCGGTGCGGGCGATGTCTGCCGGGGCGTTTGATTTTCTGGAAAAACCCTGCGCGGCCAGCGATTTGACCACCGTTATTGATCGCGCGTTGAAGACCCGTGCCTTGGTTCTGGAGAACCGCGCGCTGAAGGCCCAGTTGGAAACCGGCGATCCGGCGGCGCGGCTGTTGTTTGGCAAATCGCGCCTGTCGGACGGCTTGCGCGACCGGGTGCGCGCGGCGGCGCGGGCCGGGACGGATGTCTTGGTGACCGGCGCGCCGGGGACGGGGATTTCCAAGGTGGCCGAGGTGATCCACATGTGTTCGCCCGCCGCCAAGGCCCCGTTCGAAAAACGCGCGGCATCGGCGCTTGATCGGTCGGCGGTCAATCAGGTGGTGCAGGCGGCAGAGGGCGGGACGCTGTTTCTGGACGATATCGGCAGTTTGCAGACCGATGCACAGATTGCCTTGGTCGATGCGCTGGATGCTGGCACGGTTCGGCTGATTGCGGGCAGCACGCAGGATCTGTCGAAGGCGGTGGATGATGGGCGGCTGTTGGCCGATCTGTACTACCGGATTGAGGTGATGGTGGTGCGCATCCCATCCTTGGCCGAACGGCCCGAGGATATCCCGGTGCTGTTTCGCCATTACGTGGCACAGGCTTGCGAACAGGCCGGTCTGACCGCGCCCGAGGTTACGCCGGATATCCTGTCGGACCTTATGGCGCGGGATTGGCCGGGAAACACGCGCGCATTGATGAGCGCGGCGATGCGTTTCGCGCTGGGTCTGCCCGAGGCAGAAGCGCAGGAAAGCGGGCTGGGTTTGGCCGAGCAGATGGCGCAGGTCGAACGGTCGCTATTGGCCGAGGCGCTGCGCAGGGCGGGTGGGCAGGCCAGCGCGGCTGCGGTGGCGCTAAAGCTGCCGCGCAAGACCTTCTACGACAAGCTGGCCAAATATGGCCTAAAGCCCGAGGCCTTCCGCGCCTGACCGAATTGGATCGGGTGGCCGATCTAGGCTACCCATTGAAGCAAATTCTGCGCATTTGCTTTGAACGGTTTGGATTCAGGGCTTTGGCGGGTCCGAAGGGGATATCGTGCTGATTGGTCCGGGGCGTGTCGCGAAGCGAATTTCAGGCGATCTTTGCCGAAACCGCCGGGGCAGGGCAGGCCGGGCCGCAAGAGGCGTTCGTGATCTACAAGCCAGCCAATCAGATCCTGTGGGCGTTGAATGATGGTGAGGCGCAATCCCCGATCACGCTGCGCATCGGTACGGTGGACTACGACCTGCTGGCCTAAGCTCACATCCTTGTGATTCCTCTGGAAAGGGTCGTTTCCACGCTGCCGCTTTTTTGTGCGGTTTTCCGCACAAGCGACGCTAACGGCTGTGCGAGGTTTCGCACAATTGGTCTTTGGCGGGCGCATGATGCGCGCATCAAACCCGGCGCAAGATGATGAAAAGGCGTTGAAAATCCTAAGATCATGCATGCAGTGCAAATCAGCCTTGCGTGCAGGTCACGGCTTCGGGTTCGATGCGGTCACTCAACAGCACCCGAGGAGGGGTGCGATCACTCTGAAAATGTTCCGGGAGGACATCATGAAGAAATTTTTCCTGGCGGCGACCGCCACGCTGGCTCTGGCAGCAGGTGCCAACACCGCTGTTGCAGCTTGTGATGATGGCGAAATCGTCATCAAGTTCAGCCACGTCACCAACTCGGACCGTCACCCCAAAGGCATCGCAGCAACCCTGCTGGCCGAGCGTGTGAACGAAGAGATGAACGGCAAGGCCTGCATGGAGGTTTTCCCGAACTCGACGCTGTACAACGACGATCAGGTTCTCGAAGCGATGCTGCAAGGCGACGTTCAGATGGCCGCGCCTTCGCTGTCGAAGTTCGAGCAGTTCACCAAAGTGTTCCGCATTTTCGACCTGCCGTTCATGTTCAAAGACATCAACGCGGTTGACGGCTTCCAGAACTCGGAAACCGGTCAGGCGATGAAAGAGTCGATGACCCGCCGCGGCCTGCTGGGCCTGCAGTTCTGGCACAATGGCATGAAGCAGATCTCGGCCAACAAAGCGCTGGTATCGCCCGCCGATGCCGCCGGTTTGAAGTTCCGCGTTCAGCCGTCGGAAGTCATCAAGGCTCAGATCGAAGCACTGGGTGCCTCGCCGCAGCCGATGGCCTTCTCGGAAGTGTATGGCGCGCTGCAAACCGGCGTTGTGGACGGTCAGGAAAACACCTGGTCGAACATCTACGGCCAGAAGTTCTTTGAAGTTCAGGACGGCACCACCGAAACCAACCACGGCATCATCGACTACATGGTCGTGACCAATGTTGATTGGTGGGAAAGCCTGCCGGAAGACGTGCGCACCCAGCTGGGCACCATTCTGGAAGAAGTCACCGTCGCCCGTAACGCGGCCGTGGGTCAGGTTGACTCCGATGCCCGTCAGTCCGTTCTGGACGCAGGCGGTGTGATCCGCGAACTGAACGCTGAACAGCGTCAGGCATGGGTCGACGCAATGAAGCCCGTTTGGGAACAGTTCGTCGGTGACGTGGGCCAGGAAAACATCGACGCGGCCCAGTCGTTTAACAACTAAGAACAGGCACAAGCCTGACCTTCCCGGCCCCCTGATGGGGCCGGGTTTTTCACATCCTGTCGGGAGTGGGGGACATGTCGTCTCAGACCTATACCGGTTCGGCCCTTGGCCGTGTCGTGAACGAGATCGAGGAAACCGCAATCGCGCTGATCCTCGGGCTGATGACCATCATCACCTTTGTCAACGTCGTGCTGCGCTACGGGTTCAATACCGGGCTGATCTGGGGGCTTGAGGCCACGTCGTTTCTGTTTGCCTGGCTGGTCCTGTTCGGGGTCAGCTATGCGGTGAAAGTCACCGCGCATCTGGGCGTTGATGCGGTGCTGAACATCGTCAGCCCCGGTGCCCGCCGGTTTCTGAGCCTGCTGGCGGCGGCGATTTGTGTGGCCTATGCCGTGCTATTGCTGAAAGGCGCTTGGGATTACTGGGCGAACTTTGCGAACCTGCCGCAGACCACGGGCCGTTGGTTCCCGACCGGTCTGGAGGAAATGAAGCGCACCAGTTACCGGTCGTGGTACGAGGTGACCGACATTCCGATGCCTGACATGTTGCGCTGGATCGAACCGTTGATCAACAACGGCGAAGCCTATGAAAAGATCCCGCGTTTCATCCCTTATTTCATGCTGCCGTTTGGCATGCTGCTTTTGCTGGTGCGCGTCGTTCAAGCGAGCTTGCGCCTTGTGAAAGGCACTCAGGACAGCCTGATCGTCAGCCATGAAGCCGAAGACGCCGTCGAAGACGTCGCCCACCTGAACCGCGAGGATTGATCGAGATGGATGTTGTCATTCTGTTTTGCATGGTGATCGGCCTGATGCTGATCGGCGTGCCAATCGCGATCAGCCTTGGCTTTTCGTCGATCATCTTCCTGCTGGTTCTGTCCGACACCTCGCTGGCCGCTGTTGCCCAGTCGCTGTTTCAGGCGATGGCCGGTCACTACACGCTGCTGGCCATTCCGTTCTTTGTTCTGGCCTCCAGCTTTATGTCTACGGGCGGTGTTGCGCGGCGGATCATCCGTTTCTCGATCGCGCTGGTGGGGCACTTCCCCGGCGGTCTGGCGATTGCGGGCGTCTTTGCCTGTATGTTGTTCGCGGCCCTGTCCGGGTCGTCCCCGGCAACGGTTGTGGCCATTGGCTCGATCGTGATCGCGGGCATGCGTCAGGTAGGCTATTCCAAGGATTTCGCCGCCGGTGTCATCGCCAACGCAGGCACGCTCGGCATTCTGATCCCGCCGTCCATCGTGATGGTGGTCTATGCCTCGGCGACGGACGTATCGGTTGGCCGGATGTTCCTGGCCGGTGTTATTCCGGGTCTGATGGCCGGATCGATGCTGATGCTGACCATCTTTGTCATCGCCAAGATTCGCAATCTGCCGAAGGGCGAATGGAAAGGCTGGGGCGAAGTGGCCGCAGCGGGCAGCGATGCGATTTGGGGCCTGTTCCTGATCGTTATCATCCTTGGCGGGATCTATGGCGGGATCTTTACCCCGACCGAAGCCGCCGCCGTGGCTGCCGTCTATGCCTTCCTGATTGCCAGCTTTGTCTATCGTGACATGGGCCCGTTGAGCCGTCCTGAGGGCGAGGCGAACCTGTCGCTGATCCAAAAGCCGATTGCGCTGATCACTGCGTTCTTCCACCGCGACACGCGCGATACGCTGTTCGAGGCGGGCAAGCTGACGATCACGCTGATGTTCATCATCGCCAACGCGCTGATCCTCAAGCATGTGCTGACCGACGAACAGATCCCGCAGCAGATTGCTGGCGCGATGCTGAGCGCGGGTTTCGGCGCGGTGATGTTCCTTGTGATCGTCAACGTGATCCTGCTGATCGGTGGCCAGTTCATGGAACCGTCGGGCCTGATCGTGATCGTGGCGCCGCTGGTGTTTCCGATTGCCATCGAACTGGGTATCGACCCGATCCACCTTGGCATCATCATGGTCGTGAACATGGAAATCGGCATGATCACCCCCCCGGTTGGTCTGAACCTGTTCGTGACCTCGGGTGTGGCCGGTATGCCGATGATGCGGGTTGTGCGCGCAGCCCTGCCGTTCCTGGCAGTTCTGTTCGTCTTCCTGATCATGGTGACCTACATCCCGATCCTGTCCACCTGGTTGCCCACCACCTTCATGGGCCCCGAGATCATCACCAAGTGATCCGGGCAGGGTTTGAAACAACAAAGGCCGCGCAGAGATGCGCGGCCTTTTCCATTGTTGGAGCAGAGTTCACCCGGCCATGTCGAAATCAAACCCACCATTGCGCAAGGGCCCTGATATAGCGGCCTTCGCGTTGATCCCCAGGCCACGCTTGCCGTCAGGGGCTTTGGGCGTGGCCGGGGCAGGCGCGGGTTTGCGTGCTGGTGCCACCGGCGCATTGGCGATTTCGGGGGTGTCGTGCTCATCAGGGCCGTCGACCTGAGCCAAGGCCAGACGCGCTTCAGCGATGCCAGACAGATCCAGATCTTCGTCATCGTTGACTTGGAAGAAGGAAATCGTTTCGGCCAGTTGGTCGGCCTGCGCCGACAGTTCCGTTGCCGCCGATGCCAGTTCTTCGGACGAAGAACTGTTGCGCTGGGTGACGTCGTCCAATTCCTGGATCGACAGGCTGATCTGGCTGGACCCGCTGGCCAATTCGCGCGATGCGGCCGAAATCTCGGCCACCAGTTGCGACGTCTGCTCGATGCTTGGCACCAGCGCCTTGAGCAATTCGCCCGCAGATGTTGCCGTCGACAAGGTGCGGCTGGACAGTTGTTTGATCTCGGCGGCGGCGGCTTGGCTGCTTTCGGCCAGTTTGCGCACCTCGGCGGCGACAACGGCAAACCCGCGCCCATGTTCGCCCGCGCGCGCGGCCTCAACCGCCGCGTTCAGCGCCAACAGATCGGTTTGCCGGGCGATTTCCTGCACCACCTGAATACGTTCCGCGATGTCGTTCATTGCTGACACGGCCTCAGCCACGGCTTCGCCCGATGTGCGGGCCCCGGCGGCAGTTTGCGCGGCGATGCCTTCGGTTTTGTTGGCGTTCTCTGAACTGCTTTGAATGTTGGCGGACATTTCCTCGGCCGAGGAGGACACCTGTTCGGTCGTGCTGGCCTGACTGGTCGCGCCGTTTGACAGCACTTCTGAGGTTGAGGCCAGTTCTGTTGCGCCCGAGGCCACGTATTTGGCCGCGCGGGCGACCGCCCCGGCAACTTCACGCAGGCGGACAACCATCGCGTTCTGGGCACGCAACAGATCGCTGATTTCATCATTGCCGACCACGCGCACCGTCTTGCGCAAATCGCCAGAGGCCACTTCCTGCGCCAGTTCGATCGATCGGTTCAGGCGACGCGAGATCGACACAACAATCGTATAGGACGCGATGCCGCCAATCAGGATGGCCGCAATCAGCAGAAGGGTCGATTGAGCGACCGACCAATCCGCATGGGTGTTGGTCTCTTCAACTTCGCGATCCATCTGACCTTTCAGAAGCTCGGTCAGTTCATAGGTCAACGACAGGGATTCTGCCGTCAGTTCCCGCGCCAACCCATGGTACATGATGTTGGCCCCTCTGGAATCGCCGGATAGTTCCAGTTTGATGATCATTTTGTTGGTGTCCCAAATACGGGAATGCAACGCGCCGATCTTATCCAGCAATTCGTGTTTTTCGGGAATGTGATGTTCGTACAGCTGCGCCATTTGGGCTTCGAATTCATCCGACATGATTTCCATGCCGGTTTGCAGATCCGCGATCCGCTGACTGTCTTCGTTGGGCAATGAAATTAAAATGTCGGCAACGGCCGACCGCATCAGAAGCTCTGATTTTCCGATCTGTTCCACGACCAGAAGGTCACGGGATTCATTGTCGACAATGCTGCGGAAGGAATCATTGGCAAAGCGGATGTCGCCAATGGCCAGCCACATGGCGATCCCGAACAGCGAAAGAATGAAGGCAAAGGCCATCGAAAGTTTTGCTTTGATCGTAATGCGCATAGCGGTCCCTTGGTCAGTGGCCTGCGGCCTTGTCGATGCCGACCTGTCGCCTTCGCGGGTCCGAACCTTGGGACGCGCGGTTTCAGTCGTGGTGAAACCAAGGGGCAAGCCAGCCTGTCGCATGTGTTAACGGCGGGACATGCAAGAACTTTACCAAAACGGGATTGGCTGACGTGGGACCAACCCCAAAATGCAAAACGCGGGCCAAGACCGGCCCGCGCTTGGTTCAATTTCGCGAAAATCGCGTGATTTTTTAGGATGCTGCCTGCAATGCGCTGATGATCGCGCCGAAATCGCTGGCCTTGAGGCTGGCCCCGCCAACCAAGGCACCATCGACATTGGAGACGGCGAAAATCTCGTTTGCGTTGCTGGGTTTGACCGATCCGCCGTACAGAATACGGGTTGACCGGCCAACGCCCGCGCCAAAGCGCCGTTCCAGACGGGCGCGAATGAAATCATGCACTTCGCCGATTTGGTCGGTGGTCGGCACTTTGCCGGTGCCAATGGCCCAGATCGGCTCATAGGCGATGACAAGGTTATGTCCGGTGGCCCCATCAGGAACCGACCCCGCCAACTGACCGCCGATGATATCAAGCGTGTTCTGCGCCTCGCGCTGGCTGAGGCTTTCGCCAACGCAGACAATTGCCGTCAGGCCTGCATCCCATGCCGCGTTGCATTTGGCGCGGACGTCTTCGTCATGTTCGTCGTGATCTTCGCGGCGTTCGGAATGGCCCAGAATGACGTGGGACGCGCCCACATCGGCCAGCATGGCCGCCGCCGTATCGCCCGTATGCGCGCCGCTGTCCTTGGCGTGGCAGTCCTGACCGCCGATTGCCACGGTTTCGGGCGCGGCGGCGCAGGCGGCGTGAACCAGCGGGGCAGGCGGGCAGATCAGCACCTCGACCGAGCCGTCGGTGACGGATGCCAGTGCCTTGATCTCATCCAGTGCGGCCAATGAGCCGTTCATCTTCCAATTGCCTGCCGCCAGTTTCTTGCGCATGCTTTGCTCCTCAAATGTATATTTGGTCGCCATCATCGCGTTGGCCGGTCCAAGGTCAAGCCTTGCACGCCAAAGGCGGAATGATAAGACGGGCGAGTGTGACATCGGAGGCCCGTATGATCCCCAGACTTGATGCAGCCGCCATCGCAGCCGGCGATGCCGCGACCTTGGACATCCTGCGCGATGCATGTGAAAACATCGGTTTTCTGACGGTGTACAACACACCGCTGACGGCGGCGCGGGTGCGGTTTGTGCTGGCGGCCTATCGCGCTTTCTTTGATCTGCCAGAGTCGGACAAGCGCGGTGTGGATATGGCCCGGACCGGTGCCAACCGGGGCTGGGGCGGGCCGATGTCCGAACAGGTCGATCCCGATGCGAACCCCGATTACAAACAGGTGTTCGATTGCGGCTTTACCCTGCCCGCCGGGCACCGACTGGCCGATCTGCCGGTCTATGCGCCGAACCAATGGCCCGCGCTTGCGGGCTTCCGCGAGGTGCTGGAGGATTATTACCGCGATGCGATGGGCGTTGCGATGGGGCTGCTGCGGGGGATTGCGCAGGCGATTGGCGAAGATGCGCATTACTTCGATGACAAGTTCGACACGCCCATGGCGCTGTTGCGGGGCAACTATTACCCGCAACGCCCTGATTGGGCAGGGGAAAAGGACTTTGGCATTGCCGCGCACACCGATTACGGCTGCCTGACGCTGCTGGCCACCGATGGCGTGCCGGGCCTAGAGGTGCTGGGTCGCGATGACGCGTGGATGCCGGTGAATGCCCAGCCCGGAGAGTTTGTGATCAACTTCGGTGAAATGCTTGAAATGTGGACGGAAAAGCGCGTCATCGCGACCCTTCATCGCGTCAAAGGCAGCGCTGAGGAGCGGATATCGGTGCCGCTGTTCTTTAATCCCAACTTCGATGCCAATGTCGCCCCAATGGGTGCGGGCCAAAGCATCGTCGCGGGCGATCATTTGTCCAAGCGCTTTGCTGAGACGTATTTGCACCTGAAGAAAGATCCCTGACGACAGCCGCCTGCATATTGGCCTAAACTGATCCCAAGCGAATGCTTCAGGAGTGCCCAGCATGCTGACCCTTTTCCATGCCCCCCGCAGCCGGTCGACCCGTGTGCTGCAATTGATCTACGCGCTTGGCGCGGAAAACGATGTTGAGATCCGCGTGACAGATATCCCGCGCCGCGATGGGTCGGGCGGGGCCGATGCGGGCAATCCGCATCCTGAAAAGAAGGTGCCGGTTCTGGTGCATGACGGTGTGATGATCCGCGAAAGCGGGGCGATCATGACCCATTTGACCAACCTGTTTCCCGATGCCGGATTGGCACCCGCAGTGGGCACGCCGGACCATGGGGCCTATCTGGGCTGGATGGCGTGGTATGGCTATGTGTTTGAGCCGGTCATCATGATGAAAGTGACTGAGCTTGAGAACCCGGTCTTTACCTCGTCCTATCGCGGTTGGGCCGAAGCGCAGGCCGTTCTGGACAAGGCGCTTGAGGGGCAGGATTTCTTGATGGGTGATACGATCTCGGCGGTGGATATGCTGGTGGTGTCGCCGTTCAATTGGTTGCCCGCACTGTTGCCGGACACCGGACCTATCCGCGCTTGGGTCGATCGGTGCCGTGCCGATCCCAGCCTTGCCAAGGCAGTGGCCTTTGACAACAAGGCCTTGCCCCCGGCCTGATTTACAGGTGGCGCAGCGCCTCTCGGGCCAGCGCCACGGCTTCATCGGGGTCATCTTCGCATTCAGGCGGCAGGGTCCAATAGGGCATTGCCGCCGTCCCGCCATCCTTGCGGGTGTGAACCCAGCGCGTGCAGCCTTGTGCCTCAAGCTGGTCGATGAAGGCGCCTGCGCCTTTGATCATCAGGCCCAGTTCGTGGTGAATGATCGCAAAGATTGTACCCTCATGATACAGGCACAACCCGCCCATCATCCGGCGCGTGGTCAATTCGCCCAGTCCTGAAAACAGATCCTTGGCAAATTCGATTTCGTCGGTGCTGATGCCCATCTTAGCCCTGCGCGGCGCGTTCGGCCTGAAGCTCTTCGATGTCTTTGAACTTGATCGACTCGCCGCAGCCGCAGGCGTCGGTGACATTGGGGTTGATGAACTTGAACCCCGATTCCAGCAGGCTGGTTTCATAGTTGATATGGGTGCCGAACAGGAACATCTGCGCCATCGGGGCAATCATCACCCGCGCGCCATCTTGTTCGACCACTTCGTCGTTCGGATCGGCCTGATCGACATATTCCATGGTGTATTCCATGCCTGCGCAGCCGCCTTTCTTCAGGCCAATGCGCAGCCCGGCGCGGCCGTCACGCTGCATCAGCTTGACGATCTGTTTCACTGCGGCGGGGGTTAGGGTCACCGCCTGCTTGCCGGGAATGCCAAACATGAGTTTTCTCCTTTCCTATTAGGTAGGCCCTTTGGGCGGCGATCTCAAGCCGAGGTCAGCTGTTTCAGCAACCAAACCGTGCCATAGGCCGAAAGCATGGCCCAGCCGACCGATGCGAGCGTGCCGATCAGCACATATTCGGCCATGCGCCTGTCATTTCGGCTTTCACCAAAGCGCAAAACTGACTTTGCCGCGATCAGGAAGGCAACGCCGGTGGGGTGCCCGACTAGGATCAAGACGAAGACCAAGCCGCGCTCCAATTGACCGATCAGGGCGCCAGCCTCCCTCAGCCCGCCCGACAGGACACGGTTGCGGGTCCAATGGCCGCTGTAGGGGGCCAAAAGCCGGGAAATTGCAAAGCCGCCCGCGCGGATGGCCACGACCAGCCCGGCCAGCGTGACAGCCGTGGTCAACGCCTTGTGCGCGATCTGCGGCAGGTGCGCGGTGATGGGGGCAGTGCCCCAGAGGTCCGGTTGCAGGATGGCCAGCGCGGCCAGCGTGGCAACATGGGCTGCCTGATCGGCCAGAAACGCCCAGAGCCGATCCGGCAGGGCCAGCTTGATCGCGTCAATCGCCAGATGGGCCGCCGCCAGCGCATAGAGATACGGGCTGTGAACTTGGCCAAACAGCGCCAGCAACAGCGCCAGATGCAGCGCGACATGCAGCACCAGAACCTGCGGCCTGCGCTTGTTCGCGGCAATCCAGTCGGTTTGCAGAACGAAGTCACCGATCACATGGGCCACCAAAAGCGCGGCGAAGGTTTCAATCATGGCTCAATCAACTCGGATCTCGAAGGGTGGCCTCAAATGCATACAAGGCCTCTTTTAGCTGGTTATGGCCTGTCGCCGCCAATCTTTGTTGGATGGCTTGACGGGTGACGCCAAGGTGTTTCGCGATCTCTTCTTGGGTTGGTTCATCGCCGCTAGCCAGTGCCAGAAACAGCGCCTCGCCTTGAGCCTTTGTCCAACTGCGCGACATCACATCGACCAGCCCAGTCATCGCGCAGTGCATTTGCCCCGCATCATATGCCAGTATTAAGCGGTCAGTCCGGTCCATATCATCCAACAATAGGCCTGCCTGCACAAATGCCGGGCCATGACTGGTGGCAAGGTTGTGATCGGCGGACAGGGTCGCCTGTCCAATTCCGATGGCGATGCGGGTTTTCAGCCCCGTACCGGAAGCAGCAAGCCGTGCGATCAGGCGCAGGGCGGTGCGTAGGCTGGCCTGTGGATCGGGGTGGAACACTTGCCAACCATCACCGCGAAAGCGGTGGAAGGGTAGGGGGAGGTCCAAGCCAGAGTCCTCGGCCAACACCGGCATCGCACTGCTTAGCGCCTCCATCGCGGTGTCCAATGAAACAAGGTCCGCGCGGCGCGAGTCGATGAAATCGCCGGTTAAGACGGCATGTGTGGTCGGAAAGCTCATGTGCAAGTAATATGTCTTGCTTTGAAATAGTGCAAGATTATTTGCTTGCTTTGATTTAATGCAAGAGTAAAGGCTTGCATTTTGGCAGTGCAAAGCAAAAGGGCGACCCAGTGGCCGCCCTTTCAATTGGATCAAACCAGATCAAAGACCCATGCAATTGGCGTAGTAGGTCACCGTTGCGGGCCAGTCCGAGAAGATGCCTTCGATCTTCACGTCTTGGGCCAGAACGTCCAGCAGCTCATAGTACACACCATCGTTGTTGGTGGCGTCTTTGATCGACTGGAAGTACCAGCCGCCGCCGGTGGCCAGCGGGCCGGACCGTTCCAGCGTCCAGGTGATGATCTTCAGGCCAGCGGCTTCGGCTTCCTTGGTGTAGACCGACGGGACGATCTTGCCGGTTTCATCCAGAGTGACCAGCATCCACATCGGCGGCGCGATGTAGTTCACGCCCATCTCTTTCAGCTCGGCCATAGTCGGCTTGAACGTGGCGGCGTCCATGTGGTCGATCAGGCCTTCATCGTCGTCCGAGGCTTCATAGCGGTCGTCCAGATAGACGGCTTGCTTGCCGAACTCGGGCTCATTCGCGATCCAGTACTTGATGTCATCCAGATTGAACGACTGCGCCCAGACGCGGCTGGGGTCGATGCCAGCGGCTTTGTATTCGTCGATCATCGCTTGTGCGTAATCGGCTTGGGTCATGCCGTCATAGGGCATGTCCACCGAAGCGGCCTTCAGCTCGGGCGTGAAATCGGCGCCGAGGCTGTCGATCAGGGCGATCGATTCCGCGTGGGTCATGATATGGGCGTTGCCAGCGTAAAGATCGGTGCGCCAGTTGGCAGTGCCGCCAAGGTAGTCTGCTGCGGTGGTGGCGGCGCTGTTGGCGGCGTCCATCTTCGGCTTGAGCGACTTGAATTCGTCCAGCGTCAGATCCGAGGTGCGGCATTCAGCGGAAGCTTTGGCGTCGCCCGATGCCGCGGCAAACGGCGTGGTGCATTTCGAGGCCAGATCGGTGGCAACGATGTTGGTGGTGGTGTGCAGATCGTTCTGGGCGTGACGGCACACCAGCTGCTTATCGGCGGTGAAGGTCACGTCACATTCGATGATGCCGGCGCCCTGCGCGGCAGCGGCGCGATAGGATTCAGCGGTGTGTTCGGGGAACATCATGGCCGCGCCACGGTGGCCGATGGAAAACTTGCTGGTCTTCGGGGTTTGCGCCATGCAGGACATCAGTTTGTCCTTCAGGGCACCGTCGGCCATTTGCGACACAACATAGGCGGGGCGCACGCCATAGGTCACGGCGGCATCATAAGACCTACCGTGGCTTTCGGCGAAGGCGGGGGCAGCGGCGAAAACAACAGCCGCAGTCAGATAAAGCGATTTCATGGAAGGAACCTCCTGTTGAGAGGCCCCCTCAATGCGCGGATCTTGTAACGGTCAGATGAGCGAACGACGAAGGTTTGGTAACCCGAGCATGAAACTTGGGTTACATGAACCCCAGTTCAAGCCGCGCCTCATCGGACATCATATCCATGCCCCACGGTGGCTCCCATGTCAGGTCGACCTCGACATGTTTGACGCCGGGCAGCGGCTCAATCGCTTCGGCGACCCAGCCGGGCATTTCGCCTGCCACGGGGCAACCCGGTGCGGTCAGTGTCATCAGCACGCGCACCACGTTTTCTTCGGTGATGTCGACAGTGTAGACAAGGCCCAGATCATAGATGTTCACCGGAATTTCCGGGTCGTACACGGTGCGGCACGCCTCGACCACCTGGTCATAGAGCGGGTGATCTGTCGACGAGGGGGCGATCAGCGGTGCCCCTTCAACGGGGTCTGCGGCGTCAGTCATGTGGCGTGTCCATCCTTTATCTTGAGCGATTATATAGGGAATGGAGCGGGCAGGGTAAAGTGCAGCTGTGACGCGTCTTTCGATCAATGGGTGTTTCAGGCTCGATTGCGGAAACCCCGTGCACGTCCTGATTGCGTCGCATTTTTGGCCGAATCCTCTGCCTAGATTTACCAAGTTGTTAGATTCCAAAAGATAGGCCCAGCCATGACGCATATTCGGATCAATCCGATTACCCAGCTTCAGGTTCAGCGGCTGATCGAATCCGATCTGCGTTGCGCCACCGATGATTTCGACCTCAGCCGCCGTCTGGCGCATAAGGGCTTTGGTTATCGCGACACGACCCGAGGGCGAATGCTGGTGACCTTGCCGCATGGGGTTGAGGTGATGAACCTGCCCGCACAACGCGGCTGCTGACGCGGCGACGCGTGGTTTTATCTTGCCGGTGTGCTGCGAATGGGGCAAATCGGCGGAATGACCCAGACATCGTTCACCCTGCACGCCACTGACGGCAAAGCCCGCACCGGCGTGATAAACACCCCGCGCGGCGATATCCGCACCCCTGCCTTTATGCCGGTCGGCACGGCCGCAACGGTTAAGGCGATGATGCCCGAAAGCGTCCGCGCGACGGGGGCCGATATTCTGCTGGGCAACACCTATCACCTGATGCTGCGCCCCACGGCGGAACGGGTGGACCGCCTTGGCGGGCTGCACAAGTTCATGAATTGGGATCGGCCCATTCTGACCGACTCGGGCGGGTTTCAGGTCATGAGTCTGGCCGGTCTGCGCAAGCTGACCGAAAAGGGCGTGACCTTCAAAAGCCATATCGACGGGTCGAAACACGAGTTGACGCCAGAACGGTCGATGGAGATCCAGCGCCTGCTTGGGTCGGACATTGTGATGTGTTTCGACGAATGCCCGGCGCTGCCTGCCGATCGCGACCGGATCGCGGAATCGATGCGCCTGTCGATGCGTTGGGCGCAGCGGTCGCGCGATGCGTTCGGCGACCGTCCGGGCCATATGCTGTTTGGCATCCAGCAGGGTGGGCTGGAACAGGATTTCCGCGAAGAAAGCGCCAAGGCCCTGCGAGAGATCGGCTTTGACGGCTATGCCATCGGCGGTCTGGCCGTGGGCGAGGGGCAGGATGCGATGTTCAGCGTTCTGGATTTCGCACCCGATCAGTTGCCGCAGGACAAGCCGCGTTACCTGATGGGCGTGGGCAAGCCCGACGACATCGTCGGCGCAGTCAAGCGCGGCATTGATATGATGGACTGCGTACTGCCGTCCCGGTCGGGCCGAACCGGTCAGGCGTGGACGCGTCGCGGGCAGGTCAATATCAAGAACGCCCGCCATCAGGACGACCCGCGCCCGCTGGATGAACAGTGCACATGCCCGGCCTGCACCAATTACAGCCGCGCCTATCTGCACCATGTCTACCGGTCGCAAGAGATGATCTCGGGGATGTTGTTGACGTGGCATAATCTGCATTACTTCCAAGAGATTATGCAGGGCATGCGCGACGCAATTGCCGCTGGCACTTTTGCGGAGTGGGAGGCGGATTTCCACGCGCTGCGGGCCGAAGGCGATATCGCGCCGGTCTAAACCCGGCCCGCCGCCCAAACTATCCGATCACACGGCCTTTGCACTTTCGCCGGGGCCGTTTGCCGAAGGCGCGGGCGCTGCTGCTTTGATGGTGGCGCTACCGTTTCCGATAGCCCTTTGCGCAAGGCGGGCGCAACAATCGGGCAAAACGCGGGCCACCGTGTCTGAAATGCGCCTTACTATTCCCTAGGCGCGGTCGTTAAATCGCCCATTTCCTAAGCAAAACCGGATCGAACGAGAGTGCGTGCGCTCTTTGGATATTAGTACGTCGCCGATGGCCGGACGTGTCTGCCCTGCTGTGCCTATAGCGCGGCAACCGCAGACCGTTGGCTATTTGCACATCGAGTGGAGAGATCCGAGAATGGCCACCTTTACGGTAACGACATCGAACTGGAACACGGCTGCCTTTTGGCAAGGCATCAATTCCGCAGGTCCGGGCGATGTCATTGATTTCTCGGGTTTGGATGCGTCCTATTCCGTCACGTGGAATTCCGACAATATCGTCATCTCGGATGGAACCACCTCCTACACGGTTGGCGATTCCACCTTTGGCGGCGCGTCTGATGCACAGATGGGCGCGCCTGCGGAACTGTCGTTCTTCGAAGAATACTATGGCAGCCAAGGTGATGACGATCTTCAAAGCGGCACCGGCAACACCACGATCCATGCCGAGGCTGGCAACGATACGGTCAATGGCGGGTCGGGCAACAACGTCATCTATGGCGGCGATGGCAATGACGCGCTGAACGGCGGATCGGGCGCATCGACGATTTACGGCGAGGCGGGCAATGACACTCTGGCCGGCACCAACACCTCCGAAGGGTATCTGCTGGATGGTGGCGACGACCGCGATGTGTTCTTTACCGGGATCACTGGCGGCGCGGCGGGCGATACCATCGTTGGCGGCGAAGGTGGCAATGACTTCGACCTTCTGCGCGATGCGGCCAATGACGCCTATAATGTCACCTTCACTGGCAACGAGGCAGGCACCTTTGTTGATAGCGATGGCGACACGGGCACCTTTTCGCAGATCGAAGGTCTGTCGCTGTCCAACAGCAATGACACGGTAGATGGGTCGGCCGCGACCACGGCGGCGATCTATGTCGATGCGAATGCGGGCGACGATTCCATTCAGACCGGCGGCGGAGATGACACGCTGCTGGGCGGCACCGGCGCGGATACGCTGAGCGGCGCAGGCGGCACGGATCTGTTCGTGCTGGAAACGGGCTTTGGCTCGGACGTGATAACGGGCGGCACTTCAGCTGGGGATGCCGACCAGATTTCTACCGATTCCAGCCATGTCACCGGTCTGACGGTCAATTTCACCGGCGCGGGCGATGCGGGCACGCTGACCGATGGCACAAGCACCGCCAGCTTTAGTGAAGTCGAGGTGTTCGAGCTGACGGATTCTGCCGATGTGGTGTCGGGCGGGACGCTGGCGGCGGGCAATGACATCGGCATCGAAGCAGGCGCGGGCAATGACCAGGTCACACTTGGCGCAGGCGACGATAGCATCGACGGCGGGCGCGGGGCCGACACGCTGGATGGCGGCGAAGGCAACAACCAGATCGACGGCGGCACCGGCGCAGATAGCATCGACGCAGGCTCCGGCGCGGACACCATCGTTGGCGGCGCGGGCAATGATACGATCACCACCGGTGCCGGCGATGACCTGATCTATGGCGCGGGCAATGAGCTTGGCAATTTCGTCGGCACGATTGACGCCTTTGTCTTTGACAACGCCAATATATCGGACTCGGGCAATGCCGGTGCGGGCTCGGTTGGGTCATTCGCGGTATATGACAATGTCGGCACCACCACCGACGGCACCGTCGTTCAGGCGCGCGTGACGCTGGTCGCGGCGGATGAGCCGACGATTGACGTTGAATACACCAGCGGCATCTACCTCAACCGCTCGGGCGAGGCGCCCACCGGCACGCAGGTCGAATTCCGGGTCGAGTTCTTTGATCAGGCCACCGGCCAGCCGATCCGCTTGTCGGGTGAGATGACCTTCCGCGATATCGACACCACGGCGGAAAGCGTGTCGGTGTCGGCGGATGACGTGGACTCGGTCGCGGTCAGCGCCACCCCCGGCACCTCGCTGACGGTGAACGCGACAAGCGAGTTGCTGTCTGTGTCCTCGGATGCATCGTCGTCGCTCTCGACCGACGAAAGCCACTGGGCGCAGTTTGCCATGTCCGAACAGGGCGTGCTGAACTTCACCGTCACCACGCGCGGCGTTGGCACCAACTTTGACTTTGGGTCATACGATTTCACCAACCCGCCGACGGTCACCAACACCGTTGCCGATACCGACAATGACCTGATCACCGCAGGCGATGGCAGCGATACGATCTATGGCAACGCTGGCAACGATACGATTGATGCAGGCGCGGGCGATGACAGCATCATCGGCGGCGCGGGCAACGATTCCCTAACCGGCGGCGCGGATCAGGATACATTCGTCATTCAGGACGGCGACGACACCGACACCATCGACGGCAGCAGCAGCGGCACCGATCTGGACACGCTGCAATTCAGCACCACCGCCGCGACGGACGGGATCAACCTTGTCTTCACCGCAGATGAGGACGGCAACTACACCTTCACCGATGCGGGCAGCACGGCCAACGGCACCTTTGTTGAGATCGAACGCTTTGTCATGACCGACGCCAATGACACGGTCGATGGCAGCGCGACGGGCAATGGTCAAAGCTTTGATCTGGCGGGGGGCGCGGATAGCTATATCGGCGGCACCGGCAATGACAGTGTGACGGGTGGCACCGGCAACGACACCCTGACCGGCGGCGCGGGAAATGACACGCTGGATGGCGGTGCGGGCGACGATAGCCTTGTTGGCGGCGATGGCGATGACCGCATTCTTGGCGGTGCAGGCGGCGACGCGATGCAGGGCGCGGGCGGCGATGATACCTTTGTTCTGGCGAACGGCTTTGGCCTTGATACCATCACCGGCGGCGAGACCTCGGAGACCAATGGCGATACGCTGGACCTGACCGGCGTGACCAGCGCGCTGACGGTCAATCTGCAATCGGGCGATCCCGAGGCGGGCACCGTGGCCGATGGCGCGACCACCACTTCGTTCACCGAGATTGAGAACATCCTTCTGGGCGCTGGCCGCGATACAGTGGTGATCGGCGATGGGTCGGGCAATGACACCGTGTCCGGCTTCGACATGACCGATAGCGGCGATGGCACCACCCTTGACCAGTTAAACGTCACGGCCATGACCTCGGATGGCGTGCTGGCCGTTCACACCGGTGATGTGATCGTGACCGACGATGGATCGGGCAACGCGGTTCTGACCTTCCCGCAGGGTGAAAGCATCACCTTGCTTGGCGTGGCTCCGGCCGCGCTGGCCACACCTGCCGCGCTGGAAAGCATCGGCATTCCCGCTGCTCCGGGGCTTGATTTCATCGTCGAAGGCACCGCAGGCAACGACACGATTGACGCCACCTATGCGGGCGATCCCGAAGGCGACATGATCGACAATGCCGACCATTCGGACGGGTCCGACAATGACTCGATCGAAGCCGGGGCCGGGGACGACTCGGTCGTTGCGGGCGCGGGCAATGATACGATCTATTTCGGCGATGGCGCGGACACCGTGCGCGGCGGCGATGGCAATGACATCATCGACGACGTGAACGCGGCCACCTTTGCGGGTGACAACCTGCTGTATGGCGATGCCGGCGATGATGAGATCTATGCCGGTGACGGCAATGATGCCCTTTACGGCGGAACCGGCGGCGATACGGTGCTGGGCGAAGACGGCGACGACACCGTCTATGTCGAGGACAGCTTCGGCGACGATTACCTATACGGCGGCAACAACAGCCCCACTGGAGACACGCTGGACCTGAGCGGCGTCACCTCGGATCTGACAATCAATATGACGGACCCCAGCGCGGATCTGGGAACGGTATCCGATGGCACCAGCACCGCGCGGTTCTGGCAGTTCGAAAACATCCTGCTGGGCGGCGGGCGTGATACGCTGGTTCTGGCCGACGGGTCGGGCAATGACACGGTGTCGGGCTTTGATCTGACCGATAGCGGCGATGGCACAACGAACGATCAGCTGAACGTTACGGCGCTGACCTCGGACGGGGGCACGACGCCGGTGCATACGGGCGATGTGACCGTGACCGACGATGGGTCGGGCAATGCAGTTCTGACATTCCCAGGCGGCGAGGCGATCACTCTGCTCGGTGTTGCGCCCGCCAGCCTGGGAACCCCGGCGGCGCTGGTCAGCATCGGCATTCCGGCGGAACCAGTGCCGGGGCCGGATTATATCGTCGAAGGCACCGCAGGCGATGACATCATCGACGCGGCCTATCTGGGCGATCCCGAAGGCGATGTGATTGACGGGGTCGACCACTCGGACGGGTCGGACAAAGACAGCGTCACCGCGGGGGCTGGCAATGACAGCGTCACCTCGGGCGCGGACAATGACACCGTGCTGGGCGAGGCGGGCAACGACACTCTCGACGGCGGCGCGGGCGACGACAACCTGCAAGGCGGCGCGGATAACGACAGCCTGATCGGCGGCGACGGCGCGGACACGCTGGATGGCGGAACCGGTGCCGATAGCCTGGAGGGCGACGCTGGCAACGATAGCCTGATCGGCAATGCCGGGGCGGACACGCTGGATGGCGGCGCGGGCAATGACACACTGGACGGCGGTGCAGGCGATGATCTGCTGCAAAGCGGTGCAGGCGACGATGTACTGAGCGGCGGCGCGGATCGCGATCTGTTTGTCATCAATGCGACCCCCGGCGATGATACCATCACCGGCGGCGAAACCGGCGTGGATGTGGATACGCTGGATCTGACAAGCCTGCCGGGATCAATCACATTGGTCTACACCGGGGCCGAATCCGGCACCGTGACCGATGGGACGGACACGGTCACCTTCTCGGAAATCGAAGCGGTCATCTATGGCGATGATGGCGATGCGATCACTGGTACGGGCACGGGCGAGGATCTGACGATCAACACCGGCGGCGGCAATGACACGATCACCACCGGCACCGGCGACGATACGGTCAGCGGCGGTGGCGGCGACGACTCGATCACCGGCGGCACGGGCGATGACAGCCTGGGCGGCAACGCGGGTGACGATACGCTGGATGGCGGCGATGGCGCCGACACCATGGACGGCGGCACCGGCAACGACGTGTTCGTCGTAGGCGGCGGTGCGGACATCATGAACGGCGGGGATGGCAATGACACCTTTACCGTTGGCGATGGCGACATTGTCGGCGGCGATGGCGGAGACGATGTGTTCAACGTCGGGCCGGGCGATCTGGGCGGCGGCACACTGTCGATTGATGGCGGCGAAACCGGCGAGACCATTGGCGATACGCTGAACATCACCGGGCCTGCGGTCATCAACCGTGTGGGCGAAGATGGCACGGTCACTTGGCTGGACGGGTCTATCCTGACCTTCGCCAATATCGAGAACATCACCTATACCGCCTGTTTCACCAAGGGCAGCCTGATCAAGACGCTGCGCGGCGAAGTGCCGGTGGATGCATTGCAAGTAGGCGACCGCGTGCTAACGCGCGATAGCGGGTTCCAGCCGATCCGGTGGATTGGCAACCGCGCATTCTCGGGGGTGGACCTGACGGTCAACCCGAACCTGCGGGCGGTGACGATCACGGCCGGGGCGCTGGGCGGCGGAATGCCTGAACGGGATCTGACCGTATCACCGCAGCACCGCATTCTGATTGCCGATGAAGACACCGATCTGTGGTTTGGCGAGGATGAGGTTCTGGTCACGGCCAAGGATCTGGTGGGCCTGCCGGGCGTGGATTGGGCCGATGAGGCGGCGGGCGTGCATTACTATCACTTCATGTTCGACAAACACGAAATCGTGTCGTCGGACGGGGCGTGGACCGAGAGTTTCCAGCCGGGGGATCTGTCTTTGTCGGGTTTGGACGGCGACCAGCGCGAGGAACTGTTCACGATCTTCCCAGATCTGGCCGAGGCCGGATGCGAGGCACCGTTCCCGCCTGCGCGCTATGCACTTAAGTCCCATCAGGCCAAGGTTCTATTGGCCGCGCGGCTAGGGTAAACCCTGTGGCCTTGGCCCGTTTGGGCCGGGCCAAAAGCGCGAAAATCAGCCTACTGTTGGGGAAATCTTCACCGCGCGCCCAAGTTGGCGCGGGGTTTGAAACAGTGTCCTTGCGCCTGCTGTCTGGACAGGCCATGCTGCGTCGAAACGAGAGGTCGAGGTTGACTTAACCAGTGCCGCGCCCCACCTAACATATCCGAGACCGGAGACGGCCGGTGTTGCCGCCAAGCGGGACCAGAGCCGTTTTGCCAAGAACAAGGAATGAGCATGCAAGATCCCCTCAATTCATCCTACCCCGTGCTTCCGCTGCGCGACATTGTGGTGTTCCCCCACATGATCGTGCCCCTGTTTGTCGGTCGCGACAAATCGGTGCGGGCGCTGGAAGAGGTGATGTCGGACGACAAGCAAATCCTGCTTGCCTCTCAGATCGACCCTTCGGTCGATGATCCGACCAGCGACGGCATTTATGAAACTGGCGTGTTGGCCAATGTGCTGCAACTGCTGAAACTGCCCGACGGCACCGTTAAGGTGCTGGTCGAAGGTCAGGCGCGGGTGCAGATCACCGAATATCTGGACAACGACAGCTTCTTTGAGGCGCGGGCCGTTTATCTGAACGAAATGCCCGGCGATACCTCGGCGATTGAGGCGTTGATCCGCACCGTCGCCGAAGAGTTTGAGCGTTACGCCAAGATCAAGAAAAACATCCCCGAAGAAGCGCTGAGCGCGGTGTCTGAGACCACGGAACCGGCCAAGCTGGCCGATCTTGTGGCCGGTCATCTGGGCGTGGACGTGGCCCAGAAACAAGAGCTGCTGGAAACGCTGTCGGTCAGCGAACGGCTTGAGATGGTTTACGGCTTGATGCAGGGCGAAATGTCGGTGCTTCAGGTTGAGAAAAAGATCAAGACGCGCGTCAAAACCCAGATGGAGCGGACTCAGCGCGAGTACTATCTGAATGAGCAAATGAAGGCCATTCAGAAGGAATTGGGCGACGGCGAAGACGGTGCCAATGAAATCGCTGAACTGGAAGACAAGGTCGCCAAGACCAAGCTTTCGAAGGAAGCCCGCGAAAAGGCCGACGCTGAGATCAAAAAGCTCAAGAACATGAGCCCGATGTCCGCCGAAGCCACGGTTGTGCGCAACTATCTGGATTGGATGCTGTCCATTCCGTGGGGCGTGCGGTCGCGCGTGAAAAAGGATCTGGGCCGCGCCGAGGAAATTCTCGATGCCGATCACTATGGCCTTGAGAAGGTCAAGGAACGCATCGTCGAATATCTGGCCGTTCAACAGCGCAGCAAAAAGCTGAAAGGCCCGATCATGTGCCTTGTCGGCCCTCCGGGTGTGGGTAAAACCTCGCTTGGGAAATCGGTTGCCAAGGCCACGGGCCGTGAATTCATCCGTATCAGCCTTGGCGGCGTGCGCGATGAATCCGAAATCCGCGGCCACCGCCGGACCTATATCGGCTCAATGCCCGGTAAGATCATTCAGGCGCTGAAAAAGGCCAAAACCACGAACCCGCTGATCTTGCTCGATGAAATCGACAAGATGGGGCAGGATTTCCGTGGCGATCCGGCCTCGGCCATGCTTGAGGTGCTGGACCCGGAACAGAACTCGACCTTCGTGGACCACTATCTTGAGGTGGAATACGATCTGTCCGATGTGATGTTCCTGACCACCTCGAACAGCTACAACATGCCGGGCCCGCTTCTGGACCGGATGGAGATCATCCCGCTGTCCGGTTACACCGAGGAAGAAAAGCTGGAAATCGCCAAGGTTCACCTGCTGCCCAAGCAGATCAAGAACCACGGTCTGAAGAAAGGCGAATTCTCGGTCTCGGACGCGGCTATGACCGATGTCATCCGCTATTACACACGCGAAGCCGGTGTGCGGAACCTTGAGCGTGAAATGGCGAAACTGGCGCGTAAGGCCGTGACC
Organism: Pseudoprimorskyibacter insulae; assembly: GCF_900302505.1. Taxonomy (GTDB): domain Bacteria; phylum Pseudomonadota; class Alphaproteobacteria; order Rhodobacterales; family Rhodobacteraceae; genus Pseudoprimorskyibacter; species Pseudoprimorskyibacter insulae. Next base: position 129,081 of record NZ_OMOJ01000004.1, on the reverse strand, counting down.
AGCATCGTCAAAGGCACCGACAAGACCGTGACGGTGACGCCGGAGAACCTGCACGATTTCCTTGGTGTGAAAAAATTCCGCTACGGTCTGGCCGAGGATGAGCATCAGGTCGGTGTTGTCACCGGTCTGGCCTATACCTCGGTGGGCGGCGATCTGCTGCACATCGAAGCGCTGAAACTGCCGGGCAAGGGCCGCATGAAAACGACCGGGAAACTGGGCGAGGTCATGAAGGAATCGATCGAGGCGGCGTCCAGCTATGTCCGCTCGGTCAGCCCGCAGCTTGGGGTGAAGCCGCCGAAGTTCGAAAAGATGGACATCCACGTCCACGTTCCCGATGGCGCAACGCCCAAAGATGGCCCCTCGGCCGGTCTGGCGATGGTGACGGCGATCGTGTCGGTCCTGACGGGCATTCCGGTGCGCAAGGACATCGCCATGACCGGCGAAGTCACCCTGCGCGGCAATGCCACTGCCATTGGCGGGCTAAAGGAAAAGCTGCTGGCGGCACTGCGCGGCGGGATCAAGACCGTTCTCATCCCGCAAGAGAACGAAAAGGATCTGGCCGAATTGCCGGACAATGTGAAACAGGGCTTGGAAATCATCCCGGTTGAGCATGTCTCGGAAGTGTTGAAACTGGCGCTGATCCGCGAACCCGAAGCGGTTGAGTGGGACGAGGAGGCCGAAGAGGCCGCCGCAGCCGCGCTGAAATCGGGCGACAAGTCGGAAAGCGCCGTCGCGCATTAAGCGCTCGGTCTGATCAATAAGAAACGCCCCGATGAAGATCGGGGCGTTTTTCTATCTGCGGTCGTGGCTCTTAGTCGAGTGCGGCGGCCAGAATGACCAGCGTCACCAACGCGACGGTCAATCCGCCGCTGCTGCTGGTTGCTGCGGTTTCCGCTTCAATCACCACCGGGTCCATCACCGGCGCTTCCATGTTGCCCGCAAAGGCCGGCGACGATGCCACGAGCATCGCGGCAAAGATTGCTTTTTTCATCACTGTATCCCTTTTTTTGTCTCGACTGCTCGGTGCCGAAAATCAGCATTGAACTTGCCCGAATCGAACATTTCGATCAACCCCATGCGGCGGAACAGGAAATTGAACTGTGCTCAAATTGGCGCAATGCCGCATTGCCGCATATTTTCGGTGTTTTTTGCGGCAGCGCCCCTCTTGCACCTGTGTGGCGAGGCGGGTAAGACCCATCCGACCGGGTGATTAGCTCAGTGGTAGAGCGCTTCGTTCACATCGAAGATGTCGGGGGTTCAAATCCCTCATCACCCACCATTCCTACATTTATCCCCTGAAAAGTGTCGATTGCGCGACGCGCTCCCGTTATTTGGCTTGCAAGCATTACTTCTGTGGCACACGGTAAAATCTGAAGCGTGCTTGAGGTATCAGTGCCATGGTCAAACCGCGCAAGGCCGTCCCCTCTGATCTAAGCGTCGGCGCAATGGCCGAACGGGCAGGGGTGCCCGTGTCGACATTGCATTACTACGAAGCCGAAGGTTTGATTAAAAGCTGGCGGACTCCGACCAATCATCGCCGATACAACCGGTCCGAACTGCGCCGGGTTGCCGTGATCCGCGTGGCCCAGGCCTTGGGCATTCCGCTGTCCGAGGTGGGCGATATTCTGTCGGACATCCCGCATGACAAGATCGTCTCAGCCGAGGATTGGGGGCGGGCGTCGCGCCGCTGGAAATCGTCGCTCAATGAACGGATTGTTCAACTCCAGCGCCTTCGGGACGAACTGGATAGCTGTATCGGCTGCGGCTGCCTGTCTCTGGACCGCTGCCCGCTCTACAACCCGGCGGACCGCCGCGGCAAAGAGGGACCGGGCCCGCGCAACTGGCTTTCCGAAGAAGAATGAGAAAAGTGCAAACTCCCTCTTGAACCCCGCCGAGCCTTTGGCTAAACGATGCCTCACCGGGTGATTAGCTCAGTTGGTAGAGCGCTTCGTTTACACCGAAGATGTCGGGAGTTCGAGTCTCTCATCACCCACCATTCTATCCCGTTGATTTGAAAAAGATACTTGGTTATCAAGGGTCTGCTCCGTGCTGTCTGTTACCACAGGACGCTTTCGTGGCGCATGGTTTTGCCTAGAGGTATCCATGGGCTCACGCCCGTTTCTGTCCCTGTCCATCCAGCCAATCCCTTACATCGTTGATTCTGTTCCGGGCGACAGGGACTTTGCTGTTGTCGCTTAGCTCCAGGACATAGCGTTGCCCGTCGCGGGTCAGGCGGGGGGCGGCGCTGCGGGATACCCACCAGGAACGGTGGGGCTGAAACCCGTCTTCGGCGCGGGTTTGGGCCACCAGATCCCCAAGGCGGGCGCGGTGGGTGATTGTGCGCCCGTCCAGCCGGATGTTGACCAGATGTTCTTTGGCCTCGATGTAAAGAACGCGGGTTGTCTCGACCTCTTCTCCGGCGACCATGATGCTGGAGCTGGGCAGCGAGGCATCGGCGGGGGCCGTGCGAAGGGCGCTGAGCGGGAAGACGAAATTCAGAAAGATCGTTTCAAAGGCCTGGGCGACGACGAAATACATCAGGAAGTGCGGCAGGAAGGTTGCCTCATACCGGCTCGAAGACATTGTCTCGGCCAGCCATTCACATAGAGCCACGGCTGGGCTTAGTGCTAAGGCCCCCAGCACCAAGGTGGGAATGGTTATGGTGGCCAATCTGCGCTGGACGGCGGCCGCCAGGATCAGCATCAGGCTGTAGAGCCCGAGATACAGGGCAAGCCCGAACGGCCAAATCACAAACCCCCAAACCGGCGCGACATGTGGCCGGAAATCCGACAGGTCCGACACATAGAGGACCAGCGCGGCCAAACCGAAGAATACGATTGAATGGCGATCAACGAACAGGCGGATTGTATTGCGGACCGGATTTTCCATCACGCCGCCAAGGATGTCCGTGATCCGTAGGCGATGATTCAATAGCGTCTTTAAACTTCGCAAATGCACGGGTCATCCTCCTGTGGGTGGCGGGCGACTGTATCGCAAATCGAAACAATATTTGCCTGAACATAGGATAATGCGTGTATTCTTGCAAAGAAATCTTGTGCAGACTCAGCCTTTTACGACCCGGCGGAAGGATCGGCTTTGCCAAAGGGGCCAGCCCATGATTTGCGACACAGTCCCAAGTTGATATCCGCGCTCATGCAACCCGTCGAGCGTGCCGGGCATGGCGTTCACCGTGCCGGTATGGATGTCGTGGCTGAGGATAATGGCACCGGGCCGCGAGCCGCCAAGGATGCGCTTGGCGACGGTGGAGGCGCCCGGTTTGCGCCAGTCCTGGGGATCAACGGACCATAGCACCGTGGGCAGGTTGCGCTTTTGGTACAGCATTTGGCGTTGTTTGTTGGTGAAGGCGCCATAGGGCGGGCGGAAAGTGACGGGCGGGCGGCCTGTGACCTTATATATGGCATCTGTGGTGCGGTCGATTTCGCTTAGGACCGCGTCATTGCCCAGTTTGCTCAGAAAAGGGTGAGACCAGCTGTGATTGCCGATTTCATGCCCTTCGTCGGCGATGCGTTTGACGATATCGGGCCATTTCACCACGCGATTGCCGATCAGGTAAAAGGTGGCCCGCAGGCCGCGGGCCTTGAGCATATCGAGCAGAAGGGGGGTCAGGCGCGGGTGGGGTCCGTCGTCGAAGGTCATGGCCACAACAGGCGACACGGTGCGCACGGCCATGATCGTTGCCGCCTCATTCTGAACGATGTCGCTTGGTAGGGCGATCATCGGCGCGGCCTGGGGCAGGGTTGGGCACAAGGCCATAGCACCGCAGGCAGCCAAAAAGGCGCGGCGATCGGGGCGTTTCATGTTTGGTCTTCCTAGGCAGTCTGAGCAGATGCCCCTAGCAACCCGTACAAGGGGCTGACAAACAACATAAAAATGGGCCTGATATATAAGAGTCTTGGGCGGCGTTGCGGTCGGGTCACGGCAAGGGCCGAAAAAAATATAAAATTCGAAAAACTTGGCTCAAAAGCGCTTGACGAGGCCGATGGTGCGCCATAGAACGCAGCACACGCTTGAGAGATCAGGCAAAAGCGCGGTTGTAGCTCAGATGGTTAGAGTACCGGCCTGTCACGCCGGGGGTCGCGGGTTCGAGCCCCGTCAACCGCGCCACTTCATCAAAAGCCCTGCCAATTTGGCGGGGCTTTTTGACGTTTGGGCCCCTGAAACCTGCCAGTTGAAAAAACCGCAAGCGCTTGCACTTTTTTTGGTTGACGCCCCTCGGGCAGGGGGGTATCCGAACCCCCACGCGGTTGTAGCTCAGATGGTTAGAGTACCGGCCTGTCACGCCGGGGGTCGCGGGTTCGAGCCCCGTCAACCGCGCCACTTCTTCCTTACATTTGAATTGGTTGTGCCGCGTTCCTGATGTCGTGTCAGGGGCGCTTTGACCCATTTGGGCACAGCTTTTGCGCATGAAAAAAGGCGCTCTGAAGCGCCTTGTTTTCGTATCGCAGGGTGGGCAGTATCAGCTGCCCCAGGTGCGCACTGGGCCGCAGTCCACATGCACAAAATCCGACTTGGAATACCGACCTACGCCGCCTGCATGGCAGGCTGTCGCTGCACGTGCCATTTGACCGACTGAGCGGGACGAAAGGCGCAGGTCCGCAGCCTGACCCTTCATATGAAGGGAATTCTTGGCAACGCCAGAGGAGCGCGAGCGAAGCATGGCGTTGGTTTTCGGGCTGCGATAGCCTGACAGAAGCATGTAGGGTTCGTTTACATCCAACAGGTTATGCGCGGCTGCCATGATGTCCAGCGTGCGCAGGTCGATGTATTTGACATCGTTCGTGCGCCAGTCACGCATAAAATGGTGGATTTCTGCGACGGCGTCTTTGATGTATTCGCCTTCGATCCAGTAAATCATGTCGATCCGTTCACCGGTTCGACCCGAATACATCTTCACCCGTCGGATATCACCGCCGCCCCGTAGGAAGCCGGCCGCATTCGAATAGGTCGGTGCGGCTGTTACCAGAGTTGCGGCAAACGCGCCAAGAAGGCCACGCCGCGTTAAGCTGCTAGGTTTCGTCATTGTCAGAGCGCCTGTCCCGTCGCTGCATCAATACTAGTCGTGCTTGTGCACGTTTCTTGCCATCTCATCCCCAGATGCAGGGGTTTTATGGCACGAATCGAATTAGCAGGTAACCCGCTTTTTCGATACCATCCTAAGGATCAAGGGGAATCGGCAAATTTTTGCTGAATCTTTGGAACTTGTGTCGTGGATGCGCGTTAAGCGATGCACGGCTGCATCATTCGATCTGCATTGGCGCACTCCTGATGCATTTGTGATTAGACTTCTGATATGACACCCGGAAGCTGTCGATATGACAACCTGCGACACAGGGGGCCCTATGAAAATCGCTTTGAAAATCAGGCATTGCACTTTTGGACTTTTGACCGCGACGGCGCTTGCCGCCTTCGTTCCGGGCGCCCCTGTGCAGGCCCAAGTCACCGCGTTCAAGCAGGCTGTTGCCGAAACAGCAGCCCGTCATGATGGGGTGGCGGATTTCTACCGAGAGCGTGTGTTCGAACCGATCTGGACCGGCGATGACGATGCCAGCCGCGCCCGCCGCGCTGCTTTTTTGCGTGCCATGACCACATCGCACCTGCACGGGTTGCCTGAACGCCGCTTCGACCCCAAGGCGATTCTGGCCATGATGCAGGGGCAAAAGTCGTCGCGCGATCTGGGCAAACTTGAGGTCGAACTCAGCATCGCCTTCGCCGATTTCGCCAGCGCGCTGCAGACCGGCATTCTGGAACCCAAGCGCATCGACGACGGATTGGTGCGCAAGGTGCCGCGTCGGTCCCCGGCGGAACATCTGCGCGGCTTGACCACCCAAGATCCCGATGTCTTCTTCCGCAGCCTCGTGCCGCCGTCGCCGGAATATTCGCGTCTGATGAAGGCCAAATTCCGAATGGAGCGTCAGCTGTCCACCGGCGGGTGGGGGGCAACGGTGCCTGCCAGCTCGCTCAAGCCCGGAAATTCGGGCAAGGCCGTGGTTGCCCTGCGCGACCGTCTGGTGCGCATGGGCTATATGGGGCGCAGCGCCTCGGCGGAATATGACGGCACGCTTCAGGCCGCCGTGCGCCAGTTCCAAGAAGATCACGGGCTAGAGGCCGATGGCGTCGCCGGCGCCTCGACCATCAAAGAGGTGAACATCGGCGTTGAAGAACGGCTAGAGCAGATCATGGTCGCGATGGAGCGTGAACGCTGGCTGAACTTCCCCGAAGGTCTGGGCAAGCGTCACGTCAAGGTCAACCTGACCGACTTCAAGGCATGGATCATCGACGACGATAAGGTCACCTTTGAAACCCGCGCCGTCGTGGGCATGAATCAATCAGACCGCCGCACCCCCGAATTCTCAGACGAGATGGAGCGGATGGTCATTAACCCCAGCTGGTATGTGCCGCGTTCGATCATTGTGAACGAATATCTGCCCGCGTTGCGGTCCAACCCGAATTCAGTGGGGCATCTGGAAATCACCGATGCCCGTGGCCGGGTGGTCAATCGCGGCAACGGGTTCTCGCAATATAGTGCGCAGTCCTTCCCCTTTGCGATGCGTCAGCCGCCGGGGCCGAAGAACGCGCTTGGGCTGGTGAAGTTCCTTTTCCCCAACAAGTACAACATCTACCTGCATGACACCCCGGCCAAGAGCCTGTTTAGCCGCGAAGTGCGCGCCTATAGCCATGGCTGCATTCGTCTGCACAAGCCGCAGGAATTCGCCCATGCGATCCTTGCGCCACAGGTGTCCAACCCCAAGGAATACTTCGAACGTATTCTGCGCACCGGTGCCGAAACCCCGGTTGAGCTGGACCAGCATGTCCCCGTCCACCTTATGTACCGCACGGCCTACACGGATGTGAAAGGCGTCATGCAATACCGCAACGATGTCTACGGTCGTGACGCGAAGATCTGGCGTGCATTGTCGGCTGAGGGGGTGACAGTCGGCGCGGTTCAAGGCTAAACCGTCCCGGCAAAAGCCGGGGATCGACATGAGCCATAGTTTGAAACAGATCGCAGAGGCGCTGGGGCTGAAAGCCGTCGGCGCCTTTGACATTGTGATCGATAGCGTTGCCGAACCCGCGCAGGCAGGGCCGAACCAATTGGCCTTGGCGATGAAGCCGGAATTTGCGGCGATGATCCCGCAAGGCATGGCGCAGGCTGCGCTTTTGGCTGAAGGCGCCGATTGGCAGGCGCTGGGTCTGAAGGGGGCGATTCTGTCCACTCGGCCGCGTTATGCCATGGCGGGCCTGTCGGGAATGGTTGATCCGGGGCAGGGCTATTCGGGTGGCATTCACCCCAGCGCGATCATTGATCCGACGGCGGAACTGGGTGAAGGCGTATCGGTCGGCCCGTTCACGGTGATTGGCGCGGGCGCACGCATCGGTGCGGGATCGGTCATCGGTCCGCAGTGTTTCATTGGCTGGGATGCCCAGATCGGCGCGCATGCACAGTTGCATACAGGTGTGCGCATCATGGCGCGGGTCGAAATCGGCGACCGGTTCATTGCCCATTCCGGCGCGGTGATCGGTGCGGACGGGTTTTCCTTTGTCACGCCTGAACCCTCGGGTGTTGAGAAAGCCCGCGATAGCCTTGGCGATCAGGGCGAGGTTGCGGCGCAATCCTGGGCGCGGATTCATTCGCTTGGCGCGGTGCGCATCGGCCATGATGTTGAGATTGGCGCCAATTCCTGCATTGACCGCGGCACCGTGCGCAGCACGCGCATTGGCGATGGCTGCAAATTCGACAATCAGGTCCAGATCGGCCACAACGTGGTGATCGGCGATCACTGCCTGATCTGTGCACAGGTCGGCGTGGCCGGGTCCACCGTCATCGGCAACCATGTGGTGCTTGGCGGGCAGACCGGTGTTTCGGACAATCTGACCATTGGGGACAATGTGATCACCGGCGGCGGCACCAAGATCTTGGCCAAAGTGCCCGCCGGGCGGGTGATGCTGGGCTATCCGGCGACCAAGATGGACGCCCAGATCGAGACCTATAAATCCCTGCGCAGATTGCCGCGTCTGTTCCGAGACGTCGCGCAATTGCAGAAATCTGTTTCCAAGCTGGTCGGGAATGACTAAATCACCCCACAACGCAGAACCAAAGGATACGCGGCCAATGGACATCAAGGACAAGGTGATCGAAATCATCGCCGAACAAGCGGTGCTTGAGCCTTCGGATGTGACGATGGACAGCACGCTGGAGGATCTTGGGATCGACAGCCTCGGACTGGTGGAAAGCATCTTCGCCATCGAAGAGGCCTTCGACATTTCGGTTCCCTTCAATGCGAATGATCCACAGGAAAGCGACTTCGATATCTCGTCGGTGGCTTCCATCGTGGCAGGCATCGAAAAACTGGTGCAAGAGCAGAAATCGTGAAGCGGGTCGTCATAACCGGCGCAGGCACGATCAATTCGCTTGGTCAAAACGTGCCGGACACGCTGGAAGCGATGCGCGAAGGCCGTTGCGGCATTTCCGAGCTGGAGTTCCGCGACGTCGACCGTTTGGCGATCAAGATCGGTGGCCAGGTCAAAGGCTATGATCCCGAGGCGGTTTTCAATCGTCAGCAGCTTGTTCTGTACGATCGGTTCACCCAGTTCACCCTTTTGGCCGCGCGTGAGGCGATGGCGCAGTCCGGCATAGTGTTCGCTGGCGATCTGGCGGTGAAATCGGGTGTGGTTCTGGGCAATTCCGGCGGCGGTTTGACCACGCAGGACGAAAATTACCGCGCCGTCTATGAAGAGGGGAAGAACCGCGTTCACCCCTTCGTAGTGCCGAAGCTGATGAACAACGCGGCCGCCAGCCACCTGAGTATGGAATTCAACGTCAAAGGCCCAAGCTTTACGGTTGCGACGGCTTGCGCCAGTTCGAACCATGCAATGGGGCAGGCGTTCCACATGGTGCGGTCGGGCATGTGCACGGCGATGATCACAGGCGGGTCCGAATCCATGCTGTGCTTTGGCGGCGTGAAGGCTTGGGAAGGCCTGCGTGTGATGTCCAAAGATGCCTGCCGACCGTTCAGCGCCACCCGCAACGGGATGGTGCAGGGCGAGGGAGCCGGGATCTTTATCTTTGAAGAATATGAACACGCCAAGGCGCGCGGGGCCGAAATTCTGGCGGAAGTCATCGGGTTCGCCATGAGCTCGGACGCGTCTGACATTGTGATGCCGTCGAAGCAGGGCGCGGCACGGGCGATTGCCGGCGCTTTGAAGGATGCAGGCGTAAAACCGTCCGAGGTGGGCTATATCAACGCCCATGGCACCGGCACGGCGGCGAATGACAAGACCGAATGCGCGGCGGTTGCCGATGTGTTTGGGCGTCATGCGGATAAGTTGATGATCTCATCGACCAAATCCATGCATGGCCATTTGATTGGCGGCACTGGCGCAGTCGAGCTTTTGGCCTGTGTCATGGCACTACGCGATGGGGTGATTGCCCCGACGATCAACTATGAAGAACCGGACCCGGAATGTGCGCTGGATGTCGTGCCCAATGAGGCGCGAGAGGCGAATGTGGATGTGGTTCTGTCGAACGCCTTTGCCTTTGGCGGATTGAACGCGGTTCTGGCGCTGCGCAAACTGTGATCCAACGGTGTGCGGCCTGAGGGCCGCACGCATGATAAGCTTGGCCTTCGGCCAAGCGGGCTGGGGCGCTGCCCCGGCTGCTGCGCAGCCTCCCCGGGATATTTCAGGTCAGAAAATGCGAAAAATGGGCGCGGACAGGCCGCGCCCCAGGAAGAGGTCTGGAAAAGCCAGGGATTTAGCCTTGCCAGAACTTACGGCGCGCCTCCGTCAGGGCGGCGTGCCGATCCAAGCCAACATCCTTCAGCAGGTGCGGGTCGAGATTGACCAAGTGCTTTCGGGTGCGGTGGCGCGTGCTCCATTTCGACAGGACCACCGCCGCGCGCAGCGCTACCGTCGACATCGGCGGCAGGGTGTCCTGCGCGGCGAGATAAGCGAGCAAGGGGGCGTGTTGAACCTGTGTCATGGGACTCTCCTAATGTATTGACACAATTTGAAATCGTTGTTACATATTTTGGTACATTATGGCATGTGATGCGTCCAGCGAAAGATTGTTATGGATACAATTATATCTTGTTATGAATCGCAAACCTCCGGGCCGAAATATAAGGCCTTGGCACTGGCCATCCGGCAAGCGGTTGAACAAGGGGACCTGTTGCCGAATGCGAAATTGCCGCCGGTGCGCGATCTGGCATGGGCGCTGAAGATTACACCGGGAACGGTGGCGCGGGCCTATTCGATTTTGACGCAAGAGGGGCTTTTGCAAGCTGCCGTCGGGCGCGGGACTTTTGTCGCTGAGCTGGCGGCCTCCCATTGCAGTCGCAGCTTGCCCAATGATGGTGGGGCGCTGACGTGGAAGTCGTCTCAGGATTCTGAAATTGTTGACTTAAATAGCCCTAGACTGCCGGACCGTGGGCAGGTGTCTCTGATCCGGCAGGCTTTTGAAGTGGTTGGACGGGACCATGATACCGACTTTATGAACTATCCAACGCGCAACGGGTTTCGACCGGCGCGTCAGGCGATTTTGAAATGGCTGCAAGACACGCCCATTGGTCACACCGAGGATGAAGATCTGGTGCTGTGCCATGGGGCGCAAAACGGCAATTCGATTGTCATGCAAACGGTGTTGCAAGGGGCGCGCCCGGTGGTTGCGGTTGAGGAACTGAGCTATCCGGGGTTTCGTCGCGCGGCGGAGCTTGTGCGGGCCAGGGTTGTGGCGGTGCCGATGGATGCGCATGGTATTGTACCAGAGGCGCTTGAGAGAATCGTGCGGGATCTTGGGGTGCAGTTGCTTTGTACCTCTGCCGAGGTACACAATCCGACGGGATTGTTCACACCGATTGAGCGGCGCGAGGAGATTGCGCAGGTGGCCCTGCGCACAGGGCTGCATATTCTTGAGGACGATTGTTACCGTTTGGGCAAATCGCAGGCGCCGCATTACCGCGCTTTGTTGCCGGAACAGGGGTGGTATGTGTCTTCGATCTCAAAATCCCTGACGCCAGCCTTGCGGGTTGGGTTTGCGATTGCACCGCGGCCTTTGCGCAGCCAGTTGCGCCGTTCTGTGGAACATGGGTTCTTTGGTTTGGCGCGGCCTTTGGCGGATGTGGTGGAGCATTTGTTGAATGATCCTCGGACTGAGCTTGCCTCAGAAGCGATCTGCGAAGAGGTGAACCGCTACATCCGGGCCGCAGTGAACATCCTTGGCGGGTTTGACTTGGCGTGGCGCGATGGGATGCCGCTTTTGTGGTTGCAACTGCCGGAAGGCTGGCGCGCGGCGGCGTTTGTGCAGGCGGCGGACGGGCAGGGGGTGAGCGTTCGGTCGGCGGATGACTTTGCCTTGCGGGATGGGCACCCACCACATGCGGTGCGATTGGGAATCAACGCGCAGGTGTCCTTGGCCAGTTTTGAGGCGGCATTGGGCCGGTTGCGGGTGCTTTTGGACAATCCGCCTGAGAGAATTGCTGTGTGACCGTGGGGTATTTTAATACCTAAATTTTAAACTGTTGAAATTGCTTGTGTAATTTGAATTTAGGGCGCTTGACTGGCGCATTTAGGCGTTTATAACCCGCCCATCGGATTACGGGGGCTGACAGGCCCTCTGAAACACTGAACAGGGTAACCCCACAATGAAAACCTTCTCTGCAACACCTGCAGACATCGAGAAGAAGTGGATCATCATCGACGCCGAGGGCGTGGTGCTGGGCCGTCTTGCCTCGATCGTTGCGATGCGCCTTCGTGGCAAGCACAAACCGTCGTTCACCCCGCACATGGATTGCGGTGATAACGTGATCGTTATCAATGCTGATAAAATTCAGCTGACCGGCAACAAGCGTCAGGAAAACTTCTACTGGCACACCGGTCATCCGGGCGGCATCAAGTCGCGCACCAAAGAGCAGATTCTGGAAGGCGCCTATCCTGAGCGCGTCGTTCAGAAGGCCGTTCAGCGCATGCTGCCGGGCAACCGCCTGTCGCGCCAGCTGATGACCAACCTGCGCGTTTACGCCGGCGCCGAGCATCCGCATGAGGCTCAGCAGCCCGAAGCGCTCGACGTCAAGTCGATGAACAAGAAAAACACCCGGGTGTAATAAGTCATGGCTGATCAGATCAATTCCCTTGAAGAGCTGAGCGCCGTTGCCGGTGTGGAAGCAGTCGTCGAAGTCGAAACCCCGCGTGAGCCGGTTCGTGATGAACTGGGTCGTTCCTACGCAACCGGCAAGCGTAAAGACGCTGTCGCACGCGTTTGGATCAAGCCGGGTTCGGGCAAAGTCACCGTGAATGGCAAAGAACTGAACGCGTATTTCGCGCGTCCGGTTCTGCAGATGATCCTGCGCCAGCCGTTCCAGGTTGCCGGTGTCGAAGACCAGTTTGACGTATACGCCACCGTAAAAGGCGGCGGTCTGTCCGGTCAGGCCGGTGCCGTGAAGCACGGTATCTCGAAGGCGCTGCAGCTGTACGATCCGTCGCTGCGTGGCGCGTTGAAAGCCGCTGGCTTCCTGACCCGCGACAGCCGCGTTGTGGAACGTAAGAAATTCGGTAAGCGCAAAGCCCGCCGTTCGTTCCAGTTCTCGAAGCGCTAAGTTTCGAACGCAGGATTTTGGAAAGGCCGCCCCTTGGGGCGGCCTTTTCGTTTTTGGAAGTCTGTGTTTCCAGGGTGTGGTTTTGCCGAGTGTGTTGAATTGCGCGGATATTGGGGGGCTATGAGGCGCAGGAAGGGGAGGGGCTTTGCCCCTCTTGGCGCGGCGCGCCAATTCACCCCAGGATATTTGGGGTCAGAAAATACGGTAAAGAGGCGCTATTGATCCGGGTGGATCAGCCCCAATCCCCGCAGATAGATGCCGATGCCGCTTTCCAGCAGGTCTTCGGGGGCGAAGGGGCTTTGGGTGCCGGGGCTGTTGCGGGCGAAAAGTTCCACCACGCCGTGGCTCATGGCCCAGATATGGGCCGAGAACATGCTGGCGGGGGGACGTTTTTCGGGGGGAATGTGTTGGCTGAGATCGCCTGCGGCCTTTTCCAGAACATTGCGGGCGCGTTGGGCAACGGCGGCCAGATCGGGGTTGCGATTGACCGAGATGCCGCTTTCGAACATTGCGATGTAATGGCCGGGGTATTTCTTGGCAAAGGCCAGATAGGCGCGGCCCGTCGCCTCAAACGCGGCAAGGGCCGAGGGCTGGCCCTTGTCATAGGCGTATTGCACCACATCGGCGAAAATCTCATAGCCTTGGCGGGCGGCCTCGGCGATCAGGTCCTCGCGCCCGGCGAAATGGCGATAGACTGCGGCGGGTGTGACGCCCGCCTGTTTGGCCGCCTCGGAGAGGGTGAAGCCGGTCGGGCCCTTTTCGCGGATCAGCTCAAGCGCTGCATCCACGAGGGCCTGTTTGAGATTGCCGTGATGGTAGCCGCGTTTACGCATCCCAGATGTCCGGTCCACCACAGATTTGCGGGTCGCACGGGCCGATCTGCTTTTCGTCCTTGCGGTCATAGGGCAGCGCCTGCAGCACCCGGCGAATGGCGGTCAGGCGGGCGCGGCGTTTGTCGTCGGAGCGGATGATTGTCCAAGGGGCGGTGGCAGAATGGCTGCGGGCAAAGGTTTCCTGAATGGCCGCTGAATAGGCGTCCCATTTCTTCAGGCCTTCGACATCGATCCAGCTAAGTTTCCACTGTTTGAGCAGGTCTTCTTCGCGTTGGAGGAAGCGGCGCAGCTGTTCAGCGCGTCCGACGTTCAGCCAGATCTTGAACAGGTGGATGCCTTCATCGACCAGCATCTTTTCGAAATCCGGCACTTGGGTGAAGAAATGGTCGCGCTGGTTGTCGGTGCAGAAGCCGAACACCTTTTCGACCACGCCGCGATTGTACCAGCTGCGATCGTAGAACACGATTTCCCCGCCCGAGGGAAGATGGTCGATGTAGCGTTGGAAATACCACTGGCTGGCCTCGGTCTCGGTTGGTTTGGACAGGGCCACGACGCGGGCGCCGCGCGGGTTCAGGTTTTCGCGAAAGCGTTTGATCGTGCCGCCTTTGCCTGCGGCGTCGCGCCCTTCAAAGACGATGGCCACGCGTGCGCCGGTTTCCTTGACCCAGGCCTGCATCTTGACCAGTTCGATCTGCAGCTGTGCCAGTTCCTTTTCGTAGGCCTTGCGGGGCATGCGTTCGATATAGGGGTAGTCGGGGTTCAGAATGTCGCCCTTCTCGGCGCGGCGGATGGCGTTGCGCACATCATCCGGCGCGTCGTTCTTGAAGAAGGCGCTAATGGCACCGTCGAAGGGTAGGTCGGTCATTTTATTCTCTCTATCTGCTCTGCCGTTCAATATGGGATGTAAATCGGCTTAACGCAAACCCGCGCGCGATGCGGCGCGGTCAATTGCTTGAATGACCTGAGGTTCGGCAACGTGTTGGGGCATATGGCCAATGCCGGGCAGGGTGGTCAGGTTTGCGCCTTCGATCTGCTGGGACAGAGGGACGGAATGGATGTGCAGGCCGACAGTGGTATCGGCATCGCCATGCAGGATTTCGACCGGGACATCGATTTCGCCATAACGGTCGTGCAGGGCCTCAATCTCGGACAGCAGGTTGGCGCGTTGCGCGGCATTGGCCCGCAAGGACACGCGGCGCAGGGTCAGGCCAGTGCCGATATAGGCGCCGTAGCCTGCCGGGGCGGTTTGCGGGGCAAAGATGTCCTGTAGCGCGGTGTCAACCACGCTGTCGGGCACCCAAGCGGTGAGGACCGGAACCGCCAGGCGCGCGCCCAGCCAGCTTGAGGTGATCTTGTAATAGGTGGACAGGCCCGTTTCCCAGGGTTTGGCAGCAGGGGCCAGCAGGACGAGCGCGGACAGGTTGTCGGTCTGAGTTACGCCCCATGCCAGCGCCACCGCGCCGCCGTAGGACTGGCCCACGACCAACGGGCGGGTCAGGCCAAGCTGGGCGCTGGCCTGCGCCAGAACGGCAGCTTGATCGGTGATCGTCGCGCCTGTGGTGTTGATCCGATCACTATAGCCAAGGCCGGGGCGGTCAAACACCGTCACGCGATAGTGATCGGCCAGCTTGCCCGCCAGCGAAAAGGTCATGTCCCGCACATTGCCCGAGGCCCCGTGGATCAGCACGACATCGGGGCCATTGCCCATTTGGACGAAATGAACCCGGTGCCCATCGACGGTTAGAAAATCGCCGATTGGGGGATAGGCCGCCTCAGACCGCGCTTCATTCCGCGCAGCTTTCCAAAGGGTTACGCCCCAAAAAGCGATCAGGACGATCGCCAAAGCCACCAGATATCGCAATGCCATTACCCCCTGCGCTTACTTGCGCAGGTCGGTGCTCGCTTGGCCGATCTGCGCCATGTCATATGGAGTTGTAAGATAGATCTCAGACACCCAATTTCCATAGAGCAGATGAGCGTGGCTGCGCCAGCGGTTCTGCGGCTTGCGGGTTGGATCATTGCCGGGGAAGTAGTTCACCGGCATCTGAATTTCCGCGCCTTCGATCTGGTTGCTTTTCAGGTCGCGCTGATATTCTTCGTTCAGCGTGCCGCTGTCATATTCCAGGTGGTTGAACACATAGAGCGCCCGGTGTGCCGGGTCTTCGACCAATGCCGGGCCGACCTCATCCGAGTTGAGCAGGATGGGTAGGCCCGCCGTTTCAATTTCATCGCGGCGCATTTCGGTCCAGCGGCTGACGGGCATCACCAGATCATCGGAAAAACCGCGCAGATAGGGGCTTTGCTGTGCCAGATTGGCGTGACGGTAACAGCCGAACAGCTTTTCGTTCAGGATGTGTTTCTTGACGCCGTGGAAGTAGTTGATCATCGCCATGCCGCCCCAGCAGACGCCGAAGGTCGAATGCACATGGGTCTGCGTCCAGTCAAAGACGCGGGTCAGTTCTTCCCAATAGGTCACCTCTTCGAAGGGCAAATGTTCGATGGGCGCGCCGGTGATGATCAGCCCGTCGAATTTTTCACCCGAGGCCTGAACGTCCGAGAAGGGACGGTAGAACGCTTCGAGGTGGTCGGCGGCGGTGTTGCGCGCCTCGTGATCGGTCATGCGGATCAGCGAAAATTCGATCTGAAGCGGGGTTGCACCGATCAGACGGGCGAACTGGTTCTCCGTCTGGATCTTCTTCGGCATCAGATTGAGCAAGCCAATCTTTATTGGACGGATATCCTGCTTGGATGCCGTTTCCTCGGGCATGACCATCACGCCTTCGTGCGAGAGCACGGAATAGGCGGGCAGGTCCTGAGGAAGTTTGATCGGCATTGGATTTGGTCCTTAGTGCAGAATGGCCCGGCGTCGGGCGGTTTTAGAGATATCGTCGGACTGGGCGCGATGCAGCGGCGCGACCCGGTCAATGAACAGAATTCCGTTGGTCAGGTCGATCGCTTGCTGCAAGCAGACGGCCAAAGGCCCGCCTGCAAGAATCGTACCGGTTTCACCTTCCAGCGTTTCAAAGGCCACTTCAATCAGCGCATAGCGCGGCACCGGGATGAAATAGCCCGGCATGGACAGGCAGCTTTCATGCTGGGTGGCGCGTTCTTCGGATCGGGTGGTGATGCGCGGATTGACCAGCGCCACGCGCTGCCGTTCGCCCGTATGGTCCACCGCGTCGGCCACAACCATGCGCACCGGCGCACCGATTTGCACCGCCGCCAGCGCCGCCCCGCCTTCGTGGTCAAGCACTTCCAGCAGCGTGTCTGCCAGTTCCGCAATACGACCGTCGAACTCGGACACATCGTCCGAGACCGTCTCAAGCATCGGGTGATCTAGCGGCAGCAGCAGGCTATCTTCCATTGGTCTTCCTCGGTCAGTCTGCCGGAGTTAGGCGGTTTTGACTGAGTCCTCAAGCCCGCGTGCAATCACATCGACAAAATCAGCCTCGGTGCGCACGGCGTAGATATCGCTGGCCTCAACCGTGATGCCCCAATTGCGGGCCATCGCCTCGTACCGGGGCTGGCGATGGGCCAGCGCGGCGGCATAGGTCCAGCGGATAAAGGCGTTGGGATCCACGGCCTCGGGGGCGATGGCTTTTTCGTCAAGGTAGTCCTGCCAGGCCTGCTGCAAAAACTCGGGCTGATAGGCCATCGGTTTCGGCGCGCGGTCAAAGCGGCGGATCAGTTCGGCGGTATGTTCCTCGGTGCCGCGAATCCACACCATCAACGCGTTCGATGACAGGGCGTTCAGGATCTTGTCACGGCTGTCGGCAGGGTCGACCCATTCGCAGATTGACCCGCCGGTATCACAGATGAAGTTGCTGTAATCATAAACTTTTTCGGCGCGCTGAATGAAATGTCCCGTGTCCAGCAAGGCGCTTTCTTCGGCCGCTTTGAACTGGGCCTGACGGCGGGTGTATTCGTCATAGCTCAGCCCGCCTTTGCTGGCGTCACCGGGCTTGCCCAGATAGGTGGAAACAGCGGTCAGATCATGGGTGTGCACGTTGGGCGAAATATAGATCGCGTCCTTGTCCAGCATTTCGCGCAGGTAGGGGTTCTGCCGCGCCTCACGGATGCAGGAATCGACGATATGTTCGCCCATGTATCGCGTGCCGATCCGGTAATCGATCGAGTAGTGGAACCAGCTTCCGGCCCGGCGCAGAATGTCCGACACATGGGTTTTGCCCAGCCCGGACATTGCAAACAGGACAACGCGCTTATGCGGCGCATCGCGCCACTCGGCGGCGGAAGAATAGATCATGGTTCAAGTCCCCAAGTCGTGTTGCCGCGTGTGGTACGCGGGAATCCGTCGACTCGTCAAACCTTTGTCTTGCCCAGCTTCAGGATTCGCCCATCCAGCACCGCCAAGCCCAGCGTCAGGATCACAAAGCCAGCATAAGCGCTGTGCGGCAGGGTCTCGCCGCGCACCAAAGCGCCCAGAGTGATGGCCACCGGAGGAATCAGCAGCGTGACCAGCATCAGGTTGCCGCTGCCCGCCATGGCCAGAACCCGGAAGTACAGAAGATAGGCCAGTGCGGTCGCGACCAACGCGTAATAGACGATGGCGGCCCATGTGGCGGCGGAATAGGCGAAGGTTGGCAGCCCCTCGACCCAAAGCGCGATGGGCAGCAGGATCGCCGTGCTGGCGGTCAACATGCCAGCGGCGGCCACCAGCGGCGATACGCCCGCCAGCCGCTTGCGCCCCCAGATGCCCGCCACCGCATAAGACAGGGTGCCCGCCAAAACCGCCAATTGCGCCAGTGAGGTCAGGTCGAAGTCATGCAGCGCATCTGGCCCGATGGCCCAAGCCACGCCGCCAAATCCGACCAAGACGCCAATTGCTTTCCGAAGGGTCAGCCGCTCGTCCGCGAAGGCGATGGCGCCAAGAACCACGCCAAACAGCGCCGTGGTCGCGTTGAAGATCGATGTAAGGCCCGATGGGATGTGCAACTGCGCCCAAGCCATCAGGCAGAAAGGGGCGATGTTATTGAAGATGCCCATGCCTGCTGCGCCGATGACAAAACCCTTGCCCCGCGGCACGGGTTCACGCTTGAACCAGACAATACCCCAAAGCGCCGCTGCGCCAATGGTCACGCGGAACAGGACCGCCGTCAGTGGGCCGATTTCGTCGAGTGCCACGCGAACGGCCAAAAAGACGCCGCCCCAGAAAAAGGCGAGCAAAGCCAGATCGGCCCAGGCTCGGGGGGAAAGGGTTTTCTGTGTCATGGTTGATTGGTAACGCGCCGGGCGGGGTCTGCCGACCCGCTTCTTGCGCCTTCGGTAAAGGGCCAACGAAAATGCGCCGCTGTTCCCAGCGGCGCATCAAGCTGTTTTCTACGGGTGCACTCAGAACCCGAAGGTGACAGACAGGCCAAAGCCCGTTGCGCTGTTGCCTTTGAACTGGGTGCCGGTCCCATCAACCGCGTCGCCCAGTTGTGCATATTCCAGACCACCACGGATTTTCATGTTGTCCTTGGTGTACTGCATGCCGATGCCGATGCTCTGACGGCCATCGGTCGGGGCAAGGCGCGATGCAATGCCGCCGTTTTTCTTTTCGTAGGTGACCTGCGCAAAGCCGGACAGTTGTTCGTTGAACTGACGGCCAACGCCAAGGCGATAGGTCGTCGTGTCATTGTCAAAGCCGGTGATCGCTTCGTTTGCGACGCTGTTATACGCAGGCGGGCGCACTTCCCACTTCGACCATTCGGTCCACTTGATCTGACCAAAGACCAGCGTGCCAGCCGCAACGCCGGTCTGGAAGTCCAGTGCGACGGATTGGGGCATTTCGACCTTTGTTTTGCCAGTGGCGTTCACACCCAGACCTGTCACCGTTTCGGTGGTGGTGAAGTTGTGGGTCATCGCCGATTCCCACGTCAGCCCGACTCGCATCGCGATTTCCGGGATTTCGTAGGCCGCGCCCAGCACATAGCCCCACTGGCCATCCTGTTCGCCCTTCGCGTCATAGCGCAGGGTGCCTGCCGGGGCTGCCAGACCGGGGTGGGCCGGGCTGATCCCCGCCAACTTGCCGCGGATCATCTGGTCCGGGATCGATATATTGGCCGAGCTGCGCACATAGCGTGCACCGCCATAGACCGAGATTCGATCTGCCAGCTTGTACTTGGCCAGCGCCGCGATTTGCGAGCTTTCCCAAGTGGCGGCAAGGCCCTTGTAGAAGCCACTGGTATAAGCCGCGTCAGCGCCATAAGGCTGGTTGACGTAGAGGCCGATGGCCAGCTTGTCGTTGATATCGTTCTTATAACCGAACCCGAGATTGGTGTAGCTATTCGCCATGTTTCCGGTTGTGGCCGATCCGCCAAGCGCGGTCAGACCAGCGCTATAGCTTCCAGATACCGTCGGTTTCACATGCGAAAACGTCAGCTCGATTTGGTCGCCGGGCGTAAACAGCAGCCCGTAGTTGTTGTTGGCGCGTTCAATGCCACCGGCGGCCACTGACGTGGCCCCCAGAACGGCAAAAGACGCCGCTGCCAGAGCGATTTTCATGAGACCCTCATCCCTTATTATTCTCCTCCAAGTCTAACGGTAGAAGCAGAATTAAAATGAGGTCAATTTTGACCGAACGTAACTTTACGCAGGTGTCCGTAACGTCAACTTAAGCGCCGGCCTCTCGTCTTAAGCGTGTTTCGCGCAGAATGTTGAAGTAGTTCGCGCCAAAGATAATCAGCGCGCCTATCAAGACGTATATGTCGATGCCTTCATCATAAAGAACCATCCCGACAATCGCGATAATCGGCAAGCGGGCGAAATCCACCGGCACAATAACCGCCGCCGGGGCCAGCCCCAGCGCGGTGGTCAGACAGAAATGCGCGGTCAGCCCGGCCAGCGAAATAACGATGATCCACGGGATGTTCTGAGCGGTCGGCAGCGCGATATCCCCGTCGAAGCCAGCGCAGACAAGGCCAAACACCGATTGCATCGCGGTCAGGAAAAACAGGATGCTGACGGTGTGCTCGGTCCGGGTCAGGCGGCGGGTGAACACAGCCGATCCGGCAAAGCCGATGGCGGCGCAGGCCGCTGTGATCATGCCAAAGCTAAAGGTCGACGGATCGGGCCGCGTCACGATCAGGATACCGATAAACCCAATCAGCGCCGCAACTGCGCGGCTACGTGTCAGCGCCTCGCCCAAGACAAACGGGGCCATGACCATCACCCAAAGCGGCATGGTGAATTCCAGCGCAAAGACCTGCGCCAAGGGCAAGACGGTGATCGAATAGAACCACAGGTTTTGCCCGGTGAAATGGCTGATGTTGCGGATCGTGTGCAGGCCCATCTTATTGGGGCGAATGTGGTGGAAGGTGCCGGTGGCCTTGGCCAAGGCAAAGACAATCGTCACGCCGATAAAGCTGCGATACATCATGATCTCGAACGTATCGAGATTATAGCTGACTGCCCGCCCGGCAATCGCCATGGAGGTAAAGCTGAGGACGGCGCCGATCATCCACAGACAGGCTTTGAGAGTATCGTTCATTCCGAAACCACCGAATAGTCGCGCGGGAAATCTTGGGTGACCGCAAACCAAGCGCTGGCGCGGGTGCGGCTTTGGTGGGCATCAAAAGCGGCCTGATCGGTGAACAGCTCCTCGACCGTGAACACCCCCGGCGCGGTTTCCGTCACATCAAAGCGGATGCAGCCCGGCTCGGCCCGCGTCAGGCGGATATGATCAGGCAATGCCGCGCGCACAGCAGGGGCGCTCTCAGGCGGGCAAGTCATCGCCCCGCGCAAACGGATCTTTGGTGCTGTCATCGGTCTTCCTCCGGCGGCGACAGTGGACCGGAAGGCAGGGCAGGGGCAAGCCCAGAAAAACCGGTTTCAATTATGAAATTAAAGCAAGAATAACAGTCAAAAATTGTTCATCCAAAGAACAACCCTTACCCAATCGGGTTGAAGGTAAAGGTAAACTGGTAGCGATGTAAGGTTAATTTATCAACGACACGAGCCCCCGATATCACCTTTTCGTCGAAATCAGGCGCGACAATGATGCCTCTGACATTATCCGCCTCAAGTGCAATGTCTCCCATGTAGGCCAAAGTCTGTCCGATGACATCGCGTCGCGCTTTGACTGCTTTAAGCTCGATGACGACAACATAACCATTTTTGTCGCGCGCAAGTATGTCTATGAAACCGGACGGCACCGACTTTTCGGCACCGCCATCAATGATAGTCAGTCCGTCCTCCAATTGATTCAAATTTGCCCTAAGGGCCGCTTGCAAGTCTTTTTCCAGAGAAAAAGCTCGAGCGTCTCCGATATCGTCGGCATCCCGAGCGCCGACTGTTGCGGTGGCTGCTGGCCTAGCGGCCTCGCTTTCGACATCTTGTCGAAAACGCGCATACTTCATAACCGCACTTTTATACGAGGCAAGGTTGTTTCGAATATCGCCCTCGATACGTAGTTTCGAGGGGTTCGCTCTGCCTTCTCTGGCGTCCGAGACTGAGTAAGTTAAATCGTCGATGAGGCTAACCAGTTCATCTTCATCGTACAAAGTATCGAGATCGCCGTATTCTCGTTCGACACGCCTGAGCTCACTTAGTTTCGTTTGAAACGTAGAATCGCTGGGTACGGCTTGTCGTAGCCAATCGGGATAATCACAATGCATTGAAGGTCTCGGAGTTGAATTTCCACTTTAAGTAGAAGGTAGTCCGAATTCCGCGAAAAGAAAACGCCCTCGGAAATTGCGAGGGCGTTTTGATCAAATCACTCCAACTCGATCGTGCCCGGCGGCTTCGAGGTGCAATCGTAGAACACGCGGTTCACGCCCTTGACCTCGTTGATGATCCGGGTCGAGGTCTCGCCAAGGAACTCATGGGTGAACGGGTAGTAGTCGGCGGTCATCCCGTCGACCGAGGTCACGGCCCGCAGCGCCAGCGCATAGTCATAGGTGCGCCCGTCGCCCATCACGCCCACGGTGCGCATCGGCAGAATGGCGGCGAAGGCCTGCCAGATCTCATCGTAAAGGCCATGCTTGCGGATCTGGTCGATATAGATCGCATCGGCCTTGCGCAGGATTTCCAGCTTCTCGCGGGTGATCTCGCCGGGGCAGCGAATGGCCAGACCCGGACCGGGGAAGGGGTGGCGGCCAATGAACGACGCCGGCAGGCCCAGCTCATGACCCAGCGCGCGGACCTCGTCCTTGAACAGCTCGCGCAGCGGCTCGACCAGCTTCAGGCCCATCTTCTCCGGCAAACCGCCCACGTTGTGGTGCGATTTGATCGTCACCGACGGCCCGCCCGAGAAGGACACCGATTCAATCACATCAGGATAAAGCGTGCCTTGCGCCAGGAACTCGGCGCCTTCGATCTGGTCGGCGTATTTCTGGAAGACGTCGATGAACAACTTGCCAATGGTCTTGCGCTTGACCTCAGGGTCAGAAACCCCCTCAAGCGCGCCAAGGAACAGATCGCTTTCATCGGCGTGGATCAGGTTCAGGTTATAGTTCTCGCGGAACATCTTCACGACCTGTTCGGCCTCATTGAGGCGCAGCAAGCCATGATCGACGAACACACAAGTCAGCTGATCGCCGATGGCCTCATGCAGCAGAATCCCGGTGACAGAGGAATCCACGCCGCCAGACAGCGCGCAGATCACCTGCTTGTCGCCGACCTGTTCGCGGATCTTGGCGATCATCTCTTCGCGGTAAGCGGCCATCGTCCAATCGCCCGAGAATCCGGCCATGCGCACGAAATTTTCATACAGCGTCGCGCCATTGGGTGTGTGATGCACTTCGGGGTGGAACTGCACAGCATAGAACCGGCGCTCCGCATCGGCGGTGATCGCAAAGGGCGCACCCTTCGAGGTGCCATAGACCTCAAAGCCGGGCGCAATCTCGCTCACGTGGTCGCCATGGCTCATCCAAACTTGCTCGCGGCCCGTGGCGTCCATGAACCAGCCGTTCAGCAGATCAAGCTTGGCATCGGTCGCCGTCACATAGGCGCGGCCAAATTCGGCGGTGTGGCTTTCGCCCGCTTCTACCTTGCCGCCCAGATCATGCATCATGACCTGCTGGCCATAGCAGATGCCAAGGATCGGCACGCCCAGATCATAGACCGATTTCGGCGGTCGAGGGCTGCCGTCGCGCATGACCGAATCCGGCCCGCCGGAAAAGATCACGGCCTTGGGGGCAAACTCGGCCAGAAACGCGTCGGTCACGTTCTGGTAGGGGTGGATTTCACAATAGACATTCAGCTCGCGCAGGCGGCGCGCAATCAACTGCGTCACCTGGCTGCCGAAGTCGATAATGAGGAGGCGGTCATGCGATGTCTGGGTCATGCTTCCCCCTAATTCGGCACGGGCAAACTGGCAAGGCCTCAGATGAATTGGACACGCCTTTGCGCATTTTCTGACCCTAAATATTCCTCGGGGGTGAATGGCCCGGCACGGGCCAGAGGGGGCAGACAGCCCCCTCAACCCGATCAAATGCAAAACTGGCCTATGTCGCTTTTCACCCTCGCGCGCCGCAATCTGTATGCGGGCCGGTTTAGTGATGGGTTAAACAAATTGCCAAGACAGCGGAAACAGCCGCGAACCATCCCGAGGGTGAGACATGACAGACGTAACCACAGCCAGACGGTCCCGCAGCGGTGGAGGCGCCGCGCGCCGCGCGTCGCGCACGGCGGTCAGCATTGAAACGGCCAAGTATATTGAACGCAATATCCCGACATTCGATCTGCTGAACGAAGAAGCGCTTCAGATCATCGAAGAAAACGCCGAAACCCTTCTGGCTGAGGTCGGCGTCAATTTCGTCAACAACCCCGCGGCGCTGGATCGTTGGCGTCAGGCCGGGGCCGATATAAACGGTGAACGGGTCCGCATTCCGCGCGGGCTGGCGCGAGAGCTGTGCAAGACCGCGCCTTCGACCTTCACCCAATATGCCCGCAACCCAGAACGCAATGTCGAAATCGGTGGCAAGTCGCTGGTTCTGGCGCCGGTCTATGGCCCACCCTTTGTCCGAGACGCGCAAGGCGGCCGTCGCTATGCCACCATGGAAGATTTCCGCAAATTTGTGAAACTGGGCTATATGTCCAAGTGGCTGCACCATTCGGGCGGCACTGTGTGCGAGCCGACGGACATTCCGGTGAACAAGCGTCACCTTGATATGCTGCACGCCCATATGACCTTGTCGGACAAGCCCTTCATGGGGTCTGTGACCGAAGCCAGCCGCGCACGCGACAGCGTTGAAATGTGCGAAATCCTGTTCGGTAAGGAATTCGTGCAGCACAACACGGTGATGACCTCGCTGATCAACGTGAACTCTCCTCTGACCTTCGACGACGTGATGATGGGCTCGCTTGAGGTTTATGCCGCGAACAATCAGGCCTGTATCCTGTCGCCCTTCATCGTGGGCGGGGCCATGGCACCGGTGTCGGTGACGGGGACGCTGACACAGGTTCTGGCCGAGGTTCTGGCCGGGATCGCTTATTCGCAGCTTGTCCGTCCCGGCGCGCCGATGATTTTCGGCGCCTTCGTGACCTCGATCGACATGAACAGCGGCGCGCCGACCTTTGGCACGCCCGAAGCGTCGCAAATCCTGTATGGCGCAGGCCAGTTGGCCCGCCGGATGAATCTGCCGTTCCGCTCGGGCGGGGCGCTGTGCGGCTCGAAACTGCCCGATGCGCAGGCGGCTTATGAATCGGCCAACACGCTGAATGCGGCGTTGATGGGCGGCGTGAACTTCATGCTACATGCCTGCGGATGGCTGGAAGGGGGCCTTGTGTCCTCGTTCGAGAAATTCGTTCTGGATGCCGACCAGCTGGGCGCATTGCACAAGATGGCGCAGGGCGTGGCCTATGATGACAATGCGCAAGCCATGGACGCGCTGCGCCAAGTTGGGCCGGGCGGTCACTTCCTGGGGTGTGACCACACGCAGGCCAACTTCAAGGATGCCTTCTGGCGGACCAATGTCCTTGATTACAAACCGTTTGAAACTTGGGACGAAGAAGGCGCGCGGGATTCGCAGGCGCTGGCCTCGGCTCGGGTTGAGAAAATGCTGGCCACCTATCAGCAGCCCGCGCTGGACCCGGCAATTGCCGAAGCGCTGGCCGCTTATGTCGCCAACAAGAAGGCCTCGATGCCCGACGCCTTCACCTAAGCAACTTCGCCCGCGATGGAGTCGTGCATGTGCTGCGCTTCGCCAACAAGGGCTGACAGAACCTCGACATGGCGGCTGACGGAGTATCCTGCGTCAGCCGCCAGTCGTTTGCGGTTCAGGTCTTCTTCGATATCCATCAGGCGCAAGACGGCCTCGCCGTGGCGGATGCCAGCGCAGTAGCCCAGCAGCCGGTACAGATGCGGCGTGCGGCGGTAGACCTGTGCGCCATACCGGGCCGAGCGTACCAGCAGCGGCGGGCGTTTCAGCAGGGCCAAACGGGTCAGGGTGTCTTGCATTTCACAGCCTCCAAGTGATTCCGATTGGCAGCGTTGCACAACCTATAAGGGTGTTGCGTGTTGCGGCAGACTCCGCTCGGTGCCTTCAGAACTGTTTACCTTTTCGCAATGATCCTTTCGAAAGCGTTTCAATGTTAACGAACGCGAAAGAAATCGCCGCCTAGCTGAGGGGTATGGGGATAAGTCTGTGGGTGGAGCAGTGGATAAAAATACAACCAAAAATTGAAGGAGCCTGACCATGTCCGAGGTTTGCTCGCCCTTGTCCATGACGGTGCCCGATTGGGTGCCAGACAATGCACGCCTGTACTTGGCCCATACCGAACACGGTGTTTCGATCCGCAGCTTGGCCCGCCAAACCGGCTGCCATGCGTCGACCGTTCTGCGCCGCGTTCGCAAGATCGAAGCCCAGCGAGATGACCCGCTGGTGGACGCAGCGTTGAAGCGGCTTGGCCCAGAAACTCAATCACCGCCGCAAAGGAGCAACCGCGCCATGACAGGCCGCATTAGTCCGAATTCGGATGACGACACCAAAGACCAGTTTGACCAAGAGGCCATGACCGCGTTGCGCCACCTGTGCCGGTCCGGGGCCGTTCTGGCGGTTGCCGAAGGCATGGCCAATGCCGTTGTGATTGATGGCGATACAGCAGCGCCAGATACGGCCAAGACGGTCGTCTCGGCTGCGACGGCGCAGGCGATGGCTCTGAAAGACTGGATCGCCTGCCGCACACCGGGGCGCGTGTCGCGCTATCATATCACTTCGGCGGGCCGGTCAGCCCTGCGCGAATTGGTGGCTGGCAGCGAAAATCAAGCCGTCGGCTTTGCCGAGGCGCAAGCCGGGTTTGATTTTGGCCCATCGGCCAACGCCCGCCGGGCTGGCGCAACTGAATCGCCCCTGCACACGCTGGCGCGTCGCCGCGATAAGGATGGCCGCCCTTTTTTGACCCCCGAGTTGGTCGCAGCGGGCGAGCGCCTGATGGAAGATTTCGAACTGGCCCAGATCGGCCCGCGCGTGGCCCAGAATTGGGATCGGTTCCTGACGGGGCCATCGCAATCCACCGGCCCCAAGGCGATGTCATCGGCCAAGGACCGGCTGGCCGCCGCACTGGCCGAACTGGGGCCGGGGCTGGGCGATGTGGCGCTGCGGTGCTGCTGCTATATGGAAGGGCTGGAAAAGACCGAACAGCGCATGGGCTGGTCGTCGCGGTCTGGCAAGGTGGTGCTGCGCATCGCATTACAGCGATTGCGCCGACACTATGACGATGTAATCGGGCCGGGTGGTGGCTTGATCGGGTAAGAAAACGCCCCGGAGGATCTCCGGGGCGTTTCTTTTTACGGGCAGTCCTGATTAGGCATTCGCCGCGACCGCATCGCGGACGCCTTTGCCATAGTCCGGGTGGACTTGGTCGAACAGCTTGCACTGACGCTCAACGATATCGGCTGGAACGCCGCCCATCGCGGCTGCGATATTGCTGTAAAGGCGGGCTTTTTGCGCATCGTCAAACAGATTGAACAGGGCGCGCGGCTGGCCGAAATCGTCGTTGCCGTCGCGGTGGTTGTACCGATCCGCATCGCCCGAGATCTTCAGCGGCGGTTCCGCCACGCTTGGGTCTTGCTTGGCAGATTCCGCAATGCTGTTCGGCTCATAGTACGCATCACGATGGCCGGTCATCTGGCCCATGAAGTTCATGTTGCCGTCTTTGTGGTAGTGATGGACCGGGCATTTCGGCTGGTTCACTGGCAGGGCCTCATAATGCGTGCCAAGGCGATAGCGATGCGCGTCGGCATAGCTGAAGATCCGCGCTTGCAGCATCTTGTCGGGGCTGAACCCGATGCCCGGCACCACGTTCGACGGGCTAAAGGCGGCCTGTTCAATCTCGGCGAAGTAGTTGGCCGCGTTGCGGTTCAGCTCCATCACGCCAATTTCAATCGGCGGATATTCGTCATGCGGCCAAACCTTGGTCAGGTCGAACGGGTTATAGCTGGTCTTGTCGGCATCGGCCTCGGGCATGATCTGCACCTGCACCGTCCAGCGCGGGAAATCGCCTCCCTCGATGGTGCCATACAGAGTCTCTTGATAGCCCTCACGCGTTTTACCGATGATCGCTTCGCCTTCGGCATTGGTGTAGTGGGCGTGGCCCTGCTGGGTTTTGAAGTGGAACTTCACCCAGAACCGTTCCCCATCGGCGTTCCAGAAGCTGAAGGTGTGGCTGCCGTAGCCGTTCATATTCATTGGCGTGGTCGGTAAGCCGCGATCCGACATCAGAATCGTCACCTGATGCAGCGATTCCGGGCTAAGCGACCAGAAATCCCACATCGCCGTCGGCGAGCGCAGGTTGGTGGCCGGGTGGCGTTTTTGCGTATGGATGAAATCGGGGAATTTATACGGGTCACGGATAAAGAAGACGGGCGTATTGTTGCCCACCAGATCCCAGTTGCCTTCCTCGGTGTAGAATTTCAGCGCAAAGCCGCGCACATCGCGTTCATGGTCTGCTGCGCCCTGTTCGCCCGCAACGGTGGAAAACCGCGCCAGCATCGGTGTTTGCGCGCCGGGTTGAAGCGCCTTGGCGATGGTATATTTGCTGATGTCACCAGTGATTTTCAGCGTGCCGAACGCGCCCCAGCCCTTGGCGTGGACGGTGCGTTCGGGAATACGTTCGCGGTTCTGATGGGCCAGCTTTTCGATCAACTGGTAGTCCTGCATCAAAACGGGGCCGCGTGCGCCCGCCGTCAGAGAGTTTTGGTTGTCGGCAATCGGTGCGCCGCCGGTGGTTGTGAGTCGCTTTGTCATTTGGCTCCCTCCAGTTTGTGATTGAAGGTAAAATGCGCCCGATATGTGATTAGTTCCAATTGTAAGAATTTTTGTTTGTGATAGATTTTTCTAATGACAATATCGCTCAAACAACTGACCTACTTCAAGGCCGTCGCGGATCAGCAGAATTTCCGCCGCGCGGCCGAGATGTGCCACGTCACGCAACCGGCGCTTTCCGTGCAAATCCAAGAGCTTGAGCGCACGCTTGGCGCGCCCTTGATCGAACGGACGCCGCGCGCGGCGATCCTGACACCACTGGGCCGCGAGGTGCTGGAAGTGGCCGAACGGGTGCTGCGCGACGTTGGCCGATTGCAGCAACAGGCCGAAGATCGGCGCGGGGTGGGGCGCACGCTGCGGCTTGGTGTTATTCCGACGATTGCGCCCTATTTCCTGCCCGAAGCGCTGGCCGCCCTGCGCAGCGAGGACGTTGCGCTTGATGTCGAAGTGACCGAGGGCAAGACCGACCGGGTTCTATCACATTTGGCACAGGGGGAATTGGATGCGGTTGTGATGGCGCTGCCGGTCGACCCGGAAGGGTTTGCCGCCGTGCCACTCTTCGAAGATCGGTTTTTGCTGGCGGGCAGCGCTGCGCGCTTGGATGCGCTGAACGTGTCGCGCCTGCGCCCCGAGATGCTTTCGGGGTCGCAACTGATGTTGCTTGAGGACGGCCATTGCCTGACCGACCAGGCGCTAGAGGTATGCGGCCGCGAACGCACGGGCCGGATCAATATGGGGGCTTCGTCGCTGGCCACGCTGTCGCGATTGGTGGGGGCGGGGTTCGGGCTGACGTTGTTGCCGGAATTGGCTGTGCCGACGGAACGGCTGGCCACCCCGGAAATGCGGCTGGTGCGGTTTTCTGACCCGCAGCCGTTCCGGCAAATCGGGCTGGTCCGCCGGGCCACGTCAAGCCAAAGCGATTGGTTCACCGCATTGGCCGCGCGCTTTGCCGAGGTGGGGCAGGGGCTGGTGAACCAAGCCCGCGCCGATATCTAGGCCGCCCATAGAAAAAGGCCCGCCAAAACGGCGGGCCTTTCTGAAACCTCTGGCCTCCGCTTATGCGGGCTGGACGGCTTCGTTCAGGTGCTTGAGCAGGTTTTCCGGGCTCGACACGCCATAGGGGTCTTCGCCGTGGTTGTCGCACAGGCCCGGCTCTTCGAACCATGCCTCGACCACACCGTCCTTGACGATGGCGGCATAGCGCCAGCTGCGCGCGCCAAAACCCAGGTTGTCCTTGGCGACCAGCATGCCGATCTTGCGGGTGAATTCGCCCGAGCCATCGGGGATGACTTTGACGCTTTCCAGCTTCTGCGATTCGGCCCACTTGTTCATGACAAAGCTGTCATTGACCGACATGCAGTAGATTGCATCGATGCCCAGTTTCTGGAACTCGGCAAAGTTCTTCTCAAAGCCCGGCAGCTGGTAGGTCGAGCAGGTGGGGGTGAACGCACCCGGCAGCGAGAACAGGATAACGCGCTTGCCTGCGAAGTAATCTGCGGTGGTCACGTCCTGCCAGCGGAACGGGTTCGGGCCGCCAACGGCCTCATCACGAACGCGGGTTTTGAAGGTGACATTGGGAAGGGTGACGCCTGCTTTCATCTGATCCTCTCAGGTTTTCAACTGGTCAGCGATTCCATGGAACCGATTCATGCTGCATGCGCAGCAACTACAGACCGGGAACTTAGAAGGATTCTAAATGGTGTCAATCCGAAAGCCCAAGTTTGACGGATCTAAGAAGTGAACGCCCTTTCCGCGCAAAAAATATGTGCGGAAAGGACGTGGGGCCACTCTCTACGTTGGGGATGCGCCGCTGCATGACAGCTATGCGGTACTGGTACTCGCCCCGCGTCTATCATATGCTAAAAATCGGCGGCGAAAACGGCGTAAAGGCAAAAAACATGCGTGATCTGAAAATTCCTGAGCAGCGGCACCCCGAAAAAGCGCATCGCCCGGACAACGCCCAGCCGAAAAAGCCCAGCTGGATTCGCGTAAAGGCGCCCGGCGGCGAAGGATATAACGAAACGCGCCGCATCATGCGCGAAAACAAATTGGTCACGGTCTGCGAAGAGGCCAGCTGCCCGAACGCCGGCGAATGCTGGAGCCAGGGCCACGCGACCATGATGATCATGGGCGAAATCTGCACCCGTGGTTGCACCTTCTGCAACATCGCCACCGGCAAACCCCAGTCCTTGGATGCGTTTGAGCCGGGCCGGGTTGCCGATGCGGTGGCCAAACTGGGCCTGAACCACGTTGTTATCACCTCGGTGGACCGGGACGATCTGGACGATGGCGGGGCAGAACATTTTGCCCAGACCATCCGCGCCGTGCGGCATCGTTCGCCCAAGACCACGATCGAAATTCTGACGCCCGACTTCCTGAAATGCGCGCCTGAAGTGCTGGAAGCCGTCGTCGCGGCCAAGCCGGATGTGTTCAACCACAACCTTGAAACCGTGCCGGGGCTGTACCCCGAAGTGCGGCCCGGTGCGCGGTATTTCCATTCGCTGCGCCTGCTTCAGCGGGTCAAGGAACTGGATCCGTCGATCTTTACCAAATCGGGCATCATGGTTGGCCTTGGCGAAGACCGTCAGGCCGTGATGCAGGTGATGGAAGACATGCGCGCCGCTGACATCGATTTCCTGACCATTGGCCAGTATTTGCAGCCGACGCCGAAACACCACCGGGTGGATCGCTTTGTTACGCCCGAAGAGTTCGCAGCCTATGAAAAGGCCGCCTATGGCAAGGGGTTCTTGATGGTCTCGGCCACGCCTTTGACCCGGTCGTCCTATCACGCCGGCGACGATTTCGCCCGTCTGCGCACCAACCGCGAGGCGAAGCTATCGCGCCAGTGACCCTGCCTGCGAATTGCGAAAACGCGGCCCCGAATGTGGGCCGCGTTTTTTATTGCAGCGCCTTGATATAGGCGGCGACCGCGTCCCGGTCTGCGGCGGGAAGGCGGGCAAAGTTCTGAACGACCGGAGCCATGTGACCGCCCGCGCTGTCGAAATCGGGGGTGAAGCCGGTTTCGAGGTAATAGGCGATGTCCGAAGCCGCCCAATCCAGTGCGGCCAAGGACGGGATCTTGCCGCTTCCCGACGGGTTGGGCGCGCCGCCTAGCCAGTTCGCGGTATCAAGCCCGCCAAGCGCGTTGCGCGGGGTGTGGCATTCGCCGCAATGGCCCAAAGCCTCAACCAAATAGCGCCCACGCTCCACCTCAGGCGAGGGGATGTCCGCGACCACCCAGTCCTTTGACATGAATAACATTTTCCAGCCACCAAGGCTGGCGCGGATGTTGAACGGGAACCCGACCTGATGCGGCTGGCTTGGCACATCGCTGGGTGGCAGGCCTTGCCAGAAGGCCCAAAGATCGGCGATGTCCTGATCGGTCATGTGGGCATATGCGGTATAGGGGAACGCCGGGTAGTAATGCTGACCATCCGGGCTGCTGCCATAGCGCAGGGCCGAGGCAAATTCCGACAAGGTCCAACCGCCGATCCCATGGTCCGGATCGGGCGAAATGTTCGGCGCGATAAAGGTGCCGAAATCTGACGGGAATGCCTGCCCGCCCGCCAATGTCAGCTTGGCCGGGCCAGTGGTGCCGGGGGCCGCGTGGCACGAAATGCACCCTGCCGCATAGAACACCTGTTCGCCGTTTGCCGGATCGGCGCTTAGCCCATCAAGTGCCCCATCGGGCAATTTGGCGGGGCGGGTGACAAAAAGACCAGCAGCGGCCACGCATAGCGCGGCCACTGCCAGTCTTCTCAGTGCCTTAAAACTGATCACGTGTTTCAGTTCGCAGGGGCGCGGTATGCTTCGTGGCACGCCTTACATGCACCACCAAGCGCACCCAGAGCCGGCCCGATTGCATCGGGGCCTTCAGCGGCTGCGACTTTCATCGCGGCAGCAGCGGTTCCCAGCGCATCCCACTTGGACTGGAAATCATCCCAATTGTCCCAGATGTCGGCCTTGGCACGGGTGCCGTCGATGGCCATTTCATCCGAAGCGGCGGGCCAAAGCGGGGCTTGGTTGATCATTGCCACGCCGACCAGCGAATCTGCGGCGGCACCCGCGGCCTCGGCGGAATATTCAATCTCGCCCTTGGCCATGCCGCCCAGAACGCCAAGATTGATGGCCAGAACGTTAAACTGGCCTTGGCGGGCCTTCACCGCGCCGTTGATGTTCTGCGAAATAGCAGGGGTGGCCAGAAGGGCCAGACCGGCGACCAAAGCAATTGTTTTATACATTTCAGTTCTCCCGCACATAAAATGTGATGACTTTCGATCAGTATGACCGGCTATGGTCACAAATGAACTCTTAATTCTTGCGAAGCGGGTCACGATTCATGCACAGCCCCAATTGGGACGATCTTAGGTTTGTACTTTCCGTTGCGCGCACAGGCTCTGTTAGTGCGGCCGCGCGCGAATTGGGGGTCAATCACGCGACCGTGCTGCGCCGGATTTCGGCCTTTGAGGAGACGACGGGCGGCCAAATGTTTGAACGCTCGGCGCAGGGGTATCGGTTGCGCCCGGACCGCGCCGCCGTGATCGAAGCGGCCCGCGAAGCCGAAACGGCGATGCAGTCGGTGACGCGCCTGATGGCGGGTGGGGCCAGCGGCAAGGGCAGTGTGCTGCGCCTGACTTCGACCGATACGCTGTGCCAAACCGTGCTGAGCGAGGCCATGCCGCGCATCGCCCGCCGGATCGCGCCGGACCATGTGGCGCTGATCTGTGCCAATCACCACTTGGATATGGCCCGATTGCAGGCCGATGTCACATTGCGCCCGGCCACCAGCCTTGCGGCGGATATGGTAGGCGAACAGGTGGTCGACATGGGGTTTGCCGTATATGCCGCTGCATCGGCCCCCGGCACATGGCTGGGCCTGACCGGGACTTTGGCGCAATCGCTGCCGGGGCGATGGATGGCGCATCACATCGCGCCCGAACAGATCAATGGGCAGGCCGATAGCTTTTGCGTTCTGGCCAAGCTGGCGCAGGCGGGGATGGGAATGGCGATCTTGCCATGTGTGCTGGGCGATAGCCTGTCTGGGGTGGCCCGTTGCAGCGGCACGGGGATGCCGCCGACATCGGTGCCGCTCTGGGTGGCGTGCCATGCCGATCTGGAAGACAACCCGCGCATTTTGGGACTGCGCCGCGCATTGGCCAGCTCTTTGCGCCGCATGGCCCCACAATTGAAGGGCGAAGCGGCCTAGGCCTTAGGTAAAGCGCACCTTGCCGATAAAGGGCAGGTTGCGGTTGCGCTGCGCAAAGTCGATCCCGTAGCCCACCACGAATTCATCGGGGATTTCGAACCCGATCCAATCGGCCTTGAAATCCGCTTCGCGCCGCGAGGGTTTGTCCAGCAAGGCAATCGTCCGAAGCCGCGCCGGGTTGCGCGACAGCAAAAGCCGGGTCACATGGCTGAGGGTGTGGCCGGTGTCGACAATGTCTTCGACCACCAGCACGTCGCGGCCTTCGATCCCCCCGCGCAGATCCTTCAGCACCCGCACTTCACGACTGGATTCCATCGCATCACCATAGGAGGACACCTCAAGGAAATCGACCTCAACCGGCAGGTCGAGTTCGCGCACCAGATCGGCAATGAACACGAACGATCCGCGAAGCAGCCCCACCACAACCAGTTTTTCGGTGTCGGCAAAGGACTTGTGAATGTCGCGGCATAGATCCTCGATCCGGGCGGCAATCGCCTTGGCCGAGATCATTTCGTCGATGACATAAGGACGCTCTGACATGTCTTCCCCTTGATCTTTGCGGCGCAGCATACGACATGACAGGCCACTGTCACGACAAAACGGGGCGACATGCCGACCCACTCTGAGACCCGCACGCTGCCCTACACGGCCCAGCAAATGTATGATCTGGTGGCCGATGTGGCCAGCTATCCGAAGTTTCTGCCCTGGACGGCGGCAGCGCGCATTCGCTCGGTCAATGAACAGGGCGATCATGCCGAGATGCTGGCCGATCTTGTGATCAGCTTCAAAGTCTTTCGCGAACGGTTCGGCAGCCGGGTGGTTCTGTGGCCGGGCAAGCATGAGATCCAGACCGAATATCTGGACGGCCCGTTTCGGCATATGAAATCCGACTGGGCCTTCAAGGATGTCGACGGCGGGGTCGAAGTGTCGTTCTTTGTGGATTTTGAGTTTAAAAGCCGGATTTTGCAGGGTGCGGCGGGCATGTTTTTTTATGAGGCGATGCAGCGGATCGTGCGCGCCTTCGAACGCCGCGCGGATGAGCTTTACGGCTAAGGGTTTACCGCGCGAATGGGCGCGGCGCTACCTTTGCGCAGACAGGCCATGTGCGCGGAGGGGACATGACACAAGACATTGATATCGCCGGATTGGCGGATGTGGCGCGCGGGCTTCTGGCCGGCGGCGGGCGGCAGATCATGGCGATTGCCGGTGCGCCAAGGTCTGGCAAATCGACCATGGTGGACCGTCTGGCCGAGATGCTGGGCGCGGGCGATGCGGTGGCGATCCTGCCGATGGATGGGTTTCATTTCGACGATGCGGTGCTGCACCAACTGGGCCGCCGTCCGTGGAAGGGCGCACCCGATACCTTTGACGTGGGCGGGCTGCGCATGACGTTGGAGCGGCTGCGCGGGGATGCCGAAGACCCGGTTGCCGTGCCGGTGTTTGACCGCGATCTTGAGATCTCGCGCGGGAGTGCACGGCTGATCGGCGGCGCGGCGCGGCTGATTTTGGTCGAGGGCAATTACCTGCTGCTGGACCGCGCCCCTTGGTCGGACCTTGCGCCGCTGTTTGATGTGACTGTGATGATTGATGTGCCCGAAGAGGAATTGCGCCGCCGGTTGCGGGGGCGCTGGGAGGGGTACGGGCTGACCGAGGAGGAAATCGGGTTCAAGCTGGATGAAAACGATCTGCCCAATGGCCGCGCCGTGATCCATGGCAGCATCGCGCCGGACTATCTTTGCCGGTGATCCCGGATAGCCGTTCTTGGTGAACCAATTGTGCCCCGTTCCGGGGCGCAGGGGAAGCCCGTCGCTGGTGCGCCGGGCGGTGTTAGGGGGCGCTGCCCCCTTTTGAGCCTGCGGCTCAATTCACCCCCGGCGGTATTTATCAAAGAGAAGAAGCAGGGCGGGGGGCGCGTGAAGGGCGCATGAAAAAGGCGGACCGATTGGCCCGCCTTCTTGGTTTTTTGTGATGTGTTGATCAGCTGTTGTGATCGTAGGCGCGTTCGCCATGGACCGTGATATCAAGGCCCTGAACTTCGGTGTCTTTGTCGACGCGGATCGGCGTGATGGCTTTGACCACATAGATCAGCACCAGCGTGACCACGGTTGTGAAGACGCCGACCACAACCAGACCGCCCAGCTGCGCAGCCCAAGAGCCTGCGCCGAAGACGGCGATCATGATCGTGCCGAAGATGCCGCCGACTCCGTGAACCGCGAAGACGTCCAGCGTGTCGTCGATCTTCAGGGTGTTGCGGATCACGCCAACGGCTTCCTGGCACAGGATGCCTGCGATGGCACCGATGATCAGCGCCTCAATCGGGCCGACAAAGCCAGAGGCGGGTGTGATCGAAGCAAGGCCTGCGATGGTGCCGGTGACGATGCCCACGAGCGAGGATTTGCCGAACTTGATCCGTTCCCACAGCGCCCAGCTGAGAGACGCGGTGGCCGCCGAGATATGCGTCACGGTCAGCGCCATGGCTGCGCCGCCATCGGCTGCCAGTTGCGAGCCGCCGTTGAAGCCGAACCAGCCGACCCACAGCATGGCTGCGCCGATCATGACGTAGCCGGGGTTGTGCGGCGGGGTTGTCTGGTTTTTACGCGGGCCAAGCACGATCGCGATCAGCAGCGCGGCCAGACCTGCGGTTTCGTGCACAACGATGCCGCCTGCGAAGTCTTTCACGCCGGTATCACCGAAGATGCCGCCATCGGCCAGGAAACCGCCGCCCCAGATCCAGTGGGTGACCGGTGCGTAGCACAGCAGCATCCACAGCGCCGAGAACAGCAGCACAAAGCCAAAGCCGACGCGTTCCACATAGGCACCGACGATCAGCGCCGGGGTGATGATGGCAAAGGTCATCTGGAAGGCAAAGAACAGCACCTCGGGCAGGGTGCCCGATACGGTGTCTGCGTCGATGCCCAGCAAGAAGGCCTTGCCAAGTCCGCCCCAAACGGCATTGCCGTCGCCAAAGGCGATCGAGTAGCCCGCCACCAGCCAAAGCACGCTCATCAAGCAGGCGATGGCAAAGCAGTGCATGAATACGCTGAGCACGTTGCGGGCGCGCACAAGGCCCCCGTAAAACAGCGCCAGTCCCGGCAACGTCATGAACAGCACAAGTGCCGTTGCCACGATGATCCAAGCGGTATCCGCTCCGTTCATAGTCCCCTTCCTTCCCTTTTTCAGGATTGTTGGAAGCGGAGGAACCGTATTTGGGGCGATAAAAAAAGCCGCATCACGCGAAAATAGCGCTTATAGAATGAGCTATTTGAAAACTGCACAAAAATTGGGCGTTATTTTGGGTGAGTGCGGAAAAATGCGTCAGATGGATGACAGTGCGGTGAGCAGCAGCGAAAGCGCGCGACTCGTGGCCTCAGCCCGGACATTGGCACGGCCAAGGGCGCCGAATTCGATGGTTTCGCTGGTGGTGCCTTGGGCGGTTGCCGTGGCAAAGCAGACGCGGCCTTCGGGTTTGAACTCGGATCCGCCGGGGCCTGCGATGCCGCTGATGGCCACGGCGACGGTGGCGTTTGCCGCGTTGCGCGCGCCGATGGCCATTTCGCGGGCAACCTCTTCGGAGACAGCGCCATGGGCCTCAAGCGTGGCCGCCGACACGCCCAGCATCTCTTGCTTGGCGATGTTGGAATAGGTCACGAAACCACGCTCAAAGATCGCCGACGATCCGGCGATATCGGTGATCGCGGCGGCGACCATGCCGCCGGTGCAGCTTTCGGCGGTGGTGACGGTCGCGCCTTTTTCAGTAGCGAGCGCCAGAAGCTGGGTGGCCAGATCCTGTGTCACATCAACAGCCCGTGCGACAGGCCCGCCAAGATGATCGAAACGACGGCAGCAAAGACACCCGCGATCACGTCATCCAGCATCACGCCAAGCGCATCGCCGCGACGGTCGGCCCAGCCCACGAGCCACGGCTTCCAGATGTCAAACAGGCGGAACAGGACAAAGCCTGCGATCCAGCCGGGATAGAGGCGCAGCACGTCAACGCCCATCATCGCCGCGCCAAAGCTGACCGGCCAAATGGCAATCCACTGGCCGACGACTTCGTCGATAACGATCTCGGACGGGTCATGGTCTTCTGTGTCGCGGGTTTCCTCGGCGGTGGCCCACCAGCCAAGGCCAAACACCAGCACGGTCGCGATGGCCAGCAGGGGAAAGCCGCCCGCCATATGCAGCGCCCAAGCAAATGGCAGCGCAGCCAGCGATCCCCAAGTGCCGGGGGCGGGGCGCATATGGCCGACGCGGAAGAAGGTGGCGATCAGATGGGTCATGCTTTCACCAATGTGGCTGTTGCGATTGCGGCGATGCCCTCTTCTCTGCCGGTAAAGCCCAGCCGTTCCGAGGTGGTTGCCTTGACTGACACTTGATCGGGGCGCAGGCCCATGATCTCGCCCATGCGGGCCATCATCGCGGCGGCATGGGGGCCAACCTTGGGGCGTTCGCAAATCAAGGTGCAGTCAACGTTGTTGATGACATAGCCTTTGGAGGTGGCGAGTTCCACCGCATGGCGCAAAAACACATGGCTTTCGCAGCCCTTCCATTGCGGATCGCTGGGCGGGAAGTGGCGGCCAATATCGCCTTCGGCCAAGGCGCCGTAAATGGCGTCGGTCACGGCGTGCATGCCGACATCGGCGTCGGAATGGCCTTTCAGCGCGTGGGTATGGGGCACCTTCACGCCGCACAGCCACACATGGTCGCCGGCTTCAAAGGCGTGCACGTCAAAGCCATTGCCTAGGCGAATGTCCATTCGGCTCTCCAGAAGTTTGGCGGCCCGCGCGAAATCTTCGGGGCCGGTGATTTTGAGGTTCCGTTCGCTGCCGGGTGTGATCGCGATGGTCAGGCCCGCGTCACGGGCGACCTGAACGTCATCGGCTGCACCGCCGGGATGGGCACGATGGGCGGCCAGGATCTTGTCATAGCGAAACCCCTGCGGCGTCTGTGCGCGATAAAGCCCGGTCCGGTCGCGGGTGCCGGTGACCGCGCCGCCGTCGCCGGTCCAAAGGGCATCGGTCACGGCAAGGGCGGCGGCAGCCCCGTCGTGACTGGCCAGCGCATCGATCACGCCTTGGATCAGCGGGTGATCCGCGCAGGGGCGGGCGCAGTCATGGATCAGCACCAGTTCGGGCGCGTCTTCGGCCATCGCCTCTAGCCCGTTGCGGACGGAGCCTGCCCGATCCGCGCCACCATCGACCAGCCGCACGTCCAGCCCGGCAAGGGTTGCCGTGGCGATGTCGCGGTCATCGGGGTGGATCACCATGGTCACCGCCCCGACCGCCTGAAAGGCCTGAACCGTCCAGCGGGCCACCGGCTGTCCGGCAACAGTGCGCCACTGCTTGGGCAGGGCGCCACCTGCGCGGGTTCCGCGGCCTGCGGCGACGATAAGAACGGCAATTGTCATGGCACTTTTTCCTTTGGGCGCTGATTATGCCTTGTACGGCTGGCAAGCAAGCGATCCGGGCTGTATGATTAAAAATTAGGCACACCACCCCGAGCTGCCTGCCAAGTGCCCGCCAATTATTGAATGTTGGCAAGGGTCCGGGTAGCTCAGAACTATCTGCACAAGGAATAGGCGCTTGTCTTTCAAGCTGGCAACCACCTCAGTCTCACCTCCTGTTCTGCTGGCGCCGCTGGCTGGAATCACCGATTTGCCGTTTCGGCAGTTGGTCGCCTCATTCGGGGCGGGGCTGGTTGTGTCGGAAATGATCGCCAGCGGCGAGTTCTTGACAGACCGCCCCGGCAGCCGC
Source organism: Pseudoprimorskyibacter insulae (assembly GCF_900302505.1). Lineage (GTDB taxonomy): Bacteria > Pseudomonadota > Alphaproteobacteria > Rhodobacterales > Rhodobacteraceae > Pseudoprimorskyibacter > Pseudoprimorskyibacter insulae. Next base: position 89,472 of record NZ_OMOJ01000004.1, on the reverse strand, counting down.
GAAAAGGCCGAATTGGGCGCGACGGTGGAAAATACCTCGGTGCAGTTATCAGGCCGCGATGCAGCCACCATGGCCGAGGCGGCCCGTATGGTCGAAGGCATGGGGGCCAAGATCATCGACATCAACATGGGCTGTCCGGCGAAAAAGGTCGTGGGCGGCTATTCCGGCTCGGCCCTGATGCGCGATTTGGATCATGCGCTGACGCTGATTGATGCGGTGGTGGACGCGGTGGATGTGCCTGTCACGCTCAAGACCCGGCTGGGCTGGGATGATGACAGCCTGAACGCCGCCGATCTGGCCCGCCGGGCCGAGGCGTCGGGCGTGCAGATGATCGTGATTCACGGGCGCACGCGCTGTCAGTTTTACAAAGGCGCTGCCGATTGGGCGGCGATTGCCAATGTGGTTCAGGCGGTCAATGTGCCGGTTGTGGCCAACGGCGATATCACCGACGCCGCCACCGCCCGCGCCGCGCTGGACCAGTCTGGTGCGCAGGGCGTGATGGTTGGTCGCGGGGCGCAGGGGCGGCCTTGGGCGCTGGCGGAAATCGCCCATGCGCTGTTCGGGGCCGATGCGCCGCAAATTCCGACAGGCGCTGCTTTGGCCGACATGATCGCAACGCACTATGAGGCGATGCTTGGGTTCTATGGCGCGGATCTGGGCAACCGGGTCGCGCGCAAACATCTTGGTTGGTACATGGACAATGCTTCGACCCCGGCGGCCTTGCGCCGCGAAATCCTGACATCGCGCGATGCGGCCCAAGTGCTGAAGGCGCTGCCCGGCGCGATCTCCGATAGCGAAAGGGCGGCGGCATGATCGACCTTGCGACCGAAGACATGATGCTTTGGGCCTCGCTTCCGGTGCCCGCGGTGCTGCTGGACCCGGATGAAAAGATCGCCGATTTGAACCCGGCCGCCGAAGGGTTCTTCAACAATTCGGCCAAGTGGCTGAAAGGTCAGCCGATTTGGGACCGTTTGGCGGTTGATGACCCGCTTGAGGAAAGCCTTGCCCGCGCCCGCCGCAATGGCACGGCGCTATTTGTCAACGATGTGGATGTCGGCACCGGATCGCGCCCGCCCTTGGTGTGCAATCTGCAAATCGCGCCAGTGTCTGGCCGTCCGGGCTGGATGCTGATGTTGATCAGCCCGCGCGAACTGGCCGGGCGCATGACGCAAAGCCATTCGGTGAAATCGGCGGCCAAGTCGGCCATCGGCATGGCTGAAATGCTGGCCCATGAAATCAAGAACCCCTTGGCGGGGATCGCCGGGGCGGCGCAGCTTTTGTCGATGGGGTTGGAAAAGGACGATCTGGAACTGACCGATCTGATCGTCGCCGAAACCCGCCGCATTGTGAAACTGTTGGAACAGGTCGAACAGTTCGGAAACCTAAGCGCTCCGGACCGCAAAGAGGTGAACATCCACGACGTTCTGGATCGCGCGCGCCGCTCGGCGTTGCTGGGCTTTGGTGCGCATATGCAGATCATCGAGGATTACGACCCCTCGCTGCCCATGGCTTATGGCGACCCGGATCAATTGCTTCAGGTGGTTCTGAACCTTGTGAAAAACGCCTCTGAGGCGGCGGATGTCAAAGGCGGCAAGATCCGCCTGCACACGTTCTATGAACATAGTTTCCGCCTGCGCCGCGCGGACGGGCAGGGGCAATCCCTGCCGCTTCAGATCGAGATCATCGACGATGGCCCCGGTCTGCCGCAGGACATCAAAGGCGATATTTTTGACCCGTTCGTATCGGGCAAAGAAAACGGCACCGGCCTTGGGCTGGCGCTGGTGAGCAAAATCATTTCGGACCACGACGGCTGGATCTCCGTAGACAGCGTGCCCGGCCGCACCGTGTTCCGCATTTCCCTGCCAAGGGCCCCCCGAATTGCGAAGGAGCAAGGCTGATGGACGGTACAGTACTGGTTGCTGATGACGACCGGACAATCCGAACGGTTCTGACACAGGCGCTGACTCGCGCCGGGTGTAAAGTGCATGCGACCTCATCGCTGACCACGCTGATGCGCTGGATCGGGGAAGGCAAAGGCGACGTAGTCATTTCCGACGTGGTCATGCCCGATGGCAACGGTCTGGAAATGCTGCCGAAAATCAGCCAAGACCGCCCGGACCTGCCGGTGATCGTGATTTCGGCGCAAAACACCATCATGACCGCCATTCAGGCGGCCGAGGCGCAGGCCTATGACTATCTGCCCAAGCCGTTTGACCTGCCGGACCTGATGAAACGCACCGCGCGCGCATTGGAGCAAAGCCAACGCGCGCCGTCCCGGTCGGAACCGGTGGAGAATGTCGATGCGCCCGATGAATTGCCGCTGGTGGGTAAAACCGCCGCGATGCAGGCGCTGTATCGTCTTGTCGCGCGGGTGATGAACACTGACCTGCCGGTGCTGATTTCGGGTGAAAGCGGTACGGGCAAGTCCTTGATCGCGCGGGCCATTCACGACTTTTCGGATCGCCGGTCCATGCCGTTTGTCACCGTCACCAGTTCGGATCTGGCCGATCTGGAAGGCCCTGCGCGGGTGCTGGCGCGGGTCAAGGGCGGCACGCTGTTGATTGATGAAATCACCGACATCGACGAAGAAATTCAGGCCCGTATCGTCCGAATGATGGATGTGCCGGGCGAACATGTGCCGCGCTTCATGGCCACAAGCCAAGAAGATCTTGCCCATGCCATGGATCAAGGGCGTGTGCGGCAGGATTTGTTCTACCGTCTGGGCGGGGCCACGATCGAAGTGCCAAGCCTGCGCGAACGGGTCGACGATATCGTGCTGCTGACCGATCACTTCTTCCAGCGCTGCGAACGCGATGGCGCGCCGAAACGCTGGCTGTCGCATGACGCGGGCGAACTGTTCCGCGCCTATAGCTGGCCGGGCAACGTGCGCCAGTTGGAAAACGCCGTGCGCCGTCTGAGCCTGACCAGCCGCGCCGAGGAAATCACCCGCGCCGAGGTTGAGGCCGTCTTGGGCAACCAGCCCGAAATGGGCCCGGTTCTGCGCGGCGGTGATAGCGAAAAGCTGGGCGCGTCCGTGGCCCGCCACCTGCGCCGCTATTTCGATCTGCATGGCAATATGCTGCCGCCGCCGGGGCTGTATGCAAGGATCTTGCGCGAAGTGGAGGCACCGTTGATTGAGATTGCGCTAGACGCCACCGGCGGGAATCAGGCGAAATGCGCCGATTTGCTTGGCATCAACCGCAATACCCTGCGGAAAAAAATCTCGGACCTCGATATTCAGGTGACACGCCGACGCAAGTTGATGTAAAAGAGCCACATAACCGTGGCCGTGTTGCATCGCGCACACGAGAACCACGACATATTGCGGTTCGTCGCTGATGCGGCACATTTTTGTGAGGTCGGGCTGTGGCCACAAGGGCACGCACCTTGACGTGGGACCGGCTTAGCCGGCTTCGGCGTCAAAGACGTCTACAGAATTTTGCGACCTTGGGTCTGGTGACCCTTGGTCCAATTCTGGCAGTGGCGACGTTTCTGGCGCTTGGCCCCCTCGATCAGGGTGGATCGGCGCTGGGGCTGCGGCTGATCCTTCTGTCTGATTTCGTTTACGTTCTGGTGGTTGCGGGGCTGGTCCTGCAACGGGTTGCCCGCATGGTGGCGGCGCGTCGGGCGCAATCGGCGGGGTCGCGCCTGCACCTGCGTCTGACGGGTGTCTTTGCGCTGATGGCGCTGCTTCCCAGCATCACGGTTGCGGTGTTTGCCGTTTTGACCATCAACATCGGGCTTGAGACGTGGTTTTCCGAACGGGTGCGCAACGTGGTTGGCGCGTCGCTTGCGGCGGCGGAAAACTATGAAGCCGAACATCATGACGCCTTGGCGCAGGACGCGCGTGTTCTGGCCGCGTACCTTGATGCGTCGCGCCGGTCGGCGCTGGTGGTCGATGATGGCGAATTGCGGCAGATCCTCGCACAGGGGCAGGCGCAAATTCAGCGCGGTCTGCGCGAAGCTTATGTGATCGGCAGTGACGGCGATATCAAAGCGCGGGGCGAACGGTCTTATCTGTTTGATTACGAACGGCCTTCCATCGCGGATTTCGAAACCGCGACCCGCGACGGTATTGCTTTGATTGCCGACTGGGACAACGACGAATTCCGTGCCTTGGTCCCGCTGGACGCCTTTGCCGACAGGTATCTGTACATCAGCCGTGAAGTGGATGGCGACATTCTGAACCTGCTGGATGAGACGCAGGAAACCGCGCGGTTCTACCAGCAACAGGAAAGCGAACGGGGGCGGCGGCTGTTTGACTTTGCGCTGCTCTATCTGGGCTTCGCGATGCTGCTGACATTGGCGGCGATCTGGCTTGGCCTGTGGTTCGCCGAACGCCTTAGCCGTCCGGTGGGTCGCTTGACCGGGGCGGCGCAGCGCGTGGGCGCGGGCGATCTGGATGTGCAGGTGGTCGAGGAAGACGGCGACGACGAAATCGCCATGCTGGGCCGCTACTTCAACCAGATGACCCGGCAGCTCAAGGTGCAGCGCCAGACCTTGTTGGACAACACCGGCCAGATCGAACGACGCCAGCGGGTGTTTGACTCGGTGCTTGGGTCGGTGACATCGGGCGTGGTGGGACTGGATGCGCAGGGTCGCGTGACCTTTGTGAACCGGTCGGCGGAACGTCTGCTGGGCTGGCATGAAAACCATGAAAGCGTGCACATTCATGTGGCAGTCCCCGAATTCGGCCCGCTGTTCGAACGCTTGCGCGACGAAGGGCTAGAGGTCGCGCAGGAAGAAACTAAGGTGTCGCGCGTCGGGCGGCTGGAACATCTGCTGGTCCGCGTGTCCACGCGCCGCCGCGAAGACGGCAGCCTTGAAGGCTACGTGATTGCCTTTGACGATGTGACCGATCTGGTCAGCGCGCAGCGGATGGCCGCTTGGGGCGACGTGGCCCGCCGCATCGCCCATGAGATCAAGAACCCGCTGACGCCGATCCAGCTTTCGGCGGAACGGATCAAGCGCAAGTTCCGCAAAGTTCTGGACGATGATGACGCCGATGATCTGGATCAGATGACCGCTGTGATTATTCGCCAGACCAATGACCTGCGCCGCATTGTGGATGAGTTCTCAAAATTCGCCCGAATGCCCGAACCCGAAACCCGCACAGAAAACGTCGTGGCCTTGCTGCGCGATGCGGTGGTTCTGCAAGAGGCCGGGCAGCCCGATGTGATGTTCCGCAAGGACATTCCCGATTGCGAAATGCTGGCCGATGTGGATGCAACGATGATTGGGCAGGCGCTGACCAACCTGATCAAAAACGCGGGTGAAGCGATTGAAAGCCTGCGGGAAAAAGGCGTCGGGGACGACTTCTGTTCAGAAATTCGCGTGGGCTGTGATGTCCGCGAGGGGCGGATTGAAATCCGCATTGCCGACAATGGTGTCGGCCTGCCCGAAGATCGGGCCCGGCTGTTCGAACCCTATGTGACCACCCGCGACAAGGGCACAGGGCTTGGGCTGCCGATCGTCAAGAAGATCATCGAAGAGCATGGCGGCACATTGGCGCTGGAAGACGCTCCGGTCTTTGACGGAAACGATCATGTGGGCGCGATGGCCGTGGTCAGGCTGCCGCAAAAACTACAGCCGAAATCCGGCACTAAGACATTGGAAGTACAGGTTTAAGGGGGCGACATGAGTGATATTCTGATTGTTGACGATGAACGCGACATTCGCGAACTGATCGGCGATATTCTTGAAGACGAAGGGTTTACGACCCGATTGGCAGGCAATTCAACCGAAGCGATGGCAGAGATCAATGCCGAACCGCCCGCGTTGCTGATCCTCGATATCTGGCTGAAAGACAGCAAGATGGACGGGATCGACATTCTGAAGGCGGTCAAGCGCGACAACCCAGATGTGCCGGTGGTGATCATTTCAGGCCACGGCAATATTGAAATCGCGGTCGCGGCGATCAAGCAGGGTGCTTATGACTTCATCGAAAAGCCGTTCAACATTGATCAATTGCTGGTCGTAATCCGGCGGGCGATGGAAACGTCGCGTCTGCGCCGCGAGAACGTCAAGCTCAAGCGCCGCGATACGCAGACCGCGCAGATGATCGGCGATAGCGCGGCTTTCCGCACCTTGCTGGGGCAGCTTGATAAGGTCACCAAATCGAATGGCCGCGTGATGCTCAGCGGTCCGGCGGGCAGCGGCAAAGAGGTCGCCGCGCGGTACGTGCATGCCAATTCCAACCGCGCCAATGGGCCTTTTGTGACGGTCAACTGTGCGGGCGTGTCGCCCGAGACCATGGAAGAGGTGCTGTTTGGCCGCGAAACCGCCGACCGCGGGATTGAACCGGGCCTGCTGGAGCAGGCGCATGGCGGCGTGATCTATTTCGACGAAGTGGCCGATATGCCGCTTGGCACGCAATCCAAGATCCTGCGCGTGTTGGTCGATCAACAGTTCCACCGCGTTGGCGGCGCCGACAAGGTGCGTGTCGATCTGCGGGTCATTTCCTCGACCAACCGCGATCTTGAGGCAGAAATCGATGCAGGCACCTTCCGGCAGGAATTGTATCACCGTCTGAACGTGGTGCCGATTGCCGTGCCCTCGCTCGAAGACCGGCGTGAAGACATTCCGGTCTTGGCGTCGCATTTCATTACCGAGTGCAACAAAAGCCAAGGCCTGCCCAGCCGCGATCTGAGCGAAGACGCCGTGGCCCTTTTGCAAACGATGGTCTGGCCGGGCAATGTGCGCCAGCTGAAGAACCTGATTGAACGGGTGCTGATCCTTGGCGATGGTTCTGGCCCAATTCAGGCCAGCGAACTGCCGCAAGACAAACCCTCAGGCGAGGACGAAGAGGGCCGGGTGATCCTGTCGGGCACGCTGGCGACGCTGCCGCTGCGCGAGGCGCGTGAAGCGTTTGAACGTGAATACCTGCTGACCCAGATCAACCGTTTTGGCGGCAACATCAGCCGCACCGCCAGCTTTGTCGGGATGGAGCGCAGCGCCTTGCACCGCAAGCTGAAATCGCTGGGTGTGGTGACCACGTCAAAGGCCGGTGCCCGCATCGCCCGCATCGAAGAAGAGCCTGCGGATTAAGCAAAGCTTGAATTCCGGCACAGTTCCGCCCCGAGGCTTCGGCCTCGGACGGGACCGGGCAAAAGGCCATTGACGGGACGTGCCGCGACTGCCAAGCAACGGCACAAGGCAGCGAAAGGCGTATGTCATGAAAGTCATCATCTGCGGCGCTGGCCAGGTCGGTTGGCAGATCGCGCGTCATCTTTCCAGCGAAAGCAACGACGTGACGGTGGTCGACAACAACCCTGATCTGGTGCGTCGGGCGACCGACACGCTGGATGTGCAGGGGATTGCCGGGTTTGCATCTTATCCTGATGTTCTGGAGCGGGCCGGGGCGCGCGATGCCGATATGATCATCGCCGCAACCTATTCGGACGAGGTGAATATGGTCACCTGTCAGGTGGCGCATTCGGTCTTTTCCATTCCGCGCAAAATCGCGCGTCTGCGGTCGCAAAGCTATCTGACGGCGATCTATTCGGATCTCTATCGCCGCGATCACCTGCCGATTGACGTGGTGATCAGCCCCGAACGCGAAGTCGCCGCCGCCGCGTTGCAACGGCTGGCCGCGCCTGCCACCTTCGATACGGAATCCTTTCTTGATGGCCGCGTACAACTGATGGGCATCGTCATCGACCAAGATTGCCCCATCGTGAACACGCCGTTGCGACAGCTGAGCGATCTGTTCTCGACCCTGCGGGCGGTCGTGGTTGGTGTGCGCCGGGAAGGGACGTTGTTCGCGCCCGAAAGCAGTGATCAGCTGTTCCCCGGCGATGCGTGCTATGTCGTCGCGCATGCCGATGACATAGGCCGCACGCTTGAGGTGTTCGGCAAAGACAACCGCAAACAGGAACGCGTTGTTCTGGTAGGCGGCGGCAATGTGGGGCGCATGGTGGCGCGCCAGTTGGAAACCCGCGCCGACCGCGTCCGCGCCAAGGTGATCGAGCGTGACCGCAAAGTGGCCGAAAAGGCCGCCGATCTGCTGGAACGTACGATTGTACTGCATGGCGACGGGTTGGATGCGGCGCTACTGGCCGAGGCCAATATCGACCGCGCCGATGCGATCCTGTGCGTGACCGACGACGATAAAACCAACATGCTGGCGGCGGTCCGGGCCAAGGCGGCGGGCTGTAAGATGGCGATTGCGCTGATCAACGACCCGACGCTTGTCCCCTTGATGGAACCGCTGGGCATCGACGCCTATATCAACCCGCGCGCCACGACTGTGAGCTCGATCCTGCGGCACATCCGGCATGGCCGCGTGCGGGCCGTGTATTCCGTCGGCGATGCCGAGGCCGAGGTGATCGAGGCCGAAGTGCTGTCAACATCGCCCATCGCGGGCCAGCCGGTGCGCGATATCGACTTCCCCGAAGGCGTGTTGGTCGGCGCGATCCTGAAGGGCGATAAAGTGTTGAAACCGTCCGGCACGCTGCGGGTGGAAGAGGGCGACAAGATCGTTCTGTTCGCTCTGGCCAAAGACGTGCCCGAAGTGGAGCGCCTGCTACAGGTCTCCATCGACTTCTTCTGAGGCTGCCATGCGCCACATGCTTGCCTTGCCGTTGTTTCTGCTGATCTCGGGGCTGGTTTCGGTCTCGATGTGGGTACCGGCAACCGTGGCGCTTTCGCTGAATGAATTCCATGACGCCCGCAGCTTTTTCTATAGCGGGCTGGCCGGATTGGTGGCGACGGGCTTGGTGGCCGTGGCGATGGCAGGTCAGAAACATAACCGCAGCGCCCTGCGTCAGCTTTTGGGCCTGCTGGGGGTCTTCGCGGGTCTACCCCTGTTGCTGGCGGTGCCGTTCTATGAGGCGGTACAATCCACGACCTACCTCAATGCCTATTTCGAAATGGTGTCTAGCCTGACGACCACCGGTGCCACCCTCTATGAGGCGGCGCGGCTGTCGGCGGCGGAACATCTGTGGCGGGCGCAGGTCGGCTGGATGGGCGGTTTGCTGATGTGGATCGCGGCGGCGGCCATTCTGGCCCCGTTGACGCTGGGCGGGTTTGAGGTGACGGCAAGCGGCGAGCCGGGGCAGTCGCTGGCCTCGGGCGCGGCCCATGCCGACTACGCCGACCCGGCCAAGCGCGTCTTGCGCTCGACCCATGCCTTGGTGCCGATCTATAGCGGGCTGACATTGGCGCTTTGGATCATGCTGTTGATGGCTGGCGATCCGCCCTTGGTGGCCATCAGCCACGCGATGTCGGTTATGTCGACCTCGGGCATTTCGCCCATCGGCGGGCTGACCGCCGCGCCAAGCGGTATGGTCGGCGAGGCGATCCTGTTTTGCTTCATGTTCTTTGCCCTGTCGCGCCTGACCTTTTCCAGCGACACAGGCCGCATGGCGCAAACGCGTCTGCGCCAAGACCCAGAGTTCCGCATGGGGCTGGCCATCGTGGTGGGCGTGCCGGTTCTGCTATTCCTGCGCCATTTTCTTGCGTCGTTTGAAGTGGGCAGCGAACAGGATGTTCTGGCGGGCTTGCGTGCCTTTTGGGGCAGCGTCTTTACCGTTCTGTCCTTCCTCAGCACCACAGGGTTTGTCAGCGCCGACTGGGCTGAGGCGCAGACGTGGTCTGGCCTGAGCACGCCGGGGGTGATCCTGATGGGGCTGGCGGTGATCGGCGGCGGTGTCGCCACCACGGCAGGCGGGGTGAAACTGCTCCGGGTTTTCGCGCTTTACCTCAACGGGGTGCGCGAGATGGAGAAGATGATCCACCCGTCCTCGATGCCGCGTCACGGTGCGATTTCCCGGCGGATCCGGCGCGAAGGCGGGTTCATCGCTTGGGTCTTCTTTATGATGTTCGCCATGACGATTTCCGGCCTGACGCTGGCGCTGGCCTTCTTTGGCGTGGGCTTTGAAGAGTCGATCCTGCTAAGCGTTGCATCCCTGACCAACACCGGGCCGCTGATCGCGGCGGCGGCGGACGTCAGCATAAATATCAGTGCTTTGCCCGATGCTCCGAAAATGGTCGTGGCCTTGGCGATGGTGCTGGGACGCCTTGAAATGCTGGCTATCGTTGTGATGCTGACGCCTGATCTTTGGCGCAATTGACGCCAAAGCGTGACCGTTGACGAAAAAAACAGTGCTTTGGGTCTGGAATATCCCGTGGTCGCGCGACATACTTAAGGCTATACGAGGGCGTGCCGGTATTGGCACTCAGAAGAATAAAGGCAATTTCAATGGCTTCGGACAGACAAAATCTACAGGATGCGTTTCTGAACCATGTCCGTAAGACGAAAGTCCCGGTGACGGTTTTCCTTATTAATGGCGTTAAATTGCAGGGCGTCATTACTTGGTTTGATAACTTTTGTGTACTACTGCGCCGTGATGGCCAGTCGCAGCTGGTTTATAAGCATGCGATTTCGACCATCATGCCGGCGCAGCCGATCAACCTGTATGATGGTGACGATTCTAATTGAACGAACTTGACACGCATGTGACCCGCGCTTGGGTCCTGCATCCCGATATTCACGCTGACCGCCAAGGCCGGAAAGCAATCGACGCACTACATGAGGCCGTAGCTCTCGCTGCGGCCTTGCCCGATCTTGAGGTGGTCGGGTCGGAAACGGTGCGCTTGCCCAAACCGCATGCGGGAATGCTCTTTGGTTCTGGCAAGATCGCTGAACTGAAGGCCAAATTCAAAGAGGCCGAGATTGACCTGGTTCTGGTCGACGGCCCTGTGACCCCCGTTCAGCAGCGCAACCTTGAAAAGGAATGGGGCGTTAAGCTTCTGGACCGGACAGGGCTGATCCTTGAGATTTTCTCGAACCGTGCGGCCACCCGTGAAGGGGTGCTTCAGGTTGAAATGGCCGCGCTGACCTATCAGCGCACGCGCCTTGTCCGGGCCTGGACGCACCTTGAACGGCAGCGGGGCGGATTGGGCTTTGTTGGTGGTCCGGGCGAAACCCAGATCGAAGCCGACCGCCGTGCGATCGATGAACAATTGGTCAGCCTGAAGAAGCAGCTGGAAAAGGTCGTAAAGACCCGCACGCTGCACCGGGCAGGGCGGGCCAAGGTGCCTTATCCGATTGTCGCGCTGGTGGGCTATACCAACGCCGGGAAATCGACGCTGTTCAACCGTCTTACCGGGGCCGAGGTTCTGGTTAAGGACATGCTGTTCGCCACGCTGGATCCGACCATGCGATCGGTGCAGCTTGAGGACGGCCCCGAGGTGATCCTGTCGGACACGGTGGGCTTTATCTCGGATCTGCCGACGGAACTGGTTGCCTCGTTCCGTGCCACTTTGGAAGAGGTGCTGGCCGCCGATGTCATTGTGCACGTGCGCGACATCAGCCACGAAGAATCCGAAATTCAGGCCAAGGACGTGCGCGAAATCCTCGACTCGCTTGGCGTGGACGAAGAAACGCCGCAGCTTGAGGTCTGGAACAAAATCGACCGACTGGACCCTGAGGCGCGGGATGCGCTGATGCAGCGGGCCGAGCGCGAACCGTCGATCCTGCCGATTTCGGCCATTACTGGCGATGGGTTGCCGCAGTTCCTGTTGGCGGTGACCAAGGCTTTGGGCGCCGAAAAGCGCACCGATACGCTGACCGTTCCCTATAGCGATGGCCGCCGCCGTGCGTGGCTGTTCGAAAAGGGCCTGATCTTGGAGGAGTCGCAGGACGAAAACGGGTATACCCTGACTGTCCGTTGGAGCGACAAGGACAAGCATCAGTTCAACCGACTGTAAAAGACAGGCCCGAACCTGCCGCTTTTTCGTGCAGGGCCGGGCCGGGTTCACCACCACGTTACAAAAGGCCGATAGCCCTGATGCGACACAGCATTTTGCGGGGCTTGCCCTTGGCATCCCGCGATATATAGTGGCTGACATGGCTGGGGCGGGATGTCCCGCTCTGGTGCTGTAGACGGCAGACAGGGCGGAGGCGGAGTCCCTAATGAACGTTGAATTCAGAACCAGTTTTGTCCGAGAGCCGGGCGCGTTAAAGCAGCATCCTGCATTGGTGCTGAACGCGGATTATCGGCCCTTGTCCTACTATCCGTTATCCCTTTGGCCTTGGCAGGATGCGGTAAAGGCGGCGTTTCTGGATCGGGTCGATATCGTGGCGGAGTATGACGAAGTCGTCCATAGCCCCTCGATGAGCATACGGATCCCGTCGGTGGTCGTTCTCAAAGATTTTGTAAAACCTCAAAGGCGCGTGGCATTCACGCGCTTTAATCTTTTCTTGAGGGACGAATTCCGCTGCCAGTACTGCGGGGCCAAGGGCGATCTGACCTTTGACCACGTGGTGCCACGCGCCGCAGGGGGCATCACCAGCTGGGAAAACGTGGTTGCGGCCTGTTCACCCTGCAACCTGCGCAAAGGCTCCAAGAGCCTGCGACGCGCGGGCATGAGCCTGCGCAAACCCCCACGCCAACCCGGCACGGATGAGCTGCGCAACGTGGGCCGGAAATTCCCGCCGAACCACCTGCACGAAAGCTGGATCGACTTCCTGTACTGGGACGCAGAGCTGGAGGCGTAACAGTCGGCCTTAGCCGTCGCGGCCCGGATCTTCTGGGTTGCTGGAGTAGAGGGCGATCTTGTTGCCTTGCGGGTCGCGCAGATAGGCCACGTAGAAGCGTGGGCCGTAAGACGCGCGGAACCCCGGTTGCCCTTCGTTGCTGCCGCCAGCGGCCAAAGCGGCGGCATGAAGGTCGCGCACCAGACGCTGGTTGCGTGCCTCAAAGGCCACCATCGCTCCGTTTCCTGCCGATGCGCCGCGCTTGTCAAAGGGCGGCTTGACGTAGAAATCCGGCGGTGCGGGCTGGCCGGGTTGGGCGGGCAGCACGTAACTCAGGCCCTCTGGCCCCTCATGGCAGTCATAGCCAAGCGCGGGCAGGAAGGCGGAATAGAACCGCTTGGCGCGGGCGATATCGTCAGCGCCGACAGTGACGTAAGAAATCATCTTGGGCCTTCGTCAGTTGCTTATCCGGGCAAGCCGCCCAAACCATTTCCAACAAAGCAAAAGGGCCCCGCGATGCGAAGCCCTTTGACAGTCATTGCGCGCGCGGCTTAGCCCTGCGGTGCGGCCGGGGCTGCGCTGCCAACGGGCGATTTGCCACCGGTCAGCGGGTCATCCTGACGTTGAACCGAGCCCTCGAAATGGGCACCGGATTCAATCGCGATGGTCTTGTGGATGATGTCGCCTTCAACGCGCGCGGTGGCGGTCAGGCGAACCTTCAGGCCACGGACACGGCCAACGATGCGGCCATTGATGACCACGTCATCGGCAATCACTTCGCCTTTGATCGTTGCGCTTTCGCCGATGGTCAGCAGATGCGCGCGGATGTCGCCCTCAACCGTGCCTTCGACCTGAATATCGCCGGTGGTTTTGAGGTTCCCGGTGATGTGCAGATCGCTGGACAGAATGGATGCCGGCGGTTTTGCCTTGGGGGCGGCTGCCTTGAACTCAGCCGGGCGCGGAGCGGCGGTTGCCGTTGCCTCAGAGGTTGCCGGTTTTGCAGCGTCGTCGGCCTTCGGACCTGGTTCGTTGATTTTGCTCTTAGAAAACATCGTTCGCAGCCTTGATATAGATCATGGGGTTTACGGCTTCGCCGCCCACGCGCACTTCGTAATGCAAATGGGTGCCTGTTGACCGTCCGCTGTTTCCCATATCACCGATACGGTCCCCGCGCGAGACTCTTTGCCCGACTTTCACGCGAATTTTCGACAAATGGGCGTAGCGTGTTTCAATTCCGAACTGATGCTGGATCTTGATCAGGCGACCGTAGCCCGAGGACCAGTCAGCATGGGTGACCACACCATCAGCCGTTGAGAAGATTGCCGTGCCATGCGGCGCGGCGAAATCGGTGCCGTAATGCATGCGGCCCCAGCGGCGACCAAAGCCGCTTGTGTACCGGAACGAGTCCTTGATCGGCACGGCGAAGGGCGCTTTTTGCGCCGCAATGCGGTAGAGGTTCAGCCGGTCCATTTCGTTCAGGATACGATTGGCGCGCAGCGTGTCTTGCGACAGTTCTTCGCCGCGGGTCGATAGCGACAGCGGCGTCAGCGGGCCGCCCTGACCGGAATAGCCCTTGCGAACTTCGCCCAGAATGCGATCCGGGTCCATGCCAGCAGCTTCGAACATCTTGTCCAGCGGCTTGACGGAAACGGTCATCGCTTCTTCCAGTTGGCGGAAGATGCGGTCGTTCTTTTCTTCCATCAGGCGGATTTCATAGGCCATATCTTCGGCGCGTCGCAGGGCATCCTTCGCGTCGGCGATGACCTTGTCACGTTCAGCGGCGGTTTCCGCCAGAACGTTTGCCATGATGTCGATGGTTTCATCGGATGCAGCATTGGCAATCGCCGTACCGGCGGATCCGCCTTGGATCTGATCCTTGAGAGAGGCCAGTTCGGTATCCAGCGACTGGCGTTTTTTCATCACATCCCGCAAGGTGCTTTGCACCACGTCGAGACCGGTCTCCAGCTCTTTGCGCTGGGTCTCAGAGCGCAGAAGTTCGGTCTGCATGACCGAGATCTGACCAAGCGCCGAGTTGAACCGTTCCTGCGAGGCGACCGCCTCAGCGGCGCGAGAGTCGCGTTCTTGCGACAAATCGTTCAGGCGCATCTGGTATGTTTCCAGATCGCGCTTGGCCTGTTCGCGGTAATTGCCAGCGCCGATGCTGTCCATCAGCAATACGGCAGTGGCAATGATCGCCCAGGCCACAACGAATGACGCGGTCAGGAAGGCAACGGCCTGCGTTTCAGAGCGCAGACGGATGAACCGTGTGTCCGTGTCAGATCGTAGAAAAAGTCTGCGCTCGGGGAACAATCGTTCCATCAGCGCATGCGTTTTAATTGCGAGGCTTGTACGCACTTACAGTACCTCTATCCCATCCCAAGCTGCTGGCGGCTCTCGTCCCCGTAGGCCACCTTGAGAAAGGTAGTTACCAGACATTCACATTTTGGCAACAATTTTGGGCTTTTGATTCTCGTCCGTGAGTTGAAAAGCGCCGATGTGGCGAAAAATCGCCGATAACAACGGTCTCTGCGGCACTCTTGCTATGTCAGTGGCCAGTAAAAATCGGGGGGCAGGCCCGCTTCGGCGCGTTTTTCTTCGTTGAAGGGAGGTTTCAGCGCCCCGTGGAAGTATTTGCGCACCAGTTCGTGAAAAGCGTCTTTTGGATCAAGGTCTTGCCGCCCACAAAGAAAGTGAAACCACTTTGATCCATAGGCCACATGGCCCACTTCTTCTGCATAGATGGTTTCCAGCGCCTCAACCGCTTGTGTGGCCTTGGCTTTGCGGAAAATCTCGATCATTCCGGGGGTTACATCCAGCCCGCGCGCTTCCAGAACCATCGGCACCACGGCCAGGCGGCCCATGAAGTCATCCGCCGTGTCTTCGGCGGCGCGCCACATGCCAGCATGGGCAGGAAGGGCGCCGTAGAAACTGTTCTCAGATTCAAGACAATCGCATATCAGATTGAAATGCTTTGATTCTTCGGCGGCGGATTTCACCCAGTCGTCGTAGAACCCCATTGGCATTTTGACATGGGCAAAGCGCGGAATGATGTCCCAATGCAGGTCAACCGCGTTCAGTTCGATATGCGCCACAGCATGCAGCAGCGCGATCCGGCCCGCCGGGCTTCCGGGTTTGCGCTTGGGCACATCGCGCGGGTCCAGCAGTTCTGGCCGGTCCGGGCGCGACGGGCGCAGGGGCGGCGTAGCGCGGCCAATCTCTAGCGGCGTGCCAGCCTCGCGGGCATCGAACCAAGCCTTGGCATAGGCCTTGGATTTGCGCGTCTTTTCGCGACCGTCGGCGGTGGTCAACACGTCCACCGCCATATCGCATAGCGTCATGGTCACAGCGATTTCACCGCGTCCAGCACCTCGTCTACGTGGCCCGCAACCTTGACTTTGCGCCATTCGCGCAGGATCTGGCCATCGCCGCCGATCAGGAAGGTCGACCGTTCGATGCCAAGGAAGGTCTTGCCGTACATCGATTTTTCTTTCCAAACGCCAAAGTCTTCGCAGGCGCTGCCATGTTCATCCGACAGCAGCGGCACGGTCAGGTCTTTCTTGGCGATGAATTTGTCGTGCGAGGCAAGGCTATCCTTGGAAATGCCAAACACCTTTGCGCCTGCGGCCTCGAACTGCGGCAGGGCTTCGGAAAAACCGATGCTTTCGGTGGTGCAACCGGGCGTGTTATCGCGTGGATAGAAGAACAGAACCACCGGGGCCGGGCGCAGGGCCGACAGGGTCACATCTTCGCCCGATGAGGACGGCAAGGTGAAATCCGGCGCTTGTTTCAGATCATCAGCCATATTTTGTCTCCTTCCGTGTTGGGATAAGTTCATTTTCACAAAGGCAGGCTACGGGCAAGTTTAATGCAGCAAGGCAAGGTATCCAGTGTCGGATAACGAACCATCAACATCGTCGCCCAAGGTGCGGCGGCGGGCCCATCATCGTGGGGGCTTTTGGCTTGTCCTGTCGCTGGCGGTGTTTCTGTCCGGCGCGGCGGTGGTCGTGTTTGCCTTTGTCGGGCAAACAGTGACCGCGCCCGATTGGGTGCGCAACCAGATATCAAAACGGATTTCAGCAGAACTGCCGGATATGCGCATCAGCTTTGGCGATTTGACCTTGTCGCTGACGCCCGAAGAATTCGGCCAGGTCCGGTTGGTCAATGTTGATGTGGCCACGGCCAATGGCGATCCGATTGTCGAACTGACGGATCTGACCTTTGGCCTTGCGCCTGAGGCGTTGATGCGCGGGCGGATATCGTTGCAACGCGTGTCGCTGTCGGGGGCCTTCGTGACGCTGCGCCGCGATGTGCAAGGGCGGCTTGGGCTATCCTTTGGCGACGTGATTCCCAGCGAAGGCACCTTGCCGGACATTCCGTCTTTGATCCGGGCCTTTGATGCCGCGCTTGCGCATCGCCGCTTGGCCGATCTGGATCTGGTTGCGGTGAACGCCATGACCGTCCGCTATGAAGATGCCCGTGCCCGGCAGGCTTGGACGGTCGATGGTGGCCGGATGGAGCTGACGCGCAACAAGACCACCGTATCGCTCCGCGGGGATTTCGCCGTGCTGACCGGCGGTAGTGATGTTGCGACATTGGAACTTAGCGCCCAGAGCGACATCGGCAAAGCCGATGCCAGCTTTGGCTTTACGCTGCAAAACATGCCATCGCAGGACATTGGCGCGCAAAGCCCGGCGCTGGCCTGGCTTGAGGCGTTGCGCGCGCCGATCTCGGGCGCGCTGCGGGCGCAGATGTTCGCAGATGGCACGCTTGGACCGCTAAGCGCGACGCTGCAAATCGGGCAGGGGGTGCTGCAACCGAACAACGAAACCCGGCCTTTGCCGTTTCAGGGCGCACGCACCTATTTCACCTATGACTCGGCGGCACAGACGCTGAGTTTCGACGATATTCAGGTGGATAGCCCATGGGGCCGCGCCACTGCCGATGGCAAGGCCGTCATGGTGGGGATGGAAAGCGGGTTGCCGACGGAAATGGTCGGTCAGTTCAATCTGTCGGGGCTAGAGGTCAAGGCCGACGGATTTCTGGAAACGCCCGTGTCCTTGTCGCGGGCCGAGATGGATTTTCGCCTGCGGCTCGACCCGTTCCAGTTCACGTTGGGGCGGATGTATATTGACGATGATCTGCTAGAGGCGCGGATCTCGGGCGATTTGAAGGCGATGCGCGATGGTTGGGCGGCGTCCATTGATGCAGGGCTGGAACATGCCACCCCGTCCAGCATTCTGGCATTTTGGCCCCTGTCACTAGAACCAAAGGCCCGTGACTGGGTCGCGACCCGCGTGCTTGGCGGGCGCTTTGCCGATGCGGTTGTCGCCATGCGGGCCAACCCGGATGAACGACCCGTGGTCTATCTTGACACCGGTATCGAAGACGCAATCGTCAAGTTTTCGCGCAATATGCCGCCGTTGCAAAGCGGGGCGGGTCGGTTGACGATCCATGACAATCGTTTGGTCGTGATGGTCGAAGAAGGCGCGATTGATCCCGGCGCAGGCGGATTGCTGGATGTGGCGGGGTCGGCGGTGATCCTGCCCGATATCACGATCAAAAAGGGCCCGGCGCAGGTGCAGGTGAAAGGGCGCGGGGCGCTTGCCGATGCGCTGACGCTGCTGGATCTGCCGCCCTTGTCATTGATGTCCAAGGCCGGGCTGTCTCCCGATATGGCCAGCGGGGATGTGGTGGCGCGGGGCAATCTGGACTTCCAGATGGTCAAAGGGTTGCAGCCCAAGGACATCGGATTTGATTTCACCGCGACCGCGCAAGACGTGCGCAGCGATCAACTGATCAAGGGCCGCACCCTGACCGCCGATGCCTTGCAGATAACCGCCAACCGCCAAGAGGTGACGGTTTCGGGCGCGGCGCAGATGGATGGCGTGCCGGTCACCGGCACTTGGCGGCAACCGACAGATACGCCCGGCCAGCCCAGCCAATTGGACGCCGAGGTGCCGATCTCGCAAACAACCTTGGCCGGTTTGAACATCCGCCTGCCTGATGGGTTGGTGCAGGGGCAGGGCCGGGGTCGCCTGACCGCGACCATCGCCAAAGGCGCGGCCCCTGAATTTGCGCTGCGGTCCGATCTGGCGGGCTTGGGGATGAGCATTCCCAGCATCGGCTGGGCGCTGGGGCGGTCGCAAACCGGATCGTTTGAGGTGACGGGCCGTCTGTCCACGCCGCCCGTCATTGACCGCATCGCACTGGAAGGCGGCGGGCTGTCGGCCTCGGGCACGGTGGCACTGGCGGCAAATGGTGCGTTGGACCGGCTGCGGCTGGACCGGGTGCGGGTTGGCGGCTGGCTGGATGCGCCGGTTGATCTGGTTGGGCGCGGCGTTGGCGCGGCCCCGGCAGTGGTGGTGCGCGGCGGCACGGTCGATCTGCGCCGGGCCAAGTTCGCATCAAGCGGCGGTGGAGGCAGCGCGGCCTCGGCCAGCGGCCCCATTCAACTGGCGCTGGACAAGCTTCAGGTCAGCGACGGGCTGGCCCTGAACGGGTTTCGCGGCGAATTCACCACGCGCGGCGGGCTGTCGGGCAAGTTCACCGGCAAGGTCAATGGCGGCACAGCCCTGTCGGGCGCGGTCATCCCGCAAGCCAAGGGCAGCGCCTTTCGCCTGCAATCGACGGATGCGGGGGGCGTGCTGCGTTCGGCGGGGTTCTTCAAGACGGCCTATAATGGTGTTCTGGATCTGACCTTGGTGCCTACCGGCGCGGAAGGCACCTACAATGGCACGCTGAAAATCGGCAAGGTTAGCTTGCGGGATGCGCCCGCCATTGGTTCGCTTCTGGATGCGATCAGCATCGTCGGGTTGATCGACCAATTGAACGGGCCGGGGATCGAATTCACCGAGGTTGAGGCGCAGTTTCAGCTGAACCCAAACCAATTGATCCTGACGCAATCGAGCGCGATCGGCCCGTCGATGGGCGTGTCGCTGGATGGGTATTACAACCTTGCCAGCCGCCAGTTCGATATGCAGGGCGTGCTGTCGCCGATCTATATGATCAACGCGGTGGGGCAGGTTTTTGCCCGTAAGGGCGAGGGGCTGTTCGGCTTTAACTTCAATATCAAAGGCAGTGCGGACGCGCCCAAAGTGTCGGTCAACCCGCTTTCCGTTTTGACACCGGGGCTGTTCCGTGAAATTTTCCGGCGCCCGCCCCCTAAGTTGACCCAGTAAAGGCGCTCATGCAGCTTTCCGACTTCGATTTCGACCTGCCCGATACCCTGATTGCCACCCGTCCGGCCAAACCGCGTTCTTATGCGCGGCTTTTGGTGGCAGATGGCGATGCTATCACCGATGCCATTGTGCGCGATCTGCCCGATTGGCTGCGGGCGGGTGACTTGTTGGTTCTGAACGACACCAAGGTGATCCCGGCGCGGCTGTCTGGCCTGCGCCGCCGGATGGGCGATACCGGCATGACCGAAGCGCGGATCGAGGTGACCTTGCTGGAGCCGCGGGCCGATGGTGCGTGGTCGGCCTTGGTTAAACCGCTGAAAAAGGTGCGCGACGGCGAAGAGATCCGGTTCTCGGACGCGCTGTCGGCCACGGTCGAAAGCCGCGCCGATGGGCAGGCGGCGCTACGGTTCAATCTGGCGGGCGATGATTTTGACGCGGCACTGGCCGAGGCGGGGGCCATGCCCTTGCCGCCTTATATCGCCGCCAAACGCCCAGCCGATGCGCAGGACAAGGAAGACTACCAAACCGTCTGGGCGCGCAATTCGGGCGCGGTGGCCGCGCCGACCGCATCGCTGCATTTCGATGCCCCGTTGCTTGAGGCATTGGCGGCCAAGGGCGTGGGCTTTGTCCATGTCACACTGCATGTAGGCGCAGGCACGTTTCTGCCGGTCAAGGTGGATGACGTGACCCAACACAAGATGCACGCCGAATGGGGCCAAGTGACCGAGGATGCCGCCAAACGCATCGCTGAGGCCAAAGCGAATGGTGGCCGCGTGATCCCCGTCGGCACTACCGCGCTGCGCCTGATCGAAAGCGCGGCGGCCGGTGGCCAGATCGCCCCGTGGGAGGGCGAGACCGATATCTTCATCTATCCCGGCTATCAGTTCCGCGTGGCCGATGCGCTGATGACCAACTTCCACCTGCCGAAATCCACCCTGATGATGCTGGTGTCGGCCCTGATGGGCAAAGACCGCATCACCCGGATTTATGGCCATGCGGTGGACAATGGCTATCGGTTCTTTTCTTATGGGGATGCGTCGCTTCTGCTGCCTTAGCGGCAGATGCGCCAATTCACTACGAAGGGTCGTTTTTGATGCAGCGGGCAATGCTGCTGTGCGGCATTAAGGACGAACCCCTAAATCGAGGCCGCTATGATTGACGTTTTCAAAGGATCCTGGGCGCTGTTGCTTGGGCTGATGCTGCTCATGGTGGGCAACGGCATCCAAGGCACGCTGCTTGGCGTCCGGGGCGCGCTTGAGGGCTTTTCGACCCTGTCGATGTCCGTGGTCATGGCCTGCTATTTCGTCGGCTTCCTTGGCGGGTCGCGTTTGACGCCGGAGTTGATCCGCCGCGTGGGCCATGTGCGCGTGTTCGCGGCGCTGGGGTCGTTCGTATCGGCGATCCTGATCCTTTATTCGGTGATGACTGATCCGATTTCATGGTCGATTGGCCGTGTGATGACCGGGTTCTGCTTTTCCGGCCTCTATGTCACCGCCGAAAGCTGGCTGAACAATTCGGTCACGAATGAACATCGGGGCAAGGCGCTGTCGCTCTATATGATGGTGCAGATGATCGGCATCGTCATGGCGCAGATGCTGCTGGTGACGGCAGATCCTGCCGGTTTCGTGCTGTTCATCATCCCGTCGGTTCTTGTTTCCATCAGCTTTGCGCCGATCCTTCTGTCGGTCGCGCCAACCCCGGCGTTTGAGACGACCAAGCCGATGACGCTGAAAAAGCTGTACCAAACATCGCCCTTGGGCTGCGTCGGCATGTTCTTGCTGGGCGGGGTGTTTTCGGCGCAATACGGCATGGCAGGGGTGTTTGCCGCCGATGCGGGGCTGAACATCGGGCAGATCTCGATCTTTGTGTCGTCCTTCTACGTGGGGGCCACGATCTTTCAGTATCCGCTGGGTTGGGTGTCAGATCGGATGGACCGCCGCTTGTTGATCCTATTGGTGGCCTTGGTGGCGACGGTTGGCGGGCTGATTGGCTGGATGGTCGGGCATGTGTTCATCATGCTGTTGGCGTCGGCCTTTATCATTGGCGCGACAACCAACCCGCTTTATTCGCTGATGATCGCCTATACCAATGATTTCCTTGAATATGAGGATATGGCCGCCGCCTCGGGCGGGTTGATTTTCATCAACGGGCTGGGGGCGATTATGGGGCCGATCGTCACCGGTTATCTGATGGGTGTCATCGGGCCTTACGGGTATTTCGTGGTGATCACGTTCTTCCTCGTGGCGCTCAGTGGCTATGCCGGTTGGCGGATGACCCAGCGCCCGGCCAAACCAATTGAGGACACCACATCCTACGCGCCGGTATCGCCCACGGCCTCGGTCGTGGCGCTGGAGGCTGCGCAGGAATATGCCCATGATCAGGCGGCGGAAGATCTCGAACCTGAGTCCGATAAGTCGCAGTT
This sequence comes from Pseudoprimorskyibacter insulae, assembly GCF_900302505.1. Lineage (GTDB taxonomy): Bacteria > Pseudomonadota > Alphaproteobacteria > Rhodobacterales > Rhodobacteraceae > Pseudoprimorskyibacter > Pseudoprimorskyibacter insulae. Next base: position 67,391 of record NZ_OMOJ01000004.1, on the reverse strand, counting down.
CTAAGTATATGACAGAGTGACGTAATTCGTGACTGGAAAAACGGTCCGAAACGGAACTAGCATCGCCAGCATGTCTTGGGGGCAATGGTGGAGAATGTGGCATGTCAGAACCGGAACAGGTGCTTTCGTTCTGGCTCGATGAAGTCGGGCAGAATGGCTGGTATAATAGTAGCGACGCACTGGATCAGAAGATCCGCGATCAGTTTGGCGAAATGTGGACGCAGGCAATGGACGGGCGCTATGGCCTGTGGCTGACGTATCCTTCGGGGGTGCTGGCCTATATCCTGCTGCTGGACCAGTTCCCGCGCAATATGTTCCGCGATACCGGGCAGGCCTTTGCATCGGATCGCGTTGCGCTGGCGGCGGCCAAACAGGCGATTGCGCGCGGCTGGGATCTGAAGATCGACGAACCGGCGCGGCAGTTTTTCTATCTGCCCTTGATGCATTCCGAAAGCCAAGAGGATCAGGACCATTGCGTGCGCCTGATGAAGGAACGCTTGCCGGAAACCGGCGCGGGCAGCCTGTTGCACGCCCGTGTCCACCGCGAAGTGATCCGCCAGTTCGGGCGCTTCCCCTACCGGAATGAGGCGCTGTCGCGCCATACAACCGAACGCGAACAGGCCTATCTTGGCGCGGGCGGCTATGGCCTGACGCTGCGCGAATTTCAGGCACAGGCGGCCTGATCCAAGAACGCATAACTATCAAAAAACGGCGGCGTCGGGGGAAAGCCCAACGCCGCCTTGCGTTTTGGCAATGTGATGATCCTTAGGGCCGACCCCGTTCCATCCGTTGATGCTTTGAATTGGATACGTTAGCGTTCTCATCAAGCACAGCGAAGGAGGAACGCATGGCCCAGACTTTCGACATGATCGTGATCGGCGCGGGACCGGGCGGCTATGTGGCCGCGATCCGGGGGGCGCAGCTTGGCCTGAAGGTTGCGGTGGTCGAACGCGAACATCTGGGCGGCATTTGCCTCAACTGGGGGTGTATCCCAACCAAGGCGCTGCTGCGGTCGTCTGAGGTGTTCCACCTGATGCACCGCGCCAAGGAATTTGGCCTGAGTGCAGAAAAAATTGGCTATGACATCGACGCGGTGGTCAAACGGTCACGCGGGGTGGCCAAACAGCTCAATTCCGGCGTTGGGCATCTGCTGAAAAAGAACAAAGTCACCGTCGTCATGGGCGAGGCGACACTGCCCGCCAAGGGCCGCGTTTCGGTCAAAACCGACAAGGGCGTTGAGGAGCTGACCGCGAAAGCCATCGTTCTGGCCACGGGCGCACGAGCGCGCGAACTGCCGGGGCTAGAGGCCGATGGCAAGCGCGTTTGGACGTACAAACACGCGCTGGTGCCGCCGCATATGCCGCAAAAGCTGCTGGTGATCGGCTCGGGCGCGATTGGGATCGAGTTTGCCAGCTTCTACAACACGCTTGGGGCCAAGACGACCGTGGTTGAGGTGATGGACCGTATCCTGCCCGTCGAAGACGCCGAGATCAGCACCTTCGCCAAGAAGCAGTTCGAAAAGCAGGGCATGGTGATCCGGGAAAAGACCATGGTCAAACAGCTTGATCGCAGCGCGGGTAAGGTGGTTGCCCATATCGAACAGGGCGGCAAAGTCACCACCGAAGAGTTTGACACGGTGATTTCCGCCGTGGGCATTGTCGGCAACGTCGAAGGGTTGGGGCTTGAGGCGCTTGGCGCCAAGGTGGAACGGACGCATGTCGTGACCGACCCCTATTGCCGGACCGGAGTCGAGGGGCTTTATGCCATCGGCGATGTGGCAGGCGCCCCGTGGCTTGCGCATAAGGCCAGCCACGAAGGCGTGATGGTGGCCGAGTTGATCGCGGGCGGGCATCCCCATGCCGTTGATCCGGGCAGCATCGCGGGCTGCACCTATTGTCATCCGCAGGTGGCCAGCGTGGGCTTGACCGAAGCGAAGGCGAAAGAGCAGGGCTATGACATCAAGGTTGGCCGCTTCCCCTTCATCGGCAACGGCAAAGCCATCGCCTTGGGCGAACCCGAAGGCATGGTGAAAACCGTGTTCGATGCGAAAACCGGGGCGCTGCTTGGTGCGCATATGGTGGGCGCCGAAGTGACCGAGATGATTCAGGGCTATGTGGTGGGTCGTCAGTTAGAAACCACCGAGCAAGACCTGATGAACACCGTCTTCCCGCATCCGACCCTGTCGGAAATGATGCATGAAAGCGTGCTGAACGCGTTTGGCCGGGCGATCCATTTCTAGGCCGCCCGGCAATCGCGGGTTACTGGGTCGTGGCACCGCCTGCGTCACGCCAGCTGCGCAGCGTGCCTAGGTCGCGCACGTCGTGGCCATAACCGCTCAGCAGTTCGGTCGCCGCGGCGGACCGCGCGCCAACTGCGCAGAACACCGCCAGCGTCGGGCGGGCCGTCAGCGCCGGGTCAAACTCGGGGCTGTTCGGGTCGCCCTTGATGCGCAGCGCCGATAGGGGGATGCACAGCGCGCCGACGGCGGTGCCATTCGCTTCGATCTCAGCCGGGTTGCGCACATCCAACAGTTGGATGCGACCGGCTTGGACACCGGCCAATGCGTCGCTGGCCGAGATTTCATGGAGATTGGACATTTTCTTGCTCCGTATGGCCCCCGCCATTACGGCGCCAGTCATACGCTTGATCCAGGAAGTGAACATATTCGCGATTGTATATCTATTGCTATATTAAGTAATAATATTAGCGCTGCGTCCGCAGGGCCATCACCCAGATCCCGGCCAGCACCAGCGAGGCGACGGCGTTCCAGCTGGCCATGGACAGGCCGAACATTTCCCATGCGACCTCATCACAGCGGACAAGCGGTGCGGCCATGATCTGGTTCAGCAGATCGTCGGTCGACAGCCCGCCAATGGGCTGCGACGTGCATGTCGTCGGGCCTTCCCACCAGCCACGCTCAACCCCGGTGTGGAACATGCCAACCCCGGCCGTGGCCAACGCTGCCAAAGCGCCCAAACCCGCCAGCCAGCGCCAGCCGAGCACAAGCGCCAGAACGCCAATCGCGATGGCTGCGATATGCGGGTAACGCTGCCAATAGCACAGTTTGCACGGGGCCATTTCGCCCAAATACTGAAAGCCCAAAGCGCCAAGCATCATTGCGGCAGAACCGGCAGCGGCCAGAAGGGTATAGGTGCGAAAGGTCATAGGAATTTCACCAGATAGAAGCCGCCGACCAATATGACGACGAACAATGTCAGAACCAGCCCAAGGCGTTTTTCGATGAAGTCGCGGACCGGTGCGCCAAATTGGCGGAGCAGGGCGGCCACAAGGAAAAAGCGAAGGCTGCGGGCCAGTATAGAGGTCACTATGAAGGTGCCCAAGGGCATGCCCGTCCAGCCTGACATGATTGTGATGACCTTGTAGGGGAAGGGCGTGATCCCGGCGGTCAGCACGGCCCAGAAGCCCAGATCGTTGAACTTGGTGTTGAAAGCGGCCATCGCATCGCCCTTGCCAAGCGCGGCTAGGATCGGCTCGCCGATGCTGTCATAGAACAGCGCGCCGATGGCATAGCCCAGCATCCCCCCGATGACCGACGCGGCAGTCGCCACCAGCGCAATCAGCCAGGCGCGGCGCGGATTGGCCAAGATCATCGGGATCATCAGCACGTCAGGCGGAATCGGAAAGACCGAGCTTTCGACAAAGGCAACAATCGCCAGCACCCATAGCGCCTGCGGATGATCGGCCAAGGCCATGGTGCGGTCGTAAAGGCGTTTGAGCATCGCCAGCTCCTGACTTGTTCAACCGTCACTCACCACGAAGGGGGCGCGGGGTCAAGTTGTGAGCCGCCTTGTGTTTTTACTCTGGACGAAGCAAATCGGGTTGGCTAAACCCAGCTTCGTGCCCAAGTGGCGGAATGGTAGACGCAGGGGATTCAAAATCCCCCGCTGGTAACAGCGTGCGAGTTCGAGTCTCGCCTTGGGCACCACTTCGCGTCAAATCAGAGATCAGACGGAGCGCTTTCGGCAGCGAATGTTTCGTTGTGCGATGTGATGCCGTTTGATCGGGTTTTCAGGGTCAATGCCCCGGTTCAAATCAGATCGTCTGCGTTGAATTTGAATGGGCGGATTGCTAGGCATCGGCAGTCCGGGCAGGGGCGTGCGGCGGCGGAGACCCCATCGTTTTGCCAAATGTGGCGGGTGGCCAAAGCCCGAAATGGGCGATTCGCGGCTGCAAGCACCGGTATCTTAAGAAATAATGTCCAATCCAAAGGAAGTGTTCGGATTGATGCGTCTTCCTGAACAGAGTGCCACATTTTTGCCGTAACTGCGCCCAGAGTTCTGGGCATAAATGAGGCGGAGTTTTACTGTTTTCAAATTGGCAACAAAGTTCGGCGAATATGTGTCGAAGATGCCTGTTATCCCCCATATGTGGCGTGTGTCCGTTTGCATTGTCGCATCTTGTGGAAACGGTATGCAATTTTAGGTTGCAATACGCAGGCCGAATCTGACCGGAATGTGGCGTAAGGTGCCTTTTTTCCGCCATTTTCTGCTTTGTGCCGGGGGCCGCTCAACGTAATAGTTTCAGCAAGCCCAACTGGGGGGTGACACTGCTGGCCACGGGGGCGGCCACTGAACTGCCTAAGCATCAGGGATGGTGCGTAAGACGTTCGAAACGCATGCGTTTTGGCGGACGAAGAAGATTTGCCTTCTGGTCCCTCGCATGTGCTCTCGTTGTCGGTGTCATCCCGGATTTGGCGGTCAAGTAATTTGGTTCGTCGGCGCGCGGCGCCGCATGTCGCAACAGCGGCATCGGGGATGCCCCCCGACAGGATAGTTAAAGAGGGTCGAAAGATGGCTGATAAGGTTTTGAACTGGGGCGAACTGGGCGCCTACGGCACCACCCTGGCAGACACGGCAGCAGACGCAGTGACCGCAACCGTCGATACCGATGGTGTCGCCGTTGACATCACCTTCACTGGTCAGACGCCCACGGCTGCAGCAGCAACCTCGGACACCACCGGCTATGTCTCGGCAGGTGAGCCCTTCGATCCCAATTCGCACCTGAAGCTGAGCGCGGCCAATTCGCCAGCGGGCCTGTCGGACACCTCGACCACGGTTCTGGATTTCCGCTCGACCGACACCTCGCTCTATTCCGACAACGTGCAGAACGTTTGCTTCCGCCTGTCGGACGTGGACACCGGCACCGGCTCGGCTGGCGATGAGTTCCAGACCGGCGTTAGCTTTCAGGACGTTGTTAGCATTCGTGCCTATGACGCAGACGGCAACGAAGTGCCGGTTGAACTGACGGCTGGTTCGTCGGTCACCACCTCGGGCGATACCGTCTCGGGCGGCTCCACCACCGATTTCGACGATGCCGAAAGCTCGGTTCTGGTGGTTGTGCCCGGCCCGGTCAGCAAGATCGAGATCGACTACAACAACGGCGGCGACGCCAATCAGGCGATGCTGGTCAGCAACGTGCAGTTCAGCACGATGGCGTGGCACGAAGACGATGAAAACTGCCCGCCGGTGGCCGTGGACGACAGCGCCCGCACTGAGCTGGAAACCACGATCAACGTTGACGTTCTGGCCAATGACTATGACCCGGACGGCGACGATATTTTCCTTGTAGACGCCATGGCCGACAACGGCACCGTGGTCGTCAACGGCGACGGCACGATCGATTACACGCCGAACGACGGCTATATCGGCAAGGACAACATCACTTACACCATCCGCGACGAACACGGCGCAACCGCGACCGGCGAAGTGGAAGTGACCGTTGAAACCGTTGGCAACAGCGCACCTGACGCCAATGACGACAGCGCCTCGACCGCGCCCAGCACCTCGGTTGTGATCCCGGTTCTGGCGAATGACACCGATGCCGACAATGACACGCTGACCATCGTCGAAGCCCCGGATTCGGCCCACGGCTGGACCGAGTTTGGCAACAATGGCGAACTGATCTACACCCCGGATGACGGTTTCACCGGCACCGATACCTTCACCTACGAAGTGACCGACGGCAACGGTGGCTATGACACCGCGACTGTGACGGTGACCGTGGGCAATGGCGGCGGCGTGAACATCGCGCCGGTTGCGGGCGACGACAATGCCTCGACCACGATCAACGACGGCATCGTTCTGAGCAACCTGCTGGCCAACGACACCGACGCCAATGGCGACACGCTGACCATCAAGTCGGTGGATGCGCCTGCCAATGGCACCGCCGTTCTGAACGGCGACGGCACCGTGACCTACACCCCGGCCACGGACTACGTCGGCACCGACACCTTCACCTACACCGTCCAAGACGGGAAGGGCGGCGAGGATACGGCGACTGTCACCGTCAATGTCAGCAACAACACCGGCGGCAACAATGCCCCGGATGCGGTGAACGACACGATCTCGACCGGCACCGGCGAGGCCGTGACCATTCCGGTTCTGGGCAATGACTCGGACCCCGACAATGACGCGCTGAGCATCACCGAAGTCAGCGACGCCAGCCATGGCAACGCCGTGATTTCGGGCAACACCGTGGTCTATACCCCGGTTGCTGGCTACGAAGGGCCGGACAGCTTTACCTACACCATCACCGATGGCAAAGGCGGCTTTGACACGGCAACGGTCACCGTCAATGTCGGCGACAACACCGGCGGCAATGTCGCACCGGTTGCTGGCAACGACACAGGCTCGACGCTGGAAGATACGGCGCTTACGCTGACCAACCTGCTGGCCAACGACACCGACGCCAATGGCGACACCCTGACGATCAAGTCGGTGGATGCGCCGCTGAACGGCACGGCTGTTCTGAATGGCGACGGCACCGTGACCTACACGCCGAACCTTGGCTATCTGGGCAACGATGTCTTCACCTACACCGTCCAGGACGGAAACGGCGGCGAAGACACCGCGACTGTGACCATCAACGTGGGCAATGCTGGCGGCAACAACGCTCCGGTAGCCGGTGATGACACCGTGTCGGGCAATGAAGACGCCGATGACATCACGTTCAACCCGCTGGCCAACGACACCGACCCGGATGGCGACACGCTGCGTGTTCAGTCGGTGACCCAGCCGGCCAACGGCACCGCGCAGGTGAATGCCGATGGCACCGTGTCCTACACGCCGAACCCGAACTTCTTCGGCACCGATACCTTCACCTACAAGGTGACTGACGGCAAAGGCGGCGAAGACACTGGCACGGTTACAGTCAATGTGGCCGGTGTGAACGACGACCCGGAGGCGGACAACGACGCCGACACCACGCCGATCAACACGGCGATCACCGTCAACGTTCTGGCGAACGACGATGATGTGGATGGCGACACGCTGACCGTTGCTTCGGTTGGCACCGCCAACAACGGCACGGTCGTCAACAACAATGACGGCACGGTCACCTATACGCCGAACAACAACTACACCGGAACGGACACGTTCACCTACACCGTGTCTGACGGCAACGGCGGCACCGATACCGCAACCGTGACCATCAACGTGGGCACGCCTGCCCGTGACGGGATCATCGAAGGCACCAATGGCGATGACGTGATCGACGAGAACTATCTTGGCGATCCCGACACCCCGCCGGACCGCGTTGACAACAACGACGCGATCCTGCCGGGCACCACGGGTGACGACGACAGCATTCGTGGTGGCGACGGCGATGACACCATCACCGCAGGCGAAGGCAGCGACACCGTTGACGGCGGCGACGACAATGACGTGATCGACACCGGCGGCTCGAACCCGCGGATCGACACCGATGTCTTCCCGGTTCCGGCAGGCCAGCAGAACCTTGATCCGCTGAACGGCAATGACGAAGATCCAGATCCCTCGGACGATCTGGACAGCGTTGACGGCGGCGCGGGCAATGACATCATCCGCACCGGCGATGACGATGACACCATCAACGGTGGCACCGGCAATGACACCATCGAAGCAGGCATCGACGATGACCTTGTGGATGGCGGCGATGGCGATGACAGCATCACCGACGTTCAGGGCTCGGACACGATCAATGGCGGTCAGGGCAATGACACGATCATTGCGGGCATCGACACCTTCTCGGACTATGCGGGTGACGATCCGAACCTGCCGATCCTGGGCTTCACCAGCGATCCGAACAAAGACGATGGTCGCGATCTGGTTGATGGCGGTGCTGGCAATGACAGCATCCAGACCGGCGACGATGCCGACACCATTCTGGGCGGTACCGGCAACGACACCATCGACGCGGGCATCGACGATGACCTTGTTGATGGCGGCGAAGGTGGGGACTCGATCCTGGGTGGCCACGGCGCTGATACGCTGGATGGCGGCGACGGCAACGACTATATCGACGGCTCGGCCCCGGCTGCGCTGGCGATCCTTGATGCGACCGATCCGCTGACCAACAATGACCGCGACTCGATCATTGGCGGGGCAGGCGACGATACGCTGATTGGCGGCGATGACGATGACACCCTGATCGGTGGCACCGGCGACGATAGCCTGAACGGCGGCATCGACGAAGACGTGCTGGACGGCGGTGATGGCGATGACACGCTGATCGGTGGCGACGGTGCTGACACGATCTCGGGCGGGGATGGCCGCGATGCGATTGTCGGCGCGACCGCTGGCGACGTGGTTGATGGTGGCGATGGCCCGGCAGGTCTGGGTGCAGATGGTCGTCCGCTGGATTACGACACGCTGGATCTGCGTGGCTCGGCTCCGACCGGCGGCAGCCTGCGCGTGGTTTACACCTCGCAAGACCGCGAAGACGGTTATGTCGAATTCTTCGACGACACCCGCACCGACGGGTCGGCACCGATCTCGACCATGACTTTCGAAGAGATCGAAAACGTCATTCCCTGCTTTACGCCGGGCACGATGATCGCAACGCCGATGGGCGAACGTAAGGTCGAAGACCTTCAGCCCGGTGACCGCGTGATCACCCGTGACAATGGCATCCAGACGCTGGCTTGGGTTGGCCGCAAGGATCTGGGCGCTGACGATCTGGCGCGCAATCCGCACCTGCGCCCCATCCTGATCCGCAAGGGCGCACTGGGCAACGGTCTGCCGGAAACCGATCTGCTGGTTTCGCCGAACCACCGCGTTCTGGTCAGCAACGACAAGACAGCGCTCTACTTCGAAGAGCGTGAAGTTCTGGTCGCGGCCAAGCACCTGACCGGTCTGGACGGTGTGAGCGAAGTAGATGCCGATGGTGTGGGCTACATCCACGTGATGTTCGACCGTCACGAGGTCATCCTGTCGAACGGTGCCTGGACCGAAAGCTTCCAGCCGGGCGACTACAGCCTGAAGGGCATTGGCAACGCGCAGCGCAACGAAATTCTGGAGCTTTTCCCGGAGCTTGCGACGGAAGAAGGTCTGGAAACCTATCAGTCAGCACGCCGGTCGCTGAAGCGCCACGAAGCGCTGCTTTTGGTGGGCTGATAAAAGACTGCAGCATGCCTTTCCCGGCGGTGGGGACCAAAGGGGAAAGGCCGGAAAGCGGGATGGTTTGGCCATCCCGCTTTTCAATTTTGTGGCATCAGATATTTGGTCCGGTATTCGCAACAATGCCGGGTCTTGCGCTATGACTGTTCGAAGAGTCGCCGTTTTTCCGCCGCATTTTTTCGTTCAAATTTTTCAGGCCTCAGACCAGCGTTTCGCGTGGTATTTCGGGCAAGTCTATGAATATCCAAAGATAATTTTCGTGACGTTAGTCGGGTAAGGTGTAATCCGTCCGCACCTTTCGAATCGAATAAACAATTGTGAAAGCAAGAATCGCCCAAAATCATCGCTGGAAATGCTCAATTTCGCCAAAAAAATCCGTCATTTAAACGTGAACGGACGGGCAGTCCTCTGGTTTGGAAAACGTAGTATTGTTTCTGGGTGATGCAGATAAAACAGGCATGCGCAGCGATGCGCGGCGCGGCGCGGTCCATAGCGGGGCTTGGGTCGCGTAATGGCTACGTTTACCGTCACAACCTCAAACTGGAATGATGCCGCCTTCTGGTCTGCGATCGACATCAGCTCGGGCACGCACACCATCGACTTCTCGGCGCTGCCATCCACCTACAACGTCAATGTGACCACCCAGACGGGTGAAATTGCGATCAACTTTGGTGGCACTTGGTTCATCATCGGAGATTCTACCTTTGGCGGTGCGCCGAATGCCACGATGGCCGGCACCTCGCTGCTGTCGAATGTGCATGGCTGGATCGCCGGTGATGGCGGTTCCAATATTCAGTTCGGCACCGGCAACAACACTGTCATTGGCGGCGATGGCAACGATACGATCGACGATATCAACGGGTCCAACCTGAACGGGGCGAACCTGCTGTACGGCGGCGGGGGCGGCGACCTGATCTATTCCGGCGAAGGGTCGGATACGATCTATGGCGGCACCGGCAATGACTGGATGTTCGGCGAACAGGACGCGGATCTGTTCGTGTTTGAATCCGACTTTGGCACCGATGTCGCGGACGGTCAGAACACCGTTGCGATCGGCACCAATTACGACGTCATGGATTTTTCCGCCGTTGATGACGGGATTGATGTTGTCATGTCGTCGAATGACGATGGCACGGTCACCAGCGGGGCCAATTCGGTCAGTTACACCGATATCGAAGAAATCATCGGCACGGCGAATTCCGACAATTTCACCGGAACGGCCGGCAATGACCTTGTCGCCAAGGGCGGGGCCGAGGCGGATCATTTCGATATGGGTGGCGGCAACGACACCTATTACCTTGGCGCAGGCGATGGGGCCCGTGATGTTGTCTATTTCGACGACAATGACGGCAATGACACGATCTATGACTTCGAAGGCCCAACCGATCTGGGCGGCGGGCATTGGGTGCCGGGCGATGTGCTGGATGTGTCCGATCTGCTCAATGGTGTCGGCGCCAAGGTCACCGTTGCCGATGTGTCGGTATCGGCGGATGGGTCGGGCAATGCGGTTCTGAATTTTGGGGCCGATGGGTCGATCACGCTCGATGGGGTCAGCGCGGCATCGCTGTCGACAGATGCGGCGCTTCTGGCGATTGGCATTCCCGATACGGGCGCGGGGGTCACCTCGGGGGATGATGGCGCGAATTTCATTCAGACCGGGGCGGGTGACGATATCATCATCGGCTACGGTGCGGATGACACGCTGCGGGGTAAGCTTGGCGCTGACACCATCATGGGCGGTGACGGCAATGACACGCTCACCGGCGAAGATGGGAACAACAACACCGCCGATGGGGCCGATGTCATTTCGGGCGGGGCGGGCGATGACGAAATCGCCGGGGATCGCGGCGATGATTTCCTTTACGGCGACGATGGCAATGACCGGTTCGAAGGCAGCGACGGGGCCGATTGGATCGATGGCGGGCGCGGCGACGATTACATCATCGGCTTTGATGTGGCAGGCCTTGCCGCCGCCGCTGCGGGTTGGAATTCGAACCCGCCGGTCAATGCCGATGACGGGTCCAGCGATACGCTGATCGGCGGTCAGGGAAACGATATGCTGATCGGCGGCTCGGAGGCGGATTCGCTTTCGGGTGGGGACGATCAGGATAGCCTTTATGCCGGCGGCGGGAATGACACGCTGCAAGGTGGGGCGGGCAATGACTCGCTCTTTGGGCAGGCAGGCAATGACCTGCTGTACGGCGGCTTTGGCAATGACTCAGTCTCGGGCGGGGATGGCGATGACACCATTGCCGTGTCGGACCAGTTCGGCACCGACACGATTGATGGCGGATCTGCCGGTCAAACCAATGGCGACACGCTGGACCTGTCCGGGGTCACGTCGGACCTGACGGTTGATCTTAGCAATGCCAACGCCGAGACGGGCACATTCAGCGACGGCACCGACACCGCCAGCTTCACCGAGATTGAGACGATCACTCTGGGCGGCGGCCGCGATACTGTGGTGCTGGCCGATGGGTCTGGCAATGACACGGTCACCGGCTTCAACCTCACCGATAGCGGCGATGGCACAACGGAGGATCGGCTGGATGTCACTGGCCTGACATCGGATGGCGGGACAACGCCGGTCACCACCGCCGATGTGACGGTTGCTGCCGATGGCAATGGCGATGCGGTCCTGACCTTTACGGGCGGCGAAAGCATCACGCTGGTTGGCGTGGCACCCGCGCAGGTTGGATATTCTGAGCTTGTCGCCATGGGCATTCCCGGTGCGACCTCTGACTTGATTGTTGACGGCACAGCGAATGACGATGTCATTGACGCGGCCTATGTCGACCTGCGTGATGGCGACCGGATTGACGCCAACGATGGCGCGGGCGGTAGCGATGCCGACCGCGTTATGGCGGGGCTTGGCAATGACTCGGTCGTGGCGGGCGCGGCGAATGACACGGTGCTGGGCCAAGACGGTGCGGATACCATCGATGGCGGCGCGGGCAATGACGTCATCATCGGTGGCGAAGGCAACGATAGCCTAAGCGGCGGCATCGGCGACGACACCATCGGCGACAGCTATTCGACCGCTACGTTTGCGGTGTTGCCAGATCAATTGCACACAGGTGATGTTCTTTACCGGGGACAGGCCTATTACGCCAATGACGGCGAAACGGGCGTTGCGGTTACCTGGGATGGCAATGTCGTCTTTTTCCACGACACCAATTCCGACGGTATCCCGGAATATGACAACTTGTTCGGCGTCGCCGTAACTGGCGTTGACCGGCTGGTGATCCAAGGCGGCGATCTTGTTGCGCTGAATGCGGCGGGCGGAACAGTCATCAATGTCGGCACAACCACGGCGGAATATCTCGGCGTGCAGGATGACGGCAACGTCGTCCTTTATACAGCCTCTGATGTGCCGCTTGCGGCCACCAACACCTGGGGCACGCATGGGGCCAGTGTTGTTCAGATCTCGGGCGATGACACGATCAATGGCGGGGAGGGCGCGGATTATATCAACGCGGGCGATGGCAATGACTCCATCGTGTTCCAGGACAGTTTCGGCAACGATACGGTGGTGGGCGGCGCGGGTACGGATGCGCTTGATTTCAGCGCCGTTACAGCGCCCATCAACGTGGTGTTTTCGGGCGCTCAGACCGGCACCGCGACGGATGGAACCGATACGGTCAGCTTTTCGGGCATCGAACAGGTCATCCTGACCGATGGCAACGACACGCTGAACGGCTTCTTCAACGCCGCCGATAGCACGATCTACGCCAATGACGGCAACGATTCGATCACCACCGGATCGCAGTCCGACGTGGTCTACGGCGGTGACGGCAATGACACGATCCTGTCGGGGCTGGGCAGTGACTCGCTCTATGGTGGGGCGGGGGACGATTCGCTCGATTCGCAGCTTGGGGCCACCGGCTATATGGATGGCGGGTCCGGGTCTGACACGCTGGTGGTGGCCGACGATCACACCAGCGACACGTTTATCGGCGGCGAAGGCGGCACGGATATCGACGTGCTGCAATTCGGCAATTGGGGCGGCACCTCGGGCGCGACAGTCACGGCAACGGGGGATGAGGCCGGGACAATCAGCTTTGGCACGACCTCGGGCACCTATAGCCAGATCGAGGCGATGACCCTGACCGCCTATGCCGACACGCTGAACCTGTCGCTGGACGGGTCAGGCCTGTCGATCGACCTTGGCGCGGATGGCGATCAGGCGACGCTCGGGTCGGGCAATGATACGGTCGATGGCGGCGCGGGCGATGATACGATCAATGGCGGCGCGGGCGACGATAGCCTTTTGGCCGGGACAGGCGGAACCCATGACTACCTAGAGGGCGGGCTTGGCGCCGATACGATTGTTGGCACCGGCAGCAACTGGGCGATTGCGCTTTACGGCTCGTCCACTGCGGGCGTGGATATCGACCTGTCGGATGTCTTGGCCGAAAGCGGCGGCGATGCGCAGGGCGATGTTCTGACCGATATCGACCAGATCGATGCATCGAATTTCAACGATACGATCACCACAACCGCCGGAACCATTATCCTTGGCTTTGACGGCGACGACAGCATCACCATCGCCGCAGGCGGGGCCACCATATCGGGGATGGATGGCAATGATACGCTGGTCGGATCGGACGCGGCGGACAATCTAAGCGGCGGAAATGACAACGACATTCTGGCCGGCGGCGGCGGGGCCGATACGCTGGAAGGTGGCGGCGGGGATGATACGTTCTACATCACCAATGTCTTTGGCAATGACACGATCACCGGCGGTGAAACCGGCGAAACCAACGGTGACCTGCTGGACCTGAGCGGGCTGACCACCGACGCCGTCGTCACATGGTCCGGCCCCGAGGCGGGGACGGTCGTATCGGGCGGCGACACGATCACCTTTAGCCAGATCGAAAAGATCACCGACGGGACGGGGAATGACACGCTTGATGCCAGCGCGGCGGGCGGGTCGGTCACCATTCTGGCCACGGCAGGCGGCGACGACCTTCTGCGCGGTTCGGCGGCGGGCGATAGCCTGAATGCTAGCGATGGCACCGACACGGTCTTTGGCAATGACGGCAATGACAGCATCGACGGCGGCGGCGGCAATGACTCGCTGGTGGGCGGTGTTGGCAACGACACGATTGTTGCAGGCTCTGGGGCCGATACGCTGGTGGGCGGCACCGGCAATGACAGCCTGACGGGCGGGGATGACGAAGACACCTTTGTCATCGCGGATGATTTCGGGACGGATACGATTGCCGGCGGCGAAGGCATATCGACCGGCACCGACAGTGACCATATCGACCTGAGCGCGCTGACGGTGGGTGTCACGATTGCCGATGCCGGGGCTGAGGCGGGCACCGTCACCGATGGCGGCGATACGCTTAGCTTTTCGCAGATCGAACGGTTTACGCTCACCAATCAGGCCGACACCGCCGACAGGACCGACAATACCAGCGGCGAAACGGTCAATCTGCTGGCCGGAAATGACACCTATTTCGGCGGCTCTGGCGGCGACACGATTGACGCAGGCGATGACGCCGACCTGATCAATGCCCTTGGCGGTGCCGATAGCGTCATTGGCGGCGCGGGCAACGATAGCCTTTACGGTGGCGATGGCGATGACTCGCTTGAGGGCGGCACCGGCGCGGACCTTCTCAATGGCGGCGCCAATGACGACAGCCTGACGGGCAGCGACGGGGCCGATACGCTAACGGGCGGCGCGGGCAATGACGCGCTGCTTGGCGGCGGCGATGCCGATACGTTCTACCTGTTCGACGGGTTCGGAAATGACACGATCACCGGCGGCGAAACCGGCACCGACCTTGATATCATCGACCTGACCAATCTGACCGGCCCGGTCACAGTCACCTATTCTACGCCCGAATCCGGCACCATCGTCATGGGCACGGACACGGTTTCGTTCAGCGAAATTGAACAGATCCTTTACACGGATTTCAACGACACCGTTGCCGGCGGTGCCAGCACAGGCGCTTTGTCCATCGCGACGGGGCTGGGCGGCGATAGCGTCGTTGCCAGTGATTTGGCCGATAGCATCGACGCGGGCGATGGCAATGACATTATCGACGGTGGCGACGGGGCCGATACGCTTCTGGGCGGTGCGGGCGATGACACGATCAACGCGGGCGAAGAGGCGGTCGGCGCGAATGACGTCATCTACGGCTGGACGGGCAATGACTCGATCATCTCGACCGAGACCTCGGGCAATTCTGCGGACCAAGTCTATGGCGATGCGGGGAACGATTATATTTCGTTCCAAGGCGGCAACGACCTGCTGGATGGCGGGCTTGGCGCAGATACCATTCTGGGCGGCACCGGCAATGACACGATTTACGGTGACGGCGGTGCCGATAGCCTAAGCGGCGGCGATGGCGCGGATTTCCTGTCTGGCGGCGATGTGGACGGCCAGGAACCCGCGCTATCCGTGGCCCTGTCTGCCAGCTTTGACGATGTCGACAACAAATTCACGCTGACCACCGACACCGGCAACCAGCTTGGTACGATCCAGACTGAGGCGACGTTTGACCTTGGATCTGATTTCACCATGTCGTTTGAGGCCTTCTTTGGCGCCAATGACGGCGGGGCCGATGGCATCAATTGGTTTATGCACACCAATGACGCCTATGCCGAAAACGGTGAACTTTACACTGGCGGTCCGTGGCAGGTCGACAATGCGATCAGGATTGAGTTTGACACCCACTATAACGGTCCGGGGTTTGAGGACGGTGTCGCCAATGAAGTCGGCAAAGATCATACGCAGGTCTATGGCCAGTATGACACCGGGGGCGGCGTTGTCACAGCCGCGACCTCGGCTGCGGCGCAGGTCGACAACCTGGAAGATGCGGCATGGCATGATGTGTCGGTCACTTGGAATGCCGCGACCAGCACGCTTAGCTATTCACTGGATAGCGTTACGCTGGAAACGGTGGTCTTTGACGTTGGCGATGCCAATGGCGACGGGTTCAGCGCACAGGATCTGACCGATGTTCTTGGCGGCGGAACGGACGTCTATTTCGGGCTGATGGGCCGCACCGGCGGGGCAAGCAACCTTCAGGAGGTCCGCAACATTCAGCTGACGGCGGTCGAATCCGGCGGCACGAATGACACGCTTGATGGCGGGGCGGGCAATGACACGCTGATCGGGGCCGATGGCAACGATGTTCTGACCGGCGGCACCGGAAATGACTCCCTTGTCGGCGGCGATGGCAATGACGTTCTGACCGGCGGTGCCGATGCCGATATACTGGAAGGCGGGGCCGGCAACGATACGATCACCGCAGGCGAAGACGATGTGGTCAGCGGCGGTGATGGCGACGATGTTGTCAATGTCTCGCGCGATGATGTGGCGGGCGGCACGCTGATCGCGTCGGGCGGCGAGGGCGGCGAAACCGCAGGCGATACGCTGAACATCATCGGCCCGGCGACGATCGATTTCGCCACCGCCGAAAGCGGCACGGTCACATGGCTTGACGGGTCGGTCCTGACCTTCTCGGAGTTTGAGACGGTCGCCTATACCGCCTGTTTTACCGATGGTACCCTGATCAAGACTGCGCGGGGGGATATCCCGGTCGAAGACATTCGCGTGGGCGATATGGTTCTGACGCGTGACAACGGGTTCTGCCCGGTGCGCTGGTCGGGGGGGCGGCATTTCACCTTCCGCGATCTGCGCCAGTCCGAACATCTTTGCCCGATCCGCATTCGTGCAGGCGCGCTTGGTCCGGGGCGGCCGCAGCGCGATATGCTGCTCTCGCCGCAACACCGGGTGATGCTGTCGGGGCCAACGGCGATGCTGTGGTTCGGAGAGGCGGAAGTGCTGATCGCTGCCAAGGATCTGGTCAAAGTACCGGGTATTTCGCAGGTCCAGCCGCGCCGCGGTGTCAGCTATCGGCACATCATGTTCGATCAGCACGAAATCGTCGAAAGCGACGGCATCTGGAGCGAGAGCTTTCAGCCCGGCAGCCAGACCGTGGGCGCGCTTGATGATGCGCAACGGTCTGAATTGTTTGAAATTTTCCCCGAGTTGGAACAGCCCGAAGGCTTTGGCCATTTCCCGGCGGCGCGTATGGTGTTGCGGTCGCATCAGGCTCGGGCGTTAGCCAATGAACTTTACGGGCTGCGCAAAGCCTCTTGATCGGCGCGCCAAGCCGCCCATGCCTCGGGTGTGTCGAGATCGGTCAGCGCGTGCTGGCCGGGCAGGGCGATCCGCTGAACCCGGTTGGCATTGGCCTTTAGCACCGACCGCGCGCCCATATCCCCCTGCAATTGCGCGATGGCATCAAAGCAATCGGCCGGAAACACCACCGGATGTCCGGGCGTGCCGTCATTGGCGGTGGCTTGGCAGATCTGCGCGGGCGCATCGGCAAAGGCTTTGGCAATGCGGGCCAGATCGGCGGCGCTCAGATCCGGCATATCGGCGGGCAGGATCATCAGGCCGGTGCATGCGGGTGGCAGAACGCCAACGCCGCGCCGCAAGGATGCGGCCATGCCGTCATCGCGATCCGGCACCGGCACCAAGCGCACCGGTAGATCCCGGCAGGCCAAGGCGCGCGGATGATCGGTGTCGGGCACCGAGACAATCACAAAGGCCGCGACCTGCAAGGCGCGTTCGGCAACGATCCGCAAAATCGGCGTGCCGTCAATGGGTTGCAGCAGCTTGTCAGCCCCGGCCATACGGCGGCCAAACCCAGCGGCGGGAATCAAGATGGCGAGTGTCATGGCGCCAGCATAACGGCTTTGAGGAAAAAACACTGCGACGACCTAAGTTTAACGGAACCAAATTTACGATCCTCGCGTTGGGTCATCGCGGCTTGGCCACGACAAGAACAATCAAAGGAACCGGGGGACGTGCTATCATCCATCTTGCGCCGTTTGCGCCAGATCTCTCGCCGCATCTATGTGCGCGTTATCCTGATTGCAGTCCTTAGCCTTTTGGCGGTCGGGCTTGCGCCGGTATTGGCACCGTTTATCCCCGAAGACTTCGCCCAGAACATCGGCGCCGATGCGCTTGGGCCCATCCTGACCATTCTGGCCTCATCAATGTTGGGGGTGACCACCTTTTCGCTGACGATCATGGTCACCGGCTTCACCAAGGCAACCAGCCAATGGACGCCGCGCAGTCAGAATATCTTGCGCGAAGATACGGTCACCCATTCGGTTTTGGCCAATTTTCTAGGGGCTTACCTCTATTCTCTGATGGCGATTATCCTTCGGGCCACCGATGTGTTTGACCATCGCGATGTTGTTGTTTTGTTTGGTGTTACACTGATCGTCGTGGCCTTGGTGGTGGTGTCGTTCATTCGTTGGATCGTTCACCTTGAAGGCATCGGTAGCCTGCACCGCACCGCCTCGGCGCTTGAGGAGCAAGCGGCCACTGCCATCGCAGGGGAAGGGGCCGCGCCCTGCCTTGGGTGCCGCCCTTTGACCGATCCATTGGCCCAGATCCCCGATCATACTGTGCCGGTCCGGGCCGAGGTGGGCGGCTATCTGTTGCAGATCTTTGAAGACCGCTTGCAAGGGGTCGCAACGCTTCATGACGGACGTATCTTTGTCATCGTCCCGGTTGGTCAGTTTGTCTATCCGGGCGATGTGCTGGCCTATGTGGACGGGATCGGCAGGCAGGAGGACGATGCCTTTGCCAAGCTCCGCGCCGCAATGCCCATTGGCGATATGCGCAGTTTTGAACAAGATCCCGCCTTTGCGCTGACAACCCTGTCGGAAATCGCCTTGCGGGCCTTGTCGCCCGGAATCAATGACCCCGGAACGGCCGTGGATATCGCCAACCGTTTGGGCCGCTGTTTGGCGCTATTGGATGCGCCCACGAAGGCGAGCGCGCCGCGATTGGACCGTGTCTGGCTGCCCGGTGTCACGGCTGATGCACTGGTCAAAGCGGCGTTTGATCCTATGTCACGGTGCGCAGGGGGCGCGGCCGAAGTGCATAGCGGGATTTTGTACAATCTGGACAAGTTGACCGATGCGCGGAATCCCGATCTTGCCCTTGCGGCTGCTACTTGTGCCGAGCGTTGCCGCAAACGCGCGGCGCATCTGGTCGCGGATATCGATCAGGGGTTGTTGGTCTAAGGAACCGATTGCAAAAGGAAATATCTTCGTGAAAATAGTGGCCTACATCTAACGTATAGTGCCTTTCCCCGCGCGTTTTTTGAAGCGGAACAACATTGATCTCACATACTCAGGGCTATCCATGGAAGCACCGCTGCATCATCGCGAAGCCGAACGTCTAGAGACGTTGCAACGCAAGAACATTCTCGATCCGGGCCGCCAGCCCGAGTACGATGAAATTGTGCGTCTGGTGGCCGATATCTGTGACGCCCCGGTGGCGCTGATTAGTTTTGTCGAACGGGACCGCCAGTGGTTCAAGGCGGAAGTCGGGCTTGGCGTCGATCAGACGCCGCGCGATCAATCAATCTGTGCGCATGTTGTCTATGTCGATGAATATGTTGAAATTTCGGACACGCTGAACGATCCGCGAACACTGGATAACCCGCTGTGCGTGTCTGATCCGAACCTGCGGTTTTATGCGGGTATGCCGTTGCGGTCCTCCGATGGGTTGCCGCTTGGCACGCTCTGCGTTTTGGACCATGAACCGCGAACCTTGAACAACCTTCAGCGCGATACCCTGCGGGTGATGTCGCGCCAGATCATGCGGTTGCTGCAACTGGATCTCGCCCTGAAGGCCGAAGAAATCCTGCGCGGTGAAATCGACCATCGCGTCAAGAACTCGCTGCAAACCGTGCTGTCGGTGTTGCGCCTGTACAAAAGCCGCATCCGCGATGCGCAGGCGCAAGAGGCGTTTCAGGCTGTGCGCCGCCGGATTGAGGCGATCGCTGCCCTGCATGAAGCGCTGTACAAAGCTTCGCGCGGGCATTCGGTGCGGCTGGATCAGTATCTAGCGCAGATCGTCGGATCATTGCAGGCCACCGCGCCGGCCAATGTTTCGGTCAATCTTGACTGCCCGAATGTCTTGGCCCCGTCAAATGAGGCGACGGCCATGGCGATCATCATCAGCGAATTCACCGCCAATTCGATGAAACACGCCTTTCCATCGTACCGCCGGGGCAATGTTGATCTGACAATTTCCGTCGATCAGACCGGCGCCTTTCACCTGCGCTGCGCCGATGACGGAGTTGGCACGGACCTGCGGTCTGTTCCCGCGCCCGGCGAGGCGGAAAGCCTTGGGCTGAAGCTAATGGAGGCGGCGGCGATGCAAATCGGTGCATCGCTGACCAGATCTTCGGACGATTTAGGGTTTCAACTGGAGCTGACCACAGCCCCGATCCGCAATCAGGACTGAACCAAGGGCCGTATGCGCAGGCGCGTGATGCGGTTGCCTTGGCGTTCGATCACCTCAAACCGGAAACCGTGGAAGCTAAAGACCTGACCTTGTGTCGGGATCATCTGCGCTTCGTGGATCACCAGACCGGCAATGGTGTTGGCCTCATCGTCCGGCAGGCTCCAATCCGTGGCGCGGTTCAGGTCGCGGATCGTCATGGCACCGTCGATCATATAGTGACCGTCGTCGCCGTGGCGGATGACATGGTCGGCGTCGGGGTCGAATTCGTCGGTAATCTCGCCCACGATTTCTTCCAGAATGTCTTCGAGCGTGATCAGCCCCTGCAATGCGCCATATTCATCGACCACCAGCGCAAAGTGGGTGCGGCGGCGCAGGAACTGGTGCATCTGATCGTCAAGCGACGTGGTGTCAGGGATGAAGTAGGGCGGCATCGCCACATCCGACAGCTTGAAATTCTTGAAATCGGCCATACCGCCTTCGGTCTGCGCCTCTTTGTACATGGCGCGCAGCAGGTCTTTGGCGTGGATCACGCCGATGATGTTTTCCGGCTCGTCCCGATAGACGGGCAGGCGGGTGTGGCTGGAGGCAAGACACTGTTCCAGAATGGCCGCCGGTTCATTGTCGCCGTTGATCATCTCAATGCCAGAGCGGTGAAGCATGATTTCTTCGACCGTACGTTCCGCCAGATCAAGCGCCCCAAGGATACGGTCGCGGTCTTCCTTTTCCACGACGCCTTCGGAATGGCCAAGGTTCAGCGCCCCTTCGATTTCTTCACGCAGGGCAAGGATATGGGTGTTGGGGTCGGTCTGAACGCCAAAGATCCGCAGAACCCCGCGCACCAGCAGACGCACGGCGGCCACCATCGGCGAGAACAGCCGGATGACCACGGCAATCGGCGCCGACACGCGCGCGGCGGCCAGTTCCGGGTTGGTGATGGCGTAGGTCTTGGGCAGAACCTCGGCGAAGATCAGAACCAGCAGCGTCATGATCAGTGTGGCCAGCGCGACGCCGCTATCGCCGAACAGATTGGTGAACAGCGCCGTCGCAAGCGAGGTGGACAGGATGTTCACCAAGTTGTTGCCCAGCAACACCGACCCGATCAGCCGTTCGCTGTCTTCGGTTATGTGCAGCGCCCGTTCCGCGCCTCGGTTGCCTTTGTCGGCCTGCACGCGCAGCTTGCCGCGCGAAGCCGCTGTCAGTGCCGTTTCGGAGCCCGAGAAGAACCCCGACAGCACAAGCAGCGTCAGGATCGCCGCAGAGGTGATCCAGAAGGCAGAATCCAGGGTGATTGTCGGTTCCATAGGGCATTACTCCGGTGTCTTGGCGGTGTTATGGGCATGCCAAGCCCGCCAATCAATAGAAGGCGGCGATTTCGCGGTGAATATAGTTGGGATGACCTATGGTCACGTCTTCCCTAGGGGGTGATGGTCCAGAACCAAGGACCGCAGGCGTTCTTCCAGCACATGGGTGTAGATTTCCGTGGTTGCCACATCGGCATGGCCAAGAAATGTCTGGATGGCGCGCAGGTCCGCGCCGTTTTCCAGCAGGTGGGTCGCGAAAGCGTGGCGCAGGGTGTGCGGCGACACACGGCCCGGATCGACCCCGCCGCGCAGGGCGATGTCTTTGATCAGGATGTAAAACGCATGCCGCGTCAGATGCCCGGCCTTGCCGCGCGACGGGAACAGAAAGGCCGAGGCTGCGCGCCCTTCGATCCGCGCTATGTCTTCGGCCTCTTGCCGGTGGGCGACCCAGACGGCCAGCGCATCGCGGGCGGGCGGGGACAGCGGCACCATGCGTTCCTTGCCGCCCTTGCCAAGGATCAGCAACATGCGCGGGTCGCCCTTGGCCGAGGATAGCGGCAGGGTCACCAGTTCGGACACGCGCATACCGGTGGCGTATAGCAGCTGCATCAGGCAGACATTGCGCAGCCGGTCATCATGGGTGCGGCCATGGTCCGGCGCGGCCTCAAGAAGGCGGTCGACCTCCTCCAAGGACAGGGTTTTCGGCAGGCGCTTATCCCGTCCGGGCCCCGAGATCTGAATGGCGGGGTTGTCGTCGCGCAGGCCCTCTTCGAAGGCAAAGCGGAACACCTGTTTGATCGCCGAAAGACGCCGGGCGCGGGTGGATTTTGACAGGCCCTGCGCGTCGCAGTCGATCAGATAGGCCTCAATATCGGCGCGGGTCGTCTGGGAGATTGTCTTGCCCCTGCCTGCCAGCCAGCCGGTGAAATTCGTCAGATCACGGGCATAGGCCAGTTGCGTGTTCTGCGCCGCGCCGCGTTCGGCGGCATGGGCGTCCAGAAAGGCCGAGATCCAACCACCGTCCATTATCGGCGTCCTTCTTGAATAACCAGCAGGTGCAGGCTGGCGCGGCGTGCGACCTGTTCCAACCCGACATAGCGGAAGGTGGCTATGGCATCGGTCAGCGACTGCCAATTGCCCTGTGCCCCTGATCCGAATTGCGCCATGGCCCGCAAGATCACTTCGCCCAAGAGCCCCTGACGCAGCGCGTCTTTGGCGGTATTGGGTGGGGTGTCGGCAGAGAACCCGGCCAGCACAGCCGCCTCTGCCGGGGTGGCATTTGATGGCAGTTCTGCGCGGCCTTGCGCCAAGGCGGCCAACATGGATTGGCGCGGCAATCCTGTGGTCGGCATGGTTTGCGCCAGCTCATAATTGGATGACAACAAAACGGATTTCAGCGCCAAACGCGCGGCAGGGCCGCTCAGGGGCAACTTGGCCAGACGGTCGCCAAAGATTTCCCCAAACGGGTGCAGCAGGGTTTCGGCGGCCATCATCGGCCAGGCCTTTAGCAGCGCCTCGGCCACCTGATCCGGTGTGCCATCCGTTAGGGCTGTGTCCAAGGCCTGCACGGCTTTGACCCGGTCCCACACCCCGCCAGAAGCCGCCGCCCGCCGCGCGGTGTAGATCCCGACCAGCATATTGGGTTGCAGCACGCCGACGCGGGCCAGACGTTCCGCGCTTTCGATCTGGGCCTTCCAGCCTGCATCGCCGCCCAGATCAATCGCCGCAAAGGCGCGGGGCAGGGACGCGGTGGGCAGCGGATCGCCGATTGCCTCATACAGGCGGAATTCCAGTGGGGTGGTCATGTTGGACGGGGCCAAGGCAAACCCCGTATCGGCGATTTCGGCGTCCAGAAACCGGGATAGCAGGTCTTCGTCCCGCGGGTTGATGTCGCCAATGGCGACCGCCCCTTGCAGGATGGTCACCGCCGTCATCCAGTCTCCGCTTTGAGCGGCGCAATAGATGCGGGCCTTGGGATCGGGCATCAGATGCGGGGCTTCGTCCAAACTGGCGCAGGCGGCCTCGGCATCGCCGGCCAGCAAGGACAGGTCGAACCACAGCGGGAACAGGGTAGGGCGTTCCGGGCCAGCGCGGTCGATCAAGGCGCGGGCCGGATCAAGCGCGCCAAGTTCGATCAGTTTGCGCACCCGCGCGGCGACATATAGCCCGGCATCGCCTGCATCTTCGGGTGGTTCTGCCTCGGCCAAAAGCAGGGTGATCAACAGGCGCATCAGGTCGGGGTGCCCATCCAGATCCAGCGCAGCGACCTGCGCGGCCAGCGATGCGGCGCGGCTGGATCGCCACAGGGTCGGCGGCAGGCCGGTGATATTGGACGGCAAAAGCCCGACCGACGCGACCGAGCTATCCTCAAGCGCGCTGACCGCAACCTCGGGCGTTTGGACCGAATGCGACACGGGCGGTTCTTCGGGGGTGGTCAGGACAGGGTCAGCACGCCCCAACCAGTCGATAGCTGACAACGGGTCTTGCGCCTGCGCGGGGCAGGCGAGCGCCGCCAGAAGCGGCAAGGCTGATGTCAGCCTAGTTCGCATCCAGAACAACCGGCTGGCTGATTTCCTTGCTGGGTGGGGTGAAATCGGCCCCGAAGAACGGACCAATATAAGCAAAGGCGACAAGGCCAATGGCCGCCAAAACCACCAGATACAACAGCCATTTGATAATGCGGCCCATGCGCGCGCTTCCTCCGCCTCGATGCTCTTCTTTTTTTCAAGTTATAGCTGGCCTTTTTCATAAGATCACGTCATTCAGGCACCCGATTTGAAAAAAGGCGGCAACTGGCCGAAGGCTTATGGGGATGAAGGCGAAAGTCAGCAAAACGATTGTTATGGTCGGGATGATGGGCGCTGGGAAAACCGCCGTCGGTAAGGCGCTTGCTGCGGCCCTGGGCATTCCATTCATCGATTCGGATCAAGAAATCGAAAAAGCCGCAAACATGACTATCGCCGAAATTTTCGCCCGCGATGGTGAGCCGTTCTTTCGCAAGAAGGAAAGCCAGGTGATTGACCGGCTTTTGGCGGGACCGCCGTGCATTTTGTCGGCGGGGGGCGGGGCCTATGTGGACCCGGCGAACCGCAAGATGATCTCGGAGCGGGCGGTGGCCGTGTGGCTGAACGCCGATCTAGAGGTGCTGTGGAACCGTGTCCGGCATAAGACGACGCGGCCCTTGCTGAAGGCGGCCAACCCCAAACAAGTGCTGTCGGATCTGCTGGACAAACGCATTCCGACCTATGCGCAGGCGGAAATTGCCGTTCGGGCGGAACCGGCCTATTCGATTGAAGATACGACCGGCGCTGTGATTGAGGCGCTGCGGCAACGTCCTGATGTTGTGGAGTTTTCTGAATGACCGTTACCGTTTCTGTCCCGCTTGAGGGGCGCGCCTATGATGTGCGTATTGGCACTGGGCTGCTGGCTGATGCGGGCCGCGAAATCGCGCCGCTGCTACACCGCAAGAAAGTGGCAATCGTCACCGACGAAACCGTCGGCGCGGCGCATCTGGCCGCTTTGCAGACGGCATTGACCGCTGAAGGCATCGAAAGCACCGCGCTGGCCCTGCCGCCGGGCGAAGCCACCAAGGCCTGGCCGCAGTTCAGCCGCACGGTCGAATGGCTGCTGGAACAAAAGGTCGAACGCCGCGATATCGTGATCGCGCTGGGTGGCGGCGTTGTGGGCGATCTGGTGGGCTTTGCCGCCGCCGTCCTGCGCCGCGGTGTGCGGTTTGTGCAGATCCCGACATCGCTTCTGGCGCAGGTCGATAGCTCGGTCGGAGGCAAGACCGGCATCAACGCACCACAGGGCAAGAACCTGATCGGCGCGTTTCACCAACCGGCCCGCGTGCTGGCCGACATCGGCGTGCTGGACACGCTGACCCCGCGCGATTTTCTGGCAGGCTATGGCGAAGTGGTCAAATACGGGCTGCTGGGCGACGCCAAATTCTTTGACTGGCTTGAGGTGAACGGCCCCGCGCTGGCCACCGGGAGTCGTGATTTGCGCCAATACGCCGTCCAGCGTTCGGTTGAAATGAAGGCCGAGATCGTGCTGCGCGACGAAACCGAACAGGGCGACCGCGCTTTGCTGAACCTTGGGCATACGTTCTGCCATGCGTTTGAGGCGGCGACAGGCTATTCGGATCGTTTGCTGCACGGCGAAGGCGTGGCTATCGGTTGCGCCATGGCGTTTGAACTGTCGTCGCGTCTGGACCTGTGTTCGCAAGAAGACCCAAGCCGCGTGCGGGCGCATCTGAAGGCGATGGGTATGAAGACAGATCTGTCCGACATTCCTGGCGATTTGCCCGATGCCGAGGCGCTGCTGGCCTTGATGCAGCAGGATAAAAAGGTGCTGGACGGCAAGCTTCGGTTCATTCTGGCGCGCGGGGTGGGGCAGTCCTTTGTCACATCTGACGTGCCGCGTGACGCGGTCTTGGGCGTGTTGAACGACGCGCTGGCCCTGCGCTGATCCACAAAACCCGGACAACAAAAAAGCCCCGCAATTTGCGGGGCTTTTCCGACGAGGTTGCTGGCCAGGGTTAATCGGCCAACAGGTTGAAACCGCCTGCAATCGCGTCGATGTCATCATCGCCGCCTTGGAATGCGCCCAGTGCTTTGTTCGCGCCAATCACACCGGCCATATCGGCGCGGATGTTGACTTTATCGGTCTGACGATACCGGACCATGCCTTCCATCACGCCATCGGTGAATGTGCCTTGCGAATACAGCACGTTCTTAGTCTCGGTGGCCGATATTTGGGTGTTTTCCGTCGACCGGCCGGTGAAGGTGCCTGCCGCCAGATCCGCTGTCAGCGTGAACGCGCCGCCGTTTTCCTTGATCACGCCCGTGGCGTCATCAGCGGAGTCGCGGTTCAGGTGCACCAGCTTATAGGAGCCGGTATAGGATGCCGTGCCGGTTTTGGCCACGGCAGGCAGTTTGCCGTTGGCATTGCTTGAATCCACGACCGTACCCGCAACCGCGACGAAAGCGTCATCGGGGTTCTTGCCGATCTGATAGGCGTAGCCGTCGCCTTCGATGTCGATCACGCTGCCCCCCTCGACCGAGCTGAGGCCCGCATAGATTGCGCCGGTGCCGGTCGGTAGGACGAATTTACTTTGGGTTGCATAAACCGGGGTAGTCACTGTGCGCGCGACCGGCGCACTGCCGCCGCCACCACCGCCACATGCTGAAAGTGCGAAACACCCGAAAACGGCCGGGATCGCCAAGACGTGCTTGGAAATGTTCATTGTCACCTGCTCCAATAGACGCGCTAGAATTTGCTCGATTGCGCTTTTTTTGTGTCAAAATGGTCAGGAAAAATGCCGAGACTTCGGCCAAAATAAGGCAATAATGTGGCATTTGCATTTGCAGCATCGCCAAGAACAAAGGCCAGCGCGTGGCTGGCCTTTGAAAACATTAGGTTATTTCGCTTAGAACGGGATTTCGTCGTCCAGATCGCGTGCTGGAGGGCGACCGCCGCCACTGGCACCGCCGCCACCGCTGCTGCCGCCACCGTAGCCGCCGCCTTGGTCGCCATAACCGCCCTGATCGGGATAGCCGCCGCCCTGATCGTAGCCGCCGCCGTAGCTGCCGCCACCACCGCCACCGCCGCCTTGACCGTCACGACCGTCAAGGAAGGTCATCTCACCCGCGTAGGGGCGCAGCACAACCTCAGTGCTATAGCGGTCCTGGCCCGACTGGTCCTGCCATTTGCGGGTTTCCAGCTTGCCCTCGATATAAACCTTCGAGCCTTTGCGCAGATATTGTTCTGCCAAACGGGCGAGGTTTTCGTTGAAGATGGCAACCGTGTGCCATTCGGTGCGTTCCTTGCGTTCGCCGGTGTTGCGGTCTTTCCAGGTTTCGGACGTGGCGATGCGCAGGTTGCACACCTTGCCGCCGTTCTGGAATGTGCGCACCTCTGGGTCGCGCCCCAGATTGCCGATCAGGATGACCTTGTTGACTGAGCCCGCCATGCTTCTCCCCATTGGTTTCGATTCTTCGTCGGCGCGTTCTAGGACCCTACACGAGTGCCTTAAAGTTAAAAATCGTTTGAGACCCCACAGGGTGGCAAATGGGTTAAAAATGCGTATAGTTCGCCCAGTTTGATCCGGGGGCGCGGCATGAACGCAATTAGGCGTGGAACGTTCGGAGTGCTGGCAGGGGCCAGTGTCTTGCTTGGAGACATTGCAGCAGCCGAGACAATTTCGACCATGAACCGGGCGCGGCTGTTTTCGTCGCAGACGCGAATTCTGGATACGCGGGCGTCGCAGCAGTACAAAAATTCGGTCCGGTTGCAGCCGCCCAAGGTCGTCACGCCCACCAAATGGGGCGATGAAGAGGGCGCATCCCCTGCCTATCGCGGGCGCTACAAGGGCGTATATGCCGGTGTCGCGCGCGAAGCCGCCCGCCGCCATGGTGTGCCCGAGGATCTGTTCCTGCGTTTGGTCCAGCAAGAAAGCAACTGGAACCCGACCGCCAAATCGCACAAGGGCGCGATCGGTCTGGCCCAGTTGATGCCCGGCACCGCCAAGGCGCTTGGCGTTGACCCGCATGATCCGGCGGAAAACCTTGATGGCGGTGCGCGCTATCTGATCACGCAATACCGCAAGTTCAAATCATGGCGGCTGGCTTTGGCGGCCTATAATGCCGGGCCTGCGGCGGTCGAAAAACACGGCGGCATTCCGCCTTATACTGAGACGAAAAACTACGTGCGAAAAATTTGGGGTAGCTGAAAAGCCCTGTAATACGCTGTTTTGAAAAGTGAAATAAAATAGATTTCAAAAAATCACCTTATCCGGTGGAACGAAATCCACGCCTTCGGTGTTCTTTCTTCAACGGCGCATGATGCGCCACACCCTTAGAAAGGACATTCGAAATGACCACTCTGAACCTGCGTAAAATCCTGCTTGCAACCGCCATCACCGCCGCCCCCTTTGCGGCCTCGGCCGAGGTTTCTGGCATCTCGTCTTTGACCCTCGATATCCACTCTGACGTGGCCGAAGATTCGGTTGCGCAGATGTACAAACCGATGCTCGAAGAAGACCTGCGTGAAGCCCTGATCGAACGTGCGGGCAGCATGTGGAACGAAGAAGACGGATTTGAACTGCGCGTTGCTGTGACGGAACTGGCCCTTGACCAGAAACCGATCACCATGGACGCCCCTGAGTTTAACCAGCTTGAAGGCGTGGTGTCGTTCTTTGCCGAAGGCGAGGAATCGCCCTTCTACAACACCATTCTGGAATACAACTCGTATGCTCCGGCGGGCACCATCGTGCCGCCTTCGACCGAAGCCTATTACGCCGCAATGATCGAACGTATGGCCGATGACATTATCGCCATCCTGCCGAGCGAAGACTTCGTTGACGCCGCCGAACTGGTGGCCACCACGGTCATCAGCATCGAGGAGCCGTCGGACAACAGCTAACGCTTTTACGGTGTGTAACGATTTCGGGGTCGCCTAGTGCGGCCCCTTTTCTGGTCGCACAGGGCGGATTGAGATCGATCCATCGGCCTCGGCCACAGGGCGTTTGGCCCATTTCAGGTCGTGGAACTTTGACACATAGCCGATCGAAAAGTTGCCGACCAAGAACAGAACCAAGACGGATGACCAGACGGTGTTCAGCCGCTTGGATCGGCGCAGAATGCGCTTTTCGGATTGGGTCAGCCCAACATATTCCACCAATGAAAACGATAGCTTAGAGGTGCTGCGCGCCCCTTCAGTGCTATCTGTCATGCTGATGAACCGACTGTTGTTCAAATCGAACAAATAGGTCAGGGCATAGACCATCGAGGGGACGAACATCATCAAAAAGAAATCGTGCTGCCATCCAGCAGGGCGACTGGTCAGGCCGATCACCAGAACGGCCAATGTAGACAGGGCAAGGCTGAACACGTTGGAATATCGAATGCCTTTTTGACGCGAAACGCCGATGTCGCGGGCCAAGCTTAGCAACTCATCCGACGCGCCGCTTTGAACCAGTTTCCGGTACAGCCATTGCAGACGGGTGACGTTTGACGTGCGCTGGTAGGCCTTGACCAAGCGGTGGGCGGTTGCGGTGTCAGGATGATGCGTCGTCAGATCAAAGGCTTGGTGGAACAATTCCATCTCGCGTTCGGCGCGGGATGACACGCGTTCCAACATGAAGGCCATGGTGATCGTGAAGAAAATCGAAAGCACGGCCATGATGTCGTAGAATTCACCAATCGGGCTGGTGACATCAAAGATGCAAGCCGTCCCGACCAACATCAGGCTCAGCGTGGCGAATTTATAGCTGTGGCGGCTGTCGGCCCGCAGCGACAAGAACAGGTTCGACCCCACGATCAGTGCGATGCCTGCGGTCTCATATGTGGTTGGCAGTTCTTGTTTGTAGATCGTGTGGAACAAGACCGAAAAGACCGGCGCGAAGAACCAGATGAACAGGTCGGTGGGGTTGCGCAGCTTCAACGTGCCCAGCGAAAACAGGATGGCCGAAACGATATTGATCAGGGCAATCGCGGCGGGGGTGATCAGGGCTTCCATATTGTCGAAGCTGACCAAATCGGGCGGCATGATTGCGAAAATGATCGGGAAAAGCGCGATCGAATGGCCGTACATCATAAAGAACGATGCGATAGGCCCGACAGCGTATTTGGTGTGGCTACGCTCGACATATTTGGCCTTGGCCAAGGTGCTGAGCGTCATGGCCAGCATCGCAAGAACCGGCAGAACAAAGTGAAAATCCAGCCCCGCGCCATGGGTGGTCGATGCCAGTTTTCCAAGTTCCGGTGCGGCGATCATGGCAATGCCCATCACCGCAAGCACGCCGATCAAGACCGCCGTCATGTCGACCCGGCGCTGATCCCCCAGTTTCATCAGCGGGTAGGCGACGGCCGTGATCAGCGGCCAGCTTTCGACGATCACAAGCGTGAAAACGGGCGAAACCGTGCTTTGGCTTGCCGACACAAGATATAGAAAGGCGGCAAAGCCAATCGTGCTTGCGATGCCGTAGGCCGCCAGTCTGAGATCCAGCATAGCGGCCCGAAAATTGGCACGGCGCAGATAAATCGCGCAGATCGGCAGGCTAAGGCTGGCGGTCAACAGAACCGGAATGATCGAGCTTTGTTGCGGCGACGCGTTGAACGAAATCAGCGAAAAGGGAATGGCTGCGTACAGGGCTGCGGACAGCAAGAAGTAAACAACTGTAGGCACTTACACCCCTCCCAAAGCTTGGCCGATATATGCGTGATGCGATACCGGGCGCCGGGGGTCAAGCCTGTTGGTCAATGCGCCTGACTGCGCAGGGCGCGGCGGGTGGCGCTGGGGGTCAGGCCTTCGTGTTGCTGCATGAAGCGGGTGAAATAGGCTGCGCTTTGAAATCCCAGACCGGCGGCGATGTCTTTGATCGGATCGTCGCGCGTCATCAGCTCGGTCTTGGCGGCGTGCAGGCGGCGTTCTGTCAGCAGGTCGGCGGCTGTCTTGCCACAGCAATCGCGGCAGACGCGGGCCAGATGGGTGGGCGTGACTTCCA
The DNA here is from genome assembly GCF_900302505.1 of Pseudoprimorskyibacter insulae. Classification (GTDB taxonomy): domain Bacteria; phylum Pseudomonadota; class Alphaproteobacteria; order Rhodobacterales; family Rhodobacteraceae; genus Pseudoprimorskyibacter; species Pseudoprimorskyibacter insulae. The sequence continues at coordinate 35,891 of NZ_OMOJ01000004.1, read as the reverse complement.
GACGTTCGGCAAAATGCGCCATGGTCAGCGTGTCCCGAAAGTCTGACGCGACCAGCCGTGCATAGTGGCGCACCAATCGCCGGGCGGCCGTTTTGGGCGGCGCGTCGCTGGCCCCGGCCAGATCCTGACGGCGCAGCCAGACGCCGATGGGGGCCAGGCGCGCGGCCAGCGCTTCTTCCATAAGGGGGCGCTGCTGAACCTGTTCGCGCTGCATGGCCTCAATCTCAGAGGTCAGTTCGGCTTGCGCCATGCTATCACGCACGCGCAAATGCAGGGTTTCGCTGGGCAGGCTGCCGGTGTCATCGCAAGTGGCCAGCACCACAAGGCCAAGGGTCTGCGGGCCAAATTCCAGCGACAGAAGCGTGCCGGCAGGCAGGTACAGCGCGTTATGCGCGCCCACGCCGCGCCGCACGCCATCGACGGTGACAACGCCTTGGCCGCGGGTGATCCAGATCACCAGATGGTCGTCACGAGAGTGATTGAGGCGGGTGCGCCAACCGCCGTCACAAAGCTGCGCAAGGGTCGCGCTGCGGACGGGCAAATTGGGAATCGGGCGTGGAACCATTGCCGATTGCCCCGCATTCGGGACACGGATTACGCCAGGTTGTCGCATCAAATATTCCCTAAAAACCCTTGGCTAGGGACAATACTTCAACCATGCCCCCATTTTCGAGCGAAACCACGTGCGTTGCCGTTTTGCGAATTGACGCGTGGCGATTGTGGCACGGTCTTTGGCCTCATTCAGCGATATTTCGCCTTTAAGATGTGCGATCAGTTCCGCCGCACCGATGGCCTTGGCCGAAGGCAGGCCGGGGTGCCAATCGGTCAGATTGGCGCGGGCTTCATCCAAAGCGCCGGTCTCGACCATCTTGTCAAACCGCCGTTCGATCCGGTCATTCAGCCACTGCGTCGGAACGGTAAAGACGATGGGTTGGCAGTGATCCGGCGGCAACAGGGGCGGGGGCGTGTTGTCTTGCCAATCGGCAATGCCGCGACCGGTGGTTTGCAGCACCTCCCACGCACGCTGAACGCGCATCGGGTTGCGGGTGTCGATCCTGTCGCGAGTGGCCTCATCAAGTTCGGCCAGCAAAGCGCCAAAGCCTTCGGCGGCAATCCGCGCGTCGGCGGTGGCACGCACCTGCGGCGGCGTCGCGGGAATATCGGCCAGCCCTTGCGTCAGCGCGGTAAAATACAGCCCCGTGCCGCCGACGATGATGGGCCGGTCCGGGCCTTGCAGGATCGGCGCAAGATCACGCAGCCAATGGCCGACGGAATAATCCTGATCGCCCGGAATATGACCATATAACAAATGTTTGGCTTCTGCCTCATCCTGAGGTGAGGGGCGGGCGGTCAACACCCGCCAGTCCGAAAACACCTGAATCGCATCGGCATTGACGATCACGCCGCCTTGGGCCGCCGCGATCTCTAGCGCCAGTGCCGATTTCCCGCTTGCCGTGGGTCCGGCAATCAACACCGGGCGTTTCGGGTCCAGCCCAAGTTCTGCGATGCTCACCAGTTTGTTCCTCTTGCCGGGCATAACGCGACTGGCCGGGTGCGTTTTCCGCCTCCGACGCATTGTAACCCGGATCGTTTTCAGACATTTTGCGGCCAATCTACCCATGGCCCAAGACGGAGCGCAACATGTCCGACGAAATCCCCCAGCCCAAGTTCAAACGGGTCATGCTGAAAATCTCTGGTGAGGCGCTGATGGGGGACCAAGGCTATGGCCTGCATCCGCCGACCGTGGCGCGCATCGCCAATGAGGTAAAGACCGTCCACGACATGGGCGTTGAGATTTGTATGGTCATTGGCGGCGGCAACATCTTCCGCGGTTTGGCAGGCAGCGCCCAAGGGATGGAGCGCACGACCGCCGATTATATGGGCATGTTGGCCACGGTGATGAACGCGCTGGCCATGCAGTCGGCGCTGGAAGGTCTAGGGATCTTTACCCGCGTAATCTCGGCCATTCCGATGGATCAGGTGTGCGAACCCTATATTCGCCGTCGCGCCGTGCGCCACCTTGAGAAAAAGCGTGTGTGCATATTCGCTGCCGGTACGGGCAACCCGTATTTCACCACCGATACAGCCGCGACCCTGCGGGCCAATGAAATGCGCTGTCAGGCGATCTTCAAAGGCACCAAGGTGGACGGCGTCTATGACAAAGATCCGATGAAGCACGACGACGCCGAACGCTTTGACACGGTTACCTATGACGAAGTGCTGGCGCAGCACCTCAATGTGATGGATGCCTCGGCGATTGCGCTGGCGCGTGACAACAATCTGCCGATCATCGTCTTTTCGCTGGACGAGCCGGGCGGGTTCCGGGGAATTCTGGCCGGGCAAGGCACCTATACAAGAGTGCATGGATAACTGTAAGTTGCGCGCAGGCTGCGGCCTGCCGCCGCAAGAAGGAAGGATAAATCATGTCGGACGAATTTGAACTGGATACCGCCGATCTTCAGCGGCGTATGGACGGCGCGATTAGCAATCTGAAGACCGAATTTGCGTCTTTGCGGACCGGCCGTGCCTCGGGTTCCATGCTGGAGCCGGTGCAGGTCGAAGCCTATGGCCAGATGACCCCGATCAACCAGGTCGGCACCGTCAACGTGCCTGAGCCGCGCATGGTCACCATCAACGTCTGGGACAAGGGCCTTGTCGGCAAAGTGGAAAAAGCCATCCGCGAAAGCGGTCTGGGCATCAACCCGCAGCTGAACGGCACCATCATCATGCTGCCGATCCCGGAACTGAACGAAGAACGCCGCCGCGAGCTGACGAAGGTCGCGGGCAGCTATGCCGAACACGCCCGCGTGTCGATCCGCAACGTGCGCCGTGACGGTATGGACCAGATCAAAAAGGCCAAGGCCGACGGCATGTCCGAAGACGACCAGAAGCTCTGGGAAGGCGAAGTACAGGACATGACCGACACCTATATCAAGAAAATCGACAAGGCGCTTGAGACCAAGCAGGAAGAAATCATGCAGGTTTGACCTGCACGTCTTTCGAAAGGACAAGCACATGTCGCAGCACAGCGTCGACAATGCCCCAAAGCATGTTGCCATTATTATGGATGGCAATGGACGCTGGGCCAAAATGCGGGGCCGCCCGCGCCTGTTCGGCCATCAGGCCGGGGCGCGGCGGGTCCGTGAAATCGTCAGGGCGTGCCCCGATCTTGGGGTTAAGTATCTGACGATATTCGCGTTTTCGACCGAGAACTGGAAACGCACCCAGATCGAAGTGGCCGGGCTCATGAGCCTGTTTCGCCGCTACATCAACAAGGAAATGCAGGAATTCGTCGCCGAAAACGTGCAGGTGCGTTTCATCGGTGACCGTCCGCGCCTTGATGCCAAGCTGCGCAATCTGATGGATGAGGCCGAGGCCCAGACCGCCCATTGCACCGGCACCAATCTGACGATTGCCCTGAACTACGGCGGCCGCGATGAGGTGGCCCGCGCCACGCGCCTTCTGGCCGAGGATGTGGCCGCTGGCAAACTGCGCCCCGAAGAAGTGAACGAAGAAACGCTGACCCGCTATCTGGACACGCGCGTTCTGCCGGACCCGGATCTTGTCATTCGCACCTCGGGCGAGGCGCGGATTTCCAACTTTCTTTTGTGGCAGTCCGCCTATGCCGAATATGAATTCGTCGATACGCTTTGGCCCGATTTTTCCAAGGAAGAATTCGCCCGTCTGACCGGGGCTTATTCGGCCCGAGATCGCCGTTTCGGAGCGGTCAAAGCGTGAGCGCGGGGTCCAAATGGGATGATCTGCTGGTCCGGGTGATTTCCGGCGCGGTGATGGTTGCCGTGGGTCTGGGTGCCGTTGCCATTGGCGGGCGTTGGTTCCATTTTGCCATTGCCGCCAGTTGCGGCGTGATGGTCTGGGAACTGGTCAGCATGCTGGACAGCCGACGCGGCAAATCGGCGTTTCTGCTGGCGGGGATTGCGGGCGTTTGCCTGTTCCTGTCGGTTGAGGTGTCGCCGGCTTTTGGCCTGCCGCTGTTGCTTTTGCCCTCCATGGCTGGGCTTGGCCGGATGGAACGGGGCGGCGTGACCTATGCCGTTTTCACCGCGATGATCTTGCTTGCGGGCTATTCGATGATGGGCCTGCGCGATGATTTCGGCCTGCTATGGATGCTGTGGCTGGTGCTATGCGTCGTAGCCACTGATATCGCGGGCTATTTCGCGGGCCGCTTGATTGGCGGGCCAAAGCTGTGGCCGCGCGTCAGCCCCAAGAAAACATGGTCCGGCGCGGTTGGCGGCTGGCTGAGCGCCGCGCTGATTGGCTTGGTCTTTGCCGATCTGACCGCTGCGGGCGTGGGCCTTGCGGGCGTTAGCATCGCGGCCAGCATGGCCAGCCAGATTGGCGATATTTCCGAAAGCGCGATCAAGCGGCGTGCCGGGGTCAAGGACAGCTCGGCGCTGATTCCGGGGCATGGCGGATTGCTGGACCGGTTTGACGGAATGCTGGGCGCTGCGGTGTTTATCGTGATCGTCGGGCAGGTGATCGGCTTCCCGCCGGGGGTGCAATGAAACGAATTTCCATTTTCGGCGCGACCGGATCAATCGGGCAAAACACGATTGACCTGATCCGCCGCGCACCCGGCGATTATGAGGTCGTCGCCCTGTCTGGCGGGCGCAATGTGGCGCGGCTGGCGCAGGATGCCCGTGATTTGAACGCCAAGGTGGCGGTGACGGCCTTTGACGATTGCTTGGCCGAACTTCGGGAGGCATTGGCCGGAACCGGGATTGAGGCAGCCTCTGGGACTGAGGCCCTGCGCGACGCCGCCGACCGGCCCGCCGATTGGGTGATGTCGTCGATCATCGGCGCAGCAGGGCTGGAGCCGGGGCTGCGGGCCTTGCATCAGGGTGCGCAACTGGCGCTGGCCAATAAGGAAAGTCTGGTCTGCGCTGGCCCCTTGGTCATGCAGACAGCCCGCGATCACAACACACAGGTTCTGCCCGTCGACAGCGAACATTCGGCGGTGTTTCAGGCGCTGATCGGCGAAGATATCAGCGCGGTTGAACGCGTGGTCATCACCGCATCGGGCGGCGCGTTCCGCGACTGGCCCGAGGAAGACTTGGCCAAGGCCACGCCCGAACAGGCGGCGACCCATCCCAATTGGGACATGGGCCAGCGGATCACCATCGACAGCGCTTCGATGTTCAATAAGGCGCTTGAGCTGATTGAGACGCATGAGTTCTTTGGCTTTGCCCCGTCGATGATCGAAACGGTCGTGCACCCGGAATCGCTGATCCATGCGCTGGTGGGGTTCCGCGACGGGGCCTTGATGGCCCATGTTGGCGCGCCGGATATGCGCCATGCCATTGGCTTTGCGCTGCACTTCCCGGACCGGCGGGATCTGCCGGTGGCGCGGCTGGATCTGACGCAGGTGTCACAGATGACCTTCCGTCCGGCCTGTGAAAGGCGCTGGCCCGCGCTGCGCCTTGCCCGCGCGGTGATGGAGGCGGGCGGCCTGTCGGGCGCGGTGTTCAACGCCGCCAAGGAACGGGCGCTGGATGCATTCATCGAAAAACGTATCGGTTTTCAGGACATGGCCCGCGTTGTTGAGGCTGTTCTTGACCGGCTTTGGGCCGATCAGGGCCTTACTCGTGACCAGATTACCCTTGATACCGTGGCGGCTGCGGACCATCTGGCCCGTAGGACTGCCGACGAAGTGATTAGCGAATTCTGACGAAGGGGCTTGATTTGGAACTGACGAGCTTGATTCCGCAATTTGGCGGGTTTGTGTGGACGATCCTGGCCTTTGTGGTGGCCCTGTCGATCATCGTCGCCATTCATGAATACGGCCATTACATCGTCGGGCGCTGGTCCGGGATAAAGGCGGATGTGTTCTCGCTCGGGTTTGGGCCGGTGCTGTTTTCGCGCTATGACAAACGCGGCACGCGCTGGCAGATCGCCGCCTTGCCGCTGGGCGGCTACGTCAAGTTTCGCGGTGATGCCAATGCCTCGGGCGGGGTGGATGATGCCGCCATGTCCGAGTTGAGCGAGGCCGACAAACGCGCCACCATGCCCGGCGCCCCGCTATGGGCGCGGGCGGCAACTGTTGCCGCCGGTCCGGTGTTCAACTTTGCCCTGTCGATTGTGATTTTCAGCGCGGTCTTCCTGTTCCGCGGCGTGATCAGTGAACCGCTGACCGTGGGCGATCTGCGCCAACTGCCGGTGCAGCAGGAAGTGCAGGCCGGTGACGTGTTGCTTGAGGTGGACGGCGGCGCATTGCCCGATTTCGACAGCGCCCAAGCGTTTGAAACCTTCCTGCGCGCGCTGCCCAAGCAAGAGCTGCTGGACTACACCGTTCTGCGCAATGACGAAAAGCGCGTTGTGCAAGGACCGTATCCCTATCCGCCGATTGTGACGCAGGTCGTGCCGCGTTCGGCCGCCTATGAGGCCGGGCTAGAGGCGGGCGATGTGCTGACCTCGATCGATGGCACGCCGATCTTCCGGTTTGAACAACTGCGCGATGCCGTCGAAGGCTCGGATGGCAAGACGCTAAACCTGACCGTATGGAATGCAGGCACCGAACGCGCGGTCGATCTGACACCCAAGCGCACGGACGAGCCGCAGGCCGATGGTGGGTTCGAAACTGTTTATCGCATCGGCGTTGTGGGCGGGCTGTTCTTTGACCCGGCAACCGAAAGCACCGGGCTGATCGATTCTATCGGCGGGGCCTTTGCGCAGGTCTGGCGCATTATGTCCGGCTCGATTTCGGGGCTGTGGCATATGATTACCGGCGCGATCAGCACCTGTAACCTGTCGGGCCCCATCGGCATTGCCGAAACCTCGGGGGCGATGGCCAGTGCAGGCACGTCCGACTTCATTTACTTCATCGCGGTTCTTAGCACAGCGGTTGGCCTGCTGAACCTGTTCCCGATTCCCGTTCTGGACGGTGGGCATCTGTGCTTTTTTGCATATGAGGCAGCCACCGGAAAACCGCCGAGCGACCGCGCGGTGAACATCCTGATGACGATCGGTTTGGCAATTGTTCTGTCGCTTATGGTGTTTTCGCTATCAAACGATCTGTTCTGCCCTTGATCGTTTCGACATTCGGAACAATCTTGTCAGGCCAAGTCCAATTCCCGCCGCAATGCTTCGGTAGGAAGTAAGGGCTGCAAACGAATCTGGCGGGGTAGTGAGATGCAAACGATTGAAAACGGTTACCGTGGCTTCCGCGTGCTGGTCGATATCTACAGCGACCGCGTACTTAGTCTGGCCGTATTGACCGGCGGGCTTTGGATGGGTGCCTACCTGCTGACCCTTTAAGGTCACCGAAATCCCCAAGACGCATGTTTTGCGTCGCAAGGCCCGCCATGTCCCGGCGGGCCTTGCTCGTTTTTGCGTGACCTGTTTGCCCGTATCGCGCGAAACGCTGCCTGCAAGCAGGTCTCTGTTTTGACAAGGGTACGCATTCCCGGTACGACCCTTGTGAACTGGATGTTTGTATCGGAATGGCGTTATGACCAAGGACACTGGGGGAGGGGCGGCGCAGCGTGCACCGCGTCGTTTCGGCCTAAAGGCCACTTTGGCGGCCAGCACCTTTGCTGTTATGGCTGCGGCGACGGTTTTGCCGGCCCCGGCCTTGGCGCAGAATTACAGCTTCAACACTGTTGATATTCAGGGCAACGCCCGGATCGGCGGCGATACGATTCTCAGCTATGCGGGAATCGGGCGCGGTCAGGCGGTCTCGGCGGCGGAACTGAACGACGCGTACCAACGCATTCTGGCCTCCGGCCTGTTTGAAACGGTTGAGATCGAACCGCAGGGCCGCAAGCTGGTGATCCGCGTTGTCGAATTCCCCACCATCAACGTCATCAACTTCGAAGGTAACCGCCGTCTGAAAGACGACGAATTGGCCAAGATCGTTGAATCGCAGTCGCGCCGCGTCTTTAGCCCGACACTGGCCGAACAGGATGCCGACCGTATCGCGCAGGCCTATTCGATGCAGGGCCGCTTGGCCGCCCGCGTGCAGCCGCGGGTCATCCGCCGCAGCGACAACCGTGTTGACTTGATCTTTGAAGTCTTCGAAGGCGGCGTGATCGAGGTTGAACGCATCGGCTTTGTCGGCAACCAAGTCTACAGCGACCGCCGTTTGCGCCGTGTGCTTGAATCCAAGCAGGCGGGAATTTTCCGTGCGCTGGTCCGCCGCGACAGCTTTGTCGAGGATCGTGTTGAATTCGACAAACAGGTGCTGAAAGATTTCTACCAGTCGCGCGGCTATGTCGATTTCCGCACGACGGGTGTGAACGCCGAACTGGCCGAAGAACGTGACGGCTATTTCGTCACTTTCAACGTCGAAGAAGGCCAGCAGTTTTCCTTTGGCGAAATCTCGGTGCAATCCGATCTGCCCGAGGTCGATACCGATCTGTTCCAAGCCGCTGTTAAAGCGCGTCCGGGCGTCGTCTATTCGCCCGCCATTGTGGAAAATGAAATCGCCCGTCTTGAACGCCTTGCGATCCGCGAAGGGCTGGATTTTGTGCGGGTTGAACCGCGCATCACCCGCAATGACCGTGATCTGACGCTGGATGTTGAACTGTTGCTGACGCGCGGGCCGCGCATTTTTGTTGAGCGGATCGACATCGAAGGCAATACCACCACGCTTGACCGCGTTGTGCGCCGTCAGTTCCGCGTGGTCGAAGGCGACCCGTTCAACCCGCGCGAAATCCGCGAAAGCGCCGAACGCATCCGCGCGCTTGGATTCTTTGCCAATGCCGATGTGAACGCCCGTGAAGGGTCGACCCCGCAGCAGGTGATTGTTGACGTCGACGTCGAAGAAGCGCCCACAGGTTCGCTCAGCTTTGGCGGCACTTATTCGACGGCCTCGGGTTTTGGGGCGACGGTTGATTTCCGCGAACGCAACTTCCTTGGCCGTGGCCAGACCTTGCAGTTTGGTATTTCGACAGCCTCGGAAACCCGGTCCTACAAGTTCAACTTTATCGAACCGTCCTTCCTTGGCCGCGATGTCGTATATTCGACGCTGATAAGCTATGACGAAACGGACAACCTTGGCGCGGTCTATGACACCGAAGTGGGCGTGTTCCGCCCGGCATTGGAATTCCCGATTTCCGACAATGGCCGGCTCGAAGTGCGCTATTCGACCAATTACACCAACATGACCGGGCTGGAATCGAACGCCGGTGCGCTGGTCACGGCCGAGGCCGCACGCGGTCAGCTGTTTGCCCATTCGCTTGGCTATACCTACAGCTTTGACACGCGCCGCACGGGGCTGAACCCGAATGCAGGCGTCCTGTTCGAATTCGGTCAGGATTTCGGCGTGGTCGATGGCAAAGACAGCTTTATCAAATCCACCGTGCGGGCGGTCGCTCAGACCAAAATCCTGTCCGAGGAAGTAACCCTGCGGGCCACCGTTGAAGGCGGCGCGTTGAACTACTCGGGCGCGGGCAGCCGGTCGATGGACCGCTTCTTCATGGGCTCCAACGTGATGCGGGGCTTTGAATATGGCGGCATCGGCCCGCGTGAATACAACGGCGCCACGGGCGTGAACGACGCACTCGGCGGAAACTATTTCGCCGTTGCCCGGCTTGAGGCCGACTTCCCGCTGGGCCTGCCCGAAGAATACGGCATGTCGGGCGGTCTGTTCTACGATGTCGGCTCGCTCTGGGGGCTGGACAAGACGAACGCCGATACGCTTTACACCGGTTTCAGCGCGCGTCAGGTGATTGGCTTCTCGCTGTTCTGGGATACGGCGATTGGTCCGCTTCGCTTCAACTTCTCGGAAGTGCTGGACAAAAAGTACTACGACAAGGCGCAGACCTTTGATCTGACGATTTCGACCCGGTTCTAAGATGAGGATGCGCCACGCTGCGATTTGGTCTGTGCTGGCCCTGTGTTCAGGGCTGGCTGGAGCCATGCCAGCCGCCGCGCAACAGGCGCTTTCGGCTGGCGCTGTGCAGGCGCAGATCTTGGTGATTGAACCGGACCGTCTTTATAGCGAAACCATACTCGGCAAGGGCCTGTCGGCCAAGGTCGATGAACAGGGCGCCGCCATCGCCGCCGAAAACCGCGAGATTGAAGCGCAGCTGACCGCAGAAGAGCGGGATCTGACCGAAAAGCGCAAGGCCCTGTCGATGGAAGAGTTTCGCCCATTGGCCAATGCGTTCGACGAGAAAGTTCAGCAGTTGCGCCAACAGCAAGACACCAAGGTACGCGCCTTAGGGGCGCTGAGCGATGACAGCCGCCGCCAATTTCTGGTGACGATTCAGCCGGTTCTGGCAGGCCTCATGCAAGAGGCCGGGGCCGTATTGGTGCTGGACAAGCGCGGTGTCTTTGCCAGCGTCGAAGCGATTAACATCACTGAAGCCGCGATTGCGCGGATTGATGCCGAATTTGGCTCTGAGGAGGCGGGCACGCCCGCAGACCAGTAGCCGCCTTGCCCCGCAGGCCATGTGTTGCTAGGCAGCGGGTAACGGAACCGTCAAGGACACCAAGATGACTGACCTGCTTTCTGCCGATATCCACCTGATCCAACGCCTGATCCCGCATCGCTATCCGTTTTTGCTGGTTGATAAGGTCGTTGATATTGATGGCACGCAATCGGGCAAAGGCATCAAAAACGTCACGATGAATGAACCACATTTCCAGGGCCATTTCCCCGGAATGCCGATCATGCCGGGCGTGACCATTGTCGAAGCCATGGCGCAAACCGCCGCCGTGATGGTGGGCACTGCGCTGGATATGGCCGACAAGGAAATGAAGGTCTACTTCATGGCCATCGACAAGTGCAAGTTCCGCCGCAAGGTGGTGCCGGGCGATGTGCTTGAAATGAATGTCAAAACCGTGCGCGGCAAGCCGGGCGGCAAGGTGTGGAAGTTCGAAGGCGTGGCCACGGTTGATGGCGAAATGGCCGCCGAATGCGAATTCACCGCCATGATGGAATTGCCCGCGTGACCGCGGCTGTGATCCATCCGGGTGCCATCGTCGAAGAGGGCGCGGTGATCGGGGCGGGCAGCTATATCGGCCCGTTCTGTCACATCGGCCCCGAGGTCACGATTGGTGAGCGTGTGACGCTCAAAAGCCATGTGGTTGTGGCGGGCGAGACCAGCATCGGCGATGACACGATGATCTTCCCCTTTGCCGTGATCGGTGAGGTGCCGCAGGATCTGAAGTTCAAGGGCGAAAAGACGCGGCTGGAGATCGGCGCGCGCAACCGCATCCGCGAACATGTCACGATGAACGCAGGCACCGAGGGCGGTGGCGGCGTGACCCGAGTGGGCAACGATGGGTTGTTCATGGCGGGCTGTCACGTGGCCCATGACGCCCATATCGGCGACCGGGTGATCTTGGTGAACAACTCGGCCATTGCGGGCCATTGCGTGCTGGAAGACGACGTGATCGTTGGCGGCCTCTCGGGCGTGCACCAATGGGTGCGCATCGGACGCGGCGCGATCATTGGCGCCGTCACCATGGTGACGAATGATGTGATCCCCTACGGTCTGGTGCAGGCTCCGCGCGGCGAATTGGACGGGCTGAACCTTGTCGGCCTCAAGCGTCGCGGCGTTGCCCGCTCGGACATCACCGCCATGCGCGCGGCGTTCCAGATGCTGGCACAGGGCGACGGCTCGTTCCATGAACGGGCCAAGCGCTTGGGCGATGAGACCGACAGCCAGTATGTGCGCGAGATTGTCGACTTCATCATGGGTGAGAGCGACCGCTCGTTCCTCACGCCGCGCTGATCCATGCTGGCGCTGATCGCAGGGCAGGGGGCGTTGCCGTCGGCTGTGGCTGCGGCCGCGCCGGAACGGCCCTTGATCTGCGCCTTGCAGCCCTATTTGCCGGACGATCTGAGTGTGGATCGCAGCTTTCGCATCGAACAGCTGGGCGGGTTCCTGCATTGGCTTCGCAGTCAGGGCGTGACGCAGATCTGCATGTGTGGCCGGGTTGAACGGCCCCGCATTGACCTTAAAGCGCTGGACTGGAGGACGGCGCTTCTGGTGCCGCGCATCCGCCGCGCCATCAAACGGGGTGATGATGGGGCCTTGCGCATTGTCATCGGCATTCTTGAACAAGCCGGGTTTGAGGTGCTGGGCGCGCATGAAATCGCGCCCTCGTTGTTGCCTGTGGCGGGGGTACTGACGCAAGCAGGGCCAACCGACACGGCCCGCGCTGATGCCGCCTTGGCCGATCAGGTGCTGGGCGATCAGGGCCGCGCCGATCAGGGCCAGTCTTGCGTGTTGAACGGAGGCGTTATCGCGCGGGAAAGTGATGCGGGCACCGATGCGATGCTGGCGGGCGTGCAGGGCGCGGGCACCTTGTTCAAAGGCCCCAAGCCGGGGCAGGACCGCCGCGCCGATCTGCCGGTGATCGGGCCGGATACGGCACGCTCGATCATCCGCGCGGGCCTGGACGGCATCGCCATTCAGGCAGGCGGCGTCATGGTGCTGGAGCAGGCCGAAGTGATCCGATTGTTGGACGCGGCTGGCAAATTCCTATGGGTTCGAGAGGGCACGGTATGAAGATCTTCATCATCGCGGGCGAAGCCTCGGGCGATAAACTGGGCGCGGCCCTGATGCAGGGCATGAAGGCGCTGTTGCCGGAAGCCGATATCAGTTTTCGCGGCATCGGCGGCGAGAGGATGGAAGCCGAAGGGCTGCAAAGCCTGTTCCCGATGGATGAAATCTCGATCATGGGGATCGGCGAGATCCTCAAGGAATACCGCGCGCTCAAGCGCCGGATTCGCGAAACGGCTGAGGATGTGGTGGCCACGCGCCCCGATGTTTTGATCACCATCGACTTGCCTGAATTTTCCCTGCGTGTGGCGCGGCTGGTCAAGGCGGCGTCGGACATTCGCACGGTGCATTACGTGGCCCCAACCGTTTGGGGATGGCGCCCCGGACGGGCTGCCAAGATGGCGGCGCATGTCGATCAGGTGCTGGCGCTTCTGCCGTTTGAGCCGCCCTATATGGAGGCCGCCGGGATGCGCTGCGATTTCGTCGGGCATCCTGTGGTGACGGACCTGCAAGCGACTGACGCCGAGGCGCAGGCGTTCCGCGCGGCCCATGGCATCACCGGCCCGCTGGCGCTTGTCCTGCCCGGATCGCGGCGCGGCGAGGTGGGCCGCCTTGCGCCGATCTTTGGCGAGGTGGTGCAGCGTTTGGCCAATCAGCGGCCCGATCTGCAATTCGTGCTGCCCGCCGCCCCGGCGGTGCATGGCATGGTTCAGGAATTGACCGCCACTTGGGCGCGCAAACCTTTGATCCTACCGCCGGGGACAGACCATGCCGCCGAAAAGCGTGCCGCCTTCCGCGCGGCGGATGTGGCGATTGCCGCCTCTGGCACTGTATCACTGGAACTGGCCGCCGCTGGCACGCCGATGGTCATCGCCTATGACATGAGCTGGCTGAGCCGTCAGATCATCGGGCGGATGCTGCGCGTGGATACGGTGACTCTGGTCAATCTGGTGTCGGAAACGCGGGCCGTGCCGGAATATATCGGCGACAATTGCCGCCCCGATGCGATTGCAACCGCAGTGTTGAAAACGCTGGACGCACCCGAGGCCCAGACCGAAGCAATGCGCTTGACGATGGAGCGTTTGGGCCTTGGCGGCCCGCATCCCGGCGAACGGGCGGCGCGGGCTGTGCTGGACGGCATCGCAGCCGTATCCCCCCGCCAATAAAAAGCCCCGCCGGTTGGGGCGGGGCGATTTGCGGTCAGTCTGACGGTCAGATCATTGCTTGATCGTGGTGACCTGATCGTAACCGGCGGTGAAGCCTTTCAGCGACATATCCAACGTGACTTTCTGATCGGGTGCGACGACCGGAACGATGGTCACTTTGGCAGTGACACCAGCCTTGAACGAGGCCACGTCTTCGGCGGTCAGGCCAATACGGGCATAGCAGCCCGCCTGATTGCAGAAGCTGAAGTCATAGCGCTTGGCCTGGCCGGTATCGACCTGAATGCGCAGCTTTTCCGTCAGCAGTGTTTCCAGCGGCGCAAGGATCGTGGCGCCGGCCACAACCGGGCCATCCCCGGCCAGACGGAACAGGCTGACCTCGGCCACGGCATTGCCGTCTTGGCGCAGGGTCTGGTGGATCTGGCAAGGATCATCGCCATCTTCGACCTTCAGGCACTGCACTTCCCAATCGCCGCTGGTTTCTTTCAGGTAGGTGCCGTCATCCGGTGCGGCACCGGCGTTTTCAGGCTCTCCGGTGTCCAAAACAACCTCGGGGCGCGAATCGGTGGCGGGCACAGTGGTGTCGGCGGTCTGTTCCTGAGCGGTGGCCAGGGCGGCAAACCCAATCAGCGCGAGGGCCGGCAGAAGTGGCTTGGCGATGGTCATGAAATGAACTCCGTAGCGCATGCATCAATCTGTGCCGCGATTATCACGGTAGGGGCATGAAGTCAGGGGCAAAAAGCCGGACTGTTCAATCCTTCGGCAATATTTTGCGAATGCACTGCGTTAAGTTCACATCGCAAGCAGTTGCACAAAATAGAAAAAGGGATCCGAAGACCCCTTTTCCCGATTTGCTTTTTAGCTCCCCGTCGGACTGGCCGACTTTGTTATGACGGGACGCTACGAAACTCTATGACCACGGTCAACAGGGTTTTTGAGGGAAATTGACCATCTCGTAAAATTCCCCGGCTCCTTTGGCGCTGCGGCTGACTTTGATGTCAAATCAACCGAAAAAAGCCGCCCCCGAAGGGACGGCCAGTCTGACAGGGAGGAAGTACACCCCAAGCAAATGGACATGTGCTTGGGGCAGAAAACACTCTGGCAGCCAAGGGTTAACTTTGTATGTTTGGGGCGTATCGGGCGTATTCAACAGCCAAGGGGCGGCAGAGATGACTGACGGGATATTCGTAGGCGGCGGCGGTAAGGACTATGCCGAGAAACAATGGCTGGGCCTGAAATACGCCAACCGCCACGGGCTGATTGCCGGGGCCACCGGCACCGGCAAGACCGTCACCTTGCAGATCTTGGCCGAAGGGTTTTCCAAGGCGGGCGTGCCGGTGTTCCTGTCGGATGTGAAGGGCGATTTGTCGGGGCTGGCCGCCGCAGGGCGCGCGGATTTCAAATTGCATGACGCCTTCACCAGCCGGGCGCAGACCATTGGGTTCGACGACTATGGCTATGAGGCCTTCCCAGTCACCTTCTGGGATCTGTTCGGCAAACAGGGCCATCCGATTCGGGCCACGGTGGCCGAGATGGGGCCGCTGCTGCTGGCGCGTCTGCTGGAGTTGAGCGAGGCGCAGGAAGGCATTCTGAACATCGCCTTCCGTTTGGCCGATGAACAAGGGCTGCCGCTGCTGGACCTCAAAGACCTGCAATCGCTGTTGGTTTGGGTGGGTGAGAACCGCGACAGCCTTGGCCTGCGCTATGGCAATATCTCGGTCCAGTCGATCGGGGCGATTCAGCGACGTTTGTTGGTACTGGAGAATCAGGGCGCGGCGGACCTGTTCGGCGAACCCGCGCTGGATCTGGCCGATATGATGCGCGTCGCCCCTGATGGGCGCGGGCAGGTGAATATTCTGGCCGCCGATACGTTGATGGCCAGCCCCCGGCTTTATGCGACCTTCCTGCTGTGGCTGTTGTCGGAGCTGTTTGAGGAACTGCCCGAGGTGGGCGACCCGGACAAGCCCAAGCTGGTGTTCTTCTTTGACGAGGCGCATTTGCTGTTCGATGGTGCGCCAAAGGCCTTGGTCGATAAGGTCGAGCAGGTGGCGCGTCTGATCCGGTCCAAGGGGGTGGGCGTCTATTTCATCACGCAAAACCCCGATGACATCCCCGAGGATATTCTGGGCCAGCTTGGCAACCGCGTGCAGCACGCTTTGCGCGCCTTTACTGCGCGGGATCGCAAAGCGCTGAAACTGGCGGCAGAGACCTATCGCGAGAACCCTGATTTCGACATCGAAGCCGCAATCCGCGAAGTGGGCGTGGGCGAGGCCGTGACCTCGATGCTGGAAAAGAAAGGCGTGCCGGGGATTGCGCAGCGCAGCTTGATCCGCCCGCCATCGTCGCAACTGGGGCCGGTTGAGGCGGCACTGCGGCAGGCGGTGATTGCGGCCTCGGATCTGGGGGTGAAGTACAACACCGCGCTGGACCGTCATTCGGCCTATGAGATCCTGAAGGCCCGCGCCGAGGCGGCGGCGACGGCGGCAGAGCAGGCGGAAGAGGCCGAGGAAACGCTGGAGGCAAGCCAGCGCGAGTTCAACGCCGGGCGGCGCTATTCCGGCAGCCGCGTGCCAAGGTCGAGTTCCAAGCCCGTGCGCACCAGTCGCCGCGAGGAAGAGAGCTTTGGCGACGCTATGGCCAAGATGGTTATGAAAGAACTGACAGGCACCACCGGCCGGCGCATCGTGCGCGGGGTCTTGGGCGGGCTGTTCAAGGCGCGCTGATTTTCGGTGATCCAGCGGTGCGGCGCTGACGCGCCGCGCTTTGGGTGCTTGGCCATGCGGCCAAGCGGTGTGAGGGGGCGCTGCCCCCTTTTGGCCCGGTGGGCCAATTCACCCCCGGCGGTATTTATAAAAGAGAAGAAGCAGGGGGTGTGGTGCTTTGGACTGCGCCGCGCTTTGTGCGGGCGGCAAGCCCTTTGGCGGGCTTGCCTTTGGTTCTAAAAGCGCAGTCGCTTAGGGGATAATACGGGTGTATTTCACGCCTTCCAGCGTTGCGCCGACGCGCAGGCCCGCCTGACCGAAGATTACCGCGATGACCGGAGCCATAGAGGTGGTGGTTTCGGCGGCCAAGGTGCTGCCTCCTTCGGGATAGGCATATTCCATGTTCGCGCCTGCCGCCCAACCGGGGGCGCGGCGGAAGCTGGTGAGGCTTTCTTCGGTCATGAAGAACAGCACATGGGCATATTGCTGGGCGCCGATTTGCAGGCCCGCGCTGGCCTTGGTGGTCGAATAGTAATCGACCGTGGCGCCGCCCACGCGCAGAGCGCCGCGCCCATAGGCCCCGCCAAGGCCAAGCCCCGCTTCGGTGACCAGCGGCATGACCAATTGGCCCACAGATTTGTCGCGCAGGCTAAGGGTGCCGGGGTAGTTGGTGTAGAGTTCATCGAGCGTGGCGTCGACGCGGGCGTCGATCTTGTTCGGGCCTTGGCTGCCGATGCCATTGCCGCAAGCGGTCAGGGCGGCGGCGGCCAGTCCGAAGGCCAGAGTGCGTCGGGTCAGTATGGTCATGCTGCTTGATCCTCGTGCCATGGGCTTTGCGCCCTTTGTTCTGTTGGGGCGATGGTACACACCCACCGCGCCCCTGTCATCCATTTGAGGCGATTAGCCGTTGAGCAGGCGGGCTGCCGCCGGTGCGAAATAGGTCAGAACGCCGTCACAGCCCGCGCGTTTAAAGCACATCAGGCTTTCCAGCATGACTTTGTCGCCATCCAGCCAGCCGTTTTGCGCCGCCCCTTGCAGCATCGCGTATTCGCCGGACACCTGATAGGCGAAGGTCGGCACGCCAAAGCTGTCTTTGACCCGGCGGCAAATATCCAGATAGGGCATGCCGGGTTTGACCATGACCATATCGGCCCCTTCGCGCAGATCGCGTTCGACAAGGCGCATGGCCTCATCGGCGTTGGCCGGGTCCATCTGATAGGTTTTCTTGTCGCCCTTCAGCGCGCCGGACGCGCCCACCGCATCGCGGAAGGGGCCATAAAAGCCGCTGGCGTATTTGGCGCTATAGCTGAGGATGGTGACATTGTGGTGGCCCGCGCCTTCGAGCGCCGTGCGCATGGCGCCGATCCGGCCATCCATCATATCCGAGGGACCGATGATATCGGCACCTGCTTCGGCTTGGCTAAGGGTCTGTTTGACCAGGGCTTCGACCGTGCGGTCATTGACGATCACGCCGTCTTCGACAAACCCGTCATGACCGTTGATGTTGTAAGGGTCGAGCGCCACATCGGTCATCACCGCGATATTCGGGGCGGCGGCCTTGATCTCGCGGGTGGCGCGGTTGCTGAGGTTTTCGGGGTTCCATGCCTCGGCGCAATCTTCGGTCTTGAGCGACGGATCGGTATAGGGGAACAGACAGATCGCCGGAATGCCAAGGGCCTGCGCCTCAACCGCGGCCTTGGCCACCTCATCCACCGACAGGCGCATCACGCCGGGCATCGAAGAAATCGGTTCGCGCACGCCTTCGCCATCGCGAACAAACACCGGCCAGATGAAATCAGCCGGGGTCAGGGTGTTTTCCCGAACGAGGTCACGCAGGGCCGGTTGGCTGCGCAGACGGCGGAAACGGGCGGCGGGGAAGGGCGCGGAAAGCGGATTCATCAGCGAAGTCCTTGTATTGGTCGTCTTTGGGTGGCATGGAATGGCTGCTAGCTCAAGGGTGCAGTTGCCTGCGCCCTGCAACGAATTCGACGGAATGGCACATAGGAAGGCGTGAACGTGGATTGGCAGACGATTGTCTTTGAAGTCATCGACATGCGGTCGTTTTCCAATTTGTGGTTCTGGATCATCCTGGCGGTGATGTGGTCAACCTCATCGCATTGGATCCTGGGTGTGCCGTTTGACATGGTGGGCCGGGCGCAGAAGGTTGGCGGTCAGGCGGCGGTCGATCTGGAAGATCTGGCGCGCATCCATGTGAACCGGGTGCTGTATATCGCAGAAACGGCGGGGCTGATCCTGTTGGGGCTGGGGTGTTTTGTTCTGACGGCGCTGTTCTTGCTGGGCGCGTTCTACGGCATTGAATTTGCGCAGGCGCTGTTTTTGCTTGGCTTTCCGACCAGCGTCGTCTGGCTGCTGAACATTCGCTTGGCCAAGCGCATTCGCGACGGGCAATTGCAAGCCGATGCGCTATGTACGATGCTGTCGCGCCATCGTGTCTGGATTCAGGTTATCGGCATGATGTCGATCTTCGTGACGGCCCTTTGGGGCATGTACCAGAACCTGTCCTACGGGGCATTGATCCACTGACCAACACCGGGGCGGAACGGATATGAACAAGGCTGCGCATATCACCATGGGCGGAGCCCCTGAGGGGTTTGACGCCAAGCTGGTTTTGGCCGAGGTCGAGCGGGCCTCTGGTCCGGTTGTGCATGTGTCCCGCGATGACAAACGTCTGGCGCAAATGCGCGATGCGCTGGCCTTTTGGGCGCCCGATATGCCGGTTGTCACCTTTCCGGGCTGGGATTGCTTGCCTTATGATCGGGTGTCGCCCAATGCCGAAATCTCGGCGGCGCGGATGGCGTGCTTGGCGGGGCTGGTGCACGGGATGCCGGGGCAATTTGTTCTGCTGACCACGCTGAATGCCGCAACCCAACGCGTGCCGACCCGTGACATCCTGCGCGAGGCGGCGTTTTCCGCTCGTGTCGGCAGCCGCATCGACGAAGAGGCGCTGCGCAATTTCCTTGTCCGTATGGGCTTTAGTCAGGCGCCGACCGTTATGGAGCCGGGCGATTACGCCATACGGGGCGGGATCATCGACATTTTCCCACCGGGCGAAGGCGGGCCGGTTCGGCTTGATCTGTTCGGCGATGTGCTGGACGGGGCGCGGCGGTTTGATCCGGTCAGCCAGCGCACGACCGAACCGCTTGAAGTGGTGGAACTGGCCCCTGTGTCCGAGGTGATCTTGGACGATGCCGCCATCACCCGGTTCCGTCAGAATTACCGGATCGAATTTGGCGCGGCTGGCACGGATGATCCGCTCTATGAGGCGGTAAGCGCCGGGCGCAAACATCAGGGGATCGAACATTGGGTGCCGTTTTTCCATGAACGGCTGGAAACCCTGTTTGACTATTTGCCGAACGCGCCGGTGATACTGGACGATCAATCGACGGCGGCGCGTCTGTCGCGCTGGGACAGCATCAAGGACCAGTACGAGACGCGCAAACACGCCATGTCGCAGAAAAAGCGCATGGACACCGTTTATAAGCCCGCGCCGCCGGATCTGCTTTATCTGGATGATCCCGCGTGGGAGGCCGCGGTGGCGGGCCGTCGTTTGGTGCAGTTTCACCCGCTGCCGCAGGCCTCTGGCCCAAGTGTCGTGGATGCAGGTGGGCGCATCGGGCGCAATTTTGCGCCTGAACGTCAGCAGGAATCCATTAGCCTTTTCGGGGCTTTGTCCGATCACATTAAGAAACGGATGCAAACCGGCCCGGTGGTTGTGGCCAGCTATTCGGAAGGTGCGCGCGAACGTCTGTCTGGCCTGATCGAAGACGAAGGCCTGATCGGCGCGGTCGATATCGCCAATGGCACACGGATCGGCAAACGCGGGCTGCATCTGGCGGTCTGGGCGCTGGAACACGGGTTCGAAACCGCGCAGTTGACCGTGATCTCGGAACAGGATGTTCTGGGTGACCGCCTGATCCGCGCCCCGAAAAAACGCCGCAAGGCTGAAAACTTCCTGACCGAAACGCAGTCGCTGTCGCCGGGTGATCTGGTGGTGCATGTGGACCACGGCATTGGCCGCTATCAGGGGATGGAGGTCATCACCGCAGCGGGCGCGGCGCACGAATGCCTGCTGCTGGAATATGCCGAAAACGGGCGGCTCTATCTGCCGGTCGAAAACATCGAACTGCTGTCGAAATACGGCCATGACGAAGGTCTGCTGGACCGTTTGGGCGGCGGGGCATGGCAGGCCAAAAAGGCCAAGCTGAAAGAGCGTATCCGCGAAATGGCGGATAAGCTGATCCGCATTGCCGCCGAACGCGCCCTGCGCAAAGCGCCTGTGATGGACCCGCCCCATGGCGCGTGGGAGGCATTCGCCACCCGCTTTCCCTATACCGAAACCGACGACCAGATGCGCGCGATCGAAGATGTTGTCGGGGATATGCATTCAGGCGCGCCAATGGACCGTCTGGTGTGCGGCGATGTGGGCTTTGGCAAGACCGAGGTCGCGATGCGCGCGGCCTTCCTTGCGGCCATGTCTGGCGTGCAGGTGGCGGTTGTCGCGCCCACCACGCTTTTGGCCCGCCAGCACTACAAAAGCTTTGCCGAACGGTTCCGTGGCTTCCCGATCCAAGTCGCGCCGCTGTCGCGTTTTGTTTCGACCAAGGAGGCCAACCTGACCCGCGAAGGGTTGTCGAAAGGGACGGTCGATATCGTCGTTGGCACCCATGCGCTGCTGGCCAAGAACATCCGTTTTGCCAATCTTGGATTGCTGATTATCGATGAAGAACAACACTTTGGCGTCGCGCATAAAGAACGGCTGAAACAGCTTAGGTCCGACATTCACGTGCTGACTCTGACCGCCACGCCCATTCCGCGCACGCTGCAATTGTCGCTGACGGGCGTGCGTGATCTGTCGATCATCGGCACTCCGCCGGTCGACCGCTTGGCCATTCGCACCTATGTGTCGGAATTTGACGCGGTCACCATCCGCGAGGCGCTTTTGCGCGAACATTATCGCGGCGGTCAAAGCTTTTATGTGGTGCCCCGTCTGACCGATCTGCCCGAGATCGAAGAGTTCCTGAAAGAACAGGTGCCCGAGGTCAGCTATGTCATCGCCCATGGCCAGATGGCGGCGGGCGAATTGGACGAACGTATGAACGCCTTCTACGATGGCAAATACGATGTGCTTTTGGCCACGACCATCGTGGAATCTGGCCTGGATATCCCCACGGCCAACACGATGGTGGTGCACCGCGCCGATATGTTTGGCCTGAGCCAGCTTTATCAGATCCGGGGCCGTGTGGGCCGGTCCAAAACCCGTGCCTATGCCTATCTGACCACGAAACCCCGCGCCAAGCTGACCGCCACGGCCGAAAAACGCCTGCGCGTGCTGGGCAGCCTTGATACACTGGGCGCGGGCTTTAGTCTTGCCAGCCAAGACCTTGATATTCGCGGTGCGGGTAACCTTCTGGGCGAAGAACAATCGGGCCAGATGCGCGACGTGGGCTATGAGCTGTACCAGCAGATGCTGGAAGAGGCGATTGCCAAGATCCGCTCGGGCGAAAT
This sequence comes from Pseudoprimorskyibacter insulae, assembly GCF_900302505.1. GTDB lineage: Bacteria > Pseudomonadota > Alphaproteobacteria > Rhodobacterales > Rhodobacteraceae > Pseudoprimorskyibacter > Pseudoprimorskyibacter insulae. Next base: position 14,024 of record NZ_OMOJ01000004.1, on the reverse strand, counting down.
GGAGGGGCTTTCGGAGGATGACGGCCAATGGGCGCCGCAGATCAATCTTGGCGTGCCGGTTCTGATCCCCGAAGATTACATCCCCGATCTGGACGTGCGCCTAGGCCTCTATCGCCGCCTGTCCTCGCTGACCACCAAAGTCGAGCTTGAAGGCTTTGCCGCCGAGCTGATCGACCGTTTTGGCAAGCTGCCCAAAGAGGTGAACACCCTGATGCTGATCGTGCGCATCAAGGCCATGTGCAAAAAGGCGGGGATCGCCAAGTTGGACGGCGGGCCAAAAGGCGCGACGATCCAGTTCCACAACGACAAATTCGCCTCGCCCCAGGGCTTGGTTGAATTCATCAACGATCAGCGTGGGTTGGCCAAGATCAAGGACAACAAGATCGTGGTGCGCCGCGATTGGATCAAGGATAGCGACAAGATCAAAGGCGCGTTCAGCATCGCGCGGGATCTGGCAGAGAAGGTGGTCGCGGCCCGCAAGAAAAAGGCTTGATCCGGCGGGCGTGGTGATAGGCTGCGCTGCCGGATTTTTTGAGTATTTTGGGGAAAGATGAAAGGGAGGCTCAGCGCCTCTCGGTGCGCTGTCGTAGCCAGCGAAGCGCGTAGCGCAGCGGCCAGCGCAGAATGCTGAGCCCGGCGATCAGCACCAACAGCGCCACCCAAGGGCCGTTTTGCCAGAACACCATGGCCAGAATGGGCAGGCCCACCGCGATCAGCACATAGGCCCGCGTCCAGTGATTGTCTTTTGACGGGATCATCGCCAGAACATTCGCCGTCAGCGCCCAGACAAAGGCCAGTATGATGGCCGGGGTCATGTGCGCTTGGCCTTGGCCAGCGCCGCCGCAATGGGCCTGCGGTAAAGCGAGGCGACGGCAAGGCAGCACAGCAGACCGATCCAAGTGGCATGCGCGGTGAAGATCCAGATCAGGATCGGCGCGGCGGCAATTAGCGCCACACCCGCACCAATCGTCGCCAGCGGGGCGGGCAGGGCGGTTGTGGCCGTGGCCAGCAGCACCCAGACGCAGGCCAGAATCAGAGGAAGGCTCATGACAGCGCCTCCATCGCGGCAATGGCCAGCGCGGCCAGAGATAGCACCAGACCCGTCGCCGGAACAAACGCTGGCACGGAAAAGGCAGGCGCGGCACCCGACCGTTTGACCAGAAGAAGCGACAGGTTCACCAGAACGAACACCGACAGCAATACGCTGGATGTCATGCCCGCCAATACCGAAACTGGTAGGGCAATCGCCGTCACGATGACGGCGGCCCCAAGGCCAATCGTTGCCAGCATCGGCGTGCCGAACCGAGGATGGGCATGATGGAACACTGCCAAGCCGGCGCTACGTTTGCCTAGGCCAAACAGAACGCGCGCGGCCATGACGATCTGCGCCAAGATCCCGTTGGCCGCCGCAAATACGGCGATCAGCGATAGAAAGCTTGCCGTTTTGCCGGTGCCATATTCCCACACCAGTGCCAAAGGTTGTTCGGAACTGGCCAGCGCGCCAATCGGCACGGTGCGCACGGCGGCATAGCAGACCAGCGCGTAGATGATGGTGGTGATGACCAGTGCGAACAGGATCGCGCGGGGCAGGGTGCGTTCCGGGTCTTTGACCTCTTCGGCCATGTTCACGATGTCTTCGAACCCGATAAAGGCAAAAAAGGCCAGAACCGCTGCGGCCGCGATGGCCGATGGAATGGCGGGCGTGCTCATGCTGGCGAAATCCACGCTGACCGGGGCTTGCCATCCGGCCCAAAGCACCAGCGCCAGACCCAAGACCTCAATCGCGGTAAAGAGCGCGGCCAGCGACAGGCTTTCCAGAACGCCAACCGCTGCCACCAGCGTTAGCGCCGCGCCCAGCCCGATCATGCCCACCATCGGGTCGAGCCCGGTCGCCACGCTCAGATAGCCTGCGCCGCCGCGCAGTACAGCCGCTGCCGAAATCGTTCCGGCAATGACGATGGCCAGCCCGACCAACACGCCCAGCCACCGGCGGCCCGATCCCGATTCTACATAGGCGGCTTCGCCTGCGGCATCCGGGATACGCGATGAAAACTCGGCATAGGATAGGGCGGTGGGCGCGGCCACGATCCCGGCCAGCAAGAAGGACATTGGTGCCCAGATTCCGGCCTTGGCGGCCACTGCGCCAATCAACACGTAAATCCCGGCCCCGATCATCACGCCAACGCCGTAGGCGGTCAGCAGTCCCAGTCCGATTCTACGGCGCAGTTGTTCCGCCAAATCCAATCCCCCGTTTTCAATACTCGAAGGCTAGCATCTCGGGACACCCGCGAAAATGCTCTAGGTCAACCTCGGCTTCTTCTCTTTGATAAATACCGCCGGGGTGAATTGGGCCGCAGGCCCAAAAGGGGCAGCGCCCCTAAAAACAGCGCCCCGCGGCCGAAGGCGGCGGGGCGCAAAACCTGAATGCGGGGCCGAAGGCCGCGCATGCGATTGGATTAACGGCGGCGGCGGCCACCACGGCGGCCACTTGTGGCGCCGCCAGACTCGCCCGCCGGTTTGTTGAAGTTGATCCATGCGCCGCCATGCGGGTCATTGTCGGTCAGCAAGTTGGCCGCGCGGATCGCTTCCATTTCTTTGCCCGGACGCGCTTTGGTCGAGCCAAGGCCGAACAGCGTTGCAAAAACCTCATCGTCGATGTCTTCGGGCAGGATGATGCCCGCAGCCAGCACTTCGGCCTTTTTCTCTTCGATCTTCTTTTGGCTGACCGGGATGGCGATCGGGTTCATAATCGCCGAGGTCATGCCCGCCGCCATGGCCATCGGCAGGAAGGCGTTGTTGATGCCGTGGCGGTTGGGCAGGCCAAAGCTGATGTTCGAAGCGCCGCACGTGGTGTTCACGCCCAGTTCCTCGCGCAGGCGGCGGACAAGGGTAAAGACCTGATTGCCAGCGGTGGCCATTGCGCCAATCGGCATGACCAGCGGGTCGACGACAATGTCATGCGCTGGAATGCCGAAATCGGCGGCGCGTTCGACGATCTTTTTCGCGACGGCAAAGCGGACATCGGGGTCTTCGCTGATGCCGGTATCATCGTTCGAGATCGCCACGACCGGCACGTTGTATTTCTTGACCAGCGGCAGCACCAGTTCCAGACGCTCTTCTTCGCCGGTGACCGAGTTCAGCAGCGGGCGGCCTTCGGCGGCGGCCAGACCGTTTTCCAGCGCACCGGGCACCGAGCTGTCGATGCACAGTGGCACATCGACGATGGCCTGCACACGTTCGACCAGTTCTTTCATCAGCTGCGGTTCGACAAAGTTATTGTCGGCATAACGCGGATCTTCGGCCATTTTGTTCGAGAACACCGCGCCCGAGTTGATGTCGAGAACGGTTGCGCCAGCGGCAACCTGCGCAATCGCGTCGGCTTCAACGGTGGAAAAATCGCCCATTTCCAGTTCTGCCGCCAGCTTTTTGCGGCCGGTGGGGTTGATGCGTTCGCCGATCACGCAGAACGGCTGGTCAAAGCCGATAATGGCGGTTTTGGTCTTCGACTCGATCACGGTGCGGGTCATTGAATTGTCTCCTCATTGGCACCCAGCAGCGCGGCAAGGGCGGTATCGTTGAAATCTTGAATGGTCTGGTGCGCCCCCGCGGCACGCAGCGCGGCGTCGTTCAGGCTGGAACGGACGCCAATCGTAAAGGCACCGGCGGCGGCGGCGGCCTGCACGCCCGAGGGGCTGTCTTCAAACGCGATGCACTGATCGGGGGCAAGGCCCAGCAGATTCATCGCTTGCAAATAGGGGTCGGGCGCGGGTTTGCCACGGTCGCATTCATCGCCGATCACCAGCGTCGGCAGGCGGTCCTTCAGACCGATGGCTTGCAACATGGCAAGCGCATTCTGGCGCGGGGCGTTGGTGACGACGGCCATGGGCCAGCCCTTGGCCTCGGCCAGATCGAGCAGCGCCACAAGCCCCGGCATCGGCTTGGCCGACCCGCCCAGAAGATCGCGGAACCGGGCCTCTTTGTCATCGGCCATGGCGTCCGGGTCTTGGTCCGGGAAGTGTTCGGTATAGATGTCGCGGTTGTGACGGCCGTGGATCTTGTCCAGATAATATTCGGCGTCGATTGTCAGGCCGTTTTCAGCGAATTGTTCAATGAACACCGCCACATGAAGCGGGTCGGAATGCAGCAGGGTGCCGTCCAGGTCAAATAGAAGGGCTTTGGTCTGAGGCATCCGATCCGTCGCTTTCGTGGTCAGGCTTGGGCCGCAGGCGTGGCCGAGGCCCCGCCATTTTCAATGGCCCATGTTGCGTTCGTCTTGATCCCGCCCAGCGGGAAGAAGTGCACATTGGTGATGTTGAAATCAGGGTTGGCCGCCTTGTGGGCCGCCAGTTCCATCAGCACATCCGTCGGCTCATAGGGCAGCAGCAGCTTGGAGACATCCATCGCCCGCTTCTGCAGCACCTTGAGCGACGGGCCAACACCGCAGGCGATGGCGAATTTGATCAGCGTTTGAAGCTTGGCCGGGCCCGCGATACCGATGTGGATCGGGATCATGATGCCAGCTGCGCTCAGGGCGTTGGCCCATTCGATGATCGGCTTGGCGTCAAAGGCGAACTGGGTGGCTAGCGCCATTTCGGCGTCGGTGCGGTCGTTGAAGGCCTGCTTCCAGCGCAGGGCCTGCATCACATTGGCATCGCCCCCGTTCGGGTCGATGTCCTTGTTGCCTTCGGGGTGACCGGCCACATGCAGACGGGTGAAGCCCGCCTTGTCGAACAGCCCGGTTTCCATCAGCTGCATCGAGCAATGGAAATCGCCATGCGGCTCGGCCACGCCGCCCGCCAGCAGCAGCGCCTGTTTGACGCCCGCTTCGCCCTGATACCGCGCGATCCAGTCGGCCAGCGTGGCCTGATCCTTGATGATCCGCGCCGGGAAATGGGGCATCACGTCAAAGCCATCCTTGGCCAGACGCGCGGCGGTTTCGACCATATCCTCGATCGGGGTGCCTTCGATATGGGCGATGTAGACGCGGGTGCCTTCGGGCAGCAGGGCGCGGAAATCTTCCACCTTCGAGGCCGTGCGCGGCATGACCTCGATCGAGTAATCCTTCAGGAACGCATGCAGCGCGGCGCTGTCTCCTGCGGCAACCGGCGCGTCTTTCTTGCGGAAGTTCAACAAAGCCATCAAGGCCTCCCATGTGCTCATCGCGTGGGCCTCAGGCCCAACCGTCGTTGGCGATCAGGGCCTTGATACGGTCCTGATCAAACTCTGCCTCAAGGCGGGCGGCTTCGGCCGCGGCCACCTCTGGGGCGTCTCCGTCAACGGAATAGGGGGGGGGCTTTGCGCCACTCTGCCAGATAGGCATCCGTGTCCGAGGCCCCGACTTTCATCGCGGCCCGGTCAATCGCCTGCTCGAACCGTTCGGGCAGCTGGACTTTGGACGCACGGCGCCCTTTGCCCACGATGACCTGAGCCGGAATATCGCGCCAGTAGACGATGGTGACGTCGGGCATATGTGATTCCCCTTTTCCGATATCCCCTGTCCTACTGCGGCAGCGCCGCGCGTCAGGGTCGGATTTCGACAGTTGCCGCGCAATGAGCGACGCCGGTGTTGTACGCGGGGCAGGCGATATGCGCCACAGGGCCAGAGTGGAAAAATTCTCAGCATTAAGTTGAATCGGATGGGGGCGCGAAACTTGCCGCCACATCCCCGATCAAGATGCTTGCGAGGGGGGCGGGCAAGGCGTATCTTGGGGGTAAGTTCATAATTCGGAAGGCGCAAAGTCATGGCGCCAAGGCGACCCAAAGGTGCGGGCGCATTCCCGAAACCGGTTGAGAGCCCCGCGCCGAATCGACCCGACCCAGCCGAGCTGTATGCCGCGCTGGACTTGGGAACAAACAGTTGTCGGATGCTGATTGCCCAGCCAAATGGCAGTCAGTTCCATGTGGTTGATAGTTTTTCCAAGTCTGTCCAATTGGGGGCAGGGCTTGAAAAGACAGGCCAGCTTAGCCGGGCGTCCATGGGGCGCACGATTGCGGCTTTGCGCATCTGTCAGCAGAAGATCAAACGCCACAAAGTCAAACGGATGCGCCTTGTCGCAACCGAGGCGTGCCGCCGCGCCCGCAATTCGCGCGAATTCATCAAACGGGTGCGCCGTGAAACCGGCCTGCAGTTGGAAATCATCCAGCCGGAGGAAGAAGCCCGGCTTGCCGTGATTTCCTGTGCGCCGCTGGTCAGCACCAAGACCGAACAGTTGTTGGTGGTGGATATCGGCGGTGGCAGCACAGAATTGGTGTGGATCGACCTGAGTTCCGTTCCGCGCCATGACCGGCCCCGCGCCATCATGCGCCTGCACGCCGGGTTTCATACCATCGACAGCCCGTTTCCGGCTGCCAAGGTGGTGGATTGGATTTCGGTGCCTTTGGGCGTGGCCACGCTGCGTGACCAGTTTGCCGATGTTGAAGACGACGCCGCCCGCTATGCGCTCATGAGCTGGTTCTTTGAGGAAAACCTGTCGGAATTTGCGCCCTATAAAGATGTGCAGGCCCGCGAAGGGTTTCAGATTGTCGGCACGTCGGGGACGGTGACCACGGTTGCGGCCTCGCATCTTGGGCTGAAACGCTATGACCGGACCAAGGTGGACGGGCTGCGCATGACCTCGGACCAGATCGAGGCGGTGATCGAACGCTATCTGGCCATGGGGCCGGTGGGCCGCCGCAAAGATCCGCGCATTGGGCAAGACCGCCATGCGCTCATTATGTCCGGCTCGGCGATTTTGCAGGCACTGCTGCGCTGCTGGCCGACGGATCGTCTGTCGGTCGCGGATCGCGGTCTGCGCGAAGGGCTGCTCTATGCGCAGATGTCTGCCGATGGTGTCTTGGAGGACGGCCCGTTTTAATATAGAGGCTGTGCCTTGCTGTGCGGCGGGTGCGAAATCCTGCTGTGCGCAGGATCTTTGACTGTTGGATGAATGACGAAAGAGGCGGGCATGGCCAAGAAACCCACTGGCAAAAACACCTCGGGGCGTGGTCAGCGCGATCTGAAGGTGAAGGTCAAGACCGCTCGCGGGCGCAGCCTGTCGTCAACCCGTTGGTTGCAACGCCAATTGAACGACCCTTATGTGAAACGCGCGCAAACCGAAGGTTACCGTGGTCGCGCGGCCTTCAAGATCATGGAGCTGGACGACAAGTTCCGCTTTCTCGTGCCGGGCGCTCGTGTGGTTGATCTTGGCTGTGCGCCAGGTGGCTGGTGTCAGGTGGCGGTCAAGCGCGTGAACTCGATGGGTGAAAGGTCTGGCAAGGCGGTTGGCATGGTGCTGGGCGTCGATCTGCAAGAGGTCGAACCGATTGCCGGGGCCGAGATCCATCAGCTTGATTTTCTAAGCGAAGACGCCGAGGAACTGGTCAAGGGCTGGCTGGGCGGCAAGGCCGATGTGGTCATGTCGGATATGGCGGCGGCATCATCCGGGCACAAGCAAACGGACCACCTGCGCATTATCACCCTGTGCGAAACGGCGGCCTATTTCGCCTTTGACGTGCTGGAAGAGGGCGGCACCTTTGTCGCCAAGGTTCTGGCTGGCGGGGCCGAGGGCGAATTGCAGAAAATCCTGAAGAACGCCTTTACCAAGGTCGTCAACGTCAAGCCGCCGTCGTCGCGGTCCGACAGTTCTGAGAAATTCGTGGTGGCAACCGGGTTCCGCGGCGGGCCTGACGTTTAACCGTCCGTGCGGGAAATCCCGAACGAGGCAAGCGCCGCCGATTGAATGCGGCGGGCGATTTGCGGCGGCAGAACACGCACTTCATCATGAGCCAGATCCTGCACTTCGGCAAAGCGCGCCTGATTGGCCCGTTGGCCCAGCAGGCCAAACACCCGCCGCCGCGCGTTTTCAGAAACGGCCCCGCCATGGTGCAGGGGAAGTATGGTGCCCTTGGTTTGCATATCTGCCCGTTCGCCGATCAGCCTTACTGGTTTTTCTAGGTTGATCGAAAATGATGAAGAAACTTGTCATGATTTATGCCACATCAAGGCAGACCCGAGAAACAAATGCGGTGATTTCATGCCCGCAATAGACGATAGAACCGAAACGCTTTCTTTCGCGGTATCCGGGTTGACCAAAAAGGATAGGTGCGATTCATCATTTTAGCGCACCTTAATACAAAGGAGCGTTAGATGCCGGTGATCTTGTGCTATGGCGACAGCAATACCCACGGCAGTATGCCGATGACCTGCCCCGGAATCGGGAATCGGCATGGCTCGGGGGATCGTTGGCCCGATGCGATGGCGGCGGATTTGGGCGATGCCTATCAGGTGATCTCCGAAGGGTTGCCGGGCCGGACCACGGTGCATGATGACATGGTCGAAGGCGGGATGCGCAATGGTGCGACGGTTCTGCCTGCGGTGCTGCACAGTCATAAACCGCTTGATCTGGTGGTCATCATGCTTGGCACGAACGATCTGAAATCGCGCTTTTCGGTCACCGCCTATGAAATCAGCCGATCGGTGGAACGGCTGGTGGTTGAGGTGCAGCAATCGGGTACGGCCCCCCGCGTCATGGTGGTGGCCCCAGCGCCGGTTCAGGAATGCGGAACCTTGGTCGATGTCTTTGCCGGGGCGGTTGCCCGTCAGCAGGGGCTTGCCGCGCATTTGCAGGCGATGGCGGAACGCACCGGTTGCAGCTTTGTCGATGCAGGCCAGACGGTGACCGTTTCTCCGGTGGACGGGGTGCATTGGGATGCCGAGGCGCATCACGCCTTTGGCGCGGTTATGGCCGGGGCCGTGCGGCAGGCGCTTTCTGCATGAGGGGCATGTCGCTGATTGCGGTCGCGGCGCTGGCTGCGTGTCAGTCTGGCCCCGCCGCGCGCCAAGACAGCGTGCCGCTGCGCAACCCAACGGCGGTGGTGGCATCGCGCACCGGTTCCGATGTGGCGCAATTGCGCGGTGATTGGAGGATTGCTGAAGCGGCGGGCGTGCCGGTGGGGCTGGGCGTAATAGTCCGCGATGATCGGATCACGCTGGGCAATGCGGTGTATCACGCCATCGGCGATGGCCGGTATAGCCACGACGGCAAACAGCTTTGGCTGCATTGGGTGGATGTGGGCTATCGCACCGCCGCCCTTGGCGATCCAGCGGGCCGGATGGTCTTTGTGATGAACCGGGGCGGGGCGCTGGCCCCCGACCGGCGAAGCGCGGCGCATGAGATTCTGGATTGGTACGGCTATGACCTGACGCGCCTGCGCCGGGCTACTGAATGACGCGCGGCGCGATTTGCGCGCCATCCGTCACCGCCTCGGACGGGTAGATCACCACTTGGTCCCCGTCGGCAAGGCCCGACAGCACCTGCGCCTCGATCCCGTTGTTTGCTCCAAGGTCGACCTTGCGCAGCACGGCCAGCCCATCGACAACGGCAAAGACGGCCCAGCCGTCGCGGTCGCGGAACAGGGCTGAGGCCGGAACCCGCAGCGCATCGTCTGACGTCCACGTGATAATGCGCACATCCACGCGATAGCCATGGCCAAGCGCGGCGCGGTCCTCGGGCGGGCCGGTGAACAGGATCGACACGGCGACGCGCTGTTCTTCGACCCCAAGCGCGGAATATTTTGTCACGCCAAACGGGTCGATGCGTTGAACCGTGCCTTGCAGCGTGGTGCCGCCGCCCCAGTTTTCGATCAGCACGGGCAGGCCGGGTTTGACCTGCACCGCATCGGTCGACAGCAGTTCCGCCGTCACCTCAAGATCGCCGGTGATATCGCCGATTTCCATCACTTGGGCCCCGGCGGGCAGGGTGGTTTCGCTGCGTTGGAAGACTTGAAGCACGCGGCCATCGGTGGGGGCGTAAAGGGGGATGTCCTCTTGCCCGCCAAGGGCCTTTGCCAGACCTTGGTCGTCAAAGCCGATCAGTTGGGCGCGGGCGTTGGTCACCTCGGCCTCGCGCATGGAAATGGCCGCCTCGGCTGTGTCCACACCGGTGCGGGCCAGGCGAGCGGCCTGTTCGGCGCGGTCCAGCGCTGCGTCAGAGGCAATGCCCTTGGCGGTTAGTTCGCGGGTGCGGGCCAGTTCACTTTCGGCCAGATCCGTCTGCGCCTGCGCGGCGCTAAGATCGGCGCGGGCCACCCTGAGCGCGGCCTCGGCGGCGGTGACGGCGGCATTGGCTTGTTCGCGCGTGCGCACATCCAGAACCGACGGGTTGGTCGGGTGCATATGGGCCAGAACGGTGACGCCTTGCAGCACGGCATCGCCCGGTTCGACCTCAACCCGTTGCAGCAGGCCGGCCACCGGGGTCGAGACGACATAGGGATCGCGTACGCGGGTGCGGCCCTCTTCGTCGATGGTCACCTTCATCGGGCCGGTGGTGACGCGGTCCATATCGACCAGCACCGGGCGCGGCCAGAAGGCGGCGGTCAGCGCACCGCCCACCAGCGTGGCGGCGATCAGGCTCAGAACAAGGCGGGAGCGTTTGCGTTGTTTGCTCATGTCTACTCTCGTGTCTTGAGGGCTGCGATCAGGTCGGCGCGATCCAAGTCGCGCTTGACCAACAGCCCCGAGGTGATGGCGGCGCCCAGAACCACCGCCATGGCCACGCCATAGCTGGCGGGATGGAACACGACGGGGATCTGGTAGAATTCGGTAGAGAATCCGGCGGCGATGACCTGTCCCAGCCCAAAGCCCAAAGCGGCCCCGATGGGAATGGCCACCAGCGTGACAACGGCCAATTCGCCCAGCAGGACAAAGGCCGCCTCGGACCGGGAAAAGCCGAGCACCCGCAGCCCCGCCAGATCGTGCAGCCGTTCCGAAAGCGCGATGCGGGCGGCGTTATAGACAATGCCAAAGGTGATGATAAAGGCGATGGCCCCCATCACATAGCGGATCATCCCGGCGCCGGTGTTCATCATTGTGACGAACGACGCCAGCGATTCCGCCTTCAAGGTCACTCCGGCCACGGCGGGCAGGGCCTTAAGATCGGCAAAGACCCGTTCCTCGGTCCCTTCGGTCAGGGTTACATAAGCGCCCGACACGCGCCCCGGCGTTTTCAGCAGGCGGTTCAGTTCGGTCATATCCATATAGGCGGGCGATCCGACCAGCGTTTCGGCCACCCCCGCCACCCGCAGGGGCAGGCGCGGTTGGCTGCCTTCCTTGATATCGACCCATATAATGTCGCCGGTTGTGGCCTTCAGCGTTGCTGCCAAGGCCAGTGACAGAACGATCCCTTCGGGCGGAATGTCGATGGCCTGATAGCTAGGATCAAGGGCGCGGTAGAGTTCAGCCTTGGGGGGCATGCCGTTGATTGCGCCCTGATGGCTGCGCGGGCCATTGTGGAACACCGCCGCCGTGACGCGCAGCGCTTCGGTCCGTTCGATGCCGGGAATGCGGCGCAGGTCAAACAGTGCGGTGTCGGACAGCGGATGGGTAAAGGTGATCGTCGCATCGCTGCGGTCGATGACATGAAAGCTGAGGTCTACTGTCCGGTCAAACCCGGCGTAGATGGTGATCATCGCCAGCGACAGCCCCATGCCCGCCGCAATCCCAATGGTCGCCCCGGCCATGCGCCCCGGTTGATGGGTCAGGCGGCGCAGCACCATACGGCTGGGCTGATCGAGCCGGTCGCGCAGCCAGCCCGGCATACGTGCGCCGCCGCTATAGTCGGCGGGGGCCGGGGGGCGCATCGCCTCGGCCGGGCGCAGGGCGAAGATCTTGCGCAGCACCAGAATGCTGCCTGCCGATGCCGCCAGAATGGACACGGCAACGCCCGTCGCAAAGGAGGCCGGTTCCAGCGAAAAGACCAGAAATGGGAATTTGTAGAACTGCACATAGATGCCAACCATGGCCCGCCCCGCCGCTATGCCCAGAAGGCAGCCCAGCAAAGCGCCCAAGGTGGCGATGGTCAGAACGAACTTGAAGTAATGGGTGCCGACCTCGGAATTGGTGTAGCCAAAGGCCTTGAGCAGGCCGATCTCTTCACGTTCAGACTGCACCATGCGGGTGATGACCACATATAGAAGGAAGGCCGCCACCGACAGGAACACCGGCGGCACCACTGCGCCTGATCCTTTCAATCCGGTGATTTCCTGCTGGATGAACTTGTTTGAGAACTGATCTTCCAGCGGGATGGCCCCGGTGCCGCCATAGGGGGCAAGCACCCGGTCGATGGCGTCCAGCGCGGCATCGGGATTGGCCCCGCGTGCCAAGGACACCAGCGCCTGATTGAAGGCCCCGCCCATATCAAACAGGGCGGCGATGGCGGGGCGGGTCATCCAGATCACGCCAAACCGCGCGTCATCTGGCACCAACTCGCCGGGGGCGGTGGTATAGAGAAACTCGGGCGAGGCGGCGAGGCCGACAATCCGGTAGTCGCGCAGCGCCCCATTCATCGTGGCCCGCAGCGTATCGCCGGGGGTCAGGGCATGGGCCTTGGCAAAGCTTTCCAGCAGCAGGATTTCATCGGGGGCAGTTTGGCCCGGCATCCGGCCTGCGGCAAGGTACACCTCATTGAGCGAGGCGCGATTGGCCAAGGGCAGGGACACGGCCTGCGCCCGAACGGGCAGGGGCTGGCCAGGAATATCAATAAGGGCGCTGCCGATGATCCGGCCTTCGGCCAAGGACACGCCGGGCAGGGCCTGAAGTTCAGGCACCACCTGCACCGGGGCACGCGACACGGCTGCAAAGACATCGGCCAGCCGATAGCGCTCATAATAGGCGGCGCGGGTTTCTTCCAAGGACCGCACCAAGCCTTGCGTCATCACCAGCAGCATGACACCCACGGCGATGACCACGGCTATGGCCCCCGCCTGACCCTTCATCCGCCACAGATCGCGAAGCATCTTACGGTCAAGCGCGCTTACCATTCGATATCCTCGGGGGCTTTCTTGACGGTGTTGCGAATGGTCTCGCGAATGGCCCCGTCAGCAAAGTGAATGACCCGGTCGGCCATAGCGGCGGTATTGGCGGCGTGGGTGACCATAAGAACGGTCGTGCCAAGACGTTCGTTCACATCGCGCAGCACGCGCAGAACCGACCGTCCCGTCGCACTATCCAGCGCGCCTGTAGGTTCGTCGCAGAATAGAACATCGGGTTGTTTGGCGATGGCGCGGGCGATGGCCACGCGCTGCTGTTCCCCGCCAGACAGTTGCGCGGGAAAGTGATCTTGCCGGTCGCCTAAGCCCACAACTGCCAGCGCCTCGCCCGCATCCATGGGGGTGTCCGCAATCTCGGTCACCAGTTCGACATTTTCCTGTGCACTTAGGCTGGGCATCAGATTGTAGAACTGAAAGACAAAGCCGATGTGGTTGCGACGATAGCGGGTCAGGTCGGTGTCGCTCATGTCGGTCAGGCATTGATCGCGAAACCACGCCTGACCGCTAGAGGCACTGTCGAGCCCGCCAAGGATATTGAGCAAGGTCGACTTGCCACTGCCCGAGGGGCCAAGCAGCACGACGATCTCTCCGGGCGGGAGGGTCAGATCAACCCCGCGCAGGGCGTGCACGGCAGATGGGCCAGATCCATAGACCTTGGACAGGGCCGTGGTGCGGTATTCATGGTCGGACATTTGATGGCTCCGAACGCTTTGGTGCAGGTGCAGCATAGCGTGTCTGAAACAGCCGCCCCTGATTCACGTCATGTTAGCGGGGGAGGGGAGCGATTCAGAATGATTCATGCCGATTCACGGTGATTTTGTGGATAACTCTGGGGGTAAATCGGTCTTGCCGCGATGCAGCGGGCGAATTGGACCGATTCACAGGGGAGGGGAGGTGGTGAACAAGGTGTTAGCGTCAGAAATTTCAGAAAAAACGCCTATTTAAGTGACTGATATTTAGTCGTTTTTCGAGATTTTTTTAAAAAATCACTATGCAGGTGCAAAAACTGCTTGCGGGTGATGTGAGTTAACCGTAGAACCCCCTTCACCGGCGGCGCTGAGGCGCTGCGGGGCGGGTCGGACGGAACGACGGGGCGGTGCTTCGGAGGGAAGTTTGGCAGACAATTTTGAGGCATTGACGGGCGGGCGCGCCGAAAGTTAGGGCGCACTGGTCTGGTTTTTGTCTCTGGAGTTTCGGCTCCGCGCTCTTTGACATAGCTA
>NZ_OMOJ01000005.1 GCF_900302505.1 Pseudoprimorskyibacter insulae | reverse complement strand
CGCCTGCTTCGTGCTCGGTCAGGATGCCGATGATCTGTTCGTCCGTGAATCTCGTTCGCTTCATTGTCCGTCCTCAAGTTGGATCGGACTCTAATCAACGGTGGAGGAAAAATCCCGTGGCAGGTCAGGTGCTCTCCACTTTTTCAGGGCAAGTCCAAACGCTGGCCAAACTGGGTATCCCGCGCACCACGTTCTATCGTTGGTATTACCGATACCGGCAGCGCGGCGAGGCCGGGTTGCAAGATCAATCTCCCAAGCCAAAGCATGTCTGGAACCGCATCCCTGACGCGGCGCGGCGCAAGGTAGTTAAGCTGGCCTTGAAGGAGACGGAGCTGTCACCACGGGAGTTGGCGGTGACCTTCACGGACCGACAAAGCTATTTTGTTTCAGAGGCTTCGACATATCGGATATTGAAAGCACACGATCTAATCACCAGCCCGGCCTTCATCGTGATCAAGGCTGCAAACGAGTTCAAAAACAAGACAACGGCCATCAACCAGCTTTGGCAGACCGACTTCACCTATCTCAAAGTACTAGGGTGGGGCTGGTTCTATCTCAGCACGATCCTGGACGATTACAGCCGCTACATTATCTCGTGGAAACTCTGCACCAACATGCGGGCCGAAGATGTGACGGACACCCTGGACTTGGCCTTGCAGGCTTCCGGCTGCGACCAGGTTCACGTCGTTCACAAGCCGCGTCTGCTGAGCGACAATGGGTCAAGTTACGTCTCTGGCGATCTGGCGGAATGGTTGCAGGACAAAGGAATGAAGCACAGCAGGGGCGCACCTTATCATCCCCAGACACAGGGTAAAATTGAGAGGTGGTATCAGACTTTGAAGAACCGCATCCTTCTGGAAAACTACTTTCTGCCCGGCGATCTCGAAGCTCAGATCGAAGCCTTTGTCGATCACTACAACCACCAACGCTATCACGAGAGCCTGAACAACGTCACGCCAGCCGATGTCTACTTCGGCCGTGACAAAGCCATTCTGGAACAACGAGAAAGGATCAAACAAAAGACGCTCGAAACGCGACGCTTGCATCACAGCCAGCGCGCCGCATAATCAAACCAACCAGATGAGCCAAACCCTCTCTTAGCTTAAGCACCCATTGGTTCCAAAAACTCTGACGACGGACAATCCGATACACCTTAGAAACGCTGCGAACCTGTCCGAAAAGATGGCACCACTTCAATACACCAACAAATCCTGTGTCACGCCGCCGATCTGCAATTGCAGGGCGCTATGTGCGCCGCCGTCAACCAGGGCCCAGAGGATCTGGCCGGTGGGTTTGTAGATCACAAAGGCTTCGGACTGGTTGGCTGACCCGGCATTTGGGGTATTGGCCAGATTGACCTGAAACTGAGACAAGGTCGCCGCGCCGCCATAGACCAGTAGATCGCCCTGTGTGGGATCGTAGTCTTGAATCCAGTCCGATCCATGCCCGGCAACGCCCACATGATAGAACCGATCAGCGCCTGATCCGCCGTTCAGGCGGTCAAAGCCGAAGCCTCCGTTCAGGAAATCATCGCCGGCACCGCCATAGAGCACATCCCCCCAAGCCGATCCGCTGAGCTGGTCGTTGCCGTCTCCGCCGATCAAGGTGTCGGCGCCATAGCCGCCTTCCATCGTGTCGTTCCCTGCGTCGCCGCGTAATTCATCGTTGCCGTAGCCGCCGTCAACCACGTCATTGCCGTTGCCCGCATAGACCACATCGCGCAGATCCGCTTCGGTTGCGCCGCCATAGATGAAATCGTCGCCGTCGCCGCCAAGGATTGTGTCGCTGCCATCGCCGCCCGACAGAGTGTCATTGCCACCTTCGCCGCGCAGCGTGTCTGCGCCGTCGCCGCCATCGACATTATCGCGCGATTGCGCGCCGGTGAACAGGTCATTGCCCGGCCCGGCCCAGATGCGGTTCAGGTCGGTCACAGCGGCATCGCCGACCTCAATCGTATCATTGCCGGGGCCGCCGCCCGCTTGGTCGGACCCGGACCCCAGTCTAAGCATGTCATCGCCCTCAGCGCCCGAGACAGAGTCATTGCCGGCGCCGCCGTCGACAGAGTCATTGCCGCCATCGCCGTTCAGCTCGTCATCGCCATTGAGGCCAATCAGCGTGTCATCCCCGTTCAGGCCCGATATCGTATCGTTGCCATTGGTGCCCGTCAGGCTGTCTGAATTGTCGGTGGGGGAGTTCGGATTGGGCGTTCCGCTGCCGATTTTGAACGCGCGTCCGGTGATGCCGCTGCCGATGTTGGGTTCATCGTCGAACCACGTGACAAGGATGTTGTCGCCATGTCTGGCCACAGATGGCCGGGCGAATTGGTCGGCTTCATTCAGGTTCAATTGGAAAGGATCGCCGGTTGTCGATCCTCGAAAATCGTACAATTGGCCCATGATGTTTGCTTCGGCAAGCCTGTCAGACACGCCGCCGGTTTCCCAAACCACCAAGAACCCATTTTCGACGGCCGTCACCGAGGCACCGAACTGGTTATGACTGTTGAGTTCATGGACCCGAATGGCGCTAGTCGTCACGGGTGTCCCATCGGGATCGTAAATTCGCACGAATGTGTCGTAATGGGCTGCAACTGAGCTGCTCCAGACACCGGTTGAGAAGACCACCGCCGTTTGACCATTTTCATGCGTTGCAGAGTTGATAACGGCAAGGTTGCCGGGCCCTGAGGTTTTGTTGGCGGACCACACCCAAAACTGATCGGAGACGGAATTGCCATTGGCATCGAACCGCTGCCCCAAAACCGCCGGGCCCAGTTTGTAATCGTCGGTAAAACACCACCAAAAGGCTGTAAAACCACCGTCTGCATTTTGGGTGATCGCCGGGCGGAAGTTATCTCCGGCCTCAGAGGTGATTTCGACGATTGGGCCCAATAGCTGGCCACTGGCCGAGATGCGTTGAAAAAACACGCCAGTATTCGGCCAGATGACAACGAAACTGCCATCGTCGAGCGCCGTAATTTTGGGGCCATCCACAGTGGGACCAAAGCTGTTGCCGATGTTCATGCGACCGCCGAACACGGTGATATTGTCGCCAACAGGCGCGCCCGTCTTGTCGTAGATCTGGACGAAAACCCCTTCTTTATCCGGGTAGTATCCGTTGGAATCCCGGTAAAAGGTGGCCGCGAACCCACCGCCAGCCAGCCCGATGACCTCGGAGTTTGCCTCATGCTGATCGACCAGATCATTGATCCGAAATTCAGGCGCGACGGCCCCGCCGTTTGCGTCAAGGACAAGCCCGTATGACCCGAAACCGGCCCCGTCTTCCAAGTTGCGGTCCCAAACCGCCACGAAGCCGCCACCGGTCAGCGCGGCTATGAATGGGTCGACCGGAGTATGGGTCTTGTCGTTCAGAACCCAGAACTGGTCTGAGAAATTCGTCGGGGCAGGGGGTGCCAAAACTTCGGTCACCGTTACTGAGTTTCGGCTGTAGACAACCTCTTGGTGGCCCAGCCCATCGGTATAGCTGGTCCTGATCGAAATCTGTTGGCCGACATCGTCTTCAGTCAGACGATAGGATTGGTTGGTCGCCCCGAGAATTGGTTCGCCGTTGCGCAGCCATTGGCGGCTGAAGGCGCTGGCAAAGCCATCGGGGTCGTCGATGGTTTCAATCATCGAAAGAATGTCGCCAACGTAATAGGGCCCCGCGCTGGTGATCGTAATTGCGCCCTGTGCCGGAGAGTTTTGCGGAAACTGAATTGTCTTGGGGGATGAGGTGACGGTCTCTTGTGTGCCCTGCCCATCGACATATTGCACCCGCAACGTCAGCAAGGCCCCGTCATCCAGCGCGACAAGCGTATAGCTGTCGCCGGTGGCCCCAACGATCGGCTGCCCATTGCGCAGCCATTGCAATTGAAACGTCCCAAGTCCATCGGGATCATCAATGCTATCGGTCTGAGCGGTCAGCGTTGATCCGAGCCGTTCGGTGCCCGTGACAGTTGGAAGGCCCTGAGGCGGAATATTGATCCGACCAATGGTTGAAGCCGCGGATTGCAGTGTTTCAACAGTGCCATGCGCGTCGGTGTAGCGAATGCGCACCGCGATTAAATCGTCCTGATCAGAGGCCGTGGGCGTGTATCGTTCTTCGGTGGCCCCCAGAATGTCATTGCCATTTCGAAGCCATTGATAGGAAAACTGGCCTAGGCCATCGTTGTCGCCAATCGCCGAAGTATCGGCACGCAGTTCAAAGCCGACTGCCGCAGTCCCTTCCAAAACCGGCAAGCCGGTTGGGCGATCGTTGACATTTCTGATCGAAACCGATGCGCTTTCAACCGTTTCTTCGGTGCCAAATTTGTCCGTGTAGCGAACCCGGCCCGAGATCATCTGGCCGCTATCGGCGTCGCCCAGCGTGATTTGCGTGCCTGTTGCACCCTCAATGGCCACTCCATTCCGCAGCCATTCGTATGAAAATTGGCCAAGCCCGTCCTCATCCGCGATGCCGCCTGCATCAATGAGCAGGACGGAGTCCTCTTGCGCGTCGCCGACAAGACTGGGTTTGCCTTCGGGCAGATCGTTCAGATTGCTGACCGGCACACCCTCGCTTGTCGCCGTTTCCTGCGTGCCGCCTCCGTCAACGAAGGCAATACGAACAGAAATGGTCTGGCCCACGTGGTCTTGGGTCAGGCGCAGGCCGGAGGTGGTCCTATCGGTCAATACGGCGCCGTTCATCAGCCACTGAAACGAAATCTCGCCAACCCCGTCGGGGTCTTCGATGTCGGTTGTTCTTGCGTAAATGGTCTGACCCTGAACCGCGGTCCCAAAGATGACCGGCACCCCGACAACCGGGTCGTTGACGTTCGCCACGACGCCAGAGGCCGAGGTGACAGTCTCGGGCGTTCCAAGATCATCGGTGTATTGCAGCGCCACACTGATCGCGTGGCCAACATCTGATTGAACCAAAGCATAGTTTGTGCCCGTGGCCCCGTCGATGGCGGCCCCATCGCGCAGCCATTGATAGTGCAGTGTGCTGGTCGACATCCCGTCATCGTCGGTGATCTGCGCCGTGGCGGCCAGGGTTTGGCCCTGCTCAAAGACGCCGCCGATGTCGATCTGCCCGTCCGGCGTCGAATTTACCCGAAAGACTTGGGCATAGGTTGGGTTGGCCCCGCCGCTTGAACCGGATCGCCAGACCGCCACAAGATCACCATTGGTATTTTGCGACAAATCAAGGGGATGTTCGTACACAGTTGGCCCATCGCTCAGGATCTTGGTCGTGCCGATCTCTGCTCCAAGATCGCTGAACCTTTGCAGGCGAACGCTGTCATCGTGGTATGTTGATCCGGTTCGGGTCATCAGGGCGAACCCACCGTCCCGCAATGGCGTGATAACGGGCGTGTGAAAGCTCGACCCTGCGGAAAGGGTCAGCAGATCTCCGGTGGCGGTGCCATCGGCGTCGAATATCTGCCCAACCATACCGGCACCGGGACGGGCCCATGCCACAAGAAACCCGCCCGAAGCCAAGGCAATGATTTCAGGGTAGGACGCGCCAAGGCCAACCGTATTGACCCGAACCTCGTCCGTAACGGGGTGCCCGGCAGGGTCAAACACACGCGCGTAAATTGCGTCGCTGCTGCCGTCGGGGTCACGATAGTTGCGCCACGTGACGACGACATTGCCGTTGGTCAACTGGGTGACATTGGCAAAGTTCTGCGTATTGTCGACGTATTGATTGACCAGAATTTCCGGCGTTGTGGGGGCCATACCAGCAGAAAACATACGCAGGTGCACATCGTTGTCGCCCGTTGCGTCCGCGCCAAACCGGGACCACGCAAACGCGAAACCACCGTTCGAAAGCGCTGCGACCGACACGTCGTATTCGTAGAACCCGTCGACTGAATCAATCCGGGTCGTCGTGCCGGTTTGACGCCCTGAGGCCGAGTAGCGGGCTACGAAAATTCCCAAATCGGTGCCTTGCCCGTCTTCGCGGGCCCATGTGACCACGAACCCGCCATCTGACAGGGCGACAACCTCGGCCCAGCCGTCTTCTCTCCAAGGGGTGCCAGATCCGATATCGCCGACGATAAATTCTGATCCAATTGCTGTCCCATCTTGGGAAAACATTTGGGCTTTCAGGATGGTCTCATAAGAAATCGACTCTTCCCAAACGGCGACCACAGTCCCGCCATTTAGCGCTGCGATCCGGGGTCCATAGGATGATCGGCCATCGTCAATCAAAAATGCAGAAGCGATTGGGCTGATTTGTTTGGCGTCGGTTTGGGTCATAGGAATTGGTGTCTGCAAAAACGTTGAAAATGTTGAAATAAGTCGGGGGAATGCGGCAAAGTCATTGGTGTGATTGCGGTGCCGCCAAAGCACCCTGCAACGCTGCCAGCCGATGATTCACCGAATGCGGCGCGTCTGGTTGGGTGTCAGGATCATTGTCCGAACGGGCGTTTGAACTGTATCAAGTGGCCGAATGTCATAGCAGCATCAATGGCTTGCAGGCCAGTATGTCACTATGATCGCGATTATGTGCCGTCCTGGCGTTGTCCCCCGTTTTGTTAAACTTTCATTCTGAGGAATTTGATTGCTGAAATTGTACCGCGATATGCCCTTTGGGCCAACCGCCAATACCAGAATTGAGGGAATGCTACGGGCTGGTTACTTCGCTGCGGGCAAATAGCGTGCAGTCCAGCATTTCACGTTCGTGGATCAGGCCGGTGCTGCCCGTCTTGGCGACCGAGATTGCCGCCTTGGCTGCGATGGTGCCGATCTGGGCTTGCGGCAGGATGACGGTAAAGGCCAAATCCCCGTTTTGTACCGCAAGCAGGGCGTCGGCGGTGCCGCCGAAGCCACCTACGGCGACCTGATCCAGTTGCCCCAATTCGCGTAGGGTGTCCACAGCGCCCAAGGCCATCGGATCGTCAGCGGCCAGGATCCCCTCAACCGTCCAATCGGTGGACATCATGCTAAAGGTCAACAGGCGGGCCATTTCGTATGACCCATCAGCCACTTCGAACCCGGTTCGATCAATCAAACTGTGCTGCTGCATTTCTTCGCGAAACGCGCCTGATCGCACCTCAGCCTGCGGGTCATCGGGGGATCCGAACAGTTCAAAATAAGTGCCTTGCCCGATCAGATCCGCCATTTCGGCGGCGCCCATGCGGGCGCACCGGACTTCGTCGGCATAGACCTGTGCACTGGCAAAACCGTCATTCTTCAAAGGGGTGCCAACAATAACGACAGACGCCCCTGACCGGCGCAGGGTTTCCACCGTATCAGAGGATCGCAGAATATCGGCGGGTTCCATCAGGATGGCCGATGTGCCGGTTTGGACCAGCCCGGCCAAGATCGCGGTTTCTGATGACAGATCGCCGTGATGTTCCAGCACCAGCGTTTGATACCCCGCATCGGTCATTTCACGCAGCGCAGCCGTGATCATTGGTTCCGAAATGGGCGTGTGGGCGTCGGTCACCACGATCGCCGCCAACCGTGGGCTGGCCGACAAGGGGCCGAACATCGCGAACATAAGCGCCGCAGCCGACCAAAGGATCAAGGATCGAAGCATGTGACCTAACAGTTGTGACAGAGGGCGGGTCGGCAAACTGGCCGGTCCTGAAAAGGATAACGGAACGCCACTCTAGGCAGTTAGCCTTAACAGTTGGTTCCTTTGTGCGGGATGTTACGCGAAGGATTGCGGGTATTCGCAAAAGTTGGAATTTCGTCTGGTTGTGTCAAAATTGGTTGACAAATCAACCTTCGACATGCGTAATGATGCATAGTTGAGGAATCAACTGTCGAGTCTTGGGAGGGATCGACACACCCCGAAACAACCTGTCGGGCGCGGATCGCGCCGGCCTTGTCCCGTGGCTTGGGGCAGGGGCCGATGCCTCTATGTGCACGACTGGCTGTTTCACACATGCAAGGGAGGAACGCATGACAATGAAGTTGACAACAACGGTGGCGTTTGCCGCAGGTATGATTGCCGCGCAGGCCGGTGCCGATACGATCAAGGTGGGCGTCATCGCGCCGTTCTCGGGGCCGTTCGCGATCTATGGCACGCTCTATCAAAACGCGATTGACGTCTATCAGGCGCAGCACGGCACCAGCGCGGGCGGCCATGACATCGAGTTCATCTACAAAGACGTGGGCGGCCCGAACCCCGATCAGTCGCGCAGCTTGGCGCAAGAGCTGCTGATCAAGGATAAGGTTGACTACCTCGCCGGGTTCACCTTTACGCCCAACGCTTTGGCCGTCGCCCCGGCGATTGAGCAGACGCAAACGCCGACGGTGATTTTCAACGCCGCGACCTCGGCCATCAACGCGCAAAGCGATTATTACCTGCGCACCAGCTATACGCTGTGGCAGGTGTCCGCGCCTTTGGCCGATTGGGCCTATGATCAGGGGATCAAGACCGCGATCACCACTGTCACCGATTACGGCCCCGGAATTGACGCTGAAAACGCCTTTAAGGCTGCGTTTGAGGCCAAGGGCGGCACGGTTCTGGAAAGCCTGCGGATGCCGCTCTCGACCACGGATTTCACGCCGTTCTTGCAGCGCGTGAAGGATCGGGCCCCCGAGGCCGTCTTTACCTTCCTGCCGGGTGGCCCGCCTACCTTCACCTACACCAAAACCTATAACGAAAACGGTCTGCGCGACGCGGGGATCAAGTTCCTTGGCACGGCTGAGACTGAGGAAAGCAACCTTCAGGGCCTTGGCGATATGGCGATTGGCCTGACCACCGCCTACCACTACTCGGCGGCGCATGATTCCCAAATGAACCGCGATTTCCTTGCCAAGCTTGAGGAACTGCACCCCGGAGCGGTGGCCAACTGGGCCTCGGTTGGGGCCTATGATGGCGTGCACCTGATCTACCACATGGTTGAGGTGGCGGGCGCCGATGGCCCCAAGGCAGTTGAATCGGCGCTTGGTCTGGAATGGGAAAGCCCGCGCGGCCCGCTGAAGATGGATCCTGAAACCCGCACCGTGGTTCAGAACGTCTATCTGCGTGAGGTTGCCCGCAATGCCGAAACCGGCCTGCTGGAGAATGCCGAAACCGGCGTGATTGCCACGGTTGGCGATCTGGGCTGGGGCAAGTGATGGGGCAGGCGGGCTGGCTTTGGCTGGCCCGCCGCATCGGAAAAAGCAGATGGATTTATTTCTGAATATCCTCGTGGATGGGGTCGCCTATGGCATGATCCTGTTCATGATCGCGGTCGGGCTATCGGTGACGATGGGCTTGATGCGCGTGGTCAATCTGGCCCATGGGGGCTTTGCCCTGATCGGCGGCACCTTGGCCCATTGGGCCGCGCAGGATCTGGGGCTTGGCTACTGGGCCGGGCTGGCTGTGGCGCTGGCGGGCACGATGGCGATTGCCCTGCCGCTTGAGCGCGTAATCTACCGCCGCATCTACGGCTTCGGAGAGCTTCAACAGGTTCTGGCAACCATCGGTTTGACCTTCCTCATGATCGCTACGGTCAACCTGTGGCAAGGCTCGGCCCTGTTGACGATTGGCCTGCCCGAGGGGTTGAACCGCGTGGTTGATCTGGGGTTCCGCACGCTGCCCGCACATCGTTTGGCGGTGATCGCGGCGGGGGCGCTGGTGGCCTTGGGGCTTTGGGCGCTGCTGGATAAAACGCGCTTTGGTATCCGTCTGCGGGCCGCCGTCGACAACCGCGACATTGCCTCGTCGCTAGGGATCGACACAGGGCTGATCTATATGGCGACCTTTGCACTTGGCGCGGGTCTGGCCGCTTTGGGCGGCGTTCTGGGGGCCGAACTGCTGCCGATTGATGCCTATTACCCGCTGCGCTACATGGTGCTGTTTCTGATCGTCGTGGCTGTGGGCGGTATGGGCTCTATCGCGGGATCATTCGCCGCCGCGCTGGGGCTGGGGCTTCTGGAAACCGCGGCGCGCTATCTGGCCCCCGATCTGGCCACGCTCACTTTCCTTGGCCTTGTCACGCTGCTGCTTGTTATCCGGCCCAACGGCCTGCTGGGGAGGGTCTGATGCGTTTTCTACCCCTCGTTTTCGTCGCCCTTGCGGCTGCTGCTTTCTTTGTCTTCCCCTATGATCTGGCCTTCCTGACGCGCATTTTGATTATGATCGTGCTGGTTCTGTCCGTTGATCTGATCCTTGGCTATGCGGGGGTACCCACATTGGGCCAAGCCGCCATGTATGGCGCGGGGGCCTATGCGGCGGGGCTGTTTGCCATCCACGTCTGGGCCGATCCTGTGGCCGGTTTGATCATCGGCGGGCTGGCCGGGGCCGCGTTGGCATTTGTGTCGGGCCTGATCGTCATGCGCACCCACGGGCTGACCGCAATCATGCTGACGATTGCCGTGGCGCAGATCTGCCTTGAGATCGCCAACCGCGCCCGCGACATCACCGGCGGCGCCGAAGGGCTGCGCGGCATCCGGATGGAGCCTGTGCTGGGCCTATTTGCCTTCGATTTCATCGGGCAGACCGGGTATTGGTATGCGCTGATTGTTGTGTGCGTCGTCTTTGCCGCGCTGGCGGTGATTGGCCGTGCGCCGTTCGGGATGTCGCTGCGCGGGATCCACGAAAGCCGCGACCGGATGCTGGCCATCGGTGCGCCTGTCTATTGGCGTCTGGTGCTGGCCTATACGCTGGGCGGCGCTGTGGCGGGCATCGGCGGTGCCTTGGCCGCGCAGATCACCCAGCTTGTCAGCCTTGAAACACTAAGCTTCACGCTCTCGGCAGAGGCGCTGATCATGCTGATCCTTGGCGGCACCGGGCGGCTGTACGGCGCGGTCATCGGCACGGTTCTGTTCATGACCGTGCACCATCTGGCCGCCGCGAATGATCCGTTCAACTGGCTGTTCGTCATTGGCGGCATGGTTCTGGCGATGGTCTTTTTCCTTCCCTCAGGCCTGATTTCGCTGGGCCACGCCCTGAAAGGAGGCCGCAAATGACCGGGCTAGAGGTGCGCGGCCTATCCAAACGCTTTGGCGGTTTGGTGGTGTCCGAGAATATCGACTTTGACCTGAAACCCGGCGACCGCAAGGCGCTGATCGGGCCGAACGGGGCGGGGAAATCGACCTTTGCCAATCTGGTGACGGGCATTCTGGCGCCCTCGGGCGGGGAAATCCGACTGGACGGGCGCGACATTTCCCGCATGGGCGAGGCGCATCGCGTGAAATTGGGCATCGCCAAGACGTTCCAGATCACCACGCTGTTCCCCCGTCTGACCGTGCGCGACAATATCCGCATGCCGATCCTTGAGCGTGAGGGCAGGGGCTATCGCCTTCTGCGCCGCGCCGACGGCGAGGCCGGGATCGAGGCCGAGGTTCAAAGCCTGATTGACCAGTTCGAACTGGGCGATCTGGCCGACAAGCCCGTTCGCGATCTGGCCTATGGTCAGCAGCGGCTGGTGGAAATGGCGCTGACCTTGGCGCTGAAGCCGCGCATCCTGATCCTGGATGAACCGGCGGCGGGCGTGCCCTCGTCAGAAACCAGCCTGATCACCCGCGCGATTGAACGGCTGCCGCAGGATCTGGCGGTGCTGATTATCGAACATGACATGGACCTTGTGTTCCGCGTCGCGCGCAAGATCGTGGTGCTGGTGCAGGGCCGCATTCTGACCGAAGGCACCCCGTCCGAGATCGCCGCCAATGCGCAGGTGCGCGAATTATACCTAGGGGGCGGCCATGACTGAGATCCTGACTTTTACCGATGTGACAGCTGGTTACGGCCCGACCCATGTGCTGCGCGGCGTGTCGCTGAGCATTCATAAGGGCGAGCGTTTGGCCATCATCGGCCGCAACGGCGCGGGCAAGACCACGCTGATGGCCACCATGATGGGCCTGACGCGGATGCATGGCGGGCAGATCACCCTGAACGGCCAGCGCATCGACCGTTTGCCGCCGTTCAAACGCAATGCGCTGGGGCTGGGTCTGGTGCCGCAAACCCGCGATATCTTCAAATCCCTTTCGGTCGAGGAAAACCTTCTGGCTGCCAATGGAACCATGGCGCTGGAGGAGGCTTACGCCCTGTTCCCGCGCCTCAAGGAACGCCGCCGCAACGGGGGCGGGCAACTGTCGGGCGGGGAACAGCAGATGCTGGCCATCGCCCGCACGCTGATGACAGAACCGCAGGTGATCTTGCTGGACGAACCGCTTGAGGGCCTTGCCCCTGTCATTTGCGAACACCTGATGGACGTGTTCGACAAGCTGGCCCAATCGGGCCGGACACTCCTTCTTGTCGAACAACATGCCGAGGCCGCGCTGAGCTTTGCCAGCCGCGCGGTTTTGATGTCGAATGGGGCGATCGTCCATGACGGCCCCTCCGATGAATTAAAACAAGCGCCGGACTTGCTGCACCGCCATGTCGGTCTGGCCCTGACGAGTGAGGAGGACACATGACACAAGTCGAGATCATCGAAGGCCACCGCAAGATTGACCCGCCGCCGGGCGTGCCCGTCTGGGACGTAGACCCCTATGACGAGGCGATCCTACGTGACCCGCATGCCTTTTACGCCGAACTGCGCCGTTTGGGGGATTTCGTTTACATTCCAAAGTATTCCGTGCTGGCTATGGGCCGGTTCAGCACCGTCCGCGAGGTGTTCAGCGATCACACGCGGTTCCTGTCCTCGCACGGGGTGGGGCTGGATGATTACAAGCTGATCCCGCCCTATCGCCCGCCCTCGATCATTCTTGAGGTCGATCCGCCCGATCACACAAAAACCCGCAAGATCCTGACGCGGGCGCTGTCGCCAAAGGTGGTGCGGGGGCTGATGGACATGTTCCTTGCCACCGCCGAGCCGCTGATCGACGATCTGATCGCGCGCGGCCCGTTCGAAGGCGTCGAAGACTTCGCCGAGGTGTTCCCCACATCGGTCTTCCCCATCGCCGTTGGCATGAGCAACGTGAGCGCGCGCCATCTGGTCGATTACGGCGCGATGGTCTTCAACGCGGTCGGTCCGAACAACGCGCTGCGTCAGGCGGCGTTCAAAGCGGCCGAGGAAATCGTGCCAATCGTCACCCGTGCCTGCCAGCGCGACGCGCTGAGCAAAGACGGGCTTGGTGCGCTGGTCTATCAGGCCGCGGATGCGGGCGAGATCACCGAGGATGAGGCCGGGATGCTGGTGCGGTCGTTCTTCTCGGCGGGGGTGGATACGACCGTTACTGGCATCGGCAACGCGATGTATTGCTTCGGCCAATTTCCCGATCAGTGGGAAGCGCTGAAGCGCGACCCGACCCAGATCCGCGCGGCGTTCGAAGAGATCCTGCGCTTTACCTCGCCCGTACACACCTTTGGCCGCACGGCGGGCGTGGATACCGAGGTCGCGGGCACCAAGATCGAGGCCGGAACCAAGATCATCTGTGTGCTGGGCGCGGCAAACTCGGACCCTGAAAAATGGGGCGACCCCGAGGTGTTCCGCATTGATCGCAAGCCGGTGGGCCATGTGGCCTTTGGCGCGGGCATCCACGGCTGCGTTGGCCAGAACATCGCGCGGGGCGAGCTGGAGGCCGTTCTGTCGGTCATGCTTCGCAAGGTGGACCGCATTGAATTTACCGGAGCGCCCGAATGGCGGCCCAACAATGCGATCTGCGCGCTGGACAA
Organism: Pseudoprimorskyibacter insulae; assembly: GCF_900302505.1. Classification (GTDB taxonomy): domain Bacteria; phylum Pseudomonadota; class Alphaproteobacteria; order Rhodobacterales; family Rhodobacteraceae; genus Pseudoprimorskyibacter; species Pseudoprimorskyibacter insulae. The sequence goes on along the minus strand of NZ_OMOJ01000005.1, from coordinate 284,590 downwards.
GTTGCCGATGCAATTCATTGGAAAGTAAGGGAAAGATATGGTGAACGTAACCTATGTGGCCGCGAGCGGCAGCCGCCAGACCGTGGCTGGAAATGTCGGTGAAAGCGTGATGCAAACCGCGCTGAACAGCGGTGTGGATGGCATCATCGGCGAATGTGGAGGCTCGATGGCCTGCGCGACTTGTCACTGCTTTGTAGATGAGGCGTGGACGGACAAAACCGGTACGCGCATGGACGGCGAGGAAGACTTGCTTGATTGCGCGGCGGTTGAAATGCAGGACACATCGCGCCTGTCTTGCCAAATCCGCCTGACGCCTGATCTGGACGGGCTGGTGGTGCATCTGCCCGAAAGCCAGACCTAGCCCCGTGCCGCTTTGCCCCCGTGACAGGCGGGGGCAAAGCCGTTAGACCGGCGCGGATTCAGAATACGGGAATTCCACATGCCGCAGTCTACGCGCCTGTCCAGTCCGGTCAAAACACGCGACGGCGTGACCATTCTGGACATCGACAATTACGCCCCGTTCTTGCTCAACGCGGTCAGCAGCGCCTGGCAACGCAAGACGGCTGCGATTTATCGGGATCGCTTCGGGCTGGGGATTGTCGAATGGCGTATCATTGCCATGCTGAACATCGAACCGGGCATCACGGCCAACCGCATCTGCGCGGTGATCCGGCTGGATAAAGCGGCGGCTAGCCGCACGCTGAAGGTGCTGGATAATGGCGGTTATTTGCGGTTTGAGGCGGATGAGGCCGACGCGCGTAAAAAACGCTGGTGGCTGTCCGAAAAGGGCCTGACCACTCACGACACGCTTCTGGATATCGCGCTTGAGTGTGAGGCCGCGATGATCGGCGATATTGAACCCGCCGAGTATGAGACCTTTCTGAAGGTCATGCGGGCGATGCTGGGCAACCTAAGCGAATAAGGTCGCCCAGCAGGGGGTTAGACCCGTTCCAAGGCCACGGCGATGCCTTGGCCCACGCCAATGCACATCGTCGCCAACGCCAGCTTGCCGCCGGTCAATTGCAGCTCTAGCGCGGCGCTACCGGCAATCCGTGCGCCCGACATGCCCAAGGGGTGACCTAGCGCGATCGCGCCGCCATTGGGGTTCACGCGGGCGTCATCATCGGCAATGCCCAGATCGCGCAGCGTGGCCAATCCTTGCGAGGCAAAGGCTTCGTTCAGTTCGATCACGTCGAAATCGCCAGCCGTCAGGCCAAGGCGGGCCATCAGTTTCTTGGATGCGGGCGCAGGGCCAAAACCCATGATGCGCGGGGCAACGCCTGCCGTCGCGCCGCCAAGCACGCGGGCGATGGGCGTCAGGCCATGGGCTTTGACCGCAGCCTCAGAGGCGACGATCAGCGCCGCGGCCCCGTCGTTGACGCCCGAGGCATTGCCGGCCGTGATCGACCCATCGGCCTTCACAAACGTCTTCAGTTTTTGCAGCCCGGCCAGCGTGGTGTCGGGGCGGGGGTGTTCGTCTTCTGAGACGACAATCGGATCGCCCCGGCGCTGCGGGATCGACACGGGCGTGATTTCACGGGCAAGGCGACCGTTGGCCATGGCCGCGCCTGCCTTTTGCTGCGACCGGATGGCAAAGGCATCCTGATCTTCGCGCGAGATGTTGAAATCCTCGGCCACGTTCTCGGCGGTTTCCGGCATGGAATCCACGCCATATTGCGCCTTCAGAACCGGGTTGATGAAGCGCCAGCCGATGGTGGTGTCATAGACCGCATTGCTGCGCGAAAAGGCGGTGTCGGCCTTGGGCATGACAAAGGGCGCGCGGCTCATGCTTTCGACGCCGCCTGCGATGACAAGATCCGCCTCACCTGCCTTGATCGACCGGGCGGCGGCCAACAGGGCATCCATGCCCGACCCGCACAGCCGGTTCAGGGTCGTGCCCGGCACGCTGTCGGGATAGCCCGCCAGCAGAACCGACATTCGCGCGACGTTGCGGTTGTCTTCGCCCGCTTGGTTGGCACAGCCGAAATACACCTCGTCAATCGCGGCCAGATCCATTGCGGCATTGCGCTCGGCCAAGGCCCGCAGCGGCACCGCGCCCAAATCGTCGGCGCGCACGCTGGACAATGCGCCGCCATAGCGGCCAATCGGGGTGCGGATGTAGTCACAGATATAAGCGTCGGTCATCAGTCTACCTTCGGTGCAGTCAAATCGGCCACAGGGCCATCGGTGTGAAGCGGGGCGCCGGTCACGGCTTGCAGCTCGTCCAAGCTCATGCCAGCAGGTTTTTCGCGCAGGACAAAGCCGCGCGGGTCAATGTCGATCACGGCAAGTGAGGTATAGACGCGCGTCACGCAGCCGACGCCCGTCAGGGGGTAGGTGCAGGTGTCCACCAGCTTGGGCTTGCCGTCCTTGGTGACGTGATCGGTCAGAACGACGACTTGTTTCACGCCGTTCACCAGATCCATCGCGCCGCCCACCGCCGGCACGCCCGAGGCCCCAAGCCGCCAATTGGCCAGATCGCCGGTCGCGGCCACTTGGAACGCGCCCAGAATGGCCATGTCCAGATGCCCGCCGCGCACCATGGCGAAACTGTCGGCATGGTGAAAGATCGCGGCACCGGGGCTAAGGGTGACGGCCTTTTTCCCGGCATTGATCACGTCCCAGTCTTCTTGGCCCGCCTCAGGCGCGGGGCCAAAGCCCAGAATGCCGTTTTCGGTGTGGAACATCGCGCGGCGGCCTTCGGGCTGAAACCGGGCGCAAAGCTCAGGCAGGCCGATGCCAAGGTTCACATAGGCCCCATCGGCGATGTCTTGCGCCGCACGCCACGCGATTTGCGCGTTTGTCAGTTTGGGAAGGGTCATCAGTACACCTCCTGATCGCGCACGCGGGTTTCTTCTTGTCTCGGGGTTGGCATCTCGACCACAGTATTGACGAAAATACCGGGGGTGATGACGTCTTGCGGGGCAATCTCGCCCAAAGGCACGATGCGGGTGACCTGCGCGATTGAGTGCATCGCGGCCATGCACATCAGCGGGTTGAAGTTCCGCGCGGCCAAGCGGTAGGTCAGGTTGCCATAGGCATCGCCATGCTCGGCCTTGACCAGCGCCACATCGGCCTTGAGCCAGCGTTCCTGAATGTAATGTTTGCCGTCAAATTCGGCCACCGGTTTGCCTGCCGCCAGATCGGTGCCATAGCCCGTTGGCGTGTAGAAGGCCGGAATGCCCGCGCCGCCTGCGCGGATGCGTTCGGCCAACGTGCCTTGCGGCACCAGTTCCAGCTCCAATTCGCCCGAGGCGTATTTTTCGTTGAACGCATGCGGCTGCGAGGTGCGGGGGAAGGAGCAGATCACCTTGCGCACCATCCCGGCGGCAATCATCGCGGCGATGCCAATCCCGCCATTGCCTGCGTTGTTGTTGACGATGGTCAGGTTCTTGGGCGATCCCGTCGCGCGGAACCGGTCCACCAACGCGTGCAGCAGTTCAATCGGCGCGCCAGATCCGCCAAAGCCGCCGATCATCACCGATGCACCGTCTTCGATGCCTGCGACAGCGTCGGCCAGCGTAGGGCAGGTTTTGTCCATGGGTTGCGCCTCTCTTGGGTTTGGGCCTAGGTCTAGGCGGTTTCGACTTGTCCGCATAGGTAGAATGTTCGTATATCGACCCTTGTTCATTATACGCGCAGATGTGTTCACATGCCGATCAAACCAACGGATTATCTGGGATCTCTGGCCAAGGGGCTGGCCGTGCTAGAGGCGTTTGGCGAACGTCATCCGCGCCTGTCGGTGTCTGAGGCGGCCGTCGAAACCGGGCTGGACCGGGCCGCCGCACGGCGCTGCCTGCTGACCCTGACCGAACTGGGTTACACCAGCTATGATGGCAAGTTCTTTACCCCCACGCCCAAGGTGCTGCGGCTGGGCAATGGCGCTTTGTCGGCCTTTCCGCTGACGCAGGTGGTGCAGCCATGGCTGGATCAGATGTCAGAACGCCTTCAGCAATCGGTGTCTGTGTCGGTGCTTGACGATCTGGAGATCATCTATATCGCCCGCGCGGCGCAGCGGCGGGTGATGACCATTGGTCTGATGCCGGGATCGCGCCTGCCTGCGCATTGCACCTCGATGGGGCGGGTTCTGCTGGCGCAACTGCCCGAGGATCAGGCGCGGGATGTGGTGGCCCGGTCCGACCTGTCGCCGCGCACGCCCAACAGCCGCACAACGCCCGATGACGTGATGGCCGCCATCGCTGCGGCGCGGTCGAACGGTTATGCCCTTGTCGACCAAGAGATCGAACTGGGGCTGCGGTCGATTGCCGTGCCGCTGATATCCGCCACCGGGCGGGTGGTGGCGGCGGTCAACGTAGGCGTCGCGGCGGCGCAGATGCCGACCGCAGACCTGTCGACCCGCTGCCTGCCCGAACTGCTGAAGGCGCAGGACGGGCTGCGCAATATGCTGCGTTAACCGATAAAGCAGTCTTGCGACATCAGGCCCACGTCGCCGTGGTCTGGCGCAAAGGCCATCCGGTCCAGCACATCGCGGTGCAGATCCACGCCCGGCGCCAGTTCGATCAGGGTTAGCCCGTCACTGTCCAAACGGAACACCGCGCGTTCTGTCACGTATAGCACCCGCTGCCCTTGCCGCAGCGCCTGCGCCCCCGAGAAGGTAATCTGATCTACCTGATCCACGAACTTCTGCACGTCGCCGTGGCGCTCAATCGTCAGATCGCCCTTGCCGGATTGAACCTTGGTGCCCTTGGCGTCAAACGTGCCAACAAAGACCACCGTGCGGGCGTTCTGCGCAATGTCGATAAACCCGCCCGGGCCGACCGGCATACCACCCAGTTTGGAGGCGTTGACGTTGCCCGCCTTGTCCACCTGTCCAAAGCCCAGAAAGGCGATGTCCAACCCGCCGCCTGCGTAGAAATCAAACTGCGACGGCCCGTCGATCATGCAACTGGCGTTTTGCGAATAGCCGAACAAAGTGCCGGTCAGCAGCCGCCCGCCATAGGTGCCATGTTCGATGGTCTGGTAATAACGGCCCTGTTCCCCGCGTGCGGCGACGATGGTCGCGATCTCATCGGGGATGCCAAAGCCGTAGTTGATGATCGCGCCATCCCGCAGTTCTTGCCGGGCGCGGTTGGCCACGATGCGCCGCGCTGAAAAGCCGGGGTCGGCGGGGGCAGGCAGGTCGCGCCGCGACTGGCCCGAGATCGACGGATCATAGGTGATCTCATAGCCTTGGGTCTGGTTCGGATCGACGACAATCGCATCGACAATCGCCGCCGGAACCCGCACTTGCCGTGCGCCAAGCGTTCCAGATGCCACGCGGTCGCGCACCTGAAAGATCACCTTGCCGCCGGAATTGTGCACAGCCGCCGCGACGGCGTAGGTGTCGACGTTGGCCGGTTCTTCATCAAGGCTGATGTTGCCGTCATCATCGGCGATCGACCCTTTGAGCAGGCAGGCATGGACCGGGAAGGGCAGGTAGCGCAGGTATTCGCGCCCGTCGATCTGCATGACCTCGCACAGCGGGTCTTTGGCGGCCTCGTTCATCCGGCCCCCATCGACGCGCGGGTCGATAAAGGTGCCAAGCCCGACATGGGTGATCAGGCCGGGGCGTTTGGCGGCGATCTCGCGCATCAATTGCATGGCCACGCCGCCGGGCAGGACATGGGCCTCGATCTCATTGTTGGCGGCCATTTGCTGCATGCGCGGCGACCAGACCCAATGCCCGCCGATTACCTTGCGCACCATGCCGGGATGGGCAAAGCGCGACACGCCGGTGTCTTTGCGATTGCCGATGCCCAGCGAATGGACCAGCGTCATATTGCGCGGATGGCCGGTTGTCAGGAACCGTTCCTCGATGGCTTGCTGCAACAGCATCGCCTCACACAGACCGCCGCCGCCCCCGGTGATGGTGATCGTCGCATCATCGGGCACCAGCGCAACCGCGTCTGCGGCGCTCATGAACTTGGGTTGCATCATGCGCTCCACGGATCAAAAACAGAGGTTGAGCCCTTCAGCATGGTCTTGGCGATCACGCTGCGATGCACCTCGCTGGCGCCGTCAAAGATGCGATAGATCCGGGCGTCGCGGTAATAGCGCTCGATCGGCAGATCCTTGGAAAAGCCCATGCCGCCATAGATCTGCACAGCGCGATCCACCACACGGCCCAGCGTTTCTGCCCCTTGCACCTTCAAGGCCGAGATTTTGGTCCGCACGTCTTGGCCTGCATCCAGTTGCGCGGCGCAGTCCCATAGGGCGGCGCGGGCGGCGTTGATCTCAATCGCGCTATCGGCCAGCATTTGCTGCACCATCTGGAAATCGCCCAAAGATTGGCCGAACTGGTGCCGGTCGCGGGCGTGATCCAGCGTCATTTGCAGGATCTTGGTCGATTTGCCGATGGCGCGTGCCGCCACCTGTGCCAGACGCACGCGGCCCAGAACCGACAGCGCCAGCTTTAGCCCTTCGCCTTCGGTGCCAAGCAGGTGGTCGTCGGTCAGCTCGACCTCATCAAAGTGCAGATCCAGATGCGAGGTGCCGCGAATGCCCATCATCGCCTGATCGCGCCCAAGGCTGAATCCGGGCATGCCCTTATCGACCAAGAACATCGAAATGCCGCGATGGCCCTTGCTGGGGTCAGTGACAGCGGTGACCACGAAGAAATCGGAAAACGACCCGTCCGAGATGTAGTGCTTCATGCCAGACAGCACCCATTTGTCGCCCTTGCGCACGGCCTTGGTCTTGATGCCCGCAGCGTCCGATCCGGCACCCGGTTCGGTAAAGGCGATGGAACAGACACGTTCGCCTTTGACCGCCGGGGTCAGCCAGCGGTCCACTTGCGCGCCGGTGCAGGACAAAAGCACTTCATAGACGTTGCCAAAAGCGCGGCGGATCAGAATATCGGTGGTGTGGCCGAACTGTTCTTCGACCATCATCTGATCAAGGCAGGACAGACCGCCGCCGCCGAACTCTTCGGGGATGTTCATACCATACAGCCCCAGCGCCGAGGATTTTTTGAACACCGCGCGGGCGGTGTCATCGGGCAGAGCGCCCGTCTGTTCGATCATCTCTTCCAGCGGGGTAAGTTCGTCTTTGATGAAGCCGCGCACCGTGTCCACGAGCATGCGCTGTTCATAGGAAATTTCGAAAGTCATTTGGCTGTCCTTGGGTTGCGTCAACGCAATGGGGAAAGGCTAAGGGGGCGCAGGATTTCCTGCGACAAGCTGCCGGTTGCGGCGGTGCACAGATCGGCAAATGCACCGCTGCGCAGGGAGATGATCTGGCCGGGGCAGTCGCCCGACACCACGCGGAACTGGCCGATCAGGCCCACGCCATTGTCTGGATTTGCGCCAACTTCCAACGCGTGCAGCGACTGCGCAAGCATCGGGCTATCTGCCGCTTGGTTGGCGTGATGGGCCTTGCGCTGGGCGATTGCGTCCTTCAGCGCTGGGCTGGATTTTTCGATCTGCATCAACCGGTTGGATTGCGCCACGACATGTTCAAAGGCGGTGGGAATGAACCCCTCCATCCACTCGGCATCCTGCGCCAAACTGGCCCGGCAGGCGTCGCGTTCTTCGAAACTGGCATAGGCCCAAAGGTGTTCGATCCGGTTCAGGCGGCCGGTGTCCACCAGCCAATAGCCCAGCATCGGCAAATGCCTTGTGACCAGCCCGACGCCTTGGGTTCTGAACTGCGTCAGATAGGCCGGGGCCTTGCCCGGTTTCATGTCATAGGTGCGCAACTCAAGTAGCAACGGCGTCCTCCTTTCGCCCTCGTGGCATGAAGGTGCAGAGAAGCCGGGCGCAAAGAAATGGACGATTTGGAAATTGTGTTGGACGATCCGTCAGGAGCCGACGCGGCGCGTTGTGGCGGCGTCTTTGCGGAAGGTTCCGGGTGGGCATCCGACCCGCTGGGAAAAGAACCGGTTGAAGTAGGCCGGGTCATCATAGCCGATGGCATGGCCAATCTCGGCCACGGTCATTTCGGTGTACAACAGGCAGCGCTTGGCCTCGACGATGATCCGATCATAGAGCACCTCAGACGCGGTGCGCCCAGCGCGGGCTTTGCAGGCGGCATTCAGGCGTTGGGGTGAAATGCACAGCTTGTCGGCGTAAAAGGCCAGCGTTTTTTCGGTGTGAAAATGGCGCTCCAACACGGCGCGGTAGCGGTTGACCAGATCGTAATCCTTGCCGCGATGGGCGGGGCCAGCACCAGCCTGACCTGCCGATACGCGCATCAACCAAACCAGCACTGATAGGAAATGCGACCGCAGTGCCATGCGGCGACCGGGATCAAGCGTGTTGGTTTCAAACAGCAATTGTTCCATTGCATGGCGAATGGCATCGCGCCCGGCAGAGGTTTCCACCGGGTAGGCACCGGGCAGGCGGGTGGCCTCGATCAGGCGCGGGTCATCCTTGGCCACCGCATCGACAAAGCTGACGGCGGCGGTGATGACGCGGCCTTCGGTGCCGGGGTGAAACCGGATGTCATGCACCATTCCAGCAGGCTGAACCACAAAGCAATTGGGCGCAGCCTCATAGGTTTTGCCCTCAATTGTGAAGGTCGCGCCGCCGTCGGAAAACCACAGGATCTGCGTATGATCGGGGTGCACATGCGGGTGAATTGTCCAATCATGCCGCATGGATCGTTCACGGATAGGTTCCACATGCAACGCGTCCAGATCGACGTCTTGCTGTTCATCTCCGTACAGGAAAAAGGTGGGGATCGCCGCGGCGCGTGAATTGGACATGGGGCCTTGTGTTTCAGGAACGAAACGAATTGTCCAATAAATTTGCAAGCCTGTCCATTGGCGAAATCCACCCCGATGCGCCTAATTCCCCAACGCCGCAAGGGGAGGAGACCATGCGTACAAAGCCGGATCAAAATGAAACTTATGACGTGATCGTGATCGGGTCGGGGGCCAGCGGGCTTGCCACTGCCATCACCGCGAAAAAGCATGGCGCTTCCGTTGTCGTGATCGAAAAGGAGCCGGTCTTTGGCGGCACCACCGCCTTTTCGGGCGGGGTTCTGTGGGTTCCGATGAACCGCCATGCGCGGGAAGCTGGGGTCAGTGATACGCGCGAGGCTGCGATCCAGTACATGAAGGAAGAGACCGGCAATTTCTACAACGCCGATATGGTCGAGACCTTCATCGACACCGGCCCTGAAATGATCGATTGGTTCGAACGCGAAACCGAGGTGAAGTTCATCCCCACGCTTTACCCCGATTATCACCCGGATGTGCCGGGCGGTGTGGATGTGGGGCGGTCGGTGTTGGCGGCACCCTTTGATACCTCAAGCTTGGGCGAGAACCTGAAACGGCTGCGCCCGCCTTTGGCGACGATCACGTTCATGGGCATGATGTTCAACTCCTCCAATGCGGACATCAAACATTTCTTCAACGCCACCAAAAGCGCCCGCAGCTTTGCCTATGTGACCAAACGCATGGCCAAGCATTTTGCCGAAGTGGCCAAGCATGGGCGCGGTGTGCAGGTGACCAGCGGCAATGCGCTGGCGGCGCGGCTGGCCAAATCGGCCTTTGATCTGGCGATTGAGATTTTCACCGACACGCCTGCCAAGGAATTGCTTGTCAGCGACGGCAAGATCTCGGGCGTGCGGGTGGCCGGGGCTGCGGGTGATGTGACGCTGACCGCGCGCAAGGGTGTGGTGATCGCCACCGGCGGCTTTGCTCATGACGTGGAAAAGCTGAAACAGGCCTATCCGCATTTGCGGCGCGGCGGCGAACATTTCAGCCCGGTGCCGGAAGGCAATACCGGCGATGGTATCCGGCTGGCGGAGGCGGTGGGCGGGCATGCCCCGATTGAATTTAACGACACATCGGCGTGGATGCCGGTGTCGAAGGTGCCGATGGGGAAGGGCAAGTTCGGCGCATTTCCGCATTTGCTTGACCGGTATAAGCCGGGGATCATTGCGGTGCTGAAATCGGGCAAGCGGTTCACCAACGAAAGCGAAAGTTATCACGACGTGGGCGCGGCCTTGATGCGGGCTTGCGAAGGGCAGACGGAAACGGCGGCTTGGCTGATCTGCGATCACCCGACGATCCGCAAATACGGGCTGGGCTATGCCAAACCCGCGCCGGTGCCATTGGCCAAATATATCGCCAACGGGTACTTGCAAAAGGGCGCGACTCTGGCCGAATTGGCGGCGAAAACCGGCATTGACCCCAAAGAGCTAGAAGCGACGGTCGTGGCCTATAACGGTCCTGCCGAACGCGGCGAAGATCCGCAGTTTGGCCGTGGCAAGACCAGCTTCAACCGTTATCTGGCCGACCCAGACCATAAGCCCAACCCCTGCGTCGGTCCGATCCAGAAAGGGCCATTCTACGCGCTGAAGATCATCATGGGCGATCTGGGCACGTTTGACGGGCTGCGCACCACGGTATCTGGCCAAGTGCTCAATGAGGCGGGCGCACCGATTGAGGGTCTGTTTGCCGTGGGCAATGACCGCGCGTCGATCATGGGTGGCAATTACCCCGGCGCGGGCATCACCCTGGGGCCGGCGATGGTGTTTGGCTATATCACCGGGCGGCATCTTGCAGGCATCACCAAAGGGGGCGCGGCATGAGCTGGCTTGGTCTGGACGGGCGCTGCGCGGTTGTCACCGGCGCGGGCGGCGGCATTGGCAAGGCGATTGCGGAGGCATTGGTCGCGCAAGGGGCCAAGGTTGCGCTGCTGGATCTGAACGGCGATGCGGTCGCGGCTGCGGCCCAAGAAATGGGCGGCTTGGGTCTGGCGTGCGATGTGACCTCGGACGAAAGTTTGGGCCACGCCGCCGCCGCGATTGAGGCGCAGCTTGGCCCGGTGGATATTCTGGTCAACAACGCCGCCTTCCTAAGCCCCGGCGCCTTGGCCGAGGTGGATATCGCCGCGTGGCAAAAGATGCTCGACGTCAACCTGACCGGCTATCTGCGCTGCGCCCAGTGTTTCGGGCGTCCGATGCTGGCGCGCGGGCAGGGGGCCTTGGTGCACGTCGGGTCGATCTCGGGCAATCATCAGCAGGCCTTTTCCAACGCCTATTCTGCATCCAAGGCGGCGGTGTCGATGCTGTCGCGGCAATTGGCCTATGAATGGGGCCCGCAAGGAGTGCGGTCCAACGTGGTTGCCCCCGGCTTGGTCCGCACCCCCTTGTCGGAGGCGTTCTATGCCGATGCCAAGACCAAAGCCGCCCGAGAGGCCGTCGTGCCCATGCGCCGAATTGGCCGGGTAGAGGACATCGCCGAGGCGGTGCTGTTTCTGGCGTCCGACCGGGCCAGCTATGTCAGCGGGCAGGAAATCATTGTCGACGGCGGATATGCCCAGACCCTGATGAGCCACGTCCCAAGGCCGGGCTATAACTGACGCTTAGCGGCCGGTGATCTGCCTCGAATGTCGGGCGTGTGCTTAGCGCAGCAATTCGGCCTTGGTGTCGTTTTCTTCGGTGATGACCACATCGCGCCCCAGCGCGCGGCCCAATTGGGCGCAGAAGGTCAGCACCTTGTCCAAGGCGTCTTGGGTTTGGATTTCGCGCGGGTCGATATCCAGATCAATGTCATCTGCCGAGAGGAAATGCGTGATTGCGACAGGTCCGCCCAAGTCAATCTTCAGGCAATGGGCGTGGTCCGTGTCGCGCAGCAGGTCGCCCATGGCAGGCCGCGCCGCATTTTGTCCGTCGCATTGGTAGGACAGCGTGCCAAGCTGTGAGGCCAGGTGGATCATACGATCCCAATCCGCCGACGTGGTGCCGGACACAAGGATATCGCGCAGGCTGCCATCAGCCGCAAAAAGCTCTGACACATCGTCCCAATGCATAAGGCACCCCGATTTATGGTATCGGAGTGCCTAGCATGAATTCCGGCGCGTGTAACAGTCGGTGCCTCTAATCGCCCATCGCCCCGTACATCGCGCCAACCGCCACGGGGTAGCCCTTGGCCCCAAGCCCTGCAATCACCGCCGTGACGGCTTGTGACAGCAGGGAATGGCGGTGTGCTTCATCGCGGGCATGGATGTTCGAGATGTGTAGCTCGATCTTTGGGCCTTCGAAGGTGTTCAGCGCATCCAGCACGGCCACCGAATGAAACGACAGTCCGGCCGGATTGATGATGATCCCGCCCGCCGTTTCGCGGGCTTCGTGAATCCAATCCACCATCTGGCCTTCGTGGTTGGTCTGGCCAAAGAACAGATCCCCACGCGCCGCATCGCGGCACATGGTTTCGATCTGCGCAAGGGTGGTGTGCCCGTAGATATGCGGCTCTCGCAGGCCCAGAAGGTTCAGGTTTGGACCATTGAGCACGTGGATCGGACGCACCATTATGCGGTTTCCTCTTCTTCGATGTGACCGCCAAGGAACAGATGCCCGACGCGCGGGTCGGCCAGCAGTTTGTCGGCGGCGTCATGCATCCGGGTTTGGCCCAGTTCCAGCACCAGACCGTAGTCTGACATGGCCAGCGCGGATTTGGCGTTCTGTTCCACCATCAGAATGGTGACGCCTTGATCGCGTAGCGCTTGCAGGGTGCGGAACACCTCTTGCACCAGATTGGGCGACAGGCCGATGGACGGCTCATCGATCAAGATCAGCTTGGGGTCCAACAGCAGCGTGCGCGCCACCTCTAGCTGCTTTTGCTGGCCGCCTGACAGTTCGATCGCCTTGCGGTCCTTGAATTGGCGCAGCATCGGGAACTGGTCCATCACCTGTTCGATCCGGTCGCGCACCCGCGCCTGATTGTTCGAGGTGATGCCGCCCAGTTCGAGGTTGTGATAGACCGAGAGCTGCGGCACCACGTTGCGCCCTTGCGGGACATAGGTGACACCGGCATCGATCATCTGTTTCGGCGTGCGTCGGGTGACATCCTGACCATCCATCAGGATCTGCCCCGAGGTGATGTTCAGCAGCCCGAACACCGCCTTGAAGACCGTCGACTTGCCCGCCCCATTGGGGCCAATAACCGTGGTGATCGACGCAGGCGGGATCTTGAAGGAGGTGCCGTTCAGGATTTGGATCTTGCCGTAACCGCCGTGTAGGTCTTTGAGTTCAAGCATGGCTCAGCCCCCCAGATATGCGTCAATGACTTGCTGGTTGCTGCGGATTTCATCGGGCGTGCCTTCGGCGATGATCGCGCCTTCGGCCAGAACGATGATCCGCGTGCACAGGCTCATGACGAATTCCATATTGTGCTCGATCACGACGAAGGTGGTGCCGTGTTCGCGGTTATAGGCCCTCAGCCGGTCTTTGAGGTTGGCCAGCATGGTCAGGTTCACCCCGCCTGCCGGTTCATCCAGCAGAACAAGGCTTGGCCCCGCCATAAAGGCCATCGCCGCATCGACCAGCTTTTGCTGGCCATAGGACAGGCTGCCGGCCATTTCATCGCGCAGATGTTCCAGCCGGAAGAACTTGATCATCTGGTCGGCTTCGGCGGTCAGCCCCGCATCTGAGGGGCCAAACAGGCGCGTGGCCATGGTGCCCTGGTGTTCTTGACCGGCCAGAATGATGTTCTCAAGCACGCTCATCTGCGGGAAAACCGACAGTTGCTGAAAGGTGCGCCCGACGCCCAGCTTGTTCAGGGCCGCGGCGCGCATGCCCGCCACGGTCTGATCGTTGACCCGCACCTCGCCTGTGTCGGGCTTTAGCTGGCCCAGAACACAGTTGAACAGCGTGGATTTGCCAGACCCGTTCGGGCCGATCAGGCCCAGAACTTCGCCCTTTTGCACATCAAAGCTGACATCGCGCACGGCGTGAATGCCGCCAAAGGATTTCGAGATGTTGCGGATGGACAGTACAGTATCGGTCACAGCTGCGCCCCCTTGGCCATATCTTTGCGGACCTCTTGTTTCGGGCGGAACCGGGCCATCAGCTTGCTGCCAAGCCCGATCAGACCCGATGGCGAATAGACCATCAGCACGATGACAAGGAAGGCATAGATGATCAGGTAGTAGCCTTCGGTAAAGCGCAGGAACTCGGGCAGGATGATGACCACAGCCGCGCCCAGCATCGGCCCATAGAAGAAGCCAGCGCCGCCCACGACGACCATCAGCAGGATTTTCAGCGAATGGATCAGCGCAAAGCTGCCCGGTTCGATGAATTGCACCAATGGGGCCATGATCGCACCCGCGCCGCCGCCAAAGGCCGACCCGATGGCAAAGGCCAACAGGGTGATGCGGCGGGTGTCGACGCCAAGGCTCTCGGCGCGGATCGGGTTTTCGCGCAGCGCTTTGAAGGCGCGGCCCCATGGGGAATGCACGATCCACCAGAAGACAAAGGCCGAAATGACGAACAGGACCAGCACGAAGTAATAGAAGTTCAGCTGCGGCATGGTCTTGATGCCGAAGAATTCGGGCCGGGGCATGCCGACCAGACCAAAGGATCCGCCGGTGATCTCTTCTTCGTTGCGCAGGACCAGAAACACGATGGTGTTAAAGGCCAGTGTGACGAAGGCCAGGAAATGGTGCTGTACCCTAAGCGCGGGATACCCCAGCAACAGGCCAATCACAAATGTCGCGCCCATGGCGGCCAGCCAGCCAAACACCCAGTGATACCCGGCCAGCGTCAGAAGCGAGGTGATATAGGCCCCGATGCCAATAAAGCTGGCCTGTGCAAGGCTGACCTGCCCGGCATAGCCAAGCGTCAGGTTCAGGCCCATCGCAGCGATCGAGAACATCAGCCAAGAACACAGCACGTAGATGATGTAGTTCTTCTGCCCGATGGGGGCGAGGATCAGCACAGCAATGCCGATCAAAGCGAGAATGAGATGAGCCCGTTTCATACTGCGCGTCCCTCGGATGTGCCCAGCAGGCCCTGCGGGCGCACCAGGATGACGAAAATCAACAGAAGCATTGGAACAGCCTGACGGTATTCGGCCGAAACATAGCCGGCGGACAGGTTGTCGATCACGCCGATCAACAAACCGCCCACCAATGCGCCGCGGATCTGGTTAAAGCCGCCAACGATGGCCGCGATAAAGGCCACAAGGCCCAGCACTTCACCGTTTGAGAATTTCGCCAGATAAATCGGGGTGATCAGAACCGATGCGATGGCCGCCAGCGCCCCGTTGATCAGGAAGGTGTACAGAACCATTTTCTTGATATCGACGCCAAGGATCTGGGCGACATCGGGGTTTTGTGCGGTGGCCTGCATACAGCGCCCGGTGCGGGTGCGGGCCAAAAACAGCTGCAAGCCAATGATCGTGCCCATGGCGATCACGAAGTTCGCGATATCGGGGATCGAAACAGCCGCGCCAAAGACGCTTAGAACATCTTGCGGGAACAGGCTGGGGAAGGGTTGGCCCAGCGGCGAATAGAATTCCTTGACGCCCTCTTTCAGCAGCAGCCCAAGCGCGATGGTCGCAATGACCAGCGGCAAGGTGCCGTGTTGGATCATCGGCTCGACCACCAGCTTCTTGAACACAGCGCCAAGCAGCAGGACAGACAGGAAGATTGCCAGAATGATGGCCAAGGGCAATGGCAGGCCCAGTTTAACGGTCAGGGCCAATACAAAAAACGCAGGCAGCATGACAAATTCGCCTTGGGCGAAGTTGATCGTCTGCGATGCCTGCCAAAGCAACGTGAACCCGACAGCCGCAAGCGCGTAGATCGAGCCCGCAGATAAACCGGATATCAGGATTTGGATGAATTCCGCCATGCGGTGTACCTCGTGGTCAGCGCTTGCAAGGGGATTGCGATGTAGGGGAAGGGCGGCAGGACAGGCCCGCCGCCCGGTAGGGATCAGTTGGCGGGCAGCGTCTTGGTGATCTGCTGCTTGCCGTCAACAACCTGAACCAGGAAGCTTTCGCGCGACAGCTCGCCAGTGTCGTCCCAGCAGGCGTCCATCAGGATGCCGGGATGGGTTGCCGCATCGAGGCACAGGCCGTGCATCTTGTCGGCAAAGGCCTGACGGTCGAAGGAACCGACGGCTTCGGTCACGTACTTGACGGTATAGGCGCCAAGGTAGCCTTTGATTGCGTTATGGTCCGCGCCGTAGCCGTATTTGGCTTCGAACTTGGCGGCCATTTCCCGAATTGCCGGGATCGGCGCTTCGGCGGTCAGGCCAACGTGGCTGGATACGCCATTGGCGGCAGACCCGGCCAGGTCGATTACCTTTTGCGATGCGATCACGGTGTCACCGACGATCGGCAGGCCAAGGCCCTGCTTTTCGGCTTCGATCAGGAAGCGGGCGGATTCTTCTTCGGTCATGTAGGCAAAGACGGCCTCAGCGCCCGAGGACTTCAGCTTGGCGACGTCCGCGGCGAAATCGACCTGCGCTTGTTCGGTCGGGATGTCCGACACGATCTCGATGCCGTTGCTTGCCGCGACGTTTTCGAACGCGTCATGGCCACCCTTGCCGAATTCGGTGTTGGCCCAGATCACGGCGACCTTGGATGCGCCCAGATCGTCCTTGATGTAGCTGCCCAGCTTCGGCAGGCCCTTTTGTGCGCCGAATGCAGTGCGGAAGATATAGGGGTTGCCCTTGGCGGTGATGGTCGGGCTTTCCGAACCGGTGATCTGCGGCACGCCGTTCTGCATGGCGACCAGCATGTTCACCACGGTTGAGGACGAATAGACGGTGCCCATCAGAACAAAGGCTTCTTCGTCGATGGCCTTTTGCACCATGGCGCGGCTGTTCTGCGGGTCGGTCTGGCTGTCGTATTCGACCAGATCGATCTGCTCGCCCAGAATGCCGCCTGCTGCGTTGATTTCTTCCACGGCCATCTTGATGCCGTCATGCCATACGGCACCGGCGGCCGCGCCTGCGCCCGACAGTTCGGCAACGCTGGCGATACGCACATCGGCGCTGGCCAGACCTGCCATCAGCGACAGAGCACTTGCTGTGAGTAGTGTAGCTTTACGGATCATCTTTATCCTCCCTGATTTGATGTCCTTGGGTCGTTCTTAGTCAGCCGAGAGCGTGTTCAATGCCTCAACCAGTAGCCCTTCTTGGGCGGTGAACATGCCGATGCCCGGCATGGTGTCACAGCCGCGCGCCATAGCTGCGGCGATGAAGGGCGAAATTTCAGGTTTGGTGATCGGGCAGGCGGCAAACATCTCTGGTTGCAAATTGTCCACCTGTACGGGCAGGGGATCGCCATCGCGCATGCCCAAGGGCGTGGCATTGGCGATGATGTCGAACCCGGTTGGATCGCCGGATCCAATGGCCAGCTGTCCGGGGAAGGCCGCGCCTAGGCGGTCAATCAGCCCGTCGCGGCGGGATGCATCCACATCGTGCACGGCCAGCATTGATGCACCTTGGGCCAGAAACTCATAGGCAATGGCAGATCCGGCCCCGCCAGCCCCGACCAGCAGTACGCGCTTGCCTTCAATCTGAGCGCCGCGTTCTTTCATCCCCTCAACGTAGCCCATCCCGTCGGTGTTGTCGCCCATCCAACCCGCTGCGGTGCGGCGCATCACGTTGACCGACCCGGCATAGCGCGCCCGGTCGGTCATCTTGGCGCAATAGGGAACCATAGCCTGTTTGTGGGGAACAGTGATCACCAGCCCCGGCGCGTTCTGAAGCGTGTCCAGCCCGGCCATAAAGGCAGGGATATCGGCAGGGGCCACATGCCCCGGCACGACAAGCGTGTTCTGGCCTTGCCGCGCAAAGCGGGCCGACAGCAGGCTGGGGGATTTTACCTGCGCAATCGGATCGCCGATGATGAACACGACCTGCGTTTCACCATTCAGTGCCGGGGTCATTGACGGTCCTCCTGCACCTTGGGCGATTGATTGCACTTTCTGGGTCGTGGTTGCCATGCGCTGCGCTGTTCCTTCCGTTGGCCCACGTTACCGACAAACGCGGCTTGCACCGGATGTCCTTGGGTAAATTTAGTGCGCAAAGGGGCGCCGTTTGGAAATGGATGTATCAGAGTAAAGATTGGACAATTCATTCGGGACAGGGCGCTCATCCCGGCATCCTTTCGCGATAGAATTGCAAAGTTCGGTCAATGCCGTCCTGCATCGAGGTAACGGGACGCTGTGCCAGATGCGGGGGCAGGGCGCTGGTGGCCAGATCGCCGGGAATAAGCATAGGTGCGCCCTCGATGGTAATCTGCGCCTGTGGGATGCGGGCGCTCAGGGCATCCACGAAATCGGTCATATCTGCCGTCTCGCCACATAGGGTATAGGCCTCGGCCCCTTGCATGGGCGTCAGGATCGATTGCACCAAAAGGTCGGCCACATCCTGCACCAGAACAAAACCAACCCGCCCCGAGAAGCGGATGGTGGCAGGCGTGTTCTGTACCGCGCTATAGATCGCCACGGACGGTCCCGACGCAATGCCCGAGCTTTGACCCGCCCCATAGACGATATAGGGCCGGAACCCGACAGACCCGATCCCATGATCGCGCAGATAGGCGCGTGCTGTGCCTTCAATGGCAAGCTTATGGGTGCCGTAATGGGTGGCAGGCCGGGGGTTGATGGCATCGTCAGGGCCAAAGACGCCCGCACTGGACAGATAGGCCACTTGCCCAATGCCGTGCAGGCGCGCGGCGTCAAACACATGAAGCGAGCCGATGACGTTGATCTGCGCGGCCCGCAGCGGATCACGCGCGGCATCGACCGTCATAACGCCCGCCAGATGGATGATCCCGTCACAGCCCTTGGCCGCCTCAACAACGGACCCATCCGCGATATCGCCGGTCACGAAGTCGACCTTGGCGGATAGGCCGGGGGTGATCTCATCCAGATTGGCCGGGTTGGGCCGCGCATCAAAGATCCGCACCTCATGCCCAAGCTCTAGCAACATGGCGGCGACCCAACGGCCGATAAAACCCGTACCACCGGTGATCAGATAACGGCTCATGCCTTTGCCCTTTCGGATGCGTGGGTTGCGGCGATGAAGCCGAAGGTGATTGCCGGGCCGATGGTGATGCCCGGGCCGGGATAGACGCCGCCCATGATGGACTGCATGTCATTGCCTGCTGCGTAGAGGCCGGGAATGGGCGTTCCGTCTTTATCCAGCAGTCGCGCGGTTTCATCAGTGCGCAGACCCGTCGCCGCGCCAATATCGCCCGGCATCAGCTTGACCGCATAGAACGGCCCGGTGCCGATCTTGCCCAAAGTCGGGTTCGGCCCGTGGTTGGCATCGCCATTGTGTCGCTCATAGTCGGTTTCGCCCCGGTGGAAATCCTGATCCACGCCGGTTTCGGCAAAGCGGTTCATGCGCTGGGCGGTGTCTTTCAGGCCGGCTGCATCAATCCCAAGGCGCTGGGCGAGCGCATCCAGCGTCGGGGCCTCGGTCAGATATCCATCTTTCAATAGGGCCTTGGCCCCCATGCCGCCGGGGCGCACCATGCCAAGCCCGTAGGTCTTTAGCCCATTGGCATCGGTCACCAGATAGGCGGGCAGGGTGCCGGTGGCCTGCTGCGCTTGGGCGAATTCGTGGTAGGACCGGCTTTCATTGGTAAAGCGCTTGCCATCCTTGCCCACCGCGATGATCCCCGGCTTGGACCGGTCAAAGACGAAGTGCGGGAAGACGGCCCAAGTGCCATCCGGGCGCTGACGTGTCGATACAGGCGCCCAAAAGGCATTGGTCTGCGCCCCGTCGCCGTAAGTGGCCCCAAGCCGTAGGGCAATATCATGCAATTCGCCGGTATGGCCGGGGGCCGCAGGGCTATGTTCAGCCGTAGGGGTGGGCAACATCTCGGCCCGGCGGGTTGGATGGCGGCCAAACCCGCCTGTCGCAAGAATGACGCCGCCTTTGATGCGCAGCGTCTCGCCGCTTTTCAGGCTCAGCAACGTTTCACTGCCAGTCTGTATATCGGTCACAGTGGTCTGGGTGCGGATCGTCACGCCTGCCTGACGCGCCGATAACAACAGCCGCCCGATCAGCGCGTTGCCCATCACCAGCCGGGCCGAACGACCGTGCCGCAGCTTGTCGCGCAGAAACCCTGACACCAGTTTGATCGAATAGGCCAAGGACTTCAGCGATTTGGTCATACCCAGCAGATGGGCGATATCCGTGCGGTCGACCATCAGCCCGCCCAGAATGGTGAATTCAGGGATAGGGGGGCGCACCAAGGCCAGATCGGCCCCAAGCGCCGATCCGTTGAACGGCACAGGCTCCAATGCGCGGCCATTGAGCGTGCTTCCCTCGATCTCGGACAGATAGTCGGGATGGCGGGGGCAGGCGCGGAATTGCGCCTCGGTCCTGTCCATCAGCGTATGGATGGCTTTGGGCGCATTTTCAACGAACGCCTCGCGCATGGCACGCGGGGATCGGTTGCCAACGGCACGATCTAGAAAGCCCAGCACTTTATCTGGGTTATCCGTCGCCCCAACCGTTGCGGCAAGCCGGGTGTTCGGTGCCCATGTGGTGCCTGCCGAATAAGCCGTTGTTCCGCCGATATAGTCTGTCCGCTCAATCAGAACCGTCCGTGCGCCCGCCAATGCGGCAAAGATTGCAGCAGACAGCCCCGCCGCGCCAGAGCCGATAACGGCGACATCATAGTCCTGAACCTCTGACATGCGGCGGCGTCCCCCTGTTTCGGGATGGTGTGTAACCCGATTCTTGCAGGCATCATCTCAAAAATGGAAAAACTTTCAACTTTTAAAAATACTTTCAATTTTTGATCCGCTGACATAGCTTCCCCCCGAGTCACAAGATGAGGCCCCCATGTCGAGCGCAGTCGAAAAAGCCCTGACCCTTCTGGAATTGCTGGTGGAACACCCCAGCGGGATGCAGGTTTCGACCATGGCGCGGCTGCTTGATCAGCCCGTATCGGGGGTGCATCGGCAATTGCGGGAATTGGCGCGGCTTGGCTATGTGCGTCAGTTGCGCGATCAGGGGGACTATGCCCTGACCATCCGACTTGCGGCGCTGGGCCTTGGGTTTCTGGGCCTGTCCGGGGTGACCGATATTGCCCAGCCCATTCTGGACCGCCTGGCCAGCATGTCGGGCGAACTGATCCGTCTGTCGGTGCTGGATGACGATGGTTTGACATGGGTCGCCGTGGCGCAGGGCGCGACGGTTGGCCTGCGCTATGATCCGGGCCGGGAACAGGGGATGCGGGTGCATCCGGCCTCGACCGCGGGCGGCCATGCGCTGCTGGCCGCGATGCGCGACGAAGAGGTTCTGGCGCTGGTCGGGCGCACCGGGCTGAAGCCCGAAGGCATGCCCGCCACTTCGCAAGCCCCCAAAAGCATTGAGGATTTGATGAACGCCCTAAAGGCGACACGGGTGCGCGGCTATTCGGTGGCGGTCAATTCCTACATCGAAGGCATGGGCGCGATGGCGGTGGCCGTGCGCGCGGGCGGCACGGCAGATGGGCAGGTGCTGGGCTGTTTGTCTATCGCTGGTCCCGCTGTGCGTTTCCCCGAACAACGGATGGAGGAACTGGCCCCGGCCTTGTTCGATGCAGCGGCGGAAATTGGCGCGGCGGCCCCGGCCTCGCACTATTTCGCCGGTATTCTGAGCGAGCCCGAGATGGCATGACGGACAGCTGCGATGTCCTTGTCGTCGGCTCAGGCGCTGGGGGGCTGGCGACGGCGGTGACAGCGGCGCATTTCGGCTGCCGCGTGACCGTCGTGGAAAAGCACCACCAACTGGGCGGCACTTCGGCATGGTCTGGCGGGTGGCTGTGGATTCCGCGCAATCCCTTGGCGATTGAGGCCGGGATTTGCGAAGCGCCTGATGCGCCGTTGGAGTATCTGCGTAGCGAGATCGGCAATCGCATCAATGATCCACGCATCGGGGCCTTTCTGGCCAACGGGCCTGAAATGGTCGGCTTTTTCCGCGATCATACGGCGATGGACTGGATCGACGGCAATCGCATGCCCGATTTTCACGAAACACCCGGCGCGGCGACGGGCGGGCGGTCCGTTTGCGCGGCACCATTTGACGGGCGCTTGCTGGGCGAGTGGGCGGGCAAGCTGCGCGGGCCGTTGCCCGTCGCTTCGGTCTGGGGGATGGGCGTTGCGGCTGGGCAGGATATGGCCCGGTTTTTCAACGCAAAATCCAGCCCGCGCGATGCGCTTTATGCGGCGCGGCGGCTGGGGCGGCACGGGCTTGATCTGTTGCGATCAGGGCGCGGGGCGCAACTGGTCAATGGCAATGCGCTGGTGGCGCGGCTGCTGCGGTCGGCGCTTGATCTGGGGGTAACCGTTCTGGTGGATACCCCCGCGACCGGGTTGATTGTTCGCGATGGGCGCGTCGTCGGCGCGCAGGTCGCCGGGCGCGATATTCACGCCACACGCGGTGTGGTTTTGGCAGCGGGCGGTTTCCCGCATGACGTGGCCCGTATTGCCCGTAGCTTTGACCATGTGACTGAGGATGCGCCGCACCGGTCAGCCGCGCCGCGCGAAAACACCGGCGACGGGTTGCGATTGGGCGAAAGCGTCGGCGGCGCGATAGCGGGTGATCTGATGGATCCCGGCGCTTGGGCGCCTGTGTCGGTGGTGCCCGATGGCAAGGGCGGGGCGCATTTCCCGCATCTGGTGGATCGTGGCAAGCCCGGCTTCATCGCCGTCGGCCCCGATGGCCAGCGCTTTGCCAATGAAGCGAACAGCTATCACGATTTCATGCGCGGCCTGTTCCGTCTCTGCCCCAAAGCGCCCCATGCCTGGATGATTGCCGACGCGCGGGCGCGGTCGCGGTTCGGGATTGGCGCGGTCAAGCCGTTCCCCTTTCCCGACGCGGCGCATCTGCGGTCTGGCTATCTGGTCAAAGCCCGAACCATCGCCGAACTGGCCGCCAAGATTGGCGTGCCTGCGGATGCGTTGCAGCGAACCATTCGGCGGTTCAACACCCATGCGGCTGAAGGCAAAGACCCGGACTTTGGCCGTGGCGACAGCGCCTACAATCGCGTGTTGGGCGAACCGCGCAACCGGCCAAACCCGACGCTGGGCGCACTGACCAAAGCGCCGTTCTACGCGGTGAAATTGGTGCCGGGCTCGCTCGGCACCTTCGACGGGCTGCGCACCGATGCGCAGGCGCGGGTGCTGGGCGCGGACGAGATGCCGATCGAGGGGCTATTTGCCGTGGGCAATGATGCGGCCTCGATCATGGGGGGCAATTACCCATCCGGCGGGATCACGCTGGGGCCTGCAATGACATTTGGATATATCGCCGGCCTCGTGCTGGCAGGGCGTCCCGTCACCGGGATTGACGATCAGGAGGGATCAGATGCCGTTTTATGAACTGACCACATTGCACACCGAGATTTTCGGCGCGGGCAAGGCCGCCGACGGGCTAGAGGCTTGGATCGACGCCGGGGCGGGAACGCTGCGGGGCGCGTGGTTCTCCGACATAGGGGCCTTGAACGAGGTGTATCTGCTGCGTGAATACGACGACGCCGATGCCATGTTGGCCGAGCGGGAGCGCCTGATCCGCGCCGCCGATCCTTTTGGCTGTTCGGATGTGCTGAAATCCTACGATGTCCAAAGCTACCGTCCCTTGGATTTCATGGGCGCGGTGCCAAGCGGGCAGCTTGGCCCGGTCTATGAAATCCGCACCTATAAGATGAAGCTGAACGGGCTGATGCCGACGATGGAAAAATGGCAGTCCGCATTGCCTGATCGCGATGCCTATTCGCCCTGTATTCTGGCGATGTACGGCATTGATGGGGCACCGCGCCTGACGCAGATCTGGCCCTATCCCACGCTTGAGGCGCGTAGCAAGGCGCGGGGCCAATCGGTGGCTGATGGCAAATGGCCGCCAAAGGGCGGGCCGGATTGGCTTGACCCCGATATGCGGTCGACCATCGCCATGCCCATGGGCTTTTCCCCGCTAACCTGAGGTACAGACATGAGCCGATATTTCTCAATGGCCTATCTGACAGCCAATGGCACGTCGCCTGTTCAAGCGGTCGAGATGGCCGCCCGGCTGGGCTATGACCGGATCAGCTTTCGGATGCTGCCCGCAGGCCCCGGCGATGTGCCGCCCGATCTACTGGGTGATGACGCGCTATATGCGCAGGTCAAAGCGGCGCTGGCCGATCATGATATGCGCGTCGCCGATGCCGAGATGATCCGCATGAACGCCGACACCGACCTTGAGGCGCTGCGCCCGTTCCTGGACCGCAGCCGCGCCTTGGGGGCAGAACATGTTCTGGTGGCAGGCGATGACACGGATCTGGCACGAATCACAGATACTTACGGGCGTTTGTGCGATCTTCTGCACAGCTATGATCTGACTGCGGATCTGGAGTTTATGCCATGGACCGCCGTGCGCAACATCTCCGAGGCACGGTATCTGGTTGAGGCGGTCGCCCATCCGGCGGCGGCGATCTTGGTCGATGCGCTGCATTTTGACCGCTGCGGCAGCACGCATGAAGAACTGGCCGCCCTGCCGCGCGAGATGCTGAACTATGTCCAGCTGTGCGACGGTCCCAAGCCCTATGATCGGTCGGTCGAAGGCTTGATCGCCATCGCCCGGACGGCCCGGATGATCCCCGGTGAGGGCGACATTGATCTGGCGGGGTTCTTGGCGGCGCTGCCCGGCGATGTGCCGATCAGCGTCGAAGTGCCGAACCACGCCATGACCGCGGAACTCGGGGCCGAGGCCGTGGCTGGGCGGTCCTTGGCGGCAACACGCGCTGTGTTGGACGGTCAATAACCCCGGCTGCATCTGCCCGCCGCCCGCGTGGGCAGATGCCACCCAGCGCGAATGGTCCCTAGACCGATACCTGCGCGCCCAGCTCAACAACGCGGTCGCGGGGCAGGTGGTAGAAATCACTGGGATCGGCCGCAAGACGCGCCAGCAGGATGTACAGCCGATCCTGCCAGACGGGCATTCCCACCTGCGGGTTCGACACCAGTTTCCGCCGCCCGAGGAAGAACGAGGTCCGGCGGCCTTCAAAATTCAACCCGTGACGGCGCAGCGATCCAAGGGTTCGGTTGACGTTTGGCGTCTCCATAAAGCCAAAGCGCAGTTGCACGCTTTGGAACCGGTCGCACAGATGTTCAATCGTGGCGCGTTCGGCCTCGGGCACGCGCGGCGTGTCGGTGGTTTCGACCGTCACGACGATGATATGTTCGTGCAGAACGCCATTGTGTTTGAGGTTGTGCAGCAGCGCGGGCGGGGTCGCTTCGCGGTCGCTGGTCAGAAAGACCGCCGTGCCAGACACCCGCAGCGCCGATCCACGTTCGATGCGCGGGATGAATTCGGCCAATGGCACCACCAGTTTGCGGGTCCGTTCCTGAAGCTGCTTCGTGCCCTTGTGCCAGGTCCACATCATGACAACCAGCGTCGCCCCCATGAGCAACGGCACATAGCCGCCATCGGGGATCTTCAACAGGTTGGCCGAAAGGAATGCGGTCTCAACTGTCAGCAGCGGCAAGGTGACCAGAATGGCCAGTCCGCGCGGCCAGCGCCATGCGCGATGCAGCATCCGGTACGCCAGAAGGGTCGTCACAACCATGGTGCCGCAAACCGCGATGCCATAGGCGGCGGCCAATTCTTCGGAGGAGTGGAATTCGGTCACAAGGATCAGAACGCCCGTCAGTAGCAGGATATTGATGACCGGCAAAAAGATCTGCCCGGTCTCGGTCTCGGAGGTGTGGCGGATTTCAAACCGGGGCATCAGGCCCAGTTGAACCGCCTGCCGGGTCATGGAAAACGCCCCGGTGATCACCGCTTGGCTGGCGATCACAGTGGCCAGCGTGGCCAGCGCGACCATTCCGGGCAGGATCCATTCGGGGACCAGCAAAAAGAACGGGTGGGAAATTGCCTCTGGGTGTTGTAGCACCAAGGCCCCCTGACCAAGGTAGTTCAGCGTCAGCGCGGGCAGCACCAGGGAAAACCACGCCAGTTGGATCGGGCCGCGCCCGAAATGCCCCAGATCGGCATAAAGCGCCTCGGCCCCGGTTACGGCAAGGAACACCGCGCCAAGCACGATAAAGGCGGTCACCCCATGCCCGGCCAGAAACCCCAGCGCATAACCGGGGTGAAGTGCGGCCAGCACCTCGGGCAGGGCAATGATCTGCACCAGTCCGGCGATGGCCATGGCCAGAAACCAGACAACCGTGATCGGCCCAAAATAACGCGCCAACGGGCCGGTGCCACGATTTTGCACGATGAACAGCGCAAACAGAATCCCGATCGAGATTCCCTCGACGTAGGGGTTAAAGATCGGCGTGATCAGCTTTAGCCCTTCGACCGCCGACAGAACCGAGATCGCGGGGGTGATGATCGCATCGCCAAAGAACAGCGCAGCCCCGATGATCCCCAGAAAGAACACCGCAGTCGTGCGGCCTGAATAGCCCAAGACCAGCGCATAGAGGGCCAGAATGCCGCCTTCGCCGCGGTTGTCGGCCCTCAGCAGAAACAGCACGTATTTCAACGTCACCACCAGCACCAGCGCCCAAAGCAGCAAGGACACAACGCCCAGCACCTCGGCCCGGTCCAGCCCATCGGCCATGGCCGGGCGCAGCGCTTCGCGGAAAGCATACAGCGGGCTGGTGCCGATATCGCCATACACAACGCCAACGGCCCCCACCGTCAGGGCAAGGCGACCAGAGTTCGGGGTTTCGAAATGGCTCATCAGAACACCAAATTGAGAATGGCAAGCCCTCCGGCGAAGGCCATGCCGCAAACAAACGCGACCGAGATCAGCGCCAGTGACAGACCGGCGATCAACCAGATACCGTCGCGTTCGGACAGGCCCATGGCCAGCATCACAATGGCCGCCGCAGGCAGACCATTGGCAAAGGGAATGGGCAGCAAAAGGATCGTGGCCAGAACCAGCGTAGACAGGCCGATCACCTGTTCGGTCAAAAGGCCAGACCCCGGCCAGATGCGCGGCTTGGCCAATGTTTCGATCCGTTCGACATACGGGATGGTCACGGCGACCAGCCGGTCAAAATCGGCGCGGGTCATGGATCGGTTGGTGATCAGGCCCGGCAGCCAGACCCTTGGGCGCCCGGCCTGCAACTGGACCGCCAACATGATCAGTGGAATCGCGGTCATGACCGATGATCCGGGGATGAACAGAAACACGTTCGGCGCGGCAAAGATCACCATCAATGGCGCAAAGCTGCGGTTGCCCAAGGCCGAGACGATGTAGCCGACGGACACCCGTTCGCTGCATTGGGCGGGTGCGGCGCTGGACAGGTCACGCAGAACCTGACTTAAACGTCGCCCCGGAATGGCCGCCAGCAAGGGTGCGGGGCGGTTAAGGGCGGTCATATCAGATGCCGTCCTTGCACAAAATAAGACGGGGCGTGATGGGCTTGGCACGCAGGGCCATGGCATTGGTTGCCGCTGTGCCGGATGTCCGAACCTCGTGCCCATGCCCAAGACAGCAGAGCGCACCCGGCCCAGTGGGGCTTGGCTAAGAACTGCGTGGAAACCATTGTGGGAGTAGCTCCGGCCTATGCCGGAAAAGGCTCGTCACGCCGAAGGGAGTGATGGATCGAGGGACCGGCTTGGCTCAGATGTGCATTTGCCACCAAAGGACAAGCCCCGGCGAAAATAATTTTCGCCAATGGCAGGGGCCTGTCTTGCGCCGTGGCGTGATGGTGGGATCTACGGTCTTGGACTTGCCCAAGACTTCTTGTATGTCCACAGCCCGTATCTTCTTGCCGTGGGCAAAGTCCCCCGCCGCCCCACGTGTGAAGGTGCGATGATCCTGAAGACGTCGCAAAGACAGTGCCGCATCCTGTTGCAGGCCCCAATCGTCAAGAAAGACAGCCCCGATGCCCGATCGCGCAGTGCCAGCAAACACGACCCGGTCCAACCTGCACCGGGCTGCCCGCCTGTCCGTTGCACCGATGATGGATTGGACGGATCGGCATTGTCGGTATTTTCATCGGCTTATCAGTGGTCAGACGCTGCTTTACACAGAAATGGTGACCTCGCCCGCCTTGGTGCGGGGCGGGGCGCTGCATTTACTGGATTACAGCCCCGAGGAGCATCCCGTCGCGCTTCAACTTGGCGGATCGGACCCGGATGAACTGGCGCAGGCGGCTAAGTTCGGCGCGCAGGCGGGCTATGATGAGATCAACCTCAATGTCGGCTGTCCGTCGGATCGGGTGCAATCCGGCACTTTCGGCGCGGTACTAATGCGCTCGCCGGATCTGGTGGCCGATTGCATCAAGGCGATGCAGGACGCGGTGGATGTCGAGGTGACGGTCAAATGCCGGATCGGCGTGGACGACCAAGTGCCAGAAGACATCCTGCCCGCGTTTCTGGAAACAGTTTCTGCCACGGGTTGCCAGCGGTTCACCATCCATGCGCGCAAGGCATGGCTACAGGGGCTCAGCCCCAAGGAAAACCGCGATATCCCGCCGCTGGATTATCCGCTGGTCCATGCGATGAAGGCCAGGTTCCCGCATCTGCATCTGTCGATCAACGGCGGGATCATGACGCTGGCGCAGGCCAAGGCCCTGCTGGACGAAGGGCTTGACGGGGTGATGATTGGCCGCGCGGCCTATCACCAGCCGATGGACGTGCTCTGCGGGGCAGACCGGGTGATCTATGCCCAAGACGCGGCTGATGCCGATCCGGTGGCAATTGCCCGCGCCATGCAGCCCTATATTGAGGCGCACCTGAGCGGCGGCGGCAAGCTGGCGCAGGTCACGCGGCATATGTTGGGGCTGTTCGCCGGGCAGGCCGGGGCGCGGCACTGGCGGCGGGTTCTGTCGGAAAACGCTCATAAACCCGATGCCGGGCCTGACCTGATCGACACCGCCCTAGAGGGCGTTCTGCGCGCCGCCTGACCGCAGCGGCACGCGAATGCGCTCTTTCCCTTTGTGCGGCGGCTGTGTAACGCTCCGCCCAACAAAGACAGGAGGTCCCATGCCCGAAACCGCGTTGCTGGTGCAAATGCTTGCCCTTTTGATTGTCATCGGCGGGATCGCCGGGGTCTTGGCGGGCCTTCTTGGCGTGGGCGGGGGCATCGTTCTGGTGCCATCGTTTTTCTATGCCTTTTCAACGCTTGGCTATGAAGGGCCGCAGTTGATGCAGGTCTGTCTGGCCACGTCTTTGGCGACGATCATCGTGACCTCGATCCGGTCGGTTCTTAGCCACAACCGCAAAGGCGCGGTCGATTGGCATATTCTGCGCGGCTGGGCCATTGGCATTGCCATCGGCGCGGTGATTGGCGTGTCGGTCGCATCGCAATTGCGCTCGACCGTGCTGCAGGGGATCTTTGGCTGCCTTGGCATTGTGATCGGCCTGTACATGGGCTTTGGCCGCAGCGAATGGCGTTTGGGCGAGGCGATGCCGGGCGGTCTGCGCCGCGCCGTGATTTCGCCCATCGTCGGCTTTCTGTCGGTGCTGATGGGCATTGGCGGCGGCAGCTTTGGCGTGCCGCTGATGAGCCTGTACAACACGCCCATTCACCGCGCGGTCGCGACGGCTGCGGGGTTTGGCGTAATTATCGCTGTGCCGTCGGTCATGGGCTTTTTGCTGCTGGATGTCGATCCGTCGTCGCGCCCGCCGTATTCGATCGGGGCGGTGAACCTGCCAGCGTTCTTCGTGGTGATCGCCATGACGCTGACAACCGCGCCTTGGGGCGTGAAACTGGCCCATGCGATGGATCCCAAACCGCTGAAGCGGGTGTTTGCGGTCTTCCTGACGCTGGTCGCGCTGAACATGCTGCGCAAGGCGATGGGTCTCTGACATGACCGGGATGGAGCGGGACGGCTATCGCCTGTTTCCCGCCGATCCCACAATGCTGGATTGGGCCGCTGCCGCGGCGCCCATGGCCCGCGCGGCGATTGCCGATCCTGCGATGCGCGCGCGGTGGCTGACCTGCCGAGGCACGTGGTTCGTTGGGGTCGATGCGCTGGCCAATGATGCCGCCGGGGCGGTTGGGGGCGTGCCTTTGGGCGCTGCAATCACAGCGGCTTTCGACCATATGGGCCGCGCGATGGCGCTGCACCCTGCGCAGGTGTCGGCCGTGTGGCCGGGCTATCCGCAGCCGCGCGACGGCGAGACCGAGGCCGCTTTCCGCTATCGCCTGAAACGGGACGCCGCGCATGTGGACGGGCTGAAGGCCGGGCCGGACAACCGCCGCCACTTGGATGAACCGCACGCCTTCATTCTGGGCATCGCGCTCGACACGCCGCCCCCCGGAGCCAGCCCCTTGGTGGTTTGGCCGGGCAGTCACCGGATCATCGGCGCAGCCTTGGCCGAAGCGCTGCAAGACCATCCGCCAGAGCGTTGGAAAGACGTTGATCTGACAGCGCCCTATACTGAGGCGCGGCGCATCGCGTTCGACCAATGTCCCCGCGTTGAACTGCCCCTGAAACGCGGCGAGGCGGCGTTGATTCACCGTCACCTGCTGCATGGAATCGCCCCATGGACGGGGCCAGATGACCTGCCGCGGGGGCGGATGGTCGCCTATTTTCGTCCGATGTTTGGATCCGGCCAGTGGAAAGAGTGGCTTTAACCCTTTTACTGTTCGCATAAGCGAAACAGTTTGATTTAAAACAGAAAATTAGCGACCCAGATTTCACAAAAGTTAAGATTTGTCTGGTTTTTGCCACTTTTTAGATGCAATCTAGTCTAAATTTGCAAAAAGTTCTGGGGGACGTCATGTTTGCATTAATGGCATTACTCACGCTCGGGCTGTTGGGCGGACTGATTGGCCTGTTCGACGGCGATAGCGACGATTCAACCGGGGAACCTAACCCCGAACCCAATCCCGAAGAAGAGAACATTCCCACCGACGGCAATGATGATTTGCTGGGCACAGCGGCCAATGACCTGATCAACGGTCTGAAGGGCGACGACGTGCTGCGCGGCCTGTCGGGCGACGATACGCTGGATGGCGGCGCGGGCGACGATGTGCTGCGCGGCGGTGCAGGGGCGGACCGTTTGATTGGTTCGACCGGGTCTGATCACATGATCGGCGATACCGGCAACGACGTGCTGTTGGGCCGTGATGGCAATGATACCATGTACGGCAGTGATGGGTTCGACGCGCTGAACGGTGGGTCCGGCAGCGATGAAATGTACGGCGGCAATGGTGAAGACACACTGATCGGTGCCGCTGACGGCGATTTCATGGACGGTGGTTCCAACGACGACGATATGTTTGGCCAAGACGGCGACGACACCATGTTGGGCAGCTTTGGCAACGACAGCATGGAAGGCAACTTCGGCAACGATAGCATGGACGGAGGCCAGAACGATGACAGCATGTCGGGCGGTCCGGGCGATGACTTGATGCTCGGGGGAAGTGGCAATGACACCATGTCGGGCGATGACGGCGATGACGGGCTGATCGGCGGCGAAGGCAATGATAGCATGGGCGGTGGTGATGGTGCCGATGTGTTGCTAGGCGGCGAAGGCAATGACACGCTGTATGGTGGCACTGGAAACGACACGCTGGACGGTCAAGCGGGGGCGGATTCCTTGCGCGGTGGCGAAGGCGACGACGGTCTGATCAATGGCGTTTACATGAACGGCGGTGCCGGGAATGATGTTCTTTGGCTGCTGGACCAACTGCCCGCCAATGCGACTCTGGTTGGCGGCGACGGTGTTGACGGGTTTGAGATCTTCCTGAGTGGCGAGAATTCGACCTTCATTCCGACGATCGAAGATTTCGTTCCGACGGGTGCAGGTGCTGAAATTCTGGGTGTGACCTTGCCGGCTGGCATTGATCCGAATGCGGATACGACCTCGGTTGTGATCACGCCTGGAACCAATGCGGCGGATGCCATGGTGCAGGTTCAGACGGCCAATGGCACGTTTGATGTGGCGCTGATCAAGAACGGCATCACCAACGGGTTCACCGTTGATAACGTGGCCATGGTGATCGCGGCGGAAACGCAAGCGGCTTGATCCAAGCACCAAGCCCTTGAAAATAAAGAAGGCCGCGGGGGACGCGGCCTTTTTCATGTCTGGATTATTGGCTGGTATCGCCTCGGGCCAGGCGGGCCGCACGTCCGCCGCGCCGCTGGGTCAGTAGCGGTTTGCGGCTGGGCAGGTCGGCCATGATCTGGCGCCGGACCTCTGGCGTCATTCGCGACCATGCGGTGATTTCGTCGATCGACCGATAACAGCCTGTGCAAATCCGCGCCTCGGGATGCACGACGCATAGTTTTACGCAGGGCGATTCAACTTCGTCCCGTTTCCAAACGCTGTCGGTCATGCGGTGTCTCCGATATGGCGCAACCGGTCCAGCGCCCCTTGCAGGATATAGGAGGCGGCGACGTGGTCGATCACCTCGGCGCGACGTTTGCGAGACGTATCCGCCTCTAGCAGCGCCCGTTCGGCGGCCACGGTCGACAGGCGTTCATCCCAGAAGGTGATCGGGCCATCCCAAAGACGGCTGAGGTTGCGGGCAAAGGCGCGCGTGGATTGGCAACGCGGGCCTTCAGAGCCGTCCATATTGCGCGGCAGGCCCAGCACCAGCCCGGCAATGTCGCGCTGTTTGATCAGGAACAGCAGACGGTCGGCATCGGCGGTGAACTTGGTGCGCTTGACGGTTTCCAGCGGGGTGGCCACGCTGCGCAGCCCGTCCGAGACGGCAACGCCAATGGTCTTGGTGCCCAGGTCCAGCCCCATGATTGCCCGGCCAAAAGGCAGGTCGGTTGCAAAACCGGCGACGTCTTCGTGGATCATGCGTTTGCTCCGGCGGTGGGGGCGCGCGATGCTGCGCATCGCGCGGGAAGGGGGCGCTGCCCCCTCTGGTCGCTGCGCGCCCATTCACCCCCGGCGGTATTTGGAAAGAGAAGAAGCAGGGGGGTCATTCAGCCACTCCGGCGTTTTGCGCAGCAGCAGCGAGCGCGGCCAGCGCGGCGGCGTTTCCGGCGAACACCGTCTGGCTTTCGAGGTAGATGGCGCGGGCGCGGTCCGCATCACCCAGAACCCCAAGCGCATTGATCAGGCGGGCCCATTCGTCGGGCGTGCCGCCTTCGGTGGCGAGCCGGTCGGACAGGCGTTCGACCATGCCTTGGATCATTGAAGCGCGGTCGCCTTCGGACATCTCGGCGGCATTGGCCATGTCTTCCTGGCTGGGGCCGGGCAGGGCGGGCGTGTCAAGCGGCGGCAGGGTGAAGTTATTCACCCCGGCGCGGAAGGCCAGTTCTTCGATCTGGGCGCGGATCGGCATGGTCCAGGGATCGTCGGGGGTGCTGTCGCTCAGCAATTCGCGCCACATGCGGAAGGCAATGTCCGGGCGTCCGGTCTGGGCCATCATCAATCCGCCATAGTAGCGGGCCGCGCCATTGTCGCGGTCGCGGGTCAGGGCGGCCTCTAGCGCGACCTGCGCCTCGGGCGAAACGTAACCGCCTGCCGCCAGCACCATTGTGCCTGCCAGATCGGCATAGTCTTCGGCACTGGCAGCATCGCCTTTGATCGCGACAATGCGCTGGTGGGCCTGATAGGCGGCCTTGTAATTGCCAAGCGCGGCCTCGGATCGGGCCAGCAGTTGTTGGCCTTGCAGATCTTCGGGGCGGTCCTTGATCGCGCCGCGCAGCCGTTCAACCAGTTGCTGGTATTCGGGGCTGACGTCGGTGGCGGTGAAGGCCGGGGTTTGTGCTTCGGCATCGGCCTGGCTGGGGCGCGTGTCACGGGCCTGTTTGGCCATGGCAATCCGGTCTTTCAGCGCCAGATCGCCGTAGCCCGGCGCGCCAAGCTGCCAATAGAGCGCGGCGCCGCCGCCCAGAAGGGCAAGCGTCAGGATCGCGGCCATGGCCAGCGTCACGCGGCGCGGCTGGCTGCCGCCCTTGGCGGCCTGCGCGGCCTTGGCATCGGCGGCCAGAATGCGGCGCGACACCTCAACCCGGACCCGTTCGGCATCGCCCTCAGAGATCACGCCGCGCGCAACATCGCGGTCAACCTCGGCCAATTGGTCGCGATAGACCTTCAGGTCAAAGCTTTCGGCCGGGGCGGCATCGGTGCGCCCACGCAGCATGGCCAGCGTGAAAAGCAGCCCAAGGGCCAAGGTCAGCGCGCCGGTCAGGATCCAGAACAGGGTCATAGGCTCTCCGAGGTTATGGTTGACCTTGGATGTATCTCTTGTGCGAGGGTGAAAAAAGGGCAAATCCCCGCGCACGGGTCGCGATGTCGCAACTGCACGGCATTGTGACGGTTGTAGTCGGGGCTTACCTCATGTTGCAGTTCAGAAAACCAGCAGGCCAGAGATTGGGATTCGATACGCATGAAACGCTATTCTGCCTTTGCCGTTGCCCGAGAGGCGCTGCGCGATCACACCGGATGGGGCCGTGCCTGGCACAAGGCCCAGCCGAAGAAACGCTATGACGTGATCATCGTCGGGGCCGGGGGGCATGGGTTGGCCACCGCCTATTACCTTGGCAAGAACTTCGGCATCACCAATGTCGCGATCCTTGAAAAAGGCTGGCTGGGTGGCGGCAACACGGGCCGCAACACCACGATCATCCGCTCGAACTATCTGCAAGACCCGTCCGCGGCGATCTATGAAAAGGCCCGCGGCCTGTATGAAACGCTGAGTCAGGATCTGAACTACAACGTGATGTTCAGCCCGCGCGGCGTGATGATGCTGGCGCAGACGGAACACGAGGTGCGCGGCTATCAGCGCACCGCCCATGCCAATAGCCTGCAAGGCGTTGAGACTGAGTTCATTTCGCCCAAACAGGTCAAGGAACTCTGCCCGATCATGAACATCGACGGGCCGCGCTATCCGGTGCTGGGCGCGCTGTGGCAGCCACGCGGCGGCACAGCCCGCCATGATGCGGTGGCTTGGGGCTATGCGCGCAAATGCTCGGAAATGGGCATGGATATCTTGCAGAAATGCGAAGTGACCGGCGTGCGCACCGAAGGCGGCAAGGTACAGGGCGTGGAAACCACGCTTGGCCCGATTGACTGCGACAAGCTAGGCTTGGTCGTCGCGGGTCATTCCAGCGTGCTGGCCGAGCAGGCCGGCTTCCGCCTGCCGATCGAGAGCCTTGCGCTTCAGGCGCTGGTGTCCGAACCGATCAAGCCCTGCATGGATGTGGTCGTGATGGCCAACACCGTACACGGCTATATGAGCCAGTCCGACAAGGGCGAGATGGTCATCGGCGGCGGCACCGACGGGTTCAACAACTACACCCAGCGCGGCAGTTTCCACCATATCGAGGAAACCGTCCGCGCCCTGATCGAGACCTTCCCGATGCTGTCGCGCCTGAAAATGCTGCGCCAGTGGGGCGGTATCGTCGATATGACTGGCGACCGCTCGCCCATCATCTCATCCACGCCCGTCGGCGGGATCTTCATCAACTGCGGCTGGGGCACCGGCGGCTTCAAGGCCATCCCCGGCAGCGGCTGGGCCATGGCCGAGCTGATGGCCAAGGGCCATTCCCCGCTGGCCGAGGATTTCGGCCTGAACCGCTTTGTCGAAGGCCGCTTCATCGACGAAAGCGTCGCGGCAGGGGTGGCGCATTGATGGAAACAGCTACCGTGCAAGAAATTGTTATTCCCTTGGTGTCAGCGGTGGTTGGTGGGTTAATTGCCTCAGGTGGGGCGATGTTGGTAATGAAGGCCCAGTTGGCACATGAATTGTCGCGCGAACAAAGGGCACAAAAAAAGAATGAAGCTCAGCGGGCTCTTGAGGCTGTGTGGACCTTGTTTTCTGACTTTGAGTATCTCGCAAACATACAAATCAACCTTAACGAACAATTTACGCGTGCCGCCAATGAAGGTCATGCTGATTTTGAGCCATGGCAAAAAGTTCTAGGAATTATCCACAGCGACTATCAGCAAGCTATTGTGAGCGTTTCGCAGATTTCTTTCCTCATCGACGCAAAGAAGGCTCCTCTTCTTAGCGAAGTCAAATACGTTCAATCTCGCGTTCTAAACTTGTCCGAAGCAGTCGTAGCCTACAACTCACTACGTTCAGATCTGCTGTCTTACATGGAGCAAAAACAATCAAAAGGTGAAGTTATTGAAGGGAACTTGGTTCAAGCCGGATTCGATCCTAAGGACGAGTTTATCATCAGTGCAAAGGCCGGCGCAGCTCAAAGTGTGTTGGGTACGATATTAGAGTTTCTTGAAACGGACGTTGATGTTTGTTGGAAGGTGATGATTTCCCTTAAGCAGGCCGCTGAAGACTACTTCGGCGACGATTTCCCATCTTTCAAAATGGAGCGGGCCGGAAAATGCTGATCTTTGAATGCCCCTATTGCGGCGTCATGGCCGAAGAAACCGAACTGACCGCTGGCGGCGAGGCGCATGTAAAGCGTTTCGGCCCCGGATCGTCGGACGAGGACTTCGAGACCTATCTCTTCCACCGCGAAAACCCCAAAGGCGTGCATTTTGAACGCTGGCGCCATGCCAATGGCTGCGGTAAGTGGTTCTTGGCGGCCCGCTGTACCAACACGCTTGAGGTTTTCGGTACGTATCCTGCGCAAACCACGCGCCCGCCCGAACCGATCCTTGAGGCGATCCGCGCCAAGCGCCCCGGCTTCCAATGGCGAGACCTCGCCTGATGTATTTTCTGACCCGAAATATCCTCGGGGGGTGTGGGGGGCAGACAGCCCCCCACCGCCTGCCACATGTGAAAGGCCAAACCACATGAGCACCCGTCTTGTCTCTGGCGGTCGTCTGATCGACCGTACCAAACCGATCACCTTTCGCTTCAACGGCAAGCGCCTGAAGGGCCATGCGGGCGATACGCTCGCTTCGGCTTTGCTGGCGTCGGACCAGATGTTGGTGGGCCGGTCGTTCAAATACCACCGCCCGCGCGGCATCGTGGCCTCGGGCGCGGAGGAACCCAACGCGCTGGTCGGGCTGGGCGAGGGCGCGCGGTTTGAACCGAACCAACGCGCCACCACGACCGAGCTGTTTGAAGGTCTGACCGCCCAGAGCCAGAACCACTGGCCCAGCCTCGATTTCGACATCGGTGCGGTGAACACCCATTTCGCGCGGTTCCTGACGGCGGGCTTTTACTACAAGATGTTCATCCATCCGCGCCCTCTGTGGAAACATGTCTATGAGCCGTTCATCCGCCAATCGGCGGGCCTTGGCAAAGCGCCCGACGCCGAAACCAAAGACTCCGACCGGTACGAACATTTCTACGCCTTCACCGATGTGCTGGTGATCGGCGGCGGTGTGGCGGGGCTTCAGGCGGCGCTGGCCGCTGGCCGCTCGGGCGCGAAGGTAATGCTGATCGAACAGACCGCCCATTTGGGTGGCCGTGCGCCGGTCGATGGCGGCACGATCGACGGGCAGGAACCGGGCGCTTGGGTCGATCAGACCCTTGCCGCGCTGAACGCCATGCCGAACGTCACGATCCGCGCCCGCACCATGGGCGCCGGGATCTATGACCACGGCTATGTGCTGGGCTATGAACGTGTGGCCGATGAACGCCCCGGCACCGACGGCCCGCGTCACCGCCTGTGGAAGATCCGCGCTGGCCGCGTCATCACCGCGACGGGGGCGATTGAGCGTCCGATCAGCTTTGCGGGCAACGATATTCCCGGTGTGATGCTGGCCGGGGCCGTGCGCGACTATGTGGTCAACTACGGCGTCAGCGTTGGCGACCGTACCGTGGTTGTCACCAACAATGACGATGCTTACCGCACCGCGATTGTGCTGGCCAAGGCTGGCCTGTCGGTGCCGTGTATCATCGACGCGCGTCCCTTGGGCGGCGGCGCGTTGATGGAGGAAGCCAAGGCGCTCGGTATCCGCGTTGAAACGGGCCGGGGCATTGCCAAGGTTCTGGGCGGCAAGCGGGTGACGGGCGTGGTGCTGTGCAACATGGTCGGCGAAGGCGCTTTGGTCGAAGAGATCGCCTGCGAGGCCGTCGCCATGTCGGGCGGCTGGTCGCCTGTCGTGCACCTGTGGTCGCATTGCGGGGGCAAACTGACGTGGGATGCCGATCAGGCCGCTTTCCGCCCTGATGCCACCCGTGCACCGATTGGGGCCGATGGTCAGGCAAATGTTCTGGCTGCCGGGGCCGCGAACGGCTTTGGCCGCTTGCAGAATGTTCTGCAAGATGCTGATGTGGCAGGAAAAATGGCTGCCCATGCGCTTGGGTTCGACGCGCCGAAAGACGCGCCGCCCATGGGCGAGGATGCCGCCGTCAAACCGCTGATGCCCGTTTGGCTGATGCCGCAAAGCGCCCATTACGGCCTGCGTATGAAGGCATGGCTCGACTATCAGAACGACGTCAAGGTCTCGGACGTGCAGCTTGCCGCGCGCGAGGGCTATGAAAGCGTTGAGCACACCAAGCGCTATACCACGCTTGGCATGGCGACAGATCAGGGTAAACTTAGCAACATCAACGGTTTGGCGATCCTTTCTGATGCGCTCGGAGAGCCGATCCCACAGGTTGGCACCACCACCTTCCGCCCGCCGTATACGCCCATTTCCATGGGCGCGATTGCAGGTGAAGCGCGGGGCGAGATTTTCCAACCGCTGCGCCGCACACCGATGCACGGCTGGCATGAGGCGCACGGTGCCGAATGGGAACCCGTTGGCCATTGGCGCCGTCCGTATTGCTTCCCCAAGGCGGGCGAAGACAAGCACGCCGCCGTCGCGCGCGAGATTAACGCAACCCGGCAAAGTATTGGAATGCTTGATGCTTCCACGCTTGGTAAGATCATCGTCAAGGGGCCTGATGCGGGCAAATTCCTTGATATGCTCTATACCAACATGATGAGCACTCTGGCCCCCGGCAAATGTCGCTACGGGCTGATGTGCAACGAAAACGGCTTCTTGTCGGATGACGGTGTGGTCGCGCGGATCGACGAAGATACGTTCCTGTGCCACACCACCACCGGCGGCGCGGATCGCATCCATGCCCATATGGAAGACTGGCTTCAGTGCGAATGGTGGGACTGGAAGGTCTATACCGCCAACGTGACCGAGCAATTTGCCCAGATCGCCGTGGTTGGCCCAAATGCCCGCAAGGTGCTGGAGAAGCTGGGCGGGATGGATGTCAGCAAGGAAGCGCTGCCGTTCATGACCTGGGCCGACGGCACCTTGGGCGGCATCAAAGCGCGGGTCTATCGCATCTCGTTCTCGGGCGAGCTGAGCTATGAAATCGCCGTGCCCGCCAATCAGGGCCTTGCCCTGTGGGAGGCGCTGATTGACGCTGGGGCCGAGTTCGGCATCACCCCCTATGGCACCGAGGCGCTGCACGTCATGCGCGCCGAGAAGGGCTTTATCATGATCGGCGATGAAACCGACGGTACCGTGATCCCGCAGGATCTAGGGCTGGGCTGGGCGATCTCGAAGAAGAAGGCCGACTATCTGGGCAAACGCGCGCAGGAACGCACCCACATGACCGACCCGAACCGCTGGCAGCTTGTCGGGCTGGAAACGGTCGATGGCTCGGTTCTGCCGGATGGGGCCTTGGCCTATGCCTCGGGCAAGAACGCCAATGGTCAGCGCAACACCCAAGGGCGCGTCACCTCGACCTACCATTCGCCGACCCTAGGCCGTGGTATTGCCATGGGCCTTGTGCTGAACGGGCCGGATCGCATGGGCGAGGTGCTGCATTTCACCAACACCGAGGGCGAGCCGATCGCGGCCAAGATCGTCAGCCCCGTTTTCTATGATCCCGAAGGGGAGAAGCAGAATGTCTGATGTGAAAACCGCCATGGGCGCAGCCCAATTCGAAGGCATCGCCAAGGTCGAGGCTTTGCCCGCAACCGGCATGATCACCATTCGCGGCACTTTCAGCGATGCTGGTTTTGGCAAGGCCGTTTGCGCCGCTGCGGGCGTTGAGGCATTGCCGGGCGTGCGCGAAACCCGTTTGACGGGGGGCAAGGGCCTGCTGTGGATGTCGCCGGATGAGCTGTTGTTGATCTGCGCCTATAGCGCGGCGGATCGCACCGCGCATCAATTGGCCGAGGCACTGAAGGGCCAGCACGCGCTGGTGGCCAATGTCTCGGACGCGCGCAGCTTATTTCAGGTGCAGGGTCGCAATGCCCGCGAAATCATCGCCAAGCTGGCCCCGGTGGATATGGCACCGAGCGCCTTTGGTCCGGGCATGGTGCGCCGGTCGCGGCTTGCGCAGGTGCCTGCGGCGATCTGGATGACGGATAGCAGCACCGTGCAGATCATGTGTTTCCGGTCGGTGTCTGAGTATGTCTACGGCCTGTTGACCACGTCCGCCGAACTGGGCGGTGAGGTCGGGTATTACTGACGCGAAATCCTAGGGCAAATCGTGCAATATTCACGAAAGGGGGCGCTGCCTGTCTTTCGTGAGGAGATATTGCTATGTCAAAATTCGGACATTTTTGCCTTGGGTTTGCCCTGTTTTCCGGGCCTGCACTTGCAGAAACCTATCAATGCGCCTTCGATGGGGCCTCTGCGCCAATGTCGCCCTCTGTCTCGGTGTCGGTGGACCGCGCCGCGCGGCAGGTCAGCGTGGGCGGCGGGTTGGTGGCCGATCATGGCAGCCCCAGCTATGCATTTATGACCAACCCCAGCGAGTCCGAGGCGGTGTTCCAGTGGATCATTCCGGGCGTTGCCGCTGCGGGCGGGCAAGACGTGCAATATGTCGCCCAAATCATGCGCGGCGACGGCATCGCCGAGCTGACGGCATTTTGGGCATCCCGCGAGCAGGTGGTCTTGGGCCGGTGCACAGAAACGCCCTAAAGCACGGGCCGTCATGAAATGATGTATCGTATGTGCAGGGAAAAACGCATCGTAGGCTTGACGTTTCACGGGTCTCGCCTCAGTTAAGAAAGCAGAGATTTTGCCACACCAACAAGGGGTAACTGCAATGGCTTTTGAACTTCCCGATCTTCCTTACGCACATGACGCTCTGGCCGGCAAAGGCATGAGCCAAGAGACGATGGAATATCACCACGACATCCACCACAAGGCCTATGTCGACAACGGCAACAAGCTGATCGCTGGCACCGAGTGGGAAGGCAAGTCGGTCGAAGAGATCGTAAAAGGCACCTATCAGGCCGGCGCGGTTGCGCAGAACGGTATCTTCAACAACGCATCGCAGCATTGGAACCACACCCAGTTCTGGGAAATGATGGGGCCGGGCGGCGCGGCAATGCCGGGCGAGCTGGAAGCTGCGATCAAAGAAAGCTTTGGCAGCGTTCAGAAGTTCAAGGACGATTTCGCCGCCGCTGGCGCAGGTCAGTTCGGCTCGGGCTGGGCATGGCTGGTCAAAGACACCGATGGCGGCCTGAAAGTCACCAAGACCGAAAACGGCGTGAACCCGCTGTGCTTTGGTCAGACCGCGCTGCTGGGCTGTGACGTTTGGGAACACTCGTACTACATCGACTTCCGCAACAAGCGCCCCGCCTACCTGACCAACTTCCTGGACAACCTGGTAAACTGGGACAACGTCGCGTCGCGTCTCTGATCGACGGATATGGCAGTTTTGGCCATACTTGCAATTGGGCTGGCAGCGCTGCTGCTGGCCCTTTTGGTTTACGCCTTTTGGATCGAACCGGCCATGCGTTTGCGCGTGGTGCGCCATCAGGTCCGGCACCCCGGTTGGGGGGATCGGGCGCCGCTGCGGATCGTCATTATTTCAGATCTTCATGCCGGTGCGCCGCATATTCCGCTGCGCCGGGTGTCCCGGATCGTGCGACGGGCCAATGCGCTAAATCCTGATGTGGCAGTGTTGCTGGGCGACTATAGCGCGGCCCACCGCTTTACCACGGGTGGCACCGACAAGTTCCAGATCATCGAACGCCTCAAGGCCTTTACTGCGCCTTTGGGCTGCTATGCCGTGTTGGGAAACCATGACTGGTGGCAGGACGAAAAGTCGCTGAAAAACAAAACCTTGCCGGAGGCTGCGAAAGCACTGGATCAGCATGGAATCCCACTTTTGGAAAACGCCAATGTCCGGTTGCGGGACGGGGCTGATGCGTTTGTTCTGGCCGGTTTGGCCGACCAACGGCCACAAAGCCTTGATCCAGAGGTTCCCGGTTTTGACGATCTGGATGCGGCGCTGAACGGCGTTGCGTCAGACACGCCGGTTGTTCTGTTGGCGCATGAGCCTGACATTTTCCCCAAGGTGCCTGACAACGTTCTGGTGACCTTGTCGGGGCATACCCATGGCGGACAAATCCGCACCTTCGGGTTTCATCCCGTCATCATGGTCGCCGAGACCG
Source organism: Pseudoprimorskyibacter insulae (assembly GCF_900302505.1). GTDB lineage: Bacteria > Pseudomonadota > Alphaproteobacteria > Rhodobacterales > Rhodobacteraceae > Pseudoprimorskyibacter > Pseudoprimorskyibacter insulae. Next base: position 242,711 of record NZ_OMOJ01000005.1, on the reverse strand, counting down.
AGACCTATTCTTGGGGCCGCTATGACCGCGATGCGGGGCAGGTATTGATCGTGTCCGGCGGCATCGGCTGTTCGGATTATCCGGTGCGGTTTGGCATGGTGCCAGAAATCACCGTGGTTGAGCTTTCGTAGTGACCGAGGGGCTGCGCAAATAGTGAATTCGGGCGTTGCTGCGATTGTCGCGGCTTGCACCATTTGGGGGCTGTCGCCGCTGTATTACAAACATCTGTCGATGGTGCCTGCCGAACAGCTTTTGGCGCATCGGACCTTTTGGTCTTTCGTGACCTTCTTTGCGCTGACGGCGATGCAGGGCAAGCTGCCCGCGTTGTGGCGGCTGTTGCGCAACACGCCGATGCTGGGCCGGGTGGCGATTGCCGCGCTGATGGTTTCGGCCAACTGGTTTTTGTTCATCTTCGCCATTCAGAATGACCGCACCACCGAAACGTCGCTGGGGTATTACATCTTTCCGCTGGTGTCGGTTCTGCTGGGTGTCTTCGTGCTGAAAGAAGGCCTGAGCCGTTGCAAGCGCTGGCGGTTGCGCTGGCAACGGTGGCGGTTGGCGTGCTGATGCTGGGGCTTGGGCTGTTCCCGTGGCTGTCTTTGGTTTTGGCGACGACCTTCGGGCTTTATGGGCCGATCAAGAAACGGCTGCCCGCCGATCCGGTGGTTTCAGTCACGGCAGAATGTCTGCTGTTGGTGCCGCCTGCGGTGGTGTGGCTGGCCATAGCGCAGGCCCAAGGGCAGGGCGCCTGGGGGCGGGACGGTGAAACCGATTTGCTGTTGGCGATGTCGGGTCTGCTGACCGCTTTGCCGCTGGTGCTGTTCAGCTACGCCTCGTAGTGCGTGACCTTGGCAAAGCTGGGATTGGTGCAATACCTGAACCCAACGCTGCAATTCTTGCTGGCGGTTGTGGTGTTCCGCGAACCCTTTGGCCTGCTGCATGCGGTGGCCTTTGGACTGATCTGGGCGGCCTTGGCGATTTACTCTGCCGCCGCCCTGCGTCAGGACAGGGCGCGGCGCAAGAACGTGACCGCGCTTGGCACATCCGGCATGCACTGAATGTAGCTGGCGGTGTCCTCGGCGGCAAAGCCGGTGTCGATGACATTGGCCAGCAGGGCGCGCAGCGGGTCCCAATAGCCGCCGACATTGATCAGCACGATCGGCTTGTTGTGCAGGCCCAACTGGCGCCATGTCAGCACCTCGAAGAATTCGTCCAGCGTGCCCGCACCGCCCGGCAACACGACAATCGCGTCAGAGTTCATCACCATGACTTTCTTACGTTCATGCATGGTTTCGGTGACGACAAAGCGGGTCAGGTCGCGTTTGCCGACCTCCCAATCCAGAAGGTGCTGGGGGATCACGCCAAAGGTCTCGGCCCCGGCTGATTGCGCGGCCCGTGCCACGCCGCCCATCAGCCCCACATCGCCCGCGCCATAGACCAGACGCCATTGTTCGGCGGCGATGGCTTGGCCCATTTCGGCGGCGGTTTCCATGTAGATCGGGTCGTTGCCGGGTCGTGCGCCGCAATAGACGCAGATCGAATGTTTGGTCATGGGACTGTCCGTTTGTTGGTCGGCCACACCCTAGCGGTAAGCCTTTGCGGGGGCCATGGCCACCGGATGCGCGGTATTGCCACGAGGGTCGCGACTTTAGTCCAAGCACCCAAAAAGTTGCGCTTATGCGGCCACAACTGCTAAATTTGCCACATCTGAATGAAAAACGGGGGTGATTTGCCGTTTTGACCGAACTAGGGGCTGTTGTTATACACAGTCATCTGACTGTCTGCTGTCTATGGGGGTGGCTGCCGCATTCTGAATGCGGCGTGCCAAGGGATGTGAACAAAGAATGAGCAAACTCGCTGGCTTGGCCGGATCGAACGGTATTGTTGTTGCAGGCGTCGCAGTGGCGGGGGCTGTGGTGGCTGGGCTTTATGTGTCCGGCACCTTTGGCCCCAAGGATCAGACCGCCGTGCAAGACGCGTCGGTCACGCCCGTTGTGGCCGCGCCAGAGCCTGCGGCCAAGGCCGAACCTGCGCCGGTAGCCACGGCCAAACCCGCCCCGGCGGAGGTGCCTGCCTATCTGCCCAAACCGCCCAGTTTTGACGTGGTCCGGTTGGAACCCAATGGCGCGACGCTGGTCGCCGGGTCGGCTGCATCGGGCGCCCGCGTGGCGATTTTGCTGGACGGCGCGGAACAGTCGTCGACCGAGGCGGACAACAGTGGCCGGTTCGTCAGCTTTCTAGAGCTTGGCAGCAGTGCCGCGCCGCGCATTCTGACCCTGCGGATGTTTGCAGGGGATGACACGATCGATTCCGAAGATCAGGTGATCCTTGCCGCCACACCGGCCCCCGCAGCTGAGGAGCTGGTTTCTGAACCAGTTGCCAAGGCGCCGGTTGAAGAACCTGCGACAGAGACCGCTGTTGCGGAAACCCCTGCGGAAGACCCCGTTGCCGAAGTGGCCGCGGTTGAACCCCCAGCGGCTGAGCCGGTTGCCGACGCCCCGGCCACCGAAGAAGCGCCCGCCGAAGACACCGTCGCTGAGGCCCCGGCAGAAGCGCCGCAAGCGCCCACGACGGAAGTTGCTGCCGCACCGGCAGAACCTTCCGCCCAAGACACGCCCGTCGCCCCGGCGGCGGAAACCGCCGAGGCCCCGCAGACGCAAAAACCTGCCGCCGCTTTGGCTGAGGCGGCAACCGCCGCGCCGCAGCCTTCGGTCGATCTGGCAGGGGCCAAGCCGCAAGCCAGCCAAGACACCCCCAATGCCGTCACCCCGCCCGCGGGCGGCGAACAGGTGGCATCGGTCGCCAAGGCCCCGACAGCCGCGCCCGAGCCCGCGCAGGAACCTGCATTGCCGACGGTCATCCTTGCCAACCGCGACGGGGTGAAGGTGATCCAAGGCGGGGCCGCGCCTTCTGTGGTGTCGTCGATCGCGCTGGACACCATAGCCTATGACGATGAGGGCGAGGTCGCCTTAAGCGGACGCGGCAGCACCGAAGGGTTTGTGCGCGTCTACTTGGACAACAAACCTGTCACCACGTCGCGGATCGCAGCCGACGGAAGCTGGCGCGCGGATCTGCCCGAAGTGGACACCGGCGTTTTCACCCTGCGCGTCGATCAGGTCGATGCGGGCGGGGCCGTGACATCCCGCGTGGAAAGCCCGTTCAAACGCGAAGATCCGGCACAAATTGCGGCGGCGGATTCCGCTGTGGCCAGCGCTCCGGTCAAGGCGTTGACGGTTCAGCCGGGCAATACGCTGTGGGCCATCGCGCGGGACCGCTATGGCGAAGGCGTTCTTTACGTGAAAGTGTTTGAAGCCAACAAAGATCAGATCCGCAATCCCGATCTGATCTATCCCGGTCAGGTCTTTGCGATCCCCGATTGATCGGCGCAGCCGTGATGCAGGCACCGGTCCCGGATTTCCGGGGCCGCGCCGCAGCAATCGTTCAGCAGATAGGCAAACACCGCGCCCACATGGCCAAGGCACAGCCGATACCGGATGTGCCGCCCTTCGCGGCTAGGCTTGACCAGCGCCGCATCGGTGAGGGCCGTTAGGTGAAACGACAGGGCCGAGGCCCCCAAACCCGTTTGCGCCGCGATGTCGCCTGCATGCAGACCAACCGGCGCGTGCGAGGCCAGAAGCCGCACGATCTCAAGGCGTTTGTCATGGGCCATCGCGGAAAGCGCGGCAAGGACTCGACTCTGTTCCATGGCTCTACTATTCAAGCATCGTTGAAATGTTTTTAGCGCCCAAGCCCGCATACGGCAAGCCAGCAATCTGAGGCCATTATGAGCAGACATCGCACCATAACCACCACCGATATGCCCGAAAACAGTTGGGGCATCATTCGTCGGGTCTGGCCCTATCTTTGGCCCGAAGGTGAAGGCTGGGTGAAGCGGCGTGTGGTCATCGCCATGGCCTTTCTATTTCTGGCCCGCGTGGTCGAGATCTACACGCCGATCCTGTACAAAAAGGCCGTCGACGCGCTGGATGGCGATGTGCCTGCGATGGCGCTTGGAGCGATTGGCCTGACTGTGGCCTATGGTATGGCGCGGTTCATGACCGTGGCGATGAACCAAGGGCGCGATGCGGTCTTTGCCAAGGTGGGCCAGCGGGCGCTGCGCAAACTGGCGCTGGAAACCTTCCGCCATATTCACCGCCTGTCGATGCGCTACCATATCTCGCGCAAGACCGGGGGCCTAAGCCGGATCGTTGAGCGTGGTGTGAAGGGCGTGGATTTCCTGCTGCGCTTTATGCTGTTCAGCATCGGGCCGCTGTTCCTGAGCCTGATCCTGACCTCGGTGGTCTTGGCCTATTTGTTCGACATTTGGTATATGATCGTGGTGGTCGTCACCATCGCCATTTACGTCTGGTTTACCTTTGCCGTGACCGAGTGGCGGGTGAAACTGCGCCGCGAGATGAACAGACAAGACACCGATGCCAATCAAAAGGCCATCGACAGTCTGTTGAACTTTGAGACGGTCAAATACTTCGGCGCTGAGGCACGTGAGGCCAAGCGCTACGATACATCCATGGCCAATTATGAGGCGGCGGCGGTGAAAACCGGCACCTCGCTGGCGTTCCTTAATGCCGGGCAGTCCTTTATCATCACGACGGGTCTTGTGATCGTAATGGCCATGGCAGCCATGGGCGTTGAGAACGGCACCTTGACCGTGGGCGATTTCGTCATGGTCAACGCCTATATGATCCAGATCACCATGCCGCTGAACTTCCTTGGTTCGGTTTATCGCGAAATCCGTCAAAGCCTTGTGGACATGGGCGAAATGTTCAACCTGCTGGACCAACCCGCCGAGATTTCGGACAAGCCCGGCGCGAAGGCCCTTGAGGTCCGCAAGGGCGAGGTTGAGCTGCGCAATGTCGCCTTCGGCTATGAGGCCGAGCGTCCGATCCTGAAGGGCGTGTCGGTCCATGTCCCTGCCGGTCAGAACATCGCGCTGGTTGGCCCGTCCGGGTCGGGCAAGTCGACCATCGGGCGGCTGCTGTTCCGGTTCTACGATGTGCAGGATGGCGCGGTGCTGATCGACGGTCAGGACGTGCGCGATGTGACGCAAACCAGCCTGCATGCCTCCATCGGGGTGGTGCCGCAGGACACGGTGCTGTTCAACGACACGATCCGCTACAACATCGCCTATGGCCGCGATGGCGCCTCTCAGGCCGAGATCGAAGAGGCCGCGCGCTCTGCCCAGATCCATGACTTCATTCAGTCCTTGCCCGAAGGCTATGACACCATGGTAGGCGAACGCGGGCTGAAACTGTCGGGCGGCGAAAAGCAGCGCGTGGGCATCGCCCGGACCTTGCTGAAGAACCCGCCGATCCTTCTGCTGGATGAGGCGACCTCGGCGCTCGATACCGATACCGAAGCCTCGATCCAAGACGCACTGGCCCGCGCGGGCGAGGGGCGCACCGTCATCACCATCGCCCACCGCCTAAGCACCATCGCCGACGCCGACCGGATCGTCGTGCTGCAAGACGGCCATGTGGTCGAAGAAGGCACGCACGAGGCGCTATTGGCCGCCAAAGGCCGATACCACCACCTCTGGACCCGCCAACAGGCGGAGGAGGATGCAGCCTAGCGCGATGTAAACATCGCCTGAATTGCTCCGTTCCCTTGGATAAGGGCATTGCCCCCGGTCACGGAAACGTGCCGGGGGCTGTCCGTTTCAGCAAGAGGAGCCTTAATGTCAAACGCCATTTCAGCAAGCACCCCTGCGGCGAAAATCGCAGCGGCGGCCGGGGTCAACCCTGCGGCTCCAGCGGTCGAGCCTGCTGGTGCATCAAATCGCGGGGCGGACAGCGTTTCGCTGTCTCCAGCGGCGCAAGCGCAGTTGAAAGGGGCCAAGGGCTGTAGCCACGGCTGACCTTTGCGCAAAAGAAAACCGCCCCCGCAGGTGACTGTGGGGGCGGTCATTTTTTGTCGCTTATTCGGCGGCTTATTCGGCAGCGCGTAGATGGCTGGGGCCTGAGTTTGGCTCGGCGCCGTTGGCGTCATCGGTCCAGATGATCTCGGGCGATTTGACCTTGCGGGCCGCGCGGCGCAGGGCCCAGTCGCGGGCGATGCGGCTGCCGCGTCCGCCGAACAGGATGGCCACGAGGCTGAGGATGCGGCCCACGTAGGTCATGAACCAGATCCGCATGGCCAGCATGGCGGGGGTCAGGATCAGCGTCAGGACGGTCGCGATGCCAAGGCCAAAGACCACCGCCGTTGCCAGCTGTTTCCACCACAGGGCGGTCGGGCTGTCGATGGTGTAGCCGCCGCCAAAGAAATCGAGGCTGAGGCCAAACATCATCGGCGCAAGACCCGCCATCGTGGTGATCGTCGTCAACAGCACCGGACGGATGCGGCTTTCGGCGGTGCGGACGATGGCTTCGACGCGCGGCATGTATTGTGAATATTCCTGATAGGTGTCGATCAGAACGATGTTGTTGTTCACCACGATCCCGGCCAAGGCCACGATCCCGGTGCCCGTCATAATGACCGAGAAGCTTTGGCCCATGACCATCATCCCGATCAGAACGCCGGTGGTCGACAGGACCACCGCCAGCAGAACCAGCAGCGAGTTATAGAAGCTGTTGAACTGCGCCAGCAGGATGATGAACATCAAGAACAGCGCCCCAAGGAAGGCTTGGCCAAGGAAGGCCTGGCTTTCGGCCTGATCCTCTTGGTCGCCGGTCCATTCCCACGCGATATCCGAGGGCAGGGGGCTGGTGTTCAACCACTGGGTCAGCAGCGCGATCCGTTCGTTGCCATTGACCGGCACGGCCCGCAGACCGTCTTCGGCTTGAAGAGCGGCCAGATCGGCGGGGGCCACGCCATAGGTCTTGGCGTTCAGGGTAAAGGCCGCTTGGTCGCCGGTCTGCTCGGCATGGCCATAGCCAACGATTTCAGCCGCTTCGCCTGCGCCTTTCACAAAGCTGATCAGCCCCGGAAGGAAATCGGCTTTGACGTCGAAATAACGGCTTTGGTCCACGCGGTTGATTTCGGCCAGTTTGGCGACGGGTTCGCGGGTGACGAAGTTGGCCAGCGGCACCAGCCCATCGGCGGTGCGCAGCTTGAGCGTATCAAGCGTGCTGAGGACGCGGTATTCTTCGGGCAGGCGGACGCGGATTTCAATTTCCTCGTCCGAGCTGTCGACCCGCATTGTATCGAGCAAAATGCCGCGCGTGACCAGCTGCACCATGGCGCCAACGGTGGCCACGTCCGCCCCGTACCGGCCCGCCTTTTCGACATCCACGTCGATCTGCCAGTCGATGCCGGGCAGGGGGCGGGTGTCTTCAATCAGGGTCAGGCCGGGGGTGTCTTCGAACTTCTGGCGCGCGGCATCTGTCGCGGCCAGCAGGGCATCCCAGTTGTTGCCCTTCAGGCGCAGGTGCACCGGCTTGCCATTGGCGGGGCCCATGGCAAGGTTCAGGATCTCGATCTTGATGCCGGGGATCTGTTCCAGACTGCGGGTCAGATCGGCCAGCACAACATCGCCGTCCAGCGCCGGGTCGTCCTTGCGGTCTTCCCAAGCGATGGTTTCGATCTGGATTTGGCCGATGGTGTCCTTGGGCGGCTGCGCGCCGCCGGTGTTGTTGCCAAGCCCGCCTTCACCGGCAAAGGCAAAGGCATTGTCGATGCCGGGATGGGCCAGCACGATTTCCTCGGCCCGCTGTACCAGCGCGTTTTTTTCCTCAAGGCTGAGGTTGCCGCGCGCGCGGACATAGACAATGGCCTGTTCCGGTTCGGTCTCAACAAAGAAGTCGACGCCGTTGTTGTTGCTTTGGAAGGTCACAAAGACGGTCCCGACAAAGGCGATGACGGCGGCAACGGTGACGATCGGCATGATCGGGTTGCCTGCGATAAGATAGATCACCCAGCCGAACAGAGTGCGGCGGTTGCGGGTGTCGATGTGATCGCGGCGGCGCTGGATCTTGACGGAATCAAGCACAATCGAGGCCATGACCGAAAACAGCAGGAACACCACAACGCCGGGCAGGAAGGCCCCAAGGCCAGATGCCGGGTTCACGAACAGGAAGTTGGGGTTCAGCAGCATCATCGCGCCGACATAAAGCCCAACCAGCGCAACGCCCGCTAAGGCCAGACGGACCAGCCAAGGGGTGCGGGCGCGCAGCCGTGCGGTGGCACGGTCCAGAATGCGGGAAAACCGCCCCGAGACCCCGCCCATCACCGGCAAATAGACCAGCGCAACCAGAAGCGATGCGGACAGAACGAAGATCAGTGTGACCGGCAGCATGCCCATGAACTGGCCCGGAACGCCCGGCCAGAACAGCATCGGCAGGAAGGCGCAAAGCGTCGTCGCGGTCGAGGACACGACCGGCCAGAACATCCGCTTGGCGGCCTCAACATAGGCGTGCATCGGGCCAGAGCCTTCAGAGATGCGCTTGTCGGCGTATTCCACAACAACGATGGCCCCGTCCACCAGCATCCCCACGGCCAAGATCAGGCCGAACATGACGATGTTGGAAATGGACACGCCCATCAGCGCAAGGAAGGCAAAACACAGCAGGAACGAGGTCGGAATCGCAAAGCCCACCAGCAGCGCAGGCCGCAGGCCCAGTGAGGCCAGAACCACGATCATCACCAGTGCGATGGCCGTCAGAACCGAGCCCTGAAGCTGTTCCACCATCGAGGCGACCTGTTTCGACTGGTCGTTGGACGCGCCCACATTGACCACGGCACGCAGTTCGGCGGGCCATTCGGCCTCGGCTTCTTGCACGGTTGCGCGGACCAGTTCGGCTGTGTCGATGACGTTAAAGCCTTTGCGCTTGACCACTTGCAGGGCAACGGTGTTTTCACCGTTGAAGCGTGCGGTGCCGGTGCGGTCTTCGAAGGTCAGGTTGATCGTGGCCAGATCGCCCAGCGTGACCACGCGGTCGCCGTTGGTTTTGACCGGCAGGTTATAGACGTCTTGCGGATCGTCAAAGGACGAGGGGATCTTGACGCTGAACGAACCTTGGCTCGATTCCACTTCGCCCGCCGCGATCAACTGGTTGTTGTTGCGCACAACATTGATCAGCTCGCCCGCGGTGACGTTGTAGGATTCAAGCCGCAGCGGATCGATCACCACCTCAAGCATTTCATCGCGGTTGCCTGCGATGCCTGCCTCTAGGATCGCATCCAGCGATTCCAGCTTGTCCTGTAGGTCTTTGGCCACCCGCGCCATGGTCCGTTCCGGCACAGGGCCGGACAGGTTGACGATGATGATCGGGAATTCCGAGAAGTTGATTTCGTTGATCGAATACTGATCAGCGCCATCGGGGAACTGGCCTTCGGCCTTGGTCATGGCGTCCCGCACATCGGCCATGACCTTGGTTTTGTCCCAGCCAAATTCGAACTCAAGCGCAACACCGGCGTAGTTTTCGGCGGCGGTCGAAGACATGGTCTTCAGCCCGTCGATATCGGCCAGTTCGGTTTCCATCGGTTTGACCAGCAGCGTTTCGGAATCGCTGGCCGAAATGCCGGGGAAGGGCACTGAAACGAACAGAGCCGGAATTTCGATATCCGGCTCTCCTTCTTTGGGCAGGCCGGTATAGGCGACCCAGCCAACGGCAATCGACAATACAATGAATGCCAGGACCATCCGCGCGCGTTCGGCGGCCCAATCGACTATTCCGGTCATTGTGTGACCTCCTCATAGGTCGGGGCGACGGTCACGCCGTCGATCACATATTCCTGGCCCACGGTGATGATATTGACCCGGTCGGGCAAGCCCGACACGAACACCCCCTGACGCGTGTCGCGCAGAAGGTTGACAGGGATGAATTTCACCGTGTTGTTGGCCTCAAGCGTCCGCACACCCAATTCGCCTTCGTCGTTCAGCGTCAGGGACGACTGCGGCAGCAGATGCGCCTTGGCACCGGCGGCGGCGATGGCGATTTCGGCGGTTTGGCCGTCACGAATGGCCAGATCGGAATTGTCCACGGTGATATCGACGCGGAAGGTGCGGGTCAGGGGATCGGCGCTGCGCGACACGAAGGTCACATCACCCACAACGGTCGTCCCATCGGTCATCCGCGCCCCGGCGCGGGCACCAAGGGTGACGCGGCCAATTTCGGTTTCCGGCACGTAGCCCACCAGCTTGATCGGGTCGAGCTGGATGATCGTGGCGCAGGTTGCGCTGCCCATACCGCTTTGCAGCAGGCTGCCCAGTTCGGCGGTGTCGCTTTCCAGAACGCCCGCGAAAGGCGCGCGGATGGTCAGACGTTCGATATCGGTTTCGGCCCGCAGCACGGCGGCGCGGGCGCTTTGAATGCTGGCCTCAAGGCTATCCAGACCGGCGGCGGCCGATTTCAAACCGGCCTCGGCGCTGCTGACACTGGCTTCGGCGCTGCGCACGGCGGCTTGGGTGGCCTTGACGCGGGTTTCACTGGCATAGCCATCTGCTGACAGTTGCTTGGCCGCGTTGGCGTTGATCTGCGCTTCTTCCAAAGCCGCGCTCGCTCCGGCAAGTTGGGCCTGCGCCTCGGGGATGCGGGCTTCAAACTGCGGGCGCTGCGCCTCGGCTTCGGCCAGACGGGCCAGCACTTCGTCCAAGGTGGCGGTGCGGGTGCCGGGGTCGATCTGACACAGCACCTGACCGGCCTCAACGAACGAGCCGCGGCGGATCGGGTCGGAAATCACGCTGCCCGAGGTTTCGGCCTGTACATCAACCTGACGCATGGCTTCGGTTTCGCCGCGCAGAACAACCGCGCTGTCGATCTCCTGCGCCTCGGAATGGACAGCAAAGACGCGCACGCCGTCGATGGCAGGTGCTTCGGCGGGGGGGGCCACCTCGGCCACGGGGGTGTCGGGGGCATCGGCACCTTCGGTCTGAACCGGGCTGAGCTCTTTGGCGAAGGTCAGAACCTTGTCGCGCTCAATAATCAACCCGTACAGCAGCGCTGCAACCAGAATGGCGGTAATCACCGGAATGATGCGCATCGTTAACCCTTTATTCCTTGTCTGTCCCGTTATGGGTCCGCTGTCCCGTTAGCTGTCCGAGGCGCTTTGAATATGGCATCGGCGTGTTTTGACCGGGGCGGTGAACTGATTGGTTCAGTTAATAGGCATCCAGTTTACGTCATTCAAGGTAAACTGGATCGTTTAGTTTGGGAAAATGTGCGCTCTGGTGACGCATTCTGACAGCTGTCGCCTAAAGATCACGCCTTGGCAGCCTTGGATGGTCACGATATGACAGGCTGAAATCAATATCCCGGAGAGCGGCGTGAGCGATACCGACAGTTTCATCGACGAAGTAACCGAAGAAGTCCGCCGTGACCGGTTGTTCCAGAAGTTGCGCAAATACGGCTGGATCGGGGGCGTTGTGGTTCTGGTGATCGTCGGCGGAACGGCGTGGCGCGAATACAGCCAAGCCCGCGATGCCGCCGCTGCGCAGGCCTTTGGCGATTCCATTCTTGACGCCTTGACCGGCAAGGAACCGCAAGAGCGGATCGCGGCGCTTGATGCTTTGTCGGCCCCGAATGCGGGCGGTCAGGCGGTTTTGGATATGTTGGTCGCCTCGGAACAGGCGTCGAATGATCAGAACGAAACGGCGGTTGCGACCCTGCGCCAGATCGCGGCCTCGCCCGATGCGCCGAAGATCTATCGCCAGATCGCCAACTATAAGGCTCTGTCCCGCGCGGGCGACGCCCTGACGGTTGACGAACGCCGGATTGAGCTGGAGGCGCTGGCCGCGCCCGGATCGGCGCTGCGCCTGTTGGCCGAGGAACAATTGGCCCTGATTGAGATCGAAGCAGGCAACGGCGAGGCGGCAATCACCCGCTTGCAAGCCATTCTTGCAGATGCTGAGGTTTCCAATGGGTTGCGTCGCCGCGTGACACAGTTGATTGTTGCACTTGGTGGCACACCCGAACAGGGTTAAGCCGCGACTGCACCGAACCGGGGGGACGCCATGCAGACTACCATCCGCCTAGCCGCACTGGCCGCTTTGGTCGCACTGACCGCGTGCGAAAAGGATGACCTGATCCTACCGGGCCAGCGTGAAGGCCTGCGCGAAGTTCTGGGTCAACAGCCCGAACAGGTGCCGCCCATGTCGGCCGAGGCGATTGGCCCCCGTGCGGCTGGTCTGGCCCCGGCGCAGCGCAATGGCGCTTGGCTTCAAAGCCACGTGACCCCGACGACCCGTGTGGCCCATCCGATGCTGTCGGTGCAGCCGACCCAGATCTGGGCGGCGAATATCGGGCAGGGCGACAAACGCCGGGCGCGTCTGATTGCAGATCCGGTGGCCTCAAACGGGCGCATCTTCACCATGGACAGCGCCGCGACGGTCACCGCGACGGCCACCAATGGCGAAACGCTTTGGCAGGCCGACCTGACTCCGGTGCGCGACCGGTCTGATGATACCGCGGGCGGCGGTCTGGCGATTGGCGATGGCAAACTGTTTGTCACCTCGGCCTTTGGCACCGTCACCGCACTGGACCCGGCCACGGGCCAGCAGATCTGGCAACAGGATCTGGGCGCAACCGGCACCGGGGCCCCGGCCTATTACGACGGTCTGGTCTATCTGGTGGCAGGCGACACGACCGCTTGGGCGATCGAGGCCAAGGATGGCCGTGTCCGCTGGCAGATCGACGGCGTGGCCGATGTGCATAACGTGGCAGGGGGCGCATCGCCTGCGATCACCGACCAGCGCGTCTATTTCTCATTCGGGTCAGCCGATGTTCAGGCGGCCTTCCGCCGGGGCGGCCTGACGCTTTGGACCTCGTCGCTGGCGGGGGAACGGACTGGTCGCGCCTTGTCTGTGGTCGATGACATCACCGGCGATCCGGTCGTGGTGGGCGATGTGGTCTATGCGGGCAACTTCGCGGGCCGCTCGGCCGCATTCGATGCGGCCAACGGCGAACGGATCTGGACAGCCAATCATGGTGCCGCAGGCCCGGCATGGCCCGCAGGCGATTCGATCTACATGGTCACCGATCTGAATGAGCTGGTCCGAATGGACGCCAAAACCGGCGCGACGCTGTGGTCGACGGATCTGCCGGGCTATGTGCCCAAGCGCCGCCCACATGCGCGCCGCGAAACCAGCTATACCAATCTGGGGCCGATTGTGGCGGGCGGGCGTGTTGTCGTGGCCTCCTCCGATGGGCTGATCCGACTGTTTGACCCGGAAACCGGCGCTTTGACCGCATCCGTGCCAATCGCGGGCGGGGCGACCACTGCGCCGATCGTTGTGGATGGCACGCTTTATGTGGTCTCGTCCAAGGGCGTTTTGCACGCCTTCCGCTAAGCCATTGTGGGGCAGCGTAATGCCCCCTTTCATGCGGCGGTGAAATCTTGTATCTGGGCGGCTTGATCCCGTTCGGAGACTGATATGACGTTCTCTATCGCCATCGTGGGGCGGCCCAATGTGGGCAAGTCCACGCTGTTCAACCGCCTTGTCGGCAAGAAACTCGCGCTGGTCGATGACCAGCCGGGGGTGACGCGCGACTTGCGTGAAGGCGAAGGGCGTCTTGGCGATCTGCGCTTTACCGTCATCGACACCGCTGGTCTGGAAGAGGCCACCGACGAATCCCTGCAAGGCCGGATGCGCCGCCTTACGGAACGCGCTGTGGACATGGCCGACATTTGTCTGTTCATGATCGACGCCCGTGCAGGCGTGACGCCGCTGGACGAAATGTTCGCCGAGATCCTGCGCAAGCGGGCCAAGAACGTCTTTCTGGCGGCGAACAAATCCGAAGGCCACGCGGGCGAGGCGGGGTATTTGGAATCCTTCTCGCTTGGGCTGGGGGAACCTGTGCGCCTGTCCGCCGAACATGGCGAAGGCATGCACGATCTCTATCTGGCGCTGATGCCGCTGGCCGATGAATATGCCGAACGTGCCGCCGCCGAAGCCCCCGAGATTGAGGCCGATGTCGGCGATGAAGATGAGGACGCGGTTCCCGTTCCCACCGCTGCCAAGCCGTTGCAAATCGCCGTGGTGGGCCGCCCGAACGCGGGCAAATCCACGCTGATCAACAAGATCTTGGGCGAGGACCGCCTTCTGACAGGCCCCGAGGCCGGGATCACCCGCGATTCGATCTCGGTTCGGACCGAATGGGACGGCACGCCCGTCCGCATCTTTGACACCGCCGGGATGCGCAAACGCGCCAAGGTGCAGGAAAAGCTGGAAAAACTGTCGGTCTCGGACGGTCTGCGCGCGGTCAAGTTTGCCGAGGTCGTGGTGGTTCTGCTTGATGCCGCTATCCCGTTCGAACAGCAGGATCTGCGCATCGCCGATCTGGCTGAACGTGAAGGCCGCGCCGTTGTGGTGGCGGTGAACAAGTGGGACATCGAAGAAGAAAAGAACGACAAGGCAAAGGCGCTGCGCGAGTCCTTTGAACGCTTGCTGCCGCAGCTTCGTGGCGCGCCGCTGATCATGGTCTCGGCCAAGACGGGCAAGAACCTTGATAAGTTGCATGACGCGATCCTCAAGGCCTATGACGTCTGGAACCGCCGTGTGCCGACCGCGCAGTTGAACCGTTGGTTGATTGGGATGCTGGAACAGCACCCGCCGCCCGCGCCGAACGGCAAGCGGATCAAGCTGCGCTACATGACCCAAGCCAAGACCCGCCCACCGGGATTCGTGGTTATGTGTTCGCACCCCGACAAACTGCCCGAGGCCTATTCGCGTTATCTGGTGAATGGCTTGCGCGCCGACTTTGACATGCCCGGCACGCCGATCCGCCTGACGATGCGCGGCAATAGCGACAAGAACCCCTTTAAGGGGCGTCGCAAGACCAATGCCGGGGCGCTGACCAAGCACCTTGGAAAAGGCCACAAGAAATAAGAAAACGCCGCCCGGTTGAGGCGGCGTTTTTGTTTTGGGCCGATGGGGCGGTGGGTTGAAAACCCACCCTACGGCGTCATTCGGTATCGGTGCCGCGCAGCGCCAGAATGGCAAAGATCCCGACCCCGGCAAGCCCTGCCACCGCCACGTTGAACGGCTGCCAATTGGCAACGATCACCCCGACCAGCGCCCAGATCACGGTGACCCCATATAGCGGCGCGCGGTGCAGGCGGTATTGCACGACCATCGCAATCGCCAGCGCAATACCAAGGCCAACCAGCGCCGACAGCGTGCCATTCAGATAACCGTACCCGCCCAACAGAAGGCCAATGGACACCGAACTGGCCGCCGTTAGCCAGCCGGCATAGACCGCTACCGGCGACAATTGCCACCAACGGTCAGTGTCGCCGACCTTGAACAGGCTAAAGAGGGCCGAGCCCAGCATCAGCCAGATCAACACCGTCGCCGCAACCGGGCTAAGATTGGCGACCGGAATCCATGTGATGCCGACGCCCAGACTGACCAGCAAGGGCAGGCGCATCGGCTGCCAATCGGGATCATCGCCCCGTTTGATCAGCCCAAAGGCGGCCCCGGCGATCAGCCACAGATATATCAGACCCCAGATCGCAAAGGCATAGCCCGCAGGCTGCACCGGCGGGTTTTCTTGCGGCACCGGGAATTGATCGGCGGTGAACCCGCTGAACCCTGTCGAAAAGATCGGCGAGGCGGCAAAGGCGATCGCGGCGATCAACACTAGGCCCGATAGGAGTTTATTCATTCTTGGGCCTCGGCGCGGGAAGGGGTCTGGGACGGGCGGATCATGGGGCTGGCAAATCTGTTCGGCTATGGGTCAACGTGCGGTGCGGCGGATTGGTTCAACGAAAGGCTCAGGCATAATCAAAGCCTTGAGCGGGATGAATCAAGCACCAAAGGGGCAGATAGTGGTGCGGCAATCCGCGCGACGCTGATTTCTGGCGTGCTGCGATCCGGCACGGGTCAAGAATGAGGCAAAGAAATCCCCGCGAGGCAGTGCCGCGCGGGGGAATGCTCATGCCAATGTGCCGTCTGCGGTCAGCGTGGTGCGGCCGCGCAGGTAGGGGTGCAGCACCTCGGGCAGAATAACCGACCCATCGGCTTGCTGGCCGTTCTCCAACACAGCGATCAGGCAACGGCCCACGGCCAGACCCGACCCGTTCAGCGTATGCAGGAACTCGGGCTTGCCACCCTCGGCGGGTTTGAACCGGGCGTTCATCCGGCGGGCCTGGAAATCACCACAGACCGAGACCGAGCTGATCTCACGGTACATGTTCTGACCGGGCAGCCAGACCTCGATGTCATGGGTGCGGCGCGCGCCAAAGCCCATATCGCCGGTGCACAGAACCACGGTGCGATAAGGCAGGCCCAAACGCTCCAGAATGCCTTGGGCGCAACCGGTCATGCGGTCCAATTCGTCGCGCGATTTGTCAGGATGCGTGACCGAGACCATTTCGACCTTTTCGAACTGGTGCTGGCGCAGCATCCCGGCGGTGTCGCGGCCTGCGCTGCCGGCCTCGGACCGGAAACACTGGGTATGTGCAACATAACGGCGGGGCAGATAGCTTTCTTCCACCGTCATGCCGTTGACGATATTGGTCAGCGGCACCTCGGCCGTCGGCACCAGCCACCAGCCATTGGTGGTCTGATAGCTGTCTTCGCCGAACTTGGGCAGCTGGCCCGTGCCGTACATCATTTCTTCTTTGACCAGAACCGGCGTCCAGGTCTCGGTCAGGCCGTTTTCCTCGACATGGGTGTCGATCATGAACTGAGCCAGCGCACGGTGAATGCGGGCCACGGCGCCAGACAGCACCACAAAGCGCGATCCCGACAGTTTGGCCGCGGTTTCAAAATCCATGCCCGGGATGACGCCCGCCAGTTCGTAATGCTCTTTCGGCGCAAAATCCAAATCCTTGGGCGTGCCCCAGCGGTGGATTTCCACGTTGTCCGCCTCATCCGCGCCTTCGGGCACATCGTCGAACGGCAGGTTCGGGATGCCCATCAGCAGCGCCTCGAGCTGGGCGTCCAGATCCTTGGCCTTGGCCTGCATCTCGGCCACTTCGGCCTTCTTGGTGGCCACAAGCGCGCGCAGGCGCTCAAACTCGGCCTCGTCGCCGCTGGCCTTGGCGCGGCCCACTTCCTTGCTGGCCTTGTTCTGATCGGCCTGCGCGGTTTCGGCGGCGTGGATCGCGGCGCGGCGCGCTTCGTCCAGCTTTAGGATCTCGGGCGATACCGACGAGGCCCCACGGCGCGCAAGGGCTGCGTCGAACGCGGCGGGGTTTTCGCGGATGGCACGAATGTCATGCATCGGACTGATCCTTCTTCGAGTCGTTGAAACGTCGCGGGCCTTATGCACCAGATCTGCGGGCGAGTGTAGGCTCGACTTACCGATTGACGAACTCTGCGGCCAAGGCGCCCACGGTGAAGGTGGTATTTCCCTCTGAGACCACGGCAATCACCTGCCAGCCATCCGGTCCCCGCTGCAAAATCGGCCCGCCGGAATTGCCCCAGCGGGTCGGGCAGGTGATCTGCCAGCCGCCCCGCGCCGCCATGCCCGCACAGTCGAACCGGGCCGACAAACGATTGGGGCGCAGGTCGAAATAGCCAACGATGGCACAGGGGCCGTCCGCAGGGGCGGCGACGGGCAGGGGCGCGATGTCCAGCGGCGCGGCCAAATGGATCAGCGCCAGATCATAGGGCAGGCGCGGCGGATCGCCCGCCTCGGGGTGGAGCGTGACCTCGCGCACCAGCCCATGCCCGGCATAGCGCCCGCCAAACCATCCGGCGACAAAGTGCAGATCGCTCAGCCGCGCCATCGCGCCCCCGCGCATCACACAATGCGCCGCCGTCAACACCAGATCCGGCGCAATCAGCGTGCCGGTACACATGCCCGTTTGGCTGTAGCCGGCAATATTCACCCGCCCCACGGCCAGCCACTCCCCCCGTGCCTCAGGGTCCAGCGGCGGCAAAGGATCGGCAAAGGCCGGGCCTGCGAGGGCGAGGAGGAGGGCGAGAAGGCGGGTCATTCGTCTGGTTTGGTGCCGTTGGGGTTCATCTTGAGCACCTCGCGCTGCCATTTGCGCCATGCGGCGTCAAATTCTTTCCAGCCAGCTTTCTTGTCGAGCCAATGGGCAGGTTGGCCGTATTCACCAAACGCCGCGCGTGTGTCGTCCGATAACAATGTGGTTCGATCGCCGAATGCTTTTTCGATTTGATCATGTGTCAGCTTGAGCAAGACAAGGTCGGTTTCAGGAAAAGCTGCTCCGTAAATCGAGGTGTCCATCATCTTAGTTGTTAGGCCAAATGTTGCTTTTCGGAAGTCCGCCGAATCCAAATTTGTTTGGAATAGGTCGACTCCATTCAAGTTTGCGCCATTGAAACGAGCGTTGCTTAAATTGAGTTTGCTAAGGTCATAATTTTGTAGATTTGCAAATCTTAGATCGAGGCGATAACCATGTTCGGACCGGGTATTGTTTTGACGCTCTAAGCTGATGCTTTTCCGCCCTCTTCGGCCAATTACGTCAATTGCCGCTTGAATATCAGCTCTAGCTTCCATCTTATTGCGGTTTTTAAGCCTTTGAAGTCTTGTTGACGCTTTCGGCGACGTCTCGCGGACATAAGCGCACAGTATTTCCATAACTCGGACATGGTCTCGGTCGCTTGCTTGGCTGATACGTTCGAGAGCATAAATCGCTCCAATCCGCACTTCGAGGTTCGGAACGGTTTCTGAAAACACTTGCCATTCTTTGTGCTTAGGATTTTTGGCATTTCGTGGAATATTTGCATCTTCCTGAAACCATTGAATTTCTGAGTTGGTTACATTCCATATGTCATAGTCATAGCCCAAGTACATTTCGCCGGTGTCTTGGTCTTCGCGGGCGCTTTTTACTCCATTGAAGCGATAACCCCAGTGTTGCTCGGTTCCTTCCAAGTGTCGTTCCAAATCTTGCAGGGCGTCTCTTTCGTTAATTGCATCAAAGCGGACGGTTTCTGGCATTATGTAGCTAACAATCCGCCCGATACGGTCTACTTTTTTCTCTGCCCCCAATCCCTCAACTGCCTTATTGATCTGTTCTGTGATCAGGCGTTGTTCGGTTGCGTCGGTTTGGCGAGAGGAATGTCCGAGCCTTAGGAGCGTAACCGGCAAGGCGATGACCGCGCCCAGAACAGTTGTCAGCGCGGCAAGCTGGGTGATGTGAAAGCGGAAGGCACGGTCGCCGTCCTCGACATTACTGCCGACCGGAAGGGGGCGGGTGATCGTATCGGCGATCAGGTAGAAGAGGCCCAGCGACAACAGCAAGAAGACCACAAGCCACAGCATAGCGACGGGCAAAAAGACGCCGCTGCCAAGTTTGTCCATGCCCATCGTGGCCTGCACGCGGCCGAGCCATGGCGCGTCTAGGTCCTCGCCCTCGGGTTGGGCGCGTAGGGCAAACCACAGGATAAGGCAAAGCGTGGCCAATCCTGCCGCCGTGATAAGGGTTTCTGGGGCCACCGGAATGGTAATCGTCGTCTGCATCATCAATCACTCATCCAAATCACTTGCCCATGACGCTAACCCGCATCGTGGGGCGCTTCAATCGGGGTGGGGCGAATGGGCTGGCGTGGCTTGCAAATCGGCCTTGCGGCGCATAGGTTCCGCGCGACATCTGCGGGGGTGCCCCGCAATCACTCAAGGAGCATCCCATGGAAGGCAACGCCTTTGCCCAATTCGTCCCGCTGATCCTGATCTTCGCGATCATGTATTTCCTGCTGATCCGTCCGCAGCAGAAGAAAATGAAAGACCACCAGAAAATGGTGCAGGCCCTGACCCGCGGCGACCGTGTCGTGACCCAGGGCGGTCTGATCGGCAAAGTCGTAAAAGTCCGTGAAGACAACGAGGTAGAGGTCGAGATTGCAGAAGGCGTGAAAGTGCGCGTCGTGCAGTCGACCATCGCTCAGGTCTTGTCGAAGTCCGAACCGGCAAGCGCCTGATCCAGTCGAAAGGCCCCCTGATGCTGCAAATCGAGCTATGGAAGCGCATCCTTGTCTGGATGCTGGTGGTGGCGGGGTTGGCCTTTGCGGTGCCGAACGCCTTTTACAGTCGCGTTGAAGGGCACAATGATGCCGTCGCCGCGATTGAGGCGGGTGCCGATACACCCGAAAATCAGGCAAAGGCGGCCGATTGGCCGTCTTACTTGCCGTCAACTCTGGTTAATCTAGGGCTTGACCTGCGCGGCGGTGCGCATCTGCTGGCCGAAGTGAAGGTCGCCGATGTCTATGCCTCGCGGATGGAGGCCCTGTGGCCCGAAGTGCGTGACCTGCTGCGCCCGGAACGCGCGACGGTCGGCACGATCCGCCTGCAAGACAGCGATCCGCTGGAATTGCGGGTCAAGATTTCTCAGCCCGAAGGCATGCCGCGTGCGGTGGAACTGGTGCGCGGTCTGGCGCAGCCCGTTGCGTCGCTCACCGGGGCAGGTTCGACCGATCTGGAAGTGCGGGCCGAGGCCGATACGCTGGTGGTGACCTTGTCCGAGGCCGAGCGTCAGGCGATGGACGACCGCACCGTGCGCCAGTCGCTTGAGATCATCCGCCGCCGGATCGATGAGGTTGGCACGCGCGAACCCACGATCCAGCGTCAGGGCGAAGACCGCATTTTGATTCAGGTGCCGGGCATTGGATCGGCATCTGAACTGAAGGCGATCATAGGCACCACGGCGCAACTGACCTTCCAGCCGGTTGTTGGGCGCACCGACAACCCCGACCAATCCGTGCAATCGGGCCAAGAGGTTCTGCCGGTTGTGGGCCGTGAGGGCAGCTATGACATTCTGGAATCCGCGCCTGTTGTGACGGGCGAGGAACTGGTGGATGCGCAGCCGTCGTTTGACCAGAACGGCCGCCCGGCGGTCAGCTTCCGGTTCAACGCTTCGGGCGCGCGGAAATTTGGCGATTACACCGCTGAAAACATCGGTAGCCCTTTTGCCATCGTTCTGGATGACGAGGTCATCAGCGACCCGGTCATCCAAAGCCATATCGCGGGCGGGTCGGGCATCATCACCGGCAGCTTCACCGTCGAAGAAAGCACCAATCTGGCGGTTCTGCTGCGGGCTGGTGCACTTCCGGCTGGTCTGAACTTCCTTGAAGAACGGACCATTGGGCCGGAACTGGGCGCAGACAGCATCGCGGCGGGCAAAGTTGCCAGCCTTGTTGGTCTGGGTCTGGTGGTTGTCTACATGATCCTCAGCTACGGGCTGTTTGGCGTTTTCGCGACCATCGCGCTGGGTCTGAACATCGGCCTGATCTTTGGCGTTCTGTCGGCCATTGGCGGCACGCTGACCTTGCCGGGGATTGCCGGTATCGTTTTGACCATCGGTATGGCGGTCGATGCCAACGTGCTGGTGTTTGAACGTATCCGAGAAGAGCTGCGGACCGCCAAAGGCCCGTCGCGCGCGATTGCGCTGGGGTATGACAAGGCGCTGTCGGCCATTTTGGATGCCAACATCACCACTTTCATCATTGCAGTGATCCTGTTCGCGCTTGGCTCTGGCCCGGTGCGGGGCTTCGCGATCACGCTGGGCCTTGGTATTCTGACCTCGGTCTTTGCGGCGATCTGGCTGACCCGTCTGATGATCGTGATGTGGTTTGAACGGGCGCGTCCGCGTCAGTTCACCATTCGCGGCATGCGGATTGTGCGCGATGACACCAAGATCAACTTCTTCCGCTGGATCAAATTCACCTTCGGCGCATCTGCGGTGGCGGTTGTCATGTCGCTTGCGGCGTGGGGGACGATCGGCCTGAACTTCGGGATCGACTTCCGCGGCGGCACGACCCTGCGAACCGAAAGCGCGCAGGCGATTGATGTGGGCGCCTATCGCGACTCGATCGCGCCGCTGGGCCTTGGCGATGTGACCATCACCGAAGTCTTTGACCCGACCTTTGGGCCGGATCAGAACGTGGCGATGATCCGCATTCAGGCGCAGGACGGCGATGAGGCCATGTCGCCCGAAGCCATCGCGCAGGTAGAGTCCGCGTTGCAGGCGGCATCGCCCGATGTCAAATTCACCAGCGTTGAAAGCGTTGGGCCGAAGGTCTCGGGCGAATTGATCATGACGGCGATCTATTCGCTGGCGGCGGCTGTCGCGGCGATCCTGGTCTATATCTGGCTGCGGTTCGAATGGCAGTTCGCCGTGGGCGCTGTGGCGGCGCTGGTGCATGACGTTGCGATCACCATCGGCATCTTCGCCATCGCCGGGATCAGGTTTGACCTCAGCACGATTGCGGCGCTTCTGACCATCGTCGGCTATTCGATCAACGATACCGTGGTTATCTTTGACCGCCTTCGCGAAAACCTGCGCAAATACAAGCAGATGGACCTGCGCGAATTGATGAACCTGACAGTCAACGAGACCCTGAGCCGGACCTTGATGACTTCGGGCACCACGCTTCTGGCGCTGATTGCCTTGCTGGCATTGGGCGGCGACGTGATCCGCGGGTTCGTCTTTGCAATCACGTGGGGCATCATCGTCGGCACCTATTCGTCGGTCTATGTGGCCAAGAACATCGTGCTTATGCTGGGTGTAAAACGTGACTGGTCGAAGGCTTCGGCCTCTGATCCGACCGTCCCAAATGACTGAAACCTTTATGCTGGCCCTTCAAATTGAGGGGCTGGCATTCATTCTATTGGCCGTCTTCGCAGCCGGGGTCGTTTATGGCTTCGCCGGTTTCGGGGCGGCCTTAATTTTTATGCCTGTCGCCAGCCGGTTCATCCCGGTTGAGATGGCCATTGGCGCATTTGCGCTTGGCGGGCTGGCCTCGGCGGCGACGGTGCTGCCCAAGACACTGCCTTTGGTCCAACGCAGGCCCATGGCGATTATGCTGGGCGCGGCGATTGTATCCGTCTCGCTTGGCATCTTGGTGCTGCGCCATAGCGATGTTGTCGCGCTGCGTTGGGCGGTTATTGCGGTCTGCACGATCACCCTGATTGCGCTTGTCAGCGGCTGGCGTCATGCCACACCGCCGACGTCGCGCAACCGCGCCTTGCTGGGGGCGGCGACCGGGTTCGTTGGCGGCACGACGGGGCTAACCGGTCCGGTGCTGGTGCTGTTCCAATTGTCCAGCCGTGACAGTGTCGAACGCAGCCGCGCCACGCTGGCGACCTTTCTGACACTGCTGTCGATCCTGATGATCCCGCTGATGGCGGTGCAAGGGGCCTTGCCCGGCCATGCGGTCGCGCTTGGCCTTCTGCTGTTGCCGCCCTATGCTTTGGGCTGTTGGATCGGGGCGCGGATGTTCCGCCCTGACCGGGAATATCTGTATCGCACCGTGGCTTACGGTTTGATCGGTTGCGCCATTTTGCTTGGCCTGCCGATCTGGCATTAAACGAAAAAGGAGCGGGGCCATGCGCCTGAATGAGATCCAGTTCACCGATGCAAAGCCTGTCGATGGCTATGGTCCCGGATTTTTCCGCGTCGCGGGCGAGGCTCTGGAAGGGCCGCTGCTGATGACCGCCACGGGGGCCAAGCCTTGGGCGGGCAGCGACGATCCCGCGCCGCTTTTGGCCTTGGCGGGGTCAGTTGATGTGCTGTTCTTTGGCACCGGGGCCGAAACCGCCTATGCGCCGCGTGCCCTGCGCGACGCGCTTGAGGCGGCGGGCATCGGGGTTGAGGCTATGAACACGCCCTCGGCCTGCCGGACCTATAACATCCTGTTGTCCGAAGGGCGGCGCGTTGCTTTGGCGGCTTTGCCGGTGTGATGCGGGCCTGCGGTTGGAAATGCCGCGGCAATAGTCCTTTTGCGATGGGGCGTCCTGCGGTAAGGCTTTGCTTATGTTGACTGTTACCGATCTTTGCGTGGCCCGTGGCGGGCTGGCCATCCTTGAGGGCGTGTCGTTCGAATTGGCGGCGGGGCGGGCCTTGGTGCTGCGCGGGCCAAATGGCGCGGGCAAGACCACGCTGCTGCGCACGGTTGCCGGATTGCAACCTGCCGAGGCCGGAGAGATTTCGGGCGGCGGCGAAGCGATCGCATATGCGGGCCATTCCGACGGTTTGAAAGCGATGCTGAGCGTGCGCGAAAACCTGGCCTTCTGGGCCTCGGTCTTCGATGCGGGCGGGGTGGATGACGCGTTGAAGGCGTTCGATCTTGTCACCCTTCAGGACCGGATGGCCGGCACCCTGTCGGCGGGGCAAAAGCGCCGCTTGGGTCTGGCGCGGCTGATGGTGACGGGCCGTCCGATTTGGGTGCTTGATGAACCGACGGTATCGCTGGATGCGGCTTCGGTCGCGCTGTTCGCTGATGCGGTGCGCGGGCATCTGGCGCAGGGCGGTTCGGCCCTGATGGCCACCCATATCGATCTGGGCATCCCCGAGGCCGAGGTGTTCGACGTTGGCCCCTTCAAGGCGAAACCCCGCGCGGCCGCAATGGATGAGGCGTTCCTGTGATTGCGCTGTTGATCCGTGACTTGCGGCTTGCGGTGCGTGCAGGCGGGGGCTTTGGCCTAGGGCTGGCGTTCTTTCTGATTGTCGTGGTTCTGGTGCCCTTTGCTGTTGGCCCGCAGACGCAGCTATTGGCGGCGATTTCGCCGGGCGTTCTGTGGATCGGGGCGCTGCTGGCGTGCCTGTTGTCGCTGGACCGGATCTTTGCACTGGATTGGGAGGACGGATCGCTTGATCTGCTGGCCACAGCGCCCCTGCCGATGGAGGGGGTCGTGTCGGTCAAGGCGCTGGCGCATTGGCTGACCACCGGCTTGCCTTTGGTGCTGGTTGCGCCGCTGCTGGGCGTTTTGCTGAACCTGCCGGTGCAGGGCTATGGCTGGCTGGTGGTGTCGCTGGCCATTGGCACCCCGGCGCTGAGCGTGATCGGCACCTTTGGCGCGGCGCTGACCGTGGGGCTGAAACGCGGCGGGCTGCTGATGTCGCTGCTGGTTCTACCGCTTTATGTGCCAACGCTGATTTTCGGGGCCGAGGTGGCGCGGCGCGGGGCCGATGGTCTGGCGGTGAAAACAGCGTTGCTGATGGAGGCGGGAATCAGCTTTGGCGTGATCGCGCTATTGCCCTTCGCATCCGCCGCTGTTCTGCGTATCAACATCCGATGACCGCGCATCTTGCACGCCATTGGCACATGGCCGAGGACGGGCGCGTTGTCTGCGACCTGTGCCCGCGTTTGTGTGCCCTGCGCGATGGGCAACGGGGCATGTGCTTCGTCCGGATGCGGCAGGGCGATGCGCTGGTGCTGGACACCTATGGGCGGTCGTCTGGGTTTTGCATCGACCCGATTGAAAAGAAGCCGCTGAACCACTTCTACCCCGGCACCCCGGTTCTGAGCTTTGGCACTGCTGGTTGCAATCTGGCCTGTAAGTTCTGCCAGAACCACGACATTTCCAAATCCAAGGACATGGACCGCAGCGCCGAACCCGCGCCGCCTGCGCTGATTGCGGCGGCCTCTGCCTGCGCAGGGGCGCTGTCAGTGGCCTATACCTACAACGATCCAGTCATCTTTCTGGAATACGCGCTGGACACCGCCGATGAGTGCCGCAAGCGCGGGCTGAAGAATGTCGGCGTGACGGCGGGCTATATCAGCGACTGCGCGCGGGCTGAATTCTTTGGGGCGATGGATGCGGTCAATATCGACCTCAAGGCGTTCTCCGAAATCTTCTATCGCAAACTGACCGGGTCCGAGCTTGGCCCCGTTCTGGACAGCATCGCCTATGCGGTGAATGAGGCCGATTGCTGGGTCGAGTTGACGACACTGATCATCCCCGGCGAAAACGACAGCCCCGAGGAACTGACCGGTATGGCCGATTGGATTTTGGCCAATTGCGGGCCGGATGTGCCGCTGCACTTCACCGCCTTCACCCCGCATTACCGCCTGATGGACCGGCCCAAGACCACGCTTGAATCGCTTCTGGCCGCGCGCGACATCGCCAAGGGCAGGGGGCTGCGGCATGTCTATGTCGGCAATGTGAACCATGTTGAGGCACAGTCGAGCTATTGCCACGGTTGCGGCGCGCGGGTGATCGAGCGCGATTGGCATCAACTGACCGGCTGGGCGTTGGATGACACGGGCCATTGCACTGCCTGCAAGACACGCTTTCCGGGGCGGTTTGATGGCCCGCCGGGCGATTGGGGGCGCAAGCGTCAACCGGTCTCACTGCGGATCCAGTTGGAAACCGATATTTGATTTGAACCGAACCACCAAGCGGGATAACGAACAGACATGTCGATTTGGGAATATGCAAACCCGGTGAAATTCATTCGCACCACCGATAAGGTGCTGCCTTGGATTGCTGGTCTCGCCGCCGTGGCCTTGGTTATCGGGCTTGGCTGGGGGTTCTTTTTCACGCCCGATGATTACCGTCAGGGCTCGACCGTCAAGATCATCTACATCCACGTGCCAAGCGCCTTTCTGGCGATCAATGCTTGGCTGATGATGCTTGTCGCCTCGCTGATCTGGATTGTGCGGCGGCACCATGTCAGTGCGTTGGCCGCGCGGGCGGCGGCGCCTGTGGGCGCGGTGATGACGCTGATCGCGCTGATCACCGGGGCGATCTGGGGCCAGCCGATGTGGGGCACATGGTGGGAATGGGATCCGCGCCTGACCTCGTTCCTGATCCTGTTTCTGTTCTATCTGGGCTATATGGCCCTGTGGGAAGCGATTGAGAATGACGACACCGCCGCTGATCTGACCTCGATCCTGTGTTTGGTCGGGTCGGTCTTTGCGCTGCTGAGCCGCTATGCCGTGAACTTCTGGAATCAAGGGCTGCACCAAGGGTCGTCCGTGATGCGGGCAGGCGCTGCTACCGGCGATACGACCGAACGGGTCAGCAATGTCTTTGCCGTGCCGCTGTTCATCTCGATTGCTGGGTTTGCCCTGCTGTTCATCGCGCTGGTGTTCCTGCGCACTCAAACCGAAATTCGCGCGCGCCGGATGCGTGCGCTATTGGCACGGGAGCGTCAGGCATGATGCCCGAACTTGGGAAATATGCAGGCACGGTTTTGTCGGCCTATGGGGCGTCGATTGTGTTGTTGGTCGTGCTTGTGGCGGCCAGTTGGCGCCGGGCCCGAAAGGTGAAAGCCGCGCTTGCGAAGGTGGAGAACCCCGATGGCTAAAGTATCCCCGCTGATGGTTCTGCCGCCGTTGATTTTTGCCGGGCTGGCGGGGCTGTTCTATGTCGGCATGTTCCGCGAAGACCCCGATAGCCTGCCGTCCACCCGCATTGGCCAGCCTGCGCCTGCGGTGACTGAGGTCGCGCTGCCGGGCTTTGCGGCGATCACGCCTGCCGATCTTGCGGCGGATGAAGTGACGGTGGTGAACTTCTGGGCCAGCTGGTGCCCGCCTTGCCGGGCCGAGCATCCGATCCTGCTGCAAATGCAGGAACAAGGCGTGCATTTGATCGGTGTGAACTTCAAAGACGACGAGGCGAACGCCACCAAATACCTGACCGACGAAGGCAACCCCTTTGACGCGGTCGCCTTTGATCCGCAGGGCCGCACGGCGATTGAATGGGGCGTGACCGCCCCGCCAGAGACCTTCATTCTGGATGGCGAAGGCACGGTGCTGTACCGTTTTGCCGGGCCGCTGGTCGGGTCGGACTATGAACAGCGGTTCTTGCCGGAACTGCAAAAGGCACAGGCCAAGTAAGTTCACCAGATAGGACAATGTAAAAAGCGCCCCAAGGGGCGCTTTTTAGTTCCTGTAAGCGATGGACATCGGCGCCTCGGCATCGCCGGGGGCCTGCGTGGCGACACCCGCAATCGCCAATGCGATCAGGATACCCGCCTGAAAAAGGGTCATCTTTGTCATTTTGCACTCAAAAGGTCAGGTCAAATCAATGATATAAAGGTGCCACAGGTCGCCTCCTGTGGATAGGTCATGAATTCCTGACGCTTGGCCCCTCTTGAAATGCAAAAGCCCCCCGCCAAGGCGGAGGGCCGTTTTGTCAGCGATGCGCCGGGCTTAGGTTCCTGCGGCCAGATTGCGCAGCACGTAATGCAGAACGCCGCCGTGTTCGATATATTCGATCTCAATCGCGGTATCGATCCGGCACTTCAGCTGGATCGTCTTTTCGGACCCGTCGCCAAAGGTGATGGTGCAGGGCACCTCTTGCAGGGGTTGGATCGTGTCCAGGCCGCTGATTGCGATCGTCTCATCCCCTTTCAGGCCCAGCGACTTGCGCGTGTCGCCGGCGGTGAATTCAAACGGGATCACACCCATGCCAACCAGGTTCGAGCGGTGAATTCGTTCAAACGATTCGGCGATCACGGCTTTGACGCCCAGCAGGTTGGTGCCTTTGGCCGCCCAGTCACGCGAAGACCCCGCGCCATACTGTTCGCCGCCGAACACAACCAGCGGCGTGCCCGCCTCTTGGTAGGCCATCGAGGCGTCATAGATCGAAGTCTGCTCGCCATCGGGGCCTTTGGTATAGCCGCCTTCAACACCGTCCAGCATTTCGTTCTTGATGCGGATATTGGCGAAGGTGCCGCGCATCATCACTTCGTGGTTGCCACGGCGCGAGCCATAAGAGTTGAATTCGCGCACAGGCACCTGATGCGAGGTCAGGTATTGACCGGCGGGGGTTTCGGCCTTGAACGACCCAGCGGGCGAGATGTGGTCCGTGGTGACCATATCGCCGAGGATCGCCAAGACCTTGGCACCGTCTATGTTGGTGATCTTACCCGCGTCCTTGCCCATGCCACGGAAATAGGGCGGGTTCTGGATATAGGTCGATCCTGCGGGCCAATCGTAGGTTTCGCCGCCGTTCACCTGCACGGCCTGCCATTTCTCATCGCCTTTGAACACATCGGCGTATTTCTTTTGGAAGGCGTCGCGCGTCACGGTCTGATCGACCAGTTCCGCGATTTCCTGATTGGTCGGCCAGATGTCTTTCAGGAAGACGTCCTTGCCGTCTTTGTCTTGGCCCAGTGGTTCGGTCGTCAGGTCGATGTTCATGTCCCCGGCCAGCGCGTACGCTACAACCAGCGGCGGCGAGGCCAGATAGTTGGCGCGGACGTCCGGCGAAATGCGGCCTTCGAAGTTGCGGTTGCCCGACAGAACCGCCGTGGCCACCAGATCGCCCTCGGCAATCGCGTCCGAAATTTCCTTCTGGAGCGGGCCAGAGTTGCC
Organism: Pseudoprimorskyibacter insulae; assembly: GCF_900302505.1. Classification (GTDB taxonomy): domain Bacteria; phylum Pseudomonadota; class Alphaproteobacteria; order Rhodobacterales; family Rhodobacteraceae; genus Pseudoprimorskyibacter; species Pseudoprimorskyibacter insulae. Next base: position 213,799 of record NZ_OMOJ01000005.1, on the reverse strand, counting down.
GATGCAGGTGGTGCAGCCATAGCCAACAAGGTTGAAGCCGATGGCGTCCAGATCCTCTTGCAGGCCCGCAGCCTCAAGATATTCGGTCACGACCTGCGATCCCGGCGCGAGCGAGGTTTTCACCCATGGCTTACGATCCAGACCCAGCGCGCGGGCTTTGCGCGCCACGAGGCCTGCGCCAACCATCACATAGGGGTTCGAGGTGTTGGTGCAGGAGGTGATCGAGGCAATCACAACCTTGCCGGAGGACATGGTGTAATCTTCGCCAGCCACGGCCACCTCTTTGCCCATATCGCGCTTGAAGGTGGATTCCATTTCATGGGCAAAGGCCGATTTGGCATTGGTCAGCGGCAGGTAATCCTGCGGGCGCTTCGGGCCTGAAATGGCAGGCACGATTGACCCCATGTCAAGCTCCAGCGTCGAGCTATAGACCGGATCGTAATCGGCGGTGCGCCAGAACCCGTTTTCCTTGGCGTAGGCTTCGACCAGCGCGATGCGGTCCTCATCGCGGCCGGTTTGGCGCAGGTAGCGCAGGGTTTCATCGTCAATCGGGAAAAAGCCGCATGTCGCGCCGTATTCCGGTGCCATATTGGCAATGGTCGCGCGGTCGGCCAACGGCAGTTTGTCCAGACCTTCGCCATAGAATTCAACGAATTTGCCAACCACGCCATGGGCGCGCAGCATTTCGACGACCTTCAGAACAAGGTCGGTCGCGGTGGTGCCTTCGACCATTTCGCCGGTCAGCTTGAAGCCAACGACTTCGGGGATCAGCATCGAGATCGGCTGCCCCAGCATCGCGGCTTCGGCCTCAATCCCGCCGACGCCCCAGCCCAGAACGGCCAGACCGTTGACCATGGTGGTGTGGCTGTCAGTGCCGACCAGCGTGTCAGGATATGCGACGGTTGCACCGGTTTGGTCGGTGTCGGTCCAGACGGTCTGGGCAAGATATTCCACGTTCACCTGATGGCAAATGCCCGTGCCGGGTGGGACAACGCGGAAGTTGTTGAACGCGGTCTGACCCCATTTGAGGAACTCATACCGTTCCATATTCCGTTCATATTCGCGGTCCACGTTCATCTGGAAGGCGCGCGGATTGCCGAATTCGTCAATCATGACCGAATGGTCAATGACCAGATCCACCGGGTTCAGCGGGTTGATCTTTTGCACGTCGCCGCCCAAGCCCTTGATCCCGTCGCGCATGGCGGCAAGATCCACCACGGCAGGCACGCCGGTGAAATCCTGCATCAGCACGCGGGCAGGGCGGTAGGCGATTTCGCGCGGATTCTGCCCGCCATTCGCGCCCCATTCGGCAAAGGCTTTGATGTCGTCCACCGAAACGGTCTTGCCGTCTTCGAAGCGCAGCATGTTTTCCAGCACCACCTTCAAGGCGGCGGGCAGCTTGGAAAAATCACCAAGTCCTGCCTCCTGCGCGGCGGGGATGGAATAATAATTGATGGACTGGCCGTTCACCGACAGGGTTTTGCGGGTTTTGGCGGTGTCCTGGCCAACGGAAATGGGCATGGGCGTACCTTTCTTATGAAATACGGGTCTAAGGTATAGCTGATCCGTTATCTGTTGTTTTCCAGTCTACCGTTCAAGGGGAGAGGGTGAATTTGTATACCGATGTACACAAATTTTAATGCCCTGCGCGAACATGGCCAAATGGACACGTCTCACCAAGTCTCGCAAATGGTTGATTGGTTATTTCATAAGGGTTTCATTACATGTTGGAGGCAACAGCGAAATTCAGGATCACCGCAAGATGAACAAGGGTATGAAGTGGGTCGGAGCCGCGTGTATGGCGGCAGCGTCATTTGGTGCGGCCAAGGCCGACCCGGTTGTGGTCGAATTGTTCACCTCGCAGGGGTGTTCGTCTTGCCCCGCCGCGGATGAGCTGCTTGCGATGCTTGCGGACCGCGATGATGTGATCCCGCTGGCGCTGCACATTGATTACTGGGATTACATCGGCTGGAAGGATGCCTTTGCCGATCCGGTCTATACCCATCGTCAGAAGGCCTATGCCCGCAGCGGTGGGCGCAACATGGTCTATACCCCGCAGATGATCATTGACGGTATGGACGAAGTTGTCGGCAACCGGCCCATGGATGTGGCCGATCTGATTGCCAAACGCGCCAAAGCGCCGGGGCGGGATCCGGTGGATCTGACCATCGGGCGGACGGGCGGTATCGTGTCGATTTCGGCCGAGGCTGCGCAGCCCTTGCCGACGGGGGCCGATGTCTATCTTGTGCGCTATTCGCCCAGCGAAGTGGTCAATATTCTGCGCGGCGAAAATGCCGGGAAAACCCTGACCTATTCGCATATTGTCACCGATTGGCAGTTGGTTGGCCATTGGGGCGGGCAGGGTGCCTACACGGCGTCGGTGCCTGCGAATGGGGACGCGCCGGTCGTCGTTTTGATTCAGGCCGAAGGCTATGGTCCGATGCTGGCGGCGGCCCGTATCGAATAGGCTTACGCCTTCCAGCGGCGATGAATCCAGAACCACTGGCCCATGTTTTCGCGCACCAGCGCCTCTAGGTCGTGGTTGACGGCTTGGGTCATGGTGACGGCATCGGTGTGCGGGATCGGGGCATTCACCAAGATCTGAAAGCCAAGCCCGTCGGGTTGGCGCACAGAATAGACCGGGATCAGTTCCGCATCGTATTTCAGCGCCAATTCCGCCGTGATGGTGGAGGTCAGCGCAGGCTGGCCAAAGAAATCCAGCCGTTCGCCGCCATAGGCGTTCAGATCGGTCAGAATGCCCAGCACGCCGCCCGATTTGATGTGGCGCACCATCTGCGCCATGCCTTTGCGGCCCTGTTCGAACATCGGCGTGCCAATGGCGGAAATCGCGCGCACGTAATGGTCGTTGAACCACGGGTTTGAGGCACGCCGATAGAGCGCGCCCATATGGTGCCCCCGCGCGATCAGATTGGCGCGGGCCGCGTCGTAATTGCCGAAATGCGCGGTCACAAGGATCACCGGGCGACCCTCGGCGCGGGCGGATTCGAGCGCGTCGAGCCCCGGCCCGGAAATCGGTGCGGCAATCGCGCGGTCCTTGAATTCTTGGCCCGAGTAAATCTCGATCATGGTGCGGCCAACGTTGTTGGGCACGGCGCGGCACAGCCGCTTGACCTCGGCCTCGGGCAGGTCGGGGCAGGCATGGGCCAGATTGGCGCGGATGCGTTTTGGCCATCCGGCCAATGGCGACACCACGCGCGACACAACCCAGCCCATCATGGGCACGCGCATCCGGTACGGCAGCGCCAGCGCAAGACCGATCAGCCCGCGCAAAACGCGGTCCGTCAGCCATTGGGCGCGGGTGCCTTTCGGGGCGTCTGTGTCGGGCGTGTCGGTCATCGGTTCCGCTTGGCAGCATCTGTTGCCGTGCCGAGATAGGCGGATGGGCTGCAAAGCTCAAGCGTGTCATTCGTCTTCGTCAGTCTGCTTCAGCTCAATCTCGCCGGATTTTTCCATATCGCGGATGGCAGCGACGATGGCGGACATCCCGGCCTCGGCATCGCGGGGGCGCACTTTGCCCCGGTCGGCCACTTCGTCCTGAAGGGTTTGGGCCATGCGTTTGGACATGTTGCGCAGCAGGAATTCCACCGCGGCTTGTTCTTCGGGCGTGGCGGCGCCGGCGAAGGCGTTGACGATATCCGCCTGATCGACGTCGCGGGTGATCTTGGGCGCGTCCTGCGGGCGCAGACGGTCGGGGATATTGGCGAAGGTAAAGATGGCCCGGCGCACCGCATCGGCAAATTCGGCGTCAGATTCGTCCAGCCCCGTCAGGACATCTTCGCGCGTGTCGGTGTTGGAGAAGTTCAGGATCGCGCCAAGGCGCTGCACGGGGGCGGCATCGAAGGCGCGGCTGGGTTCGGCATCCAGTTGCGCGGCAAGGCTAAGGCCGATGCGGTCCACCGCGTCGGGGGTGATATTGCCGGTCAGGGACATGGCATAGGTGATCCGCCGCGCCCGTTCGCCGGGCAATTGGCCCAGCAGTTGCGCGGCCTTGGCCACATCCAGCTTGGACACCATCACGGCGGCAACTTCGATGCTTTCGGCGGAGGCGAAATGCAACAGTTTTTCCTGGGGCAAGCCGCCAATGCGCACCCAAGGATCGCCTGCTTGGCGCACCCCGGCCTCTTTGCGCAGGCGGCGGGCGGTTTTTGGGCTGATCTTGCCATCCAGCGCATGTAGTGCCCCGGCCATCCCACCGGGAAAGCGCAGGCCCACCGCCTCAAGCTCAGCCGTGAATTCGGCGATGACGGCGTTGAGCGTGTCGCGGTCCACATAGCGCATCGCGCCCATTTGAAAGGTCAGTTCGGCCTGTAAATCATCCGGAAGGGTGGTCAGCGGGATTTCGGCGCCTTCGTTTAGCAAAAACTGCACGACAATCGCGGCCTTGGCCTTGCGCGACAAGGGTTTCCGCGTCGCCGGAGCGGCGGCAGGCGCGGGCAGGGCCGCGAGTGAGTGCAAGTGTTCCATACCGGACGCTCCGTTCAAGTTTCCTCAACGGATAGCGTCCCAAGGTTTCCAGTCGGTTAAACTTAACCGGTCACCATCTTGCAGCTATTGGTTTCCGCGTCATAGACCGACCCCGCTGCGCAGGTGGGCGTATGGTCGGAACATTGCGTTTCTTGGGCAAGCGTTGCGCCGGGGGTCAAAACGGCGGCTAACAGAAGCAGTCTGGCAAGTGTCATAGCGGGCCCTTTCCCAGTGTGATCCGATCAATCTACCACAAAAATGGGCCAAACCAAAAAAGAAGGGCCGCCCAGATGGACGGCCCCCTAAACTTACTGTGCAAGCAATCAGCTTTCGCCGAAAACGCGGGCAAAAATCGTGTCGACGTGTTTGGTGTGGTATTCCATGTCAAACTTGGCGTTGATCGCCTCTTCGCCCAATGCGGCCACAACCTCGGCATCGGCCAGAAGCAGCTCGCGGAAATCGACGCGGTCTTCCCAGACCTTCAGCGCGTTGCGCTGCACCATCGAATAGGCGTCTTCGCGCGACACACCCGCTTGGGTCAGGGCCAGAAGCACGCGCTGCGACATCACCAGACCGGGGAATTTGTTCATGTTGTCCAGCATGTTCTGCGGGAACACCAGCATCTTGTCGATCACGCCGGTCAGACGGTTCAGCGCGAAGTCCAGCGTGATGGTCGCGTCCGGGCCGATGCCACGTTCAACCGAGCTGTGCGAAATGTCACGTTCGTGCCAAAGCGCGACGTTTTCCATCGCCGGGATCACGGTCATGCGGACAAGACGGGCCAGACCGGTCAGGTTTTCGGTCAGAACCGGGTTCTTTTTGTGCGGCATCGCCGACGAGCCCTTTTGGCCCATCGAGAAGAATTCCGCGCCTTCCAGAACCTCGGTGCGCTGCATGTGGCGAATCTCAATCGCGACGTTCTCGATCGACGATGCGATCACGCCCAGCGTGGCAAAGAACATCGCGTGACGGTCGCGCGGGATGACCTGCGTGCTAATTGGCTCGGGGCTGAGGCCCAACTTGGCGCAGACATGTTCTTCGACGCGCGGGTCAATGTTGGCAAAGGTGCCAACCGCGCCCGAGATCGCGCCGGTGGCCACTTCTTCGCGCGCCAGTTTCAGGCGGGTCAGGTTGCGGTCCATCTCGGCGTAGAAGCGGGCAAAGGTCAGACCCATTGTGGTGGGTTCTGCGTGGATGCCGTGGCTGCGGCCAACGCGAACGGTCATCTTGTGTTCCAGCGCGCGTTTTTTCAGCGCGGCCAGAAGGTTTTCCATGTCGGTGATCAGGATGTCAGCGGCGCGGACAAGCTGCACGTTCAGGCAGGTGTCCAGCACGTCCGAGCTGGTCATGCCCTGGTGCACAAATCGCGCCTCTTCGCTGCCGACATGTTCGGCAAGGTGCGTAAGGAAGGCGATGACGTCATGCTTGGTGACGGCTTCGATTTCGTCGATGCGGGCGACGTCGAATTCCACGTCCTTGGCTTTCCAGACCGCGTCGGCGTTTTCGCGCGGGATCACGCCCAGATCGGCCTGCGCGTCACAGGCATGGGCCTCGATCTCGTACCAGATCTTGAACTTGGTCTCGGGCGACCAGATGGCAACCATATCGGGGCGGGCATAACGAGGGATCATCGGCGGACCTTTTTATCATCGGAAGGAGCTTTGAGCGCGGGCTTTATACCTTACGCGGCGTATGCTCAAGGCGGCGTTGCGCCGCTTGTCATCGCGGGGGCCTGCGCGGTAACAGCGCGGCAAGCCAAACTGGGGGAAATCGCATGACGCCTGAGCATATCGCCGACTTCGCAGGGCGCTGGCAGTTGTCGCGCAGGATTGACGATGCGCAGGCGGGGCAGGTTCTGACTTTCGACGGGCTGTGCGAGATTGCCCAAACTAAGGACGGCGGTGATTGGCTTTACCGCGAAGAGGGGCATATGACCCTGCCGGATGGGGGGCGGATGGCGGGCACACGGCAATATCTTTGGCGGCAGGTTGGCCAAACGATTGCGGTGTTCTTTGAGGATGGCCGGTTCTTCCATGACTTCGCGCTAGAGCCGTCAGTCAGCGCCGATCACTGGTGCGACCCCGATCAATATGCGGTGTCATATGACTTTGAGGACTGGCCAAACTGGTCGGCAACTTGGACGGTGAAAGGCCCGCGCAAGGATTATGTCATGGCTACAAAGTTTGCAAAGTTTTTGGAGAAATGACTTTGCAAAGTGGGTCGCGCACTATGCAGCTTTGCGCGAAAGCCGATGCTGCACCGCAGATGCACCTTGCGAGACAGGGGCAGTTGGGGCAAAACAGCTTCTAACGCAACATATGTGAAAGGGGATCTCCCGATGAGCTTGGCTCTTAACCGTGGTGTTCTAGTAGACGCCTTTGGCGCCAATGAAGGCGCCGCGCTGCGTATCAAGCAGGTCGCTCTGGTCGTGTTCGGCATTCTGGCGCTGGCCGTTGCCGCAAAGATCAAAGTGCCGATGTGGCCGGTCCCGATCACGATGGGCACCTTCGCCGTTCTGAGCATTGGCGCCGCCTATGGCGCGCGCCTTGGTCTGGCAACCATCCTTGGTTACATGCTGGTTGGTGCGCTTGGCTTTGACGTCTTCGCCGGATCGTCGGCTGAAAAGTTTGGCCTTGAGTACATGATGGGCGGCACGGGCGGCTATCTGGTTGGCTACGTTCTGGCCACCGTTGCCTTGGGCGTTCTGGCCAGCAAGGGCTGGGACCGGTCGCCGGTGAAAATGGCCGGTGCGATGCTGCTGGGCAACGTCATCATTTACGTTCCGGGCCTGATCTGGCTGGGCATGCTGTATGGCTGGGACAAGCCGATCCTTCAGTGGGGTCTGACCCCGTTCCTGGTTGGCGACGTGATCAAGCTGGCGCTGGCCGCACTGGTTCTGCCGATGGCATGGAAATTCGTCGGTCGCGCACGCGGCTGATTGAAATCGATCTGATTGACCTAAGGGCGCGGGCTTCGGCTCGCGCCTTTTTCGTTGGCGGCAGGGCGGCGCGGGCCTAGAACCGGCGTATGATCCTACAAACCAACATCCCCTACGACCCGCTGACACGGCACCGGTTGCCCGGTATCCGCCCTTTGGGCAATTTGCCGTGGTTGATCGCGGATGAGGCGCACGCGGGCCAGATGGCCCTGCGCGATAGCCTGCTGACCGAAACGCCGGACTTGGTCAAAGCGCAGCAACCGGGCGCCGAAGACGCCGCCGCGGAGCTTTTACAGCACGTCCTGACGCATTTGCCAAAAGGCTATCGGGTCGCTGATGAGCGGTGCCAGCGACCCGATGGCGCTTGGATCGACCTGACCAACACGTCCCCCCTAGAGACAGCGGGAAGACTGGTACAAGAAGACCTGTGCCTTTTGCGTCCGACGTCGGACGGCGAATATAATCTGGTGGCGGCAATACTTTGTTTTCCGGCGAGCTGGACGCTGGCTGAGAAAATAGGGCGGCCGATGACGGCCATCCACGCGCCGGTGGACGAATACGATCCTACCATGGCGCGCCGGGTGGGGCGGCTGTTCGATTGCCTTCGCGATGATGCGCCGCTGTGGCGGTACAACGCGATGTGGTACAGCGATCCTTCCTTGTTCCAGCCCCGGTTGGAAGCAGCCCCCAGACGGCCTGCAGTTGAAGGCACGAAATACATGCGTTCAGAACGACAGGTGCTAAAGCGGCTTCCCAAAAGCGGGGCCGTCGTCTTTTCAATCCACAGCTATGTGCTGCGGCCGGGTTGGAGCGTTACTCCGTTGCGATGAACTGCGCTTGCGCGGGTTCTGCCATGGCTTCTTCGACGCGGACCGTTTCACTGAGTGATGCGTGCAGCAGAATGCCAAGCGCCAGACCTGCGGCGACTTTGCCATAGCCGCTATTGGCCAGTTCCATCGACCCGAACCAAGCCTGCTTGATCAGCTGCGACGGGTCGCGGCGATAGATCGGCGCAGGACGTTCGCGCATTTGCTTGGCAATGTCATCCATCAGCGGGCCGTCACCATTGGGGCGTGCATGGAGCGGCTTGTTGCGGCGCGGTTCCTGCGCGGGGGCAAGATCGGCAAAGCGGCTGGCGGTTATCATGCTTTTGCTACCGAAGAAGGCCAAGGCCTGGGGGCGGTCGAAGGTTTCGACAGACGGGCCCCAGTACACAATCGCCGGATCTTTGTGGGTCATGCGGCCAAGGACCGATTGCGCAATCCGCTTTAGGGCGGACAGGGCGCTCATTGGGGGGCGCTTGTCATCGTCATCACGATCGACATCCACGGTCACCGACAGATGCGACTTGTGGCTTTGCACCATCTGGCGCTTTGCCTGAGTCATCTGGCCGCGACCAACGATCATCTGAACGTCGAACAGACGTGTGGGTGCCTTGGCATCCATATAGACGACCGAACCGCGCAGCGCACCGCTCGCAAACTCGACATAGCAGCCGGGAATGTGGCGCAGGATACGCAGGGGGCGTTTCAGCAGCGCCAGATCGCGGCGCAGCTCGCAGAGCATTTCTTTGACGTCAAACAGACCACGTGCCTGCCCAGCGTCACCGTTAAACAAAATTGCAACCTCGTTACCGGACTGTAGACCTGAAGTCATTTTCTCACTCCGATTGCATTTCTAGTACGCTCTACCATGAGGTGCAATTGGGGCGCAAAATGCGCGTCGAAAGGACGTTTTAAAGAAAATATTAAGGATTAAACATGGCCGTGAAGTAACAGATTGGTAACAACGTCCATGTAGCCATGGGATTGTAGTGCCGAATATGTCCCGGCCAAGCTTAACGCCTGGGTTGAAAGTCTGAAATCAGCACTGCGCGCGTTTGTAACGGCAAGTGCGCCAGCGACAGCGGGGGAAAGAAAACTGGTTGTCCCAGTAATTAACCAAGCTGCCGCTTTTATTCGACTCTCGGCCTTCTTATGACGCTCGTTGACGTTAAAGTCAACTATCTTTTGATAATTGTTATGCGAAGTAGCGTCAACATCTTCTGTTTCAAATATGTTTGATAAATCGGGCAGTGACGCCCGCTTTGTTTCCTTTTGGTGTTCGGACTCTGCCGACTTGAATATTTCAAGGCCCGAAAGTTCATCTTTAAGTAGCAATGTCCGCGGCCTTAGCCACTCAACCAGGTCGGCATCTGTGCGCACGATTGCGGTCAGGATGATTTGTTTAAGCGTTTTCAGGGCTTTTTTGGACATTGCCAGTTCTGATTCGTCCAACTGGCAAACGCGGAAGGTGACCTTTGGGCCGTAGTCGCTGAACGGGTCAGGCTGGATGTGTACGGCAAGGCTGTCGGATTTCCAAATTTTTCCGTCTTCTGAGCCGATGGGCAAAGCGCCAAGACGCATGTCATTGCGGATCAAAGCATTGCGGACCGTTGCGCGATAGGCATTGGGATCCATTTCCCCAGCTGATGGGAAAATAATAGAGGCATATATTGCTTTGGCGTTTCGCATTGCTTCAACCGATATCGAAGGGGGTATCGGTGATCTAAAGTTGAAGTTTGGTAAAATTGTGGCAAATGGGGCGGAAAATGGTATCCAATAGGTTAATGCGGCAGAAATACGCTCATATGGTTAATTGTTTGTGACGCACTATTCCTTGAGGATATGTCGATACCAAAAATTGGGTGCTTAAAAAAGATCAGGCGCAGCCACATCAATCAGATGCGATCTGCGCCAATGGGCTTACGTGCCGGATAATAAATAAGAGACTTAGTTGCCGGCGCTGCGCGGCCCCGCCAGAACGGTGAGGCTGCTGTTGCTTTTCAGCTTGGTGATATCGGCGACGGTTACGTCGTCGCCGATGATCTTGGGAAGCATGGTCAGGCTTGCGGCCAGTACCAGACAGACTGCGGCCACGCTGGCAATCGCGCGCATCGGGATCAGACCCGCGATGCCGGACTTGCGCTTGGTCTTGTCTTCGGCTGCGGCGGTCAATGCGGCCGGAGCGGTCAGACTTGCAGCACTCGGTTGCGCGGCAGGTTTGGCAAAAGGCTGTGCCGGTGCGGCGGCGACTGCGGTGCGCGGCGGGGTGGCTGCGGCTTTGCTCAGGGCCGATGCGATCGAATTGCCAGCCTGGGGTGCCGCCGGTTTCGGTGCTTCGGCGACGACTTCGACTGCCGCTTCGACGGGCGCAGCCTCTGCCGGGGCAGGTTCAGCCTTGGCTTCGACAACTTCCAGCGCCGGAGCAGCAGGTGCTGCCGGTGCCGCATAGGCCGGGGCCTGTTGAACCCGGTCCGACACAAAGTCGGGGGCGGATGTGGCAACCGGTGCCGGGTGCGCATGGATCACACGGGCCGGAATATGTTCGTGGCCTTGCTCGGACGGGCGCGGGGTGTTCCAGCGGGCGCCAGCAAAGTTGAACTTGGTGTTTTCGCGTTCGCTGATCGGCTGAACCTGGGTCAGAACCACACGGCCTTGCGCGTCAGCGGCGTCGGGCGCTTCGTGGCGCAGGTACAGGGTCGGGAAACCGGGGGTTTCCAGCGTGGCGCCGTGGTGCAGCGACAAACGATCCTGAATGCGTTCGCTCATCAGCCACATGGTGATGCCCATGACCTCGCCGAAGGGCAGGGTGCTGGGTTCGCACACCATGGTGCGGCCAAGGAAGACCTCGGACTGTTCCAGACGCAGGCCGATGATGTCGAGGCCCATGTCGTCGGTGTCGATGATCGGGGTCGGACGGACCACCAGTGGCAGCGGGAATGGCATGTCGCGGGCTTCCATGATTTCCTGCGGTGAGAAAATCATATCGGACTGGGCCCAGTGGACGCATTCGGGGGTGTCATGATCGACCAGGAACTGAACGAATGCATTCAGCATGACCAGCTTGTTTTCAATCGGATAGGGGGCGTCCGCCGCGGCGGTGCCCATACGGCCCATCCATTCGCGGATGTTGTTGTTCACCTGAACCGGGCCGTTGCCGACCGTGACAGTCAGGAACTGGCGGTGGGCCTGAATGGCATCCGGGAAGTCATAGTCCTTGATCTGCGTGATCGGCGCGTCCAGTGCGCTTTGCAGCAAGGAAGACGGGAATTTTTCGTTGCGAGCCGTGACCAGCACATGGAACTGCGGGTTCGTGAACAGGATTGATCCGTCCGCGCCCGGCTGGGTCATCTGAAGCTGCATGTCCGGCGCACCGATCAATTCGTTCACGGCTGCGACCATTGCGGCGAAGTCCAGCGACCGCAAGCTGCGATAAAGAAGTGTTGCCTGTACGTCCATTGCCTCTGTTCCTTCGGGATGTGTGACGTTGATCAATTGTTAACCCTCGATTCTGGCAACAATCAGGCTCGGACGTCGAAAATTGTGTTAATGCAGTGGCGAAAGGCGCGTTTTAGCTAACTTTCGCCACTGCACGTGAGCGAATGCACCGGTGAGGAGACACCGAACCGGGCCTGATACACAGCCCGGTTGGGCCGACTTCCCGAAACAAAAGGAAGACCGGCGCCTATTCATCCCGTGTGCACGATGCGTTTGAATGCGTCTGGGCCGACAGGATGAATAAGAGGGGGCCAACAGCGTCTGGAGCCGCTGTGACCGCATCTGGAGGAGTGGATGGGAAACCTGTCGGGGGACGCGGTGAACCGATTGCCGCGTCAGCTGAGCGACATGGCTGCAACGATGTGCAGGCCCCGTCTGGTCAGCTGTTTGTGCTGTGGCGGTGTCGTACAATGCCCTGTCCCCTTTAGCATTTCGTGGCCAATCTCGGGGGGAATCATGTTTGGAATGTGTCGAAACTTCGTGGAAGTTTAGAATTGGTTAACGCAATCGACCTTGGGTAGAAACAATCTGGACTATCTAAGGGGATTTAGCGCTAACCAAAGAGATATCTTTTGGAGGCGTCCTGCCTGCCGGAATCATGCGTGTTTTCGGCATCGTCTGACCAAGGATTCAGGCCAAAGAAAAACGGCGCCCGAAGGGGGCGCCGTTTCTATTTTTACACAGTGCTAAGATCAGCAGCTGTAGTAGTTCACGAACTCAACCGGGTGCGGCGTGGTTTCGAAGTCGATGACTTCTTCCATCTTCAGGTCGATGTAGCCTTCGATCTGGTCTTTGGTGAACACGTCACCGGCCAGCAGGAAGTCCATATCGGCCTTCAGTTCGTCCAGCGCTTCGCGCAGCGAGCCACAGACGGTCGGAATGCCGGCCAGCTCTTCTGCGGGAAGGTCGTACAGGTTCTTGTCCGACGCTTCGCCCGGGTGGATCTTGTTCTTGATGCCGTCGAGGCCAGCCATCAGCAGGGCCGCGAAGCACAGGTAGGGGTTTGCTGCCGGATCGGGGAAGCGAGCTTCGACGCGCTTTGCCTTCGGCGATTCGGTCCACGGAATACGAACGCAGCCCGAGCGGTTGCGTGCCGAGTAGGCGCGCAGAACGGGGGCTTCGAAGCCCGGAACCAGACGCTTGTAGCTGTTGGTCGCCGGGTTGGTGAAGGCGTTCAGAGCCTTGGCGTGGGTCAGGATGCCGCCGATGAAGTACAGGGCTTCGTCGGACAGATCTGCGTATTTGTCGCCAGCGAACAGGGGCTTGCCGTCTTTCCAGATCGACATGTTCACGTGCATACCCGAGCCGTTGTCGCCTTTGATCGGCTTCGGCATGAAGGTTGCCGAACGGCCATACGCCTGAGCCACGTTGTGGATCACGTACTTGTACTTCTGCAGCTCGTCGGCTTGCTTAACCAGCGTTCCGAAGATCAGGCCCAGTTCGTGCTGCGAGGTCGCAACTTCGTGGTGGTGCTTGTCGACCTTCATGCCCAGACGCTTCATGGTCGAGAGCATTTCCGAACGGATGTCCTGGCCGTCGTCCGACGGGTTCACCGGGAAATAGCCGCCTTTGTAGCCCGGACGGTGGCCCAGGTTGCCCATTTCGAATTCGGCGTCGGTGTTCCAAGCGGCGTGATCGGCGTCAACTTCGAACGATACTTTGTTCGGCTTAACAGCGTATTTCACGTCGTCGAACAGGAAGAATTCTGCTTCCGGGCCAAAATAGGCCACATCGCCGATGCCCGAGGACTTCAGGTAGGCTTCTGCCTTGGCTGCGGTGCCGCGCGGGTCACGATCGTAGGCTTCGCCGGTGTCCGGTTCCACAACCGAGCAGTGAATGCAGAGGGTTTTCTCGGCATAGAACGGATCGATATAGGCGCTTTCGGTGTCGGGCATCAGTTTCATGTCCGATGCTTCGATCGATTTCCAGCCTGCGATGGACGAACCGTCGAACATGAAGCCTTCCTCGAGGAAATCCTCATCGACCAGGTCGGACACGACCGTCACGTGCTGCAACTTGCCGCGCGGGTCGGTGAAACGGATGTCGACGTAATCGATATCCTCGTCCTTGATTGTCTTGAGAACTGCGTCCTTGCTCATTCCCTTCATCCCTTTCTGTGTTGGGGTTGTCTTGCGTCACTGCCCGAAGGCGGGACACAGAATTTTACAGCGCGTCGGAACCGGATTCGCCGGTACGGATGCGGATGGCTTGTTCGATGGGGCTGACGAAGATTTTGCCGTCGCCGATCTTGTCGGTCTTGGCCGCGTCAACAATGGCAGCAATCGCGCCATCAACCTGATCGTCGTCCAGAACAACTTCGATTTTGACCTTGGGCAGGAAGTCTACGACATATTCTGCGCCGCGGTAGAGTTCGGTGTGACCCTTCTGGCGGCCGAACCCTTTTACTTCCACAACGCTCAGACCCTGAATGCCAGCGTCCTGAAGTGCTTCTTTAACTTCGTCGAGCTTGAATGGCTTGATGATCGCTTCGATCTTTTTCACGCCCTGTCTCCTCACGTTCGGTGTCGGTCCGCTCAGACCACTTATCGGCAGTCTGGACAATATTCTCGTCTCTCATAGCGCGGGGAGGGTCGGGAATCCAAGCGGTCGCGTGCAAAATTTAGTCAATTCGCCTGAAATTTGTGCAGTTTGAAGAAAGCCTGTTGGTCGGGCATGTTTTTCGCCCCTCGGCATACCGACCGATAGCGGAAACGTCAAAATTTTAGCCCTGAAGCGCCACGTTCTCGCCTTTTGAGCCTAGGCAAATGGGCAGCTGCACGTCCTGCGTGTAGGTCAAAATTATAAAATGAGGTCAAAGAGCGAATGGTTTATTCCCTTTCGCCGACCCGCTCATTGGTTTGGGGCGGGTTGGCTGCGACTGTGTTGGTGTTGAATCAGGTTGGTGTACTCGACTCGCTTCTGGGGCTCGACTCCCCAGCACAGGCTAGCGGCCAGGTGGAGGTGCAAGACGGTACATTCGCAGAGGCCGAAGCCATGGCGCGGCAGCACTTGAATGCCTTTGTGGCGCAAGCCGAACAGCGCCCCGATGGTTGGAACAATATGGCCCTGCAGGTCGAATTCGCTGACGGGCCGGATGTCGAACGGATCTGGGTGGAGCAGTTCACCCGCGTTCAGGGCGATCTGTTCCGCGGAACGCTGGTGTCGGATGGCGCAACCATCGACGAAATGGCCCAAGGCCGGGTTGTCACCTTTCGTCAGGGTCAGGTCTATGACTGGTCGTTCCAGCAAAATGGCCGGGCCTATGGGTACTTTTCTGTGCGGGCTGAATTGCCCAGCATGACATCGGCGCGGGCTGATATCATGCGCGGCTTTCTGGCCGATCAACCCTTGCCACGGGGCTGGTGATCCGGCCCTTGGCATGACACACTCCGGCGTGTTCCAGACCGCGCCGGAGTGCCCTTATGACTGAGCTTCTGACATCCGCGCAGATGCGTGCCAATGAACATGCCGCGATTGCCTCGGGCGAGGTGACAGGGCTTGAGCTGATGGAGCGCGCCGGGCGCGGGGTGGTCGATGCGATCTTCGAACATTGGTGGACCTACCGTCAGCGCCCGCATCGGGCCGTGATCCTGTGCGGACCGGGCAATAATGGCGGCGACGGCTATGTTGTGGCGCGGTTGCTGCGCGATCTGAATTGGGATGTGACGGTTTTCGCATTGGGCGATCCCGAGCGCCTGCCGCCCGACGCTCTGACCAACTACAATCGCTGGGTTGAGACGGGCCGGGTGGCGCCGCTGACCCTTGCCAATTACGATGCGTATTCTGACGCGCATGGCCCTGCGGACCTGTATATAGACGCCCTGTTCGGCACGGGCATCACGCGGCCCGTCACTGGTGACGCGTGGGAGGTGCTGGGCCGTTTGGTTGGCATGGGGCAGGGCATGGGCGTTGGTCCCGTCGTCGCGGTTGATGCGCCGTCGGGTCTGTGCATGGACAGCGGGCGATTGCTCGGGGCCGAAGGGGCCTATGCCTGGGGTCTCAATCAATTCGCAGCGCTGACGGTGACATTCGATTGCCCCAAGGTCGGGCATTATCTGGCGGATGGGCCGGGGCTGTGTGGGCGCTTGGCCGTGGTGGACATCGGCATCCAGAAATGGCGCGGCCAGTATGTGGTGGGCAAAGCCGCGCAGAGCGTTTGGCTGGCCGAAATGACCCCGGATGATCTGGGCGCGCGGGCCGTGACACTGCCGGTCAAACAGGCTTGGCACGCGCATCACGGTCAGACGCATAAATATTCGCATGGGCATGCCATGGTTGTGACCGGCGGCGAAGGGCACACCGGCGCTGCGCGGTTGGCGGCGCGGGGGGCGCTGCGGATCGGGGCGGGGCTGGTGACACTGGCCGTTCCGGGGCCTGCCATGCCCGAGGTTGCCGCGCAGATCACTGCGGTGATGATGCGCGAGATCAGCGACGCCCGCGCTTTGGACACGGTGCTAGAGGATGAGCGGCTGAACGCGCTGTGCATCGGGCCGGGGCTTGGCTTTGGGCCTGCGCGGGCCGATCTGGTGCGCGCCGTTCTTCAGGCAAAGCGGCCAACGGTGCTGGATGCCGACGCGCTGACCTTGCTGGCCGAGCATGAGGAGCTGCGGGATCTGCTGCACGATGGATGTATTCTGACCCCGCATGGCGGTGAATTCGCCCGATTGTTCCCAGATATCGCGGCCAAACTGACCGCGCCGCGTTTGCCCAAACCTTCGGACAGTCAAAGCGCCGATTTGGCCGCGCATAACGCCTATCGGTCGGCCTTGGCCGCGCAAACCGGCCCAGCCTATTCCAAGGTCGATGCTGTGCGCGAGGCCGCCAAGCGGGCAGGGTGCACGGTTCTGTTGAAAGGGGCCGATACGGTGATTGCCAGACCAGAGGGCGCGGCGGTGGTCCATGCAGCCGTCTATGACCGGGCCGCGCCGTGGCTGGCAACTGCCGGGTCGGGGGATGTGTTGGCTGGGATTATGACCGGGCTACTGGCTATGGGGCAGACATCGGTTCAGGCCGCCGCAGGGGCCGTATGGATGCATACCGAATGCGCCCGCGCCTTTGGCCCCGGACTGATCGCCGAAGACTTGCCCGAGCAGATTCCGACCGTCGTGAAGGCGCTTGTAAAATAGTTGAATTTCCCTCTCGCATCCCCGCGAGAGGTTTGCTAGATACGCCGCACTCTGCTACGGCAGAGCGGTCGCGGGTATGGCGAAATTGGTAGACGCACCAGATTTAGGTTCTGGCGCCGCAAGGCGTGGGGGTTCAAGTCCCTCTACCCGCACCACTTAATCCTTCAGGTTTGGTTGGCGAAACGGCGCGTGCATTATTGCATGGGGTGGTGATGCTTGCCGTTGACGGAACGCGATTTCCGCACTAATCGCGCCGCTGATGCGTCAATTTCGGGCGCAGCGTGCTGTCCGCCGCGTGGCCTTCTTGTGGCAAATGAGCGGACCCCAGAACAATGAGACGGATATGGCGGGACACCGTTTTTCCTCGGGGTATCCAGCGGCTGATCGTCGTGCGGATTTTGCCGAAACCTTGATGTTGTCGGGCGATGCGCCTGCGGCCACCGAAGTGCTGCGCGGGGCGCTGGATCTGGTGCCTGACTGGGGCGCGGGTTGGTTCCGCCTGGGCGAATTGCATGAGGCCGCTGGCGATGAGGCAGCCGCCGTCGAGGCGTGGACCCGCGCGGTTGAGATTGATCCGGCCGATCCGTTCGGCGCGGGCGTGAAGCGCGATTTGCTGCGCAAAGTGTCGATCGTGGAAACGCTGCCGCCTGCCTTTGTGGAATTGCTGTTCGATCAATACGCGCCGCGGTTTGAAACCTCGCTACTGAACAAGCTGGAGTATCGCGGCCCGTCCATCGTAGCGGACGCGCTGGCGCGTTGCGATGTGGGCCATGTGGCGCGGGCGATGGATCTGGGCTGTGGCACTGGCTTGCTGGGCGATGTCTTGCGGCCGTTGTGCGGCTGGCTGGAAGGGGTCGATATTTCGTCGGGCATGCTGGCTGAGGCATCGGTGAAACAAGTCTATGACTGGCTGGAAAAGGTCGATATCGCGACGCTGGATATCCCGGATCGCCCCTATGACCTGATCATCGCATCCGACGTGTTCAATTATATTGGCGCGCTCGAACAGGTGATTGGCTGGTGCGCCGGGGCGATTGCGCCGCTAGGGCAGCTGATCTTTACGGTGGAGCTGGGCGATGATGGCGTGATGCTGCAAGACTGCCGCCGCTTTACCCATTCCGAATCCTATGTGCGCACGTTGTTGCGCGATGCTGGGTTCGCCCGCGCTTCGCTCAGCCGCGTTGTGTTGCGGCGCGACCGGGGGCAGGACGTGGTCGGGCTATGTGTGATCGCGTCGCGGAGCGGCGGCATGCTGGACCGGATGGGCGACGGCGAAGACGCCATTCCAGCCTGACGGAACCCGGCCCGAACCCGCCCGAACGGGCAAGGGCGACACGGAAACGCTGCGTATGGCTTGCTCAATGGGCCATGAATGGCGGATTCGTCTTGCACGGGCCGGACACGATGCTTAGAAGGGCGCAAATTCGATATAGCGGGCCTAGGCCCTGCCCGAGATGATGAGGGAAGAATGCAAGTTACCGAAACCCTGAACGAAGGTCTGAAGCGCGCCTATGCGATCACCGTGACGGCCGCTGAGCTGGACGCGAAGGTCAACGAAAAGTTGGTTGAAGCGCAGCCTGAGATCGAAATGAAGGGCTTCCGCAAGGGCAAGGTGCCGATGGCGCTGCTCAAGAAGCAGTTCGGCCAGCGCGTGCTGGGCGAAGCGATGCAGGAAGCCATCGACGGCGCAATGAACTCGCACTTCGAAACGTCGGGCGACCGTCCGGCGCTCCAGCCTGAGGTCAAAATGACCAACGAAGACTGGAAAGAAGGCGACGACGTAAACGTCGAAATGTCCTACGAAAAGCTGCCCGAGATCCCCGAAGTGGATCTGGCAGGCATCGCGCTGGAGCGTCTGGTTGTCAAAGCTGACGACGCCGATGTCGATGAGGCGCTGGCCAACCTGGCCGAAACCGCCAAGTCGTTCGAAGACACCGACGAAGGCACCGCAGCCGAAGATGGCGATCAGGTTGTGTTCGACTTCCTGGGCAAAGTTGATGGCGAGGCCTTCGAAGGCGGCGCAGCAGAAGATTACCCGCTGGTTCTGGGTTCGGGCTCGTTCATTCCGGGCTTCGAAGATCAGCTGGTCGGCGTGAAAGCCGGCGACGAAAAGAACGTCGAGGTGAAATTCCCCGATGAGTACGGCGCAGAGAATCTGGCTGGCAAAGACGCTGTGTTCGAGTGCAAGATCAAAGCCGTCAAGAAGGCCAAAGCGGCTGAGCTGGACGACGAACTGGCCAAGAAATTCGGCTCGGACGATCTGGACGCGCTGAAAGCGCAGATCCGTGACCGTCTGGAAGGCGAATACGCTGGTGCGGCCCGTCAGGTCATGAAGCGCGGCCTGCTGGACGTTCTGGACGAGCAGGTGACGTTTGAGCTGCCGCCGTCGCTGGTTGACGCTGAAGCCAAGCAGATCGCCCACCAGCTGTGGCACGAGGAAAACCCCGAAGTGCACGATCACAACCACGGTGAGATCGAAGTTTCGGAAGAAGCCACCCGTCTGGCCAACCGCCGCGTGAAGCTGGGCCTGCTGCTGGCCGAACTGGGCCAGAAGGCCGAAGTTCAGGTCTCGGATGCCGAGTTCACTCAGGCCGTAATGAACCAAGCCCGCCAGTATCCGGGTCAGGAACGCCAGTTCTTTGAGTTCGTCCAGCAGAACCAGCAGATGCAACAGCAGCTGCGCGCGCCGATCTTCGAAGACAAGGTCGTGGACCACATCGCCGAGCAGGCCACCGTCACCGAGAAAGAAATCTCGAAAGACGATCTGCAAGCGGCCGTGGACGCACTGGACGAAGAGTAATCTTCACCCAAGGTTAACGAAAAGCCCCGCCAGTTTGGCGGGGCTTTTTGGTTTGGGCGGAGGCGCTTTCACTCCTCCTCAATCGGCCTCGGGTTGCCGTCCTCATCCAGCGCCACGAACACGAAATCGGCCGCTGTCACTTTGGCGCCGGATTTGGCGAAGCGGGCGCGGGCCCAGACGTCTACGTGGATGTGCATGGACGTGCGGCCCACTTTTTTCAGCGTGCCGTAGAGCGTGACCTCGTCGCCGACTTTGACGGGGCGGAGGAATTGCATGCCTTCAACGGCGACTGTGGCGCTGCGGCCTTGGGACACGCGGCCCGCGATATTGCCTGCCGCCAGATCCATCTGTGACATCAGCCAGCCGCCGAAAATATCGCCTGCGGGGTTGGTGTCGGCGGGCATGGCGATGGTGCGGATGACCAGAACGCCTTCGGGCTGCTGGCGGCCATGAGAGGCACGTTCTGTGGCGCGTTTTAGGCTGTCGTCGGGGGTATTGGTCATGGCGGTGTCCTGCGGTGAACTGTGCCGCGATCATACCAGCCGTGGGCGGAATGAACATCGCCGCGCGAATGCCGGACAAAAGAAAAGCCGCGTGGGATCCACGCGGCTTTCCAATTTGTAACGGAAGGCGAGCTTACTGCTCGTCTGCCTCTGCAGCGGCAGGAGCGTCGTCGTCGTCGTCCGACGCCGCACCACCGAGATCGTCGAACAGTTCGGCGATTTCGTATTCTGCTGCGGCTTCTTCTTCTGCGGCCAGTTCCTGGATGGACTTGCCCGATGCCTGAAGCTCGGCCTCTTCGGGCGAGCGAGCAACGTTCAGTTCGATCTGGATCTGAACTTCGGGGTGCAGCGTGATGTCAACCTTGTGCAGACCCAGTTCTTTGATCGGGTGCGGGATGACGACCTGCTTGCGGTCCACGGTGAAGCCAGCTTCGGTTGCTGCGTCTGCGGCGTCACGCGGGGTGACCGAACCGTAGAGGCTGCCGCCGTCGGATGCCTGACGAATCACGATGAACTGCTGTCCATCGAGGCGATCGCCCATAGCTTCGGCTTCTTTTTTGGTTTCCAGGTTGCGCGCTTCCAGCTGTGCTTTCTGGGCTTCGAACTGAGCGATGTTCTCTTTCGAGGCGGTCAGTGCTTTGCCTTGCAGCAGCAGGTAGTTGCGAGCGTAGCCCGGCTTGACGTCTACGACGTCACCCATTTGGCCCAGCTTGGCCACACGTTCGAGAAGGATAACTTGCATTGCTCGGTCTCCTTACTTCACAGCGTATGGCAGCAGAGCCAGGAAACGGGCGCGTTTGATGGCACGGGCCAGTTCACGCTGTTTCTTGGCCGACACTGCGGTGATGCGCGACGGAACGATTTTACCACGTTCCGAGATATAGCGCTGCAGCAGCTTGGTGTCTTTGTAGTCGATCTTCGGTGCGTTCTCTCCCGAGAAGGGGCACACTTTGCGACGGCGGAAAAACGGTTTTGCAGCCATTGGTTAGCGTCCTCTGTTCAGGTGATTAGTTGCGGCGTTCACGACGGCCTTCGCGGTCGTCACGCTTTTGCATCTGAACCGAGGGGCCTTCCTCGTGTTCTTCGACCTTGATCGTCATCACGCGCATGACGTCGTCATGCAGGCGCATCAGACGTTCCATTTCCTGGACGGCGGCCGACGGTGCGTCGGTCTTCAGGAAGGCGTAATGGCCCTTGCGATTTTTGTTGATCTTGTAGGCCATCGTTTTGACGCCCCAGTACTCGTGCTCAACGACTTTGCCGCCGTTGTCCGCGAGGACGGTGCTGAAATGTTCGATGAGGCCTTCGGCTTGCGCGTTGGACAAATCCTGGCGCGAGATGAAAACATGCTCATATAGCGGCATGTGCTCTCCGTTCATGTTTGGCGCGTTTCAACGAACAGGGCAAAGTCCTTCCGCCCCTATTCACGAGAGTCCGCGCAGTTCAACCGTTTGCGGAAGGATGGCCTCGTATACACGGATTGACCGGTGATGCAAGCATTGAGGGGAGGCTGTTTGGATGCGTAAATATTGTACAATATGAAGAAACCTATTCCTTTGGGGTATTTTTCACTTTGTCGCCACATTTTGGCTAAAATTTGGACATGACCGGCGGGCAAATGCTGCGCTTGTAACGAGTATGTAACAAGTGACGCGGTTTTGTATCAGGTATCGAGGGAGAGAAACGACGAGTAATTAGTTTATATGTTTCAAAGGCTTCACTGAAGGCGTCGGCGCGTGGTCCGGCGCCTTTGTCTGTTCTAGGGCCGGGGTATGTTCATTTTCCAACAGTGGCTGTTGGCAGAACGGCAATTGAGCGCGCCAAAGTTCTGTCACACCTAAAGGGCGATCAGTTCAAACTCTATGGAGCCTTCCATGACCAAATTTGCCCGCGTAGCAGCGCTTGCCCTTGCCCTGAGCCCCGCTGCTGCCTTTGCCGCCCCCGAAGCCTACGTGCTGGACGCCAGCCATTCGCAGGTTGTTTTCACCTATAACCACCTTGGGTTCTCGACGACCTATGGCATGTTTTCGGGCTTTGACGGCCAGATCCAGTTCGATCAGGAAGATCCGGCGAATTCGTCCGTGACCGTGTCCTTCCCGGTAAAAACCATGCTGACCGGCTGGGAAGAGCGTTTTGGCCACTTTATGTCGGCTGACTTCTTTGACGCCACTGACGAAGAAATGGTGACCTTTACCTCGACCGCGATCGAAGTAACCGGTGAGACCACCGCCAAAATCACCGGCGATCTGAGCCTGAACGGCGTGACCAAATCGGTCGTACTGGATGCTGTGATGAACCAGAAGGGCGATCACCCGATGGCGGGCAAGCCCTGGGCCGGTTTCAATGCGTCCACCACGCTGATCCGGTCTGACTATGGTTTGGGTATGTTCGCCCCCTACGTCAGCGACGAAGTGAATGTGATGATTTCGATCGAGGCGATGAAAGCCGACTGATCTTAAGTCGTTCGTTAAAAAGTAACCCCGTCAGCCTAATGGCTGGCGGGGTTTTTGTTTGGCTTATTGCGACTTACTGGCCGTCAGATCGACCGTCACAGGCACGGCAAATCCAAGCTGGCCTTCGTCGGTCATGCTGTCTCCGACGTTGAAGGCGCGGCGGTCTAGGATGAGTTGGCCGCTGACTGTGGCCGTGTCCCCGTCCATTGTCAGGTCAAAGGGCAGGGTTGCAGGCACTTCGACACCGCGCAGGGTTAGCGTTCCGGGGGCTTGATAGCCGGTTTCGGTTGCCATGATATCGGCTGTGAAGATTGCGGTTGGGTTTGCCTCGGCGTTCAGGAAATCCGCGCCAAGTGCCTGCGACGTGACCGACCCAAGCGTCAAAGACGGGATTGATACGGTGACGGTGACTTCGCCTGCTTTGCCGGGCGTGTCGCGCGGCGCAAACGCGATTGCGGCGGTCCAGTCCGCAAAGCTGCCGGTCACGGGCTTGCCGAATTGTTGCACAGAGATGCCGAGCGTGCCGCTTTGGACCGTCCAATCACTGGGCGCGGCGGCGAGTGTTGGGGCGTTGGCGGCGGCGCTGTGGTCTTGGGTTGCCAAAGTGCCGACACCGGCCACGGCCCAGATCGCGGCGGCCAGCAGTGCGGGCAGGGCGTGCGAGGTGGCGGTGTGCTGTCCGGCCTCGGTCCGGCCCGGCAGCATGCGGCGCAGGGTGGCGTCTTTGTCGATGACATGGTGCTTGATGGCCCCAGCGACATGCAGAACCACCGTGATCAGCAGAACCGTCTTGAACGTATCGTGCACCGCCGATGCGGCTTCGGCCACCAGATCAGAGGTCGGCACAAACGGCAGGCCCTGACCGAAATGCCAAAGGATCGGGGCAAAGCCGACGGTTGCGGCATGGTGCACCCACCCGGACAGCGGAACCAGAACCATCGCGCCATAAAGCGCCCAATGCACCACCTCGGCCACGAAAGTTTCAAGCCGACGTTCGGGATGAAGCGGGGCGGGCTTTGGCTGGGACAGCGCCCAAGAAATGCGCAGAAGCGCGACAAAGAACACGATCACGCCAAGCGTTTTATGGAAGGAAAACAGCTGCGCTTTGTGGGCCAGTGCCTCGGCCGTGTCATAGGGTGCGTCAGTGGCAAGGATGCCAAGCGGGAAGGCAATGAAAATGCCAAGCGCGACAATCCAGTGAAAGACCTTGGACACAGATCCGAACCGGGCCTGCGTGTTGGAGAGGGGCATGTGCGACTCCTGATAGTGGGACATGACCAGAGAAGCGATATGCGGGCCCCTGATTCAACCTCACTCAATGCACAGAGCCAGTGCGCCGTTGCGCGAAGCGGTCAGTATCGCTAAGGAAGCGCAACAGTTTTCACAGGAGACCCGCATGACCCGCGCTTTCGTTTTCCCCGGCCAAGGTGCCCAAACCATTGGGATGGGCAAGGATCTGGCGGAGGCCTATCCCGATGCTCGTGCCGTCTTTGATGAGGTTGATGAGGCCTTGGGCGAAAAGCTGTCGCAGTTGATCTGGGAAGGCGACATTGCCGATCTGACCCTGACCGCAAATGCGCAGCCTGCGTTGATGGCGACCTCGATGGCGGTTGTTCGGGCGCTGGCCTCGGAAGGCGTTGGCATGGACGCTGCGGGTTTCGTGGCGGGCCATTCGCTAGGCGAGTATTCGGCGCTGACGGCTGCGGGCAGCTTGTCGGTGGCAGATGCCGCGCGTTTGCTGCGCATCCGTGGCCGCGCGATGCAAGACGCGGTTCCGGTAGGCGTGGGCGCGATGGCCGCCGTTCTGGGGCTGGATCTGGCGACGGTTCGCAAGATCGCCGCTGAAGCCGCACAGGGCGAGGTGTGCGCTGCCGCCAATGACAACGACCCGGCGCAGGTTGTTGTGTCAGGCCACAAGGACGCGGTTGAGCGGGCGACGGTTCTGGCCAAGGAAGCGGGTGCAAAGCGAGCGCTGATGCTGCCGGTCAGCGCACCGTTCCATTGCACACTGATGACCCCTGCGGCAGAAGCCATGGCAGAGGCGCTCAATCAAGTTGATATCAACGCCCCAAGCGTGCCGCTGATTGCCAATGTTGTCGCCGAGGCGATTGACGATCCGGCTACCATTCGTTCGCTGTTGGTGGATCAGGTGACCGGGTCGGTGCGCTGGCGCGAATCCGTTGAGTTTATGGCCAGCCGCGGCGTGACCGAAGTTTGGGAGCTTGGCGCAGGCAAGGCCCTGATTGGCATGGTGCGCCGTATCGAGAAATCCATGGCCACCCGCGCCGTTGGCACGGCGGCCGATGTGGCCGCTGCCGCCGAAGCGCTGGCAGGTTGATCCAGGTTCAGGAAGGACATTCAGATGTTTGATTTGACGGGCAAAACGGCCCTTATCACTGGTGCGTCGGGCGGCATTGGCGGCGCGATTGCCAAGGCACTGCACGGCGCGGGCGCGACGGTTGGCATTTCCGGCACGCGGGTAGAGCCGCTTGAGGCGCTGGCCGCCGAGCTGGGCGACCGGGTGCATGTTCTGCCGTGCAACCTGAGCGATGCCGCAGCCGTTGAGGCCTTGCCGAAACAGGCCATCGCCGCGATGGGGTCGATGGACATTCTGGTGAACAATGCCGGGATCACCCGTGACAACCTGTTCATGCGCATGTCCGATGAGGAATGGGAGCAGGTTTTGAACGTGAACCTGACCGCGACGTTCAAGCTGTGTAAAGGGGCGCTGCGCGGGATGATGAAATCGCGCTGGGGCCGGATTGTGAACATCAGCTCGATCGTGGGGGCCACGGGCAACCCCGGTCAGGGCAACTATGCCGCCGCCAAGGCGGGAATGATCGGCATGTCGAAATCGCTGGCCTATGAAGTGGCAAGCCGGGGTGTGACGGTGAATGCCGTGGCGCCGGGCTTTATTGCCACGGCCATGACCGACAAGCTGAACGACGATCAGAAAGGCGCGATCATGGGCCAGATCCCGGCGGGCCGTATGGGCACGCCCGAGGAAATCGCGGCGGCTGTGCTGTATTTGGCCAGCCCCGAGGCTGGCTACGTGACGGGCGCGACCTTGCACGTCAACGGTGGCATGGCCATGTTGTGATCGAGGTGGGCCGGTGGCGGGAAAGCGCTTGCTATCCCTTGAGCCTGTGATATAGGCCCATCAAGATTTTTGGCCTCTGGGCGTCGGTGACGTTGATTGGTCAGCCCCCCGTACTGGGGCAAAGAGCCGCCCTTAGGGGCATCTAGAACGCCTCTCGGCTGGGGCGAGGGCAAGAACCGGGTCGAGCGGCCCGAGGCAACTGTGAGGAAGAGATATGAGCGACGTCGCAGATCGCGTGAAGAAAATTGTGGTTGAGCACCTGGGTGTTGAAGAGGACAAGGTTGTTGAAAACGCCTCGTTCATCGACGATCTGGGCGCAGACAGCCTGGACACCGTTGAGCTGGTGATGGCTTTCGAAGAAGAGTTCGGCATCGAGATCCCGGACGACGCGGCCGAAACCATCCAGACCTTTGGTGACGCAGTTAAGTTCATCACCGAAGCTCAGTAATTTCTGCGAGTATCGCGAAATTCGGACGGCGCCCCTAGGGGCGCCGTTTTGCGTTTGAGGTATTGCGCCGCAGGCTTTGCCTGCGTCGCCCGAGGGGGCGAGCGCGACCGTTCCGGCCGCGCTCGCCCCGGCGCGGGTGGCTGGGGATGGCCTTTCGCCCGGTCGCTGGAAGGCGGCAGGCGGCGAAAATTTGCGTATTTGGAAAGAGAAGAAGCAGGGGCGCGGGCCGAAACTGGCGCAGGTTGCGCCCGGTTTGTGGATGCCTCGGTGCCTCGCCCTCTTGCCCCTTGGGCCTGTCGCGGGGTAAGAGCAGCACAGAATGAAACCGAGGAAGGGCAGCAGTATGCGTCGCGTTGTGGTCACAGGTCTTGGACTGGTCACCCCTCTGGCCTGCGGGGTCGAGGAAACCTGGAAACGTATTCTGGACGGGCAATCTGGTGCTGGAACCATCACCCGGTTCGACGCCAGCCATTTGGCAACCACCTATGCCTGCGAAGTGCCGCATGGCGACGGCACGGATGGGACGTTCAATTCCGATGACTGGATGGCCCCGAAAGAGCGCCGCAAGGTGGATGATTTTATCCTGTATGGGATTGCCGCGGCTGAGCAGGCTGTCACCGACGCGGGCTGGAAGCCCGAGGATGAAGAAAGTCGTTTGCGCACCGGCGTTATGATCGGATCGGGCATTGGCGGTCTGAACTCGATCGCCGAGACAGCGATCCTGATCAAGGAAAAGGGCCCGCGCCGTGTGTCGCCGTTCTTTATTCCGGGCGCTTTGATCAACCTGATCTCGGGTCAGGTGTCTATCCGTTTTGGCTTCAAGGGGCCGAACCATGCGGTCGTGACCGCCTGTTCGACCGGTGCGCATGCGATTGGCGATGCGGCCCGTTTGATTGCCATTGGCGATGCCGATGTGATGGTTGCGGGTGGCGCGGAAGCGGCGATTTCTGAGATCGGGATTGCAGGCTTTAACGCGTGCAAGGCTCTGTCGACCAAGCGCGGCGATGATCCGAAATCGGCCAGCCGCCCCTATGATGCGGACCGTGATGGGTTTGTCATGGGCGAGGGCGCGGGCGTTGTGGTTCTTGAGGACTACGATCACGCCATGGCGCGCGGCGCCAAGATCTATGCCGAGGTTTGTGGCTATGGCCTGTCGGGCGATGCCTATCACATCACCGCGCCGTCCGAAGATGGCGATGGCGGGTTCCGGTCGATGACCGCAGCGCTGAACCGCGCGGGCATCACGGCGGGTCAGATTGATTACATCAACGCGCATGGCACCTCGACCATGGCCGATACGATTGAGCTTGGCGCGGTTGAGCGGTTGCTGGGCGATGCAGCGAAAACGGCGACCATGTCCTCGACCAAATCGATGACCGGTCACCTGCTGGGCGCGGCCGGCGCGATTGAGGCGATCTTCTCGATCCTGGCGATTCGCGATCAGGTGGCACCGCCGACGATCAACCTTGATACGCCTGCGGTGGAAACGTCGCTTGATCTGGCACCCAATGCCAAGCGCGAACGCAAGATCGACTATGCGCTGTCCAACAGCTTTGGCTTTGGCGGGACCAATGCCAGTGTGATCTTTGGAAAGGTCGATTGATGTGGCGTCATATCGCCTCTAATGCGCTGACCTTTCTGGTGGTGCTGGTTTTCCTGTTCGGCGGTGCGCTGATCTGGGCGAAGAACCAATACACCGGGCAGGGGCCATTGACCGGCGCGATCTGCGTAAAGGTGGAGCGCGGGACGAACTTCCGTAAGGTTTCCAATGATCTGGCCGATCAGGGGGCCGTTTCGAACGGTGCCATTTTCCGCGTGGGTGCGGATTACGCGGGTAAGACGCAGGATCTGAAGGCGGGCAGCTATCTGGTGCCGGAAGGCGCGTCGATGGCCGATATCGTGGATATCGTCACGCGCGGCGGGGCCAGCACCTGCGGGACCGAAGTGGTTTACCGCATCGGGATCAACCGGGCGAGCATTCAGGTGCGCGAACTGGATCCGGCGACGGAGCGCTTTGTCGAGAAGGCCGAGTTTGTGCCGGGTGTCGACGAGGTGCCTGAGGATTACACCCGTGTCCGTTCGCAGAACGACACGCGGTATCGGATTGCACTGGCCGAAGGCGTGACCAGCTGGCACGTTGTTGACGGCTTGAAGGCCGTTGATGTGCTGACTGGCACGGCAGATGCCATTCCGGCCGAAGGCTCGCTCGCGCCCGACAGCTATGAGGTGCGTGTGGGGGATACTGTGGCTTCGGTCCTTGATCGGATGCAGTCGTCGCAAGAGCGTATTCTGTCTGAGGCATGGGCGAACCGTGTTGATGGCTTGCCGCTGCAAACGCCGGATGAAGCGTTGATCTTGGCCTCGATCATCGAGAAGGAAACCGGCGTTGCAGAAGAACGGCGTCAGGTGGCCAGCGTGTTTGTGAACCGCCTTGAGCGGGGCATGCGCCTGCAAACGGACCCGACGGTGATTTATGGCATCACCAAGGGTGAGGGCGTTTTGGGCCGCGGTCTGCGTCAGAGCGAGCTGCGCCGCGAGACACCTTGGAACACCTATGTGATCGACGGGTTGCCGCCGACCCCCATCGCCAACCCCGGTAAAGCCTCGATTGAAGCGGCGCTTGATCCGGCCAACACGAACTATGTGTTCTTCGTGGCAGATGGAACGGGCGGCCATGCCTTTGCCGAGACTTTGGCCGAGCATAACGCCAACGTTGCCAAGTGGCGCAAGATCGAAGCCGATCAAGGGAATTGAGGGGAAGCCGGGGTTAATCCGGCTTTTTCTTTTATTGCCAGATGGTTAACGGTGCGTCCCGTTGCGTGTGTCCTTGACAGGCCGAACGGATGCACGTATAGATTGTGTCATGCTAGACGAGATGTCTGAACGGCCACGGGGCGACCCGATGGCCGTTTTTTCATGTCGCTCACCCGGACGGAGAAACTCGGGAAAGGCAACGAGCAGTCATGACTTTGATTACCCCGGATACGGGGCCTTCTTCGCTGGAGGCCATCGCCGCAGATTGTGAGCAGCAATTGGCGGATATTTCCATTGAACTACGCGACCTGATGCAACGGGTCCGGACCGGGGAGGGGTGCTCAAAGGATGATGTGGGAAAGAAACTTCTTGAAATGCGTGCCTGGTTGAAAACGGCGCGGGAAACGGAGGCGCAATTACATGCGGAACGTCGCAAACGATGCGGCATTGTCGGAGGCTACGGGCTCGATCTTGAGCAAGCCAGATTTGAGGTCGGGTGCCGATTGGCTCGCCTCCGCCGATGCTACGATCAGGACTGAGTTCCTGGATACACTGACTGAGGGAGAGCTTCTGGCTCTCCCTTTTTTGTTCGAGTTTTGGGCCATGCCGCACCAGTTGCCGCCGGATGGCGATTGGCGGTCTTGGGTCATTCTGGGCGGTCGCGGGGCTGGTAAAACGCGGGCCGGGGCCGAATGGGTGCGATCGATGGTCGAAGGCGCGCGGCCGCTGGATGCGGGCCGGGCCAAGCGCGTGGCGCTGGTGGGCGAGACCTTTGATCAGGTGCGCGAAGTGATGATTTTTGGCGATAGCGGGATTATGGCCTGCTCGCCGCCGGATCGCAGGCCGGTGTGGCAGGCGACGCGCAAGTGTTTGGTGTGGCCGAATGGGGCCGAAGCGATGGCCTTTTCGGCGCATGATCCCGAGGGGTTGCGCGGGCCGCAATTCGATGCCGCTTGGGTGGATGAACTGGCCAAGTGGAAGCGGGCGCAGGACACGTGGGACATGCTGCAATTCGCGCTGCGCCTCGGGGAAGATCCGCGCGTTTGCGTGACGACGACACCGCGCAATGTGGGGGCGCTGAAACGCTTGTTGGAGCTGCCGTCTACGGCAGCGACCCATGCCCCGACCGAAGCCAACCGCGCCAATCTGGCGGAGTCGTTTTTGGCCGAGGTTCGCGCCCGCTATGCCGGGACGCGGCTTGGCCGACAAGAATTGGACGGTGAGTTGTTGACTGAGGTCGATGGCGCGCTTTGGCCTGCGGCCTTGATCGAGGCGGCGCGGGTCGAGGCGGCGGATGGGCTGGACCGTGTCTTGGTGGCGATTGATCCGCCGGTCACGGGTCATTCTGGGTCTGACGCCTGCGGGATCGTCGTGGTCGGGGCCTATATGGAGGGGCCGCCGCAGGATTGGCGTGCCGTTGTGTTAGAGGATGCCAGCGTGCAGGGGGCGAGCCCCGTGGGCTGGGCCGAGGCGGCGATTGCCGCGATGGAGCGATGGGGCGGCGACAGGATCGTCGCCGAGGTCAATCAGGGCGGTGATCTGGTGGAGACCGTTTTGCGACAGGTCGATCCGTTGATTCCGGTCACCAAGGTGCGGGCCACGCGCGGCAAGGCGGCGCGGGCCGAGCCGGTGGCGGCGCTGTACGAACAGGGCCGGGTCGGGCATTTGCCGGGGTTGTCCGAGCTTGAGGACCAGATGGGCGCGATGACCTTGCAGGGCTTTGCGGGCAAAGGCAGCCCCGACCGGGTGGATGCGCTGGTCTGGGCTTTGACCGAGGCGCTATTGGTGCCTGCCGCCGCGTGGCGCAGGCCGCGCGTTCGGTCGCTCTAGGGGTGTTGCGCGGGGGCGGGCGCTGGCCTTAACGGCTGTTAACTTTGATACGGCAAATTCCTCTCAAGCGCCGGGATGCTCCGGCTGACTGAATGAGGAGATGCGGGTGTTCGAGTTTCTACGCCGACAAGACAACGGCCCGGCCCCCGAGGCCAAAGCCAGCGCCACCGGGCCTCTGGTGGGATATACCACGCAAGGCCGGGTGGCCTGGACGGCGCGGGATACCGTGTCGCTGACCAAGGCGGGGTTCACCGGAAATCCGGTTGGGTTTCGCGCGGTCAAGCTGATTGCTGAGGCGGCGGCTGCCATGCCATTGGTTCTGCAAGACGACGACACGCGCTACAAATCGCACCCCGTGCTGTCCTTGCTGGCCGCGCCGAACCCGGCGCAGGGGCGGGCCGAATTGCTGGAAGCGCTGTTTGGTCAGCTTTTGTTGTCGGGTGACGCCTATTTGGAGGCGGTCGGCACGGACGCTATGCCGCTTGAGTTGCATGTGCTGCGATCCGATCGGATGCGCATTGTGCCTGGGGCCGATGGGTGGCCGGTTGCCTATGAATATGCCGTGGGCGGGCGCAAGCATCGGTTTGACATGACGGGGCCTCTGCCGCCGATCTGCCATATCCGCATGTTCCACCCACAGGACGATCACTACGGCCTGTCGCCGCTTCAGGCGGCGGCGCGGGCGGTGGATGTGCACAACAGCGCCAGCCGCTGGAGCAAGGGCTTGCTGGACAATGCGGCGCGTCCGTCCGGGGCCATTGTCTATAAGGGTGCCGATGGGTCGGGCAGCATGAGCGCTGAGCAATTTGAGCGTTTGAGCCATGAAATGGAGACTTATCATCAGGGCGCGCGCAATGCCGGGCGGCCGATGTTGCTGGAAGGGGGGCTGGATTGGAAGCCGATGGGTTTCAGCCCGTCGGACATGGAGTTCCACAAGACCAAGGATGCCGCCGCGCGTGAGATTGCCATCGCCTTTGGCGTGCCGCCCATGCTGCTGGGGATTCCCGGCGAGGCGACCTATGCCAATTACCAAGAGGCCAACCGTGCGTTTTATCGCCTAACGGTGCTGCCACTGGTGACTCGCGTCGCCACAGCGATTGCGGCCTGGCTTGGGCGCTTTTCGGGTGAGGCGCTGGAGCTGCGCCCCGATCTGGACCAAGTGCCCGCCCTGAGTTCGGAGCGTGACGCGCAATGGCGGCGCGTTTCGGATGCGGGCTTTCTGACGGATGCTGAAAAGCGCGGGCTGCTGGGCCTGCCGCCCCTGACCGGGAGCATGGCCGATGAGTGAGCGGCCCAGATTTGACGGGTTCGAATGTGCGCCGGGGTTGCGGCTGGAAGCGCATGAGCGGGTGGCCGGTCTGCAAATCGCGGGTCTGACGGACCGGCTTGAGCGGATCGAGGCGTTGATTGAACGGCTGGAGCGGCGTCTTTGGCTGACGGTTTATGGCGTCGTCGCGACCGTTTTGGCACAGGCCTTTGAGGGGCTTTTGCGGGTCGCGCCGTAGCGCGAAGAAAGGGATCAGGATGACTTCAGGATTGGAACAGAAATTCTGCCGGTTTGAGGCGGAATTGTCGGTCAAAGAAGGCGGCGTAATTGCGGGCTATGCTTCGATTTTCGGGGCCTGCGATCAGGGCGGCGATGTGGTGTCTGCCGGGGCTTATGCGGCGTCCTTGGCGCGGCTGACGGCAGAGGGCCGTGCGGTCAAGATGCTGTGGCAGCACGATCCGGCCCAGCCCATCGGCGTCTGGGACGAGGTGCGAGAGGACGCCCGCGGGCTGTTCGTGAAGGGGCGACTGCTCGATACAGTGGCCAAGGGGCGCGAGGCGGCAGAGCTGATTGCCGCCGGGGCGATTGACGGGCTGTCGATTGGGTATCGCACCATCAAGGCGGCGAAGAATGACAAAGGCCAGCGGCTTTTGACGGAACTGGAGCTTTGGGAGGTGTCGCTGGTGACCTTTCCGATGCTGCCCAGTGCGCGGGTGTCTGCCAAGGGCGAGCAGCCCCAGGACGCTGTGCTGCGCGATCTTGCGGAGGCCGTAGAAGCGGCGCGCCGCGATTTGGCGAGCGGCTGACGCGCGCCGCAAGGACCATTGAACCAAGGGAAAATCACATGACCGAGATCCGTTCTCGGGCCGGAGAAGATCTGTCTTCGGCCTCTCGTCTGACTGCGGCCTTTGCCGGTTTGGTTGGCGATATCAAAGGCCTGCGGGCTGAATTGGATGCAAAACTTCACAAACAGGAAGAGCGACTGACCATGCTTGATCGTAAAACTGCCATTGCTTCGCGCCCCGCGCTTGCCGCCGCTGCGGAAGGTTTCGCGCCACATCAGAAGGCGTTTAACGCCTACCTGCGTTCGGGCGATGATGATGCCCTGCGCGGGCTGGAACTGGACACCAAGTCGATGTCCACGGCTGTCAATTCAGATGGCGGGTTTCTGGTGGATCCGGTGACCTCGGACCGTATTCAGTCGGTTCTGTCGTCGACTGCATCGCTGCGTGCCGTGGCTAATGTGGTGCAGGTCGAGGCCACGTCGTTTGACGTGCTGATCGACCACACCGATGCCGGTGCGGGCTGGGCCACTGAGACCGGTTCGACCGCTGAGACCGGCACGCCCAGCATCGACCGCATTTCGATCCCGCTCTATGAGCTGAACGCGCTGCCGAAAGCCTCGCAGCGCCTGCTGGATGATGCGGCGTTTGATATTGAGGGTTGGCTGGCGGGCCGTATCGCCGACAAGTTCGCCCGCGCCGAAGCGGCAGCTTTTGTGAGTGGTGATGGCACCGATAAACCGACGGGTTTCCTGACCTATTCGGCGGTTGCCAATGACAGCTGGAGCTGGGGCAGCCTTGGCTATGTGGCCTCGGGCGCGGCGGCGGCGCTGGATGCGTCGGGCGATGCGATCATTG
The DNA here is from genome assembly GCF_900302505.1 of Pseudoprimorskyibacter insulae. Taxonomy (GTDB): domain Bacteria; phylum Pseudomonadota; class Alphaproteobacteria; order Rhodobacterales; family Rhodobacteraceae; genus Pseudoprimorskyibacter; species Pseudoprimorskyibacter insulae. The sequence continues at coordinate 180,136 of NZ_OMOJ01000005.1, read as the reverse complement.
ATCTGGTCTATGCGCTGGGGGCGCAGTACCGCGCCAATGGCACCTTCGTGATGAATTCGAAAACCGCCGGTGCCGTGCGCAAGCTGAAGGATGCCGATGGCCGTCATCTGTGGTCGGATGGTCTTTCGGCGGGCGAGCCTGCGCGTTTGCTGGGCTATCCGGTGATGATCTGCGAGGACATGCCGGATGTGGCTGCCGATGCCACGCCGATTGCCTTTGGTGATTTCGGTGCGGGCTACACCATTGCCGAACGCCCCGACCTGCGTGTTCTGCGCGACCCGTTCAGCGCCAAGCCGCATGTTCTATTCTATGCGACCAAGCGCGTTGGCGGCGATGTGAGCGACTTTGCCGCGATCAAACTGCTGAAATGCGCGGTCAGCTAAGCGCGGGATGAGGGCGGGGCGACCCGCCTTCATAGGGCGCGCACCGGGTTGAGAGCTTGCGTTGTCTAGCTGCTCCCCTCCGTCCGAGCAACGTGAGTGGTGCGCGCCCGACTTCGGGCCCGCGGGTCGAATTTCTGGATTTCGGAGACAGTCGATGATGGTGAACGAGGATAGCCAGGTTCCCCTGTTGGCCCTGCCGGTCGATGCGTTGAAGGCGCATTTGCGGATGGGCTCGGGGTTTGCGGAGGATGCGGTTCAGGACGAGGTTCTGGCGTCTTTTCTGCGTGCGGCCCTGGCGGCGGTAGAGGGGCGAACCGGCAAGGTTTTGATCGAGCGCGGCTTTACGCTGCGGCTTGAAGCGTGGCGCGATGGTGTGGCGGAAATCCTGCCGTTGGCCCCGGTGCAATCGGTGACATCGGTCGTGTTGCTGGATGGGGACGGTGCGGCGTCAACGGTGGCTGACACGGTTTATCGTTTGGTGCCGGATGCCCATCAGCCCAAGATCGCCGCGCGCGCTGGCCGCCTGCCTGAGCCGGTATCTGGCGGCGCAATCGAGGTTACATTTGCCGCAGGTTTTTCGACCGATTTCAGTGGATTGCCCGCCGATCTTCAGCAGTCAGTTTTGCTTTTGGCGGCGCATTACTACGAATACCGGGATGAGACCGCCCTTGGGGATGGTTGCATGCCGTTCGGTGTGACATCGCTTTTGGCGCGGTATCGGCCAATGCGTCTGGGGCTGGCACGATGAGCGCGCCGGTTTTGAACCGCAAGCTGGTGCTTGAGGCGGCAAGCCAAGTGCCGGACGGCGCGGGCGGCGCGACTGAGGCTTGGGGCGTTCTTGGGACGATGTGGGCCGAGCTGCGGCCCGGTTCTGGCCGCGAGCGGAGTACGGACGCGGGGCTATTGGCCTTGTCGAGCTACCGGATCACCGTTCGCGCAGCGCCTGCGGGTGCAACCAACCGGCCCAAGCCGGGGCAGCGGTTTCGCGAAGGTGCGCGGCTGTTTCGCATCATTGCCGTATCCGAGGCGGATCGGGCCGGACGATACCTGACGTGTTTCGCAAATGAGGAGGTCTCGGCATGAGCTATGCGCAATCATTGGCGTTGCAAACGGCCATTTATGACCGGCTGAGCGCCTGGTCGGCCTTGTCGACGGTTCCCGTGTTCGATGCTGCGCCGCAAGGCACTTTGCCGGGGCTTTACGTGATGATCGGCGCGGAAACGGTCAAGGACGCGTCGGATCAGACGGCCTTGGGTGCGTGGCACGATCTGGAAATTTCAATTGTCACGGATGGTGCGGGGTTTTCCGGGGCCAAGCAGGTGGCCGCCGATGTTGGCGCCGCGCTTGAGGCGCCGGGGCTTTCGCTCAGTGCGGGCCGGCTTGTCAGCCTGAACTTTCGCCGCGCCCGCGCCAGACGTGAAACCGGCGGTTTGCGCCGCATCGACCTGACATTCCGCGCACGCGTGGACAGCCAATAACCTGAAGGAGTGAGACTATGGGTGCTCAGAACGGCAAAGACCTTTTGATCAAGGTGGATCTGACCGGAAGCGGGTCGTTTCAGACCATGGCGGGGCTGCGTGCCACGCGGATCAGCTTTAACGCCGAAAGCGTGGACGTGACCTCGCTGGAAAGCGCGGGCGGCTGGCGTGAATTGCTTGGCGGGGCCGGGGTGAAATCGGCCAACATCTCGGGATCGGGTGTGTTCCGTGATGACACCACCGATGAACGCGCGCGGCAGATCTTTTTCGACGGTGAAACGCCGGAATTTCAGGTGATTATTCCCGATTTTGGCACTGTCGAAGGCGCGTTCATGGTGACGGCGCTGGAATATGCGGGGTCGCACAATGGCGAGGCGACCTATGAGGTGTCGCTCGCCTCGGCGGGGCAGCTGAGCTTTATCGCGGCATGATGGGCAATCCTTGGCGGGGGGATGTGGCCATTGTCCTAAATGGTCAGCGGCGGGTCATGCGCCTGACGCTTGGCGCTTTGGCCGAACTTGAGGCCGGGCTGCGCGAGGATTCGCTGGTGGCCTTGGTCGAGCGGTTCGAAGCGGGCCGGTTTCGGGCGCGGGACGTTCTGGCGCTATTGGTTGCGGGTCTGCGCGGTGGTGGCTGGGCAGGGTCGGCGGTCGATCTGGCCTCGGCCGAAATTGGCGGCGGGCCGATGGAGGCCAGCCGCGCCGCGGCCGAATTGCTGGCCCGGTCTTTTGCCCTGCCTGAGGACGGCCATGGGGTTTGATTGGCCGATGCTGATGCGGCTGGGGCTGCATGGGCTGGGACTGACGCCAGAGGTGTTCTGGTCGCTGACCCCGGCAGAGCTGCGGGTGATGCTGGGTCAGCAGGGCGGTGATGCCGGGATGAACCGGGACCGGCTGGCCGACCTGATGCGGGCCTATCCTGATACGAAGAAAGGATCGCCAGATGGCGGAGTATGAAGACCTAAGCGCCTTTGAGGCGCAGGTAGATGCGCTGGAAACCAGCCTTGCCGGGGCGGCGGGCATGGCGGCGGGCTTTGATGCCGAGCTGCGCCGCGTCAGTTCCAGTCTGGCGGTGTCCGATGCCGGTATGGCGCGGCTGGAACGGTCGATGAGCCGTGGATTGGGCAAGGCGATTGATGGTGTGGTGTTTGAAGGAATGCGCCTGTCGGACGCGTTGAAAGTCGTGGCGCAGTCGATGATTTCGGCGTCCTACAAGGCGGCGGTCAAGCCGGTTACCGATCATTTCGGCACAATGATTGCCGAAGGCGTCGGATCGCTGTTTGGCGGGGCCTTTGCGGATGGGGCGGCGTTTTCGCAAGGCCGTGTGATGCCCTTTGCCAATGGCGGCATCGTCAGCGGCCCGACGACCTTTCCAATGCGCGGGGCGACCGGGTTGATGGGCGAGGCCGGGCCGGAAGCGATTATGCCCTTGGCGCGCGGGCCTGATGGCAAGTTGGGCGTGCGATCCGGGACGGGGGCGTCTGTCAATGTGGTGATGAATATCAGCACGCCTGATGCCGACAGTTTCCGCCGTTCCCAAAGCCAGATTGCCGCGCAGATGAGCCGTGCCTTGGCACAAGGCCAACGCAACCGCTGAGGATAAGATCATGAGTTTTCACGACATTCGCTTTCCCGCCAATCTGAGCTTTGGATCGGTCGGTGGCCCGGAACGGCGCACAGATATTGTTTCTCTGACCAGCGGCCACGAAGAGCGCAACACCCCTTGGGCCCATTCGCGCCGCCGTTATGACGCGGGTGTCGGCATGCGCTCGCTTGATGATCTAGAGGCGTTGGTGGCGTTCTTTGAGGCGCGTCAGGGTCAGCTTTATGGGTTTCGCTGGAAAGATTGGTCGGATTTCAAATCTTGCCGGCCGTCCAAAAAGCCGGGCGAAGACGATCAGGTGATCGGTACCGGCGACGGGCAGAAAACGCAGTTCCAGCTGGTGAAACGGTATCGGTCTGGTCCGGCGGAATACGCCCGGCCCATCGTGAAGCCCGTCGCAGGCACTGTGATTGTTGCCGTGCAATCGACCCCGATGCGCGAAGGTGTCCATTTTGAGATCGACACGTCGACGGGTTTGGTGAGCCTGGACACCGCGCCGCCCGAAGGATCGGTGGTGACGGCTGGGTTCGAATTTGATGTGCCGGTTCGGTTTGACACCAACCGCATTCAAACCAGCGTCGCCAGCTTTCAGGCCGGGCAGGCGCCAGATGTACCTGTGGTGGAGGTGCGCCTGTGACGATGAATGTGGATGGGTTTCACCAGCATATGAAAACCGGGTTGACGACGGTGTCCCATGCTTGGGCCGTTGTGCGTAAGGATGGCGTGGCACAGGGGTTCACCGATCACGACCGGGATTTGCGCTTTGATGACATGCTGTTCCGGGCGGATAGCGGTCTGAGTGCGGCGGCGCTTCAGCAAGGCACGGGGCTTTCGGTGGACAATTCCGAAGCCGTCGGTGCCCTGAGCGCCACCGCCATCACCGAAGCCGATATCGCCGCAGGGCGCTATGATGGCGCCGAGGTTGTGGCGTGGTTGGTCAATTGGGCCGATACGTCAGAGCGCAAGATCCTGTTCCGCGGGCATATCGGTGAAATCATCCGCGAAGGCGCGGCCTTTCGTGCGGAATTGCGCGGGCTGACCGAATTTCTGAACCGGCCTGTCGGGCGAGTGTTTCAGGCCCCTTGTTCAGCGGTGCTTGGCGATGCGTCATGCGGATTTGATCTGTCGGGGGACGGTTTCTTTGCCGATGGCGTGGTGATGGAGATCGAAAGCGCCGATCGTTTCGTCATCCAGTCGGTCAGTGCGCAGCCTCCACAGTGGTTTCAGCGTGGGGCCTGCGCGGTTCTGAGCGGTGCGGCCGAAGGGCTGACGCGGGCGATCAAGCGTGATGAGCCGCTTGGCGATGGGCTGCGGCGCGTTCAGCTTTGGGAAGAGTTGCGCGCGCCTTTGACGGCGGGTGACAGTGTGCGCGTGACCGCAGGTTGCGACAAGCGGTTCGAAACGTGCCGCCTGAAGTTTGCCAATACGCTGAACTTTCAGGGTTTCCCGGACATTCCATCCGACGATTGGGTGGCGGTTTCGCCTTCCAGTACCGCAGTTCGTGACGGGGGCAGCAGACGATGAGCGATGAAATTGTTGCACTGGCGCGTCGTTGGATCGGCACGCCCTATGTGCATCAAGCCTCGGTTCGGGGGGCGGGGTGCGATTGTCTGGGCCTGTTGATCGGAATTTGGCGTGACGCTTTTGGCGCGATTCCAGAAGTGCCGCCGAATTACAGCCGTGATTGGGCCGAGCCGCAGGGCGATGAACGGCTTTGGGCCGCCGGCCAGCGTCATTTGATTGCGCGGCCTGTGTCAGAGGCCGAGGCTGGGTCCGTTCTGCTGTTTCGAATGCGCGATGGCGCGATTGCCAAACACCTAGGGATCGAGGCCAAGCCCGGTGACAGTTTCATCCACGCCTATAGCGGGCATGGCGTGGTCGAGAGCCCCCTAAGCCTGCCGTGGCGACGCAGGATCGTCGCCCGTTTTGCCTTTCCAGAGGAGATTGCATAATGGCTACGATTTTGTTGTCTGCCGCCGGGGCGGCCATTGGCGGCGCGGTTGGCGGTACGGTTCTGGGCCTGTCGGCGGCTGCCATCGGGCAATTCGCTGGGGCGACGCTGGGCCGGGCGCTGGATCAGCGTATCATGGGGCGCGGATCGGACGCGGTTGAGGCTGGGCGGCTCGACCGTCTGCGGGTGTCGGGCGCGGGCGAGGGCAAAGCGGTGCCACGGCTGTTCGGACGCGTGCGGGTTGGCGGGCAGGTGATCTGGGCCAGCAACTTCGAAGAACATGTCACGGTGTCTGGTGGCGGCGGCAAAGGCGCGCCGCGCGGGCCTGAGGTGCATAGCTACAGCTATTCGGTCAGCCTTGCGCTGGCCCTGTGCGAGGGCGAAATCGCCGGGGTGCGCCGCGTTTGGGCGGACGGGGCCGAGGTTGCGATGCGTGATCTGAATATCCGCATTTACAAAGGCGATCACACCCAGTTGCCCGACCCCAAGATGGAGGCAATCGAAGGGCCGGGGATGGTGCCAGCCTATCGCGGCACCGCCTACGTGGTCATTGAAGACCTGTCGCTTGCCAAGTTTGGCAATCGTGTTCCGCAGTTCAGTTTCGAAGTGGTTCGGAATTTCCGAAATGACGATGATCTGCCGCGCGCCGTGCGCGGTGTGGCGATGCTGCCGGGGAGCGGCGAATATGCCTTGGCGACGGATCCGGTTCAATTCGATCGCGGCGCGGGTGATACCGCCTTGGCCAATGTGCACAGCCCGTCTGGCCTGGCCGATTTCGTGACCTCGCTTGAGGCGCTGGACGATGAGTTGCCCAATTGCGGTTCGGTGTCCTTGGTGGTCAGCTGGTTCGGCGATGATTTGCGCTGCGGGTCGTGCCAGATCCAGCCCAAGGTCGAACAGGCCGAGGAGGACGCCGCGACAATGCCGTGGTCTGTCTGCGGTCAGACCCGTAGCACGGCGGCGCTGGTGCCAACGGGTGACAAGGGGCCGGTCTATGGCGGAACGCCCGCCGATGCTTCGGTCATTCAGGCGATTGCGCGGATGCGCGATCGTGGAAAATCGGTGATGATGTATCCGTTTATCCTGATGGATCAAATGGATGGGAATAGTTTGCCCGATCCCTATAGCGGTGATGTCGGGCAGCCGGTGCTTCCGTGGCGTGGGCGGATCACGCTGTCGAAAGCGCCGGGGCAAAACGGCAGCCCGGATCAAAGCGCGAGCGCCGATGCCGAGGTCGCGCAGTTCTATGGCACGGCCAGCGCGTCGGATTTTTCGGTTGTCGATGGTCAGGTCAGTTACTCCGGTCCGGCGGACTGGGGCTTTCGGCGGTTCATTCTGCATCAGGCGGCGCTGTGCGTTGCGGCGGGCGGGGTTGATGCCTTTTGCATCGGGTCTGAAATGCGCGGTGTGACGCAAATTCGGGGAGCGAATGGCTTTCCTGCGGTTGCAGCGCTGCTCGATCTGGCGGCAGAGGTGCGCAGCCTCTTGGGCCCGTCCACCAAGATCGGTTATGCCGCTGATTGGTCGGAATATTTCGGCTATCATCCGCAAGACGGATCGGGCGATGTGCTGTTCCATCTTGATCCGCTTTGGGCTGATCCGAACATCGATTTCATGGGCATCGACAACTACATGCCCCTGTCCGATTGGCGTGATGGCGATGATCATGCTGATGCTGCGGCGGGCGCGGTTTACGATCTGGATTATCTGCGCGCCAATATTGCAGGCGGTGAGGGGCATGACTGGTATTATCCCAGCCCTGAAGCCCGCGCTGCACAGCGCCGAGTTCCGATTGAAGACCTGGCCCATGGCGAAGACTGGGTCTTTCGTTACAAGGATTTGCGCAACTGGTGGAGCCAGCCGCATCACGACAGAATTGCAGGTGTGCGACAAGGGCAGCCGACCGATTGGGTGCCGCAATCCAAGCCCTTCTGGTTTACCGAACTCGGCTGTGCTGCGGTCGACAAGGCGACGAACCAGCCGAACATCTTCGTCGACGATACCTCCTCCGAAGGTGGATTGCCGATTTATTCTAACGGGTTGCGGGATGATTTCATCCAGTGGCAGTACCTAAGGGCGATGCATGCGCATTGGTCGGAAGAAGGAAATAACCCGGTCTCGGATGTGTTCGGCGGGGCGATGGTTGACATGTCCAAGGCGTTCGTTTGGGCCTGGGATGCACGGCCCTATCCTTGGTTCCCCAGCAGCGGCGCTTGGACGGACGGGGACAATTATCGACGTGGGCACTGGATTTCGGGCCGGATGGGGGCGCGTAGCCTTGCCTCTGTGGTGCGCGAGATTTGCGAGGCTTCGGGTTTGACATCAATTGACGTCAGCGGGCTATACGGCGTTGTGCGGGGCTATGTCCTGCCGGATATGGCCGATGCCCGCGCCGCCCTTCAGCCGCTGATGATGACCTATGGGTTTGAGGCAATTGAGCGTGACGGCACGTTGGTGTTCCGTATGCGCCCCGGTCAGGCTCCGACGGTACTGGCGCTTGCCGATTTGGCCGTTGATTCCGAAATCAAGGGCGATCTGGAGCTGCGCCGTGCGGGCGATGTCGATCTGTCGGGCCGCGTGCGCATTGGCTATGTCGAGGCGGACGGCGATCACGCCGTTGCCACCCAAGAGGCGGTCTTGCCGGATGAAGGCACGCATGCGGTCTCCGCGCGTGAGGTGCCATTGACGCTGACACGGGCTGAGGCGCGGCAGACTGCAGAACGCTGGCTGAGTGAGGCCCGCGTTGCACGTGACACGCTGCGTTTCGCGTTGCCCGCGTCGCGGATGGATTTGGGTGCCGGGGATCTGGTGCGCCTGCCGCACGAGGGCGAACAGGTTCTAGCGCGGGTCGACCGGGTGGAGCTTTCGGACCATCTGCAGGTTGAGGCCGTTCGGGTGGAGACCGGGCTTTATACGCCTGCCGACTTCCCAGATGATGCGGCATCGGTCGCCCCCGTCAGCCCGGCAGGCCCGGTTTTTCCAGTTCTGATGGGTCTGCCTCTGATGTCCGAAGGGGATGATCCGGTTGCGCCGCATCTTGCGGTGACGGCGCGGCCCTGGCCGGGGCGCGTTGCGGCCTATTCGGCGTCCGAGGACGGCGGCTATACGTTGTCCTCGACCGTCACGGCGCAATCGACCATCGGTGTGACCCAGTCCGAGATGCTGCGCGCGCCCATGGGGCGGATCGACCGGGGTAGCGTGTTGGAGGTTAAACTGACCAGCGGTCAGCTTGAATCGGTCACTGACACAGCGTTTCTAAGCGGTGGGAACCTGTTTGCCATTGGCTCAGGCTCGGCTGAGGGATGGGAGGTGTTTCAGGCCCGTGATGCAGAACTGATCGCCCCGCGCACCTGGCGTCTGAGCCATTTTCTGCGTGGTCAGCTTGGCACAGATGCCGATATGCCAGACGTCTGGCCAGCAGGTTCGATTGTTGTCGCGCTGAACGGGGTGCCGCGTCAATTGCCCGAGGGCGACGTGCTGCGCGGGGTGGAACGCCATTTCCGAATTGGTCCCGCAGCGCTGAGCTATGATGATCCGGTCTATCGACACCGATCTGAGGTGTTTTCAGGGGTTGGATTGCGCCCATACCGACCGGTGCATTTGCGGGCGATGCGTGACAATGGGGGCGAACAGCTTCGCTGGATGCGGCGCACCCGGATTGAAGGTGATGGCTGGGATGGCTTGGAAGTGCCGCTTGGCGAACAGGATGAGCGGTATTTGATCCGGGTCACTCGGGGCGGCGTGCTCTTGCGCGAAACGATTGTCGGGGCGCCGGAATGGCTTTATTCGGCGGCAGATATTTCGCAAGACGGACCCGGGATCGTTCTTGTCGAGGTGGCGCAAATCTCGGCCACGGTCGGGGCCGGGCCTGTAGCGCAGATGACGTTAACGATCTGATAAATCAGCCTGCCGGTCCATTGATCGCGTTTGCAAATGGACCGGTTCACGGAATTGCGTTTTTTCTTGCGGGCACTATCTGCTATAAAAGCTCTCAAAGGAGACACGACATGGCCGAGACCCGCGCGAAAATCGCTGAGCTTGATCCCGTTTGGGCCCGTATTCTAAAGGAAGCCGAAAGCGCTGTTTCTGATGAGCCGTTGCTTGGTGGGATGATTCACTACTCTGTTCTGCATCATCCCAGCTTTGAGCGGGCACTGAGCTATCGGATTTCGCTGAAGCTGGCCAATGCCGAGATGACAGAGCAGATATTGCGCGAAATCTGCGACGAAGCGATTGCGGCCTCGCCCGAGATTGCCATGTCGGCCCGCGCTGATATCGTCGCGGTGAATGAACGTGATCCGGCCTGCCACCGCTTCTTGCAGCCGCTGCTGTTCTTTAAAGGTTATCAAGCGATCCAGGCCTATCGCGTCGCCCATTGGCTTTGGAAAACCGGGCGCAGGGATTTGGCGTATTTCTTTCAGATGCGAACGTCCGAGATGTTCGGGGTGGACATTCACCCGGCGGCCCGGATCGGGAAGGGCATCATGGTTGACCACGCCCATGCCATCGTAATCGGCGAGACGGCGATTGTTGGCGACAACGTGTCTATGCTGCATTCGGTGACGCTTGGCGGGACTGGCAAGGAAGATGAGGACCGTCACCCGAAGATTGCGGATGGTGTCTTGATCGGGGCCGGGGCCAAGGTGTTGGGCAACATCAAGGTTGGCCATTGTTCCCGGATCGCTGCGGGTTCCGTCGTGTTGAAAGATGTCCCGCCCTGCACCACTGTTGCGGGCATTCCGGCCAAGGTGGTTGGAGAAGCGGGCTGCGATCAGCCAGCGGTCAAAATGGACCATTGCTTTTCGGCCCGTGTCCCGGATTGATCGTTAAAGGTCAGGGTTTCAAGGATTTGAGCGGTGCGCCTTCGGCGCGCCGTTTTTGTTTGTTGGGGGCGCTGCCCCCAAACCCCCGGGATATTTTCGGTCAGAAAATACTGTGTTGTGGATTGCAGTTACGAAATGGCCCCGCCTTGGATCTTGGCGGGGCTACTGCATATTAGGCGAGGAGGGCGATGGGGTTTTCCAAGCCGTCCACGATGGCCGAGAGGAGCTCTGCGCCCAAGGCCCCGTCGATCACACGGTGATCCACGCTGAGAGTTAGGGACATGACTGTGGCCGCCTCGATATCGCCTGCGGCGTTCACGATTGGCTTTTTCACGCCCGCGCCGACGGCCAGAATGGCACCGTGGGGGGGGTTGATGACTGCGTCGAAGTTTTCAATGCCGAACATGCCAAGGTTGGAAATGGCAAAGCTTCCGCCTTGGTATTCATGCGGGGCGAGCTTTTTGTTGCGGGCGCGGGTGGCAAGGTCTTTCATTTCAGCCGACAGGGCCGACAGGGTTTTGGTGTGCGCATCTTTGAGGACCGGGGTGAAGAGCCCGCCTTCGATGGCGACAGCCACAGCCACATCTGACGGGGTAAGCTGCAGGATGCGGTCGCCTGCCCAGACTGCATTGGCGGCGGGCACCTGTTGCAGGGCATTTGCGCAGGCTTTGATGATGAAGTCATTGACGCTCAGTTTGATGCTGCGGCTTTCGAGTTGTTTGTTGAGTTGGGCGCGGAAGGCGAGCAGCGCATCGAGGTTGACCGATCGGCGCAGGTAGAAATGCGGGATGGTCGACTTGGCCTCGGTCAGGCGTGCTGCGATGGTTTTGCGCATGCCGTCGAGCGGGATTTCCGTGACCTCGCGGCCTTCGTAGAGTTTCGCCACAGCGCTGGGGGCCATAGGGGCCGGGGCGGGTGCGGTTGCGGCAGGTGCGGGGGCTGGCGCCGCGGCGGGTTTTGGGGCCGCAGTTGCGTTTTCCACATCGGCTTTGACGATGCGGCCATGCGGGCCAGAGCCTGCTATGGTGCTGAGGTCGAGGCCTTTTTGTTCGGCGATGCGGCGGGCCAGGGGCGTGGCGAAAATGCGCGCGCCGGATTTGGCAGGGGCTGGGGTGGCGGCCTCAGAGGCCCCGTTCGGGGCCGTTTCAGCCGCCACGGCGGGCTGCGCCGCCGGAGCGGCGGCAGAGGGCGCCGCGATACCATCGGCGCTTTCACCATCTTCGAGCAGGACCGCGATGGGAGTGTTGACCTTGACGGCCTCTGTGCCTTCGGCGATCAGGATCTTGCCCATGATCCCTTCGTCGACGGCTTCGAATTCCATCGTGGCTTTGTCGGTTTCAATTTCGGCAATGACGTCGCCGGATTGGACGGTGTCCCCTTCCTTGACCAGCCATTTGGCCAGCGTGCCTTCCTCCATCGTGGGCGAGAGGGCGGGCATCAGGATTTCTATCGGCATCGGGTGTCTCCTTGATCCGGGTGCGAGGGGCGTCGCCCCTCGCGCTCCCCGGAGTATTTGAAGAAAGATGAAAGGCTTAGCGGTAACAGACCTTTTTGGCGGCAGCGACGACTTCGGCGGTTGTGATCAGCGCGTGGCGTTCAAGGTTGGCCGCGTAGGGCATGGGCACGTCCTTGCCGGTGCAGTTGATCACGGGCGCGTCGAGGTAGTCGAAGGCATGTTCCATGATATAGGCGCTGAGGTGGTTGCCGATGGCGCCCACAGGGAAGCCTTCTTCGATTGTGACGCAGCGGTTGGTTTTCTGCACGCTGGCCAGGATCGCCGGATAATCGATCGGGCGCAGCGAGCGCAGGTCGATCACCTCGGCCTCGATGCCCTCGGCCGCGAGCTTTTCCGCCGCTTCCAGCGCATAGGTCATGCCGATGCCAAAGCTGATGAGCGTGACATCCGTGCCTTCGCGCCAGACGCGGGCTTTGCCGAAGGGCACGGTGTAGTCATCGAGAACCGGCACGTCGAAGCTGCGGCCATAGAGGATTTCGTTTTCGAGGAAGATCACCGGGTTGGGGTCGCGAATGGCCGATTTCAGCAGGCCTTTGGCGTCCGAGGCCGAGTAGGGCATCACGACCTTCAGGCCGGGAATATGCGCATACCACGCGGCGTAATCCTGGCTGTGCTGCGCGCCGACGCGGGCTGCCGCGCCGTTGGGGCCTCGGAAGACCATGGGCGCACCCATCTGGCCGCCCGACAAATAGAGCGTTTTGGCCGCCGAGTTGATGATGTGGTCAATCGCCTGCATGGCAAAGTTGAAGGTCATGAACTCGACAATCGGGCGCAGGCCGCCAAAGGCTGCGCCGACTGCGATGCCGGCAAACCCGTGTTCGGTGATTGGCGTGTCGATCACGCGCTTAGAGCCGAATTCGTCCAGCAGGCCTTGGCTGATCTTATAGGCGCCTTGGTATTCGGCCACCTCTTCGCCCATCAGGAAGACATCGGGGTTGGCGCGCATTTCTTCGGCCATGGCATCGCGCAGCGCTTCGCGCACGGTCTGCTTTTTGGTCTTGGTGCCTTCGGGCCATGCCGGTTCGGGCTTAGCGGCGGCGGGCGCGGGATGGTGGATCGCGGCGGCGGGGCTGTCTTCGGAGCTTTGCGCCTTGTTCACCGGGACGGGCTGTTGCGACATCGAGGTGTCAACGGGCGCATCCACGGATTCGCCTTCTTCGAGCAGGATCGCGATGGGCGTGTTGACCTGCACCGCTTCGGTGCCTTCCGCGATCAGGATCTTGCCGACGATGCCTTCATCGACAGCTTCGAATTCCATCGTCGCCTTGTCGGTTTCGATCTCGGCGATGACATCGCCCGATTGCACGGTGTCGCCTTCCTTGACCAGCCATTTGGCCAGCGTGCCTTCCTCCATCGTGGGGGACAGGGCGGGCATGAGAATTTCGGTTGCCATTGTGTTTTCTCCCAGAGTCCCGGTGGGTTATGCGTCAGCGTAAATGTCGGTCCACAGCTCATCCAGCGGCGGCTCAGGGCTTTCACGGGCGAAATCGGCGCTGGCATTGACGACCGCTTTGATTTCCTTGTCGATGGCCTTCAGATCTTCCTCGGTGGCGTGTTTGCCTTGCAGCAGCAGGTCGCGCACATGGTCGATGGGATCGCGTTCTTCGCGCATCTTCTGCACCTCTTCGCGGGTGCGGTACTTGGCCGGGTCCGACATGGAATGGCCGCGATAGCGATAGGTCTTGATCTCAAGGATATAGGGGCCTTTGCCCGCGCGGCAGTGGGCCACGGCCTTTTCCCCGGCCGCCTTGACGGCCAGCACATCCATGCCGTCGACCGCTTCGCCTTTGATGCCAAAGGCCGTGCCACGGGTGTGCAGATCAGGGGTTGAGGTGGAGCGGAACTGCGCGGTGCCCATGGCGTATTGGTTGTTTTCAATGACGAAAATCACCGGAAGCTGCCAGAGGGCGGCCATGTTGAAGGTCTCATAGACCTGGCCTTGGTTCGCCGCGCCATCGCCGAAATAGGTGAAGGTCACGCGGCCATTGTCTTTGTACTTGTCCGAAAAGGCCAAACCCGCGCCCAGCGGCACCTGTGCGCCGACGATGCCATGCCCGCCGTAGAAATGCTTTTCCTTGGAGAACATATGCATCGAGCCGCCTTTCCCCTTGGAATAGCCGCCAATGCGCCCGGTCAATTCAGCCATTACACCGTTCGGATCCATGCCGCAGGCCAGCATATGGCCGTGGTCGCGGTAGGAGGTGATGCGCTTGTCGCCCTCCTCTGCGGCGGCTTCAAGGCCGACCACAACGGCCTCTTGGCCGATATAGAGGTGACAGAACCCGCCAATCAGGCCCATGCCGTAAAGCTGGCCCGCTTTTTCTTCGAAACGGCGGATCAAAAGCATGTCGCGGTAATACTTGGTCAGCTCATCGGCGGATATATTCGCCGGAGCAGCGCCTTTTCTGGCTGCCATTGCGGGCTCCTCCCTGACAGGTAGTTTAGCGTTGAACTTGTTTTCAACCAGCGTAACGCGCGTAATGCGGGCCGTAAAGCCTGCGCTTTGGGCGACCTATGGGCAATAGGTGGTTGACGCCGACCGTAGCGCGGCGCATCGGTGGGCAAATGGCAGGAGGCCGAGATGAGCGACGATACCGCAAAATTGATCCGCACCTATTTTGGCGATGATGCGCTTTGGGTGAAGATCAGCGAACTGGCCTGCGCGGAAAGCCCCGAGGGCGAGGCGGCTGAGTTCACTCCGCATTCCGATCCGGTCTTGGACGGGGCCAGCATCGAAGAATTGGCCGAGATTTTCGGATCTGAACCGATCCTGTATATCGTCGACGAGGCGACCCATCAGGGGGCGGATCATCCGATCCTGTGCGCCGATCCTGAAACGGGCGAGAGTTTTCGCCTGCCGATCAGCGTGGCGTGGTATGCCGAATTGAACCTGACCTTGGGCGAGATCAACTTTGACGAAGCGCTGGCAATGGTGGGTGAAGATGGCCGGTTCAAGCCCGCGCCTTGACGCGCGGCTTAGTTGACGACGATTTCATCGGGGCGGATCGCACCCAGAATGTCGCGGGCCTGTTGGTCCAGCAGGTCAATGTCCAGATAGTCATCGGACAGGCGGCGGGTGAGGTTCTCCATCCGCTCGGCCTCGGCGGTCAGCTCCGCCAGTTCGGTGCGCAGTTTCTTGGCTTCCAATTCGATCTCGGCACGGCGGAAGACGCCGTAATTGCCTTGAACGGCGGCAAAGGTGAAATACACCGATGCGCTGAACACGATCGCGAAAAACAGCAGGCCACTGAAGGCCGGTTTTCTGGAAGGTTTGCTCATGACTGCCTCTCTGACCTCTGCGGGCCTTTGAGAGTACTATGCATGCTTGGCGGGCTGCGGAAAAGGGGCAGGAGACTTTCGAGAGGATTTTTTCGCGACTGTGACATGTATGATTCGATGTCTGCGCAAGCGTCTGGCGGCGGTGCGAGGGGCGCTGCCCCTCGCGCTCCCCGGAGGATTTACGGAAAGATGAAGGGGGAAGGCGGTGCGGTTGTCAGACGTTTGGCGCGAATTCCGACTGACGCTTCCCGGACCGCCAAAGGGTCAAGATTTTTTCCGCGTTTTCGGTGGCGGGTTGCGTGCTGTCGAGGGTGAGATCGTAGATACGCGCTTCATGGACTGTGTTGAAATCCTGTTCTGGGCTGCCCAATGGCCAGTCTCTGCGGGTTTTTTCGCGTTGTTTGAGCGTTGTCAGTGGGCAGTGAAGGCCGATGAACAAGACATCGAACGGCGCGAGGAGGCGGTGTAGGTCGTCCGCCCAGCCGGGGGTGTCGAGGATGTGTTCGACAATCAGGTTGTTGCCAGTGCGCGCGTAGGCGGCCAGCGAGGCGTGAAAGCCATCAAAGACTGCGGCGCGCATCGTTTTCCATTGGAAATCACCCGCTTTGACGCGGGCCAATGGCAAGGTGTCGCTATCGCGCAAATGGTCGATGGAGACGTGCCAGAAGGGCGCTTCGATGCGGTTTTGGAGGGCGCGGGCAAGGGTCGTTTTGCCGCTGGAGGAGGGGCCGTGCAGGAAGATGATCTGTCCGGGCATGGCGGGCTTTCCTGTCGGGCGATGTGCGGGGAGGGGCTTTAGGTGGTGGTGAGGGGCGCTGCCCCTCGCGCTCCCCGGAGGATTTATGGAAAGATGAAAGGGGTTGGGGCAGCGCTATGCGCTTTGGGGTAGCGCGGGGCACCGAAGGGGAAGCCCCCGCGCAACAAGGCGGGGGCCATGGTCGTTTGGTTAGCCGAGGGCGGCGACGCCGGGTAGGGTTTTGCCTTCCATCCACTCAAGGAATGCGCCGCCTGCGGTCGAGATATAGGTAAAGCTTTCGGCGGCGCCTGCTTTGTTGAGGGCGGCCACGGTATCGCCGCCACCGGCGACCGAGATCAGCGTGCCGGCCTTGGTGGCCTCGGCGGCGGCGGCGGCTGCGGCGTTGGTGGCGGTGTCGAAGGGCTCGATCTCGAACGCACCAAGGGGGCCGTTCCAGATCAGGGTTTTTGCACGGGCGAAGGCCGCTGTGATGGCCTCAACCGAGGCGGGGCCTGCGTCAAGGATCATTGCGTCAGCCGGGCAAGTGTCCGCCGCCACGGTTTCATTGGCGGCATTGGCCTTGAATTCGCGGGCGACGACCACATCGGTGGGGAGCAGAATTTCGCAGCCTTTGGCGGCGGCTTTTTCGGCGATTTTCTTGGCGGTCGGGGTCATGTCGTGTTCGCACAGTGATTTGCCCACATCGATGCCTTGGGCGGCAAGGAAGGTGTTGGCCATGCCGCCGCCGATCACCAGGATGTCGACTTTATCGACAAGGTTGCCCAGCAGGTCGAGCTTGGTCGAGACCTTGGCGCCACCAACCACGGCGACCACGGGGCGCTGGGGGGCGCCTAGGGCGGCTTCGAGCGCCTTGAGTTCGGCTTCCATCAGGCGGCCTGCACAGGAGGGCAGCAGATGCGCGACGCCTTCGGTGGAAGCATGGGCGCGGTGGGCGGCCGAGAAGGCATCGTTGCAATAGACATCGCCCAGTGAGGCGAGGAACTGCGCCATCTGCGGGTCGTTCTTTTCTTCCATCGGGGTGAAGCGGGTGTTTTCCACCAGCACCACGGCATCCATCGGCAGCGCGTCGATTTGCGCGCGGTCGGGGCGATCGATGAAGGTGACGGGGCGGCCAAGCGCGGCCTCAAGCGCGGGCAGGGTGATGCGTAGGCTCATGTCCGGATTCGGTTGGCCCTTGGGGCGGCCGAAATGGGCCAGCAGGATCGGCGTGCCGCCCTTGGCCAGAATATCGGTGATGGTGGGCACGATCCGTTCGATCCGGGTGGCGTCGGTCACGGTGCCGTTTTCGACCGGCACGTTGATATCGACGCGCGTAAGCACGCGCTTGCCGTTCAAATCCATTGCGTCAAGCGTTTTCCAGGCCATGCTGTCCTCCGAAAGAAATGCATTTTGCCCCGTTCATGACGGTCCGGCCCGCTCAGGTCAATGCGCTCTCTTGGCAATTGGGCAGTTGGCTTTTACATGTCGATGCAACGACACAGGAAGGATAGCCCATGGCTGAGATCAAAGACCCCGAGAACACGATCCTGATGGAACTGAAAGGTGGCACCGTTGTCATCGAGCTTCTGGCGGACGTGGCCCCCAAGCACACCGAGCGGATGAAAGAGCTGGCGCGTGCGGGCGAGTATGACAATGTTGCGTTCCACCGCGTGATCGACGGCTTCATGGCCCAGACCGGCGATGTAGAGCATGGCGATATGGAAGATGGCTTCAACCTGCGCCGTGCTGGTACGGGCGGGTCGAGCCTGCCGGATCTGCCGGCGGAATTCTCCAAGCTGCCGCATGACCGTGGCACGCTGGGGGCTGCCCGTTCGATGAACCCGAACTCGGCCAACTCGCAGTTCTTCATCAACTTCAAGGACAACAGCTTCCTCAACGGTCAGTACACGGTCTATGGCCGCGTGATCGAAGGGATGGAGCACGTGGATGCGATCACACGCGGCGAGCCGCCTGCGCAGCCGGACCGCATGATCAGCGTGAAAGTGGCCGCAGATGCGTAAGTTGGCGCTGGCGCTTAGCCTGATGGCCACCCCTGCGCTGGCCACCGATTTGCAGATCGAGGTTGCCGGCGAAGGGGCCAATGGCACCATCACGATTGAGCTGCTGAACGATGTCGCACCGGGCCATGTGGCGCAGATCACCGCGCTGGCCAATGAGGGCGCCTATGATGGCGTGGTGTTTCACCGCGTGATCGAGGGCTTCATGGCGCAGACCGGTGATGTGATGTTCGGCAACTCGAACAAGCCGGATTTCGATATGCGCATGGCGGGCCGCGGTGGCTCGGATAAGCCGGATCTTAAGGCCGAGTTTTCGGATGTGCCGTTTGATCGCGGGATCGTGGGGATGGCGCGGTCGCAGAACCCCGACAGTGCCAATTCGCAGTTCTTCATTATGTTCAACGAAGGCTATTTCCTAAACGGACAATACACCGTTGTTGGACGTGTGACCGGCGGGATGGACGTTGTGGATGCGATCAAGCGCGGGCAAGGCCGGAACGGTGAGGTTCACGGCGAGCCTGACCGGATGACCAAGGTCACAGTGATCGAGTGATCCAATTGAGTGCCGCCCTTCGGGGCGGCACGCTTGTTTTGCAGGCCCTGCGGCCTGCCAGTTTGGGGCGCTGCCCCCTGCGCCTGCGGCGCATTCCCCCGGCATATTTAAAAAGAGAAGAAGCGGCAGGGCGCGCCATGCCTTTCATCTTTCTTGTAAATACTCAAAAAGAGGGCTCAGTAGGTGCCGTCAATAGCCGCGCCAGATCCAGCCGCCGCCCAAGATGCGGCTGCCTTCGCTTTCATAGAAAACGCAGGCCTGACCTGGTGAAACGCCTTCTTCGGGGGTGAGGAGTTCAACCTCGGCCTCAGTGGCCGAGATGGGGCGGATGATCGCTTCACGCGGGGGGCGGGTGGAGCGGACCTTGACCGAGACATGCCATTCAGGTCTGCTGGTGAGGGGGGTATCACCCAGCCAGTTGATTTCGCGCACCGGGATGGTGCGGGTGGCGAGCATCTCTTTCGGGCCGACGATCACCTGTTTGGCATCCACGTCGAGGCGCACGACATAAAGCGGATCTGCAAGCCCGCCGATGCCGAGCCCGCGCCGCTGACCGATGGTGTAATGGATCACGCCGCTGTGCTCGCCCAGCACGCGGCCATCGGCATGCACGATCTGGCCGGGTTCCGCCGCGCCGGGGCGCAGTTTTTCGATCACGCTGGCATAATTGCCGTTCGGCACAAAGCAGATGTCCTGGCTGTCGGGCTTATCCGCCACTGGAAGCCCGTATTTCTGCGCAAGTTTACGTGTTTCTGCCTTGGAGGCGAGATGCCCCAAGGGGAAGCGCAGGAAAGACAGTTGCTCGGGCGTGGTTGAGAACAGGAAGTAGCTTTGGTCGCGGTTCGCATCGGTGGCGCAATGCAGTTCCGGCCCGTTCGCGCCAATCTTGCGTTGAATGTAATGGCCGGTGGCCATGCAGTCGGCCTCTAGGTCTTTCGCGGTTTCCAGAAGATCCTTGAATTTCACCCGTTCGTTGCAGCGGATGCAGGGAACGGGGGTCGCCCCCGCCAGATAGCTTTCGGCGAATTCGTTGATCACGGCGTCTTGGAAAATATTTTCGTAATCAAGCACATAGTGGGGGAAACCCATGTCCTCAGCAACGCGGCGGGCATCGTGAATGTCGATGCCTGCGCAACACGCGCCTTTCTTGGCCAAAGCCGCGCCATGGTCATAAAGTTGCAGCGTCACGCCGACCACATCATAGCCTTCTTCTGCCAGCTGCGCGGCCACGACCGAACTGTCTACGCCGCCGGACATGGCAACGACAACGCGGGTTTCGGACGGGGGCTTGGCAAAGCCGAGGGAGTTCAGCGGATGAGTGTCGAGGGCCATGGCGGGTTCCTTCATTTGCCAAGGAATATAGGAAAATCCGAAATACTCACAAGGCGTGGGTTCACGCAGGATTAAGACGCAGGGGCAACCTTGGCGGCAGACCAGATCGGAAGACGCCATGTATCTCAAAAAAATCGACGGGCCAAGGGCCGTCACGCTGCCAGATGGAACCATAATGACACGTGCGGATTTGCCGCCTCCCGAAACGCGACGCTGGGTTGCGTCACGTAAGGCGGCGGTGGTGCGGGCCGTGGCCTATGGTTTGATTTCAAACCATCAAGCGCGGGAGGTCTATGCGCTGAGCGCCGAGGAACTGACGGAATGGGTGTCTGCGATGTCGACCAATGGGGTTGAGGCCTTGAAAGTTACGGCTCGAAATCGAAAACAACCTTGAGTTGCGGAATCGATAGAATTGAATATGGTAAGATGTAATTAACCATTGTGGCGTCATTGTGCAGTGAACAGAGGCTAACTGGGGATGTAATCCATGCGTATTCTTTTGGTCGAAGACGATCCAACAACCGCCAAAAGCATCGAAATGATGCTGTCGCATGCCAACCTGAACGTCTATTCCACCGACCAAGGGGAAGAGGCGATCGAACTGGCAAAACTATATGACTATGATTTGGTGCTACTTGATTTGAACTTGCCCGATGTGTCAGGTCATGAGGTGCTGCGCCAACTGCGGTTGGCACGGATTGAAACGCCTATTTTGATCCTGTCGGGTGCCGACGATACTGATAATAAAATCAAAGGCTTTGGCTTTGGCGCGGATGACTATCTGACCAAACCGTTTCACCGGGACGAATTGGTTGCCCGAATCCATGCCATCATTCGGCGGTCCAAGGGGCATTCGCAATCCATCATCACGACGGGCAAAATCTCGGTCAATCTGGATGCTAAAACGGTGGAAGCGGGCGGAAGCTCGGTCCATCTGACTGGTAAGGAATATCAGATGTTGGAATTGCTGTCGTTGCGCAAGGGGACGACGCTGACCAAGGAAATGTTCCTAAACCACCTTTATGGTGGAATGGATGAACCAGAGTTGAAGATCATCGACGTTTTCATTTGCAAATTGCGTAAGAAATTGTGCGAAGCGACGGGGGATACCAGCTACATCGAAACCGTTTGGGGGCGCGGATATGTTTTACGTGACCCGGAGCCGCAGGAAGAGCCAGCGGATCAGGTTGCGGTCGGCGCCTGATCGCCTGCACTGGACGGCGGGCGGCCTGCGCCCTATCACTTCGGTCACCAGCATTGCGCAACTGATGAACGGAGCGGACGGTGGCGTCAGAAAAACCTGTGAAGGACCTGTCAGAGCAGGAAGCAAAGGCAGAGCTTGCGCGTTTGGCGCAAATTTTGTCTCAGGCGAATGATGCCTATCATCGTGATGACGCGCCGGTCATGTCGGATTCGGAGTTCGATGGGCTGAAGGCCCGCAATTCTGAGCTTGAGACGTTGTTTCCCCAACTGGTTCGCGACGATAGCCCGTCAGCGCAGGTCGGGGCCGCACCTACGGACGGGTTTGGCAAAGTCACCCATAAGGTGCGGATGTTGTCCCTGTCGAACGGGTTCGAGGACGAAGATATCTCGGACTTCGTTGGTCAGGTTCGCAGATATATCGGTCTCGCGGATGATGCGGAGTTGGACTTCACGGCGG
Organism: Pseudoprimorskyibacter insulae; assembly: GCF_900302505.1. Taxonomy (GTDB): domain Bacteria; phylum Pseudomonadota; class Alphaproteobacteria; order Rhodobacterales; family Rhodobacteraceae; genus Pseudoprimorskyibacter; species Pseudoprimorskyibacter insulae. The sequence continues at coordinate 158,805 of NZ_OMOJ01000005.1, read as the reverse complement.
AGCCAAAGATTGATGGCCTGTCGCTAAGTCTGCGCTACGAAAACGGCAAATTGGTACAGGCTGCGACGCGCGGTGATGGCGCGGTTGGGGAAAATGTAACGGATAACGCACGTTGCATTGAGGATATCCCCGGCGAAGTCGCTGGTGCGCCCGATGTGTTGGAGGTGCGCGGCGAAGTTTATATGAGCCGGTCTGACTTCTTGGCTTTGAATGAACGTCAGGCGGCTGTCGGGGGAAAATTGTTTGCCAACCCGCGCAACGCGGCGGCAGGATCGCTTCGTCAATTGGATGCGGCGATTACTAAAGCCCGTCCTCTGCGGTTCTTCGCCTATGCTTGGGGGGATTTGTCGGAGCCGTTGGCCGAGACACAAGCATTGGCGATAGAGCGGTTTCGGAAATTCGGATTTTCCGTCAACCCATTGATGAAATTGTGCAAATCGACGGAAGATATGCTTGCGCATTATCGGTCGATTGAAGCGCAGCGCTCGACTTTGGATTATGACATTGATGGTGTCGTCTACAAGGTGAACGATCTTGCGCTACAGACACGGCTTGGGTTTCGGTCCACGACACCGCGATGGGCCATCGCCCACAAATTCCCGGCTGAATTGGCTTGGACGTGGCTTGAAGGAATCGACATTCAAGTCGGGCGCACGGGTGCGCTGTCTCCAGTGGCGCGTTTGGCACCAGTTACGGTCGGTGGGGTCGTCGTGTCGAATGCGACACTTCACAACGAAGATTATATCGCGGGCCGTGATGCATCGGGCCATGAAATCCGCGGTGGGCGCGATATCCGCGTTGGCGACTGGGTTCAGGTTTACCGCGCAGGCGACGTGATCCCGAAAATCGCTGATGTCGATCTGTCCAAGCGTTTACCAGATGCTGTGCCGTTCGTCTTTCCAACGGTCTGTCCGGCCTGCGAAAGCGACGCGATCCGCGAAGAAGGAGATGCAGTTCGGCGCTGTACTGGCGGTATGGCGTGCCCCGCGCAGGCCGTTGAAAAATTGAAGCATTTCGTCGGTAGGGCTGCCTTCGATATTGATGGTTTGGGTGCCAAACAAGTCGAACAGTTTTACGCAGATGGTTGGGTCAAGGGGCCAGCCGACATTTTTACCCTTAAAGAAAAATTTGGCAGTGGCTTGCAACAGTTGAAAAACCGTGAAGGCTGGGGCGAAAAATCTGCTTCGAAATTGTTTGATGCAATCGACGCACGGCGTGCCGTTCCGTTAAATCGATTGATATTCGCGCTTGGGCTGCGACATGTCGGAGAGGCGGCGTCCAATTTGTTGGCCCGTCACTATGGATCTTGGACGGCATTTTTCGATGCAATGAACCAGGCGAAAACCTTCGATGGCCCGGCTTGGGAAGAGCTGAACGCCATAGACGGTGTTGGCCAGGTCATGGCCCGTTCATTGGTGACAAGTATTTCGCAAGACGCTGAAACGGCGTCGATTTTAAGTCTTTTGAAACACTTGGACGTGCAAGATGTCGCTGCACCTTCTACAGAAGGCAGCCTTGTCGCCGGGAAAACAGTGGTTTTCACAGGGACGCTTGAAAAAATGACAAGGGCCGAAGCCAAGGCGCGGGCCGAGGCGCTCGGCGCGAAAGTATCGGGCTCGGTATCGGCCAAAACGGATATCGTCGTTGCCGGACCGGGGGCTGGCTCGAAAGAGAAAAAGGCCCGAGATCTTGGCCTGACTGTTTTGGATGAGGATGGCTGGCTCAGCTTAATTGAACAGTCATGACAGGGCGGCCCGAAGCATTATTTCCGCTGTTTGCGGAGATGACCACGCTTGACGGGGTCGGCCCCAAGATCGCGGAAAGCCTTGCGCAGGCAGGGTTGGTAGCCCCCCGGGATATGTTGTTTTCATTGCCATATTCTGGCATAGACCGCCGGGTTTTGGATAGCGTCCAGGGCGCAGATTTGCCTGGCGTTGTAACGGTTGACGTTTTGGTCTTGGAACATCGGGCTCCATCGCGACGCGGCGGAGCCTATAGGATCACCGTCCAAGACAGTCGGACGACCTTCCAGGTGGTGTTTTTTCACGCGCGGCCTGACTATTTGAAGCGGCTTTTGCCAATGGGTGAACGGCGAATCGTGTCTGGCAAAGCAGAGTATTTTGACGGAATGGTTCAGCTGTTGCATCCTGACCATGTGGTCGCCTCAGGCGATGCGGCACATATCCCGGAGTATGAACCGGTTTATTCGCTTCACGGCGGAATTGCCCGAAAGACGATGCAGAAGGCGGTTACATCGGCGTTGAAATTGGCACCGGATTTGGCCGAATGGATCGATCCCCCTTTGAAGGAGGCCGAAGCGTGGCCGGGTTGGTTGTCGGCGCTCAAAGAAGCGCATTCTCCGAAATCGGCCGCTGATTTGACCCCGACTGCACCGGCGCGGCGTCGATTGGCTTATGATGAAGTGTTTGCCCATCAGTTGACATTGGCCTTGGCGCGGCAAAACCGGAAAGCTGCGGCAGGTGTCGCGTCGTCTGGCAATGGGCGGTTGCGGGCTAAGGTTCTGGACACATTACCATATCAGCCGACTGCTGCGCAAACGCGGGCGGTTCAAGAGATCGCTGCAGATATGGGGTCTGCGCAGCGAATGAACCGGTTGCTACAGGGGGATGTCGGAGCTGGTAAGACGTTGGTTGCGTTCATGGCGTTGTTGATCGCCGTTGAGGCGGGAGGCCAAGGGGTAATGATGGCCCCCACGGAGATTTTGGCGCGCCAGCATCATGAAGCATTGTCGGATCTTGCGGCAATGGCTGGCGTTAATCTAGCATTGTTGACCGGACGGGATCACGGTGCGGATCGGCGGAAAAAACTGTCGGACTTGGCAGAAGGCCGGATCCAGATCTTGGTTGGCACTCATGCTGTCTTCCAAAATGACGTGGTTTTCCGAGATCTTCGTCTGGCCGTAGTGGACGAACAGCACCGATTTGGTGTGCGGCAGCGGTTGGAGTTGGGGAAAAAGGGGGCGGCCAGCGACGTTTTGGTCATGACAGCAACTCCGATTCCCCGGTCCCTGTCGCTGGCGCAGTACGGCGACATGGATGTTTCGATCTTGGATGAAAAACCGCCGGGTCGAAAGCCGATCAAAACTGCAGTTCTTTCGGCAGAGCGGTTGGAGGACGTTGTCGAGCATTTGCGGTCTGCCGTGAGTGAAGGGCGGCAAGCCTATTGGGTTTGCCCCTTGGTTGAGGAAAGCGAAGCGGTCGATCTGACGGCGGCATCACAACGGTTTGAGTTTCTTCGCGCGGCTTTGGGCGAAGGGGTGGTTGGGCTGGTGCATGGTCAATTGCCCGCTGCCGAAAAAGATGCGGCTATGGCTGATTTTGTTGCCGGTCGAACCAAGGTTCTTGTTGCAACGACCGTCATTGAGGTCGGGGTGAATGTGCCCAACGCGACGATCATGGTGATTGAACGGGCTGAGAGTTTTGGGCTTGCGCAATTGCATCAACTGCGCGGAAGGGTCGGGCGTGGATCGGTGGAATCCACTTGCCTAATGATTTATCAGCCGCCGTTGTCGGAGACGGGACGCAAACGGTTGGTGACGTTGCGTGATACCGAGGATGGTTTCCGCATCGCTGAGGTCGATTTGGAAATGCGCGGGGCTGGCGATCTGATCGGTACGGCGCAATCTGGCCTGCCCAAGTTTCTGGTTGCCGATTTAGAAACCCAGGCGGGATTGATGGCGCTGGCACAGTCTGATGCAAGGGCGCTTTTGACCCTTGATCCTGAACTGAAATCGCCGAGAGGGCAGGCGGCGCGAAGCCTGCTTTGGTTGATGCGTCAGGATGTTGCGTTCCGGTATTTGTCGGTCGGTTAATATTTTGTTCTCTTTTGTTCTCATAAAGTTCTTGATTTTGGTCGCGACTCATGAGAACAAAAGGGTAACAAAACATTAAGCAGTGAGGCAACGCCATGATCCGAGACATTGCAAAAACCGCCGCCCGTTGTAGTGACACGCTGGTACAAGATGCCGTTGGTGCCATTGCGCTTGGAGTGATTTTTGTCGTGTCCCTGCACATGCCCGCATTCTTCTGACGACCTGCCTGCGCGTTTTTCTAAGGCCGGATGTGCCCTGTCCCAACTGGCACATCCCATCAAGAACACTGCCTGTTCTGTCCCCGGCGATCTTGTCCCCAACCAGATGGCCAGCCTTGCACCTATCAAACGCGCCACTTGCCGCCGCTCATATGAGCGGCGGCTTTTTCTTTAGAAGGCGTAGGCCAGTCGAAGCCCGCCCCAGTGACGGTCTTTGACGTGAATCGGGGCCGACAGGTCTTTCATGATTGAGAATTTTCCGGCCCCCATATCGCGGCGGTACACCTGCAATAGGAAAGGACGTTCGCTACGCCCGGCCTTTAGACCAACACGGTCGTCGAAGATCCGGCGGTTCCGGCAGTTGGCGGCATTCCAAATCGGATCAACCGACTGCGGCTTTGAGAATTTCAGGTTGTGGGTGGGCAGATAGCCGTTCCTGTCAATCGCGGCGCAAAACACCACGCGTTTGTCAAAGGTCAGCGCCTCTTCTTGATAGGTGGGCAAGATGCGGTCGGCAAAGCGGGTGAATTTCGTAACCACTTGGCGCGGGTCGGTGTTGAGCAGCGGTTCATAATGGGTGTCGAACAGGTCATCCATGTGGATTTTGCCCGACTCAACGGCCGCCGTGAACGCTTGCGAAATGCGCCCGGCCAGGTCTTGCACGTAAGTGATCATGCGATTGTCATCGGCATTGCCGCCCCCAAAACCAACACTAATTTGGACAACAGTTTCGGAGCGGTCGATGAGGTTCTGCAAACGGTCAGATGCGGTTTTGACGCCTTCGGTGATTTCGCTGACCGATGTTTCAATTTCAAGGATCGAGGGCGCGAAACGTTCGATTGTCTGGTCGGCATCGGCGACGCGGCGGTTGATTTCCTGTGTGGCGGTATGGGTTTCGGCAACTTGGTTTTCGATCGACATCAGCGCCCGGTCACTTTCGGCGCTGCGTTCCAGCAGGGCTGTCGCACGTTGCGCCGAAATTTCGGCCCCTTGCTGAAGCTGGCTCATCCAATTGGCCATGTTTTGGATAGAACTTGAAATATCTTCTGCCGCGTTGGTGGTTTTCTGCGACAGATCGTTGATCGCTTCGGCGACGATGGCAAAGCCTTTGCCTGCCACACCGGCGCGCGCAGCCTCAATCTTGGCGTTCATCGCCAAGACGTTGACCTGCGCCGCGATCGAAGCGATCTGATCGTTGGATTTGCGCACCTCGCTGAGCATTTCCTCAATCTCAGAACTTTTTTCATGGATCGCGCGAACCCAGCCCGCCAATTCCACCGAATGTTCCGAAGTCTCAGATATGAACCCGACCGAGGCATTCACGCTTTTGAGAGTTTCTTCGGCCGTGCGCGCGACCTCTTCGACATTGGCCAAAACGGCGCTGTTGGATTCGTTGATTGACTGCGCGCCGAATTTGACCGCCTCAAGCGCGATGATCTGTTCGTCGCATTCTGACTTCAGCGAATCAAGAAACCCGCCAACATCAACGACTTCCTTGCTCATCTCAGACGCGGCGGCGTTGAGAAGGCCAACTTCGTTTTCTTGTTTCGGGGCAGTCAGGTTTGGATCGATTTGCATTGGCACCTCCGGGCATATGGGAGGTGTTATAGCGGTCGATTCCCCAAGGCTTGGTTAAGCTGTTTCTGTCTTCTGGATGTTTTCCAGCGCTTCAACCGAGGCCTCAAGCGTCAACAGGATCGAGGCATGGCGGTTTTTGTAGCTGGCGGCGGGGCGCAGCACCTCAAGTCCGTCGAAGGGGGCGTCCGGGGTTGGGCCGTCTTCTTTTAGCATGGCTTTGAGCTGATCCCGCGCGGTGCGAATCTGATCGGGGGTGCAGCCAACAATTGCGCCGCCCACCACCGAGGCCGCAGCCTGACCCAAGGCGCAGGCTTTGACGTCCTGGCCGTAGTCCGAAACCTTCCCATCGGTGACAACCAAATCGACGGTCACGGTCGAGCCACAGAGGGGCGAGCGTTTCTTGACCGTCGCATCCGGTGCCTCAAGCCGTTCGAGCCGCGGAATATCGGCGGTCAGCGCCAGAATGCGGGACGAATAGAGCTTGATGAGATCATTGTCGGTGGACATGGGTTTTCCTTTGGCCGTGTTCCTCATATTTAGGGCCTGCTGCCCGCACTGCAAAAGGTTTTTGTCCATGCCCTTCGATCCTTCGACTTTGGTCTATAACGACGCCGGTCTGATCCCTGCGATTGCGCAGGATCATCAAAGCGGTGACGTCTTGATGATGGCTTGGATGAATGCCGAAGCCGTTGCCCGGACGTTGGAGACGGGCAAAGTCACCTATTGGTCGCGGTCGCGTCAGGCGTTTTGGGTGAAGGGCGAAAGCTCGGGCCATGCGCAGCGGTTGGTGGATTTCCGTCTTGATTGTGATCGGGATTGTTTGCTGGTTCTGGTCGATCAAACGGGGCCGGCCTGCCACACCAATCGGCGGACGTGTTTTTACACGGCGGTTCGGGATGGCGGTGAGGTCGAGTTGATGGCGCCCGAGGTTTGATCGGGGCGGTGCAGGGAAGGGGGCTTTGCCCCCTCTTGTGCCTTTGGCCCAATTCACCCCCGAGTATTTGCCGGAAAGATGAAAGAGTAAGGTTAAATGCCGACCATCGCGCGGATGTCTTGCGGGGCCGCGCCGTCTTCGCGGTACGTTGCGATGGCGCGGGCATCGTCGCGTTTGGCGAGGCGTTTGCCTTGATCGTCGCGGATCAGTGCATGGTGATGGTATTCTGGCGTCGGTAGTTTTAGCAGGCGTTGCAGCAGGACGTGGATTTTCGTCGCTTCGAAAAGATCTTGGCCGCGAATGACATGGGTCACGCCTTGGGCGGCGTCGTCAACGACCACGGCCAGATGATAGGACGCGCCGAAATCCTTGCGGGCCAGCACCACATCACCCACCGTTTCGATCATGTCGTCTGGGGTGAAAGTGACGAGGCCGGTTTGCCCGGTCGGCCCTGCACCGGTTTCCGTGAACTCGGCCAAGTCATGGCTGCCGGTTTCATCGATCTGGCGGCGGAAAAGATCGCGGTGACCCATGGCCATTTGCATATCGAGCCGTAGGGTCACATCGCGCGGGCGCGGGTGGGCACCGGCAAAAATGGTCTCAAACGGGCGGTTCGCGCGGCAGGTGCCGGGGTAGATCAAGCCGTCCGGCCCGTGGATCGGCGCGCCTTCTTGCGGGGCCGAGACAGCCTCGCGGATGTCGCGGCGGGTGCAGGTGCAGGGGTACAGCAGGCCCATTTGCCAGAGCCGATCCAGTGCGGCGTCATACTCGGACATATGGTCCGACTCGCGACGGCAGGGCTCGGGCCAATCAATACCCAGCCAGCGTAAATCGTCCTTCAGCTGCGCCTCCCACGCGGGTCGGCTGCGGGTGTGGTCCAGATCGTCAATGCGAAGGTGAAACGTGCCGCCCGCTGCCATGGCCGCATCAAAGGCCAGCAGAGCCGAATAGGCGTGGCCCAGATGCAACGGCCCTGTCGGCGAAGGGGCAAAGCGCGTGATCATCCTTCGCGGCGCAGGCGATCTTCGCGGGCCTGAAAAATCAAGATCCACGCCAGAAGGATGAACATCGGATGGGTTAGGCCGCCCGAGAAAATGATCGCGGGCACCCAGATAAAGAACGTGACAATGGCAACGACAATCCGCCCCGTCAGCAGGATCGAGAGCGGCGGCAGGAAGAGGGCAAGGACGTAATTCATGCCTCAGATATGGGGAGCGATTGCGCCTCTAGCCAGCCCTGCCAATCGGATTTCGCGCGGTCGGTGTAGCCCTTGTAGCGATCCTTGCGGCCACGGCGGCCCCCGCGCAGCCCTTCGAGCGGGCGGAACAGGCCGAAGTTTACGTTCATCGGTTGGAAGGTCTTGGCCTCGGCCCCGCCGGTGATGTGATGGATCAACGCGCCATGGGCGGTGTCTTGTGGCACGTCGGGCAGATCAAGGCCCAGCATCTCTGCCGCCGCCATCCGGCCCGCCACGAGCCCCATTGAGGCGCTTTCCACATAGCCTTCAACACCGGTAATCTGGCCAGCAAACCGCACATTTGGGCGCGATTTCATGCGCAAACGGTTGTCCAACAACGTGGGCGAGTTGATGAAGGTGTTGCGGTGAATGCCGCCCAGACGGGCAAAGCTGGCATCCTCCAGGCCGGGGATCATCTTGAACACCTCGGTCTGGGCGCCGTATTTCATCTTGGTCTGGAAACCGACAATATTATAGAGCGTTCCCAACGCGTTATCGCGGCGCAGCTGAACCACCGCATAGGGCTTATTCTCGGGGTCATTGGCGTTGGTCAGGCCAACGGGCTTCATCGGGCCATGGCGCAGGGTTTCGCGGCCCCGCTCTGCCATCACCTCGATCGGCAGGCAGCCGTCGAAATAGCCGGCTGTTTCGCCCTCATGGAATTCGGTCTTGTCGGCGGCCAGCAACGCGTCGATGAAAGCCTCATACTGTGGCTTGGTCATCGGGCAGTTGAGATAGGCCTTTTGCTCGGCCTCCGTCTCGCCCTTGTCATAGCGCGACTGCAGCCACGCCACATCCATATTGATCGACTCGGTGTAGACGATGGGCGCAATCGCATCGAAGAACGCCAGCGCATCTGACCCGGTTTCGGCCTGAATGGCCGACCCAAGTTTGGACGAAGTGAGCGGCCCGGTGGCGATGATCCACTGGCCCTCGGTTGGCAGTTCGGTGACTTCTTCATAACTGACCGAGATATTCGGATGGCTGGTCAGCTTGCGCGTGATCGTTTCGGCGAACGGATCTCGGTCCACCGCCAATGCGCCCCCTGCGGGCAGGCGGTGTTCATGCGCGGTGGTGATGATGATCCCGCCCGCGCGGCGCATTTCCCAATGCAGCAGCCCAACGGCATTTTGCTCGCTATCGTCCGAGCGGAACGAGTTGGAGCACACCATCTCGCCCAGATTGCCGGTCTTGTGGGCAAAGGTTTCGACTTTGGGGCGCATCTCGTGGATCACCACGCGCACCCCCATGTTGGCCGCCTGCCAGGCTGCCTCGGATCCGGCCATGCCGCCGCCGACGATATGAAGCTCTTGTGTCATGAGGCGGCATTTAATCCGCCTTCACGGCTTTGTCACGACTGTTGCCAATCCGGCGGGCGTTTTTCCAGAAATGCCGCGATGCCCTCGGCAGTGTCGCGATAAAGCATATTCTGCACCATCACATCGCCCGCATAATCATAGGCCTGCGCCATGGGCATCTCGATCTGGTTATAGAACGCCTCTTTGCCGATGGCGACGGCGGCGCCCAATTTCGCGGCAACGGTTTCGGCCAGTTCGGTCGCTGCCCCAGCCAATTCTTCGGGCGTGACAACCTTGTTGATTAGCCCCAGCGCCTCGGCCTTTTCGGCTGATATGAAATGGCCTGTTGTTAGCATCTCAAACGCTTGTTTGCGCGGGATGTTGCGGCTGAGCGCGACCATAGGTGTTGAACAAAATAGTCCGATGTTCACCCCGTTTACCCCAAACCGCGTGCCCTGCGCCGCAACCGCCATGTCGCATGATGCCACCAACTGGCAGCCCGCTGCGGTCGCGATCCCATGGACCTGAGCGATCACCGGTTGCGGCAACGCCCGGATTGTCAGCATCATTTTGGCGCATCGGTCGAACAGATCCTTGAAATAGGCCTTGCCAGCATCTTCTGTCTGCCGGCCGGCTGTCATCTGTTTCAAGTCGTGCCCTGCGCAAAATGCCTTGCCTGCGCCGGAAAGAACGATGGCGCGAATGCTGCGGTCGTCTTTCACCTTGTCAAATTCTGACTGCAGAGCCGCAAGCATTTCATCGGATAGCGCGTTCAGCCTTTCGGGGCTGTTCAAGTGCAAATGTGCCACCGCATTTGTGTCGCAACGTTCCAGAATTCCCATCTTGTCCTCCCGACTGGCTGAGGCAACTCTAGCCATCGTCGAAAGCGGAGGAAAGCATGCAGATCGTTTTGCCAAAAGAAGAGATGGAACCCTTTCTGGATGAGGTCTTTCCACAGGTGAAAGGCATGTTCGGGATCGACAGATTGGACGAAGACATGTTGGTCATGCGCCTGTTTGCGGACGATCGGCACTTGCGCCCTGGCGGGACCGTCTCTGGCCCGGCGATGTTTTCCTTGGCCGATGTCGCGGCCTATGTTGTGACCATGTCGCGCATCGGACGAGAGGCTTTGGCCGTAACAACCAATTGTTCCATCGATTTTATGCGCAAACCCAAATCTGGCCGCGATCTTTTGGCCCATGCACGTCTGTTGAAACTTGGGCGCGCGCTGAGCGTGACGGATGTCTTGCTCTTTTCCGAAGGGATGGATGCCCCAGTCGCCCGTGCCAGCTTGACCTATTCCTTGCCGCCAAAACGGTAGGTGCGGTTTTGACGAACGGCTGATCACATCCTTTTGGGTTGGTTCCCGGCGCTTTCCGGTACACGATCCCAAGTAGGAGGACGTCACATGCGCCTGTTTGCCATTTTGATCGCTATGATATTGCCCTATACGTCTTCGGCGGATCCCTCTTTTTGGCGACACGAATGGCCAAATACCGAGTTTTCGAACAAATCCATCGCGAGCTGGGTCGAAATTCTGTCGGGCGGGCCGCCAAAAGATGGCATTCCTGCACTGACCAACCCACGTTTTCGAACGGTACAAGAGGCGGCAGAGATCAAGCCGTCTGAACCGGTGATAGTGCTTAAGATCACTGACTATCCAGCGCGGGCCTATCCAATCCGCTACTTGATCTGGCACGAAATCGTGAACGATGTTGTGGCAAACACTCCCGTTACAGTAACGTTCTGCCCTTTGTGCAATTCCGTGATAGTTTTCAAAGGGGTGGTAGGCGGCCGCGCCCTGACGTTTGGCGTCACGGGTAAGCTTAGAAATTCGGACATGATCATGTACGATCACCAGACAGAAAGCTGGTGGCAACAGGCCTTGGGCGTGGGCATAGTCGGCGAAATGACTGGCCAACGGCTTGAACAATTGCCTGTGTGGACGGAAAGCTTTGCTCAATTTTCCGCCGCACACGCTGATGGATTGGTTATGCAAACGCCGCAACATGACCGCCCATATGGTCAAAACCCTTATGCAAAATACGACAGCTCGCATCGTCCATTTTTGTACAACGGTGATCTGCCGCCACATGGCATTGCGCCATTGGAGCGTGTGGTCGCCATTGATGGGCGAGCTTGGCCTTTGGAGCGCTTGAGAAATCTGGGCAGTATAGAAGAAGCGGGCTGGCGCATTACTTGGACAGGCGGCCAATCTTCTGCTCTGGATACGGCCGAGATAGCAAAGGGTCGAGATGTCGGTTCCATTCGTGTGCAAGGCCCTGACGGAAAGGACGTGCCGCATGATGTGCTGTTTGCCTTCGCCTTCCATGCGTTTTGGCCAGGCGGCGTTTGGATGCTGGGCGATTGAGAAGATCTTCGCAGCTTGGAGAGAAATGGAACATATACCCAGGATCCGCTGGTAGCATGAATATCTGCGCCAGTGCCCAGTTTGAACCGTGCAAGGCCTCGATTTGATTTCAGGTTCACCATTCCCAGATCTATGGATTCGATGCCGGCACCGGCTAAGCTTCGCATTGCTGACCATAGGATCAGGTTATGTGCGTTTAATTTGCGCCCTTCCGCAGAAGTGTAGCCAACTTGATATGTTGCGCCGTTTCCGTGTGATAGAAACACCATTCCCGCAACAGGGCCGGTTTTGTCATGGGCTGTTATTTGCCATGCGGATCCGGGATTGATTTGATCGAATAGGGTTAGAAAAGCATTTGGCAGATTGCTGTATCGGCGACGTTTTTGTTGCTTTTTTTCTTGTTCCATCAACCAAATATTTTCGGGGTCTTTGATTTTGCAGACCTGTATCGAAAGCCCGTTTCGCGTGGCTTTGTTTAGTCGGTTGCGCCATTTTTGGTGCAAATTTGATCGCATTGTTTGGGGTCTATCTAGGCGAAGTGTCGCAATTTTTTGAGGCCCTTTAATGCGCAGCCATCGATCAGAGAGTGATCTTACTGCGCCGTCTCCAATTGGGTTCAAAATGATTGTCCCATCGATTGAATCTTGTGCGTCAGTGATCCAGTCATCTGAAATAGAGTGGATTCTGGAAATTAGCGTGACGTGCCCCAATAGCGGAAACCGCCGTTGAATAGCGAGACAGGAACCTGTTTGCGGGTGAGGGAGCCATAATGGCTGCGCCCCACAATGCGCCATGCTGCGCGCAAATTCGTTAGACTGAAACAAAGACTGCGACATGTCAGCATGATGACGGGCGCTACATTAACACCAAGTAAACGAAATTAATTTTGTGCGTTTACAGTTTGGAAACGAGTCGCGTTGATATTTTGTGCATGATCTTTTTGCTTTTCATATCGTTCGCGTCGCTGGTATGGCTGCTTGTTTGCCCGGTTGAAAAGGGGCAGCGAAAATCGGGCCAGCTCAGCACGCGGGCCCGAATTGGTTTGCAGTTGCAAGTTGTGCCAAGAAATCACACAATCTTTACAAGCGCATGCCGTTTTTTACCCGCACTCAGCTTTATCGGAGAGGCTAGCGTCGCTTGGTCAATCATCATGCCAGAGTCTGTCAGCGGAGCGTCGTCGATACGTGCACCACTTTCGGCGATCAGGCGCTTGGCATCTTTACCGGACTTTGCAAGGCCCGTGCGAACAATCAACTGCACGATTGAAATGCCGTCACCAATTTCGTCGGCGGTTAGTTCTAGCGTCGGCAAATCATCTCCAACGCCGCCCTTTTCAAACACCTCGCGCGCCGTGGCTTCGGCCGTTCTAGCGGCATCGGCACCATGGCAGAGCGCGGTGACTTCATTGGCCAATATGATCTTAGCGTCGTTGATTTCCGAACCGGCAAGAGCGCCAAGGCGATCACATTCATCGACCGGCAATTCCGTGTACAGTTTCAGGAAACGCCCGACATCGGCGTCCGTTGAATTTCGCCAGAATTGCCAAAACTCGTATGGGCTCAGCATATCGGCATTCAGCCACATTGCTCCGCCCTGACTTTTGCCCATTTTGCGCCCGTCGCTTGTGGTAAGCAATGGCGAGGTTAGACCAAAGATCTGATGATCCAAAACGCGGCGTGTCAGGTCAATGCCGTTAACGATATTGCCCCATTGATCGGAGCCGCCCATCTGCAAGACACAGCTGTAACGGCGATTGAGTTCAAGGAAATCATATGCCTGGAGGATCATATAGTTAAATTCAAGAAAACTAAGCGATTGCTCGCGATCCAGACGCGACTTGACCGACTCAAACGACAACATGCGATTGACGCTGAAATGGCGCCCGATGTCGCGTAGGAATTCGAGGTAGTTCAAACCATCCAACCACTCAGCATTGTTCAGCATCAGGGCGTCGGACGGCCCATCGCCATAGGCTAGGTATTTGGCAAAAACCTGTTTCATGCCATCAATGTTCGCGTCGATCTGCTCTGGGCCCAACAAGGGGCGTTCGTCCGATCGGAACGACGGGTCACCGACCTTTGTGGTGCCGCCGCCCATCAAGGTAATCGGGCGATGACCGGTCTTTTGCAACCAGCGCAGCATCATGATGTTCAGCAAATGCCCGACATGCAGGGATTTGGCCGTGGCATCATACCCGATATAAGCCGTTACCACCCCATTGGTCAGCGCATCGTCCAGGCCTTGATAGTCGGTACAATCGGCCAGATAGCCGCGTTCCATCATGACATGCAGGAAGTCCGATTTGGGATGGTAGGTCATGGGCGTTCCCCTTTATGATTGCGTCCGCACCTATAAGGTGGCTGACCGCTAAGGGGAAGAGAATGTTGGGGCCAGATCCTGTTTGGGCGGTGGGCGCGATGTCCGGTACTTCGTTGGATGGTGTCGATGCTGCTATGGTGCAGACCGACGGGCGCGATGTTCTGACCTTCGGCGCGACGGCTTATCGCGAATATCGGCCAGAGGAGCGGGCAATTTTACGGGCTGCTTTGGGCAAATGGCCGGGCGATGATTTGGACGCCGCGCTGGATGTCACCCATTCCGTCCACGCTGAGGTTTTAAACCCATTTGAGGCGGCGCAGATCGTCGGGTTCCACGGTCAGACATTGGCGCATGACCCAAAGGGCAGGGGAACGCATCAATTGGGCGATGGGCAGGCCTTGGCCGAAACACTGCAAAAACCAGTGGTTTGGGATTTTCGCAGTGCGGATGTCGCGCTTGGTGGGGAAGGGGCGCCGCTTGCACCATTCTTTCATCACGCCTGCGCCCGTTGGGCCAAGCTGCGCGCACCGGTCGTATTTTTGAACCTTGGCGGCGTTGGAAACCTGACCTGGGTCGACCCGAGCATTGATAGGCCGGAAAAACCCGATGCCTTGCTGGCCTTTGACACAGGGCCGGCGAATGCGCCGCTGAATGATCTGCTTCAGGAACGGCTGGGGCGGGCCTATGACAAGGACGGGGCTTTGGCGGCAAAGGGCAAGGTAGAAGAAGGCGCGTTGGAGCTGTTCTTGGACGATGCCTATTTTCGCAAACTTCCGCCGAAATCGCTCGACCGGGACGATTTCGCGTTGATGCTGGATCTGGTGCGAGAGTTGAGCGATGCCGACGCCGCCGCGACCATGACGGCAATGGCCGCGACCGCCGTCATGATCGGGATTGAACATTGCCCGAGCGAGCCGGAACGCGTTCTGGTCACGGGCGGCGGGCGGCACAACCCGGTGATGATGCAAATGCTGGCCGCCGGGCTGGATTGCCCGGTGGAACCGGTTGAGGCGATCGGGCTGGACGGCGATATGCTTGAGGCGCAGGCGTTTGCCTATCTGGCGGTGCGTGTGGCGCGGGGGCTTCCGACTTCTGCACCCAGCACGACCGGAGTTCGGGCTGCCGTTGCGGGGGGCACAATCAGTCGTCCGAGTTAAAAACGCGCACGGCTGGTGGAGCAGGACCATCTAGGCAGAACAACTTGCCCCGCCAAGCACGCAGAACTTGGCGCAATGGGGATGGTTGAGTGGCACGTCGGCTTCGGCCTCAGCCAAGGTGGCGCCAAGATCAAACGCGGTGTCGTAGGGCAGCAAGGTGCAGGCCACGACCGATGGAGCGGCCCCTTTGCGTTTGACCACCATCCGCGAGGAGGCGCACATCACGCTGTCGGGCGTTTTGCCAAGAATGCCCCAACAGGCCGTGGTGATTTCCGGCACTTCAACGGTCAAATCCATCTCGGGGAAAATCACCGTTTGCGCAGGGTTTAGGGCGTCGATGGCAAAGTCTTCGGCCATGAACAACTCGGCAAATCCGGCGCGGGTTTCGGCCTCATCCTCGTGCCAAAGGCTGCGGCCCGCCACCGTCATTTGAAGTCCGGTTTCCTTCAGCCAGCGCATGCCGCGAAGGGTTTTGTCAAAGCTGCCCGCGCCGCGTTCTTTGTCGTGAAAGTCGCGCCGCCAATGGTCGAGCGAGACGCGCAGCGTCAGGTGCTGCCCAAATTCGGCGGCCAATTGCGCAAGCCCGGCCTGTACGCGGGGCCGCATCATCGGGCGCATGGCATTGGTCAGCACCAACACCTCAAAGCCGCGCTGCAAGGCGTCGCGCAGCATGGCGATAATGTCGGGGTTCATGAACGGCTCGCCCCCGGTGAAGGCGATTTCGCGGATCGGCCAGCCACGTTCGGCGATTTGATCCAGATAGCCCACCACCTCATCTGCGGTCAGATAAACAAGACGATCGTTTTCGGGCGAACTTTCAATATAGCAGTTGCTGCATTCGATGTTGCACAGCGTGCCGGTGTTGAACCAAAGCGTTTCAGGCCGGGTCAAGGCCACGCGGGCGCGGTCTTCGCCTGCTGCGGTTTTCAGCGGATCCCGAAATTTACCCGCATTCGCGGTGTGCTGCGTCGAATCTTTCATCAAAGTTTTGCCTTTGCCGTCTCTGCGAGAGATAATTAGCGCGGCCTGTCCTGCCCAACCAGTGCTGATGCCTTGGCAAAACGCCATTGTGATGATGGCATCAGTGTTAGACATTCGGATCGGCTTGGTTTAAAGCAACACTCGTTAGCGCTAACGGGCGCAGATCACACAATACGGAGCATTTGGTCCATGGTCTCACGCGTTATTCCTGTCGATCCGTTCGACCTTGTGATTTTTGGCGGCACTGGCGATCTGGCGCGGCGAAAAATTCTGCCGGGGCTGTTCCGGCGTTTCTGTTCTGGGCAAATGCCGGGGGAAGCCACGATTGTTGGCGCGGCCCGGTCCGAAATGGACGACGACAGCTATCGCACCTTCGTGCGCGAGGCGATCGTGGAATTTGGGGGCGGGCGTCATTGCGAAGATGGCACGCTGGACGAATTCCTTAAGCACATTGGCTATGTCACGATTGATGCGCGTGGCACTGGCGGGTGGGATGATCTGGCCGGTCGGATGCGCGATGGCATCGTGCGGGCCTTCTATTTCTCGGTCGCACCGGCGCTGTTTGGCGATATTGCGGAACGGCTGCACAATTATGGGCTGGCGACCCCCGAAAGCCGGATCGTGGTGGAAAAGCCGTTCGGCAAGAACCTTGAGACTGCCCGCGCCCTGAACAAAACATTGGCGCAGCATTTCGACGAGACGCAGATCTACCGGATTGACCATTATCTTGGCAAAGAAACCGTTCAGAACCTGATGGCGGTGCGCTTTGGCAATATGTTGTTTGAGCCGCTATGGAATAGCCAATACGTCGATCACATTCAGATCACCGTGGCCGAAACCGTGGGCGTTGGCGGACGCGGCGGGTATTATGACACTTCGGGTGCGATGCGCGATATGGTGCAGAACCACCTGATGCAGCTGCTGTGCCTGATCGCGATGGAGCCGCCCGCACGGTTCGAACCGGACGCAGTGCGCGATGAAAAGCTCAAAGTCATCCGTGCGTTGGAGCCGGTGGATTATCATCACATCGTGCGCGGCCAATATGGCGCGACCGACACGCAACCGGGCTATCGTGACCACGTGGAAAACCCGCGTTCGACCACGGAAAGCTTCGTGGCGCTGAAATGCCATATCTCAAACTGGCGTTGGGCAGGGACACCGTTTTACCTGCGGACGGGCAAGCGGCTGAAATCGCGCAGCTCGGAAATCGTGGTGGTGTTCAAGGACACGCCGCATTCGATCTTTGAAGAGGACGCGGGCCGCCATCGCAACGTGCTGGCCATTCAGTTGCAGCCGAACGAAGGAATCACGCTGGGCGTGACCATCAAAGAGCCGGGGCCGGGCGGGATGCGCCTGATCGACGTGCCGCTTGATATGACCTTTGCCGATGCGCTTGGCCCCGAGGCCGAGGAAGTGCCGGACGCCTATGAGCGGCTGATCATGGATGTGATCCGCGGCAACCAGACGCTGTTCATGCGCGGCGATGAGGTTGAGGCGGCATGGGCCTGGACCGATCCGATCATCGAAGGCTGGACCCGTCGCGGCGAAGTGCCGAAACCTTATGACTCGGGCAGCACCGGGCCGGATGATGCCCTGATGCTAATGCACCGCGATGGCCGCAAATGGAGAGAGATCCGCTCATGAGTTATACGCTGATTGAATACGCCGACCGCGAAATGCTGGCGATTGATCTGGCGAACAAACTGGCGGGGGAATTGACCTCGGCGCTGGATCACGAAGATCGGGTCACACTGGCAGTGCCGGGCGGCACGACGCCTGGGCCGATCTTTGACGATCTTTGCGCCGCCGATCTGGATTGGTCTCGGGTGGATGTGCTGCTGACCGATGAACGCTGGGTGCCCGAAGATAGCGAGCGGTCGAACACACGGCTGTTGCGGCAACGGCTTTTGGTCAACCGGGCGGCGGCGGCGCGATACCTGCCGCTTTACGCCAAGGCGGACGAACCCGAAGAGGTGCTGGCCGAGCTTGAAAGCCTGATCGTGCCACAATTGCCGCTGACGGTGGTTCTGCTGGGAATGGGCGCGGATATGCACACTGCGTCGCTGTTTCCCGGCGCGGATAAGCTGGCTGAGGCGTTGGATGCACATGCGCCGGTCCTGATGCCGATGCGTGCCCCCGGCGCGCCTGAGCCGCGCATCACCCTGACCGCGCGTGTATTGGACCAAGCGTTACAAAAACATATCGTGATCTTCGGGTCCGAAAAGCGTAATGCACTGGAAGCCGCTGCGCGGTTCGACAAACAACAGGCACCGGTTGCGTCTGTCCTGTCTGGCGCGACCGTTCATTGGGCGGAGTAATTTGATGTGGACTGAATTGAAGGCATTGGCGGACGCATATGGCGACCGCCACATCCTCGATCTTTTTCAAAACGGCAATCGGGCAGAGGCGTTTTCTGTCAAAGATTGCAACATGTTGTTCGACTATTCGAAGACGCAGATTGATGATGAGATCCGCGCAGGTCTGATCGCTGTGGCGGAAAAGGCCGATCTGGCGACGCGCCGCGATGCCATGTTCGGTGGCGCCAAGATCAACGAAACCGAAGGCCGCGCCGTGCTGCACACCGCCCTGCGCAATCTGAACGGCACCCCGGTCGGGGTGGACGGGCAAGACGTCATGCCCGAGGTGCTGGCCACCTTGGACAAGATGTCTGCCGTCGCCGAAAATGTGCGTGCCAGCGATTTTACCGATGTGGTGAACATCGGGATCGGCGGGTCTGACCTTGGTCCGGCCATGGCCTATATCGCGCTGTCGCCGTATCATTCCGGCCCGCGCTGCCATTTCGTATCCAACGTCGACGGGGCGGATATTGCCGACACACTGGCGGGGCTGGACCCGGCCAAGACGCTGTTTATTGTCGCCTCCAAGACCTTCACCACGATTGAAACCATGACCAACGCCCGCACCGCGCTGGCGTGGCTGGAAAAGGCCGGGCTGTCGGCGGACGGGCGCTTTATTGCGCTGTCCTCGAATAAGGAAAAGGCGGCGGAGTGGGGCATCCCCGAAGACCGCGTTCTGGGCTTCGAAGACTGGGTCGGCGGGCGCTATTCGATGTGGGGGCCGATTGGCCTGTCGCTGATGATCGGCATCGGCCCGGACAATTTCCGTGATTTCCTTGTGGGCGGTCAGGCGATGGACCTGCATTTTCGCAACGCGCCGTTTGACCAGAACATGCCGGTAATGCTGGCGCTTGTCGGCATGTGGCACAACCAAGTGTTGGATTATGCCACCCGCGCGGTGCTGCCCTATGACAACCGTCTGGCGCGTCTGCCTGCCTATCTTCAACAGCTTGAGATGGAGAGCAACGGCAAAGGTGTCAGCATGGACGGCGCGGATCTGACCTGTCAATCCGGCCCGGTGGTCTGGGGCGAACCCGGCACCAATGGCCAGCACGCGTTTTACCAGCTGATCCACCAAGGCACTCGTGTTGTGCCTTGCGAATTCCTTGTTGCCGCCGAAGGGCATGAACCCGATCTGGCGCATCATCACGCGCTGTTGGTCGCCAACTGTCTGGCCCAGTCCGAAGCGCTGCTGCGTGGCCGCGATCTGGATGAGGCGCGCGGCAAAGTGGCGGATAAGTTCGAAGGCGATGAGTTGGAGCGTCAGGCCCGTCACCGCGTCTTCCCCGGCAACCGGCCCACAACGACTTTGGCCTACCAAAAGCTGACGCCGCAGATGCTTGGCCAGATCATCGCGCTCTATGAACACCGCGTGTTTGTTGAGGGGGTGATCCTTGGCATCAACAGCTACGATCAGTGGGGGGTTGAGCTTGGCAAGGAACTTGCAACCGCTCTGGGGCCACTGGTGACGGGTGAAACCGGCACCGATGGCAAAGACGGATCGACTGCGCAACTCGTTCAGTACGTCCGTTCGTTCCTCTAAGTGTTCCAAGGTGCTATAGGCGGCGGCCAGTGATGGCCGTCGCCTTTTTTTTGCGCAGGTCAGGCGTCCGATTTCGCCGCCAGTGCGCCTGCGATCTTTTCGCTGACAAAGCCAAAGATATTGCCAAGGATCATCGAGATCACGACCACCCCTGCCGCTTTGGCCACGGCGGCAAAGTCACCAATCGCAACGCCGGTCAGCAGGCAGAAGGCCGCTGTTGAGGCATAGCCGTAGACCGCCGCCGGGATGGTGGCCAGAAACGGCAGATGCGCGCCCAGAACCAGCACGACCACCGATGCGCCAACCAGCGCCGAGGTCACGATGACCGACCCGCCAACCATGCCAACGATCACCAGCGCGACAGTGGCGACAACTGCGCCCCAAACGTGGTTGATGGCTGATTTCGTCAAACCGTCGGCCCCGCCGCCGGTGTGGTAAAAACTCCCCCATGCAATGAACAAGGCCCAGACCTGAAGCCCGAACGAGGTGCCAAGACACAGCCAAGTGGCCACGGCCGCCAATGCGCCGATTGAGATGGCCAATGCGTTAATCAGATTCATCTACTCCTCCCTTTTCGGTCGCGGCAGATGAGGACCGCGACGCTGAAACGTTAGGCTGAGGCGCGAAATCTGAGAACTAGACCATGGTTTCTGAAACTTTGGTGGCGCAGTCTATAAGACCGTAGGATCAAAGTCTGGCTGGGCGAGGGTGAAGCCGCTAAACTGAAATCCGGGCGAAACGGTACAGCCGACCAGAGTGAATTCCCCTGTGGTTTCAGCCGCTTGCCAGTGGCTTAGGGGAACGATCGCCTGCGGTGCCTCGCCCTGCCCAAAGCCGATTCCCAGCCGGTGTTGATGGGCCTTGCCGCCTTCGGGCGGGGCAATGTGCAGGATCAGCGGGGCGCCTGCATAGTAGTGCCAGATCTCGGTCGCATCGACTTTATGCCAATGGCTCCGCTCGCCCTTCTTCAACAAAAAGTAGATGCAAGTGCCTGAGGGGCGGCCATCCTCATCGGCGATCCACGTCTGGCGGTAATGCCCTCCCTCTGGATGAGGGCTCAGGTCGAAATGGGCGATTAACTCATCTGCGGTCATGGGCTGTCCTGTGGGCTAGGGCGCGGCAAGAAAGGCCCGGATCGCGGTAAGCGCGGCCTCGGGTTGATCGTCGATCACATCATGGCCCGCGCCGGGAATATCGACAAGTCGCGCATC
Source organism: Pseudoprimorskyibacter insulae (assembly GCF_900302505.1). Classification (GTDB taxonomy): domain Bacteria; phylum Pseudomonadota; class Alphaproteobacteria; order Rhodobacterales; family Rhodobacteraceae; genus Pseudoprimorskyibacter; species Pseudoprimorskyibacter insulae. The sequence goes on along the minus strand of NZ_OMOJ01000005.1, from coordinate 137,769 downwards.
GGCGTATTGGGGCAGGCGGGTGCGTTGCAGCGCGGCGCCGATCCAAGTGTCACAGGCTCCGGTCATAAATAGGATCGGGCCTTGATAGGCAGTGCCTTTGGCGAGGGTGTCAAAATCTGCCGGGGGGGCCTGCGATGCGGTCTGGCTGGCCACGGCCCCGAAGCGCCACGCGGGGCTGTCAAAGGGATCGCCTTTGCAGTGATATGGGTTGCCGGGGGCATTGGCGAAACGATGCACCATTTGGCCCCAGATATGGTCTTTCTGGGTGTCATGATCGACCGGAGTCAGCTTGAACGCTTCGATCCCGGCGGTCAGGGCATCCCATAGAAAACTAGGGCCTGACATATAGCTCTTGGCGCGGGCCTGCCATGCTGCGGCCTCAGCCGCGTTCAGGAACCCCGGTTCGATCAGCACGGCGCTGGCGACCTTTTCGGGGTGCGCCCCTAGGTACGCATGCGCCAGCATAGCACCCCAGCTATGGCCGATCAGCGTGACCGGCTGGTCAAAGCTTGAGGCCAGCGCGTCCAGCTCCTCCATGTAGCCTTGCAGGGTCAAACGCTCGGCAGGCACCCGTTCCGACAGGCCCGCGCCGCGTTGGTCATAGAATAGAACGTGATGCGTGCCCGACAACGCCGACAAGGGCAGCAGCGACCGATGATCGCCGCCCGGACCGCCATGCAACACGATGATCGGCGGGGCCTCTGCCGCGCCGGAGGTGGTCAGGTGAAGCGCAATACCGTCCACGCTGCGCCGGGGAAGGGTTTTGTCGTTTGAAACCGTCGGCGGCACCGGCGCGGGGTCAGAGACAAGCCAGATCCCTGCCACCAGAACCACCGCCACGCCAACAAGTCCGCCAAGGCCAATAGCGGCCCATTTCAAAAGTCGCATCAAATCAATCCAACTGAACCAAACAGGCTCAAGTTAGGAAAGCAAAGCCGATGGTGCAACCGCGCCGGGCCAAACAGAAAGGGTAAGGGCGCCCGCGATAGAGTCAGCGTCTCAGCGATCATGCGCATGGAAGGCTCGGCCCGCGTGCGGGTGGATCTGACCGGGGCTTGAGATTCCCGCATAAGTTGCATATCCTCCTGATATTTTCAGGAGGGCATTTTGAAACTCAAGACAATTCTAGCGTCCTTGGCCTTGGGTCTTGGTTTGACCTCAGCGGTACAGGCCGGCATTCCGGAAAAGGTGACGCGCCAATGCCCGTTCGGGTTCGGCAAAGCCACCTATACTGCGACGTTGTCCTGCTCGTCATTTGGGGGAAGAATCTATATCAGCGGCAAACAGCCTTCTAGCTGCGAATTCGTGACGGTGCTGCCGCTGTGCTCCAAACACGGGGTGCCGCTTTATACTTCGTTCAAAAAGGGCGATGCCAAACTGCTGCGGCAGATCGTGAAAACCGAAGGCTACAAGGCCCTGTTGAACAAAACGCGTTTTGAACGGGCCGCCTATATCGACGACACATTGCAGCGCCTGAACCCTGAGCAGCGGTTCATTATGCTGCGCGACGGGTATTTCCACGAGGGCAACAAGACCTACTCTGACCCCGCCTATCTGAAGCTGTTCAAAGACGCCGCCAATGCGGTGCTTAAGGATTTTCCCAAAGATCAACAGCCGTGGTTTGTTGCCTCGGCGGCGTATATTCAGGCCCGCTCGGGCGAGGTTGAGAAGGCGCGCCGTTTGTTGGCCTTTACCGATAGGTATAAGGGCGAGGGGGCGGATAGGTTCCGCGTCTATGCACGGGCCTTGCGGGCCTGTTTCAATGATATGTCCGCGCCATCTTGCGATCCTTACACAAGGATTGACCTGAAATGAAAAAAGCCCCGCCAGATCGGCGGGGCTTTGGTATGTCGGCAAGCGCCACGATCACTTGAGGATGGAGCGGCCTGCGTATTCAGCGGTTTCGCCCAGCTGCTCTTCGATGCGGATCAGCTGGTTGTACTTGGCAAGCCGGTCCGAACGGGCCAGCGAGCCGGTCTTGATCTGACCGCAGTTGGTGGCCACCGCCAGATCGGCAATGGTGGCATCCTCGGTTTCGCCCGAGCGGTGCGACATCACGTTGGTGTAGCGGGCGCGGTGCGCCATATCGACGGCGCGCAGCGTTTCCGTCAGCGAGCCGATCTGGTTGACCTTCACCAGCATCGAGTTGGCAACGCCTTGGGCAATGCCATCGGCCAGACGGGCGGGGTTGGTCACGAATAGATCGTCACCGACCAGCTGCACCTTGTCGCCCAGTTTGTCGGTCAGGATCTTCCAGCCTTCCCAGTCATCTTCGCTCATGCCGTCTTCGATCGAGATGATCGGGTAGTCGGCGCAGAGCTGGGCCAGATAGTCGGCGTTTTCTTCCGAAGTCAGCGACTTGCCTTCGCCAACCATTTCGTACTTGCCGTTCTTGTAATATTCGGTCGAGGCGCAATCGAGGGCCAGATAGATGTCTTCGCCCGGCTTGTAGCCTGCCTTTTCAATCGACGACAGGATCAGATCCAGCGCGGCGCGGGTGCTTTCGATGTTGGGGGCAAAGCCGCCTTCATCGCCCAGACCGGTCGACAGGCCCGCAGCGGTCAGTTCTTTTTTCAGCGTGTGGAACACCTCTGAGCCCATGCGCACGGCGTCGCGGATGTTCGCGGCCGACACGGGCATGATCATGAATTCCTGAATGTCGATAGGATTGTCTGCATGTTCGCCGCCGTTGATGATGTTCATCATCGGAACCGGCAGAACGCGGGCCGAGGTGCCGCCAACATAACGGTAGAGCGGCTGCGCGGTGAAATCGGCGGCGGCTTTGGCCACGGCCAGCGACACGCCCAAGATGGCGTTTGCGCCAAGGCGGGCCTTGTTCGGAGTGCCGTCCAGTTCGATCATCGCCATGTCGATGGCAACCTGTTCGGTCACGTCAAAGCCAACCAGTGCTTCGGCGATTTCGCCATTCACGGCGGCGACGGCTTCCAGCACGCCTTTGCCCATATAGCGCGACTTGTCGCCGTCGCGCTTTTCCACGGCTTCGTGCGCGCCGGTCGATGCGCCCGAAGGAACCGCGGCGCGGCCCATGGTGCCGTCGTCCAGAATGACGTCAACTTCGACGGTCGGGTTGCCCCGGCTGTCCAGAATTTCGCGTGCGTGAATGTCGATAATGGTGCTCATGGGGCAGGTCCCTCGGATGGCCAATATATTTCGGGCTTGTCATAGCAGGTTGGGCGGGAAAGTAAACGTGCGATTGTTATCGCTAACAGTGCCAATGTGAGCGTCATCATTCGGGGTCGTTACGCCAAAATGCTGCGGATGCGGAATCAGCGGCGGGCCGTGCGGCGCAAAGATTCGCGCCAGATGGAATAAAGCCCCGATCCGACGATCAAAATCGCGCCCAATAGCACCGGACCGTCAGGGCGTTCGCCCAAGATGACTGCCGCAATGATCAGCGTGAAGACCAGCCGCAAATAGCGATAGGGGGCGATGGCTGACATCTCTCCGCTGCGCAGCGAAATGGTGATCGCGCCGTACCCGGCCATGCCCGTCGCCACGATCAGCGCCAAAAGGCCTGTGGCCTGGGCTGATGGCCAGATCGGCGGGGCGCCAATCACCATGAACATCAGCGCCGAGGGCAGCATCGCGGCAAACCCCCAGAACGACAGGAACAGGGTATGCGCCTCACGCGGGACGGACCGGGTGCACAGATCGCGCACCGCAAGCCCGATGGCGGCGACCACGGCAAACATGGCATTGGGGTCAAACCCATCGGTTCCGGGGCGCAGCACGATCAACACGCCGACGAACCCCGCAATCACCGCAAACCAGCGGCGCGGCCCGACCCGTTCGCCGTAGACCAGCGCGGCCCCGGCAGCGATCAGCAAAGGCGTCGCCTGCACAATGGCCGAGGCCACCGCCAAAGGCACCAGCGACAGCGCGACGATGAAGCTTGAAAAGCCCACGGCCTCGGCCCCGATGCGGATCAGCATGGCGGGGTGGCGCAGGATAGGTGAGAGGATCTTGACCCGATACCGCCAGCACATCAGCCCGAACAGCAGGGTCGCCACACCGCCCAAGGCCAGCGTGATCTGCGAATAGGGCACATGCTGGGTGGCCAGTTTGATCGCGAAATCCTCGACCGAGAAACTGGCCATGGCCAGCACCATGAACAAGATGCCTTTGACGTTATCCATTGCCGGTCCTCCTAGGGGTAGTGGTATGGGGTCGGGCCGTGCTGTGCCAGCGTTGAATTGTACCGCAACAAAGCGTGGCGCTGGTCGCGGCGGCGCGGTATCTATTTGCTATGACGATGCAAACACTTCCCCTGACCAAAGATCTTGTCCTGATAGGCGGCGGCCATGCCCATGCGCTGGTGCTGCGGATGTGGGGGATGAACCCCTTGCCCGGTGCGCGGGTGACGGTGATCAACCCCGGTCCATCCGCGCCCTATTCGGGGATGCTGCCGGGGTTCGTGGCGGGGCACTACGGCCGCGATGATCTGGACATTGATCTGGTGCGGCTGGCGCGGTTTGCCGGGGCGCGGGTGATTTTGGGCGCGGTGGATGGGATCGACCTGTCCGCTGGCACGGTGCATGTGCTGGGGCGGCCTCCGATCGGGTTCGATGTGGCCTCGGTTGATGTGGGGATTTCGTCGGAAATGCCCAGCATGCCGGGGTTCATGGATCACGCCATTCCGGCCAAGCCCTTGGGCCCGTTCGCGGCCAAGTGGGATGCGTTCCGCCAAGGCAAAGGTCCGGCGCGGGTGGCGGTCATAGGCGGCGGTGTGGCGGGGGCCGAGCTGGCGATGGCGATGGCCCATGCGCTGCACCATCGCGGGCGGTTTGAGGCGGTGACGCTGATTGATCAAGGCAAGGTGCTGTCGGTGCTTGGGGCGGGGCCAAGGGCCAAGGCGCTGGCGGCGCTGGCGCGGCTGCGGGTCAACGTGATCGAAAATGCCGAGGTGCAGGCGATTGAGCCGGGCGCGGTTCTGCTGGCCGATGGTCGCCGGATTGAGGGCGAGTTTATCAATGGCGCCGCCGGAGCGCGGCCTTGGGATTGGATCGGCGGCACGGGGCTTGATCTGCATGAGGGGTTCATCAAGGTCGATGCCCAGCTTCGCAGCTCGGACCCGCGCGTTTTTGCGGCGGGCGATTGTGCGCATCTGACCGAAAGCCCCCGCCCCAAGGCGGGCGTCTTTGCCGTGCGTCAAGCGCCGGTTTTGTTGAACAACCTGAAAGCCGCGCTGGGGGCCGGGCGGATGAAACCGTATCGCCCGCAAAAGGACTACCTCAAGCTGATCTCGCTTGGCGGACGAGAGGCGCTGGCCGAAAAGAAGGGCCTGCCGCTGGCTGGGCCGCTGATGTGGACGTGGAAGAACCATATCGACCAGAAGTTCATGCGCATGTTCCGCGACTATCCTTCGATGCACGCGCCCACGCTGCCCAAGATCCGTGCCGCCGGGGGCGAGGCGCTGGCCAAGCCGCTTTGCGCTGGGTGCGGCTCGAAGCTGGGGAAAGCGGCGCTGTCCAATGCGGTGGCGGGCCTGCCCAAATGGCGGCACGATGTGCATCCTTTGCCGGGGGACGATGCTGCGATGCTGTGGATGGAGGGCATTCGGCAGGTTGTCACCGTCGACCATCTAAGCGCCTTGACCGATGATCCGGCCCTGATGACCGAGATCGCGGCGATCCACGCGCTGGGTGATGTCTGGGCGATGGGCGCGCAACCACAAGCCGCCTTGGCCCAGATCGTGGTGCCGCGCATGTCGCCTGCGTTGCAGGAACGCACGCTGAGCGAAATCATGGAGGTCGCGGGCCGCGTCATGCAGGCCGCTGGGGCCGAGATCATCGGCGGCCATTCCACCATGGGCGCGGGCATGACCATCGGCTTTACCGTCACTGGCCTGCTGGATCGTCAGCCGATTGCCCTGAGCGGGGCGCAGCCGGGGGATGCGCTGATCCTGACCAAGCCGATTGGCACCGGTGTGCTGATGGCGGCTGAAATGGCGGGCAAGGCCAAGGGCGCTTGGGTGGCCAATGCCTTTGCCAGTATGGTGCGCCCGCAGTCGGATGCGGCGCGCATCTTGGCCGAGGCGCATGCCATGACCGATGTCACCGGCTTTGGCCTTGCGGGCCATCTGGCCGGGATTTGCGAGGCGTCGGGCACGGGCGCGGTGCTGAGGCTGGCCGATATTCCAGTGCTGGACGGGGCGGTGGAGCTGTTGGCGCAGGGCATCGAAAGCAGCCTGTTCGAAGACAACCGCGCCTTGGTTCCGGGCCTGCCGGACAAGAAAAGAGCGCGGCTGTTGTTCGATCCGCAAACCTGCGGCGGGCTTTTGGCGGCGGTTGATGCGGCAGATGCGAAGCGCCTTCTAAGTGATTTAAAGAAAAGCGGATATCAGGCGGCGATCATTGGCCGGATCACCGATCAACCGGGCTGGTACGGGCTGGATTAAAGCGCGGCTTTGATGCGCATCGCCAGATCGGCGATCCCGGCCTCATCCAGCGTATCGGTGGCGAACACCGCTTGCGTGTCCGAGCCGATGGACTGGCGCGATTTGGCATAGGCCAGATCGTAATGCTGTTCCATCAAGGCGCGGGTCAGGCCGGGTTTGTCACCCGCATCAATCTGCGCCATCCAGCCGTCAATCACCGCGCCGCCGCGATGCGCCTTCAGCGGGCTGAGCTTATCGCGCAGTCCAACGGTGTCGGACAGGATGTCGTTATAGGCCGTCACCAGATAATCGGTGCGGGCCTCAATCGGGGCCTCAATCTCAAACCGGGGGGCTTTTTTCATCAAGTCCCACAGCATGGGCGGCACGATCCGCTGCCCGATTTTGGAGCTTTCAGCCTCAACAATCACCGGGCGGGTTGGGTCCAGCGCACATAGCGCGTGGGCCAGATCGCTTTCGAACGCCTTCTGGCTGGGCTGGTCGCCCATTGTCCCCAGAAGCGAGCCGCGATGATTGGCCAGCCCCTCAAGATCCAGCACCTGCACGCCCAAACCCGCCAGCTTGCGCAGCACATCGGTTTTCGCGGTGCCGGTGTAGCCATCCAGCAGGATCACCTGATGCGGCAGGGGCGTTTCATAGAGGTAGGCGAAGACCAAGCGGCGATAGGTCTGATAGCCGCCCTTGATGACCTCGGCCCGCCAGCCGATCTGTTGCAGCATCCATGTGAACGACCCAGACCGCTGCCCGCCGCGCCAGCAATAGACCAAGGGCCGCCATGCGCCTTCGTGATGCGACAGGCGCTTTTCCACATGGTCGGCCGCATTGCGGAACACCAAAGCTGCGCCCAGCTTGCGGGCCAGAAACGGGCTTTGCTGTTTGTAGATCGTGCCAACACGCGCCCGTTCTTCGTTGTTCAAAACCGGGCAGGACATCGCACCGGGGATGCGATCCTCGGCAAACTCTGCAGGACTGCGCACGTCGATGATCGTGTCAAATCCGTGGGAATATAAGTCGGGAAGGGTTTTGAACTCTAGGGCCATGGCCCCGTTTATCCGCGTTGCGCAAGCAAGTCCATTAGGTGGCTGGCCGATCCGCGCAGCGGGGCATAGTCATCATCGACCACATGCACGGGGAATTGCGCCAGGAAGGCCGAAAAACGGCCCTTGTCGAGGAAGTGCTGCTCAAACCCCATCGGATCAAGGAAGGGCGTGATGTGGCGCGCGACGCCGCCGACGAAATAAATCCCGCCGAAGGGAAGTTGAATCAGCGCCAGATCGCTCGCCCAATGCGCCATGATGCGGATGAAAGTCTGCATGGTGGCCACGGCTAGGGCATCGGTGCCAGCGGTGGCGGCCTCAACAATCGTCGGGATTTCCGCCTGCGGGGCAGGCAGGCCATCTTCCACATGTAGCCAATCGTAAATCTTGCCGATCCCACGCCCCGAGATCGCCTCTTCGCAACCCGCCATGCCATGATCACCCGCCAGATAACGCATCAGGCGCAGGTCGGCATCCGTATGGACGGGCAGGGTGACGTGACCGGATTCCGACGGAGGAACAAGGGTTTGCCCGTCTATCCGATACACCAGTGCCGCGTTCAGCCCTGTGCCGACATTCAGCACCAGACGCGCGGCATGATCGCCGGAAGCGTTGCCGGTGCGCACCGTGTGCAGGTTTTCGGCGGGCACATGCGCCAAGGAATGGCCCTGCGCCTGCAAGTCGTTCAGCACCGCGACCGTATGGGCGCCCGTGCAGGCGGCGATCTCATCGCGGCAGACTTGCCAGTTGAGGTTGGTCAGCGTGCCAACCCCATTGAACACCGGCCCGGCCATGTCAACGCAGGCCGCATCAGGACGGACATCCTTGTCAGACAAGTAGTCGGTCAGCACCTCGTAGATGCTGGAATGATCGGCATTGCGATAGCGCTGCACCGTGTCGATCAAGACCTCACCGCCGCGAGTCAGCGCAACACGAGTGTTCGTGCCGCCGATATCGGCAACGATAGCGCTAACTTTGTCGCTGCTGATCGTGTCGGTCGCCTGTTGCATGATTCACCCTTTGAGCGCTGATGTTAGCGCGTGATAAGAGTTTTTCGGTGTGCGTTCCAGTGTTTCGAAGTGAACATGCACCAGGCCGAAGCGTTTTTCGTAGCCCAAGGCCCATTCGTAATTGTCCAAAAGCGACCAGACAAAATAGCCATCGACCGGCACGCCTTCGTCGATCGCTTGCCGAACTTTGGCCAGATGCCGGTTGATGTAGTCAATGCGGGCAGGGTCATCGACCACGCCATTTGCCACCACATCCGGGCTGGCCAAGCCGTTTTCCGTCACTATCAGCGGCAGATCGCGGGTGTATTCGGCCTGCGTGCGTTTCAGGAAGTTGTACAGTCCTTCGGGATAAATTTCCCATCCCATCAAGGTTTTAGGCAGGGGGCCTTCGACCTCTTCGTGGCTGGGCCATGGCTGATTGTTGGGTTTGATGACTTTGCGCGTGTAGTAATTCAGCCCGCACCAATCTACCTGGGTCGAGATGGTCGGGAAATCGTCTTGCCAGTTCTTTGGCAAATGCTGTTCCAGACCGTCCAGAACGATCTGCGGATAGGCCCCGTTGAACACGCCGCCCAGATACCAACGGTTGTAATACCCATCATACAACTCAGCGGCGCGGATCGCCTCGGGGGTGTCATCGGCGGGGGTGGCCCATTCGAAGTTGAACACCGCGCCAAGGTTTTTCATCCCCAAGCCGCGCATCGCCTCAATCGCGCGGCCATGGCCCAGCAGGACGTGATGCATGGCGCGGGCGGTGGCGCGGATGTCGCGTAGGCCGGGGGCGTGATGGCCTAGGAAATGGCTGAGCCAGGCCACGCACCACGGTTCGTTGATGGGGGCGACGGAATGCATCCGGTCGCCGATCCTGCCCATGATGACCTCGGCGTAATCGGCGAACCAATTGGTGATATCGCGGTTGCGCCAGCCGCCAAGATCGGCCAGCGGCTGCGGCAATTCCCAGTGGTAGAGCGTGGCGCAGGGCTTGATCCCGCGTTCTAGCATGGCATCAGTCAGGCGGTCATAGAAATCAAGGCCCTCGGGGTTGGGCGTGCCGCGTCCTTCGGGCAGAACCCGCGCCCAAGAGGTTGAAAACCGGTAACAATCAAAGCCCGCCGCCGCGACCAGATCAAGGTCTTCTTCGTAGCGGTGATAGTGGTCACAGGCGCGGCTGCCGTTTTCGGCGCGAACGACGTTGCCGGGTGTGGCGGCAAAGCTGTCCCAATGGGTGGGGCCTGCGCCGCCGAACCCGTGGCCTTCGATTTGATAACTGGAAGTGGCGGTCCCGAAGAGGAAGCCTTCGGGAAAATCGCTGCGTTTGAACTGCATAGAATGGTCCTTAGCTGGGCGCGCGGCCCGTGGAATCGCCGATGATCAACTCGGCCTCCAGCATTCGGGTTGGGGGAGTTTCGGGCTTTTGGTCAATCATGCCCAGAAGCATTTTGGCCGACAGATACCCGGCTTCGCGTACCGAGGACCGGGTGGCGGTGAAGATCGGAACGGAATCGCCGTTTTGCAGGTAGCTCAGATCGTCGTCATGGGTGATGATCGACACATCGCGCCCCATTTTCAGCCCGGCGGCATCAATGGCGCGGCGCACGCCGATGGCGGTGATCATCGAGGACACTAGAAAAGCGGTCGGCGGGTTGTCACGGGCCAGCAGATCCTGCGCCGTGCGATAGCCGTAAATCTCGGTCATTTCCTCTGAGAAGAGCAGGGCGGGATCCACCTCCAGCCCCGCTTTGGCCATGGCGTCGGTATAGCCCGCGCGGCGGCGATAGGCGAAATCCATGTCCTCAAGCCCATTGATCAGCGCAATGCGGCGATGGCCCAGATCGGCCAAATAGGCGGTGGCCCGTTGAAAGGCACGCTTGTTGTTGATGTCGACCCAAGCATAGCCCGTGTCGGCCTGAGATGCGCGGCCATGCACGACAAATGGGATCTCTAGATCGGTCAGCAGGGGAATGCGGGGTTCGATCATGCGCGGGCCATGTACGATCAGCCCGTCCACATTGCCCTTGGCTTTGATCTTGCGGTAGGCGCGTTCTTCGTTGTCATCGGCCACAAGCGTCAGAACCATTTCGTAGCCAGCTTGCGAATAAGCCTCGCCTGCGCCTGCGATAAAGTCGCCGAAAACCGGGTTCACCATCTCATGTTTGTTTGACACTGGGATCACATGGCCAATCGCCATGGCGCGGCCCGTGGCCAAACCTTTGGCGCGGATGTTGGGGCTGTAATTCATCGCTTTGGCGGCGGCCTGAACACGTTTGCGCGTCTCTTCATTGACCTCGGGATAGCCGTTCAAGGCGCGGCTGACCGTGGTTTGAGAGAGCTTCAAGTGCTCAGAGAGTTGTTTAAGATTTACAGCCATGTGGTCCCAAAGCGCTTTAATATTCCCTCCATAATCCACATTGAGCGGGGTTTGGAAAGTAGTTTTTTGGCGGCATGATTTTAGCTGCACTGCAGCGAAATCTCCAATAAAATATACGGATGCCTTGTTGACAGAACGATCCGCTTGCGTATTTTTAAAGCATCCAAAGCGCTTTGATTTGATTCTCAAAGTGTATGGTAGTCAACACGCGCATCAGCGCGGCTTGGGGAGGAAATCTCATGAAGAAATCGTTTACTTTGAGTGTGGCACTGTCCGCGCTGATCGCGGGTGGGGCCAATGCAGCCGATCTGACGATCGCTGGCCCGTGGTTGGGTGCGGATGAAGCGATGGTTCAAAAGGTGCTGGACGTGTTCCGCACGCAGTCGGGCCTTGATGTGGCTTACGTCGGTTCCGACAGCTTTGAGCAGCAGATCGTCATCGACGCCGAGGCCGGTTCGGCCCCGAACATCGCCGTCTTCCCGCAGCCTGGCCTTGCCGCCGATATGGCCAAGCGCGGTTTCCTGACCCCGCTGGCCGATGGCACGGGTGATTGGGTACGCGAAAACTACGCCGCTGGTCAGTCCTGGGTCGATCTGGGCACTTATGCTGGCAAAGACGGTGCCGATAACCTCTATGGCTTCTTCTACAAAGTCGACCTGAAGTCGCTTGTGTGGTTCGTGCCTGAAAACTTCGAAGATGCGGGTTATGAAATCCCGTCCTCGATGGAGGAACTGAAGGCCCTGACCGAACAGATCGTCGCCGATGGCGGCACCCCGTGGTGTATCGGTCTGGGATCAGGCGGCGCGACCGGCTGGCCGGCAACCGACTGGGTTGAAGACATGATGCTGCGCACGCAGTCGCCCGCCGACTACGACGCGTGGGTCAAGAACGACCTGAAGTTCGACGATCCCAAAGTCACCGCCGCCATTGATGAATTTGGCTGGTTCGCGCGCAACGACGCCTATGTTGCGGGCGGCGCTGGTGCTGTGGCCTCGACCGACTTCCGCGACAGCCCCAAGGGTCTGTTTGCCTCGCCGCCGCAGTGCTACATGCACCGTCAGGCCTCGTTCATTCCGGCGTTCTTCCCCGAAGGCACTTCGGTTGGTGAAGATGCAGATTTCTTCTACTTCCCGGCCTATGCTGAAAAGGATCTGGGCGCACCGGTTCTGGGCGCTGGCACCCTTTGGGCGATCACCAACGACTCGCCCGCAGCGCATCAGTTCATCGAATTCCTGAAGACCACCGAAGCGCATGAAGCGTGGATGGCTCAGAAGGGCTTCCTGACCCCGCACAAGGGCGTGAACCCCGATGCGTTCAGCGATCCGACCCTGCGCAAGATGAACGAAATCCTGCTGGGCGCGACCACCTTCCGCTTTGACGGCTCTGACCTGATGCCGGGCGGCGTTGGCGCAGGGTCGTTCTGGACCGGCATGGTTGACTATGCTGGCGGCAAATCGGCCGAAGAAGTTGGCCAAGCGATCCAAGCATCCTGGGATGCGCTGAAATAATCAGCCACCTTTCGGGGCGACCTGTGCAAACCGGTCGCCCCAACTGTTTCTAAACGATCTGTTGTCAGGGAGGGGACACCATGCATCCGGCCATTCAGGGGCTGCTGACCATTGTCATAGGCGTTGGGGCCTGTGTGGGATATTTCTACCTGTCAAATCAGTTCCTCGACAAAGTTCTTTTCCCGGCCAAAGGCCCGCATGCGGGGCGCAATATCAACCGCGCCAATATCATTCGCCCTTGGCTGTTCCTGTTTCCGGCGCTGTTCGCGCTGTGCCTCTATCTGGCCTATCCCGTGTTTGAGACGCTGCGCATGTCCGTAACCGACCGCGATCAGGACGGCGCTTTTGTCGGGCTGGCGAACTACAGCCAGATGCTGAGCGAGCCGAAGTTCTGGGAAGCCATGCGCAACAACATGATGTGGCTGGTTGTGGTGCCTGCGGCCTCGACCGCGTTTGGCCTGCTGGCTGCGCAGCTGACCGACCGCATCCGTTGGGGCAATATCGCCAAGTCGCTGATCTTTATGCCGATGGCGATTTCCTTCGTCGGGGCGGCGGTGATTTGGAAACTGGTCTATGACGCCCGTCCGCCGGGCACCGAACAGATCGGCATTCTGAACGCGATCTATGTGGGCCTGACCGGCAATGACCCACAACAATGGCTGACCCTGCCGATCTGGAACAACTTCTTCCTGATGGCGGTGCTGATCTGGATCCAGACCGGCTTTGCCATGGTGATCCTGTCCGCCGCCCTGCGCGGTATTCCCGAAGAAACGGTCGAGGCGGCCATCGTCGATGGCGCGAACCCGTTCCAGATCTTCTTTAAGATCAAGGTGCCGCAGATCATGGGCACCATCGTGGTGGTCTGGACGACGATCACCATCGTGGTTCTGAAGGTCTTTGACATCGTCTTCGCCATGACCAACGGCCAGTGGGAAACGCAAGTTCTGGCCAATTACATGTACGACAAACTGTTCCGCGCCAATGACTGGGGCGTCGGGTCGGCTGCGGCGATTGTGATCATGCTGCTGGTGACGCCGATCCTTGTCTGGAACGTCTACAACGCCCGCAAGGAGATGCGCTGATGGCCCGCGACTATGAAGGAGCACGTCATGGATAATATCGCCGGAACCAAATCTTCGCTGACATGGGCCGTTCATATCTCGGTGGCTGTGCTGGTGGCGCTGTGGTTGTTCCCAACCGTGGGCCTGTTGGTGTCGTCCTTCCGCACCGCCGACCAGATCGCGACAAGTGGCTGGTGGAAGTCGATGTTCCCGTCGGAACAGAACCTGACGCTGCGCACCGCCGACCCGGCAATACAGGTGCAGACGGGCGGGATGTTTGTGATCGAAGGCGAATTGTTCGAAGAGGGCAGCCCCGCCGTGATCAGCGTCTGGGGCACCTCATCGCGAGAGATCGACGCCTATACGCCCGGCCAAACGGCTGAGCTGAAAGAGGGCACCATCACCGTGCAGGCAGATGGGGCCTACCGTATGGAAAGCCCGACCGAGATGACCGGATCGCGCGGCCAGCGGGTGTTTGTCACCGCCGAATTGCCGCCTGAATTCACTTTTGAAAACTACAGCAAGGTGCTGTTTTCAGGCGACAATACTGACAGCTTGGCCAAGGCGTTCTTCAACACGCTGACCGTGACGATCCCTGCCACGATCATTCCTATCGTGATCGCTGCCTTCGCCGCCTATGCGCTGGCGTGGATGGATTTTCCGGGCCGTGCGCTGCTGGTGGCCTTTGTGGTTGCCCTGCTGGTGGTGCCGCTGCAACTGGCGCTGATCCCGCTGCTCAAGCTGCACTTGGGCATTGGCATCGGCAAAGGGTATCTCGGCGTCTGGCTGGCGCATACCGGCTTTGGTTTGCCCTTGGCGATCTATCTGCTGCGCAACTACATGGTCGGTCTGCCGCGCGACATCATCGAGAACGCCCGTGTGGACGGCGCGACGGATTTCCAGATCTTCGTCAAGATCATCCTGCCGCTGTCCTTCCCGGCACTGGCCAGCTTTGCAATCTTTCAGTTCCTCTGGACGTGGAACGATCTGCTGGTGGCGCTGGTGTTCCTGATCGATTCCACCGGCCAGACCACGGTGATGACCAAGCAAATCGTCGAACTGCTGGGCACGCGCGGCGGCAACTGGGAAATCCTTGCCACGGCGGCCTTCGTGTCGATCTCGGTGCCGCTGGTGGTGTTCTTTGCAATGCAACGCTACTTGGTGCGCGGTCTGTTGGCCGGCTCGGTGAAATAACAACGAATACGAGCGGGGCCTCCCTCCGGCCCCATAAAGGAAACGCGTATGAATATGGTAAACAACAAGATGAGTGAAGCGATCGAGTCCCGGCAAAAAGATTGGTGGCGCGGTGCGGTGATCTATCAGATCTATCCGCGCAGCTTTCAGGATAGCAATGGCGATGGCATCGGCGATCTGCTGGGCATCGCACAGCGCCTGCCGCATGTGGCCTCGCTTGGTGTTGATGCGATCTGGATCTCGCCGTTCTTTACCTCGCCGATGAAGGACTTCGGCTATGACGTCAGCGATTATTGCGACGTTGATCCGATGTTCGGATCGCTGGCCGATTTCGACGTGTTGATCCAGACCGCGCATAAGCTGGGCCTGAAGGTGATGATCGACCTCGTTCTGTCGCACACCTCGGATCAGCACGCATGGTTCCAGCAATCGCGCAGCAACAAGACAAACGACAAGGCCGATTGGTACGTCTGGGCCGATGCCAAGCCTGATGGCACACCGCCGAACAATTGGCTGTCGATCTTTGGCGGCTCGGCTTGGCAGTGGGACGCAAGACGCGAACAGTATTACCTGCACAATTTCTTGGTGTCGCAACCCGACCTGAACTTCCATTGCCCGGATGTGCAGGCATCGCTTTTGGACGTGGCGAAGTTCTGGCTGGACCGGGGTGTCGACGGGTTCCGGCTCGATACCATCAACTTCTACGTCCACGATCAACAGCTCCGATCGAACCCGCCCCTGGCGCCCGAGCTGCGCAATGCCACAATCGCGCCCAGCGTGAACCCCTATAACCACCAAGAACACCTCTACGACAAGAACCGCCCCGAGAACTTTGCGTTCCTGCGCAAATTGCGCGCGGTGATGGAGCCTTATGGCGCCGCTGCCGTGGGCGAAGTGGGCGATGCGCAGCGCGGGCTTGAGATCATGGGCGAATACACCGCCGGTGATGATCTGATGCACATGTGCTATGCGTTTGAACTGCTGTCGGGCGAACGGCCTACGGCGCAGTTCGTGTCCGAAGTGTTCGACCATGTAGACCGCGTGGCCAGCGAAGGCTGGGCCTGCTGGGCGTTTTCGAACCATGACGTGGTGCGCCACACCTCGCGCTGGGATCTGACGCCTGCCGCGCAGCGCCTGTTCACCACGATGCTTCTGTGCCTGCCGGGGTCGGTTTGCCTCTATCAGGGCGAGGAACTGGGCCTGCCCGAGGCTGAGGTCGGCTTTGACGATCTACAAGACCCCTATGGCATCGAATTTTGGCCCGAATTCAAAGGCCGCGATGGATGCCGCACGCCGATGGTTTGGGAAAAGTCCAACCAAAGCGGCGGGTTCACCACCGGCCAGCCGTGGTTGCCGGTCAGCCATGACCATGTGAACCGGTCCGTCGCCGTGCAGGAAAACGACCCGACTGCGCTGGTCCATCACTACCGCCGCGCCATTGCCTTCCGCCGGTCGCATGCTGCGCTGGTGCGCGGGGCACATGACGCGGTTCAGGCCGAAGGCTCGATCCTGTATTTCACCCGCACTGAAGGGGATGAGGTGATCTTCTGCGCGTTTAACCTAAGCGCCGAACCGGCGGTGATGGATATGCCCGCGGGCACATGGCACGACATCGGGCTGGAGCTGGGCAGCGCGCCCGTCGCGCCCGACGGCAAACTGCATCTGGGCCCGTGGCAGCCCAGCCTGAAACTCAAGGCATAAGCAAAGCGAAGGGGGAGGATATGGCCGATCTGAAACTGACGGATGTCGCCAAGACCTATGGCGGGACGGTCGATGTTCTGAAGAACATCAACCTCGACATCAAAACCGGCGAACTGATTGTGTTCGTCGGGCCTTCGGGCTGCGGGAAATCCACGCTGCTGCGGATGATCGCGGGTCTGGAAAAGATCACCGGCGGCACGCTGGACATCGACGGCGAACGGATGAACGATGTACCGCCGTCCAAGCGTGGCATCGCCATGGTGTTCCAGTCCTATGCGCTTTATCCGCATATGACGGTGCGCGATAACATGAGCTTTGCGCTGAAGATCGCCAAAAAATCGCAAGCCGAGATTGACGCCGCCGTCGAAAAGGCCGCGCGTATCCTTCAGCTAGAACCTTATCTGGACCGTCTGCCCAAGGCCCTGTCGGGCGGGCAGCGTCAGCGGGTGGCGATTGGCCGCTCCATCGTGCGCGACCCCAAGGTCTATCTGTTCGATGAGCCGCTTTCGAACCTTGACGCAGCGCTGCGCGTGGCCACCCGGATCGAGATCGCCCAGCTGAAGGAACAGATGCCCGACAGCACGATGATCTACGTCACCCACGATCAGGTCGAAGCGATGACGCTGGCCAGCCGGATTGTGGTTCTGGCCAACAAGGGCATCGCGCAGGTCGGCACTCCGCTAGAGCTTTACGAGCGGCCTAACAGTGAATTCGTGGCGCAATTCATTGGCTCGCCCGCGATGAACCTGTTGCCCGGTGAGGTGGTGGAAACCGGGGCGCAGACCAAGGTCAAGCTGGCGGATGGTTGTGTCGCCGTGTCCGACTATCCCACGACCGATGCGGATATGGGCCTGAAGGTTAATGTCGGCGTCCGTCCCGAAGATATGGTCGCGGCCAAGGGCGATGCGATTTATACGGGCGCGGTGTCGATTACTGAGGCTTTGGGCGAAGTGACACTGCTCTATTTCGGTCACGGCGACGGGCAGGTGATCGCCAAGCTGGCGGGCATCCATCAGGGTATGCGCGGCCAGACCGTGCGCCTGACGGCCGATCCGTCCAAGGTGCATCTGTTCGCCGATGGGGTATCGCTGCTCTATCGCTAAGCGGAACGTGGGGGAGGTAACGAGTTTGGGCCGGTCGCGATGACCGGCCCTTTTTGATTACTTCACCACCAGCGGCACTTCGGTCAGCACCCGGCTTTCCGGTCCGTCAGCGATATAGCGGATCACATAGCTGCCGGGCGTGTCCGGGGCGTTGAAGGTCAGCGGGTTGCCATCGTTGGTATAGCCATAGGTCACATAGCCCAGCGGGCCGTCATCGGGCGTGGTGATCGTCAGCCAATCGCCCGCATTGCCGGGGCCTGTCCAAGCGATCGTCACGGGTTGGCCAGCGGTGGCCTCGGCCGGGGCGATCAGGGTGGCGGGCACATCGGTGATGGTCAGCGGGATCGAGGCAAACACGCTGCTGTCCTGATCGACGATATAACGGATCTGGTACTCGCCCGGCGTGACAGGTGCCTTTATTTGCAACGGGTTGCCATCGGCCACATAGGCATAGCTGACATAATCCAGCGGGGCAGCACCGGGCAGGGCGATATCCAGATAATCGCCAGCCTGACCCGCACCTTGCCATACCACCGCAAACACCGCGCCGATCTGCACCGAGGCAGGGGCCGAGAGCGCGGCTTGATGCTCTGTCACGGTCACAGGGCGCGTTGCCAGAACCTGCAAGCCATCGGCGGCGATATAGCGGATGTCATAGATGCCGGGCTGGGCGGGCAGGCGCAACGCGGCAGGGTTGCCATCCATCGTGTAAGTATAGGTCAGATACTGGCCGCTTTCGGCCCCCGGAACGGCGGTGTCCAGATAGTCGCCATCGCCGTTCGGCCCGTCCCATGTAACTTGAACCACGGTTCCCGCAGGGCCGCTATCGGGCGCGCCCAGCGTGACCTCCGGCAGAGGTTCGTCAAAGTCCAGATGCACGGTTTTATCCGTGTCGGTCAGGGTGACGGCCTTTTCCAATTGCGTCTCATCACTCAGCCGCAGGGCCTTCACCACATAGCTGCCAGCGGGCAGGGTGATTGTGCCGCTGTCGGTTTGCGTGGCGTCCATCACGATATCACCGCTATCGGCGTATATCTCCCACACCACATCGACCGCGCGGGTGGCGGTGCCGAAGGTCTCGGAAGCCGAAAAGCCGATCTTGACTGGCGTAGGCTCCACCACCTTTGTCACTGTGGCCAAAGCATCCGAGAGTTCGCGGGCGTTCTTGGCGGGCAGATAGGTGCCGCCGGTGTTGCGCGCCAAGCACTGCAATTGCGCCTGCGCCACCGGATCGGCCACGTCAAAGCCCACCACATGGGCGGTAAAGTTCACGCCCGAGGCCTCAAGCTCGGCCCCGACAGCGCAGGGATCGGCCTCGCAGGTTTCGATCCCGTCGGAAATCAGGATCACGGTGGCCGCCTCTTCGGTGTGGCGCAGGGCGCGGGCGGCTTCGATCACCGCGGCCGACAGGGGCGTTTTGCCCTTGGGGTTCAGGCCCGCCACCTTGGCCGCAATATCGGCCCGGTTGCCGGGCGCGGGCATGACCAGCGTTTCAATATCACTGCAATCGCCCTTGGTGCGGTGGCCATAGACCGTTAGCCCGAGGTTCTGGTTTTCGGGCAGGGTGGCCAGCAGATCATCCAGCACCGTGCGGGCGATGGTGATCTTGTTCACCCCGTCGATCTGCCCCCACATCGAGCCCGAGGCATCCAGAACCAGCATGGTGTTCGGGGCCTCTTGGGCAAAGGCGGGCAGGGTGGCCACGGCAAAGGCCAACGCGGAAATAGCGGTGCGTTTCATGTGGAAAATCCGAGTAATCAAAACCTGTTGGCCCAAGTCTTCCACAAGGCTCTGCACCGTTCCAGCGCAAAAACAAACGGGTCCGGAAAACCGGACCCGCATACTGGTGACGACAGGGACGAAGGGTTAGCGGGCGATCTGGCCGCCAGCCTGATACCAGTGGGCCAGCCCGCCGATATTATGAACTTCAGCATGGCCCATCTGTTCAAGCATGCCCTGCGCCATCGAGGCGCGACCGCCCGAGGCACAGTACAGAACAATCGGCTTACCAGATTTGAACGCGGCCATACATTCGGGGCTGCGCGGATCGGCGCGCATGGACAGTGTGGCCAGAGGCACATTGACCGACCCTTCGGCGCGGCCACCGGCCAGTTCCATCGGGTCACGGATGTCGATCAGCTCGATTTTGCCGTCTGCTGCGTCACGAACGGCGTCGGCAGCGGTGTAGGTCGGGCGGGCGGGGGTATTTGAGAACATTGCGAACATTGGGTTCACCTGAGTCTGAGGGGTTTGAGAGGAATATACATTCTAAAAGTAGAATGTAAAGGGGTGCGTTGAATGTTCGCCTCTTGTTCTCATTTTTCGGTTGGCCTTGGCGCACGGGTAAACTATGTCTTAACCGTTGCCAGAAAGGGTCATCATGCCTGAGCTAAAGCATATCGAAGTGCGCGGCGCGCGCGAACATAACCTCAAGAACATCGACGTGGACATTCCGCGCGATGAACTGGTTGTGATTACGGGGCTTTCCGGTTCGGGCAAGTCCAGCCTCGCGTTCGATACGATCTATGCCGAAGGGCAGCGGCGCTATGTGGAATCGCTCTCGGCCTATGCGCGGCAGTTCCTCGATATGATGGAAAAGCCCGATGTGGATCACATAAGCGGCTTGTCGCCCGCCATCTCGATTGAGCAGAAGACCACCAGCAAGAACCCGCGCTCGACCGTTGGCACCGTGACCGAGATTTACGACTACATGCGCCTGTTGTTCGCGCGAGTGGGCACGCCATATAGCCCCGCCACCGGCCTGCCGATCGAGGCGCAGCAGGTGCAGGACATGGTCGATCGCGTGATGGGCATGGAGGAGGGCACCCGCGCCTATCTGCTGGCCCCCATCGTGCGCGACCGCAAGGGCGAGTACAAAAAGGAAATGCTGGAGCTGCGCAAGCAGGGCTTCCAGCGCGTCAAGGTCGATGGGCAGTTCTACGAACTTGATGAGCCGCCCAGCCTTGATAAGAAATTCCGCCACGATATCGACGTGGTGGTCGATCGTCTTGTGGTCCGCGACGGGTTGGAAACGCGCCTTGCCGACAGTTTCCGAACCGCGCTGGATCTGGCCGATGGCATTGCCATTTTGGAAACCGCGCCCAGCGAGGGCGAGCCCGAGCGTATCACCTTCAGCGAGAATTTCGCCTGTCCGGTCAGTGGTTTCACCATCCCCGAGATCGAACCGCGGCTGTTTTCGTTCAACGCGCCCTTTGGCGCTTGTCCGGTCTGCGACGGCCTTGGCAAAGAGCTGTTTTTTGACGAACGTCTGGTCGTGCCCGATGTGACGCTTAAGATCGCCGATGGCGCGCTGGCCCCGTGGCGCAAGGGCAAATCGCCCTATTTCCTGCAAACCATCCAGTCGATTGCCAAGCATTACGGCTTCAAACCTTCGACCCCGTGGAAGAACCTGGATGAGAAGATCCAGAAGATCTTCCTTTATGGGTCGGGCGAGGAAGAGATCGAATTCCGCTATGACGAAGGCGGGCGCGTCTATCAGGTCAGCCGCGTCTTCGAGGGTGTGATCCCCAACATGGAACGCCGCTATCGCGAAACCGACAGCAACTGGATCCGCGAAGAATTCGAACGCTATCAGAATGACCGCCCCTGCGGATCGTGCGGCGGATTCCGTCTGCGGGACGAGGCGTTGGCGGTGAAGATCGCGGGCTTGCATGTGGGCCAAGTCGTTCAGATGTCGATCAAAGAGGCTTATGCATGGTGCGAAACCGTGCCTGCCAGCCTGACGAACCAAAAGAACGAGATTGCCAAAGCGATCCTGAAGGAAATCCGCGAACGTCTGGGGTTCCTCAATAACGTCGGCCTTGATTACCTGACCCTCAGCCGCAATGCGGGCACTCTGTCGGGCGGGGAAAGCCAACGTATCCGTCTGGCCAGCCAGATCGGCTCGGGCCTGACGGGGGTTCTGTATGTACTCGATGAACCCAGCATCGGCCTGCACCAGCGCGACAACGACCGCTTGATCGGAACGCTGAAAAACCTGCGTGATCAAGGCAATACTGTGATCGTGGTCGAACATGACGAGGATATGATCCGCCAAGCCGACTATGTGTTCGACATCGGCCCCGGTGCGGGCGTGCATGGCGGGCAGGTCGTCAGCAAAGGCACCCCGGATGAGATTTCGGATGATCCGGCCTCGCTGACCGGTCAGTACCTGTCTGGGTCACGCGAAATCAGCGTTCCGGCGGAACGGCGGGCGGGCAATGGCAAGGTGATCCGCGTTGAGGGCGCTTGCGGCAACAACCTGAAAAATGTGACGGCGGAATTCCCGCTGGGCAAGTTCGTCTGCGTGGCGGGCGTGTCGGGCGGCGGGAAATCTACGCTGACGATTGAAACGCTGTTCAAAACGGCCTCAATGCGGCTGAACGGCGCGCGGCAGACGCCTGCGCCCTGCGATACGATCAAGGGGTTGGAACTGCTCGATAAAGTCATCGACATTGACCAGCGTCCGATTGGCCGCACGCCGCGATCAAACCCCGCGACCTATACTGGCGCGTTTACCCCGATCCGCGACTGGTTCGCCGGTCTGCCCGAGGCCAAAGCGCGCGGCTACAAGCCCGGCCGCTTCAGCTTTAACGTCAAGGGCGGGCGCTGTGAGGCGTGTCAGGGCGACGGCGTGATCAAGATCGAGATGCACTTCCTGCCCGACGTGTATGTCACTTGCGAGACCTGCAAAGGTCAGCGCTACAACCGCGAAACGCTTGAGATCAAGTTCAAGGGCAATTCCATCGCCGATGTGCTGGATATGACGGTCGAGGACGCGCAAGAGTTCTTCAAAGCCGTGCCCAGCATCCGCGAAAAGATGGACGCTCTGGTGCGGGTGGGCCTTGGCTATATCAAGGTCGGCCAGCAGGCGACGACCCTGTCGGGTGGCGAGGCGCAGCGGGTGAAACTGTCCAAGGAACTGGCGCGTCGGTCCACGGGCCGCACGCTCTATATCCTTGACGAGCCGACCACGGGCCTGCACTTCGAAGACGTTCGCAAGCTGCTGGAAGTGCTGCACGAACTGGTCGAGCAGGGCAATTCTGTCGTGGTAATCGAACATAACCTTGACGTCATCAAAACCGCCGACTGGATCATTGATATTGGCCCGGAAGGCGGCGATGGTGGCGGCGAGATTGTCGCCACCGGCACCCCCGAGGAGGTGGCCGCGGTCGAGGGCAGCCACACGGGCCGCTATCTGAAACCCATGTTGGACGCGCGCCGACAGGCGGCCGAATAGGCCCATGGCGCAACTGTCACGCCGCCCGTTGGCGTGGCAGGCTCTGCCTTGGCAGATTGCCCCGCACTGGTGTAGGCTACGCCTGTCACGCGCATCGTGAGATAGGTTTTGGCTTTATGCTTAAGAAATTGTTTTTATTCGCTGTTCTGCTGGGCGCAGCCACTGGCATGGCCCATGCCGACAGCACCCGGATTTACTGGTCGTCAGATCATTCTGTGCAGCCGGAAACAGAGCTTTTCGAAATTCTGGACAAAGGCCGGTTGTTGGCCAAGCTGGCCTATGCCCCCGAAGGTGCGCCCGGTTTTCTGGCCAATCAGCAGCGCGAAGTGATCTATTTCGGCGCGGGGATATTCTTTAAACCCGGCACCTATTTTGCCGCCTTCCCCGATCTGCACCCTTCGGGCGATCCCAGTCGCGTTCTGGTTCTGTCAGACGGGGGCTATTGGGCCTTCATTCGGACCCACCGTCTTCAGTGGGAAGAGGACATGTATTCTGATGAAGTGGGCCGCGCCAAAGCGTTGATTGAGACCGCGCCGCGTCTGCTGTCATTGGCCAATGATCGGGGCGCGTACCTGCCGACGACGCAGGCGTGCAATCGCGCCCGCAATATCCGCGATGACGAAATGCTGGTGCTTGAGGCCAAGCCGGGGCTGGGAATTGAGGCCGCGCAGGTGCCGCAGCCGAACGCGGGGTCTTTGTTGCCGATCCGCGCTGGATACGAGCTGACGCGCAGTTTCTTCATGGAGGAAGGCGCAGGCCGCACCATCGAAATCATCGACCGTCGCCCCTGCGGATGGGAACGCCAGCCGCACCCCTATGACGTGTCGGTGTCGATCAATGGCGCTGCGCCCATTCGGATCGAACCGGGCCGCTATGAGGCCCGCGCGTATCCCTATGATCCCAGCACCAACCGCGCGGTGATTAGCTGCCGCGAACACCGCAACAGCTATTTTGATTACCTGATACAGGAGCTTGAAATTCCTGTGGTTTTCGCGCCTGTCGTGGCCTCTCTCACCGGGCGATGGAGCCGGTTTGAATGGTTCGACAATTGCGAAGTCCGCTAGTTATTTCTTCATCGGGCAGGTGTTGATGCCCAGAATGGAATACAGCGGGCAGGAACCAAGCAAGCCAGTGGCCAGCGGCACGATGCCGATCAGGTAGAGCCAGCCATAGGTGGCGCCGGTATTCATGAAGAAGCCCGCCAGCAGGGCAAGGCCAACGATAATGCGAAGTGCGCGGTCTAGACCGCCTTCATTCTTTGCGAACATGGGAACCCCCGATTCTGTTCCAGTGGTGTCGATGGATACAGAATGCCACGTCAGATAGGGGTCTGTCTGTGACGTGGTCACATGGGGGCGGAATTACTCTTCGGCCAGCGCCTGAAGGTCTTCCAAAGCCACAAGATGCACGGTGCCACGTTCCAGCCGAACCAGCCCGCGTTTGGCCATGGCGTCAAGGCGGCGGGTCACCACCTCGCGGGCGCTGCCGATCATCACGGCGATTTCGGCTTGGGTGGCGTGCAGATGGCCATGCTCGGCGCGTTCCAGCAATAGGCGGGCGAGGCGGCTTTCGACCTTCTGAAATGCCAGCCGATCAAGCAATGTCATCATCGACTGCATTCGTTGCGCGAAGGCGGCAAAGACGATGCCGCGAAATTCCGCGCTAGAATTCATCAGGCTCATGAACTGCGGGCGCGGCACCAGAACAAGGCGGCAGTCTGAACAGGTGATCGCCTCGCCGGAATAGGCCTCACCGCCCAGAAGGCCCAGCGTGGATTGGATGCAGCTTTGACCGGGTTCGACCGAATACAGCAAGATATCGCGCCCCGTTGATCCGGTCATGAACACATCGACCCGGCCTTGCAGCACAACCACAAAGCCCTGCGCCACATCGCCGGGGTGAAACAGCGCGGTGCCCTGAGGCACCTGTACAGGGCTGAGGCGAGCCAGAACGGCCTTCGCCTCGGCGCCGAGGCCGGACAATTGCGGAGCCTCGGCGAGCCAGGTCATCAACCGCGTCCGCGTTTTTCGAAGCGGGGCAGCATGGCGCTGAAGTCCATGCCTTTGCCGTCTTCGGCCTCGACGAACTGCTTGTACAGCTCCAGCGCGCGTTGGCCCATGGGGGTATCCGCGTCGGCGGCTTCGGCGGCTTGTTGGCTGAGGCCCAGATCCTTCAGCATCAATTCAGACGCGAAGCCCGGTTTATAGCCATTGTCGGCGGGGCTGTTGGGGCCAACGCCGGGGGCGGGGCAATAGGCGTTCATCGTCCAACTATAGCCCGACGAGGTGCTGACCACGTCGAACATCGATTGGCGGTCGAGGCCCAATTTGTCCGCCAAAGCAAAGGCTTCGCAGGTGGCGATCATGGTGACACCAAGGATCATATTGTTGCAGATCTTGGCCGCCTGACCATTGCCCGAGGGGCCGCAATGCACGGCCTTTTGGCCCATGATATCGAACAGGGGCTTGGCGATGGCGAAGGCCTCATCCGAGCCGCCGACCATGAAGGTAAGCGTGCCAGCCGCCGCGCCGCCGATCCCGCCCGAGACGGGCGCATCCAGCGCGCCAAGGCCAGCGGCGGCGGCTAGATCGGCCACGGCGCGGGCGCTTTCCACATCGACGGTCGAACAATCCAGCAACACCGCGCCGGGGGTCATCGCCGGGATCACATCCGCCGCGACGGCACGCAGGATTGCGCCATTGGGCAGCATGGTGATGACCACATCGGCGCCCTTCGCGGCCTCGGCGGCGCTGGCGGCAACGCGTGCACCCTCAACCGTGGTGCCTGCCACGTCAAAGCCGGTGACGCTATGGCCTGCCTTGATCAGGTTTGCGGCCATCGGCCCGCCCATATTGCCCAGTCCGATAAATGCGATGTTCATGCCGGTCTCCTCAAACGTCCAAGCCTCTTTGCCCAAGGGGCGCAACAGCAAGGAAACATCGACTGCGGGCACCTTGTCCAGCGCGTGTTTCCAAGTGGGGGTGCGATCTTTGTCGATGATCTGCGCGCGCACGCCTTCGATAAAGTCGCCATGTTCCATGATGCGGTGGCTGACGCGGTATTCCAGCTCCAGCGCCTTGCGGATGTCCAGAGAGGGGCTGCGCAGGCGATGGATCATTTCCAGCGTAGCGGCCATCGACAGGGGCGAGTTGCGCTGCAAAGTCTTGAGGGCTTTGGCGGCAAATTCGCTGTCCGATGCGCGCAAGGTGTTGAGGATATCTTGCAGCGCCTCACCAGCGAAGAGGGCGTTGATGTCGTCCTCGGGCAGGGTGCTTTCGGGGGGCGTTGCCGGGATCAGGACGGAGGGTTTGCCGGTGGTGGCCAGCGCGTTTTTCAACTCGGGCCAGTCGGCCTCGGGGATGAACATATCGGCAAAGCCCGCGCGGATCGCCTCGGCAGGGCCCATGCGCGCGCCGGTCAGGCCAAAATATTCACCCAAGCGACCGGGCGCGAGGGCAAGCCGATAGGTGCCGCCGACATCCGGCACAAAGCCGATGCCGCATTCGGGCATGGCGATCTGGGTGGACTCGCCCACGATGCGGTGGCTGACATGGCCGCCAAGCCCAACGCCGCCGCCCATGACAAACCCATGCAGGAAGCTGACGATGGGTTTGGGATATTCGGCCAGTTTGGTATTCAGGCGGTATTCTTCGCGCCAGAAGCTGCGGGGTGTGTCATAGTCGCCCGCCTTACCAGCGTTGTACATGGCGGCAATATCGCCGCCCGCGCAGAAGGCCCGTTCGCCTGTCGCGTCGAGGATGATGAGGTGCACAGCCGGATCATCGCGCCATGCGTCCAGCGCCTGTTCGATGGCGGTGCACATGTCGTGGTTCAGCGCATTGAGCGCCTGCGGGCGGGTCAGGGTGATGTGGCCTGCGCGGCCATTGATGCGGATTTGGACGTCGGGGTTTGTCATGGGCTTAGGTCTCGCTTTGGGCGGGCCGAGGCCGGGGGCGCTGCCCCCGGACCCCCGGGAATATTTTTGGTCAGAAAATACCAGGGACGGGGCGCGTTAGCGGCCGACCATGGTGCGGGCGACGATCAGGCGCATGATTTCATTGGTGCCTTCGAGGATCTGGTGCACGCGGAGATCGCGGTGCAGTTTTTCGATCCCGTAATCGGCCAGATAGCCGTAGCCGCCGTGCAGTTGCAGGCATTGGTCGACGATCTTGCTGCCCGCTTCGGTCACGAACTTCTTGGCCATGGCGCAGAATTTGGTGGCGTCCGGCGCGCCGGTGTCCAGCTTCCATGCGGCTTGGCGCAGGAAGGTGCGGGCGGCTTGCAGCTCGATCTCCATATCCGCCAGACGGAATTGCAGGGCTTGGAACTGGTCGATGGATTTGCCGAAGGCTTTGCGCTCGGACATGTATTGAAGCGTCAGGTTCAGCGCGGTTTGCGCCGCGCCCAGCGAGCAGGCCGAGATATTGAGGCGGCCGCCGTCGAGGCCGGCCATGGCATATTTAAAGCCTGCGCCTTCTTCGCCGATCAGGTTGTCATGGGAGACCACGCAATCGTCGAATTGCACTTGGCGCGTGGGTTGCGATTTCCAGCCCATCTTATCCTCAAGCCCGCCAAAGGACAGGCCCGCCGTGCCATCGTCCACGATCACGGTCGAGATGCCGCGCGGGCTGTCATCGCCGGTGCGGACCATGGTGACATAAGCATCGGAATAGCCGCCGCCCGAGATGAAGGCCTTGGTGCCGTTCAGGTTATAGCCCTCATTCGTGCGCTCGGCGCGGGTTTTGAGGGCGGCTGCGTCCGATCCGCTGCCGGGTTCCGTCAGGCAGTAGCTGAGCACGGTGTCCATCGTCAGGACTTTGGGCAGGTAGCGATCCTTGAGGTCTTGGCTGGCGAAGGTGTCGATCATCTTGGCGCACATATTGTGGATCGACAGGAAGGCCGCGACCGACGGGCAGGCCATCGACAGCGCCTCAAACACCAGCGTGGCATCGAGGCGGCCAAGGCCCGCGCCGCCCGATTCCTCGGACACGTAAAGCCCGCCAAAGCCAAGTGCGCCCACTTCGGGCCAGAGTTCCTTGGGAATGGTGCCTGCGGCCTCCCATGCTTTGGCGTTGGGGGCGATGCGGTCTTGGCCGAACGCGTGAGCCATATCGAAGATGGCGGTTTGTTCCTCGGTCAGCGCGAAATCCATCGGTGTCTCCTCCCTCGGCAGATTTAATGAACGGCTGTTTAATTACGGATTGTTGCAGGAGTTTTGCAACCGTGCAATCGGAAAAGCCGACCAATCGGTCAGAGATCGGCGTGGAATTCCTCGATCAGTTGCGACACGACCGCGCGCATAGCGCTATCATGGTCTTGGGCCCCTGCGGCGGCAGCCCGTTGGCGTTGGCTTGAGGTGCCTTCAATCGCGATGGCGCGAGCGTTTTCCACCTCGCGCAGACAGCGCAGAACGCCCGCGTCTTCCTCGATCAACTCGATCATTTCGTCAATCAATTCTGGGAAGGGCACGATGGCGCCGCGGCCGAAATCGATCAGGCCCTCGGTGGTGCCATAGCGTTGTGCGCGCCAGCGGTTTTCGCCGATCAGGAAATTCTCATAGATCCGCCAGCGTTGGTTGCGCACGCGCAGCCGCCACAGCATTCGCAACAGGCATTGGTTTAGCGCCGCCAGCGAGAGCGCGTGCTCCATGCGCGGGCTGACATCCATGATGCGGGTTTCCAGCGTTGGAAAGCGCGAGGACGGGCGCAGATCCCACCAGATTTTCGAGCTGTCCTCGATCACGCCCAGATCGACCAGCGCGGCGACTGAGCGTTCATACTCCTGCCAGTTGTCAAACTGTGGGGGCAGGCCGGTGCGGGGCAGGTTGTCGAAGACGGAAATGCGGTACGAGGCCATGCCGGTGTCTTGCCCCTGCCAGAACGGCGACGAGGTGCTAAGTGCCAGTAGATGCGGCAGGAAATAGGACATCTGCCGCATCAGATCGGCGCGCAGCGGGTCATCGCCTAGGCCCACATGCACATGCATCCCGCAGATCAGCATCCGCCGCACCACGCCGCCCAGATCATGGGCCAGCGTGTTGTAGCGGTCTTTGTCGGTGTGGCGTTGCAGCTTCCAATCGGCGGCGGGGTGGCAACTGGCAGCGATGGGGGCAAGGTTGAACGCCTTGGCGTGTTTGGCCACCGTCGCCCGCAGGCGGCGCAGATCTTCGCGCGCGGCGGCGATATCGGTGCAGACCTTGGTGCCGATCTCGATCTGGCATTGCAGAAATTCTGGACTGACCTGGCCTTGCAACTCAGTCGCGCAAGCCTCCATCAGCCCGTCCGGGGCCTCGGCCAGCATCAGGCTATCAAGATCGACCAGAAGGTATTCTTCTTCGATGCCAAGCGTGAAATCAGGTTCTGTCATGGGTATGCCCTCCACTCAGGTATTTGAGCGATCCGGGCGGGACAACGCAAGCTTTGAAGTTAGTCGGCGTCGACCAAAGCGGTGAAGGTCACGGCGTCAACCCCAAGGAATTGCAGGCAATCTTCCTCGGTGCGGAACACGCGGGCCACAATGCCCGAGATGCCGTCCCATGATTTCAGGATCATTTCCGACATGCCCAGCGATATGTCGTTCGGCGCATGATAGGCGATTAGGGTCTGGCCCTTGTCGCTTAGGAAAATGTCGAGCTTGCGGGCCTGCATTTCCATCAATTGGGGAAAATTATGTTCGACTTCGGTGACTTCGGACAGGTCAACCAGTTGCTTTTGGCCGGGGACATAGCTGGGGTCTTGCAGGTATTGGCCCAAGGCTCGACCGGTTTCTTCCATCCGGGCAAAGCCCGAATAGCGGACAAAAACGACCCCTTGTTGGGGGATGATCTTATAATCGACCGGCACGTATCACTCCAAGCAAAATGCGCCCGGCGGGAACCGGGCGCATTTAAAATTACCAAATTCAGAGCAATCAGTCCATTGCCTTGAAGTTGAATTCGCCACCTTCTTTGATGCCCGAGAACCAACGCGCCGTGACGGTTTTGGTTTTCGTGTAGAACCGGAAGGCATCAGGGCCGTATTGGTTCAGATCGCCGAAGGCCGATTTCTTCCAGCCGCCGAAGGTGTGGTAGGACAGCGGCACCGGGATCGGGAAGTTGATGCCGACCATGCCAACGTTCACGCGGTGCGCAAAGTCGCGGGCGGTGTCGCCATCGGCGGTGTAGATCGCCGTGCCGTTGCCATAGGGGTTGTCCATGGTCAGCTTCAGCGCCTCTTCGTAGTTGTCGGTGCGCACCTGGCTCAGGACCGGGCCAAAGATTTCTTCTTTGTAGATGTCCATGTCCGGGGTCACGTTGTCGAACAGGGTCGGGCCGACGAAGAAGCCGCTCTCATAGCCTTGCAGGCTGAAGTCGCGGCCATCGCGCACCAGCGTTGCGCCTTGATCCACGCCCGAGGTGATCAGCGCTTTGATCCGCTCTTGCGATTGCTTGGTGATGACGGGGCCGTAGTCCACGTCGTCGCCCGCGGTGTAGGGGCCGACTTTCAGCTTTTCGATGCGCGGAATCAGCTTTTCGATCAGCGTATCGGCGGTTTCCTTGCCGACCGGAACCGCGACCGAGATCGCCATGCAGCGTTCGCCAGCCGCGCCATAGCTGGCACCGACCAGCGCATCGGCGGCCTTGTCCATGTCTGCGTCGGGCATGATGATCATGTGGTTCTTGGCACCGCCAAAGCACTGAGCGCGCTTGCCGTTCGCCGCCGCTCGGCCATAGATATACTGCGCGATCGGGGTCGAGCCGACAAAGCCAACCGCTTGGATGGTGTCGTTGTCCAGCAGCGCGTCGACGGCCTCTTTGTCGCCGTTCACCACTTGCAGAACGCCCTCGGGCAGACCGGCTTCGGTGATCAGTTCAGCCAGACGCAGCGCGGTCGAGGGGCAACGCTCGGACGGCTTGAGGATCATGGCGTTGCCGGCGGAAATGGCGGGCGCCATTTTCCACAGCGGGATCATCGCGGGGAAGTTGAACGGTGTGATGCCCGCAACCACGCCCAGCGGCTGACGCATGGAATAAAGGTCAATGCCGGGGCCGCCGTCGTCGGTGAATTCACCTTTCAGCAGGCTCGGCGCGCCCATGCAGACCTCAACCACTTCGAGGCCACGCTGCACATCGCCGCGCGCGTCGGGCAGGGTTTTGCCGTGTTCACGGCTGACCAGCTCGGCCAGTTCGTCCATGTGTTCGTTGATCAGCTGACCGAACTTCATCATCACGCGGGCGCGGCGCTGCGGGTTGGTGGCACCCCATGCGACCTGAGCCTCAGCGGCTTTGGCGATGATGTCGTTGATTTCTTCGACCGTGGCCAGCGGCACCTTGGCCTGAACTTCGCCGGTGGCGGGGTTCATGACATCGGTAAACCGGCCCGAGGTGCCTTTGACGCGGGCACCGTTCACAAAATGCGAGAGTTCTTCCATGGTTCACTCCTCCGTAAGAATTGCGCGTTGCGGGCAGATTAGTCTTGCAAAAATGCTGCGAAAACAGGCAAGTTTCCATTGTTGTTTTGCAATAATGCAAAGGTGTGCCGATGGACAGTTGGGATGACATGCGGATTTTCCTGGCCGTGGCGCGGGGCGAAAGCCTTAGCGCGGCGGGGCGGGTGTTGCGGATGGACCCGGCCACGGTCGGGCGGCGCGTTGCCCGGCTGGAACAGGGGCTCGGCACGCCGCTATTCGCCAAGTCTCCGCAGGGTTATGCGCTGACGGATGCGGGCGCGCGGTTGCAGGGCCACGCCGAGGAGGCCGAGCAGGCCATGCAAGCGGCGGGCGAAGCCGTGGCAGGGACGACCGAAGGGCTATCGGGGCAGATCCGCATCGGTGCGCCGGATGGTTGCGCAAATTTCCTATTGCCACAGGTCTGCGCCCGCATCATCGCCGATAACCCAGACCTAGAGGTGCAGATCGTCGCCTTGCCGCGCGTGGTGAACCTGTCCAAGCGCGAAGCTGACATGGCGATCGCGGTTTCGGCACCAACGGCGGGGCGGCTGACTGTACAGAAACTAACCGATTACCGGCTGCATCTGGCTGCAACGCGCCAGTACCTGGACACCCATCCGCCAATCAATCGAATCGAGGATTTGGCTGGGCACAAGGTTGTCGGCTACATCCCGGATATGATTTTTGACAAGGAACTGGACTATCTGGCCGACCTTGGGGTGGAGCATGTGTCGCTGGCGTCCAATTCGGTCGCGGTGCAGTTTCACTGGCTCCGGCAGGGGGTTGGAATAGGAATCGTTCATGACTTTGCCCTGCCCATGGCCCCGGATCTGGTGCGGGTTCTGCCTGATGAGGTGTCTTTGACCCGGTCTTTTTATCTCGTTCGACACTCGGATGACCGTCGTTTGGAACGTTTGAACCGGTTTGCTGAGACTTTGGTCGGGGAAATACGCGCAGAAACTGCAAGACTTGAATGTCTTGCTTGACAGAATGTCGCGCCGCGGATGACGCTGGGGTATGCAAATCGAGAAAAGAGGAGGTTCACGATGCAAGTACTGCAAATCCTCAAATCCAAGGCCGACGACGGTGTTGTCACCGTGCCGCCGGGGACGCTGATTTCAGAAGTGGCGAAAATCTTAGCAGAGCGGCGGATCGGGACGGTGGTCATTTCACCGGACGGCGGTGATACGGCAGCGGGGATTTTGTCGGAACGCGACATTGTCCGCGAACTGGCGCGGCGCGGCGGCAGCTGTCTGACGGCGACGGTGGAAACCTTTATGACGTCCAAACTGGTGACTTGCACCCGCGCGGACAATGCCGATGACATTCTGTCGAAGATGACCGAAGGCCGGTTCCGCCATATGCCCGTGGTCGAAGATGGCAAGTTGGTTGGCCTGATCACCCTTGGTGACGTGGTCAAAGCACGGCTTGGACAGCTCGCCATGGAGAATTCGGCGCTGGAAGGCATGATTATGGGCCACTGATGGCCGGGCGATGCGGCAGGGGTTGCCCTTGCCGCATCGCAGAAAAATCTGGGTTATTACGTTAAATGGGTTGCATTTGCCCGCGCAATAATGTTGCGTCCCTCTAGGCTGACCAAAAGGAGGGGTCTGATGCGCATTGGTCTTTATCCCGGAACGTTCGATCCAATAACATTGGGTCATATCGACATTATCCGGCGGGCCTCGGCATTGGTGGACCGCTTGGTGATCGGGGTTGCGATCAACCGTGACAAAGGCCCGCTATTCGGGCTGGAAGAACGGGTCGCGATGATCGAATCTGAATGTGCAAGCTTGTCAGAACAGACCGGCACCGAGATCATCGCTCATCCTTTCGAAAACCTGTTGATCGATTGCGCGCGCGATGTGAACGCGCAGGTGATCGTGCGCGGCCTGCGGGCCGTCGCGGATTTCGAGTATGAATTTCAAATGGTTGGTATGAACCGGGCGCTGGATGACAGTATTGAAACGGTGTTTCTGATGGCAGAAGCCCGCCATCAGGCAATCGCGTCAAAACTGGTGAAAGAGATTTCCCGGCTTGGCGGCGACGTTAGCAAATTTGTAACGCCGCGCGTCAATACCGCCCTGAAAGAGCGGTTTGGGCAGACCTGATTAGGCGCCGTAAACCGCTTTGCGGGCAAGCTGTTCTTCGCGGCCAAGGATCTCAAGATCGGTCTTGATCGACATCGGCAGGGACTTCAGCTCGCTCAGGGTGCGGGAATACTGACGGTGGCGTGCGATGCGGGCGCGGAGCGTTTCGACAATCTGCATGGTCAACTCCTGGTGTCATGCGTTTCTGATAGCCCTAACATAGATATGCTGCGACGCAGAAAGTAGATGGGGTTTTGCGATTGCCGCGTTGCAGAAAATGCATGGCCCACTGAAATGCAATAAGCCCCGGCACAATGGCCGGGGCTTTTGTTTTGGTTGGGCAGGGGGCAGGTTACAGGAACTTGCCCATCGCAACGGCGGTGTCCGCCATCCGGTTCGAGAAGCCCCATTCATTGTCGTACCACGTCAGGATACGCACCATCGACCCGTCCATGACCTTGGTCTGATCGGTCGCAAAGATCGACGAATGCGGATCGTGGTTGAAATCCTGGCTGACCAGCTTTTCATCGGTGACGCCGAGAATGCATTTCAGCGGGCCGTTTGCGGCGGCGCGGATGGCTTCGTTCACTTCCTCGGCGGTGGTGTCGCGCGCGGCTTCGAAGGTCAGGTCAACCACCGACACGTTCGGGGTTGGCACGCGAATGGCCACGCCGTCCAGCTTGCCGTTCAGTTCGGGCAGCACCAGACCTACGGCCTTGGCGGCGCCGGTCGAGGTGGGGATCATCGACAGGGCTGCGGCGCGGGCGCGGTACAGATCCTTGTGCATCGTGTCCAGCGTCGGCTGGTCGCCGGTGTAGCTGTGGATGGTGGTCATGAAGCCGCGCTTGATGCCGATGGTGTCGTTCAGAACTTTGGCCACCGGCGACAGGCAGTTCGTGGTGCAGGACGCGTTGGATACGATCAGGTCATCAGCGGTCAGGGTGTTGTGATTCACGCCGTAGACGATGGTTTTGTCTGCATCGGTGCCGGGGGCCGAGATCAACACGCGTTTTGCACCGGTTTCCAGATGCGGCAGGCATTTTTCGCGCGAGGTGAAAATGCCGGTGCATTCCAGAATGACGTCAACATCGCCCCAGGGCAGCTCGGCGGGGTTGCGGATGGCGGTCACTTCGATCGGGCCGCGGCCTACGTCGATTGTGTTGCCATCGACCTTCACCTCGGCCGGGAAGCGGCCATGCACGCTGTCGTAGCGCAGCAGGTGGGCGTTGGTTTCCACTGGTCCCAGATCGTTGATGGCAACGACCGAGATATCGGTCCGTCCGCTTTCGATGATGGCGCGCAGCACATTGCGTCCGATCCGGCCAAATCCGTTGATGGCGACCTTGACTGTCATTGGGCTCTCCCTCCGGGAAATCGGGATGAATCTTGTTACCGCTAACAATCAAATGGTAGCGCTAAAGTCAAGCGTAAGTCCGGGGCCTGCACGGTCAATTCATCAAATTCTGCGGGGGAAGGTTTCCGATCAGCGCCAGAAGGCCAGCCATTCGATCAGGTCGAACAGGCGCTTGCCCAGAAAAATCGCGTGATCGTTGCCGTAGATCATATGATCCACTGTCAGGGCGGCCACGATGGCGATGCCAAGGACAAGGGCAATGCGATTGGTCATTGGGGGGCGGCTCCGGTCTGTCTGGCCTTGTGATGGCAGGTTTCGGCGGCCAAGTCACCTTGGATGTGCCGTATGCCGGAAGGGTAGAATGCAAAAGGCCCGCCGATATGGCAGGCCTTGGGCAATTTCCGGGTGGGCGCAGCTTAGTGCATCAAGCGGCCCATTGCAGCGGCAACATCGGCCATACGTGCCGAGAAGCCCCATTCGTTGTCGTACCATGCCAGCACGCGCACCAGACGGCCGCCGGTGACTTTGGTCTGGTCGGGGGCGAAGATCGACGATTGCGTGGTGTGGTTGAAGTCGATGGAAACCTTGGGCTCGGGGTCATAACCCAGAACCATGCCCATGCGACCTGCGGCGGCTTCGGCGACCACTTCGTTCACGTCAGCAACGGTGACTTCTTTGCTGGCGTAGAAGGTCAGGTCCACAGCCGAGACGTTCGGGGTGGGAACGCGCACGGCGGACCCGTCCAGCTTGCCCTTCAGGTTCGGCAGCACTTCGCCCAGAGCCTTTGCAGCGCCGGTCGAGGTGGGGATCATCGCCATGGCTGCGGCGCGGGCGCGGTACAGATCTTTGTGGCGACGGTCCAGCGTCGGCTGGTCGCCGGTGTAGCTGTGGATGGTGGTCATGATGCCGGATTCGATGCCGATGGCTTCGTCCAGAACTTTGGCCAGCGGAGCAAGGCAGTTGGTGGTGCACGACCCGTTCGAGATCATACGCTCATCCGCCAGCATATCGCGGTGGTTCACGCCATAGACGACGGTGCGATCAACGTTCTTTGCAGGAGCAGAGATCAGAACTTTTTTCGCGCCGCGATCCAGGTGGGCGTTTGCCTTCAGACCGTCGTTGAAGTTGCCGGTGCATTCCAGAACAACATCGCAGCCATCCCAATCCAGTTCGTTCAATTCGTAGGTCGACATCACGTCAATCGGGCCACGGCCCAGATCAAGCGAGTTTTCCTTGACGGTGACGTTGCCACCGAAGCGGCCATGCACGCTGTCGTACCGCAGCAGGTGCGCGTGGGTTTCAAGCGGGCCGGGGGCGTTGATCTTGACGACCTGAACGTCGTTGCGCGCGCTTTCCGCAATATGTGCCAGCGTGCAGCGGCCAATGCGGCCAAATCCGTTGATACCTACCGTGACAGTCATGGCTCTGCTCTCCTGCATGTCCGAGTTGGACACTACATAGGCGCGCATTGTGTTTGGAAAAAGGAAAAAAATGTGTTCTGCCAGCATGTTAGCGATAAACCTGTGTCACATTTGGCTGGTGGCGCTAACGGTCGGGCAGGGTTTGCGGTAACGTTTTCGCAAACGCAGAAAAATGCCCAGAATCAGTTAGCGCAGACAAGGTGGCGTTGAAGATTTCGCCCGATGGGCTAGGGTTTGGGCGCGACAGGCAAGGAGACGAAGATGAGCGGATTGCTGGCATTGCTGGATGATGTGGCGGGAATCGCCAAGATTGCGGCGGCCTCGGTGGATGATGTGATGGGGCAGGCGGTTAAGGCCGGGTCCAAGGCGGCTGGCGCGGTGATCGACGATGCGGCTGTTGCGCCGAAATACGTCCAAGGCTTCGAGGCCAAGCGCGAATTGCCGATCATCTGGAAAATCGCGCGCGGCTCGATCATCAACAAACTGGTTTTTCTGCTGCCTGTGGGTTTGCTGCTGGCCAATTTTGCGCCGTGGCTGATTGCGCCGCTGTTGATGCTGGGCGGGGCGTACCTATGCTTTGAAGGGGCTGAAAAAGTGGCCCATGTGCTTGGCCCGCATGGCGACCATGACGGCGGGCCTGACGGAAGCCATGACATCGGCGACCCCGCGCACCTAGAAGAACAAAAGGTCCAAGGGGCCATCAAGACCGATTTCATCCTGTCGGCTGAGATCATGACGATTTCGCTCGCGGCCATTCCCCAAAGCACCTTCTGGATGGAGGCGGCGACGCTGGCGGCGGTTGCGGTGCTGATTACGGTTGTTGTCTATGGTTCGGTCGCGCTGATCGTGAAGTTGGATGACATTGGCCTGTGGCTGGCACGAGTTGGACGCTTGGGGATCACGCGCGGCATTGGCCGGGGAATCGTCAAAGCGATGCCGGTGCTGATGCGCCTGCTGACGATCATCGGAACGGCGGCGATGATCTGGGTTGGGGGGTCGATCATTGTGCACGGGTTGGCCGAACTGGGCTGGCATGTGCCGGAACATATCATCCACGACGCAGCTGTTTTTGTCGGTCAAAAAGTCCCAGAAAGCCTGATGGGCGCAGCCGAATGGATCACCACTGCCGCACTGGACGGGGTTCTGGGGTTGGTGCTCGGGTTCATTTTGATACCAATTGGCACCAAGATCATCGCCCCGATCTGGGCGGGCATTTTTGGCAAAAAAGCCGCAGCCGATCATTGATCTGTTGCAAGATGACTACTCTTTAAATTGAAGTGCCCCCTTGTGGGGCACTTTTTATGGTCTGACGTTGACTGGCGTCAATCATCGGCAAATGACCGCACTGCGACCAATTTTAAGGAGTTTGAGGTGCGGAATTTAGCAGTTGCATTGATTGTAGCCAGCATGGGCCTATCAGCTTGTTCAGATGCGCAAAAATCGACTGAGGTGGGAGTCAATTATGTCCCGTCTTCGAAATACCAAGGGCTGAACTGTTCGCAGCTTCGCGAAGAAGACCGCCGTCTGCGGGCCAGCATTGAAGATCTGACCACCAAAGTGGACAAATCCTATAAGCACGACAAGAACATGGAAGCCGTGACCTGGATTCTGTTCTGGCCGGCTGTTTTCGCCATGGATGGCAATGATGCCGAAGCCACGCGCCTTGCAACGGCCAAGGGCGAAGCGGATGCGTTGCACACCGCGATGCAGAACAAGAAATGCCGGATGTGAGTTAACACACTCAGGCAAAAGAAAAGGGGCCCGTTTGGGCCCCTTTTTGATTGGGTGACAGGTGCCTTACAGGCCGGTGTCTTCGCCCGACAGCAGCGCGCGCACTTTGGCGGCCGTTGCCTCGGCGGTGATGCCGAACTTGACATACAGCTCTTCTGCCGGGGCGGATGCGCCAAAGCCGTCCATGCCGATGAACCCGGCTTTCTTGCGGTTGCCGTTTTCACCACACAGCCAGCGATCCCAGCCCATGCGGCCAGCAGCTTCGACCGCAACGCGGACGGGGCCTGCGGGCAGAACGCGGCGGCGGGTGGCTTCGTCCTGTTCTTCGAACAGCTCCCAGCAGGGCATCGACACGACGCGGGTGCCAATGCCTTCGGCCTGTAGCAGGTCGCGGGCTTGCAGCGCGATTTCCACTTCCGAGCCGGTGGCGATGAGGATCGCCTGACGCTTGCCGTCGGCTTCGGCCAGAACATAGGCGCCTTGGGCGGTCATGTTCTTGGTTTTGTGTTCAGTCCGTACAGTCGGCAGGTTTTGACGGGTCAGCGACAAAACCGACGGCGTGGTCTTGGAGCTGAACGCGATTTCCCAGGCTTCGGCGGTTTCCACCAGATCGGCGGGACGGAACACATAGGTGTTCGGGGTCGCGCGGCTAATGGCCAGATGTTCCACCGGCTGGTGAGTCGGGCCATCTTCGCCAAGGCCGATGCTGTCGTGGGTCATAACGAACACGGTCGGGATCTGTTGCAGCGCGGCCAGACGCATGGCCGGGCGGGCATAGTCGGTAAAGCACATGAACGTGCCGCCATAGGGGCGGATGCCGCCATGCAGCGCCATACCGTTCATGGCAGCGGCCATGCCATGTTCGCGAATGCCCCAATAGACGTAACGGCCCTTGCGGTTGGTTTCGTCGAACACACCCAGACCGCCTGTCTTGGTGTTGTTCGAACCGGTCAAGTCAGCCGAGCCGCCGAAGGTTTCGGGCATGATCGGGTTGACGACTTCCAGCACCATTTCCGATGCCTTGCGGGTCGCGACCTTGGGCTTGTCTTCCGAGGCTTGTTTCTTCAGCGCTTTGATCACGGCGCTCAGCTTGGTCGGCACATCGCGGTCCATCACGCGGCCAAACAGCTTTTGGCGGGCGGTGGACAGTTTGTCGTGACGGTCCTGCCATTCGGCGCGGTCCGCGGCACCACGGCTGCCAATCGCTTCCCAAGCCGACTTGATGTCAGCGGGGATGTCAAAAGGCGCAGCGGTCCAGCCCCAGGCCTGTTTGGCGGCGGCGTTCTGGTCGCCGTTGGTCAGCGCGCCATGGCCCTTGGAGGTGTCCTGCGCGGCGTGGCCGAGGGCGATATGCGTTTTGCACGCGATCATCGACGGCTTGGAGGCTTTCTTGGCCCCGGCAATCGCTTCGTCGATGGCAACCGGATCGTGGCCGTCGATTTCCTGCACATGCCAGCCCGATGCCTTGAAGCGGCTGATCTGGTCGGTGCGGTCCGACAGATCAACGGTGCCGTCGATGGTGATGTTGTTGTTGTCCCACAGGACGATCAGCTTGCCCAGCTTCTGGCGGCCCGCGATGCCGATCGCCTCTTGGCTGACGCCTTCCATCAGGCAGCCGTCACCGGCGATCACATAGGTGTGGTGATCGACGACGTTCTTGCCGAACTGACCGCGCAGCGTTTCTTCGGCCATGGCAAAGCCAACCGCCATCGAGACGCCCTGACCCAGCGGGCCGGTGGTGGTTTCAATCGCCTTGGCCAGGAAGTTTTCCGGGTGGCCTGCGGTCTTCGCGCCCATCTGGCGGAAGTTCTTGACCTGATCGAGCGTGATCTCGGCGTCCCCGGTCAGATACAGCAGCGCATATAGCAGCATCGAGCCGTGACCGGCCGACAGGATGAAGCGATCGCGGTCCGCCCATTCGGGGGCTGCGGCATCAAACTTCATGTGCTTTTCAAACAGGACCGTGGCAACGTCAGCCATGCCGATCGGCATGCCCGAGTGGCCAGAATTCGCCTGCGCCACAGCGTCAAGCGCCAGAGCGCGGATTGCGGCGGCTTTGTTCCAGTGTTCGGGATGCGCGGTGCGCAGCTCTTGGATATCCACGGGACAACGTTCCTTTTATCCGGGGTGTTAGCGATGACGCTCATACCAGCGTCGCGGCGAAGTGCAAGTATGCAGAATTTTGTCAGTCACGCCTTATCTTAAGCTCGCCTTGTAACCTACTGAGGTTAAAGGGGGGCGCAATTTTCGGCCATGCTTGATAGAATTTTTGCAAAGAACGGCCTGAATGATTCGCTTTGGCGGGGATTCAAGGCGCCAAACGTGGCAAAGGGGCAATCGATGACCGATATCGTTGAGCTGGAGCAGCGCATCACCACTGCGCTTGACCGGATTGGCCGTGGGCTTGAGGCGGTGCAAAGCGCGACACCTGCGATAGATCCCGGCGAAGTAGAGGCACTGAAATCAGCGCTGGATGAAGAACGCACCGCAAATGCCCAGTTGGAAGAGCGGGTCAAAGCCATTCGCGAAAAGCAGGAACAACAGGTCAATGCCCTGCAATCGGAACTGGCGGCGGTGCGGGCTGAATTGGGCATGCTGCACGGCACGTTTCAAACACTTGATGATCGTATGTCATTGCTTCTAAAGAAGAATGCCGCTTTGGCCGAAAACAACGCCGCCCTGCGCGAAGCGGCGGAAGCCGGTGTTGCGGATGCGGCGGCGATCAACACATCGCTCCAGACAGAGCTTGAGGCCCTGCGCGCCGCGCGCGAAGCCGATCAGGCAAGTCTTGAAGCGGCGCTGGCCGTTCTGGAACCTTTGGCCGAGGCGGCACAATGATCTATCAAAACGGAGGCGGGCATGCCTGAGGTCGAAATCAACATCGGTGGGCGCAGTTTCGAAGTGGCCTGCCAAGAGGGTGAAGAGCATTTTCTGCTGGCAGCTGCCAAGATGCTCGACAACGAAGCCAGTGCCGTTGTCGGCCAGATTGGCCGCGTTCCCGAGGGACGGATGTTGTTGATGTCGGGGCTGATGCTGGCCGATAAAACCGCCGGTCTTGAGGATAAAATGCGCGAACTAGAGGATCGGGTTGCCGTTCTTCAGAATGAACTGAGCGAGATGCGCGAAAAACCGCCGGAGCGTGTTGAGGTGCCGGTTCTGCCTGCGGGGGTGACCGACACGATGGCCGAAATCGCCGCACGGGCCGAAGCCTTAGCCGCCGCCATCGAAGAACGCGCCAGCGGAAATTAACAAAAAACGCCCCGTGCCATAGGCCGGGGCGTTTTGTTTTGGATCTGGGACAGATCAGCCGTTGGCTTCGCGGATCTTGTCAGCGGCTTCTTTGTTGTAGCCGACGCCATTGGTCTCAAACAAAGTGTCCAACTCGCCCGACAGGGTCATCTCGGTGATGATGTCGCAGCCGCCGACGAATTCGCCTTTGACGTAAAGCTGCGGGATGGTCGGCCAGTCGGAATAGTCCTTGATGCCCTGACGAATGCCTTCGTCGGCCAGAACGTTCACGTCTTTGTAGTCAACGCCCATGTAGTTCAGAACACCGGCGACACGGCTGGAAAAACCGCACTGCGGCATTTCCTTGGTGCCTTTCATGTACAGCACCACGTCATTGGCTTTGACGGTTTCGTCGATTTGGGTTTTCGCGTCAGTCATTTTCTTTGTCCTTCCGGCGCTCCAGCCGTTCCTTGTTGACCCGGATATAAGGGGTCAGCTTGACATATCCAATCAGGGTACAATCGCGATTGCGCCCATATGTGTTCGATCACTCGGGGGCTTTGGTGGTCAGCGCCAATGCATGCAACGCGCCTGCGGGGCCATCCATCGCGCCTTTCAGCGCGGCATAAACGGCCCGCTGCTGTTGGACGCGGTTCTTGCCACGGAAGCTTTCGTCAATGACCATGGCGGCGAAATGTTGGCCATCGTCGCCCTGAACCTCAATCTGAGCATCGGGAAAGCTGGCCCGAATGAGCTGTTCAATGTCCTGCGCCTGCATCGCCATATTGCGTGTCTCCGTTTTGGTTTAACTGGAAATCTAAGCCGATGCAGTGGGCGCTGCAAGGGGCAGTCATG
Source organism: Pseudoprimorskyibacter insulae (assembly GCF_900302505.1). Taxonomy (GTDB): domain Bacteria; phylum Pseudomonadota; class Alphaproteobacteria; order Rhodobacterales; family Rhodobacteraceae; genus Pseudoprimorskyibacter; species Pseudoprimorskyibacter insulae. Next base: position 96,027 of record NZ_OMOJ01000005.1, on the reverse strand, counting down.
GCCGCAGCAGTTGGGGAAAGGCGCGTAGTGCCGATTTGATCTGGTCCGGCAGCGGCCCGGTGGCAAGTGCCTTTGCAGTTGCCGGTGTCAAAGGTTCCATCATCGGTGCGGCAAGGTCCGATATTTTGCGGGCGTCATCTTCGGGCAGGCGCGGCAGGATGACGGCCAGCAAGGCCAGCATTTGGTGCAGCGTGCGCAGATCGCGGAACGCGTCCATCATCGGGGCAATCAGGCGCGGGTCGTCTTGCCAGTCGGCCCCGTCAAAAAGTTCCTGTGTGACGCGTTGACCCGCGCCTTGGCAGTCATAGGCGGTGCATCCGCCAAAACCGCGTGCATCCAGATCGGCATGGATGCGGCACAGGTGGCCATCCAGATTGGGGCAGGGCACGCCTGCCGGTTTGTCGATGGCAAAGCGGGTGCCCTTGTCGATGGCCAGCCCAATACAGCACAGCGCCGCGCAATTCGCGCAATCGCCTTTGACCGCATAAGCGTGTTCAGACATGGGGCACCAGATACGGAACAGATAAAAAGGGCGACCCGTAGGCCGCCCTGAATTTCTTAGGCAAAGGTGTCCGCGAAGGTGCCGCGGTAGATCGTTTTGAGATCCGCCATTGGCGCCTCGGTGCTGCCAACCTTGAAGGCATCGCCGGTGAATTTGCCCACCGATTTGATCGAAACGCCGGCTTTCGCGGCTTCCGTCATCAGCGCCTCGGCCTGATCGAAGTTGCAGGCGATCAGGTAGCGGGCCTGATCTTCGCCAAAGAGTGTTGCGGTGTCTGCATCATCCAAAGCGACCCCAACGTTCGAGGCTTCGGCCATTTCAAAGGCGGCCATGATCAGACCGCCGTCAGACAGGTCAGTACAGGCGCGGATCAGGTCACGCTGGGCGCGGATGAAGTCACCGTTGCGGCGCTCGGCGTCCAGATCGACATGGGGCGCATCGCCGTCTTCGCGGTTGAACACCTCGGCCAGCAGGGCCGATTGGCCCAGATGGCCGGCGGTGTCACCCACGAGAAGGGCGACATGGCCTTCGCGGGCGGTACCGATGATCGGGGTTTCGTCGGCGGCCACCAGGCCCACCGCACCAATAGTCGGCGTCGGCAGGATCGGCGTGCCATCGGTTTCGTTGTAAAGCGAGACGTTGCCCGACACGATCGGCATATCCAGCGCAAGGCAGGCTTGGCCGATCCCGTCCAGAGCGCCCACGAACTGGCCCATGATCTGCGGCTTTTCGGGATTGCCGAAGTTCAGGTTGTCGGTGGTGGCCAGCGGCTTGGCACCCACGGCGGTCAGGTTGCGATAGGCTTCGGCCACGGCCTGCTTGCCGCCCTCAACCGGGTTGGCCCGCACATAGCGCGGCGTCACGTCCGACGTGAAGGCCAGCATCTTGCCGGTTCCGTGCACGCGGATCAGGCCAGCGCCGAAACCGGGGTTGCGGACCGTGTCGCCCATCACCATCGAGTCATACTGTTCATAGACCCACTGACGTGCGCAGTAGTTCACGGACCCGATCAGCGCCTTCAGCCCGTCAATCGGGTCGATGCCCGGCACGTCGGCCATGTCTGCCACGGCTTCGGTCGGAACCCACGGGCGGTCATATTCAGGGGCCGAAGAGGCCAGTTTCGACAGGGGCAGGTCGGCCATGCAGGTGCCATTGTGCATGATCAAAAAGCGGTCTTCGGAGATCGTCTCGCCCACGATGGCGAAATCCAGATCCCATTTTTCGAACACGGCGCGGGCCTCGGCCTCTTTCGCCGGGTCGAGGACCATCAGCATGCGTTCCTGGCTTTCGGACAGCATCATTTCATAGGCTGTCATATTGGCTTCGCGCTGGGGGACGTTTTCCAGATCAAGGCGAATGCCCAGTTGGCCCTTATCGCCCATTTCCACCGCCGAGCAGGTCAGGCCCGCCGCGCCCATATCCTGGATCGAGATCACAGCGCCAGTCTGCATCAGTTCCAGCGTGGCTTCCATCAGGCGCTTTTCGGTGAAGGGGTCGCCAACCTGAACGGTGGGACGCTTTTCTTCGATCGTTTCGTCAAATTCGGCCGAGGCCATGGTCGCGCCGCCAACGCCGTCACGGCCAGTTTTCGCGCCAAGGTACACGACCGGACGACCAACGCCCGAGGCGGCCGAGTAGAAGATTTTGTCGGCATCGGCCAGACCCGCCGCGAAGGCGTTGACCAGACAGTTGCCATTGTAAGCTGGGTGGAAGCGCACTTCGCCGCCCACGGTCGGAACGCCGAAGCAGTTGCCATAGCCGCCCACGCCTTCGACCACGCCATGCACCAGTTGGCGGGTCTTGTGGTGGTCTTTTTCGCCAAAGCTCAGCGCGTTCATCGCTGCGATGGGACGTGCGCCCATGGTGAACACGTCGCGCAGAATGCCGCCAACGCCGGTTGCCGCACCCTGATAGGGTTCGATGTAGGACGGGTGGTTGTGGCTTTCCATTTTGAAGACCACGGCCTGACCATCGCCAATATCGACCACGCCCGCGTTTTCGCCGGGGCCGCAAATGACCTGCGGGCCGGTGGTCGGCAGTTTCTTCAGGTGGATCTTCGAGGACTTATAAGAACAGTGTTCGTTCCACATGGCCGAGAAGATGCCCAGCTCGGTAAAGCTCGGCTCTCGGTTCAGAATGCGCAGGATCTCGGCATATTCATCGGGGCTGATGCCATGGGAAGCGATCAGGTCTTCGGTGATGGCGGGCTCTTGCACTTGCATGGGCGTGTCCTCAGGCTTGGAATTGCGCTCCGTTTAGGGCAACTGCTGGCCAAGGACAATGGTGCGTTGCGGTGGGGCCTAGCTTTTCGAAAGCACTTCGGGATCTCGTACCGGGACACCGCCCACAAAGAAGGGCGCGCCGGACGTGTTGCCGCGCAGCTTTGCCATCAAGCCGCGACTGATGACACCAAAGCCGACCTTGGCAAAGCCGTGCTGCTTGATCGGCGAAAGCGCGGATTTGGTCATGACTTGCGGTGGGTTACTGCCAAAGGCGGTATTTCCCGCAGGCAGCACATATCCGGCAAAGGGGATCTTTGTGGTTTTCAACGTGTTGGCGATAGGCGTGTTGCAGCACCCGGCATACCAGCGGAAAATTCCATCGGGTCGATGCATGAACATCTTAACGGTATCGAAACCTGCCTCAAATGTAATGTCCGAGGGCATAGCCTGATAAATCGTCGTGCCGCCCGCCGAGTCCAATGTGGTTTGCGATCCAAGATGGGTCGCGGCGTTTTGGCAATCGGTGCAATAGCAAATTAGCGCGGTGCCGGGCGTATCGGACTTGATGGACCATTTGGTTTGGCCGCAATCGCATTGAAATTTGTGGGACATGAAGTGCTCCGAATCTGAGGCGCAGACGAAAATGCGCTTGTGCGACCCTGTGATATCACGGGCGTTTGGCAGGTCGGAGGGGGAGAAAGAAAAAAGGCCGAGCACAAAGCTCGGCCGAAGTCCAACAGGGAGGTATGAAGATGATGCGCAAATGCGCGTTTCATCGTTCGAAAGCTGAATTAATGTTCAGTTCCGAGTCGATCAAGGTTTTATATGCCGCAGGTGCATCATGTCCGCTATGCATCTAATGCATGGCTAAGGATTATTCTTCGCCCATTGCCCTCAATTGGCGGCGATGGGCGAAAATCTCATCCTGGACAAAATCGCGAAATGCCTGAATTCGTTTGGATTGTCGCAATTCTTCGGGATAGGCCAAGAACACCGGCACCTCGACGCTTTCGACCTCGGGCAGAACGCGGACCACGGTGGGGAAGTCCTCAATGATGTAATCCGGCAACACTCCAATCCCGAGGTTGTGGATCACGGCCTGCAACACGCCAAAGTAGTTGTTGACGGTCAGCGTTGATCGAACGTCGTAGGTCATCAATTCTTGGATCAAGTTCAGACCAGCCCCGACCTGCGCCGAAGACGGGCTTTGACATATCAGACGATGTGTCGACAGATCTTCAAGCTTTTCAGGCTCACCATTCTTGGCCAGATATTCGGGGGAGGCATACAGGCGCATGCGCACCGACATCAGGCGCTTGCGGATCAGGTCTGCTTGGCTTGGTTCTTTCATGCGGATGGCAACGTCGGCCTCTCGCATGGGAAGGTCCAAAACCCGTTCTTCCAACATCAGGTCAATGCGGATGTCGGGGTATTTTTCGTAGAACTTGGGCAGGCGCGGCGCCAGCCAGAGCGAGCCGAACCCCGCCGTGGTGGTCACACGCAATTCGCCAAACACCTCTTCTTCGCTGTCGCGAATACGGGCGGTGGCGGCATCAATCCGTTTGAGCATCGACGAGGTGGCGTCGAACAGCAGTTCCCCCTGTTCGGTGAGAATCAGTCCCCGTGCGTGACGGTGAAACAGCGTGGTGTTCAGTGACTCTTCCAGTGCGCGGATTTGGCGTGAGACAGCAGATTGCGACAAATGCAGCGCTTCGCCCGCATGTGTCAGGCTGCCGGCATCGGCAACCGCGTGAAAGATTCTTAGCTTATCCCAGTCCATGGCGTACACTTTGCAAATTTCGTACCTTGTCTACAGACATCTGTGAAAACTTTAAGAAGATTTCAGCTTAAGATACGGGAAATTTACCAATATTCCTTGTTTTGGTCAGGGTTTGTGACCTATTCTGATGAAAAGCCGATCATGGCGCGGTTAGGGAGGCGCGGTATGACCCAGCACAGCATCACTTTGCAAGACCGGTTCGATCTGTCCAAGGGGAATGTCCTGTTGAATGGGACACAAGCATTGGTTCGCCTAATGCTGATGCAGGCCCATCGGGACAAAACGGCGGGGCTGAACACCGCCGGCTATGTCACGGGCTATCGCGGATCGCCGCTTGGCGCGGTTGATATGCAGATGCACCGGGCCGAGAAATATCTTAAGCAATCCAACATCTTGTTCCGCGAAGGTCTAAACGAAGATCTGGCCGCGACGGCGCTTTGGGGCAGCCAGCAGGCTGAACTGCGCGGCGAGGGCAAATACGATGGTGTGTTTGGCCTTTGGTACGGCAAGGGGCCGGGGGTTGACCGGTCTGGCGATGTCATGCGCCATGCCAATATGGCGGGCACCTCTGCGCATGGCGGGGTTTTGATGGCCCTAGGCGACGACCACACCGGCGAATCCTCCACCGTTCTGCACCAATCAGAATTTGCGCTGGTCGATGCCTATATGCCGGTTCTGTCGCCTGCGGGCGTTCAGGAAATTCTGGACTACGGGATTTACGGCTTCGCGCTGTCGCGGTTTGCGGGCGTTTGGGCCGGTCTGAAGGTGATGAAGGACACGGTTGAGGTGACCTCGGTCGTGGATGGGCGTCCGGACCGGTTTCAGGTCGTCACCCCGCATTTCGACATGCCGAAGGACGGGCTGAACATCCGGCTGGTGGATGACCGCTTTATCCAAGAGGCACGGCTGCTGGATTACAAGCGCCACGCCGCCGAAGCCTTTGCTTATGCGAACAAAATTGACCGTCGTGTCTGGGGGAAGCCGGGGGCCAAGATCGGCTTTGTGGCGGCCGGTAAGAACTGGCTGGACCTTGTTCATGCGCTGGATCTGCTGGGCATTGATGAGGCCGAGGCCGAGCGTCTTGGGCTGACCACCTATAAGGTTGGTCAGGTCTGGCCGCTGGATATGAAGGGCTTCAACGAATGGGCCGAAGGGCTGGACCTGATCGTTGTGGTCGAGGAAAAGCGCAAGCTGATCGAAGTGCAGATCAAAGAGGCGCTGTTCGACAATCGCCGAGGCCGGCGGGTTTATGGCGGGATGAAGAACGGCAAGGTTCTGTTCCCGACGAAGATGGCGCTTGATCCTGTTGATATCGCTCAGCATCTTGGGAAAATTTTGGATGAGGAAGGGCGCTGCACCGATGGTGTCCGCCAAGGGTTGGAGGCGCTGGATGTCGCCAAGACCGCCGATAACGCGCAGGAGCTGGCGTCGCGTCTGCCGTATTTCTGTTCGGGCTGTCCGCACAATTCATCGACCAAAGTGCCTGAGGGCAGCCGGGCCTATGCTGGAATTGGCTGCCACTTCATGGCGCAATGGATGGATCGGTCGACCTCGGGCTTTACGCATATGGGCGGTGAAGGGGCCAATTGGACCGGCGAGGCACCGTTTTCGAACCGCCCGCATGTGTTCCAAAACCTGGGCGACGGCACCTATAACCATTCGGGCGTTCAGGCGATCCGCGCCGCGCTTTTGGCTGATACGACAATCACTTATAAGATCCTGTTCAACGATGCGATCGCTATGACAGGCGGTCAGCCCAACGATGGCGGGCTGACACCGCAGCAGATCGTGTCCGAGTTGAAGGCCATGGGCGTCAAGCGCATAGCCGTGGTGCATGACGAAAAGGAAGGGCTGGATGTAAAGTCTTTCCCGCAAGGCGTTGAAATCTCAGAACGGGCGGAACTGGACAGCGTTCAGAAAAGCTTTGCCCAGACAACGGGCGTGTCGGCGATTGTCTATGTGCAGACCTGCGCCGCCGAAAAGCGCCGCCGTCGCAAGCGCGGCACCTTCCCGGACCCGGATCGGCGCGTGTTCATCAACACTGATGTCTGCGAAGGCTGCGGCGATTGTGGGGTGCAGTCGAACTGTGTGTCGATCCTGCCGGTGGAAACCGAACTGGGGCGGAAACGGGCGATTGACCAATCCAGCTGCAACAAGGATTTTTCTTGCCTCAAAGGGTTTTGCCCGTCGTTCGTGACGGTCGAGGGAGCGCGGCTGAAGAAGGTGGAAACCGCCGATCTGACGCTGCCGGACATGCCTGAACCGGCCTTGCCTGCGATCGATGGGACGTTCAATGTGGTGGTCACCGGCGTTGGCGGTACAGGCGTTGTCACCATCGGCGCGGTCTTGGCCCAAGCGGCGCAGATCGACGGCAAAGGCGCGGGCATGATGGAAATGGCCGGGCTGGCGCAAAAGGGCGGCGCGGTGCACATCCATTGCCGTCTGGCCAACCGGCCCGAGGATATCAACGCCATTCGCGTGACCACGGGCGAATGCGATGCGCTGATCGGCGGTGATCTGGTGGTCAGCGCCGGGGCCAAGACGCTTGGTCTGTTGCGTGTTGGCTCCGCTGGGGCGGTGGTGAACAATCATGAAATCATCACCGGCGATTTCACCCGCAACACCGAATTTACCCTGCCATCGGACCAGTTGGAGCTGTCGCTGCAAGCGCGTCTGAAGGATCGGCTGTGGCTGTTCGATGCGTCCGAACTGGCGCGGGTGACGCTTGGAGATTCGATCTTTTCCAACATGATGATGCTGGGCGCGGCGTGGCAGAACGGGCTGGTGCCCCTGTCGCGGCAGGCCATTCTGGACGCGGTTGCGCTAAACGGCGCGGCGGTTGAACGGAACCAGCGGGCCTTTGAAATCGGGCGTTGGGCGGTGGTTGATCCTGAGGCCGCGGCCAAGTTGATTGCCCCGTCGGTGGTGGCGCTGCCGTCTGCGCCGCAGGACAAGGCCGCCTTCCGTGAGGCGCATTTGACCGAGTATCAGGGGCGCGGACTTGCGCGGCGCTATCGCAAGCGTTTGGACAAAGTTGAGGATGCAGGGCTTCAGGCCGCGATGGCCGAAGGCTATCATAAGGTCTTGGCCTATAAGGACGAATACGAGGTTGCGCGTTTGCTTCTGTCATCGCGGGCCAAGGCCGCAACGCAGTTCGACGGTGATTTTTCCATGTCGTTCCACATGGCCCCGCCGATCCTGTCGAAGATGGGCAGCGACGGGCGTCCGAAGAAACGTGAGTTCTCGGAAAAGATGCTGCCGCTGCTAAAACTGCTGGCGCGGATGAAATCGCTGCGTGGCACGCCGCTGGATGTGTTCGGATACACCGATGAGCGGCGGATGGAGCGTGGTTTGATCCGCCAATATGAGCGGGACATGGACGAGGTGACGCCGCTTCTGACCGACGAAACCCGTGCCGCGATTGAGGAACTGGCCCGTTTGCCGCTGCAAATTCGCGGCTTTGGCCCGGTCAAACAGGCCAATGAGGCCAAGGCCGCCAAGCGCCGGGAGGCCCTGTTGGCCCTGATCCGCGCAGGCGGAACGCCGACCCGTATCGCTGCCGAATAACTGCCGCACCCGCCTGCGTTTTGTCGCTGGCGGGTGCAAAGGCCCTTTTGCTGGTCGCCACCGCGCATTATGACTGGGTTTGTAATGACAAAAACAGTTTCGGCAGGGGCCTGAAGACCCCGGAAAGGCGCACCATGGCAGTAGGTGTATTTGATAGCGGGCTGGGCGGTCTGACGGTGTTGGAGGCTGTCTCCAAACGTTTGCCAGACGTTCCTTTTGTGTATTTCGGTGACAATTTGCATGCGCCCTATGGCGTGCGCGACGCCGATGACGTCTACAACCTGACCTGCGCTGCGACCGAACGGCTTTGGGATGCGGGCTGCGATCTGGTGATTTTGGCCTGTAACACGGCGTCGGCAGCGGCGCTGCGCCGAATGCAGGAAAGCTGGCTGCCGCCGGGCAAGCGTGCCTTGGGTGTGTTTGTTCCGTTGATCGAGGCGCTGACAGAACGGCAGTGGGGCGATAACTCACCCCCGCGTGAGGTCGCGGTCAAGCACGTGGCGCTATTTGCCACCCCCGCCACTGTGCGCAGCCGCGCGTTTCAGCGTGAATTGGCGTTCCGCGCCATCGGTGTGGATGTTGAGGCGCAGGCCTGCGGCGGCTTGGTCGATGCGATTGAAGACGGCGATATGATCCTGGCCGAAGCCTTGGTGCATAGCCATGTGGACGCCTTGCTTCGCAAAATGCCCGACCCCGAGGCGGCTATTCTGGGCTGCACGCATTACCCGCTGATGGCTGACCAGTTCCGAGAGGCGCTGGGGGAGCATGTGCAGGTCTATTCGCAGGCCAATATCGTGGCAGAATCGCTGGCCGATTACCTGACCCGTCGGCCCGAGATGATCGGCAGTGGAACCGAGTCGATGTTCCTGACCACGGGCGATCCGAAAAAGGTGTCGGACCGCGCGACGCAATTTCTGAAACGCAAGATCACGTTTCAAAAGGCCTGATTGAATTTCTGGGCGATATCGCCCAGAAAGAGCCAAACTAGCAGAGGGTCCGTCGGGCCCCGCAGGAGATGACATGACCAAGAATATCGCAATCATTGGGGCGTCTGGCTATACCGGGGCAGAATTGATCCGCCTGTTGGCCACGCATCCGTCCTTTGTGATCAAGGCCTTGGCGGCCAATTCGAAGGCTGGCCAGTCGATGGCTGACGTGTTCCCGCATCTGCGACATCTGGATCTGCCGGCGCTGGTGACTTGGGAAGAGATTGACTTTGACCAGATCGACCTGTGTTTCTGCGCGCTGCCGCATAAGACCAGCCAAGAAGTGATCTCAAAACTGCCGGGTCATCTGAAGATCGTCGATCTGTCGGCGGATTTCCGGCTGCGCGATCCTGAGGAATACACCAAGTGGTACGGCAACCCGCATATCGCGATTGAGACCCAGAAAGAGGCGGTCTATGGCCTGACCGAATTCTATCGTAATGAGATTAAAGGCGCGCGTCTGGTGGCGGGCACGGGCTGTAACGCCGCAACGGGGCAGTTCATTCTGCGTCCCTTGATTGCCGGTAAGGTCATTGCGCTGGACGACATCATTCTGGACATGAAATGCGGCGTTTCAGGCGCAGGCCGCAGCCTGAAGGAAAACCTGCTGCATGCCGAGCTGAGCGAAGGCTATAACGCCTATTCGGTCGGCGGCACGCATCGTCACCTTGGCGAATTCGATCAGGAATTCAGCGCCTTGGCGGGCGAACCGGTGCGCATCCAGTTCACGCCGCACCTGATGCCGGTGAACCGGGGTATTCTGGCGACGGGCTATGTGAAGGGCGATCCGAAAGCCGTCTATCAGACACTGGTCGACGCCTATAAGGACGAGCCGTTCATCGAGGTTCTGCCGTTCGGCGCAACCCCCAGCACGCATAACATCCGTGGGTCGAACTTTGTGCATATCGGTGTGACCGGCGACCGGATCGAAGGCCGCGCCATCGTGGTCGCCGCGCTGGACAACCTGTGCAAGGGCAGTTCGGGCCAAGCATTGCAAAATGCGAATTTGATGTTAGGTGAAGAGGAAACCGCCGGTCTGATGCTGGCGCCCTGTTTCCCATAACCCGATCAGGAGACCATAATGGCCTTGAAATCGCTGAAGAAAAAACGCCGCATTCAGGTGATCGCCCTTGCGGCGGTGTCCTTGGTGGTGGCGGTTGCGCTGATTGGCTATGCCTTTCAGGACGGCATCAACTTCTTCCGGTCGCCCAGCCAAGTGGTCGAAAGCCCGCCCAAATCCAATGAAGTGTTCCGCATTGGCGGTTTGGTCGAGGAAGGCACCTTGCTGCGCGGTCAGGGTGAGGTGATCTCGTTTAACGTGACCGATGGCGGGGCCTCGGTGCCGGTGGTGTTCTCGGGGATATTGCCGGATCTGTTCGGCGAAAATCAGGGGATGGTCGGCACGGGGCGCTATGTGAACGGCGTGTTTGAGGCGAGCGAGATTTTGGCCAAGCACGATGAGACCTATATGCCCAAAGAAGTGGTCGATGCGCTGAAGGAACAAGGCGTCTACGTCGAACCTGAAAGCTGACCCCAGCTTTTCATCGTTGTTGATTGCGTCCCCGTCGGAGCCTCCGGCGGGGATATTTTTTGGTCAGAAAATAACAGGGGGTGCCGCGCGGTCCGGGCAGGGGCGGTTAACCAATTTGGGCGCAGGCTGATGTTCAGAGGTAACTGGGCAAGAGGCTGAAAATGGCTGTATCGGAACGGCTGCGCCAGATGGCGCAAGAGATTGTCGAGCGGGAAGGCGGGTTTGTGAACGATCCCGACGATCCGGGCGGGGCGACGAATTACGGCGTGACGATTGGCACACTCCGGCGACTTGGGCGCGATATGGACGGGGATGGCGCGGTGACGGTGGCCGATTTGCGCAAACTTGGGCCAGATCAGGCGGCCGAGATCTATCTTGAGCATTACTTTCACAAGCCGGGTTTGGACCGGTTGCCGGAAGGGCTCCAACCCACAGTGTTTGACATGCAGGTCAATGCCGGGGCCCAAGCGGTGCGGTTGCTGCAACGGCTGCTGTGCGACATGGGGTTTGACGTGGCGGTGGATGGGGCGCTTGGGCCGCAGACGCTGGCGGCGGTAGACCGGGCCTATGCCCGTGCGCCTGAGCGGTTTGTGGATGCCTATGGGATTGCGCGGCGGAGTTATTACTTACGTCTGGCGGACCGGCGGCCTGCGCTTCGAAAATTTGCCCGGCGTCGGGACGGTGGCAAGGGCGGGTGGGTACGCCGTGCTGAAAGTTTTGTGTCAAAGCAATACCATATGAGCGACGCCGAATTTCAGGCGCGGGTGGCGTCATGGGGATGATTGAGGCGATATTGAACACGCTGTTTGGCGGCGGACGCAATGCGCTGCGCGAAACGATTGAGGTGTTCCAAGTGAATGCCGAGGCGGAGGCCGGGCGCAATGCGGGCCGTCACGGGTCGGCGATGCAGCAATTCGCGCAAGAGTTTCGCCCCGACGAGCGCGGACGGTTTGACCGGTTCATGGATGGGGTGAACCGGTTGCCGCGCCCGGCTTTGGCGCTTGGCACTTTGGGGCTGTTCGTGGCGGCGATGGTGGATCCGGTGTGGTTCGCCGCGCGGATGGCCGGGATTTCGCTGGTGCCAGAGCCGCTTTGGTGGCTGCTTGGGGTGATCGTGTCATTCTATTTTGGCGCGCGTCATCAGGCCAAAGGGCAGGCGTTTCAGCGCGATTTGGTGCAGACAGTTGCCATGGCGCCAACGGTGGCGCGGACGGTTCAGGCCTTGGAGGAGGGCGGCGCCGTGCCGGATGCCAACCCTGCGCTGGCCGACTGGCGGCGCGAGGGCGCGACAATGTGATCGGCGGGCGGGCGTGAATCCCATTGGCCCGCCGCAACGCGCGGATTATAACCTGTGTCATGATTACAGAATTTGGCCATGTTGCCCTGATCCTCGCGTTTCTTGTGGCCTGTATTCAGGCCGTTGTTCCCATGGTTGGTGCCTATAAGCGCTGGCCCGGATGGATGGCCGTTGCCGAGCCTGCGGCCACATCGCAGTTTCTACTGGTTGGAGCCAGTTTTGCGGCTTTGACCCATGCCTTTGTCACCTCGGATTTCAGCCTGCGTCTGGTGGTGCTGAACAGCCATTCGGCCAAGCCGATGCTGTATAAAATCAGCGGTGTTTGGGGGAACCACGAAGGGTCAATGCTGCTGTGGGTGCTAATCCTGGCGCTGTTTGGGGCGATGGCCGCATGGTTTGGGGGCAACCTGCCGCCGACGCTGCGGGCGCGGGTTTTGTCGGTTCAGGCGGCGGTCGGCGTGGCCTTTCTGGCCTTTATCCTGTTCACATCGAACCCGTTTTTGCGCATGGCCGTGCCGCCCTTTGACGGGCAGGACCTGAACCCGCTGTTGCAAGATCCCGGTTTGGCGTTCCACCCGCCGTTTCTGTATCTTGGCTATGTGGGGCTGAGCATTTGCTTTAGCTTTGCCGTCGCCGCCTTGATTGAAGGGCGGGTTGACGCGGCTTGGGGGCGCTGGGTGCGGCCCTGGACGCTGGCGGCTTGGATCTTCCTGACCATCGGTATCGCGCTTGGGTCTTGGTGGGCCTATTATGAGCTGGGCTGGGGCGGGTTCTGGTTCTGGGATCCGGTTGAGAACGCAAGCTTTATGCCTTGGCTGTTCGCGGCGGCCCTTCTGCATTCGGCCATCGTGGTCGAAAAGCGCGAGAGCCTGAAAAGCTGGACGATCCTTCTGGCGATTCTGGCCTTTGGCTTTAGCCTGATCGGCACGTTTATCGTGCGCTCGGGCGTTCTGACCTCGGTCCATGCCTTTGCCAATGATCCTGAGCGCGGGGTGTTCATCCTGCTGATTCTGGCTTTCTTCACCGGCGGTGCGCTGACGCTCTTTGCGGCCCGTGCCAATGTGATGGAGGCGAAGGGCGTCTTTGGGGTCGTCAGCCGTGAAAGCGCGCTTGTCGCGAACAACATCCTTTTGGCGGTCAGTTCCTTCGTCGTGTTCATCGGCACGATCTGGCCTTTGGTGGCCGAGATGTTCTTTGACCGTAAACTCAGCGTTGGTGCGCCGTTCTTTGAGATGGCCTTTACCCCCTTCATGATCGTTCTGGGGCTGATCCTGCCAATCGGGGCGATCTTGCCGTGGAAACGGGCCAACCTGTCGCGCAGCTTCCCGGTGCTTTACCCGGCTTTGGCTTTGGCCGTTGCCTTGGGCGGTCTGGCTTGGGCGATGCAGTCGGGCAAAACACTGCTGGGTCCGATTGGGGTGTTCTTGGGCACTTGGGTTGTCGCCGGGGCTTTGACCGACCTTTACACGCGCACCGGCCGCAGCCGTGATTTGACCCGTCTTTTGCGCCTGCCGCGTGCCGATTGGGGCAAGGCCGTGGCCCATGGCGGTCTTGGGGTGACGATGCTGGGCATTGCCGGGCTTATGGCTTGGGAGGTGGAGGACATCCGCACCGTTCAGTTGAATGAGCCGTTCACCGTTGGCCAGTTTGAGCTGACCCTGACGGATGTTCAGCAGATTCAAGGGCCCAACTATTTCTCGACCACAGGGACGGTCAATGCGACCAAGGACGGGGCCTTCGTTGCGACCCTGCATCCTGAAAAGCGCAACTATCCTGTCGCGCAGATGCCCACGACCGAGGCCGCGATTGATTACCGTTTCATGCGCGACCTTTACGTGGTGCTGGGCGACGAACAGGACAACGGCGGCTGGGCCATGCGCACCTATATCAAACCGCTGGCCAACTGGATCTGGGCCGGGTGTCTGCTGATGGCGCTTGGCGGCGGGCTGAGCCTGTCGGATCGCCGGACCCGCGTGGCCGCAGGTGCCCGCAAAGCCCCGGAAGGAGTGCCCGCAGAATGACAGTTATTTCCAAGCGGTGGGTTAGAAACCCACCCTACGTCCTTGCGCTGATTTTTGCGATGCTGGCCAATGTAGCCATCGCCGTGCAGCCCGACGAAGTTCTGCAAGATCCGGCGCTTGAGGCGCGGGCACGTGAGATTTCCAAGGGGCTGCGTTGCCTTGTGTGCCAGAACGAAAACATCGACGATTCCAACGCTTCGCTGGCGCGGGATCTGCGGATTTTGGTGCGTGACCGTCTGGAAGAAGGCGATACGGATGAGCAGGTCGTTGACTTCGTGGTCGAGCGCTATGGCGAATTTGTCCTGCTGAAGCCGACCACGGCGGGGGGCAACTGGCTGCTTTGGGCGGCAGGTCCGATCCTGTTTGTGATCGCCGCGCTTTTGGCCATGGTATACATCCGCCGCCGGGCCTCGGCCCCGCAGCCTGTTGACGGGTTGAGTGCCGAAGAACAGACGCGTCTGGACGAAATATTGAAGGGCTGACAGGGCGCGCAACCTATGGTATCAGGGCCTTGGTCCGCAGTTCACCTAGGCGCCGCCCACGGCTAAACCTGCGTTTTAAGACACCGAGACATCTTGGGGATGGCATCGGACAAGGGCGGACCTCCACCCCGTTAGGGGACGGCATCCCGATCTGAGGTGATCTTATGACACGTGACGTGATTGAACTCACGATTCCCGACCTGTCCCACTTTGCCAAGGCGCTGCGTTCGTCGTTGGAGGGCAGCCCGAGCCACGCCGAAATGCTGGGCCATATTGCCCGCGCGGCGGGGTATCGCAATTACCAGCATCTACGGGCGCGGCACGAACCGCAGCCGCAAGCCGATCTGCGCCGGGTGGAACGTGCGCTGCGGCTGTTTGACGATGCCGGTTTGATGCTGCGTTGGCCGGGAAAACACAGCCTTCAGGGGCTGTGCCTTTGGGCGGTTTGGGCGCAGCTTCCACCACGCGAGGCGATGACCGAACGCCAGATCAGCCAGCGGATTGACACGCTGACCGCGTTTCGCGACGCCGCGCAGATCCGCCGCGGATTGATCGAGCATCGCTTGGCCAGTCGCAACATCGACGGCAGCGCCTATCATCGCGTCGAACAAGGGCCAAGCCCTGAGGCGCGGCTGGTCATTCGCGCGGTTCTGGCGCGCCGTAAATCGGGCCAAAACTGACGCCGCGTTTCGCTTTGCCAAACTGATCGGTTCAGTGTTTGATGCGGCCAAAGCCAATGTCGGAGAGACCCATGAACTACGATACCATCCAGTACGACCTGACCGATGATGTGGCCGTTGTCACCCTGAACCGGCCCGAGGTGATGAACGCCTTGAGCAGCCAAATGCGCGCCGAAATCACCGATGCGGTCCGCCA
Source organism: Pseudoprimorskyibacter insulae (assembly GCF_900302505.1). Classification (GTDB taxonomy): domain Bacteria; phylum Pseudomonadota; class Alphaproteobacteria; order Rhodobacterales; family Rhodobacteraceae; genus Pseudoprimorskyibacter; species Pseudoprimorskyibacter insulae. The sequence continues at coordinate 80,763 of NZ_OMOJ01000005.1, read as the reverse complement.
GGGCGGGCGTGATGGGCGCGTGGTGGTTCTGACCGGAACGGGCGGCGCTTTTTGTTCGGGTCAGGATCTGAGCGACGGTGGCAATGCCGCCAATCTTGATCTGGAGCGTACCTTGCGCGACGAATATGTGCCGATGCTTCGGGCGATCATTGATTGCCCGGTGCCGACGATCTGCGCTGTGAACGGTGCCGCTGCGGGGGCAGGGGCGAACCTTGCCCTTGTGGCCGATGTGGTGATTGCGACGCAAAGCGCCTTTTTCCTTCAGGCCTTTACCCGGATCGGCCTGATCCCGGATGCAGGCGGCACGTGGTTCTTGCCGCGTCAGATGGGGCTGGCCAAATCCATGGGGGCGGCGCTGTTTGCCGAAAAGATCACCGCGCAGCAGGCCGATGACTGGGGCTTGATCTGGGAAGCGGTGGCCGATGACGCGTTTGAGGCGCATTGGAAGGCCCGCGCGGCGCATCTGGCCAAAGGCCCGTCCGAGGCGTATCGCCATCTGAAAACCGCTCTGTGGGCGTCGTTTGACAATACGATCGACGAACAATTGGCGCTTGAGGCTCGGCTGCAAGGCAGCTGCGGCAAGACGCGGGACTTCAAAGAAGGCATCATGGCCTTCCTGGAAAAGCGCCCGGCCAAATACGAAGGCCGGTAAAACGCGAAACGGCGGGCTGATGGGCCCGCCGTTTTCACTTGGGATCGGACAAATCAGAACAGGAAGTCGACTTCGTCTTCCATCGACAGGTCGGCTTCTTCTTCCATCTGCTCGTCTTCTTCTTCGCCGTTGAACATGAAGCGGATCAGTTCCTGAATGTCGGCTTCCTCTTCGTCGGCTACCGGCATTTCCGGCGGGCATACTTCTTCAACAACCGGGGTTTCTTCAACAACCGGGGTTTCCATGTCCGGGGTGCAGGTTTCTTCCTCGGTGGTTTCTTCTGCGATCACTTCTTCGGTTTCCTGAACCGGAGCATCTTCTTCGGTCTTGTCGCAGGTCTTTTCTTCGCGGGTGTCTTCTTCGCGCTCGTCACGATCCTTGCCGCAGTCACGGTCGTCGCGGTCATCACGGTCGTGGTGACCTTTGCGGCCGCCGTGGTGACGGTCGCCATGATCGTCGTCGCCATCGGTTTCCGCTTCGTCGTCGCCGCACACCCATGCGTTTTCGCCGCGGTCATCTTCGAAAGCAGCACCAATGCTTTTCAGGTCGATGTCCTTGAGCGACAGATCCTTGCCGCAGTTTGCAAACAGGGTGAAGCCAACTTCGGTGGTCTCGCCTTCGCTCGAACCTGCGGTGGAGCCAAACCGCAGGGCCATGTCGAAATCTTCGGCGCTTTTACCGCTGCCGCGCAGGCAGTCGTCGTTTTCCATCGGGGTGACGTCTTGAACGGCAACCTCGGGGTAGATGGTCACGTCTTCAACATCGCAGTTTTCGGAAAAGTTCATGCACAGGCCGTTGATGGCCTCCGGCGAGATGCCTTTAAGCGTGGGCTTCATCAGGAAAGTGAGCGAACCCTGATCTTCAAAGATCGAGAGCTTGATGGATTTATCACAGCCCAGATCCAGAGTTGCAGCCGGCTTGGTGATGCATGCGAAGTTGAACATTTTATTTGGCTCCGAGTTAACGGTGCCCCCAAAACGTATATGCGTCACAATCTGGGCATGGGGCAACACAATTCCGCCCTAATTGGCCAGAACTGCCCCAATTCGCCCGATTTGGCCCAAATTTGGCCGCCGATGCCTTTTTCTAATTTTCGTTTTGGAATTAATAAGTGTAATATTTAATTATTGTCTTCACTTTAGGTAATAGGTGGCAGAACCGGATCGCCCCAATTGCGTCCGATTTTGCCTTATTTGCGAATCGAGCGGCGCGCCGGGGTCGAATTTGACCCCGGCTGCCCGATTAGATGAACTGAATGTCGGCCAGCTCGTCCTCTTCTTCCTCTTCCTGCCAGGGCAGTTGGATGTCGTCTTCTTCCTCGGGGGTGGCAGTGGGCGCGACCCAGTCGTCATAGGTGACGGCGTATTGATCGCAGTCATCGCCGGTTTCGCAATCGTCGCCGCCCGCTTCGGGGATGTAGGTCAGATCATCAACCGCGCCCGAGCCGACCAGATGCACATCCATCGCCGCTACGCCGCGAGCATCGATGTCGATGGTCTGCGCGCTGTTGTTGCCTGCCGCCGGGATCTCAACCGATTTGATCAGGCCGCCGTTGACGTCATAGAGGTCAATCGCGCCGCCGGTTTCTTCGACGTCCAGAACGTTCAGGCTCAGAACCGCAGCGGGGGTAGTGAATTCGAACGAGATGGTGCCGCCGCAGGCGTTGTCATCTGGATCGCATTCATCGTTGTCCTCCGAGATGATCAGCGCGTTGCCTTGATCGGTGTAGGACAGATCCCAGTCGCCGCCGGTCGGGTTGTTGGTGTCAAAGATCATCGCGTCGTTTTCCGAGGCGTCATCATCGCCAGCCCGCTGCGCCGACACGGTGAAATTCTCGAACTGGGTGTCGGCGGTATCGCCAGCGCTGGCCCCTTCGAAATCTTCGGTGATCGGCTGGGTGTCATCCTCGACCGCCACCTCTTCGGTGGTCATGATCTCGACGTTGTCGACATAGACCTTTTCGTTCCACGCGGTGATGTCCGACACGATGCGGAACTGCACGCTTTCGGTGGCCTCATCCAGCACGCCGCCCGAATAGGTCAGGGTGGTGGCGTCGCAGCCAAAGCTTTGACCGGTCTCACAGCCCACCAGAGCGGTCTTGGCGTCGTTGATCATGAATGTGTCCAGCAGCTGCCAGTCGCCGCCATCGATCTGCACCTCAAGGCTGACCTTGTCGGTGCCCCAGCCGCAGTTTTCGAAGTTACGCAGGCCCTCCGCGCGCATATCCAGCGAGATCGCGGCCTTGCAGGCGGTTTCAACCTTGTCGAACAGCAGCTCACCATCTTTGCAGCCGTTTGTCATGGCTTCGCCGCCGCGGATCGCCCAGTTGCCATCGCTGACGATATTGTCCGACTGCGCCGGATCGCAGATGCCTTCGAAGTCTTCGTCCATGCCCACAACGTCAACCAGCGTGGTTTCCGGTTCGTCTTCGACCAGCACGTCTTCGGTGGTCAGGATTTCGACGTTGTCGATGTAGATCTGTTCGTTGGCGGCCGAGATGTCCGACACCATGCGGAACTGAACGCTATCCTGCGCGCCATCCAGAACGCCGCCCGAATAGCAGATGTTGGTCATGTCGCCGGTGAAGCACTGGCCGGTTTCCGAACCAACCATCGCGGTGTTGTCGTCATTGATGCGGAATTCGTCCAGCAGAACCCAGTCGCCGCCGTCGATCTGCACCTCAAGGCGCAGGCTGTCGGCATAGCAGCCGTCCTGTTCGAAGTTGCACAGGCCTTCGGCGCGCATGTCCAGCGACAGGGCGACGGGGGCGCAGGCTTTGACCTCGCCAAACTCCAACGTGCCGTCCTTGCAGCCGTTGGTGAAGGCCTGACCGTTCTTGATCGCCCAGTTGTCATCGCTGTCGATGTTGGCCGACTGCTTGGGCGCCCAGATGTTTTCGAAGTCTTCGCTCATGACCTTGGTCACGACGGTTTCATAGGTGGCATCTGCGCCGTTGCCGCCATTGTTGGTCAGGGCCAGACCGTTGCCGCCGTCCGAGTTGATGATGGCGGTCATGTTGCCGAAATCGATGTCGGCCAAGCTCAGCGGTTGATCGCTGTCCATATACAGGGTGAAGGCGGCGGTGTCGGTGTCGCCCAGCGTGCCATAAGGTTCTTGGCCGAACTCGACGCGCACGTCATAGGCGTCTTTGGTTTGGGCGCCGTTGTTGATCTGGTTCATGCTGCCGGGCGAGACGGTGAAGTCGGTGATCTCTTTCACGTCGACATCGGGATAAATCGTCAGATCGCCGGCTTTGGCATCGTCATTCAAATTAAACAGCAGCGCATCAATATCGGTCACCTCTTCATTCTCGGCGTAAACGCGGATGAAAAGGTTGCCCTCGTCTTCGCTGACGACAACGCGAACCTGAGGGTCACAGCCTAGCAGGACTTCCTGAGTTTGATCGGTCATTGTTGGGCTCCATTGCGGTGGGGAATAAGGCAATTTCGAGTTTAGACTTGCCTTAATTCCGCACGAATGTGGCGCAATTTGGGGGAAACAGTGTGTTTCCGCCATATAATTAACACAATTGGCCCATTCGAACGGAATTGTCCGAAACGTCAAAAGAGTATTTGCAATCTTTGGAGGCTAAATGGAACCAATCAATTTGGTTCAATTGTGGCGGCTTGCCACAAAAAAGGCCCGATCTGAAACAGATCGGGCCGATTTGATTCGTTGAAAAAGGGGCGGTGTTAGCCGCGATCCTCGATGTCGACATAGTCGCGCAGGGTGCTGCCAAGATACAGCTGACGCGGACGGCCGATTTTGTTCTGCGGATCGTTCAGCATCTCTTTCCACTGCGAAATCCAGCCGACGGTGCGCGACAGCGCGAAGATCGGGGTGAACATCGAGGTCGGGAAGCCCATGGCCTCCAGGATGATGCCGGAATAGAAGTCGACGTTCGGGAACAGCTTCTTCTCTTTGAAGTAGGGATCGTTCAACGCGATCTGTTCCAGCTCTTTGGCGACCTGAAGCAGCGGGTTGTCTTCGACGCCCAGCAGTTCCAGAACTTCGTCAGCCGACTCTTTCATCACGGTCGCGCGCGGGTCCATGTTCTTATAGACGCGGTGACCAAAGCCCATCAGACGGAACGGGTCGTTCTTGTCCTTGGCGCGCGCGATATACTCGGGGATGCGATCGACGGTGCCGATTTCCTTGAGCATTTCGAGGCAAGCCTGGTTGGCGCCGCCATGTGCCGGACCCCAGAGGCAAGCAATGCCAGCGGCGATACAGGCGAACGGGTTCGCACCCGAGGACGATGCCAGACGCACGGTCGAGGTCGAGGCGTTCTGTTCGTGGTCCGCATGCAGGGTAAAGATGCGGTCCATCGCGCGGCTCAGGATCGGATCGACCTGATATTCCTCGGCCGGAACGCTAAAGCACATGTGGATGAAGTTGGCCGCGTAATCCAGATCGTTGCGCGGATACACGAAGGGCTGACCGATCGAGTACTTATAGGCCATCGCAGCGATGGTCGGCATCTTGGCAATCAGACGATGCGACGCGATTTCGCGCTGGCGCGGGTCCGAAATGTCGGTCGAGTCGTGGTAGAAGGCCGACATGGCACCAATCACACCCACCATGGTTGCCATGGGATGCGCATCGCGGCGGAAGCCACGGAAGAAGTTGTGCATCTGCTCATGGATCATCGTGTGACGGGTGATCGTGGTTTCGAACTTCTCAAGCTGGGCCGCGGTCGGCAGTTCACCGTAAAGCAGCAGGTAGCAAACTTCGAGGTAATGCGATTTGCCGGCCAGCTGGTCGATCGGGTAGCCACGGTGCAGCAGAACGCCTTCTTCGCCGTCGATGAAGGTAATCGTGCTGTCGCAGCTCGCGGTTGAGGTGAAGCCGGGGTCGTAGGTGAAAACGCCAGCGGTGCCATACAGCTTGCGGATATCAATGACGTCCGGGCCAGCGGTGGGCGAGTGAACAGGCAATTCGTAGGATTTGCCGTCCAGCGTCAGCGTCGCAGTTTTGGTCGTATCAGCCATTCTAAGTCCCTTCATCTGAAACCCCCGCGCGGATCACGCAGGGGATACTAGGTGTCTGACCATGAAAGAAGGGTAAGGCCGTGGCGTCACTCTTCCCCGGTGGTCGAGGCCTGGGCCAGCCGCGTCAGCGTTTCATCGCGGCCCAGGACAAGCATCATGTCGAATACACTCGGGGTCACAGCCCGGCCTGCCAACGCGGCCCGAAGGGGGCCTGCAAGCTTTCCGAATTTCGTCCCGTTCGCCTCAGCGAAGCGGGATGTGACCTCCTCCAATTCGTCTCGCGACCAGCTAGCATTTTGCAAGTGCGGCGTCAATGAAGACAGTATACCACGGGATACAGGGTCAAGCGATTTTGCCGCTTTTTCGTCGGGTTCAACCGGCGAACTGATTAGCGCAAAATGGCCTTTTTCCAGCAGTTCCGGCAGGGTTTTCGCCCTTTCCTTAAGGCAGTACATCGCTTTTTGCAGGTTTTCGGCCTGTGCATCTGTCAGGGCGGGCAAATCTGTCGCATCCAGGTATGCGACGATTTCATGCAGCAGCGCAGCATCGTCCGACTGCGCAATGTGCTGACCGCACAAGTTTTCCAATTTTTTGAAATCCAGACGCGCAGGGGCTTTGCCGATTCCCTCAAGGTTGAACCAGTCGCGGGCCTGCGCATCGGTGAAAAATTCATCATCGCCGTGGCTCCAGCCCAATCGGTTCAGATAGTTTCGCATGCCTGCGGCGGGATAGCCCATCTTCTGGTATTCCTCGACGCCAAGCGCGCCGTGGCGCTTGGACAGCTTTTTGCCGTCGGGGCCGTGGATCAGCGGGATATGGGCGTAGACGGGCAGGGGCCAGCCCATCGCCGTATAGATCCCCATCTGGCGGGCGGCATTGTTCAGGTGGTCATCGCCGCGAATGACATGGGTGACGCCCATGTCATGGTCGTCTACAACCACTGCCAGCATGTAGACCGGGGTGCCGTCGCTGCGCAGCAGGATCATATCGTCAAGCTGATCGTTGCGAATGCGCACAGTGCCTTGCACCTGATCTTCGATCACGGTCTCGCCGTCCTGCGGTGTCTTCAGGCGGATCACGAAAGGTGCGTCGGGGTGCGTGGCCGGGTCGGCATCGCGCCACGGGCTTTGAAACAGGGTCGAGCGTTTTTCGGCCTGCGCCGCGTCGCGGAAGGCTTGGATTTCATCCTGCGTGGCAAAGCACTTATACGCGGCACCCTTGGCCAGCAGCTCATGCGCGACCTCGGCGTGGCGGCTCGCGCGTTCGAACTGGCTGATCACCTCGCCGTCATGGTCCAGCCCCAGCCAATCCATGCCCTTCAGAATGGCGGCAGTGGCCTCAGGGGTCGACCGTTCACGGTCCGTGTCTTCGATGCGCAGCAGGAACTTACCGCCGCGACCACGCGCGAACAGCCAGTTGAACAGCGCGGTGCGGGCGCCGCCGATATGCAGATATCCGGTCGGGGAGGGGGCGAAACGGGTGACGATCTCGGTCATGGGCGGGTTAACCTTTCGGAAACCATAATGGGTCTAGCGTTGGCCCTGTCCTTACCCATCCCTCAGCAAAGGCACAAGCATGGCGGGCTGGCTTTCAATGGTGTGGCAGGTGTTGCAGGCGCAGCGGGGGCATCTGTTTCCATGGGTGCCGGTGGTGTTTTCCTGCGGGATTGCTGGGTATTTTACCCTGCCGGTGGAGCCTGCGTTTTCGGTTTTATGCGGTTTGATGGGTGTCGGCCTTGGCATGGCCGTGGCGGTGGTCTGGTTGCCAGAGACCGCGCGGCCGTTGGCCTTGGCCATTGCGCTTGTGTTGCTTGGGGCCGGTTGGGCTGGGCTGCGGGCGCATTATGTATCTGCGCCCGTTCTAAAGGGGCATTACTACGGGCCGATCACCGGGCAACTGGTGGCGATTGACCGCTCGGCCAGCCATGCTCTGCGCCTGACCCTGCGCGATGTGGTTCTGGCGCGGCGCGATGCCCGTTCAGTGCCCGACCGCGTGCGCGTATCCCTGCACGGCGAATGGCACATGCCCGACTTGCAACCGGGGCAGGTTGTGCAAATGACCGGCCATCTATCGCCCCCCGGTGGCGCGGTGGAACCGGGCGGCTTTGATTTCCGTCGGCACGCTTGGTTTCTGCGGCTTGGCGCGGTGGGCTATACACGCACGCCGGTGATGATTTTGATGCCGCACCAAGGGAAAATGCCCGTCGCCCGCGCACGCTGGGCCTTGTCTGAGAGGGTGCAAAACGTGCTGTCGGGGCAGGCCGGGGCCTTTGCCGCCGCCGTGATCACCGGGGATCGTAGCGGGCTGAGCCCTGATGTGTTGCGCCATCTGCGGCAAACCAATATCGCGCATCTTCTGGCGATATCCGGCCTGCATATGGGGCTGCTTGTTGGCACGGTCTTCGCCGCGTTGCGACTGGCCCTTGTCGGGCTGTTCGGCGACCGGTTGCGCGCCAAAAAGCTGGCGGCGGCTGTCGCTCTGGTTCCGGGCGCGGGCTATCTGGCGCTGTCTGGCGGCAACGTCGCAACGGAACGGGCGTTTATCATGGTGGCCGTTGTGTTGGTCGGCGTTCTGCTGGACCGCCGGGCGCTGACCTTTCGCGCGGTGGCCTTTGCCGCAATGCTTGTTCTGCTGCTCCGGCCTGAGGCGCTTTTGTCGCCGGGGTTTCAGATGTCCTTCGCCGCCACATCTGCCTTGGTCGCTGTGCTGGGCGCGGTTCGCCCGGGTCAAGGGCGACTTCGGCGCTGGGGCGTGTCGTTGGTTCTGACTTCGGCCGTGGCGGGGCTGGCCACCGCGCCCTATTCCATGGCGCATTTTAACCAAGTCTCGCATTACGGGTTGCTGGCCAACCTTTTGACGGTGCCGCTGATGGGGCTATTGGTCATGCCCTTTGGGCTGATCGCGGTTCTGCTGATGCCCTTCGGCTTAGAGGCCGTGCCGCTTTGGGTGATGGGCTGGGGGCTTGAGTGGATCTTGACCGTTGCGGCCACCGTCTCGTCTTGGCCCGGCGCGGTGGGGGCGATCATGGCACCGCCAGCGATGGTGCTGCCGATCCTGACTTTGGGCGCATGCTTTGTGCTGCTGTGGCAAGGGCGGTTGCGATGGGCGGGTGCGGTGCCGGTCATCGTGGCCGGGGCGCTATGGATGACGGGCGTGCGCCCCGCGATCTTGGTGGCCGAAGGCGGTGGGTTGGTCGGCGTCATGACAGCCGAAGGGCGGGCGGTGTCCCGGCCCAAGGGCGATAGCTTTGTCGCCAAGATCTGGTTGGAAAACGATGGCCAAGGCCTTGGCCGGGATCAGTCGTCGTCGCTTTGGGATGGCGGGTTGCCGGGGCGCGTTGGGGCGCGGTTGATCCATGTCCACGGAAAACGCAGCGCCGCAGCTTTTCTGGGCTGCCAGCCCGGAGATTTGGTCGTCACATCGGAACCGTTGCCAGCGACAGGGTGCACGACCATCGGCCCGAAGATGCTAAAGCAAACCGGCGCAATTGCGATCATCCCAGAAAGCGGTGGTTTGCGCATCTCGTCTGCGGCCCAAATGGCGGGCCGCAGGTTATGGGCACAAAGGTCAGTAAGTGCGGATCAACCCAACCAGACGCCCCTGCACCTTAACATGGCCAGCCGGTAGGATGCGCGGCTCATAGGCGGGGTTCGCCGCCTCAAGCACGATGCTATCGCCACTACGGCGGAAGCGTTTCAACGTGGCTTCATAGCCTTCGACCTGCGCGACAACGATATCGCCATTATCGGCGCTAGAGGTTTCGCGGATCACCACAACGTCGCCGTCGTTGATCCCGGCCTCAATCATGGAATCGCCCTTGACCTCAAGCGCATAGTGGCGGCCGCGCCCCGATAGCATCTGGCCCGGAACGGTGATCTGCGGCGGCGCGTCTTCGATGCTTTCAATCGGAACACCGGCGGCGATGCGCCCCATCAGCGGCAGTTCCAGCGCATCAAGGCTTGCCACCTCACGCGTGGCGGCAGGAGCAGTATCGGGCCGGTCGCCTTCAATCACGCGCGGCGTAAACCCGGCAGGCTGGCCGCCCATGCTATCGGGCAGTTTCACGATCTCAATCGCGCGGGCACGGTGGGCCAGACGGCGAATAAACCCGCGTTCTTCCAATGCGGTGATCAGACGATGAATGCCCGACTTGGATTTCAGATCCAACGCATCCTTCATTTCATCAAAGCTGGGCGGCACGCCATCGCGCTGCATCCTGCGATTGATAAAATCCAGCAAGTCGAGCTGTTTCTTTGTCAACATGCGCTGCCTCCGTCTGTTTTGTTTTGTTTTGTTCTACGCATGTTCTTGTTTTGTGTCAACATCTGGTGCGTAAAACGCAATCGGTCACAAGGGCCCCACATTTCTAGGGGCGCCTGTCCGGTGTCGCACGGGTTGGTTAATGGCCGGTTAAATCGGCAGGTAAGGCACCGTCGCCCCGATGGCTTGTGCAGGATCATGCGGCGGGCGGATCAGCAGTGCATTTGCCTGCCCCAGAACCGACAACAAGGAACTGTCCTGCCGCTCAAAGCTGCGAATGCCCGTGGCACCCAGCACCGCCCGCATGTAATGTTCGCGCGGCCCGTTGGCGTCAATCGGTTCGGCCAAAGTGGCGGTCATCCGCGCGGCAGGGGCCTTTCCCAGCCCAAGCATCGCGCGGACAACGGGCAGAACAAACACATGCCCGCAGACCATGGCCGAGACAGGATTGCCGGGCAGGCCCATCATCATCTTGCCATTCAGCCGCCCGGACATGAGCGGTTTGCCGGGGCGCATCGCGACCTTATAAAACGCCCGCTCCATCCCCAGATCGGCGGCCACATCGGCCACCAGATCGTGATCGCCGACTGAGGCCCCGCCAATGGTGATCACCAGATCGGCGTCATCCGTCAGACGAAAAGCGGTTTTGAGCGAAGCGGCATTGTCGCGGGCGATCGGCAGGATGCGCGGCTCTGCCCCGTTGGCGGCCAAAAGCGCGTGCAGGCCAAAGGTGTTTGACGCGATAATCTGGTCGGGGCCGGGCACCTCACCGGGCATCACCAGCTCATCCCCGGTTGAAATCAGCGCCACCTTGGGGCGGCGGGCCACTGGCACAAGGTCGATGTTCATCGCGGCCATCAGCGCCACATCGTTTGGACCTAGGATGCGCGGCGCGCGCAGGGCGGTGCCTTCGGCGAAATCGGTGCCAGCGGGCCGGATGTTGCTGCTGTCCTCGGCGCTATTGATGGTGATCATGTCGCCGGAGCGGGTCACATCCTCTTGGATCACCACGCGGGTCGCGCCCGTCGGCACCGGCGCGCCGGTAAAGATGCGCACGGCCTGACCGTCGCCGACCGCGCCGTCAAAGCCATGCCCGGCGGCGGATTCCCCGATCACGGTCATGGTCTGGCCGTTGGTCGCCGAGACGACCGCGTAGCCATCCATCGCCGAGGCCGGAAACGGCGGCTGCGTGCGCTTGGCCAAAACATCCCGCGCCAGAACGCGGCCCGCCGCCTGGATCAGCGGCACCTCTTCGACGCCTAAGGGGGCGGCCAAGGCAAACAGGTGGTCAAGCGCTTCGGTGACAGAGATCATGATGTGGCCTTGTTCAGTTCGTCTTCTTCCCACTCGGCATAGGTGCGCCCGTCTGGGAGTTTCCAATCCGAAGGTTTTCCTGCTTGCCCTTTGACAACGGCGGCAGCCGCCGACGGACTTTTGAATGCATAGTCTTGTGTGAACTCGCAATGATCGGTGGCAGTCGCCAAAATTCCAGTACTCAACAAGTGTTGATGTAACTTTTTATAGTGGTGATCTGGCGATGAGCGCCAGGCGGTCACGGCGAAGGAGCGTTCTAAAACTACGAAGTGTTCGCCTTCTCTTTTCGCCCTCGCTGTTATTCCTAGCTTTTGAACACTGCACTCAAAAACTTCTGAACGGTCAATGCGTTGAATGTCTTTCTCGGGTAGGGCATCTGACGAAGACTTATCAGCCGTCCGCTTGCCGCTCTGGAACAGATCGACGCGGATGGCGGGCAGGACCATATGCAGCGTGTCCAGAAAGCTTTCCATATTGGCCGTTGCGGCCTCGTTCAGGCTGGACCGGGGCGGCGTGTTGCCGTTCTCGATCCGCATCGCGGCGGCATCAAGCGCGGTCTCAACCAAACGGCTTTCCAGATACTTCACATGCGCCTTGTGCAACGCATCGCCCGCCGTTGTAATCAACACCGCCTGATCCCACCACGGTTTTTCCTTGGCGTGCTGGCGCAGGCGGGTCGCCATATCTTCGGCCTCACCGATATAGGCAAGCGGGCCGTCGTGGTTTTCACCGATCAGGATATAGACACCGGTTTGGCGTGCCTCGGCCCGCGACAGCCCGTCCGATAGCGTCAGGCGCGGGATGCGCAGAACATGGCCGGTCCAGTTGAACACCTCCGCCGTCAGCATTCCCTCGGGGCGGCCATCGACGAAGTAAAGTTCAAGCGACCGGCCCTTGCTCATGATGCCTCATAGCGTCCGGATTTGCCGCCGTCTTTCAGGACCACGCGGATGCCGCCGATCTCCATCGCTTTGTCGACGGCTTTGGACATGTCGTAGACGGTGAGGGCCGCGGTCGAAACGGCGGTCAACGCCTCCATCTCAACCCCGGTCTGGCCGGTGGTCTTGACAGTCGCCTCGATCCGCAGGCCGGGCAGGCCCGGGTCTTGGGTGAATTCAACCGCGACTTTGGTGATCGGCAGCGGGTGGCATAGCGGGATCAGGTCCGATGTCTTTTTGGCACCCATGATGCCAGCAAGACGGGCAACGCCGATCACATCGCCCTTCTTGGCGCGACCTTCTGAAATGATATCAAAGGTTTCTTGCGCCATCTTAATGTAGCCTTCGGCCACGGCAATCCGGCTGGTGACGGCCTTGTCCGACACGTCCACCATATGCGCGTCGCCCTTGGCGTCGAAATGGGTCAGCCCGCTCATGCCAGCACCGGATCGGACAGTAGCGCACGGGTTGCGGCGGTCACGTCCTGTTGACGCATCAGGCTTTCGCCGATCAGGAAGCTGCGTGCGCCGGATGCGGCCATCGAGGCCAGATCTTCGCGGCTGAACAGCCCGCTTTCTGAGATCAGCAGGCGATCATTGGGGACCATTTTCGCCAGATCACGCGTGGTGTCGAGGCTGGTTTCAAAGGTTTTGAGGTTGCGATTGTTGACGCCGATCAGATCGGATTTCAGGCGCAGGGCGCGTTCCATTTCCTCGGCGTCGTGCGTTTCGATCAGCACATCCATGCCCCAGCCCATTGCCGCATCCTCAAGCTCAGCCGCTTGCGCGTCCGAAAGGCTGGCCATGATCAGCAGGATACAATCGGCCCCAAGTGCGCGGGCCTCGGCCACTTGATAAGTGTCGTACATGAAATCTTTACGGATCGCGGGCAGGCTGGTCGCGCTGCGGGCCTCAACAAGGAAGGGTTTGGCCCCTTGGAAACTGGGCGTATCTGTCAGCACGGAAAGGCAGGTTGCACCGCCCGCCTCATAGGCGCGGGCCAGCGTGGCGGGGTCGAAATCGGCGCGGATCAACCCTTTGGAGGGGGAAGCTTTCTTAACCTCGGCAATCAGGCCGTAGCCTGTTTCCTGCGCGCGGCGCAACGCCTTGCCAAAGCCGCGCACGGGGCTGGCGGCGCGGGCCTCGGCTTCTACGTCCGAAAGCGGTTTTGCGGCCTTGTCGGCGGCCACTTCCTCAAGCTTGTAGGCTTTGATTTTGTCGAGGATCGTCGTCGTCATGGGCGTGTCCAGTTGATGGGCTGTTGGCCTTGATGTGTAAGCCAGTCGTTGATGCGGGAAAAGGGGCGCGAGCCGAAAAAGCCGCGCCGCGCCGAAAGCGGTGATGGGTGTGCCGATTGCAGGATCAGGTGATCGGGGCCTTGGATGTGCTTGGCAAAGCTCTGTGCATGGCCGCCCCAAAGTAAGAAAGCACGGGGCTTGTCCGACAGGCGCGCCAGAACTTGCGCGGTCAGATCGGCCCAGCCCAGCTTGGCATGGGCCCCCGCGCTGCCTGCCGGAACGGTCAGGCAGGTGTTCAGCAACAAAACGCCTTGATCGGCCCAAAAACGCAGATCGCCGGTGTCAGGATGTGCGCCAAGATCGGCGTCCATCTCTTTGTAAATGTTTGTCAAACTGCGGGGCAGGGGGCGCACGTCCGGCTCAACCGAAAAGGCCAGCCCATGCGCGTGGCCGGGCGTTGGGTACGGGTCTTGACCAAGGATCACCACGCGCGCGGCATCGGGGGCGCATCGGGCCAGCGCCGCAAAGCGTTGATTGGCGGGCGGCAAGATCACCCGGTCGTCTGCGGCCAGCGCGGCCTCGATCTGCGGTAGGCGGTCTGCCCAGAACGGCAGGTGGCCCCACGCGGCGGGCGGGGTCATCGCAGCGGCCTTAGACATTGGTCGCCCCTGCCTTATCGCATGCGCGATCATGCCCGTGGCGCCCGGCCTCGATAGCCGGGGGGCGCGGTGCTCCGCTGTCTAGGATCACGCGGCTTGGGTGGCTTTGGCCAGAGCCTCGACCTTGGCTTTGGCGGCGCCGGAATCGATGCTCTCGATCCCCATGGCCACGCCTTCCTTCAGATCGGCGGCCTTATCGGCAATCACCAACGCGGCGGCGGTATTCAGCAGAACCGCATCACGATAGGCCGAGGCTTCGCCCTCAAGCAGCGCTTTGAAGGCCAGTCCGTTTTCTTCAGGCGTGCCGCCAAGGATATCGCGCAGGCGATGAACGGGCAGGCCCGCATCCTCGGGGTGCAGGGTTTTCGAGGTGATCTTGCCGTTTTCCAGCGCGGCGACGGCGGTTTCGCCGGTGATCGCAATCTCGTCCGAGCCGTCCGAGCCATGCACCAGCCACGCCTTTTCCGAGCCGAGCTGTTGCAGCACTTCGGCCATCGGGAAAATCAGGTCGACCGCGAAAGCCCCGGTCAGCTGGCGCTTTACGCCTGCGGGGTTGGTAAGGGGGCCAAGAATATTGAAGATCGTCTTGCAGCCGAGTTCGGCACGAACGGGGCCGACGTGTTTCATCGCTGGGTGGTGCATCGGGGCCATCATGAACCCGATGCCGATCTCTTGGATCGCGCGTTCGACAACGGCGGCGTCTTTCATCACGTCGATGCCCATTTGCCCCAGCGCATCGGCCGAGCCGGATTTCGACGACAGGTTCCGGTTGCCGTGCTTGGCCACCGTCACGCCAGCGCCCGCCACAACAAAGGCCGTCGCAGTCGAGATATTGAGCGTGCCCAGCCCATCACCGCCGGTGCCAACGATGTCCATCGCGCCCGCAGGGGCGGCAACCGGCACGCACTTGGCGCGCATCACTTCGGCGGCGGCGGCGTATTCGGCAACGCTTTCACCGCGCGCGCGCATTGCCATCAGGAAACCGCCCACTTGGGCGGGCGTTGCGGCCCCGTCAAACAGCAGATTAAATGCCTCTACCGCTTGCGCATGGCTCAGCGGGCCTTCCGAGGCGGCATAGATCAGGGGCTTCATCGCGTCGCTCATGCCGGTACCTTCAATTCGTTCAGGAAATTCTGGATCAATGCGTGCCCATGCTGCGAGGCAATGGACTCGGGGTGGAACTGCACGCCGTGGATCGGCAATTCCTTGTGTTGCAGGCCCATGATGGTGCCGTCCTCCAGATGGGCGGTGACGTCTAGGCAATCGGGCAGGCTATCGCGTTCTACGACCAGCGAGTGATAACGCGTCGCCTCAAAGGGCGAGGGCAGGCCCGCAAACAGGCCCTTGCCCGTGTGATGCATGGTGCCCATCTTGCCGTGAACAATCTGGCTATGGCGAACGACCTTGCCGCCAAAGGCTTGCCCGATGGTCTGGTGACCAAGGCAGACACCCATCAGCGGCATCCGCGTTTCGGCGGCAGCGGCGGTAATGGCCAGGCAAATGCCAGCCTGATCGGGGTCGCACGGCCCGGGCGAGAGCAGAATTCCTGCCGGTTTCAGCGCCATCGCCTCTTGCACATTCAGCGCATCGTTGCGAACAACCTTCACCTCAGTGCCAAGTTCGCCAATATAGTGAACAAGGTTGTAGGTGAAACTGTCATAATTATCGATGAGCAGAAGCATGTTCTGTTGTCCTTCGGGGGGCTGTCGTCTTTGGGCACATCGGGCTATACATGCACAGGCCACCGTCGGACCGTCAAGGGTCAACGGCAATTGCGCAGGGACAAGGCGCAGGAGAGTGAGGAAGAGCTATGGCACGGGGATTTCTTGGGGGTCTTTTGGTCGGAACATCCGTTGCGGCAGTTGTGGCTGGCGGCGCGTCTTTGATGATTGGCCTGCCCGAACGGCTCAAGGCGCTATCTGCACCGCGCCCGATTGTCGAACCGGCCCCGATGACCGAAAGCGAATTGGCCGATGCCCCTGTCGGCGAGGCCCCGGTTGCCCCTGCACCCGATGCCGCGATTGAGGCCGCGCCGATGGCCGAGATGGACACCAATGCCGTCGAAGAGGCCAGCCCGATAGCCCCCGAGGCGCAGGCCGCTGCGCCGAAGCCGAAAGATGCGGATGTGGTGTCTGAGCCGACCTTGCCAAGCGAAAGCGCCTTGCCGGTCGCCAGTGCCACAGGGGATGAGACGCCGGAAAGCCCCGCACCCGCGCCGATGCCCGTCGCCGAAGCGCAGGATGTTGCGCCCGATGCACAGGTTGGTGCCGCGATGCCTGCGGTTGGCGATGCGCCTGCGATGACGGATGCGCCGCAAACCGTTGAAGCTGTGCCTGTGGTTGAGAACGCACAGCCCGCCGCGCCGGAACGGATTTCCGTACCTCAGGCCCCGGCGACCCAAGCGCCCGAGGCATTGCCTACCGCGCAAGTCACGCCGCCGCCTGCTGTGCAGCAACCTGAACCTGCAACCGCCCCCGAAGTGGACGCGCTGGCCGCGCCTCCGGCGACCATAGTCGCACCAGACCCGGCACCTGCGCCCATTCCCGCGCCAGTGGTTACGCCCGACGTCGCTGTCGTGGCACCGGATCCTGTCGCCCCTGCCACGATTGAGCCAGACATGCCCGAGGCTGACCCCGCGCCGGTGATCCGCCGCCCGTCAGGGGAAACCGCGCCGCGCATCGGTCGGCCTGCGGGCACTTTGACTGACCGCGAAGGGGCAGTGCCGACGGGCCGTTTGCCCAGCATCGGCACCGCCGCCGCGCCTGAGGCGCCGCCTTCGGACGGCAGCTTGCCCTTGGATGACGTTGACCCGAACGCGCCGCCTTTGGTGAAATTCGCCGAACCGATTGAGGTGGACCCGGCCTTGCCGCGCATGGCGATTGTTCTGCTGCATGATGCCAATAGCTCCGTCGGCCCTGAGGCGCTGGCCGCCTTCCCGATCCCTGTCACTGTCGCCGTTGATGCCACGATGATTGACGCGACCGCGATCATGCAGGCCTATCGCGCGCAAGGGGTCGAAGTATTGGCCGTGCCGAACATTCCGCAAGGCGCGTTGCCCGCCGATATTGAGGTCGCGTTGGCCGCGACGCTGAACGCGGTGCCAGAGTCGGTCGGGATCATGGAGGGCGTCGGCGCTGGCTTTCAGGCCACGCGCGAAATGGCCGAACAAGTGGCCGAGATCGCGCTTTCCAGCGGGCATGGATTGGTGATGCAGCCCAAGGGCCTGAACACCGCGCAGTCACTTGCCGCCAAGAACGGTGTGCCGTCTGCCAGTGTGTTTCGCGATTTCGACGGGGCCGGGCAGGACGGGCGGGTGATCCGCCGGTTCCTTGATCAGGCGGCGTTCCGTGCCCGCAATGAAACCGGCGGCGTGGTCATGCTGGGCCGGATGCAGCCCGACACCCTGTCATCCTTGGTGATCTGGGGTTTGCAGGACCGGGCAGGCACCATCGCCATGGTGCCGGTGTCGATGGTGCTGTCCGATCAGTGATCAGCCGGGCAAAAAGTCCAGCAGCGCCTGCGCGGTTTCATCTGGGTATTGATCGGGAAAGAAATGACCGCCGGGTATGGGCTTTGCCTGCATCTCGGTCAGCCGGTCCAGCCATGTCGCGCCCACGTCCAATGTGCGGGCCACTGCGCCATCCTTGCCGAACAGCACCAGCGACGGACAGGTGACGCGGCGGTTCAGGTCGGCGGCATCCAGCGCGAAATCCACATCAATCGCCGCCCTATAATCATTGCACATCGCGGCGATTTTCCGCGGGTCGCGCCATGCCCGGCGATAGTCGTCCAACAGCACGGGGTCAAAATCGCTCAGTTCGGCTTTGCCAAAGCCCAAAAGACAGCGCTCGAAATAGGCGTCTGGGTCATGGCCGATCATGGTTTCGGGCAAGGGCGCGGGCTGGGCCAGAAAGAACCAGTGGTAATAGGCGCGGGCAATGGGCGTGGTCATTTGGTCCAACAGAAGATGCGTCGGCACGATGTCCATCACGGTCAGAGTCTGAATGGCCCCGGCATGATCCAGCGCCATCCGGTGCGCGGTTCGTGCGCCGCGATCATGGCCAACCAGATGAAACCTGTCATGCCCCAGATGCGCCATCAGGGCGATCATGTCATCGCTCATGGCGCGAAAGCTCATGTCCTCCATCCGGGGCGGCGCACTGCTATCGCCATAGCCGCGCAGATCGGCGGTGATCACGGTGAAGCGGGTTCGAAGCTGCGCCGCGATGGGCCGCCACATGGCGCGGGTCTGCGGGAACCCGTGGAGCAGCAAAACAGGCGGGCCATTACCTGAAACGTCATAGGCGACGGTTTGATCGCCATTGGCAAATGTCAAAGAGGCAGCGTCGGTCATGGCGGGCCTTTCGAATTAGTCCAGCCGTACCTTTTTGACCTCTTGCGACCCACCGCGCAAGTTTGCCTGCGTGGTGACGTCTGATGCGGTGTTGATGACCGTGGTCCAATCAATATCGCGGGCGCGGGTCTGAACGCGGGACAGGGCCTCTTGTGCGTCGTCGCCTATCAGGTTGTAGCCTGCACGATAAGTGTCGGTTGGGATTGTTTGCAGCGTCAGCGCCACGGCAAAGCCCATCAGGATTGCGCCGCTGTCATAGTACCCGCGCGCGCGCAGAAGTCCGGTCAGGATGTGCTTGATCAGCAGAACAAAGGACACGGTCAGTGCTGCGGCAATCGCGGCCATGCCCAGTTGCAGATCATCCTGCGGCACGCCGCGATCCATCAACCATGCCTTGGTCCCGGCCGGATCACCCGCCGTCTTCAACACAACCCAAGTCCAGACAAAGCTGGCGGTGGTGTAAAGGCGCATGTGATTGCCGCCACGATCACGACGCATGCGACGGGGCAGCTGCGCTTCAAAACGCCGCTCTACCTTGTCCAACCGCACAGCAAAATCCGCGCGTGTCTGTTTGCGAAATGACCGTCCCATGCGCGAATCTATGAAATTGGAATGTGGTCAGATTGCGGCAAGCACGCGGAACTTGCCGTAAAGGTTAAAATTTTCCTTATATGGTGTAATCAAAAGGCGCCCATCCACCCTTCGATAGAATAGGCGCTACTTTTGACTTTACGTAAAGCGCATCAGAGCCGCGCCAGCAACCGAGCCCAGCTGCGGATGCCCTTATGGAAGCTTTCCAGATCGTATTTTTCATTCGGGGAATGGATTTGGTCGTCGTCTTTGCCGAACCCCGCCAAAAGCGCATCCATCCCAAGGTAGTTCTTGAAATAGCCCGCAATCGGGATCGAACCGCCGCAGCCGATATAGGCCGCCGCCATCCCGTATTCTTCGCTCAGCGCCTCTAGCGCCTTGGGGAAGGTGGGGTTGTCCGTCTGCATTTGCGAGGCAGGCGAAGCGCCGTGGCCATGGAAACTGACCTCGCAATCGGGGGGCAGCATGGATTTGACATAGGCGCGGAAGCTTTCGCGGATCTTGTGCGGGTCTTGGGTGCCAACAAGGCGGAAGCTGATCTTGGCGCTGGCTTTTGACGGCAGAACGGTCTTGAACCCGTCGCCGGTGTAGCCGCCCTTGATGCCGTTCACTTCGCAGGTGGGGCGCGACCAGATCATCTCGAGCGCGGTGCGGTCCTGTTCGCCCGCCGGATGGCTCAGGCCGACATCGCCCAGAAATGCCGTATGGTCAAAGCCCAGTCCCTCCCATTGCGCGGCCACGTCTTCGGGCAGGTCCGGCACGCCGTCATAAAAGCCCGGAACGGTGACGCGCCCCGTGTCGTCATGCAGGCTGGCGATGATTTTCGACAGAACGCGGACCGGGTTCATCGCCGCACCGCCGTACATGCCGGAATGCAGGTCTTTGGATGGGCCGGTGATGGTGATCTCTTCGCCCAGCAGCCCGCGCAGCATGGTGACAATGCCCGGAACACGGCTGTCAAACAGGCCGGTGTCGCAGATCAGGGCGATATCGGCGGTCAGCTCGTCCGCGTTGTCCTTCATGAACGGGATCAGCGAGGGCGAGCCCGATTCCTCTTCGCCTTCAAAGAAGAAGGTGATCTTGCAGGGAAGGGTGCCATTGACCGCTTTCCAGGCGCGGCAGGCTTCAACAAAGGTCATCAGCTGGCCCTTGTCATCACTGGAACCGCGCGCGCGGATCACTTTGCCGTTCGGGGTGTCCTGCAATTCAGGGTCAAACGGATCACGGTCCCATAGGTCCAGCGGATCGACTGGCTGCACATCGTAGTGACCATAGAACAGAACGTGCGGGCCTTTGCCGTCGATGTGGCCGACGACCATCGGATGGCCGGGGGTATGCCGTTTGCTGACAGTCGCGCCGATGGATTCAAGATCGGCGACCAGCCAATCGGCGGCGGTTTGGCAATCGTCCTTATAGGCCGGATCGGTTGAGATGGACGGGATTCGCAACAGCTCGAACAGGCGTTCGGTGGCCTGTGGCAGGTCAGAATCGATGCGGGCAAGGGTGGCGTCGAGCGACATTCGGATCTCCGTTCGTTTGATGATCCGACCGTATCACGGCCCTTGGCGCTGTCCAGCCGGTCACGTTGTGGCAGCGATCAATCCGGCCATCACCACGCAGGCGGCCAGATCCCGGCGCGGCTTTGCCTCATCCCCGACCCATGCGGCAAACCCCAGAACCACGAAGGTCTCAGCGCAGATCGCCAGAATATAGAGCTGCGCGATTTCGGTGCTGTGCAGCAGCCGGATTTCCGCCAGAAAGGCGAGGCCGAACCCGATGGCCGCGACGGCCGCGCCCAGAAATCCAAAGCCGCGCGTGCTATGGCGCATGCCCAGGACCATTATGATGTGCCCGATTGTGGCGACCATCAACAGGACCGGGGGCGCGTTGGCATGTCCCAAGGTGTCAAACATGAAAAATCCCGAAAAATGAATGTGATGTAAAAAACGTCTGATGTCAGATTTGAGGCATTTTGCGTCCGCGTCGAGTATGGAACTCCTGCCTATGGGGGGCATTTCCGCCCATTTTGTGCATTCGGAAATGGCGAATTTCGCCCGATCTGTTCAATCTTTGGGCATTGCATCCGTACCTATGACCTGCAGGGGCGCCAAACCGCCGGTTGGTTTTGCGTGTTCTGCTGCGGTGCGGCAAGAGACGCATGGGATCAAGAGGATGTGATGGGACAGAAACGCGAGTTTCCGATAAGCGACGCCGAGGCGGGAATTTTTCGGATTGCCGCGAAAGTCGCAGTTGCCTATTGCCGCCATTTGACCGAGATCAAAGATGCGACGCTTGGTCCGCACCAAAAGAGTTGCCATGAGGATGCACCTTTAGTATCCATTCATAAAATTGAATGCGGACACAATCCGCTGATCGCTGCCTGAGGGACAGCCCTAAGCACAGGAGGAGTACGGTGGACTACACCGCGAAACTCGACGACGCCCTGAACGCCCTTCACAAAGAAGGCCGTTATCGCACGTTCATTGATATCGAGCGTAAGAAGGGTCAGTTCCCTCACGCAACTTGGCGCACCGCTAAGGGCGACGAAAAGCCGATCACCGTTTGGTGCGGCAACGACTATCTGGGCATGGGCCAGCATCCGGTTGTTCTGGCCGCCATGCACGAAGCGATTGACGCCACGGGCGCGGGCTCGGGCGGGACGCGCAACATTTCGGGCACCACGGTGTATCACAAGCGCCTCGAGGCCGAACTGGCCGACTTGCACGGCAAGGAAGCGGCGCTTCTGTTCACCTCTGCCTATATCGCCAATGATGCGACCCTTAGCACATTGCCGAAACTTTTCCCCGGTCTGATCATCTATTCGGATGAGCTGAACCACGCTTCGATGATCGAAGGCATCCGCCGCAACGGTGGGGCCAAGCGTATCTTCAAGCACAACGATATCGCCGATCTGCGCGCCAAGCTGGAGGCCGACGATCCGAACGCGCCCAAGCTGATCGCCTTTGAATCGGTCTATTCGATGGACGGCGATTTTGGTCCGATCGAAGAAATCTGTGATCTGGCCGATGAATTCGGCGCGCTGACCTATATCGACGAAGTGCACGCCGTTGGCATGTACGGCCCCCGCGGCGCGGGCGTGGCCGAACGTGACCGCTTGATGCACCGCATCGACATCATCAACGCCACGCTGGCCAAGGCCTATGGCGTGATGGGCGGCTATATTGCGGCATCTGAAAAAATGTGTGACGCGATCAGGTCTTATGCGCCGGGGTTCATCTTCACCACCTCGCTGCCGCCTGCGGTTGCGGCTGGGGCGGCGGCCTCGGTTGCCTTCCTGAAGACCTCCGAAGGACAAAAGCTGCGCGATAGGCACCAGACCCAAGCCAAGATCCTGAAGACCCGCCTCAAGGGCATGGGCCTGCCGATCATCGACCACGGCTCGCATATTGTGCCGGTGATCGTTGGCGATCCGAAGCACACCAAGAAGTTGTCGGATATGATGCTGGAAGGCTACGGCATTTATGTCCAACCGATCAACTTTCCAACGGTTCCGCGTGGCACTGAGCGGCTGCGCTTTACCCCGTCGCCCGTTCACGGCCCGGCTGAGATTGACCATCTTATTCGCGCTATGGACGAGCTTTGGAGCCACTGTGCGCTGAATCGTGCCGAACTGAGTGCCTAAACCGCCGAACGCTACAAAGTTTCTTGCGATGTGCTAGGGTGTTGTAAATAACAAGCGCAGCACGAATCGAAGCGGGCCGCGTAAAACAGGCACGTATCGACAGTTGGTGGAAATGGGGCAGCTGGCATGGTGATCGGGTGGAAAACCCAGCGCGAGGTTAAGGAAGATATCGCAGAGCCGAAAAGCTTTGACGATTTTGAACTCCGACTCGGCGACATCATGCGCGGTGAACGGGCCACGATGGGCAAGTCCCTTCTGGACGTTCAGCGTGATTTGCGGATCAAGGCCACTTACATCGCTGCGATTGAAAATTGCGACCCTGACGTTTTTGAAACGCCAGGGTTTATCGCAGGTTACGTGCGATCCTATGCGCGCTACCTCAACCTTGACGCGGACGAAACCTTCGCGGCTTTTTGTGCCGAAAGCGGTTTTTCAACCGCGCATGGCATGTCCGACAAGGCCTCTAGCCGTAAGGCGGTTGTTCCGGCGCAAGGGATCAAGTCCAACAAAGGCCCGCGCGATCCGTTGATGGATCCGCGCATGCCGTTTACGCCTGCCAATGATGGCTTTTTTTCCTCGATTGAACCGGGGGCGATTGGGTCGTCTTTGGTTCTGATCGGGTTGATTGTTGGCATTGGCTATGGCGGCTGGTCCGTGCTGAAGGAAGTTCAGCGCGTTCAGGTGTCGCCGGTGGAACAGACGCCGATTGTTCTGTCCGATCTTGATCCGCTGACCACCGTGGTTGCCGAACCTGCCGCCGATGATGCGATTGCCGCCAGCGGTGTGTTTACGCCGCCGCGCAGTGATATGATGGATCGCCTGTATCGCCCGCAGGCCTTGGATGTGCCGGTTTTGGTCGCGCGGGATGCCCCGATTTCGACCTTGGACCCGAATTCTGTCGGCTCTTTTGCTGCGGCCAAAACTCCCGGCTTGCCTGAGGTTGATCTCGCCTCGGCTGCGGTTGCCGGCACCTCGGTTCTGGATGGCGACAAGCTGACATTGGTTGCGGCCCGTCCCGCTTGGGTGCGTGTGCGCGACGCCAACAACGCCGTTGTCTATGAGGCGACCATGCAGCCGGGTGATACCTGGACGGTTCCGGCCGAACTGGGCACCCCGCGGCTGAGTGTTGGCGAATCCGGCGCGCTCTATTTTGCGATGAACGGTCAGACCTACGGTCCTGCCGGTCGCAGCGGTCAATCGATCACCGATCTGAAACTTGATCCTTACGTTCTCGCTGCGGCCTACCGTCCGGCAGATGTCACCAAGGATGAGGCGCTGTCCGGCGTCTTGGCCGATCTGCGCAACACTGATGCGCATGCGCCGGCGCAGCCGAAAGTGCTGCAAGACGGTGCGCAGGGTGTGATGATGGTTGCGGTGCGCCCGGCGTGGGTGCGGGTGCGCGGCGCTGATGGATCCGTGATCTACGAAGGCATCATGAATGCCGGCGACACATGGATCGCGCCTGCGACCGAAGAACCTGCCGCCTTGCGCGTGGGAGAATCCGGCGCGATTTATTTTGCCGTGAATGGTCGTGTGTTTGGACCGGCTGGGCCAAGCGGTGTGGTTACCAAGAACATTGCGCTTGGGCCGGACACTTTGCAGCAAAGTTATCAGGTTGCCGATATCACCGCCGATGGCGATTTGCAGCGTGTGCTTGCCAATTTGGACGCATCTCTGGTCTCCCCTGCGGCTGATTGACCTCGGCGCATTGAACCCCCGCGATATTTGGCTAGGGTGACGCACGCCGGGCGCTGCGCTTTGGCACCATAGATTTGTTTCTGACAGGAAATCGCCATGTCTCTGAACCACGTGCGCCCGTGGCGCAATATTTATCGCCGCAAATCGCGTCAGATCATGGTGGGCAATGTGCCGGTTGGCGGCGATGCGCCGATCACTGTTCAGACTATGACCAATACGGTAACGACTGACATCAAAGGCACAATTGCCCAGATTCAGGCTGCTGCTGAAGCTGGCGCCGATATCGTGCGTGTGTCGGTCCCGGATGAAGCATCCTCCAAGGCGCTGAAAGAGATCGTGCGCGAAAGCCCCGTGCCGATCGTGGCGGACATTCACTTTCACTATCGCCGGGGGATCGAGGCCGCCGAAGCAGGCGCGGCCTGTCTGCGGATCAACCCCGGCAATATTGGCAGCGCCGACCGTGTGCGTGAGGTTATCGCCGCCGCGCGGGATCACAATTGTTCGATTCGAATCGGGGTCAACGCTGGCAGCCTTGAGAAGCATCTGCTTGAAAAATATGGCGAACCATGCCCCGAAGCGATGGTAGAGAGCGGATTGGAACATATCCGGATCTTGCAAGACAATGATTTCCACGAGTTTAAGATTAGCGTGAAAGCCTCTGATGTTTTTCTTGCCGCAGCGGCCTATCAGGGCATTGCTGAGGCAACGGATGCGCCCATCCACCTTGGGATCACTGAGGCGGGCGGCCTGATGACCGGCACGATCAAAAGCGCGATTGGCCTTGGTAACCTTTTGTGGATGGGAATCGGCGATACGATTCGCGTGAGCCTGTCCGCCGATCCGGTGGAAGAGGTGAAGGTAGGTTACGAAATCCTAAAGTCGCTCGGCCTGCGCCATCGCGGTGTGAACATCATTTCCTGTCCTTCGTGCGCGCGACAGGGGTTTGACGTGATCAAAACGGTTGAGGCGCTTGAAAAACGGCTGGAACATATCAAAACCCCGATGAGTCTGAGCATCATAGGTTGCGTGGTGAACGGCCCGGGTGAGGCTTTGATGACCGACGTTGGGTTCACCGGCGGCGGCGCGGGGTCTGGCATGGTCTATTTGGCGGGGAAAGCCAGCCACAAAATGTCCAATGATGCGATGGTGGATCATATCGTTGAGCAGGTTGAGAAAAAAGCGGCAGAAATTGACGCGGCAGAGGCGGCCAAAGCGGCCGAGTAAAATCATGAAGGGTTGCGCCGTGCTTTGCACGTCGCCAAGGGGCGCGCGATCAGACGGTCGCGCGCCTTGCCGTTTCTCGGGGGCGGTTAACCGAATCTTTGCACACCGCGCGCTAGATTGGGGCCGTTAGTCTGACAAATACCGTTGCAAAACAAATGTGGGCATCTGTCCGCGGATCATCATTTCGGGAAGGATGTAGGACGGAAACAAATCTAAACCCAGCTCGGCAATCACAGCGCTGTCGCTGGGGTTATTGGCCTTTGACGGGGCGCTTAGACTAAGGAACCGGGCCAGATCATCGCCTGTCCAGTCAGGGTGCTGTGCTGCGAGCAAACGCGCTGTTTGGGCAGCGTCAAACCCGTGTGTTCGAAGGATGTTCGCCATCAACTTTGGCCGGGTGTCCGTTGGATCGTCTGGCAGATCTATTACGACAAACCGCCAATTTGGGTGCATCGAAGACAGGTTGCGGAGGTCCGCCAGCGTGGCGATGCAATCAGGGCAGGCAGGCCTGACCAGGATCGCCATTGTTTTGGCTGGCTCTGACGCTCCGAAACTGGCGCGATGCGGGCCGAATAGCGCTTGGCTATGCGACGCGATGAGCTTCAGATCGGCAGCAATCTCATCGGCATAGGGAACGGGGCCGCGCATGGCCTTGGCGATGATCTCAGGCTGGTCTTGAAAGAGCGAGCGAAGTTCGTTGCCGAGGGTGGTGTAGGCGGAAGGGTCATCACCCAATAACCCGGTCGCGTTTGTCGCGACCGGCAGGCCGGCAATCAGGCCAAGCGCAAGGGCCAAGCGCATTAGCTGTCTTGGCGGACGTCGGCTACGATGCTGCGCATTGCGTCCAAAGGCACATAGCCGCGAAGCATTTGTGTCTCGAGGACAAAGGTCGGCGTGCCGTTGATCTGGAGGCGCTGTGCCAAGGCGCGGGTTTCCGCGATGCGGCGCGTCACTTCGGGGTCGGACATGCCAGCGATGATTGCATCGGCATCAAGGCCAAGGGTGGTTGCGATGCGGCGCAGAACGGGTTCGGACGGATCCTGCGATAGCGTGATCAGCGTATCATGCACAGATTTATAGGCATCATCGCCCGCGATCATCTGCGTGGCGATGGCAAAACGAGAGGAGGTAAGAGAGGCTTCGCCGAGAATCGGGAACTCTTTGACAATAAAGCGGATATTTCCATCGCTTTCGATCAGATCGGCCACTTCGTCATGGGCTTTGCGGCAATAGCCGCAGCGGTAATCGATGAATTCGACCAAGGTGATATCGCCGTCAAGATTTCCGCCAGCCCAACTGCGCGGATCGTTGACCAATTCGTTCATGTTGTCCTGAACCATGGAGACATCGTTTTCGGCCTGCGCCTCGGCTTGTTTGGCTTCAAGCGAGTTGACCGCTTCGATGATGATCTCGGGATTGTCCATCAGATAGGCGCGGACTTCGGCCCGAAAGGCAGCGCGTTCGTCATCGGTCATGGCGGTGATGTCGAAAGCCGCAGCCGGTCCGGCAAGGCCGACCATCAGAGCGAAGACGGAAAGGGTGGATTTCATGGAAGGCTCCCTGAGATGAGTGGGCTATTCGGCCCGTTTGGCTGCGTTTAGCACATCCTGCGCTCGCTGCCACGGCCCAGACCCCTGCGGCAGGGCGCCTGCGGCGCGTTTTGCGTGGATGGCGGCATCTTTCATGCGCCCATTTAGGGCGTAGCGTTCGGCGGTCACCAGCGACGCCATGGCGTTTTGCCCGGTTCCGGCGTAGGCGACGGCCAGATCGCGCAGAACGCGCCCGTCGGTGTAATCGCGTGTGCGGGCCTGTTCGAGAACTTTGATCGCGTTCTTAGGCTGATCGACCGCCAGAAGGGCGCGGCCATAACCGCCTAAGACTTGGGCATTGTTGCCACTGGATTTGACGGCGGCGGCATAGGTTTGGACGGCGTTGGCGAATTGGCGGCTTTCCAGTTGAATTTGCCCTTTGAGGTCTAAATAGAAGGGGTCGCCCGGACGGATCGACAGGGATTTATCAATGGCCGCCAGGGCTTTGGCGGCGTTTGATTGGCGATGATAGGCGGCGGCGCGCCGCATCCAGGTAATGTCG
Organism: Pseudoprimorskyibacter insulae; assembly: GCF_900302505.1. GTDB lineage: Bacteria > Pseudomonadota > Alphaproteobacteria > Rhodobacterales > Rhodobacteraceae > Pseudoprimorskyibacter > Pseudoprimorskyibacter insulae. The sequence continues at coordinate 53,111 of NZ_OMOJ01000005.1, read as the reverse complement.
GCGGATACGGACTCCTCGGCCCGGCGCAGGGTCCAGGCCGGGGCGCGGGTGAAGCCGCTGAGTTTGCCGCTGGCCCGGTCGAACCAATAGGCGGCTGTGGGATCTTCGGGCAGATCCTTGCCATAGACGGTGACAAACCCGTTCAAGGCTCGGACCCGGTCGCGCGACAGGGGATGGCTGCGGGTGTAGGGATCTTGGCGATGTTCGGCCAGCAACTCTTGGCCCGAGAACATCTCCATCACTTTGACGGCACCGCGCGGGTCGACCCCGGCACGGGCCATGAACCGCACCGCGCTTTGATCGGCTGAGGCTTCCTCAGCGCGGGTATGGGCCAGAAACAGGCGCGTTGCCGAGGATTGCGCACCTGCGGCAAAGCCAACGGCGGCCTCTCCGGCGCCGCTGGCGGCAGCGACGGCGGCCAAGGCCATGCCGATTCCGGCGGCGGTTTTGGCAGACCGGAAATTGGCCATGCGCCGGGTGATATGGCCATTGGCGATATGGGCGGCCTCATGCGCGATGACGGCCTGCAACTCGCCCGCGCTGGTCAGACGTTGCAGCAGGCCGGTGTGAATAAAGATATAACGTGTGTCGATCACAAAGGCATTCAGGCTGCTGTCATCGACTAGCAGCACGCGAACGCGCGACGGGTTCAGCCCGGCGGCCTGCAACACCGGGGCCGCCAGTTCGCCAAGCGCATATTCGATATCGGCATCGCGGATCAGGGACGCGGCGCCCGCCGACACGGTGCTGATGACAAAGGTCATCGCGGCAAGCAGCAAAGATCGAAGCAGATGCATTGACGGGCGGTCCTTGAGGCTCATAAGTCAGGGTCGATGCAGTTTACGGAGATCGGGATGAAGAACTCAAGGCGTGGCGCGGTTGATCCCTTTATTGTGATGGATGTGATGGAAGCGGCGCGGCAGGCTGAGGCCGATGGCCGCCACATCATTCATATGGAGGTGGGCCAGCCCGGAACGCCTGCGCCTGCGGCGGCGCGGGATGCCTTGACGCGCGCCATGCAGGACGACCCTTTGGGCTATACCGTGGCGCTTGGTCTACCGGCGTTGCGCCGCCGGATCGCCCAGCTTTATGGCGAATGGTACAATGTCGACCTGGATCCGGCGCGGGTTGTGGTGACACCGGGATCGTCGGGCGGGTTCATTCTGGCGTTCACGGCCCTGTTCGATGCAGGCGACCGGGTTGCGCTGGGTGCGCCGGGCTATCCGTCATACCGGCAAATTCTGAAATCGCTGGATCTGGTGCCGGTTGAGGTGCAATCGTCGATGGAGAACCGTCTCCAACCTGTGCCGACCGATTTAGAGGGTGTTGATTATCAGGGGCTTATGGTGGCCTCTCCGGCGAATCCGACGGGGACGATGCTGGGGCGCGAGGCGCTGGGGGATCTGATTTCAACCTGCCATGACAAGGGCGCGGCCTTTCTGTCGGATGAGATTTACCACGGGATTGAATATGAGGCGAAGGCGGTCACCGCGCTGGAGATCAGCGACGATGTCTGCGTGATCAATTCGTTCAGCAAGTATTTCAGCATGACTGGCTGGCGGGCGGGGTGGCTGGTGGTGCCGCCCGATCAGGTACGCCAGATTGAGCGTCTGGCCCAGAACCTGTTCATCTGTCCGCCCCATGCCAGCCAATTGGCGGCGCTGGCCGCAATGGACGCGGGCGAGGAGTTGCAGGCCAATATGGCCGTCTATGCCGAAAACCGCCGGTTGATGCTGGAAGGATTGCCGAAAGCCGGGTTCGACCGGATCGCGCCGCCCGATGGCGCGTTCTACGTCTATGCGGATGTGAGCCATTTGACCGAGGATAGCCGGGCATTCGCTGCTGAGATCTTGGACAAAGCCGGTGTGGCGGTGACGCCGGGATTGGATTTCGATCCGGTGCGCGGGCACGGAACGCTGCGGTTTTCCTATGCGCGCAGCACCGCCGATATTGCAGAAGGGCTGGAACGGTTGAAACGGTTTATGGAGAGCCGTGGGTAATCGGTGATCCAGCGGTGCGGCGCTGACGCGCCGCGCATTGGGAGCTTGGCCATGCGGCCAAGCGGGTTGGGGGCGCTGCCCCCGTCTTCCTGCGGAAGCCTCCCCCGGCGGTATTTATCAAAGAGAAGAAGCAGGGGTGCGAATCCGGCCCTGTCGCGCTATGGTTGGGGCAATCTTAGAAGTGCCCGGAGAGGCTTATGAGCAGGATATTTCTGGCAATTGCCGCGTGGCTGGTTTTGGCTTGCGCTGGTTTGGCGCAACCGCTGGGCGGGTTGGCGCGGGTGGTGCCCGAGGGCAGCAGGGTGGTCGATGCAGGGCTGCGCGATGTGCGCCTTGAGGTGAACCTGAGCCAGGGCGTGCCGTTTCGGATTTACACTTTGGCCGAGCCGATGCGGTTGGTGGTCGATTTTCGCGAGGTGGATTGGACGGGGGCCAACCCGGTGGACATGCTGCAGACATCGCGCGTGGCGGGACTGCGGTTTGGCCGGGTGCAGCAAGGCTGGTCGCGTTTGGTCGTGGATCTGAGAGAGCCGATGGCGGTGGATCAGGCCGAGATGAAGATCGGCCAGTCGGATGGAACGGCGGCGTTGCAGGTGCGTTTGACCCGGACGACGAGCGAGGATTTCTTGGCGGCAGCGGGTGCACCGCGCGAGGTCGGGGCCATGCAGATCGGACCATTGGCCGCTGTGACCGCACCGAAACGGGCCGGCGATGATCGGCACTTGGTGGTGATGATCGACCCCGGACATGGCGGGATCGACCCCGGCGCGCAGAATGGCACCTCGTCCGAGGCGCAGCTGATGTTGATCATGGCGCGCGAGCTTCAGGAAGTTCTGCGCCGGTCGGGCGGGTTTGACGCGCAATTGACCCGCGATGCGGATGAGTTTGTGTCGCTTGAGGCGCGGGTGGCCAAGGCGCATCGAGCGGGGGCGGATGTGTTTGTCTCGCTTCATGCCGACGCGCTGGATGAAGGCGTGGCGCGCGGTGCGACGGTCTATACGCTGGCCGAGGAGGCCTCGGACGCGGCCTCGGCGGCGTTGGCGGAGCGGCACAACCGCGATGACCTGCTGTCGGGCGTGGATCTGACAGGGGCGGACGACCATGTGGCCGATGTGCTGATGGATTTGGCGCGGCTGGATAATACGCCGCGCAGTCAGGCCTTGGCGCAGGTCTTGGTGGACAGCATTCGCAATTCGGTGGGCCGGGTGCATAAGCGGCCTTTGCGCCAGGCTGGGTTTTCGGTGCTGAAGGCGGCGGATATCCCGTCGGTTTTGATTGAACTGGGGTTCCTGTCGACCAATGCCGATTTGAAGAACCTGCGTGATCCGATCTGGCGGGCCGGGATGGCGGCGGGCATTCGTGACGGGCTACAGGCCTGGGCGCTTGAGGATGCGGCGCTGTCGCGGTTGCGCCGCCAGTAGGTCATTCGCAGATCAGCGGGAACCAGCTTGCCACGCAAGGCATTGTGTTTTGACCAGACTTGGATTGCGGTATATGGGATGCTCGCAGTTCGGCAAGGGGCACATTTGTGATCAGATTCATCTTTTCATTCTTTGGAGGGGTCTTCAGCGTCATCACGCTTGGGCTGATGATGGTTGCCCTGTCGGTTGGCGCGGTGTTCTGGATGTATGGGCGCGACCTGCCCAGCCATGAATCGCTGGCCCAGTACAAACCGCCGACAATCAGCCGGATCTATTCGACCGAAGGCAAGATCATCGACGAATTTGCCAAGGAACGCCGCCTGTTTACCCCGGCCGAAGAAATCCCTGACCTGATCAAACAGGCGTTTATTTCGGCCGAAGACAAGAACTTCTACCAGCACCAAGGCTATGACCTGCGCGGGATCGCGGCGGCGGCTGTGGATGCTGTCAAGTCGCGCGGACGCAATGTGCGCGGAGCTTCGACCATCACCCAGCAGGTGATGAAGAACTTCCTTCTGTCGGGCGACCGCCGGGCCGAACGTAAGATCAAAGAGATCATTCTAGCCTCGCGTCTGGAAGAGACGCTGAGCAAAGAAAAGATCCTTGAGCTTTACATGAACGAGATTTTTCTTGGTCAAAACTCGTTCGGGGTGACGGCGGCGGCGCAGACCTACTTCAACAAATCCCTGTCGGAACTGGCACCGCATGAGGCGGCCTTCTTGGCGTCGTTGCCCAAAGCCCCGGGCAGTTTCCACCCGGTGCGCCGCAAGGAGCGTCTGCTGGAGCGCCGGAACTTCGTCCTCAAAGAGATGATGGAAAACGGATATATCGACCAGGGCACCTATAACTGGGAAGTCGCGCAGCCGCTGAAATCGGTGCAGAACGGCGACTTTGAACCGTTTCAGGCGCAATTGCCGCCGCGTGATTATCCGACCGACGAAATCCGCCGCCAGCTCAGCCGCGATTTCGGTGAGGGGGAGTTCTTCTCGGGTGGGTTCAGCGTGCGCGCCACGATTGAGCCGGAGATGCAGGTGATTGCGGCCAATGCGCTGCGCACCGCGCTGGAAGAATACGACCGCGCCGATGGCCGTTGGCGCGGCACGGGCGAAGAGATCGCCTTGGATCAGCTGGGCAGCGAAGAGGCATGGCGCGCGGCATTGGCCGAGGTGCGCGTTGCCCGTGACATCGATCTGGACGGTCAGTGGCATCCGGCGGTGGTTCTGAACATCGAAGATCAGCAGATGCGCGTCGGCATCGAAGGCGTGACCGAAACTGAGGCGGAACCCTTTGTCATTCCGCGCAAAGACATCAGCTGGATCAAGGGCAACTTCTTCGACAATTTCAAACCCGGCGATGTGGTGTTCGTGCGCCGCATGGTCACTGATAACGGCGGAGAGTTCATTCGTTGGACCCTGCGCCAAGTGCCCGAGGTCGAAGGCGGGTTCATGGCGATGGACGTGAACAATGGCCGTGTGATCGCCATGCAGGGCGGGTTTAGTTATCAGCATTCGGTGTTCAACCGCGCCACGCAGGCCATGCGCCAGCCGGGGTCCAGCTTTAAGCCCTTTGTTTATGCGGCGGCCTTGGACAGCGGCTATAGCCCCGCGACCATCGTGATCGACGCCCCGATCGAAATCAACACGCCCCAAGGCGTATGGCGCCCCAAGAACGCCAGCAACCAGTTCTATGGCCCGACGCCGCTGCGCACCGGGATCGAACGGTCGCGGAACCTGATGACCGTGCGTTTGGCGCAGGAAATCGGCATGGAAACGGTGGGCATGTATGCCGAGAAATTCGGCGTTTACGAAGACCTGAACCCGGTTCTTGCCAACTCGCTCGGATCGCAGGAAACGACGCTTTACCAGATGGTTGCGGCCTATGCGATGTTCGCCAATGGTGGCGAGCGGGTGGAGCCGACCTTGGTGGACCGCGTGCAGGACCGCTATGGCGCGACCGTGTACCGCCATGACCGGCGCGACTGTGTGGATTGCGGCAGCGAAGGCATTTCCTCCGATCTCAGCCCCCGCATCGTGACCAACCGTGAACGGGTGATGGATGCGGTGACGGCCTATCAGCTGACTTCGATGATGGAAGGCGTGGTTCAGCGCGGCACCGCGTCGGGCACGGTGAACCTGCCAGTGCCGACCGCCGGTAAAACCGGTACAACCAACGATGCCAAAGACGTCTGGTTCATCGGCTTTACCAACAACATCGTCGCCGGGTGCTATATCGGCTATGACACTCCGCGCAGCCTTGGGCGCGGTGCGTCAGGCGGCGGCATGTGCGGCCCGGTGTTTCAGCGCTTCATGTCCAAAGCGGTCAAGAAATACGGCGGCGGCAAATTCAAAGTCCCCGAGGCTTGCGAGTTCATCAAGATCGACCGCTTCACCGGTGCGCGCCTCTCCGATAGCGCCAGCGGCCCGAACGTTGTGTCGGAATGTTTCCGCTCGGGCGAAGAGCCGATCTTTGGCATGCAGTTCGACGGTGGTTTTGCCATGGGCGGCAATTTCGACCTGATCACCGGGGATGAGCCGGGCGAGGCGCAAGAGGTGACAACCTCAACGGGCCGCAAGGCTGTGGTTGGTCCCAAGGCGTCGTTTGGCTCGCTCAGCTCGGGCGGGCTCTATTAATCGGCCAGCGGATGCGCCGTTTTGGGGCATCCGCCGTCTGCCCTGTCTTGTTCCCGACCGTCAGCCTTGGTATCAGGCGGGCCACAGAAGATCAGTCAGGGTAAGTCCATGCGCGCAGACGTTCAGAACATCGTCGACAAGATCAAAGGCTCGATCGAGCTTTTGGCACAACGGCTCGATGTCGAAACGGCCCCTTACCGGCTGGAAGAATTCAACGCGCGGGTCGAAGATCCGAACCTTTGGAACGATCCTGAGGCGGCGCAAAAGCTGATGCGTGAACGGCAGATGCTGGTTGACGCAATGGAGACGCACCGGTCCATCGAACAAGACCTTGAGGACAGCCTTGAACTGATCGAATTGGGCGAGATGGAAGACGACGCCGAAGTCGTCAACGATGCCATTGCAGGCCTGAAGGCGCTGGCCGAAAAGGCCGCCCAGAAAGAGCTTGAGGCCCTGCTGGATGGTGAAGCCGATGGCAATGACACCTTCCTTGAAATCAACGCGGGCGCGGGCGGCACCGAAAGCTGTGACTGGGCGTCGATCCTTGCGCGGATGTATGTGCGTTGGGCCGAAAAGAAGGGTTACAAGGTTGAGCTTCAGTCCGAAAGTCCGGGCGAAGAGGCAGGCATCAAATCGGTGTCCTATAAGATCAGCGGTCAGAACGCTTATGGCTGGCTGAAGTCGGAATCCGGCGTGCACCGCTTGGTGCGCATTTCGCCCTATGATTCCGCCGCGCGTCGCCACACTTCGTTCTCATCCGTTTGGGTCTATCCGGTGGTCGACGACAATATCGAAATTGACGTGAAACCCAATGACATCCGCATCGACACCTACCGGTCGTCCGGTGCGGGCGGTCAGCACGTCAACACCACCGACTCGGCCGTGCGGATCACGCACATTCCGACCGGCATCGTTGTGACCAGCTCGGAAAAGTCGCAGCACCAGAACCGCGATATCGCCATGAAGGCGTTGAAATCGCGTCTGTATCAATTGGAGCTGGACCGCCGCAACGCCGATATCAACGCAGCCCATGAGGCAAAAGGCGATGCGGGCTGGGGCAACCAGATCCGGTCCTATGTTTTGCAGCCCTACCAGATGGTCAAAGACCTGCGCACCGGCTTTGAAACCTCGGACACCCAAGGGGTGCTGGACGGCGATCTGGACGGGCTGATGGGCGCGACGCTGGCGCTGAACGTGTCGGGCAAGTCCCGCGCCGAGGCGAACGCCGAAGACTAAGGTTTTCAGGGCTTCTGTCTGTGGGTTGGGCGTGGCAATCTGCGCCTAAATCACTTTGCCCGGAGGCCCCATGATCAACCTGACCACCCTGACATCCGGCGCATTCACCGCCACCGTTTCGGACATGGGCGCCGAGCTGCAAAGCCTGTCGCGCGAGGATGGCCGCCAATACCTGTGGCATGGCGATGCCGCATGGTGGGGCGGGCGTGCGCCGATCCTGTTTCCGATCGTGGGCCGCGCCGTTGAAGGCCGGGTTGCCGTGAACGGGCAGGGCGGAGAGATGGGCCAGCACGGCTTTGCCCGCCGAAGCGTGTTTGAACGGGTGGACCAAGGCCCGAACTTTGTGCTGCACCGCCTGACGGCATCTGAGGCCACCCGCGCGGCCTATCCCAGCGATTTTGTCCTGTCCATTCGCCATACGCTGGATGGCGCGACGCTGACGGTCAGCGTGACGGCAGAGAATACTGGCGATCAGGACATGCCCTATTGTGTGGGCTTCCATCCGGCCTTTTGCTGGCCCTTGCCCGGCGGCGAAGGGCAGGCGCATCGCGTGGTGCTGGACAATGGGGCCGAGCCGCCGCTGTCGGTGCTGGAGGGCGGGTATCTGGCCGAGGCGACCAAACCGTCGCCCTTTGCCCTTGGTGTGCTTGATTTGACCCACGACCTATTCGCCAATGACGCGCTGATCTTCGAAGGCGGCACGGGCGACGGCTTGCGCTATGGCGTGGACGGCGGGCCGGAACTGGCCTTCCGGTTCGACAACACGCCCAACCTTGGCATCTGGCAAAAGCCGGGCGCGCCGTTCCTGTGCATTGAGCCGTGGCACGGGCTGGCACCGCGCGCGGGCCACGGGCCCGAGATCGCGGACCGCCCTTTTGCCATGACCTTGGCACCGGGCGCGTCGGCCCAGTTTGGCTATTCCGTTTCGGTACTTGGCGACTAAGCTGAATTTCCCCGCGCAATATTGTTGCTTTTGAATGTGAACCACGTTCAGATGGAAACAACAGGCAGTTGTACGGGAGGACGCTATGCCAACCACACCAAAGCCGGGCGTGCCCGACCTAGGGGATGTTAGCCTGGACCTGCTGAAAGAAGCCCTGCGCCGCGGCTGGCGTGACCAACGCCGCACGCCGGGGTTCGGGCTGATCTTCTCGGCGGTTTATGTGGTGTGCGGTTGGGGGATGTGGCTGATCACATGGGCAACCGGGCAAAGCTATTGGATGATCTTCGCGGCGGTCGGCTTTCCGCTGCTGGGCCCGTTTGCAGCGGTTGGGTTTTATGATGTGTCCCGGCGGCTCGAACAGGGCCTGCCGCTGGACTGGATGCAGATCTTTGGCGTGATCGCCAGCCAGTCCAAGCGCCAGTTGCCGTCGATCTGTGCCATCATCATCATCGTGTTTCTGTTCTGGTTCTTTCTGGCCCATATGATCTTTGCGCTGTTCATGGGCCTAAGCACGATGACCAATGTGTCCAGCTCGGTGTCAGTCTTCCTGACAGGCAATGGGCTGATCATGTTGCTGGTTGAACTGGTACTGGGGGCGCTGACCGCGCTGCTGATCTATATGCTGACGGTGATCGCCCTGCCGATGCTGCTAGACCGGGAAATCGACTTTGTCACCGCGATGATCACCAGCTTTGGCTTTGTCAAATCCCACCTGTTCCCGATGCTGATCTGGGGTGTGATGATCGCCGGGCTGACGTTGGTGGCGATGGTGCCGATCTTTCTGGGGCTGTTCCTGATCCTGCCATTGCTGGGCCACGCCACGTGGCACCTTTATGACATGCTGGCCTATGGCAAGGCGCACCCGGCCGCCGAACATACGGCGACCTGAGATCAGTTAAATTCGCCGTCCGATTCGAACTGGGCGCGGTGGAACGGCGCCAGTTCTGAAATCTCGCAGATGCCGCCAGAGCGCGTGACGCGCAGCGCTTCTTTGACTCCGCCCTTGAGGTGCTCATAGACCACGCGGGTCACGCGCGGATGTCCCGGTGTTTCCTGGCCCGCGCGGGCGGTGTAGCCAACCCAGAAGTTGCTGTCGAAGGACGCAACGGGCGCAAGGAAGTTGAACGAGACGTTCATCGCGTTGCGGCGGCAGACCATGGTCGAAACCCCGGTTTCATGCGGCAGCATGAAGCCCCGGAATTCGCGGTCCTTCTTTGAGGCGGGAAGACCCTGTTGCTGCATCGCCTGACGCGCTTCAAAGCCCTTCATGAAGGTGTGGCCGTCCTGGCGGTAAACAAAGGCCAGACCCTGCACAAATCGCGTGCGCTGCATAAAGCTGCGGCGGGAATAGCGATAAAAGCCTGACGGAAACTGGTTTTCGGTCACCACCGCCTTGGTTGCCCCGATGAAGTCTGCAATCTCGGGGTGGGTCAGAAGGCTGGGTGAGGTCGAGTTGATCTGCTCGACCGGTTCCAGAAGAATGCGGGCATCGACGCCGAAAAAGCTGCACATGCGGTGCAGAACGTCGGGGCGCGGGAAACTTTCGCCAGCAAGGTAGCGGTTGAACTGGGTTCGGTTGATTCCAAGCTCACGGCACAACTGAGAAATGGACTGCGCACCTTGTGCAAGTTGGCGCAGGTTCGCACCAAGCATGCTGCGAAGTTCGGCAGGGTTCGGGGATTTTCTTCGGTCCTCGGGTCCGTTTGGCATCGATAATTGTCTTTCGCGCGTTTCAGTCTCTTCCGTCATGGTGACCTCCTACACAAACCGAGTCCGGGTCAAGTAAAAAATGCCTCTCATAAGCGCCATGTCTGTCGCTATATAGCGTCACGATACCCAAGTCGCGACACAAAATCCACGAGAATGTCGCGGGGAAAGAAATTCTGAAAGTTGCAGGAATGTAAGACACTACAAGAAAGGCAAAAAAGGTATCGAAATGGCTGATAGGCAAATGTTCGGCGTGGTGCTTTGGTCCGACGACACCGACAAAAAGGCAGTGATCTGGTGCGAGGATCATGGGAACCTCGCATATTATACGCATAACGAGGCGTCGGATGGCACAGGACTATCCCTTGATGCCGGTGATTTGATCCAGTTTGACGTCAGTGAGGTGCGCCACATGCGGCTTGCACGCAATCTGCGCCTGATCGGACAAGAACAGTTCCCCACACTGGCACAGCGGCTCACAGGGGCTGTGACAGCATCGGCCGCACTACAGGGCGCCAGCAACAGCAATGTCATCGATGCGAGGATGCGTTTGCGCGCCTAAGCGTCAGATTTGAACCTTGCCAACGAAACAGGCCGCCCCGAAGGGCGGCCTTGTTGTTCTTAGCGCCAGGGATGTGGATCAAGCGCCGCGCGACAGGGCGGCCACGCCGGTGCGGGCCACTTCGACCAGACCCAGCGGGCGCATCAGATCGGCGAATGCGTCGATTTTGTCGGGTGTGCCGGTGATCTGGAACACAAAGCTTTCCAGCGTGCTGTCCACCACATGGGCGCGGAAGATATCGGCAAGGCGCAGCGCCTCTACGCGCTTGTCGCCGTTTCCGGCCACTTTCAGCAGCGCCAGTTCCCGTTCAACTGAACTGCCCTCAACCGTCAGGTCGTGCACTTCATGCACAGGCACGATGCGGCCAAGCTGGGCTTTGATCTGTTCGATCACCTGCGGAGTGCCGCGCGTGACGATGGTGATGCGGCTTAGGTGGCCCTGATGGTCCACCTCGGCCACGGTCAGGCTTTCGATGTTGTAGCCACGGCCCGAAAACAGGCCAATCACACGGGCCAGAACGCCTGCTTCGTTGTCGACCAGCACCGCAATGGTGTGGGTTTCTTCGTGATCCGAGAAGGTCGGGCGTAGATTATAGGCCGAGTGCTTGGTCGAGCCTTTTTTGATGTGTAGCGGAGACATGGTGGCCTCTTCTGACTGAAATATCCTATGGGATCCGGGGAGCAGTCGGCCCCCCGGCAGATGTCACGCGCGCAAAGCTCAGACCAGAACCGCGCCGGATTTTCCGATCGCGTCCTTGGTCGAGGCTTCGCCCAGAAGCATCTTGTTGTGCGGCTCGCCCGACGGGATCATCGGGAAGCAGTTTTCGTGCTTTTCAACAACGCAGTCAAAGATCACCGGACCGTCGTAGTTGATCATTTCCATGATCGCATCGTCCAGATCTGCCGGGTTGTCGCAATAAATGCCTTTGGCCCCAAAGGCTTCGGCGAGCTTCACGAAGTCGGGCAGGGCCTCGGACCACGAATGCGAATAGCGTTCGCCATGCAGCAGTTCCTGCCACTGGCGCACCATGCCCAGACGTTCGTTGTTCAGGATGAACTGCTTGACCGGCAGGCGGTACTGAACCGCGGTGCCCATTTCCTGCATGTTCATCAGCCACGAGGCTTCACCCGCCACGTTGATCACGAGGCTTTCGGGATGAGCGATCTGCACACCGATTGACGCAGGCGTGCCGTAGCCCATGGTCCCAAGCCCGCCCGAGGTCATCCAGCGGTTCGGATCTTCAAAGCCAAGGTATTGCGCGGCCCACATCTGGTGCTGGCCCACCTCGGTGCAGATATAGCGGTCGTGGCTCTTGGTCAGCTCTTCCAGACGCGACAGGGCGTATTGCGGGCGTATGGTCGGGCCTTCCTGCTTGAACTTCAGGCAGTCGACCTTCTTCCACTTCTCGATCTGGGTCCACCACTTGGACAGGCCTTCGCTATTGACCTTACGGCCGCGGGCTTTCCAGACCTTCAGGATGTCTTCCAGAACATGGCCAACGTCGCCGATGATCGGCATATCCACGCGGATCACCTTGTTGATCGAGCTGGGGTCGATGTCGATATGGGCCTTGCGCGACTTGGGGCTGAACGCGTCGATGCGGCCGGTGATCCGGTCGTCAAAACGCGCGCCGACGTTGATCATCAGATCGCAGCCGTGCATTGCCAGGTTGGCCTCATACAGACCGTGCATGCCCAGCATGCCAAGCCAGCCCTTGCCTGACGCCGGATAAGCGCCAAGGCCCATCAGGGTCGAGGTGATGGGGAAGCCGGTCGCATCGACCAGTTCGCGCAGCAACTGGCTGGCCCCCGGTCCAGAGTTGATGACGCCGCCGCCGGTGTAGAACACCGGACGTTCCGCCTTTTCAATGGCTTCGACCAATTCGGTGATCGTTTCCATATCGCCTTTGACCTGCGGCTGGTAATGGCCGGTCGGTGTCTTGGCGGGGGGCGTGTAGGTGCCGCTGGCAAACTGCACGTCCTTGGGAATGTCGATCAGAACGGGGCCGGGGCGGCCCGAGGTCGCCACGTGGAAAGCCTCATGGATCTTGGCCGACAGTTTGTCGGTGTCTTTCACCAGCCAGTTGTGCTTGGTGCAGGGGCGCGTGATGCCAACGGTGTCGGCCTCTTGGAACGCGTCCGAGCCGATCATGAAGGTCGGCACCTGTCCGGTCAGAACAACAATCGGAATCGAATCGAGCAGCGCATCGGTCAGGCCGGTCACGGCATTGGTCGCGCCGGGGCCCGAGGTCACAAGGCAAACGCCGGGCTTGCCGGTCGAGCGGGCATAGCCTTCGGCGGCGTGAACCGCGCCTTGTTCGTGCCGAACCAGGATGTGCTTGATCCCGTTCTGCTGAAAGATTTCGTCATAAATAGGTAGTACAGCCCCGCCAGGGTAGCCGAATACCGTGTCCACACCCTGATCCTTCAGGGCTTGAACCACCATTTTCGCTCCGGTCATCTGACGTGTCATCGCTTTTACTCCACTTACGACGTCATTGTTCAGCAATAAAAAAGCCCCCGAGGATCAGTCGGGGGCGCATGGGGAACCGTTATGGTGTCCGTTACCGGCCCATGCGCCTGTATCCTACGATTACGACTAGCGTATTCATCTGAAGGCTCCTTCATTCGTGGGGGGACATTATGGGCCACTTGCAGGGGCGTCAACCGCCAAAGGGACGATTGCATTGCCAATTGGCGCATTTTTCTTTGCATTTATTGCGCCGGAATGTCGCATCTGGGAAATTTTCGGAAATATGCGGCGGTTTGAGAGGTCTAAAATTCCCGATCGTTGCCAAAATTCGAACAAATGCCGCCGGTATTGTTAGATTGATCGAAAGAACTGGCGACAACGGGGCAAACATGGCGCAGCGTAAATCAGAGGTGGCAGGGACATTCTTTCCCGGTGACAAGGATGGCTTGGCCAAATCCGTGGATGATCTGCTGACACATAGCGGCGCGTTGCGCAGCTATCTGCCCGCCGCGCCGATTGCGGTGATTTCGCCCCATGCAGGCTATCAGTTTAGCGGGGCGCTGACGGCGGCGTCATGGAACATGACCGCACGGTGCCGCCCGGACCGGATCGCCATTCTGTCGCCGTCGCATCGCGTGGCCTTTCGCGGGATTGCCGTGCCGCAGGATCATCGCGCTGTGTCCTTGCCGGGAATGCGTGTGCGGTTGGACACCATCGGGGCCGAACGGCTCTGCCAAGATGGGCATGCTGTGGCCTATGAGGCCGCCTTTGCCCGCGAACATGGGATCGACACGCAATTGCCCTTTGCCGATGTGCTGCACCCGTCGGTTCGGGTGCTGCCGCTGGTGATTGGTGACGCCGCGCCCCATCAAGTCGCCGCGATGATTGACGCGGTTGCCGCGATGGAGGGCGAGACGCTGTTCGTACTGTCCAGCGACCTGAGCCATTTTCTGACCCAAGATCAAGCGTTGGCCAAAGACCGCGCCACTTGCGGCAAGATTGAACTGGGGATGTGGGACAAGCTGACGGGCGAGGACGCCTGCGGGTGTCGGGCAATCGCTGGCTTTCTGGCGTCCCGTGCCGGAGCAGGGGCGCGGGTGCTGCGCATGGCCCGCACCACATCCTTTGCCGCAACGCAAGATGCTTCGCGCGTGGTGGGCTATGGCAGTTGGGGCTTGTTCCCGGCGGCGGCGGATGTCTTGCCGGGCGATCTGCGCCATGTGCTGACCGATGTGGCCCGCAAGGCGCTGAAATCCCGGCTGACGCGCGGCACCATGCCCGAGGTGCGGGTTGATAGCTTTGCCGTGCCGCTGCGCACGGTGATGGCCAGCTTTGTGACGCTGGAACTGGATGGGCGGCTGCGCGGCTGTATTGGGTCAATGCAGGCACACCGGGCGCTTGTTCAGGATGTCATTATCAATGCGGTCAAAGCTGGCTTTGAGGATCCGCGCTTTGCCCCGATCACGGCGGCTGAACTGGGCCGCGTGGTCATTAAGGTGTCGGTCCTGACGCGGCCCGCACCTTTGCAGTTCGAGAATGAGGCGGGCTTGCTGGCGCAGATGGTGCCGGGGGAAACCGGGTTGATCCTGCAAGACGGGGCGCGGCGCGGCACCTTCCTGCCGTCTGTCTGGTCCAGCTTGCAAACGCCCAAGGCCTTCCTTGCGCAGCTTAAGCGCAAGGCGGGACTGCCCGAGGATCACTGGTCCGACACTGTGAAGGCCTTTGCCTACCGCGCTGAATACTTTGGGGAAGTTGAGGGCGCGCCCGCTTGAACCCCTCGCGCACGGGGATGTGAATTGCCTGTGTTCGAAACCTTTGGCACATCTTGGGTGCAATCCAAAAGCGGAGTGTCCCCATGTTGACCAAATCGTCGATCAGAGCCTTTTCCACGACCCGCGCCGCATTGCTGGTGGGGTTGGTGATTGCGTCTCAGGTGTTGATCCATGGCACCAGCACCGGGGCCCGCGTGGCCGAACACGGCGTTGCGCCTGCTATATACAATGTCGTGGATGAGGGCGATTGCCCGGTCGTGGCCTTGGGGGATGCAATCCAGCGGATCTGTGCCCGCAGCCTGTCGCCCACCGATCTTTGATTACAGATCGACGCCGGTTCCCTGAAGAACCCCATGTTCCAGCGCATAGCGGGTCAGGCCCGCTGTGCTGCTGATGCCCAGCTTGCGCTTGATGTTCTTGCGGTGGGTCTCGACCGTCCGCACCGAGATATCCAGCGCTTGCGCCACTTCCTTGTTTGACTTGCCCTGCGCCAGTTGCAGCAGGATTGTCTGTTCGCGGTTGGTCAGTTGTTCGCGGCCATCGCCTTGGGGGGCCAAAGCGCCCTCGGCTCCGGTGCAAAGATAACGTTCGCCCCGCATCACACAGTCTATGGCTTCTTTGATTTCCTCGGTCGGCACGTCCTTGAGCACATATCCCCGCGCGCCATGGCTGAGGGCGGTGGTGATATATTCGGGGCTGTCATGCATGGACAGGACCAGAATGCGGGTGTCGGGCCGCTTTTCCAAAATGATCTCGGTCGCGGAAAGGCCGCTGACGCCGGGCATATTCAGATCCATCAAGATCACATCGGGCGACAGGGTGCTGATCTGGTCGATCACCTGTTTGCCATCCGACAGCGTGGCGATGACTTCGATGTCATCATAGCTTTCAAGAATGGCTTCGATCCCTTCGGCGACCATAGGGTGATCGTCAACAACAACAACGCGGGTTCGGTGTGTCATGGCATCGCCTTTCTTTGGTCGCCGCTGCCCGGTTCAGGGGGCAGAAGGTGGGTGAGTGGCACCTGCGCTTCGATCAAGGTGCCGTCTTTGGTGGACAGGATGCGCAGCATACCGCCCAATTGATCCATCCGTTCCTGCATGTTTCGCAGGCCAATGCCCGAGCTGGGCCTGTCGCCGCGCGTTTGACTGATGCCGCAGCCATTGTCACTGATCCGCAAGGTCGCACCACGGGTGTGCCCGCGCAAGTCAATCGCGACGCGCGTCGCCCCTGCGTGGCGTTCGATATTGGTCAGCGCCTCTTGGGCGATACGATATAGCGCAATTTTGCTGTCCTGATCCAGACGGTTGCGGAACACCACCGTGCTGAACTCCGACTCGATGCCGGTGCGCTGACGGAAATCATCGGTCAGCGCTTTCAGGGCAGGGCCAAGGCCAAGGTCGTCCAGCACGCCGGGACGCAGATCGCGGCTGATGCGGCGCACCTCTTGGATGGCGCGGCTCAGATGGTCGATCCCTTTGTCCAGAGTATCGCCCGCCCGGTCATCGTTCTGGGCAATCCGCCTGCGAGAGATATCCAGCGCGTATTTCACCCCCACCAGGATCTGGCTGATCCCGTCGTGCAATTCGCGGGCAACCCGGCCGCGCTCTTCTTCTTGGGCGTCGAACACGCGTTGTGTCAGCTGTTTCAGCTTGGCATCGGCCAAGCGCCGTTCGCGGATGTTCAGGAAGATCCCGGTCAGGAAGACCAACAGAAGCGCAACAAAGGTGATCGCGCCAATATAAAAGAAAGTGCGTTGAACCCGCGCCTCAACCTCGGCGCGGGCGGCGGCGACGGATTTGACTACATCGTCAATAAACAGACCTGTGCCCACGGCCCATTGCCACGAAGGAAATGAGGTCACATAGGTGATCATCCGCGCCTCCTCACCGGTGGAGGGCTTGGGCCACAGATGTTCGACATAGCCCGCACCCTGCCGCGCGGTTTCGATGAATTCGCGGACGACGGGCGTGCCTTCGCTATCGGTCAGATCAATCCAGTTGCCGTTGATGAAATCTGTCTGACGGGGGCTGACCAGATTCGTTCCGTCATAGTCATAGACCCAGAAATAGCCTTCCTCGCCGTAGATCATCGCGGCGAGGATCTGCATGACCTGACGTTTCGCCTCTTCGTCGTCGGGCGGGGCACTGCCATAAATGAAGTAGAATCCGTTCCGCGCTTGCGTGACGTAATTGCGCAATTCGCGCTTTTTCGCTTCGATCAGTTGGGTTTCCAGCGACAGCATTTCGCGTTCGGCCAGTTCGCGCGATTGCAAGGCCACAATGATCGCAATCCCAGTCACCGCCAAGATTAGCGGGACCGTGGCAAGCAGAAACAACTTCTGCCCATAGGTCAGGGAAAGGCGGGAAAAGAGCGCGCGCATGGCTTTATCTAAGCAGGAATCAGCAAAACGTGGAAGCCATGTGACCAGCAAATTGGTCAAGTAAAATGCTGCTTTGCGGCGAACCTTTGCTGCCTTGCGGCGGAAAAATACGCACCACTACGTAGCATTGGGTATTTTTTTTGGCCAATTCCGTCGCTACGGTTGGCCCACTGAAACGATCCGCGTGCATTGCTGGTATGCGTTGTGCGCAACACTCAATAAACGGGAGGAAACCAATGGATCGTCGTTCTTTTCTGAAAACCTCTGCTCTGGGCGGCACCGCAGCTGCGGCAACCACTCTGGCCGCGCCGGCCTACGCACAGGGCAAGCGTACACTGACCATGGTCACGTCGTGGCCGCGCGGCTTTGCCGTTCTGGATGATGCCGCCACCTACCTGGAAAACTTTGTTTCGGAACTGTCCGATGGCTCGCTGACCATCGAGAAAAAAGCTCCGGGCGAACTGGTGGGCGCTCTGGAAGTGTTCGACGCCGTTTCGTCGGGCCAAGCAGACATGTACCACTCGGCTGACTATTACTTCATCGGTCAGCATCCGGGTTACGCCTATTTCACCGCTGTTCCGTTCGGCGGCACCGCGCAGGAAGTCACCAACTGGTACCACCACGGCGGCGGCGAAGAGCTGCATGACGAACTGGGCCAGATCTTCAACATGAAGGGCCTGCTGGCCGGTAACTCGGGCTCGCAGTCCGGTGGTTGGTTCCGCAAGGAAATCAACTCGGCTGACGACTTCAACGGTCTGAAGTTCCGTATGCCGGGTCTGGGCGGCAAGGTTCTGGGCAAGCTGGGTGCTTCGGTTCAGAACATTCCGGGCGGCGAACTGTATCAGGCGCTGTCGTCGGGTGCTCTGGACGGTCTGGAGTGGGTTGGCCCGATGGCTGACGAACGCGCCGGCTTCCAGGAAGTTGCGAAAGTCTACTACACCGCCGGTTTCCACGAGCCGGGCTCGGCACTGGCTGCCAACGTGAACCTGGACGTGTGGAACGAACTGTCGGACCACCACAAAGCGGTTCTGCGTTATGCCTCGATGGCTGTGACCCACTACCAGCTGGCCGAAACGCTGGCAAACAACGGTGCCGCACTTGCCCGTCTGCAGGCACAGGGCGTGAAAACCCTGCAGTTCTCGGACGACGTGTGGGATGCCTTCGGTCGCGCATCGGCAGAAGTCATGGACGAAAACATGGGCGACGAACTGTTCGCGAAAATCCGCGGCTCGTTCGAGACCTCGCTGGCCAACTCGGCAAGCTGGATCAACAAGTCGGACGGTTTCTACGTTCAGCAGCGCGTACGCGTTCTGGGCCAGTAATCCGACCGGATGTGAATATGGAAAGGCCCTTGCTGCGCAGGGGCCTTTTCTGAACTTCGAACCACCAAAACCGATCCCGAACGGGACAGACGGGGGGTAACATGGAAGAAGAGAGCGCAGTAGGCCTGATGGGGGCCTTGGGCGCAATAGGTGACGGGATTGTCTGGTTCCTCCAGAATATCGTCATGGCGTTCTACAACTTTGGCTATGCGGTGTCGCATCCGTCGCTTTGGCTGGACTGGAGCGATAAGCAAGCCATCATGCGGTTCGTGTACTATGGCGGATCGGTGGAATTCTTCTTTGTGGTCTTCACCGCGTTCCTTGTGGTCACGGCGATTGGCTTTTGGAAGAACGGCTTTATGTGGGGCTGTGTGCGCGTGCTGGAAGGCATCGCCAACACGCTGGGCCGCGTGTTCTGCTGGGCTGGCCTTTTGATGGTGCTGCAACAGGTGGTCATCGTCTTTATGCAGCGGATCTTTACCCGGCCTGACATTTCGTTCGGCTTTGGTATCCCGCTGCAATTCGATATCTCCTGGTGGGCCGAAGAACTTAAGCTATACAACGCGTTGATCGTTGCGCTTTGCCTGACCTACACATTCGTGCAGGGCGGCCATGTGCGCGTTGACCTGGTCTATGCGGCGGTGAAATACCGCACGAAAAAGGCCATCGACATGTTCGGCAGCTTGTTCTTCATGATCCCGATGGCCACGCTGATCTGGATGTATTCGTGGTACTTCCTGTGGCGCCACCTGATCGTGCCCAAGCCTTCTGCCTCGGATGAGCTGGACCGTCTTTTGATGAAAGCCCGCGCGCTGCGCTGGAACGTCGAAACCATCGGTTTCAGCCCGAACGGCTTCACCGCCTATTTCCTCTTCAAGATCCTGCTGGTGGTCATGTGTGGCCTGATCTTCCTGCAAGCGGTCGCGTTCTTCTACCGCTCGTACCTTGAGTGGAAAGAGGGCGAAGAGAGCGAAGGCAAGTATCTCGATAAAGACGTGCTCGAGGCTGGTGAAGAAGCCTACGACCACGCTGAATTCTAAGGGACGGACGCATCATGTTGTTTGGACTAGACGGCGTCGAACTCGGCCTTGTCATCGTATTCGTCACGCTTTTTAGCGCGATCTTGTCCGGCTTCCCGGTGGCCTTTGCCATCGGCGGCGCCGGTGTCATCTCATTCGGCATCATTGCCGCGCTCGACAGCGCGGGGCTGCTGATTCACCAAGCCATCGACACCTCGTCGGCGGAATATGTGGCGCTGGTGAACACCGGCGTCAGCGATAAACTGATTTCGGTCTTTACCTACCCGGACCTTCCGCGAGAGGCGCATCATGTGTTCGAACGCGGCTGGGAAGTGGCGCTTGACCGGAACGTTTCCTTCATCGTTAACCGGATCAACGAACGCGTTCTGGCCGGTCAGTCGATTGAAACCCTGCTGGCGGTTCTGATGTTCGTTCTGATGGGCATCGTTCTGGAACGTTCGAAAATCGCGAACGACCTGCTGACCACCATGGCGCGCGTCTTTGGCCCGCTTCCGGGCGGTCTGGCCGTGTCGATCGTGGTTGTGGGCGCGTTCCTTGCCGCTTCGACCGGTATCGTTGGCGCGACCGTGGTCACCATGGGCCTGCTGGCCCTGCCGACCATGCTGCGCAACAACTATTCGCCGGAATTGGCGACGGGTGTGATTGCGGCGTCGGGCACGCTTGGCCAGATCATTCCGCCGTCCATCGTGATCGTTCTGCTGGGCACTCTGGCGGGCGACCTTTATTCGGCAGCGCAGGAAGCACGGGCGCAGGCGGCGGGTTGTACCGACGCGCTGACCTATCTGGGCGAACCTGCGGTCGTGTCGGTTGGCACGCTGTTCCAGGCGGCGCTGCTGCCTGGGATCCTGCTGGCGGGCCTCTATGCGGCCTATGCCTTTGGCTTTGCCATGCTGAACCCGTCCAAGGCACCTGCCGTGGCAATGGGCGAAAGCAACGGCGAGCCGATCACCCGTAACGAAGGTCTGACCTGGTTCCTTGCGGTTCCTGTGGTTCTGATCTTTGGCACGGTGGCCCTGTCGCAGGTCAACTTCGTCGGCTCGCAATCGGTGCGCGTTGACAGCTTCTCGGATATTGGTGAGGCAGCCAGCCTGCGGACCAATGTGGACGCGCAGTGTCAGTCGGCGATGATCGACCTGCATGGCCAAGAGGCATGGGACGCGGCAATTGCCCAACAGGCCGATATCGACGCATCCGGCGGTGCCAAGGAATCGGTTCGCCTGACCCCCGAAGAGATCGAGGCAGCCCGCGCACAGAAAGTGGCAGATGCCGCGCCTCTGGGCACTGGTCTGACCATCATGGCCATCATGTTCGGTCTGACGCTGGCCTTCGCACGCGGCGTGTCGCCGTCGTCCGATCCGCGCCCGCTGATGATTGGTGCAGGCGGTATCGTGCTGGGTCTGCTGGTCGATGCGTTCCTTCTTGGGCCTTTGACCTCGCCGTCGACGACCGTGGTGCTGATGTTGGTTCCGTGGCTGATCACGCTTTGGGCTTGTAAGGTGGCCGCTGGCCGTCTGGCCCAGAACGAACTGATCCGCGTGGTCTTTCCGCCGCTGGTTCTGATCGTGGCTGTGCTTGGCTCGATCCTTGGTGGTATCACCAACCCGACGCCCGCTGCGGCGCTTGGTGCGGCTGGTGCGATCATGCTGGCAGCGTACCGTAAGCTGAAAGAAGAAGGCGGCACCGGCAAGATCATCATCTGGTCGACCTTTGCCGTGCTGATCATGATCCTTGTGGGCATCAACTTTGACCTGCGGATCAACCAGAGCGGCGTCAGCGCCGAAAGCTGGATCTTCTTCTTCATCGCATACGGGGCCTATCTGGTTGCCGGGTTTGGCCTTCTCTATAGCTGCTGGGTTCTGTTCCGAACCAAGGTACTGACCCCAGCGGTCCGCGAGACGGCGAAAGTGACCAGCATGGTTTTCACCATCCTTGTGGCCTCGCAGCTGCTGAACCTGGTGGTGATTTCCTTCGGCGGCGAAGAGTATATTCAGGACTTCCTGCGTAGCTTCGAACGCCCGGAAACGGCCTTCATCATCGTGATGATCATCCTGTTTATCCTGGGCTTCGTGCTCGACTTCCTGGAGATTATCTACATCGTGGTGCCGATTGTGGGCCCGGTGATCTATGGGGCGCATTTCGATCCGAAATGGGTGACCATCATGATCGCGGTGAACCTGCAAACCTCGTTCCTGACACCACCGTTCGGCTTTGCGCTGTTCTATCTGCGCGGCGTTGCCCCGAAAGAAGTGACCACTGGCCACATCTATCGCGGCGTCATCCCGTTCGTGCTGATCCAGGTGTTCGGTCTGGCGTTGCTATGGGCCTTCCCGGGCATCGTGACCATCGTACCGGACCTGATGCCGTAACGGCCCAGAGTTAGGTAAGACATCGAAAGGGCCGCCCAATCGGGTGGCCCTTTTACTTTGGCGCGGGTTCTGTGGCTGGGGCAAAAGAAAACCGGCCACTTGGGCCGGTTCGATCTGCGGGAATTTCCGGCGACTAGCCTTCGACGCGGCGCGTGTCGGGCAGGGCGATATTGGCCACCTGTTCGGCAATCGGATCGGTGGACAGCGGGTGCGTGTCCGCCTCATAGGCCGAATGGTGCTGCATAGGTTGCCAATGCCCGTGGCGATACAGTTCCAGCCCCGTGAAGGTGGCCTTGTAGCCCATCTTCTGCGATCCCGGCACCCAATAGCCCAGATAGACATACGGCAGCCCCGCTTCGCGCGCGATGTCGATGTGATCGAGGATCATCCATGTGCCGAGGCTGTTTTTCTGAAGCTCTGGTTCGTAGAACGAATAGACCATCGATACCCCATCATCGAGGACATCGGTCAGACAGACCGCCGTCAGCCCCGTGTGGTGCGGGTCGGAATATTCGACAACTCGGGTGCGGATCGGGCTTTCTTCGATCATCGCGGCGTATTCGAACACATCCATATCGGCCATGCCGCCGTCGGCATGCCTTGCGTCCAGATAGCGGCGGAACAAATCGAACTGATCTTCGGTCGCCCAAGGGCTGGAAACCCGGCGGCGCAGATGCGCATTGCGGCGCATGGTCTTGCGCTGGCTTTTGGTTGGCTCGAACTTTGCAACGTTGATCCGCGCAGACAAACAGGCGGCGCAATCCGTGCAGGACGGCCGGTAGAGCACATTCTGCGATCGGCGGAACCCTTGCTTGGACAGCCCGTCGTTCATCTTTTGGGCCGCGTCGCCTTGCAGCGCGGTGAACAGCTTCCGTTCCATCCGGCCCTCAAGGTAAGGGCAGGGTTGCGGAGCCGTCACATAAAACTGCGGCGCAAGAGGTACAGAATGGCGCATCGTTGTTCCGTCGTCGTCTTGTTCGTGCGGCGCCCAAATGGGCACCGTGCCGGGCGAGTGCCCGAAGCTTGATGAATATACATGGCTGATCTTGTTAACGGCATGAATTGGATGTGCTTAACCTGCATCCATGCCTCAACAACAGCCCCTTGGAAAAATCTGAAAAGAAACGGGATCCATTTCAAGGGCAATCTTTAGCAGAAGTGCGGATTTCGTGATCAAATGGCGGAAAACGGCCCGTGAGAGATGCAGTTGCGCCAACAATGACACGGCCCGCCGCCAATTGTCTTGGCGCGGGCCGGGAATGCCTAAGGTTGTGATATCGCTTAGCTGCGACGATTTATCATCACCGTTCCAAGGGCCAAATCGCTCAGACCTTGGCCGCGGTCGCCAATGCCCATCAGAACCATCGACACCAGTTGCACCGGGAAGATCGAAATCGACAGGGTGTAGCCTGCGGTGTGCATGAAGGCCTGCGCGCCATCCAAGCGTTCGCCATAAGCGTTGCGCAGTTCGATCGACATCATGCGCATACCCCACGTGGCAGACCCCGAGGCAATGGTCAGCGTGCGATAGAAAAAGCCGACAATAAGGAACAAGAAGGGCAGAAAAAACAGGCCCACAAAAGCGGTCAGCACAACGACGGGAACCACCAATAGCATGATCAGAATCGTGTCGATCAGCCATGCCAAGGCGCGTTTCATCGGAACGTCGCGATAAAATTCGGGCTGGGCCGCAGGGTCAGGCAAATGCGAGATGTCGGAATACATTGAAAGCTCCGGGGTTGAAGGGCGCGGCCCGCGGATCGGGCCGTGCCATGGTGTGCGATTAGGCGTTTTCGCGTGCGTCTTCTTCGTCGTCACGCGCGGCCTGTGCGGTCTTGGCGCGGTCGTCCATGAACTGGTCGAACTCGGCCTTGTCTTTGGCAGCACGCAGGCGCTCAAGGAAGGCTTCGAACTGTTCTTGTTCGTCCATCAGGCGGCGCAGGGTATCGGCCTTATAGGCGTCAAATGCGGTGTTGCCCGAGGGTTTCATGGCGTGGAAGCCCTGAAAGTTTTGGAAGTGCGAAGCGGCGCCGCGACCGCGGCAGGATTTCGAGAACATGCGTTTGCTCCAGATCATGTAGAACAGAAGGGCGAGGCCGACAGGCCAGAAAAAGACGAAGCCAAGAACCATGGCCGCAATCCAGGCACCTTTGCCCTTGCTGTCGAGCCATGCCTCGCTCCGGGAAAACCAGCCAGAGTTGGCGGGCAGCGGGGTGGAAGAAGCGGCGGTTGTCATGTGTGTCTCCGTTGTTTCGGTGTGTATGTGAATGCGTTTCACATTACAGGAGATCGGGATGACAGGGCCGGGTTTCAAGGTTGCATGTGAATGTTTATTACATTTATTTTTTATCTGGTTTTATTTCAGCGGGTTACGCGGTTCATTTTTTGGATTTTATTCGATGAAATCGGCCTGAACGGCCCCGGCCAAACCCGGCAAATCGGCTGGATTCAACCCTACAAGGTGTCGCGGGGTGCCTGCGGCGGCGTAAACTACGTCAAATTCCATCAGGCGCGGGTCCAGCCATGCGCGGATGGGGTTTACGTGGCCCACTGGCGACACGCCGCCAATGGCAAAGCCCGTCTGCGACCGGATCAGCGCCGCATCGGCTTTGCCCAAAGCCTCGCCCGCAAGGGCGGCCGCCTTATCAGCGCAGACCCGGTTGCCGCCTGCGGTGACGAACAGAACAGCCTCACCCGAGGCTTCACCGCGAAAAATGATCGACTTTGCGATCTGGTCAATGTGGCAGGCCATGGTATCGGCGGCCTCTTGCGCGGTGCGGGCCTGACCGGCTTCGACGATTTCGGCGGTGATGCCTGCATCATGTAATGCGGCGCGGACGCGTTTCAGGCTCTTGCTCATGGGGTGTCCTTTTCTAGCCCAACATCGCCAGCACTTTGCGCAGTGTATTGACGTTGCGCGCGGTCCCGGCCTCGGCGGCGGGCAGGCGCAGTTTCGACCGGCCCATCCCATCGGGGTATTGCACGACAATCGCGCGGGGGGCCAAGGCGATGGATTCGGTGGTTTGATGACGCGGCGCGGCGATGTCGGCCTTTGTGGGTTCATCGTCGAGCAGGCTGACGGCCACCTTTGACGGTTCAGCATCGGCAAAGGGCAGGGCGTTTAGCAAGGTGTTCAGGTCTTGCGCCGTTCGCACAAAGACCGGCACAGGCCTTCCGGCGTAGTCGGCCAACCGCGCCTCTAGCGTAGTTTTGACCTCGGCCTCAGGCAGGTCCGAGCCGAAGACCACATTGCCGCTGGTGATATAGGTGCGCGGATCGTCAAAGCCCGCATCGCTGCACATCTGGCGCAGGTCGGCCATCGGCAGTTTGCCGGTGCCGCCCACGTTAACGGCGCGAAGGAAGGCTGCGTATTGGGTCATGGGTGATTGGTAACGCGGGTGGAAAATCCGCGCAAATGGTTGATCCATCGCATTGCCATTTTTCACCGTCCATGACCAAGCTGCGCCTATGACACTCGAGAATAACCTGACCCGATTGCCGCGCCCTTATGACCCCGCTTTGGGGATGGATGTTCTGTCCGCAGTGCCTTGGGCCTCTGGCCCCTTGGCTGAACTTTTGGCTGGCACAGCCGGGTGCAGCCCCTATCTGGGCGGCCTGATCCGTCGAGAGGCGGATTGGCTGGAAGGCGCGGTTCAGGATGCCGAAGGTGCGGTTGCGGCGGTGCTGGCCGATTTGGGCGAGGTTGGCCCTGATGCGCTTGCCAGCGCTTTGCGCCAGGCAAAGCGGCGCGTTGCCTTGATGGCGGGTCTGGCCGATCTGGGCGGCGCTTGGACGCTGGAACAGGTCACAGGCGCGTTGACGGATCTGGCCGACCGGGCTTGTGATCTGGCGCTGAAGGCCGCGTTGGCCCATGAAATCCGGCGTGGCAAACTGCCCGGCGCGACCGAGGACAGCTTGCAAGATGCGGGCGGCATGGCGGTTTTTGCGATGGGCAAAATGGGTGCGCGAGAGCTGAACTATAGCTCGGACATCGACCTGATCTGCCTGTTCGACGAAAGCCGCTATGACCCGTCGGACTATCACGAAGCGCGGTCTGCCTTCGTGCGGGCAACGCGGAAAATGTCGTCTACGCTCAATGATTTGACGGGCGAAGGCTATGTGTTTCGTACCGATCTTCGGCTGCGTCCTGACCCGTCGGTCACACCCGTCTGTATGGCGATGGAAGCGGCCGAACGCTATTACGAAAGCCTTGGGCGTACTTGGGAACGGGCCGCTTGGATCAAGGCGCGGCCTTGCGCCGGGGATCTGGTCGCGGGTGCGGCTTTCCAGAAAACGCTGCGCCCCTTCGTGTGGCGGCGGCACCTCGATTTCGCGGCGATTGACGACGCGCATAATATGCGTCTGGCCTACCGCGAACATAAGGGCGTTGGCGGGCCGATCACGCTGACTGGTCACAATATGAAGCTGGGGCGCGGCGGTATCCGCGAGATCGAGTTCTTCACTCAGACCCGCCAGTTGATTGCGGGCGGGCGTGATGCCGATTTGCGGGTGCGCGGCACGGTAGACGGGCTGGCGCAACTTGCGGGCAAGGGCTGGATCCCGCAGGAGGTGGCGGAGGTTCTGACTGACCGCTATCGCCAGCACCGCGAGGTTGAGCACCGTCTGCAAATGGTGGCCGATGCTCAGACCCATAGCCTGCCGGAAACCCCGGATGGGTTTGACCGCCTGGCCGCGATGATGGGCACCGATGCCGACAGCTTGCGCAGCGATCTGCGGCAACGCCTGTCGGAAGTGCATGATCTGACTGAAGATTTCTTTGCACCGGGCCAGAGCCCAACCACCGACGCCGAGCCGCCGGAAGTGGCCAAGATCACATCACGTTGGAAAACCTACCCGGCGCTGCGGTCGGAACGCGCGGTTGAGATCTTCAAACGCCTGCGCCCTGAGATCATGACGCGCATGGCCGAGGCTTCGCGCCCGGATGAGGCGCTTTTGGCGTTTGACGGGTTCCTAGAGGGGCTGCCCGCCGGGGTTCAGTTGTTTTCGCTGTTTGAGGCGAACCCGCAACTTGTTGATTTGCTGATTGATATCGTCTCGGTCTCGCCCGATCTGGGGCGCTATTTGGCGCGCAATTCGGGCGTCTTTGATGCGGTGATCGGCGGGGATTTCTTTAGCGATTGGCCGGGGCTGACGACTTTGGTTGCCGAATTGACGGTGCGGCTTGGGGCCGAGGCCGATTATGAACGGAAATTGGATGCGGCGCGGCGCTGGGGCAAGGAATGGCATTTCCGCATTGGTGTGCATTTGCTGCGCGGGCTGATCGACGCCGGGGAGGCTGGGCGGCAGTATGCAGATCTGGCCGAGGCGTCGCTGCGCGGCTTGCTGCCGGTGGTCGAGGCGCAGTTCGCCGAGCGTCACGGGCCAGTGCCGGGGCGCGGCGCGATTGTGCTGGGCATGGGCTCGCTTGGGGCGGGGCGTCTGCATCCGCGGTCAGATCTGGATGTGATCGTCATCTATGACCCGGCCGGGGTCGAGATGTCAGACGGTCGCCGCCCGCTGAACGTGCGCACTTATTACGCCCGGCTGACACAGGCCTTGGTGACAGCGGTGACTGCGCCCATGGCCGAAGGGCGGCTCTATGAGCTGGACATGCGTCTGCGCCCGTCGGGCAATCAGGGGCCAGTGGCGGTGTCCATAGACAGCTTCCGCAACTATCAGGCCAATGAGGCATGGCTGTGGGAACATCTGGCGCTGACCCGTGCACGGGTTGTGGCGGGGCCGGATGACTTGGGCGCGACGGTCGATCAGATCCGGCAGGAAATTCTTTCGACCCCGCGCGACGCCGCGCCGGTTCTGGCCGAGGTTGCCACCATGCGCAGCCGCATCGCGGCGGCCAAGGGGCAGGGCGATGCCTGGGATCCCAAGCTGGGGCGCGGGCGGTTGCAGGATATCGAACTGGTCACCCAAGCGGGCGCTTTGATCGCAGGTCAGCCGCACCGCGATGTGGCGGGGGCGTTGGCGGCGGCGGTGGCTTGCGGGTGGATGTCTGGCGCTCAGGCCGATCACCTGCGTGCAACCTATGATTTGTGCTGGGGCTTGCAGACGGGATCGCGGCTGATCAGCGCCAACATGATCGCACCGGATGCGCTTGGGGCCGGTGGCGCCGGGTTTTTGACGCGTATGACGGCCAGCACCGGGCTTGACGGGCTACAGGCAAGGCTGTCAGAGATGTCTGCAAAAGCAACATCCATGATAGATGAATTGGTAGGGCAAGACGATGCCGACGAAGGGCGACCCACAGACTGATCCCAAGGCCTTGATCCAAGAGGCCTATCAAATCGACGGTATCACCGAAGGGGAATGCCGGTCGATCTTTATGGATTGGGCGCTGTCGGTGCCGATGGGCGCAAATACCAATGATCTGATCGAAACGCTGCTGGCCCGCTATGCCGATGCGGGCGACCATCCGATGACCAAGGTGTTGCGGGAAGGTTTGGTGCAGGCGGATCGGCCTGCGCGCCGGGGCGGGTGGCGCGGACGCCGTCAAAGCTAAGGCCTTGGCGGCGCAGTTGTTTCTTAGCGGCGACGGCGGTTCGCGCGTGCACGCTTGGGCGCGTCGGAATCGTCGCCCGTACCATCTGAGTCAGAGCTGAACCCGCCGATCTTGGCGGCGATGTCTTCCAGTGTCGGGCGCGGCCCGCGTGGACGGGTTTCCAGCGCCTCGCGCATGGCGCGCAGGTGTTCGGGCATGGTGCCACAGCAGCCGCCGATGATCGTCGCGCCCGCATCGCGTGCAAGGCAGGCGTAATCGGCCATCAGTTCAGGCGTGCCGTTGTAGTGGATATGCCCATCGACGTATTTCGGAATGCCGGCATTGCCCTTGGCGATCAGCGGGCGTTCGGTGCCTTGGGCGGAAAAGCCCAGAACCGTGCGCAGCAGGTCCGACGCGCCCACGCCGCAGTTCGCGCCAAAGGCCAGCGGCGGGTTGGGCAGGCTATCGACCATCTTGACCATATCCGCCGATGTCACGCCCATCATGGTGCGGCCTGCGGTGTCAAAGCTCATGGTGCCGCACCAGTCCATGCCGACATTGGCAAAGGCTTCGGCGGCGGCGCGGAATTCTTCGGGGGCCGAGATGGTTTCAACCCAGACCACATCTGCTCCGCCATCCTTGAGGCCCTGCGCGGTTTCCTCGAACATCTCAACCGCCAGCGCGTGGCTGAGCGTGCCGACTGGCTGCATTATCTCGCCCGTCGGGCCGACGGAACCGGCGACAATCACTTTGCGGCCCGCTTTGTCGGCGACTTCGCGGCCAAGTTCCGCAGCGATGCGCGACAGTTCATGCGCGCGGTGACCGGAATCATGCAGTTTCAGACGCGACCTGTTGCCACCAAAGGAGTTGGTCAGGAACAGATCACTGCCCGCATCCACAGCCGATTGGTAAAGCTTGAGGATGTTTTCAGGGTGGGTTTCGTTCCAAAGCTCGGGCGCATCGCCTGAGGTCAGCCCCATGTTGAACAGGTTCGTGCCCGTGGCCCCATCGGTCAAAAGCCAGTCGCGGGTGGCCAGAAGGTCTGAAAGCGCATTTGTCATCAGGCGTGCCCTTTGTGCTAAGTTTGCGCCGGTTTGGCACGGCGCGGGCGTTGACGCAAACCGATATTGCTCATGATCCTGTTCGATC
The DNA here is from genome assembly GCF_900302505.1 of Pseudoprimorskyibacter insulae. Taxonomy (GTDB): domain Bacteria; phylum Pseudomonadota; class Alphaproteobacteria; order Rhodobacterales; family Rhodobacteraceae; genus Pseudoprimorskyibacter; species Pseudoprimorskyibacter insulae. Next base: position 23,615 of record NZ_OMOJ01000005.1, on the reverse strand, counting down.
TTGCTGCAAAAGGGGGCGCGCAAAGAAAAACGCGCCCCGAAAGGCGCGTTTCAAAATCGGTCCGAAAGGCAATGTGCCTCAGAGTTCGGACATCAGCTGTTTTTTGGCTTCGGCTAGAAACTCAACCATCTTGGCGCGGATTTCTTCTGCGCTGGAGGCATCGCCAAGGTCGCCTGCGACCTTGCGCACCACATCTTCGTGGCCTGCTTCTTCGAAGTCGGCCTTCACGACTTCTTTGGCATAGGCTGCGGCCTCATCGCCGGACTTGCCCAGCTTTTCGGCGGCCCAAAGACCCAGCAGCTTGTTGCAGCGGGCCTCAGCCTTGAATTTCATTTCTTCGTCATGCGCGAATTTGTTTTCAAATGCGCTTTCACGATCGTCGAAGGTGGTCATTGGTCACACTCCCTCGGGCGTTGCGGTTAAATAAACGTATGCCGCCTGAGGGCGCGGGGCGCAAGGGGGTGGCGCAGCTTGCGACAATGCCGCCCATGCACTATGAGGGCGAATGACAGTGGAGTCGCGCTCCATTTACCCCCATCGAAAGAGATCTCATGGCACGTCGTAAGAAAATCTATGAAGGCAAGGCAAAAATCCTGTACGAAGGCCCCGAACCGGGCACCATCGTGCAGTATTTCAAAGATGACGCCACCGCTTTCAACGCTCAGAAAAAAGACGTGATCGACGGCAAGGGTGCGCTGAACAACCGCATGAGCGAATTTTTCATGATCGGTCTGAACAATATTGGTGTTCCGACTCACTTCCTGAAGCGCCTGAATATGCGTGAACAGCTGGTGCGGTCGTGTGAAATCGTGCCGCTGGAAATCATCGTGCGCAATTTTGCAGCCGGGTCGATGTCGACGCGCCTGGGAATCGAAGAAGGCACGCAATTGCCGCGCCCGATCGTTGAATATTGCTATAAAGATGACAAGCTGGGTGATCCGCTGGTCACTGAGGAGCATATTGCCGCCTTTGGTTGGGCCAGTCAGCAGGACATGGACGATATCCTGAGCCTTGCGCTGCGGGTCAATGATTTCCTTGCCGGTGTGATGTACGGCGTTGGCATTCGTCTGGTCGATTTCAAAATCGAAGTGGGTCGTGTCTATGAAGGCGATTTCCAGCGTTTGGTCGTGGCCGATGAAATCAGCCCTGACAGCTGCCGCCTGTGGGACATCGAGACCGGGCAAAAGTTGGACAAAGACGTGTTCCGCCGCGATCTGGGCAGCCTGACGGATGCCTATGCCGAAGTGGCACGCCGCCTTGGCCTGATGCCGCAGGGCGCGACGCCGATGGAAAAGCCGAAACTGATCAACTAAGGCCGTGCCCCTCGGCGGGCCTGGCTTTTGAGTATTTATGAGAAAGATGAAAGAGGGGTGCTTGCCCCTTATCACTAGGACGGAGAGCCGAAAATGAAGGCACGGGTGCACGTGATGTTGAAGAACGGGGTTCTGGATCCGCAGGGTGAGGCCGTGCGCCACGCGCTCGGAAGCCTTGGCTTTGCTGGCGTCGAAGGGGTGCGTCAGGGCAAGGTGATTGAGCTGGATCTGGCCGATGGCACCACCGAAGAGACCGTGAAAGACATGTGCGAGAAGCTTCTCGCGAACACTGTGATCGAACGCTACGAGATCGAGCTGGTGTGATCCTGTCCTGACCGGGATGTCTAGCGCCGCGCCCATCGGGACGCGGCGTTTTTCTTTGGGTGCTTGACGCAGCCATGGCCCTGCGGTCTGGTAGCCTTCAGGAGAAGGAGGGCCCCCATGCGTGCAGCGGTTTTACGTGAATATAACAAGGACTTGTCGATTGAGGATGTTCCGTTCCCGGAGTGTCCTGAAGACGGGGTTGTTCTGAAGGTCCTGGCCTGCGGCGTGTGCCGCAGCGATTGGCACGGCTGGAGCGGTGAGCACCCGCGCGTGAAGCCCGGACAGATCGGCGGGCATGAATATTGCGGCGAGGTTGTGGAGGCCGGGCCGCGCGCGACTTACAAGCTGGGCGATGTTCTGGTTGCGCCGTTCATTCTGGCTTGTGGCACTTGCCCAAGTTGCCAGTCGGGTCATCAGAACACCTGTCCGAACCAACGCTTGCCGGGGTTCGTTGAGCCGGGGGCCTTTGCCGAATATGTGGCGGTTCCGTTCGATCACAACCTCGCGCGTTTGCCTGAGATGCTGTCGCCAACCGTGGCGGCTGGCCTTGGCTGCCGTGTGACCACCAGTTGGCACGCTTTGACGGGCCGCGCCGATGTGAAGGCGGGCGAATGGCTGGCCGTGCATGGCACCGGGGGAATCGGCCTGTCTGCGATGCTGCTGGGCAAAGCGATAGGCGCGCGTGTGATCGTGGTGGATGTGGTGCAGGAAAAGCTGGACCACGCGCTTGGCCTTGGGGCCGATGCCGCCGTGAACGCCCGCGATGGCGATGTGGCCGAACAGATCCGTGAGATCACCAAGGGCGGGGCGCATGTCAGCGTTGAGGCGCTGGGGATTGAGGCGACGACCAACGCCAGCATCGACTGTCTGCGCCCGCTGGGCCGCCATGTGCAGGTTGGCATGCCCGTGGGGCACACCGCCTTCATGAATATCAATATGAACGGCGTCTATATGAAGAATTTGGCGCTTTATGGCACCCGCGGCATGCCAAGCTGGCGTTATCCGAGCCTATTGGACTTGATCACAAGCGGCGCTGTCGATATGTCGCCGCTCATAGCACGGGAGATTGCGCTGTCGCAGACCGGAGCGGAGCTTGCGGCCTTTAACGGGCCGACACCGCCGGGCGTGGCCGTGATCACCGATTTCACCGCCTGAAGGAGCTTGCCCCATGCGCGCCGCCGTCATCGTTTTTCCGGGTTCCAACTGCGACCGCGATCTTGCGGTGGCCTTCCGCAATGCCGGGCTGGACGTCACGATGGTGTGGCACAAGGACACTGACCTTCCGTCGGGCATCGATATGGTCGGCATTCCGGGCGGTTTTAGCTTTGGCGACTACCTGCGCTGCGGGGCCATCGCGGCCAATTCGCCAATTTGCCAATCGGTGAAGGCGCACGCAGATCGCGGCGGCTATGTCTTTGGGGTGTGCAACGGCTTTCAGGTTCTGACCGAAACCAAGCTTCTGCCCGGCGCGTTGATGCGCAATGCCGGGCTGAAATTTGTGTGTAAGAACACGCCGCTGAAGGTTGAGACCACGTCGTCTGTCTTTACCTCGGCCTATGCGCAGGGTCAGGAGATCATGATCCCGATCGCCCATCACGATGGCAATTACAGCGCCGATGCCGACACGGTGAAATTGTTGCAAGACGAAGATCGGATTGCCTTCACCTATGGCCAGAACCCCAATGGGTCGACCGCCGATATCGCGGGCATTCTGTCTGAGAACCGCCGCGTTCTTGGTATGATGCCGCACCCCGAACGGGCCGCAGAAGAGGCGCATGGCGGCACCGATGGTGCGCGGCTTTTCGCTCATTTGACTGAGGCGCTCGCAGGCGCGTGACTTGAGCCGCCCATTCTCGCGCCGTAATCTGGCGCGTATGTCGGTCAGCACCTCCACCAAGGCAGTCCAAAGACGCTCTGGCCCGCTTAGTTGGCGGGTCCGGGTGGCGCTTGGGCTATTGCTGGTCACTGCCATTGGCACGGTGCTGTTTACCAACCATCTGCTGACCAATCGGTTCACCGAAACCACGCGCAACCGGGCCGAATTGCGCCTTGCGCTTTATTCGGGAAACCTTGTGTCAGAACTGCGCCGCAACGCGATTGTGCCGCAGCTTTTGGCCCGTGATCCGGCGCTGATTGGGGCGCTGAATTCAGGCGATTTCAGCCAGTCTACGCAGCGCCTGATTTCTTACGTCGATGAGATTGGCGCGGCGTCGCTGATGCTGCTCGATAAGGACGGGCGCGCAGTGGCCGCCACCGACCGCAACCGTTTGGGCAGTATGCACCGGCAATCGGCCTATTTCGTCGATGCGCAGCGCTCCAATATCACCGTGTTTACGACGCTTCCGCGTGAAAGCGGCGGGTATATCTTTACCTACTCGCGCCGGGTTGAGGATATGAACGCCTCGGTCGGGGTGATCGTGGTTGAGGTTGATCTGCAAAAGTTTGAACGCGCTTGGGCCGGAATTTCGGATGCTGTTCTGGTGTCCAACAGTGAAGGCGTTATCATTCTGGCGACCGAACCGCGCTGGCGCGGATTGACCGAGGAAGAGGCGCTTGAGCGGCAGCCAGCGCGCGGCGCCATCAGCCGCGCCATTCAGGTGACTGCCGATTGGACGGCCCTGCCAGCCGAGGCTTACCTTAGCGGCGAAGCGGTTATGCGCATCGCCGGGCGCATCCCGTTCCGGGGTTGGCGCATCGCCAGCTTCACCACCTATGCCAGCGTGCGCGAACGAGTGAACGGTGTCTTGGCGCTTGAAATCATGGGATTCGCCATTCTTGCGGCGATGGTGTTCTACCTCCTCAGCCGCAAAAGCGCCTTGCGCATGGCACTGTTCCAACGGGAGTCGGCGGAATTGCGCGTGCTGAACGAACGGCTCCAGCGGGAAATCGCCGAGCGGGAACGGGTGCAAAAGAACCTCGATGTGGCGGAACAGACGCTGGCCCAAAGCTCAAAACTCGCCGCTTTGGGCGAGATGTCGGCGGCGGTCAGTCACGAACTGAATCAGCCTTTGGCGGCGATGAAAACCTATCTGGCCGGGGCGCGATTGTTGCTGCGCCGGAACCGCCCGGATGAGGCGCTGACCGCCTTCCACCGCATCGACGATCTGATCGAACGCATGGGCGCGATCACCCGCCAGCTCAAATCCTACGCCCGCAAGGGCGCGTCAGAGTTTCACCCCGTCAATATGGGCGATGCCTTGGCCTCTAGCCTGTCGATGATGGAGCCGCAGCTGCGATTGCGCCAAATGCGCCTGTCCAAGATCCTACCCGAACGGCCCGTTTATGTGATGGGCGACCGCGTGAGGATTGAACAGGTGATGGTCAACTTGCTGCGCAACGCAATTGATGCCACGCGCAACGTCGATAACCCGTTGGTTGAGATCATTCTCGCCAGTGGTGAGACCGCGACGCTGACCGTGCGCGACAATGGCCATGGGATTGCTGATCTCGATGCGCTGTTTGAACCATTTTATACCACCAAACAGCCGGGCGACGGCGTTGGGTTGGGTCTGGCCATTTCTTCGGGCATTGTGTCCGACCTTGGCGGGCGGCTGACCGCGCGAAATGCGGAAGGCGGGGGGGCAGTATTTGAGATGCAGCTTCCTATATTAAACGAAACGACACAGGCAGCGGAGTAAGGACCACATGTCGAAAGCGATGAAAATTGCCATCGTCGATGACGAAAAGGACATGCGTCAATCAATCAGCCAGTGGCTGGCCCTGTCAGGCTATGACACAGAAACCTTCGCCAGCGCAGAAGAAGCGCTTGGCGCGGTCGGGCCGGATTATCCGGGCATCGTGATTTCCGACATCAAAATGCCGGGCATGGACGGGCTGCAATTGCTGCGCAAACTGATGGGCAGCGACAGCACTTTGCCGGTCATCATGATCACCGGGCATGGCGATGTGCCCATTGCGGTTGAGGCGATGCGCATTGGCGCGTTCGACTTCCTTGAAAAGCCGTTCAACCCGGACCGGATGACGGAACTGGCGAAAAAGGCCACCAATTCGCGCCGACTGACGCTTGATAACCGGGCGCTGCGCCGCGAATTGTCTGACGGCTCGCAGATCATGAACAAGCTGGTGGGCACCTCGCCGGTGATGGAACGCTTGCGCGAAGATATCCTCGATCTGGGGCAGGCCGACGGGCATGTGCTGATCGAAGGCGAAACCGGCACTGGCAAAACGCTAATCGCCCACGCGCTGCATGCGGTCGGTACGCGCGCCGGTAAGAAATTCGTTCTGGTCAGCTGTGGTGCCTTTGACGAAGATGCCCTGACGCGCCGCCTGTTCGGCCCGATGCAGCCCGAGGATACGCGCCTTCCAGCGGTCGAGGAGGCGCGGGGCGGCACCTTGGCGCTGGAAGACATCGAAGCGCTTCCTGACACGCTTCAGGCGCGTCTGCTGAGCTTTATCAACGAACAGGGCAACCCGCCTGAAACGCGCATCGTCGCGATTTCGAACCTTCAGAACGAAGGCAAGACGACCGAGGACGCCATTCGCGGCGATCTGTTCTATCGTCTGGCGGCCCTGCGGATCACCGTGCCGCCGCTGCGCCAGCGGGGCGAGGATATCCTCAAACTGTTTACCCATCTGGTCGATCAATTCGCCGAGGAATACGGCTGCGACGCGCCGCAGGTTTCGGCACAAGAGGCCGCGCAATTGCTTCAGGCCCCGTGGCCCGGCAATGTGCGCCAGCTGATCAATCTGGCCGAACGCGCGGTGCTGCAATCGCGTCGCGGCTCGGGCACGATCGCGTCATTGTTGATGAGCGATCACGACGAAATGCAGCCGGTGATGACCACCGAAGGCAAGCCGTTGAAGGAATATGTCGAAGCGTTTGAGCGGATGTTGATCGACAACACAATGCGTCGTCATAAGGGATCCATCGCGGCGGTGATGGACGAATTGTGCCTGCCGCGCCGGACCTTGAATGAGAAAATGGCCAAGTATGGCTTGCAGAGGTCTGACTATCTTTAGATTTGCCTGAATGTTGCAAAAGTATAATCTGGGCGCTGCGATAGCCGAATCGCGGCGCCTTTTTGTTCGGAAAGTCTAGGCGGTCAATCGGTGCTACGGCCCAGTTTTTGCTGGAAAAACACAGTTACGCGCGGCTCCAGCCATTGCCACAGCGCCGGAGCACCGTGTTCGATCTTGCGGCCAACACGGTCGCGGAAGGTGGCGTAACTGACATTGTATTCCACCCAGCTGCCGCCGCCCGCCGCAAGGTTTTGATTGGGCGGGCAGAACCGGTCGAGCGATTTTCCAAAGGTGGCGTCGGCGGTTTCGTTGGCTTCAAATTCTCGCCACAGGGTCAGAAATGCGTCGCATTGATCGGCTGGCAGCAGGGCAAACAGGCGCTGCGCGGCGGCGTCTTCCTCGGCGGCTTGGGCGGCGGCGTCGACCTGACCAAAGACTGGCGTGTCGCCCGCGTCGATTTCCACCAGATCATGCAGCACCAGCATTTGCGCCACGCGATTGGCATCCACCGGCTGCGGCGCATGTTCGGCAAGGACGCGGGCAAACAGGGCGATGTGCCAGCTATGTTCAGCCGAGTTTTCGCGGCGGCTGGCATCGGCCAGCAGGGTCGCGCGGGTGACCGATTTCAGGCGATCCGCCTCGGCGAGAAAGCGCAGGCGGGCGGATAGAGTGGGGTCAAGCGCGGCCTTGGGACCATCAAAATGCGACAAGGCCCAAGCGTGCATGTCTGGCCATTCATCCCGGAACCGCGCGGCGCGGCCCGTGGTCAGGTTGTCATAGACGACCTGCATGTGATCGGGCAGTGGATCGCGCGCGAAAAGAACCTGAAGAATGGGCTGTAAGTGGTCAATTCTTTTGGCAAATATCGCGTCTTGCGTTTGGGCGAATTCAAACTCATGCCACAGATCGGACAGGGCGGTGGCCTGGTTGTCTGGCAGCAAGCCGAACAGGCGTTTGCCCGCGGCCTCTTCTGCGGCGCGGTGGGCGGCTACGTCATGGGGTTGATCAATCGGCATGTCGCCTGCGTCAATCTCAACCAGATCGTGGATCAGCAGCATCAGCATGACCCGGTCCAGCCGCACATCGGACGCGGCATAGGGGGCCATGACCATCGCATAAAGCGCCAGATGCCAGGAATGTTCTGCCGAGTTTTCCGCGCGGCTGAGATCCATCAGCACGTTCGCGCGGTCCACCGATTTCAGCTTGTCCGCCTCCAGCAGGAAGCGCATTTGCGCCGTCAGACGGTCAGTTGCCATCATCCGCGGCCTTTTCGGCCTTTTGCGCCTTCAACGCTTCGCGCACCTTGTTTTCCAAGAACTTGCGCCCGCGCCGTTCGGCCAAGCGGAAACGCATCGAGGTCAGAAATGCCTCTTCCAGCGTGGTCGAAGAGGCGCCAAGCGCTTTGGCCACCTCTTCGTAAAGACGTTCATCGCCAAGTTTGGCCATCGCCTTCATGGTGTCGGCGGCCAGACCGTCGGCCAGATCCTCCAGAACACCCATGGTTTACCGCGAATTTTCGGTCAGGCGGCGTTTCACATAGGTCGTGACGTCGTCCACCATCGTGCCCATATGCGGTTCTTCGAAGAAGTGTCCGGCCCCTTCGATCTGGGTGTGGGTGATCGTGATGCCCTTTTGATCGTGCAGCTTGTTCACCAATGTGGTGGTGTCCGCAGGCGGGGCCACGCGATCGGCGGTGCCGTTGATGATCAGACCCGAGGACGGGCAGGGTGCCAGGAACGAGAAATCGTACATGTTGGCCGGCGGCGCGACCGAGACAAAGCCGGTGATTTCCGGGCGACGCATCAATAGCTGCATGCCGATCCATGCCCCAAACGAAAAGCCAGCCACCCAGCAATGTTTGGAGTTGTTGTTCATCGATTGCAGGTAATCCAGCGCCGATGCCGCATCCGACAATTCGCCCACGCCTTGGTCGTATTCGCCCTGACTGCGGCCAACGCCGCGGAAGTTAAAGCGCAACACGGTGAAGCCCATGTTGTAAAAGGCATAGTGCAGGTTATAGACCACCTTGTTGTTCATCGTCCCGCCGAACTGCGGGTGGGGATGAAGAACAATCGCGATCGGAGCGTCACGGTCTTTCTGCGGGTGGTAACGGCCTTCTAGGCGGCCTTCTGGGCCAGGGAAAATGACCTCGGGCATTGGTCGCAACAAGCTCCTTGTCTGGGGCGCCTCAATTCTTGACGAATTTTCTCAAGCACCTTAGAACTATTCTAACTGTCCATTTTGACGGACGGGTTCGATTGCAGATATGCGTTGTCAAGGCCGAGGTCAATCTATCGGTGCCACTTGAGGGGAGTGCAGCAGGTGAAGTTGAGTACCAAAGGGCGTTACGCCATGGTCGCGCTGACCGATATTGCCCTGCAACCCGAGGGCAGTCTGGTGACGCTTGGCGATATCTCGCGGCGTCAGGATATTTCCTTGCCGTATCTGGAACAGTTGTTCGTCAAGTTGCGACGGGCGGATCTGGTGGCTTCGGTGCGGGGACCGGGCGGGGGCTATCGCCTTGCTCGGCCGGCAAGCGAAATACGGGTGGTTGAGGTTCTGGCGGCGGTGGATGAAACCGTAGATGCCATGCACAAGGGTGCGGGTGCGTCGGGCGCTTTGTCGGGCAGCCGGGCGCAATCGCTGACCAACCGTTTGTGGCAAGGGCTTTCGGCGCATGTCTATGTGTTCCTGCATCAGACACGCCTATCCGATTTGGTGAGCAATACGCTGGCCCCGTGCCCGGCGGTGCCGTCGCTGTTTGATGTGGTGGACGACGAAGGATGACGGTGCGTTTGGCAGATGTGGATTTGGGGCGCTGCCCCGTCCGCGCAAGGGCGCGGACTCCCCGGGATATTTGTGGTCAGAAAATGGGATGGGCGCGGTGAGCCGGACCTATTTGGACTATAACGCCACTGCGCCGCTGCGGGATGAGGCGCGGGCCGCGATGATCGCAGCGATGGACCTTTGCGGCAATCCATCCAGCGTGCATGCCGAGGGGCGTGCGGCCAAATCCTTGGTTGAACGGGCGCGGGCGCAGGTGGCTGCGGCCTTTGGCGCGGATGGTGCCGATGTTGTGTTCGTGTCTGGCGCGACCGAGGCCGCGGCGCTGGCTTGTGCTGGGCGCGGATTGCTGGGCGCTGAGGTCGAGCATGACGCGGTGCTGTCGTGGGTCGATGGCGGTTTGCCGGTGGACGGGGCAGGCCGGGTGACGGTGGCTGAGCCGGAACGCACTGCGCTGCAATTTGCCAATTCCGAAACAGGCGTGATCCAGGATCTGCCGCAGGGCCTCGCGGTGGTGGATGCCACGCAGGCCTTTGGCAAGGTGCCTTTGGCGTTTAATTGGATGGGCTGCCAGATGGCTCTGATATCGGCGCATAAGCTGGGTGGACCCAAGGGAATCGGGGCCTTGGTGATGAAGCGCGGCACTGACATTGCGTCGCAGATCAAAGGCGGCGGTCAGGAGATGGGGCGCCGTTCGGGCACGGAAAACGTGATTGGAATCGCCGGATTTGGGGCGGCGGCCGAGGCTGCGGCGCGGGATTTGGACCATGGTCTGTGGGCCGGGGTCGAGAAACTTAGAAACATTCTAGAATCAACTATTGTGGCCAGCGCGAAAGAGACTATTTTAGTCGGGAAAGACGCGCCGCGCCTGCCCAACACCTCTTGCCTTGCAACGCCGGGCTGGAAGGGCGAAACGCAGGTCATGCAAATGGACCTTGCAGGCTTTGCGATCAGCGCGGGCAGCGCCTGTTCCAGCGGCAAGGTCAAGGCCAGCCGCGTGCTAAAGGCGATGGGCTATGGCGACGATGTTGCCGCTTGTGCGATCCGGGTCAGCCTTGGGCCGCAAACAACAGAAGATGATGTCCGACGCTTTTGCGAAAGCTGGTTGACCAAATACGAAAAGCATCGCGCCCGGTCGGCGTGAATGGCAGAGAGGGCTCAGATGGCTGCTTTGGATACCGAAACCGTCAAGGAAGGCGTCGATCAGGAAACCGTTGATGCGGTGCGTGAAGTTGGCGGAGCCTATAAATACGGCTGGAATACCGATATTGAGATGGAATACGCGCCCAAGGGCGTGAACCCCGATATCGTGCGTTTGATCAGCGAAAAGAACGACGAACCGGAATGGATGACCGAATGGCGTTTGGCCGCGTTTGAGCGCTGGACCCAGAAGGAAGAGCCGAAATGGGCGATGGTCAACTATCCTGAGATCGACTTTCAGGACGTCTATTACTATGCGCGTCCCAAAAGCATGCAGGAAAAGCCGAAATCCTTGGATGAGGTCGATCCCAAGCTGTTGGCCACCTATGAAAAACTGGGCATTCCGCTGAAGGAACAGATGATCCTTGCAGGAGTTGAAGGCGCGGAAAACATGCCGGCTGAAGGCCGCAAGGTTGCTGTGGATGCGGTGTTTGACTCGGTCTCTGTCGGCACGACCTTTCAGGCGGAGTTGAAGAAGGCGGGCGTGATTTTCTGCTCGATCTCTGAGGCGATCCGCGAACATCCCGAGCTGGTGAAGAAATACCTTGGCTCGGTGGTTCCGGTCTCGGACAACTTCTATGCCACGCTGAACAGCGCCGTCTTCTCGGACGGGTCCTTCGTTTATGTGCCGCCGGGCGTGCGTTGCCCGATGGAGCTGTCGACCTATTTCCGTATTAACGCGGAAAACACAGGCCAGTTTGAGCGCACGCTGATCATCGCCGACAAGGGCAGCTATGTGAGCTACCTTGAGGGCTGTACCGCCCCCAAGCGCGACACCGCGCAGCTTCATGCCGCTGTGGTCGAGATCATCATCGAGGAAGACGCCGAGGTGAAATACTCGACCGTTCAGAACTGGTATCCGGGCGATGAGAACGGCAAGGGCGGGATCTATAACTTTGTGACCAAGCGCGCCGATTGCCGGGGCGACCGGTCCAAGGTGATGTGGACGCAGGTGGAAACCGGATCGGCCGTCACGTGGAAATACCCGTCGTGCATCTTGCGCGGTGAAGAAAGCCAGGGCGAGTTCTATTCAATCGCCATCGCCAACAACCACCAGCAGGCCGATACGGGCACCAAGATGGTGCATCTGGGCAAGAACACCAAATCGCGCATCGTGTCGAAAGGCATCAGCGCGGGTGTGGCGCAGAACACCTATCGCGGGTTGGTTTCGATGCACCCGAAAGCCAAGAACAGCCGCAACTACACGCAATGCGATAGCCTACTGATCGGTGACAAATGCGGGGCGCACACCGTTCCGTATATCGAGGTCAAGAACAACAGCAGCCGCGTTGAGCATGAGGCGACGACATCCAAGGTGGATGACGATCAGCTGTTCTATTGCCGTCAGCGAGGCATGGACGAAGAAGAGGCCGTGGCGCTGGTGGTCAACGGGTTCTGTAAGGACGTGCTTCAGGCACTGCCGATGGAATTCGCGATGGAAGCGCAACAGCTTGTGGCGATTTCCCTCGAAGGCTCGGTCGGCTGATCCGGAAAGGCTGAGGCATGTCGGACCAAGGTTCGCATATCGCGCAATATCTGGCGGAGGGGCTTGGCCCGCTTCGCCCGATGGCGATTGCCGATGTGGGGGCCAATCCGATTGAAGCGCCGAAGTACCTGCCGCTGGCTGAGGCTGGCTTGGCGCAGGTCTGGGGGTTTGAACCCAATGACGATGCCCGCGCGGCATTGAACGCGCAGCGGCCGGACTGGTTGACGGTTTCGGATAAGGCCATCGGCCTGCCGGGGCCTGCGATGTTCCATGCTTATAAAGCGTCTGAGATGTCGTCGGTCTATCCGCTCAGCCGGGCTGCCTTGGGCTATCTGGGGCATTTTCTGCGGCATTTGGGGACCGAAACCAAGATCGCCATGACGCTTCATGCGCTGGATGAGGTGGCCGAGGTGCCGCCTCTTGATCTGTTGCAGGTGGACACGCAAGGCGCGGATCGCGATGTGATCGCGGGCGCCCGTGGCAAGCTGGCGAATGCGGTGGCGGTGATCGTCGAGATGCGGTTCTACGGCCTTTATGAGGGCGAGCCGAGCTTGGGCGAGCTTGACGCCGAACTGCGCAGCCAGGGCTTTGTGCTGCACAAATTCCTGTCGCAAAAGGCGCGATTTCTGAACAACTCTCAGCGTGACCGTCTGAATGTGCGGGCGGCTGGCAGCCAGTTGATCGACGGGGACGCGGTCTATATCCGCAGCCTTGAGGATCGCGCCGCGTGGTCGGATGGCCAATTGGCGCATCTGGCGTTGATTGCGTCGCTGGTGTTGGGCAGCCATGATCTGTGCTTGCTCTGTCTGGACGAATTGGCCCATCGCGGCGGACCGGATCTGGCGGCGGGCTATGTTGACCGCTTGCCTGCGCGGCTGAAGCGCATGCAGGAGGCGGCAGAATGACGTTTTTATTCAAAGGCCTATGGGGGCAAGTATGATCGCACAATTGGTGCAGAGTTCGGCCGGGGCGGCCATTGGCGTGTTTCTGGGCTGTCTGATCGGCCTGTCACTGCGCAAACGCTCAGGCAAGCGCGAAGGGCTACTGGGCGACTCGGTCCTGCTGACATCCAGCGCGGCGGGCGGCGTTGCGCTTCTGGTCATGATGGCCATCAAATTTTTCACCGCCGGGGCCTGATATGCCTTGGAGCCAAGCGAAAGGAAATTCGATGATCCTGACGACGACCGGACAGATTGAAGGCAAGACAGTTACCGATTACCGCGGCATCGTGGTGGGCGAGGCGATCATGGGCGCGAATATCGTCCGCGATTTCTTTGCCGGGATCACCGATATTGTCGGTGGCCGGTCGGGGGCTTACGAAAGCAAGCTGCAAGACGCGCGTGATACGGCGCTGCGCGAATTGGAACAACGTGCCGCCGCTGTTGGGGCGAATGCGGTGATCGGCGTTGATCTCGATTATGAGGTCGTGGGCGAAAGCATGCTGATGGTCAGCGCCTCTGGCACAGCTGTGGTGGTGGCGTAACCAATGGCCAGACCCGCCCCTGAATTTGATCTGACCGCCGTGCGCGAGGCTTTGATAGCCGGTGCGCCTGTCAGCTTTGACAATGTCAAAGTGACGGCGGCGATGATCCATGGGGCGCGGGTCTTTTTCGCGACGGACAAACAGCGCGACCCGATTCAGCGCAATCACCGCAATGGCCGCTTCTATGAGGCGGCCGAGTTGGAGCTGCTTCGCAAATACGTGCCCGTGGGTGGCACCTTCATCGACATCGGCGCAAATGTCGGGAACCATAGCCTTTATGCGGCCAAGTTCCTGAACGCCGCCTGCGTCGTTCCGTTTGAGCCGAACCCCTTGGCCTATCGTCTGTTGATGGCCAACATGGTGCTGAACGGTCTGGACCAAACCGTGCGGTTTGATCATCTGGGCTGGGGCCTGTCGGATGCGCCGGGCGATGGGTTCGGGGTTGAGGATCGTGCAACGAACCTAGGCGCGGCGCGGCTCTTGGCGGGGACTGGCGATATCCCGGTGACAACTGGCGATCTGGCTTTGGCCGATTTGACGCCGGATTTCATCAAGATCGACGTAGAAGGCATGGAGATCGGCGTGCTTGAGGGGCTTCGCGCCACCTTGCAGCGCTGCCAGCCGCATATGCTGGTCGAGGTGGACCAAGAAAACTATGACGCATTCGATGCCTTCATGGCCAGCGTCAACTACCGCGCGATGGAAGTCGTGCAACGCTATGTGAGCAACAAGAATTTCCTGATTGGCGCGGTGGATCGCGTGGGCGAAGGCGACCCGGTGATCCATCAGGACAATCGGGACGGATAAATCACCGGCAGGCCCGGAATCGAAAGAGGAACGAAAATAATGCTGGAAATCAAGAACCTGCATGTGAAACTTGAAGAAGAGGACAAGCAGATCCTCAAAGGCGTTGATCTGACGGTCGAAGCGGGCAAAGTGCATGCGATCATGGGTCCGAACGGGTCGGGCAAATCGACCCTGTCCTATGTTCTGTCGGGCCGCGATGGCTATGAGGTCACCGATGGCGAAGCGACGCTCGATGGCGAAGATCTACTGGATCTGGACCCCGAAGAGCGTGCGGCCGCTGGCCTGTTTCTGGCCTTCCAATACCCGGTCGAAATTCCCGGCGTGGGCAACATGACCTTCCTGCGGACGGCTGTGAACGCACAGCGCAAAGCCCGCGGCGAAGAAGAAATGAGCGCGGCAGAGTTTCTGAAGGTCGTTCGCGCCAAGGCCAAGACGCTGAAGATCGACGCCGATATGCTGAAGCGTCCGGTGAACGTCGGCTTCTCGGGCGGCGAAAAGAAGCGCAACGAGATCCTGCAAATGGCCATGCTGGAACCGAAAATGTGCATCCTTGATGAAACGGACTCGGGTCTTGACGTCGATGCGATGAAGCTGGTGTCGGAAGGCGTGAACGCGCTGCGCAGCGAAGGCCGGTCCTTCCTTGTGATCACCCACTATCAGCGCCTGCTGGATCACATCAAACCCGACGTGGTGCACATCATGGCGGCGGGCCGTATCGTGAAAACCGGCGGGCCGGAACTGGCGCTCGAAGTTGAACAGAACGGCTATGCCGACATTCTGGCGGAGATCGCGTAATGGCCCTGCCGAAGCTGAAGCAAGACGCGACAGACGCGCGGCTGGCGGCGCTGGATCTGCCCGCCAGCGGTTGGAGCCGCAGCGCCCGCGAAGATGCCCTTGCGCGGGTAAAAGCCACGGGCCTGCCGTCGCGCCGGGATGAGTATTGGAAATACACGCAGCCTGACACGCTGGTGCAGGTCGATGCCCCGGTGGCTGAGGTGTTTGACGCCAATGAAACGCCGATTTTCAACGATTTCGACCGCGTGAAGATCGTATTTGTGGATGGTGTCTTTGATGCCGACGCCTCGGACGATCTGGCGCTGGAAGGCGTGAGCATCGACCGGCTGGCCGATGCGGGGGATATCCACTGGGCCAAGGACGTCTACGGTGTTCTGGAAGCGCGTGGCCAAACCCCGGTTGAGCGGCCCTTGGCGGCGCTGAACACGGCCTTTGCCACCGATGGTCTGCTGATCCGCGTGACGAAAACGCCATCCAAGCCGATCCACATCACCTATAAACACGCCGCAACCAATTCCGACGCGATCCTGCATCACGTGGTCAAGGTTGAGGCCGGTGCCGAACTGACGTTGCTGGAAAACGGTCCGGCGGCTGCGCGGTTCAACAAATGCCTAGAGGCCGACATTGCCGATGGCGGCAAGCTGCACCACATCCGGGCGCAGGGCCGTGACCATCAGCGCCGTGCGGCAACGCATATGTTTGCTCGTCTTGGTGCGGAATCGGTGTTCAAGTCTTTCACTTTCACCGCCAATGGCGTGCTGACGCGCAATGAATGCGTGATCGAACTGACGGGCGATGACGCGGTGGCACATGTGGCCGGGGCCTGCATGGGCGACGGTGATTTCCTTCATGATGACACGGTGTTCGTGACCCATGACGCGCTGAACTGCGAGAGCCGTCAGGTGTTCAAAAAGGTGCTGCGCAACGGCGCAACCGGCGTCTTCCAGGGCAAGATCCTCGTGAAGCCGGGCGCGCAGAAGACCGATGGCTACCAGATTTCCCAGAGCCTTCTGCTTGATGATGACAGCCAGTTTTTGGCCAAGCCCGAGCTTGAGATCTACGCCGATGACGTGGCCTGTTCGCATGGGTCCACCAGCGGCGCGATTGATGACGAAGGGCTGTTCTATCTGCGCTCGCGCGGGGTGCCTGTCGATGAGGCAACCGACCTTCTGACGATTGCCTTCCTTGCCGAAGCGGTGCAGGAAATCGAAGACGAAGCCATCCAAGAAGAAATCGTTAGCCGGATCGAAGGCTGGCTGACGCGTCGTCGGGGGTAAGATGCCGGTCACGACGGATATCGTTCAGACCTATCGCGGGCCGGGCCGGGTGGTCCGCCGCTTACTGGCGATGGGGCAACGCGAAGATCGCGCTTTGGCCATCGTTATGGCAGCCTGTGTAGTGTTTTTTGTTGCGCGTTGGCCCGCCTTGTCGCGTGAGGCGCATCTGAGCGGGCAGGAACTCGACATGCTACTTGGCGGGTCGTTGCTGGCATTGGTGATGATCCTGCCACTGGTCCTCTATGCGGTGGCCTTTGTCTGCCATCTGGTGCTGCGGGCGTTGAAGGTTGGGGTGTCGTCCTATGGCGCGCGGTTTGTGCTGTTCTGGGCGCTGCTGGCCTCGTCGCCGCTGGTTCTGCTGAACGGGTTGGTCGCGGGCTTTATCGGGCCGGGACCGGCGCAATCTGCGGTCGGCGTCGTCTGGTTGGCGGTGTTCCTGTGGTTCTGGGGCGCGGGCCTATGGGCGGCCTCCGGGCAGGAGGATGCAGCATGACCCTTCCAATGCAAGCCCGCGTGATCCAGTCCGTGCAGGCGCCCCGTGCGGTGGCCGATTGGCTGATCCGTCTGCAATTGCCGCGCAACACAGTTCTGTTGGCCTTTGCGCTGGTGGTGGTGCTGAACACGCTGTTGACCGGGATCACCTTGCTGGGCGATCCGATGGCCGCTTTGGCCGGGCCGCTTGCTGCGCCTTGGGTGATGGCGGTGGTCTTCGCGCTGATGGTGCTGATCTTCGCGGCCTGTATCGCATCGATCGGCCGGATGATGGGCGGGCAGGGACGGTTTGACCAGATCCTGTTGATGCTAACTTGGATGCAAGCCCTGCGCATCTTGGTTCAGATCGCGGTTTTGATTGTCGCCTTCATCAGCCCCGGACTTGCCCTGATTGGCGCCTTTGTCGCCAGCCTGCTGGGCATCTGGATCTTTCTGAACTTGGTGGATGTGGTCCATGCCTTTGGCAGTCTTCTGAAGACGCTTGGCGTGGTGTTTTTGGGGTTCATCGGCATGGCCGTGGCCCTTATGGTCGTCGTTCCGATGATCGGTATTCAATAACTTGGAAGTGCTAAGACATGTATGATGTGACCGAAATCCGCCGCGATTTTCCCATCCTGTCGCGTGAGGTGAACGGCAAACCGCTGGTCTATCTGGACAACGGCGCATCGGCGCAAAAGCCCAAGGTGGTGATTGATGCGGTCACGCGTGCCTATGCCGAAGAATATTCCAACGTTCACCGTGGCTTGCACTACCTTTCTAATCTTGCAACTGAAAAGTACGAAAGCGTCCGGGGCGTCATCGCCAAGTTCCTGAATGCCGCCGATGAGGATGAGATTATCCTCAATTCCGGCACCACCGAAGGCATCAATATGGTGGCCTATAGCTGGGCCATGCCGCGGATGCAGGCGGGCGATGAGATCGTCCTCAGCGTGATGGAGCATCACGCCAATATCGTGCCGTGGCACTTCTTGCGTGAACGTCAGGGCGTGGTGCTGAAATGGGTCGATTGCGATGTGACCGGGGCGCTTGATGCGCAAAAGGTAATTGACGCGATCGGGCCGAAAACCAAGCTGGTGGCGATTACGCATCTGTCCAACGTGCTGGGCACCAAGGTCGATGTGCAGACGATCTGCAAGGCGGCGCGGGAAAAGGGCGTGCCGGTGCTGGTCGATGGCTCGCAAGGCGCGGTGCACGCGCCCGTTGATGTGCAGGCCTTGGGCTGCGATTTCTATCCGATCACCGGGCATAAGCTGTATGGCCCGTCTGGCTCGGGCGCGATCTGGGTGCGCAAGGAACGATTGGCCGAAATGCGCCCCTTCATGGGCGGCGGCGATATGATCCGTGAAGTGTCCAAAGACACGGTCACCTATAACGATCCGCCGATGAAGTTTGAGGCGGGAACACCGGGAATCGTTCAGACCATTGGTCTTGGCGTGGCGCTGGACTACCTGATGCAGCTGGGCATGGAAAATGTCGCCGCGCATGAGGAAAAACTCGCGGCCTACGCGATGGAGCGTCTGAGCGGTCTGAATTGGCTGCACATGCAAGGCACGGCGCCGGGCAAAGCGGCGATCTTTAGCTTTACCCTAAACGGGATGGCCCATGCGCATGACATCTCGACGATTCTTGATAAAAAGGGCGTGGCCGTGCGGGCAGGGCATCACTGTGCCGGACCGTTGATGGACCATCTGGGCGTGACGGCCACCTGCCGCGCGTCCTTCGGGCTTTACAACACTTTGGAAGAGGTCGACAAATTGGTCGAGGCGCTGGAATTGGCGAACGAGTTGTTCGGCTAATCCTGAGTTTTCAGCATTGCGGCCCCGTGCCCAATAGCCTATAGCGATGCGCAGGCACCCGTAGCTCAGCTGGATAGAGTACTGCCCTCCGAAGGCAGGGGTCACAGGTTCGAATCCTGTCGGGTGCACCATTACACATTTTGCAGTGAGATTGTCTAAAAAGTCAAAGATTACAGATGTTTGCGGAGTTCGAAAGCCTGTATTTCGGTCGAAGCTTAATGGTGCTGTAAAGGCGAGTTTTAGGACGGTTTTCTTCATGGCGAGTGTGCCGTTTTTGTAGATTTCCCAAGGGTTTGACAGGAAACTACGCAAAAGTTCGAATTCCTGAGGCTTGGCTTCGTGGGGTTTAGCGGTTTGCGCCAGTTTTTCCTGTGTCAGAAGCTTTCTATCTTCCAGTTGGGCGATTTTGGTTTCGAGCGCTGCGGCAACTTTGCCGTTGGTAGTTTCGACCAAGCGAGTCAGCACCGCGTCTTGTTGTTTGTCCAAGGTATTGATCTGGCGTTTCAGCTCGGCTTGCACATGGGCAACTTGCCCCGCCTTCTGCCCGAACGCATCTTTAAGCATCTCAATCGCGATGGTGAGCAATTGGCGGCTTGGTGTCAGGGCGCGCAAAATGCCCTCAAATCCTGCGTCGATTTTTTCGGCGCGGATGTTTTTGCGGTAGGCGTCACATTCACGGTTATTGCAGAAGAAGTAAGGATAAAGCTTGCCAGTGCCACTGCGCGACCAACAGGAGGTCATAGGCTTGTCACAGCAGCCGCAGGCAACCGCCCCGCGTAGCGGGAAATCCTCATGAATATCCGCGCGCTTGGGTGCGACGGAGCGGGCGTTTTTGCGGGCTTGAATGCGCTCGAAGGTTTCAAGCGAGATAATCGGCTCATGATGGCCTTTGCGGCGCGAAACGCCCCATGGGTCATGCTGAATGTACCCCGCGTAGATGACGCGCTTGAGCAAATCGCTCACCCGTTGCTGGCGGATTTTGCCGTTGGGTAGACATTTCGGGAAGGCGGGCTGCGCCTCAAAGAAGCGACGCAATTCGGCCTGCGTTGTGATGCGGCCTGCGGCGTAGCTTTCTAGTCCTTCTTGGATGATTGAGGCGACGGGTTCGTCGCGGGTGAGGAGCTTACCATGCGTCTTGGTCTTTTTATACGCATAGCCCAAGGGTGCGGAGAACACGGCGTAACCGTTCATCATCCGCCCCTTCATGCGGTTTGAGGTTTGCTCGGCGTTTTTTTCGCGTTGATGCTGCGCGACGGATGCCAGCATGTGCTCGACAAGGCGGGAGTCGCTATCCTCGCCAAACTCGATGGAGGGGCTTTCCAAGATACCGCCAGCCTCCGCCAAGGTCTCACGCAGCTTGATATGCGCCTGCACGTTGCGGGCAAAGCGGCTGATATCGTCGATGATAACAGCGTGGCTGCCTTTGGGGTTGAGCCGTAAGAAGGCAAGCATGCGATCCATCGCAGGGCGGCGCTCAAACTTGCCGGACATATCGTCGGAGAAAACCTCAACGACGTCATAATCCTTATAGGTGCAATATTCGCGGCAACGGGTTTCCTGAGAGGCAAGGCCATCGCCTTCGCGCACCTGTTTTGCACCGGAAACGCGGGTATAAATGACGGCTTTGGTGATGGTGTTTTTACTCATGAGGCCTCCTGTTTAGTTGTTAGCTCAACTGGCGCGTTTGCCGCGTTGCTGGACGCTTCGGCAAAACCGCTCTTCATCAAAGGAATGCTTGATTTTACCACAGGCGGCGCATCGCATGTGGCGGATGGCGAGAGTTTGGGCAGTTTTCCACAGCTTTCACCAACGCCTTCATCCGTGGTGCGGATTTCGACGTTCAGATCAATGAACCCCACCACCACCTGCCACAGCGTTTCGATCAATTCGCGCCTTTGCGCATCGCTCAAATCCGGCGCATCGAGCATGGCCTGATAGCGCTCGACATCAAGGGTGAGAGATTTGTAGCGCCCGTTATTTTGGCCATCAGCTTGAACCATGTTGATCTCCTTTTGTTGTGCTGTGGGTGGGTGTTCTCCTTTCGTTTTGATAAGAACGAATGGGGAACATACCACAATTCTGGAATTTGTCACAAGGAATAAATTCACAAATGCAAAGGGTGCGCGCTGCGGGGGCTGTGAGCGCCGCGCAGCGCGCAATCATACTATCGTGTGCGGCTTTGTTCCTGCTCGCGCGTCGGCGCGGCCTTGCGCTGTTCGTGATATTCTTCGCGTTTTTGTTCGCGCAAGGTAAGGCGACCATCGACGGGCGTTGCATCCATCTGAATGTCAAAACCTTTGCCGTCGCGGTGCTGCCAAGCCGCACCGACACGATTCCAAACCGCGTCTTTCTCTTCGCCACGATCCTTGACGTGATAGGCGATCATTTCTGGCTTGCGGGGTGTTTGATTAGGCGTGTCTGTCATATCAGTTCCTTTTGTTAGCGGGAGCGATTGAAACCATCACGTGCGCGGGTCTTTTGCGCGTCGAGTCGTTTGGTGATGTGTTTGATCCGTGCTTCGCGGATATCTTCGACGTCACGGCGTACTTCTTTGGCAATGCTGCCCGTTGGCGTAAGGTGGGTTTCATAAGCAGGCGTGGCACGAAACTGTTCGAGCCACTCGCGTTCAAGGTCAGACACGGGCGCTTTGACATGCCCTCTCTTTGGCTGTCTGGACAAGGTTTACCTCATTTGCTGAAATGTTGTGGTTTAGGGGCAAAGCCCCATTTCGACCTACCACGCCCACCAGCAGTGTTCGGGTGATACGCGCCGAAAACGACAGCAATGCGATGACGAAATTTGACAGACATTGCCATTTCGTGTCATTCTGAGGGGGTAGGAGGTGCTGACATGGCAAGCATGAACATATCCCTTCCCGAACCGATGAAGGACTGGGTTGAAACACAGACAAGCTCTGGCCGCTATGACAATGCGAGCGAGTATGTCCGTGATCTTATCCGCCACGATCAAGACCGTGCGTCTAAAATATCAGCGATGCAAAAGCTGGTGGACGAAGCGCTGTCGAGCGGCGTCAGTGATAAGAACCTGGACGATATCTGGACCATGGCAAAGGAACGGGCGCAAACGAACGGTGGCAATTAGATTTTCCAGTGCGGCAGAGGATGATCTGTTAGAGATACTTCTCTACGGCATTGAAGAGCATGGGCTGACGCAAGCCGAGCGCTATAAAGCGCAGCTGGATAAGGCCTTTGATACGTTATCCCAAAACCCCAAGATCGCGCGTTTGCGCCAAGAAATCTCACCGCCCGTGCGGGTTTACCCCGTGCAAAAACACATGATCGTTTATTCGGTTCTGGAAGATGGGAAAACGGTCTTTGTCTTGCGCGTACGTCATCACCGCGAAAACTGGACACACAGCCCCGTTGAATAAGCGTTAAAGCGCCCGAAGCCGAGGGGTCGCGGCTTCGGGTTTATCCTAGGTTTACTTCTCCAAAACCCGCATGCGCCCATGGGCGTATTGCGGATAATGCATGAGGTGTGAGGGGGGCGTGACATCGCGAACACGTAGCGTGCGATGCCCCCAGCCGGATTTTACCCGCACGGCGTCGCAGGGCGGATGATACGGGTTCGGGAAGAAGCGCCCCGCCATCCACGGCTCATTATAATACGGCCTGCGGTCATATTCGAGCGGATGCGACAGCCCATCGACAAAGGCATAGCCTTTGTCCGGCGGCGTTTGAATGATCTCATCGGGGTTTCGCACCATGCGGCGTTGTTGGCTGCGGTGCGCCGCAGCTTGCTTGTGGTGACGGTAGTTCAGTACAGCCGCAAACGGATCACCGCCGGAGATAAAAGCTTGCGCCGCTTGCGATTTGGCCAGTTCCGCGCGGGATTGTTGCAGGCTGTCATTATACTCAAGGGTTTCCGCCCCGAGCATACGTGAAAGCTGCTCTGCCGAGGGAAGGTCACGCACAGCGTAATACAGCGACAAGGCCGCGCTAGAGGCGATCAGCTCCGCGCCATTTTCGGTTAACCCGTTCATTTGTTTGGAGTTTTGAAACACCGCGAAGGGCTGGATGCCAATGCCTGCGCCGTAAGTATAGAGCTTTGGGATCATCGGGAATTTTCCCAACTGCCCACATTCATCCATAATCCATGTTTGCCGTGGCGCATGCGGCGCGCGGGATTTCCAAATCGTACCCGCCACAAAAAACGATTTCACAATGCCCGCCCACGGCATGACCATTTCCGCCGGAGGCATCAAATAGAGTTGGTATTTGCGGTCATTGGCGCA
Source organism: Pseudoprimorskyibacter insulae (assembly GCF_900302505.1). GTDB lineage: Bacteria > Pseudomonadota > Alphaproteobacteria > Rhodobacterales > Rhodobacteraceae > Pseudoprimorskyibacter > Pseudoprimorskyibacter insulae. Next base: position 623 of record NZ_OMOJ01000005.1, on the reverse strand, counting down.
AAGCTCAGCCATGGAAAAATCAAAAGGTGGACTTACGGATTGAAGCAAAATTGGATCGGAGAGCGGCGCTAAGGCGCGGTAGATTTCTCCCATGATGCTTTGAAAGCTATTCGCGCCGTTTTCACGGGAGGTCGCGATTTCTTCCTCAACACGGCGGGCAATGGGGAACTGGCTTTCAGACATCTCAAAGCCAAAATCCAACCAGTTTTCGCCGCCTCCGGGGATCAAATTCACCACATGATAGAGGTCAGGCAGGGTTAACACGCCTTTTTGTTCGACCAAGTTAAGAATGACGCCCTCGAGTATTTCTTGTGCGCGGCCTTCGAAATACACACCCTGTGCCGACCCGCTTGCCACCACCAAATTTTGACACAGCACTTTGACGTCCGAGACCAAGGACGGGCTATCTTTGCGGATGTAATCAACGGGGTTGATACGGTGCTGCGGCAAGCCATGCAGGCCGAGAGGATTCCAATAAATGCAGTATTTGTCATCCTGACCTGCCACTGAACTTTCATCCAGCCGCGACCGGAGTCCGGTTGGTGTTTACGCCGATCGGCGCAGGTTGAGCAATCGCCCGACGCGCGGAGCTTTCATTTCGCGCAGCGGGGCGGGCGATTGCG
>NZ_OMOJ01000010.1 GCF_900302505.1 Pseudoprimorskyibacter insulae | reverse complement strand
CTTCGGCCGGGCGCGGGCGGCCCTGCACCTCGGGGTGCCCGTTTACCGTGATATCCGCGATATAGGTCAGCACCTTGGTGCCCCGGTCACGGCGCTTTTTGAACTGGAACAGCTCGGGCGTCGTGTCGATGAACTTGGTGGTGTATTGGTTCGTCAGGAAAGTCGGGTGCTTGAGCAGGTTGATCACGAAGTCGATGTTCGTGCTGACGCCCCGAATGCGGAATTCGCGCAGGGCGCGGTCCATCCGGGCAATCGCCTTTTCTGGCGTCTGCGCATGGGCGGTGACCTTGACCAGCAGCGAGTCATAATAGCGGGTGATCACCCCGCCCGCATAGGCCGTGCCGCCGTCCAGACGGATGCCCATACCGGTGGCCGAGCGATAGGCGGTGATGCGGCCATAGTCGGGGATAAAGTTGTTGGTCGGATCTTCGGTCGTCACGCGGGTTTGCAGGGCGTGGCCGTGCAGACTGATATCGGCCTGGCTGGCGGCGCCGGTGGCCTCGGCCAGCGTCTTGCCCTCGGCGATCAGGATTTGCGCCTGAACGATGTCGATACCGGTGACTTCTTCGGTGACGGTGTGTTCCACCTGAACGCGGGGGTTCACCTCGATGAAATAGAACTTGCCGGTTTCCATATCCATCAGGAACTCGACCGTGCCGGCGCATTCGTAGTTCACGTGCTGACAGATCTTTTTGCCAAGCTCGCAAATCTCGGCGCGCTGTTCTTCGGACAGGTACGGCGCGGGGGCGCGCTCGACGACCTTCTGGTTGCGACGCTGCACCGAGCAGTCGCGCTCGAACAGGTGATAGATCTGGCCGTGGCTGTCGCCAAGGATCTGCACCTCGACGTGGCGCGCGCGGAGGATCATCTTTTCCAGATATCCTTCGCCGTTGCCAAAGGCGGCCTCGGCCTCGCGGCGACCTTCCAGAACCTTTTCCTTCAGCTCGTCAGGGCCGTTGATCGGACGCATCCCGCGACCGCCGCCGCCCCAGCTGGCTTTCAGCATCAGGGGATAGCCGATTTCGGCGGCTTCCTTGGTGATGGCGGCGAAATCATTGCCCAGAACTTCGGTGGCGGGAATGACCGGCACGCCCGCCTGGATCGCCACGCGGCGGGCCGAGGCCTTGTCGCCAAGCGCGCGCATGGTTTCGGCTTTGGGGCCGATAAAGGTGATGCCATTGGCGGCGCAGGCGTCCACGAAATCGGGGTTTTCCGACAACAGGCCATAGCCCGGATGGATCGCATCCGCACCGCTTTCCTTGGCAACACGGATAATCTCGGGGATCGACAGATAGGCAGCAACGGGGCCAAGACCTTCGCCGACCTTATACGCCTCGTCCGCTTTAAAGCGGTGCAGCGAGAGTTTGTCTTCCTCGGCATAAATCGCGACTGTCCGTTTCCCCATCTCATTGGCAGCCCGCATCACGCGGATGGCAATTTCACCACGGTTGGCTATGAGGACTTTCTGGAAACTACTCATTCGGCAAAGCTCCTCGTATCGGAAGGTCTTAAAAAAATTCGCGCCCCAATCCAGGAAAAGGGCGCGAAGCGAGCATTCGAAATGTTGTTAGGCTTCGATGCCAACCTTTTCCTCAAGGTCCGCCATGCTTTCACCGCCGGCCATCAGGTCGGCGATTTCTTCGCGGGTTTTGTCACCCTTTTTGAAGTCGGCCGCGATCGAGCCGCGGATAAGCACAGCAAAGTGGTCACCCACAGCCAATGCATGCATGACTTGATGCGTGATGAAGATCACAGCAAGGCCACGCCGCTTGGCTTCATTGACGATACGCAGAACATGCGCGGACTGCTTCACACCGAGTGCCGCTGTAGGCTCGTCCAGGATCAGCACGCGCGCTCCGAAATAGACCGCGCGGGCAATGGCAAGAGACTGACGCTCACCTCCCGACAGGCCACCGACGAGGCGGTCTCCATCCTCGATCCGCGTGATCCCGAAATTACGCACTTCATGAACGGCGATGTCATTGGCCTTTTTGCGGTCAAAGACCTTGAATGGTCCCCAACCTATGGTAGGCTCGACTCCGGCGAAAAAACTGCGGCTGATCGACATCAGTGGGAACGTTCCGCCAAATTGGTGAACGCAGGCGATGCCAGCTTCTTGCGCCGCTTTCGGGCCTCTGAAACTGATTGGCTTGCCATCCATCAAAATTTCGCCGCGCGTCGGCGCGTGCACCCCGGCCATGGTTTTGATCAGGGTGGATTTTCCTGCGCCATTGTCACCCAGCAGGCAAAGAACTTCGCCGGCTCTTACAGACAGGTTGATTTTGTGCAGCACGTCGATTGGTCCGAAGGATTTGTCGACATTGCGCAATTCGAGGACGTTTTTTGTGTCGGACATAATCAGTCCTCCTTCTTGCTTGTGGACCAGCTCGTGGCCAACTTCTGGAACGTCCCGTTCATCAGAACCGCAGCAAGCAGCATTACCCCGATGATCAACTGGGACAGGTTTCGGTCGATGTCGGTATAGCCGATACCTTGCTGGACGATTCCCAAAGTCATGGTGCCAAAGAAGATACCAATCAGTGTGCCAAAGCCGCCGGTCAGAAGAACGCCTCCCACGACGCAGGCAATGATCGTATTGAAGATCAGCGGAAAGTTCGTCGCGGACTGCGCCGAATTGAACGCCGCCACCTGCAGCATCCCGGCAAAGGCTGTGCACACGGCGCTTAGCACGAAGAGTGAAATCTTCAGTCGATTCACTGGGATACCGGCATTACGTGCACTCTCAGCGTCACCGCCGACTGCGAAAATCCAGTTCCCCCACGGCGATTTATGCAAGACGAAGTAGAGGGCCGCCGACAATAGGATCCACCAAAACACCGAGGCGCGGAAGCCGAAATAGCGGTCACCAAGCAAGGCCTTAGCGAGTTCGGGGGCTTCATAGGCAACCTGAGGGCGGTTCACAAAGATCACCGATAGGGTCAGTGTCAGACCGCCGACAGCAAACAGCGTCGCCAGAGTGACGATGAATGAGGGCACTTGCGTGCGTGTGACCAGAATGCCGTTGATCAAACCAATGCCTGCGGCCATGGCGAAGGTAATGATCATTCCAAGGCCAAGCGGCAATTCGTACGGGCCACACAAAATACCGAGAGTCATTGCGGATGCGGGCATAATTGCGCCTACGGAAATGTCGAGCTCACCCGCAATCATCAAGAACCCGACCGGGATTGCGACAATTCCAATCATGGATGCAAAATTCATCCAGTTGGCGATCCCGAAGACACTAAGAAAGTTCTTGTGAAAGCCAAATGCTGCAAAGATGCAAAAGACCAAGACCATGCCGACAAAGGCACCCATTGCTGGGCTGCGCATGAGTTCGCCGACCGAAAAATGGCTGGCTTTTGGTTTTGAGCTTTTGGCTACTTGAATGGCGTCTGACATGAGCTCACTCCCCTATTTTTGTTTACGGCGCTGCAGCGGATTAATCTGGCCGGGCAGGTCACCCGGCCAGATCATCGGCTTCTTTGTGATTAGCGAGTGCCTGCCTCAACACCGGCGAAGGTGGCGTCAATGTTCGAGGCGTCAACGATTGCCGGGCCAGTCAGCACCGGAGCGGTAGCGATCTTGGTGCCAAAATCGATGTGGGCAGCAAGCGTGGAGACCGACAGAAAGCCCTGATAGTAAGGGGTCTGGTCAATCGCCATGGTTTGCGTGCCCGCCTTGATCCGATCCAATGTGGACGGGCTCAAATCGAATGTGCCCAGTTTGACGGTGTCTGTCTTTCCAAGGCTGTTGATCGCACCATAGGCGGCGTCAGCAGCCCAAGTTGCCAGAGTGATGACCGCATCAATGGACGGATCACCGTTCAGCTCGGCCTCAATCGCGGCCGACGTGCCTGCGACGTCTTGGTCGAGGTTGGCGGGCAACGGCAGTTCGCGAGCGCTTGCGCCGACTTCAGTGGCGCCGTCTACGACGCCGCGGCAGCGCGCGTCCAGGTTTGCAGTGCCGGGGGTTTGGTTGTGGCAAAGAATGTTCTTTGCGCCGGCCTTGGCAAGGTATTTCCCGCCTTCATATCCGGCAGTGTACTCTTCCGAACCGAAGTAGTTCAGCGCGCCGGATTCTTCGAGAGAGTCGCTGCCGCCGTTCAGAAGGGTGACTTTGATCCCGGCGTCGATCGCTGCTTTGATCGCGGGAAGTTGGGCTTCGGGCACCGGAAGAACAGTCGCGATCCCGTCGACACCTTGCGCGGTGGCTTGTTCGATCAGAACGGCCAAATCGGGGCCGTAGTTTTCGTAGCCTTGGGTTTGCAGGATGGTCAGCGAACCACCCCGTGCTTCCACCAGAACCGCGGCGTCTTCCGCACCTTTTTTCACAACGTTCCAGAACGCATCCTGGTTCGAGCCGATCACAAGTGCGATGTCTGCCGCCATGGCCGACCCCGCTGTAATCGACGCGACCACTGCTCCTACGATAGTTTTCTTAAAGTTCATGTCGTTTCTCCTCCCTGATTTGGACCGCGAGATTGCGGTACGACATCTAAGTTTGGCCGAAATGGCCATTTATGCACTGAAATCGAGTGCAATCCGATGGGTCGAAATTTGCTCGACCGTTTTCATTCCGCTGGCACGATCAGCGAAGAATTCGCTTTTGCTCCTTGGTAAAGGGCCGGTACGTCCAGAGACGAAACTGGTTGCCACGTGCCCGTTTGCAACGAGACTACACCGGCCTCTGCGACGAGTGTTGAACACAACCCGTCCCAGGCGTTTGCTAGCCTCGGGTCGGTCGCACCGCGTGAGATTCCGTTAATCCACGCCTTGTTTTGCAGCCGGTAGGCATCGGCAAATCGCGGGCGCCAGTCGGCATCGAACCGTTGCACAGATTTAAGCGACGCGTTGTAGGTCGCGTGAACGGGCGCCTTCAGATCCACGCTGCCCGTGCTGCCGACCAATTCGCAGCGCACGTCATAGCCGTAAGCGGCATTGTTGTTCACCTCGATATTGACCATCTGGCCATCGGCGGTTTTCAGAATCAGAAACACCGGAGCGATGGCATTCTTGCTGGGCATTTGAACCGCAATCACTGAGACATATTCGGAACCCAACACGAATCTGCAAATGTCGAACTCATGTGGCGCGGAATTGGAAATCGCCATCTCGCCCGTGAACCATTCGGGCGCGGTCACGTTGCGATGAAAATTATGCATCATCAGCGCGTCACCGACTAAGCCGTCTTCCATGGCGGACTTCATTGCGCCGTAGGCGGGATCGAACCGACGCATGAAGCCTACATGAACCCGACGTTCGCCAAGGCGGTTCTCCGCCTCGATCACGCGCTGCGTATCTTGCGACGTCGGTGCCAACGGCTTTTCGCACAAAACATGCTTGCCGGCTTCCATCGCCGCGATGGTCAGATCGGCATGGGTGCTGTCGGGGCTTGCAATCAGAACCGCATCGACATCGGCACGGCTGAGCGCCTCGAGGGGATCCGTCAGGACATGCGCTGCGCCCAGCTGGTCGCCCAGTTCCCGCGCGCGGGTGCCGTTGGCATCGCAAATAACCTGCAAGGCCGCACCCGGAACATCGGATGTAAGGATCCTTGCATGGTCTGCGCCCATCACGCCCGTTCCAATGACTGCAACACGAACCGACATTATTCTACGAGCCTCACCGCGGGGCCGGGGGCTTGTCCGTCGTATCCGCCCCAAACCGATTGGTCATAATGGATGACAGCACCAGTCATGATTCCGGCGTCTTCGGAGGCGAGGAACAAGGCCGCCCGCGCAACTTCGCGCGGATCGATCAAACGCCCGAAAGGTAGACCTGCATTGGCTTTCGATTCCCAATCCGGATCTCCGGATTCCGCAAGTTGAAGTTCGCGCTCGTGGTCCGAGGCCATCCAGCCAATATCAAGCTGGTTAACGTGAATGCCATTGCGCATCAGGGCATAGCCCGAGCTGCGGGTCAGCGTGGACAGTGCGGCCTTGGACGCGCAATAGGGCGCGATAAAGGGCTGTCCGGCATTGGACGAGGTGGACCCGATATTCACGATCCGGCCGCCTTTGCCGTCGCGCTCCATGATTTTGACTGTGTCTTGCATCAAAAAGAACGGTGCGCGGGTATTGACCGCGAACATCCGGTCGAACAGATCTGGGGTCGTGTTCAACAGGTTCCCGCGATCCGTCAGTCCGGCTGCATTGACCAGAATATCGACCGTGCCAAAGGCCTTGTCTGCAGCCGGGATGATCCGCAGAACATCATCGATATTCGCTAGATCCGCAGCGATCATTTCGACCGGCACGCCGGTTTCGGCGCTGATTTCAGCCGCTTTGGCTTGACCTTTTTCTAGTCCGCGACCGACGATGGCGATACCTGCGGCACCGGCCTGCGCAAACAGCAACGCCGCGGTGGCTCCTAAGCCTTGCGTGCCACCCGTGATGACCGCAATTTTCCCGTCAATTCTGTTCATGCTCCGACGACCTCGTAACCAGCCGCGTTAAGGACGCGGAAAAGCTCAGTCCGGCCCTTTTTGGCCATTTCAAGGGGGGGATTTGCGATGGGGTCCTGTTCGGCTTCGATGACGAACCACCCCTCATAGCCTTTGCCAGCCAGTGCCTTTGCAATGGCCTCGAAATCCAGGCTGCCGTCACCGGGCACCGTAAAGGCGCCTTTTATGACCGCGTCCAGAAAGCTCTCTTTCGAACGGTCCAGACCACCCACGACGTCACCCCGAATGTCTTTTGCATGGACGTGGCTGATGCGTTTGTGGTGGTTTTCGATCACACGGAAATTGTCACCACCGGCAAATGCCATATGGCCTGCATCGAACAAAAGCGGGACCGAGGAATGCTTCATGAAGAGGTCGAGCTCGGCTTCGGTTTCCACGGCGGCAGCCATGTGGTGGTGATAGCTCAGTGGCATCCCCTCCTTGGCGCACCAGTCCGCGAAATCGGAAATCTTGCGACCGTAGGCCGCCATCTCGGCCTCAGACAGCTTGGGCTTTTGCGCCAGAGGCGTGTGGCGTTCGCCCTGAACCGAGCGCGCGGTCTCGCCATAGGCGATGCAAGGCGCGCCAGCCGCTTTGAAGAAGGCGTGCTGCTCTGCGATGCGGTCCTTCTCCACCTCGATGTCGTCATCCAGCAGCAGGCCGGAGAACCAGCCGCCGCAGACAGAGACGCCATGCTTGTCGAGCACCGGACCCAACTCCGCCATGTTCATGGGGAAGCGGCGGCCGGTCTCCATGCCGGTGAGCCCGGCCTCGGAGGCCTGCCTTAGGCACTCGTCGAGGCTGACATCATCCGAGAGTTCCTCGAGATCATCGTTCCACCACGCGATCGGGGCAATGCCAAGTTTCGCTTTCAACATTACTGTTTAGACTCCATGCCGCTGTTTTTTGCGGAATTCTTCTTGTCCCTTGCGGGCCTCGTTGACCGAAGCGCGAGGGCTGACCTCCGGAACGCCGACATACCAATCGGCCCCGCCGGGGGTCCAAGTGTAGGCGTCGGAATTGATGCAGATGACGGTGGTGGCATCGGTGGTTTGCGCCCATTCCATTGCGGCCTCAAGGTCGGCGAGGCTGTCGCACTGGCGGGCATAGGCTCCCATCGCCTCGGCGTGCTTGACGAAATCGACATGGCGCACGTTAGTCGGATCCAGGACGCGGCTGTCTTTGAGCAGGTTGTTGAAACCCGCGCCGCCCATGCCGGTTTGCAGCCGGTTGATGACCCCGAAGCCGCCATTGTCGCAAACGACGACAATCATCTTGTGTCCGGCGATCACGGACGAATGGATGTCCGAGTTCATCATCATGTAGGACCCGTCGCCCAACATGACGATCGGCGTGCCTTTGCCGCCCATTGCCATCGCGTGACCCCAGGCGCCCGCGATCTCGTAGCCCATGCAGGAAAAGCCGAACTCGCAGTCGAAGGTATGCGGCGACTTGCAGCGCCAGTTCTTGATGGTCTCACCCGGCAGGCCACCCGCGGCCGTGATCAGCACGTCGTCGGGCCGCGCGACCTTGTTCACAACCGCAATGACCTGCGCGTAGGACGGAACGGCCTGATTGGTCGGGGCTTGCCCTTCGTCCAGGAGTTCGTTCCATTCCTTGTACCAAGCCTGCGCTTGGACCATCCGCGCAGCCGGCGCGGTCCAGGCACCAAGCGCCGCGTCCAGTTCGATTATGCATTCCAGCGCATCTCCGACGACGGGCGTGGCGCGGTGTTTGAGCGAGTCAAAACGGGCGGCGTTGATGTTGATGAATTTGGCGTCCTTGGGAAAAGTCGTCCACGACCCCGTAGTGAAATCCTGCATGCGCGTGCCGATTGCGACGATGACATCCGCGGATTCGGATAGTTTCCGTGCGGCTTCGCTACCTTCGATGCCCATCGCGCCGACATAGACCGGGTGGTCGTGGCAGACCGCCCCTTTTCCCGCGATGGATTCGGCCATTGGAATGCCGCGTTTCTTAGCGAAAGCTGCGACCGCCTCCTCGGCACCGGAATAGCGCACGCCGCCGCCCGAGATGATCAGCGGGTTTTTCGCGGACTTCAGAATCTCGACGGCTTCGGCCACCTGATCGACAGAGGGACGCGGGCGCGGGATGGTCCAGATCTTTTCTTCGAAGAATTCCTCTGGATAGTCATAGGCCAGCTCTTGCGTGTCCTGCGGCAGACCGATGAACGCAGGGCCGCAATCGGCAGGATCGAGCATCGTGGCAATCGCCTGCGGCAACGACTGGATGATCTGCGCCGGATGCACGATGCGGTCCCAGTACCGGGTCACGGCCTTGAAAGAGTCGTTCACGGTCAGAGTGGGATCGCCAAAGTGTTCGACCTGTTGCAGCACGGGATCCGGCAGGCGGTTCACATAGGTGTCACCCGAGATCAACAGAACGGGCAAACGGTTCGCATGCGCCACGCCGGCGGCCGTCACCATATTCGTGGCACCAGGCCCGACGGACGAGGTCGCGATCATGATCTGACGGCGCTTTTTCGACTTGGCATATCCAATGGCGGCAAGCGCCATGGACTGTTCGTTTTGACCGCGCCAGGTGGGCAGTTGGTCTTGTACGCGCTCTAGCGCTTCCGCAAGGCAGGTGACATTGCCGTGACCGAAAATCCCGAAAACTCCCGCAAACAGAGGCACCGTTTCTCCGTCGATTCGAGTCTTTTGGGCGCAAAGATAGCGCACTAGAGCTTGCGCCATAGTGAGGCGCACGGTTTTCGAGTCCATGTAGGGTCCCTCCCGGATTGTTTCGCATGCGCCGCTCCACCGACGCTGTGCGAAATATATATTGACAAATATTGCAGTTTGCAACGATCATTGCAACAAGAAAAATGGGAGGCCACAATGCCACGAATTTCTGTACTCGGATGCGGACGAATTGGTCGTATGCATGCCGACAACATCGCAGCTCATCCGCAAGCAACACTGGCTGGTGTCTTTGATACTCATGCCCCGTTCGCTGCGGAGATCGCCGAAAAACATGGGGTTGCCAACTTTGCTTCCGCTGAAGAGGCGATCAATTCAGACAGCGTTGACGCAGTTCTGATCGCGACTCCGACCTCGACCCACGTCGAGTTCCTTGAGGCATGCGTCAAAGCCGGTAAAGCAGTACTTTGTGAGAAGCCGATCGACCTGTCTTTGGAACGGGTCAACGCTTTGGCCAAGCGAATCGAAGGCACGAACGTGCCAATTATGCTGGGTTTTGTGCGCCGCTTTGATCCGGGTCATGCGGCTGCCGAACGGGCGCGCGCGGCAGGTGAAATCGGTGAACTGCATCAGGTTACAATCACGTCGCGCGACCCCGGCATGGCCCCCGACGGTTACATCAAGACGTCGGGCGGTATATTCCGTGACATGACGATTCATGACCTGGATCTCGCGCGGTTCTTGCTTGGCGAAGAGGTGATAGAGGTTACAGCAACCGGCTCGCGCCTCGTGAATCCTGCCCTGATGGAGGAATGCAACGACTACGACACGGTTGTGGTCATCCTGAAGACCGCCAGCGGCAAGCAGGCTGTGATCACCAACTCCCGCGAAGCGGTTTATGGCTATGACCAGCGCATCGAACTCTTGGGTTCCAAGGGCATGCTGATCACCGACAACCACCACAATCACTCGATGAAAAAGTATCTGGCGAACGAGACCAATGTGTCCTCGCCCCTGCAGCACTTTTTTATCGAGCGCTACGGTGAAGCCTTTGACATCGAGATCAGCAAGTTTGTCGATGCCATCGAAAACGGAGCGCCGGTGCCGGTCGGTTTCGAGGATGGTCGTCTGGCCCTGCTGCTGGCCGATGCCTGTTTCAAGTCTGTGGCCGAGGGCCGCACCGTACTGACAAGCGAGTTTGCCTGACATGTATGAAAAATTCGGAATTTTCATCGACGGTGCCTGGACTTCGGGTTCAGGCACCGCCCAGGTCATGTCGCCCGTCACGGAAAAATCGCTCGGGACGATCGCGACCGCGTCCGTTGCCGTCACGCAAGCCGCGATCGAAGCGGCGGCCAAGGCCCTCCCGGCTCTGGTGGCCATGGGCGGGTTCGGCCGGGCTGACGCGCTGCACAAGGCGGCCGACGAGATGATCGCGCGGGCCGACGAGGCCGCGACGATGATCTCGACCGAGACCGGCAAACCCATTGCACAGGCGGGACGCGAATGGGTCCTCGCCTGTGACCAGTTCCGTTGGTACGCGGAAGAGGCGCGCCGTATCTACGGGCGGACCGTCGAAAGCCGTGTGCCCGGTGGGCGCTTTGAAATTAGCCGCGAGCCTGTGGGCATCGTCGGCGCGTTCACCGCCTGGAATTTTCCGGCCGCTCTTCCGGCGCGCAAACTCGCCCCTGCCCTTGCGGCCGGCTGCCCCGTGGTCCTGCGGCCGTCGTCGCAGACCCCCGGCGTTGCAATGGTCATGGTTGACTGTCTGCGCGCGGCGGGCCTGCCGGACGGGGCGGTCAACCTCGTCGTCGGCAACACCGACCAGACCTATGGCCCCATCATGGCAGACCCACGCGTGCGCAAGGTTTCGCTCACGGGCTCGACGCGCGTCGGACAGCAAATGATCCGCGATGCGGCCGAGACGGTCAAAAAAGTCTCGATGGAGCTTGGCGGCAACGCGCCGCTGATCGTGTACGATGATGCGGATCTGGATATGGCGCTCGACGCGATCGTTGCCACGAAATACGCGAACTGCGGGCAGGTTTGCGTGACCCCTGACCGCATGTTCGTCCACGAAGCCCTGTATGAGCGGTTTGTCGAGGGCTTTGTGGCCCGCACGAGCAAGATCAAGCTGGGTGATGGCCTGGATCCGAGCGTGGGGATGGGGCCGCTGATCAATGCGCGCAGCCTCGAGACGATCGACCGGATCGTTCAGGATGCCGTATCGGGTGGCGCGACCCTTGCTTTTGGCGGCAAGCGGGCTTCGGCCTTCAACACGGGCCACTTCTACGAACCAACCGTCCTGACCAATGTGTCCGACGATCAGGAGGTGTTCGCAGAGGAAAACTTCGGCCCCGTCGCGGCCATCACTTCGTTTTCCAGTGACGACGAGGTTCTGGCCCGGGCGAACAACTCCACCATGGGGCTGTCTGCCTATGCTTTTACCGCCTCGCCCGAGCGCGCGCGCAGGACGGTCAAGGCTTTGAAGGCCGGCATGGTGGGGATCAACAGCTTTGCTTTGGCCGCTTCCGAAGCCCCCTTTGGCGGCACCAATTTCTCCGGTCTGGGCCGGGAAGGCGGCAGCGAAGGCATTGAGGACTACCTTGACACCAAGCTCGCCCAGATCGTGTTCTGAGGAGCCATCATGTCAATTAACAAAGTGAAAACCCTCTGGGCCGAGGGCAAACCCGTGTTGCATGGCTGGCTTTCCATCGGCAACCCGTTCACCGCCGAGATCATGGCCGCGCAGGGTTATGATGCAATCTCCATCGACATCCAGCACGGCGCGCTCGATTATTCTGCGGTGCTGCCGATGTTTCAAGCGATGCGCGCCAGCGGCGTGACCATCGGGGCGCGTGTGCCGTGGCTCGAACCCGGTATTATCATGAAAGCCCTCGATGCGGGGGCGATGAACATCATCTGCCCGATGATCAACACCGCCGAGCAAGCCGCCGAATTTGTCAGCTACATGCGTTACCCGCCGCACGGCCAGCGCAGTTTCGGACCCACCCGGGCGGGCGTCGCCCTACCCGGCTACGGTCTGAGGATGAACTCAGAGGTCCTGGCCCTTGCGATGATCGAAACCGCCGAAGGTGTCGCAAACCTGGACGCCATTGCGGCGACGCCGGGCCTTGACGGGATCTACGTCGGCCCTGCCGATCTGACGCTCGGCACTCAGGAAGGCCGGCTCGCTCCGGGGTTCGATCGTGAAGAACCGGAGATGATCGAGCTTATCCAGCACATCGCAATGGTCTGTGAAAAGAACGGCATCAAGGCCTGCCTGCATTGTGGCACTCCGGAATACGCCGCCAAGGCCATCGGTTGGGGCTATAGCCTGACAACCGTCTCCGGGGACACCCGACTTTTGGCGGGAGCCGCAGCCGCCAGCGTCAAGCGTTTTCGCGATCTGACCGGCACCCAGGAGGCTCCGGCGGCCGGGGCGGTCTCAAAAGGAGGAGCATACTGATGGTACATATTGTTGTTGCGGGGCCTTTGCATGCATCGGGCAGAGCCATTCTGGACAATGCCAAAGACGTGACGGTCACCTATATCGCAGAGACCTCCGAGGCGAGCCTCGCCGCCGAGATCGCTGGCGCGGATGCGGTCTTGCTTCGAACGCAGCCCTTGGGCGCGCGGACCGTCGATCTTGCGCCGAACCTCAAGATAGTCTCGCGCCACGGCGTCGGTTATGACGCGGTCGACTTGGCGGCGCTCAACCGTCGCGGCATTGCCTTGTCGGTTTGTGGCGATGTCAATTCCACCTCGGTTGCCGAACATTCCGCCATGATGATCCTTGCCGCGTGCAAACGCGCGCTCCGGTCCGATATATCTGTGCGGACTGGGCCGTGGGAATGGCGCAATAAGCTCGAGGCCCGGGATGTGAGCGGGCAGAACCTTCTGCTGGTCGGCTACGGTCGCATTGGCCGTAGGACCGCGGACATGATGCGGGCATTCAACATGAATGTGCGCGCCTTTGATCCCTACCTGATGAAACAAGGTTGGCCCGAAAACGGCGTTCCTTGCGTGGAAACGCTCGACGATGGGCTGGCTTGGGCGGATGTCCTGTGCTTTTGCCTGCCGCACACGGGCGCGCCCTTGATCGGCGCGGCGGAATTCGAGCGGATGCGCGACGGTGTCGTGGTGGTGAATACCTCTCGCGGCGGCATCCTCGATGAACATGCCATGATCGCGGCCCTCGCCAGCGGCAAGGTCGGCGCGGCCGGACTTGATGTCTTCCACCAGGAACCGATGCCTCATGACCATCCCTTGGCAGGCTTCGACCAGGTCCTGCTCTCGCCTCATATCGGTGGATTGACGCTGGATGCCGCCGAACGCATGGCCGTTTCCTCGGCAGAAAACATTCTCGACTATTTCAACGGGACGATCGATCCCGCGTTGATCGTAAACAAGGACAAGTTCAATGTCGCCCTCCAAAACTAAAATCAAAGTCGGTCTGATCGGCACCGGCTTCATGGGCAAGGCCCACGCTTTCGGGTTCACCAATGCCTCGCGCGTCTTCGATCTTCCGGTCGAAGTCGAGCTGGACACCGTCGCGGACATCAACGAGGCCGAAGCCGGGCGTGCGGCGCGTGCCTTCGGATTTGCCAAGGCGACCGCCGATTGGCGTGACATCATTGCCGACCCTGAAATCGGGATCGTCTCGATCACGGCGCCCAACGCCCTGCACAAGGAGATGGCGCTGGCGGCGATTGCCGCGGGCAAGCATGTCTATTGCGAAAAGCCCCTTGCACCGCTTGCGCAGGATGCACGTGAGATGGCCGAGGCCGCCGAGGCTGCGGGCGTGAAAACGCAAGTCGGGTTCAACTATCTGTGCAATCCGATGCTGAAACTTGCCCGCGCCATGATCGAGGCGGGCGAGCTGGGTGAAATCCGCGGCTATCGCGGGCTGCACGCCGAAGATTACATGGCGGATGCCACTGGCCCGCTCACCTTCCGCCATGACCCGGCCGGCGGCGGCGCCCTGGCCGATCTCGGCAGCCACGCCTTGGCCACAGCCGAATTCCTGCTGGGCTCCGTGACCGATGTCATGGGCGATTGCGTGACGGTCATCGACGCCCGCAAGGACGCAAGCGGCGCGACGCGCAAGGTCGAGGTCGACGACATCGGACGTGCCTTTTTGCGGTTCGAAAACGGGGCCTCGGGTTCCATCGAAGCCAATTGGGTCGCGACGGGCCGCAAAATGCAGCACGATTTCGAAGTGTTCGGGTCCAAAGGCGCGCTCGCCTTCAGCCAGGAACGCTTCAACGAACTGCATTTCTATTCGACGGACGATGCCGCAGGGCGTCAGGGATTTCGCAGGATCGAGGCCGCGCCTGCGCACCCTCCTTACGGGCTGTTCTGCGTCGCGCCCGGGCATCAGATCGGGTTCAACGACCTCAAGGCGATCGAGGTCGCAGGCTACCTGAGCGCCATCAACGGAGACGGCGCAGAGCCGTTCAATTTCCGCGCAGGGCTTCGCATCCAGACATTGCTAGAGGACATCCAGCAGTCTTCCCGGGAACGCGCCTGGCGCAAAGTGAGCGGATAAGATGACTGTACGTTATGGCGTCGTCGGCGCAGGATGGATTTCGCAGATTGCCTTTCTGCCCGGTGTGGATTTGACCGGAAACTCCAAGACCACTGCCCTGGTCAGTGGCAATCGCGAGACGTCGAGGCGTCTCGCGGAATTCTACGATATCGAGCACACATTCACGTACGACCAGTATGAGGAAATGCTTGCCGCCGATGTGGTGGATGCGGTCTATATCGCTCTGCCCAATTCCATGCATGCCGACTATGCGATCCGTGCCGCGAAGGCGGGCAAACATGTAATCGTCGAAAAGCCCCTCGCGATTTCCGCAGCCGAATGCCAGGCGATGATCGAGGCGGCCGAGGCAGCGGGCGTTTACCTGATGACCGCGTACCGGTTGCACAACGAGCCGGGAACGGTCCATGCGTTGGAGCTTATCCGGTCCGGTGCGATCGGGGACCCGAGGGTCTTTTCGTCAGTGTTCTCGTTTCAGGCCGGCGCGGACAATCATCGGCTCAAAGCCTCCCATTGGGGCGGGCCTTTGCAAGATATAGGCATTTATTGCGTGAATGCCGTTCGCCATATCTTTGCCGACGAACCTGTCGAAGTCACCGCTGTTCGCAATCACACTGACGACCCGCGGTTCAGCGAAGTCGAGGAAACCTTTGCCGCCACGATGATGTTCCCCAAGGGCCGCGTGGCACAATTCGTTACAAGCTTCGGAGCAGAACAGCTTGATATGTACCGCATCGCCGGAACTGAGGGCGAAATCGCGGTCGAACGCGCGTATGACTTCCAATCGCCGACCATCGTTCGACTGACGCGCGGCGCGGAGGTCATCGAGCATGTCTTCGAGCAAACCGACCAGTTTGCGGGGCAAGTCGGCTATTTCTCCGACTGCATCGCCGCAGGGGCTGCGCCGGAGGCCTGCGGCGAAGAGGGGCTCGCGGATGTCGAGATCCTCTTGGCTATGGAGGAAGCGGCCAAGACTGGAACCGCACAGAAAATTGAGCTAGACCAACGCACGAGACATCCTGACGCGACTATGGTCCGCCGCTTTGCCCCGACTGGGAGACGGTTGATGGTCTAAGGCAGGGGCTTGGAGGAGCAAACCGCTGGACAAAACGACGACACCCCCGCCGAAGGATTACGAAGCGCTTGTGTTGCTCATACACGAGCGCTTCGAAACCATGAGCAAGACCTATCAGCAAATCGCGCGTTTCCTGACGCAAAACCCGAATGAAGTGGCGGTTCATTCGGTGAATGCTATTGCTCAGCGATGTGGCACGCACGCTTCAAGCTTTGTCCGCTTTGCACAGGCCCTTGGGTATTCCGGGTTTAAAGATGTCCAGATGCTTTTCCAAAAACGCCTGGAAACGGCCGCTCCGGGATTTGAAGCGCGCATCCGTGTATTGGAAGATGAGCTTGAAAATCGGGACGACCCGACTGACTTCGGTTTTTTGCGCGAACTGGTCGTCAAAGACATTGCAGCACTTCAGTCGCTCTTGGATGACGTAGACGCCGCGCAATTGTCTCATGCTGCTGATCTACTGAGTGAAGCAAATACCGTTTATCTTTTGGGTCAACTCCGGTCGGCCCCGGTTGCCGAATTCCTCCGCTATATGCTCACCATGATCGGAAAACGCTGCGTGATGCTCGATCCGAGCGGCGGGCTTGCCACACACATGGCCAAAACGATGACAAAACAAGACGTACTGGTTGCTGTCTCGTTCCGCTATTATGCCAACGAAGTCGTCTCAATAGTGCATGACGCCCGCGAAAAAGAAATAAAAACTGTTGCGATTTCTGACAGTACACTTTCCCCACTCGCTAAATCTGCTGATGCGTTTTTCGCGGTGCCGGAGCATAGACATACGTTTTCAAGGTCTATTGCGGCGCCATCATGCGTCGCGCAAGCTATTGTCCTTGCAACGGCGGCCCGCCTGCAAAGCGGCTCAGCGCATCCTGAAATTCCGATCGTGACGCAAGTTTGATCGTCTCTGTCTTATTCTCAATGTGGTAGTCCGCCCATTCTCAACGTATTGAATTCCTTAAACTTACACGGCCTTCTAAGAGTTTGCCCCACTCGAGATCATGAATATCGTGCAGGGCTCGCAGTTTACGTCCTTCGAAGCGACCGAACGACTTACACTGATCGGCGCCAGGGTCGCGATTAACTGCAATGGGCGCGGCCTTGACGGTCTCTTCATCAGGCTTCTCTGGCGATCCCCAAACGACATTAGGTAATATATACATGGGCTTATACAATTTTTGGCGGGCAGAGGCGGATGGCTGTTCCTGGCAAGAGCCAGAGAAAGGGAAGCCCGGGTGCCGGGCTTGAAAGGATAGAGAGAGGCTCATCCGGGTCCGGCGTGACAAGGACCCTGACCATGGCCAAGACCACGACCCGCCCGAAGCCCGCCAGCGCGAAGAAAACCGAAGGCACCGGGTTGGCCGCGCCTGACGGCGCCGCCGACATCCGAATGATCCCGCTCGATCAGTTAGAGCCGAGCCCGCTCAACGTCCGCAAAGTCGCGGCAAGCGCCAGCGATGATGCAGAACTCCTCGCCAGCATCCGCGAGACGGGCATCAAACAGAACCTGGTGGTTCATCCGCTCTCCGAGACACGTTTTGCGGTCGATGCCGGCGGTCGTCGCCTCAAGGCGCTGAAACAGCTTGCCGAGGACGGCGTAGTCCCCGCAGACCACCCGGTGCCCTGCCTTGTGGAAGACGAGCGCAACGCCGTCCTCACTTCCGCCACAGAAAACCTCCAGCGCGCGGCGATGCACCCGGCCGACCAGTTCGAAGCGTTCGACAAGATGATCGCCGAGGGGCGAAGCGAGGACGAAATCGCGCTGAAGTTCGGCGTTTCCGTCGACCTCGTGCGCCGTCGTTTGAAACTCCCCCGTGTCGCGCCCGAGATCATCGAGCAGTTCCGCGCGGGCGATCTGACCCTCGAATGCGTGATGGCGTTCACGCTGACAGACGGTCACGATCGCCAACTGGCGGTCTGGAACGCGGTGAAAGGCGGCTATCACATGCACCCGCAGAGCATTAAACGCCATCTGACCGAGACCGCGTACTCGGCGAACTCGGCCCTCGGGCGCTTTGTCGGAATCGAGGCCTATGAGGCGGCGGGCGGGGTTCTCCTGCGCGATCTCTTCGACGATCGTGCCAGCGCCCATATGGAAAATTCCGAGCTCCTCGAGCGCCTCGCCATCGAAAAGCTGCAGGCTGCGGCCAAACCCTTCGAGGCGGCGTGGAAATGGGTCGAGGTTCACCTCTCGGTGGATTACGGCGCGTTTCGCAGTTTCGGGCGGCTACATGCGCGCGACCTGATCGGGACCGGGCCACGATCGCCGCGCCGCGGGGCGCCCTATACCTTTGTGACGACCGAGCAGTTTCTTGTCGCCTTTGGGTTGGAAAGTCTACGCGATCTTCCAGATCGTGAGCAGCTAGAGGATGCGGGGGTTGCAGGTGGAGCGCCACAGGTCGATTTCGGTTAACGCGCTGCCGATGCTGAGGGTGAAGTCCGCCGTTCCGCTTGTCGTTTCATTCGCCGTAGAGCGACTCATGCGAAATCTCAGAAATATGCACTATTTCAAGGCGATAATCGTACCATACTATGGGATATCGTTTCATGGCCATGTCGGATCAAGTCATTCTCGACTTTGTCGGCGAGAACCCGGGTGCCGGATGCGATGCAATCCGGTAGGGCGTTGCAAGGGATGTGAGCGAAACCACTGTATGGTGCCTCTTGAAACGCATGGTGGAAGAAGGTCGCCTCGAGGTATCCGGCAAGGGTAGGGCCACTGGATACAGGATCGCCGGGGTTGCGGTCGTCCGGGCGCATTTGTCGACGCCGTACAGCAGGCGAGCACCGGTGTGCTATCGACCGCAGTTTCCCGATGCATACGTTCCGGGAAAGACTTGGTATCTGTCTGCACTTGACCGCGAAAGACTGTTGGAGGCTGGCCGTCCGCAGGGAGGCGAAGTTCCGGCCGGAACATACGCGCGCCGGATCCTTGAACAGCCTCTGGTCGATCTCAGCTGAGCGTCGTCCAGGATGGAGGGGAACACCTACGATATTTTGCAGACCGAGCGACTGTTTAGGTTTGGCGAGGAAGCTGCGGGATAACTCCGTCCGAGGAAAGGGGAAACTCGGCGCTCAGCCGATTTGTGCAACAGAGCCGGGCTGCGGGCCAAAAAATGTTTGCAAAAAATCGCCTCTCTCGTTAACCTCCATTGAATAGAATATTATTCTACTGAGTGGAATTCAGGGGGAGGAGACCTAATGAATACCCAAATCACCCGCCGTAAGTTTGCGACTTTGGCAACTTCGACACTTGCCTTGCCGTATTTGTCACGCGCGGCCTTTGCCGCCGGTGACGCCATCAAGATCGGGATGATCGCCCCGACCGAGGGGCAAGCCCTCAAGGACGGCCGAGAATATACGAAGGGCCTGGAAACCGCGATCCAGCATGTCAACGAAACGGGCGGCATTCTGGGCGGTCGTCCGGTCGAAATGGTTTTCGCCTCGCAGGGCACAACCGGCGAGACGGCCCGTTCTGCGGCGTTGAAACTGGCACAGCGCGAGGGCGTTCATGCGCTGGTTGGCCCGCATTGGGCGGATACAGCACCGGCAGGCTTGTCAGTTGCACAACGCTATAACCTGCCGTTCGCCCCTGATCAGGGCGGCATGTGGCTGTATGACCAGGGCTATCCGGGCACTTTGGGCCTGTCGTGTAACGCACGTGCCCGTACCATGCCGCAGCTGCGCTGGCTGGAAGAAAAAGGCATCGAAAGCGTTGTCATGTTGATGGTCGACATCGACTACAACCGGGATGTTGAAAAGCTGGTCCGCGAACGTTGGGAACGCGCAGACTCGCCGGTCAAGCTGCTGGACATCATATATTATCCCTGGGGTTCGACGCAGCTCGATACCGAACTTACGAAGGCTGTCGGTCAGTCGCCCGACTTTATCTGGGCCGAGGAATGGTCGGCGCAGGTTGCAGCGTCGATGCTGAAAAAGCTTAACGATCTGAACTACTCGGGTGAAGTCAGTGTTACGGCAGACCTCACTCAAGACGACGTCGACAACATGCCAACCGAACTGACCGAAGGCGTCTATTCTAAAATGGACTGGGCGCCAGACGCTTCGGTTCCTGCCAATGCTGCTTTCCTTGATCTTTGGACGGCGAAATATGGCGAAGGCGCGCAGCCTTGGCGGTCTGCCGAAGTCATCTACGCGCAGAGCGTATTTCTGATGCGTGCGATGGATCTTGCCGGCACCGAGGGCAACGGACGCCCCGATGGGCTTGAGGCGATTTCGAAAGCAATGCGCGAGCTGGAGTGGGTCGCCCCGACCGGCGACGCAGTGGTCTTGAGCGATCGCGGCCTGGGCATTCTGCCCCGTACACCGCTGGTACAAGTCCGCGGCGGCAAGATCGAGATCGATAAGTATCTGGATATGACGCCGAACGATTGGCTTGCAGAACTGCCGGACGATTGGGCGAAACTCTGAAGCCCGCCTTGGCACCCAGCCGATAATGGACCGGAGAGGCGGACATCTGCCTCCCCGGCACCAGTTCTTTTAAAGGCATGGGTGTAGACGAAATCTGATCAGGAAAACGAGAATGTGGACTTTCGGGCAGCAGGTCGTGAACGGCCTTGTCGTTGGTATGGGCTACAGCATTTTTGCGATGGGGCTGACGCTCATTTTCGGGATGATGCGGGTCATCAACATGGCGCATGGCGAATTCTTCATGATGGGCGCCATGCTGATATTCACGATGACGGCGGTGCTGCATGTGCCGTTCTTTCTGGCCCTGATATTCGCGGCGGCAATAGTCGCCTTGTTCTCGGTCATATTTGACCGCATCGCGGTCCAGCCACTGCTCAATACCCAACCACTGAACGTCATGATCTCGAGCATGGCGATCAGTGTGATTATGGTAAACCTTGCGACCATTGTCTGGAACACCGACACCAGGATTATTCCGACGCCGTTTTCGGGCCAGTACACATTTGCTGGCGTCACGATTTCCCAGACTGCGTTGGTATTGTCGCTGATTGGTATCGTGGCATTGGTCGCGCTTTGGTTCTTTATCGAAAAGACGGCTACGGGAAGAATCATGCGCGCGGTCGCGCAAGACGAGACCGGTGCGGCACTGATCGGGATCAATGTCCGCGCGATTTACTCGATCACCATTGCCGTGTCGGGCGCGCTTGCCGCTATTGCCGGCGGCATTATTGGGCCAATCTGGTCAGCCTTCCCGACAATGGGCGAGAATATCCTGCTCAAAGGGTTCGCGGTCATCATCGTTGCCGGGATGGGCAGCGCCCGCGGTGCGGTTTTGGTTGGGCTTGGGTTGGGTGTATCCGAAGCATTGTTCGGCCAATACGTCTCGACCGCCTATACAAGCGCCTTTGCTTTCAGCCTGCTTGTTCTGATGTGTCTTATCCGGCCGCAAGGAATTTTCAAGAATGCATAAGATCCTCACTTCTCAATCAAAACGCCCTCTGGTCTGGCTTGCGGTGATCACTGTCGCATCTGTGCTTCCGCTTGCGATGAACGACCCATATTGGCGTTACCTACTTGTTTTGACGCTAATTTTCGGCACTTTGGCGATCAGCCTGGATATCATCATCGGCGACATGGGTCAGTTTTCCTTTGGCCATCAGGCCCTATTCGGGATGAGCGCCTATGTGACCGCGATCCTTAGCGTAAAATTGGATATGCCTGTTGGCCCGTCGATGGTGTTCGGCATCCTGTTTTCAACGTTGCTGGGTTTTATCGTGGCGCTCATTGCGCTGAAACGGGCGCGCGGGCTGTATCTGGCGATTATTACGCTTGGCGTTGGTCAAGTTATTCAGGTCGTCATGACCAGCTGGTACGAGCTATCTGGCGGGATCAGTGGAATTCCGATGGTGCCTCCTGTCAGCTATTACAGTTCCACCAACGGCTGGGTCCCGCTTTATAGCGAGCTGGGGTCGTATTACGTCGCATTGGCTATTCTCTGCCTGAGCGCCTATGTCGTGCATGCGTGGCGCCGGTCCCGCAACGGCCGCGCGGTTGCTGCGATCCGGGACAATGAACAACAATCCAGCGCGCTTGGGATCAACCCTTATTGGCATTACGTTGCTGCATTCACGCTTGCCAGCGCGCTTGCCGGTGTGGCTGGGGTGATCTTTGCACATTTCAGCGGCCAAGTCGGTCCGCAAAGCCTGGGTCTGTACTATATGTTCTGGCTTTTGGTCATGGTGGTCGTCGGCGGCTCGCGCTCGCTTATCGGTCCTGTTGTTGGTGCATGGATCTTCGTCTTTGTCCCCGAGTTTCTTTCGTTTGCTCAGGAATGGCGGACCATCATCTTTGGGGCGTTGCTGCTGGTGACAATCCTAGTCCTGCCTAAGGGGATTATCCCGTCGCTACAAGACTCATTGACATCGTGGATGCGTTCCAAAGGCAAGGATGCAGGCGCGCTGACACCAAACTCACTTACCACCAAGACCAAATAGGCGATTGGCAATGGACATGACACCTTCCGAAACGCTTTTGAAGACGCAAGGACTGGGCATCCAGTTCGGCGGCCTTAAGGCCGTAGACGCGCTGGATATCGAGGTGCGCAAAGGCGAGATATTTGGTCTGATCGGCCCGAACGGTGCCGGCAAAAGTACATCTTTCAACCTTCTGAGTGGCGCGTTGACGCCGACATCGGGTCGCGTCTTTTTCAAGGGCGAGGATGTCACCAAACTCAAGCCATTTGATATGGCGAAGCGCGGTTTGGCGCGGACGTTTCAATTGACCAATCTGTTCGCCGGGCTGACCGTTATCGACACCATGCTTGTTGGCGCGCATCTGCATGTCAAAAAGGGCCTTTTGGCGTCAGTATTCTATACTAAAGGCTATCGCGAGGAACTGGACCAGTTGCGCGACGAGGCACGCCGCATCCTTGCGACGGTTGGCCTTGCAGGGACCGAGCAAGCGTCTGTCGATGCGCTCAGCTTTGTGCAGCAGCGCCGGCTAGAAATCGCTATGGCAATCGCAACCCGCCCGACGATGTTGTTGCTGGACGAACCGGCCGCGGGCCTGAGCCCCTCGGAGACAGCAGACCTAGGCGTGCTGATCCAGACGCTTAACCAGCAGGGCATCACAATCATCCTGATCGAACACAACACACGCTTTGTTATGAAACTGTGCGCGCGCATCTGCGTTCTGGATTACGGACGCAAATACGCCGAAGGCAGCCCGGAAGAGATCGTTGCAAATCCGAAGGTCAGGGAAATCTATCTGGGCCGTGACGTGAAACAGGACCACCCTGAGGAGCACGCGCATGCTTGATATTTCGAACCTTGATCTGGCCTATGGCAAGGTACGTGTGCTGCATGACATTTCACTTGAGATCGCAGAGCACGAGGTTGTCACTCTCATCGGGCCGAACGGAGCTGGGAAAACCTCGCTTATGATGGCTCTGTCAGGCATCAACCCCACCATCGGCGGAACTTTCAGTGTCGACGGTGTCGATCTGACCGGAAAACCGCCGCATGTGATTTCACGTTTCGGGGTGGCACAGGTGGCACAGCGCTCGCACTTGTTCCCCGACATGTCGGTGCATGAAAATCTTTTGCTTGGAACCTATCGTCATAAAAACGGTATGGACCACAGCGATATGATTGATCGTATCCACACTTATTTTCCAATTCTGCGCAAGCGCGCCAGCCAAAAGGCTGGATCGCTGAGCGGTGGAGAACAGAAGATGCTGGCCTTTGGCCGCGCCCTGATCTCGCGACCCAAGCTTTTGCTCCTGGACGAACCTTCATCCGGGCTTTCCCCCCGGATGGTCGATGAACTGGCTGATGTCGTGCACGCACTGCGCCAGGACCGCAGCTTGACGACGCTGATCGTCGAACAAAACGCTGTCATGGCACTGGGGGTCGCGGATCGGGGATACCTGCTGGAATCGGGCCGAATTACCGTCAGCGGATCGACAAAGGAACTGGCGAGCAGCGATGAAGTCCGTGTTGCATATCTTGGGATGTAACCCAAAAGAGTAGAACCGAAAGGAAAGACCGATGCATACGACAATGGATGTCCTGGACTTGGGACGATTGACGCTGGATCAAAACCTGATGGTTGGGAACAGCTCATTGGCAACGCACAGCAATCCCCATGCGCAGCACAAACTGATTGATGTCCCAGTATCGAGCTACTGTATCCACCACACCGATGGGCATATTTTGTTCGATGTCGGCTGCAATCCGAATGCCATGGGCGAGCAAGGGCGTTGGGACCCGTTCTTGCAAGAATTGTGCCCCTATTCCGGCGGCGAAGAATGCCAGCTACCGAACCGGCTAGAACAAATGGGGATTGGCCCGGATGATATTCGCTACGCGGTGCTGTCACATCTGCATAACGATCACGCCGGATGTGTTGAGTATTTCAAGAAGTCACAGCTGATCGTTCACAGGAATGAGTTTGCTGCCGCGCTCAGTGCCTATGGAATGCGACAGGACAACACGCCCTATGTTCGCAAAGACATCGAGCGCTGGACCCATACGGATCTGAACTGGCGGTTGGTCGAACCTGATGAGGGCGACCTGATGCTGGCCGATGGCGTCGAGATCTTGAATTTCGGACCGGGCCATGCCGATGGCATGCTTGGCTTGCGGGTCGAACTGCCTGAGACAGGAAACGTGATCTTGACGTCTGATGCTGTTTATACAGCTGCGAACTACCGTGATCCTGTTCAAATGCCGGGTGTGGTCAAAGACTCAGTTGGCGCAATGCGCACCGTTCGCCGCATTCGAGAACTGGAAACCCGCCATAACGCGCAGGTTTGGTTTGGTCACGACCTTGACCAGTTCGCCACGTTGCGCAAATCGACCGAGGGTTGTTACGCCTGATTGCCTGAACGCGCAAAGTGCCGGGTGCCGGAATTATCCCGGCTTGCCCGGCACGTTGCCGCCTAAGGTGTGCGAAAGCTGGGCACAGTATTGTGCGATGTCCTGACCTATGGATTCGATATCTACACCGCTTGCTTCAAGCTGAGATGCCGGAGAGGTCAGGCAGATAGACCCTACCAGACCCCCCGGGCCGAAAACCGGCGCCGCAATGCCGCGGGCCCCCGCAAGCTTTTCGCCCTTGCTGATGGCAAATCCTTTTTCGCGGACCGCATGCAGTTGGGCCGCAAGCTCTACTAATGTCGGCGGCGGGGCGTTGCTGGCGGGAGAGCGCCCCTCGGCCTCCAAAGCAGCAGCCACCTCGTCGTCGGACACATAGGCAAGTGCCGCTTTCCCGGACGCGCCCCAAACCAATGACAACGGCTTGTTCAGTTCGATGCGATAGGTCAGTGCATTGCTGCCATCGGCACGCGCGATAAAGACCAGCGCATGCCGGTTGGGATCGTGCAGGCCGAACACGACAGTCTCATCATATTTCGCAGCGATCTCTTTCATCGTCTGTTCGGCAAGATGGATGGCCGTGGCCTTGGCCAAGATCCGCGAGGCAATCCGATAAAATTCGGGGCCAGTTTCGTAGCTGCGAGTGCGCGGAATCGAAACGACAAACCCTTCGCTGGCCAGTTGGTTCAAAAGCCGGTGCGCCGTGGAGGGGGCGAGATTCAACCCGTCTGCAACGGTCTTGACGGTGAACTGCTCGTCCAGATCCGCCAGCAACGAAATAACCCTGAGAGTGCGGGTTACTGTGCCGACCGGGGCCTGCGAACGGTCTTGATTGGTCTCACGCGTATCTGGGGCCATAATCTGCCGTACTTTCCTGTCGAACTTCATCACACCGCGATTCAGATGGCTGCACACCGGAATGACAATCCATTGAATGAATTTTAGGCATGTTCCTCAATCTTTGAATGGTTTGCAACCAATGACTTACTCTTCCGTCCAATATCGTCGATCGATGTAGATGGCAGATCAAGTCGATCGATGTCGATGGCAGATCAAATTGGACCGGGCAAAGGGAACTTTCTGTTCTCAATCCGCGCAACACCTACTGCGTCCGAGGCAAAATGCATTCAGAGGCCGCGCAGCGCGGCCTCTGAGGGGAAAGGCCAACATTCCGTTAGGCCACGAACCACAAGAACAGTCCCGGGAAGAAAGTCAGGATCGCAAGGATCCCAATGGCCAGAGCCAGAAATGGCAGAACCCCTTTGACGCCATCCTCAAGATCGGTCTTGGCAAGAATTGTCGCAATGTTCAGGCACAGACCAGCAGGGGGCGTGATAAGGCCGATACACAGGTTGACGACCACCAGCACCGAGAAATGCGTGGGATCGACGCCCAGCTTGAGCGCGATTGGATAGAGCACCGGTACAAGCATCACAATTGCTGCATTGGTCTCGATGAACATACCCACGAC
This sequence comes from Pseudoprimorskyibacter insulae, assembly GCF_900302505.1. Lineage (GTDB taxonomy): Bacteria > Pseudomonadota > Alphaproteobacteria > Rhodobacterales > Rhodobacteraceae > Pseudoprimorskyibacter > Pseudoprimorskyibacter insulae. Next base: position 66,768 of record NZ_OMOJ01000010.1, on the reverse strand, counting down.
CAGCAGCAAAAGGTTCATGGCCAACAGGAACATCAGAGGATCCGAGAAATTCTCCAAGGCAAAATCCGAAATCAGACCTGGAATGCCAAGATAGGCCAGCACCCAGCTGAAGAGCCGCGCCGCCGCGACAACGATCATGATCACAGCCGTAGTCCGCGCCGCCGAAGCAAAGGCATCAACTAGAACTCGCAGCGTAATTCGACGATAGACGAACGTGCCGACCAACAAGGCATAGAGTGCCGCCACAACAGCACATTCGGTGATATTGAAAACGCCACTGCGGATGCCGACTAATACAAAAATTGGCAGAGCAAGCGCAAAAAACGCGTCGCGAAGTGCCATCAGGATCTCTCGTCCGCTGGCCGGTTCCTGCACCGGATAGCCGCGCTTTCGGCTGAGCCACCAGGCAAGGAAAATCATCGCAGCCATATAAAACAAGCCGGGAATGACGCCTGCCAGAAACAGGGTGCCAATTGATTGGTGGGTCAAAGTCGCGACAACGATAAAGGGGATCGACGGCGGGATAATTGGGGCCATGACATTTGCGGCAGCCAAAAGGCCCGCCGAAAAGTTAGGTGCATAGCCAGACCGGATCATCGACGGGATCAAGATGCGCCCCAGTGCCGATGTGTCGGCCACGGCCGAGCCCGAGATCCCTGCGAACAGGGCCGAGGACAAGACCGCGCTCATGGCAAGACCACCCCGAAACCGCCCAAGCAACGCATTGGCCAACGCCAGCAGCCGTTCGGTGATCCCTCCGGAGGTCATTAAACTGCCGGCCAGAACAAAGAAGGGAATGGCCAGCAGTGAAAAACTATCCAACCCGGAAAAAAGGTTCTGCGGAATGGCCATCAGATTGATGCCGCCAATGTACAGAAGTGTGATGATTGAACCTGCGATGACCGCAAAGGCAATCGGAAGCGCCAAGAGCATCAGAACAAATGTCGAGCCCAAGAGAATGGCGATGGAATCCATGAGTGTTTCCTTATTCGAAGCCGTCTGGGTCCGCGGTCCAGTCGGCGCGGTCGCGCCGCAAACGGACCAGCAAGAGCATCAGCAGCATCAGCCCAGCACCGATCCAGAGTGCTGCGTAAATATAAACCATAGGCAGGTCCATTGCGGCAGACAGTTGGACCGCGTTCAACTGCGCAAATTCAAAGCCACTCTTTGCAATGACGATCAGCGTCAGGAACATCGCAATGTCGCGGATCCAAAGCACAGCACGGCGCATGGCGGGCGGCATCCTGTCGATCACCACCGTCACGGTGATATGTCCGCCTGATCTAATCACCACGGCCGATCCCATCATGACGATCCAGGTCATCATGATGCGGGCGACCTCTTCTGACCAAGATGATGCATTATTCAAGACGTAACGCGCAAAGACCTGCCACGCGATCACGGCGCACATCACAAACAGCATCGACCCGATCAAAACATTCAGCAGTGCGCCTATCCAGCGGCTTATCTTGTCTGGCCAATCTGCAGACAGTTCATTTTGTGCAGTCATCCCACCCCTCCGCAAATCTTCGCAAGCGTTTCTGGTGCCCCGGGGAAATCCCGGAGCACCATTTTGTATTATTCGATTGCCTGGATCTTCTCGACCCACGGTTCCAGATCGGGGAACTCTTTGGCATAGCCGTCAAGCTTGGCTGCAAAGGCCTTCTTGTCGACTTCGATAAAGGTCATACCTTTTTCCTGGAGGTTGGCTTTCAAGTCGGCTTCGGTCGCGATCATGCGCTCGGTTCCGGCTTTCATTGCGGCTTCACCCGCCTCTTTCAGCAGGGTCTGAGTGTCTGCCGACAGTTGGTCAAAACGTGCGCCGTTGAAGATGAAAGTCATTGCGCCCATCACGTGACCCGTTTCCATCACGTAATCTTGTACCTCGTAGAGGCTGACGTTCTGGATCACTTCAAGCGGGTTTTCCTGACCATCGATCAGGCCGTGCTGCAGCGAGGTAAAGACCTCGGCAAAGCCCATGGGAACCGGGCTTGCGCCAAGATTTTCCCATGTTTCACGGTACATTTTCAGCGGCGGAACGCGCAGTTTCAGACCGGCAAGCTGTTCCAGTGTCCCAGCTTCGCGGTTGGCGGACAGATGCCGCGCACCACGGTAAGATGCGCCGATCAGGTGAAAGCCGGTTTGCTCTTCGATTGCATCGAAAACTTCTGCGCCAACGGGGCCGTAATAGAAGGCTTCGAAATGGCCGACGTCACGCAGCAGATAGGGGAACGCCTCGATGCCAGCGATCGAGCCATAGCGATCCAGCGCGCCAACACTTTGCAGAACGATGTCGTTGGTACCGATCTTCAGGCCTTCAATGGACTGGGGCCAGTCACCTGTGGTCCCGCTGGGCGAAATATTGATTTTGACAGTGCCGCCCGATGCCTCTTCGACGCGGGCTTTGAAATCATCCGCGACATCACCCCAGTGCTCGCCGGGGTTATAGATGTGCGCCATTTGCAGCGTCACGTTGTCGAACTCTGCGGACGCGATGCTGGACATCGCGCCCCAAAGAGCCATCGCAATAGTTGCGGTCATTCGAAGTTTCATATGGTGTCCTCCCATTTACTTTGGAATTTGACGGCGCCAGTCGCGCCGCCGATTTTAGTCCGCTTCTGCGCCTAAAAAGTCTTGATCATCGAGCCCAAGCGTTAGTGCCGTCAAAGCAGCCGCATAGCTGTAGTGACGCATCCCCATCGACAGGCCTGTGGCCGTATGGGTGAAACTCGAATTGATCGCTCCGCCACCCAGACCGCGCGCGGCCCCGGCATTTGCGGAAATATTGGAGAAATGGACCTCCATCACGGGCAGTCCGGTATCTTCAAGCGCGTGGCGCACACCTTCACCGACAGTCGTAAGACCAGCCGGATTGATGATATAGGCATCTACGCGTTCGGCGCTTTCGTGAATGAATTCCAGTATCGCGCCTTGGTAGTTAGATGAAAAAGTTTCGACATCGACGCCAAGTCCGGCTCCGAAATCGGTGACCCACTGCTTGAGATCATCGAGCGAGGCGATTTTGCCATAGACCTTTTTCGACCGCCGACCGAGACTGGACATATTGGGTCCGTCGATGACAGCGATCTTGTGTCTTCTGTCGCCTGCACGTTGAACGGTTGCTGTAAACTGTTCCAAATCGGTGTCTCCTCAGTTGAACCGCAGACCGGCGTCCACGTTCATGCATTGGCCGGTGATGTAGTCGCTCTCGCTCGAGGCAAGAAACATCGTGGTTCCGATCATGTCTTGAACCGATCCTTTACGCTTGAGCGCCTGCGCCGCGATGATCTCGTCCCATTGTTCGGGACGAATGGTATCGCGCGGAACTTCGGTCACAATGCCGTGGGGGCTGATCGCATTGACGTTGATCCCATCCGGCCCCAACTCGGTGGCCAACGCACGTGTCAGCGCGACGACGGCCCCTTTCGAGGCGACGTAATGCGCGTAATTGGCGCGCCCGGTCACAACGACCGAGGATGAAATATTTATGATCTTGCCGCTTTTGCGTGCCCGCATTCCCGGTGCGACGGCCTGACAGCAGAAGAAGACCCCGCGTGCGTTGACAGCCTGGACCTTGTCCCATTCGTCAGCGTCAATTTCCTCAAAGGGTTTCATCTTCAGCGTCGAGAAAATCGCGGCGTTGTTCACCAGAACATCGACTGCGCCGAAAGTGCCTTCGATTTTGGCAATCATGGCCAGAACCGACCCTTTGTCAGAAACATCGACTTTGACCGCCGTGGCCTTGCCGCCCGCCGCCCGAATTTCTTCCGCGACTGCTTCCGCTTTCACGTCGTTGAAATCGGCCACAACAACCTTTGCGCCTTCATTGGCAAATGCCAAACAATAGGCCCGGCCGATCCCCTGCGCTCCGCCTGTCACCAACACCGTTTTGTCTTGAAATCTCACGTTCATAGCTCCCGAATTGATCTTACTGTTTGGCTTTGGCGGCCAGCCGAAGCGCGCCCATTCCACCGTCCACGACCAAGGTCGTTCCCGTAACAGATTTGGAAATAGTGCTGGCCAGATAGGCCACCGCGAGCCCGATTTCGTTTGGATCCACCATTTTGCCGGTGGGTTGGCGGGCCTCATGCGCCGCGCGCGTTGCGGCGGGATCCGGTGTGCGCGAGGCCAGCTCACGCATGAAGGGCGTGTCAACTGTTCCCGGACTGATCGTATTGACCCGAATTCCTTCTGCCACCAAATCGGTGGCCATTGCGATCGACATCGATTGCACAGCACCTTTGGTCGCGGAATAGACCACCCGCTCGGGTATGCCATTGATGGCCGTGCAAGAGGACATGACGATCACCGAAGCGGACCCAGATTTGCGCAACCAAGGCAGGGCCGCCCGCATCACGCGCAGTTGCCCGAAAACATTGATGTCGAATACACGGGACCAATCGGCCTCGTCTCCGTCCTCGACCTTGCCGGTGTAACTTACGCCAGCATTGTTTACGAGGACATCAAGGCATCCGTGCGATGCCGCGAAATCATCAATCGCCTTTGTCACCGCAGCCTGATCCCGCACATCGGCCAAGATCACCTTTGCCCCCTGCGGAATGCCCTCGGCGGTTATGTCGAGGCCGGCCACGATCACGCCATAACGCAAAAGGCTTTCGGTCACGGCCTGACCAACCCCTGAGGCGGCTCCGGTCACAAGCGCGACGCGGCCAGATAGGCCGGGAAAAAATTCAGTGTCTATCAACTTGCATCATCCTTGCTTGCTGTGGCCACCGGCAGGTTCGCGACGAACATGGCAAAGGCTTCGGCGGTTGGCCCAGGTTTTTCTAACAACCCCATGTGCCCGGCGTCTGTGATATCGACGCGTTGCGCATGTCCGCCTGATGTGGCGACGGAATCCGCGATATCGTCAAGCACGGCAGGCGGTGTTGACCGATCATCGCAATACGCCAAAGCGCACAGCGCAGGCAGAGACGCCGCGATTTCGGCAAAGCCCGGAAACTCGGCCAAGGCATGCCATGATGCGTCAAACCCCGCAGGGGTCATCCGCGCCAAGGCCGCGCGGGCGATTTGCACCGCAGGCACCTCCCGATCGGGTTGTTCAAACCACCTCGACATGGTCGTGCCTATGCAGACCTCCAGACCGCTTTTTTGCGCTGTCGCGCGATCCAGAAACGCGGGCATTCCGCGCGCTGGTGTGGCGATTGTCATCACCGATCGAGCGCGCCCGCCGCGGCGCGCGGCCGCCGTCGCGGCAACTGCGCCGCCCATAGAATGCCCGATCAGATGAACCGGTTGCGATGCAGACAGATGGTCAATGACCAACTCGGCATCCGCAACCAGATCGTCAAAGCCTGTTGCGGGCCGATTACGTTGTGCGCCATGTCCCCGTTGATCAAAGGCCCAAACCTCGAAAGTCGGGGCCAGAGCCTGAGCCATTCCGGCAAAGCTGTCGCCGTCTAGCCCAAGCGAATGCAAGGCCAAAACAGGTGCCCCACCGGGGGTTGGCGACAGTCGGCGCAGGTTCAGAGCGCCCGGTATGGTGACCGGTTGTTTCATTGCGATTGTGCCGCCGTTCGCAACACGCCCGCCTTGGCTAGGCTGGCGACCTCTTCATCGCCCATCTGCAACCATTCCCCGAGTACGCTGCTGGCATCGCCACCGAGGCTGGGGGGATAATTCGGTGCCTCGCGCGTTCCGCCGGTGAAGTGGACCGGATTGCCGACAACTTCAATTTCCTTACCGGATGCATTGCGCATCGACACGACCATGTCCCGCCCAGACTCGCGCGCGTCGGCCAATGCTTCGGGGACCAACTTAATCAACGCGCAGGGGACGTCGTTTTCGTTCAACACGTCAACCCATTCAGCCGCACTTCGCGCAAGAAAAGCGGGCTCAAGGATGTCCCAAAGTGCCTGACGGTTCTCGAGTCTCTTGCCGCCATCGTCGAACCGGGGGTCATTGGCCAGCGCGGGCTGACCAATTGCACTGCAAAGCCCCCGCCACATCCGTGCGGTATTGGCGGTGATCACCACCTCGCGCCCATCACCCGCCAGAAACGATCTATATGTCGGGATCGAGTCGTGGCTTGCGCCCTGATGGCCGGGCGTGACGTCCGCTATCAGAGTATAAGCGCTTTGATACGACAGCATGGAAAGTTGGCAATCCAGCATCGACACGTCAATCAGCCGGCCTGCGCCAGTGCGCTCCCGGTCGGCAAGAGCGGCATTCACTGCGATCGCGGCATAAAGCCCCGCCACGGTATCCCCGGCGGGAATGCCCAGTCGTACAGACTTGGTGCTGTTGCGCTCGCCTGTCAAACTCATCACGCCGGACAGGGCCTGCACGATCATGTCGTAAGCTGGGCGGTCTTTCCACGGGCTATGCTGCCCGAACCCGCTGATCGAGGCCCAGATCAGCCGCGAATGATCTGTTGTCATCCGTTGTGGATCCAACCCCAATCTCGAGGCGACGCCTGGGCGATAGTTTTCGACCACAACGTCGACTTCAGCAATTAGGCGGCGCACCAGTTCGATACCCTTGGCCTCTTTCAGATCGACCGAAATAGACCGTTTGTTTCGGTTGTTGGCCAGATAATAGGCCGAGTCGCCGTCCACGAAATGTGGTGGAATGCTTCGACTGCTGTCGCCGTCAGGCGCCTCGACCTTGACGACGTCGGCCCCCAGATCACCGAGGATTTGCGTGCAATATGGGCCGGAAAGGAAGGTAGTCAGGTCTAAAACCCGATAGCCTGCCAACGGCTTTGAAATCTGCTGCGAATTAAGCAAGGCCATGTCCGATAGATGTGTCATTTTTTGTCACGATCTCGGTCGTCATGCCGAAGCTTCAAAGAGATGAACGGTGCAGGCTCCGTGATCCATTCCGGCGATGCCGCCGCCGGTCACGTGGGTCAACGCGCGCTTGGCATCGGGCACTTGGCGTGCCCCGGCCTGTCCGGTCAGGTGCCAGAATACCTCGACCGCCTGGGCAACCCCAGAGCAACCAACCGGATGCCCTTTGGCCAGCAGCCCGCCCGAAGGGTTGACGACCAAATCACCACCGTAGGTCGAGCGGCCCGATTTCAAGAAAATGCCAGCCTCGCCTTCAGGGCAGAAGCCAAGGGCCTCGTAATAGACCAACTCCGCGATGGTAAAGGCGTCGTGCAGTTCGGCCAGATCCAGATCTTCGGGGCCAAAGCCGGCTTGCTCATAGGCGTCATGCGCCGAATGATATGAAATGTCCGGGTGAAGCATATTGCGGAATCCCGATGTTGCCTGCCCCGCATGCAAGATCGATGCAGCAATCCGCACCCCGGCCGCCCCAAGCTTTTTGCGATAGGCATCAGAGACAAGTACCACAGCCGCTGCCCCGTCACCGGTCGGGCAGCATTGCAGCAAGGTCAAAGGATCCGCGATCGGGCGTGAGGCAAGCACCGCTTCGACAGTTGTATCTTCGCGAAACTGAGCGAACGGGTTGGCCTTGCCATGCCGACGGGCCTTGACGGAGACCTCCGCAAGCGTCGCCGGTGTTTCGTTCCGGTCGTGCAGAAAACGACGGGCGCGCATGCCATAAACGGCCGGCATGACCATGCCTTGCTGCACCTCAGGATCCTCAGCAACTAAGGGCAAGGTGCCGCCGCCGAACTGGGTCAGCTTGTCGACGCCAATGACCAAGACGACTTCTGCCCGCCCTTCAAGAATGTCACGTGTACCCAAGCTGAGCGCTGTCGCACCACCCGAACAGGCGTTGTCGACATTGACCATGGGAACCGTGCCGATGCCGACTTCCTTTACAATCCGTTGTGCGGTCAACATCCCGCCAAAGGCGTGGCCACAGGCCACGGACTGAACATCCTTTGGCGCAATTCCCGCTGATTTTAGGGCCGTCAGAACGGCAGGGACTGCGAGACCGGAATAGCTGGACTGGCGGTGCTTGCCCATGGGGATCATGCCCGCACCGATCATGTGAACTTGGGTCATTTTACACCTCCTTCTTGGCCGGAACGACGAACCATCCGTCGGCATCGGCATCCAGAACCACCGGGATGTCGCAGCCCGCATCGGCCGCAATTCCGCGCACCTGCGCCAAAACCCGCAAACCGTTCGGGAAATCTACGTAGCCAATGGTGTAAGGCGTCTGGCGGGTGGCCGAGACATGGATAGTGGAGTGCGAATAAAGAACACCTGCGGGACCAACCTCGATTGGCTCCATATCGCGGGCCGCCGTTTCCTGACAGATGGTTCGGGCCGGAAAGGCCATACTACCAGACGAGGCCGAACGGCTGGCGTTCAGAAAAACCGCACCGTCGCGGCGCGTAAAATCTTGGCGAGAGCTGAAGTCCAGATCGGCAATCGGACCCGCGTCGGCAACGATGTATTCGCCGCGGGGTTCAGCATTGGCAGTGCTTCCACTCATTTCATGTCCTTTGCTAGTGAAGTATTGCGCCACGCACCCAGCTGACTGAGGAACGGTGTAAAGAGGTCGACATAGACATTCGGGGCCTCAACAGGTGGTGTATGGCCGGATTTCTCGATAACCGCGAACGTGCCATTTGAAGCGCGATCTGCGATCCAGCGTGCATTCGCGGGGCTCTTTGCGCGGTCTTCGCCGCCGCCAATCGACAAGATCGGTTTCGTAAAACCAGAAAGCGTGCCGCCGTAATCGGGATGTTCGAATACACCGCGAACGACCTCGGCAATTGACGGGGGCAGTTCGCTGAAGCGCTTGCGCCAGAGATGCAGCAGATCCGAGTTCGCAGCGAGAAAGCTGTCTCCGAACATCGTTTGTAACAGCATCTCTGTCAGCGCCTTTGCACCTTCATGTTGCAGTCTGTCGGCAAGTTGGAAAAACCGCGCGGGATCGGCTTCGGCTTCGCCGGTGCAACACGACAGAACGACACCCGACATCCGCTCTGGTGCCAGCCGCATCAGTTCCATCGCCACATAGCCCCCCATCGAGCTGCCCAGAACATGAACCTGCTCTAAATTTTCGTAGTCCAGCAGGGCCAGCACGTCTTTGGCAAGCGTCTGCATCAAAGGACGCAGATCCCCCATCGACGATGCACCCTGCCCTCGAAAATCGGGGGCATAGACTGTCGGGCGGGCGGTCAACATCTGGTCCAGCAGCGCCACGACGGGTTGGAACATGCGACCATCAAAAAAGAGCGAATGGAGGCAAAGCAACGGGGTGCCAGAATCCGCGCCGGGCCAGACGTGGACAGCCATGTCTGCGCCGTCCGGCGCCGGAAAATTTCGCACCTCCCCCGTACTCACTTCCAAGGTCCTCCTCTTGACCTCAAATTCCATTCAATAGGATATAATTCCAATTAATGGAAGATATGAGCTGATGTCAAGCGTTTAATTCAGTCCCGAAGGGGTGCATAAAGGCGCTGCCAGCCGCCAACGGAATCCCCGGCATCGTCAAGTTTTTGCCTAATACTGAGAAATTGGCGGTTTACTTCAGCTCATGCGGCGAGTTCACCGGCGTATATGTCCCACTGACAAAATGCGTCCGCTCGGTTCTGACGGAAGGTTGATGCAAACATTTTTTGGCCCGCAGCCCGGCTCTGTTGCACAAATCGGCTGAGCGCCGAGTTTCCCCTTTCCTCGGACGGAGTTATCCCACAGCTTCCGTGACGGGTATGCCGAGCGCGGTGTAACCGTTCAGGACGGCGATGCGGACCCTGGCGTTCCGCTACCTGTCGGTCGAACTCCCGCGCTATGAGCCGCTGGTCCAGCAACTTCATACAATGGATCTTTGTCTCGACGCGGCATCAGCGGTGGTATCCGCTCCATCCACTGCCCGGCAGGGCATCGCGAAGCGATGGCCCGAGAGGGGTCGCCAGAGCGCGCGGCCCAGGTATTTCGCCGCGCGCAGGGCCTCGTTTCGCGGCGAGCCTTTGTCTGCCATTGGTCCGAGGACAATGGCGAGCGCTCCGGCGGTGATCGTCTTCCAGAGCTTCGCGTTCTTGCGGGGCGGGATGACGGCATGGGCGCCGCGGTCGGCAATGGCATCGTGGCATTTACGTGTGTCATAGGGACCATCAGCCGCGACACTACCGATTTCTTGGTCCTGCGGGATCTGGTCGAGAAGGTCGGGCAGGATCGGCGAATCACCGATGTGGCTCCCTATGATCTCGACAGCCCGGACCTCCAGCGTTTCTTCGTCGATCCCGATGTGGATCTTGCGCCAGACCTGCCGTTTCGGGCCGCCATGCTTGCGGGCGTGCCACTCGCCTTCACCTTCGACCTTGATCCCGGTGCTGTCCATCAGCAGGTGCAACGGTCCCTTGGAATCGCGGTAGAGAATGTTCACGGCCACGCCTGCCTGTCGGCACGGCGTCCCAGCTCATCTCGGGGTCAAATCAGATCGTCAGCAAGCCCCGGCGCTTGAACGCTTCATTGTAGGCTGGCCGGTTCCGGGTCTTGTAGGTCGGCGGTATGGGTCTGCTCATACATCCCAGCTACTACGCTGGATACACGAGATGAATCCCTCACGCGATTTGTGCAATAGAGCCCTTCGACTCTGTGAAAATTGTCCACCAGCCATTGGGCAGCGGGGACAATAGGTTTTCCCGCTGCCGACTCTGAGGGACAGGCCTTGCGGGTGGCCCGCAGAGCCGTCGCATTATTGTCCAGTCGCTGGCGCAGTGACGCGACACGCGGTGTAGAGGCGCAGATACGTTGTACCTCGGCCAGGCAGGCGGCATGTTGCTCCAGCCTTTCGATACCGAAAAGCTCGGCGCGCACCGGCGCGACGCTCTTTCAGGGTGAGGTGCGTGTGCCGCGGAGGTTGAGTTGAGGTAGCGCCCAGGCATTCATGCTAGAACCTGTGGACAATCAGGATTCCCATCGGGTCTGATTTCTGATTCAAACCTCCCAAATGGAGGTTTGAATGAACGAGCAGCGCTTTGTGGTGACGGATCGTGTATGGCAGCGGCTTGAGCCGCATCTGCCGGTGAAGGCCGGCGACGCGGGGGCCACGGCAAAGGATAATCGCCTGTTCCTGGAAGCAGTTTTCTGGCGGGTTCGGACCGGCTCGCCATGGCGTGACTTGCCGCCGGCTTTCGGCAACTGGAACAGTCAGTTCCGGCGTTTCCGCCGCTGGGCCAAAGCCCGCGTATTCGAGAGTCTTTTCAACTCCATAAGCGGTGAGCCCGACCTTGAATACGCACTCATCGACGGCACCATCGTTCAGGTTCACCAGAAGGCAACCGGCGCAAAAGGGGGACTCAAGCTCAGGCCATCGGACGTTCGCGCGGCGGCCTGACGACCAAAATCGTCGCGCTGGTAGACGCGCTTGGCAACCTGGTCCGCTTTCTGTTGCTGCCGGGTCAGGCGCACGACATGAAAGGAGTCGCACCGCTGATCCGGGACATCTCCTTCGGCGCGCTCATGGCGGATAAAGCGTTCGATGCGAAAGGGCTTCTGGAAGAGTTGGATGAGCGCGGCGCAAGTGCCGTGATCCCGCCGAAAACGAACCGCAAGCACCAGCGCGACTATGACACAGAAGCTTACAAGTGGCGGCATCTGATTGAAAACTACTTCGCGAAGATCAAGGAATTCAGAGGTATAGCAACACGCTACGACAAAACTGATTGCAGCTACACAACCAGTTGGAACCTTGCCGCTGCTTTGATTGCGTCAAGATGAATGTCCACAGACCCTAGAAAGGCCAGCCTGAATTTCTCTTCGCCACGGAACCCATAAATACAGCAACTCAATCACTGGTTGCCGTTATCTAACGGAAGTTGCCGCCAGAAGAAAGGCGAAACCGAAGATACATTGATTGCAAGCAAGACCGCGCTACTATTTCCAGCCATTCGAAGGAGGCCGCGAACTTGGCCGTCTCGACCTGGCCCATATGGCCGCGGCTCACATCGGCCTGATGAGCAAGCTCCTCCTGGCTGAGGCCGCGGGCGCGTATCAAGTCCGGGATGTTCTGTGCCACACGGTCCCGGAAGTTCATGCCCGCGAAACGGACACGATACGCGAAATATCGCCAAGCGATATATGTTATATTCGGCGGGCCAAAGAAGAAATCTTGGAGCGCCGCGAGATCGCCGGCAGGGGATGCCTGCCGATACTTAGGTCACGCGATGATTCGTCTTGCGAACATATTGGACCGTTCAATCGATCATTCGGAAAAAGGCGGCACCGGCAATACCGGTGCTGCCAGTCGTTCGTCCACAGGGAGGTTGTAGAGGGCGAATTCTATGGGGAATCTTGGGCCAGTCCAAAACGCATACTGGACTATTGGAGGCGATAGTGTTGCCAGTCGCAAATTTGGCGCAGCGCACAAAATGCGCCTGGTGGATTACCTTTGACGACACAAATTGAATTTGTTTCCTCGGTGTCTCAATTTATGTAAATGCCGCGTTACACCTGATCTTCTGCGCTATTTGCAAGCCGTTGTCCTGATGTGGCGTCGAATAGATGCGTTTTTTCCGTATTTGGCATGATTGTAAGCTGTTGGCCGACCTCGCAATAAATTCGGCTCCGGAGGACGGCGACGAATTTCTCGGAGCCGTGTTTCAAAACAAGATGGGTCTCGGCGCCCGTTGGTTCGACGACTTCGACGGTTGCTTTGAGGCCGGCGCCGTCGTCGCTGATTGTCAGGGCTTCAGGGCGAAAGCCAAAGGTCACGTCGCGACCATTCTGGAGGGACATGCCCTTCGGCACAGGAAGAGTATCAGCGCCAATCCTGACCGATTCATTATCAATCACGCCACTCAAGAGGTTCATTGCAGGCGAACCAATAAAGCTGGCGACAAAAGTGTTGGCCGGATAGTCGTAGAGCTCAAGCGGCGATCCAACTTGTTCGATTTGTCCGCCTTGCATGACGACAATTTTGTCGGCCATTGTCATGGCCTCGATTTGGTCGTGAGTCACATAAACGGTCGTCGTTTTCAGGCGTTGTTGCAGGGACCGTATCTCACCCCGCATTTGAACACGCAATTTAGCGTCGAGGTTTGACAGTGGCTCATCAAACAGGAAAACGGCCGGATCGCGGACAATTGCACGCCCCATGGCGACGCGCTGTCTCTGGCCGCCGGACAGGGCGCGAGGGGTGCGATTCAGATAGGGTGTCAGCCCGAGAATCTCGGCGGCATTTGATACACGTTCAGTGATGTCCGCGGCCTCCATGCCGCGCATTTTGAGGGCAAACCCCATGTTTTGCGCGACCGTCTTGTGCGGATAGAGGGCATAACTTTGAAATACCATAGCGATGTCCCTTTCCGATGGAGGCAGGTTGTTCACGACCCGGTCACCAATCGCGATAGTCCCTGAAGTGATCTCCTCTAGGCCTGCAAGCATCCGCAGCAACGTTGACTTTCCGCAGCCCGACGGGCCGACGAGCACCACGAATTCCCCGTCAGCGATATCGAGGTCAATGCCGTGTACGACCTGCATCTCGCCGTACTTCTTCTTAAGATTATTGATGGTGATGTTAACCACTGGCGCGTCCTCCCAATGCCTTGTCGCATCGTCAATCAGAATTGATTTGCGGTAACATCACAACTTTACAAAAGTTTGACAACCCATAAAGCATCGAATAGCTATTGCGACAGGGCGTGTAATTGCAGGCCCTGCCATGCGGCAGGAGGGTCGCAAAAACCGTTCGATATGGCGGTTTGGATAAGGTCTTTGGTGACCAACTAGGAGGAACGTTGTGAAAACAGATATTTACAAAGCCATGACCTCGGGGCGAATGAGCCGACGGACAATGTTGCGTGGGGCGGCTGCAACCGGCGCGCTGGCGGCGATGCCAAAGTTTGCGCTGGCACAGGCTGGGTCTGTCCGCGAGCAGATTTTGCAAATCCCTGGCGTCGGGAATGGCGCGCCGACAGAGGCTGACTGGCGCAAGGTTGGGGCGTTGTGCCTCGGGCAGACAAAAGCCAATGTTGCGCCGGGCGAATTTGCTGGTGTTGAGCTTACCTTTATGGGGACCAACAACCAGAACCTGCACAACGTGCTATTCCGCGCGTTCTTATCGTCATGGGAAGAATACACCGGCGCAAAGATCAATTGGATCGATCTGGCGCAGGGGGACTATAACGCCAGACTGCAACAGTCGATTGCCACCGGAACGGTGGATTTCGATCTCTTGGAAATGGGCGCGCCCTTCGAAGGGGATACGGCTGGTCGTGGCTTGTTGGATGAGATGCCCGAGTGGGTCAAAGATGCGATCGATATGGACGATCTGGTAGACTATCTCAAAGCTCCTGTCGGGACTTGGGATGGAAAGACCTATCGTGTCACCGTGGATGGCGATTGTCACACGTTCTCGTATCGGACCGATTATTATGACAATGCTGATTTTGCACAGGCTTGGGCCAAAGAAGGCGACGGTTCCGATTGGTCGGTTCCCAAGACTTGGGAGCAGGTCAACGCCTATTCCAAGTTCCTTGCCGGCAAAGACGATCCGCTGACCGGCTTGCCGGCGCATGGCTTCCTTGACCCCATGAAAAGTTGGGGTGGCTTCAGCTTTTATTTCCTTGAAGACCGCGCAACCGCATATGCCAAGCATCCCGACGATCCTGCATGGCTGTTCGATCCCGAGACGATGAAGCCGCGGGTCAACAATCCGGCTTTCGTGCAGGCCATTCAGGATGTGCTGGACCTGATCGCGACGCCCGGCGCCTATCCTGCCGATCAGATAAATGCAGATCCCGGCACGACTGCCTTCCAGCAGTTTCTGGCCGGAACCGGCTCGATGCTGACGTGGTGGGGTGATGTAGGTTCTTCTGCGCGGACCTCGGACAGTTCAGTTGTCGGTGATGTCGTCGGTTTCGATATCCTGCCGGGCGCGAACCGGGTGTACAATTCGAAGACCCAAGAATGGGAAGAGCGGTACAATGAATCCCCCAACATGGCCTATCTTGGGTGGGGTATCTATGTGACCTCGCGTGTGTCGGGTGACGAATTGAAGCGCAAGGCGGCTTGGTCTGCTGCGGCTCATCTGGGCGGTAAGGACATCTCGCTTTGGACCTCGGCCTATCCGTCGGGATACCAGCCCTATCGCAAGTCTCATTTCAACTACGATGAATGGGAAATTGCTGGCTATGATCGCGCCTTTGTCGAGGATTTCCTTGGGTCGAACCTAGACAGCTATAACCATCCTAATGCTGCGGTCGAGCCGCGCATTCCGGGGATCTTCCAGTACTATTCGGCGGCCGAGGACGAATTGGCCAAAGGGTTTGCGGGCCAGTACGAGAGCGCGCAGGCTATCGGCGATGCTATCGCTGAAGCCTGGGAGAAGATTACCGACCAGATCGGTCGCGACAGCCAGATCGCTCTGTATCGCGCGTCGCTCGGTCTCTGATCGCTGTAATCACGGTGATGGCGCTACTCCCAACGCCATCACCGACTTGGATTTTAGGAAAGACCCGTAATGAGCAAGCTTCATATTGTTGCGACACAGGTGGATTCGGCCCGGCGTCTGCGCTTAGGCTATGGTCTGAACGCGGCGGCGTCTTTGCTGCTTCTTGGCACGATTGCCGCGCAGTATTTGCCTCTCGGCCTCACAAATTGGCGCCCAACACTATATGCCTATGTCCTGTGGGCGATTGCGCTTTGTGCCAGTCAGGTGATCGTGCGCGGGGAGCAAGGTAAGCGGGTCTTGTTCGTGTTGCCTGCGGCTCTGTTTGTTGCATCGCTGGCGCTTTTTCCGCTGGTTTTTGGGCTGACAATTGCATTTTCCGATTGGAACCTCGCCAATCCTGACGGCCGGCAATTCAACGGGCTCGCCAACATCAAGCAAATGTTCGGCGATACGTATTTCTGGCGCTCGATGGGCAATATGGGTTGGTATGTGCTTGCAATCCTTGCCGAGTACATCGTCGCCTTTGGTCTGGCTTTAATGCTGAACGCCGAGATCCGTGGGCGCAAATTTTTTCGCGTCGCATTTCTCTTGCCGCTGATGCTGTCGCCTGTTGCGGTCAGCTGGATGATTGGCAAATCCATGCTGGAAAACCGGTTTGGTCCAGTCGCCCGGCTCCTGCGAAGTCTGGGTGTCGACAATCCAACCTTCTTTGGGGATCCCGCTATCGCAAAGCTGACCATCATGTTGATGGATGCCTGGACCTATATTCCGTTCATGATGATCATGCTGTTGGCAGGCCTGCAGGCGATCCCCAAGGATCTGAACGAGGCTGCAGATGTTGATGGAGCCCGAGGTGTCCGTAGGTTTTTCGAGATCACCTTTCCCATAATGGCACGGGTGTCGATCACAGCAATTTTGATCCGTGTGATCTTCAAGTTGAAGCTGGCTGACATCATCATCACCGTCACTGGTGGCGGTCCGGGGGGCGCGACCGATAGTGTCACCAGTTTCATCTATCGCGAATATCGAGACCGATCGAACGTTGGCTATGGGACGATGTTGGCGATGTTCTATCTGGTGGTGATTGTCATAGGAATGACTGGCCTGATCAAATTCACCAATCGCTGGAAAGGGGCTGACGCATGAGTGTTCAGATTTTTCACGACCACCCTGCCGATCGTATCCCGGTAAAGCGAAGATTTGGGCGTCTAGCACTTTACGCAGCGCTTGGGCTTTGGGCTTTCGTCTGTTTGATGCCGATTTTCTGGACATTGACCACAGCCTTCAAGACGGCGCCCGACGTGATGAAGGGGCATATTCTGCCTTGGATAGACTTCAAGCCAAACTGGCTGGGCTGGCGATCACTTGGACTGTCTCCCGACACAATCGCCGAGCCATCCTCGGTTCGGGGTGAGTTCCTGAAGCGATTCAGCAACTCGGCGGTGATCGCCGTGACGGCCTCACTGCTGGCTGTTGGATTGGGCGGTACGGCTGCCTATGGCCTTTCGCGGTTCGACTATAAATTCGGGTTCATGAAGAACGATGATATCTCGTTCTTTTTCCTGAGCCAGCTGATCTTGCCGCCCGTCGTCTTGGCGCTGCCATTTCTGGTGCTGTACAAATCAATGGCCCTTCTGGACACGCGGTTTGGTTTGATCTTGCTCTATACTCTTAGTGTTTTGCCGATAGTTGTTTGGATCATGAAGGACCAATTCGCCGCGATCCCTAGCGAATTGGAAGAAGCCGCGCTGGTTGATGGTTTGTCAATATGGGGCGCCTTTCTGACGATCATCTTGCCGCTGTCTTTGCCGGGCATGGTGTCTGCTTTCATAATTTCCCTGGTTCTGACCTGGAATGAATATTTCTTTGCGGCGCTTCTGACCTCGACCCACGCAAATACTTTGCCAGTCATGGTCGCCTCGCAAACAGGGTCGCAAGGCATCTCGTGGTGGTCCATGGCCGCGCTTTCCTTTGCTGCAATTCTGCCACTGCTTTTGGTTGGGATATTGCTGGAGCGTTTTATCATCAAAGGGATGGCTGCGGGGGCGGTGAAGTAATGTTGAAGGGGATTGACCAAAGGCTGACCGCCGAAATTCTTCACATGTTGATGTCGATGGGGCATGGCGACAGCGTATTGTTATGCGATGTCAATCATCCGGCAGCAGAGATTGCCCGCCACACTGTTGCGGGAAAGGTCCTGCATATGGCGGGGTCGGATTTGCCTGCGGCAATCGGGGCGCTGCTCAGCCTGATGCCGCTGGATACATTCATACCTGAGCCGGTTCAGCGCATGAAGGTTGTTGGCGACCCTGAGGCGCAATTGCCTCTGTTTAGTGAAATTCAGTCGGTGGTTAATGAAATCGAAGGTCGTGATGTCGGTATGGGCGCTCTGGATCGTTTCGAATTCTATGCGGCTGCGCGCAATTGTTTCGGTGTGATCCGCACCTCGGATAGTGGCCCCTATGGCTGCTTCATTTTGACCAAGGGGGTCATCAACTTGCCTCCAGTCATCTCTGTAAATCTCTAATATATAAGGAAAATTCATGCCTGTCTGCCATTCGGCCACTTTTTATCTTTCCAACTTTACGAACTTACGATAATTTGTGAAGCAAGGAGAATCACATGCTTGGACAACGCTTCGCCACTCGTATCAATTCATTCGCATCGGATGCTGGCAGTTACTGGCCGGATCTGTCGGGTAAGCCAAGTTTGGCCCAAATGATCGCCCGTGCAGCTACGGTCGATGGCCTGACGGAGTTGGACCTTAACTATCCTGATCATGTCGCGGAAAAACCGCGCGATGTCGCAAATATGGTCGGCGACAATGGGTTGAGCGTGTCCGGGCTTGCAATGCGGTATTACACCAACCCGGCGTTCAAACGAGGCGCTTTCACAAACCCTGACCGCGCCGTGCGCCGCGAGGCTATTGATCTGACCAAAAGGGGAATCGATGCCGCGCGTGAGATGGGAGCCCCGATGATGACGCTCTGGCTCGGCCAGGACGGTTTCGACTATGGCTTTCAGTGTGACTACCAAGCGCTTTGGGCCGACGAGATTGAGGGTATTGCCGAAGTTGCGGCTCATGACCCGGATTGCCAGATTTCGATCGAATATAAGCCGAATGAGCCGCGGTCCTATTCCCTTTTGCCCGATGCCGCGACAACGCTTATGGCGATCGAAGAAGTCGGCGCGCCCAATCTGGGTGTAACCATCGATTTCGCTCATTCGCTTTATGCAAATGAACAGCCTGCACTGTCGGCCTCGCATATCATGCGGCGCTCCAAGCTGCTCGGGATGCACCTGAACGATGGATATGCCAAGCGCGACGACGGGCTGATGGTGGCTGCGGTGCATGTGCAGGCGACACTGGAACTGCTCCGCGAAGTCAAACGCGGCGGATACGATGGTGCCATCTATTTTGACACTTTCCCGGACGCATCCGGCCTGGACCCTGTCGCAGAGTGCGCAGCAAACATTCGGACCGTTCGCCGAATGTTGCAGGCCGTTGACCTGATCGAATCCAACAATCGCCTGGGTGAGGCACTTGCCGCTCAAGACCCTGTGGTTGGAACTGAAATCGCGCAACTCGCTCTTCGGGACGAAGTTCTGGCGTGATCGAGAAATCTTTAAACTGACAAAAGGGAGGAGACCCGAATGCAACATTTTCTGAAATCCGCACTGATCGCCAGTGCTCTGGCACTTGGCGTGGGCATGGCGCAGGCACAGGACTTGGCGCCGCTGAACTCTGACAGCGAGCCGGACCGGATGGACTGGTCCGAATTGGATGCCAAATTTGGCGCACTGCCCGACGTTGCGGATGGCACCAAAGTCGGCGGCGTCTCTAAGACGCTGACGAACGAATACTGGCGTTCGTTGGGCGAGGGCTATAGCAGCTTTGCCAGCGCTCATGGCGTCGATGTCGTCTATCAGGCGGCACAAAGCGAAGGCGATCAGCTGGGCCAGCTTTCGATTGCCGAAACGCTGATTTCGCAGGGCTTCAGCGCACTTCTGTTCTCGCCGCAGACCGATGCCAACCTGATCCCGGCACTGGAAAAAGCGATGGCGACAGGCGTACCTGTGGTCAACGTGAACGACGCCGTGATCCCCTCGGTCGCGCATTACGTCGGTAACGTCCAGAAAGACAACGGCGTTCGTGTCGCCAAATGGTTCATCGAAAACCACCCCGAGGGTGGTAAGGTTGCCGTCATCGAGGGCCAGGCTGGCGTCTTTGCAGCAGGTCAGCGTACCGCAGGTTTTACCGAGACAATCGAAGCTGCCGGCAACTTTGAAGTTGTGGCATCGGTTCCGGCTGATTGGTCGCGTGAATTGGCGTTTAACGCCGCTGCGACGATCCTTCAGCAGCACCCTGATTTGATCGGTTTCTATGCGAACAACGACGGCATGGCCTTGGGTGTGGTCGAAGCGGTCAAGGCGGCCGGCAAGGCCGAACAGACTGCTGTTTTCGGCACCGACGGTATCTCGGATGCTTATGCTGCGGTGCGTGCTGGCGATTTGACCGGCACTGTCGACAGCTTCCCCGTGCTGACTGGCGAAGTGGCGATGGAAGTTGCCCTGCGTCTGCTTGCCGGGCAAGATCTGCCCCGAGTGGTTGCCACTCCGCAGGCGCTGATCACCAGCGAGAACGTCGATACTTATGCGACGACCGATCTGAAAGCTCTGCGTGCAACTTTGATGGCTCAGTGATCGCACTGTCCTGAGAACAGACCCCGCGGGCTTGGGCCTGCGGGGTTCCATTTCAAGAGAGATACATGACACATCATCGTTTGAAACTATCCGACGTTGACAAGTCTTATGGCTCGATTCAAGTGCTGCACGGCGTGTCACTTGCTCTGGCTGCGGGCGAAGTTCACGGCTTGCTGGGTGAGAACGGCGCTGGAAAGTCCACCTTGCTGAATGTCATGTGTGGTGTAGTTCGGTCCGACGCGGGTACGGTCGAAATTGACGGCATGCAAGTGACGATCAATTCACCGGCCGATGCAGCGCAGGCTGGTATCGCGATGATCCATCAAGAATTGCAGCAAGTGCCCGAACTGACTGTGGCGCAGAACATCTTTTTGGGGGCGTCGCGTCGCAAAGGTGGACTCTTTGTTGATAAAAAAGCCCAGGAGGCCGAGGCGCGCGATCTGCTGTCAACGTTGGACCCGACGATTGATGTGACAGCCCAAGTGCGCGACCTGCGTGTGGCGCAGCGACAGATCGTCGAAATCGCCAAGGCCCTTCGCGCCAATGCGCGTGTTATTGCCATGGACGAGCCGACATCGAGTTTGACGCCTGCTGAGTTCGAGCGTCTGGTCGAGGTGATCGAAAAATTAACTGCGCGCGGTGTGTCGATCATCTATGTGTCTCATAAAATGGACGAGGTTTATCGGCTGTGCAGCAGCGCGACAATCTTGCGTGACGGACGGTTTGTGACCCGCGTGGACATCCCCAGCACGCCTCTGCCGCAAGTCATTGAATTCATGGTCGGACGTGAACTGGCCCACGCCCATCACAACAGTTTTGCGACCGACGAGGTCATGATGCAGGTCTCGGGACTGACCCGTGGCACCGCCGTACGCGGTGTTGACCTGACTTTGCACAAGGGCGAGGTTTTGGGCATTGCCGGACTGGTCGGTTCAGGGCGGACCGAATTGCTTCGGCTGATCGCTGGCGTGGATGTTGCTGATGCCGGTGAGGTTTCGATCGAGGGCCAACCGGTTGCAGGTAACTCGCCGCGTACGCGAATCCGTGCAGGATTGGGATTGGTGCCCGAAGAACGCAAACGTGATGGGATTGTCAGTCATCGCCCGATCACCGCCAACATTGGTTTGCCCGCGATGCGTCAGTTTTCGCGGGCCGGGGTGATCCGCAAACACAAATTGCATCGGCGCAGCGAAGAGCTGATGCGCGAGGTGAACCTGCGTCCATTGGATGTTACACGACCCATCGGAAGTTTTTCCGGGGGCAATCAGCAAAAGGCGATCATAGGCCGCTGGCTGGCCGCCGGAACGCAGATTTATCTGTTTGACGAACCCACCCGCGGCATTGATGTCGGTGCCAAAGCCGAGATCTATGATCTGATCGAAACTCTGGCGCATAGCGGTTGTGGGGTGTTGGTGGTCTCGTCGGAAATGGCCGAGGTGATCCGCCTGTCCGACCGTGTTTTGGTTATGCGCGAGGGTCAGATCGCCGCAGATCTGTCCGCCGAGGATATCAACGAAGCGAATATCGCACGGCATGCCATTCCCGGTGCCTGAGACTTCTGTTTCGCACCTGAATAAGCGAGAAAAACTATGAACAATATTCTGACGAAGCTGCCTTTTGTCTCAAACGTCCGCTTTCGGGATGCAGGCACACTGGTCGGGCTGCTGCTGATCGCGTTGGTGTTTTCGATCCTCTCTCCCAGCTTTCTGACGATGCCGAACATCGGCAATATTTTGCAGCAAAGTTCGATCAATGCCTGCATTGCCTTGGGTATGACCTTGGTCATCATCTCGGGTGGTATCGACCTGTCGGTCGGCCCTGTTGCAGCGTTGTCTGCAACTTTGGGCGCGGCGATGATGGTCGCCGGCGTGCCAGTGCCGATCGCGATGTTGGGTGCAATAGCCGTTGGTGTGAGCTGTGGTTTCGTGAATGGCGCACTGATTGCATGGGGTGGACTGCAACCGTTTATTGTGACCTTGGGTGGGCTGTCGCTGTACCGGGCGTTGGCGCTTATCTACACAGGTGGGACGCCAATTTTTGGGATCCCCAGCGAGTTCCGTTCGATCGCTAATGGCGCCGTTATGGGGGTGCCGACGCCTGTCATCATCGTGGCAATCCTTGCGCTGATCGCGTGGGTGGTACTGACCAAAACTCCGCTCGGCGAATATCTGATGGCGGTTGGTGGCAACCCTGAAGCTGCACGTGTCGCTGGCGTCCCGGTCTCGTTGACCAAGATCTCGGCTTATATGATTTCCGGTGCATTGGCGTCGATTGCGTCGTTGATCCTGATTGGCCGTCTCGGAGCGGCTGAGCCGACCTTGGGCAATCTTTGGGAACTGGATGCGATTGCGGCTTCTGCTATTGGTGGCGCGTCGTTGATGGGCGGGCGCGGGTCGATTGTGGGAACCTTGCTTGGCTGCGTCATCTTGGGTGCCCTGCGAAACGGGCTCACTTTGCTAAACGTACAAGCTTTCTACCAATTGCTTGCCACGGGGATTATCATCATTGTCGCAATGCTGATTGACCGGGCAACAAGTGGAAAATGATGATGTTAGGCGACCCTGAAACTGTAGCGGCTCAGATTAGAATGCGTCTGCCGAAGCTGACCCCTCTTGAGGGCAAAGTGGCAGGTGACATTCTGGCCCGCAAGGACATTAACGACGATACACCGCTTAAGGATGTTGCGGAAAAATCGAGTGTGTCCGAGGCAATGGTTGTCAAGGTTGCCAAAAAACTTGGCTTCGCTGGGTTCCGCGAGTTCCGCAAGGGTTTGATCGAGTATTACAAATCTGATGCGGCAGCTCTGCATACCGAGATTTCGAACGACGACACATCAAGCGAGATTGTGCAAAAGGTTTTCCGCACCTCGATGCAGGCGCTTGAAGAGACATTTGCGATCTTCGATCTCGCTGCGTTTGACCGGGCTGCCGATTATCTTCATAGGGCCAAGCAGCGCGATTTCTATGGCTTTGGCGGGTCAGCCCAAATCGCCCGTGACGCCCGCCACAAGTTTCTGCGTATTGGTCTGCGGGGGTCAGTATTTGATGATGCTCATATGATGTTGATGTCCGCCTCGTTGCTCGAGCCCGAGGACGTTGTGACGGCATTTTCTCATTCGGGCGAGACGTCGATCCTTTTAGAGGCGGTGCAGCTTGCACGCAAGAATGGCGCGCGCGTGATCGCCTTTACGAACTATCACGACAGCACATTGGCCCAAACTGCTGATGTGGTTCTATGCTCTACAGCTGAAAATTCGGCTTTGCTGGGGGAAAACGCAACTGCGCGTATCGCCCAATTGAACCTTCTCGACGCCCTGTTTGTTGCTACGGCGCAGCGAGATCGCGCCGCAGCGGATGCAAATCTTATCAAGACGATGAGTGCGGTATCGAAAAAACGAGAAAGATGAGAATAAATTGTCCCAGACCGATACTCTGCCGCTAGTCGTTGGCGCCCTTCATTATGACATTGTTGTTCAGACGACCGAGTTGCCTAGGTTGGATGAAACCGCTGTTGGGACGCGTTGGTTTCCGAAATTTGGTGGAAAAGGCGGCAACCAGGCTGTGGCGGCTTTTCCATCGCGGATGGTTGGGGCTGTCGGGGCAGATGATTTCGGGCGTTTCCTGAGCGGGCATTTGCATGACGTGGGTGTCGACAGCCGGTTTGTAACGACTCTGTCAGATGCGGCGTCAGGTATGAGCGTTGCTGTCATGAATGCCGCGGGCGATTACGCTGCGACGATCGTCTCAGGTTCCAACTTAAAGATCGATGCAGCGGTTCTTGATCAGGCTGATGTTTGGGAGAATGTTGGTATTCTGGTGCTGCAAAACGAAATCCCCGAGGCCATCAACTATGCTGCGGCTCGAATTGCGCGTCGTCGCGGGGTCCCGGTGCTTCTCAACGCAGCGCCCGCGCGGGACCTTTCGCCCGAGTTTCAGGAACTGATAGATGTTTTGGTCGTCAACGCAGTCGAAGCCGAGATGTTCGGTACTGAACCTGTTGAAGATCTTGCTTCAGCTCGCGGCGCTGCCGAGGTTCTTGGCAAGAAATTTCCGGCAGTTGTTGTAACGGCGGGCTCGCACGGACTTGCATGGGTGTCTGGGGGTGGCACTGCAATAGCGTTGCCAGCGGAAAAGGTCAAAGTCGTTAGCTCACATGGGGCCGGTGACTGCTTTACTGGAGCGCTTGCACGAGCACTGGCTGAAGGGGCGGACCTCGCAATGGCTTGTCGTACCGCTTCTGTCGCAGCGGCAGCACATGTGTCCTGCGTAAAAGCTTAGTGTGAGTTCCATTTCGATTGCATCGGACTGCGTGGGAAAGATACTTTATCGCCTCTCCAGTTTCAGCAATTCATCTCTGAACGCCTCGGCCGGTGTTCTGTATCCCAAACATTTGCGCGGGGTCGCGTTCAGACGATCGCAAAGCGACTTCAAATGTCGATTTTGGAGCGACAGGAGGGCAGTGTCTCGCGGAAGGTATCGGCGGACCCGTTTGTTCATATTTACTACCGAACCTTTTTGCCAAGGCGCCTAGGGGTGACAGAACCAGGCTTATGTGCCCATGCCGTTTTGCAACTCGCGCCAGGATGTGAACTCAAACCCCCGGTCAAACGTGATGCTGCGTCGGGCTTTTGCGGGCAGGGGAGACTGAATAGTCCCGTGTATTGTGGACGCCTTCTTCGCTAATTTTGAGGCAAGGAGGCCATGATGTGCACAGGGAATTTCACAGACGATTTCAAACGCGATGCGGTCGCACAAATCACCGAACGGGGCTATCCGGTGAAGGAAGTTTCTGAGCGTTTGGGTGTGAGCGCGCACTCGCTCTACGCGTGGAAGCGCAAGTTTGCGAAGTCGGCGTCAGGCGACAGCGACAAGGACGCCGAGATACGCAGGCTGAAGCGCGAACTGCTTCGTGTGACGGAGGAGCGGGATATTTTAAAAAAGGTGACCGCGTATTTCGCCAGGGATGCAAAGTGAGAGACGCGTTCGTTGCCGAGCATCGTGGGCTATTCTCGGTTCGTGCGATGTGCCGTTGTCTGAGGATACAGCCGAGTGGGTTCTATGCGTGGCTGAAGGCACCGCTGAGCCGACGAGCCATTGAAGACCAACGCCAGACTGCGATGCTGCAAGAAGCGTGGGTTGAAAGTGGCAAGGTCTACGGACATCGCAAGCTGCACGATGACCTGCTCGAGCAAGGTGAGAGTGTCTGTCTAAACCGTGTTGCCCGTCTAACGAAGCTGGCTGGGATCAGGGCGCAGATCGGCTACAAACGCCGCCCCGGAAAGTATGGTGATAAGCCATCAATCATCGTGGACAACACGCTGGACCGACAGTTTGACGTTGCCGCTGCAGACATTGTTTGGGTGACAGACATCACCTATATCCGGACCCATGAAGGCTTCGCCTATCTGGCTGTTGTCATCGACCTTTATTCCAGAAGGGTCGTCGGATGGTCGATGCAAAGCAGGCAGACGACCGATGTCGTTTTGCAAGCACTGCTGATGGCGATCTGGCGTCGCAAACCCCGCGAAAAGGTCCTGATCCACTCGGATCAGGGAAGCCAATTCACCAGCATGGATTGGGCTGCGTTCCTCCGCGCCCACAAACTGGAACATTCGATGAGCCGGCGGGGGAACTGTCACGATAATGCCGTCGCCGAGAGTTTCTTCAACCTGCTCAAGCGCGAGCGGATCCGACGGCGGACATACCGCACGCGCGCGGAGGCAAGGCAGGATGTGTTCGACTACATCGAAATGTTCTACAACCCGAAACGCAAGCACGCGCATAACGGCATGCTGTCGCCAATCGAGTTCGAACGGCAACAGAAACTGAACAACAAAGGCGTCTAAAAAACGCGGGGCTATTCACAGTAACGCGAAGCCCGCACGATCAAAGTCGTATCGTGTAGCGAGACTGGTCAAGGTGGGTTCTTGTATCCGAACTTTCGTCAACGCGAAGGATCACCACGGCCAGAAGAAACGCGTTAAGGAAAACGAGTTGCTCTTTTCGTCGTCCTCCTCGAAAACATAGCTGAGCTCTTGCTCCGTCAGTGACAGACGAGAAATGACAGTGCTTATGTCGATGGCGTCACGGTTGGCCCTTCGCAACACCTTGAGCATCCTTTTATTGAGGTCCCAGCTTTCGCCGATCGACGGAAGGTGCTTGTCGAGCAACGCTCGAGCGTCAGGCGATAGAATATCGTTGACCGCCATATACCTAAGCCGCGGTAGCGTCTTGACCAGGATCGGGACCCTTTGGGCAACTTCGTCCCTCAGGCATAACGCCAAGAGATAAGCATCAACAGTCGATCGACTCCACGACAAGTCGTCGTCGACCTTATCGCCCAGACCCTCGTCCCATACCGTTGCCGACGGAGAGCCGTGCATGGGGAAGTTGAGCAGGGACAAGCCGCGAGCAGCACGATCGGAGTCGCCTGCGAGCATTGCGATGCCATGCGGCAGGATATCGCCGGCCATCCGCTTGAACATCCCTTCCCAACCCTCAGCGAGACCGCCGCTGATCGACAAGTCGATTGCTCGGCCGAACGCAAGTTCTGCATGCTCTGCCACCTTGGCGCTTGTATCTTCGCTCGGCGGCAATGATAGAATCCTGCGCATCAGGTTCGAAATCGTTTTCGGTGATGAAGCAACACTGATCAGATCCATGGCGTCGCTCGGCGTAAGACGCTCGACATCGAAAGTTTCGAGCAGATCGGGGCGACGTTTCAGAACCTTCAGCAAGAGCGGCTGCCACAGATTCGCGGTTTCGATCACGTCGACGACGAGCGTGGCCACCAGCGCATCCATGGCGATCTCGACTTCTCGAGAGAAGGGCTGTTCTACCTCGCTAAAACCTTGGGCGATCGCAATCAGATCGTCCTTCTCGAAGCTGGCGATGACGCGGCTTAGTTGGTCAGCTTCAACAACGCCATCGTCAACCGCATGCCACATTGCCAGTATCCTGAGCATGTCTGATGATCGCGCCCTAGGTATGATCGCGAGAGCAGGCGGCGAGATTCCAAGGGTGTCTCGCTTGAGAGTCAATGCGTCAGAGGCCTCAGGAAACCGAGCCAGAACCTTTTCGGTAACAACGAGAGCCAGACCAGTGGAGGCCTCAGACGAGGCTTGATGGATTTCGACGATATGCGGAAAGGATCGACGCGGCGCGGCAACGTCTTTTCAGTATGGCCATAAGAAGCGCCGCAGCGACGTTATGGTCTGAGAGGTAGCGTCCTCGACCGCCGCCTCGACCCACGCCTGTTCTGGCCCCTCCACACCGACACCTTGATCGTCAGGCCTTTGTCTAGCACGGTTTCCGAAGACTGGACGGTTCGAAACGAATACTCCGAGCGCAAGCGAGGCCATTGCTGCGACCACACATCAAACATTGCACGCTCGAAAGCCTCATCCGGCGTGTCTTTGAGCAACACTGGCTCATTGCGGTAGTAGGATGAAATGATATCCGCGACATAGTCACGAGAAGACATAGGTGACTTAACTAAACGCTTAACTTTAGGCGTAGAATCGTAATTGGTTGCGTCTGCGCTTCAATGGGTCTGTAGCATTCACTAGCCTTCCGCCGCAGGCTCAGTGTGTTCATGATAATGGAGGAGCCGATGGTACAGCTCAAGAACCCGTTCAAGCGGCATCGGTTTCCGCGTGAGATCATGCTTTTAGCGGTGCGCTGATACTGCCGCTACCCGCTGTCGTGCCGCGACGTCCGCGACATGCTGGCCGCGCGCAGAGTGATGGTTGATGCCTCGACCATCGACCGTTGGGTCAGGAAGTTCGGCCCCGAGATCCGCAAACGGGCCTATGGGGCGCACCGTTCCTGGCGCGGGTTGCAGTGGCATGTGGACGAGACGTACATTAGGGTTGGTGGCCGATGGTGCTACTTGTGGCGGGCCGTCGATCAGTTCGGTCAGCTGATCGATTTCAGGCTGACCCCGCGGCGAAATGCCAAAGCAGCAAGGGCTTTCCGCACAATCAGAAAAGGCCAGTTCGAGAACTGCAAAGTCGGCATGGCCAATGAAATCATCTTCGTCGCCAATCTCTTCCCCGAAGCCGCATGATGGAAACTGGGCACGCCTCTATTGTGCGGTTCTAATGCAACAGACCCCCTATATCAGATGCAGGAGCTGCGCTGTCTCGGGGCTCGACGCGCGAAGCCGTTCCACGTGATCGCTCAGGGCATCGAGAAAGGGATCTGCGTGCGGCGGGTGACGGTCTCGGGCATGGATTGCAGCATACGTGATCCAGGTGTCCTCCTCGATCGGGCGAAGGGTCATCGGTCCTGCGTCGTCGGGAGGCGAGAAGACCGCGTCGCTCAACGTGATGCCGATCCCGTGGCGGGCCATTTCAAGCGTCACCACCGTCGATCCGGTCTGGTGGCTGATGTTGGGGCGATAGCCGGCCGCGCCCAGTAAGGCATCCAGCCTGTCCCGCCAGCGCTGGTTTGCGGCCAGCGTCACGAAGTCTTCGCCCGCAATCTGGTCGACGGTGACCGTTTCCTGCCGCGCCAAAGCATGATCCTTGGGCAGGAAGACGCATAGCCGGGCGCGGATGAGCGGCACGATGTCCAGCGGCACGATCTCGTTCTCGACCGGAAGCGAGATCAGCCCAAGGTCATAGCCCCCCGCAGCCACCTTGCTTTCGATGGCAAAGCGGCTTTCGACATGTAGGCTGAATTCGGTTTCGGATGCGGTGGACCGCAGCCTGGCCAGCGGCGGAACGACAAGCTGGTTGGCAATCGGTGTGGCGGCGACAATCGACAGGGTGCGACTGCCCCGCGTGGCCACCTGCCGGGCAATGTCCGGGATCTCGTTCAACGCATCGAGGGTGCTGGATATCTGCCGGTAGAACAGCGTGCCGTCCTCTGTCAGCGCCAGTGCTCTGCGAGATCGCGAAAACAGAGCCAGGCCAAGCTGCCCTTCAAGCTGGCTCAGCAGTCGACTGGCAGCAGAGATCGACATGTTCGACCGCTCGGCCGCATCGGCCAGCGTTCCGGTCAGCACAATGTCGCGGAAAAGCTGAAGACCACGGAGATTCATACCGATGACTCTTTCGAATTTTGCAACTATTGCAATCAGATTAGCAATTTTTTCAAATACCGGCCAGCGCTAAGGTTTCCCTAGCCGTGCACCGGACTGTGTGAACGCATGGCACTGGGAGGAAACCATGTTGAAGAAAGCTGTCCAGCGGCTTGCCGCCGGCACACTTGCCGTTGTGCCGTTGCTGGCAGGCATCGCCCATGCCGACAAGGCCGATGACACGCTGCGTGTCGCTTTCACCGAAGACATCATCAACCTCGACTACCACTACACGACAAAGCGGGAATACATCATCATTTCCGAACTGGTGGACGAGACGCTTCTGGCAATCAATCCGGCAAATGGAAGTTATCTGCCTGCGCTGGCGACCGCCTGGGAGCAGCTTGATCCCGTCACCATGGACCTGACGCTCCGCGATGACGTGACCTTTCATGACGGCACCGCGATGACAGCCGATGACGTGGCCTATACCTACAACACTATCTCAACACAGGCATCGCAAACCCTGTCGGGCGGGCGCATCGCGGTCTGGTTCGACAGGGCCGAGGCGCTGGAGCCGCAAAAGGTGCGCTTCCATTTCAAGACGCAGTACCCGCTGGCGCTGCAGGATATGGCGATCCGTGTGCCGATCCGCAAACAGGGCACCTATGAGGCCGGGGGCAGCTTTGATCCCAATGCGGCATCGGGCGGACCCGTGGGCTTGGGACCATACCGTGTCACCTCGTTCGAGTCCGGCTCGGAGCTCGTGCTGGAGCGGTACGACGGCTATTATGCTGGCGGTCCCAAGGGCGATCCGGCGATCGGAACCGTTGTCATCCGGTCCTTGCCGGACGAGGGCACGCAGCAGGCCGAACTGATGTCCGGCAGCATCGACTGGATCAACGGTGTGCCGCGTGATGTGGCGGAAAGCCTTGGGAAGATGCCGAACGTAAAGCATCTGTCCGGGCCCGACCGGCGCATCGGATTCCTGATCCTTGACGCGGGCGGACTGGTCGATCCCGAAGGTCCGCTCACCAATCTCAAGGTGCGCCGCGCCATGGCCCATGCCATCGACCGCGCCGGCATTGCCAGCGCGTTGATCGGCGGGGCTGCGGCGCGCATCGAAGGTGCCTGCCATCCGTCGGAGCTGGGGTGCAACCAGGAGGTCACGATCTATGATCACGATCCCGAAAAGGCTCGCGCATTGCTGGCCGAAGCAGGGTTCGCCGAAGGGTTCGAAACCGAGATCTGGTCCTATCGTGACAAGCCGATGTCCGAGGCGATCGTATCAGACCTCAAGGCGGTCGGGATCAAAGTCAACCTGCGACAGGTGAAGCTGGACAGCCTGAACGTCGCGCGGGCAAACCGCCAAATTCCGGCCTATTTCGGAACCTGGGGCGGTGACACGGCGCCGCCGATCCGGCAGCATTTCGACCCCGAGACAGACCGCAACCTGTCGGGCGATGCCGAGCTGTCCGCGATGGTAACCGAGGCCTACGCAGAACTTGATCCTGACCGGCAGGGAGAACTCTTCGCCAAGATCCATGCCCGGATCACCGATCAGGTCTACTGGATCCCGCTCTGGTCGTATTCGGTCAACTACCTGACCGATCCGGAGCTTGTCTTCCCGTTGGACGACGACGGTTTCCCGCGGCTCTACAAGGCCAGCTGGACCCAATAGAAACGCGCGACATCAGCGCCGCCGGCGGGCCATCCGGCTGCGGCGGCGCGAACAAACAAAACTGGTCTACGCGCCGCAGCGGCGCGGCACGCCCATAGGGAGGAACCCATGAAGATAAGACAGTTGAAAGCCTTTTGCGCGGCCAGCGCCATCGCATTGATAGCAGCGTCGGGACCGGCCGCCGCCGGCCCCGGCGACGACACGCTGCGTGCGGCAATGACCGAGGAAATCCTGAACCTCGACTACAACTACACGACCAAACGCGAATACATTATCCTCGCGCAGCTGACCGATGCGACGCTGTTCGACCTCGACCCCGTATCGCAGGAGTACCGGCCCGCCATCGCGACCGGCTATGAGTGGATCGACGACCTGACGCTCGATCTTACCCTGAGGGACGACGTCCAGTTTCATGACGGAACCGTGCTGACTCCCGACGACGTGGCCTATACCTACAACTGGATCGCCGACCAGAGAAGCGAGTCCAACGCGAACGGCGTTGTCTCGCGCTGGCTGGACGAAGCTGTGGTGACTGGCCCCAATACAGTCCGGTTCAAGCTGAAGTCGGTCTATCCCCTGGTTTTGCGCGACATGGCCAACAGGGTGATGCTGCGCAAGTCGGGTACCTATGGCGAAGGTGACGGCATCAACCGCGATGCCATGGCCAACAGCCTGATCGCCACCGGCCCCTACAAGGTCAAGAGCTTTGAACCCGGCACCGAACTGGTGCTTGAGCGGAATGAGGCGTTCTTCGGGAAAAAACCCGAGATCAAGACCATCGTGGTGCGAAATATTCCTGACATCGGCACGCAGCAGGCGGAATTGATGTCGGGCGGCATCGACTGGATGTTCAAGGTGCCGCTCGATCTTGCGGAAAGCCTGGGGGCCACGCCCATGGCCACACATCTGAGTGGACCTGACCTTCGTGTCGGGTTCATGGTTCTGGATGCGGCCGGACATACGGATCCGGACGGACCGCTTACCAATGTACTTGTCCGTCGTGCGATCAATCATGCGCTGAATACGCCGGACATGGCCAAGCACCTGATCGGCGGTTCGGCAGAGCCGATCCACGCCGCCTGCCATCCCGCCCAGTTTGGCTGTGACCAAAGCGTCACCCGCTATGAGTATGACCCCGAGAAGGCCAAGGCCCTGCTGGCCGAGGCGGGATACCCTGATGGCTTCCCGTTGGAGGTCTGGGCCTATCGCGACAAGGCAGCATCGGAAGCCATTGCCGCCGACCTTACGGCCGTGGGCATCGATCTGAACCTGCGCTATGTGAAGCTTGAAAGCCTTAATCAGGCGCGGGCGGCGCGTGAGATACCGGCCTATTTCGGCACCTGGGGGTCAGGTGGCACAGCCGACACCGCTGCCATCGCACGGATCCATTTCGACATCGATAGTGACCGGAACATGTCGGGCGACACGGCGCTCGCCGATCTGGTCCTGTCGGCAGAACAGACTGCCGATCAGGAAAAGCGCAAGGCGATCTATTCAGAAGCGCTTGGCGTCATTGCGGATCAGGCCTATTGGGCGCCACTTTTCAGCTATTCGGCCAACTACCTCGTATCCCCGAACCTTGACTTTCCGCTCGATCCCGACGGGATGCCCAGGCTTCAGAATGCCACTTGGAAGTAAGACTTGACGGGCAGGGGGCCTGCGCGGCCCCCTGTGAACCTGAGGAACCCACACCATGCTGCGCTACATATTTCTTCGCGGATGTCTTGCGATCCTGGTCGCCTTCACCGTCTCGCTGGCTGCCTTCCTACTGCTGAACGTCGCAAGCGACCCGGCGCAGGCCATCGCTGGCGAAGACGCGACCGCCGACGTGGTCGAGACCATCCGCGCCCGCTACGGGCTCGACCGGCCGCTGACGGTTCGGTATTTCGATTGGCTCGGCGGGGTACTGCAAGGCGATTTCGGCGAAAGCTACTACTGGCACAAGCCGGTGGCGGCGCTGGTGGCCGACCGGCTCGACGAAACGCTGACACTGGCGTTGTCGGCCCTGGCCGTGACCATCGTGATTGCCATTCCTCTCGGCGCCCTCGCCGCACTCAATCCCAACAGCTGGATCGACCGTTTCGCGCTTGGAGTCGCGGTGTCGGCACAGGCGGTGCCGAACTTCTGGCTCGGCCTGATCATGATCATCGTCTTTGCGGTAATGATCCCGATCTTCCCGGTCTCGGGCGATAGCACCTGGCGTCACTTCGTCCTTCCCGCCTTCGTCCTCGGCTCGTCCTCCGTCCCGGCGGTGATGCGCCTGACCCGCACCGGCCTGATAGAAGTGATGGGCGCGGACTATATCCGAACCGCCCGGTCCAAGGGGTTCCGCGGGTGGCAACTGCTGCGCCGCCATGCCTTGCGCAACGCGATCCTGCCGGTGATTTCAGTCCTTGCAGTGCAACTGGGCCAGAAGTTCGGAGGGTCCGTCATCACGGAATCCATTTTTGCCATCAACGGCCTGGGACGGCTGGCGCTGGAATCCATCCTCGGGGCGGATATCCCGACCGTGCAGATGCTGATCTTCGTCTTCGCCATCGTTTTCGTCGCCATGAACCTACTTGCCGACATCCTGAATGCGGCCATCGACCCGAGGATTCGCATCGGATGACCGACACAGACATCACCCTGACAACCGTGGAACTCGACAGGACCACGACCCTCTCACCGGGCCAGATCTTCCGCAGGCGGATGTTCGGTCACACCGGGTTCCTGATCGGCGCAGGCCTGATCCTGATCATCGCCGTTGTGGCGATCCTGGCCCCGGTGCTTGCGCCGCACGATCCCTTCGCACAGTCGCTGGCCGACCGCATGCTGCCCCCGGTCTGGAGCGAGGGCGGACGTTGGGACCACATCCTCGGCACCGACCAGAACGGTCGCGATTACCTCAGCCGCCTGATCTACGGCACCCGTGTGTCGATCACCATCGGTATCGGCGCCGCGACCGTCGGCCTGATCATTGGCGTGACACTGGGCGTGATCGCCGGATATTTCGGCGGCTGGATCGACCACGGCATCAGCTTCCTGCTGACGGCACAGCTTGCTCTGCCTGGCCTTTTGTTGGCCATGGCGCTGGTCTTCATCATCGGCCCTTCCATCTGGGTGGTGATCGGCATCGTCGGCGTGCTGCACTGGACCTACTATCTGGTCGTGACCCGCGCCGCGACGCAGCGCTTCCGCTCGCTCGACTTCGTGGCGGCGGCCGTAGCCGCCGGGGCGAGCCCGCGCCAGATCATCTGGTACGAGATCATGCCGAACCTCATGTCGTCGATCATCGTGATTTTCACCTTCGAACTGGGTATCGCGATCCTGGCAGAAAGCTCGCTGAGCTTTCTGGGCGTTGGCATCCAACCGCCGACCCCGTCCTGGGGTCTGATGATCGCCGAAGGCAAGCAGGCGATGTTCTATCGGCCCTGGCTGGTGATCTTGCCGGGCATCTGCCTGTTCCTGCTTGTCATAGGCGCCAACCTCATGGGCGACGGGCTGCGAGACATCACCTCGCCGGAAGGGCGCAACGAATGAAAACGCTTCTGGATATCGACCACCTAAACATTTTCCTACGCTCGCCGGATGGACCGCTTCATGTCGTGCGCGACGTGACACTGGCCCTGGATCGCGGCGAGGCCCTTGGGATCGTCGGCGAAAGCGGGTCCGGCAAGTCGATGACCGCCTTGGCCCTGATGCGGTTGCTGCCGCGCAGTGCCAAATGCAGCGCGATCCGGCTGAGCTTCGACGGACAGGACCTGCCGGCTCTCGAGGACGGGGTGTTCTCCCGGACGATCGCGGGGCCGCGCATCGGCATGATCTTTCAGGAACCGATGACCTCGCTCAACCCGGTCTACACCATCGGGCGGCAGATGACCGAAGCTGCGGTGGCGCGCGGCCTGTTGTCCTCCGCCGCGGCGCGCAAGAAGGCGATCGACCTTCTGGACCGTGTCGGCATTCCCGACCCCGAAGGCCGGATGAACCAATACGCGCACCAGATGTCGGGTGGCCAGCGCCAGAGAGTCATGATTGCCATGACCCTGATGCTCGACCCCGACCTGCTGATCGCGGACGAACCGACCACGGCGCTTGACGTGACGGTGCAGGCACAGATCCTCGACTTGCTGGATGACCTGCGGCGCGAACGTCAGATGGGGCTGATCCTGATCAGCCACGATCTGGCCGTGGTGGCGCAGCGTACCGACCGCGTGGCGGTGATGTATGGCGGAGAGATCGTGGAGCAGGGGACGGCACGGGACGTGCTGTTCGACCCCCGGCACGACTACACCCGCAGACTTCTAGCAGCCGTGCCGCGTCTGGACGGGGCGCCCGGTCGACCGGCCCCGACCTTGCCGAGGACCGACGAGGTGATCGTCGCCCGCGACATCACCCGCGTCTACATGACGCGCAAGGGCCTGTTCGAACCGAAGCGCGAGATCCGGGCGCTGGACGGCGTGTCGCTGTCGGTCAAGAGGGGCGAGACCCTGGCGCTGATCGGAGAAAGCGGATCGGGCAAGTCGACCCTGGCGCGGATATTGCTGGGGCTCGACCAAGCGACCTCGGGCGATATCCTGATGACCGGGCGCCCGATCCACGACATCCCGACGGCGGAACGTGCGGCTTTTGTCCAGCCGGTCTTTCAGGATCCCTACACCTCGCTCAATCCGCGGAGGCGTCTGTCCGAAATCATTGCCCGGCCGCTGGTCCTGCGCGGCGAACGTGATCGCGTTGCCAACCTAGAGGCCGTGCGCGAGGCAATGGAACGGGTCCGTTTGCCCGAACGGCTGATCCACACATATCCGTCTCAGCTCTCGGGTGGCCAGAGACAGCGCGTGGCCATCGCCCGCGCGCTCGTAACCGGCCCGGAGGCGCTGATCTGCGATGAACCGACCTCGGCGCTCGATGTCTCGGTGCAGGCGCAGATCCTCGACCTGTTGGACGACCTGCGCGAACGGATGAACCTGACCCTGCTGCTGGTCACGCATGACATGGCCGTGGTACACCAGACTGCCGACCGCGTCGTCGTCATGCGCGGCGGTCGGATTGTCGAAGAGGGCACTGCGGCGGCGGTGCTGTCCCGCCCGACCAGCGACTACACGGCGCGATTGCTTGCGGCGGCCCCGCGCTTTGAAATCGCATGACCTCCGAAGGAAGACCATGATGCTGAACACACCGGCCCTGACGCCAGGCACCCTGTTCGCCCGCGAAACCCTCTGGCAGTCCTGGCTGGACGTAGAGGCCGCGCTTTCCGAAGTTCAGGCTGAAATGGGGGTCATACCTGAATCCGCCGCTCAGGGCATCCGCGACGCAGCACGGCTTGATGTGATCGGTATCGAGGCGCTGGAGGCCGACATCCAGGTCACGCATGCCCCGATCCTGTCGCTCACCCGCCTGCTGGCGCGCACGGCAGGCGAGGCGGGAGCCTATGTTCACTGGGGTGCAACGACGCAAAACGTGATGCAGACCGGGCGCATCCTTCTGGTCCGCGAAGCCGATCGCGAAATCCGCAAGGCGCTGGCCGGGGTCCTGACCCGGTTTTCGGATCTGGCCGATACACATGCAGACACGCTCATGGCGGGCCGGACCAATCGCCAGCATGCGCTGCCCATCACCTTCGGTTTCAAGGTTGCCGGCTGGATCGAAGAACTGACCCGGTCGGTCGACAGGCTGGATGGCGGGGCCCGACGCCTTTTTGCCTTGCCGTTCGGCGGAGCGGTCGGAGCGATGCATGCCTTCGGCGCCGAGGGGCGCGAACTAAATCGTCGGCTAGCGGCCCGTCTTGGTCTGCGCGAACTGCTTGTGCCCGGACGGACCAACAACGATCTTTTCGCCGACTATGTCGTCCAACTGTCGCTTCTGGCAATGACGGTGGAACGCATCGCATCAGAACTCTACCTGCTCATGTCTCAGGAGATAGGCGAGATCTCCGAGCGGCTCGATCATGGTACGGTCGGGTCCTCTACCATGCCCCACAAGATCAATCCGAAATACGTGGTTCGGGTTCTGGCCGACACGGCCGAACTGCGTGGCCTTGCCGCTCCCGCCATGGAAACGGGTCGGTCAAGCCACGAAGGCGACTCGGCCACGAACCAGCTTCTGGGCTCGATCCTGGATCGCGCGATCCCGCTGGCCTGGGACATGGCGCGGCGGTTTGAAGGGCTGATCGCCCGCATCGAAGTGAATGCGCCGGTCATGGCGCGCAACGCCAACCTGACTGGCGGTGCCATCGCCACGGAACGGCTGATGATGATGCTTGCCCCGATGATCGGTCGCGCAGAGGCCCACGATCTGGTCCATCATGCGATAGAGAACCACTCTGAGGAACAGTGCAGTGTCGCTGACGCACTCCGGAATGACAGTACGGTTCTCGCCCATCTCAGCGACGCCCAGATCGCCGATGCGCTCGATCCTACGGGCTATTGCGGAGACAGTTCATCCATCGCCCGCGACGCGGCCATCGCGGGTCGGAGAACGGCCGAACGATTGTAATGGGTCTGCTGCATTAACCTGGGAACCGCACAATAGGGGCGTGCCCAGTTTCCATCATGCGGCTTCGGGGAAGAGATTGGCGACGAAGATGATTTTTTTGGCCACGCAGACTTTGCAGTTCTCGAACTGGCCGTTTCTGATTGTGCGGAAAGTCTCGATCCCTGCGAGGGCCGCTTTGGCGCCGGCCAAAGTTCGGAAGGACCGCATTGGTCGCAGCCGCTGCTTCAACGCGGCGTGATCGCTTTCTATCCAGTTGTTCAGGGACTTCCGATCCACCTGCTGGATCACATCTTCCGGTCAGAGCTGGGCATTGATCTCACCCGGAAACCGATGCCGCTTGAACGGGTTCTTGAGCTGTGCCATCGGCTCCTCCATTATCATGAACACACTGAGCCTGCGGCGGCAGGCTAGTGAATGCTACAGACCCGTATTGATTGGTTCCGAAAAGTACTTCGCTTTGGCATCGCTTGCGCGGTTGTTGTCATTTGCCGGCTAGGAAACCTGCTGCGAGAGACTGTCGGCGGTTGACGTTGTTATCTCACCTCAGGGTGCGGTCCGATGAAGGTCGCTCATCAAATCGCACCCACGGGGCGAAAGTCAGCAATTATGCCGCATGAGGCCCATCACTTTTTCAGCGGTGCTTCGACTTCTGAGAAGGCCAGCACCCATGCCGGAAGGCGTTCGCCGCGGACTTCGATCGAATTCAGGGCGGTGGTGAATTCGGCCAGTTCCTCGGGTGTGAAACGGACGTCGCGCGCACCGGTGTTTTGCATCATATGCGCCATCTGGGTTGTCCCCGGGATCACCGCGA
The DNA here is from genome assembly GCF_900302505.1 of Pseudoprimorskyibacter insulae. Lineage (GTDB taxonomy): Bacteria > Pseudomonadota > Alphaproteobacteria > Rhodobacterales > Rhodobacteraceae > Pseudoprimorskyibacter > Pseudoprimorskyibacter insulae. The sequence goes on along the minus strand of NZ_OMOJ01000010.1, from coordinate 28,789 downwards.
TCCAGGGCTTCTGCGCCAGCAACCACGCCAGCGCGATCTGCCCCGGTGCGACCTGCTTGCGCGCGGCCCATTCCTTGGTAAGAGAAACCAGCGCAAGGTTGTTTTCACGGTTTTCCGGATCGAAGCGGCCCTCCATCGCGCGGGTATCGGCTGGGGCGAAGCTCGTTTGCATGTCGATGGCACCGGTCAGGAAGCCGACGCCGAGCGGGCTCCAGGCAACAAAGCCGATGCCCAGCTCTTCGCAGGTGGGCAGCACCCAATCTTCGGGCCCGCGCCACAGCATCGAGTATTCGTTCTGCACTGCCGTCAGCGGCGTTTCGGCATGGGCGCGGCGCAGCGTTGCCTGCCCCATCTCACTCATGCCCCAGTTCAAAACCTTGCCTTCCTGCATCAGGTCTTTGATGGTCCCGGCGACATCCTCGATCGGCACCTCGGGGTCGACCCGGTGTTGATATAGCAGGTCGATCCGGTCGGTCCGCAGGCGGCGAAGCATGTTTTCGACCACAACGCGCGTATGCTCCGGACGGCTGTTCAACCCCGGCAGCCGTGCTCCGGTATCCTGGTCAATGTTCCAACCGAATTTCGTGGCGACGACGACCTCGTCGCGGAAGGGTTCGATCGCTTCGCCCAAAAGCTCTTCGACGACGAAGGGGCCATAAGCCTCGGCTGCGTCGAAGAAGGTCACGCCTTCGTCATGGGCTCGGCGGATGATCTCAAGCATCTCGGATCGATTGGGGATCAGGGTCTGGTAGGTTCGGGTCATGTTCTGAACCCCGAGGCCGACGCTTGAAACGTCCAGTTTTCCGCCCAAGAGGCGATGGTTGCCGACGGCACCAGAGGTCAGCGGCGTCTGGGGTGTCGCCGTTTAAGCGTTTGCCGTGCCAGCGGCCAGCAGAGGCGCCGCCACCAACATCCCGGCCGTACCCATAAATGTCCGGCGGTCCATCGAAGTTTTGGTTTTGTTTGTCATAGTGATCAGTCCTTGTCTGTCATTGTCAGGATAAATTCCGGCAGACGCGCGCCCTCAATCACGACCTGCCGGGTGGCCGTTTCGATCTCTGCCAGATCCTCGGTGGTCAGAACCACCGTTGCCGCGCCTAGGTTTTCTTCCAGGCGGTGGAGCTTGGTCGTGCCGGGGATGGGGACAACGCTGGGGCCCTGCGCCATCAGCCATGCGAGTGCGATCTGGGCTGGCGTGGCCCCCTTGCGGGTGGCGATCGCCTTGATCAGGTCGACCAACGCCATGTTCGCCGCACGTGCTTGCGCCGTGAACCGTGGCGAGATCGCGCGAAAATCCGTCGCGTCCAGCGGAGTCGTTGCCGTAATGGTCCCGGTCAGGAAGCCAGCCCCGAGCGGGCTCCAGGGTACGAAGCCGATCCCCAGATCGTTGCAGGCCGCCAGTACACCGTTTTGCTCAACGTCACGGGTCCAGAGCGAGTATTCGCTTTGCACGGCCGCAACGGGGTGTACCGCATGGGCGCGGCGGATGGTCGTCCCGCTGGCTTCCGACAGGCCGTAATGTCTAAGCTTGCCCGCATCGATCAGGTCTTTGATGGTCCCGGCCACATCCTCGATCGGCACCTCTGGGTCGACACGGTGCTGAAAGAGCAGGTCGATATAATCGACCTTCAGCCGCGACAGGCTGGCATCGACGACGTCGCGGATATTCTGCGGGCGGCTGTCCAGCCCATAGCGTGAACCATCGGGGTTGATGCCGAAACCGAATTTGGTGGCGATCACCACCTGATCGCGGAACGGCTTCACCGCTTGGCCCAGAAGTTCTTCGTTGGTGAAAGGTCCGTAGGCCTCTGCAGTGTCGAAAAACGTCACGCCGCGGTCGAACGCCGCCCGGATGAGGTCTGCGCCTTCGTCCCGCGCAACTGTTTGGCCGTAAGAGCCGTCCAACCCCATGCAGCCATAGCCGATTTCGGACACTTCAAGAGCGCCAAGTCGCCGTTTCTCCACGGTTTTCTCCTTCTACACGACGGCGCATCGCCACCGGGATTTGTCTGTGTGGAGAAGTTATCGTCTTTTTCATTGTTAGATTAGATGATATAGTTGGCATGAAGTAATATTGGATTTCGATAAATGAAGCGCGATGAACTGGGTGAACTCTCGGCGTTCCTGGCAGTGGCACAGGAGCGGAGCTTCACCCGCGCGGCGGCAAAATCAGGCACGTCGCAATCGGCGCTGAGCTACACGGTCCGAAAGCTGGAGGAACGGCTTGGTGTCAGATTGCTGACCCGGACGACCCGCAAGGTATCCGTTACCCAAGCCGGTGAACGGCTTCTTGCGCGGCTCGCACCGGCCATGAGCGAGATCGAAGCCGGGCTAAAGGACGCGACTGAATTGCGCGACAAACCCTCAGGCACGATCAGGATTACGATGCCGGAATATGCCGCCAGTGCGCTTATCTGGCCACGGTTGGAACCCATGTTGCGTAACTACCCGGATGTGCATGTCGAGTTCAGCATCGACAATCAATTGGTCGATATCATCGCCGATCGCTTCGATGCCGGAGTGCGCATTGGCGAATCCGTCGCCAAAGACATGATCTCTATGCGGATTGGGCCTGATCTGACCATGGCCGCAATCGCCTCGCCTGAGTATTTTGCCCGAAACCCGATTCCGAAAACGCCCTACGATCTGGCCCAGCATCGTTGCATTAACATCCGTCAGAGCACCTTGGGGGGGCTGTTTGCCTGGGAGTTCGAAAAGGATGGCCGAGAGGTTCGCGTCCGGGTGGACGGCCAACTGACATTCAGTGGCTCGCCGCTCGTGCTTGCAGCAGTGAAAGCAGGCTACGGGATCGCCATGGTCTCTGACGACATTGCCAGCCCGATGATCGCCGATGGCTCGGTCGTCCGCGTTCTGGAAGACTGGTGTCCGCCATTTTCCGGATATCACCTCTACTACCCCACGCGGCGACAACCGTCTGCCGCGTTTTCGCTGGTGGTGGATGCGTTGCGTGGGGGGGCGGACGTGGCCGCAAAAGTGCGGACCGACCTTCACTGAATTTATGAGCGTACGGCACTGGTGATGACAAACCAAGACGTTCTGGTCGGGGTCTCGTTTCGTTGTTATGCCAACGAAGTGGTCTCAATCGTGCATGACACCCGCGAAAAAGAAGTGGAAACCGTCGCGATTTCTGACAGTACACTTTCTCCACTCGCAAAATCCGCTGATGCATTTTTCGCTGTGCCAGAGTCTAGGCACAGGTTTTCAAGGTCGATTGCAGCGCCACCTTGCGTCGCGATGCTATTGTCCTTGCGACGGCTGCCCGTTTGCAGAGCGGGTCAACACACCCTGAAATTCCAATTGTGACGCAAGGCTGATCGACCTTGAGAAGAGCCTGCCGATTTGTAGACGCTTCGCTTGGCCGTTCTGGCGTCGATTGATCGGGCGAGTCCGAAGTCGACGCAGTGGCCTGCTGTCCCTCGTTGAATTCAAAGCGACACAGCGCAAACTCGGAAGGGTAGGGGCCTTGGCAACTAGGGCGTTACCGTGCGTTTCTGACGGCGTCGCGCAGCTCTGCGTGAAGTAGCCAGTTCCCCGGATCTTCATCGTTTCTTTGCTTGCCGCGGTATCCCAAGAACCTTGTGCCGTCGTGTTCGTCTGTTGCGACGGAAGACGTTGCTTCCAAGGAAAGATAATTGGCGATCAACAGGCCAGCAGAGGCAAAAGCGCGATTGGATGACGCCCTTGATTTGTATCCGGCCGCGTTTGCCAAGCTTGCTTCTGACATTCCGCCATCTTCGGCAAAGGCCAAGGCGGTCAGCATAGCGTGTTGCGGGCGCGAAAGCGCGACCTGGGCCATCGCTTCGGCATATTCTTCAATGCTCGGAATTGAAAAGCCTGTTGTCGGATCGGCCCGACGATCGTCTGTTCTTCGGACTTCCCGTGCGTCGATGACTTCGTGCAATGCGGCGATCGCAGCCTCTTCCGTCGCCCCTCTTGCTTCGGCAATCAGGCCGCGTGCGTTTGTCGGCGGTTTCGGAAAGGCCCGGGCTACGTATTCCCCGGAAAGGCGACCGGATTTGATCTGGTACCGCCCATGTTCGCCCAGTTGGATCGCCACCGGCGTATCCGATGACCGTTCCACCGCCTTCTTTTCCTTTGTGTCCTTGAAGAGATCCCGGCCCGTTGCCGTTTTACCTTCCGTGCTGAAGCGCGTCATGATGGCTTTCTCCCGAGATGGTTGTAGGCGATATTAACTTGTAGCCGGATTACGCCGGCAGACGTCGTGCCTCCGCGAATGTCACCAACCGGCGTCCGCTCTGATCCCAAAGCGCGAGGCGGGCACAACTTAGGCTTTCGCGCAGGGTCACACGGTTCAAATTCACCAGCGCGTCATGGTCGCGAAGCACTTCAGGAAGGCGATAGAACGGGATCCGGCTGGCGAGATGGTGGACGTGGTGAACGCCGATGTTTCCCGTGACCCAGCGCAAGATTGGCGGAAGATCGTAGTGCGAGCTGCCCTCAAGGGCAGCGTTCTGAATGGCCCAGTCCGCTTCGCTGTTCCAGCTGGTGTGCTCGAACTGGTGCTGGACGTAGAAAAACCATACGCCGATGCTTGCCCCGAGGAACATCGTGGGAAGGTAAACAATGAGTACCACTTGCCATCCGCCGAACCAGATCACAGCAGAGAGGAACGCAGCGATTGCGGCGTTCGTGGCCATGGCGCTAAGCCAGTATTTCCACCCCGACCACATGAGACCGACCGGAAGGCGGTTCTGCAGGAAGAAGGTGTAGAAGGGCGCTATTCCGAACAGGAACAGCGGATGCCGGACAAGCCTGTACAGGCCCCGCCCAACCAGACTTTTCGCACGGTACTCATCCACAGTCAGGGTCGGCAAGTCGCCAACACCGCGCCGGTCGAGGTTGCCAGTGGAGGAATGGTGGATGGCGTGGGTTTCGCGCCAGACGTCATAGGGCGTGAGGGTGATCACGCCGATAGCGCGTCCGAGCCAATTGCAAAGTTGCTTGCTGCGGAAGTAAGAGGCATGGCCGCAATCATGCTGGATCACGAACAGCCGCACGGCAAAGGCCGAATTCACGAGCGCCAGAAACAAGGCCAGCGCGGTGCTGTATGAAAGCACCCACCACGCCACTGCCCAGATCGCGAAAAACGGCACAAGCGTGACGATCAATTCCAGAACGCTGCGCACGGGGTCGGGCGCCCGATACCGGGTCAGCACACGGTTCCATTGACCGGCATCAACCGGACCTTCGGTGCTGGAACTGAAGTCGGTCGCGGTGCCCGGGCTCTCTGAGGAGAGAGCCCGAGCGTCGCGTTTATGCGAGCGCGAGATTGGTCGCGCTTTCGCGGCCGTCACGACCGGTTTCTACGTCGAAAGTCACCTTCTGGGCGTCCGACAGGCCGGTCAGGCCAGCGCGCTCAACAGCAGAGATGTGGACGAAAACGTCCTTGCCACCGGTTTCGGTTTCGATGAAGCCGAAGCCTTTTTGAGTGTTGAAAAATTTCACGGTGCCATTAGCCATATCCGTGGTCTCCTGTTCTAGAATGCTGCCCACAACATGCGGCAGCCCGGCAAAGTCAGACTTAGAGATCGACTGTAGCCGGATGAACGGAAGCAGAGGGTCGCAGAGAATCACGTTAGCACGCCACAGATGGAGACTTGGGAGCAGAAACACAAGAGCCAAGACCGAAGGATGGGAATTTGTTTCCGAAATCACCGTACATTTTTTGCGGCCAATGACAAAATTCCTTTCAAGCTCCGCGTCTCGCCATCGTTCTTTCGCATGAGCAGACGGAAACCACGTCGCGGGGCCATCGTGACGCCCGGAACGGATCGCCGCTTAACGGCGTATTGTCGGCTTTGCTTTGGGCCAACGGTGGGTCTCTGGTTCCCGAGAATGCGACCTCGGATCCTGTCGGCGTAGCGTCTGGCCCTATTGATGTACAGTGCCACACGGTTCCGCAGGTTCATGCCGTTGAGACGGACATGATGCACGAAATATCGCAAAATAGTCGAAATTACATAGTCACACCTTCCCGGTCAGTTCGGGGACGGCGTCGAAGAGGTCCGCGACGAGGCCGAAGTCGGCGACTTGGAAGATCGGGGCTTCTTCGTCTTTGTTGATCGCGACGATGACCTTTGAGTCCTTCATGCCCGCAACGCGCGACATCGAACCCTTCCCGGACAAGCTGGCGCCATACTTTGCGGACGCCGTAGACTTGGTAGTTCTCCTCCTAGACGCGTTCGATCTCGGGACGCAGGGCGACAATACGACCGGCGCGATAAGACAATTGCGCTGGATCAGCCCGCTTCGCCAGGTGATCGTAATAGGTAGAAGGGGCGATCGGCAGCACCGCGCAGATCGGCTCGACCCCGTGCGCATTACGATGCGCCTCAATGAAATCCACCATCACTTCGACCGGCGGTCGAGCTCCGCCATTGCAAAATAAGCCGACGCCTTGCGCAGGATCTCGTTCGCTTGGCGCAGTTCCCGGTTCTCCCGCTCCAACGCCTTCATCCTCTCGGCCATCTCGCTCGAGACGCCCGCGCGCTTGCCGCCGTCGACCTCAGCCTTCTTGACCCAGTCATTCCGCGTGTTCGCCGAACATCCGATCTTCGCAGAAATCGACGTGATCGCCTGCCAGCGAGATCCGTGCTGACCCTCATTGTCGAGTACGATCCGCACCGCGCGTTCGCGTACTTCCGGGGAAAACTTGTTCGTAGGCTTGCTCATGATGCTCCATCCCACTCAGCAGTTGGAGCCTCCGGAAAACCCGGCGCGGTTCAGTCGATCCGACCTGCCCGAGAAAGAGCGTCTGGCGCTGTTCTCCGGCCACAGTTTGCGCGCCGGTCTCGCCAGCTCGGCAGAAGTCGATGAGCGCTACGTCCAGAAGCAACTGGGGCACGCCTCGGCCGAGATGACCCGCCGCTACCAGCGCCGCCGCGACCGGTTCCGGGTGAACCTGACCAAAGCTGCCGGTCTCTGACGCCCTGCCCCATCACGCCGCCTGCCGCGCACTCTCTGGACAGGCAAACAGTACTGCCCCCGCAAACAACAAGACCCACAGGCCTAGGCCCATGGGTCAAAGGTTTCGTCAATTACGCCTTGTCGATCTGGCGGACCTTATCGCCCCCAGCGACCGAGTATTTCATCGGCACTTTGCGCGTCGCCAGAAATTCGTCCAGCGTTTCGCCCCGGAAGGCGGCATAGACCTCCGGGTTGGAGACGCCGACCACGGCGGCCATCTTTTCCAGCATAAAGAAAGACACGCCGCGCCGGATCAGCTCAATCCACTTACGGCCCTTGACCAAATCAATCTCGTCATCGGTCAGGCCCCATTCCGCCGCCAGCGCATCGAAGTCATCGACAAACCGCGCCCGGTGCGCCGGAATGATCAGATCGTGCAAAAAGCTGTTGAGCCGGAAATTCGCCTGACTGACCGCATGGGTGAACGGATAGGTGCCCGCCACGGTTTCGGCCCCGGCCAGATGATAGCCCATATGGGCGCGATAGGCCTCAAGCTCGGCGGCATCGGGGGTCGTGCCTTGATCTTCGAAAATCAGCGTCGCGATATTGGTCACCGATGGCGCATAGGTGGCGCGATGCACCAAGGACACATCGTCCGACAAGGCCCCGCGCATGATCAGCCACATGATCACCTCGGCCCCTTCCATGCCGCCGTTGACCACATACTCGGCCAAGCGCATATCCACCAAGGTCTGCGGCTCAGAATGAAGCAGATCCAAGAACCGCTCGTCCCAGTCTTCGTTCAGGAACCCGGCGCGTTCACCATGCACCTGATGCGACAGCCCGCCGGTTGCCATGATCGCGACGTTGATATCCTCGGGATAGCTCTCAATCGCTTTGCGCAGCGATTTGCCCAGCTTCCACATGCGTTTGGGCGTGGGGATCGGCAATTGCAGCAAACCGCAATGCAGCGGCACAACCTTGCCCTGCCACGCGCCATTTTCATCGCCGAGCATCGACAGCGGCGACAAAAACCCATGATCAACCGGCTTACCCTGAAAGAAGGACATATCGAACTCATCCGCAGTCAGGGCCATGGCGATATGCTGGCTTAGCCCCAGATGCCCCTTGGCGGGCGGCACATCACGCGGGCCGCCACCTTCATCCGCTGGCACATATTCCGCGTCTATCCCCATGGAGAAGAACGGATAATGGTCGAAGTAGAACGAGGTCACATGGTCATTGTAGATCAGGAAAATGACGTCGATTTCCTTTTCCTTGACCCAGTCGCGCACCACGTCAAACCCTTCAAAGATCGGCGCCCAGGCCGGATCATTTCGTTTGCCGGTGTCCTTGGCAAAGCCAATGGTGGGGGAATGTGACGCGCCGATGCCGCCAATGAGTCGAGCCATGATATGTCCTCCTATCGTGTTCTCTACTCGCTAACGCCTTCCATATATCCGAACAATCATGCTAATACCGTCATCAGCGTTCAATTATTCGGACAATAAAGGGCCCTCATGCGCTGGAAGATCGACGATTTGCCTGTGTTCGTGGCGATTGCTGAAACCGGCGGGATCACCGCCGCCGCCACCCGTTTGAATATGCCGAAGTCATCGGTTTCGACCGCCTTGGCGCGCCTGGAAGAGGCGCTTGGCCTGCGCTTGGTTGAACGCAGCACCCGCAGTTTGCGGCTGACCGGCGAAGGCGAAACCTTTGTGCAATTGGCGCAGGCCATCAGCGAACAGGCCCGCGAAGCCGATGCGCTGATGATGGGGCTGACCCAGACGCCGCGCGGACGGCTGACCGTATCTCTGCCCCCCGCCTTCGCCCAAGAGGTGCTGGCCCCGCGCCTACCCGCCTTTCACGCCCGCTATCCCGAAGTCGCTCTCGATCTTGGCACCTCGCCGGGCAAAGAGGTGCTGCCCGAAGGATGCGACATCGCCGTTGTGGTCGGCGCGCTGGAAGATTCCGATCTGGTGGCGCGCAAGCTGATTGCCGGGCCTTTGGTTTGGGTCGCCTCGCCCAAGGTCGCCGCCGCCCTTCCCGCCGCGCCAGACCCCGCCGAGGTTCCGGCCTATGTCGCCATCTGCGAACGCCGATATGCCCTGCCCCGCCTGCCGGTGCACGTGCTAGGCCGCGCCGCGCAGATCGACATGCAGACCGGGATCAGCCGCACCGACGACCCGCTGATCGTCCGCCAAGCCGTCATGAGCGGCGGCGGAGCCGCGCTCCTGCCCCGCCGGTACTGCCGCGATCAGCTGGCCGCAGGTACGCTGAAAGAGGTGTTTGCCAATATCTCGCTGGATCTGGCGGCGTCGCAACTCTCGGCCGTCTACTCCAGTCGCCGCCTGATGTCCCCCCGCCTGAGGGTGTTTCTGGACTTCCTGACCGAGGTCTGTTCAGGCGTTTAGCCCTGTGTTAGAGCCTGTTTTCAGGCACCAATCCCCGCGCCCAACATACCGGCCAGACTAGAAAACACTTGCACGCCACCCACGGTCTGGGCAATAGTCACGAAAAATTGGCGATAAACGTCAAACTCCGTGAACACGCCACAAAGGCAGTCGGGCAATGAGCAAAGACACAAAGACCGCAGATCTCAACTCTGTCATCCGCGACCATTCCGAATGGCTCGCTGGCCAATTGCATTCGCAGCGCGAAAGCCTCTTTCCCCCCGACGCCGAAAAGGCCATGCGCAAATTCACCTCGGGTGAGGCCGCGACCCTGCTGGGCGTGAACGACAGCTACCTGCGCAAACTGCATCTGGATGGCAAAGGCCCCTCGCCCGAAATGACACCGGGCAATCGGCGGCTCTATTCCGTCCATGACATCCAAGAACTGCGCGATCTACTTGAAAAGACGGCCAGAAAACCCGGTGACTACCTGCCCGGACGCCGCGAAGGCGACCATCTGCAAGTCATCGGCGTTATGAACTTCAAGGGCGGCTCGGGCAAGACCACCACCTCGGCCCATCTGGCGCAACGCCTTGCCCTTCTGGGCTACCGGGTTTTGGCGATTGACCTTGACCCCCAGGCGTCGATGACCGCGCTTTACGGCGTGCAGCCCGAGTTTGATCTCGTGGATGGCGGCACGCTTTATGACGCGATCCGCTACGATGATCCCGCGCCCATTTCGGCCGTGATCCGCAAGACCTACCTGCCGAATCTCGACCTGATCCCCGGTAACCTCGAACTGATGGAATTTGAACATGAAACCCCCCGCGCCTTATCCCAAGGCAACGCGGGTCTGTTCTTTTTCCGGGTAAAAGAGGCTCTAACACAGGTTGAATCAGACTATGACGTGGTCATCATCGACTGCCCACCACAGCTTGGCTTCCTGACCATGTCGGCGCTTTCGGCCTCCACCGGCGTGCTGGTCACCATTCACCCCGAAATGCTCGACGTGATGTCCATGTCGCAATTCCTGCGCATGACCGCCGATCTGATGGACGTGATCGCCGAGAGCGGCGCCGACATGAGCCACGACTGGATGCGCTATGTCCTAACCCGGTATGAACCGTCAGACGCACCGCAAAACCGGATCGTTGCCTTCCTGCGCACCATGTACGGCGACAACGTTCTGAATGCCCCAATGCTGAAATCGACCGCCATCTCTGACGCCGGTCTGACCAAGCAAACGCTCTACGAAGTCGAACGCAGCGCCTTCACCCGCACCACCTATGACCGCGCTATCGAGAGCGTGAACGCGGTGAACGATGAAATCGCGGACCTGATCCAAAAGACATGGGGACGGACATGACGACCAGTAAGAAAAAACGTTTGTCCATGCTCGACAGCCTCGCGGCAGCGGGGGCAGGTGGCGCATCGCCCGGTTCGATGATGTCCACCAATCGGGCGCTTCGGTCGGCCCGCGATGCGGTGGATTCCCACCACGTCTGGGAACTGGACCCGCACACCATCCGCGACCTGCGCGTCAAAGACCGGCTAGAGCCGGAAGATGTCGAAGATCTCAAAGCCTCGATTGAACAAACGGGCCAGACCGTCCCGATTTTGGTACGCCGTCACCCGACTGAGGCCGATCAATACCTACTGGTCTATGGCCGCCGCCGTCTTGAGGCGATCAAACTCTCCGAAAAAGTGACCAAGGTCCGTGCCCTTGTGGCCAACTTGGACGAAGACTCCGCCGTCCGCGCCCAAATCTCGGAAAACATGGCCCGGCGCGATCTGTCCTATATTGAAAAGGCCCTATTCGCGCAGGAACTGGTGGCGCAGGGCTTTGGCAATCAATCGCAGGTCGCCGAAGTGCTGACGGTGACAAAATCGGCGATCTCAATGGCGCTGGCCATTGTGGAAATGGTCGGCCCGGACCTGATCCGCGCCATCGGGCCCGCCCATGGCGTTGGCCGCCCCCGGTGGGAAGCTTTGGGCAAAGCGTTGGAGGCAACAGGCGTCGACCCTGACAGCCTGATTGCCGTGGTCGAAAAGGCCTATACCGCAGCGGATCTGGCGCTGGTCGAAGGCAGCGACCAAGATCCGGCGGATGTATCGGTGCAGGCGTTTGAGGCGGTGATGTCCGCCCTGCCCCAGCCCAAGACCGCCTCCCCTGCCCCGTCCAAAGCCAAATCCGCCCCTGCCCGTGCCCTGCATTTGGGCGATGCGCAGGGCGGCACGCTGAAACGCGGCCCCAAAGGGGTGACCATGACATTGAATGACAGCGCCTTTGCCAATTGGTTCGAAGCCAATGCGCAAGAGGTACTGAACGATCTTCACGCCCGCTGGCAGCGCGCGGAAGACTGAGGACGAGCAAACAAATAAAAAGGAGGCATACGCCGACAAAAGAAAAGGCCCCGCAAAGCGACGCTCTACGAGACCCTAACTTGTTTTTAGCATCTTCAAGGTAGTGACCCGAGCGTTTAACCGCAAGTCCAAAGTGATTCGCGGAACCGATTTTTGCGTCATTTTTCTTGTCGTCGATGATCGACCATGACTTACACCCCTATTTCGCCGTTCCGGCGGCCGGTCACTGCTGCGATGTTGTCGCAGCAAACCCATGCGCCTGCGCAATCGCTTCCCTGTGACGTCAACAAATGGGAAGCGCTGAAACTGCTTGCCACCGCCCGCAAAGCCTATGGGCTATCGGACCGCGACATCACGGTGCTTCAGGCACTCATCAGCTTTCACCGTTCGGACACGCTGGGCGATTTGGACGGGCTGATTGTCTATCCCTCAAACAAGACCCTATGCGCCCGACTGAATGGCATGCCCTGCTCGACCATGCGGCGGCATCTGGCCAAACTAATCGACGCCGGTATCCTGATCCGCCGCGATAGCCCCAACGGCAAACGCTACGCCCGCCGGTATGGCACCGAAAAGGTAGCCTTCGGGTTTGACCTGCGCCCGCTGGTCACCCGCTACGCCGAATTCTGCGATGCCGCCGAGGCGGTCCGCGCCGAGGAACAGCGCCTGCAACGGCTGCGTGAAACGGTCAGCCTGATGCGCCGCGATCTGATGGGCTTGGCCGAATTGGGCCGCATCCAAGCGCCCGATCTCGGCCTGTGGGATGCGGTTGACGACCTTGCCCAACTCTCAGCCCGCGCCCTGCGCCGCAAGCCAAACCTCGAAGACCTGACGGAATGGCAAACCCGCCTGACAGACGCCCTGACCCAAGCGCGCGATGCCTTGACCGAAAATTCAGAAGAAATGAGCATCAAGCCTGCGCAAAATGAGCAGCACCATAAGACTCTAAAAAAAGATTTAATTGAATCTGAAGAACGAAAAACAGCAATCGAACCGGCAATCGCCTTCCCTACCCCGCCGAAGGTCTCATTGTCTTTGGTCCTGTCCGCTTGCCAAGACTGCCAAAGTTACGCCGAAACCCCAATCCGTCACTGGCATGAGTTTGTACACCTAGCCAACACTTTGCGACCAATGATGGGCGTAGGAGAAGATGCTTGGGAAATGGCCAAACGCACCATGGGTATTGAGGCTGCATCTGTGGTTTTGATGTCGATTCTGGAACGGATCAGCACAATTCAATCGCCGGGCGGATATTTGCGGCATTTGACAGAGAAGGCAAAAGCGCATCAATTTTCGCTGGAACCCATGGTCATGGCCTTGGTTCGACGAGCTGCCTAAAGTTCACAGCTGTGAATTCGACGGTGGTTCACAGCTGTGAACTTAACTCAATCCCGTAGTCTCATGCCCAAACCAACATACACCGATATCGCCGCCAAAGCCCAAGTAGGCACTGCAACTGTTGAACGTGTCCTGAATGGGCGAGGCGGTGTGCGTGCAGAAACGGTTGAGAAAGTCATCGTGGCCGCGCGGGCTTTGGACTGGCCAGGGAGGATGCCGGAACGACATCGCGGGATCATGCGGCTTGAGGTGGTTTTGGTTCGGCCCGAGACATCGTTTTTTGACCGGCTTGCCCGAGCGTTCAAACGGATTTCGGCAGCGCTCGATTCAAGCGGGTCTGCTGCATTAACCTGGGAACCGCACAATAGGGGCGTGCCTAGTTTCCATCATGCGGCTTCGGGGAAGAGATTGGCGACGAAGATGATTTCATTGGCCACGCAGACTTTGCAGTTCTCGAACTGGCCGTTTCTGACTGTGCGGAAAGTCTCGATCCCTGCGAGGGCCGCTTTGGCGCCGGCCAAAGTTCGGAAGGACCGCATTGGTCGCAGCCGCTGCTTCAACGCGGCGTGATCGCTTTCTATCCGGTTGTTCAGGGACTTCCGATCCACGTGCCGGATCACATCTTCCGGTCAGAGCTGGGCATTGATCTCACCCGGAAACCGATGCCGCTTGAACGGGTTCTGGAGCTGTGCCATCGGCTCCTCCATTATCATGAACACACTGAGCCTGCGGCGGAAGGCTAGTGAATGCTACAGACCCATGCGATGAGCCACGGACAGACGTCAACGTGCCCTACGACGAGGACGATGGTGCTTTGAAACCCTTGCAGGAGTATACGTGGAACGTTGCCCAGACCGATTGGGCAAACAAGTGGCGACAGTGGCGCTGGCGCTTGTGTTCGAGAAGCATAGCGCAGGGGAAGTTTGCTCGCCGAGTGGATACCTGCGCGGCATGTTCGAAAAGGCCGAAGCAGGGGAACTGCAACTCGAGCGCAGCTTTGATGGCAGGCGGCATGAGTTGTTGATCAAATGGGGGTATTGGCATATATTGCCATCAAAGGAGTGCCGATCGATGGTTACGCGCAATGTCGTTCTGACAGAAACTCAGGACCAGCTGGTGCAGGCTTTGGTGGCGTCCGGACGTTACCAGAACGTCAGCGAGGCGATGCGGGCGGGGCTCCGTCTGCTGGAACAGGAAGAAGCTCAGATCGCCGGTATCCGACAGGGCTTGTTCGAGGGATTGACGCAGGCAAAGGCGGGTGAGTTCGCTGAAGGCAACGGAGTGGACGCAATCCGCCGGGCCTTTCGACAAGCGCGCGCAACTTCATGAGCCGATCCCTTCGGCTGACGCGCCGCGCTGAGGCTAGCTTGGTCGAGATTGCCAAATGGACGATCGAACAATTCGGGCTCAAACAGGCTGAACTCTATGAGAATGAGGTGCTCACCCGTTGTCAGACAATCCTGAACGGTCAGGCGCATAGCCGAAGCTGTGCGGTTTTGGTCGATGATGCGGCCGATCTGCGGTTCGTCAGGGCAGGGGAGCATTTCCTGGTTTTCATGGACCGGTCCGACGAGGTCATCATCGTAGATATCATGCATTCTCGCAGTGATTTTCCGCGCCATGTCGCGGCGTTGGCAGCCCTGAAAAGTAAAGAATTATAACCCTGCGGCCTTGGTCAGGTTCACCCGGAATCGGTCGCGGCGGCGCTGGTAGCGGCGGGTCATCTCGGCCGAGGCGTGCCCCAGCTGCTTCTGGACGTAGCGTTCGTCGACTTCCGCCGAGCTGGCGAGACCTGCGCGCAAACTGTGGCCGGAGAACAGCGCCAGGCGCTCTTTCTCGGGCAGGTCGGATCTAATGCTAGCGTCGAGGACCGTGCGCTTGATCAGCCGGGCGACATGCTTGTCGTTCAGCCGTGTTTCCGTGGCGCGTTTGCCGTCCCGCGACGTGCCGACGAAGACTGGACCGAAGTCGATCTTCGCGAAGTGCAGCCATTGTTCCAACGCGCGCACGGGGCAGGTCTGCTCCTTGGAGCCGCGGCCGATCTCGACCTCGCGCCAGCCGGTCTTGGCATTAAGGGTCAACAGCGCGCCTTTCTCGAATATCTCGATCCAGCCGCCGGAATCTGGCGTGTCGTCCTTGTGGACGTCCAGGCTGACGATTTCCGAACGGCGCAAACCACCGGCATAGCCAAGCAGCAGGATTGCGCGATCCCTCAACCCGCGTAGGTCGTAGGATAGGGTGGACACCATCGCGAGGATGTCCTCGGCCAGGATGGCTTCCTTCTGCACCGGTGGACGCGCATGCTTGCGCTTGATCCCGGCCAGCACCGTGGCGATGTGGCGGTTCTTGCGATCGAGGGAAAAGCCCCGCTGTGCGTAGTTCCAGGCAAGACCCGAAAGGCGCCGGTCGATTGTCGAGACCGAAAGGGGTCGGGACGCCGACTGCGAAGGGGAGGGGCCCGATCCGGACGCCAAGTCTGCCAGATAGAGCCCGATCATTTCGGGCGACGGGGGCAGGGGCTCGGTGCCCTTCATCCGGCACCAGCGCGCAAAATGCGCCCAGTCATTCGCGTATGCTTTCAGTGTGTTCTCTGAAGCCGCTGCACGTGCGTAGTCTCGGGCGGTGTCGACCAGTCGATTAAGCGTGCCGGAGCCAGCGACATGAGACGGCAAAGCAATGCCATCGCCTTCCTCTTGATCTCTCTCGTAGACGCGAGCATCATCCACCTCACCAGAGTGCGCTGACGTCGATTTCTCGGTCTCTGAGACCATTTTCCACTGAATCCGGCAATGAAATTCAACTGCTTCCGAGCATATCTCTGCATGTCCGATAATGCAAACTTATTGGACATAGCGGAGCGCCGCAGAGTAGGGCGGTTTATATGTTATTTTCTGGCAGAAAGCGCCGCGCAAGTGTAGTCTTTGGGCATGACATTTGCCCACCCGGATCACACCAGCGACCTCGACACCTTACCCCGGATGCCCGTCTGGGTCACCTCTGCACGCGCTGAAACCCTTGAAAATGTTGCGTTTTTGTCGGGCGCCGCGCTGAACCACCTGCATCTTGTGTTGGGACGCGAGGAAGTGCCCCACGCCTTGTTGCTGGACCGGCTCGCGCTGCGCGCGGCCGAGGCTTGTATCGCGTTCTCTGGGCGGCCGGAGCGGGCAGGGGACCTGCGCGACGCGGTGCACCTGCTGCGACCCGGCGATCTGCCCGGACCGGCGGGCGAAACTAGCCTCGCCTGGCGGCGCGCTGTGGAACGGCCGGTATCGATCAAGGCTCTGGGTCGAGCCTTGCCCAGCTTCGACCTCCGCCAAATTGCCGCGTGGCTTGATGTGGGGAAAGGGGCGCCGGTAACCCGGGCCGCGATGGTGTTGGAGGCGGTACTGCACGAGGTGCCGCGCGCAGATGTAGTAGGACTGATCCTCGCGGATGCGGCCCTCGCTCAAGCCCTCGGCTGGGATCATCTCGTGCCGCTGCTGGCCCCAGCCCTGAAACGCGCCGACCTGCGCAAGCATGGCGTAGACCTGCGTCTCGCCAGTCATCGGGCGCTCGTCTCATCGGCAGTCGAGGCCGTGCGCCTTGCCGCTGACCTCGCGCGCCGAACGACGCATCTGAAATCCGTCGCGCCGAAACTCCGGGCCAAGGGGGCAGGGCAGGCGGTCGAGTTGTTCCTGACCAGCGATGCGGTTGCCCCTTCGGCGCTGCCCTTGCCGGATCGCGCCGCGCGGCGGCTCTGCGATCGGTTGGTCGACCTCGGCGCTGTGCGCGAGCTGACCGGGCGCGACACCTTCCGGCTCTACGGGGTGTGAGCATGGCGAAGGATCGCTCGGAACCTGACCTGGACCTCGAATTGGCCGACCTGCCGCCCGAGCTGCGCTGGCGGGAATGGATGCGCCGGATCGAGGCTGTGCTCTTTGCCTCCGCCTCGCGTGTCCCGCGCCAAGACCTAGCACGCGTGGTGGGGCAGAGGGCTTCGGTCGACCTGCTGGTCGAGGACCTTGCCGCCGATCTGGAAGGGCGGGCCTTCGAGATTGCCCAGGTCGCCGGCGGCTGGATGTTTCGGACGCGGGCGGCCTATGCGCCCGCGATCCGCGCTGCGGCGGATGTCGGGGACCAACTGCTCGATCTGAGCGAGTTCGACGTCGCGGTGCTGGCCGCCATCGCCTATCACCAGCCGATCACCCGCGACGGGCTGAAGGACATCTTTGGCAAGGAGATCAGCCGCGACCTGATCGGCCGACTGCATGCGCGGGACCTGATCGGGACCGGGCCAAAGTCGCCCAGGCGAGGGGCCCCCTATACCTTCGTCACCACCGAGCAGTTCCTGGTCGCTTTTGGGTTGGAGAGTCTGCGCGATCTTCCCGATCGGGAGCAGTTGGAGGATGCGGGGGTTGTGGAGTAGCTGCTTCAAGTCGGCGTCGGCTGACGAACTGGAATCCTCGGCATAGAATTCATCCCGACTTTGCTCTCGCGGATGCTACCTCGGGGCATCATCGTCGGCAGCAACGAATTCCATCGTGAGGACAACGTCAGTCGTGTTGAAATCTGGTCGGTACGGGTTATTGGCGTGAACAAGAAGATTACTGCCAGTCAGCGCATTGGCGAAATCGGGGAGAAGGCGGCTAATCTTCAATTCTTGCGAATTGGGTTCCAATTCGATGGGCGTTCACGGCTGGAAGCAGGGATAGACGGCATCGCTGAGGTGATGGACAATGATCAACCGACGGCGAAGATGATTGCTGTGCAGGTTAAGGCTACCGAGAGCGGCAGCTATGCTGGAGAGACGGATGCCGGGTTCACCTATCGTGTCCGCGCTTCGGACTTTGAGTACTGGCGCGGCTCCAACCTACCCGTAATTCTCGTTCTCTACAGGCAATCGGATGACACGTTCTTCTGGAAGTCACTCGAAAACCTCGTTGGCGAGGCCGAACGCACATTGCAGATCGACAAAGAGCGCGACGTCTTGGACGGACGTGCGAAGGATCGCCTTGCTGCCCTGACCGTCGCCAAGCAAGGACACGGCTACTACGTCCCGCCACTTGGGGGAGGGGAGGAAGCGATCATCAACATGGTGCCATTGCAGCTTCCTGAGGAAATCTTCGTCGCACAGACTCAGCTCTCCACCCAGAAGGCGCTCGCCCGGATGAATAAGGTCCGGGAGGGCCAGCGGTACGATTGGATGATCGATGAAACCTCGCTTTGGACATTCTGCGACCCATTAACCACAACCGTTCGCGACTTGGTCGAACGGGATCAGGTCGAACGGATCGAAACCGATTTTCTGGCGCAACACGACGCCGTAGATCAGCAGCACAAATTTGCGGGCCTGTTGCGACATACTCTGGCGCATGACTTTCGGGACTTGCTTGGGTGGGACCGAAAGAAAAAGCAGTTCTACTTCTTGCCATCACCTGGAGGCGTCGCGCGCAAGTTCCGCTATCTTGGAGCGAAGCAGAAGACGCAGGCCGACGTTGTCAGCGTCTATCAGAAGTCAAAGGGGGAGGGGCCCGTCGACTATGTACGGCACCATTCATTCCACCCTCGGTTCGAGCGCTTGGCGGATAAATGGTACCTGATCGTCAACCCATCCTACTACTTCACTTCAGATGGAGAACGCGCGCTCAACTATCCAGATGCCTTGTTGTCCGGGAAGAAACGCCTCGACACGAACAGCACAGTTCGAGGCCAGGTGATCATGTGGCATCGATTGCTATCGGGTATGGATTTTGAAGATGCCGGCGAACTGCTGACGCCCGACACCAAGACGGATCGCATCATCAAGTTTGGTCTTCCGCCTTCCGTTGAACTGCCAAAGAGTGTGCCCGAGGACGTGTGGGGCGCGAAGGCGCAGAAGTCGAGGAAGCCGTCCGGCTCGAATGAACAAGGCAGCTTAGACCTATGAGCGACTTCAAGACAAAAATCTTCCCTGAGCCTGAACTGGAATTTGGTGACCAACACCATCATCCTGATCCGCGATTAGGGTTGCTACAGGCGGGCCCACTGCAAACAAACCTGGGGGACACCATCAAAGTCGGCGTTGTTGGCAGCGCTCTTACCGTCGAAAAATCAGGCGAATTTCTGGATGCGATCGAAGATGGGTTCGAGGGGAAGACCGAAAAGCACCCGAACCTGCACCCGGACTTTCCCGGGTTGAGAAATCAGAACCCCTATCGGTGCCGGTTCGAAATGGTGGCTGCCGACGTCGGTCTGCTGACGAAAGGTCAGATCGAGAAGATTGCCAAGGAACCGAGCGATGCGCGTGCTGTGGAGATGGCGGTCGATGCAGTTATGGAGCAATTGGAAAAGCTGGAGGCGCATCATGAACGGCCGGACGTGGTCATGGTTTCGCTCCCTGTCAAGCTGATCGAACGAGTCTGGAGGAACGAGCAGGCGCGCGATGACGAGGTCGTAGAGTACGAAGCAGCCGAGGCGAAAGCTGGTAAGGAAACCTCTCCGAACTTCCGCGGCTTGCTCAAGGCCAGAGCGATGAATCTCAGATTCTCAATTGAGATTGTCTGGGAGGATGTCATCAACCCCGATGCCAAGATCCCTCGCAAGATCAAGGAGAACTCTGACCGCCAAACCCAAGATCGAGCTGATCTCGCATGGAACCTTATGACAACGCTCTACTACAAGGGCAGCGGCAAGGTGCCCTGGCGCAGATTGCCGGAAGAAGGCGAGTTCACCGCTTGTTACATTGGCATCAGCTTCTTCAAGGATGCCGACACCGACGAGATATGGACCAGTGCTGCGCAAATGTTCGACGAGCGGGGCAGAGGGTTCATTCTTAGAGGCGGTCCTGCGCAGTTAGAGTCGCGGGGTCGCCACCCGTTCCTCACTATCGATGAGGCTCACAAGCTCACCGAGAGCGCCTTGGCTGCCTACAAGTCGGTCCATAGAACGATGCCGGCACGCGTGATCGTCATGAAGACGTCGCGCTTTCGCGAGGACGAGGCCGAGGGTGTTGGCAAGGCGCTCGACGAGGCAGGTGTGGAACTGCGCGATCTCGTTTGGATTCATGAGAGCTATTCAGTCAAGGTGCTGCGCGACGGTGACTTCCCTGTCCTCCGCGGCACCTTCGTTGAACTGGACGGCAATGGGCTGCTCTATACCAACGGCAGCATTCCCTACTATGGGACCTATCCTGGCCTCTATGTCCCGAACCCCCTGTTGCTCTGTCCGCACCCGCAAAGCGAGAGCACGATCGAACAGATTGCGAAGGAAGTTTTCAGCCTCACGAAGGTGAACTGGAACTCGACCCAGATGAACCAACGCTTGCCGATTCCGATCCGAGCAGCCCGTAAGGTTGGTGACGTGTTGAAATACGTTCCCTTGGGGCAAAGGGTCAGCAGTGACTATCGGAAGTACATTTAGAAGCTGCACACGGAGCACGCCGTCGGCTCCATGGCTGCTGTTAAGAGCATCTGATTGTCGATCCTCGAAGCTCCCGAGTTTCCAGCGGATCTTTTTCGGCAAGTGACTTCTCTGGCGTTTGATGCATAAAAGGATATCATGCGCATCTCTTGATGTAGAAATCTACATCAATCTTGAAGTCTGCTTCAGTGAGTGATATGTTTTTGCACATCATGGGTGAAAAACGAAGCAGCAAGATAGATCATGGGTTACGCAACAGAGCACATAGCAGAGTCGCTCAAAGTCGCGCGGGAACGCAAGGGGCTCTCTCAGCGCGCGCTCAGTGCGAAGGCTGGGGTTCCACAGAGCCACATCTCCAAGATCGAGAACGGGGCGGTCGATCTGCGTCTGTCCAGTCTGGTCGAGCTTGCACGTGTACTTGATCTGGAATTGACTCTAGTCCCGCGCAAGAAGCTGCCTGCCGTTCGGGCGATCATTCGCGGTGATGACGATGGTCACCTTGACGTTCAGAGCGCGCGTAAGGCGACGAACCTATTGCAGCGCCTTGATGACCAGATAGCAGCGCTTCCCAGTGAAACGCTCTCTGAGATTGTCGTTCAGGAATTGCAGCGCCGGGCGCGCGAATTGATGCACTTCAAGCTTTCAGCCGATGACCTTGTTCAGTTGCAAGAAGCGTCTGCTGCCATGCAGGAGTTTCTGAGCGATCCGCGCAACTTGGAAGCGGTCGAGCAGGCGCAGAGCCAGTTGCGCATGTTGCGCAACGCACTCGCCCATGGCGCGGGTATATCTGCACCATCCTTGCCGCGTCCGGCCTATCGTCTGGACGGTGACGATCGTGGCTGATGTCAGTGTCCTTGAAGTCCTGCTCTACGGAGAGCCGATAGGTACGCTGACGCGGGTCAGCGGTGATACCTCGCTCTTTGCTTTCTCTGAAGGCTATGCCGCCGATACGGGCAGGCCGGTTCTGAGCCTCGGCTTCAAGAATGAGCTTGGGGAACTAACCACTGATTTCGGTACGCAGAACATGCACCTGCTGCCCTTCTTCTCAAATCTTCTGCCCGAAGGTCACATGCGGGACTATCTCGCCGAGCGCGCGGGCGTGAAGCCCGTCCGTGAATTTTTTCTGCTCTGGGTTCTCGGCGAGGACCTTCCCGGTGCGATCACTGTTCGGCCCGCCGATGGTGAGGCGTGGCCCCCCGACGCTGATGATGGTGAAGATCATCACGATGATCATCGAGATCAGGCGCTGAGGTTCTCGCTGGCAGGCGTTCAGTTGAAGTTCTCGGCTTTGGGAGACAAACAAGGCGGTCTTGCGATTCCGGCCAAGGGGGTCGGCGGGTCCTGGATCGTCAAGTTACCAGCGCAAGGCTTCGATGCTGTCCCCGAGAATGAATTCTCGATGATGACGCTCGCGCGTCTCTGCGGCATGGACGTTCCGCCTATCAGGTTGATCGATGTTGCCGAGATCGGCAATCTGCCAGAAGGCATGGACAAGGTCAGCGGTCAGGCGCTGGCTGTCGAAAGATTTGACCGTCTGAGTGATGGCAGTGCCGTCCACATTGAAGACTTCGCGCAGGTCTTTCGCGTTTATCCCAAGGACAAGTACGAGAAGGCAAGCCAGCGCAACATCGCACAGGTACTGGCCGCTGAATGCGGAGAGGCCGACATCGCAGAGTTTATCCGGCGGCTGACTTTCAATGTGCTGATCGGCAATGCCGACATGCACCTCAAGAACTGGTCGCTGATCTATCCGGATCGAAGGCAGGCGGCGCTCGCGCCGTGCTACGATTTTGTCTCGACTATTGCCTACATAGACGACGACAAGGCGGCGCTCACCTTTAGCCGCACCAAGAAGTTCTCCGGGTTCTCGCAGGACGAGCTGTCGCACCTGGCTGCAAACGCCGGTCTATCCGAGAAGCTGGTTCTGGGAACCGCACGCGAGACTGTCGCGCGCTTCCATGAGCACTGGCAGGCCGAAAAGGGAAACCTGCCGCTGACCGCGGATGCGATCAAGGCGATTGAAGCCCATTTGCACACAGTGCCGATAGCGTAGGGGATTGACAGAATGGCAGAGAGTTTTTCGAACCGGCACGGCTACCGCAGCGCAGCCGCGGAGATAACCGTTCACGAGGACGCGCCCGAAAACCTGCGCTATGCGATCCCGCTGATTGGGCAGGACATCGGCATGAGCCCGTCCGTCATGCGCCGGATCATCTGTCAGGTGTTGCTCGTCCCGCCTGACCGGAACAACTGGTCGGAGCACCCCAACATCTGGGAAGAGGTCGTCGGGCTTGTTGCCGACTGTCCTTGGTACAAGGTCTATGACATTGCTGAAGCGTTCCATACGGCACTCGCGCAAGGGTTCAACGACAATGCAAGCAGGTTCGATGACCGGCTGAATCAGTTTTTTGTCGAAAATGGCATCGGCTGGCATATGAACGACGGCCAGATAGTCTATCGCGGCTCCGAAGCATTTACCGGCGCGACACAAGAGGCCGTCGAAATCCTCGAACAAACCGGGCGCAGTGCCGCCGCACGCGAGATCCACGAAGCGCTGCGCGATATTTCTCGGCGGCCGGAGCCGGATGAGACCGGGGCAATCCAGCATGCCTGCGCTGCGATGGAAGCGACCGCGCGGGATCTGGCCGGCGATTCCAAAGCAACATTCGGCCAGCTTGTAAAGCGATTGGACCTTCCAAAACCTCTTGATACCGCAACCGAGAAACTGTGGGGCTATGCGTCCAATAATGCTCGTCACGGGTTGGAAGGACAGCAGGTTGATACGCCAGAGGCCGAGCTGGTTGTCAGTGTAGCCTGCGCGGTCTGCACCTATTTGGCCAAACGCGCGGTGATATAGTCGGCCCGAACAGTCTGATGAAGTGACTGGGATTTCAGAGATACTGGAGCAACGTAGAAGGCCGACACTTAATTCACAGGACCGGTTCAAAATCAGTGCGATCTCAGGCTGAAAAGACCTTCTAGGTTCTCCGGCGGTGATTTGAGCTCAGAAGCTTCTCCAAATTGATGAAGATCCGTAGGTAGAAGATGCCCATCGAACAGACTAAACTCACCTCCTTGTCTGCGACCAATCTGACGATTCTAAAATCGCCCGACATTTCGCCGCATAGACCGGGTCGATCTGACCGGCGAACGCGATAAGGCCCAACAGATGTTGGCGGAGGCCTTCAACGGAGGCGAATCCGCGCCGCGCTGCATGTTGGACCGGCCCCTGATCGGGAGCGCTTATGTGATACAGGTGCTTTCGAAGCCGCGAGCGGAAATCGCGTGTCAGCTTCGGCGTGTCTCCGTCCACCAAAAGGCCGAGCACGACTTTCCGTGCTCCCGGAGAAACAATCGTCGTCTTGGATTGGTTCGGCGCCAGTCCTCGAGCAGCCAGGGTCTCATACACTCGCCCTAACAGATCATGTGCGCGGGATCTTCTGTCATGGTCACGTTATTCGTGAGACTCACGATTGATTTTCTTGTTTGATTTCAGCGGTGGTTTGGTAAGGTTAACTTTGAGATGGTAAGGTCATTAATGAGATGGTAACTTTAACCGTGAGACGGTTTTCATTGTGGATAACTTTAGATTTTGACCGAAGAAGCAGGTGGTAAAGCGCTGGAAAGGGCAGAGGTGCTAAGACCACTGTTGTCACCGCTTGCTCAAGGCCAAAGTATCGGGCGGGCGGTGGATGCGGCGGCGGCTCAGTTGGACATTTCACGGAGTACAGCTTGGCGTATTTTGAGCAAGTTGCGCGAGAACGATGGCCGGGCAAGTTCGCTCCTTCCCAAACGCAGCGGCCCCAAGCCTGGCTCCCTCCGTCTACCAGCGCAAGTTGAAAGCATGATCGCCCGGGTCTTACGTGAACGATATCTGGTTCCTGAACGCCCGAGCTTTCGCAGGATTGTGGGCGAGATCCGTGCCGAGTGCGTTGCCAGAGGTTTTCAACCGCCAGCACGGCAAACGATCAAGGCTCGCCTTGATGCCATGGATCAGCGCGAGGTGTTGCGGAAGCGGAAAGGGGCGAAGGCCGCAAAACAAGTTTTCGAAGCGAGGGCAGGGAGGTTGGAGGTGGAACGGCCACTGGAAGTCGTCCAGATCGATCACACGTTGGCGGATATTATTCTAGTTGATCAGGTTGAGCGCAATCCTCTGGCACGGCCTTGGCTGACACTCGCGATCGACGTCGCGACCCGTGTGGTCCTGGGTGCCTATGTCACTTTCGACGCGCCGTCCGTCTTGTCCATTTGCCTTTGCCTTGACCACTGTGTGCAGCCGAAGTCCATCCGGACACCGAGTTCGCTTGAGCAACTCTATTGGCCGACAGCCGGTATTCCACAGGCCATCCATGTCGATAACGGGCGGGATTTTCGCAGTGACGCCTTCCGATCGGCCTGCGCGGAGTGGGGGATCGCGATCAAATACCGGCCGCCGGGCCGGGTTCATTTTGGCGGACATATCGAGCGGTTGATCGGCACGACGATGGGTGCCGTGCATGTACTACCCGGAACGACGCAATCCTCGCCAAAAGACAAGGGTGAGTATGACAGCGCTGCCAGGGCCTCAATGACGTTGGACGAGTTCGAGGACTGGCTGCAGCTGGAGATTTGTCGGTATCATAATACACGCCACAGCGGATTGAAGCGGACCCCGCTGGCCGCCTGGGCCGATCTTGGGGGCGACGATGCCGGCCGGCAGGTCGTGGATACAGATGCCTTCCGGATCAGTTTCCTTCCTTCCGAACGCCGCCAACTTGGCAGGACCGGGATCAACCTGTTTTCCATCGGTTATTGGAGCGACGCCTTCGCGCCCATGATCGGTCGCGGGGCGGGGAAGGTTACGGTCAAGTACGACCCGCGAGATATGTCCCGGATATGGGTAGTCACCGACGATGGTCGAACAATTGCCGCGCGCTACAAGGATCTTTCTCGCCCCAAAGTTTCCCTTTGGGAGTCGAGGCGCGCCAGTGCAATTTTCCATGAGCGTCACGGCGGCAGGATATCGGAGGCAATTCTTTTCGGGATTATCGACGAACAACGTCGTATCGCCAATGCGGCGCGGCAACGAACGCTTGCGACGCGCCTGGACGAAGAACGAAAAGCGCGCCTGCCAAACGACAAACCGAAGCGTGATCCGTCCCGCGAGATGTTTGCTATTGATACCAGTAACCCCAATCTCCCAACTTACCCGATAGATGATTTTGATGGACCTCGACGAAAGACTTGATCTCATTCGCAGTGATCGTTGGATCGCCTTTGATCGCGCAACCATTGTTCTCAACAGATTGATATCCCTGATGGAAATGCCTCGGCAGTCCAGAATGCCGGGCCTCATGGTTTATGGCAGCTCTGGCATCGGCAAGACCATGATCGCCAAGCGGATGGAAAGCCTCTACCCGAGCAACTATCGCTCAGACCTTGGGGTGACGCGAACGCCGATCCTTCTGTTGCAAGCGCCACCCGCACCGGACGAACGGCGGTTCTATCAACACATCCTGGCGTCGATCGGCGCACCGATGTGGGGCCGTCACACAATCTCCGAACTGGAGGTGCGGGCTCTCAGCCATTTGCGCGGAATGGACTTGAAGATGATCATGATCGACGAGGTCCATAATCTCCTTGCCGGAAGCTATCGGGAGCAACGCCGGTTCTTGAACATGCTGCGCTTCCTTTCCAATGATCTGTGCGCATCGCTTGTCGTCTTTGGTGTCAATGAAGCTGCTGAGGCGGTTCGCGGTGACGAGCAACTTGCGCGCCGGCTGGACGAACATTTTCTGCCACTCTGGGATGACGATGTTGAGTTTTCCCGTCTGGTCCAGACACTGATCGCCGCCATGCAATTGGAGCGCGGATCTGGTCTGTGTGTTCAGTCTCTACGTACCATTCTCGGTATTACCGGCGGCGTCACATCGCGCGTGTTCACGATGATCTAGGCACTAGCCATCGATGCCATTGAAACCGGCGAAGAGAGGATCACTGACGAAGCCGTCCAATCCTGGCAGCCAATCTGGGCCAAGCACAGCTGGACCGTTCGGAACCAACCACAACCGGCATTTTAGTGACCCGCAATCCTCTGCCAAGGCGTCCGGCACCTTTTCGGGACGAACTGCTGTCCAGCTGGATCGCTCGCCTGGCAGAGGCCAACTATTGTTCGGTCCCAGAGCTCCGCCGATATCTGGGCCTTGCACAAGAACGTCCGCCGGAAACGCAATCAGATTTGGCTGGCGTAGACATCGGCGGGTTCTGTGCAACGATACGTCTCCCGCTCGAGGAGCTCGACAGCATGTTGATCCAGAGACGGGCTAATTTCCCGATCGAGTGCATTTCGTGGTCGGATTTTCAGAACTGCCCGACATGCACAGGCAAACAGCCTGGGATATCGCTGCGCCATTGGCGCTTCGCATGGTCGTTGCGATGCAAAGTCTGCGGGTCTGAGTTGGTGCCTTTGCATGGTAATCGCGAGGGGCTTGCGCAACTGCCCAGCCGGCTTCGCCACCGTGCACAAGAAGGGGCAGTGCGTCTAAGGACTGTCTACCGACATGGGAATGTCCACTCGGGTCGACGGATGGACCTGACGTTGCAAGTCGCTGCTGTGCTCGCGCCGGAACTCCGTCACGGTGCGCTCTTTTCCCTGAACCAAATAGATCGCTTCAAAGCCCTCGCCGTCATCAATCTCGGAATGACCCGCCCTTTGCTCGCAACCGCGTTGACGATGAAGAGCGACCGGGTTGGCGAGACCAAGCTTCGGATTGCCTTCCCGCACAAGGGGAAACTGGTGGATCGTCTTGCGCGACTTGCTGAAAGCTTACCAAGTCAGAGGTCTCGAGAGGTTGGGGCCCCCAAGAACCAATCACGGACGAACAGCACAGGTATGACCCATTCACCACGACAGGAATATCTTCAGGCGGCACGGAGAGCGATTGATCAGCTTGGAGAAAACGCGGAGCGGTCCGATTTGCTCAATTGCGCGGTGAAGTTCTTCGAAAGCGCATCCCAATCCAATGTGGATATCTCATGAATAGCCTTACCAAATATCGAAAATGAAGGGCCACTTCGAAAGA
Source organism: Pseudoprimorskyibacter insulae (assembly GCF_900302505.1). GTDB lineage: Bacteria > Pseudomonadota > Alphaproteobacteria > Rhodobacterales > Rhodobacteraceae > Pseudoprimorskyibacter > Pseudoprimorskyibacter insulae. The sequence goes on along the minus strand of NZ_OMOJ01000010.1, from coordinate 1,308 downwards.
GTCTCAAGAATAACGTGACCATGACAGGCGATGTTCGTCGGAGACCCCCCGATGTACTTCTCGAAAGACCCCATATCCTCCAGCCGACCGCCAATTTGCGCCCCATACAAATCAACGCCAGCCCGGCCAATCGTCACTACATCAAGGGTTTTGTCAGTCATGGGTTAAAAATCTGTATTTGCGTGGAAGGGTTGTAGAGGTTGAATTCTACCGCGAAATTTGGGGGTTACCAAATTTGCACAAGGTTGATTATGTCTTTTAGGCTATTTCACGGTCCCTCCAATTCAATCAACAGATCTTTGGCTTCGATCTGTGCGCCGTGCGTGACGTGGATCGATTTGACGGTCGCGTCGCGGTCGGCGGACAGGCCGGTCTCCATCTTCATCGCTTCGATGGTCAGCAGCAGATCGCCTTTGTGCACCTGCTGGCCGACCTGCACCGCAACCGAGGCGACGACGCCCGGCATCGGCGCGCCGATGTGGTCGGCATTACCGGTCTGCGCCTTGGGGCGCGCGGCGGTGGCGGATTTGACCATGCGGTTCGGCACTCGCACGGTGCGCGGCTGGCCGTTCAGTTCAAAGAACACCTTCACATCGCCCGCTTCGTCAGTCTCACCCACGGCTTGCAGGCGGATCTCCAGCTTTTTGCCGGGGTCGATTTCGGCGCTGATCTCGTCGCCGGGCTCCATGCCATAGAAGAAGACTGGCGTCGGCAGGGTGCGGACGGGGCCGTAGTCGCGGTGGCGGCCTATGTAATCAAGGAAGACCTTGGGATACATCAGATAGCCGTTCAGATCCTCGTCATCGACGGCCAGACCATCCAGCTTTTCCGAAAGCTCGGCGCGGGTGTCTTCGATATCGACCGGGGCCGCCAAGGATCCGGGGCGCACGGTGAAGGCCTTGTCACCCTTCATGATCTTGGACTGAATGGCCTTGGGCCAGCCGCCCGGCGGTTGGCCTAGGTTGCCCTTCATCATGTCGATCACCGAATCCGGGAAGCTGACATCGACCTTGGGGTCTTCGACCTCGGACCGGGTCAGGTTCTGGCTGACCATCATCAGGGCCATATCGCCCACAACCTTCGACGAGGGCGTCACCTTGACGATATCGCCGAACATCATGTTCACGTCAGCATAGGCCTGCGCGACCTCGTGCCAGCGTTCTTCAAGGCCCATCGAACGGGCCTGCGCCTTGAGGTTGGTGAACTGGCCGCCGGGCATTTCGTGCAGGTACACCTCGGACGCGGGGGCCTGAAGGCTCGACTCGAACGCAGCATATTGGCCGCGCACCGCTTCCCAATAGTTCGAGA
>NZ_OMOJ01000008.1 GCF_900302505.1 Pseudoprimorskyibacter insulae | reverse complement strand
CGCCTGCTTCGTGCTCGGTCAGGATGCCGATGATCTGTTCGTCCGTGAATCTCGTTCGCTTCATTGTCCGTCCTCAAGTTGGATCGGACTCTAATCAACGGTGGAGGAAAAATCCCGTGGCAGGTCATGAGCCATGATTGGTTGTGATGATCGGCCAAGGGGGCGTAAGCAGTGGGTGTCACACCAAAGGTGAAACTTCGTCAAGTTCGATCTGAGAAACAGTGCCATCTATGATCCGATGAAACTGACCGATTGCATTTTTCGCTCTTTGGTCTTGGAGTTCCGCTGCACCTTTGTGACGCTCAAGGAGCGCGATCACTTCTTCCCACTGGCGCGCAGAGGAAAACATAGATGCTTTTTCGATGGTTTCACGGCTGTTTTGGGCTGTTTGCAGGCCGAGGCTGATTTCATCAAGCAATTGACCGACCAAGCCGTCAATCTGCTCAAGTGGTTCGGCGGTATCTTCAGGTATTGCTGCGAGTCTGTGACGGAGATGGATTTTCTCAGTTTGAAGGAATTGTGCCGTTTTGTGAAGTTGCGTCTCGAATTCTGTGTTGAGCTTTGACGCTGATAGACGGAGCGAGCCAACATGATGTGCTGCGCCCTGTTGCAGGCCAAGTACCTGTAAAAAGTAGCCGAAGAAATTAGACATTTTTTGATCTTACGTGCTGTGCAGAAATTATCACTATTGTCGGAATACAAAAACCATTTTTTTGGAGTTTGTTCTACGCGGTTTTAACCAGAACTAAACTGAAAGATCAATTGATTGAGATTGAACACTATTTGCACCATAGGTTGAAAATGGTGTATAATTTTGGGGTATGGTATTGAATTTAAGCGATAAAGTTATGCATTCGGGTGGTCGGGTATCATTGGGGCTCTACCGTGTGCCTTGCAATGCAAGGCACACGCGGTGTCCGGTAGGACACCGCCGAAAAGGCGGTTTCGATGGTTGATGTGATAGAGCCGCCGCGTGATGATTATAAGCTCCATTCCGCTCGCATGGCGACGGCGGAAGCTACACAGGATCAGGACGACTACAACAACGCTGTGTCCGGTGCGGATGTCGGACGCATACAGAGGCATGGCGTGCGTCAGGAAATTGACCCGATGACAGGGGAGAAGAAAGGTTCGGCGGCGGCGCGCCATGCGCGCACGTTGCAATGGCTTTTGGAAAATGATGTTGGGTATTCCACCGCGCATCGCGCTGCCACGCAGGCCATCACAGAGACATTCGAGCTTGCCGATGATATTTTGGAGCGCCTCATGCGGCAAAAGGCGGATATCGCGCTGGATATCAAAGAGGCATTGGACGACGCGCCAACTTTGCCCGATGGTCGCAAGGTTTTTCGTGATGCGAACGGGGAGGTTTATGACGAAAACGGTGAGCGCGTTGACAATGAAATCGCCGCGCATATTCAATGGATGGGCAACGAGCCGAGCTATGAGCACTATGTAGCTTTGCGCGAGAAGCAGACAAAAACCGAGGCTGCAATCCTTGATGTGAAACGCGCGGAGGCCGATCTTGGCGATTTGCAAAACGAGCTAAACCGCGAAGACCCGCCCGCCGCTATTAGTCGAGTGCAGGAAATTGAAGTTGAAGCGGAAGACATCCAGCAAAATTTACGAAATATAGAGGCAGCTTTAACCGCCGAAGTCAGCGCCTACGTCTCTAACAAGGACGTTCAGGTTGCAACAGACCACGATTTCACATCCACCGCACCGACTGGCCGACTCAAGATCGGCGGTTAGCTTTAACCAAACTCACCGCATGCATTTTCGACAACTGCCAAAATGACGGTGGTGGGATGATATCCGCCATATTGCCCCATAAAGTCGAGTATCTCGCCGTTGCGAGTGTTTGTTTTGTCTCCGAAATACCAATCATTTAAACACTGTGCTAACTCAGGCTTGGTTTGCGAGGCTATTGCGGCAGCCATCCCTACCGATGAAAATAGAAAGCTGTTTTGGGAAGGTTCGTCCCAGACCAAAAAATCTTTGGCGGTGAGTCCTTCCGCCACAGATTCCTGTGGGTAAATCATGTTCAACGCTATCGCGCCTATTGCCCCACACCACGTTGCTATGCTGTTCATAATCCATGGTTTTTTGTCATTCGCCGTCTTTACGGCATATGGAAACAGAGATAAATACAAACCCAAGGAATGCGGGGCTTTGCAAGCCTCGCTCTCCGCAGGTTGAGCCGAAAACAAGAGTGCGCGGAAAGGATCATTTTCGCACAAGCGCTAGCACCAAAGCCCGTCGCCATGGTTATATCCGTGTCTCCACTCGCGCGCAGGCCACAGATCGTCAAACCGAAGCCCTGCGCCTCGAATGCGATGCCCTACACATAGAGCATGTCTCCGCCGTTGCCGACGCACGTCCAGTCTTTGAAAAGGTCATGCGCTCCCTGCGCCCCGGCGACACATTCATTGTTCTGGATTTAGATCGGGCGTTCCGATCATCGGTCGACGCGATGCTCACAGCCGCTGATCTAAGAAACCGCAACGTCGCCTTCCGCATCCTGTCGTTACAAGTCGATACCACCACGCCGGAAGGAGAGTTGTTTTATACGCTGCTCGCTGCCTTCGCTCAGTTTGAGCGCCGCATTATTTCGCGCCGGACCCGCGAAGGGTTGGCCGCTGCAAGGAAGCGTGGCGCAAAGCTGGGCAGGCCTCGCATGCTGGATGAAGCACAAGTTTTAGCAGCCTATCTTGCGGTGGAATCCGGCGAACCCACACAAGCCGTTGCAACCGCATTCGGTGTCGCCCGCTCCACGCTGGAGCGCGCTTTTCATCAGCATGGATTAAATTACCCAGTCACCCGAAAAAAAAAGGAAAATTGCTATGAGTAAAACTATCTACGGTATTACCGAAGCCGAATTATTCCGTCTCAAATGCGCCTATTCGGCAGTTCGTGATCCGATCATTCGAGCTGAGTTCTTGCGCACGGTTGAAGCTTGGGCGCACGATCAATGGAATTGTTCGGGGAAACAGACGCAAAAGTAGACTGTTGCGAAGGCGCAGAGCATTCTAAGTTATGAGAAGTACGCTCGTGAGAGCGTCCCGTCGCTTTGCGCCTCTGCACAGCAATTCATGATATCTCACGGCATGCCATTTTACACCATGTTTAGTTTCAGTGTTCACCATGATAGCAACTTGTAGTAGATTTGTAATATGTCCGATTCCGCATACTTCCAAGTTGACCCGCAACTTGCCCGCCTTTTGGGCGAAACATACCGCTCAAGTGAACAGGCATTGAAAGAGTTGATCGACAATGCTTGGGATGCAGATGCAATTAGAGTAGATGTAAGCCTTCCAAAGCCTATGACCCAAGATGCGATCATCGTGCGCGACAACGGTATGGGCATGAATGAGGCACAAATTCGGTCTGAGTACCTTAAGATTGCGCGCGACAAACGCGCTGGCGGGAAGCAGGTTTCTTCGAAATTCAAGCGAAGGCTAAAAGGGCGCAAGGGTATCGGTAAATTTGCAGGTCTGACGGTGGCATCAAAAATGCTCCTGACGTCATGGCATGAGACTTCAACATGTCGTTTGGAGTTAGACAAAAAAATCCTTACGGAGCACAAAGGTGACCTTGAACGTGTGCCATTAAATTTTGAAGTCATTGCTGAGGCTTCTGAGAAAACAGGAACGCAAATTACGCTAACCGACTTGGATCAAAGCCTTAACTTCCCGAGGCCACACGAATTGAAACGCCTGCTTTTTCGTGAGTATGGCCGAAATCCTGAATTTCAAATTTTTGTAGATGGTGATAGCGTCGGGTTTCGCGATTTGCCTGGCCACTACGAAGACGCAACAGGGATTGCAGGTCCCGAAGGCGCGAAGCTGCGTTTCACCATCACAGATGAAAAGTCAAAAATGAAGGATCCAGGGATAAGCCTTCGCGTCGATGGCAAGATCGTGGGTCGACCATCGTATTTCGGTTTGGATGATGACCCGGAGATACCGCCTAAATTGCTGAAACAGGTCGCGGGCGAAGTCGAGATAGAAGAAGTTGCGGGTTTAGTCACTGCCGATTGGGGCGACTTGAACCAAAGTAGCAAAGTGTTGGAGCAGGTTGCTTCATTCGTCCGCGAAAAGGTTAAAGTGGCACTTTCGCAAACGCACTCAAAGCAAATTTCCGCGCAGAAGGCACGGCTCCAACGAAAAATCAAGCAGCGGCTTGAGAAACTTCCTGAAAACAGGAGAGCATCGGCCCAGCAAGCTATCGAGAAGATACTTGGCCGCTTCTATGGGGAGTCCGACGATAAGATTGCCGTGATTATCGACGTTGCGCTGGATGCTATGGAGTTGGACGGATATTGGGCGGTTCTCGATCAAATCAACAAAGCGTCAAACGGTGAGGTTCAAGACTTTGCAGATGCGCTTGACAGCTTCGGTTTGCTGGAACTCGCAAATATTGGATCACAAGCCCGTAACCGCGACATGTTTCTCACCCATCTTCACAGTCTTGCGCGCGATCAAAAGACTACGGAAGCAGCGATGCACACCGCACTTGAAAGGAACCTTTGGGTCTTCGGGATGGACAAAACGCTGATTGCGACAAACCAAACCTTCCGAAGGATCGTGTCTGACTATTTAGGTTCAAAATACAAAGGCAAGCGGGCAGATAAGCGGCCAGATCTTTTCCTCGGTGGTAGCATCTCAGGCCAGTATCTTTTGATTGAATTCAAACGACCCGACAAGGTGATCGGTAGAAAGGAAATCTCTCAGGCAGAAGACTACCGTGATGGTCTGCGACCATTACTTCCTTCTGATGCCAGAATTGACGTCATCATCATTGGCAAGAAGCGAAATCCTGAGGTCGCGTCGTTGGCAGAAGGTGTTGTTGTAGAGAGCTATGAAAGCCGGATTGCAAGTTCGCGCTCTGAAATTGACTGGATATTGAAACAACTGACAAGTTGACTGGGTAGCAGGTGAGCAATCGCACGATGACTGTCATGGCAGTCTTGGGTGAGATCGGAGTGCGTTACGCGACTACGTGTAATACACTTCGCCGAATGTGTTACAGAGCCTGTGGCGTATGTCCTTCATAGATAAGAGAACACGCAAGATGTGCGGCGTGTTACGCCGCATCTTGTACTGCGGGCGGCTCCGCCGTCCTCGGCAAAGGAGGCGTGCCGCCCCCTGTTGCATACCCCCTGCTGGCACTTGGATGATCCAGTTGAAATAGCGTTGGATGGCAGGTTATGCTCTCTACGGAATTTGAAAAAAGCAATTTTGAGGATTCACATGACACAGAGGTTGTCTAATTTGCTCGTTGGTTTAATTTCTGCCGCTTCGCTTTTAATCTACGCATTTGGCAAGAGTTTATCAGGCAAAACACTGAGTTTTCCTTTTTTTCCGGACACGCAACTAACAAGTGGCGTCGTCCTTGAAGTGTTCAGCATTACAATTGCGATATTAGGGGGGGCGCTAGTTCGCTTCGTTTCCATGTACCTTTTGAGAAAATATCGTGTTAGGAAGTTTGTAATGGGGGCAAAACATGTTGAAGGGCATTGGCTTCTTCATACGCGTCCGGGTGAGCATATTGGTAGCGATAACTCACTTTTTTATCCGGGTGTCGCGCTGATAAAGTACTCCATCGACAATCAAGAAACCGTGGTCGTGACGACAAGATTGACTGAAAGCCTTGGGACGTTCAGAACAATCTCTGAAGTAGCGCATCTCCGCACATCAGGTCCGATTGTTAGGTATTTGAATTTCTTTGACTTTAACGGCGAGAATTACCAAGGCAAGCGTGGATTCTCAAATGGTAAGTTTGTTCCAACCGATTTCTTTCGAGCGGCTCCCAGATATCTTGAAGCATCGATTTCCACGGAAGGAAGCGGAGAGACATTTCGCCAAGAGGGAATTAGGATACCCGACGGTAAAGCAAAGCGTTTCGAGCTAAAATATGGTGACGAATGGGTGAAAAAGTACCTCACTAGCGTGATTGCCAGTGATGTTGACTACAAATGGCTGCGGGAAAAAATCGAAGGTTCAACAGGTGTTGAAATAAAAGTAGACGATTTGTTTTCCACCAGCTCGGAAGGGAAAGCGTAGAAGAAAAGCCCTAGGGGTATTCGAAGTTGAGCAAGCTTCCTGCCGCGAGTGTTGCCATGTCTCTATTGCCGCTATTGAGGTGTGCAATAATTCTTCTTTCACCCTCTCGCTGTGCGTCTGAGTCAGTTGGAGCGGTTGAGAACTTGCGTACTAATTGTATGGATTCTATGTCAACTACCCCGGTCGGCGACCTGTGAATTGAGAATTGAAACTCTTCAAACAGTTCTAAACGTTGGCGTCTGTTTAGCTTATTGGGGTCTATTTTTGCGATATTATTCGTTTGCCAAGGATTTGAGTTTTGAAACTCTGTGAACAGCTTCAACCGCTTACTTGTATTTTTAAAGTACTCCAATAATTTGATCATATTCCATATATGCAATATAATTTGGCAATTTGTCAAACTTTTACGCGCGATCACCGCTCCAAGTTCGGCCCATCACGCGCTCTGTTGCGGCGTTTGGGGCGGGTGGTGCGGTTTTTGCGGTCTCGTATGAAGGCTTCTTTGGCGCGTTGGCGTTCGGCTTTTTTGGAGGCTTCTAGGGCGTTGAAGTCGTCGCGTAGTTCTTTGATGGTGTTTGCGCGTTTTTGTTGTGTGGCTTGGGCGCGGGATTGAGTTTGCGCCAATTGTTGCACTTGGCGAGCGGCTGCGGCTCGGCGTTCTTGTTCATCGCGTTGGAGGGCTTGTTCCTGAGCGCGGGCGTTATCTTCGAGCGTTTTGCGTCGCTGTCCAGTGATCCGGTCTATGAGGCCGCGCCAGCCTGTGCGGATTTTGGCGTTTCGGGCGATTTGTGCCTCACGCTCCCGCTTTTGTTGGGCTTGGTGCAATTGCGCTGCCTCCCGAACCTGACGGGCGCGGAGGCAGGATTGTTCTTCTTTTTGACGAGCTGCTTCTTCGGCTTTGTGGCGTTCTTCCTCACGGCGCAGTTCATCAAGGCGGGTTTGCACATCCTGCGCCGCCTCGTTTTGCGCGGTGGCGACATCGGGCAGGGTGGATAAATCGCCCAGACGGTCGCGCACCTGCTTCGCTTTGATGCCGACATAGCGGGAGACTGCGTAGGTCTCACCCTTATAATCGACTGCGATAGCGCCGCGCCGATCTCCGCGCGCCAGCACAAAGCCATGCGCCCGCAGGGCTTGCGCCAAGGCAGCGCGGCTATCGCTTACCGCCCAAGCATCTTGGAATATCTCTTTGGTTTTGGCGGGGTCACGTTCGGCGCGTTTGCATTGCTGCCATTCCGAAAGGGAGAAATTACGCGGATCACGTTCTTCATGCCGCACAAACCCTCGCGGCATCTGCCAGCCGTGATCACGGTATAGCTCTCTCGCCACGTCTTGCAGTTTGGAATGCGAAAACGAAAGCTGCACCGCCTTCATGTTCTCGATGTCGATCCGACACCATACGGCGTGCGCATGGCGGCGCGTTTGCCCATCCGCGCCTTTCTTCTCATGGAAAACAATGGCGCGGGGCTGGTTGGTCAGGCCAAGGGATTTTTCGACGCGGGCAACCGCATCCTCAAAATCTTCGGGCGAGGCGTCCGCATCTTTGGGCGGGTTCAACGACAAGGAAAACAAATGCTGTTTGCACTTTGTGCCGCGACTGATGGCATGGCTTTCTTGAAACGCGCCCAACAGATCATTTGCCGCAAAGCCGCGTATGTCATGCACGGTAACGCGCTCATTCTCATCCTTCAAAAGATGCCGCGCCAAGTCCCGCGCCCCGCCGCGTTGATTGCCAACGAGGATCATGGCACGCGCTCCGTTTTGAGGCCGAGCGCGATGATCAAATCCGCCCGCATCGCGGCGATATTGACGCAAGCCATTTTGATGGCGAGCGCGGTGGGCGCGTCGATTTGGACAACACCATTCTCTATCGCCCAATCCAATTGACCGAGATCATCGGCAAGGTTGCTGCGCCCGAGCAACCCCAGAACTCGCCCTAACGCCTCATAATCTTTCACCGGAAACTTGCCCCGTGTCTTGCGCGGTTTGGCATCCGCCCCAAACAAGCGTTCCCGCATATACGCGCTGCGCGACATGCCAGCGGAATCGTGGGCAAGCTGCGCTTTTTCCTCATCAGTCACACGCAGTGAAATTGTATGCGTTGCTTGTCGTTTGGCGGTTGCGGTCTCGGATGCGGGTTGTGGAACTTGCACAGGGGCAGGGGGCGTTGTTTGGGTTGAAAGCCCCTTTGCCACCCGCAAGAACGTATCCGTGATATTGTCCGGTAGCTTCTTCATGGCTTCGGCTCCGAAATATCAAAATCCACATCCCGAAGCTGTTCTTCCCAAGCCGACAGTGCCTCAAACACCGCATCGAGGTTATCCACATCACCGTAGTCCGAGGCGGAAAATGCCTTTGTCGAAGCAAATGATTTTGCTAGATTTGGATGCTCTTTGGAGTTCGAAACCCCTCCGTCTGAGCGCGCCATTTTCCATATCTTTGATTCCGCGTTTGCAGCTGGCAGAACCAGATTGCCGTTTCGGTCTGTTCCGAGTGCGGACAAAAGTACCTGTTTTTTTCATTTTGGGACAAATGTCTTCAAATGCAAGTCATTGGCAAACATGGCTTTTATGGTTGTGCGCGCATCGCTAGGAATCAACCGAAGATACAGGGGGATTCCAATGGATGCAGATCAACTCGAACTTTCACAACTTATGGTAACCAGCCAACTCCTCGAACGGCTCTCTCAGGGGGGGTATTCGCTGCGAATGCCGGCTGATTTCAGCGAAGTTCCGGCGCTGGTTGAGACGACGGGGCGTGAACGGCAGATGCCGATGATGGATGTCACACGGCATGATTTCACCCAAGGGACAGCATTTTGGTTGTTTCTGGAAAAGGACGGCGAAGTGATCGGCGGGGCCGCAGCACGGCTGGAGGATCTGGGTTCAGAGACATATCCAGCCTTTCTGTCGCGGATTGCCGTGTCCTACTATGGCGCGATACACGGACAATCCCCGGTAGAGAATGTGGCCCGCCCAGTGGTTGACCTGTTGAAGGGGCGGTTGGTCTATATTGGCGAATTGCAAATCAAGAAGGGCCATCAGGGGGATATGGCGGCGGTCAAGACATTCATGAAAATTCTGATGTCGATTGCCGCCAGCAAATGGCGGAATTTCGATGCGATGTATGCTTTTGTTTCCGAACGCCATCGGCTATTGGCCGTTGAATATGGGTTTACGGTACAGGTGAAAAACGCCATCCGCTGGCGCAACGATCCGCCTCCGGGGTGGGCAAATTCACACCGCATGGTTGTGTTGCGGCGCGTTGATTTTGAAAACGAGTTTTCCGGACGGCTGGATTAGGCAAGGGTTCTGGCAAACAGCAAGGTCAGCTCTTTGCCATTTTCATCAATCACAGGGGCAAGCACCCGGCGATAGCGCTTGTGGATGTTTCGCCCCGCGATCGAGACATCAATCGTGATGTCCTCAACCCGGTAAGGCACGGACCGGGCCTCAACATGGGCCTTCATCGTGCTTGAAATGATTTTGTGATCAAAGCGCCCGACCTTGTCGACAAAGTCATCGACGCTGTGGATGTCGAAGGTCACGCTGGCCAAACTGAACCGGCCAAGGCGTTCGGGTTGAAGCGTGCGGTCTTCGGGGCGGATGGGGCGATATAGATCGACGTGGTCCTTGATCGGCTCAAAGTTATCCAAGCGGCCGCCATTGACCTGAAGCCAATTCAACAACGTATCCGTGTCTAAGTGCTGGCCGTTTTGTCGAGCCTTTTCACGCGCTCTGAAAAGGGCGGATTCGACGATTTGTTCAGCCGTTTCCATGATCAAATCTGGGGATGAATCCTGAACTGCGGAACAGGCCAGAGAATCCGATAGGAAATGTTCCATCGGAAAGCGTAAGGCCTGTGAGATGGTGAAAAGCTCTCGGGCGGTGAATTCGACGCCCTTATTGATTTTCCCGTTTATGGTCTTGTAGTTGAGCCCGGTTTTTAAACAGACTTGACGCAAGCTCGTATTGCGGATTGCGCAGGCTTCTAAAAGCAGGTCCTTCATGGGGCATCCATTGGAGGTGAAAAATATGTCTCTATCTGGCGACACGCTAGCTTTTACCGTTGAGCGATACAACCCTTGCGTGATTAGTTGTTGGTAAGTGCTCGGGGGCCTGTAACTATGTCGTTGTTTTATAAAGACAAGCTGTCAAATCGCGATATCGACCTTCTTGAGGAAGAGATCACTCATATGTGGTTGCGGGCTGTTCTTGAGTCGCCTCCTGGGCTTCAAGAAGCCCTTCTGCGTAGGCCTGCATGCGCACACGCAAATGCGGTGGTAAGCTCGTGTAGAGACGCATTATCTCAATTGGGCCTGACAGTTCCGGGTTGCCAAGGAACTGGTCCAAAGTAACCCCGAAAAAGGCGGCGATCCGTGCGGCGTCTTCCACGTTGGTCGTGGCCGCGTCGCGGGCGACCAGTTTTCGAAGCTGGGGCAAGGATACCCCGCTGCCCCGTGCAACCTCTGGCAGCTTGATTTTATCGTCCGCCAAACGGGCAAGAAGGGCTTCGCGGAAGGTCTTTTGGGCCATTGGCAGAGTCCGATTTTGGTAAAATTGAGCGGATGTTTACAATTGTCTATTTTTTCAATGTGGACAATAGTCGTTTGTGTGTCTTGAGGGGGCTGTTTGCGACAGTGCCTGCAAATGTGGCGGTGTTCACGGCTGTTGGTTCGCGGTAAGACGGGCGAAACCCACCGCAGGATGGCCCATGACCCCCGACGCCCGCATTGCCGCCGCTATTGAAATTCTTGACGACATGGGCCGTGGCAAAGCCGCTGAGCCAGCGCTGTCGCAATGGGCGCGCGGCCATCGATTTGCTGGTTCCAAGGACCGTGCCGCCATTCGGGACATCGTGTTTGACGCCCTGCGCAAGCGCCGCAGTGCTGCCGCATCAGGCGGGGGCGAGTCTGGCCGGGCTTTGCTTCAAGGTTGGGTTCGGCTTGATGGGCAAGACCCCGATGCCATCTTCACCGGGCAAGGCTTTGCGCCGGCTCCGGTTTCGGAAAGTGAGCGTGCAGCGTGGGGCGATCCTTCCGGGCGGGATATGATGGACCTGCCGGACTGGCTGGCGGACCGGTTTGCGGCATCGCTGGGCGATGAGGTCGAACAGGTCTGCGCCGTTCAACGGGACCGTGCGCCGGTGTTCCTGCGGGTGAACGCGCTTTTGTCGGATATGGGCAAGGCGCAGGCGGCTTTGGCGGCGGAAGGGATTGAGACCCGCGCTTGCGAAACCGCGCCGAACGCGCTGGAAGTTCTGGAAAACGCACGGCGTGTGTCCGGGTCTGCCGCTTATCGGGATGGTCTGGTTGAGGTGCAAGACGCAGCCAGTCAGGCGGTGATTTCGGCCTTACCCTTGGCGCATGGCCTGCGGGTTCTGGACTATTGCGCGGGCGGCGGTGGCAAGGCGTTGGCGATGGCCGCCGATCTGCGCGGGCCGGTCGATGTGCATGACGTGGATCAGCGCCGCATGGCCGACATCCCCGACCGGGCGCAACGGGCTGGGGCGCAGCTGATCCCGGTCAAAGCGCCGAAAGGCCCCTATGACCTGATCCTATGCGATGCGCCGTGCAGTGGTGCAGGCACGTGGCGCCGTGCGCCTGAGGCGAAATGGGCGCTGACGCCTGAACGACTGGCCGATCTAAACCGCATTCAACGGCAGATCCTGGACACCTGTGCGCCGATGGTCGCTGCGGGCGGCGTGCTGGCCTATGCCACATGTTCGGTGTTGGATGAAGAAAACGCCGATCAAGTCACGGCGTTCTTGGCCGATCATCCTGATTTCACGCTGGAACGGCAAGACCGCCACTTGCCCGGGCCTGACGGCGACGGGCTGTTCGTGGCGGTCCTGCGTAAGGCTTAAAGGCGCTCTTTCACGGCGGCGACAACGGCGTCTGCCGTGATGCCGAAATGCTTGAACAGATCGGTTTCCGCACCCGACGCGCCAAAACCGGTCATGCCGATGAACGCGCCGTCTTCGCCGATGTAGCGATCCCAGCCAAAGCGCACGGCGGCTTCGATCCCGACGCGCACGGTGCCACGGCCCACAACACTGTCGCGATAGGCTTTGTCCTGCTGCTCAAATAGCTCCCAGCTGGGCATGGAAACCACAGCGGTTGCGATGCCCTCGTCCTCAAGCGCCTTTTGCGCGTCCAGCGCGATGGCGACTTCCGATCCGGTGGCCAAAAGCGTGGCCTTGCGCGGGCCTGACGCGTCAGACAGCACGTAGGCCCCAAGGGCGGCACGGTTTTCCACCTCATAGCCAGTGCGCACCGGCGGCAGCGGCTGGCGCGAGCAGATGATGTTCGTCGGGCCGTTCTTGCGGCTTAGGGCAATCTCCCATGCTTCGGCCATTTCCGTACCGTCGGCAGGGCGCAGCGTGACCATGTTGGGATAGGCGCGCAGGCTGGCCAGATACTCCACCGGCTGGTGGGTCGGGCCGTTCTTGCCGATGCCGATCGAGTCATGGCTGAAGACGAACACGCCTGGAATGCCCATCAGCGCGGCCATGCGCAGGGTGTGGCGCATATAATCCGAGAACACGAGGAAAGTCGTCCCGACCGAGACAACGCCGCCATGGGTCGTCATGCCATTCATTATGGCGCCCATTGCAAATTCGCGCACGCCGTAATGTATATAGCGGCCCGAGCGGTCGTCGGCGGTAAACGGTGCCAATTGGCGTTTGTGCTGAGTGGCGGCCTCAAGATCCGGCGCGCCCGAGATCAATTCGGGGATGGCGTCGGCCATACCGGCCAGCACTTCGCCCGAAGCACGGATACCGGCGCGGGCTTCGCCATCGGCCATACGTTGCTTGACCGAATGGATCGCGACCTCCCAGCCTTCAGGCAGATCGCCCGCGATGCGGCGGTTGAACTCGGCGCGCTTGGCCTCGGGCAGGGCGGCAAGGCGCGCTTCCCAGGCCTGACGCTCGGCTGCGCCGCGCTGGCCCGCAAGGTGCCAATTGTCATAGATCGCTTGCGGGATCTCAAATGCCGGATGCGGCCAGTTCAGATTGGCGCGGGCGGCGTCGGTATCCTCGACAAAGATCTTGCCGCCATGGGCCGCGCGATCATTCTGGATGCGCGGAATGCCAAAGCCGATGAAGGTTCGGCAGGCAATCATAGAGGGGCGCGGATCGGCCTTGGCGGCCTCAATCGCGGCAGCCACGGCCAGCGCGTCATGCCCATCCACGGATTGCACATGCCAGCCGTTGTTTTCAAAACGCACGCATTGATCTTCGGTCACGGCCTGATCGGTGGGGCCGTCATCGGTCATGCGGTTGTCGTCCCACAGATAGACCAGCTTGCCCAACTTCAGATGCCCCGCGATGGCGATGGCCTCGGCCGCGATACCCTCCATCAAGCAGCCGTCGCCGGTATAGGCATAGGTGTGGTGATCGACGATATCGTCACCGAATTCGGCATTCAGGATCTGCTCGGCAATGGCCATGCCCACGGCGTTGGTGATGCCCTGACCCAGTGGGCCGGTGGTGGTTTCGATCCCGGCCTCGATGTCAAATTCGGGGTGCCCCGCAGTGTGCGAGCCCAATACGCGGAAGCTTTTGACCTGCTCAAGGTCGATCTTGTCATAGCCCGCAAGGTGCAGCATCGCATACAGCAGCATCGAGCCATGGCCCGCTGAATGCACAAAACGGTCGCGGTCGGGCCAGTTTGGCACCTTGGGGTCAAATTTCATCTGCTGGCTGACAAGGCCCGTCACGATATCGGCCCCGCCCAAAGGCGTGCCCGGATGGCCATCGGCGGCGCGTACAATCGCATCCATCGCCAAAAAGCGGATGGCATGCCCCATCTGGCGCAAGTCTTCTGCGGTCAGTTGCGATGTCGCGGTCATATCTGCGCTCTCCTGTTCGTGCATCCAGCGATTGGTGGGTAGCCCGAGCGGTAGCCCAATCACAATTTCGGAATTGTGAAGGATCGTTAAGGAAATCTAAACTGTTCTTGAATTTACAGTAAGCAGACGATCGAGGTTGGTGTATCCTTAGGGTTGTGCGTTTGGAAGGGTTTCTTTTAAATGGAGAATCTCAGGTGCCTCGACTGGAGATGACCATGCAGAAAGACATTGGCGGCAGCATTTTTCGATGGCGGCAGACGGTGGCTGTATCGGTGCTTCTGATCCTGATCGGCAGCTATCTTGTGCTGGCGATGGACGGTG
This sequence comes from Pseudoprimorskyibacter insulae, assembly GCF_900302505.1. Lineage (GTDB taxonomy): Bacteria > Pseudomonadota > Alphaproteobacteria > Rhodobacterales > Rhodobacteraceae > Pseudoprimorskyibacter > Pseudoprimorskyibacter insulae. Next base: position 93,133 of record NZ_OMOJ01000008.1, on the reverse strand, counting down.
CAGGCACAATAGGTTTGGCTGGCATTGCTTTGGCGGCATGTTTCTTCGCCTTGGCGTTTTTCCCAATTGTTTGGGATTTTTTACACTTAAGGGCGGGTAGACAGGCGCTTATGCTGGCCCATAACTCCGACGCGGCGCATTGGATCACCGATTCCCGCCTGCGGATCAAGGCGGGCAATACAGCGGCCCACCGGTTTGGCGGCGATGCCCAGTCGCTCGTCGATGCTTTGGGGATGGTCTATGCGGATGCCGCCCATGTTCTGGACGTGCTACAGCAGGACGAAACCGGCGATGGCGCAACCAGTTTCGAACGGATCACCCCAATGGGCCGGTCCCGCCTGACGCTGTATCGTATCGGTTGGGGCGGGCGGTATTGGCGTCTGGAGACCGATTATTTACCCGAGCCTGCGCGGGTGTCCGAAGGCGCGGTGCCGACGATTTTGTTTGACCGAAAGGGGCGTCTGCTTGGGGCCAATGCCGCGGCACGGGCCTTGCCGGAATTTGGCGAAACCGGTGGTGCGCTGATTGATCAGTTGTTGGCGCAACAGGGCGTGGCGCAAATCGAGGGGATCAACGTGATCTGGCTCCCTGCGCCTGCGGGGATGCAGCAGGTGGCCTTGGTGCCAAGCGCATCGCCCGCGTCGCAAGGCGGCGGGATTGAGGATATGCCGCTGGCGCTGTTGCGGGTGGATCTGGATGGCGAAATTCTTGAGGCCAATCATACCGCGCGGACGCTGCTGGGCGTCGATCAGACAGAGGGGCTGCGCCTCAATGCGGTGATGCAAGGCATGGGGCGTTCGGTGACCGAATGGCTGGCCTCGGCGGCCAATGACCCGCGTGCCAGCAGTTCAGAATTCGCCCGGCTGTCCCGCAAAGATCGTGAAATCATCGTACACATCACTCTGACCCGGATCAAACGCGATGGGGGGACAGGCTATTTCGCGGTGTTGAATGACGCGACAGAACTGAAGACCCTTGAGGCGCAGTTTGTGCAGGGGCAGAAGATGCAGGCTATCGGCCAATTGGCCGGGGGCGTCGCGCATGACTTCAACAATCTTTTGACTGCGATTTCAGGGCATTGCGACCTGTTGTTGCTGCGCCATGATCAGGGCGATCCAGACTATGGAGATCTCATCCAGATCCATCAGAACGCGAACCGCGCCGCCGCTTTGGTCGGGCAACTTCTGGCCTTTTCGCGCAAACAGACCTTGCAGACCGAATTGATTGACCTGCGCTATACCATGTCCGACCTTACGCATCTGATGAACCGCCTTGTTGGAGAAAAGGTCACGCTCACCTTCGATCAGCAACCGATGTTGCCGCGCATTCGGGCGGACAAACGTCAGTTGGAACAGGTGATGATGAACCTGGTCGTGAATGCTCGGGATGCCATGCCCGATGGGGGTAACATTACGATCAAGACGGATGAGCTTGTTTTAAAAGAAGAACTGCATCGCGACAATGCGACCGTCCCGCCGGGAAAATACGTCCGATTGCAAGTGTCCGACGAAGGCTGCGGGATTGCGCCCAGCAAGTTGACCCAGATTTTTGAACCCTTCTACACGACCAAGCGCACGGGCGAAGGCACGGGGCTTGGACTGTCGATGGTTTACGGCATCGTCAAGCAAAGCGGCGGCTTTATCTTTGTCGATAGCAAACTGGACCAAGGCACTGTTTTCACGCTGTTAATGCCCGCTCAGATCCGCAGCGACGCCCCCGAAAAACCGCAGGCACCACCGCAGGTCGCGCCCAGTCCGGACGGGCCGCAATCGGGCACTGTTCTGCTGGTTGAGGATGAGGCCCCTGTGCGCGCCTTTGCCTCGCGTGCGCTGCGCCTAAGGGGGCATTCGGTAATTGAGGCCGATTCAGCCGAAGCCGCGATGCAGCTGATGGAGGATGCGGGGTTACATGTTGATGTCGTGGTCACCGATGTTGTCATGCCCGGCATGGACGGGCCGACTTGGGTGCGTCTTGCCCGCGAAGCCCGGCCCAATCTGAAGGTCATTTTCGTTTCGGGCTATGCCGAGGATGTGTTCAACGCGACCGACGGGGATGTGCCCAATTCGGTGTTCCTGCCCAAGCCGTTTTCGCTTCAGGAATTGACCGAAACCGTTCAGGCGCAATTGGGTTAAAGCGCCCCTTTGGCACTGCGCCAGATAGTGAATTCATCGGGGCAGGTCTGCGCCAACAGATCCCGCGTTGCCCCGGTTAGTTCCAGCGGCATCGAGGGCGATACATTGACCTGCGGCAAGGTGATCTTGGTCTGAAGGCGGTCTTCCAAGAACCCAAGGATCTTGGGCTGATCTTCATACTGAAACAGATGGCTGACCTTGGTGCCATTTGGGCGCGGCTCCACGAACTTGGCTTGACTGCCGACATTGGCGAAAGCGGGCCTTTGATCCATGCAATAGGCCCGCACGAATTCATCAAATGTGACCGATTTGGTCGAGCCGGGCTTGCCATCCAGAAACGGGCGTTGGCGATACCTGTACCAACTGCCCAGCCAGCTGACCGGTTCGCGCACCACGGCCATCATATCCATATGATCCGCGCCGACCTTTTCCAGCATGGGCCGGAAGAATCGATTATAGCGATAAACTGGCGCGTGCTTCAGTTCTGGCGGATCCTGCACGATCAGCCCTGCGCGATCTGCCAGCGCCTTGGCATAGGCCGATGTTCCGGTTTTCGGCACCGCTAGCATGACCAGACGTTCTTTCCAAAAGATTATCAAAGCAGAGCCTTTCTGTCGAATGCAGCCGTAAATTGCAGGTCGGGCTTAATCTATCCTTAACGATCTGCCTCAACACTCGTGAAATGAAAAGTTTCACTTGAAATGTTCTTGTTTTGGTCTCATATGGGTGAGAACAAGAGGCGAACAAAAGCAGCAATTGCCGCCCGTGCGCGGCTGTGGAATAAGGAGCCAGACCATGGCAACGGCGGATCTTTTGACGATGGATACCAAGAAGAACGCGGACCGGCAGAAGGCTCTGGACAGCGCGCTGTCGCAGATCGAACGCCAGTTCGGCAAAGGCTCGATCATGAAACTTGGCGGTGAAAACGCCATGAAGGATATCGAAGCGACCTCGACCGGCTCTCTGGGTTTGGACATTGCGCTTGGCATCGGCGGCCTGCCCAAGGGCCGGATCATCGAAATTTATGGGCCAGAAAGCTCTGGTAAGACCACGCTGACGCTGCATTGCATCGCCGAAGAACAGAAAAAAGGCGGCATCTGCGCCTTTGTGGACGCCGAACACGCGCTTGATCCGGGCTATGCGAAAAAGCTGGGTGTGAACCTGGATGAGCTGCTGATCTCGCAGCCTGACACAGGGGAACAGGCGCTGGAAATCACCGATACGCTGGTGCGCTCGGGCGCCGTTAGCTTGGTCGTCGTCGATTCGGTTGCGGCTCTGACGCCGAAATCCGAACTTGAAGGCGATATGGGCGACAGCAGTGTGGGCGTTCATGCCCGCTTGATGAGCCAGGCGATGCGCAAACTGACCGGCTCGATCGCGCGCAGCAATTGCATGGTGATCTTCATCAACCAGATTCGCATGAAGATCGGCGTGATGTTCGGCAGCCCCGAAACCACCACCGGCGGCAACGCGCTTAAATTCTACAGCTCGGTGCGTCTGGATATTCGCCGCATTGGCGCGATTAAGGACCGCGACGAAGTGGTTGGCAACCAGACCCGCGTCAAAGTCGTCAAGAACAAGGTGGCCCCGCCGTTCAAACAGGTGGAATTCGACATCATGTATGGCGAAGGCATTTCCAAGATGGGCGAATTGCTGGATCTGGGCGTAAAGGCCGGTGTGGTCGATAAGTCCGGCGCGTGGTTCAGCTATGGCGATGAACGGATCGGGCAGGGGCGTGAGAACGCCAAGAACTTCCTGCGCGAAAACACCCGCATGGCGCTGGAGATCGAGGATAAGATCCGCGCGGCGCATGGGCTTGATTTTCATATGCCCGATGACGACGGCTCGGAAGAGATTTTGGACGATTGATCCAAATCCGCTTTGGACACAGGACAAGGCATCCTTCGGGGTGCCTTGTTGCGTTTTGGGCGCCCTTGTTATGGACACCGCACCATCGCAGGGATAAACCTGCCGGGACCGCCGAAACTTAAGGCCAGAGACCGCTTATGCCGACGTTGAATGATATCCGCTCGACCTTCTTGGGTTACTTTGAAAAGCAAGGCCATCAGGTCGTGCCCTCAAGCCCGTTGGTTCCCCGCAATGACCCGACCCTGATGTTCGCAAACTCGGGCATGGTTCAGTTCAAGAACCTGTTCACCGGGGTTGAGACGCGCGACTACAAGCGCGCCACCACCGCGCAGAAATGTGTCCGCGCAGGCGGCAAGCACAACGACTTGGACAACGTCGGGTATACCGCGCGTCACCATACGTTTTTTGAAATGCTGGGCAACTTCAGCTTTGGCGATTACTTCAAGACTGAGGCGATCCCTTTTGCGTGGGAATTGATCACCAAGGACTTCGGCATTCCGAAGGACAAGCTGTACACCACCGTCTATCACACCGATGACGAAGCCTTTGAGATGTGGAAGAAAATCGGTGTTCCGGAAAGCCGGATCATCCGCATCGCCACCTCTGACAACTTCTGGCAGATGGGGCCGACCGGTCCTTGCGGCCCCTGCACCGAGATCTTCTATGATCACGGCGAAAAATTCTGGGGTGGCCCTCCGGGATCGCCCGAAGAAGACGGTGACCGGTTCATCGAGATCTGGAACATAGTCTTCATGCAGAACGAACAGTTCGAAGATGGCTCGATGCGGGCGCTGGACATGCAGTCCATCGACACCGGCATGGGCATTGAACGTGTGGCGGCGCTGCTGCAAGGCACGAATGACAACTACGCCACCGACTTGATGCGCAGCCTGATTGAGGCCAGCGCCGATGCCACCAGCAGTGACCCGGATGGCCCCGGCAAAACGCATCACCGCGTGATCGCCGACCACCTGCGGTCGACCTCGTTCCTGATTGCCGATGGTGTGATGCCGTCGAATGATGGGCGCGGCTATGTTCTGCGCCGGATTATGCGCCGTGCGATGCGCCATGCGCACCTGCTGGGCGCACAAGATCCGCTGATGCACCGTTTGGTTCCGGCGCTTGTCCGTCAGATGGGCGCGGCTTACCCGGAACTGGCGCAGGCCCAATCGCTGATTCAGGAAACACTGAAGCTGGAAGAAACCCGGTTCAAGCAAACGCTGGATCGCGGGCTGAAGCTGCTGGACGACGAATTGGCCGATCTGCCGGACGGGAAGAACCTGCCGGGCGAGGCGGCGTTCAAGCTCTATGACACCTACGGTTTCCCGCTGGACCTGACGCAGGATGCGCTGCGTGAAAAGGGCCGCGCGGTCGATACCGACGGGTTTGATGCCGCGATGGCCGAACAGAAGGCCAAGGCGCGTGCCGCTTGGGCCGGTACGGGCGAGGCGGCGGATGCCACGGTTTGGTTCGACATTGCCGATAAGCACGGTGCGACCGATTTTCTTGGCTATGACACCGAAATCGCCGAAGGCCAGATCATCGCCATCGTCCGGGACGGCACCGCGATTGATCGCCTGAACGAAGGCGAAAGCGGCTGGGTGGTGATGAACCAGACACCGTTCTATGCGGAATCAGGTGGTCAGGTGGGCGACACCGGCTATCTGCGCCGCCTTGAGGACGAAGATCATCAGGCCCGCGTGACCGACACGCAAAAAATGGCCGGTGGCGGCGTCTTTGCCCATAACATCACCGTGGAACGCGGCACCTTCACCAAGGGTGAGCCGGTCGCGCTTGAGGTTGATCATGGCCGCCGTGGTGCGATCCGCGCCAACCACTCGGCCACGCACCTGCTGCACGAAGCGCTGCGCAATGCGCTTGGCGATCACGTGGCGCAGCGCGGCTCGCTCAATGCACCGGACCGTCTGCGCTTTGACTTCAGCCACGGTAAGGCCCTGAGTGCCGACGAGTTGCGCAAGGTTGAGGATGAGGTGAACACCTACATCCGTCAGAACACCGCTGTGGACACCCGGATCATGACGCCCGACGATGCCCGCGCCATTGGTGCACAGGCGCTGTTCGGTGAAAAATACGGGGATGAGGTGCGCGTCGTGTCGATGGGCCGCGCCGATACGGGCAAAGGCTCGGACGGTAAGACCTATTCGCTTGAACTCTGCGGCGGTACGCATGTCAAACAGACCGGCGATATCGGTGCCTTTGTTCTGCTGGGCGATAGCGCATCTTCGGCCGGTGTTCGCCGGATCGAAGCGCTGACCGGCGAAGGCGCGCAGCGATACGTTGCCGATAGCATGGCCGTTCTGGGGGCTGCACTGCTAGAGCTGAAGGCCAAGCCGGATGAGCTGGTCGCGCGGATCAAGGGCGAGATGTCAAAAGTCAAGGAACTGACCAACGAAGTTGGCCAGCTGCGCCGCGATCTGGCCATGGCTGGCGGTGCCGGGCAGGGCGGCGGTGCCGAAGCCAAAGACGTAAATGGCGTGAAGTTCCTGGCACAGGTACTGACCGGCGTGTCGGGCAAAGACCTGCCGCCGCTGATTGATGAACATAAGTCGCGCATCGGGTCGGGTGCGGTTCTGCTCATCGCTGACACGGGCGGCAAGGCGGCTGTGGCGGCTGGCGTGACCTCGGATCTGGTGGGCTCTGTGTCGGCTGTGGATCTGGTTAAGGCGGCTGTGGCCGAACTGGGCGGCAAGGGCGGCGGTGGCCGTCCTGACATGGCCCAGGGCGGCGGCCAAAGCGCCGAGAACGCTCAAGGCGCGATCGCGGCGGCTGAGGCAGTGCTGAACGGCTAATCAATCGGGGCGCGGGCAACTGCGCCCCTTTGTTCTTTTGGAAAGGAAGACCCATGCATGCACTTTGGATTGCGCATGTCATCGTCAATGATGCCGAAGCTTACGGCAAATACGCGGCATTGGCTGGCCCGGCGATTGCCGAACATGGCGGCAAGTTTCTGGCCCGTGGTGGGCGCTATGTCCAACTGGAAGGCAAGGACCGCCCGCGCAATGTGGTCGCCCAATTCCCCAGCGTTGAGGCGGCGGAAGCCTGCTATCATTCCGACGCGTATCAAGCGGCCCTGTCTCACGCAAAAGGCGCAGCTGACCGCGATCTGGTGATTGTTGAGTTGACCGACTAAGCGGCGATTGGCCGGTCGGTTTGACCATGAATTGCTTTTGCCCGCATTCAGTTTCAAGCTGAGTGCGGGCTTTTGATTCGCTATAATGGCGATTGTAAGTTTCTGTTTTGCCGACAATTTAAAAAAAGTATCGGATTGTTACCGAAATCGAAACGTATCAGAATGATCCGTTTCACCCAAAATGCGGCAAAACTATGGCCTCTGGGCCACAGATCGCGTGTCAGACCGTGAAAATTTCGCGAAAATCCCGAATTTGAGCGTCAAGGTCCGGAATTACCCTCGCTTGGATCGAAAGATATTCGCTAGTCTTTCCCCACCAAAGTTTTTTCACCTGGGAGAAATATCATGAAAAAGTTGCTCATTGGCGCCGCACTGGTCGCATCGTCCTTCGCCGCACCGGCATTTGCTTGGGAAGGTCAAGTCGTGGCTTGCTACGACAAAGTGTGGGTTCCCGCAAAATATGACTATAGCAAAAAACTGATCATGGCCGCCCACAGCGAGTGGGAACACAATAAGAAGGGCCAAATGGTCAAGGTTTATTACCCTGCGGTCTACAAGCAGTCCAAGCACCTGAAAGAAGCCGGCCACTACGTAGCGGTTCAGGCGCCTTGCAAGTAAGGCCTGCTGTTTAGCACATCAAAGGCGCGGCAATTTCGGCCGCGCCTTTTTTGTTGCTAAAATCGTCTGAAAAACACAGAGCCAACCCATTTGTGCCAAAATCCCAAACGATGCTAACCGTCATTATCGCATGGACCGGAGAACGAAATGCGCAAGGCAGTTGTATCGAGCATCGCTATTTTGGCGCTATCCACCCCGGCTTGGGCCGCACGGGATCCGCATGAAAGGCTGATTGCCTGCTATGAGGAAAAGATGATGCCCGCCACCTATGAGGTGGAAAAGCGTCTGATTTCGCCTCCGATCCGAAAATACGTGCGCCGCAATGGGCGGATCGAACTGGTGGAAGACCCCGCGATTTACCGCGAACTCCGCCATGAGATCGAACCGGCCTACAAGCTGCTCGTGGAAATTCCCTGCGATTGACCCCCAAAGAAAAACCCCGGCGCTGAGGCCGGGGTTTTCGTTTTAGGCTTGTTTGGCCATCCGCTTGCGTTCGTGCGGATCCAGGTAGCGCTTGCGCAGACGGATCGCGTTCGGCGTGACCTCAACCAGTTCGTCGTCGTTGATATAGGCAATGGCCTCTTCCAGCGACAGGGTGACCGGCGTGGTCAGGCGCACGGCTTCGTCGGTGCCCGATGCGCGCACGTTCGTCAGCTTTTTGCCTTTCAGCGGGTTCACTTCCAGATCGTTGTCGCGGCTATGCTCGCCAATGATCATGCCGGTGTACACGGGCGCTTGCGCACCAAGGAACATCTTGCCGCGATCTTCGAGGTTCCACAGCGCATAGGCCACGGTTTCGCCGTTCTCCATCGAGATCAGAACACCCGCGCGACGGCCGGGGATCTGGCCTTTGTACGGGGCCCAGGAATGGAACACACGGTTCAGAACGCCGGTGCCGCGCGTGTCGGTCAGGAATTCGCCGTGATAGCCGATCAGGCCGCGCGACGGCACATGGGCCACGATGCGCGTTTTGCCAGCGTTCTGGCGCATTTCCACCAGATCGCCCTTGCGGGTGCCGGTTAGCTTTTCGATCACCGCGCCCGAATATTCGTCATCCACATCGATGGTGCATTCTTCGATCGGCTCAATACGCTGACCGTTTTCGTCTTCGCGCATGATCACCTGCGGGCGCGAGATCGACAGCTCGAACCCTTCGCGGCGCATGTTTTCAATCAGAACGCCCATCTGAAGTTCGCCGCGACCGGACACTTCGAAGGCTTCGCCGCCGGGGGTGTCTTTGATCTTGATCGCAACGTTGGACTCGGCCTCTTTCATCAGGCGGTCACGGATCACGCGCGACTGAACCTTTTTGCCATCGCGACCAGCCAGCGGGCTGTCGTTGATGCCGAAGGTCACGGTGATGGTGGGCGGATCGATCGGCTGCGCTTCCAGCGGCTTATCCACGGCAAGGGCGCAGATGGTGTCGGCCACGGTGGCCTTCGACATGCCAGCCAAAGACACGATATCACCGGCAACCGCTTCGTCGATATCCTGCATTTGCAGGCCACGGAACGCTTGGATCTTGGTCACGCGGAATTGTTCGATCTTCTGGCCGTGGCGGGTCAGCGCCTGAACGGTCTGGCCAACCTTGGCGCGACCGGTTTCAACGCGGCCCGTCAGAATGCGGCCCACGAACGGGTCAGCACCCAGCGTGGTGGCCAGCATACGGAAATCTTCGTCCTGATGTTTGATCTGCTTGGGGGCAGGCACGTGATCGACGATCAGCTTGAACAGCGTATCGAGGTTCTTGCGCGGCCCGTCCAGATCGGCATCACACCAGCCGTTGCGGCCCGAGGCGTACAGATGCGGGAAATCCAGCTGATCTTCGTCAGCGTCAAGCGAGGCGAAAAGATCAAAGCATTCGTCAAGCGCACGGTCGGGTTCGGCGTCGGGCTTGTCGACCTTGTTCAGCACCACGATCGGGCGCAGGCCCAGTTTCAGCGCTTTGGAGGTCACGAATTTGGTTTGCGGCATCGGGCCTTCTGCGGCGTCCACCAGCAGAACCACACCGTCTACCATGCTCAGAATACGCTCAACCTCGCCGCCAAAGTCGGCGTGGCCGGGGGTATCAACGATGTTGATCCGGTTGTTTTTCCATTCGACCGAGGTCGGCTTGGCAAAGATGGTGATCCCGCGTTCGCGTTCCAGATCGTTGCTGTCCATGGCGCGCTCTGCCACGGCCTGGTTTTCCCGGAATGCACCGGACTGTTTCAGCAGTTCATCCACAAGCGTGGTTTTGCCGTGGTCAACGTGTGCAATGATTGCAATATTGCGCAGGTCCATGAGGGGGGCCTTTCCATAGGTTTGGCGGTCGCCTACCCGTGCCTGCGGCAAAAGACCAGAGCCGATAGTCGCACAGACGCGGAAAAATGGCCGCAGAGGCCGAATGGTGGCACGTTTACGCCGCGTTGCCGCATCAAGAGCGATCCTTTTGCGGCGCATGTCGTCCATAGCAACGGCGGCGGTGGCGACGATCTGAGGGCGGCGCCTTGCATTGTCGGTGGCTGGTCAGGACCGCGCGCTCTCAAGCTCGGCCAGATCTGGGCGCGGGTAATCGGCCAGCAGGGCCATAACCGCATCGCGGGCTTGGGCACCTTCCCACCGCTCGGGCATCAGCGCATCGGCCAAGTATCCATCGCGCAGACGCATCCGCCGCCAATGGTGAAACGCCAAGATCCGCAGCGTGGTGCGCAGGAACAGCGGCTGAACGGCGATGCCCTTTGCCTGCGTCGCCAATTGGGCAAGGGCGCGATAGGCGGCGCGGTGGTCGGTATTCGCCACCGCATCGCGCACCCAGCCCGGCGTTTGACCGGGCTGCAGGGGGCTGGTCAGCCAATCGGCCAGCGCCGCGCCGGGGGCTTCGCCGATCACCATGCAGCGCGGGCTGATCTGAAGCGCATCGTCGGGCGCGATGTCCTGAACCTCGGCGGCTTGTAGCGTGGGCGGCGCAATCGCCAGCCAGACCTGCGCCTGTGTGTGTGGCCCATAGACCAAAGGCACCACGGCCTGCGACATGTCCCAGCCGCGCGAGGTCAGCCCATAGAAGGATTGCCGCCCGTCTTTGAAACTGGTCACCCAGCCGTCACGTTTAAGCCGGTGCAGGGCGACCCGCAGCGTTTGGTTGGAAATGCCCAGCGGTTCGAGGATTTGGCCCAATGCGCCGCCCGATATCCGGGCCTGCGCGTTGGGCAGAAGGTCGCCCAAAACCGTGACAATGACGGACCACGCCTTGAGCGGTCCGCATGTTTGTGCGTCTTGAACGATGGTTTCCAGCGTAACAGCCATGGGCCGACTATAAGTGCGGGAAGGGGGCGTTCAATAGGCGTTCATCGTCAGCAGCTCGTATTCCGCGACGGTGTCATCGTCTTGGTTGGTGAGCGTCACATGCCATTTCACTTCGCCATACTCGCCCGTGCGCTGGGTCTTTTTCTTGACCGTCAGGCGCACCTTGATGGCGTCGCCCGCCTGCACCGGCTTCATGAAGCGCAGCGTATCAAGGCCGGTGTTGGCCAGCACGGGGCCTTCGTTTGGTTCCACAAACAGGCCCGCCGCGAAGGACAGCAGCAGATAGCCATGCGCCACACGGCCCGGAAAGAACGGGTTCCGCTTGGCGGCATCGTCATCCATGTGGGCATAAAAGGTGTCGCCGGTGAAATGGGCGAAGTGTTCAATATCGTCCAGCGTCACGGTGCGGGGCGCGGTGTTCAGCGTCTCGCCAATCGACAGCTCGCCGTATGTGCGGGTGAAGGGATGCGCGGGGGCGGTGATTTCCTTGGCACCCGGCACCCATTGGCCGGTGATCCCGGTCAGGATATCGGGGCTGCCCTGAATGGCGGTGCGCTGCATGTAATGCATCACGCCGCGCACGCCGCCCATTTCCTCGCCGCCGCCAGCGCGGCCGGGGCCGCCATGCACTAGATGGGGCAGGGGCGAGCCATGGCCCGTGCTGCCCTTCATCGAGTCGCGGTTGTTGAAGTAAAGTCGCCCGTGATGCGCCGCAGCCCCCATGGCCACTTCGCGCGCCACGCTGGGATCATGGGTGATGACCGAGGCCACAAGCGAGCCCCCGCCGCGATTGACCAGATCAATCGCATGGCCCAGATCGCGATAGCCCATGATCGTGCTGACGGGGCCGAAGGCCTCGGTGTCATGCACGCGCTGCGCGGCATCGGGGTAGGCGCAATGGAACAGCATCGGCGTCAGGAAGGCGCCTTTCACGGCGTCTGCGCCCTCAACGGTGAAGGCATTGGGATCGCCGAACACACGCTCGGCCTCGGTTCCAATCAGCGCGGCCTTTTCCAGCACGTCGGCGCGTTGCGCGGTCGAGACCAGCGCGCCCATGCGCGTTGCCTCGCTCCGGGGATCGCCGATCAGGGTTTTGCCCAGCCGGTCCGACAGCGCCTCGATCAGCGCGGGCACCTGCGCCTCGGGGGCGATGATGCGGCGAATGGCGGTGCATTTCTGACCTGCTTTCGCGGTCATCTCGCGGTGGACCTCTTTGACGAACAGGTCAAACTCGGGCGTGCCGGGGGCGGCGTCCGGCCCAAGGATCGAGGCGTTGAGGCTGTCTTGTTCGGCCATGAACCGCACCGAATTGCGCAGCAGATGATCGTTCGAGCGCAGCATATGCGCGGTGTCTGCGGACCCTGTAAAACTGACCACATCCTGATAGGTCAGCCGTTCCAGCATATCGCCCAGACCACCCGCCACGAATTGCAGCGCGCCGTCTGGCAGAATCCCCGATTGCAGCATCAGACGCACGCAAGCCTCGGTCAGATAGCAGGTGGCGGTGGCGGGTTTGACGATGGCGGGAACGCCCGCAAGGAAGGTCGGGGCCAGCTTTTCCAGCATCCCCCAAACGGGGAAGTTGAAGGCGTTGATATGCACGGCCACGCCTTGCAGCGGGGTGCAAATGTGCTGACCCATGAAATTGCCAGTCTTGGTAAAGCTTTCCGGCTCTCCATCCACATAGACATGGCCATCGGGCATGTCGCGGCGGCCTTTTGAGGCAAAGACGAACATCGTGCCAATGCCGCCGTCGATATCAATCATCCCGTCCGATTGCGTCGCGCCGGTGTTGAAGCTGAGATCATAGAGCGCTTGCTTGTGTTCCCCGATGTATTGCGCCAGCGCCTTCAGCATCTTGGCGCGCTGGTGGAAGGTCATGGCACGCAAGGCAGGGCCGCCAACCGTGCGGGCGTGGTGCAGCATCGCCTCGACGTCTAGCGCATTGTTTCCCGCGCTTGCGATCACCTCGCCAGTGATGGCCGATTTGATCGAACGCGCGCCTGCGCCGGGGGCAATCCACTGGCCTGCGGCATAGCTGGCGATCTGCTGAATGGTCATGTCCGTCCTCCCACGGGAATCGAAATTCCGGCCCCTTGGCCGATGCGTTAATTATTTATTGACCAACCGGTCGGTTTACGCAACAGTCTTGTCGGAAGGAACAGGGAGGGCATCGTCGATGAGCGATACGATTCTGGTGCAACAGCACGCAGGCTGGGTCGAGATTACACTCAATCGGCCGGATCGGCTCAACAGTTTTAACGACGAAATGCATCTGGCCTTGCGTGCCGCCCTTGAGGCCGCGCGGGACGATGGTGCGCGTTGCGTTTTGCTGACAGGTACGGGCCGCGGCTTCTGTGCGGGGCAGGATCTGGGCGATCGCGATCCGGCCAAGATGACGGGCAAGCCCGACCTCAGCCAGACCCTCAAGAAATTCTACATCCCGCTGGTCACGCTGATCCGCTCGCTCGAACTGCCGGTGATCTGCGCGGTGAATGGCGTGGCGGCAGGCGCGGGGGCCAATGTGGCCTTGGCCTGCGATATCGTTTTGGCCGCCGACAGCGCCAAGTTCATTCAAAGCTTTGCCAATGTCGGGCTGGTGCCTGATGCGGGCGGTACGTGGTCTTTGACCCGTCTGCTTGGCCCGGCCCGCGCCAAGGGGCTTGCCCTGACCGCGACGCCAATCAAGGCCAAACAGGCCGAGGATTGGGGCCTGATCTGGCAGGCGCTGCCCGATGACGAATTGATGCCCGCCGCCCGCGCCATGGCCGAGAAATTTGCAAATGGCCCGACCGTTGGCCTTGGCCTGACCAAGCAGGCGATCAACGCCGCCACCACCCAAAGCTTTGACGAGCAGATCGAGATGGAAGCTCGCTTCCAGAAGATCTGCGGCGAAAGCCCCGACTACGCCGAGGGCGTCAGCGCCTTTTTGCAAAAGCGCAAACCCAACTTCACCGGAGAGCGGGAATGACCCCCAAGGAACGCGCCCAGAAATCCGCCGAGGCGCTGTGGCGCGATGACGGCGCCAGCCAGAGCTTTGGTATGCAGATCGCCGAGGTCGACGAAGGCCGCGCAACGATGACCATGGAGGTGCTGCCACGCCACGCCAACGGCCACGGCATTTGCCACGGCGGGATCATTTTTACGCTCGCCGATAGCGCCTTTGCCTTTGCCTGCAACAGCCGCAATCAGAACACCGTCGCCCAGCACAACGTGATTTCCTACATCGCACCGGGCCGCATTGGCGACGTGCTGACCGCCGATGCGCGCGAGGTTTCGACCACCGGGCGCAGCGGTATCTACGACGTGACCGTGAAAAACCAAGATGGCACCTTGATCGCTGAATTCCGGGGCTTTTGCCGCGCGATCAAAGGCCAGTTGTTCGAAGAATAAGAGAGTCCCCCGATGAAAGACCTCACCCCCAACCGCGCCGACCTTGACCCGATCGAGATCGCCTCGATTGACGAAATCCGCTCGCTTCAGCTTGAGCGTTTGAAATGGTCGTTGCGCCACGCCTATGACAACGTGCCGATGTACAAGCAGCGCTTTGATGAGGCGGGCGTGCATCCCGACGATTTGCAACAGCTTTCGGACCTGTCGAAGTTTCCCTTCACTTACAAAAATGACCTGCGCGACAATTACCCCTTTGGCCTGTTTGCTGTGCCGCGCGATCAGATCGTGCGCGTGCATGCCTCATCCGGCACCACGGGCCAGCCGACGGTTGTGGGCTATACCAAGGGCGATATCGACCGCTGGGCCGATCTGGTGGCGCGCTCCATGCGGGCCAGCGGCACGCGCCCCGGTGACATCGTGCATATCGCCTATGGCTATGGGCTGTTCACCGGCGGGCTTGGCGCGCATTACGGGGCCGAACGGCTGGGCGCGACGGTTGTGCCGGTCTCGGGCGGTCAGACAGAGCGTCAGGTGAAACTGATCACCGATTTCAAACCGTCCACGATCATGGTGACGCCGTCCTACATGCTCAATATCCTTGAGCAGTTTCACAAGATGGGCCTCGATCCGCGCGAAAGCTCGCTCAACGTTGGCATCTTCGGGGCCGAGCCGTGGACCGATGCGATGCGCAAAGAGGTGGAAGCCGCCTTTGATATGCATGCCGTTGATATCTACGGCCTGTCCGAGATCATGGGGCCGGGCGTGGCGAACGAATGCGTCGAAACCAAGGATGGCCCGGTCATCTGGGAAGACCACTTCTTCCCCGAGATCATTGATCCGGTCACGGGCGAGGTCCTGCCCGATGGCGAGGAAGGCGAGCTGGTCTTTACCACCCTCACCAAAGAGGGCCTGCCGATGATCCGCTACCGCACCCGCGATCTGACGCGCCTTCTGCCCGGAACGGCCCGGTCGATGCGCCGGATGGCCAAGATCACCGGCCGCAGCGATGACATGATGATCCTGCGCGGCGTCAACGTCTTCCCGACCCAGATCGAGGAACAGCTATTGGCGACGGGCGGTCTGTCGCCGCATTTCCAGATCGAGCTTTATACCTCGGGCCGTCTGGATGCGATGCGCGTCTATGTCGAAGCTTTGCCAACGATGGCCGATGAGGCCAGCAAAACCGCCGCCGCGCGGATGCTGACCAAGCGGATCAAGGACGTTGTTGGCGTTAGCACTGAAATTGTCGTAGGAGATCCGGGCGCTGTGGCCCGGTCCGAAGGCAAGGCCGTGCGCGTCAAAGACAACCGCAGCAAGGAATAAGCCCTTGGCCCGTACCATCGCCAGCGACCACGATCAAAAACGCGAACAGATCCTGAAATCTGCGGCCAAGATCTTTTCAATCGAAGGCTTTGATCGGGCGTCCATGACGATGTTGGCCAAGGAATGCGGGATTTCGAAGGCCAACATCTACCACTATTACACCAGCAAGGATGCGATCCTGTTCGACATCCTTGAAACCTATCTGCGGATGCTGCGCGACCGGGTGTGTGAGTTGGATCTGACGGGGGCCGATCCGGCGGAACGGCTGCGCCGGGTGATCCATGAAATCCTGCAAGCCTATCGCGGGGCCGATCACGAACACCGCGTTCAGATCAATGGCGTCAGCAAACTGCCCCCCGATCAGCAACGCATCCTGCGCACCTATCAGCGCGATATGGTGGTGTTCGTCTCGGACATCATCCGCGACACCGCGCCAGATGTTCTGGGCAAGGATGGCGAAAAACTACGCTCCGTCACAATGTCGGTTTTTGGCATGCTGAACTGGTACTACATGTGGAACACCGGCGCGGGCCCAGAGGCGCGCGAAGACTACGCGCGGCTTGTGTCTGATATGACCCTGAAGGGCGTCCAAGGGGTGTAGGGGCGTCTTCCCTATACGACTCTCACGATAAACTTGGTGGATTGACGGTTTTCACCAGTTACCGAATTCGGCGACGGTGAAAAACTGCGTCAGATGGTGCCTAGCGCGGGTTTCAATAAGGGGGAAATTTCAGTTTTCTGCATCTTATTTGACGAAACGTCGAAATTGCGGATCGTCTTTGGATTGTGTGCAATAAAACGATTCAGCCAAAGCTTATGACATTTTTACGTTCATAGAGTGTTAATATTATCAGTCGCTTGCGCGTTCAACTTGCCGCAATTGATCGTATCGACACGACATTTCATGTGGCGTGAATGGTCTAAACCCTTGATGCGTTAAGCGATTCTGTAACGGAAAAAGGCAGGAATACCCAACCTCGGTTTGGGCTCGGTTTTGTTGACTTGATCCGCCACTGAAGTGGTCCCAGAAAACTGGACAGTCAGCTAAGGTGTATCCCAAACCTTTGAAGGGATACGAGAATGGCAAAGCGCCGGAACTTTACAGATCAGTTTAAGGCCAAGGTGGCGTTGGAAGCGCTGCGTGGCGATAAGACCGTGCAAGAGATTGCCGCGAAGCATCAATTGCACCCAAACCAAGTCAGCACATGGAAGCGGCAAGCCATCGATGGGATGGCGGATGTGTTTTCGGGCGGCAAGCAGAACGGCCCAACAGAAGCGGAGGTAAAAGAGCTGCACGCCAAGATCGGGAGGCTGGCGGTCGAGAATGATTTTTTGTCGGAAGGGCTCGAAAGGTGAGCCCAGCAAAGAAGCGTTCGATGATACAGCGGGATCACCCAGATCTGAGTATCAGTCAGCAATGCAAACTGACCTGCCCCCCGAAACTTCCCTCGTTCTGATGTAGAGTTTGCTCAACCTTTTGAAGGAGCAAACGAATGCGAAAGAGGTGTTTCACCGAGGCGCAGATCATCGGGGTGATTGAGGTGCCCCTAGTTTCCTAGACACCTGCCTGTTTCAGTTTCTGCTGTCTAATCTCGAAGTCAACGGGCGACAGCATGCCGTTGTTGGTGTGCTTGCGTTTGGGGTTGTAGAACATCTCGATGTATTCGAACACGCCCCGCCGCGCGTCATCGCGTGTTAGATAGGTTTTCCGCCTGATCCGCTCTCGCTTTAGCAGCTGGAAGAAACTTTCGGCCACTGCTCTGTCATGGCAATTGCCGCGCCGGCTCATACTGGCTTCCAGATTGTGTTGATGAAGGAAGGTCTGCACTCTCGGCTGGTAAACTGCGAGCCCTGATCCGAATGGAGTTTGACCTTGTCTGAAGGCTTTCGACGCCAGATCGCCATGAGCAGGGCTTGTAAGACGAGATCCGTTGTCATCCTAGATTGGGCCGACCAGCCGATCACGCGGCGTGAGAACAGGTCGATGACGACGCAGAGATACAACCAGCCCTCGTGAGTTCGGATGTAGGTGATGTCGGTCACCCAGGTCTGGTCCGGGGCTGACGCCTCGAAACATTGCTCAAGCTTGTTCTCCGCCACGACAGCGAGCTTGCCGCCATAGCGCCCGGGACGACGTCGGTAACCTATGTGGACGGCCACACCGGCTAGGGAAGCCAGCCGCGCCGCCCGGTTCTCCGAGATACGTTCTCCTTGGTCGCGAAGGTCATCGCACAGTTTGCGGTAGCCATAGACCTTACCGCTCTCTTGCCAAGCCTGCCGGAGCAGCTCCGTCTGGCGGACATCTTCCTGGGCCCGAAGGCTCAGCGGCTCTCGAAGCCAGGCATAGAATCCGCTGAAATGGACCCGCAGCACCCGGCACATGGCCCGGATACTGAACTCCGCGCGATGCGCCCGGATGAAGGCGTACTTCATTGGGACTCGCGAGCGAAGTACGCCGTTGCCTTTTTTAGGATGTTGCGCTCTTCAGTGACCCGCGCCAATTCCCGCTTCAACCGTCGGATCTCAGCCGCCTGTTCATCCTCACGTTCGCGCGCGTTGCCCGGCTTCGCGAACTGGGCCTTCCACGTGTAGATCGACTTGTTGCTCACCCCAAGCCGCTCAGCCACCTCAGCTACTGAATAGCCTCGGTCGACAACTTGGCTGACTGCATCCTTCTTGAACTCGTCGCTGAACCGATTTTGCGCTGACATTTGTCTCTCTCCTTGGTTCCAAAATTACCAAGCAAAGCGTCTACAAATCTACGGGCACCTCAGTTCGGCTATCGCCGGATCGGGGTGATGCTGGAGCGCAAGGGAATGATCATGAACCACAAGAAGCTCTATCGGCTGTACACCGAGGAGAAGCTGGGCGTCCGGCGGCGGCGTGGCCGGAAACGGGCGCGCGGCTCGCGGACGCCGATGCCGAAGGCGCTGAGACTTGGCAAGCGCTGGTCGCTGGACTTCCTGTCCGACACGTTCGGCGCGTCCCGTCGGTTCCGCATCCTGGCGGTGAACGATGATTGCTGCCGCGAGAACCTGTGCCTGGTGGCTGACACGAGCATCTCGGGCGCACGGGTGGCGCGGGAACTGGATGCCCTGGTGCGCATCTATGGTAGGCCGGCCAGCATTGTCAGTGACAACGGGACGGAGTTCACAAGTCGCGCGATCCTGAAATGGGCGAACGACAATGGCGTGGACTGGCATTACATCGATCCGGGCAAGCCGCAGCAGAACGCCTTCATCGAGTCATTCAACGGCAGCCTCCGCGACGAGCTCTTGAACGAGGAGATGTTTGACAGCCTGGACGATGCACGCCGAAAGCTGGCGCTCTGGCGATACGACGACAACAATGTCAGATCGCACTCGTCGCTTGGCAACAAAACGCCCGCAGAAGCGCGCCGGACGCTTGAGCAATTTGAGGGCTCCGCGCCCGGCGCGCTTGCCCAAACCGAAACCCAAGATTATGAAAACCAGACCCGCAGACTCTCGTTATGAATGAGGGACCATCGGGGGGCAGGTCAAAACTGGTGCAGCTGTCGCGGTCGGCGTTCTACTACATCCCGGTCGGGATCGACACGGACACGCTGGCGATGATGAAAGAGATTGATCGGGTCTTCACCCAGTATCCGTTCTTCGGCAGCCGTCAGATCGCCGCTTATCTACGAAGAGGCGGCAAGGTTGTCGGGCGTCATCGCGTCAGGCGATTGATGGCCAAGATGGGCCTGGCGGCGATCTACAAGCGCCCTCGGACCAGCCAGCCGCATCCTCAGCATCCAGTCTTCCCGTATCTGCTGCGGAAGATGCAGATCGACCGACCCAATCAGGCCTGGTGCGCCGACATCACCTTTGTGCAGGTGCGCAACGGGTTCCTGTATCTGGTCGCCATCATGGATTGGGCCACACGCAAGGTGCTGAGTTGGCGGCTGTCAAACACAATGCACGCGGACTTCTGTGTTGAAGCTTTGAACGAGACTATCGCCAAACACGGCCCGCCCGAGATCATGAACACGGATCAGGGCAGCCAGTTCACCGGGGCGGCCTGGATCACCACGCTGACTCACGCGGGCGTGCGCATCTCGATGGACGGTCGAGGTAGATACCTCGACAACATCTTCATCGAACGTCTGTGGCGGTCGTTGAAGCAGGAGGCGATCTATCTCGAAGAGATCGCCGACGGCTTTCAGGCTCGACGCGTCATCAAGGACTGGATGGCATTCTACAACACCGAGCGGCCTCATTCCGCACTTGATCGGCAGACGCCCGACGACGCATATTGGGCGGGCTTGGAAGAGCGGAAAGCAGCATGAAACCTAAATCCGATAAACCTTAGAAACGCTGCGAACCTGTCCGAAAAGATGGCACCACTTCACTTCCGCCGGTCGGGCGATCAGTTGATCGTCGAAGAGGATGGCGGCACCGGGAAACTGATCATCGATGATCACTTCTCGGGTGTGGCCACCAACCGGATCGAGGTGTTCCGAACCACCGATGGCGACCGCTTCCTCAAGACGACCAATACCTGCACAGCCACCGATGATATCATCGTCGGTGCCAGCGGGTCGGAAACGCTTGAAGGCAACGATGGGTCCGACGTGATCGCAGGCGGCGGCAGCAAGGATGTGCTCTATGGTGGCGCGGATGCAGACTACTTTGTCTACGCAAGCGCGACCGACAGTACCACAACCTCGACCGCCCGTGACACGATCATGGACTTCAGCCAAGCCGATGGGGACATCATCAACCTGAAGGGAGTGGACGCGAATGCCAATCTGGCGGGCGACAATGCCTTCGTCTTCCTTGGCGCGGGTGCGACCACGGGCGGCGGTACGCTGGCCTATTCGTTCATCGGCGGCAACACGCTGCTGGTCGGTGACGTCGACGGTGGCGGCGATGACTTCGCGATTTTGCTGGCAGGCAACATCGCCCTGACCTCGAGCGATTTCATCCTGTAATCAGACCTTTAGAATACCAAAGGCCCCCGACCTTCGCAGGTTGGGGGCCTTTTTCGTTTCAGATCTGCGGCTTACTGATCGTAATCCACAACAACCTTGTCGGTCAGCGGATAGGCTTGACAGCTTAGGACATAGCCCTTGGCCACTTCGTCATCTTCAATCGCCTGGTTGGCGAGCATTTCAACCTCACCCTCAATCACGCGGCAGCGGCAGGTCGAACACACGCCCGCCTTGCACGAATAGGGCGCGTCAAGTTGGTTGGCGTGGGCGGCCTCAAGGATCGAGGTGTCTTTGGTCATGGTGATTGTGCGGGTCGAGCCATCAAGCGTGATGGTCGCCGTGGTGCTGTGGTGTGCGGCGTCTTCGGCAAGGCTTCGCGCCTTTTGCTTGGCGCGGCCTTGCTGGCCACTGGCGAACAGCTCGTACTTGATCTGCTCATCCTTGAGGCCCGCGCTGCGCAGCGCGGCGGCAATGCCCAGCATCATCGGTTCCGGCCCGCAGATAAAGGCGGTGCTGACTTCGCCGATATCAATCCAGCCCGAGTTGAACAGTTGCGCGCATTTTTCTTCGGTAACAAGGCCGGTGAACAGGTCGATTTCCTGCGCGTCGGATTCAAGGATATGGATCACCGTAAAGCGGCCCATATAGGTGTTTTTCAGGTCTTCCAGCTCTTCGCGGAACATGATCGTGTTCACGGCGCGGTTGGCATAGACCAGCGTGAAATCCGAGTTCGGCTCGCGGGCGAGGGTGGTCTTGATGATCGACAGAACCGGCGTGATGCCCGACCCGCCTGCAAAACCAAGATAGGATTTGCGCGCTTCAGGCTCGATCGCGGTAAAGAAGCGGCCCATGGGGGGCATCGCCTCGACCACGTCACCGATCTTGAGCTCTTCATTGGCCCAGGTTGAAAAGGCGCCGCCGTCCACACGCTTGATGCCGACTTGCAGGATGCCATCGTCCTTGCCCGCGCAGATCGAGTAGGAGCGGCGCAGTTCCTCGCCGTCGAAATCGCGGCGGAAGGTCAGGTATTGGCCTTGGGTGAAATCAAACTCCGAAGCCGCGCCATTGACGGGCTTCAGGGTGACGACCACGGCGTCGCGGATGGTTTTGCGGATGCCGGTCACTTCGAGTGGGTGAAAGCGCGCCATAGGTCCTCCCTCAGATGCACTTGAAATAGTCAAACGGTTCCAGACAGTCGGTGCAGCGCCACTGTGCCTTGCACGGGGTCGAGCCGAACTGGCTGAGTTTTTCCACATGGGTCGATTGGCAGCGCGGGCAGCGCGCAGGGCCGCCAGCGGGCTGGGGCGGTGCGATGCCGTATTCCTCCAGCTTGGCGCGGCCCTTGTCCGATAGCCAATCGGTCGTCCATGCGGGCGAGAGTTGCTGGCGCAGTTCGATCTGACTCAGGCCGTGGCCCCGCAGCGCGGTGTCGATATCGAGGTTGATGATCCGCGTTGCCGGACAGCCCGAATAGGTAGGCGTGACGGTGACAACGCAGGTCTCGCCCTCATAGGCGACATCGCGGATGATCCCCAGATCGACAAGGCTGATGACCGGAATTTCCGGATCGGGCACCGTGTCGAGCCAAGCCCAGATTTGCGCGACCTCGGGGCGCATGGTTACCACGTGGCGCCCGGATAGGCGCGTTGCAGCCACTGCATCGTGCACAGGATATGGCCCAGATGTTCCGTATGCATCCGCCCCGTGCGCCCGCCGGTGTGATGAAACGGATCCTCGGGGATGGTCAGCGTCGCCTCGGCCATCACGCGCTGAACCAGCGCATCATATTCGGCGCGCAAGCTTTTGGGATCAGGCGCAATTCCGGATTCGCACAGGGCCAGATCCACGGCGTCACTGTCGAACATCTCGCCGACATAGGGCCACAGATAGTCCAGCGCGGCCTGCATGCGGGCGTGGCTTTCTTCGGTGCCGTCACCAAGGCCAACCACCGTATCGGCCGAGCGTTCGACGTGATAGGCGGCCTCTTTGGCGGCCTTCTCGGCGATCTCGGCGACGCGGCGATCCTTAGAGTTTTGCAGATAGCCCAGCACGGTCACGTTGAAGGCATCAAACAGGAACTGGCGCATCAGCGTGCGGCCAAAATCGCCGTTCGGCAATTCGCACAGCAGCACATTTCGGAAGTCCCACGCATCGCGCAGGAAGGCCAGATCATCGGCGGTTTTGCCCTCGCCCTGAACCTCGGCGGCATAGCCAAGCCACATCTGGGTTTGGCCCAGCAGGTCAAGCGCGGTGTTGGCCAGCGCGATGTCTTCTTCCAGAACGGGGGCATGGCCGCACCATTCCGAAACGCGGTGCCCGAGGATCAGGGTGTTGTCGCCCATCCGGCACAGGAATTCGAACAGAGCCTCACTCATCACATATGCCCGATTTCGTCAGGGATATCGAAGAAGGTCGGGTGACGGTACACCTTGCTTTGCGACGGCTCAAAGATCGGGCCTTTGTCGCTGGGTGCGGTGGCGGTGATATTGGCCGCCTCGACCACCCAGATGCTGACGCCTTCATTGCGGCGGGTATAGACATCGCGGGCGTTCTTGATCGCCATTTCCGCGTCGGGCGCGTGAAGGCTGCCCACATGGCGATGGCTCAGGCCGTGCTGGCCGCGGATGAAGATTTCCCACAGGGGCCATTCTTTGGACATGGCGTTATCCCTTTCCTTGGTTCGGGCCCAGACCGGGGCCGGGCGTCGGATCAAGCGACTGGCCGAAGGCAATCAGGTGCCCGTCGGGGTCGCGGATATCAAAGTCGATGCAGCCGTAATGCTGCGGGCGGTTCATCTCGGTCGGAGAAAGCCCGGCCTCGGTAAATTCCTGTCGCAAGGCCTCGGCATCATCGACATAGATGTAAGCGGCCCAATGGGTGTTCACGCGAAGCGGTTCGCGCAGCAACTGAAGGCCAAGCGTGACCTCTCCGCGCTGGACGATGGCGAAGAACACATCCTCGTCTTCGGCCCATTGCCCGCCGCAATAAAACCCGGCACGTTCATAGAAGGCCGCCGATGCCCGCACGTCCGAGACTTGCAGCACCGGCATAGCACGCCGGGTGCCCATTATTCCGCAGCCACTTTGGCGGCGCGCTTTTTCTCGGCGTGGGCCATCAACCCATCGCGGACCCATGCGCCATCGTCCCATGCCTTTTGGCGGGCGGTCAGGCGGTCTACGTTGCAGGGGCCGTTGCCCTTAAGGACTTGGAAGAACTCAGACCAATCGGGCTCGGCAAAGTCATAGCCGCCCTTTTCCTCGTTCCAGGCCAGAGTTTCGTCGGGGATCGTCAGGCCAAGGTATTCGGCCTGTGGCACCGTCTGATCGACGAATTTCTGGCGCAGCTCGTCGTTTGAGTTGATCTTGATCTTCCACGCCAAAGACTGGGCCGAGTGCACGGATTCCGCGTCCGACGGGCCGAACATCATCAGAGACGGATACCAGAAGCGGTTGAGCGCATCCTGCGCCATGCGCTTTTGCGCGGGCGTGCCTTGGGCCATCTTCATCATGATGTCGTAGCCCTGACGCTGGTGAAAGCTTTCTTCCTTGCAGATGCGGATCATCGCGCGGGAATAGGGGCCGTAGGAGGTGCGTTGCAGCGGCACCTGGTTCATGATCGCCGCGCCATCCACCAGCCAGCCAACCGCGCCAATATCGGCCCAGTTCAGGGTGGGGTAGTTGAAGATTGACGAATATTTCATGCGACCCGACAGCAGCTGTTCGGTCAGGTCATCGCGGCTGACGCCCAGCGTCTCGGCGGCGCAATAGAGATACAGACCATGGCCCGCCTCGTCCTGCACCTTGGCCAGCAGGATCATCTTGCGTTCCAGCGTGGGGGCGCGGGTGATCCAGTTGCCTTCGGGCAGTTGACCGACGATTTCAGAGTGGGCGTGCTGGCCGATCTGGCGGATCAGCGTTTTGCGATAGCCTTCGGGCATCCAGTCGCGCGGCTCGATCTTGATGTCGGCATCAACCTTATCCTGAAAGGCGGCCTCCTCGGGGCTCATCTCCTCTCGGGATTTCAGGTTGCCGGTGGATTTCACCATTTGCGCATACATAGACGATCCTCCCTTATGGCGGTCAGTATCACCGACCGCATGGTCGGGATAAGCGAAACGACGATTCGTTGCAATCTAAATGTTACCGATGTTCGTCATCATTGAAATTTTTGTAACCCTTTTGAGTGAGGGCAGGCGGGCACACATAGGTGCCCTCTCCGACTACGCCAGTAGGTCGAACTGGTTCCCGCCGGACTGAACGATCAACTGGCTTTGGGCATCGCCATCCACCAGCGCCCATAGCAATACGCCGGATCCCTTGTGGGTGATAAAGACCTCGGACACGCTGGCATCGCCCGCGTTCGGCGTAAAGGCACGCTGCACCAAGAAGTCGGTTTTGGTCGCCCCGGCACCATAGTGCAGGATGTCGCCTTGCGCGGCGGTATAGTCCTGAATCCAGTCCGATCCGTGGGTGAACGCGCCGATATGGAAGAACTTATCCGCGCCCGCTCCGCCATTGACCCGGTCAAACCCGAACCCGCCGTTGATGAAGTCATCGCCATTGCCGCCGAACAGCAGGTCCGAAAAGCTGCTGCCGGTCAGGGTGTCGTTGCCGTCGCCGCCGATCACCGTGTCGACGCCTTTGCCGCCCAGAAGCGAGTCATCGCCCGCATCGCCGCGCAGTTCGTCGTTGCCCGCGCCGCCGTCCACGGTGTCATTGCCGCCGCCCGCAAAGACCACATCGCGCAGGTCATTGTCGGTCGTGCCACCTTCGATCAGATCATTGCCCGCGCCGCCAACCACGGTGTCGCTGCCATCGCCTGCTTTCAGCGTGTCGTCATGTTCGGTGCCAAACAGTTTGTCATTGCCGCCGAGCGCTTCGATCGTGACTGCGCGGTCGGTGATGACAGGGGTCAATGCGTCATCCCCTTCGGTGCCTTGCAGGACATTCGGTTGTTCAACCGGTTCAACGAACAAGATCGATGCCGTCGCCGTGGAAGACCCACCTTTGGAGTCCAGCAGCGTGTAGGTAAAGCTGTCGCTGCCCGCCAGATCGAAGGTCACGAAATAGGTGAACTTGCCGTTTTCCTCGAGCTGGACACTGCCGTTTTTGGGCGCGTCCAAAAGTGTGACCGTCAGGGGATCGCCATCGGGATCGCTGTCATTGAGCAGAACGTTGCCGGACAGTCCGTCGTTGATGTTGACGGTAAAGTCATCATCCACCGCGATGGGCGGCGTGTTGGGCTTGGTCAGTTTGATCAGAACGGTCGCATCGGCAAACCCGCCAGCGCCGTCCTGAACAGTATAGGTGAATGTGTCCTCGGTCGCGGTGTCATCGGATGGGGTGTATGCGAAGGTGCCGTCAGCGCCCATCTCCAACTTGCCGAACTTGGGTTCGGTTTTGACCGAAACAACCAGCGGGTCTTTGTCGGCGTCGCTGTCGTTCTCAAGGACCGAGCCTTTCAGCACTGCATTGGTTTCGGTTGAGAATTCGTCATCCACGGCAACGGGCGGCGTGTTGAACTTGCCTGAGATGTTGATCAGCACTTTGCCTTCAGCAGTGCCGCCATTGCCGTCATCAATGACATAGATAAAGACGTCCTCGACCGCCTTTTCATCGATCGGGGTATATTCGAAATCCCCGTCGGTTTTCATCGTCAACTTGCCGAACAGCGGATCGGTTTTGATCGTCACAGTCAGCGGATCTTTGTCGGCGTCGCTGTCATTGGCCAGAACATTGCCTTGCAGGACAGATGTGCGGTCGATGTCAAAGCTGTCTTCCACCGCAACCGGCGGTGTGTTGGCCGGGACAGGATCTAGCGTGATGGTGACGGTGGCCGTACTAGAGCCAAATTTTCCATCCACCGCAAAGTAAACAAAGCTGTCTTCGGTGGCCGTGTCATCCGTGTTGATATATGCAAACGTCCCATCCCTGTTCATGACCAGATTGCCGAATTTAGGGTTCTCCATCAAATGCACGGTCAGTGGATCGCCATCAGGATCGCTGTCATTGTCCAGCACATTGCCAGACACTGTGGTTTTGACCTGCGTTCTGAATGCATCATCCACAGCCAAGGGGGGATTGTTGGGAACGGTAAAGGTGAAATTGACCGAGGCCGTATCTTCGCCGCCCTTGCCGTCGGTCACCTTATAGGTGAACGCAGCATCAGAGCCGGCGGCATTGTCATAGATAAACGTCCCATCCGTTTTCAGAACCAAGGTTCCTTCGGCAGGGCCGGTGACCAAAGACACGGTCAACGGGTCGCCTTCTGCGTCGGTGTCATTCAACAGCACGTTGCCTTCGATGGTGGTGCCAACATCGGCGGTAAAGCTGTCGTCCACCGCATCGGGGCCAGTGTTGACGGTTTCACCCGAGGGCAGGGGCAGGGCGTCAGTGAGGGGCAACAGCGTTTCCAGATCAAAGCCGAAGGGGTCGCCCAGCGGATTGTTTCCTCCGTTCTTGAGGTCGCGAAAACCTGTCGCGAACTGGAACTTCTTAAAGGAAAGACTGGCCTGATCGGAAGTGGGACTGTCTTCGATATGCGACACGTTTACACCGGCAAGGCGCAGGTCAAACATCTCATCCAAGCCGAAAGGATGGTATCCGACAATGCGCACCGCCTCGATCTGGGTGCCGGTCAGAAGGTGGCCCATCAGGAAGGTCGACACCTCATCATCCTCCAAGATCAGGCCCAGTTCATTGATCGTGGTCTTGGCGCCGCGGGTTGTGATGTCGTTCAGCCCCTCAAAGGTGAAACCGGGAAGGACAAAGCCGCCGTTCACGCTGGGCCCGGTAAGACCGTCGATGAAGATTTCAAAGGTCAGGTCAATCAGCGATGACCCTTCGCCAAAGCCCGATGGGTTTTCCACACTGGCGTCCGGGAGGTTTGTTTCCAAGTTGAACTTGGTTTCATTTATCAATTGGCGGGCTTGGAACTGATCTACGCCGAATGTCTTGGATTCGAACTGTTCAAAGGCAAACTCCAAGACAATATCGCTCTCATTCACCGTGATGTTTGAGATCCGCGCATTGCCCAGCAAGGTCGATTGCGATTGTCTGGGGAAGTCTTCACCGGCCAGTCCGATCAGTTCGATGCTTTCAAAGGCTTGCCCCGTCATCATCGCCTCGATCAGCGGGGTGATTTCGGAATGCAAGTCAAGCGTGACGGTAAATTCCGGGGTCAACCGATCGGTCGTCTGCTTCGGGATGCTGAAAGAGTAGTCTATGATTTCAAAGGCGTTTCGGATCTGATCTTCTCGATCCTGTACGCCGCCCGCCAGACCTTCGATCATCAGGTAGTGATCGTTCACGCTGATTGGTGATATGTCGCTGTCGGGGGTGTTCGGGGCGTTGCCCGCGCTGTCAGTCGCGGTTCTGGTGGTGAAATCAAAGCCGAATTCGGTCGCCGGAATTGGCCCCTGCTGTTCGTCAAATTTGAAGGTCTTGATATGGACCGATTCAAACTCCAGCGATGCGCCGCTGCTTTCGCCGTTGGCATCGCCTGAACTGTCCACGTTTTGAATGCCCAGATTGGTGAAGCTGGCCTCAAACGTCGTCCGGGCGGCCTGATCCATCCCAACCACACGCAGGCTGGAGAGCTGTTGCCCCGTCAGTTCCAGCCCGGCCAGATAGTTGGCCAGCGCAGGGCCATCGACCTCAAACGACAGCTCAGAGGCGTTCATCGCGCCTTCCCGCGTTCTGCCGCTAATGGCGAGGGTGAACAATTGGTCAAAGGCGAATTCTAGCCCGTTCAGCTGAATTGCGCCTTCGAGGTCGCCAAGGTCGCGGCCGCCGTTAAACCCTTCGATGATGGCATAGAAATCATGTGTGCCTGCATAAGGCTGCGAGGATACGCCCTGCACGTCATCCGGGTTGGCCAGCCGCGCCGCCTGCTGCAACAGGTCGAACCCCATGGAAACCGACCCTTCAGGAGTGCCGTCCAAACGAGAAAATGTCTCAACGGTATAGCCGAAGGATTCAAAGTTCAGGCCCAGTTGATCCAGCCCGTCCGACAGCCCCAGTTCGGTCACGACCAGATCCCGAATATCCAGTTCAAACACCTTTTGGCCGTCTCGTTCGATGCCAATGATGGCCCCCTTCAGGTTGTCCGGAGCGGTCGCAATCAGTTCCAAAAGTTGGTCTGAGATTCCGTCTGCGTTCAGCGTAATGCTGACACCTTCGCTTTGTAGGGTAGACGTGGTGCGCGTGCCGTCCTGACCTTCGCGGGCAATCCCGAAGGTGAAGTCCTCGATCTCAACCCCGCCTTCTTGGCCATCAATCTGGGTTCCCCCGGCAAGGCCTTCGATTTTCAGCAAAAGCTTGTCTGTCAGTCCGGCGTTGCCGTTCTGTGTTCCGGGTTCCGCGGTCGCAATCGTGACGGCGTTGGTATTGGTTGTGTAATTATGTTCGAACGTATGGATTGTGCTTGCGTCGGCAAATTGGTCGACGCCCACCTGTGTCATGCTGATCTGGTCGTATTCCAGACCGATATGCGCCGTTTCGCCGTCGGTTTCAGCGCTGGAGATGCGAACATTCCCAAGGTCGGCATCAAGCAGGATACCGGGCACCGTCTCTGAGGTGCTGACACCAACCAGCCGGGCCGAGGTCAGAATCTCACCCGAGGCGGCGGCGGCCAGGATTTCGGTCAGCCCCGATCCGGGTATTATTTCCAGCTGCAAGTCGCCAAGGGTCACTGCCGATGCAACGCGCCCGCCGTCCGACAATTCGCGGCCTAGGCTTTGGTCATAGGCGATGACTTCGAACGCGCCTTCAAGGTCTTGATGCACGCTCGATCCAGTCATGCCATCGAGGACCAGAAAATATCGCCCGGCCCCCAGCGCCGCTGGCTCCGTGCTCGGTGATGCGGGTGCGATCGTGCCGGAATCGATCTGCTGAGCGATCAGGTCGTACTCGATAGCGATCTCATCAGAGATCAAGCCTGTTTCGGAGTTCACAACGAACCGGGTCAAATTAAAGGAGCCGAACACAAGGCTCAGATCGTCGAGAGAGCCTAACTGATCATTCAGGTCGGTGAATATCACATCACGCAGCCGCAGGTCATAGACGATTTGGTTGGTGCCGCCATCGACCGCAAGGCCGATGATGCGGGCATCTATGTCTGACGGCGCCCTCACGAACAGGTCGAGCAATCCGGCAAGATCATCATCCGCCGCAAAATCCAGCGATAAGCCGGCATCGACCGCGACCGAGGTTCGAAGCCCGTTGAACGTGGCTTCCGTCGTGAAGGTGAACGAATCCAACAGGAAAGCAGGTTCGCCACGATCAACTTCAAACGACCCGGACAGTTGGTCGATTTGGAAAAAATAATGAATATTCGAAACAGCCATAGCGACACCCTGAAAATACGTGATTGGAATGTCGCTATTGTAGCTGACGCATGGTCAATCACCAAAGCAATTCGGATGGCTTGGTACGTGTGCCGGGCGGGGAGTTTGAGGATGATCCAAAACGCTAAGCTGAGCAGAACGGATCATTGGGAATGCCGCGTTCTAACCGGTGTCAGACACCACCCTAAGAAATGGCAAAAACCATGGTCATCAGGGCCAGTCAGTAGGCCACTGTAATCAAGCTTGGGCTTTTTTCTGGAGTAAATGCGCCTTGCCTGATTTCCCAAGGAAATCAAAGGCAAGTGGCGGAGAGACAGGGATTCGAACCCTGGGTGGGCTTGCACCCACAACGGTTTTCGAGACCGCCCCGTTCGACCACTCCGGCACCTCTCCGCGGGGGTCTTGGTAGCGGGGCGTATAAGTAACTGCTCAGGCGGGTGCAACAGGAAAAATGAAAAAAGTTCTTCCCTTTTGTCTTTGCCCGTTTCGGCGGGTTGGAAAGGGGGCGGGGGCGCATTACTGTAAGGGGGACTGAGCCATGCAGGAGGCCTTGCCGTGATCCGCTTTATTTCTTTGGTTGCCGCTTTGTTTACGCTTGTCGCGGGGCCGGTGCGGGCTGGCGGGGCTGAGGCTTTGATGTCAGCGCTGCGCATGGATGACATGGTGGCGCTGCTGCGCGACGAAGGGTTGATCTATGGCGACGATTTGGCCGCCAGCATGCTGCCCGATGGTGCGACCGAGGCGTGGAAGCGCAACGTGTCGGACATTTACGACACCGGCGCGATGAAGTCGGTGATTCAGGCGCAATTCGATGCCGAACTGTCCGAAGACGATATCGCGCCGCTGCTGTCGTTCTTTGAAACGGACATCGGTCGCCGGATCGTCGGCCTAGAGATGTCGGCCCGTCGGGCGATCTCTGACCCGTCGGTGGAAGAGGCGTCGCGCGATTTCTTCACTGGGATTGACGGGACAGATGATCCGCGACTGGCGGCGGTCACGCGCTATGTCGAAGCCAACGATCTGGTCGACTATAACGTGGTGTCGGCGCTCAATAGCCAGTTCCATTTCTATCGCGGCCTGATCGAAGGCGGCGCGCTGGATATGGACCTGAACGAGGTGGTGGCCGATATCTGGTCGGATGAGGACAACACCCGGCAAGACACGCGCGATTGGGTCTATGCCTATTTGCTTATGGCTTATCAGCCGCTGCCCGAGGACGAACTGAACACCTATATCGCCTTGTCGCATAGCGCCGAGGGGCAATCGCTGAACCGGGTGCTGTTCGGGGCCTTTGATAAAATGTACAACGATATCTCGTATCAACTCGGGCTGGCGATTGCCCGCCAGATGGATGTGCGCGATCTGTAAGGGAAAGCTGCGCATTTCCGGGGCAAAAGGCTTGACATTGACGGGCAGGGCGCAGATACAGCGCCAACGTCAAGACGGGGCTTCGGCCCCGCCTTTCGTTTTTTATACACGATCGTCCCAAAGGACGCGCTGTTCGAGGCGGCTTTTGCCATCAACTCCGCAAGGGGCCACAGAACGCGGTAACACGAAGGAAGACACGCATGTTCGCGGTTTTGAAAACTGGCGGCAAACAGTATAAAGTTCAAGCGGGCGATGTGCTCCGCGTTGAAAAGCTGGCCGCAGATGCTGGAGAAAAAGTCCAGTTCAATGACATTCTGATGCTTGGTGGCGACTCGGTCGTTGTCGGCGCGCCGCTGATCGATGGCGCCGCTGTTCAGGCTGAAGTGATCGACCAGATCAAAGGTGAGAAGGTCATCCACTTCGTTAAGCGCCGCCGTAAGCACAGCTCGAAGCGCACCAAAGGCCACCGTCAGCAGCTGACCCTGCTGCGCGTTACCGACATCCTGGCCGAAGGCGCAGGCAACTCGGGCGTGAAATCGGCTGTTGGCGCAGGTTCGGTTGCCGCTCCGGCGACTGCCGCTGCTGCTGCACCGGCTGCTGCTGCCGCAGGTTCGGACGATCTGACCGCCATCAATGGCGTTGGCCCGGCCGCTGCGAAAAAGCTGAACGACGCTGGCATTTCGACTTTCGCTCAGCTGGCTGCTGTTGACGCCGCATCGTTCGATGCCGTCAAGGTGAAGCCTGAGTGGGTCGAGCAGGCCAAAGAACTCGCAAACTAAGGAGAGGACCAAATGGCACATAAAAAAGCAGGCGGTAGCTCCCGTAACGGCCGCGACTCAGCCGGTCGCCGTCTTGGTGTGAAACTGTACGGTGGCCAGTCGGCCATTCCGGGCAACATCATCGTGCGTCAGCGCGGCACCAAATTCTGGCCGGGTGAAGGCGTTGGCATGGGCCGCGACCACACCATCTTCGCAACTGTCGAAGGCAACGTGACCTTTGCGAAAGGCCTGAAAGGCCGCACCTTTATTTCGGTTCTGCCAGTGGCGGAGGCCGCAGAGTAAGCCGACCTTAACAGGTTTTGAAAAAAATCATCGGGGGATCGGCAGTGGCCGGTCCCCCTTTGCGTTGTTGTTGCGCAAAATTCGCGAAGATGCCCGTCTATCGGCAGGTTCGCACCACAAAGCCCGCGTATCGCGCACTTGCTGAGGAGACAGGCGCGCACCACATGGGACGTTAGGTTATAAAAGTAGGTTGGAGGAGAGCATGAGCCTGGATGTTAGGGTTGAGAAAAAGACGATAACGACGGAACGCTTTGATCTGCGTCCGGTTCGCCTGTCGGACATGGGTTTGATTGAACATTACGCATCGGATAAGCGCGTGGCCTGCAACACCAGCAGCATCCCGCACCCTTTGCCGCCCGGCACGACGGACGCCTTTGTTGCCCGTGTCACCGCGCCTGACACAACCGAAGACGTCTGGGCGCTGGATGCCACGCGGGTCGGCGGGCCGGAACTGATGGGGCTGGTGTCGCTGATGGATATGGACCGCAACCAGACTGAGGTCGGCTATTGGATCGCGCCGCAGTACTGGAACACCGGGTTCGCGTCTGACGCTGTTCGCGCCTTGGTCGAGGCGAACCCGTTCGGCAATGGGACAATGTTTGCATCGGTCTTTCAGGACAACCCGGCCTCGGCCAAGGTTCTGACGAACTGCGGCTTTGAATATATTGGCGATGCTGAGGTTTTCTCGATCGCCCGCAACGCCAAGGTCCCCACTTGGACCTATCTGAAAACGCTGAAATAGGCGGGTTGCGCGGTCTGGCCCACGCTTGAGCAATCGGCCCGTTCCCGCTACACACCGCGCAACGATGAACAAGAAAGCACAGCCATGAAATTCCTCGATCTTTGCAAGGTCTATATCCGCTCGGGTTCCGGGGGGAATGGCTGTGTCAGCTTCCGCCGGGAAAAGTTCATTGAATACGGCGGGCCGGATGGCGGTGATGGCGGCAATGGCGGCACGGTCTGGGCCGAAGCCGTGGATGGGCTAAACACGCTGATCGACTTCCGCTATCAGCAGCACTGGTTTGCCAACAATGGTCGTCCGGGCCAAGGGCGTCAGCGCACCGGCGCGGATGGCGACGATATCGTGCTGCGTGTCCCTGTCGGCACCGAGATTCTGGACGAGGACGAAGAAACCGTCATCGCCGATCTGGCCGAACTGGGCCAGCGGGTGATCTTGGCCAAGGGCGGCAACGGCGGTTTCGGCAACCTGCATTTCAAATCGGCCACCAATCAGGCCCCGCGCCGCGCCAACTCCGGTCAGGAAGGGGTGGAACGGACGCTGTGGCTGCGCCTGAAACTGATCGCGGATGTTGGCCTTCTGGGCCTGCCCAATGCGGGAAAATCGACATTCCTGTCGGTCACCTCGAATGCGCGTCCGAAGGTGGCGGATTATCCCTTTACCACGCTGCACCCGAACCTTGGCGTTGTGGGCGTGGACGGTGTGGAATTTGTCGTCGCCGACATTCCCGGCCTGATCGAAGGTGCGCACGAAGGCAAAGGGCTTGGCGATTTGTTCCTTGGTCACGTCGAACGCTGCGCTGTGTTGCTGCATCTGGTTGATGGCACCTCGGGCACCTTGCTTGAGGATTATCAGACCATCGTCAATGAGATTGAGGCCTATGGCGCCGGGCTTGAGGATAAGCCGCGCGTTGTGGTGCTGAATAAGGTCGATGCCTTGGACGAAGAGGAACGCACCTTCCTGCGCGAAGAATTGCAGGATGTGGCGGGCCAAAAGGTCATGCTGATGTCGGGTGTCACCGGCGAAGGCACGACCGAAGTGCTGCGCGCCCTGCGGTTCCAGATCGACGAAGACCGCCTGCGCCGCAAGGAAGATGACGGTGAGGGCGAGGAGGATACCGCGTGGCATCCCTGAGCTCGGCCAAACGGGTCGTTATCAAGATCGGCTCGGCGCTGTTGGTGGATAAGGCCAGCGGCGCATTGCGGGACGCTTGGCTGCGGTCGTTGGCCGAGGATGTGACCCGGCTCAAGGCGCGGGGCATGGATGTTGTGCTGGTTTCGTCCGGTTCGATCGCGCTCGGGCGCGAGGTGCTGGGGCTGCCGCGCAAGGCACTGCCCTTGGAACAATCGCAGGCTGCCGCCGCCGTCGGCCAGATCCGTCTGGCCCGCGCCTATGAAGAGGCGCTGGCCCCGCACAACATCACCACCGCGCAGGTTCTGGTCACGCTCGAAGATAGCGCGGACCGTCGCCGTTACCTGAACTCTCGCGCGACGCTGGAAACCTTGATCGGGTTCGGCGCGGTGCCGATCGTGAACGAAAACGATACGGTCGCCACGGACGAAATCCGCTATGGCGACAATGACCGCCTTGCCGCGCAGATCGCCGTTACGGTGGGCGCCGATGTGCTGATCCTGTTGTCGGATGTGGATGGGTTCTATTCGGCCAACCCCAGCACCGACCCGACCGCCCGCCGGTTCGACGTGATCGACAGCATCACCCCCGAGATTGAAGCGATGGCCGGCGATGCCACATCTGGCCTTTCCAAAGGCGGGATGAAGACCAAGTTGCTGGCGGCGAAAACCGCCGTGGCTTCGGGCTGTTCGATGGTCATCACCGAAGGCAGCCCGCTGCACCCGCTGACCCAGCTTGAAAACGGCGCGAATGCCACATGGTTCACCCCGCATCTTGATCCGCATGCCGCACGCAAACGCTGGATCGCGTCGATGAAGCCGCAAGGTACGATCACCGTGGATGCCGGGGCGGCGCGAGCGCTGGACCGGGGCAATTCGCTTTTGCCAGCGGGGATCGTGGGCGTCGCGGGCAGCTTTGGGCGGGGCGATCCAGTGACGATCTGCGCGCTGGATGGGCGGACGCTGGGCCATGGTCTGACGCGCTATACCGCCGCTGAGGCGCGGGCGCTGAAGGGGCATAAGTCCGATGAGATCGAACAGATCCTTGGCTACCCAGGCCGCGCCGCGCTGATCCACAGGGATGACATGGCGCTGACAATCGCGCATCTTACCGACCAAGAGACCTAACACATTTCAGCCGAAAGGCCCTTCCGATGAAAGACCTGACCGATATTTCCGCCGTCATGAATGACATTGGCCGCAGGGCGAAAGCTGCGGCGCGGGTGCTGGCCTATGCCAGCGCCGAACGCAAACATGCCGCCCTGATTGCCGCCGCCGATGCCGTCTGGGCCAAACGCGACGAGATTATTGAGGCCAACGCCAAGGACATGGAATTTGGCCGCGACAAGGGCCTGTCTGACGCAATGCTGGACCGGCTGCTGCTGACCGAGGACCGCATTCGCGGCATCGTCGACAGCCTGCGCACCGTGTCCGAACAGCCCGATCCGGTCGGTGAGGTGATTGAGGAATGGGATCGCCCGACGGGTCTGCACATCAAGCGCGTGCGCACGCCGCTTGGGGTGATTGGCGTGATCTATGAATCGCGGCCCAACGTGACGGCAGATGCAGGCGCGCTTTGCCTGAAGGCGGGCAATGCAGTTATCCTGCGCGGCGGGTCCGAAAGCTTCCATAGCTCGGGCGCGATCCATGCGTGTTTGGTTGAGGGGCTGAAAGCCGCGAACCTGCCCGAAGACGCGATCCAACTGGTGCCGACGCGTGACCGCGCAGCAGTTCAGGACATGCTGACGATGACCGATTATATCGACGTCATCGTGCCGCGCGGCGGCAAGGGCCTTGTTGGTCTGGTTCAGCGCGAAGCCCGCGTGCCCGTGTTCGCCCATCTTGAAGGCATCGTGCACATCTATGTCGACAAAGACGCCGACCCTGTGAAGGCGCTGAACGTTGTGATGAACGCCAAAACCCGCCGCACCGGGATTTGCGGCGCGGCCGAATGCCTGCTGATCCACCGCGATGTGGTCGATACCATTGGCCAAGGCTTGGTCAAATCGCTGCTGAACGCCGGGGTTGAGGTGCGCGCGGGCGAGGTTCTGCAAGCCATCGAAGGCACCACGCAGGCCGCGCCCGAGGATTGGGGCAAGGAGTACCTTGATAGCATCATCGCCGCCAAGGTGGTGGACGATCTGGACGCCGCGATTGACCACATCAACACCTATAGCTCAAACCACACCGATTGCATCATCACCGAGGATGACGCCGCCGCCGACAAGTTCTTTGAGCGGATCGACAGCGCCATCCTAATGCGCAACGCCTCAACCCAGTTCGCCGATGGTGGCGAATTTGGCATGGGCGCGGAAATCGGCATCGCGACGGGCAAAATGCATGCGCGCGGCCCGGTTGGGGCAACGCAGTTGACCAGCTTCAAGTACATCGTCGAAGGCGACGGAACGACTCGCGCTTAAACGCTTAGTTCTATCCCATCCGCCAGCGCCACAATCCGGGGCTGGCGGTTTGACCCATCCAGCAAAAGCCGCAAAAGGCTGAATTGCACACGGCCCGCTGGCAAGACCTCAGCGCTTTGGCCGCGCAGATGCTGCCATTCGGGCCCATCGGCGTTGACCACATCGCCACGCGCGACCAAGGTTATGCCGTCCCCGGTGGTGCGCCCCTTGATGATACCGCCTCGGGGCAGGGACGTTTCAACGCATAGAAAGGCCAGCAGAGCCATTTGAGCCAGTTGCCGCCCGACCGGGTCGCCGGTGGCCCATGTCATTTCATGGCGGCTGCCTTCGGACCATCCGTTCAGCAGGGATTGCATCGCATTTGCCGCCACCGCGCCTTGGTCCTCGGTACGGCCAAAGGCCACCCGAAACAGTTCAATCCGGGCGCGGGCATGGCGCACGCTGTCTTGGATCAGGGTGATTTCCTGCGAGCCGTTCAATTGGCCGCTCAGTTCCAGCAATTCAAGCCCATTGCAGATTGCGCCAATCGGGCTGATAAGGTCGTGGCAGATGCGCGACCCGATCAGGCCGGGCAGATGTTCGTCAAGATCTTTCAAACTGTCCTCCGACAAAGGTGACCCATGAGCGCATTGAACGCATTGCTGGAACCCGGAATGCTGGTCCGCCATCCCGCCCAACCTGACTGGGGTATTGGACAAGTCCAATCCAATGTCGGTGGGCGGATCACTGTGAATTTCCGTGAGCAGGGCAAAGTGGTCATTGATGGCAATCGTGTGATGCTAGAATGGGTTGATGTTTCGCAAGGGTAGTGGTGTGGCCTGATATCTCACCCTAAGGGCGAGTCGTGGTAAATTGCAACCCGTCCGCCAATGCTTGCCTTCATGAGGCCAGACGCCTAGAAGCAAAGCGACTTTGGCAGGACTGCAAGACCCATGACTCAATCAGAGCCGACCTATCGGGTTCGACTGGCGGAAAACGCTGACGACCTATTGGCCGCGCAACGCCTTCGCTATGACGTCTTTGTTGACGAACTGGGCGGGTCCGGCGCGATGGTAGACCATGACGCGCGGCTGGAACGGGACGAATACGACGACGTTTTCGACCACCTGTTGCTGGAAGATACGGCCCGAACTGATGGCCCGCCGCTGGTGGGGGTCTATCGCGTGATGCGCGACGATCAGGCCGCAAAGATCGGGCGCTTCTATTCCGAAGACGAATACGACCTGGCACCGCTGCGCACTTCTGGGCGGCGGTTGTTGGAGCTTGGCCGATCCTGCCTGCACCGCGATTATCGCGGCGGCGCGGGCATGTATGTGATGTGGCAGGCTTTGGCCCGCTATGTTGAAGAACACGGGCTGGAAGTTCTGTTTGGTGTCGCCAGTTTTCACGGCACGGACACCGGAGCCTTGGCCCATGCGCTTAGCTCGCTTGCCGATCGGCATCTGGCACCCGAAGAGATTTGCGTGAAATCAAAGGCTTATGAGCCGATGAGCATCCTGCCACCCGATCAGATCGACCGACGCCGCGCCGCGGTAGAAACGCCTGCACTGATCAAGGCCTATCTGCGCCTTGGCGGGTTTGTCGGGGATGGCGCCTATATCGACCATGCGTTCAACACGACCGATATCTGCCTGATCCTTGACACGACACGAATGAATGATCGCCAGCGGGCAATTTACACAGGACAGCGCGGATGACCACGACCTGGGGCGAAGGCACCGAGATTACCCCCGAAGCGCCCAAAGGGCTGGCTTGGCTGCGTGTGCTGCGCCGGGGCATTCCGATCTTTTTGGTGCTGACGATTGGCATGATCCTGAAGCTGGCGCTGCGCGTGATTGAGCGGCCTTTGTTTGGCATGGGCCGTCCGGTCACACCCTATATCACGCAGGCGGCCTGCCGTTTGTCGTTGTTTTTCATGGGCATACCGGTCAAAGCTACCGGGCCGCGCATCAAAGGGCCGGGGGCGGTGGTGGCGAACCATTCGTCCTGGCTGGATATCTTTACGCTGAATTCGCGTAAGAACGTCTATTTCGTGTCCAAGGCCGAGGTGGCCAATTGGCCCGGAATCGGCTGGCTGGCGCGGGCAACGGGCACGGTGTTCATCAACCGCGACCGGCGCGAGGCGAAGGCCCAGACCGATCTGTTCGAAACCCGGTTGAAGGCCGGTCACCGGTTGCTGTTTTTCCCCGAAGGCACCTCAACCGACGCGGTTACGGTTTTGCCATTCAAAACAACGCTTTTCGCGGCGTTCTTCACGGAAGGCCTGCGCGATATTCTTCAGATGCAGGCGGTGACTGTTCTGTATCACGCGCCCGAAGGCGCGGACCGGCGGTTCTATGGCTGGTGGGGCGATATGGAGTTTGGCGCGCATTTGCTAAGCGTGCTGGCCGCCAAAAGTCAGGGTCATGTGGAGCTGATCTACCACACCCCGGTGAAAGTGTCGGATTTCAAGGATCGCAAAGAATTGGCACGCCATCTTGAGGCGCAGGTGCGCGGCGCCCACAGGCTGACCGCGCCCGAGGCGTAACTCAGCCTTCCATCGCGGCGACAAGCGCTTTCATCGCGGCGACGGGGTCTTCGGTTTTCCAGATCTCATCGCCTATGCCGAAAAAGTCCGTGACCGGCGTCAGTTCGGTGATCAGCTTGGGGGTCAGGCCACCTTCGGCGACAACCGGCAGTTCGATCATCTGCGACCACCACTCAAACAGATCGTCTTCGACTTTTTCACCCGCGCCAAGCGCCGACATGCCGACAGGGCCAAAGCTGACGTAATCGGCACCGGCTTCACCGGCGTTCATCCCGTCATGGCGCGATTGGCCACAATAGGCCCCGACAATCGCATCCGCGCCCAGTTCTTTGCGGGCCAGACGCACAGAACGTGCGCCATCCGTCAGGTGCACACCGTCCAGACCGTGGCGTTGGGCCAGAACGACATGGGTGTCGATCACCAAGGCCACATCGCGGGCATGGGCCACATCGCGCAGCGCATCTGCGGCGCGACCAATTAGGTCTTCGTCCCGGCTGGCCAAGGACAGACGAATACATGCGACCTCCACGGCATCCAAAACCGCGGCAAGCTGCGTCGGAAAGATCGACAGCTCAAGGCTGGAGGGGGTGACAAGGTAGAGTTGCGGCAGTTCGGCCTCGGACATGGTACGCTCCGGGATTGGTGGTCGGGTGGCTATAGCGCGGTGTGGGGCAAAAGGCCATGGGATTTCGCGATGAGGCGGCGATGGGAATTGCTGCGAAAGGGGCGATATGAGGTGAATTTGCCCGGAAGATATCCGCCGCCTGCTTGAAGGATCCGGGCGTTCCGCGTAATCCGGCCCGAGGATTTCGGAAAGGAGCCCCATGCCATCAGGAACGCCGCAACCCCGCTTTGTGCTGGTCCGCCCGCAGATGGGTGAAAACATTGGCGCCGCCGCGCGGGCCATGCTGAACTTTGGGCTGGATCAAATGCATCTGGTGGCGCCGCGCGATGGCTGGCCCAATCCCTCTGCGGTGGCCATGGCCTCTGGCGCGGGGCGGGTGCTCGATGATGCGCAGGTGTCCGAAACGGTGGTTGGCGCCGTTGAGGATTGTTCCTTTGTCTTTGCCACCACGGCGCGGCAACGCGGATTGACCAAGCCGATCTATACGCCCGAACGCGCGATGGAGGTGGCCCGCGAACGCATCGCCAAGGGCGAAAAGGTGGGCGTTCTGTTCGGGCCAGAACGCGCCGGGCTGGAAAATGATGATATCGCGGTGGCCAATGCGATTATCTCGGTCCCGGTGAACCCCGAA
Organism: Pseudoprimorskyibacter insulae; assembly: GCF_900302505.1. Lineage (GTDB taxonomy): Bacteria > Pseudomonadota > Alphaproteobacteria > Rhodobacterales > Rhodobacteraceae > Pseudoprimorskyibacter > Pseudoprimorskyibacter insulae. The sequence goes on along the minus strand of NZ_OMOJ01000008.1, from coordinate 52,564 downwards.
TTTGCCTCGCTCAATCTGGCGCAATGCGTGCTGCTGACGGCCTATGAATGGCGGCGTCAAACCGTTGATACGGTGGCCGAAACGGTTGAACTGGCGGGCCATGACTGGGCCACAGCGATCGAAATGGAAAAACTGGCCGAACATTATGAACAGCGTCTGGATGAGGCGGGGTTCTTTTATCCGCATACCAAATCGGACGGTATGAAGGTGACGCTGCGCAACCTCTGGAGCCGCTTGCCACTGACACGGGCCGATGTGCAAATGCTGCACGGCGTCATGCGTCAAATGGTGCGCTGGAAAGAACGCGGCGATTGACTGGACGCGGGCAGGGCAGCCCCCTAGGTTTGCCCCAACGGACGGGAGATAAAAACGATGAGCGGCAAGCGCAGCATCTTCGAAGAGGTGGGCGAAAACGCCCCCAAACCCCAGGCCCCTCAGGGCGGCATGATCGACAAAGGCCGGCGCGGTGCGCGGTCGGCCATTCGCATTTGGCTGATGGTGCTGTTTGCCATGGTCGCAGTGATGATCGTGGTTGGCGGGCTGACGCGCCTGACCGATAGCGGATTGTCGATCACCGAATGGAAGCCGCTGATAGGGGCCATGCCCCCGATGAGCGAGGCCGCCTGGCTGGCCGAATTCGAAAAGTACAAACAGATCCCCGAATACCAATTGCAGAACAAAGGCATGAGCCTTGGGGAATTCCAGTTCATCTATTGGTGGGAATGGGGCCATCGCCAGCTGGGCCGGACCATTGGCCTTGTCTGGGCGCTGGGGTTCTTTGGCTTTCTGGCCGCGCGGAAAATCCCCACGGGCTGGACCGGGCGTCTGCTGCTGCTGGGTGTTTTGGGCGGCGCTCAGGGCGCTGTTGGCTGGTGGATGGTGCATTCGGGCCTGAGCGGCGAGATGCTGGATGTGGCCAGCTATCGCCTTGCCACGCATCTTGGGCTGGCCTTCGTGATCCTTGGGTTCATCGCTTGGGATATTTTCCTGCTGGGCCGGGATGAGCGCGGGCTGATGCAGGCGCGGCGCAGCAAAGAGGCCAAGCTGTTTTCCATGAGCACGGGCCTGCTGCATTTTTCCTTCCTGCAAATCCTGATTGGCGCTTTGGTGGCCGGGATCGATGCGGGCCGCACCTATAACGACTGGCCGCTGATGGCCGGGGCTTTTCTGCCGCCGTTCCCGTTTGATCTTGATCCGGTCTGGCGGAACTTCTTTGAAAACGCTGGTCTGGTGCAGTTCATGCACCGGATGGCCGGCTATCTGCTGATGGCCTTTGGCGTGGTGGTCTGGCTGCGCGGGCGCAAATCGGCCAATACCGATACCCGGTTCCGGTTCAACGCCGTGCTGGCGATGATGGTGGTGCAAATGGTGCTGGGCATTGCGACCGTGCTTTACATGGCCCCGCTGCAAATCGCGATTGTCCACCAGTTGGGCGCGATCCTTCTGTGGGTGTTGATCCTGCGGGCCCGCTTTGCGGCGGCCTATCCGAAACCTCAATCTGTACGTGGAGTGTGACATGAGTGCCTATGATGATTTGATGCGCTTTCAACGCTCGACCGAGGCGCTGGCCAAGGTTGCAGGCCGGTTGAACTGGGATCAGGAAACGATGATGCCGCGCGGTGCAGCCGATCAGCGGGGCGAAGAATCCGCCGCGCTGGAAAGCGTGCTGCATGCCCGCCGGACTGATGCCAAGATTGGCGATTGGCTGTCTGCGATTGATGACAGCAGCTTGGATGCCGCAGGCCAAGCAAATATGCGCCTGATCCGTCACAGCTATGAGCGGAACAAGAAAATGCCCGCCGATCTGGCGGCTGAAATCGCGCGTCTGTGCAGCGTCAGCCAAGGCGTCTGGGCCGAGGCCCGCGCCAATGACGATTTCGCAGCTTTCGCGCCGACGCTGGAAACGGTCATTGACCTCAAGCGCCAAGAAGGCGCGGCGCTGGCGGATGGCGGCGATCCCTATGATGCGCTGATCGACGATTATGAACCCGATTGCACCGCCGCCGAACTGGCTCAGATGTTCGACGCCATGCGCCCCGGACTGGTGGACCTGCGGGCGGCTGTGCTGGATGCGCCCAAACCCAAAGCCCTGAACCACGAGTTTGACGAGAACAAACAGATGGGTCTGGCGCGGAAACTGGCCAAGACCTTTGGCTATGACATGGCGCGGGGCCGGGTGGATAAGGCGGTTCACCCGTTCAGCTCGGGCTCGGGGAACGATGTGCGCATCACCACCCGGACGGCGGGGCGTGATCCGTTCAACTGCATCTACTCCACCATCCACGAAGTCGGCCACGGCGCTTACGAACAGAATGTCGATCAGGCGCATCTGTTCACGCCGGTGGGCGGCGGTGTGTCGATGGGCGTGCATGAAAGCCAAAGCCGGATCTACGAAAACCAGCTTGGCCGCAGCCGCGCATTCTGTGGCTGGCTGTATAAGCAGATGGTCAAGAAGTTCGGCGATTTCGGCATTCCCGACGCCGAGGCGTTCTATAAGACCGTCAACCGTGTGCATAACGGCTATATCCGCACCGAGGCCGATGAGGTGCAGTATAACCTGCACATCATGATGCGCTTCGATCTGGAGCGGGCCTTGATCCAAGGGGATCTGGAAGTCGCCGATCTTGAGGGCGCTTGGAACGACCGGTTCAAGGCCGATTTCGGCTATGACGTCGACAAGGCCTCAAACGGGGTGCTGCAAGACGTGCATTGGCCGGTTGGCCTGCTGGGTTATTTCCCGACCTATAGCCTTGGCAATGTCTATGCGGGCTGCCTGCATGAGGCGCTGCGTGCCGATATCCCCGATCTGGATGCGCAATTGTCCAAGGGCGACACCTCGGGAGCGACCACATGGCTGCGCGACAAGGTGCAGGTGCATGGCGGGTTGATGCGCCCGCGCGAGGTGATCGCACAGGCCATCGGCGGAGAGCCGTCGGAAGCGCCGTTAATGGCCTACCTCAAGGCCAAGTTCAGCGACCTTTACGGCTTTTCATAAGCCGGGAACAAACTGCGGGTGTCGCGGCTGGTAAAGGCCGCGCCGCCGCCAAAGGGTAGGGTCAGTTGCACCCCGCCGATGGTTGCGCCCTTGTCGGTTTTGCCTGCTGTCGCGGCAAAGCGGATGCCGTTGTCAAACGTATAGGCCGCGCCGATATAGCCATAGGTCCGGTTATCGCCTTTCAGCGACTGGCCTGCGGCTCCGGCCAAAACGGAATAGTTTGCGTTGATCGCATAGCTTAAATCGACGCCATAGCGCAAACCCGAGGCGCTGCTTTTGATCACGTCGATCCCCGAAACGAACAGATCCGCCGACAGCGGGCCGCTGTCATAGGCGGCCTCAATCCCGTAGTAGAAGTAGTTGCCGGGCCGGATATCGTCCCCGGCCAGAAAGGCACCAACCTTAAACGTCTCGCTGACCGCATAGCCCAGATGCAGCGCGGCATAGGGGGCGGTCGAAAACGTGTCTTCGTATTTGCCGACGCCCACATCCACTTGCAGATCCAGCCGATCCGTCATCGGAAAAGCGACCTGCGCGACGATACGCTTGGAGTTATTGGACTGCTGCGCATTTCGCGCGATGCCAAAACTGACCGATCCTGAAACGTCCTGCGCCGATGCACTGGTCGCCGCAATACAGGCAATGGCTGCACTTGATAAAATCGATTTCCACATGAACCTGAGTCCTCTGATATGCATTCTGATAGCCTAGGCCCGCCGCCGTGCATGTCATGCGACAAAACGAAAAAGGCCGCCCATTTCGGCGGCCTTTCGCTTAAGTTTACGGCAAAATCAATCCTCGGATTGATCCTCATCGCCTTGATCGACGATCCGCGCGACCGAAACGACCTCTTCTCCGGCGCTGGTGTTGAACACCTTCACGCCGCCCGCGCTGCGGGACCGGAAGCTGATGCCATCCACCGGCACGCGGATGGATTGCCCGCGTGAGGTGGCCAGCATGATCTGATCGTCCATTTCGACCGGGAAGGCCGACACGATCGGACCGCCACGCTGCGCCTTGTCCATGGCGCCCACGCCTTGGCCGCCGCGCCCACGCACCGGGTAATCGTGGCTAGAGCTGAGTTTGCCCGAACCTTGAACGGTGATCGTCAGGATCAGGTTTTCGGCGGCCGACATTTCGGCATAGCGTTCCTGGCTGAAGTTCGGATCTTCGATGGCGTCTTCATCGTTTTCACCGTCATCGGCCAAACCGGCCACCGCGCGGCGCATCTTCAGATAGGCGGCGCGTTCCTCGGGAGAGGCTTCGAAATGGCGAATGACCGACATCGACACAACGGTGTTGTCCTCGGCCAGACGAATGCCGCGCACCCCGGTGGAATCGCGCCCTTTGAAGATACGCACATCCGTCGTCGGGAAGCGGATCGCACGGCCCGCATCGGTGACCAGAAGTACGTCATCATCTTCGGACGCAATCGCCGCATTCACAAGGCTGACACCTTCGGGCAGCTTCATGGCGATCTTGCCGTTGGATTTGACATTCGTGAAGTCTGACAAGGCGTTACGGCGCACATCTCCGGCAGAGGTTGCAAAGACGATTTGCAGATCGTCCCATTCTTCCTCATCCCGGTCGACCGGCATAATTGCGGCAATCGACACACCTGTCGGGATCGGCAGGATGTTGACGATGGCCTTGCCCTTTGAGGTGCGACCACCCGCAGGCAGGCGCCAGGTCTTCAGCTTGTAGACCATGCCATCTGTGGTGAAGAACAGAAGCTGCGTATGGGTGTTGGCCACGAACAGCGTGGTGACGGCATCGTCTTCTTTCAGGTTGCCGCCCGACACGCCCTTGCCGCCGCGCTTTTGCGCCCGGAATTCGACGAGCGCGGTTCGCTTGATATAGCCGCCCGACGTGACCGTGACGACCATGTCCTCACGCTCAATCAGATCCTCGTCTTCCATGTCACCGGACCAATCCACGATCTCGGTGCGGCGCGGTACCGCGAACAGCTCTTTCACCTCGCGCAGCTCATCGGCGATGATGCCCATGATCCGGTCGCGGCTGGACAGAATCTCAAGGTATTCCTTGATCTTACCGGCCAGTTCTTCCAGCTCGTCCGTAACTTCCTTGACGCCAATCTGAGTCAGACGTTGCAGACGCAGTTCAAGGATCGCGCGGGCCTGAATTTCCGAAAGGTTGTAGGTGCCGTCGTCATTCATCGTATGGGTCGGATCGTCGATCAAACGGATGTAAGGCGCGATATCCGCAGCGGGCCAACGGCGCGTCATCAGCTTTTCGCGCGCCTCTGCCGCATCGGCGGAGGCGCGGATGGTCGCGACCACTTCGTCCACGTTGGACACCGCCACCGCCAAACCACACAGGATATGGCTGCGTTCACGGGCTTTGCGCAGCAGATAGGCCGTGCGGCGCACAACCACATCTTCGCGGAAGTCCAGGAACGAACTCAGGAACCGGTGCAGCGTCAGCGTCTCAGGACGCCCGCCATTCAGCGCAAGCATGTTGCACCCGAACGAGGTCTGCATCGGCGTAAAGCGGAACAACTGGTTCAACACGACCTCAGCCGTCGCATCGCGCTTCAGCTCGATCACCACGCGCACGCCGTGCCGGTCAGATTCGTCCTGCACATGAGCAATGCCTTCGATCCGCTTGTCGCGGGCCGCTTCGGCGATCCTTTCGATCATCGTAGCCTTGTTGACCTGATAGGGGATCTCATCCAGCACGATGGCCCAACGATCCTTGCGGATCTCTTCCACACGGGTCTTGGCGCGAATGATCACGCTGCCACGGCCTTCCAGATAGGCTTTGCGCGCGCCGGACCGGCCCAGCATGATGCCGCCTGTTGGGAAATCGGGGCCGGGCACGTATTGGATCAGCCCTTCAGACGACAGATCGGGATCGTCGATCAGCGCCAGCGTCGCATCGATCACTTCGCCAAGGTTGTGGGGCGGAATGTTCGTCGCCATACCAACCGCGATCCCGCCCGTGCCGTTGACCAGCAAGTTCGGGAACCGCGCCGGCAGAACAGTGGGTTCTTGGTCCTTGCCGTCATAGTTCAGCTGGAAATCGACAGTGTCCTTGTCGATATCGGCCAGCAAAAAGCTTGCCGATTTGTCCATGCGCACTTCGGTATAACGGAAGGCCGCGGCCTTATCCCCGTCCATCGAGCCAAAGTTGCCCTGACCATCCAGCAAGGGCAGCGACATGGAAAAATCCTGCGCCATCCGCACCAGCGCGTCATAGATCGCGCTGTCGCCGTGCGGGTGGTATTTACCCATTGCATCGGCCACGGGGCGCGACGATTTCCGGTAGGGTTTGTCATGGGTGTTGCCCACCTCATGCATGGCGTAAAGAATGCGCCGATGCACAGGTTTTAGGCCGTCGCGCAGATCAGGAATAGCACGGCTGACGATCACGCTCATGGCGTAATCGAGATAGCTGTTCTTCATCTCATCGGCGATCGATACCGACGGGCCGCTATACGCGCTCCGAACAGGCTTATTTTCTTCTGCGTTTTCAGGGGTTTCTGGCGTGTCGCTCACGAAAGGGGCCCGTCTGTTGTTTTTCTATATCTTGTTGTGCCCCCTTATACATCAGTCAGGATGTAGGGTGCAATGCTTGGCGCGGCCTCATTTTGGCAGCCAAGGCCGAACTCTGCTAACATACTGAAAACATTGATTTCAAGTTTCAGGCGCGGCACGATTCCTGCACCAGCCATTTCAGCGAGGTGCAACATGGATCAAAGCGAAACGGAATTGATGCTCAAAGGCTATGGGCTGACCACGGCCGAGTTCTTCTACCACATGCCGGATTACGTGCATGTGCTCAACAGCTTCATCTGGCAAGAATACGACATCGCGCCAGATCATCCACGATTGTTCAAATTCATCGAATTCTGGCAGGACACGCTTGACGGCAGGCTGCATTCGGTGCGGTTCAATCACCGCAAAATGCTATCCAGCGGCGAATGGCGCAATGTGGTGGGCGAATTCACCTATCACTGACTTGCGTATTTTCTGACCATAAATATTCCTCGGGGGTCCGGGGGCAGACAGCCCCCGGCTCTGTCCGAAGTCCCAAGCCTCACCGCTCGGGCAGAAGCCCGCGCGGGCTGAACCGCAGCACCAACAGCAGCACCAGACCCATGGTCAAAAACCGCATGTGCTGCACACTGTCCAGAAGATGCGTCTTCAGCGCGCTGCCATCGGCCATACCTGCCGTAATCCCCGCCATCAGCAATTGACCCAGCGGCTCTACCTGGACCCATAGGAACCAGATCAACATACCGCCCAAAACGGAGCCAAGGTTGTTGCCTGACCCGCCAACGATCACTATCACCCAGATCAGAAAGGTATAGCGCAGCGGCTGATAGGTGCTGGGCGTCAATTGACCATCCAATGTGGTCATCATCGCGCCCGCAATGCCGCAAATGGCCGAGCCAAGCACAAACACCTGCAAATGCCGCGCGGTGACGTTCTTGCCCATGGCGCGGGCCGACACCTCATTGTCGCGGATCGCCCGCATCATCCGACCCCATGGTGATTTCAGCGCCAGCTGCGCCAGAACCAGCACAGCAATCAGAACAATCGCGCACAGGATCATATAGCCGAATTTGACGTAGAGCGTAGAGGCCGTCATCGGATCAAGCCCAAAGCCCGCCGCCGCCTCGACAAAGCCGGGATCGGCTTGCAGATCAATCTCATAGGGCAGGGGCCGTTCTAGCCCATTTACGTTTTTCACGCCCCGCGCCAGCCAGTCCTCGTTCTTCATCACGGCCAGAACGATCTCGGAAATGCCCAAGGTGGCAATCGCCAGATAATCCGACCGCAGGCCAAGCGCCGTCTTGCCAATGGCCCAAGCCGCCGCCGCCGCCAGCAAACCGCCCGCAGGCCATGCCAGCAGAACCGGCAAGCCCAGACCGCCGAGATAGCCCGTCGCAGCAGGATCAACCGCTTCAACCGCGCTGACCGCCGGGTCGAACACGGTGCGGAACACGTATAGCCCGACCAAAAGCACCGCAAATACCGACAGCCCCCGCGCCCGGCCCGTAAGCCGCTTCCACAGCATCACAGCGCCGGTGATGGTGCCAAACCCGATCAGCAACCCGATCAAAATGCCCGGACCGCCGGCTTTCCACGCCTCGGGGATGGGTTGCTCAGACACCAGCACTACGGCCAAACCGCCAAGCGCCACAAAGCCCATGACCCCAACATTGAACAGCCCGGCAAGCCCCCATTGCAGGTTGACCCCCAACGCCATCAGCGCACTGACCAGCCCCATATTGATGATCAGCAAGGCCGAGTTCCAGCTTTGCAGAAATCCGGTCGCCAAGATCAGCACGCCCACAAGCGCGAACAAGGCGAAGGTGCGTTGCGAATAGCTCATACCGATTTCCCCCGGAAAAGACCCGTCGGACGGAACAGAAGGACGATCACCAGAATGGCAAAGCTGACCGCGAATTTGTATTCGGTGCTCAGCAGCTGAACCAACCCGTCAGGCGCCAAACTTTCGGGCATCATGTAGCCCAGCACTTTTTTCCACGCGTAGGTGATGCCGATTTCCGAAAAAGCCACCACAAACCCGCCGGCAATCGCGCCAATCGGGCTTCCCAATCCGCCAACGATGGCCGCAGCAAAGATCGGCAGCAAAAGCTGGAAATAGGTGAAGGGCTTAAAGCTCTTGTCCAGCCCATAGAGAACCCCGGCAATCGTCGCCAGCGCGGCCACGATCAACCATGTCACCATGACCACACGCTCGGGGTTGATCCCCGACAGAAGCGCCAGATCTTCATTGTCCGAATAGGCGCGCATGGACTTGCCGGTGCGCGTGCGGTTCAGGAACCAAAACAGCGCCGCCACCACCAAAATCGCCGTCACCACGGTCAGGGCCTGGGTGGATTTGATCGCCAAACCTTCCTCCAGCCCGGTCGCATTCTTGAAATCACGGGCCGAGATCAAGAACCGCGCACCATCGGCAAAACGCTGATCTTCGGGGCCAATGATAAAGCGGATCACGCCGTTATAAACGAACATCACCCCGATTGAGACGATGACCAGGATCACCGGCTTGACCCTTTGCGCCCGGTAGAACCGATAGACCACCCGGTCGGTAAGCAGCATCAAGGCCGCCGTGATCGCGATGGCAAAGGGAATGGACAGAAGCGCGGTTGGCAAGGGCCCAAGGCTGACACCGGCCCCTTGCAGCGCCCAGGTGATCAGCACGGCAAACATCGTTCCCATCGCCATGGTGTCACCATGAGCGAAGTTCGAAAAGCGCAAGATCCCGTAGATCAGCGTCACCCCAAGCGCCCCAAGCGCCAGTTGGCTGCCATAGGCCATGGCGGGAACAATGACAAAATTGGTCAGCGCGACCAATGCGTTGAGCAAATCCATCAGACGTTGCCCTCCATGTCGTAAGTGGCGGTCAAAGACAGATGTTTCATTGCGACGCTCCGTCTTTGGGCGTGCAGGTGCCCAGATAGCTGATCACCATCGGACCATCGGCATAATGCATGGTATAGCGCGCCGCGCCGCTGTTCGCGACGGTTAGCAAATGCCGCGCCTCAAGCTGGCCGCCCGATAGCGACATCGCCTCAGGCGCACGCAGGCCGATCAGTTCGACATTGCCCGCATCACTGCGAAACATCGCTTGCACCACCAAAGCATCGGCAGACATGCCGCCCGACAGGCCGATCAGATCCGCCTCAAACCCGCTCGCGGCGCAGGCTTCGGCCTCATAGCATTCGGTCCCAAACCGGCAAATCATCATCACCTCAGACTGAACAGGCGCATCGTCCAGCGTCAACTGCCGCGCTTCGCCTTCGCCTGAGTGGTCATCCTCTTGCGCCATGACCGCCGAACCTGTCAGGCTCAAGGCGACGATCGCGCTCAACATCATTGGCTTCAACGCCTTATCCCCCAAGGAAACTGCGACGCACATCGTCATCGGCCAAAAGGTCTTGCCCCGTGCCGGTAAAGGCATTCGCCCCCTGCACCAGAACATAGCCTTTGTCCGCAATTTCAAGCGCTTGCCGCGCGTTCTGTTCCACCATCAAGATCGATATCCCGGTGCGGGCCACTTCGATGATCCGGTCAAACAATTCATCCATCACGATGGGCGACACGCCCGCCGTCGGCTCATCCAGCATCAAGACCTTCGGCTTGGTCATCAGCGATCGGCCTACGGCGACCTGCTGGCGCTGCCCGCCCGACAATTCGCCCGCCGCCTGATGGCGCTTTTCACGCAGAATGGGGAACAGATCATAGACCTGCTCCATCGTGCCGCGAAAATCGTCCTGACGCAGGAAGGCCCCCATCTCAAGGTTCTCCTCCACACTCATCGAGGTAAAGATGTTGTGCGTCTGCGGCACAAACCCCATGCCCTTGGCCACCCGCGCCTGGGGTGTCAGCGCGGTGATATCCTCACCATCCAGCCGCACCGCGCCCTGACGCAGATCCAACATGCCAAACACCGCCTTCATCGCTGTGGATTTGCCCGCGCCATTCGGCCCGACAATCACCGCGATCTGACCGCGCTCAACGGCAATGGTGCAGCCATGCAGAATATCCGCGCCGCGCCCATAGCCACCGGTCATGGCATCACCAATCAGAAACGGCTCAGACATGCGCGCCTCCCAGTATTTTCTGACCTGAAATATCCCGGGGTGAATTGGGCCGCAGGCCCAAGAGGGGCTGGCCCCTCAACCGCTTGGCCGACAAGGCCAAGCAATTCCTGTCTGCGCCGCAAGGCACAGGCCGCAAGATCACGTAACCCATCACGCGGCCCCTTTGTTCTTTAGACCGGTGCCAAGATAGGCTTCGATCACTTCGTTGTTCGCTTTGATATGCGCAATCGTGCCTTCGGCCAGCTTCTTGCCTTCGGCCATGACGATCACCGGGTCACAAAGTCGGCCAATGAAATCCATGTCATGCTCGATCATGCAGAACGTATAGCCACGCTCTTGGTTCAGGCGCAGGATCGCATCGCCGATCGTGTTCAGCAGTGTGCGGTTCACGCCCGCGCCGACCTCATCCAGAAAGACGATCTTGGCATCGACCATCATCGTCCGGCCCAGTTCCAGCAGCTTTTTCTGACCGCCCGACAGGTTGCCGGCCTTTTCATCCTTGAGATGGGAAATCGTCAGGAAATCAAGCACCTCATCGGCTTTCTTCAGTAGCGCGGCCTCTTCCTGCGCGATCCGGCCACGGCCGAACCAAGCGTTCCACAGCGTTTCGCCCGATTGGCCGCCGGGGACCATCATCAGGTTTTCGCGGCAACTCATCGAGCTAAATTCATGCGCGATCTGAAAGGTGCGCAGCAGGCCCTTGTGAAACAGCTCATGCGGCGGCAGGCCAGTGATGTCTTCGCCGTCCATAAAGACCTTGCCCGAGGTGGGGGGCAATGCGCCTGCGATGACATTGAACAGAGTGGTCTTTCCGGCGCCGTTCGGGCCGACAAGCCCGGTGATCGACCCTTTGGCGATCTCAAGCGACGCCCCATCAACGGCTCGAAAGCCGCCGAAATGGCGGTGAAGGTTTTCAACCCGGATCACAGTTTTATCCCCGTACGCGCATTTGTTGCGCTTTTTTTGGTGTGTGTCGGCCCGGCCTACGTGTGCAGGCCAGGCCGGTGTTCAGATCAGCAAGTCAGCCAGCGATCAGCGGAAATCGACCGTTTCAAAGGCGCTGCCGGTGATCGTGTAGTAACGATAGGTGCCAGCGGCTTCGCCCGGTCCGATCAGTTCCACGTTGGTTGCGCCGACATAGTCAACGTCACCGCCCGCTGCGATGATTTCCAGCGCTTTGCCCAGCTCGCCCGGCAGGATCGGCTCACCCGGTGCGTTGGCCACGTCCAGAACGTTTGCCGCAACAGCCGCCGAGGTGGCTTCGCCGCCCTTGGCCATTGCCAGCGCGATCAGCGCTGCCGCGTCATAGCTTTCGCGGGTGAACGAGGATTCGCCATTCACACCAGCCGCATCGGTCAGTGCTTTGAAGGCGTCCGCGCCTGCGCCCTGGCTCCATGGAACGGCGCCAAAGCTGCCTTCCATGTCTGCGCCAAGCGCTTCGACAAGCGCGTCGCCATACATGCCGTCGCCCATCATGAAGGTGTCAAACGCGCCGGTGTCCAGCGATGCCTGGATCATGCCTTTGCCGCCCTGGTCCGAGTAGCCCAGAACAACCAGCAACTCGCCACCAGCCGATGCCAGCGCGCCGACTTCTGCCGAATAGTCGGCTTTGCCGTCGTCATGCGGTGCGTTCAGGGTGACTTTGCCGCCATTGGCTTCGAACGATGCGATGAAGCTGTCGCTCAGGCCCTTGCCGTAGTCGTTGTTGGTGTAGGTCACGGCAACTTCGGAGATGCCCTTGTCCTTCAGGATGCCTGCCAGAACTTCGCCTTGACGTGCGTCCGACGGGGCGGTGCGGAAGAACAGACCGTTGTCTTCGGCGGTGGACAGTGCGGGCGAAGTCGCGGATGGCGAAATCATCGGCACGCCGTTCGGCACGGCCACGTTCGACAGAACCGCGCCGGTCACGCCCGAGCAGTCTGCGCCCATGATGGCAACCACGCCTTCGGTGGTGACAAGGCGTTCGGCGGCTGCGGTTGCCGCGGCGGAATCGATACAGGTCGAGTCAGCGCGGACTGGAACCAGCGTCACACCGTCCAGGAACTTGCCGCTGTCGTTGACTTCTTTCAGCGCCAGCTCTGCGCTGTCGGCCATCATCGGGGTCAGCGATTCAATCGGGCCGGTGTAGCCCAGAATGACGCCGACTTTGGCTTCCATCGCGTGGCTGCCAGCCAGTGCGGTGCTTGCCATCAGTGCCGAAGCGACGGTGGCGATTGCGAGGTTTTTCATTTTTTATACTCCCATGTTGGAACGTATGTCCAAAGGCCAGCCTAGGCGCGGTATCGTCAAAAGAAAAGGGGGATTGGCGCTACGGAAACGGTCGTTTTTCGCGCGTCCGGCGCGCATCAGATCGTTGTGCAACGTGCTTTCGCGCCCCGCATACCTTTTGTCCTTTATCCTTGCCCTTGACTGGTATGGCCGGTGATTTCGATGCCCTGCCGGATTGGGTCGGGCGGGCGGCATCGTGACTGGAATGGATACAGTCACGGGCCGCGCAATACGGTCCAAAGACGGCATTCTATGCGCTGTTTGCGACCGCAATTGTCCCGCTTCGCACTGGCGAAGTGAAAAGGGCTGTGGCAGGCTGCAAACACCTATACTTAAGGAGATTTCTCATGCGACGCATACTCATCGCAGCGGCCGTGGCGCTATTGCCCGTCGCCTCATTCGCGCAGGACGCTGTGTTTGACAGCTATGACGCGCTGTACAAACGCATGGTCGACCTAACCAGCAGCCGGAATATCGCCAAGCTGATGATTGAATTCGGCGGCTCGGATGAGATGACGCAGCAGCAATTGGACAGCCTAGAGGCGCGGGTGCGTCAGATCTATCCGAACGATTTCCAAACGGTGCAGCGTGTCCGCGTGCAAGAGTTTGAAAACGGCTGGCGGCAGGAAATGTTCGCGTTCTATACCGGCGTAGATTATCTTTATACCTATCTGTTGATCCACGACCGGGGCGACCGTGTGGCGGCGGTGAATTTCAAATTCAACAGCGCCTTCGACAAGGTGAATGAGGCGTTCTAGGCGCTTTCAGATTGGCTGCCGCGTTCCCGGTAGGGCGTAATGCTGTAATGGGCGCGGTAGCATTTGGAAAAATGCGACGGGCTGGCAAAGCCGCAAGCCAGCGCGACGTTGATCACGCTCATATCCGTCTGCATCAGCAAGTTGCGCGCCTTTTGCAGCCGCAGTTCCATGTAATAGCGCTTGGGGCTGCGATTTAGATAGCGGCGGAACAGGCGTTCCAACTGGCGGGTGGACATGCCCACCTTATCGGCCAATAGCGCGGGGCTGATCGGCTCTTCGATATTGGCCTCCATCATCTGGATGACCTGGCCAAGTTTTGGGTGCCGCACACCGATGCGCGTTGGCACCGAAAGGCGCTGCGTGTCGCGGTCGGTGCGGATAGAACTATAGATCATCTGGTCGGCCACGGCATTGGCCAGTTCAGACCCGCGATCGTTTGCGATCAGTTTCAGCATCAAATCGATCGAGGAAATCCCGCCTGCCGTGGTCATGCGATTGCCGTCGATGGTGTAAACCGACTTGCTCAGGGCGACCTCATCGAATTCCTCGGCGAAACTGTCGTGATTTTCCCAGTGAATGGTCGCGCGCTTGCCATCCAGCAGGCCAGCCTGCGCCATCACATGGCTGGCGGTGCAGAGCCCGCCAATGCGCAGGCCTTTGCGGGCCTCACGGCGCAACCAATTCAGCACGCGTTTCGTTGCCGCCGTCTGAATTTCGATCCCGCCGCAAAGCAGAATCGTATCGTCGCGCGCCAGTTCCGGCAAATCGCCATCCAGCTTGAATTCGGTGCCCGCCGAACAGGTGATTGTATCGCCGCCTTCGCCGGTGGTGGACCAAGTATAGAGCGTCTTGCCAGCCATCCGGTTCGCGATGCGCAGACATTCCAAAGCAGACGCGAAACTCAGCAAAGTGAACCGGGGAAGCAGTACAAAAACAAACCGCTGCGGTTTGGCCAAAGCCGGTTCAACTGGGATTGCCGTTTCGGTGCTGTCCATAGAGCGTGCATCCTTTGCGAATGTCTTTTGTCGACGTTGCGAACAGTTGGTCAGAACTGTTGGGCAGGGTCAAGGCATGCGGGCAAAAAGTATGGTGGCCTTGGCCGGATTGGTCCTGTATAGAACGGCTCTGTTATCGCAAACCGCATTGCTACACCCGGAGACCTGAAATGACTGAGTGGCAAAAATCGAACTGGCGCAACAAACCGCGGGTTCAGATGCCGGATTATACGGATCAGAACGCGCTGAACACTGTCGAGGCGCAACTGGCCAAGTATCCGCCGCTCGTTTTTGCAGGCGAGGCCCGGACACTGAAGAAAAAGCTGGGCGCGGCATCGCGTGGCGAGGCGTTCTTGCTTCAGGGCGGCGATTGCGCCGAGAGCTTTGACCAATTCAGCGCCAACGCCATCCGCGACACCTTTAAGGTGATGTTGCAGATGGCCATGGTGCTGACCTTTGGCGCCAAGGTGCCGGTGGTCAAGGTTGGCCGTATGGCAGGCCAATTCGCCAAACCGCGTTCGGCCCCGACCGAAACAATCGGCGGCGTGGAACTGCCCAGCTACCGCGGCGACATCATCAACGAATTGGACTTCACCCCCGAAGCCCGTATTCCGAACCCGAACAAGATGTTGCAGGCCTACACGCAGGCAGCGGCGACGCTGAACCTGCTGCGCGCCTTCTCGACCGGTGGTTATGCCGATGTGCACAAGGTGCACCAGTGGACCATGGGCTTTACCGAAAGCGACCGCGCCTCGCAGTACCGCGAAATGGCGAACCGCATCAGCGACGCGCTTGATTTCATGAAGGCCGCTGGCCTTGATAGCGATCAGGAACCCAGCCTGAAGACGGTTGATTTCTACACCAGCCATGAATCGCTGCTGCTGGAATACGAAGAGGCGCTGTGCCGTCTGGACTCGACCTCGGGTCAGTGGCTGGCAGGGTCGGGTCACATGATCTGGATCGGTGACCGCACCCGTCAACCCGATGGCGCACATGTGGAATTTGCCCGCGGCGTGCTGAACCCGGTTGGCCTGAAATGCGGCCCGACGACCACGCCGGATGATCTGAAGGTGTTGCTGGAACGTCTGAACCCCGCGAACGAAGAGGGTAAGTTGACCCTGATCGCACGCTTTGGGGCCGGCAAGTCGGCCGAACACCTGCCGCGCCTAATCAAGGCCGTTCAGGAAGTGGGCGCCAATGTGACTTGGGTCTGTGACCCGATGCACGGCAACACGATCAAATCGGCAACGGGCTACAAAACCCGTCCGTTCGAGCTGGTGCTGCAAGAGGTCCGCGACTTCTTTGCCATCCACCGCGCCGAAGGCACGATCCCCGGCGGTGTGCATTTCGAAATGACCGGTCAGGATGTGACCGAATGCACCGGCGGCGTTTATGCCGTGTCGGAAGAGGATCTGAGCGACCGTTACCACACCGCATGCGATCCGCGTCTGAACGCGTCGCAATCGCTGGAACTGGCGTTCCTTGTGGCCGAAGAGCTGACGAACCGTCGTCAGGATGTGGCTGCCGCGGCATCGTCCTAAGCCACGCGATCAGCGTAGAACAATCGAAAAGCCGGATGCGGGGGCATCCGGCTTTTCTCGTCTCTGGGATTGAGTGCCTGGGTTCAATCGTTTGAGACGACCAACCGCAAATGATCCATCGCAGGTTTGGGTTGAAGGTAGTCTGGCAGGGGTCGCGTTGTGATTTTCTTGCGCGTTTCCAGAAGCTTACTAAGGGGTGTGCAGGTGCTGCGCTCAATGGTGAAGCGGCGCTGATGTTTGCCCACTTTGCCAGTCGTCATCAGACAGCCCAAGCCCCGCGTCACATCGCCCATATCCGACCGCAGCGGCAGCATCAGCAATTGCCCCGCCAGCGCCGGGCGCCCAAGCGAAGACCGGCTGTGCAGATCCATCCGCACGACTGAGGGCCGGGAAAACAACTGCCGTGTCGCGCCTGCCAGTTCGGTCCGCGCCTCCATGGTGAACAGGCAGGACAAGGGCAGGCCGCTTGCCCCGGTTCCGGCCAGTTCCGACAGATGACACCCCGCCACACGAATGCGCGCCAATTCCGAGGTGATCATCTCAACGATGAACGCATATTCCAGTGCGTTTTCAATCTTCTTGGGGTGGATCTGACTGCGCAGCGGCGGTTCGCCATCGTCGCAAAGGCTGCGCCAATAGGTTTCGACCTCGGTCAGGATGCGGTCATTGTCGAACTCTGCCCGGTTCACAAAGCTCACAATGCGCGGGTCTTGATCGTCTGCCATCGATGCCTCCTGTCTGTGACCGATTATCTGAGCGATTTAGGTCTCTGTTGACTCAGGTTAGCATAAAATGCCCCTCAGTTTCGCGGCTTTTCCTAACAGATGGTTAACGCCTCACCCGGCCGCCGCGCCTTGCCATGACCGCCCGCAGGGCGTACCCAAGGGCCATTGCACGATAAGGGAGGCCAGCCATGCGCAATTCTATGACAGGCTTTGCAAGCGGTCAGGGCGAGGCATTGGGCCTTCGTTGGACCTGGGACATTCGAAGCGTCAACGGCAAAGGGCTGGATCTGCGCCTGCGGGTGCCCGATTGGGTTGAAGGGCTGGAACAGGCGCTGCGGGCCAAGGTCAGCGGCACGGTCAAGCGCGGCAATGTCACCGTGTCCCTGCGGTTGCAGTCGGCGCATGATGGCGAACGTTTGGCGCTGAACCCCGGACAGCTGGATACCGTACTTGCCGCGATGCATGAGGCCGAAGCGCGGGCCAAGGCGGTGGGGCTGACACTCGCGCCGTCCAGTGCAGCGGATATCGTTGGGCTGCGCGGCGTGTTGGATGCCCATGCCGAACCGCAAGATCCGTCGCCGGTGCGCAAGGCGCTGGTTGCAGATTTTGACAGTGTTTTGAAAGCGTTCTGCGGCATGCGTCAAGCGGAAGGCAAGCAGTTGAACGCGATCCTGTCGGGGCAGCTTGATGATATCGAACGCCTGACCGATGCGGCGCTGTCGGTGACCCATGACCGTAAGGCTGAACAGGCCGACCGTCTGCGCGCGGCACTGGCCCGGATCATCGAAAACACCGACGACATCGACGAGGCCCGCATTGCCCAGGAATTGGCGTTGATCGCAGTGAAAACCGATGTGACCGAAGAAATCGACCGCCTGCGCGCCCATATCAACGCCGCGCGGGATCTGCTGGCGACGGACGGCGCGGTTGGGCGCAAGCTTGATTTCCTGATGCAGGAATTCAACCGTGAAGCCAATACCTTGTGCTCGAAATCTCAATCAACGCCGCTGACGGCGATCGGGCTTGACCTCAAGACCGTGATCGACCAGTTGCGCGAACAAGTCCAGAATTTGGAGTAAGCCCATGTCCGACCGCCGCGGTCTATTGATCATCCTGTCCTCGCCTTCAGGCGCGGGGAAATCCACGCTTGCCAAGCGCCTGCGCGAATGGGATCCGACCATCCGGTTTTCGGTCTCGGCCACCACGCGCGCCCCCCGCACCGGCGAGGTGAACGGCGAGGATTACCATTTCCTGACCGAAGAGCAGTTCAAGGCAGACGTGGCCAATGGCGATATGCTGGAACATGCGCATGTGTTCGGCAATTTCTATGGCTCGCCCAAAGGGCCGGTGAAGGCCAGCATCGACGCGGGCCGCGATGTGCTGTTCGACATCGACTGGCAAGGCGCGCAACAGATCCGCAATTCGGACCTTGGTCGCCATACGCTATCGATCTTCCTGCTGCCGCCCTCGATCACCGAACTGCGCCGCCGCCTTGAATCGCGCGGGCAGGACTCGGCAGAAACCATCTCAAAGCGGATGCAGAAAAGCTGGGACGAAATCAGCCATTGGGATGGCTATGATTACGTTCTGATCAACGAAGATTTGCACGATACGGAAAAGCGGCTGAAAAGTATTGTCACCGCCGCCCGCCTTAGCCGAAACCAGCAACCGGGACTGAATGATCATGTCCGCAAGTTGCAAGCCGAGTTTGAGGAGGGAAATGCATGACGATTTATGCTTTGGGCGACCATCAGCCAGAACTGCACGAGGATAGCTGGGCCGCGCCGGATGCCAATCTGATTGGCAAGGTCGTGCTGGAAGAGGGCGCCTCGGTCTGGTTTGGCAGCACGCTGCGCGGCGACAACGAAGAAATCCGCGTTGGCAAAGGGTCGAACGTTCAGGAAAACACCGTTTGCCACACCGATCCGGGTTGGCCGCTGATCATTGGCGAAAATTGCACCATCGGCCATAAGGTCATGCTGCATGGCTGTGTTATTGGCGACAACACCCTGATCGGTATGGGCGCTGTTATTCTGAACGGGGCCAAGATTGGCAAAAACTGCCTGATCGGTGCGGGAGCCTTGATCACCGAAAAGAAAGAGATCCCCGATGGCAGCCTTGTGATGGGCGCGCCGGGCAAAGTGGTGCGTCAATTGGATGAATCTGCGATCGCCGGTATGACCCTGAGCGCACAGCGCTATCAGGAAAACATGCGCCGCTTCCGCAAGGATCTGCGCGAAGTGTAACAAAACGTTGACGTTTCCAAGCCCCGGCATGGTCCCCCTTGCCGGGGCTTTTTTTGTATGTCACCCCTTAGCCCAAGAACGGAGACCACAGAATGAAACGTACCTTGATGCGCCCTGATGGGCTGCCCGATAGCCTGTCGACCCCGGTTGTCACGCCGCTGATGCCCTCAGTGGTCTATGCCAGCACCTCGCCGGATGAGTTGGACAGCCAATATGAGGGACGCGCTCAGGGCTATACTTACGCCCGTGAAGGCCATCCTAACGCCGATGTTCTGGCCCGTCAGATCAACCGGCTGGAAGGCTGCGACGATGGCTTGGTTGTCGGTTCAGGTATGGCGGCGGTCACCGCGGCGCTGATGGGGCTGACACGGGCGGGCGATCACGTCTTGGGCGGCGACCAGCTTTATGGCCGTAGCCTGCGCCTGATGCGCGAAGACCTGCCGCGTTTGGGCATCGAAACCTCGCTTGCCGATCCGACCAACGTGGATGCGTTCCGGGCGGCGGTGCGGCCCAACACCAAGTTGGTTTTGCTTGAGATCGTGTCCAACCCGACGCTGCGCATTGCTGACATTGACGGCATCGCCGAGCTTTGCCGCGACAAGGGCATTCTGCTGGTGCTGGACAACACCTTTACCACGCCCAAGGCGGTTCAGGCGTTTGATCACGGCGCGGATGTTGTGCTGCATTCGGTGACCAAGCTACTGGCCGGGCATGCGGATGTAACGCTTGGCTGGGTTGGTGCAAAAGACCCTGAAATCATGCAGAAAATGCGGATTTTCGCCGTGACGACCGGTATGACGCCCAGCCCGTTTGATTGCTGGCTGGCCGAACGCGGGATGTATACTTTTGATCTGCGTTTTGACCGCACACAAGACACTGCGCGCCGCTTGGCCGATCATCTGGCGACAGCGCCGGGGGTCAAGCGCGTGCTGTACCCGACACGCCCCGATCATCCCGATGCGGCGCGGGCGCAATCAGTGCTGCAGGGGCAGGGCTGTAACATCGTCAGTTTTGAACTGGATGGCGGTCGGGCGCAGGCCAACGCCTTCGCCGAGGCCGCCAAGGGGATCGCATTCGCTCCGACGCTGGGCGATGTGGGCACGACGCTGTCACACGCAGCCAGTTCGTCGCACCGGGCGCTGACGCCAGAACAACGCGCAGCGCTGGGGATCACCGAAGGGTTCTTCCGCGTTTCGGTCGGGCTGGAAGACCCGGACGCGCTGATCGCTTGTTTCGATGACGGTTTGGCGGCCGCAAGAAAGGCCTGACGCATGAACGAACAGATGTTGCAGGACCTGGTCGAAGCCATTCCCATGCCCGCCATCCTGATCCGTATGAACGAACGGATCGAAGCGGCCAACGCCGAGGCGCGCAAACTTCTGGGCGAGGCGATTGTTCAGCGTCATTTCATCACGGCCTTGCGGCAACCTGTTCTACTTGATGCGATTGAGGCGACCCAGAAAGACGGCAAGCCGCGCAAGACCGACTATCTGACCAATGACGGGCGCAATGACACGACCTTTCGCGTGACGGTGCGCCCGGTGTCCTTGCCATCGGGGCGGGGCACGCTGATCTGTTTCGAAGACATCACCCATCTGGAAAAGGCCGGGCAGATGCGCCGGGATTTTGTGGCCAATGTCAGCCACGAATTGCGCACGCCGTTGACCGCGCTGATTGGGTTTATCGAAACGCTGAAAGGTCCAGCCAAGAACGACACCGCCGCGCTGGAGCGGTTTTTGACCATCATGGACAGCGAAGCGGGACGGATGAACCGCTTGGTGGGCGATTTGCTGTCCCTTAGCCGGGTGGAAGCAGATGAACGGGTGCGGCCAACGGATCCGGTCGATCCGGTCGCACTGATCAGTTCAACGGTCAACGGTTTGATGCCAGTGGCCGAGTCCTGCAAAGCCTCGGTGACATTGGATGTTCCGTCAAAGCCAATCCGTATCTTGGGCGATTCCGATCAGTTGCGTCAGGTGTTCACCAATCTGATCGAGAACGCGATCAAATATGGCGGGACTGGCGTCAATGTCGCGGTGTCGCTGACCGAGCCGACATACGAATCCCGCCTGCGCGGGCAAGCGGTGCGCCTGACGGTGCGGGACAATGGGCCGGGCATTGATGAGGTTCATCTGCCGCGCCTGACCGAACGGTTTTATCGCGCCGACAGTCACCGATCGCGGCACTTGGGTGGCACCGGTCTGGGGCTGGCGATTGTCAAACACATCGTCAACCGGCACCGCGGCCGGATGTGGATCGAAAGCACCTTGGGGCAAGGCACCAAGATCACCGTGTTGCTGCGGGTCGACTAGGCGTCTTCGTCCTCGACCTCGGTCGCGTGGTATTTGTTGATCCGCCGGAACCGGACCGAGAAGATTTCCTTGGCGGCCTCATCACCGGTGAAATCGCGCCATGCGGGGCCATCGCTGATAAACCCGGCCTGTTGCAATTCGCGCTGAAGCTGGGGGAAATCCAGTTCAGCCACGGCCATATGCTTGCGCGTGCTGGTTTCGGGCATCCAACTGCGCTTGATTGCTTTGAACACCGATGGCGTCTTGCCGCAGAACCCGCCGACATTTCGCTGAATGTTGCGCGTGGCACCTGACACACGGCGCACCACCATGCCGATGTTCTGATCGGCGCGGGCGCAGAAGGCCAGAAAGTGTAGCGCCGACCCTTCGGCCGCCAGAATATGGGTCGCCGCCTTATAGCGGGCCACCTGTTCATCCAGCGAATGTTTCTGCGGATGGAAAATCTCATAGCCTTGTTGAACCAACAGCTCCTCCAGCTGCTTTTCGAACAATAGCCCGCCCTTGCGCGGCCCGATCTCAGACCGGGACACATAGATCTTTTTCGGCCCCTCCGCGGCGACATCCCGCCCAAAGCGCGCGGCAACCGCGGCGCGGAACTTCGGCGAGCCGGGCGACATGGGGCCAAGGCCAAACCCTTGCCCCGGAACGAACAGACGGTCCACGCGGGTGGGCTGGCGCACGATTGTGATCGGCAGATCGCAGCCCATCAGCCGGATAAACCGTTCATGATAGCCGCGCACGGCCTCGCCTTCTTCGCCTTCGTATTTGGCATAAAAGAGCAGCCCGTTCACCGGCTGTGGCAGATGATCCAGCGCCCAAAGCCGCGTTGTGCCTTCGCATAGGAAGTGGCCGAAGTGATTATAGAGCAGCCCGCCCCAAAGCCATGCGCCGTCCATGGTGCGTTTTGGATCGGGCAGGCGGCGTGGCGGCAGCATGATCCGCCGATTGCCCCGCCAAACCGAAGCTTGGTGCACGGGGTTGCCATCGGCATCGAAAATGCCCGCCTTAAAGCTAAGCGTCAGCTTGCCCTTGGGCGTGGCCATCAGCGCGTTGTCGACGGTCAACAGATCCTCAGACCAGCTGTCCTCGGGCTTTGGCTGCAAGGTGGGGTCAACGGTCATATCAGCCCTTTACGCAGGTCCAAACGGTGCGCGATGACACCTCATCGTCTTTGACAAAACCGGCGTCCCCCAAGATGCGTTTGCATTCGCGCATGCCCGGAATGCCGTAATGGTCGGGGTGAAATTCGATCACGATGGCCCGAAACCCCGACAGATCGGCATGGCGCAGGATATCCAGTTCACCGCCTTCGATGTCGATCACCAGAACCGTCGGCATATATCCGGCACAGAAGGCGTTAAAATCCAGTGTCGGAACCATGACCTCTTGGTTGCGCTTGCCTTCCATGCGGTTCAGCGACGAGCCAAGAAAGCTGGTGCGCACGAAAAACGGAATTGATGCCGGCTGATCGGGGCCAGCCAGAAGGACGGTATTTTGTACCGAGATCGTGCCGGTCAAGTCATTGGCCTGATAAAGTGCGTTGATATGCGGCATCAGGGCGGGGTTGGCCTCAAACGATCGGATTTCCTGCGGCTTGCAGTTTTTGGCAATCACGCCGCCCACAACGCCAAGGCCCGCGCCCATTTCCAGAACGCGATCTTCGGATGTGACGACCTTCATCGCACCGGCAATTTCCTGACCTTCGTAACGGCCTTCGTTCATTCGCACGATTCGCATTTCGTTCAAAAACGGCGACTCTGGCACGCTGACGCCAAGGCAGTTTGCTGCTTCTGTGTAATCTGTCATGTTTCCGCTGCCATTTTTGCCCGTAACTATCTGCTGCGACATTTTGGGTCGCTTTTTGCCTGTTGCTAAGGGTCATGACAGGCGGTTTGGTTCATTTTAGGGCGAAACAGGGCGTTTTGGGCGGTAATCTGGCGGCAAATCGCATTTTTGTTTCAAATTTTCGTCGTTCCGAGTCACCTTTTGCGTGAGTGCAAACAGTATCGAAAGCCTGCCAGATTATCCCAAAGCATAGTCTGTCATAAAACTGTTACGTAACCGTCACAAAACCTATGCACGACAGGTCTAGCAGAAGCGCCAAGATCATCGTGGGGATGATCGAGCACTCAATCAGGAGCTACCCCAATGACTTTCAAACTGACCGCCTCCGTGCTGGCGATCGCAGCCGTTTCGGCAACCGCCGCCGCTGCCCGTGACAACGTCCAGGTCGCCGGTTCGTCGACCGTTCTTCCCTATGCGTCGATCGTCGCTGAGGCTTTCGGTGAGAACACCGACTTCCCGACACCGGTTGTTGAATCGGGCGGTTCGTCGGCTGGCCTGAAGCGCTTCTGCGAAGGCGTTGGTGAAAACACCATCGACGTTGCAAACGCTTCGCGCCAGATCAAAGACAAAGAGATCAAGGCCTGTGCCGAAAACGGCGTGACCGAGATCATCGAAGTCCGCATCGGCTATGACGGCATCGTGTTCGCATCGCAGCAGAACGGCCCGGCCTTCGAAGCGTTTGAACCGACCGACATCTACAACGCTCTGGCCCCGAAAGTCCTGAAGGACGGCGCGCTGGTCGACAACACCTACAACACTTGGGCCGAATTCAACGCCGACCTGCCGGACGTTGAAATTGCTGCCTTTATCCCGGGCACCAAGCACGGCACCCGTGAAGTGTTCGAAGAAAAAGTTCTGCGCGTAGGCTGCGAAGAATCGGGCGCTTTCGAAGCGATGAAAGCGGCTGGCATGTCGGACGATGACGCCGAAGACGCCTGCATCGACGTTCGCACTGACGGCAAGTCGGTCGACATCGACGGCGACTACACCGAGACCCTGGCCCGCATCGACGCCAATGCAAGCGGCGTCGGCATCTTCGGTCTGGCGTTCTACGAGAACAACACCGACAAGCTGAAAGTGGCCACCATGTCGGGCATCGCACCGTCGACCGAGACCATCTCGACCGGCGAATACCCGGTATCGCGTCCGCTGTTCTTCTACGTGAAGAAAGCCCACATCGGCGTGATCCCCGGCCTGAAAGAATACGCTCAGTTTTTCGTAGCTGACGAACTGGCAGGCCCCGATGGCCCGCTGGCCCAGTATGGTCTGGTTTCGGATCCGGAACTGGCAGCCACCCAAGCAGCGGTTGAAGCTGAAGCGACCTTGAACTAAGACGTTCAGGATCAGGGGGCGGCATATTTCGCCGCCCCCAATTCGTCTTTTAGACAGTTTTCCAGAACAAAGACGGGGGCCTCATGCCTTTACTCTGGCTCTTCTTGGGCGTTGTGGCGATTGCGGCGGTAGGCTACGTGCTTGGCCGCCGTCGTGCTTTGCAATCTGCCCAAGGCGACATCCGCCGACTGCATTCATTGCCGTCGTATTATGGCTCGAACGTCTTCATCAAAGCGCTTGTGCCTGGCATCGCCGCTTTGCTGATATGGCTGCTGGCGCAGCCGTTCTACATCAATTCGACTGTGTCGGGCATGATCCCCGAAACCGCGATTGCCGATGGCAGCAACCGCGGTCTGGTCATGGCTGAGGTGCGCCGCACCGCTGACGGTCTGAACAACGCCGTGGCCGTCGGGGCTATGGACAGCAATCTGGCGTCCGATCCAAATGCGGACGTCGCCGTCGTGACACAAGCGCTGAAAGATGCCGGTCAGATCGTGACCTCGGATATCACACCGACGGTTCTGGTGGCTGCACAGTCTTACCGCGCCAAAAGCAACGCTGGCCGCAATTACATGTCGGTTTTGGTGCTGCTTCTGACGGTCGTCGGGGCGGCATTGGGTCTGCGCGACAGCCATGCCGATTTCCGCGCCCGCAATGTGGTCGAAGGTTCGGTCAAGGCGCTGCTGATCGCCGCCGCCTCAATCGCGATTTTCACCACCGTTGGGATCATCCTATCGCTGGTGTTCAACACGCTTGAGTTCTTCCGCCTTTATCCTTGGACCGACTTCTTCTTCGGTCTGGAATGGGCGCCCAGCTTCTCGGGTCGTGGTGGCAGCTCCAAGCTTGGCATCTTGCCGCTGCTGTGGGGCACATTCTATATCTCGATCGTCGCGCTGGCCGTGTCGGTGCCGATTGGTCTGTTCGCCGCGATGTACCTGTCGGAATACGCCAGCCCCAAGGTCCGCGCGACCGCCAAGCCGCTGCTTGAGATCCTCGCCGGTATCCCGACCATTGTTTACGGTCTGTTTGCCCTGCTGACAGTTGGCCCGCTTCTGGTGTCGGTCTTTGGCAAGGACGGTTTGGGCTGGATGCAGGCAGGCACTGCCGTGATGACCGCAGGTCTGGTGATGGGCATCATGCTGATCCCCTTCGTAAGCTCGCTTTCGGATGACATCATCAACGCTGTGCCGCAAGCAATGCGCGACGGGTCTTACGGGCTTGGCGCGACCAAGTCGGAAACCATCAAGCAGGTGGTTCTGCCCGCCGCTCTGCCGGGGATCGTTGGCGCGATCCTGCTGGCCGCCAGCCGCGCCATCGGTGAGACGATGATCGTGGTGCTGGGGGCAGGGGCCGCCGCCCGCCTGAGCATGAACCCCTTTGACGCCATGACCACGGTGACCGCCAAGATCGTCAGCCAGCTGACCGGCGACGCGGATTTCGCCAGCCCTGAGGCACTTGTTGCCTTCGCGCTTGGGATGACCCTGTTCGTCCTGACGCTGGGTCTGAACGTCTTCGCCCTCTACATCGTGCGCAAATACCGGGAACAGTACGAATGACCGATATGAAAAACGCCTCCGACGCGCCCCGGAAACGGATTTCGCTAACCGAGACCGACGCTCACACGCGCAAGCGCAACGCCTCCGAGGCGCGGTTCAAGGCATATGGCCTTGGCGCGATCCTGATCGGTTTGTTCTTCCTTGTCGTGCTGGCCACATCGATCATCCGTTCGGGTGTTCCGGCCTTCACCCGCACCGTTCTTGAGGTTGAGTTTACGCTGACCCAAGAACAGTTCGACGCCGCGGAAAAGCAGCTGTTCAAAACCAAAGCCTATCAGGCCGTGTTCATCGACGCGATGACGCAGAAACTGACCGAAGACGGTGTCACCGCTTCTTTTGACAACGCCGCGATTGAACGTCTGCTTGGCAAGATCGGGAACGATCTGCGCGGCCATTATACCGCAAACACTGGCGATCTGGGCAAATCGGTGAACTTCATCCTGCCCGCATCCTCTCGCGTGGATGGCTATTTCAACGGTCGGGTGACCCGCGATACGCTGGTCGACAGCCGCTTCCTGCAACTGAGCGATCTGGACCTTGTGGACGCGCTGCATGATGCGGGCTTGCTGAAACAGGGCTTCAACTGGACTTTCATCACCGGCGCGGATTCGGGCGTGGACAACCCTGGCGGCGCGGGCATCGGTGCCTCGGTCGTCGGGTCGTTCTTTATGATGCTGGTGGTTCTGGTTCTGTCGCTGCCCATCGGCGTTGCCGCCTCGATCTACCTTGAGGAATTTGCCCCGCAGAACCGCTGGACCGACTTGATCGAGGTGAACATCTCAAACCTTGCCGCTGTTCCATCCATCGTGTTCGGTATCCTTGGTCTGGCCGTGTTCATTCAGTTCATGCACCTGCCGCAATCTGCCCCCTTGGTTGGCGGTCTGGTTCTGACGCTGATGACCCTGCCGACGATCATCATCTCGACCCGCGCCTCGCTGAAATCGGTGCCGCCGTCGATCCGCGATGCCGCGCTTGGGGTCGGGGCCTCAAAGATGCAGGCCGTGTTCCACCATGTTCTGCCGTTGGCCATGCCCGGTATTCTGACCGGCACCATCATCGGTCTGGCGCAGGCGCTTGGGGAAACCGCGCCGCTGCTGCTGATCGGGATGGTTGGGTTTGTGGCTCGTGGCTATCCTGACGGCTTCATGGACGGCTTCGTCGAGCCGAACTCGGCCATGCCGGCGCAGATCTACACCTGGGCCGCCCGCGCCGATGTCAGCTTCTATGACAAGGCCTGGGGCGGGATCATCATCCTTCTGATGTTCCTTCTGACCATGAACATCATCGCAATCATCCTGCGCCGCCGCTTTGAACGCCGCTGGTAAACGAGGTATGACTCAAATGTACGACGTATTGCATACGGAGAGAAACGTGACGCAGAACGATGTCAAAATCAACGCACAGGGTGTTCAGGTCTATTACGGTGACACCCACGCCATCAAAGACGTCAGCGTCGAGATCGAAGACAAGACGGTCACTGCCTTTATCGGCCCGTCGGGCTGCGGCAAGTCGACTTTCCTGCGCTGCCTGAACCGGATGAACGACACGATCGACATCTGCCGCGTGACGGGCGACATTCGCATTGACGGCGAAGACATCTATGACAAGCGGGTGGACCCGGTTCAGCTGCGGGCCAAGGTCGGCATGGTGTTCCAAAAGCCGAACCCGTTCCCCAAGTCGATCTATGACAATATCGCCTACGGCCCGCGCATTCACGGCATGGCCAGCAGCAAGGCCGAACTCGATGAGATTGTCGAACGTTCGTTGCGCCGCGGGGCCATCTGGGATGAAGTCAAAGACCGGCTACAAGCGCCGGGCACCGGCCTTTCTGGCGGTCAACAGCAGCGTCTGTGCATTGCACGCGCCATTGCAACCGAGCCTGAGGTTCTGTTGATGGACGAGCCTTGCTCGGCGCTGGACCCAATCGCGACCGCACAGGTCGAGGAACTGATTGACGAATTGCGCAGCAATTATTCGGTGGTGATTGTGACCCACTCGATGCAGCAGGCCGCGCGCGTCAGTCAAAAGACCGCCTTCTTTCACTTGGGAAATCTGGTGGAATACGGCGACACCGGCAAGATCTTCACCAATCCAGAAGACAGCCGCACTGAAAGCTACATCACAGGCCGGATCGGGTAACATGGAACACGACCTTAATCATCACATCGTCTCGGCCTTTGACCGTGATCTGGAAGGCATCCAAGCGCGCATTATGAAGATGGGCGGTCTGGTCGAAGAGGCAATCATCAACGCCGCCAAATCGCTGGAAACCCGCGATGAAGAGCTGGCCGAACGGGTCCGGTCCGGGGATGCAATCATCGACGCGCTGGAAAATCAGCTGAACGAAGAAGCCGCCCGCGTCATCGCGCTGCGGGCGCCTACGGCGGTTGACCTGCGGGTCGTGCTGTCGGTCATGCGGATGTCGGCCAACCTGGAACGCATCGGCGATCTGTCCAAGAACATCGCCAAGCGGACCGGGGTTCTGGTGCAGATGCAGCCCATCGGCGGCACCGCCGCTTCGCTGCGCCGTATGGCGCGCGAGGTTGAGCTGATGCTGAAAGACGCGCTGGACAGCTACATCCAACGCGATGAAGAACTGGCCCGCGACGTGATCGAACGCGACCGCGACGTTGACCAGATGCACAACACGCTGTTCCGCGAATTGCTGACCTTCATGCTAGAGGACACACGCAATATCACGGCCTGTATGCACCTGCATTTCATCGCCAAGAACATTGAGCGCATGGGCGATCATGTGACCTCAATTGCCGAACAAGTGGTGTTCTTGAAGACCGGTGAAAAGCCCGGTGAGGCGCGTCCGAAGATGGATGTCACCTCGACGGATGCAGCGTTGACCGGGGCAAATGGCCTTTCGGAGAGCGAGGATTGATGAGCAATGTCGGCAGATCAACCTACAGTATTGGTGGTTGAGGACGAAGCAGCACAGCGCGAAGTCCTAAGCTACAACCTTGAGGCCGAAGGCTTTCGGGTATCGCGGGCCGAAGATGGTGAACAGGCGCTCATTCTGATCGAGGAAGTGGCGCCCGACATCATCGTTCTGGATTGGATGTTGCCGAATGTGTCGGGGATTGAGGTCTGCCGTCAGATCAAAAGCCGCCCCGAAACCCGGCAGGTTCCGGTCATCATGCTCTCGGCCCGATCCGAAGAGGTGGACAAGGTGCGCGGGCTGGAAACCGGGGCCGATGACTATGTGGTCAAACCCTATTCGGTGGTCGAATTGATGGCACGTGTGCGCGCGCAGCTTCGGCGCACGCGCCCTGCGACCGTGGGCGAACGGCTGCATTACGACGACATCATTCTGGATAGCGAGACCCATAAGGTAACACGGTCAGAACAGCCCTTGAAACTGGGCCCGACCGAGTTTCGGCTTTTGTCGACCTTCATGGAAAAGCCGGGCCGTGTCTGGACGCGCGAACAGCTTTTGGACCGGGTCTGGGGCCGCGATATCTATGTTGATACGCGGACGGTTGACGTGCATATCGGCCGCTTGCGCAAGGCGTTGTGCCAATTTGGCGGCAACGACCCGCTGCGCACGGTGCGGGGCGCGGGATATGCGCTTGGTTAAGTGATCCAGCGGTGCGGCGCTTTCGCGCCGCGCATTGGGTGCTTGGCCATGCGGCCAAGCGGGTGGGGGCGCGGCCCCCGGCTTCCTGCGGAAGCCCCCCGGCGGTATTTACCAAAGAGAAGAAGACTAGCGCGGCAGAGGATCTTCGTCCTCGGCCTGCGTGGCCATCCAGTCGCGGAAGCTTAGAAGCGCGGGACTGGGCGCGCGCGATTGCGGCCAGACCAGATGGTAGGCCCCAAGGCTGAGCGGCGCTGCGTCTGAGATCGGGATCAGGTGACCTGCGGCCACATCCTCGGCAATCAGGTAGGTTGGCAGAAGTGCGACGCCAAGCCCATAGCGGGCCGCTTGTAGAATGGCGGTGAACTGGTCGAACCACAGGGCGGGCAGGGTGCCGGGATCACGCTCCTCACGCTCCAGCCAGCGGGCCCAAGCCTGTGGTCTGGTTTGGATGTGCAGCAGAGGCGCGGTCTTGGTATCTAGGCCAGGCGCTGCGACTGCCAGCACCGTTTCGCGCATCAAAAGCAGGCTATCGGTGCCGGGCCAAGGGGTTTGATCGAAATGCAGCGCGGCGTCAAAACCGGTGCCTTGGAAGGCGAAAGGCGCGAGGCTGGTCGATAGGTTCACAGTGACATCGGGATGGCGGCGGGTGAAATCGGGCAGGCGCGGCACCAACCAGCGCATGCCGAAGCTGGGCAAGATCGCCAGATTGAGCGCCCCGCCATTCGGGTTCAGTTGCAACGCCATCGTTGCATCGGTGATCTGTTGCAGCGCCCCGCGGATCGCCGTGGCATAGCGTTTGGCCTCATCCGTCAGGGTCAGGTTGCGACCATCGCGGTGCAAAAGGCTTTGGCCCAGGGCATCCTCAAGGGTTTGCAATTGCCGGCTGACCGCGCTTTGGCTGAGGCTTTGTTCATTGGCGACCGCCGTTGCACTGCCCAGACGGTCCAGCGCCTCGAGGGCGCGGAGGGCGGTCAAGGGCGGCAGGCTGCGGCGCGGAGATGACATATGCAAAAACCTCATGCTGATGTGAGGAAATGTCGTTTTTCTATGCGTAAATTGCAAGTTAATCTGCCGCAAACTCAATGAGGCCTGATATGACTGACACACCTGTTTTGAAACCGAAAGACGCGCCTGATATGGGCAGCTTTGACTGGTCTGACCCGTTCCGCATCGCCGATCAACTGAGCGATGATGAACGGATGATGGCCGAAAGCGCCCGGTCCTATGCGCAGGAAAAACTTCAACCGCGCGTGACGCAGGCGTTCAATGACGAACTGGTAGCCCCTGAAATCTTTGCCGAAATGGGCGAAATGGGCCTTCTGGGCATCACCGTTCCGGAACAATATGGCGGGTTGGGATCATCCTATGTGGCCTATGGTCTGGTCGCGCGTGAGATTGAGCGCGTGGACAGCGGCTATCGGTCGATGATGTCGGTGCAGTCGTCCTTGGTGATGTACCCGATCTACGCCTATGGCAGCGAAGAACAGCGGATGAAGTATCTGCCGAAACTGGCGAGCGGCGAATGGATTGGCTGTTTTGGCCTGACTGAACCCGATGCGGGCAGTGATCCGGCGGGGATGAAAACCCGCGCCGAAAAGATCGACGGCGGTTATCGGATCACCGGGTCCAAGATGTGGATCTCAAACGCGCCTGTTGCAGATGTCTTTGTCATCTGGGCCAAATCCGAAGCGCATGGCGGCAAGATCCGTGGCTTTGTTCTGGAAAAAGGCGCCAAGGGCCTGAGCGCGCCGAAGATCCAGAACAAGATGTCGCTGCGGGCCTCGGTCACGGGCGAAGTGGTGCTGGAAGGCGTCGAAGTTGGCGAGGATGCGCTGTTGCCGCATGTGCAGGGGCTTAAAGGCCCGTTCGGTTGTTTGAACCGCGCACGGTACGGCATTGCTTGGGGCGCGATGGGCGCTGCCGAATTTTGCTGGCATGCGGCGCGTCAGTACGGGCTTGATCGCAAACAGTTCGGTCGTCCGATTGCGCAGACGCAATTGTTCCAGAAGAAGCTGGCCGATATGCAGACCGAAATCGCGCTGGGGCTTCAGGCGGCGCTGCGCGTGGGTCGTTTGATGGATGAGGCGCAGGGCGCACCCGAGATGATCTCGATCATCAAGCGCAACAACTGCGGCAAGGCTTTGGACATTGCGCGTCTGGCGCGGGACATGCACGGTGGCAATGGCATCAGCACAGAGTTCCAAGTGATCCGCCACATGCTGAACCTTGAGACGGTGAACACCTATGAGGGCACGCATGATATTCACGCGCTGATCCTTGGCCGGTCCCAAACCGGGCTTCAGGCGTTTTTCTGATATTAGGGTGGCGGGCCGACGGTCCGCCTTCCTTTAATCCTATAATCAGTATTATGTAAATATTTGATGAGCGCTGAGGGCGCTGAATGGCGCTTTGGACAGCGCAAACGACTATCCTTACGAGGTAGAAACCCCCTGACATCTGGACAAATAAGCCTGAACCGTTAGGTTTCGTGCAACCACTCAATGGTGTTGTGCGTTACACCTCATCCCGAATGAAACAAGGATTGCGGCCCGTTATGCTGTCGAATGATGTTGAATTATTGTTGAACCTGACGAACGCCGCGTCGATTGAAACCCTGTGGTCCAACCATTGCGAGCGAATGGCTGGCTATGGGTTTGACCGGTTGATCTTTGGCTTCACACGGTTCCGCGGCGAAACCTCGCTGGGCGATCCGAACGACTTTCTGATCCTGTCGAACCACGACAAGGCCTACCTCGACCGTTTCATCGGTGATGAACACTACCGCACTGCGCCGATGGTCCGCTGGGCCTTGGAAAACGACGGTGCGGTTGGTTGGTCGGTGATGGCCGAGATGTTGGCCAAGGGCGAAATGTCTGAGGCCGAACAAAGGGTTGTCGCGCTCAACCAAGAAATGGGTGTAACGGCGGGCTATACGATCAGCTTCCGGTCGGTGTCCAAACGGACCAAGGGCGCAATAGCGCTGACCGCTAAGCCCGGCATGACGCAGGCCGAAGCGGATGAGATCTGGCGCGAACATGGTGAGGTCATCGTCTTGATGAACAACATCATTTACCTGAAGGTCCTGACCCTGCCCTATACGCCGCCAAACCAAAGCCTGACCAAGCGCCAACGTGAAGCGCTGGAATGGGTTGGCGATGGAAAGACCATGCAGGATATCGCCGCGATCATGGGGCTGACGCAGGCCACCATTGAAAAACACCTGCGGCTGGCGCGCGAGGCGCTGAATGTGGAAACCACAGCGCAAGCGGTTATGAAAGCTGCGTTCCAGAATCAAATGTTTGTGGTTGAAAGCTGATTTCGACGTGAGGTCACTTTGACCGAGCCGAAATGATGAAAATTTCAGCAAACCAAAATTATCCCTGATAATTTTGATATGCCCCGACCGGGCGATGGCTTAGCCCATGCTGCAACGCCTTGACGTTGCAAAGCTTTTTTAAAAGCAACCAAAAATTCGTGTCTGCTACGGGGAAAAGTCGGGAAAACCTGACTTCATTTACCATGCGTAAATTGGCAAGTTGTCCTTGTTCCGTGAGTGGTGGCTTTTGCCAGGGAACATGGGGAAAGAACCCGCGCGATTTCGTGGCTCTTCTTTGCTCTCCGGTTTATCCGGGGTCGGCTGCCGGGCACATTTTTTTGCCCGGTGGTCGGCGTTTTCCTGATTGATCGCGCCCCTGCCCTCAACATCCCCATCCTTCCCGACGGTGGGCGGCGTACAAAAAGGAAAACGGTGCCGCATTTCTGCGGCACCGTTTGTTTTTACGCTAGAAAAAGAATTAGCCCTGAACGGCCTTCGCAACTTCTGCTGCGAAATCTTCTTCTTTCTTTTCGATACCTTCGCCAACCTGCATGCGGACATAGCCCACGATCTCGGCGCCAGCTTCTTTTGCGGCGGCCTCAACGGTCAGGTCGGGGTTGATGACGAAGTTCTGACCCAGCAGGGTGACTTCGGCCAGGAACTTGTTCATACGGCCAACGATCATCTTCTCGATCACGGCTTCGGGCTTGCCCGACTCGCGCGCGATGTCGATCTGGATCTGACGCTCTTTTTCGACCACGGCCGGGTCAAGATCGTCTGCCGACAGCGACTGCGGGTTGGCAGCTGCGATGTGCATGGCAACCTGACGGCCAAATTCTTCGTTGCCGCCGTTCAGAGCGACAAGAACGCCGATGTTGCCCATTCCGTCGGTGGCTGCGTTGTGAACGTAGGACACAACGATTTCACCGTTGACCTTGGCCATCCGGCGCAGGGTCATGTTTTCGCCGATGGTGGCGATTTTATCGGTCAGAACGTCTGCAACGGTCTTGCTGCCCATGCTGGCCGCGGCCAGTGCGACAACGTCGTCTACGGCCAGAGCTGCGGTCGCGATGCCGTCAACCATGGTCTGGAACTCTTTGTTTTTACCAACGAAGTCGGTTTCCGAGTTCACTTCAACGGCAACACCGGTGCCGCCGTCGACTTTAACGGCCACGAGGCCCTCTGCCGCGGTACGGCCGGCTTTTTTGGCAGCCTTGGCCAGACCCTTGGTGCGCAGCCAGTCGATTGCGGCTTCCATGTCACCGTCGGTTTCGGTCAGCGCTTTCTTGGCATCCATCATGCCTGCGCCGGTCATTTCACGCAGTTCTTTTACCTGCGATGCTTTGATGGCCATGTCGGCTCTCCTCGTGTTTGAGTTTTGGGGCGGCTTTCGCCGCACCCAATGTCACGCTTTCATGTCGCTTACGCGACAATCGGATTAGGCTTCTGCCTGTTCCAGTGTTTCCTCGACAGGAGCTTCTTCCAACTCGCCCAGGTCAACGCCGGCGTTGCCCAGCTGAGCGGTCATGCCGTCGATCGCTGCGCGCGAAACCAGATCGCAATACATCGAAATGGCGCGTGCCGCGTCATCGTTGCCGGGGATCACGTAATCCACGCCATCGGGGGCGCAGTTGGTGTCAACCACGGCCACAACCGGGATGCCCAGCTTGTTGGCTTCGGCCACGGCCAGCGATTCTTTTTTCACGTCGATGATGAACAGAAGATCCGGCACACCGCCCATTTCGCGGATGCCGCCCAGCGACGCCTGCAGTTTGGTCTGGTCGCGTTCCATGCCAAGACGTTCTTTCTTGGTCAGGCCTTCTGCGCCCGAGGCCAGCTTTTCGTCGATCATCTTCAGACGCTGGATCGACTGCGACACGGTCTGCCAGTTGGTCAGCGTGCCACCCAGCCAGCGGTGGTTCATGTAATACTGAGCCGACTTTTCAGCGGCGTCTGCGATCGGCGCAGCGGCCTGACGCTTGGTGCCGACGAACAGGATGCGACCGCCGCGTGCAACGGTGTCACGCACCACTTTCAGCGCCTGGTCCAGCATCGGAACGGTCTGGGTCAGGTCGAAAATGTGGATGCCATTGCGCGAGCCATAAATGTACTCGCCCATACGGGGGTTCCAACGCTGCGTCTGGTGACCAAAGTGAACGCCAGCTTCCAGCAGCTGACGCATGGTGAACTCGGGAAGAGCCATGCTACTTATCCTTTCCGGTTTACGCCTCGGCGGGGTGTGTCCGAACCATTCGGAGCAACCGGTGGACCTTATGAGGATGTCTCCCTCAAGGGCCCGACCCCACCTGCGGGATTGAGTGGCGCGTCCTTACCCGCGATATCCATCAATTGCAAGGGGCTGAAGCCGGGAAAACGAAGGCTTGGTGAATTGGCGTTTAAATGTCATCTTTCCGTTAAGCATATAAAGGAGACACGGCGTGGCAAGTTTACTGGACGTTCATGGCTTGGGCCCGGCAATGGCGCGGCGTGTGGAAACCGCTGGCATCACCACGGTTGAGGCATTGGCTAATTCCACGCCTGAAATCCTGATGGCCATTCCGGGGATCGGGGCGGCCAAAGCCCCAAACCTGATCACCGCAGCGCAGGCCTTGTGCAACGTCACCGCCATGACCGAGGCCCCTGCCCCTGTCAAAGCGCCTGAATCGGTGGCTGAGATTGAAGACAGCGCCGCCGAGGAGCCCGCGCCTGTTGCCGAACCAGCGACTGAGGAACCGGCGAAGGCTGAGAAGAAGACCAAGAAGACGGCGAAATCGAAAAAGGCCGCCAAGGCGGAAAAAGTCAAACCCGCTTCGACCAAGAAGTCAAAACCGGAACCCGAGAAGACCAAGACGAAGGCCAAAAAATCCAAGGCAGAGAAACCCAAGTCAGACAAGAAAACGCCCAAAGCCAAGAAAGCCAAGAAAGCCAAAAAAGAAAAGGCCAAGGCGAAACCCGCCAAGGCCAAATCTAAGGGCAAAGCCAAAAAGGCAAAGAAGGCCGAGTCTTAAAGGAAGACTCGCTCGACGAACCAATAGGCACCAACCAGCGCGATGGCGGCTGAGGCCGGAACCGCAACAAAGCGGCGATAGGCGTTCAGCTTGTCCAGCTCATAGGCCGACAAGGCGCATAGAACGCACAGCATTGCCACCGGCCAAAGGAAGATATGCGCGCTTGCGCCCGTCACGTCCCGGAACCCATCTCCGTCTAGGATGACACCAAGCGCGGCGAAGATGACGGCCAGAATGGCATAGAACACCATCCCGAACTTTTCGTCGCTATCGCCGTTGTCCACTCGCAGCGCGACAAAGACCAGCAAGAAGGCCATGGCGATGACAGTCAGCTGGCCGATCTCGACCCCGATGTTAAACCCGATCAGCGCCGGGATGAACTGCGCGGCGGGCAGGCCGAAATCGCCCAGAACCGACGCAAAGCCCAATCCATGCAGCAGGCCAAAACCAAAGATCACCATGGGCCGCCATTTGTTCAGCTTGTCCGACAGGATGTTTTCGACAGCGACATAGACGATCGACGCGGCAATGAGCGGCTCCACAATGCTGCCGGGGATGTTTACATAACCAAGTGCGCCAAGCGCCAGCGTCACGGTATGGGCCAGCGTAAAGGCCGACACCTGCCACAGCAGCGTATTGAGCCGCGACGACAAAAAGAACAGGCCCAGCACGAACAGGATATGGTCCAGACCCTTGGGCAGAATGTGGTCAAACCCGACAGGAATATAGCCGGTAAAGGCCTCAAGCGCGGTCATCTGGTCGCCGCCACCCAGCGCGATATCGCCTGAACCTTCACCGCTGGTCAGATAGCCGGTATAGGGGTTCTCGACGCCCTGCTGACGCAGCACAAGCGTGCCATATTCAGCAGGCCATTTGATGTTGAGCACCTGCGGATTGGCGGGCAACGGGGCCAAGATGCGCAGCGTGCTTTCGCGCGGCAGATCCACCTCGCCCACCTCTGGCACGTCCACCGTCAGTGTCACCGGACTGTTCAGCCAGCCGTCGGTGGTGATGGCGATGGCAGACAGGAAATCACTGCGGATCGTATCGAACCGGGCCTTTAGCGCATCTGGAGGCAAGGCGCGCAGGGCATCCACGTCTTCGGCTTTGCCCGACTCGTTGGTGTCGGCCAGCCCGTCTAGGTTCACCCCGGCGATGACTGGTTCCAGCGCAATGGTCATGTCCAGCGTCAGAAAGCCGTTTTCCACCTGAAAATCGGCAATCGCGGGTTGCACCTCGTGGGCCTGAGCCGAGAGCGGCAACCACAGCGCGGCAATCAGCAGGAATAGTCGATGAAACACGAAGAAAGTCCCCCTTGGTCGTTGCCTCACAGGATGGAGCGAGGCGCGCAAAGTTCAAGGTGAAAATCAGCAGAACCAATTGTTTGCGCTTCCTGCATCGAACGTGACAGGTTCAAAGCATTGTCACCATCAACACCAGTGATCCAAGATGGCGTCTTGCGCCTGCGCTGCGCATCTTCATAAAGGGCATATGACGAACAGCCCTGATATTTTGTGCATCGGGTCCGTCCTTTGGGATGTGATCGGACGCTCTGCCAGCCACATGGAAAAAGGTGCCGATGTTCCGGGCCGCATCACGCGCCTGCCCGGCGGCGTCGCCATGAATATCGCGATGACGCTGCGCCGCTTTGGCCGCAGCCCGGCCCTGCTAACGGCAGTGGGCCGCGATGCCGAGGGCGATGAGCTGATTGCCGAATGTATCCGTATGGGGATGGTCTGTGATCATGTCTACCGATCGGACGATCTGCCGACGGATCGCTATATGGCGGTCGAGGGCGCGAACGGGCTGATCGCGGCGATTGCCGATGCCCATTCGCTTGAGGCGGCGGGGGCCAAGATATTGGCCGCGTTGGAGAATGGCACGCTTTCCAGCCGCGCCGCGCCCTATAGCGGGACCATCGCGCTTGACGGCAACCTGACCGAAGCCCTGCTGACCCAGATCGCCAGTGATGCAATGTTCCGCGATGCCGATTTGCGGATCGCCCCCGCCTCGCCCGGCAAGGCCGAGCGGTTGCAGCCTTTCCTGCGCAACGGGCGCGGGATGCTTTATGTGAACCTCGAAGAGGCCGGCATCCTGTGCCAGACCACATTCAAAAGTGCCGCCGAAGCCGGTGCACGGCTGCTGGAACGTGGCGCACAGCGGGCCTTGGTCACCGATGGGGGCCGTCCGGCCTGTGATGCCAGCGCCGATGGCGTTCTGGTCCAATGCCCGCCCAAGGTGCTGGTCACGCGCGTCACCGGCGCGGGCGACACCTTCATGGCCGCACATATGAGCGCCGAGCTGGACGGCCAACCGCGCGATGCCGCGCTGGACCGCGCCCTACAAGCCGCCGCCGCCTACGTTTCAGGAGATACCGGCCTATGAGCCTTTACCAAACTTCGCCCGCCGTCGCAGAGGCCCTTGCCCAAGGCCGCCCGGTGGTGGCGCTGGAATCGACGATCATCACCCATGGCATGCCTTGGCCGCAGAACCTTGAGATGGCGCGAACGGTGGAACAGACGGTTCGCGATGCTGGGGCGGAACCGGCCACCATCGCCGTGATGGACGGCACGCTTTATATCGGTCTGACCGACGATCAGCTGGTGGCGCTGGCCCAGGCCCAGAACGTCGCCAAACTCAGCCGGGCCGATCTGGCCGCGTGCATGGCGATGGGCGGCACGGGCGCGACCACGGTCGCCGCCACGATGATCGCCGCAGCCCAAGCCGGGATCGCCGTCTTTGCCACGGGCGGCATTGGCGGCGTGCACAAAGGCGCAGAGCTTAGCTTTGACATCTCGGCCGATCTGCCCGAATTGGCGCAGACCCCGGTGAACGTGGTGGCCGCAGGGGCGAAAGCCATCCTCGACATTCCCAAAACGCTCGAAGTGCTGGAAACCCAAGGCGTGCCAGTTATCGCCGTGGGCCAAGACGCTCTGCCCGCCTTTTGGTCGCGCGAGTCTGGCATCAAGGCGCCACTGCGCATGGACCAGCCTGCACAGATCGCCAAAGCCTTTGCCATGCGCCGCGCGCTTGGCCTGCCCGGCGGTCAGCTGATCGCCAATCCGGTCCCCGAGGCGGATGAAATCCCCGCCGATGTGATGCTGCCCTATATCACCCAAGCCACCGCCGAGGCCGAAGCCAAGGGCATCACCGGCAAATCGGTCACGCCCTTCCTGCTGCAACGGATTTTCGAACTGACGGATGGGCGGTCCCTAAAGACCAACATCGCGCTGGTTCTGAACAACGCGCGACTTGCGGCACAGATCGCCCAAGAACTAAGCGCTCTGCCCTGAAATCACGCCAATCGCGCATTAGACCATTGTGGATCGGGCCGGGGCTACCTAGGTTCGGCCCAAAGCCCCGGACCGGACAACAATGAACACACCTTTCGACCCCGAAACAAAACGCCCTGGCCTATTCGCCCGGTTCCGCTCTAGCTTTCTGACGGGGATCGTCGTGATCGCCCCGGTGGGCATGACCATTTGGCTGATCTGGACGTTGATGGGCTGGGTCGATGGCTTCGTGCTGCCGCTGGTGCCGGACCGGTTCAACCCCGAAGAATATATCGGCATCAACCTGCGTGGCGTTGGCGTCATCATCTTCTTGCTATTCACCATTTTTGTGGGCTGGGTGGCCAAGGGCCTGATTGGCCGGTCCATGATCCGTTTCGCGGAATCTCTGGTCGAACGGATGCCGGTGGTTCGGTCGATCTATTCGGGCGTCAAACAAATCGCCGAAACCGTCTTTGCCCAGTCCGAACGCAGCTTCGAAAAGGCCTGCCTGATAGAATACCCGCGCAAGGGCATATGGGCCATTGGCTTCGTGTCCACCGTCGCCAAGGGCGAGGTCCGCGACCGCGCCCAAACCTCGGGCGAATTGATGAGCATTTTCGTGCCCACCACCCCCAACCCGACCTCAGGCTTTCTGCTGTATTTCCCTAAAGAAGACGTGATCGAGCTGGAAATGACGGTGGAAGATGCGGCCAAGCTGGTGATTTCGGCCGGGCTGGTTTACCCCAATGACAAGGTCGAGGCGGCCAAAGCTGCGGCCGCCGCGAAGGCTGGGAAGTCTTAACCGAACATATGCCGCAAATCGGCGGTCTGGCGCTTGCCAAGATCGTCGCGATGATCGGTCAGGAACCGCCCCGCCGCACGGCGCCCGGCCTCTTTCAACTGCATTAACACCGCCGGTAAGGGCACCAGTTTGGTCGCCACTGACAGCTCATTCATTAGCTGATCATCGGCAATCAGATGAACCATGACATTCTTCATCGCGTCGTCCTTGATCGCACCGTCCTCAATCAGACGCTGCACAAAGGCGATGGCCCGCAATTCGCGCAGCAAGGACGAATTGAAGCTGATTTCATTGATCCGGTTCTGAATTTCCACCGGGCTGACCGGCAGATCCTCGCGCACCAAGGGGTTGATGTTCACGATCAAGACGTCGCGCGGCAAATCCGGCTCAAACAGTGGAAACAAAGCCGGGTTGCCGGTATAGCCGCCATCCCAAAACGCTTCATCCGCGCCGGTTTCCGGGTCTTCGCAATGCACCGCCTGAAACAATGTTGGCAAACAGGCCGACGCCAAAATCGCCCTGGTCGAGATCTTGTCACGGGTGAACACCCGGATTTTCCCGTCCCGCACGCAGGTGGCACAGACAAACAGGCGCGGGCCGTCCAAACTGCACACATCGTCAAAGTTGAACTTCTCCACAATCCGCTCCAACGGATTGCGATACATCGGCCCCCAAACATAGGGCGAGGCCATCTGCGACAGGCTATTGGCAAACGTATAGGGCAATGAATATTCCAGCCCGCCCGCCAAAGCGCCAAGATTGGGCATCATCCACGACATCCACTCGGGTATGCGCAGATCGTCCAGGGCCCCCATCTGCGTCCAGAGCCGGTTCAGCTCGTCTCGGGCCCCCTCACGCCCGCCACGTGCCATCCCGGCCTTGACCGCCGCGCCATTGAGCGCACCGGCCGATGTTCCCGAGATCCCGGCGATCTCGATCTCCTCCTCATCAAGCAGCCGGTCCAGCACGCCCCAGGTAAAGGCCCCATGCGCGCCGCCGCCCTGCAGGGCGAGGTTCACTTTGATCAAATCGAACTCCTTCTAAAATGGGCGCTGCGCCCCTGTCATTTTCTGACCTGAAATATCCCGGGGGTGCGGGGGCAGAGCCCCCGCGTCGGGCGGCCCGCCCGGGCCGCCATACCTTACACCTAGACCGATCCGAACCTCTTACAATGCGGTCCAACCACCATCGACGCTGATGGTTGTGCCGGTGATCTGGGCTGCTGCGTCCGAACACAGGAACACCGCCGTGCCGCCAAGCTGCTCAACGGTCGCAAACTCTTTCGACGGCTGACGTTCCAGCATGACCTTCTTGATCACGTCCTCACGGCTCATGTCGTATTTCGCCATGGTGTCGGGGATCTGCGCCTCAACCAGCGGGGTCAGAACATAGCCCGGACAGATGGCGTTGCAGGTGATCGGCTCTTGCGCGGTCTCCAATGCGGTGACCTTGCTCAGGCCAACAACGCCGTGCTTGGCCATGACATAGGCCGATTTGAACGGCGATGCGGTCAACCCGTGGGCCGAAGCAATGTTCACCACCCGGCCCCAACCGGCCTTGCGCATCATCGGCAGGGCGGCGGCCGTGGTATGGAATGCAGAACTGAGGTTGATCGCGATGATCGCGTTGTACTTGTCCAGCGGAAACTCATCAATCGGCGCAACATGCTGAATACCGGCGTTGTTCACCAGAATATCGCAGCGGCCTGCCTGCTCGACCAGCGCCCGGCAGTCTTCGGCTTTGGACATGTCTGCCTTGATGTAGCGCCCGGTCACCCCAAACTCTTCGCCCAAGGCCTTGGCCAACGCGTGATCGTCTTCGGTGTCGGTGAAGGAATTCAGCACAACATCCGCCCCGGCGCGCGCCAATTCACGCGCCACGCCCAGACCGATTCCCGAGTTTGAACCGGTGATGATGGCTGTCTTGCCCTTGAGTGTCATTTGGAAAGCTCCCGCTAGATTTGCTGCCGCACGTTAGCATGCTGCATCAGCAAAATAAGGGGTATTCGCCCAAAAGGTTCCAATGTCGCGCGACATTTCGGCACAAAAAAACGCCGGCACAAGGCCGGCGTTCAGTCATTGAGGCAGGTTTCATACAGGCAAGAAACCTATCGAGCAGTGACTTCTTTATAAGCAATTCCTCGCTCTAAGCCAAGGTAAAAGTTTGAAATCTCATGAATCCGCCGATACGCTCGGCAGTGCATACTTAGGGATAGCGGGGATCATTTCCAAAATGGCAACGATGCGTTTCACGATTCTACGGCAATCCGTGGCAGCCGCCGCCTTAATTCTGGGCGTCGGTACCGCATGGGCAGAGCCCAAGCATGGCATAGCTATGTATGGCGACCCGGCCCTGCCACCTGATTTTGTGTCCCTGCCCTATGCCAAGGCAGATGCGCCGACCGGTGGCAAAATTGTGACCGCTGAAACTGGATCCTTCGATAGCCTCAACCCGCATATCCGGAAAGGCAGTGTTCCGTGGCAGTTGCGGTTTCTTGCTTACGAAAGCCTGATGGGCCGTAGCTGGGACGAACCCTTTAGCCTTTACGGACTTTTGGCCGAATCGATCGAGGTTGGACCGAATCGAGAGTGGGCGGAATTCACCCTACGCGATGAGGCGCGGTTCTCGGACGGCAGCCCCGTCACCGTCGAAGACGTGATGTGGAGCTATGAAACGCTCGGCACCGTCGGGCATCCGCGCTACCACGGCGTCTGGGGCAAGGTCGCCAGCATGGAACAGACCGGCCCGAATAAGATCAAGTTCACCTTCAACGTCGAAGACCGCGAATTGGCCTTGGTGATTGGCATGCGCCCGATCCTTAAGAAGGCGCAATGGGACGGCAAGGACATCACGGAATCCGGGCTGGACAATATCCCGATCTCAACCGCGCCTTACGTGATCGAAGATTTTGAGGCGGGCCGTTATGTCAGTCTCAAACGCGACCCGGACTATTGGGGCAAGGATCTGCCGTTCCGCAAAGGCACCAACGTGCTGGATGAGGTGCGGATGGAGTTCTACACCGATGGCACTGCCGCGTTTGAGGCGTTCAAGGCGGGCGTTGTGAATTCATCCCGCGAATTCAGCGCCGAGAAATGGGATAGCCAATACGACTTCCCCGCCATCCAGAACGGCGATGTGGTCAAATCGATCATCGAGAATAAGCGCCCGTCGGGGATCACCGGTTTTGTGATGAACACCCGCCGCGATGCCTTCAAGGATTGGCGCGTGCGCGATGCGATGATGCATGCGTTCAACTTTGAATTCATCAATGAGGCGATGACCGGTTCCAAACAGCCGCGCATCACATCCTATTACTCAAACTCGGTTCTGGGGATGAGCGATGGGCCCGCCGAAGGCCGCGTGCGCGATTTTCTTGAACCCTTCGCGGCCGACCTTCTGCCCGGTGCGCTGGACGGCTATAGCCTGCCCGTGTCGGACGGGTCCGAACGCAACCGCGCCAATATTGCCAAAGCCATGGACATCATGGCCGAAGCGGGCTGGACCATTCAGGACGGCGTGATGAAGAACGCCGCCGGGCAGCCCTTTACCTTTGACGTGCTGCTGGCCCAAGGCTCGGCTGAGAACGAGGCGATCATTGACCTGTTCACCCAAGCCCTGACCCGGATGGGGATCACCGCCACCGTGACCACGGTCGATAGCGCCCAGTACAAAGAGCGCACGAATGCCTATGACTTCGATATGACCTATTACCGGCGCGGCTTGTCGCTTAGCCCCGGCAACGAACAAATGCTGTACTGGGGCAGCGCGGGCGTCACCGATCCGGGGTCGCGCAACTGGATGGGAATGAATTCCCCCGCAGCTGAGGCGATGATCGACAAGCTGGTCAATTCTGAGTCGCATGACGATTTTCTGGCCGCGGCCCGCGCCCTTGACCGCGTGCTGACGACGGGACGTTACGTGATCCCGATCTATCAATGGAACATCAGCCGTGTTGCACATGCCAAAGAGCTGAAATATCCAGACGTTATCCCCATGTACGGGGATTGGATCGGATGGCAGCCAGATGTCTGGTACTGGGAGGAAGAATGACGCTACGTGTCGTTGCGCTGATTGCGGCTTCGGTTCTTTTGGTCGGATGCTCGACCGTCGAAGGCATCGGTCAGGATATCTCAGGTGGGGCAAGAACCGTTCGAAACTGGTTCTGATACCGTCTTTCGCTTAACAGACCGAAAGATCCGCGCAATACTGACCGCATGATCCCTTGTGATGCGAGGTTCCCTCATGTGGTCCGAGTCCAAGCGCAACTGGCCTGCAACGCTGGCGCTGCTCAAGCGCCGGTTCCCCCGTTTGGATCAGGTGGCGCTGCAAACGCCGCCTGACAGGATCGAAGATCTGGCCCATCATCTGGCACAATTGCACGACCTGACCCCGTCAGAGGCGCAGCAAGCCTGTGATGAATGTTTTGATGGTCCGCGCCGCTAGGGTCAGGTCACGAGGGATGTCACCCAAAGGATCGTCGCATCGTCATCACTGACCGAGATGACATTATGGCCCATGGTGGAATCATAATAGGCCGAGTCCCCGCGCCGCATCTCAATCGGTTCATAGAATTCCGTATAGAGCCGAATAACCCCGGTCAGAACATACAGGAATTCTTCGCCGTCGTGGCGCACCCAGCCGTCAAATTCATCCATCGACCGCGCCCGGACCAAAGCGCGATAGGGCAGCATCTTTTTCTTGGTCAGGTTTTCCGCAAGCAGCGTGTGTTCATAAGTGGCCGTGGCGTGTTCATTGCCTTGACCCGCCTTGGTCACAGACAAACGCCCGTTGATCTGCCCCTTGGACGGGGGCGTGAACAACTGCGGCACC
This sequence comes from Pseudoprimorskyibacter insulae, assembly GCF_900302505.1. GTDB lineage: Bacteria > Pseudomonadota > Alphaproteobacteria > Rhodobacterales > Rhodobacteraceae > Pseudoprimorskyibacter > Pseudoprimorskyibacter insulae. The sequence goes on along the minus strand of NZ_OMOJ01000008.1, from coordinate 7,577 downwards.
GAAATCTGAAGCCCGTCCGCCAATTTGCGCAGCGCGTCATAGGTGGGCGACATCTGGCCGTTTTCGATCTTGGACAGGGTGGACCGGGCAAGACCTGCCTCTTTGGCCGCCTGTTCCAGCGTCCAGTCGCGTTCTTTGCGCAGCTCGCGCACCCGCTCACCAAGGTTGAGCGGTTCGACATGTTCGTCCACGCCGCTCTCGCGCGCGATTCGGATCAGGCTTTTGGGGTCACGTTCGGTCATAGTGCCGGAATCTATAGGCATCCGCCGGAATGCTTGCAACACGTCTTGGGGCGGCGTAATCCATCGCTATGACATCTGTTTTCGATCACGGGGCCTTTGCGCCTTGCCCCGCGCCCTTCAATTTCGCGGCGCATGTCCTGGCGGCGGGTCAAACCACGCCAGACAAAATCGCCCTGTCGATCCTGAGCCTGTCGGGCGCAGAGCGTTGGAGCTATGCCCGTTTGACCGAGGCGGTTCTTGGCACCGGTGCGGGGCTGTTGGCATCTGGGTTAGAACCGGGCGACAAGCTATTGATGCGGCTTGGAAACACGGTTGATTTTCCGCTGGCCTATCTGGGTGCAATAGCGGTTGGCATCATCCCGATCCCGACCTCATCGCAGCTGACAGAAGCCGAAGTCACCAAGATCATCGACGCCATGCAACCGGCGGCGATTGTCCATGCGGCGGGCGTGCCTTGCCCAAAGACCGACGTGCCGGTCCTGACGACTGAACAGATGAAAGACTGGCGGACCCTGCCGCCTGCGCCCTACGACATGGGTGATCCAAATCGCTTATGTTACATTATCTATACCTCGGGCACCTCGGGCATCCCCCGCGCCGTGGGTCATGCGCATCGCGCGGTGTGGGCGCGTCAGATGATGATCGACGGCTGGTATGAGATGACGGCCGAAGACCGTTTGCTACACGCGGGTGCCTTCAACTGGACCTTTACGCTTGGCACCGGGCTGATGGACCCGTGGACCTGCGGTGCGACCGCGCTGATCCCCGGCGATGGGATCGCGCCGAAAGAACTTCCGCTGCTGCTGAAGCGGCATGAGGCCAGCCTCTTTGCTGCCGTGCCGGGGGTCTATCGCACCTTGCTGAAACAGCCGATTGCCTTGCCGAAACTGCGCCACGGGCTCGCGGCTGGTGAAAAGCTGTCTGACCATATTCGCGACGACTGGCGTGCCGCCACCGGGACCGAGATTTACGAGGCATACGGCATGTCCGAATGTTCGACCTTTATCTCATCCTCACCATCGCACCCGTCGCGGGATGGTGCCTTGGGCACCCCGCAAAAGGGCCGCCGCATCGCCATTCTGGGCGATGATGGTCCCTGCCCGATTGGTTCGCCCGGCGTCATTGCCGTGCACCGCGACGACCCCGGTTTGATGCTGGGATATGTCGGCGCGCCTGAGGCAACCGCGGGCAAGTTCCAAGGCGACTGGTTCCTGACCGGCGATCAGGGCCAGATGGACGAGACCGGCCAGATCCATTATATGGGCCGCGACGATGACATGATGAACGCGGGCGGTTTCCGCGTCTCACCGCTTGAGGTGGAGGCCGCGCTGATCGGGCATCCCGGCATCACCGAAATCGGCGTCACCGACATCGAGGTCAAAGAGGATGTGCGCCTGATCGGGGCTTTCTACACCGGGCCAGAGCCGCTCTCCGAAGAGGCGCTGATTGCCTATGCCGAGCCGCGCCTTGCCCGGTATAAACAGCCGCGGTTTTACAGATATCTGGAAACCCTGCCGAAAAACCCGAACGGGAAACTGCTACGAAAGGCTTTAAAGCCTTTGTTCGAAATGTGAAATATCAAACGCGCAAAAGCCCTATCCAAAGGGTTATGCGTTGAATTTTTGAAACGGAGGCCGGAATGGTCACGCTTGATATCATGTCCGATCCGATCTGCCCTTGGTGCTTTATCGGGAAAACCTATCTTGATCGCGCGTTGGAACAGCGCCCCGATCATCCCTTCACCGTGCGCTGGCATCCGTTCCAATTGAACCCCGATATGCCCAAGGGCGGCATTGATCGGCGCGAATATCTTGAAACGAAATTCGGCGGTCAGGATGGCGCGGTTCAGGCCTATACACCCGTGGTGGAACACTCCAAATCGGCGGGGCTGGATCTGAACCTAGAGGCGATCCAACGCACGCCAAATACGCTCGATGCGCATCGTTTGATCCACTGGGCGGGCGTTGAGGGCGTGCAGACGCCGGTCGTGTCGGCCCTGTTCAAAGCCTATTTCAAAGATGGCCGCGATATTGGCGATCACGAGGTTCTGGCCGATATTGCCGATGGCAACGGGCTGGATGCCTCGATGATCTTGCGCCTGCTGGGCAGTGATGCGGATGTGCGCGAAACGGTGGAACGCGATGCCGCCGCACGGGGCATGGGCGTGACCTCGGTTCCGACCTTTATCGTGGCGGGACAACACGCGGTGCCGGGCGCTCAGTCGACCGAACTTTGGCTGAAGGTCATGGACGAGCTGGTGCAACAGGCCTGAGCCGATGAAAACTTGGTTGCGGCTGACCACTCTGGCACTGACCCTATTTGCGATCGTCGCATCCGGCACGGTGTTCTTTCACCGGGTTGAGGGTTGGAGCTGGATCGACAGCTATTTCTTTTCGGTCGTCACGTTGTCGACGGTCGGCTATGGGTCTTTGGTGCCGGAAACGGATTTGGGCAAGATCGGCACGACCGTCTATATCTTTATCGGTCTGGGCGTCTTTGCCGTGGTCATTCAGCAGTTCGGCGCTTTTGCCATGCGCAAGCGTGAAGAACACATAGACATGCTGTATCAACACCTCAGCGCCCATGCGGACCCGGCCAATTTCGACGACGCCCCGCATATCAGGCCGAAAGAGGAAGAATAGTCACACCCGTCAAAGATGCATGCGAGCTATGCGCCATATGCAAGGGTGGTATCTTCTAAACCGAACTGTTCAGAAACCGCCTTGGGTGCTAGGTGTCTTGGATTAGGAGACGCCAATGCCTGCTCAAGTTTCTCGATTGGAATTCATCGCCATTATGGCGATGCTATTCGCGACAATCGCCTTTTCCATCGACTCGATGTTGCCAGCCCTGCCCGAAATCGCGCAAGAGCTGACGCCCGACAATATCAACAATGCGCAACTTGTCCTGACCAGCTTTGTGCTGGGCATGGGGGTTGGCACGCTGTTCACCGGCCCGATGTCCGACGCATGGGGGCGCAAGCCCTTGGTGCTGGGCGGTGCTGCGCTGTATATCGTGGGTTCTGCCTTGGCCTACTACGCCAACACGCTGGAACTGATGCTGGTGTCCCGTGTCATTCAGGGCCTCGGTGCCGCCGGTCCGCGCGTTGTTTCGCTGGCGATCACCCGCGATCTGTATTCTGGCCGTGCCATGGCGCGGATCATGTCCTTTGTGATGATGGTCTTTACCATGGTGCCCGCCCTTGCCCCGTCGATTGGCGCGGTGGTGATTGCCTTTGCCGGATGGCGTGCGATCTTTATCGCCTTTATCCTGTTCTCGGCACTGTCCTGCCTGTGGCTGGGTCTGCGGATGCCGGAAACGTTGGCGCGGGAAAACCGCGTGAAGTTCCGGTTTTCGACGCTCAAACACGCCTGTCAGGACATGGCCAGCCGCCCGGTTGTGGTCTGGTCGATCATCGCGCAATCCATCGGCTTTTCCCTGATCTTCGCGATGATTTCCTCGGTTCAGCAGATCTATGATGTGATCTTTGACAAGGCCGACAGCTTCCCGCTCTATTTTGGGGCCATCGCGATCATTTCGGCGACGTCCAGCATGATCAACGCCGCGCTGGTGATGCGTCTGGGGATGCGGGCAATTGTGACCTTTGTCTTTGCAGCACAACTGGTGATTTCGACCGTTACCTTGATCGTGGCACTGTCTGGCGTTGGGATCGGTACGCTCTTCGTCGTCTTCCTGATCTGGCAAACCTCGGTGTTCTTCACTGCGGGTCTAACCATGGGCAACCTGAACGCCATCACGATGGAGCCTTTGGGCCACATCGCCGGGTCGGCCGCGTCAGTCATTGGCGCTGTGTCCACGGTCATCGCCGTTTTGCTGGCCGCGCCGATTGGGTTGATGTTTGACGGCACGCTGATCCCGATCACTGCCAGCTATGCCGTTCTGGCGTTGGCCGGTGTATTGGTGATGCGCCATGTCACCCGTGTATCGGATCCGATCCCAGCGGAATAAGTTGGTATACAGTCGCATACAATCCTTGGCATCGCGACGAAAAGAGAGTACATGGGGCGCATTCCTCCTTGGACCGTAAAGGGTGCCCCATGTCCAAAATCAAAGTCACCAACCCAATGGTTGAGATGGACGGCGATGAAATGACCCGCATCATGTGGGACTTCATCAAGCAAAAGCTGATCCTGCCCTATCTTGATATCGATCTGCTGTATTACGATCTCGGGATCGAAGAACGCGACCGGACCGATGATCAAATCACCATCGACGCCGCCGAAAAGACCAAAGAGGTCGGTGTGGCAGTCAAATGCGCGACCATCACCCCGGATGAGGCGCGTGTCGAAGAATTCGGCCTGAAAAAGATGTGGCGCAGTCCGAACGGGACCATCCGCAACATCCTTGGCGGTGTGGTCTTCCGCCAGCCGATCATCTGCAAGAACGTCCCGCGCCTTGTGCCGGGCTGGACCAAACCCGTTGTCGTTGGCCGCCACGCCTTTGGCGATCAGTACAAAGCCACCGATTTCCGCTTTCCGGGCAAGGGTAAGATCACCCTGAAGTTCGAAGGCGAAGATGGCACCATCATCGAACGCGAAGTCTATGACGCACCCTCCGCCGGGGTGACCATGGCAATGTACAACCTTGACGACTCGATCCGCGACTTCGCCCGCGCATCGTTAAACTATGGCCTGTCGCTGGGATGGCCGGTCTATCTGTCGACCAAGAACACCATCATCAAAGCCTATGACGGCCGGTTCAAAGACTTGTTCCAAGAGGTGTTTGAGGCCGAATTCGAAGATCAGTTCAAAGAAAAAGGCCTGTGGTACGAACACCGCCTGATTGACGATATGGTCGCCAGTTCGTTGAAATGGTCGGGCGGCTATGTCTGGGCCTGTAAGAACTACGATGGCGATGTGCAGTCCGATACGGTGGCGCAGGGCTATGGCTCGCTCGGATTGATGACCTCGCAGCTGATGACGCCTGATGGCAAGATCGTCGAGGCCGAGGCCGCCCATGGCACCGTCACCCGCCACTACCGTCAACACCAGCGCGGCGAGGCGACATCGACCAACTCGATCGCGTCGATCTATGCCTGGACCGGCGGGCTGAAGCACCGTGCCAAGCTAGACCAGAACGACGCGTTGATGAAATTTGCCACGACGCTGGAACGGGTGGTTGTGGAAACGGTGGAATCCGGATCGATGACCAAGGATCTGGCGCTGCTGGTCGGCCCGAACCAAGGCTGGCTGACCACCATGGGCTTCCTTGAGAAGATTGATGAAAACCTGAACCGCGCATTGGCCGGGTAAAACAATCCAATTCGGCCCGCATGACGTGTTTCTGCGGGCCGAACAATTCCAAAAAACGTGTATGCCGCTTCCGTTCTTGTCCTTGGCCCCCACCAAACAAGGATCGAACATTTTATGGCCCTGCCCCCTGATTCAAAATTACAGCAATTACTGCTGTCTTCCGCCGAGTTGTCGTCGGCGTCTTTGGCGACGCGGATCGTTGTCAGCCGTCTGCGTATTGAGATCAGCAACAACAACGCGCTGCTTGGTGCAAAGCTGCAAGAGCTGAAAGATTTCGTCAGCGCCAATGACTACGCCGCCAGCGATCTGGCCAGCCTGTAAGGAACCAATCATGAAAAACGAACTTCTGAGCGTCGCGGAAGCGGCGGAGCGTATCACCGCTGGCGATGTTCTGGCGATTGCAGGCGACGAAGCGCTTTTGGCCCAGCTTCCCAAAGGCAACTGGATCGGCGGAACCTCGGTCTATTTCGTGACCGACACCGGGGGCGCTACCATCCGCGATCGTGTGTTCTGCACCACGCTCACCGATGCCGCAGCGGCCACCCCGCGCCATGTGCCCGCCGCCGATCTTGCCACCATTGCCGATGGCTATCAGCCGGGCGGCTATAGCGTTGTCCTGATCCCCGCCTTTTCATCGGCCCACAGCGCCTTTGCGATAGATGGCCAATCCTATCCGGGCCTGTTCAATCAGCCGCTGGTGGGCTGGATCGCGGGTGTTCATGTCGATGAGATCGGCAGCAAAGCCCCCAAGGTCTTTGATGGCGCAACAGGGCTGGCACATGACGACGGCGCGGTTGTGCTGCATGTGACGCTGGATTCGGGCAAGTCGGTCAATGTCGATATCGTCAATATCTTCAGCCGAGCTGACACCGGCACCACCTTTGTGTTCGAAGACACTGGGTTTGAGGCCACCACCGCCAAGGTCAACGGTGAGACCGTTAATCTGGCGCAGTACATCACCGACAACACGCTTGATACGCGCCTGCCGCTGGTGGCCAATTACGCCGGGGCCTTGGTCAATGTCTCGGTTCAGGCGGTCGACACGGACACCGGCAAGGTGGCCTTCTATGCGCCGGTCATGGCGGGCGTCGAATACCGTCAGGCCAGCGCGCTGGACAACTACGCCGCCGCTTTCGCGGACAAGACGGCCAATGCCGCCGAGAACCAGTATTCGTGCAACTGCATCCTCAATTATCTGCATGGCGAGTTGGAGGGCAAAACCACCGGTGCCTTCACCGGCCCCATCACCTTCGGTGAGATTGCCTACATCCTGCTCAACCAGACTTTGGTGCGTCTGGATGTCAAGGCGGCCTGATTTGGACTGAATTGTGGCAAGGGCGGTCGGAGCGACCGTCCTTATTTGCCTAGATTCGGGCGAGGCGCGCCCGATTCCCGCTATGCTTGTTTCTCGTTAAGAGTGAGTTTTTCGCATTCCAGAAGATCATTTTGCATGAGGAAACAAAATTAAGGCAATTGGGGCAAATTGTGGCTTTTCTCAGCCTTTTGCTTGCCACAATTTCGCCCATTTCGTATTCAGTCTGTGGGGGCCGAATTTGAAGGATACGAAAAATGATCTTCCTCATCGGCATGGCAACAGTTGCAGCTCTGGACCTGGTAGCGTTCGGAAAAGACAAAGAAAATTCGGAAGAACCGGTGGTTCAGTACTGATTTTCGAGGATGGTTTCCGCGCAAGTCGCGGCGAATTCAACCAGCATCAACCATGCACGTTTTGGTGTTCTTCAAGTTACGATGACCGGCCAATGAATGGCCAAACGCATATGCAGTAAAGCCTGAGTGGGAATGTCCCACTCAGGCTTTTTGCGTCTTTGAACCGGTGTTTATTTCAAAGGCCCCGCAATCTATGCGAGGCCTTTCGTGTCTTATCCCTGCAAGTCAGTCGGCAGGATGTTGTCTGGGATGTTCTGGTAGCAGACTGGGCGCAGGAAGCGGCGGATGGACAGGGTTCCGACCGAGGTTGCGCCAAAGTTGGTGGAGGCCGGGTACGGGCCGCCGTGGACCATGGTGTCGGCCACCTCAACCCCGGTGGGGAATCCGTTGGCCA
>NZ_OMOJ01000009.1 GCF_900302505.1 Pseudoprimorskyibacter insulae | reverse complement strand
GATCATGTTTGGCAGGCTGAAGGATTGGCGACGTGTGGCCACACGATACGACAGATGCCCCAAGGTCTTCCTCTCCGCAATCGCACTCGCCGCGCTGGTCATCTATTGGCTATGAGTCCTGACCCTAGGATCGGGATTGTCAGTGTAGGTCGTACGACCCGCGAGTTCGTCGACCCACTGCGCCTGTTCTGCCACCGGCAAGCCGTCGAAGAAATCCGCTGTGATGGTGGGAGCAGCAAGGGCGCGCACGCCGCCTAGTCGGCGGACGGCTTGGGCGAGCTGATTGCGATCGGCCTCTACGATCACAACGATATCTTCGGGAAACTCCAGCCGATCTGCTCCCACGGTAACGCCATAGTTTGGTGCGGCCGCGACGAAACCTTCGGTCATTTGAGGCTCGAGCCAAACCTCCCAGACGGTCGCAACATCCGCTGCTGGAAATTTGCCTGAAGGGCTGCGCCAGAGGGCACGCAATCCCGCTTCCGTGATGGCAGCGACGCTCTGCACTAGATCCGCGTTCTTCGGACGGCCTGGGATGAATTCACCATCCTTTTCCCGGTCGGGTGTGTCTTCCGTCCGAAACTGCTCGACCTTCTTGCGCAGCTTTTCAATACCCTTGGCTGTCGCAAACACCGTCGCGCGCTCTTCGGTGCCACCGGGATCAGGGGTCTCGGCGACGCGAAGGAGAGTCAGGCCACTAGCGTCGAGGCTGCCTTTCTTCAGGCGCTCGTCGATACGCGAGCGTACTTCCAGATAGACGCCGGGAAGTTCGGCTGCTGGAATATCTGGCAGCGCGTCGATGGCCTGAAGCAATGCTTGGGCGTGCGCCGCGCGATTGGGGACATCACTTGGTCTTTTGGACCCGCCCCCGCCCTTTGCTTGGAACGGGCGAGGTTGTCCGAGATTGCGAAGGTGGAAGTGCCGAAGGTCTCGTGCCATTGTCATCGGTCCCTAGTTCTTGGAGCGACCGTCGGCGTTCGAGGGCATCAAGCAAATCCTGTGTCGCAATCTTGTCGGTATCATTCAGAACAGCACGTCGAGCGGCATCTTCCGCCGCTGCCACAACATCGGCCGTTGAGAGGCCTGTGGCAACGTCTATAACCCGTTTCCATCCCATGCGAGCGAGTGAGAAGCCGATCAAACGGCGTTCGAGCGCCTGCCGAATGGCAGGGCCATCGGGCATGACATATGGCAAAACAAGATCAAAGCGGCGCAGCACAGCGCGGTCAAGAATTCCCGGCAGGTTTGTAGTGGCAATGACGATCGAAGGCCCGGTATCCTCATCCAGGAATTGCAGGAACGAGTTCAGAACCCGCCGGGCCTCACCGACATCGTTCTCACCGCCCCGGGCCGCGGCCAAAGCGTCGATTTCGTCGAAGAGATAGATACCGCGCGTCGTCTTGACGGCATCGAATATCATCTTCAGCTTCTGCGCTGTTTCACCCATGAATTTTGTGATCAGTCCGTGGAGCATGACCGAAAAGAGAGGGTACTGCAGCTCACCGGCAAGCGCTGAAGCACTCAGGGTCTTGCCGGTTCCGGGAGGACCGGAGAGGAGAACGCGCCGCCGTGGCTTCAACCCTTTCGCCTCGAGCTTTTCGCGCATTCGTGTCTCTACAACGAGATGCGCGAGTTCGCTCTCAATCCTGTCTGGCAAGATGACATCGACGAGGCGCTCGGTCGGATAGGACGCGGCAAGGAACTCCGCCAGATCACCGCGGGGTGTTGCGATAGGAGTGATCGCAGGGGTTCGCTTCGAAGGCGGCTTCTGTCCCGCTTCGGCCCATTGTCGCAACTGTTCAGCCAGACGGGTATGTCCCTTCTGCTCTTCAGCCGCAGAGAGTTGCATCGCCAGATCGTAAAAACGATCAGCGTCCCCTTCTGCGTGGCTCTTGACGAGACCGATGAGTTGTTGGGCGGAAGCCAAGGTCGAGTTGCTCTTTCTGAATGATCATTTTCAATGATACTAAGGTCTTTTCTACATTCGAACCCCTCAGCAGACCAGACAATTTGCGCTGTTTGGAAGCAGAGTGTGTCGGTTTTGTGCTCTCGAGCATCGACTTGGATGCTTGCCTTGCGGCCTCCCCCGCTCGGCTTCGCGTGTCGCAGGGGAGAACGGCCCTTCGGTCCGTCGCGCATTCGGCCATGCGGCCTCACCGCGGCGTTGCACCTAGGCCCCCGGTTTGCCCGCCTCGCGAGCACGTCCCTCCCCGGCCGCTCCGCCGGATTGCGCTCTGGTCTGTTTTGCTTGAGAGCAAAACGATCCCGCCACTCCATCCGTCTCCCGCGTCCGGTCGGGCCGTTTGCCTGCTCGGGTCGGGCAAACCTACCGTCAAAACACACACACATGAGTGCGGAAGCATATCCTCCGGATGGCCCCCAAATCAGCCCGCGTCAAGGATCGCAAAACTTTTCGGCGAGGGCGGTACATATGGCTTGGGGCGATCCCGTGCGTGAGCGCGGGCCTGTGTCGGGTGCTGCGCTCGGAAAACTTTTGCGCCCGGCAAGCCGGCGGCTGCGCCGTCCCTGACCCGGGCAGATTCGGAAACCAGGCATTCGGCCATGCCCCCACACTCACGTGGAGGCCTTGGAACCGAACACTGGAGATAAGAACATGGCTTACGACACCGCAAACACCTACGAGACCATCGAGCTTTTCGGGCTGACCGAGAAGGACGCACAGCTGCCGATCCCGGAGGATCACGTTCTGACCGACCGCATCATCCGCGAGAGCTTCGAGGCTCTGCTCGGGCAGCTGCGCGGGACCGGGCTCGAAGCGGAAATCGAACCGCTGGCGCACGGGCTCGCCACGATCCTGCAGCGCCGCAAGGTGGCGCTCGGCAAGGAGGTCGACCGCACCGCTGACAAGATCGGCGCGCTCGCAAAATCCCACGATGGATCCGAGATCGCCGAGACCGCGCTCGAAGAGGCGCAGTCGCGCTTTCTGCAGCTGCGCGATATCGTCGGCGCAATCGAGGTGATGAGCGAGGCCGCAGCGGAATGCTACGAGGTCGAGACGGGCCACGCCTTCATCCCGGCAGCCGGATCGCGCGCAAGCACCCGGGCGCAAGAGACCGGGGCGGTCTTCGAGGCGCGGCAGCTCCTGGAGCAGCACGACCGCGAGACTGCCGAGAAATCCAAAGTCGAGGGGGTGCCCCTGATCGTCTCAGGCGCCACCGACTGGACCGATGTCGATGTGATCTTCAATACGCTCGACAAGGTTCGCGAGCGGATCAAGCAGAACCGCAATCAGGAGATATTCCTCTGCCACAAGGGTGGCAAGCACGGGGCGGAGATGATTGCGGCGCGGTGGGCCCGGGCACGGGGTATCGCGCAGGCGCGCTTCGATCCGCGCTGGTCCGCTCACGGACGGGCGGCACCGTTCAAATGCAACGACGAAATGCTGGACGACAAGTTCGCGGCGACGGGGGTTGTGCTCTTCGGCGGCAACGGGGTCGCGCTGAACCTCGGGCAGAAAGCGGAAGCGAAAGGCCTGACGGTCATGCGGGTTGCTGACCCGGCGAAGAAGACTGCGCAAGATTGAAGAGAGGGGGTCGCGCTTGGCGCGGCCCTTTCGTCATGTCTCATGGCGCGTGCGATCGGTCACACTTGATCGGCAGCTCACGGCGTCCAGCACCGTCATCCTTCTACCCAGCCCGTCAGAGTTCGGCCCATCCGCATCGGTACGGGCTGGGGATGGTGCGCACCTCGCACATCGTCAGCAGCGCAAGACCGAGGGGTCGAAACGTCGCACATGAGGCTGAAGACCTGCACAATCCTCGGGGGGGTGTTTCGGAACATCGCAGCCACGCGGGCGGGCTCCATCAGCACCCCGGCCAGGATCGGCGGAACTAGGACGCGGAAGGTGGCTGCGGCGTGATGGCAGGGGTCATCCGGATCACTCCTTTTTGCTCATAGATGTGGATCGCACGGGGTCGGCCCAATCGTGCCCTCAGCTCACGCTTCGGCAAGCACAAATACGGCTTCCACGGCGGAGCCGCGGACCCTCCGCATTTGCGCTTGCGACCGGGCCTCTTGCCCCCGTGCTGGCAGATCCCCATCGCAACAAGGAGTAACCCAAATGACCAACCACTACGTCGCCACCGTCCCCGTCAAGTTCACCGACACCGATGGCCAGGAGCGCACCCGTTTTCAGCGCGTGGGCGCGATGTTCCGCAACACCCGCAACGGGGACGGCTCGGAGTTCTTCAGCCTCAAGCTCGACTTCCCAGTCGCGGTCTCGGAGCTGGTGATGTTCCCGCCGAGCGCGAAAGATCCCCAGGATTAAATCCTCTGAAGAGGATGGGCCGCCCCAGGACGATCTTGGGGCGGCCTGATCCCTGTTCCAGGGATGCCGTCACCGGCGTAGGTGATCGCCGATAGCGACTTCCGATTGGTGCCGGTCGCTGCGCGTTCAAGGGGCGCACTCCTCCCGGGATGATCAGGCCGCGACAGACCGGCCAGTCAGCCTCAAGGGGGCCATCCACAAAAACCTATCGGCCAGGGCCTCCCGGTTTTTGCGGCAGAGATTTGGCGGAGCCAAATCTGGCCCTCCTTGACCCTGCCTGTCCGCCCTGTCGGTGGGGTTTGCGCCCGCCCGCGGTTCCGTCCGAACACATGCGTGTTCGGTCAGACCCTCGGGCGGTGTTGGGGAAGGGGACCCAATGGACAGGTGGGTCGCCCGGTGGTGAGGGCAGCAGAGCCGCGTCCCTGCGGGCCGCGGCGTGAAGCGGACACCAAGGCTGCCTGAGCCTGAATGCAACGTAAGTATATAATTGACAGATCGATATATTATCGTATGGTAGGGGCAGCCTTGGTGGAAGGTGGCAGGAAATAGGGGGTCTTTCTTCCGCATGTCCCGAACAAAACGCCTGACAGAGACCGAGAAGATGCAGATCGTCCGCGAGGCCGCGGAAGGTGTGTCGACGTCTGAGCTGGCCGAGCGCTTCGAGGTCACATCGCGGGCCGTGCGCTATGTCCTCAAAGCTGATGCCGAGCGCCAGGCGGATGCCGCGATCCCGGTTTCCGCGGTCAGCGTGAAGGTCACGGCTGCGGAGCTTGCAGCCTTGGATGCGGTGCTGGCGACAGCCGGGATCGAGAGCCGGGCCGAGGGGCTGCGGCGGCTCATCCAGGCGGCAGGCGGGGTGTTCGTTCCGGACGTGCAGATGGCAGTAGAGATGGCGCGCTACCGCGCCTCTCTGCACGAGGTTGGCAATGGCGTCGCGCAGATCGCCAAGCAGATGGCGCAGGCCAACCGGCAGGGGCAGGGCGCTGGCCCGGAGTTCACGGAATTGCGCCTTGCCCAGATGCGCGGGTTGGCGCGGTTCATTCTGGATTCCGCTGACGAGATCGATCTGCTCCTGCGCCGCCGTCGCGATGGGATGCAACTGCAGGCCACGGCCGCGCTGAGGGAGTTTGCCCATGCGGCTGAATGATGCCGTCCATGCCGTCACGGGCGAGGTCTTCCGGGATGGCTGGAGCCGCGTCCGGGGCTCGATGCAGGGGCTGCACGTGGCCAAGCAGACCCAGCTTGTGCGCGCGGCAGCGGGGCATCGGCCAGCGGTTTTCAAGGCAATCCGGGGCGGCGGTACGCATACCAAATCACAGCTCACAAACCAGCTCGATTACCTCACAACCAAGTCCACCCATATCGTGGACAGCAGCGGGTTTCTGGATGGCAAGACGAAGCTCGAGGCGGGTGATATCAAGGACCTGACCGAGCGCTTTGCCAAGCGTTGGCATGCGGGCTTCAAACCCAAGCTTGGTCAGACCACCCATATGCTCATGTCCTTCCCCATCGGCACGCGGGGCGAGGATGTGCGCGACATCGCGACGGATGTGGCCGAGCGGTTCTTCCAGACCGACGCGGGACATTTCGATTATATCATCGCGGTGCATGAGGACCGCGATCATCCCCATGCGCATCTGGTGCTGAACCGCCGCTCGCAGGAAGGCGAGTTCTTCTTCTTGGGGCGCAACCATCGCTTCAACTATGACGACTTCCGCCTCGCCATGGTCGAGGAGGCCGAGAAGTACGGTGTGCGCCTGGAAGCCACACGGCGGGTGGATCGCGGGGTTGTGCATTATCCAGCCCGGACCCGCGAGGTCTATGCGGCGAAGGAAGAGGGGCGCGCACCCCGCGAGCGAGAACGCGTAGGGCAGGACCTGACGCGGACGCTGGCGGAGATCGCCAATACCAGAACTGTCTACCACTCGCTTGCCGCAGAGGCCTCCCGGGAAGCCCGGGAAGACATCGCCGCAGCCCTCTTCCGCGCGGGCGAGGTGCTGGCGCGTGGCGGGCAGGTGGACCGAACAGGAGATGTGTACATGGCCGAGGATCAAAGTTTCGAGGATCTAAGAAGCCTCTATGCGGAGAAGCTCGCGCGGGTACAGGGCATGATCGCCGAGAAGGCGGACGCGGAACGCCCCCTACTGGAAAAACGCCTCATCGAGATCCAGACGCAGGTCCAGCACATGCAGCCGCTCGGTTTGCGTTCGAGCACGTTGTCTGAGGCTCCGTCGGAAGGCGGGATCTATTCCGAGGCCAATATCGACGCCAGCCGGCTAGACAGTCTGGCTGAGCCGGACTTGCGGTCGCGCATTGACGCGGCCCTGCGCGGCACGGGGATCAGCACATCGGAAGTGGTGGCCCGGATCGAGACGGGCGCCTCAAATGCAGCGCTCGAACATCAATGGATCGCGGATGATCTCTCGAAGGTGGCCGAGGCGTGCGATCTGAACCTCGAACGCCGCGCCGACCTGGAACAGGCGCGCGACATTCTCAACGATGTGCATGTCGAACTTGGGACGCTGCTGGAACGGGAGAACGTGCTGCGCCGGGATGGTGTTATGGAAGCGGAAGCGGTCAGCGAGCGGTTCCATTATCACGAGGACGCGGTTCGGGCGATGGAAGGGACAATCCGTCAGGAGATGCGCGCCGAGGGTCTGACAACGCAGCAGATCGAGGACCGGGACTGGGAGGTGGCCTCCAAGGCGGAGCGCCGGATCGAAACAGAGCAGCGCGCATATCTCGAGGCACACCCAGATCTGCTCGCACGCCCTGGCGATGTGATTGACCGGTCTGAGCCTTACAGGGAGACCATTACCGATGCCGCCCGCGCCAGCGAGATCACTCGCGAGGTCGACCGGATCATGAAGGGACGCGACCTCCGTACGCCCGTTGCAGATGCGGTCGCGGATGACGTCTCGGAGCGCTATCCGGACATGCCGTCCCACCTCGCCCGTGGGCTCGGCGCGACCTATGCGGCCGTCGTGGAGATCCGGGACACGGAGGCCATCAATCAGGTTCGCCGCGAAACCGAGTTGCGCGAGGGGCTTGGGGTTGGCACGCGAGACGAACGTCTAGCAACCCAAGATGAAACAGCACCGCAGACTGACCGGTCCGACCGTCTCGCAGAGGAGATTGCGCGTGTTCTGGACCATGAGCGGGCGGGAGAGTTGTCCGCGCCCTTCGAGACGGAGGCGGAGCGGGATGCTTTCCGAACCGAGATCGCGCGGGTGCTTGATAACCCTCAACTTGAGCGGCTCACATCCGGCGATGCCGATGCGCTGGACAAGGTACTCGAGGACCGCCTCGACCGGCTCTATGTCGCCAAGGTCTATCTGCAATCGGATGTAGCGACGGCCAATACCGAGGCCCTGCGCCAGGTGGTCGATGATCTGGCCGACGCCGAATATGAAAAACACCGCGCGACAGACGTGGATGGCGAGACCGAACGGGGCCAGGTCCATTGAGCGCCTCCATGGGAAAAGCGCGGATCGCCACAGGGGTCTTTCTGGTAACGCTGGTGACCGGGGCCATGGGCTATACCATCGCCTCCGCAGTGCTGAGCTACCAGGATCTCGGCTTCGGCGCCGAGATCGACTTTGCCTATATCGCGCAGAACTACATGGCGATCCGCGATCGTCGACCGGAGGACGCGCAACTTATCCATCTGATCATCGGCAGCTTCGCCGCTGCCGGCCTGATGCTGAGCCTCGCCCTCTCGGGATCGGCCCTCACACGCTTTGGCCAGACCCATTGGCAGTCTGCGCGCGAGATGAAGGCCAACGGGTTTTTTGGCGCACCCGGGACCGGATTCATCCTGGGCAAACTTGGGACGCCCGGCTCCCGCGCAAAATACATCTGCTCGAAAGTATTCCCGCACGCGCTGATCGTGGCGCCCACGGGCCGTGGCAAGACCACGGGCTTTGTCATTCCGAACCTGCTGACCTGGCAAGGCTCCGCCGTGACTCTCGATGTGAAGGGCGAGTGTTTCGAGGCCACGGCCCGTCACCGCGCAGCCCAGGGCGACAAGGTCTATCGTTTTGCCCCCACCGATTGGGAGGGCAAGCGCACGCATCGCTACAATCCGCTCCTGCGCATCTATCAACTGAAGGACCCTGCGCGCCAGCAGATGGAATTGCAGCTCCTGGCGACGCTCTTCCTGCAAAGCGACAACGACCGGGTGCAGGGCCTCCTCAAGGGCGGGATCGATCTCTTTGTGGCGGCGGGGCTTTTGGCATTCCAGCGCAAGCGCCCGACCTTGGGCGAGATCTACCGCATCGCCGCCTCGGGCGGGAACAAGCAGAAGGAGTATTTTGCGCGGGGCCATGAGGTCGACAACAGGGCCGCGAAGCTGATCTTCACGCGGCTGGCCTCCACCAACAACGACACGCTGACCTCTTACGTTTCGCTTCTGATGACATCGGGGCTCGATCAATGGCAGAACCCGGCGATCGACGAGGCGACGGCGGTGTCGGATTTTGATTTCCGGACGATCCGCAAAAAGCCCTTTTCGGTCTATCTCGTGGTCCAGCCGCTGATGGTGAAGCCGCTGGCGCCGCTGATCCGGCTCTTCTTCTCCGACCTGCTCTCGGCCATGCAGGAAAAGGATCCCGGGCCGGATGAGCCCTGGCCCGTGATGATCATGCTCGACGAGTTCAACCGTTTGGGCAAGATGCCCATCGTGGTCGAAAGCATCGAGACCCTGCGCACCTACCGCGGCCACTTGGCCGTGGTTACCCAGACGATCCCCGCCCTCGATGAAATCTATGGCGAGAACACCCGCCGTGCGCTGCAGGGCAACGCGGGCGTGAAACTCTATCTCACGCCCTCGGATGAAAAAACCGTCGAAGAGCTCAGCAAGGCTGTCGGCAAGACCACGAAAACCGTCATCACGCGCTCCCAGTCCATCGGCAAGAACCCCTTCGAAGGGCGCAGCCAATCTACACGGACTGAAGAGAGCTCTCTGCTGCCCGAAGATGAGGCGCGCCGCTTGCCGCTCGACGAGATCGTCATGGTGATCGATGCCCAGATGCCTGTCCGGGCGAAGCGGATCCAGTATTTTGACGACCGGCTGTTTAAGGCCATCCATGCGGCGCAGACAGGCGAGTTGCCATTTCCAGAGCCGGGGGGAGGGGGGCCGCAAGGCACGCTGCCGTTGAGCATGCGCGCCATGCCGATGACACCGCCACTGGACGGGTCTGGCGGATCCGAGGCCGACGTTGAGGCCGAACGCCAGGCTGCTGATGGCCAATCGTCAGGGAAAACTGATGTCGCTCCAAAGAAAACTTCGCCGGTCGTTCAAGCCGTTATCGCCGAGGAACAGCGACAGATTGAAATGGATTTTGGGGGGGAAGTGGCTGCTCTTGGTTCGGTGAAAGATGCGGATGTCGAGCAGGTACGAACGGCCGTACATGATTTGGGCGAGTTGGAGACAGCCCTAACACAGGGGCTCTAACTTGATGGGTTGTCGCATCCAGAAGTTGATGCAGTAAGAGGTGGTCACCAGCCGCGTTCTAGAAGTCTGAGATTTCGCTCTCTATCAGGTTTGACCCTTTGCAAGGGTAACCTCCATATCTTGTTGCTCCTCCCTTATGTTACTCCAGATAAAGTGTTACATCTGGAAAAGCCTGTTTTCGGGAATCGAGATGTGAATAAGAAAGTTACAACCAGCCAGCGAATTGGCGAAATCGGGGAGAAGGCGGCTAATCTTCAATTCTTGCGAATTGGGTTCCAATTCGATGGGCGTTCGCGGTTGGAAGCAGGGATAGACGGCATCGCTGAGGTGATGGACGATGATCATCCGACTGCGAAGATGATTGCCGTTCAGGTCAAGGCTACTGAGCGTGGCAGCTATGTCGGCGAGACGAACGCCGGTTTCACCTATCGTGTCCGCGCTTCAGATTTCGACTATTGGCGTGGCTCCAACCTACCCGTCATCCTAGTTCTCTACAGGCAATTAGATGACACATTCTTCTGGAAGTCGCTCGAAAACCTCGTTGGCGAGGCCGAACGCACATTGCAGTTCGACAAGGAGCGCGACGTCTTGGACGGACGTGCGAAGAATCGCCTCGCTGCCCTGACCGTCGCCAAGCAAGGACACGGTTACTACGTCCCGCCACTTGGGGGAGGGGAGGACGCGATCATCAACATGGTGCCATTGCAGCTTCCTGAGGAAATCTTCGTCGCACAGACACAGCTCTCCACCCAGAAGGCGCTCGCCCGGATGAATAAGGTCCGGGAAGGCCAACGGTACGATTGGATGATCGATGAAACCTCGCTTTGGACATTCTGCGACCCGCTAACCACACCCGTTCGCGACCTAGTTGAGCGGGATCAGGTCGAACGGATCGAAACCGACTTTCTGGCACAACACGACGCCGTAGATCAGCAGCACAAATTTGCGGGCCTGTTGCGACATACTCTGGCGCATGACTTTCGGGATTTGCTTGGATGGGACCGAAAGAAAAAGCAGTTCTACTTCTTGCCGACACCTGGAGGCGTCGCGCGCAAGTTTCGCTATCTTGGTGCGAAGCAGAAGACACAGGCCGACGTTGTCAGCGTCTATCAGAAGTCGAAGGGGGAGGGGCCCATCGACTATGTGCGGCACCATTCATTCCATCCCCGGTTCGAGCGCTTGGCGGACCAATGGTACCTGATCATCAACCCATCCTACTACTTCACTTCGGATGGAGCGCGCGCGCTCAACTATCCGGATGCCTTGTTGTCCGGGAAGAAGCGCCTCGACACAAACAGCACCGTTCGAGGCCAGGTGATCATGTGGCATCGATTGCTGTCAGGTCTGGAATTTGAAGATGCCGGCGAACTGCTGGCACCCGACACCAAGACGGATCGTATCATCAAGTTTGGTGACCCGCCTTCCATCGAACTGCCGAAGAGTGTGCCCGAGGACGTGTGGGGCGCGAAGGCGCAAAAGTCGAGGAAGCCGTCCGGCTCGAATGAACAAGGCAGCTTCGACCTATGAGCGACTTCAAGACAAAGATCTTCCCGGAGCCTGAACTGGAATTTGGTGACCAACACCATCATCCTGATCCACGATTGGGGTTGCTACAGGCGGGCCCGTTGCAAACGAACCTGGGGGACACGATCAAAGTCGGCGTTGTTGGCAGCGCTCTGACCGTCGAAAAATCAGGCGAGTTTCTGAATGCGATCGAAGATGGGTTCGAGGGTAAGACCGAAAAGCACCCGAACCTGCACCCGGATTTCCCCGGGTTGAGAAACCAGAACCCCTATCGGTGCCGGTTTGAAATGGTGGCTGCCGAAGATGGAGTACTGACCAAAGGTCAGATCGAGAAGATTGCTAAGGAACCGAGCGATGCGCGTGCTGTGGAGATGGCCGTCGACGCAGTTATGGCGCAACTGGAAAAGCTGGAGGCGCATCATGAACGGCCGGACGTGGTCATGGTTTCTCTCCCTGTCAAGTTGATCGAACGGGTCTGGAGAAACGAGCGGGCGCGCGATGACGGAGTTATAGAGGACGAAGCGGCCGACGCGAAAGCTGGCAGAGAAACCTCTCCGAACTTCCGTGGCTTGCTCAAGGCCAGAGCGATGGACCTCAGATTCTCAATTCAGATTGTTTGGGAGGATGTCATCAACCCCGATGCCAAGATCCCTCGCAAAATCAAGGAGAACTCTGACCGCCAAACCCAAGACCGAGCTGACCTCGCATGGAACCTTATGACGACGCTCTACTATAAGGGCAGCGGCAAGGTGCCCTGGCGCAGATTGCCGGAAGAAGGCGAGTTCACCGCCTGTTACATTGGCATCAGCTTTTTCAAGGATGCCGAAACCGACGAGATATGGACCAGTGCTGCGCAAATGTTCGACGAGCGGGGCAGAGGGTTCATTCTTAGAGGCGGTCCTGCACAGTCAGAGTCGCGGGGTCGCCACCCGTTCCTCACTATCGATGAGGCTCACAAGCTTACCGAGAGCGCCTTGGCCGCCTACAAATCGGTCCATAGAACGATGCCGGCACGCGTGATCGTCATGAAGACGTCGCGCTTTCGCGAGGACGAGGCCGAGGGTGTTGGCAAGGCGCTCGACGAGGCAGGTGTGGAACTGCGCGATCTCGTTTGGATTCATGAGAGCTATTCAGTCAAGGTGCTGCGCGACGGCGACTTCCCTGTCCTCCGCGGCACCTTCGTTGAACTGAACGGCAATGGGCTGCTCTATACCAACGGCAGCATTCCCTACTATGGGACCTATCCTGGCCTCTATGTCCCGAACCCCCTGTTGCTCTGTCCACACCCGCAAAGCGAGAGCACAATCGAACAGATTGCGAAGGAAGTTTTCAGCCTCACGAAGGTGAACTGGAACTCGACCCAGATGAACCAACGCTTGCCGATTCCGATCCGAGCAGCCCGTAAGGTTGGTGACGTATTGAAATACGTTCCCTCGGGGCAAAAGGTCAGCAGTGACTATCGGAAGTACATTTAGAGCCTCTTGGGCCTTCGGGAATTTGCAGAAACCGATTTGAAAAAATAGAGCGCTAGGGAATTCGGATGAAGATTGACACACTTTTTATACGGAACTTCCGATGCTTCGGCGCAGAGGCTGAAACTCTCAGGTTTGAGAACGGGGTTACGGCATTGATTGGCGGAAACGGAGCCGGAAAAACGGCGGCGCTTCAGGCGTTAGCACGGCTTTTTGGTGTCTCAAGTGCAGAAAGACAGATCCAGACACGCGATTTTCATCTTAGGCCTGACCAAACCGAGCTCGATCCTGGAGCGACGTTGTCGATCGAGTGTATCCTGTCCTTCCCAGAATTAGACGGTCTTGACGAGGCGGCGGCGGCCGACGCCGTGCCGGATTTTTTCAACCATATGGCAGCAACCGGCCCTGGAGAACCGCTTAAAGCGCGCATGCGCCTGCAGGCAGTCTGGACGGATGACGGAACGCCCGATGGTACGGTGGAAGAGGACGTTCGCTGGATTGGTACGCTCGGTGATGACTACGATTGGGATGAGTGCCAAAGGGTCGCCGCCGTTGATCGTGGCACCATCCAACTTGTTTATGTGCCGGCGACCCGTAATCCGGCGGATCGTGTCACTGATTTGCTTAAGGGGCGTTTGTGGCGGGCTGCGAAATGGTCGGATCGCCTGTCCAAGACGACCGAGCGCGGAGCCAAGCTCATCCAGAAACGTTTTGAGCGCGAAGCACCCGCAGAATTCATCGTCGAGCGGCTTACGAAGCGCTGGCGGCAGGTCCACGAAGCCGACACAGATACGACGCCAGTGCTCAGACTTGTGGAAAGTCGGCTCGAGGAACTGGTCAGGCGCGTCGAATTTGCATTCCATCCCGATGAGGCCGGTCGCGAGCGGGCGCTTGTCGACCTAAGCGACGGTCAACGCTCTCTGTTTCATATAGCTCTAACTGCGGCGACGCTTGAAACCGAAAAAGATGCTCTGCGACTGGCCGCTGCCGATAGCCCGTTCGATCAGGAAAAGCTGCGGCGTGCTCATCTTACGATTCTGGCCATCGAAGAACCGGAAAACAGCCTGTCGCCGTTCTTCCTCTCTCGCATTATGAACCAAGCGCGCGACATCGGAGCGCTCAGCTCGGCGCAAGTACTGATCTCTAGCCACAGCGCTAGCATTTTGAGCCGTATCAAGCCGGACGAGGTGCGCTACTTCCGGCTCGATACGACCAGCAGGGCCTCATCGGTGAAATCTTTGACGCTACCTGACGATGCGACCGAGGCGGGTAAGTATGTCCGGCTCGCCGTGCGGGCGTATCCGGAGCTCTACTTCGCGCGGTTCGTCATCCTCGGCGAGGGGGACTCCGAACGAATTGTGTTGCCTCTGCTCGCGGAGGCGATGGGCGTCCCTCTTGATCCTTCTTTCGTGCCTGTTGTGCCGCTCGGCGGTCGCCATGTCGATCACTTTTGGCGGCTTCTTGACGCGCTGAAGATACCGCATGCAACGCTGATTGATCTCGACCTGGGGCGCTCACATGGCGGTGCGAACACGATAAGAACGACCGTCGGATCGCTCGCCGAAATTGGAAACGATCTCAGCAACAACTTGGATGTGATGATGGAAGTAGTCGAGCTCGCCAACCTTCCTGCCCTGTCCGACGAAGAGATGACTGATGGATTTGCCGAAAACAACTGGATGCAGGCGCTGAAAGACGAAGGTGTTTTTTTCTCCGATCCACTCGATCTGGACTTCGCGATGCTCGCGGCATTTCCAGACGCCTATAAGGAGCTCGATCCGGGCGCGCACGGTCCTGACGACAGTGAAGAGGCCTTGGAGCGCAAGAAAGCCGCCACTCTCAAAAAGGGCGGGAACGCTGGTCTCTACGATCCTGAGTGGGATGATTGCTTTATCTGGTATCCATACCTGTTCTTGAGCCGAAGCAAGCCTGAAACGCATCTGGCCGCGATTAATCGCATTCCGAAGGCAGATCTTGCCGCAAACGCTCCGCCTGAACTGTGCGCGCTGGTTCAACATGTCAAAATGAAGCTCGGTCTCGAGAACGGCGCAGATTGATGTTGGTGCTTCCCGATGATTGGAGGCCTCAGGGCGTCGACGATCTCGAGCCGGGCGCGTGGCAAGCGCTGCGCGAAACGGACCGAAGCGTATGCGTTACCGCCGGCGCAGGCGCGGGCAAGACAGAATTCCTAGCGCAAAAAGCAGCATACCTCCTGCAAACTGGCATCTGTCTGCCGCCCAAATGCATCCTGGCCATCAGCTTTAAAAGGGATGCTGCACAGACGCTCAAGGCGCGCGTAGGCAAGCGTTGTCCGCCCGATCAGGCGCGCCGTTTTCACTCGCTTACCTTCGATGCGTTCACCAAAAATATGTTAGACCGCTTTCGGGCCGCGATCCCTCAACCCTTTGGGCCGCCCCGCAACTATGAAATTGGGTTTCCGCGGCGCGATGATTTGGAGGACTTCCTCACCCGGAGCGGTTGGCGTGACATCGGCTGGCAAAAATTCGAAAAGGCGATCGCACGCGCGCCGCTTCCGTTCGATGCGGAGGGAATACCACCGGCTTGGCGCGAGCTACTTCATACTTATTGGCAGGAGCAATTGGAGCGTCCAACCGGTACGTTGCTCTCGTTTGCCATGATTAACAGACTTGTCGATTATTTGCTGCGCGAGAACCCCGCGATACGGCGTGCCCTGCAGCTCACCTATCCCTTCGTTTTCCTCGATGAATTCCAAGATACGACATATGCACAATATGATCTGGTGAAGAGTGCTTTTCATGGCAGTGATGCCGTTTTCACAGCCGTCGGCGACGACAAGCAACGCATTATGGGCTGGGCCGGGGCGATGGACAACGCCTTTCAGGAATTTGCTTCTGACTTCAATGCAGTGAACGGAGCGCTACGCTTTAACTGGCGGTCTCATGCGGATCTGGTCGCCATTCAACAGGTGATTGCGGAGCGCATCGATCCAAACGTAGAAGACGTTGAAGCCAGGGGGCAGCGCGCCGTCGACGGTCAGGTCGCTGCGCTTTGGCGTTTCGATACACGCGAGCAGGAAGCACAGCAAATCGCGGCTTGGATCGATAGAGAAATTGAGCACGGAATTCTGGAGCCGCATGATTGCGCCATTCTCGTGCGTATGCGCGCCGACGATGTTGAAGCCGAACTGACGGACGTATTTGCAGCGCAAGGCCTGAAGATCAGAAACTTGGCGCGTAGTGTTGGTGGAATTGCGATTCAGGAACTACTTGCCGAAGAACTGACAGGTATCTTTATACCGCTCTTGAGGCTCGGTACTGGTGAACGTAGCCCGGGTGCCTGGAACGCCACTCAAGAACAGCTGCAAGCGCTATTCGCCATCGATACTGGCGATGAACGAGCCCAGGAGCGGCTGCAGCGAAGTATTGAAGAATTCTCCTCCACTTTGCGTGCGGCTATGCGCGATAACGAACAGAATGGCGAGAGCGCGGCAAATGTGTTTCAGATCGCCCTTGAATTTGTCGGTGCCGATCGGCTGCGCCAGGCTTTTCCCGCCTATAGACGGGACGCGGACTTCGAACGGGTACGGACAGGGTTCATCACGCTGTTTTGCGAATGCGCCGAAGCTGTGGACGCTTGGTCAGACGCTCTCGATCGCTTCGAAGGCATAGGCCAGGTGCCACTTATGACGATCCACAAAAGCAAGGGTCTTGAGTTTCACACAATGATCTTCTTCGGTCTCGATGCACAGACTTGGTGGAGCCTTTCACCCGGACGGGATGAAGAGCTGAATTCCTTCTTTGTCGCCTTCACGCGTGCCATGCAAAGGGCCTTCTTCGCTTATTGCAGTGAGCGCGGACAAGCGATCGGATGGCTTGAAAACATGTTGCTGCCGGCCGGTCTGGAGCGGGTCGACGGGCTCCTGCACCTTGCGGTTGGAGATGAATAGCAAGTTTAGTTTCAACCACGGCTTAGTGGCCCGTTGGTGCACACGGGGGTATGATCCCGGCTCAGAAGAAGGTGATCTCCCGCAGACCTTGAAATGCACCTTCTCTAAACGCGCCCGTTTTATGCAGCCGAGGGAAATCTGGAGGCCTGTCTAGCTCGACTAACGGAAGCAAAATGTCAGCGCTGAACCATGGCATTTTCGCGGACCTGCTTTCATCATACATCTTCGAAAGTGCCCTTCCGACCGCATAGGCTCCGGCCAAGTCAATTTTGGAAACGCGTGTTCTATTTCTGGGCAGCAGGCTCCCAGTTGTCGATTTACCGCCGACATTGAAATAGATCAGGTCATGGCCCCACCCGAGGCGTATGATATGTGTCCGGTCGGACCGTTGGATTGAAACTCCCGGATATAGGTCTCTGACCCAAACCTTATGTTCATCGCACCAGTCGAGGGCTTCCTTCAGCATCGCTACGCCGCCGAGGTCTTTCTTCCAGATCGGACATAGGTGCTGAAACCCGGCGAATTTGACCCGCTTCTGACTTCTGATGTCATTGGCAATGAAAGCGCCTTCGCGCGTGACCTTCGGAGACCACATTTGTTCCTCGAGCGTGGCTGCATCCTCCAAACCTATGTGTAAGTCATGAATCGCAACTTTGGTATCCGCGGAAATGGTTCTGTGTCGTGCTTCAAGCAGTGTGATGGGCGGTATCGGTTTCCTCGGGTATTGGTCGAGGATCGAAGGCCCGTTGGGTCGAACGATATCGTCAGAAACATCAACTGGTCTGTCCGTTTTCACGTCGTGGTCGACCAGCCAGCGGTACGGTGTCCCGAGGTCCATAGGATCATCATTCATGAGCGAAAGATGTGGCAGACCTTTTTTGAGGAACGCCATGATCTCGCGCGTATCCTGACGTTCCGCCCCCATGAGCCGTCCGTGAAAGGATTGGCGGTCTGACTTGCTTTCACGGGCTTTCAGTGTGTTTTCGATGCGCTCTCGTTCGATATCGCTTAGCTGGCGCCGCATGTACGCAATCGAAACATCTACGTCCCCATAGTCGTCAAGCTCCTCGAGCGCGCTGCCGAACAGCTTCAATGTGATACGTTGCAGGCGGTTCGGATCGCTGTTGATGACCTTGGCCCGAGCAAGCAGTTCAGAAATGATGGTCTGAACCTTATCGCGCCCGATACGCTTTCGCTTGGGTTCCAGTGCCAGGCGAGTTCCGTTTGGGGTTAGCTGCCAGCAAAACAAGCCTTCAAGTATGTCGGCAGGCTCCAAGTACCCAGCCTCGGCCATCTGGCGCAAGACGCGGTTGGCATGATGCGCATCGCAGTCCAGAACACGTATTGCCTCTTCAAGCCCGACAGATCTTCCATTCACTGCTGAGCGCAGGACTGCTTGAACCCGCTCTAGTGGTACCGTTTTTACTGGTGAATGTTTATGGGGCCTGCGTTCATCCATGGCTCGGTAGCCGCGCAAAACAAAGCTTCATCACCTCCGCCCCAGCCTTCCCAGACGTGCAAGTTGCGCCAGCATCTGGGATCCGGCCCCCGGTGACCCTGTGCCGCTTGCCTGACCTGTCTGTCCCATGCCTTGCCGCACTGGCATCTGCTGCACACCAAAGAACTGCCGCGCTCTAAGGGCGGCAAATTCCGCACCACTTGCGCCACCGATTAAGTAGCGGTTGTAGGCTTGCTGGCTGCCCATGGCGGCGCGGGCGAAGCTGTAACCGCCGCCGAGACCACCTGAGAGGGCGGGCATCATGATGTTTCCGGAGATCGCGCGAACGATGAACGGCGTGGCGATAATGAAGCCCTTCGCCATGAGGACCATCATGAAGAAGGGGATGAGCGCGCCGATGTTTGAGGCCCCTTCCGGGTCGCCAAGCTCGCCGATGAGTGCGGAGGAGACACCCGTGATTGTCGCGAACACGCCGGCCACGACGATGGGGTAGAGCGCGAAGGAAACCAGTGCCGACAGCCAGCGCGCGAAATAGTCCTTGGTGACCTCGAAGAGGGTCAGAAAAATCATCACCGGTGCGATCCCGATCAGAAGTGCGATCATCAGGCGGGAGGCCACGAGGATGAAGGCGGCCAGCCCGCCGAGGATCGAGAGCAAGAGGACCCCGACAATGTCGAGCATGGCCCCTGCCATCCAGTTCAGCTCGGACCCGGCGGCGTTGAGATAGTCCCCTAGTTCCGCGATCAGCCGATCGAATTCTTCTGCAAAGGTGCCAGAGGGACCCGGGGTTCCGCCACCGACCGAGGCGACAAGCGCCCCCGCAATGCTGTCGATGCCGGCCAGGATGGCGGAGGAGAGGGCGTTGAACTGCACCCAGTTGGTCGCGAATATCCCGATGAGCCCGATCTTGACCGCGAGCCAGAAGGCCATGCGCCCGTCCATCGCCTTGTACTGGTAGATCATGTTCAGGAAGACGAGGATCACCACCAGAGTTGTTCCCAGCACCAGAAGCGTGCCGACTGTCGCCGCGACGGACCCGAACTGGGTTTCTGCGGCGGTGTCGAGATAGCCCTGGGAGGTTTCAACGAAATAGGTGACGACGCTCATGACGGGGCTGCCTTACCAATTGCCCGCGGCTTCGCAGATGGCCTTGGCGGCAGGGCGGGCAGCGTTTGCGCGGCGGTTGTAGGCGTCCGAGGCTTGCAGCATCTCCCATCGTTCGTCACTCGCGTACCTTTCCCGAAACACCGCCTCGGCAGCGTCCCAAGAGGGGAACCGGATTTCACAATCGCAGTTGCCAGTCTCGACGATGCGCTCGAGGTTTTGGGCGCGGTAGATGTCCTGAACCAGAACCCGCTGATAGGCTTGGCGCAATGGTATGTTTTGCATCCATTCGGACTCCAGCGGTCTGTCCGGGCAAACATCAAAACTGCGCTCAAGGCTCGGGACCAGGTTGCGCTCGGCCAAGGAGGATGACGCCGCCAGTACCAGAGCAAGAGTGACGAAAGTGATATCGATCCCGCAACGTATCATCAGACCGCGCCGCCAGCTGTCGTTTCCCGCTTCAGGAAGACAGTGTGTCCCACGTTGGCGAATTCCGAAGAGCTGATCGACACTACCTCCCAACCTTCTGCCCCTTTGGCATTAAGGCTGGCCTGCATGTCAGCGAGGCTGGTCTTACGAGTCATGGGAAAGCTGAGGATATCATATTCAAAGGTCTTCATTGGGAAGCTCCGATCTCATTGGCGCCGGGGAGGTAGAATTCGGTGATGCCGCGTTTGCCGTCATTCCGACCGGCTTGGATGATCACATCGATGGAGTTCTCGATGTACTGGATCATGTCAGCATAGGTCATTGGGATCTCGGTCTTGAGCGCCGCGATTGCGAGGCGCTGCACGGCAAGTTGCGGGGTTTCGGCGTGCAGCGTGGTCATTGACCCGCCATGACCGGTGTTTATCGCCTCGAGGAAGGTCATGGCCTCCTTGCCGCGCACTTCGCCGAGGATGATGCGGTCCGGGCGCATGCGCAGCGTCGCGGTCAGAAGCACATCGGCGGTTTGGAATTCCGCGTCGCGGTTGGCGATGAGGGTCACGGCATTGGGTTGGGTCGGCAGAAGCTCGGCCGCTTCCTCAATGGTGACGATGCGTTCTTCTGTTGGCACGTGCGAGAGGATCTTGCGCGCGGCGACGGTCTTGCCGGTGGACGTGCCGCCCGAGACGATCATGTTGAGCTTGTTGTCGACACAGAAGGCAAGTGCATCATCGATGGCGCCCGCGGCCACCACTTCGCGCAGTTCGCGGGTTTTCTCGAGGCGAAGTTCTTCCAGTTTGCGTTCCTTGCCATAGAGGAAATCGAGGGTGATCCCGTCGAGCGGCAGGCTTGAGAAGAACCGAAGGCTGATCGACATGGCTGAGAGCACGGCTGGCGGGGTGATGACCTGCGCCCGGATCGGGCGGCCCTTGTAGGTGATCGAGACGGAGACGATGGGGCGGTCCTTGCTCATCGTAGTGTTGGCGGAGGAAGCGATCTGGTTGCCGAGGTCCTTCACTTCGGTTGCGGTCAGCGTCTGATCCAGCTTCCGCATGAAATGATCGCCCTGGAATTCGCCCCAGCAGGTGCCGTCAGGGTTGATACATATCTCGATGACATCGTCGCGCGCGGCGGCATCGATCCGATCAAGCGAGGTCTGGAGATAGCTCAGCGACATGGGCTCAGAACATCTCCAGATCGCGGTCGACCATCACCGTGACGCGCGCGCCCTGATCGACATAGATGACGGGGCCGATGGAGAGGTAGTCGCCAATCACGCTGTCCGTGGCATCGGCCAGATCATCGCCCACGTCTTCCAGCACATCCGCGGCGGTTTCGTCCTGGACATTTGCGGCGGCGGCGCTTGGTGCGGCGGAGATCAGTGAAATCAGCGCTGCCGATCCAAAGCGCTCGTCAAAGCGCGTGTCGACGAAGCCAGTCACGCCGGACCGGCCAAGCTCATCGCCACCAAAGGAACTGATCTGGATGGTTTGATTGTCCGGCAGGATGATCCGGTCCCAGGCGACGGTGACGCGGCGTTGCGCGATATCAACGCCGGAGCGATAGCGTCCGATAAGACGAGAGCCGCGCGGGATCAGGAGCCGAGAACCATCGAAACTGAACACATCTTCGGAGACGACGGCCCGGGTCTGGCCGGGCAGCGAACTGTCGAGAGCGGTTTCCATGACGGCCTGGATCATCGTGCCCTGAATGATGGTGTTGGAAGGATTGGCGATGACCTCGGCTTGCGTCACCGACGTGGGCAGCGCGCCATTCAGCACGAAATCCGTTACCTCGCCAAAAGTGCGCTCGGTCAACGCCGTCTCATTTGCACCGGAGATGCCGCCAAAGGCGATGGTGGGCGAGGTGATGCGGCGTTCCTGAAACGCACGTTCCTCGGCCGCGCGACGCTCGAGTTCCGCGAGACGTCTTGCGTCTTCCTCGCGGCGCAGGCGTTCTTCTTCCCGCGCGCGCAGCTCGTCCTCGGTGGGCCCGATGGGTGCGGGGAGGGGGCGGTTGGCCTCGAGCTGAGCCAGCTCGAGATCCATGCGGAGTTGCTCCAGCTCGCGATCGCGCGCCGTGAGTTCATCGCGAAACTGCTGTTGCGCGGCTTCCGAGGCGGACTGCAGGGCGGCGATCTGGGCGGTGAGCGCATCGATGGCTTCGGCGGCCGCCGTGTCTTCCTCGACCACCGGTTCGGGCGCATTGCGCAACTCTTCGATCTGGGCCTGAAGGGCGGCGAGTTGTGCCAAAAGCTCGGCGTTCGGTTCCACCGGTTCCGGTGCGACCAGAACGACTTCGGGCTCGGGTGGGGGGAGGGTCTCGATCGCGCCGAACCCGTCGCCTTCGTTCTGGAACACGTCCGGCGTGGCCGTGGGCAGCGCCTCCTCTTCCTCGGGTTGTGAGAGGAGATAAAGCAGGGCACCACCCGCGCCGATGACGAGGACCACGATCAGCGCGAGAAGGGGCGACCGGCGCTGCGCCGCCTTGGGGGCGCGGGCACTGACTTTCTCAAGGGCGGCGAGGCGTTTTTCCAGCTCGGTGTTTTCGGTCTCGCTCATGAGGCGGCCTCCGCGGGCGGGATCGCCTCGATGCAAACCACCTCTTCGCCAAGTCGCAGGACCCATTGGCGGTTCACGCCGCTGACGCGGATCACGCCGTCCTCAGGGGTTTGCGTGTTGACCGCGCGTTCACGGCCGCCCGCGTAGCGGAAGATCGCGGGCACAGGCGCGTTTCTTGGAAACGCGAAATACGTGAACGTCCCGTCATCCCAGATGCGGGTTGGCGTGAACTCGGTCCGCGCGCTGGCACCGTAATTATAGTTCGGCGCTTGGGCCGCGATGGCCCGGGTCGGGCGCGCAGCGTCCTCCGGATAGCGGAACTGCACCACATAGAAGGTTGGGCTGCGGACCTCCTGGACGTTGAAATAGTAGCTGCGCCTGTTCGTGTAGACGGTCACATTGGTATGGACACCGCGCGCGACGGGCTTGATTGCAAATGCCTGACCGCCGGGCACGCCATCGATCTCAAACCCTTCCGTATCGCCCGCGATGATCGAGCGGATGCTTTCGCCCTCGCCGAACTCGATGGTGGTCACATGGGTGAGCGACACGCTGAGACGGTAGACCTGACCCTCCTGGTAGGTGGCCAAGCGCACTCGGCTGTCGTTGGGACCGCCACGAGGGATGGCTTCGGCAGAGGCGAGGTCGGGCAACAGGGCAATGACAAGAATAAGCGATCTTATAAACGACAACGTCAGTTCTCCAATCTGTCGGAGCGGATGGAATATTCGAGGACGGTGAAGCCGAATGGATTGGTCCAGACCTCATCGATGGAGCGTCGGGTCTCCGGTCGGAACTCGAAGAGAAGCGTCGCAGTGAAGAGCCCGGTTTGGGTGCCGTTGATGGAGGTCAGACGCTTGCGCAGGCGCACAGTGGCGCGGTTGGTGCCGATCCGGTTAATGCTGAGGATTTCCACGTCGAGCCGGGCGTTGGGGCCATAGACGGTCGGCGGGTAATTCTCGTTGGCGCTGTTCCAGATCTGGCGCAGCCCGCTCTCAGCGGCCCCGTCCGAGCGGCGCAGAACGCTGCGGATGCGCAGATCGTTGTCGAGCTGGTTATAGACCTCCCGGTCGGTCACATAGCGGAACACCTCCGCCTCGATGATCGCTTGGTTGGCGGTGACGGATGTGGCCCCAACGGACGCCTCGGGCAGGGCAAAACCAGTGGCGGGATCATAGGGGACAACGACGGGGGGTGGGTCGACATCAAGGATCGAGACTGCTGCTGCGCTCAGACAGCCGATGATGCCGAAGACAAGGCCTATCAGGCCCAGACGCTGCCAAAGCCGTTCACGGCGCAGGGCACCGTAGACCAGTTCTTCCTCGATGATCTCTTGTTCACTCGCCACCCGTCATGCCCCCACGATCAGTCTGCCCGGAGGTCTGGCAAGGTAAAATCCATGAAGCGCTGCTCTTCGGCGATGGTGGCGGCATCAATCACGCCGCCCGTGCCGTCGCCCACAGTTTGGATGGCTTCGAGTTGCCACATGGCGACCAGCGCAATGGCCAGTTCCGCCGTCACGCGCGTGTTGAGATCAATGCTTTCCTTTAATTCGTCCATGTCGTCGATAAGCCCGACAAGGCGGTCGACGCGTTCGAGCGACTGGCCTGCATCTTCATAGCTGTTCTGGGCAGCGGCTGAGACGAGCGCGCCGGTTGTTGCCTGCGTCGCCACGCGGTTGGCCCCCGGGTTACCGCTGGTGGCCATTTCCGAAAGCGTATCGTCGTCAAAGCCGAGATCGGCCAGCACCCGATCCATCTGGGTTTCGATCTCGCCCGCACCGGACCCGGACAGGCCGGAGAAATCCCCAGTCTTGATCGCCTCAATCGTGGCGAGGATGTCGCCAAATTCTTGGTCGAGCAGACCATTCAATTCATCTTCCATTTCCGTGCGGATGATCTCGGGAAGCTCAGCAAGGCGGGTGAGTGCTTCATAAGTTCTTTGCAGCTCCGCGAGTTGGTCCGTGAGTGTGGCAAGCTGTTCGCGGAGCTGCGTCAGCTGCTCGTTTTGCAGGATCTCGTCTTCGATCATCTGCCGGAGCTGCTGGATGTTTTGCGCGATGTTCTGGGTGTCGACGACGGGCACGCCTTGCGCCATGGCGGGGGTGAGGGTGGCAAGTTGCAGGCCAATCCCAAGCGCCGTGGCCAAGGCCGTTCTCATGAGTAAATCTCTCATCAGTCTATCTCCCTAATCGTGAATTCCATGAACGCGCCTTCGGCCATGCGGGCGCTGGCCTGGGCCAATTCCTCGGCCGAAAGCACGCGGGTGCGCGCTGCCTGAAGTCGAATACGCGCGGCGACGAGACGAACGAGTTCGGCGCGGGCATAGGTGTTGAGCGCGATGCTTTCCTGCACGTCTTCGGTAGTGGAAATCCGTTCGACGATATCGCGGATGCGCATGGCGGCTTGCCTGATCGCGGCGGGTGAGTTGCTGCCATAAAAGGCCGCGCCGTGCCCAGTGAGCGAGAGGTTGGCATTGGCCAGAAGCGCCGGATCGATCGTGCCAAGCGCATCGATCCCTCCGATACGGCTCAGATAGAGATTGTAGCGTTCAGGGATGACCGACACGTAATGCTGGGTCTCGGCAAAGGGCGGCACGCCCCCATATTCGAACACGCGGCCGGGTCCGGCGTTATAGGCCGCGAGCGCGTTAATGATGTTGCCATCGAAGGTGTTGAGCTGGGCCGCGAGATATCGAGCACCGCCATGCACCTGCAGATAGGGGCTGTCATAGTATTCCGGGTTGATGCCGAGATCGCTGGCGGTGCCCGGCATAATCTGGGTAAGGCCGAAGGCCCCGACCGGCGAGCGGGCACCGATGGTGAACCGGCTTTCCTGCCAGATGAGCGCCTGCAGCAGAGCCCGCCATTGAACCGGCGAGAGACCCGCGCGGCCAACACCGGCAAAGCCGCTTGTTTCCTGAGCCACGCGGATGATGAGCTGCTCTATGTTTTCTGCCGCATCCCTGAACATCTGCGCACCGCCGGGATTGGGATCGATCTCACCTGTGCCATAGACCGCCTCGACGGAACGGTCCGGATCGCCGCTGCCGCTTTCCAGACCAGAGACCATTGCCGGCAGGCCCTGACCGCCAAAACTTGTCTGGGCATCGAGGATGCGCTGCAGGGTGGCCAATTGCTCGCGTTCAATCTCGGCGATGAGCTCGCGTACGGCGAGCTTATCCGCCTGAACGGCCAAGTCAGCCTCGCGATCGCCAGACTCGACGATGTCACGCGCGGTCAGCCCACTGTCATTGGTCGGCACGCCTTGAGACAAGGCGAGACCGGGTAGCAGGCAAAGCGCAAGGATATGGGGCAGCTTAGACCTCAACGTCGCCCTCCGGCGCGCCGAGGGGCGTGAAGATACAATCAGGTGCTGTGGGTGCCGTCGAGGCCAGGAAGGTGAAGCAATTGGCCTGCGGTTCTTGGTACTGGGCGCAGGAGGCCAGCGCGCCGAGCGCGGCGAGAAGCGACAAAATGCGTGTCATGAAAGTCTCCAGAAATCAGGGCGGTCGCGGTAATCGGCGCCGACGAGCGCCTCGCCTTTTTCCATGCCGCCGAGGATGGTGAGATTGGGTCCGAGGGCGCTCAGATCGGCATCGACAACGATGGAGCCCTGGTCGTCACGGATCAGCGCAAGGCGGCTGTCGCTGCCGGTGTTGAGAAGCACATCGAGTTCCTTCTCATAGAGGTTCAGCATCGCGTAATCGGCGGCGTGGGCACGGATGTTCGGGAGGAGGATTTGCGTCGGCACTGCCTCGACGATGGTCTTGCCGGTTCGGGTGCGCTCGAGCTGGCTGGCGTATTGCGTCATCATAACCGCGACGGTGTTTTGCTTGCGCGCGGTCACCAGCCAGTTAGACAGCCGCTCGGCGAAATACGCATTGTCGAGCGCCTTCCAGGCCTCGTCGATGACGATGATCGTGGGACGGCGATCCTCGATCTCGCGCTCGACCCGGCGGAAGAGATAGGAGAGCACGGCCATGCGTTCCTTCTCGGCCTCGCTGTCGAGAATGCCGGTGAGATCGAAACCGACAACATCGCCTTCCAGCGAGAAGGTGTCTTCCAGCGTCTGCCCGAAGATCCAGCCGTAACGGCCCTCTTCGGTCCATTCGAGCAATCGCTGGTGCAGATCGCCGCTATCGTCGGTGGACACAAAGAGCGATGCGAAATCCCGCCAGTTCCGCAGGGCCGGGTTTGCGGCTTGCGCGTTCTGGCGGACGACCTCCTGGATGCGGTTGGTCTGCGCAGGTGTGAGCGGCTTGTCGGCGCGGTAGAGCAGGGTTGTGAGCCAATCCGAGAGCCAGGCGGTGCCGCGCGCATCGGTCTCTGTCCAGAGCGGGTTGAGACCCGTGGGCTGGCCGGCGTTCAGGGAGGCGTAGCGCCCGCCATTGGCGCGGACCGCCATCTCCATACCGAGACGGTAATCGAAGACGAAGATCCGCGCCCCTGCGCGACGGGCCTGCGTCATGAGGAATGCGGAAAGCACCGATTTACCCGATCCGGGCCGACCCATAATCAAGGTGTGCCCGCTGGTCGGTTCTTTGTCGGGGCTGCCTTGCTCGTGATAGGAAAATCGGTAAGCGCTCTGTTCGGGCGTGGGCAGATAGGTGATGACCTTGCCCCAGGGGGTTTTCTGAGCAGGCTTGCCGAGCTGGGTCCGATGAAACGCCGCAAAATCCGCGAAGTTGCGATTGGTGATCGCGCTGGCGCGCACGCGCTTGGGCTGGTTGCCGGGATGCTGGCTGAGGTAATGCGCTTTAGCCGCGACCCGCTCGCCGATCATCTTCACGCCTTCGGCGGCGGCGGCGTTGACGATCTCGGCGCTGAGTGTTTGCAGCTCGTCGAGCGTATCGCAGAAGATCGTCACGACCATGTGGTGCTCGCCGAAGCTTTGGCGTTTGGCCTCAAGATCGTCGGCGGCGATGTCCAGCGCTTCCATGAGCGACAGGGCTGCGTCCTGCGAGGCCTGCATCTGGCGCTTTTGCCGTTTGATCCGACCCGCCATGAGGTTCGAGTTGATCGGCGTGAAGGAGTGCGTGACGATCATGTCGACAGGCAGGTTCAGCATGTCGAACATGGTGCAGGAGGTGGCCTCGGAGTATTCCCCGATGGTGAAGCTCTTGCCGTAGCGATGGCCGACGACGCCTTCGGAGAGCTCGAAGTGATCTCCTTGAAACGTCACTCGCGTGTTGGCCACGTTGAATGACAGAAAGCCGTAGGTGTTTGTCGGATAGAGCGGCAGTTCCTGACCTGTGTTGAGGGCTCCCAGAAACCCGATCAACGCGCCACTCTTGGCCGACAGGACGCGCGGATTCAGCTCCGTCAGGCCCGACACGAACACACTTACGGCCTCGCCCAAACGACGCAGACGCTTCTCGGTTGCTTCCTTCAGCCGGTCTGGCGCGCTGCGGTTCAGGAAGGGCAGGACGCTTTTGGGAGGCGGGCGATGAATAACGCTGAGCGTCAAGGTTTTGTCGCGCAGGCCACTGCTCTCGAGTTTCTTGCGCCAGAGCCGGTCAACTTCTCCAGCAAAACTGTCCTCGCGCACTGGCTCGAGGTCCGGCGTGATCGCCTTCGAGACCTTGTGGACGTAGTAGCTGAACTCCGGCCCCAGCTGCGCGATGATCCGGGCAAAAAGCGCCGTCACCTTGTCGAGATAGGCATCATCCGTCGTGTAGCTGTTGACCCCGTCGAGCCGAATGCACTGGAAGAGCTCGTTCACCCGCGTCCGTACGGTGCGGTCATCGACCAGGCTGACGTAAGGCAGCATATGCGCGAGGCGAGTTTCGCGGGCATACCAGTCGGGCGTCATCGTGCGGAGATCGAGCGTTTCGTCCAAGGCTGTATTAGGGTGCATAGCTGTCCCCGCCATGGATGGAACGGTTCCGCGTCGGTGGCGTCTCCTGCAACGCGGTCATCATCACGTCGATGAAGCGCGGGTCCCAGTCTGCGGCCTTCCAAAGCACGGGGTAGAGCAGGGCGGCCACGCCCAGCACCGCAATGTGCTGGATCCAGACAAAAAGCAGCACCGAGCCAAAGAGCCAGACCATCGCATACATGATGGGCAGGCCCAGAAGCTTCGGTGGGCGCACGAGACCCAGAAAGAGGGGCGATCGCTCAGCCACCGGCGAAGACCGCGGCAACGATGGTGGGAGCGGCGGCAACACCGGCGATGCCGACAAGAACCCAGAGCGCCTGTCGCAGATCGATGATGTTGAAGAACCAGCTCAAGAAAACGCCGAGCACGGCCAGCGTGGCGATGACAACGCCAAGCGGGCCGGTCAGCGCATCGACGATGCCTTGCAACAGGCTCTGAATCGGCGAGAGATCGATGCTTTGCGCAAGAGCCGGTTCTGCAATGAGCAGTAACAGCGCGAGTGAGGCAATAAACAGGTTGGATATGTGTTTCATGAATTTGTTCCTTGCAATCGGGCCACGACGGCCATGACTCGGGCCACGTGGTTCCGGGTTTCTCGGTAGGGGGGAATGCCGCCGTATTGGCGCACTGCATCCTGTCCGGCGTTGTAGGCAGCCAGCGCCAGACGCGGATCGCCGAATGTCTCCAGCATCATCGCGAGGTAGCGGGCGGAGCCGTCGAGGTTCTGAAGCGGATCGCGTGGATCGACACCGAGATCGCGGGCGGTTGCTGGCATCAATTGACCAAGGCCAATGGCGCCAGCGCTCGAGACCGCATCCTGCCGATAGGCGCTCTCGACTTCGATATTGGCACGGTAGAGCGTCAGCCAATCACGAACCGAGAGATCCGTGCGGCGCAGCCCGGGATGACTGGCATAGCGGAGGGCGGTGGCCTCGATGGCCGAGAGAACTTCGGCACGGGGCAGGGGAGCGGGCCGCGAGAGGGCTGCTATCTGGATTTCGTCTGGCTTAACGTCAATCTCACCGAGGATCGCCAGCTCATCAGCAGCGGACCCCTGGCCAATGCCGTCATTGTAATTGCGGGCAAAGCTGTCCTGGGAGCGGGACGGGGTCAGAGAGCCATCGCTCTCCATGACCAGTACCATTTGCGCTGTGGCGGGACCTGCGAGATACCAGAAAAGGAGAAGGCTACTTGCTGCCGCCCTTGTCGGTTGTAGCCAGTTTGTGCGTTGTCCGCTGGCCTTCCTCGAGCGGGACATCGGCATGGGAGAAGCCGATCCCGATAAGGAAGGAGACCACGCCCGTAATGGTCTTGAACTCGCGGATCTTGATGTCGTTATAGGTCGTTCGGGTACGGGCTGTGACCAGCAGCTTTTCCACGCCCTCGTCAGAGACCACACGCATGATCCAGACCCCGTAATAGCTGGGGCCCTTCTTATGTGCCGACTCCTGACACAGGATTTCTGCGCTATAGCCACTTTCCACGAGTTCGCGGAAACGTGCTTCCGTAACCACATTTGGTGCTTCGATGTCCCAGTTCATGGCCCGGCTCACGCTTTCTTCAAACGCGCAACGCCCGGGCATTCCCACTTGAAGCCCAGAGTTACGATAGTATATTATTATCCGCAAGATATAATGCGGCAGATACGGCTGTATCTCGGTTACTCAAACTCTAGGCACGGCCATTGGCGTCTATCAAGGAAAATAGGGGTTTCAGAAACCTGCGGTTGAGCCGATGGGTGGGCATGCAGTCTGTAGCACTGCTTTTGCTCGTTCCGGCTGCAAGCCACGCAGAATCCTGTCTCGCCCCGGTCCGGCCGTTCGTTCCCAGCGATTCGCAAGCGGCTACGGATTATGCCGACATCATCCGGCGGGACTTTGAGGTCTACATCGCGGACATTCAGGACTACTTCCGCTGCCTCGAACAGGAGCGTGCGCGTGCTTTCGAAGAAGCCCGCGAAGTCAGTCAGGACTACGGGCGGTTTCTGGAACTGGTGGGGGATTGATGGGCCACTGGGCATGCATCAGACTTGCATCCCTTGGAAACCAGACGCCGATAACACCCTCAAATATCTACTTTTTAGATAACAGATTTCATCCGCTAGCGACGTCACAAAAGGTATGTGACGCGTGTCGAAAACAATCTGGAGTACCGGGCATCTGGCCCTTTGTCAGTCTTTGGTCGAGGCCCGAAAACACGCGGGTCAGGGGCAGAAAGACTTGGCGGACAGGCTCGACTGTCATCAGTCTCTCGTGGCGCGCATTGAAAGTGGCCAGCGACGGATCGACGTTGTCGAGTTCATCGTATTGTCCCGGGCGCTTGGCTTCGACTTATCGGAGGTTCTGGCGATCGTCGAAGCCGCCACGGAGCCCGACCACAAGATTTGAAAACAATGCAATTCTGGGGCGTTCTGCTTTGGATGTCCCCGCGTGAGATCAGCTACCTCAATGAAGAGCAGTTAGCCAACATCCACCACGTGCGGCCTGCGGCGCGAGTGAGCGCCTTATGACACCATGCCGCAAATTCAGCGCCACAGTGCAGGAAGTCAGTAAACAGTGAACGATGATAAAGGTGAGGGCGTCGCGATCGCCAATCTGATCGGGACCGATGGGTGCAGCGTTGTTGGTTGGGTTTATCGCTGGACTACAGGCGCGCATGCGGTGATGTGGGACGTCCACGGGCCCCAACCGGTGTCGGAAATCCGGCCGGATCTCACTGCGGAACAGAAACAGGAAATTGACTTCGACGCGCTCACGCGGATCGGAAGTGACGAGGGCGGGTGAGGACAGAGAGCCTGCAGTGGTTGCCGAAACGCCAAATAGCCTGTGGACCGCGATGCGTAAGCGGTGCCGTCGTACAATTCAAAGGAGCCGGGTTCCGTGGCCAGCCAATGCAGCGGTAGGTCAGTAGTTTACCTGCTCAAACCCATAATTGCCCTCATAGTCACGCCAATCGACGAACACGGAACGGTGATAGATGCCGGGGCAATTCTGGCCCCAGCGTTCGAGACCGACATGGTCGGCTGGTAGGGCGGCTATGGAAGACCTCTGCCAGGCGAAGTCACCTTGGATGCCATAAGTGCCGAGGACC
Organism: Pseudoprimorskyibacter insulae; assembly: GCF_900302505.1. Classification (GTDB taxonomy): domain Bacteria; phylum Pseudomonadota; class Alphaproteobacteria; order Rhodobacterales; family Rhodobacteraceae; genus Pseudoprimorskyibacter; species Pseudoprimorskyibacter insulae. The sequence continues at coordinate 69,937 of NZ_OMOJ01000009.1, read as the reverse complement.
ACGGTGGCGCTACGGTTGCAGTCACCATCACGACCGGATTCGTGCTGTCGGGCATACCGGACATCAAAGACTCGGATGGATCGTACGAAGTTGAATTCAGGTCCGCTAATGTCGATGTCCGCGCGGTCCTGAACAAGCCGAAGGGCCCGATCGGCGCGAACAAGGTCATCTGGGGCTTCTGGAGTGCGCCATGCAGCCTCAATTGGGTCAGCGGCATCGCGCGCTGGAAAGGATTGTCGCGGTCCAGTGTTGTTGTTCTGGAAGAACGCTTCAAAGATGCGTTCTGCACTGCTTGGTGCTGGGGCAGTCTCATAGGAAACACCCATAGGACAGCGCCAGATTTGTAGCGGCGGTTCCACCGGCCATGGCGTAATGCGTCGGATGAATTCGGCGCGAGCTCTGGCGCATGGCACGGAAGCAGGCCAACCGCCTGACAGGCACAAGAGGATCGCGCAATCGATCGGGTAGGTCTGCGCGCGGGCGGCCATCGGCAGCGAAAGACCCGCCACAGCCAAAGCGACTGCGAACGAGGGGAGGAGTTTCTTGAGTAGATGACGCATGCTGAGGGCCCTTTGCAACAAGGCTCAGCATACATACGATAATATACTACCGCAACAATAAGTATAAATACGCGTAAGGTTTATTATGTTCATTCTAATTCAAATGGACCGTTCTGGACTACGTCTACCGTCGCACATCAAACGGCAACTCTGGCTCCCGAAGCACAGGCCCGCAAACTGCGGATTGTAACGCTATGGTCTCCGACTGAGCCAGTCAAACTCAGTGTCACCGACACAGTTAATGATTGTCCATAATCTGATTGTGGTATTTGTCGCCGCAGTGCCATACGCTTCTCTATCGAGCACTGAAAGCGTAATTGCGTATGAAGGATACTCAAAGGATATTGCATGTAGAGACCACCGATTGACGGTCACACAGATTAGTTTTTCAATAGAAGAACAATCGAAGGTGAACGGGTAGAGAAATCCGGTCTGAGGTTCATACTCAATAGTTGCGGTTGCATCAGTCATTGTGAGTGTTGCCATCAACTGTGGGCCAGCTCGTTCCTGAAGCTCCAACCGACAAACCGTGTCGGCAAGCAATGGCCCAGCACTAGCTACAAGTGCAAAGATCAGAATGCTAGTTTTTGTCACGCCCAAGATCTTTCCTTTTTGCGAAATTCTTGCATCGCCATTTACCTTGCGCCTCATTGAAGCAGAGCCTTAGTCTGCATTTACCTGACTCGTCATGTTTCAAAGTCTTGCCACGATTATTCCAAGCAGTTCGAGGCCTCGGTGACGTGGTTAGATTTCTGGCGTTTTCTGACACCCCATACATTTGCGAAGGTCAGCCTTAAAAAGTGCATCGTCAACGCCATGTTCTTTGCTGGCGTCTTCGACCGTGTGAAAAGAACTCACCATGCAACCGACGCACAACATTTTATACTTAATGAAAACTGGAATTGTTTGCGGCCATTGCGTCATCAGCGCGCATAGCGAGAGATCATTCAGGTCGTCACATTTGGGCCTTTGCATATCAGCCTCACGAGTGCCTAAACTTTCATCCTAACGGAGTCGGTCGCAGCGTCTTTGCGCTAGCACAAACTCGCTGTCACAAGCATATTTCAAACCTTAGCTCGGAAGATGCGGGTGTTCCCGCCGTAGCTTTAGCATTCTCAAGATCGATTGCGCTTTTGCAGCAACATGCATGGAGCCAGTTCACCTAACACCGGGCTCCAAGCGTTGAAGCGAATGAACTTAATTTTCCACCTATTGGAGATAAACCACCGGCTTTCAGCCGGTCCGCTTCAGCGTATCTTGTTCTGATGTTCTCTCCTGAATTTTGAAGCCCGGCTTGCCCGTAAGGCTTCAAAATTCAGGAGAGAACATCATGCGCTATTCGTCATCCGCGCACACGCGATTTTACCACAGGTTCCACGTCGTCTGGGTCACGAAATACCGCTACAAGGTTCTTCAGGGCGCTATGCGGGAACGGATCCGCGAGATCATCCGCCAGACCTGCGAGGAACTGGGCGTCCATATCGTACGCGGGGTGCTCGCGCGGGACCATGTCCACATGTTCCTGTCAATCCCGCCCAAGCTGTCGCTCTCGGACGTGATGCAGCGGATCAAGGGCCGGTCATCGCGTCGCATCCAGATGGAGTTTCCCGACTTGCGCAAGCGTTACTGGGGCAGACGGTTCTGGGCCCGCGGATACTTCTCGACCACCTCGGGAAATGTGACAGACGACATCATCATGCAGCACCTGGAATTACATTCCGCAAAATGATGCCACCGGCGTCAGCCGGTGTGTCGTTCACTCACTCTGCGATGTGTTGTTTAGCAAGAATGGTCCTGCCTGCGATGATGGCAATGGCCACCCAAACGATGAGGCGCAAGGTCATCGCGCCCACCGTGCGCATCTCGAAGGCTCCACCCCCATAGATGTGCAGACCAAAAAGTGCGAACACAGCCGCGATCGAGACAGCTATTGTGATAGCGATCCAAACCGCCCAGCGACGCAACATCGCTATCCCAACACCAGCCAGAACATAGACAAACCCCGATAGAAAATTGAACCACAATACGAAGTAAACCGCGTTGCCAGCTGCTGCCTGCGCAGCTTCACCACCGAAAAGCACTCTGCCACCGGACAGTATGGTCAGAACTCCAAAGACAATGGCGACGCCTGCAGCAGTTTTCATTGGCCAAATTCTGTTTGAAAGGTTCTTCACGACACTTCCTCCTCTTGATCTTCCAGAACCCCATCGCGCAGGTGAAACAACCGGTCGAAGCGGTCGTAGATCTTTTCGTCATGGGTGACGGCGACAATGCAGGCATCCTGTTCGGCAGCCAGTTTGCGCAGAAGATCCATCACGATCCCCGCGCGTTTGCTGTCCAGCGCCGCCGTAGGCTCGTCCGCAAGGATGATGCGCGGACTGTTCGCGAGCGCGCGCGCGATGGCCACGCGTTGCGCTTCACCTCCGGACAGGAGTGCCGGCATGGCGTCCTTGCGATGGCCTACTTCAAGATAATCGAGCAACTCCACAGCCCGCTCTTGAGCCTCCGCAGACGATCGACCCGCCAGCGTCAACACCAAGGCGACATTGTCACAGGCGTTGAGAAACGGAAGCAGGTTATGGAACTGAAAGATGAAGCCGATCTTGTCGAGCCGCAGGCGGCGCAGATCGCCGCGCAGGGCGCGGTTGTCATAGACCAGTTCGCCGTCCAGCGTCACCCGGCCTACGGTCGGCGCGATAATGCAGCCGATGACGTTGAGCAGTGTGGTCTTGCCCGAACCCGATGGGCCCAGCAGGGCGACCACCTCGCCACGGCGTACGGTCAGGCCAATGTCGCGCAGCGCATCGACGCGCGCCTCGCCCTCGCCAAAATGCTTGGAGACGCCGGCGATCTCGATCAGGGGCTGGCGCGCGTCATCCATTGTTCAGCCTCCGATCGCTGTTGCCGGATCGACCTTCAGCGCTGCGCGGACACCAAGCCCGCTGGCGACGATACAAACCACGATGATAATCCCGCCGAGTGCCGCCGCATTCACCGGCTCCAGCACGACGCGGCGGGGGAAGTAGTCCTTGACCAGCAGGATCAGGATCAGGCCGAAACTCCAGCCAACCATACCCAGGGCTAGCGATTGTTGCACGATCAGGCTGACGATGGTGCGATCGGGCGCGCCGATCAGCTTCAAGGTGGCAATCTGTTTGAGTTTTTCCATCGTCATCGTGTAGATGATCAGCGCGATCACCACGGCCGAGACCGTCAGCAGAATACCGAGGAACAGGCCGATCTGCCGCTTGGCGCGGTCCACGACCGACCCGATCAGGATCGCCTCCTGCTCTGCCTGCGTCAGCGCGCCGAGGTGCTTCCACTGACGAACAGTGGTGGCGACACCCTGCGGATCGGCCGCGGGTTCGAGCCGGGCGATGACCGCCGCAACGGTGTCGGCGCTTTCCAGCAGGCCGGCACCCCGCGCGGTCTGGACTCGCTGGGCTGGCGGGGCAAGTTGCGATTGCAGGGTTTGCGCATCGACGAGTGTGATGAACGCGGCAGGGTCGCCGCCCGAATTCATCGTATCCTCGACGAGGCCAACGACAGCAAAGCTGTTGCGGCCGAGGCGGATGCGGTCGCCGACCACAAGCCCGGTCTGCCGGTCGGCCACTAGTTCGAAATGGGTCTGCGTGATACCGCGCCCCTCGGCAATTGCCTGCGGCCCGCCGGGGCGCCCTGGCTCATAGCCGATGACATACAGGCGCAGTGTGTCGCCCGCATGGCGCGCCTCGACGGTCTGGTAGGTGATGCTGCCCGCTTCTGCCACGCCATGCAGCCGGGCGACGGCATCACGCGTGCTGCCGGGGATCTTTGAGGCCTCCGCAAATGGGCCTTGCGTGCCCGATTCCACCACCCAAAGATCGGCTTGCGGTGCCTTCACGATATTTAATGCGTCGGCGACCAGACCATTGTAGATCCCGATCATCGCCAGCACGACCGCCATCAGCAGACTGAGGCCAAGACAGGTCAGCACAAATCGAAACAGGTTGTGACGCACATCGCGGTAGGCGAGGTTCATGATGCCCCTCCCCCCAAGACACGCGCCATCCGCCCTTCGGACAGGCCTTTCGCGGGAGCCGAGACCACCTGGTCACCCTCGGCCAGTCCGCTCACGATCTCCAGCCGTGCGTCTTCCGTGCGGTGGCCGAACACCGCAGAAACCTCGGTCAGTTTCTCGTCCCGCACCACCCAGACGCGGCCCTGGTGCCCATCGAAACCGCTGACGGCAATCTCGGGCACAAGGAAGGCTTCGGTCAGAAGAGCGACGGTGATCCTGACTTCGGCCTGTTCTCCCAGATAGACTTGCGGCGGACAGCGGTCGCAGGCGATCCAGACGCGCCGCTCCTCGTTGACGCGATCACTCTCGATACCGATCCGCGCCACCGTGCCGCTAAAGACCTCGTGTGGCAGCGACCGCAGCCGAACTTCTGCCGACTGGCCCAAGGCAATGGCACCGGCACGCGCTTCGTCGACATAAGCCAGTGTCCAAACGGTTGTGGGGTCCATCAGCGTGAAAATCGGCTCGCCCGCACGCACGACCGTGCCCGCCTCGACATGTCGATCAACGACAATCGCGTCGAAGGGTGCCCTCAGAACATGATGATCGAGGAGCGCTTGCTCGTAGCGCAATGCAGCTTCGGCATCGGCACGTTGTGCCAGCGCGACCGCGATATCGCTTTCGGCCACGGCAAGCTCCGCGGCCGCGACGTCCACGTCGCGCTGCGCTTCCTCCGCTCTTTGCGCAGAGATCGTGTTGCGGACGGCCAAGGCTTGTTGACGGGTATTGGTCGCCTCACGCTGTGCAAGAACGGCACGTGCACGCACGACGTTCGCGCGGGTTCGTCCAAGTGTCGCGTCCGCCGCTTCGGCGGATGCGGCGGCACGTGCCACCCGGGCCTCCTGTTCGGCGGCGTGCAGTCGCGCCAGTATCTGACCCCGCGCAACGGCATCGCCATTATCGACCTCCAGACCGGTCAAGGCGGCGCCAACCTCGAACCCGATCCGGGAAACGATGCGCGCCTCCACCGTGCCAAGTCCGTAGATCCGGACCGGAACATCCCGATCGATGGTGACCACCTGCACCGCGATGGGGCGTTCGGTCAGAAAGAACCAACCGGCCATGACGATCAATGCGATGACGGCAATGGCAACGAGGCTTCGGCGTGTTCTGCGTTTCATGAGCTTGGCTCCCCGTCTGGGGCGCCCCGAAACAGGCGCATCTGCGCGTCGAGAAGTCGCTCGCCCTCTGTCGCAAGCGGGAACGAGCGGTCGCCGAGTGACCAACGCAGCGCCATCCCCTGAATCAGCGAAATCAACAGGACCGCGGCATCTTCCGGGACAAGATCGGAGCGAACGCGCCCCGTATCACGGGCGCGGGTGAGCTCTGCCTGCAGCAGTCCCTGAAACCGCGTCATCAGTACGCGGAAACTCTGCCGCAGATCGCTGTTTTCGGTTTGCAATTCGTGTGAATGCAGGATCGCGGGGATCGCGGGATTGGCTTCTATCTGGCGAAATTGAACGAGAACGAGCGCGACCAGCTGTCGATCCGGCTCACGCTCTTTCGCCAGTGCTCCCTGCCATGCGTTTGTCATCCTTTCAGTGATGACCTCTGCCACCGCCTGCCAAAGGGCCTGTTTCGTCGGGAAATGTCGGAAGATCGCGGGTTGGGTCAGCCCAACGGCATCCGCGACTGCCTGGGTCGTAAGCCGGTCCGGCCCAAGCTCATCAGCCAACCTCAGGGCGGTTGCAACGATCTCTGCCTTGCGATCATCGGCGGATTTGCGCGGCATTTCCGTTGTCCTAGTTAGTTATCTATTACTAACTAATATCTCTCCTTTCGTTCTTCAAGTGCCGTTCTGCGGCCCCCCGCCCGGAGGACCTGACGTTCATCAGACCGCCACTGCATGCCGCGCGATATTGGTCGCAAGATAGGCATCAAAGACTGCTGCAACCACTCGCACAACCGGCGCGCCTTCCTTGGTCATAGAGATCCGGCCAGCACGGCGCGCAATCAGTCCGTCCGCTTCGAGCGTGGCCAACTCCTGCTCATGGATGTGATACCAATTCTGCGAGACACCGGCCCGCAGGGCCGCCGCATCAAGATCAACTTCGCCGGTACACATCAGCCGGTCGATCACATGGCCCCGCAAAGTATCATCCTGGCTCAGGGCGACGCCCTTGGCGACCGGCAAAACACCGGCGTCGATGGACCGTGCCCAAGCCCCGGTTTCCGACAGGTTCTGCACATATCCCGAAGGGGTGCGACCGATGGATGTCGATCCAACCCCGAGCATGGTTTCGGCACGATCCGTGGTATAGCCTTGGAAATTGCGCCGCAGGGTGCCTGCCTTGGCGGCTTTCGCCATGGAATCGTTTGGAAGTGCGAAGTGATCCAGTCCGATGGCGACGTACCCCGCCTCGACCAGCGCGCTGGCGGCCGATTGTGATTGTCGAAGCCGTTCTGCGCTCCCCGGCAGCGCGGTTTCATCGATCAGTCGCTGTTTCTTGGCCATCCAAGGCACATGTGCATAGCCGAAGAGCGCAATCCGGTCCGGGCGCATGTCGATGCAGAGGCGGATCGTTTCCAGCAGCGTGGCGACAGTCTGGTGCGGCAGGCCGTAGATCAAATCGAAGTTGATGCCCGCCACCCCTGCCAGGCGCAACTCTTCGACCGAATGGCGCACCATTTCGGGTGGCTGGACGCGATTAATGGCTTTCTGAACCTTCGGATCGAATTCCTGCACGCCGAAACTGGCGCGGGTGAAGCCCAACTGTCCGATCCGCCGGATCATTTCATCCGTGAGCGTGCGCGGATCGCTCTCGATGGCAAGTTCGGCGTCAGCGGTGATGTCGAAATTGTCCCGGACGCTCTGCATCGCGCGCTCCAGATCATCCGGCACCAGCGCCGTCGGTGTCCCCCCACCCCAATGCAAATGAGAAATCGACATGCGGTCCGGCAATTGTTTGGCCAGAAGACGGATTTCCTGGTTGAGCGTCTGCGCGTATTGCGCGACAGGCGCATCTTTTCGGGCCAACTTCATGTTGCACCCGCAATACCAGCAAAGCTCGCGGCAATAGGGAACGTGCAAATAGAGAGATACGGGTTCCTTTGGAGAGAGCGAGGAGAGCCAGTTGGCGTAATCCGCTGGCCTTACCGCCTTGGAGAAGTGCGGGGCAGTCGGATAACTCGTGTAGCGCGGTACATTGCGGCTCATGTAGGTTTTCAGCGTGTCCGTCATTGATGTTCCGATCTGCTCCGATCATGCCCCGACTTGATTCCGGGAAAAAATGTCGCGCGATTGTTGCCTGTCTTCCAAAAGCCATTTCAATCAGCTCATGTTCTGATCATTCTCACCGACAACCCTTGATCCGTCCTTGACCGAGATCACAGATGCGGCGTGAAAGGTCTCAGGCCACATCCCGTTCCTTGTTCAACACAGTTTGTAGCCAACGGACCAAGTCCTCCAGGGAAGGCTCGAGCTCTGTTGCTTCAGGGCCCACGAAGTCTTGAAAGGCCTCCAAGTTTAATGCGTTGACCCCAACAAGAACGGGCATATCGCGCGCAATGGCCTCTGCGATCACCGAACGGAACCCCCGACCATCGGCCTCGTGCTTTCCGAACTTGTTCACGATCAGCAGCTCCGGGGTGGCCTCAAGCCCTGTCTCGACCAGTCCAACAGCCGTTTCGAGAGTGGCAGGGTCCAGTCGGCATCCCCTCGCCCCGGCCCCGAGGTTCTGGGAAATTCGCAACACAGGCCCATCCGGGAGCACCTTGACATCCATGTCGCACGGATGCGCGCCACAATCCGTGTTGATCTGAACCGTGCCGCATGTTCGATACCCGTCAGACGCGAGGTGTTGCGCCAAAGTGAAAAGCAACTGATCGGTATCACCGCGCCCAGGGCCCATCGTATAAGCAATCTTCATGGTCTTTCTTCCTTTATCAATCACGGAAGGGCTGGAACTCGACCAGCGCACCTTCCGGCAGAACTTCAACTTCCGACGGAATCAAAATGACGCCATCTGCTGCGGGAAGCCGCGCCACGCGGCCGGAATGGGTGGTCTTGTCAAAGCGGACGATCTCACGGCCTGTGCTGTCGAAACCTGAGATTTCCGCGAGCCGCACTTCGCATCGCCCGTAGCTGTGGCGCAACTCCTGTGACAGCACCACATGACGGCGGTCGGGCGATGACGCGCTGTTCCCGGCAAGGGACTGGCAAAGCACCGTTCCGAAAAGCTGCCAGGTGACGAATGCGGAGAGCGGATTGCCTGGCAGCCCCAGCCAATGCGCCTGTCCCAAACGACCGTACGAGACCGGCTTGCCGGGTTTTATCGCAACGCCGCTGAACACCATATCCAGACCAAGATCACTCAAGGCGGGTTTGACATGATCTTCCTCACCCACCGATATCCCGCCGGTGGTGACGATCAGGTCGACCTCGTCGGCAAGCGCGCTGAGCTGCTGCCGCAGAGCTGCGCGATTGTCCCGAAACCCCAGGACATCGACCAATTCGATCTCCGGAGCAGGGATCAGAGCGCTTAGCATCGGCGTATTCACATCCCAGATGCCGCCAGAGCTCAATGTCCGGCCGGGGGAATTCACTTCATCACCGGTGACAACAAGCGCAACCCGAAGCCGACGGCGCACGCAAACGGTTGCCCGCCCTGCTGCCGCGCAGGCTGCGATATCACGCCCCGTCAGGGTGCGGCCCGCAGGGACAACCATGTCGCCCGCCGCCATGTCCTCGCCCTTGCGCCGGACATGCGCGCCTGCCAGAATCTCATGCGAAACGATAATGGTGTTTTCTGTGCGTCGGACGTTTTCCTGCATCACGACCGCATCCGCACCATCGGGCATCAGAGCGCCTGTGAAGATCTGTGCTGCCGCGCCCATCGGCAGCGGTTCCGAGCCGCGCTGCCCTGCCGGAATGCGGGTGACAACGGGAAGCCGCCACGGTCCCGGCCCGACCAGGCAGGCCGTGTTCAGCGCAAACCCGTCCATCGCGGCATTGTCAAACGGGGGTGCGGCCGCGATTGCAGCAATAGGTTCGGCCAGAGTTCGGCCACGCGCCCCGGCAAGCGCCACCTCTTCGGACTCCCGAACGTGTCCCGCGTTCCGCAAAATCTGCGCAACCGCTTCATCGATTGATATCAAATCCCCCGGATGATCAGCAGTGCCGCATCCGCACCCCTGCTCTTCGATCCTCGTGAGAACAGTCATTTTGCAGCCTCCTGTTGGAAATGCCCCGGGCCCACAGTGCTGTCGAGATCGCGCAACCGCCCGTCCTTCAGGCCATAGATGAGCCCGTGAATGCGGATGTTGGCTTTTGCGCGCCAAGCTCTCTGCATGATCGGCGTTTCCGCAACACGCCGAACCCCTTCGATGACGTTGAATTCGGCCAGCCTGTCTTGCTTTGCTTCCGCGCAATCCTCCCGCGCGAGGTCCACGGCGTAGGCGCGGGCCAGGCGGCGGATCGGCTCCAACCAATGGTCGGCCAGGCCATGCGGTAGGTCCTCCGTGGCGGCCTTCACGCCGCCGCAGCCATAATGGCCACAGACAATGATCTCGCGAACACGCAACGCATCGACGGCAAACTCAAGCGCCGAAAGCATGTTCATGTCGCTCGAGTGGATCACATTGGCCACATTGCGATGGACAAACACTTCGCCGGGATCCAGCCCGGCGACGACATTGGCAGGCACTCTGCTGTCAGAGCAGCCGATCCAGAAGAACTCGGGCGATTGCTGTTGTGCCAGCCTCGGGAAGTAACCCGGCTCCTCGGCATTGATCGTGTCAGACCACCGGGCATTCCGCTCCAGAAGATCAGCCAGCATGTTCCGCTCCTTGTTCGGTTGCCTGTCCACGGCGCTCCAACATATGCGCGCGCATCTTTTCGAGATCTGCTTTGGTCAGCCGCGCGCGGGCTAGCGGAAGGAGGATGGCATTCTCGAGGATCAGATGGCGCCGCGCATGCGTGGCGAAGTCCGACATCTTGGCGCAGTCCGTTTCGGACAACGGCTTTTTGCGATCCGCTTGGGCCACGATCAACGCGGCAATAGCCGGGGAATCGCCAATCGCATGGCGGTGATCGGCTTGCAGACGCGTGATCATCTTGTCAATTTCCTCGTCCGGATCGCATCGTTCCAGCATCAAGGGAAAGAGGTCACTCTCCTCGTCCGCAAGATGCTTTGGCAAATCGTCGATCAGGAATGTGCGCATCATTGCGATGTCTTCGTGATCGACCGGTTCTCCCTCCACCATGCTATCGATCAGGGTGCAGACTTCCCGCTCACGCAGGTGGTCTTCGGCCATGAAATCCAATGGATTCTCTAGCGTCCCAAGGCGATGTGTTGCGCTGCGTGCCGTGTTCAGACGTCTGTCTCGATCTCGCACCATCGGTCCTTCCTCCCGTTCAGACCTGCTTCAAATCCGCCCCTTCGATATCTGCGGATTGGACCAACTGGTCGACGAACCGCCGCGCTTCGCGCGCCCATGCGGCCTTTTCGAGCGCCTCCGCAATCCTGGCACGCACCGCAGCCAAGGGGAGAACTTGTCCCAAGGCCAGAGCGTCCATGCGAATGATGTGGTACCCGTGCCGTGTCAGGACCGGTTCGGATGTGACCTCCCCCTCAGCCAGAGTGCGCAGTGCGGCCTCGAATTCCGGAACTGTATCTCCCGGACCCAATTGGCCTAAAGCTCCGCCCGAGGATTTCGACCCACAGTCACTTTCGCGGGCGGCCAGGGCGGCAAATGCTTTCGGATCGTTTGACGCGATGTCCAACAGTTTTTTGGCGCGGTTCAACGCACGGTCTCGGGCTTCCGCGTCTCTTGGATCACAGGCAATGAGAATATGTGACACCTCCCAAAGTGGCGGGGACCGAAAGCGCGAGGGATCCTTGCTCCACTCGGCCTCGATTGCAGCGTCATCGGGGGCTCCGACATCGATGGCCTCTTCGAGGAGGCCCCGTATCCGGGCCTCCTCGTCGGTCTCGAAACGGCCCGGCCCCACCTCCTGCGGGTCAGCGGCAATGCCGCGTGATCGGGCTTCCTGCAGAAGCAGCGTTCGGATCGCAACTGCGTTGGCCGCTTTCCGCCAGGCAATTCCGGGCTTGCCCTTTGGGGCGTCCTGGTTCTGCGTTTCTGCGGCGACGAGCGTGTGCGGCACATGCTCGCCGTTCACGATCAGATCGGGAAACATTGCTGCATTCATGATCCCTACTCCGCCGGCGTTGCTTTGGGCGCAGCGCGCTTGGGCAGTGGTTTCTGCCGCCGCGAGCGCACCAATTGGTATCCGGGGCGCAACAGGTACCGGAACGGCGCGGCAAAACCGGACACCATGTGCACCAGCCGGGTGAACGGAAACAGTGCCGTGATGATGAGCCCGAGGAAGATGTGCAGTTTGTAGAGCCAGTGCACGTCAACCACCATGGCCCAGGCGTTCAGGTTCCATGACACGATGCTCTGCGACCAGGTCATGAAACGCACCATCTCTGCGCCATCCATGTGTTGCAGGGTCTGCGTGATGGTCAGAAGGCCGATCACCAGCTGCCACCAGATCAATACCATGATAATGATGTCAGCCCAGCTGGATGTCATCCGGATACGGCTGTCGCCCAAGCGGCGATGCAATAGCATTGTCGCACCGATCAATGCAGCGATGCCCGCAGGGCCGCCAATGAGCACGGCCATCCATTGCTTGACCCAGTACGGCACGCCAATCGCGTCCAGCACCCAGACCGGGGTAAAGAGCCCGACCAGATGCCCGAAGAAGACGGTGATGATGCCGACGTGAAACAGGATCGACCCCCAGATCAGTTGCTTGCGACGCAAAAGCTGGCTCGATGAGCTCTTCCACGTGAATTGATCCCGATCGTAGCGGGCGATCGAGCCGACCACGAGGATGGTCAACGCGGCATAGGGCATTATGCCGAAGATGATGAAATCGATATCGAAATTGGCAAACATGGTGCTTTCTCCCTATTCGGCCGCGTGGTGCGGTGCGGGATTGACGGGTGTGTCCATGCGCGAAAGCATGTCACGAACTTGCGGGCACCCCGCATTCGGGTCTGGGCCGAAAAGCACTTCGCTTTCTTCCCAAACCTCGTCGAGGGCCTCCAGATCGGAAGGATCGTCATCGGGCTGCGCCAGCATCTCGGCCACTGCGCCCTGGTCGGCCTTTGCGCCTGCCAGCTGCAAGAGGCTGGCAAACACAGCACCGTAGTTGCTTTCCCGCCGGCCAAGTCGTGCGTTCAACGCCTCAAAGATATGGGCTGCATCCGCGAGAATGTCCTGTGCTTCCGAGAAGGGACGCGTCGACAGGAATTCCAGCAGGACCGGCAGGTGATCAGGCAGTTCCGATGTATTCGGCTCGAAACCGCCCGCGCGATAGGTCTCGATCAGAGACACCATCGCCCCGCCCCGGTCCCGGCTTTCGCCGTGGACATGCTCGAAGAGGTTGAGCGACAGGGTCCGCGATCGGTCGAAGAGCAGCACGAACTGTTCTTCGAGGTCATAGATGTCGCGCCCGCCAAGCTCCTCCACCAGCGGGCGCAACGCCCGACGGGCTGCTGCTGTCAAACGCGTGTCCGAGGCCAGAACGGCGCCGATCTCGGGCATGGCATGCTGCAGCTCGCGTGTCGGGTAGCTCAGAATGAGCGAGAGTGCTTTCAAAGTCCGGTCCATATTACATCGCCTCCGTGGGCATCTTGAGGGGCCTTTTGGAACCACCGAAGAGGGAACCCTTGGTTGATCCGCCGCCGCATCCATTGGTGTCGGTAAAGCCGCAGCCGCCACGCAGGTCATAGGCTTCTTCGACCTGCTCGCGGTGCGTGGTCGGGATGACGAACCGGTCTTCGTAATCTGCAAGGGCCATGATTTTATACATGTCCTCGATTACGCGACCGCTCAGGCCGACGCGGGCCGCAATGGCCTCGTCGATCACACCCTCGATGGTCTTGGTCCGCATGTAGGACCGCATGGCCAGCATACGCTCCAGCGCGTGCACCACCGGCTCTTCGTCTCCGGCCGTCAGCATGTTGGCGAGGTATTTCACCGGAATGCGCAGGTTCTTGACGTCGGGCATGCCACCATCGGTCCCGATCGCCCCGGCTTCCGCCGCGTTCTGGATCGGACTGAGTGGCGGGATGTACCACACCATTGGCAGCGTCCGGTATTCGGGATGCAGCGGGAAGGCGACCTTCCACTCCATTGCCATCTTCCAGATCGGGCTTTCCTGCGCGGCCTTGATCCAATCCTCGGGAATGCCGTCGGCACGGGCCGTCTCAATAACCACCGGGTCTCTGGGGTCGAGGAAGACACCAAGCTGCGCATCATAGAGATCCTGTTCGTTCTCCATGTTGGCCGCATCTTCGATCTTGTCGGCATCATAGAGCATGACGCCGAGGTAGCGGATGCGCCCAACGCAGGTTTCCGAGCAGACAGTCGGATTGCCGCTTTCGATCCGCGGATAGCACAGGGTGCATTTTTCGGATTTCCCGGATTCCCAGTTGTAGTAGATCTTCTTGTAGGGACAGCCCGAGACGCACATCCGCCAGCCCCGGCACTTCTCCTGGTCAATCAGGACGATGCCGTCCTCCTCGCGCTTGTAGATCGCACCCGATGGACACGAGGACGCGCAGGCCGGGTTAAGGCAGTGTTCGCACAAGCGGGGGAGATACATCATGAAGGTGTTCTCGTATTCCCCGTAAATCTCCTTCTGGATGCCTTCGAAGTTATAGTCCTCGGACCGTTTGGAGAATTCGCCGCCCAGGATTTCTTCCCAGTTCGGACCCTTCTCAATCTTCTCGATACGCTCGCCGGTGATCTTGGAGCGGGGACGTGCCGTCGGAAACGCCTCCATCTCGGGGGCGGATTTCAGATGATCGTAGTCGAAGTCGAACGGCTCATAATAGTCGTCGATTTCCGGCATGGATGGGTTGGCGAAAATGTTGGACAGGATGCGCCACTTGCTGCCCTGCTTAGGCTGCAGTTTGCCTGCCTTGGTCCGTTCCCAGCCGCCTTTCCAGCGCTTCTGGTTTTCCCAGTCCGTCGGATAGCCGGTGCCCGGTTTCGTTTCCACGTTGTTGAACCAGGCGTATTCAACGCCATCCCGGCTCGTCCAGACGTTCTTGCAGGTGACAGAGCAGGTGTGGCACCCGATACATTTGTCGAGGTTCAGCACCATGCCGATTTGTGCGCGGATTCTCATTCTGCTGCCTCCTGTGCAGGCGCTTTCCAGCTCTTTTCGCGGTCGAGCCAGTCAACTTTCTTCATTTTGCGGATGACCACGAGCTCGTCCCGGTTCGAGCCTACGGTGCCGTAGTAGTTGAAGCCGTAGGATTGCTGGGCGTAGCCGCCGATCATATGGGTGGGTTTCAGGACCGTGCGGGTGACCGAATTGTGGATCCCTCCCCGGTGTCCGGTCTTCTCGGACCCCGGTGTGTTCACGATCTTTTCTTGAGCGTGATACATGAAGGTCGTGCCTTCCTTGATCCGTTGGGACACAACCGCTCGAGCGGTCAACGCGCCGTTGGTGTTGTAGACCTCGATCCAGTCGTTATCGACGATACCGGCGGATTTGGCGTCCACTTCGGAGATCCAGACCACCGGCCCGCCCCTGTTCAGCGTCAGCATCAACAGGTTGTCGGTATAGGTGGAGTGGATGCCCCATTTCTGGTGGGGTGTGATGAAGTTCAGCACAAGGGTGTCACCTTCGTCCTGCACCTCCTTGGTGATCGTCTTGAGGTCGATCGGAGGTCGATAGGACATGAGCCCTTCGCCGAAGGCCAACATCCACAGGTGATCCTGGTAGAGCTGTTGCCGTCCTGTCAGTGTCCGCCAGGGGATCAGTTCATGAACGTTGGTATAGCCTGCGTTGTAGCTGACCTTCTCGCTCTCGATCCCTGACCATGTCGGGCTCGAGATGATCTTGCGCGGCTGTGCGGCGATGTCGTGAAAGCGGATCTTCTGGTGATGCTCACCTTCGGCCAGATGCGCGTGTTCGCGACCTGTCGCCTTGCCTAGCGCTTCCCAGGCTTTCACGGCCACGTTGCCATTGGTTTCTGGGGCCAGCATCAGGATGACCTCGCAGGCATCGATCGCACTGTCGATCTTCGGCCGTCCGGCCGCGGCTCCGTCCAACTGCAGGCCGTTCAATGCCGCTAGGTTGTCGATTTCCTCCTCCGTGTTCCAGGTGATCCCCTTGCCGCCGTTGCCCAGCTTGTCGAGCGCGGGTCCAAGCGCCGTGAAACGATCATAGATCGCGGTGTAGTCGCGTTCGACCGCCACGTAAGCCGGCGCCGTCTTGCCAGGGATCAGGTCGCATTCGCCTTTCTTCCAGTCCTTCACCTGGTCCTGTGCAATCTCGGCAGGGGTGTCATGCAGGATCGGGAGAGCGACGATGTCGGTCTCTTTGCCCAGATAGCCCGGCACGATCTCCTGGAACTTCTTGGCGATGGCCTTGAAGATCTCCCAGTCGGATTTGCTTTCATAGGCAGGGTCCACGGCCGCCTGCAGCGGGTGGATGAAGGGGTGCATGTCCGACGTGTTCATGTCGTCCTTTTCGTACCAACTGGCCGTCGGCAGAACGATGTCGGAGTAGACCGCCGTGGTGCTCATCCGGAAGTCGATGGTCACCAGCAGGTCCAGCTTGCCGCGCGGCGCGTCTTCATGCCACTTGGCTTCCTTGGGCAATTGGCGACCGTCTTCGCCCAGGTCCTTGCCCATAACGCCGTGGTCGGTGCCGAGCAGGTGCTTGAGGAAGTATTCATGGCCCTTGCCGGAGGAGCCCAGCAGGTTGGAGCGCCAGACAAACAGGTTGCGTGGCCAGTTGGCGGGGTTGTCCGGGTCCTCGCAGGACATTTCCAGATCGCCCGACTTGAGGTTCTCGGCCACATAAGCCGGGATTTCCTTGCCCGCTTCCTTCGCGGCCTTTGCGACCTCCAGCGGGTTTGTCTTGAGCTGTGGTGCCGAGGGCAACCAGCCCATGCGTTCCGCACGGATGTTGTAATCGATCAGGCTGATGTCCCAATCCCCCTCGGGGGCGGTCGGTGACAATATCTCCGAGGCCTCAAGCGTCTCGTAGCGCCACTGGTCGGTATGGGCATACCACGCGCTGGTCGAGTTCATGTGGCGTGGCGGACGGTTCCAGTCGAGCGCAAAGGCCAGAGGTTGCCAGCCAGTCTGCGGGCGCAGTTTTTCCTGCCCCACGTAATGCGCCCAACCACCACCGGACTGGCCGACGCAGCCGCACATCACCAGCATGTTGATGACACCGCGATAGTTCATGTCCATGTGGAACCAGTGGTTCATCGCGGCCCCGATGATGATCATCGACTTGCCTTGTGTCTTCTCGGCGTTGTCCGCGAATTCCCGAGCGACATGGATGATCTTGTCGGCCGGAACCCCGGTGATCTTTTCCGCCCAGGCAGGGGTGCCGGGCATGTCATCGGCATAGTCCGAGGTGACCCAGTCCCCGCCCAGTCCACGATCCAGACCGTAGTTGGCGCAGAACAGATCGAAAACCGTGGCCACGGAAATCTCGCCATCCGCCGTCTTGATCTTCTTGACGGGGATGTTGCGGGTCAGCACGCTGGGGTGATCGGCGTCGGTCGCAAACTGACCGTACGCCTCCCCGCCAAAGTAGGGGAAATCGACGCCGACCACATCGTCATGGTCTTCGTCCAGAACGAAGGACATCTTCAGGCTGGTGTCCGCCTCATGTGCCTTTTCTTCGAGGTTCCACTCCCCGTCTTCGCCCCAGCGATAGCCGACCGACCCATTGGGGGCGACAAGCCCTTTGGATTGCTCGTCATAGGCGACGGTCTTCCATTCGGGGTTGTTCTCTTCTCCGAGCTTGCCGTCCAGATCGTCGGCCCGCAGGAAGCGGCCCGGGACGAGCTTCCCGTCACGTTCGTCCAGTTTCACCAGCATCGGGAAGTCGGAGTACTTGCGGGTATAGTCCTCGAAATACGCGGCCTGGCGGTCGAGGTGGAACTCGCGCAGGATCACGTGCCCAAAGGCCATGGCCAAGGCTGCATCGGTGCCCTGCTTGGCATTCAGCCAGACATCGCCGAACTTGGCGGCCTCGGAATAGTCGGGGCAGATCACGGCGGACTTGGTGCCCTTGTAGCGCGCCTCGGTGTAGAAATGCGCGTCCGGTGTCCGCGTCTGCGGCACGTTCGAGCCCCAGAGCAGCAGGTAGCCCGCATTGTACCAGTCGGCACTTTCCGGCACGTCCGTCTGCTCGCCCCATGTCATCGGAGAGGCCGGCGGCAGGTCGCAATACCAATCGTAGAAGGACATGCAGACGCCGCCCATCAGGCTCAGGTAGCGCGAGCCGGCGGCGTAGCTGACCATTGACATCGCGGGGATCGGGGAGAAGCCAAACACGCGGTCGGGGCCATAGGTCTTGGCGGTGTAGGCATTGGCAGCCGCCGTGATCTCGGTCGCTTCGTCCCATGTGGCGCGCACGAACCCGCCCTTGCCGCGGGTCTCCACGTAGGAGGCCCGCAGGATCGGATCGGCCTGCAGCTTGGTCCAGGCCTCAATCGGGCTCATGGTTTCGCGCATCTTGCGCCAGACCTTCATCAGCCGTCCGCGGACCAGCGGGTTCTTCACCCGGTTCGCGCTGTAGAGATACCAGCTGTAGCTTGCGCCTCGGGCACAGCCGCGCGGTTCATGGTTGGGGAGGTCGGCCCGCGTGCGCGGATAGTCGGTCTGTTGCGTCTCCCAGGTGACGATGCCGGATTTCACGTAGATCTTCCAGCTGCACGACCCGGTGCAGTTTACCCCATGTGTGGAGCGCACGACCTTATCGTGACGCCAGCGGTTGCGGTATGTGTCTTCCCAGTCGCGGTTCTCGCGGGTGACTTTGCCAAAGCCATCGGAAAACTGTTCAAGGTCCCTGGACTGGAGGAAGTTCAATCTGTCGAGCAGGTGGCTCATCTGGCGTCCTTTCTTATTCAGCAGGTTGCGCAGCGGCACCTGTGCCGCGACCGCGTTCAATGTCATAGAGAAGCCCGCCGGGCCGGGTGTAGTAGACCCAGGTCACGACCAGGCAGATCACGTAGAAGCCGAGGAAGGCCCAGAGCGCGCCATTCGGGGCTCCGGTCATGGCAATCGACGTGCCGTAGAGTTTGGGGATGAAGAAGGCCCCGTAAGCCGCGATCGCCGAGGTAAAGGCGATGATGGCAGCGCTTTCGCGTTCGGCCTGCCTACGGCTTGCCACCGCATCGAGTTCCGGCATCAGGCGCGGGATCTCGCGTCCCATGATCGCGGGGATCATCTGGAAGGTGGAGGCGTTGCCCACGCCGGTCAGGAAGAACAGAGCCATGAAGCAGGCAAAGAAGCCCATGAAGCTGCCGCCCTGCCCGTCCGACGGCAGGAAGGAGATCACCCCGAAGACCGCGACGATCATGCCGGCGAAGGTCCAGAAGGTGACCCGCCCGCCGCCGAAACGGTCGCTGATCCAGCCCGTGCCCGCGCGGCTCAGCGCTCCAACGAGGGGTCCAAGGAACACGTATTGCAATGCATTCACTTCCGGGAACATCAACCGTGTCAGCAGCGGAAACCCGGCCGAGTAGCCGATGAAGCTGCCGAAGGTGCCGGTGTAGAGCACACACATGACCCAGTTGTGGAAGCGGCTGAAGATAATCGCCTGATCGCGGAAGCTGGCCTTGGCGTCGGCAATGTCGTTCATGCCAAGCCAGGCTGCCGCCGTGGCGACGAGGATGAAGGGCACCCAGACAAAGCCTGCGTTCTGCATCCAGAGCTGGCTGCCGTCATCCAAAGTGACTGGCGATCCGCCCATGGCACCGAATACACCGGCGGTGATCACGATCGGCACGAGGAATTGCATGACCGAGACACCGAGGTTGCCGAGACCCGCATTCAGTGCCAGCGCATTCCCCTTCTCCGCTTTCGGGAAGAAATAGGCGATGTTGGCCATGGAGGAGGCAAAGTTGCCGCCACCGAGGCCACACAGAAGTGCCAGGGCGAGGAAGATCAGATAGGGCGTTTCGGGGTTCTGAACGGCATAGCCGATCCCGATGGCCGGTAGCAGCAGCGATGCCGTTGACAGAGTTGTCCAAAGCCTGCCGCCGAAGATCGGCACCATGAAACTGTAGAAGATGCGCAAAGTCGCGCCCGACAGGCCGGGCAGGGCAGCCAGCCAGAACAACTGGGACGAGGTGAAGTCGAACCCGATGGCGGGCAAGCGGGCCACAACCATCGACCAGACCATCCAGACCGAGAAGGCCAGGAGCAGCGCCGGGATCGAGATCCACAGATTGCGGCGGGCGACGGCGCGCCCTTTCTGCTGCCAGAAGTCGGCGTTCTCGGGCTGCCACTCGGTCAGCGTCCGGGGCATGGCCGTTTTCTCGGGTGAGTGGATCTCCTGCATCTCGGGCAGCTCGGGGAGCGCATCGAGTGCGGGACCATGCGCCGCCCGCTCCATCGCGCGCACCGACAGGTGCATCCAGCCGAGTGCAATCGCGACCAGCACAAACAGAAGCGCGAAACAGCTTGTGTAGATCCCCGTCAATTCAAGCAGGGCACCAAAGCCGATCGGCAGGACAAATCCCCCGAGGCCGCCGATCATGCCCACAAGTCCGCCGACCGCGCCGACATGGTGCGGATAGTACACGGGGATGTGCTTGAACACGGCCGCCTTACCGAGGCTCATGAAGAAGCCGAGGACAAAGAGTGTGATGATGAACGGCCAGAGCGCCATCTCGGTGGAGAAGGTGATGGTGCCGTCCTTGCCCTGGATCACGTAATCCGTCGGCGGATAGGACAGCATGAAGAGCAGCACGAGGCTGAACCCGAAGGTCCAGTACATGACCGCGCGGGCGCCGAACTTGTCGGAGAGATGCCCGCCATAGGCGCGGAAGAGCGAGGCTGAGAGGGAGAACGCCGCAGCCGCCATCCCGGCCGCCCTGACATCAAGCCCGTAGACATCAATCAGGTAGTGCGGCATCCAGAGCGCCAGCGCCACGAAGGCGCCGAAGACGAAGAAGTAATAAAGCGAGAAGCGCCAGACCTGGAGGTTCCGGAGCGGCGCGAACTGCTGGGTGAGGCTCGGCGCCTTGACGCCGGATTTACGCCGCGCCACCAGTTCCGGATCGTCCTTGGCGAACAGAAAGAAGATGACGGCCATGACCGCCAGCCCGATCGCCCAGACATGCGCGACGCCCTGCCAGCCGTAAGCCACCATGACGAAGGGGGCGACGAACTTGGTGACCGCGGCTCCCACGTTGCCCGCCCCGAAAATGCCGAGTGCCGTCCCCTGATGGCCCGCATCGTAGAACCGAGACACGTAGGCCACGCCGATGATGAAGGAGCCGCCAGCCAAACCGATACCAAGCGCCGCGACCAGATACATGATGTAGGTTGACGCGAATGTCAGCGCCCATGTGGCCAGCGCCGTCAGCAGCATCTGTGCGGTGAATACCAGACGTCCACCGTATTTCTCGGTCCAGACCCCCAGGAACAGTCGCGAGATCGAGCCAGTCAGGATCGGTGTTGCCACCAACAGGCCGAACTGAGCCTCGTTGAGACCGAGCTCGGCCTTGATGCCGACCCCGATGATCGAAAAAATGGTCCAGACGGCAAAACAGGCTGTGAAGGCGATCGTGCTGAGCGCGAGGGCTCTGTTCTGGTCTGATCTTGGGACGGTTCCGGCACTGTCCATGGCATGTCCTCCTGGCATCTGTACGGCAAGAATGCCCTTTGCGGGCTTGCGGACAGGTGTGGCGGAGGTCGCGTGAACGGTGCTTGATCTGGATCAAGAAAACAGAAAAATACAGCAAAATAAATATGTTATGCAGATTTATCAAGTCGGTGCACGCGGCGATCAAGTTCGGGTCCGGCAAAGGTCATACTGTTGATTGACATTTATCAATTATTGACGAAACATATGTCAAAAAGGGATCGGGAGCCGCGAAGTCTGCAATGCCTGAGTCGTATGAAGAAGACATTCGCGCGCTCGAGCTGTTCGCGGAGATGGAAGAGGCAAATTTTGATGCCCTGATGCGGGGCGCCTATGTGCAGAATTTCCCGCCACGCATCGATCTGATCCATGAAGAAGACCGGCCTGATTTCCTACATGTCGTTCTGACCGGATCCGTCGATCTTTATTCGTCCTGGAACGGCCGCGAGAGTTCGATGGCCACGGTGCGGCCGATCTCGACCTTCATCCTTGCGGCAACCATCAACGACCTTCCCTATCTGATGTCCGCCCGCACATTGGAAAGAAGCCGTATCGTGTTAGTTCCTTCCACGGACGTGCGGCAAATCTTTTCCAAGGACCCCGCCTTCGCACGGGCGATCGTGACTGAATTGGCGCAGTGCTATCGGTCGGTCGTCAAGAACACCAAGGATCTGAAACTGCGCACGTCGCTGGAGCGGCTGGCCAACTACATCCTGCGTCAGCAAACGCTTTCCGGGTCGACCGAGTTCGACCTGACAATGGAGAAAAGGCGTCTGGCTTCCTTTCTCGGCATGACACCGGAAAACCTGAGCCGCGCCTTCAAAGGCCTTGAGCCCTATGGCGTAAAGGTCTCCTCGAACCATATCTCAATCGTCGATCCCGATGACCTTGCCCGGTTCGCAAAGCCCAATCCCCTGATCGATGATCATACAACGTGAGGAGCGTCCAATGACAAAATCCATGCCCGGTGCGGCCGGTGACCTTGCAGAGCAACACCCCGAAATCTGGAGCGCCTATTCCAGCCTCGGCGCAGCCTGCGCAGAGGCGGGTCCGTTGACCGATCGCGAGAAACGGTTGGTGAAACTGGCGCTTGCGATCGGGGCGGCCTCCGAAGGGGCCGTCCACTCGCACAGCCGCCGGGCGAAGACCGAGGGCGTCGAGAATGCGGCGCTCACGCAAGTGGCGCTACTGGCGATCGGCACGCTGGGCCTGCCGCGGGCCGTGGCGGCCAAAACCTGGATCGAGGACGTTCTCGGCGCGTAAAGTGACTTAGCGCGGTCTCAGCCCGTCAAACAGCTGTGCGTTCGGACAGAAGGACGGTGGCGGAGCACCGTGCTCGGCCTTTGCCAACCAAGCCTTGCAGGCCTCGTCATTCCGACAGTTCAGACATCTGATGACGGCTGACTGAAGCTCCGAGTCCCCACACAGCCCGCGTTCAAGGGCCGTCATCGCTCCGGTGATATCAAGCATATCTCCCATCTGGCCCAACCGCGCCTCGCGGACCGCGTAAAAGCTGCCAAGTGCCTCACGAATGGTCATGCGCCCGGTTCCTTTGTGTAGCCGTCTGCCTTCAAACGCAGGATCGTGTCCCGGTTCGGACAGAACGCGGGCGGCGGCACGCCATCCTCCGCTGTCGCAAGCCAGCTTGCGCAGGTGTCGCCGCTCTTGCATTCGTAGCAGTTGATAATGGTGTCGCGAATTTTGTCTTCCACGTCCTTCGGCATACGCCGTTTCGGGAGCGTGACACCCGTGACGTTGAGCATTTTCCGCCTGAGCGCCATGCGTTCTTCGAAGGCACCAATCGTTGTCTCGCACAAGCTTGTTGTCATGGCAGACACACCTCCCCTGTGTTGCACATGCTCACCTTATGCGTAGAATCACTGAATACCTTGATCTGGCGCAATTCGGCTCAAAATGAGACGCGCGGCGTCACCGGTTATCCGGGCACCACAAAAGCGCTCGCTACCCGGATATGTATCGCTCCAGTTGGTCGATCACGAAGCGCTGGTCGCTGATCTTGCTTTTTACCAGATCGCCGATCGAGACAATGCCAATGACCCGGTTCTCACGGATGACCGGCAAATGACGTATCTTCTTTTCCGTCATCAAAGCCAGACCCTGATCGGTTGACTGGCCGGGATCGGCGCAGACAACCGGGGTTGTCATGATGTCCCTGACTTTGGTTTTGGGAGAGGATTTGCCCTTCAGAAAAACCCTTCGTGCGTAATGCCGCTCGGTAATAATCCCGACCAGCATCTCACCATCCAGAACAACAAGCGCCCCGATGTCATGATCGGCCATCGCCTGGATGGCATCAAGAACGGTGGCATCAGGCGTCACACTGAAGACCTCCGTGCCCTTCTCGTCCAGGATTTGCCGAAGCGTTTTCATCGGAAGCGGTTCCATGCATCAACTGCTGCAAGATACTGTAGCCGATCTCGGTGCGCGCGCCTTGATCGGAATCAATCATGGGTTTTCTCAGCCCAGCGGGCTGACACCAAACAACCATGGATGCACCCAGATCAAGCCGACATAAAACGCGACGCCAGCGATCCCGCGGACGATCGCCGCGCCCCAGGAGGTCGGTCTGGCAGTCCCAAGGCTGGATGTCACCTCGGCATGCAGACGGTGCCACGCCACCCCCATGTCACGCTGCCGCCGCCGGTCGACAAGACGCCCGCCGATCGCGGCGAAGATCGCGAAAAATCCGAACAAGAGCACATGCGCCAGATCGCCGTTGGGCACGATATGCGCCAACGCCCAAAGCGACAATGCCAGAAGTATCGGGTGCCGCGTCATCCGAACTATTCCAGCGTGCGTCGGATCAAAGCGGTCGTTATGCGCGCCGCCGAAGGAAAACGGGTTCGGCCGCCCGATGGCGAGCGCCAGGATCACGCAGACGAGCAGCATCGCAGCAAGTGGAACATGCGCCTGCCACGGCGTCCAGTTCCACAGCAGCACGACAGGCGCGCGCCCGGCGGCTCCGATCAGCCACACCAGCGCGGCCAGCGACAAAACAGAATAGGCAATCGTGAACCCGCGTTGGCCCAACCGGGCCTGCAACCACGGCCGTACGGGAGCGCGCAAGGGGAGCGAATGGGTGACCATGAAGCCCACCCAAGCCAATGCAAATTCCAACCAGCCCACTTCCCTAGTCTCCGGGTCGCTTGTCCGGCGGTAATCGCAGCAGCAGAGGCCCATAAATCATGACGAACCCACCGAAGCCCGTGATCCAGCCAAGGCCCGCGATCAGGTGCAGCCAGTCCGCCTCGGACGGCCAGACCCCCGCACCCACCCGAGCCAGAACCGCCACAATCAAAGCAAGATAGACACCAACCGTTCCGATCCCGGCCGTCAGCGGCTGGCCCGTATGCCCCAGCGTGGCACGGGTCATCACGGCCAGCGTCATCAGCCCGATCGCCCCGGCCATCCAAATATGCTGTGCCGCTGCCGCCCCGAAGAGGTCCGGCCGGAGAGTTTCCGCGGCGATGGCGAGTGCCCCCAGCGGCACAAAGGCATAGGCGACGTGCAGAACGGCAACCAGCGGCTCGGGTCCCGTGCGATACCCGGCCCACCGCGCCAGACGGAGGGCATGCGCAATCCCCGCCAGAAGAAGCGCGAAGCCCGCGACCCAGTGGACCGGCAAGACGACCCAGATCAAAAGCGCCGCTAGAAGCAGCAGCAGGGCGCCCTTGTCGAGTTTCTGCATCGGCGGTGTCGGCAATTGTCCGTCACCACGTTTGACGAGCCAGTTGCGCGTGAAAGACGGCACAATCCGCCCGCCAATCACGGCGATCATCATCACGCCAGCGACAAGCCCCAGGCGCAGGCCATAGCCTTGCGCGGCATAGGAGCCAGTCGCGGCCTCCCAATGAAACAGCGCATTGGCAAGCGTGAACGCGGCCAGCATGCCGAGAACGATAAGGTTCTTCCAATTCTTGCCCGCGACAATCTCGCGCGCGATCACAAACCCAAGGGCGACCGGCATCGCGAGGTCGACGACGGCGACCACGAGAGGCGGCAGCAGCAGCGACAGCCCTACGGCAACGCGCCCTGCCACCCAAAGCGCAGCCAGCCCGCCCAACGACCAGCCAACAATCGGCAGACGACCGGTCCAGTTCGGCACCGCCGTCAGCAGAAACCCCGCAACGACGGCCGAGAGATACCCGAACAGGAATTCATGCGCATGCCATGACACCGGATCGAAGGCCGTCGGCACTGTCAGAGCACCAGACAGCATTGGCACCCAAAGCGCCATGATCAGTACGGCCCAGACCCCAGCCCCGAGGAAAAAGGGGCGAAAGCCGAATGTAAGCAGTGCCGGGCCACGCCAGGCGCGCATTTGCTCAGCTGTGCTGCTCATGGTGTTTGTCTCAAAACTTGCGCGCCCTCTTGGGTCAGGATGACGTCCAAGGGAATATCGTGAGGCTGTGGGAAAATCGTTATCAGGCAGGCGGAGTGAAACCCGATACCGATGGTAAAAGGCCGCGGACGCAGCGCGGCCAGCGTTCTGTCGAAATAGCCACCCCCATAGCCAAGTCGGAAGCCTGCGCTGTCCCAGCCCACCAATGGTGCCAGCGTTATGTCGGGTGTCAGTGCGTCTGCCTCGGGCGGCGGGACGGGAATGTTCCAATCCCCCCGCACCATGATTGTGTCGGGGGTCCAGCGGCGAAAGACAAGCGGCGCCGCTTTGTGTTCGACCAATGGCAAAGCAATTGTGACACGTGCCGCGTGCAGATCGGCCATCAGCGGTCGCAGATCGGGCTCTCCCTTGATTGGCCAATACGCCGAGATCACCTTGCCCTGCGCGCCGTCAAAGCGCGTTAACAGCAGCTCTCGCAGATGCCTGGAGACCGCCGCTCCCACGGCTGCACGGTCGCTGACGCTGAGCGCTTGGCGTTCGGCGCGCAGTCGCGCACGTTCCGACGTTCGCCATCGCGCCACGTCCCGCGCCTGTTCGGGATCCACCGCCATCGGATCAAAATAGTCTGGCGCGATCTCGCCCGCGAGGCACGGCGGCGAGGCGAAACGGCTTCCAGTGTCTGTGATCCCCATTTCGCGAGCGCCCTCAAGCCGGCTCGAACTGTGGGAACAAGACATCGTTTTCCAGGCGCATATGCTCCTCCAGGTCGCCGAGGAACCCCGCCAGCCCGGTGTAAAGCGCAGTCCAGGTGCCGCAGACCCCCGCCGGCAAGGTCAAATTGCCGGTCAGACGGCGAATCTCGGCAATTTCGGTGGCGTGATCGTCGTGATCAGCACGCATGACCGCAATCGGGTTTTCGATGCCGGGCATCCCCCCCTTGCGGATGGCGGGGAAGAGGATCAGTTCCTCTTTTTTCATATGCACTTCCATCTCGCCGATCATCCGCTCCAGCAGGGCGGACAAACCCTCCGGCACATCATCATCGCCGAAATGCACCGTTTCGACCCGTTCGGCCATCTGGGCAAGCACGGGAAGCTGTTCGCGGTGCCGCTCATGATAGCGCGTTTCGATGTACCGGGTCAGCTCAGCAGGGTCTTGTGGCGGGCTTGCATCAGGCATTGCAGCATCCTTTCGTCAGCGCAGGTTTGGAACGGTTTTTGAGTTGGCGCGAGCCGTGTCCTCCACGGCCATGTGCAAAGAGTGTGCAATCCGCTCGGCGCGGATCATCACATGCGCGGCACCGGCAGGTGGGCAGGTCTCATAGGCGGTCTCGCGAAACAGGCTCAGCCAACGGTCGAAATGCGTCCGTGTTACCGGCAGATGCGCATGCGCCGGCACCGGTGCACCGTGATACTGCCCTGTCATCAACGCGACGGACGACCAGAAGGCTATCATCCGCGCAAGATGTGGCTCCCAGTCGGTGATGCGGCTTGCGAAGATCGGTCCGAGAACACTGTCTGCGCGAACCTTGCCGTAAAATCGATGTACCAAATCCGTCAGCATCCCTTGATCGAGGCCGGTCTTGTCCATGATCGCGCGGGTCATCTCGGGTCGTGCTGATGAAATGCGAGGTTGTTCTGATTGCATGCCGACCATTCTGGCGTCCTGAGGGTTTTTCCGTTGCACCAAGACGTAGACCTGCTAATGGGTATTGTAAATACCTATTCATGTAGTGGAGAGCCCTTTGCGTCTCACATCTTTTACGGATTACGGCCTTCGCATGCTGATGCGCATGGCTGGTGCGCCGGACCGCGCCCACTCCACGGCTGAGATGGCCGATGAGTTCGGTCTGTCCCGCAATCACCTGAGCAAGATCATGCAGCGGTTGTCGGCAGCCGGTGTCGTCGAAACGCGGCGTGGGGGAGGCGGCGGAGCACGGCTTGCCAAACCGGCAAGTGATATCCCGCTCGGGGCGTTGATCAAGCTGCTGGAGGAAGATCAGCCCTTGGTCGAATGCTTCTCCACCGGAAATGCCTGCACGCTCGATGGCTCCTGCGGTCTCAAAGCACGGCTGCGTGTGGCCGAGACCGCTTTTCTGGAATCGCTCGACCGCAGCACGCTCGCCGACATCGCATTGCGCCAATCGCAGAGCATATGAGGCAGACAAATGACGACATCAAGTTCCAGGCCGACCACAACGCCGGACGTGATTACCTTTGACGGTAACCGCTTTCTGGTCCCGGCCGAACTGATCGCCACATCGTTTGATTTGGCCCCCGCCGACGTGCCCGACCTGATGCGACAAGGTACGATCACGAGCCGTAGTGAGACCGGGGTGGAGGAGGACGCAGGTCGTTGGCGTATCACGTTCTTTTACAATGGTCGGACGTTGCGTTTAACCGTCGACGCTCAGGGTGAGGTTCTGAAACGTACGCTGTTCGATACCCCCGGGCGCACTGCCTAAGCGACGGAGGGGCAGGCGTGCCCGGCTTTCGCCGTGAGGATCATCCGATAAAGTTTTCGGGCTCGGCTATTGCTCGATACCGCTTGAGAAAACCGCCCAAGGCGTTCAGTTGATTGCGCAGCGGGTGTGACCCGCCCCACTTCCCAGCGGTCAATCCGCCCGCGCAATCGCGACAAGGGATGAGATGAATTGGAACTGACGCAGTCGCTCCCATCTCTTTTGGTCGCCAACGGTTTTGTCGTCTTTGCATCCCTTGTCCAGACCTCTACCGGCATGGGGTTTGGCATGATCGCCGCCCCGCTACTTGCATTGATCAGTCTTGATTGCGTGCCAGGCCCGATGCTGTTCGTGAACTTGTTTCTTTCATTGTTGATGTTGGGCGACGGCAGAAGTTTCGTGGTGCGCAAAGAGGTGACACTGCTGCTTCCGACGATCTTTGTCGGCACTTTGATTGGCGCGGCAATCATCATGCTTTTGCCAGTCGACATTCTGGGCATCGTATTTGCCCTGATGATCCTTGTGGCCGTCGCAATCACTGTCTTCACAAAAGCACTAGCGATGACATCTGGCAATCTTGCGATCTGTGGCGTGGCCGTCGGGGTGATGGGGACTGCCACCGGCATTCCCGGAGGGCCTTTGGTGGTCCTGTATCAAAACGAACCGATTGAAAAGACGCGGCCGACGATGGCACTGGTCTTTACTTTTTCCTACGTCTCATCTTTGTCAGCGCTTGGTATTGCAGGTTTCTTTTCGGTGCAACTGGCATTTCTTGGGCTGCTGATGCTACCCGGTTTAATCCTGGGATATGTCGTTGGAAAACGTGTAAGAGGCTACATGAGCCGTGACATCGGGCGTTTTCTGATGCTTTCAATTGCATCTGGCGGGGCCGTATTACTCTTGCTGAAATCAATTTAGGTCGAGCGCGGGATGATGACATGAGCAAGTGGATCACGGACGCAATCAACAAGATCAACGCAGATGCACATCGCTCGGGCGACACGCATCTGTTCAAACTTCCGATCCCCCGGCTCGAAGGCGTCGATATCTACCTCAAGGACGAAAGCACCCACCCGACCGGCAGTCTGAAACACCGGCTGGCGCGATCGCTGTTTTTGTACGCCCTGTGCAACGGCAAAATCACGCAAGATACAACTGTGGTTGAGGCGTCCTCTGGCAGCACGGCGGTGTCCGAGGCCTACTTTGCCCGCATGATCGGGGTTCCCTTCATCGCGGTCCTGCCCAAAAGCACCGCGCGCAGCAAGATCAGGCTTATCGAGTTTTATGGCGGACAGACGCATTTCGTCGACAGCGCACCGCAGATGCATGACGCTTCCGTCGCCTTGGCCGAGCAGATCGGCGGCTACTTCATGGATCAGTTCACTTATGCCGAACGGGCAACCGATTGGCGCGGCAACAACAACATCGCCGAAAGCGTGTTCACGCAGATGGCGTATGAACCCCACCCCGTCCCGGCCCATCTGGTGATGAGCGCGGGCACAGGCGGCACTTCGGCCACCTTGGGTCGCTATATCCGCTACAAGGGCTATGATACACAGCTGACAGTCGTGGACCCTGAAAACTCAGTTTTCTATGATGGTTACATGACCGGTGATTGCAATCTGCGGTCAGATAAATCCAGTCGTATCGAAGGGATCGGGCGGCCCAAGGTTGAGCATTCCTTCCAGCCCGGCGTCATTGACGCGATGATCCGGGTGCCCGATGCGGCCAGCATTGCGACGATGCTGTGGCTGGAAAAACTGATCGGGCGCAAGACCGGCCCGTCGACCGGGACAAACCTCTGGGGGGCGTTGCAGATTGCGCAGGATATGCGACAGGCAAAACGAGAGGGCTCCATCGTGACCCTGCTCTGTGACAGTGGAGATCGGTATCTGGATACCTATCACAACCCGGAGTGGGTGCGTGACTGCATTGGCGACTACCAGGATTTCGACGTTGTTCTGGAAGAAACCTACAGCTAAAGCTGGTCCTCTCGCGGGAATACGGTGTGTGATGCCGCCGGTGTTGCCGCGAAGTGTACCTTGTCCTTGATCCGCTGGCGCGTGTCCACAGCGAGCCGGAAAAACGCGAAGATGCCAAACAGGAACAACACCAGACCGATAAAAAGAAACAACCCGCCTTCGGAATTGCCACTCATGAACAGGGACGCCGCTACAGGGCCAATTGTGGCCCCAACGGAAAAGGCGAGGATCAATCCGCCGCTGGTCTCCACCATCAGCGCGTTGGGGACGGCATCATTGGCATGGGATATGCACAAGGCATAGATCGGGATCATGAGCGCGCCGTGCAGTACTGCCAGCATCAGTATCGGTGCCCCGGGCGCGGTCACGTCAAAGCCAATGGCCAATCCTGAAAGCACGGTGCCGCAAGACACTATCCCAATCACAATTCGCCGATCAATCTTGTCTGAAATCCAGCCAAGTGGCCATTGTGACAGCGTGCCGCCCAACACGAAAGCTGCCATCAGCAGTGCGATGTCGCTGGTGATCATGTCCCGCCCTTGCGCAAATACCGGACCCAGCGACCAGAACGCACCTTCAGCCATGCCTGATGAGAAGCAGCCGACAATACCCACCGGAGATACCGCATAGAGCTTGCGAAGGTCCAGCCGCGCCGCTGGAATTGGAGTAGGAGCCGGCGTGGGCGTCAGGCTGATCGGCACAATCGCAAGACAAATCAGGATTGCAACGACCAGAAACAGGGTCGAACCAGCTGTATCAGAGGCGTTCACCAACAACTGTCCAATCATCGTGACGATGTTTGTCACGATAATGTAAACCGACAAGACCCGCCCGCGATTGGCGTTTGAGGACGCGTCGTTCAGCCAGCTCTCGACGACGACATAGATCACGGCGATGCAAATACCGCTGACGATGCGCAAGCCGCCCCAGACCCACGGGTCAACATAAAGCGGAAAGGCCAAAAACGTCGCTGTCAAAAGCGCGGTTAGCCCCGCGAATACACGCACATGGCCAACCGCGCTGATCAGTCTTGGCCCAACGAAACAGCCGATGGTAAAGCCGCCGAAATAGGCCGTGCCCATTACGCCGATCATCGCGGCGGTATAGCCCTCCTGCCCCGCGCGAATGGGCAGCAGGGTCTGGAACAACCCGTTGCCCGCAAACAAAAGGCCTGCACACAGCAGGATCGTCACAATCGCCAGCACGGGCGATTTATGATCTGGCTGTGTCATGAGCACGGGGCCTTTCAGAAGTCGTTAGGTCCGTTGGTAGATCACAGGAAACCAATCTTCGCGCAGCATCTGCCCCGGTGTCATGCCATGGCCCAGAAACGGCGGCGAGGTCGGACCGGGGCGCTCTACATAGCGGGCATCATCCCCAACGAGGCGCAAGGAAAATGCGCGGCGGCGGGACTCTGTGGTGTTGCCGCGCGCGCCATGCAGCGTGCCATAGTTGAAGGCCACCGCATCACCCGGCTCCATCTCCCATTCGCGGATTTCCATGCCTTCGGCATCGGGATCCGGCACCGGCATGTAGTCATCCTCGTTCGGGTAAAAACTGGTCTCTGCGAGCCAACGGGTCGGCAACACGGGCTTTTCCCAGGAATGGCTGCCCGCGACACAGCGCAGGCTTGCGCCCCTGACCGTGTCCATCGGCGACCAGAAGCTGACATTCTGCATTCCGTCGACGAAGTAATATGGGCCGTCCTGATGCCAGGGCGTCGGCTTCGACGTGCCCGGCTCCTTGACCAGCACATGATCATGGAACACCTGAACGCGCTTCGATTGCATCAGGTCGGCGGCCACTTCACCTACGTCGGAGTTGCGGATCACCTCTTCAAATTCGGGAATGCGGGTCCAGTTGCAATAGTCATCGAAGAAACGGCCGCCCTCGCCTTCCTTGAGGTTCTCGGCAGCATAGGGACCGGGTTCTTTCATGTTGCGTTCGATACCGGCGCGGATCGTCTCGACATGATCGGCAAACAGACCCTTGATCAGCACAACGCCATCGCGCTGGAAGGTATCGACATGGTCTTGGGTAAGAAGTGCGTGCATCTTGTGATCCTCCGTATTCGGGGCAGGCATACGCAACAAAAGATTTAACTTCTAATAATATTTTATCATACTAATAATAGCGTCATGTTAAACGTTACCCTGCGCCAGTATGAATATATCGTCGGCGTTGCCGACGAAGGCAGTCTGACCAAAGCAGCGGCGCAACTGAATGTGTCGCAGCCATCGCTTTCGGTCGCAATCACTCGGGTCGAACAACACCTAGGGAGAGCGATCTTCCTGCGCGGAAAAGGGTCAGCAATCGAGATCACCCCTTTCGGGCACCGTCTCATTGCGCAGGCGCGGTCCCTGTTGACGCTTGCAACCGAGATTGAGCAGGGCCACGACGCTACGCATACTTGGGGCGTTGGCTGTTTTGCAGACATCGCGCCGTGGTATCTGGCGCCCGCGCTCAAACGACTTGCGGACCGTTTTCCAGCATTGTCCTTTTCGGGACGCGAAGGGCGTTTTGCGGATCTGGCGCGCGATTTGGCCGAAGGACTGTTGGACTTCGTGATTTCCTATGATGTTGGGTTCGAAGGGAATTTCATGCGCCGCAAGCTGACCGATATTGCGCCTGTGGCTTTTGTCGAAATTGATCATCCCCTGACCGGACGGGATGAGCTGGAACTGTCCGACCTCGAGGGCATACCCCTGATCCTGTTCAATGAGGACCTGTCGCAGGGATTCATGCGCGATCTGTTCGCGCGGATGCACCTGACACCGGTGATCCAGCAAAAGGTGGCATCGCTGGAGATGATGCGATCGCTGGCTGCCAATGGTGTGGGTGTCGGCATCAGCTATTCCCGCCCGCCCGGTGATCTGAGCTATGACGGCAAACCCCTTGTGACCGTGCCGATTGCCACGCCACAGGCGAAAACAGAGATCTCCCTGATCTGGTCAAGCCTGCGGGAAGACAGCCCCGATTTCCGCGCCATACTTGATGTGCTTTCACCGTGAAGTCAGGCACATTCGCCAAGGACCTGATCCAGAACAGCGATGATCATCCCCGCATCCTCCGCCTCAATTGTCAGCGGCGGGCGGAACTTGAGGATATTGTCCCTTGGCCCCTCACTGCCGATGAGGATGCGGTGATCGCGCACGCGGTTCTTGACGTAGGCGCATATCTCTGTGGCCTCAGAGCCATCGGTCCGGATCAGTTCCACCCCCAGAAACAGCCCCATGCCGCGCACGTCGCCCACGCAATCATGTTTCGCTTCCAGCGCTTTCAGACCTGCCATCAACTGGCCGCCGATCACGCGGGCGTTTTCCTGCAAGCCTTCATCGTCCACGATCTGCAGCACCTCACGTCCGATCCGGCAGGACAGGGTTGAGCCTCCGAAGGTCGAGAAAAACTCGATCCCGTTGTCAAAGCTCTCCGCAATTGCCTTGGTCGTGACGACCACTCCCATTGGATGCCCATTGCCAATTGGTTTGCCCAGCACGACGACGTCCGGCAGCACCTCTTGGTGTTCGAAGCCGAAATAGTATTCACCCAATCTCCCCAGCCCGGTCTGCACTTCGTCCGCGATGCAGATGCCGCCCGCCGCGCGGACCTTGGCATAGACCGCCGACAGATAGCCTTTGGGCGGAATGATCTGACCGCCAACCGACGGGAAGGTTTCGGCGATGAACCCCGCGACGCCCTGCCCTTTTTGCCGCAAGGACGCGATCGCAGGATCGACAAGGTCTGCGAATTTCTGGGCGCGCTCAGGGTCGTTGCGGCGGAACGAGCCGCGGTAGTCATCTGCGATTTCCACCAGCTCCACCCAATCGGCCTGGCCAACACCGCCTGGCTTGTTGAACTTGTAAGCAGAAATATTGACCGCACCCGTAGTGTTCCCGTGATAGCCATGATCGGGCGTGACCATACCTTTGGCACCGGTGTGCGCCCGCGCTAGCCGCAGAGCCAACTCGTTCGCTTCAGACCCCGAGTTCACGAAATAGCAGACCTGCAAGTGGCCGGGCATCTTGGACAGGATCTTGTCCGCAAAAGCGGTCTGCGCGGGATGCAGATAACGCGTATTGGAATTGATCCGCCTGAGCTGATCCGCCGCCACCGCCTGAATGCGCGGATGGGCGTGGCCCACATGCGGCACATTATTGTAGGCGTCGAGATAGGGGCGGCCCCATTCGTCAAAGAGATGGTGCCGCCAGCCGCGCACCAGCATCACGGGGTCATCATAGGTCAGGCTGAGATTGCCGCCGAAATGCGCCTCACGACCCTGCCTGATCCCAGCCTTGTCTGTCGGGACATAGCAAAGCTTGTCGTCGGGCAGGTTCAGCAAGGCGGCCGGGTTGGGACAGACCGCGCGCCACAGATACATCTCGTCAGGATCGCCCACACCGGGCCAGTCGGCCTCGATCCCTTCAGTGGTCAGCGCAAGCTGGAAATGCACATGCGGTGCCCAGCCGCCATTCATGCTTGGATCACCAAGGCGGCAGAATTCCTCACCTTTCTCGATCACCTGACCCACGCGCAGGCGGTCCAGAAACTCTGGGTCGAGGTGCCCATAGAGCGTGAAGAACGGATCACCCTCGGGCGTTTCATGGCGCAGGATGATCACCCCACCGTAATCCAGATGCCCCGCGCGATACTCCGCGATGAACACTTCGCCCCGCAAAGGCGCGAACATTGGCGTCCCGGCGGGTGCAAACACATCGACGGCCAGATGCACCGTGCGGCGGTCGCTGGCCTTCCATGGCCCCTTGCGAAAGGCAGGCTCGGCATAGATCAGGCGTGGCTCGTGATAGTAGCCCAGCCACATGCGCCCGTGATCCTCGAATTCCTCGCCCACGCGGGCGGCTTCTTCCAGGGGCATATGAAACGGGTTCTGCGGCCAGGCCGATTCCTCGACGGACAAGGACCCCAATGGGGCCTGCGACAGATCGCACCCCATCAGGGGCGCGAAATGCCCGCGTTCCCGGTCAAGCCATGTCGCCACACGGTCCGCCCCTTCGACCACGGGCAGGCCGCAGGCAGCACGCAGCCTTGCGCTGAGCAATCCGCCGTGCAGCGCGCAGCCTTCCAGGAACCGCCACGCGGGCGCCTGCGAAATCGTGACATAGGGGTCATCGGG
Source organism: Pseudoprimorskyibacter insulae (assembly GCF_900302505.1). Lineage (GTDB taxonomy): Bacteria > Pseudomonadota > Alphaproteobacteria > Rhodobacterales > Rhodobacteraceae > Pseudoprimorskyibacter > Pseudoprimorskyibacter insulae. Next base: position 34,729 of record NZ_OMOJ01000009.1, on the reverse strand, counting down.
GTTCTCTGCGGCCATCAAGGTGGAGTTCACAACGCTGACCGCCAGCCGCATCCGCAGCAGCGGCCAGATCAAGTCCACCTCTTGCGCCGCAAGCGGATTGGCCTCGTGATAACCCGCGACAAAGGCCGCCAACGCGGCTTCGGGCTTTGGATGATCCAGCACGATGTAGGCCGCAGCAATGGCCAAATCGCACACACGCGGGGCGGCGCACATATCGCCAAGATCAATCAGGCCGGACACGCGGCGCGCGTCGTTCCATGTGCCCTCGACCAGGATGTTGTAGTCATTGGCGTCGTTGTGGATCGCCTGATGCGGCAGGGCATCCAGCGCAGGCTTCAGCGCCGCGAACCGGGCATGGATCCCCTCGACGATCCGACGCCGCGCCGGATCGGGGATGCAACCCGTTTGATCCGCGATCCACCCGGCGCGCATCAGATCCCATTTGAAATCACGCACCAAACCGGCATGCTCGAAATCTGCCAGCGCCAGGGCCGTCCCGCCCAGCACCTGCCCGATCTGGTGGATCAGCGCCCGACTTTTTGGCGCCACATGGGCATAGCAGCGCCCTGGCAGTTGGCGCAGAACCCAGGCTAGGCGTTCCGCGCATGTCTCGTCCTTCAAAGTCACAACCGATGCGCCCCCGGCGGCCCGTACAACCACCGGACACGGCAGGTCAGGTCGTTTCGCGGTGATGTGCTCGAAGGCGCTGACCTGCATATCCACCAGCCACGCTTCGCATCCCGTGCGCATGACCTTGAGGATGTACCCGCTGTCATCATCGGCTTTCGCCAGAAAATTCAGATCATACTCACCGTCAAGCGGGCTCAGCTCCGCAGTGATGCCCCAATGCTGTGCCAGGGCCGTCTGCCAATGCTGGATGTGCCGCATGGAAATGTCCTTGGTTCTGGAAAAGCCGAAACGCGGGCCACCTAGATTTGCGTGCGCAGTTTGTAGCCGGGCGCAAAAAGCAGCCTGACCTTTGTGACGGATACCGCATTGTCCCAAGTCACCCGGTCAATGGCAAACAAGGCGCTGTGGGGGGCGATCCCAAGCACCTCCGAATCCTGCTGGTCGGCCTGCACGGCGGAAAAGGCGATATCCCCGTGCGTGTAGGGCGCGTGTTGCATCAACCATTCGTTGGCGCTGAGCACATCGAACGGTTCCGCCGCAGCGTCGGGGACCACGCTTGTATTGATCCACCTGTCTTCGACAGCATAGGCCGCGTCATCGGCCAGATGCAGCGCGCGCAGATTCAGCAGCTTGTCTTGCGCTCTGGTTTTCATCGTCCCGCTGACAGGGGCCGGCGGCACGGCAACGCTGCGCGAAATCAATTGATAGCCGTAGGTCGCGCCGTGTTCCTCGACCTCATGCCGGATCACCGCGATATCAAGCGTTGCCTTGGCAACCGGTTGCGCGGCAACCCGAGTACCCGCCTTGCGTTTGCGGTCAAGCCAACCGCTTTCAGCCAAGGATCGCAAGGCACGGTTCACCGTGGACCGGGCGCAGCCAAACTCGATCGCCAGATCGGCTTCGTTGGGGATCAGGGCGCCGGGCGGCCATTCGCGGGCATGAATGCGGCGCAGGACTTCGTCCTGCACGCTTTGCCAGTTCCGAAACGTGGGCGAGTTCACAAGGCGTCTCTCAATGCGTCAATCGTGCGTTTATAGGCAGCGACAATACTGGTGCGCTGCACATGCCGGCCGTGCTTTACCATATGGCGGCCAGCGGACCAAACATCCGTCACCAGGCGATCGTCGCCTGCGAAAATCCAGGCGTCCAGCGCGGTGTCGAGCTGCCTGCCCCACATATGTTCAGAGAGTGTATCCAGCGCCAGCATATCGGCCCAGCATCCCGCCTCGATGCGCCCGGTCTTTCGGCCAGAGGCCTGTGCGCCGCCTTGCAGCATCCCGTCGAACATTCGCCGACCGGTCGATTTGTCCGGCGTCGCCAGTGCTGCGCGCGTGCCGTCGCGCAGGCGTTGCGAGTAATCCAGCGTGCGCAATTCCTCGCTTAGCGAAATGCGGATGTTGCTGTCTGACCCGATGGCAAAAGCCCCGCCATTGTCCAGCCAGCGCACCGCGTCAAAGATCCCGTCCCCCAGACTGCTTTCAGTGATCGGACACAGACCGGCGACGGCACCGGAACGGGCCAGCGCGATGGTCTCGTCCGGTGTCATTTGGGTGCAATGGATCAGGCACCAGCGCCCATCCAACTGCATGTTATCGAGCGCCCAGGCCACCGGCCGCGCGCCCCAATGCGACTCAACTTCAGCAACCTCTGCGCGTTGTTCGGCAAGGTGCATGTGAATGGGTCCATCGGGAAAGGCGGTGTTGTAGCCCTTGAGATCCTCGATCCCGACCGCGCGCAGGGAATGCGGGGCGACACCGATGGCGCTGTCGGCGGATGCTTGTTTGATGTGGGCCGCTGCCGCGTCATGAAGCGTTTGAAACTGTTCGAACGTATTGCCGAACCGGATTTGCCCCGCGCTCAGCCCGCGTTGATCACAGCCGCCGAACTGATAGTGCACAGGCAGCAGGCACAGCCCCATGCCGGTGCGATCCGACGCCGCGACGACACGGGCGGATGTTTCCGCGATATCGTCATAGGCAACGCCACCGGGCTGGTGATGCAGATAGTGGAATTCGACCGACGCGCCGTAGCCCGCTTCAAGCATTTCCATCTGCACAAAGGCGGTGATCGTCTCGATATGCTCGGGCGTCAGACGGTCCAGAAAGCGGAACATGAGCTGCCGCCAGGTCCAGAAGCTGTCGCTTGGATCAGGGCCACGGCGTTCTGTCAGGCCCGCCATGGCGCGTTGAAACGCATGGCTGTGCACGTTGACCGGCGCGGGCAGCAGCAGCGGAACCTGCGTGGCCTGATCCGGCGCAGAGGCCCCGCGTTGCACGCCGCCGATCCGGCCCTGCCCGTCAATCTCGACAAGCACTTTGTTCGCCCAGCCGGTCGGCAACAAGGCCGTTTCAGCCCAGATCATCTGCATGGCACACTCCGCTTGACAGATTATTATGTACGCACATAAAGACATTAAGCACCGTAATTTGCAAGTGAGTCGGCCATGCTCCTGACGAATGCCACGATCGCGACACTGAAAGACAACCAGACCTACGGTCTGATCGAAGACGGCGCGATTGCCCTTGCGAATGCCCGCATTGCCTGGGTCGGTCGGGCGGCAGAGCGTCCCGCAGCCTATGCCGACGCGCAAACGCATGATCTGGGCGGACGGCTTGTCACGCCCGCGCTGATCGACTGTCACACGCATGTTGTCTTTGGTGGCAACCGGGCGGCGGAGTTTGAGCTGCGCCTGAACGGAGCCAGTTATGAAGAGGTGGCCCGCGCAGGCGGCGGGATCGTATCCACCGTGTCGGCAACCCGCGCGGCCTCCGAGGACGCGCTCTTGGCCGATGCGCTGACCCGCGTGGACGCTCTGATCGCGGAAGGCATCACCCTGATCGAGGTGAAGTCCGGCTACGGTCTGAATCAGGACACCGAGTTGAAGATGCTGCGCGTGGCCCGTCAGATCGCGCAGGCGCGGCCTGTCGAAGTGCGCACCAGCTTTCTTGGTGCCCATGCTGTGCCGCCCGAATACAAGGGCAGGCCCGACGCCTATATCGACGAGATCTGCATTCCCACCCTGCGCGCCGCCCATGCCGAAGGGCTGGTCGATGCGGTGGATGGGTTTTGCGAGGGCATCGCCTTTGACACAGGCCAGATCGCCCGCGTCTTTGACGTCGCCGTGGAATTGGGGCTGCCGGTCAAGCTGCATGCCGAGCAGTTGTCAAACATCGGCGGCACGCAGCTTGCCGCAGAATACGGCGCGCTCAGCGCGGATCATGTGGAATATGCCACCGATGCGGATGCGCAAGCCCTGGCGGCGTCTGGCACGGTGGCTGTCGTGCTGCCCGGCGCGTTCTACACCCTGCGCGAAACCCAAAGCCCGCCGATCCAGTCCTTTCGCAATCACGGCGTGCCGATGGCGCTGGCCACCGATTGCAACCCCGGCTCATCCCCGCTGACCTCGCCCCTGCTGGCGATGAACATGGCCTGCACGCTGTTTCGCATGACACCGCTTGAGGCCTTGCTGGGTATGACCGCCCATGCGGCGGCGGCTTTGGGCATGGCCGATCGCGGGCGCATCACCGCAGGGGCGCAGGCCGATCTGTGTGTCTGGGACGTGACCCACCCGGCAGAACTTGCCTACCGCATTGGGTTCAACCCGCTTCACCAACGCATCTTCAGGGGATCGCTATGACAATCACGCTTACGCCGGGTGCCGCAACCCTGGCCCAGTTGCAGGACATCTGGGCCAAAGGCCATGCTGTCGCGCTAGACCCTGCCTGCCATGCCGGCATCGCCGCTGCGCAGAAACTGGTGACAAAGGCCGCCAACGGTGACGCGGCGGTTTACGGCGTCAACACTGGGTTTGGCAAACTGGCCAGCGTCAAGATCGCGGCAAAAGACGTGGCCACTCTGCAGCGCAACCTGATCCTGTCCCACTGCTGCGGTGTGGGAGAGCCATTGGACGAACCCACGACGCGACTGATGATGGTGCTCAAGCTGTTGTCGCTGGGGCGCGGTGCCTCTGGCGTTGCCATGACCACAGTCGAGATCCTTCAAGACATGCTTGCGCGCGGCGTCACGCCGGTGATTCCCAGCCAGGGGTCGGTTGGCGCGTCCGGCGATCTGGCCCCGCTCGCCCATATGGCCGCAGCGATGATCGGAGAGGGTGAAGCCACCTATGACGGCACCCGCATGCCGGCCGGTGAGGCGCTGGCCAAGGCGGGGATCACGCCCATTGTTCTGGGTCCCAAAGAGGGGCTGGCCCTGATCAACGGCACGCAATTCTCGACCGCTTGCGCGCTGGTGGGTCTGTGGGGCGCCTGGCGTAATGCCGCGACCAGCGTGCTGACCTGTGCGCTGTCCACCGACGCGATCATGGGCTCCACCGCGCCTTTGCAGGATGCCATCCACACCCTGCGCGGCCATGCCGGCCAGATCGCTGTGGCCCGCGCCCAACGCGCGCTGATGGAGGGCTCGGAAATCCGCGAAAGCCACCAGGACGGCGACACCCGCGTGCAAGACCCTTATTGCATCCGCTGCCAGCCACAGGTGACGGGCGCCGCGATGGACCTGCTGCATTTCGCGGCGCGCACGCTTGAGGTTGAGGCCAACGCTGTCACCGACAATCCGTTGGTTCTGGTCGAGGACGATCTGATCGTCTCGGGTGGGAATTTCCACGCGGAGCCCGTTGGTTTTGCCGCTGATCAGATCGCTGTCGCCATTTCCGAGATTGGCGCGATTGCACAGCGGCGCGTGGCTTTGATGGTGGATCCAACGCTCAGCTTTGATCTGCCGCCCTTCCTGACGCCTGATCCCGGCCTCAACTCCGGCCTGATGATCGCCGAGGTGACGACTGCCGCATTGATGAGCGAAAACAAGCATCTGGCGAACCCCTGCACCACCGACAGTACGCCCACCTCTGCCAACCAGGAAGATCACGTGAGCATGGCAGCCCATGCCGCGCGCCGCCTGTTGCGGATGAACGCGAACCTGAACGTGATCCTCGGGGTGGAGGCGATGTGCGGTGCGCAGGGCATCGAATTCCGCGCGCCCCTGCAAACCAGCGCACCGCTTCAGGTGGCGATGGCAACCTTGCGCGAGGCCGTGCCCAGCCTTGCCGAAGACCGCTACATGGCGCCCTCACTTGAGGCGGCCGCTGCTCTGGTGGAAAACGGTGCGTTGGCCGCGTCTGTGGACCTGCCTGCCTTTGTCAGAGGGTACGCGGCATGAATCCGGTTTCCGTTACCCAGGGCAGCGGCCCTGTCGTTCTGGGCCTGCCGCACACAGGCACCTTCGTTCCTGACGCCATCATGGCGACGTTGAACGAAAATGGCCGCAAGCTGGCGGATACAGATTGGCATATCGACCGGCTCTATGCGGGCTTGCTGCCCGACGCGACGACCGTTACCGCCAATTTCCATCGCTACGTGATCGACGCCAATCGTGATCCGCAGGGGGAAAGCCTTTATCCCGGCCAGAACACGACAAGCCTGGTCCCGCTCACCGATTTCGACGGTGCCGCGATCTGGGCCGAACCGCCCACGGCGACGGATATCGACACCCGCCGCGCGGCTTTTCACGCGCCCTATCACGCGGCGCTGGAAGCCGAGCTGAAGCGCGTGCATGCCTTGCACGGCTGCGCGATCCTGTATGATTGCCACTCGATCCGGTCGCGCATTCCGTTCCTGTTTGAAGGCACCTTGCCGGATTTCAACATCGGCACGAACCAGGGGCGCACCTGTGCGCCAGCCGTTGAGCAATCCGCACGTCAGATCTGCGAAAGGGCCGCTGACTATTCCAGCACGTCCAATGGCCGGTTCAAGGGCGGCTGGACCACGCGGCATTATGGCCAGCCCGCACAGGGCGTCCATGCAATCCAGATAGAACTGGCACAGTCCACCTACCTGCAAGACGAAGCCGCACCCTGGGCCTATGACGAAACCAAAGCGGCAAAGCTGCGCCCGCATCTGGCCGAAATCCTGACCACTCTGGCCGATCTGGCCCCGACCCTAGGAGGCACATCATGACCAACCCCCGCCACAACCTGCGCGACATATACCCCCCGACCGGCCCCGAGATCACCGCCAAAAGCTGGCTCACCGAGGCACCCATGCGGATGCTGATGAACAACCTGCATCCCGATGTAGCTGAAAACCCGCACGAGCTGGTCGTTTACGGCGGCATCGGCCGTGCCGCGCGCACCTGGGAAGACTTTGACGCCATCGTCGCGGCGCTCAAGGATCTGGACGATACACAAACGCTGCTGGTGCAATCGGGCAAACCCGTAGGCGTGTTCAACACGCACAAGGATGCGCCGCGCGTGTTGATCGCCAACTCCAATCTAGTGCCGCATTGGGCCACCTGGGATCATTTCAACGAGTTGGATAAAAAGGGCCTGGCGATGTACGGCCAGATGACCGCCGGGTCGTGGATCTACATCGGCACGCAGGGCATCGTGCAGGGCACCTATGAAACCTTCATGGAAGCGGGCCGCCAGCATTATGAAGGCAACCTGAAAGGTCGGTGGATCTTAACTGGGGGTCTTGGCGGCATGGGCGGCGCGCAGCCGCTGGCCGCGGTGATGGCGGGTGCATGCTGTCTGGCTGTCGAATGCGACGAGACCCGCGCCGATTTCCGTCTTCGCACGCGCTATGTGGATGAGAAAACGCACGATCTGGACGAAGCGCTTGCGATGATTGAGCGCTGGACTGCGGCGGGTGAAGCCAAGTCCGTGGCTCTGATCGGCAACGCCGCCGATGTTTTCCCCGAACTGGTCAAGCGCGGCGTCAGGCCGGATATGGTCACCGACCAGACCTCGGCCCACGATCCGGTCCACGGCTACCTGCCCCAAGGCTGGAGCGTTGCGGAGTGGCGCGAAAAGCAGGAAAGCGATCCCAAGGCTGTCGAGGCTGCCGCGCGCGCCTCGATGAAGATCCAGGTCGCGGCGATGGTCGATTTCTGGAACGCAGGCGTGCCGACGCTGGACTATGGCAACAACATCCGTCAGGTCGCGCAGGAGGAAGGGCTTGAGAACGCCTTTGCCTTCCCCGGCTTCGTGCCCGCCTATATCCGCCCGCTGTTTTGCCGCGGCGTCGGGCCGTTCCGCTGGTGCGCGCTGTCGGGTGATCCCGAGGACATCTACAAGACCGATGCCAAGGTCAAGGAACTGATCGACGACCCGCATCTGCACAACTGGCTCGATATGGCGCGCGAGCGGATCGCGTTTCAGGGCCTGCCCGCCCGCATCTGCTGGGTCGGTCTGGGCCTGCGCGACAAGCTCGGCCTTGCTTTCAACGAGATGGTGCGCAATGGCGAGTTGTCGGCACCTGTGGTCATTGGCCGCGATCACCTGGACAGTGGGTCGGTGGCTTCGCCCAACCGCGAAACCGAGGCGATGAAAGACGGCTCTGACGCGGTTTCAGACTGGCCACTCCTGAATGCGATGCTGAACGTCGCAGGCGGCGCGACATGGGTGTCGCTGCACCACGGCGGCGGCGTCGGCATGGGGTTCTCGCAACACTCCGGCATGGTGATCTGCTGTGATGGCACCGAAGACGCGGATCGCCGGATCGCCAATGTCCTGTGGAATGATCCGGCCACCGGCGTCATGCGCCACGCCGACGCGGGCTATGACATCGCGCTGGACTGCGCGCGCGAAAAAGGGCTGAACTTGCCCGGCATTCTGGGGAGATAACACATGTTCCTGAAAAACGCCTGGTACGTCGCCGCCTGGGATCATGATATAACCCGCGACTTGCAACAGATCATGGTGCTTGGCGAGAAAATCTGCGTGTTCCGCAGCGAGGTTGGCGCGCTTGTCGCCCTCGAAGACGCCTGCCCCCACCGCAAGCTGCCCCTGTCCAAAGGGCGCATCAAAGGCGATACTGTCGAATGCGGCTACCACGGCCTGACATTCAACTGCGTCGGCCAATGCGTCTGGGCGCCCGGATCCGGCGGAATCCCGTCCAATGCCAAGGTGCACGCCTATCCGTTGCACGAAAAATACGGGCTGGTCTGGATCTGGATGGGTAACCCCGCGCTGGCCGATCCGGCCGACATCTTCGAGATCGAGAATTACGACAACCCGGCCTGGGGCATCAATCGCGGTGCCGCGATGGAACTGGACTGCAACTATCTGCTGATGTGCGACAACCTGCTGGATCCGACCCACGTGGCATGGGTGCACCAAAGCAGCTTTGCCGCGGACGCCACCAAGGACACGCCGCTGCGGATCACCAAAACCGAAAATGGCGTGATCGTGCACCGCTGGATGATGGATCACGAACCCGCGCCATTTTACAGAAAAGTGGTGGAGTTCGAGGGCAACTGCGACCGCCTTCAGCATTACGAAGTGCGCTATCCGTCCCATGCGCTCATCAAGGCGGTGTTCACCCCCGCCGGCACCGGAGGGCCGGACGGTTCGTTGCACGAAAACACCTTCATCATGGACAGCTACAATTTCATGACCCCCACAGATGAGGGGCGGACGCGCTATTACTGGTTCCAATTGCGCAACATCAGGCCCGATGACGACGAGCTTTCCAGGATGATGTCCGAAGACGTTCAGCACGCTTTCGAAGAGGACAGGGACGTGCTGAACGAAGTGCAAAAGGGCATGAGCAACAAGACCTCGCCACATATTGATCTGCCCATTGACGGCGGGCAATTGCGCTTCCGCCGCCAGTTGCAGGCCATGATCAACGAAGAACGACAAGTCGACCGGCAAATGGCCGAATAGCGGTATGTGCCACTGGGTCCACCCCAAATTCTCGATGTCGGCTTGGACAAGGCCGCTCGGGCCATTAGCATTGCCGTTGTGGTGAACCAAAATGACCCTGATCTTGGCCTCGGACCTGAAGTAGTCCCGGAAGGTGCGTTTTTCTTCCCTGTGGAAGACTTCAAAGTACCTTTGGATCTGGGGTTCTTGCTCTTGCCGCGTTTCACGCTGCTGGCCTTCAGTGCTGCCCTTGATCCACTGCGTATCGCCAATCAGCTTGCGCAAAAGCCACTCTATCGATGGACCGTTTTTTCCGAGAATGGTCAGGCCATCACCTCATCTTCCGGGATGGATGTAAGCGTCCATGGCAGCCTGGATTCCTTGCCAAAAGACCTGCGTTTGCTGGTCTGCTCAGGCAATCAGGGGTTGGACGCGGCGTCAGACGCGACGGTTGCGCGGCTTCGCAAACACGTCCGCTTTGGTGGCAAGGTCGGGGGGATTTGTACGGGCGCCGCCACTCTTGCACGTGCAGGTTTGCTGAACGATCGCATCTTCACCATGCATTGGGAAAACCAGCCCGGGTTTGTGGAAAGGTATCCTGACTTGATCCCTTCGCCGAAGCGGTTCGAGATTGACGGTGATCTCTGGACATGTGGTGGCGGTGCTGCTGCAACCGAGATGATGCTTTCGATCATCCAGCGCGATTATGGTCGGGATTTCGCGATTGTCGTCTCTGACATGTGCCTCAACTACGGTGAATTGGCACCGCACGCAGCACAAAGGTCCTCACTTGCTCGCGCGCTAAGTACCCGCAACGCCAAATTGGTTCAGGTCGTTCAGGCGATGTACAACAATATCGAAGAGCCGGTATCCTTTGATGAGCTGAGTGAGATAACCGGGCTGTCTCGTCGACAGATCGAGCGTCAATTCAAGCAATATTTGGGGGAAAGCCCCATGATTGCGTACCGCAACATCCGGCTGGATCGAGCACGCGCACTTGTCGTTGAAACTGATATGACTGTTGCGGAAATTGCCATTGCGAGCGGGTTCAGTTCTACTGGAGTACTTTCCCGCCACTACAAGGACCGGTTTGGAAACTCTCCTTCTGCGCACCAGAAAAACAAACAGAAAAGTGAATGAAGTGAGCAATAGTTATTGCTCACTTCAGATGTCTGCAAACTAGCCAACCACGTTGAACTCAGGGCCGTACGGATAACCCGTGATGTTTTCGTTGCCATCCTCGGTGATGACAAGGATGTCATGCTCGCGGTAGCCGCCTGCCCCGGGCTGACCTTCGGGAATGGTCAGCATCGGCTCCATCGAGATCACCATGCCCGGCTCAAGCACCGTATCGATGTCCTCGCGTAACTCCAGACCCGCCTCGCGGCCATAGTAGTGCGACAGAACGCCGAAGGAATGGCCGTACCCAAAGCTCCGGTACTGCAGCAGATCATGCTCTGCAAAGAAATCGTTGATCTTGTGCGTAACCTCGGCGCAAGTTGCACCCGGCTTCAGCAGGCTAATGCCTAGCTCATGCGCGGCGACGTTGGCTTCCCAGATTTTCAGACTGGCGGCGTCAACTTCTTCAACAAACAATGTCCGTTCCAGCGCGGTGTAGTAGCCTGAGATCATCGGGAAGGTGTTGAGCGACAGGATATCGCCACGCTCCAGAACGCGGGTTGTCACCGGGTTGTGGGCCCCATCGGTGTTGATGCCGGACTGGAACCAGACCCAGGTATCGCGGATCTCGCTGTCCGGAAAACGCCGGGCGATTTCCAACTCCATGGCATCACGGCCTGCCATCGCCACATCGACTTCGCGGACGCCTGCTTTGATCGCATCCTTGATCGCATAGCCACCCACGTCAGCGGTCGCAGCACCTGCGCGGATCAGTTCAATCTCAGCCGCAGACTTGTGCATACGCAGTTTCATCGTCGTGGGTGCGATGTCTTTCTTCGCCGACGGGGACAGGAATTCATCCAGCAAACCCAACTGCGCGAAGGATATGTGATCGCCTTCAAAGCCAATGACCTTGCCCGACCCTGTCACGGACTGGATCGCGCGCCAGTAGTTGTTCCGCTGCCAGTCGGTGTAGGTGATGTTGTCGCCATAACCGCGCCGCCACGGCTGCGCCGCGTCGATGCCAGCGCTGAAGGTCACGGTTTCAGTGGGCGTCACAACCTGTGCGTAGGGACGACCAAAGGAACAATAGAGGAAACCTGAATAATAGGCGACGTTGTGCATCGACGTCAGGACGCAAGCGTCGACGCCCATCTCAGCCATCTGCGCGCGCAGTTTGCGCAGGCGCGCCTCATATTCGGCATCTGAAAACGGCAGGGTCTTCTGACCCTGGTGAAAGCGGTAATGTTGTGGACGCTCCATAAATCCAACTCCTATCAAGCGTTTGAGCGATGGAGATGGAAATCTCTCCTCATCGCGCAAACGACAAAGCAAGATCCCGGCGTTCAGGATGGTGAAAGAGGGTGTGCACTTTGTGCTGGCGACGCCATCGCCGACCCTTGTCGCGCTGGTAAGATACTGACACGCAACCCGGCTAACACCTTCACGCCACTTCATGTCGCTTTTGGCAATTCTTCAGCCAATTTTTTCTGCGTTATCCGAGCCGTTGGCCTCATCGTGATGAGAGTCTACGTGACCAACTCGCGTTTCTGGAATTCCGCGTCCTTAAAGCGTTCTTCCTCAAGGATGCGTTCCAGCTTGTCGACGGCATCGATGATATCGGCCTCATTCACGAACAGCGGTGTGATGCCAAAGCGCATGACGTCAGGGGCCCGAAAATCACCAATCACGTTGTCAGCGATCAACACTTGCATGGCGGCATAGCCGTGCTCGAATGCGAAGGACACGTGGCTGCCGCGCGCGGCCGGATCGCGCGGGCTGACCAACTTCAGGCCGGGGCATCGGGCTTCAACCTCGCGGATGAACAACTCTGGCAGTTCGATGGACTTGGCGTGAACCTCGCCCATGTCGGCCTTGTCCCAGATGTCCAATGCAACCGACAAAAGCGCGAAGGATTTGACCTTGTGGTGCGGATCGGCACGCTCGACGACAGCACGCTGATTGCGCGGCGCATGGCGTCCTGCCCGTTTGTTCTGTGTGCAAGTCAGGCCTACCTTGAGGCGCACGGCCGCCCGGCACGGCCCGATGACCTTGCTACCCACAACGTGCTTGCATTCACCGGAAACAGCGGCGTGCACGAATGGCGCTATTCGATGGATGATGGGAACAGAGGTCAGGTGTCCTTACGCGGCAGCTTCAAGGCGGACTCCGGCGTCCTATTGAGCACCGCAGCCCTGCACGGTGTGGGCATCGTCATTCTACCCATCTTTTATGTCGCCGACCACCTGAAGACCCGGGAACTCGAGGTCGTGCTCGCGGATCACGAGACCTACCCGAAACGCGAAATTTACGCCGTTTATCCGCAGAACCGGTTTCAATCGACGCGCCTGCGCCTGTTTCTCGATCAACTGACTGCGGCAAGTCGCGAACTTCCGTGGGAGGGGTAGCCGAAGTTCCTCTAAGTCGTGTGCGGTCTAGGACGAAATCCGCCACATGCGAAATCGACCCTGCCCTGTTACTTCCCTTATCAATCCGTTGCTCTCCATCCAGGCGAGGTTACGCTGGACGGCGGCGCGGCTAGCACCGGTTAGGGTCTCGGCCATCGGGGCGGAAATCAGCGGCCATTCGGTTAGTGCAGCGCGCAAAGCGCGCGAGGTCTTGCCCGAGAGCGAAATCATCTCGGCATCCGCGCGCGCCGACCATGCCTCAACACCATCAAGGTGCCGCATAGCGGTCAAACATGCCGTCTCCATCCCGTCGAGCCACCGCACCAGGCGCTCGGCAGGTGTGCCATCAGCGCGCAGCCCCATTGCCCCACCCATGGCCAACGGTGCGAAGATGGCACCGCTCCCATCGCTGGCTGCGACCCGGGCTGCGGTGACCGCTGCCTCGATCCTATCTCCGTACCGAACGAGACCCGCGAGGCTCCAGAGATGAAATCCCATGCAAGCGCACGTTATCGGATGTAGATCGGCCGCAGCCATCATCACGTCCAGCCATCCGCTCGCGCGATCTTTGAAGCGTTCCGAGTTGTCCTCCATGTTTTCAGGATCGCGGCGGTCTAGGAAAGCCGCCAAATCGACCATCGGGCCCGGACCACCTGTCAGGCGCCGGACAGCCCACCCGATCCGAACCAGCGAATTTGGGTCATCCTGTACGCCGGACAATCGCATGGAAATCCAAAGCGCCAACCGATCAGGGCTCACCCGATCCCCTGCGAACCAGCTGAGGTCCGCTGCCTCGATAAGAGCGAGGCGCTGTCGCCAGCCTTCCGGGCCGCGCAGCAGCCGGTCATCCAGAGCTCCAAGGCGTCCAGCCACTCTTGCCAGTCGCGCAGCGTGAACGCCTTCTGCCTTTGCCCAGTCTTCGATGACAGCAGTGTCGGGCGGTTCCGCCCGTGGCCCCGGAGGCAAAACATCCGGCTCTTCCTCGAGTGGCCCAGGTAAAAACCAGAGATCGTCTCCATGAGCCTCTGCATCCTCCTCGGTAGTGATGAGGGGGTCGTCGTAATCATCAGTCAAAATAGGGGCTTGCGTCTTCATATCTGCAAAATACTTATCTTTTGCACATTACCCAAGTGTTTTTGTGGCCGCTGCCCACGCCCTTTATATAGTACGCGCGCGCGACTGCCGGCGGAACCTCTCAGTTCGCGCTCTACTCAAGGAAACCAAGGGATTGTGCCCCAGCCCGACGAGAGAACACATGCTTGCATTCGTTTACAAACGGTCGTTTAGTAGCGATACCTAAAATTGCAAACGGCCCGATTTCATGCCCCTGATAGGCTATGCCCGCGTTTCCACAGAGGATCAGACCCCCCTGCCCCAGTCTGAGGCCATGCAAGCTGCGGGTTGCGTCGAGATATTCGAAGAACACGCCTCAGGTGGCAATCGTGCGCGGCCGGTGCTCGCGCGGGTGCTCGAACGTGTCCAGAGCGGCGACACGTTGGTCGTCGTGCGAATCGATCGGCTCGCGCGGTCGCTGTCGCACCTTCTTGAGGTGATTGAGCGTCTGGAGGCCAAGGGGGCTTTCTTCCGCTCGCTCCAAGACCCGATCGACACATCCTCACCACAGGGCAAGTTCACGCTGCAGGTTCTGGGCGCCGCGGCCGAGTTCGAACGCGCTCTGATCCGCGAACGCACCAAGGCCGGGCTTGCTTCTGCGCGGGCCAAAGGGCGCGTTGGTGGCAATCCTGGACTGCGCGCCAAAGACCCCGCCGCACTGCGCAAGGTGCGGCTGGCGCGACAGGACGGCTATATGGAGCGCCTCAACGAGACCGCGCAGGATTGGGTGCCCCATGTGCGCCGATTGCGCCCCGATATGGCCTGGGAAGACCTGCTGCGGATCATCAATGGCCCCCTGCCCGCAGATCGCCATTGGACACAAAGCCGACTGCTCCGCGCTGTGAAGGCATATGTGCGCGACGGGTTCCTTCCTGCCGAGGTGCTTGGCCGCGCCGGACGCCGCGAAACCGATGACCGCCTGCCGGCCATCGTGGCGGCCATCAAAGGGTCGGACCCGGATATCACGCTACAAGCGATCTGCGACCGGTTGGAAGCCATGCGTGAGCGCACCCCTCGAGGCCGCACTGGCTGGCAGCCGTCTTCGGTCAAAATGCTGCTTGAGCGTGCGGAAAAGTTGGGGCTCCTCTGAACACGACACTTGTGTTGGCCTAACGGATTGCCACTAAATCTAGAAAGTGCTTGCACGAATCTGGCTGCTCGGGCAATAGTCTCGAAAAATAACGCGCGGTCACATAAAAAACGCGCCCACGGATCGGGGCAAACATGAGCGAAGCAGAACAGGATCTAGATATCGCCATCGGGCACTACGCGGAACTTCTCGCGTCGAACCTGCATGCTCAGCGCGCTGCACACTTCCCACCAGATGCAAAGAAGGTGATGCGCACTCTGACCAGCGGCGAAGCTGCTGAGCTCCTTGGCGTCGACCATACCTATCTTCGGAAGCTTCATCGAGAAGGAAAGATCGTTGACGTCGAGACGACGGCTGGAAGTCATCGCCGCTATACGCTCGACGATATCTGGGAAATCCGGCAGACGCTTGAAGGAAACGCAAAAAAGTCTGGAACTTACGTGCCTGGACGTCGCGACGGTGACGAGCTTCAAGTCATTTCAGTGGTGAACTTCAAGGGCGGGTCCGGCAAAACGACGACGTCTGCTCACCTCGCTCAGCGCTTGGCGCTCAAGGGGTACAGGGTTCTTGCGATCGATCTCGACCCCCAAGCATCTCTTTCGGCTCTTCACGGAATCCAGCCAGAACTCGACCTCATGGAGGGCGGAACCCTCTATGATGCCGTTCGCTATGACGATCCGGTTCCGATCGCCGAAGTGATCCGCAAGACCTACATCCGCGGCCTTGATCTTATCCCGGGCAACCTTGAACTCATGGAGTTCGAGCACGAGACGCCTGCTGCGATCCAGCGAGGCGGAGCGAAGGCGTTCTTCGCGAGAGTTCATGACGCACTCGATAGTGTTGAAGCGAACTACGACGTTGTTGTGATCGACTGTCCGCCGCAACTTGGTTTCTTGACGATGTCAGCACTTTCCGCGTCCTCTGGTGTGCTCGTGACGGTTCACCCGCAGATGCTTGACCTTATGTCGATGTCCCAATTCCTGCGAATGACTGCGGATCTCCTTGGAGTAATCAGGGATGCAGGCGCAAATCTGCGCTTCGATTGGCTTCGCTTCTTGCCAACGCGATACAAAGTCGGCGACGCACCACAGACCGAAGTCATCGCCTTCATTCGCGGGCTCTTTGGGAGGTCGGTCCTGACCAATCACATGGTTGAGTCGACCGCAATTTCTGATGCCGGCTTGACCAAGCAAACGCTATACGAAGCTGACAAGAAGGACTTCACGCGTCAGACGTTTGATCGTGCGATCGAGTCTATGAACGCAGTGAACGATGAGATCGCTGAAATCATCCAGAACACATGGGGGCGGAATGGCAAGAAAGCCTAAACTTGGCCTGCCGCTGCAGACCCTTCGCAACGCTCCTGACGCTCTTGAAGGGCGCCGACTGCGTGGCGGTGTTTTTGAGATCGATCCGGCGCAGATTGTTACCGAAGGACGGTTGGATGACAGGCTTCAGATTGAAGTTGAGGGCCTGAAGAACTCTATTTCCAAGAACGGTCAGCGTGTGCCTGTCTTGGTCCGCCCACTGGAAGGCGATCGCTACAACCTGATCTATGGCCGCAGACGCTTGGAAGCATGTCGCGAACTCGGTATCAAAGTTCGAGCCATCGTCACAGAGGTTGAAGGTGATCAAGCGCTTCGAGATCAGCTTCTCGAGAACCAAGAGCGTCGTGATCTGAGCTTTATTGAACGTGCGCTAGTAGCGACGGCGCTTCTAGACGGCGACCATTTGGAAGGGGCTGAGCGCACCAATCGTGGTGTCGCCGAAGTCCTTAACCTCCACGAAGCTGGGGTTTCACAGCTCTTGAGTGTCGTTCGGACGGTCGGCGAGGATCTCATCCAGGCAATTGGTGCAGCTCCTGGGATTGGTCGCCCGAGATGGGAAGAGCTCAAAAAGGCTTTGGGTGCCTACGACGGTAATCGGGACCAACTGCTAGCCATAGCTCATGCAGCCAAGTCCGGAAGTTCCGGCTCGGTCGATGAGGTTTCTGAGCGTGCGTTTCTCGCAGTTCTGGCAGCTGCGAAGAGCGCAGAAAAGAAAGCAAGCCCGTCTAGAAAGGGTGTGCCTGCTTTGGCGATCCCCGGTGTTGGAGCTGCGACGGTCAAGACCAGCCGCCAAGGCAAGCAGCTCAAACTTGATCTAACTACGGATGAACCTGATTTTATCAGCTGGTTGGAGGGCAACGCCCCAAAGCTGATTACCGAGCTTCATGAGCGCTGGAAGCGTTCAGGAGACTGAGGAAGAGCAACCAACAAGAAGGAGGCACGATACAGGCAAAAAGAAAAAGGCCCCGAGAAGCTAGCTTCACGAGACCTTTGTAAGGTTTCGCACCGGGATCAGCCCGCTACAAAATCTCAGTTTTCGCACTTCTGAATGTAGCGTTCTGGCCCCTACCCCGCAAGCGCAAAGCGATTCGCGGGCCCTAGAATTTTTGTCTTCGTGGACATTTTCATGGAGTACACACCAATCTCGCCGTTTATGCGGCCAATTTCGCACGCCCATTTGCGCGTCATTGAGCGACCCGAGGCATCTGTTCCAGCCAGACCCGTTAACAAGTGGGAACTCCTGCGCGAGCTCTCCAAGGCGCAAGCGGCCTTTGGGGTCTCGGAACGTGATCTGACGGTTTTGCAGGGGCTCCTCAGCTTCTTTCCGGACGATGCGCTTGGCGGGAACGCCGAGATGGTCGTCTTCCCCTCGAACAAGGCGATCTGTGAGCGCCTGAATGGTATGCCCTGCTCCACGATGCGTCGTCACCTCGCGCGTCTTGTCGAGGCTGGCTTGCTCCAGCGGCGCGATAGCCCCAATGGGAAGCGCTACGTCCGTAAGCACGGCGAAGACCGCGTTGCCTTTGGCTTCGATCTTTCCCCGCTCTACTGTCAGTCCGAGGAGATAGCACGGGCCGCAGAGGCCGTACGTGAGGCTGAGGAGCGCGTCAGGCGCCTGAGAGAGGTCGTAAGCCTCATGCGCCGCGATCTCGCGGCCCTCGCCGAGTTCGGAGACGAGATGCAGCCAGGCCTAGGCTTCTGGGATCAGCTTCGCGACAGGGCTGCCCTCACAGCCCGCGCGCTTCGCCGCAAGCTTTCAGTTGAGGACCTCGCGGCCTATCGAGCCGACCTTGAAGCTCTCCTTGACCAGGCACGCAACATCATTGATGGCCCTGAAACAGAAGAAATGAACACCAATGATGCCCAATCTGAGCGTCACCATCATAATTCAAATAAAGAATCTATAGATCCTGAACCTGCTTTAGAAAAAAGCGGGGCGGCGGCGGGTGTGCCAGATGTGGACACGAATGAGCCGGTGGCTGACGTTGATGAACAGGACACAAGACACCTGCCAAAGATCCCGCTGCACCTAGTGATCGCGGCATGTCCCTCGCTCAAGACCTTCTACCAAGGTGAGATCCGGCATTGGCATCAGCTCTTCGATGCGGCGTGCCATGTGCGGCCAGCCATGGGCATCAGTGCGTCTGCATGGGAAGAAGCACAGCGGTTCATGGGTCCGGAGCAAGCGTCGATCGTCGTTGCTGCCATGCTGGAACGCTTCGCCGACATAAGATCGCCTGGTGGATACTTGCGAGCTCTGACTGCCAAAGCTGCGGCAGGCGAGTTTTCCTGTGGCCCAATGGTCATGGCATTGATTGGCCGGCGGAACGCGGCTTAACAGCTGTTAAACTCCGATCTCGTGCGGCGGGCATGGCATAACTTAACAGCTGTTAAGCAGGCTCTCGGCACACAAACGGTGTTCGAGAGAGAAAAGTTAGGGGGTTGAGGTGTGGCGGTATTTGAGATCGTGAAAGTGGCTTTCGCCTTCGTCGCGGCGAAGATCTGATGACGAGGGCATCCCGATCATCATGGTAAAACCTCAGCTGGTGACCATCGCTGCTAGTAGCGCAAAGGCGGCTAGTGAAGAACATACAGAGCGTTGCGCTGTAGCCAACCTAGCAGTTGCGCGCCTCCGCGGCCCCTGCCCTTTTCGATGTCTGAGATCTGAAGATGAATACCCTGAACAATTGGTTCTACGCTATCCGGCGCCTGCTGACGGCGATTTGGGTCCTGGCCTCGGATATTCCCTTGGCCTTCATCGGTGCTAATGCCTGAGAGGTAGGTTGTGGATGTCTGTTGCATGATATCGTGGCTACGGGCCGCAGCGCACAAGGAGCAGACGATCGATGGTTGCCAAAACCGTTTGACCAAGGGCTCGATCCTCGAATTCCCGCACGCGGGGAGCCGGTAACTTCTCAGTCACTTCGATAATGGCGACATGGCCAGCGAGGCAATCGGTTCCTCAAGCGCAGCAGCTGGTTGCCAGCGGTCCCGCGTTCCACTGATTTGGTCGTAGTGGACGGCGAGGACATCGCAGAACAGCGGGTGCAACTTAATCTCTTGATTTCATGACACCCGAACTCTTCAAAAGAGTGCTTTGATGTTGGTTGCGGAATGATCTGATCCATCCGGTGGATGAAAGCGATTTAATAACAATGGGTTATTGTGTTTTAGTGTTCGCGATGGGAAATTATGCCCATAACAGCCATCATCGACATGGTTTCCCTTTCCAGGGTGCCGATCCGCTACATCGGCGGGAAGCCAAAGCATCAGCACGCTTTATAAAGAAGTTGGCAGTTGCGGGCCGATTGAGCGGTTTGGGCTATCTCGTGAAGAAGGAGCCGCCACAGGTCTAGCCGATGGGCCCTGTGGAAGTTCTGATCCCGTCGTACCAGTACAGTTCGGTGGCGGTTGGGTGTTTCATGGGTTTGGTCCACGAAAAGTGAAAGTGTTCTTCGGGTTTTGTGACTGACGGATGAGGGCCTTTGGGGTCCCTCAGATGGGTCCGGGCCGGGTTCCGGTCTGCCGTTCCGGATGAAGGGCATTTCCATGCAAACAGGTGTCTTGCGCGTGCTCCGCGCAACCGCGGCCTCCTGGTGGCGACATAGAGAGCTGCGCCGAACTGGCCAGACGGCGCTGGCACAGCGGCTCGAACGCCAGACCGTCCTGCGTGATCTCGGCTATCTCAGGCAGGCGGCGACGCTGCCGAATGCCCATGTGATCTGCGGGGCGGGTGGAACGTTCCTCCATCTCGGCTGCGCCACCGTATCCACCCACGCGCCAATCGAGCGCTTTCCCGTGGCCTCTCTTGCGGTCGCGCGAGGGACGCCGTTCATCGATATCCGACCCGTCACCGATGGCATCGGCTTCGCGAACCTGCCCCGTGTGACACGAGGCAGATCGGTTGACGCTGACCATTCAGGTGCCGGCCAGTCTGTCTCGCTGACCACCTACATCGACATGGTCGAGCGGCTCGGCGCGAGGATGGTCAACGATCCGCGCCCCCGCCAGTCAACCTGACCCCTAAATTCTCTCACCAACACACGAAAGGACGCCAGCCATGGCCCGATCCCGCACGCCCAAATTCGATGCCTCCGAGGTCATCACGAACGAAATCATCCGCATCATCGAGCGCGGTGTCCTGCCGTGGCGCAAGCCCTGGACCGCAGGCGGCAGCTCGCGCCCCCTGCGCGTGGGCGGTGAGCCCTACCAGGGGGTCAACAACTTCCTGCTAACCATGCGCACCGTGATGGCGGGGCACAGCTCGCCCTTCTGGATGACGCTGCCGCAAGCCAATGCGTTGGATGCGAAGGTCCGCAAGGGCGAGAAGTCCTCTGTCGTCGTTTACTACGGTCAAAGCCGGAGGGACGCCGGCGGCGAGGATGACCACGGGGAGAGGGATGATCGCTCCGAGGAGGCCCGCGTATTCCGCTTCCAGAAATCCTACCGCGTGTTCAACGCCTGCCAGATCGATGGCTTGCCCGACAGCTTCTTCCCCGACCCGGAGCCCGTGCCCGAGCATCCGCCGTCCGAGCCCATCCCGCACATGCAGGCGTTTTTCGATGCTATCGACATCACGACCGTTTTCACGGGAACAGAAGCCTACTATTTGCCGCCCGTGGACAAGGTCTTCATGCCGTCGATCGCGCGGTTCGAAAACCCGCGGAACTTCTACGGGGTCTGGGCGCATGAGCTGGCCCATGCCACGAAAGCCCCCCATCGACTGAACCGTGATTTCGGGTTCTCGAAGTTCGGCAACACCTCCTATGCGCGCGAGGAGATCGTCGCGGAATTGACCTCGGTTTTCCTGGGTCAGACGCTCGGCTTCACGGCCCATACGCTCGAGATGAATGCCGCCTATCTCCACAACTGGTTACGGGTCCTTCGGTCGGACAAGGGTGCGATCTTCAAGCACGCCGCGGATGCGCAGCGCGCCTGCGACTATCTGATCGCCAGATCGGAGACGGGCAGGGCAGGGCGCAGTGCCGAGGCCGCCTGACCACACGGAGAACGGAGACTCGCATGTCACGCAAGGAACCCAAGACGCTGCGGGTGGCCTGCTTCGAAGACGGCGGCGGCAAGATCATCACCTTCAAACGCGGTGCCTATTGGTGGAGCGCGTCTGAGGGCGCTTATCCGCTCTCGGCGGCACTTGAGAGCATCAAGGACCAGGGCGGCTGGATCGAAACCATCCCCAACCCGAATTACAGACCCAAGGGGCTGTTCGGGTAGGGCACCTTCTGCTTCGGTTCCTCCGCCCCGCGGAAAAGAAAAAGCAGGCTTTGGGAAGGGTGTTTCAACTTCTCAAAGGAAAGACCCATGTCCATGACCGTTCAACCCCAGTCAGACCGTCCGGATCCGACCGTGATCGCGGCGCAGAACGACGCGTTCCGCAAACTCGCGTGCCTTGGAGTGCCGCCCGCGCAGCCCATCCAAGGCCGGATGCATGTTACCCGTTCGCTCATGGAGGCTGGTGACGGCTTCATGGCCGAGGCGGTGAAGGCGACCGGGGAGTTTGATGTGTTCGAGCCCGAGAACGACCCGGAGGGATGGCATGATTTCGGGTCGGTCACGGTCCGCGGCGAGACCGTGTTCTGGAAAATCGATCTGTATGAAGCGGATTCCGACTTTCGCTACGGAGCCGAGACCCCGGACAACCCCACGACCACCACGCGCGTGCTGACCATCATGCTGGCGCGCGACTGGTAGAAGGGCAGGGGACTCCTCCCCGACATCTCAGGCAATGAAGGCCCACCGACCCCTCAAAGGAAGAGTGGACCTTTTGTCCTTTTGATCCCCGAAGCCGGGGATTGGTCACGTGCGTGAACGCGCGGATCTCACCATACCCATCGAAAAGGACATCCCATGACCGCAAGCTTCAAACCCGTCTCCGTCGCCATCGGCGATCTGACTGCCCATCCAGCCAATGTGCGTAGCAACTCCCCGGAAACCTACGACCCCGAGAACATCGCCCATCTGAAGGCCAGCATCGCCGTACTGGGCCTGCTCCAGCCGCTCCTTGTCCAGAAGCTCGACGGCAAATATGCCGTGCTTGCCGGTGGCCGGCGCCATGCCGCGCTGAAAGAGCTGGTCGCGGACAAGGCCGTCAAGGGGTTCACGGCGAAAACCAAGGTGGACTGCCGTCTCGTCCGGGACGACTGCGACGTCACCACGGCCTTGTCGCTCGCAGAGAACATCACGCAAGCCCCGATGAACGCGATTGACGAGTTCGAGGCCTTCGCGCGGATGATGGAGGTCGATGGCCAGACCCCCGAGACCATCGCCAGGACCTTCGGCACCACAGTCGCTGCCGTGAAAGGCCGCCTGCGCTACGGTCTCATTCATCCCGACATTCGCGCGGCGGCTCGCGCGAAGACAATCACACTCGACACGATGAAGGCCTTTGCTGAGCATCCGAGCCAGGAAGTGCAGCGCGAGGTCTTCGAGGCGCTCACCAAGGAAGACAGCTACTTGCAGGCCTACACCGTCCGTCAGGCGCTCAAATCGCGCGGGGTGCAGGTCAGCGACGACATCGGTACCTTCGTGCGCGAGGAATACGAGGCCCGCGGCGGAGCGATCGCGGCCGATCTCCTGGAAGAGCATTCGGTGCTGGAAGACGCTGCGCTGGTCGAAACCATCCTGCTCGAGAAGCTCGCGGCCGCCGCCGAGGAGGCCCGCATAAAGCTGGGCTTTGCTTGGGCCGATTCGGTGGTCGGCTACGATTACGCGACCATGGCCGACTATGGCCGAGTCTATCCCAGCCCGATCGAGCCGGATGAGGCGAGCCAGAAGCGCATCGATGAGATCACCGCCGAGCTTGAGAAACTGCAGCTCGAGATGGAGGATGAGGGGCTCGAAGACGATGCCAACAATGCCCTTTACGAGCGCGTGGACGCTCTGGAAGACGAAGCGCGCGATCTGCAGGAGGCCTATAGCGCCGAGGACCTCGCGCGGTCCGGGGTGATCGCGTCGTGGCAGGGTGGAAAGATTACGCTCCATATCGGCCTCGTGCGCCCCGAGGACACCGTGAAAGAGGAGGGCGCGCGCGGTTCGTCGACCAACACCACCGGAGAGGAGGCCCCCGACGCTGGTGAAATCAGCTACCCGGCCTCGTTGGCAGAGGACCTCAAGACGGAGCGGGCCATGGCCCTCGGCGCCGCGATGGCGCTGCATCCCGAGGCCACGCTCGATCTGACGCTCTTCAAGCTGGTCAGTGATGTTCTGGCCAGCGGCATGAGCGTCACGCAGGCGATCAAGATCGATGCCCGCAAGGAATACCGCAGCCATGCCAAAATGGACGAGATCGACGAGACCTCGCTTGAGCAGGTGGCGGCGGCGCATGATGCGCTGGACCTCTCCTGGCTCGATGACAACCGTTCGCCCGCCGATCAGTTCGCGGCGTTTCGCGCGCTGGAGGCCGGCGAGAAGGCCAAGCTCGTGGCCTATGCGACCGCCAGCACGACGCAGTCCTGCTTCGCACGGGACCGCCAGCGCGACAGCCTGATGCATGACTTCGAGATCGAGATCATGCCCGACATCCGCGCCCACTGGACGCCAAATGCGGCGCTCTTCAACCGCTTCAAGAAGGCCTGGCTCCTGAAGATCCTCGGCGAAGATCTGGGTCTGGCCCAGGAGGCGGTGACGCTGGCCTCGTCGAGCAAGAAAGAGATCGTCGCCTTCTGCGACAAGCTCTTCGCCGAGCCTTTCGCGACGCTCACGGACGCGCAGCGCGCTGCTGTGGCCGCCTGGTGCCCGCCCATGATGCAGACCGCCGGCGTCGCCTGTGATGAGGCGGAGCATGCCTCGCAATCGCCCGAGCCTGACAGCGAGATCGCGCAAGCGGCCTGAGTCCTCACGCGACCCGCGCGAGCCATGACGCCTGCGCGGGTCGATCTTCTCATACCCAACCGAAAGACATCCCCATGGCTATTCTCAAGTTCTCTGCCTCCGCTGTTGCGGCGCAGATCGCCCATGCGCGCGCCTGCAAAACCTTCCTGCCCAACTGGAACGGGCCCGTGGACAGGCCGGCCCTGATCCTCATCGTCGGCAATGGCGTGCATCTGCGCTCGAACGGCATCGACGGCACAACCACCCGCATCGTCACGACCGAGCAGGCCGATCCGTCCTTCGCCTTCGCCCAAGGCATGCACCCGTTTCGGGATGCCGACTGGATGGCGCAGCGCCGCATGGCGTTTCGCGATCTGACCGGCCAGTTCTACACGGACATCCTTGACGATGTGCAGGCGCTCATCGATCGGGGGCAGGGGGCGATCCGGCTCGCCACCGATGGCCACAGCATCCGCGTCTTCGTGCGCCGGGCCTCGGACTATCTGATCGGCGGGACCTACGAGGTGCCTTCAGGTCTTGGCGGTACCTTCCGGGTCATCCTCAAGGATGCCTGCGACACCTTCGCGATCGTTCAGAACTGCGGCAATTGCGAGGATTTCGACGCCATGCAGCCCTACCGCGTGCCGCTCGATACGCTGATGGAAATCGATGACCGGAGGGCGGCGTAATGGGTTGGCTCTTCTACACCGACGGCCGCGTCAAATCCTACGCGGATGAGAAAGCAGAGATCACCCGGCTTTGCACCTTTGAGGGCGACACGCGCAAAACCGAACTGGTGAAAGCCTGCAAGGTCGGCTCAACCTGGTATGCGGCGGCTAGGGTTACCAATCGTGATGGCACCCCTGTCGAGGACGCGACCTATGTCACCGATCCTGACGGCTCGATCACTTTCGCCGCCGTCTTCCTCACCGCCTACGACGATGGGTGTTGGGGCTACAAGGATATGGAGGAAAGCGCTGGCCCGAACGCGTCGCGCGCGCCCCTTGCGCTGATCGAACTTCTCTCCGACCTGAAAGACCCGGACAGCTACGCCCGGGACTGGCGCCAGCGCTGCCGGGAATGGGCTTCGATCCCGAACTACGAGGAAGGCGACAAGATCAGGCTCGCCACCCCTGTGACGCTCACCGATGGCAGTACATGCCAGATCGTCACCGCGACCCACTACAAGCGGGGGCGGCAAAAACGCCGCTGCTACCGGATCGAGGAAACCGGCGGGCTCGTACGCCTCTCGAAGGCCACGCTTGCGGGTTCTGAGCTGCTCAGCTCCGCGAAAGGTGCTGCCAGCCCGGTGCTGGCGGAGTATCTCGCGGGGCAGGGTGGCTGAGTTTCCCGCGGAGACAACACCACGGGACCACGTGCACACATACTGCCGCCTTGAAATCGTATCTCAAATGAGATACATCGCTCCCATCAACTGGAGGACCATCCATGCCTGCCCAAACATCCATGCTTCATGTCCGTGTTGACGATCAGCTGAAAGCACAGGCTTCGGACGCACTTGCGGGCGTCGGTCTGACGCTCTCCGACGCGGTGCGTATTCTTCTGACCCGCGTGGCCGCAGAAGGCGGCTTGCCTGCCGGATTGACCGCTGATCCGGATGCCTATGACGCCTGGTTCCGGGCGAAGGTACAGGAAGCGCTAGACGATCCAAGGCCCACAACGCCCCATGCCAAGGCGATGCAAGACGCTCAGGCATTGATTGACGGGAAGCGCCTTGCCAAATCTTGAATGGAAAGCGACGGCCATCGCCGACTTGCTGGCAATCATTGACTACATCTCTGACGACAACCCGGATGCCGCCCAAGTTCTCAAAGACGAGATTGAACACAAGACGTCCCTCCTTCCAGAACGCCCTCAGATGTACCGCGCGGGCCGTGTGGACGGGACTAGGGAGATGGTTATTCGGCCGAACTACATCGTGGTTTATGCTGAAAGCCTTGAGATGGTGACCATTTTACGCGTTCTTCATGCTGCGCAGCAGTGGCCATGATGGGGGTGCAGGCCCCCCGCTAAGAAATTGCCCGCTCTACGCCTTCAAAGTGTAGAGCGGGCTTTTTCTCCTTTGGAACTCAGACCCTGATCCAAAGGAATTCCCCATGTCCAAGCCCTGCTCAACGCTCCCCGATCCTATTGAATCCAAAGCTAACTTCGTCTCTGCCCTCGAGCAGATCGGCACGGAGATCGACCACCAACCCCTGCGCAGCTCAGCGCTCGCACGCATCATGCGAGAGACCTTTCTTGGCAGTGATGCCGGGGGCGCCTGGGACTGGCGGAAGGCCTATGACCTGATGCAGGCGGCGGCTGTGCAGGCGCTGCTACGTGGCGACAACAGTGAGGATGATTACTTCGCCGCAAAACTGCTTGCCTCACGGCTGCTGACGGAAACCCGCCGCTCCGAGCAGCAGATCCGGTTGCAGCAGTTTTCCACGCCACTGCCATTTGCCGCCTTGGCCGTGCGGGCGGCAGCCATTCGCAAGGGCGAGACCGTGCTGGAGCCCTCGGCTGGCACCGGTGCTTTGGCCGGTTTTGCTGCCCGGGCCGGTGCCACGCTTTCTCTCAATGAAATCGACCCCTTTCGCCATAGCCTATTGCGCGCGGTCTTCGGCGGCGAGGCGACGGGCCATGACGGCGAGCATATCGACGATCTGCTGCAGACGCCGGTTCTACCCGACATCGTGGTGATGAACCCGCCGTTCGCCTCCTCGGTCGATCGCTCCCGCGACAAGCACATCGCCGCCAAACATCTCATTGCGGCTGCAAAGCGTCTCGCGCATGGCGGGCGGCTGGTGGCGATCATGCCGCCGGGATTCACGTCTGAGCGCGATGCCGCGCATTGGTCCCGCACCTGCGGTCTCCTGACGCCGCGCTTGGCGTTGACGATGCCTGGGCAGGTCTACCGTAAGCTTGGCACCTCTGTGGAAACCCGGCTGATGGTCTTCGACAAGGTGCAGGAGGATGGCGAGATGATCCGCGCCAGCGTCAGGGACTTGGATGAAGCCCTTCCTTTTGTCGACGCCGTGGCCGCAACCCGGCCCGAGGCGCGCCCCGTACAACAGGCGACGAAAAACCCTCATGCGCGATCGGTCGGTCCAGTACCTGTCACGCGCAAGCGCCCAGTTGCCAGAGTTGCGGCGTCCAACGCTCAGACCAACGCCGCCATACCGCTCACTTTCACAAGCCTTGATGCTCCGCGCGACAACACTCCCGTCTCGGATATTTATGCGCGCTACCGTCCGCAGCGGATCGACATCGCAGGCGCGCAGGAACATCCCACGCCGCTGGTCGAAAGCATCGCCATGGCTTCTGTGGCGCCGCCCGTGCCCTCTGGCGCGGCCAGTGCGGAATTGCGCCTGCCTGCCAGGCTGATCGAGGATGGGCATCTCTCCGAGGCTCAGCTCGAGACTATCATCATGGCCCATGATGCCCATGGGCGTGACCTGCCGGGGCGGTTCACCATCGACGACGACCAGACCAAGCTCACCCGTGCCGATGATGACCCGGACGCCAATACTTATCGCCTCGGCTACTTCCTCGGTGACGGCACCGGCTGCGGCAAGGGTCGCGAATGTGCGGGGCTGATCCTTGTGAACTGGCTGGCCGGGTGCCGCAAGGCGATCTGGGTCTCCAAATCCGCCACGCTCATCGAGGACGCGGTCCGCGACTGGACCGATCTCGGCGGCTCGCCCGCCGACATCCAGCCGCTCTCCAAATGGAAACCGGACCAGCCGATCCCGATGGGCGACGGTATCCTTTTTGTCACCTACGCCACGCTGCGCTCGGCGGGCAAATGCGGCACCACGCGGCTGAGCCAGATCCTCGACTGGATGGGCGAAGACTTTGAAGGCGTGCTGGCATTCGATGAGGCCCATGCCATGCAGAATGCGGCGGGGTCCGAGCAGGGCAGGGGGGTCAAACCCTCCCAGCAAGGCCTTGCAGGCCTCCGGCTGCAACTGGCAGCACCACGCGCCCGCGTCTTTTACATCTCGGCCACGGGCGCCACGAGTGTGCACAACCTGGCCTATGCGGCGCGTCTCGGTCTCTGGGGGCAAGGCCCCGAATACCCCTTCCCAAGCCGCGAGAGTTTCGTCTCGGCGATGGAAGCAGGCGGTGTCGCCGCCATGGAGGTGGTCGCGCGCGATCTCAAGACGCTCGGCCTCTATACTGCCCGCGCTCTCAGCTTCGATGGGATCGAGTATGACGTGCTGGAACATGCGCTCACCCCGGCCCAGATCGAGATCTACGACGCCTATGCGTGCGCGTTTCGGACGATCCACCACAATCTCGAGGCGGCACTGACGGCGACCGGTGTCAACGATGCCTCGGGGGAGACCAACGCCTCCGCCGCACGTGCCTCGGCCAAGTCCCGTTTTGAGAGCACGAAGCAGCGCTTCTTCAATCATCTGCTGATGGGCATGAAGGCACCGACCATCATCCGCGCCATCGAGGACGATCTGGCAACGGGCCACGCGTGCGTCATCCAGGTGGTTTCGACAGGCGAGAGCCTGCTGAAACGCCGGCTTGAAACGATGGACCCCGACGACGAGCTCGTCGAGGGTGCCCTGACGCCGCGCGACTATGTTCTGGGCTACCTCGAACAGGCCTTCCCGATCCACGCGCAAAAGCTCGTGGAAATCGACGGCAATATGGTGGCGGAACCTTTGCGGGATGAGGCCGGCGCGCTGGTCGTCTCGCGCGAAGCGCTCGCTTTACGTGACGCGGCCATGATGGAGTTGATGACGCTCGCCCCGATCCCTTCGGCGCTCGATCAGATCCTCTGGGCCTTTGGCGACGAGGCCGTGGCGGAAGTCACGGGGCGGTCCATCCGGCCCCTCAAGGCCGCGGATGGTCATCTCTTCATCGAGAAACGCAGTGCCAGCAGCAATTCCTCCGAGACCCAAGCCTTCATGGACGGCGAGAAAGATATACTGATCTTTTCCGATGCAGGTGGCACGGGCCGGTCCTATCATGCGGCGCAAACGGCGAAGAACCAGAAACGGCGGCGGCACTATCTACTGGAGCCCGGCTGGCGCGCGGACGCGGCCATCCAGGGGCTGGGGCGCACGCATCGCTCGGCGCAGGTCAGCGCGCCCTTTTTCCGGGTCTGCACCTCGGATGTGCATGGCGAGAAGCGCTTCACCTCGACGATCGCGAAACGCCTCGATCAGCTTGGGGCCCTGACCAAGGGTCAGCGCGAGACCGGCTCGCAAGGCATGTTCCGGGAGGAGGACAATCTCGAAAGCCCGATCGCGCGGGCGGCGCTGCGTGGGTATTTCGCCGATCTTGCCGCCGGGCGCGCTGAGGCGATGAGCTACGAGAGCTTCACCGACTGGACGGCCCTGCGGCTGATCGACAAGGACGGGGTGCTCCTTGAGGAGCTTCCACCGATCCAGCGGTTTCTCAACCGGGTGCTTGCCCTCCCCATCCACATGCAGAACGCGCTTTTTGCGGAGTTCATGGCGAGAATATCCGATCAGACCGAACGGGCGCGCGCGGCTGGCACGCTGGATCTCGGCGTGGAAACCCTGCGTGGTGAAAAAATCGAACAGGTCTCCACCGAGGATCTCTGGACCTGCCCGAAATCCGGCGCGGTCACGCGGATCATCGGACTTGAGGTGACGGACCCGGTCCACGTGCTGTCGGCAGATGACGCCCTCTCGCGCAATCCCGACAAGCTGCCGATGGTCAATCGCGCCTCCGGTCGCGCGGCGCTCATCTCGGCGCGGCCCATGCAGATGTATGACGAGGATATCGTCACGCTGATGCGCAAGGCCGTGCGGCCCAACGGGTCGAGCTATCTCGAGGAAACGCGGTTCGAGTTCTCGGCCTGGGAAGAGATCGGCAAGCCTGAGTTCGTACGGCTTTGGGAGGCCGAGGCTGCGTCCCTGCCGAAAACCACCACGACCAAGCTCTACCTGCTGACCGGGCTGCTGTTGCCGATCTGGAAGGACATTCCGACCACCAATGAGCGCATTTACCGGGTCACGCCCAAGGGGGCGACCGCCATGATTGGGCGCACGCTGAGCGAGGAAGGGGCGGCCGCGTTGCGTGCGCGCTTCCTCGTCTCCAATCCGCAAACGCCCCAGGAGATGCTGACCGCCGCATTGGGCATCACCGCGCCGGTCGATCTGGGCCGGGGTCTCACCCTGACCCGTCGCCGTGTCGCAGGCGAGATGCGTCTCGAGCTTAGCGGCGCGGACAAGGGCATGATCGACGGCCTCAAGGCCATGGGGTGTTTCACCGAGATCATCGCCTTCCAGCTGAGGGTGTTCGTGCCGCATGGGGACGGGGTCGATACATTGGGCATTCTGGCACGGATCGTGGGGCAGGGAACCAGCAAGGCGGCAGACCAAGCCGCTTGAAAAGTCAAAGTGGGCTTTGGGACGGGCGTCGCGGATCGGGATTTGTCCGGTTTGCGCGTTCCGGGCGCGCGCGGGCCAATGCCTCGCCCGGCCCCCCAATTGCAGACAAGAGGACAGACCCATGACCAATCCCCAGATCGATTATGCCGCAATGGCGGCTCAGTGGCGCGCGGAGCGCGAAACCGCGCTGAAGGCGACCCGAGCGGAACTGATCGCGCAATTGCGCGCGCTTGGCATCAGCGAGGTCACTGCCGAATACGAAGGCTATGGCGACTCCGGCAATGTCGAGGATGTGACCGTGCAGCCTGCGGAGGTCCAACTGCCGGAACCGCTTGTCACCGCAGTGGGCGATTTCGCCTGGTCGCTCGCCTATCACCATCATCCTGGGTTCGAGAACAACGAAGGCGGCTATGGCACGCTGACCTGGGACATCGCAGCCGACAGCATCACGCTCGATCATGCGGACCGCTACGTTGAATGCGAGCACAGCCATGACGAGGGACTGTGAGATGGCACATCCGCTTCATCACGCTGAAAGCTCTGCCCGGAAATTCGGCGGGGTGCCGTCTGACTATCAGGCTGTGCACGACTGGTTCGATGCCTCGAAAGAGCACCTTGCGCTCTTCACGCACAGAGCCTTGCGCCACCATGCCCAAGGCCTGTTCGAGGCTGAACGTACGTTCGGTCTGACCCTGACCAATAGCGCAGGTCGGGACATACCCGTGCGCTGGATTGGTGAGCAGCATGTCCGTGAAGATTGCCAAGGCCGCATCCCGAGCATGGCGGACTGGCTGCGACGGATCCAGCCCGAGCCATGGATGGCCAATGGCCACATCGACCGGCATTCCGGCGATGAGCCCTGCGGCGACCCAAGGGCCGCCTGGGCATCTGAAGTCGCCGCCGGCAGAACGGTTCTTGGTTTGAAGGACTGGATGGCGGCGCGCGCGACACAAGCCACGCAAGGTGCCTGATAGGTCCCGGCTCTTCGCCAAATGAATGCCGCACAGAAGCCTGGTTGGAAGATCGGGCTTCTTCCGGCGTTTTCCTACCATTTTTATTCTGGAGGTTCGCATGACACTCGATGAAATCAAGGCCGCCGCCGATGCCGGTTAGACCGTGCATTGGGTCAATACCGGCTACGTTGTGCACAAGGACCGGCTCGGTCAGTACCTCATCACCTATGTGCCGAATGATAGCTGCATCGGCCTGACCGACCGAAGCGGGCACCGGTTGAACGGCAAAGAGGCGGAGTTCTTCATCGCGCAATCGAAGGACGCCGCGGAAAATCCGGGCCGCCAATCAAGATCAGACGGACAGGAGAGGGGCGCAGCACCCGGGCGCGCGGTGGCACACCCATTCGGACGACAGCCCTGACCCACGGGCGGGGATGAAAGGAAAGCAGGCTTTCTGATTTGTGATCCCAGGAGGGGTCGAGAAAGCAATCCCGGATGCGCTGGCAAGAACGTCAGGCACCGGCCAATCCAAGAAGGAAATATCCCATGTTCGCAGGAACCCTCACCCGCAATGTCGAGACCGCAGCCGCCGAGTACACCGGCATGATCCACTCGACGCGCTTTGATATCGCCATCCAGCTGGAAGCGCGGGCCAAGATGTCCGAACGCAGCCCGGATTACGACGTGACGGCGGTCAACAAGTCTGGCCGCAAGGTGCGCATCGGTACGGCCTGGAACGAGACCGGCACGACCAGCGGCAATCCCTACATCTCGATGCAGATCGATGTCGGTTTGGGCCCGTTCCGCGTCAATGCCGTGCAGACGAAGGAAGCGCGCGCGGCCCAGAGCGGCGAATTCGAGATCATCCCGCTGGTCTCGAACGGCCTGATGAAATCCGGCTCGATCTCGGGCGAGCTCACCGCCATGGACGCTGACAACGCCTTCACCGGCTACATCGCCAATATGATGTTCGATCTGGAGTTCATGCTGATCGAGAACAGCTACAAGTCCGAGGAGACCCACCCAGACTACCGCATCGAGGTCAGCTCGCCCCGGGGCACGCCGATCCGCGTTGGCTCGGCGTGGATGGCCAAGAGCAGCCGCACGGGCAATGACTACCTTTCGCTGCTGATCAACACGCCCGATGGTGATCTGCGCGTGAACGCCGTGCAGAACGAAGAGCAGCGCGGCGGTCAGACCTTCTCGATCATCCCGTTCATCGATAGCGGTGAGCCGTCGCACGATGCGGGCGCGGGGCTGTCGCTGGTCGCGTGACCTTGGTACGAGGCTTGAACATCTGAACTGCAAGGGGAGCCGTGGGTTCACGGTTCCCCTTTTGCTGTGCTTGCTTCAATAGAGCGATCGAACTGCCACTTCATATGGCGTTCCGGTGTAGATGAGACTGCTAGATCGGAAGTGCCGCGCGGAGTTTCGATTAAAGTCAGACTTGTACAACTGCTTGAGCGGCAATCAATGCGTCAACAGCAACTTGAACCTCGGCGTAGAGCTCGGTGTCCAACTCTGCTGCGTCGATTTCCACAATCAGTGCGTAGCGTACGGAAGGCAAACTCTCAGCGAGAAGCTTTTTCGACTTCCACCAACCGGTGACTGGGTGAACAGCCAGCAAGTTGCGCCGCGCCAGATCTGAAGCCCTGCATGTCAGCTGATCTATATGGAGCGACCCGACATGGCGCCGATTGCTACCGAAGTCCCAAAGATCATCTTCGTCGCTTGCAGGACCATCGGGCTGTTCGGCCGCCTTGCTGATCCGGGCCAGAAATTGGGCTTCGTTCTCGCCAGCGCGATTGAGTTGGAAACGTAAGTTGTGGGACGCGTAGCGATACCGAACGCCGCGCGAGGCTTCGGACGGGTTCGGAGCGATAAAGCTACTGAGTGCCACCCGCAAGGTCACATCGGCATTGCCGAGCGCGCGCAAAGCCTCAACGGGCCAGGGAAGGGCGAACAGCTTCATTTCATTGTGGACATCACCGCCGGTCTTCTCTGAAATCCCGTACGGCGTAATCGTATCTTCCACGATGAGGGTCAGCGCGTTCGACGCGCTGCGGCGGGCACGCGCCATGTCCGGCACACCATACCCATAGCGCTGAAAAAGGGGCGTGAAGTGACCCTTGTTTGGCTGGGCCGGCAGATGCGCACGCATCTGCTGCGTCCACCGCGCTGACGACACGTAGAGACCACGCACTGTCTCGGGCCAAAGCGTCGGATAGTCCGACCAGAGTTCCGTTACATCCTTCGCGGCAAGCGCGGTCGCCGCGCTGGTATCGAAGGTGAATGTGAAGGATCGGACTGGGTAATTGTGGTGAGTCGAAAGCAGCGATAACCATCCATGCCGCATTGGCGGTGGCATGGCACTTAGCGCCCAGTTTCCACCCTCAAGGACGACGTCCGGCTTGTTCGGCCAATGGGACGACCACGATGCAGTTCTCGAAGCTGGCGATAGATCGCCGAATGGTGCAAGCGCCTGGGCCGGCTCTCCGTCTGGCAGTACGGTCTTCTCTGTAAAGGCCCCAACAGACAGAACATTCCATGCCTGGGCCGGCGACTCGATTTCGTTGTCTTCGTGATCGCATCGGTCCAGGTAGTTTCCGGCACCAAAGGTGAAGTTGTCGGTATTCCCTGCGGAGACAAGCACCAAGCGTTGTTGTTTCACCTCACCTGAAACACCGGCGGCGAGCTGATCGACCTCCGTCGACCATGACGTCGGCGCGCCGTCATGCGGGGTGTCCTCACCCGTCGTCGTGGTCATGGTGAAGGTCCGGCGCCGGGGGCCGACCTGTTCTACTGTATTGATCGCCTGCCTGGTAACCGCGCCGAGGAGATGATGCGGGTTCATCCCTGCATCAGGCAGCAGCTTCACGGATTCCAGACGGTTCACGACAGAAACCGGATTCGCCTGGTGCAGTTTCGGCGTCAGGTCTCCAAAGAGCGCCAGTCCTCCCATCTGCGTGCCATGGCCCTTCACATCCTCCAGCCCCCAGGCCGGGTTGGCGGCATGTCGGTCATCCACGCTGAGCGCCGGCTGAATGAGAGGATGCGCGCGACTGACACTGGTATCCAAAAGCGTGACGTAGCTAGGGTCAGGACCCATTGATTTCCGTCTAGCGGCGTGATTCACGGTTCGAAAAACGAGCGGTGAACATGTCTGATCTTTTCTGGTTGAGCGATGCGCAGATGGCGCGTTTGAAGCCCTATTTTCCA
>NZ_OMOJ01000026.1 GCF_900302505.1 Pseudoprimorskyibacter insulae | reverse complement strand
TGACCTGCCACGGGATTTTTCCTCCACCGTTGATTAGAGTCCGATCCAACTTGAGGACGGACAATGAAGCGAACGAGATTCACGGACGAACAGATCATCGGCATCCTGACCGAGCACGAAGCAGGCGCGAAGTGCGGGGACCTGTGTCGCAAACACGGCATGTCGGAGGGCACTTTCTACAACTGGAAGGCCAAGTTCGGCGGCATGACAGTATCGGAGGCCAAACGGCTGAAGGCGCTGGAGGATGAGAACGCCAAACTGAAGAGGCTTCTGGCCGAGCAGATGCTGGATCTGGCTGCGATGAAGGATCTGGTTTCAAAAAAGTGGTAGGGCCCGCCGTGAAGCGTGAAGCCGTCGCGTATCTTCGGGCCGGTCATGGCCTGTCGGAACGGCGGGCCTGCCACATCGTCGGCGCGGACCGCACAATGATCCGCTATCGATCTCAGCGTGCCCCGGATACGGAGCTGCGCGGTCGCCTTCGCGAACTGGCCAACGAACGTCGGCGGTTCGGCTATCGGCGCCTTTACGTGCTGTTGCGCCGCGAGGGCGAGCCTTCCGGTATCAACCGGATCTATCGGCTCTACCGCGAGGAGGGTCTGACGGTGCGCAAACGGAAGGCGCGGCGTAAGGCTGTCGGAACGCGAGCCCCGATCTTGGTCGAGGCCCGGCCCAATGCGCGCTGGTCGCTGGATTTCGTTCATGACCAATTCGCCAATGGCCAGCGCTTCCGGGTGTTCAACGTAGTCGACGATGTCACCCGGGAGTGCCTCGCGGCGATCCCAGACACCTCGATATCGGGGCGCCGAGTGGCGCGTGAACTGACGGCCCTGATCGAGCGCCGCGGAAAGCCGGGGATGATTGTCAGCGATAATGGGACGGAACTGACCAGTAACGCGATCCTGCGGTGGTGTTCCGAGCACCGGATTGAATGGCACTACATCGCGCCGGGCAAGCCCATGCAAAACGGTTTCGTCGAAAGCTTCAACGGGCGGATGCGCGACGAACTGCTCAACGAGACCATGTTCCGAAACCTGACCCATGCGCGTATCGTGATCACAGCCTGGGCCGCCGACTACAACACCGAGCGTCCGCATTCGGCCTTGGACTACCAGACCCCGGCTGACTACGCACGGGCCCTGACCACCGCAATCGCCCGCCCCGCTGCGCGAAATGAAAGCTCCGCGCGTCGGGCGATTGCTCAACCTGCGCCGATCGGCGTAAACACCAACCGGACTCCGGTCGCGGCTGGATGAAAGTTCAGTGGCAGGTCA
>NZ_OMOJ01000027.1 GCF_900302505.1 Pseudoprimorskyibacter insulae | reverse complement strand
GCCTGCGCCTTGAGGTTGGTGAACTGGCCGCCGGGCATTTCGTGCAGGTACACCTCGGACGCGGGGGCCTGAAGGCTCGACTCGAACGCAGCATATTGGCCGCGCACCGCTTCCCAATAGTTCGAGATCTCGCGGATCGCGCCGATATCCAGCCCGGTGTCCCGCTCAGTGTGGCGAAGCCCCTCAACGACGGACCCCAGCGTCGGCTGCGAGGTGTTGCCCGACAGCGCGTCCATCGCCGCGTCCACCGCGTCAACGCCAGCTTCAGCCGCGGCCATGATCGTGGCGATCGCCGCGCCAGATGTGTCATGGGTGTGGAAGTGGATCGGCAGGCCGACCTCTTCCTTCAGGGCCTTGATCAGCATCCGCGCCTGCGTCGGCTTCAGCAGGCCCGCCATGTCTTTTAGCCCAAGGATATGAGAGCCCGCGGCCTTCAATTCCTGCCCCATGGCAACGTAGTACTTCAGGTCATACTTGGATCGCGCCGGGTCCAGCAGATCGCCGGTGTAGCAGATCGTGCCTTCCAGAACGCGCCCCGTGTCCAGCACGGCATCCATCGCAACGCGCATGTTTTCGACCCAGTTGAGCGAGTCGAAGACGCGAAACACATCGACGCCGGTTTCGGCGGCTTGCTTCACAAAGAACTGCACCACATTGTCGGGGTAGTTGGTGTAGCCTACACCATTCGCCCCGCGCAGCAGCATTTGCGTCATCACGTTGGGCATGGCGGCGCGCAGATCGCGCAGGCGCTGCCACGGGCATTCCTGCAAGAACCGGTAGGCCACGTCAAACGTCGCGCCGCCCCAGCATTCCACACTGAACAATTGCGGCAGGTTGGCCGCATAGGCCGGGGCCACTTTGATCATGTCATGGCTGCGCATCCGCGTCGCCAGAAGCGACTGGTGCCCGTCGCGCATGGTGGTGTCGGTGATCAGCAGCTGCTTTTGCGCCGCCATCCAATCGGCCACGGCCTGCGGGCCTTTTTCGGCCAGAAGCGTCTTGGTGCCAGCGGCAGGCGCGGCACGCAGCGCGGGGATGCGCGCTGGCTTCAGATCTTCGGCCGGGCGCGGGCGGCCCTGCACCTCGGGGTGCCCGTTTACCGTGATATCCGCGATATAGGTCAGCACCTTGGTGCCCCGGTCACGGCGCTTTTTGAACTGGAACAGCTCGGGCGTCGTGTC
>NZ_OMOJ01000028.1 GCF_900302505.1 Pseudoprimorskyibacter insulae | reverse complement strand
CTAGGGTCAGGACCCATTGATTTCCGTCTAGCGGCGTGATTCACGGTTCGAAAAACGAGCGGTGAACATGTCTGATCTTTTCTGGTTGAGCGATGCGCAGATGGCGCGTTTGAAGCCCTATTTTCCAAAGTCCCACGGCAAACCACGCGTTGATGATCGGCGCGTGCTTAGTGGGATTATCTTCATCAATCGCAATGGTTTACGGTGGCGTGATGCGCCGAGGGAGTACGGTCCTCACAAGACGCTCTACAATCGTTGGAAGCGCTGGAGCGATAAAGGCATCTTTGCGCAGATGATGGTCGGTCTGGCGGCCAACCACGGCGAAGAGAAGACCGTGATGATCGATGCAACCTATCTCAAGGCCCACCGAACAGCGACCAGCATGGGCGTAAAAAAGGGGGGCGTGGACGCCTGATCGGTCGGACCAAAGGCGGCATGAACACAAAGTTGCACGCCATCTGCGACAGTCAGGGGCGGCCACTCAACTTGTTCGTCACCGCCGGACAGGTCAGCGACTACATCGGGGCACGGGCCTTGCTGAGCAGCTTGCCCAAGGTCGAATGGTTGCTTGGGGATCGAGGCTATGACGCCGACTGGTTCAGAGAAGCGTTGAAAGACAAAGGGATAAGATCCTGCATCCCAGGTCGGAAACAGCGCAAGAAAGCCGTAAAATACGACAAGCGCCGCTACAAACGCCGCAACCGGATTGAGATCATGTTTGGCAGGCTGAAGGATTGGCGACGTGTGGCCACACGATACGACAGATGCCCCAAGGTCTTCCTCTCCGCAATCGCACTCGCCGCGCTGGTCATCTATTGGCTATGAGTCCTGACCCTA